>NZ_JBBOSA010000001.1:2287500-2420000 GCF_038004885.1 Sporosarcina sp. FSL K6-6792
GAGCCACTCACACTTGACCCTTCATTAGAAGGAAAAGAGTTTGACGAATCATATAATAGAACGAAGAACAAAACTGCTGCAATAAAAGAGGATTCTAAGGAATAAAAAAAAACGTCCGATACAACCTTCACTGGAAGGAGTTTCGGACGTTTTTTTATTTAGTATTCGCTACGCGCGAAACACATGAAGGACATGTACCATATACTTCCAGACGGTGATAATTTACTTTGAATCCTGTTACATGAGAAGCTAAGCGCTCCACCTCTTCAAGTCCAGGATGATGGAAATCAACAATCGTTCCGCATTCATCACAGATGATATGATAATGATCGTGAGTAACAAAGTCAAAACGGCTTGAAGCATCTCCATAAGTAAGTTCCTTAATAAGTCCCGCATTGCGGAACACACGAAGGTTATTATATACTGTTGCAACGCTCATGTTAGGAAAATCAGATTCAAGTGCTTTATATATATCATCAGCCGTTGGATGTGACTCAGAGGAGATAAGATACTCTAAAATCGCATGCCTCTGTGGCGTTATTCTGACGCCACTATTTTTCAATGCGTCCAGCGCGCCTTTCAATCTAACTTCCGACATCGCTATGCACCTCTATCCATAAAGATTCTCACTTTATAATTATTATCATTAGTGTACTTAAAATAGGGTGCATATGTCAACTAAAGCGCTGTGTGAGCCACTTCATTTGTGTCCATCAATTTAGTTCCCACTCAGTAGCCAAGTTCCATGTCAATCAAGTTCAGAAGATTCCGCTCCCCCTGTTGCCACTTACCTAGGTTTTCTTCAAAAATAGTGAGGGCCCTTTCAACATACTTTCCAGAAAGACTTGAAACATGTGGCGATATCGTACAATTTGCAAGTAACCATAGTTCATTGTCAGCAGGTAGCGGCTCTGTTTCAAATACGTCAAGAACCGCATGCCTGATTTCATTACTTTTCAATGCATCTATTAGAATCGGTTCAGCAAAGAGGTCACCCCGACCAAAATTCATGAAGACCGCATTATCCTTCATGGCTTTGAAATGCCCTTCTGTTAGCAGTCCTTTTGTTTCTGGTGTACTCGGTAAAACAGAAATAACGAAGTCTGCTATGCCCACTCTATCTATCAAAGCTTCAAACTTTATTGTCTCATCCATCGATTCACTTGCCCTGCCCGATCTGTTACAACCAATTGTAGTGACACCAAATGCTTGAAGTAAGCGTCCTATTTCAGAACCAATTGCGCCAGGACCTAAGATAAGCGCAGTCGACCCTTTTAATTCAATCGAGCCGACTTTCCGATTCCATTCTTTTGAACGTTGTCTTTCATCAATAAGTGGTAACGACCGTTGCAGTGATAATATATGCGCGAGAACGGATTCTGCCATCGGTGTTTTGTGGATACCGCGAACATTTGACATGACGATGTTGCGCTCAGCTATTTCAGCAAGAGGCATTTTTTCAACGCCAGCCGACGCAACCATTATCCATTCCAATGCTATCGCTTTGTCGAGTAGCGCAACGTCTACATCACCGCCATATGTCACAATAATTGATGCTGTTTGAATTTCAATGTCTTCCGGCTTTTTGTTGAATTGAAATGTAACTTCAGGAAACTTCATGACAAGCCCCTGTTCCTGATGTTTCTTCATATCAAATGTGAATAGTACTTCCATTTCTCGTTCCCCCTCAAGGCTGTGTTAGTTGCTCCAATGTCACAAGCGCTTCTTCTATATGGCCTTTCACTTTCACTTTACGCCATTCTTTAACAACCGTCCCCGTCGGATCAATCAAAAATGTCGAACGCTCAATACCCATATACTCCTTACCGAACATCTTCTTCAACTTCCAAACATCATATTTTTCAGCAACTGTGTGCTCTTCGTCAACAAGAAGGGAAAACGGCAGTCCATGTTTCCCGATAAATTTCTCATGTGAAGCTGCGCCATCAGGGCTCACTCCAAGCACTACTGCATTCAACTTGCTAAAGTCTTCATACGCATCTCGGAAATCGCAAGCTTGCGTTGTACATCCAGGTGTTGAATCTTTCGGATAAAAATAGAGAACAACATACTTTTCACCAGCGAAGTCTTTTAGTGAAATCATTTCACCGTTCTCATTTGGCAATGTAAATTCCGGTGCATGCATACCTTCAAGTGTCGTCATTATCCATTCCTCCAATATATTCTTTCCTTAATCGTACAGAATGCGCCCTTTAGTTTCAAATTCTTTGGCTATCTGCTTCATTTTGTTTAGAATAGAGAGGGTAATGAATTGAACGGGGGAATTGAAATGATCAGAACGAATTCAGAAAAAATCTATAATGAAGCTTGCGAGCATATCGTAGGAGGGGTAAATAGCCCATCGCGCGGATACCATGCAGTTGGCGGCGGAGCCCCTACAGTAATGGAACGTGCAGAAGGTGCTTACTTCTGGGATGTCGACGGCAATAAATACATCGACTATCTTGCTGCATATGGACCAATCATTACGGGGCATGCCCATCCACATATTACTGAAGCAATCGTTAAAGCCGCGCAAACAGGTTTGCTATACGGAACGCCTACTCGACATGAAGTGAAGTTTGCAAAAATGTTGAAGGAAGCAATGCCTAGAATGGATAAAGTACGTTTTGTAAACTCTGGGACAGAAGCAGTCATGACGACAATTCGAGTTTCTCGTGCTTATACAGGGCGGACAAAAATCATGAAATTTGCAGGCTGTTACCACGGTCACTCGGATCTTGTACTCGTTGCAGCAGGTTCTGGCCCCGCAACGCTTGGTACTCCTGATTCAGCAGGTGTGCCAGAGTCGATTGCTAAAGAGGTAATTACGATTCCATTTAACGATCCTAATGCTTATATAGAAGCAATGGAAAAATGGGGCGACCAAATCGCATGTATTCTAGTCGAGCCAATCGTTGGTAACTTCGGCATCGTTGAACCAAAAGAAGGGTTTCTTCCGCTCGTCCATGATATCGCAGCCGAAAAAGGCGCTTTAATTGTTTATGATGAAGTAATTACAGCATTTCGTTTCCACTACGGCGGCGCACAGGACTTGCTCGGTTTAACACCTGACCTTACTGCATTCGGAAAAATTATTGGCGGTGGCTTACCAATTGGCGGATACGGTGGAAAAAAAGAAATTATGGAACAAGTCGCTCCACTAGGACCTGCTTATCAAGCGGGGACAATGGCAGGGAATCCAGCGTCGATGTTAGCGGGAATTGCTCTTCTAGAAGTTCTCCAAACGCCTGGTATTTATGAAGAAATGGACCGTCTAGGTGCTATTCTTGAAGAGGGCATTGTAAAATCTGCAAAAGAGCACGGAATTACATTAACGACAAACCGTCTTGGAGGAGCCCTTACGTTGTTCTTTACGGACGTAAAAGTCGAAAACTACGAACAAGCTGAAGCTACAGACGGCAATGTATTCGCCAAGTTCTTCAAACTGATGTTAAAAAACGGTATAAACCTTGCACCTTCCAAGTATGAAGCGTGGTTTTTAACAATTGCTCATACGGAAGAAGACATTATGGATACACTTGTTGCAGTCGATCATTCATTCAAAGAGCTTGCAACTTCTATAAACGGTTGACCGCACGGTATTGTTAAGGTACAGTAGCGAAAAACAGCTTTAACTTCATTTAGCGGAAGCCTTCCACTTCGATAAAGTGATAAGCATTTGCAAAATAGGCATACAACTTGGTAGGAGCAAAACTCTAGCTAAATGAAGTTACAGTCTCCGACGGATGCCACAGACTTTTAAGTGGAATTTATCGAGCAGGCTCGATAAAAGTCTGTGCGCAAATACGCCAAGGCGTATTTGATCAGAAAGGATAACCCCCATGATACTTGGTGCCCGCATTTTTAAAACGGGCATTGCGATTATGTTCGCATTGTTCCTAGCAGAAGTTCTACACATGCCGCATCCATTGTTTGCGGGAATCGCGGCCATTTTTGCCATCCAACCTTCTATCTATAGATCTTATTTAACAATTATCGAACAGGTTCAAGGTAATATAATTGGCGCAGTTGTTGCGGTTTTATTTGTTCTCCTGTTTGGTAATCAGCTAGTCTTCATAGGACTTGCCGCGGTCATTATTATATTAATAATGGTTAAATTAGGCCTTGAAAAATCAATTTCGATGGCACTCGTGGTAATGATCGCCATAATGGAAATCAAAGGCGATGAGTTCCTGTCATTTGCATTGCTCAGATTTTTGACATTGATTATCGGTATTCTTGCCGCTTTCGTTGTGAACTTGCTGTTCATGCCACCGAAATACGAAACAAAATTATTTGAGTCCATTCATCAGGCACAAGACGAAATTATTCGTTGGACCCGCCTGGCTGGAAGGCAAGCATCTGATCACTTAGCAACAAAAAAGTCACTGACAAAATCGAAGGAGCGCCTTTCTCAGGTAGATCAGCTGTACACACTATTTAAAGAGGAACGGAGCTACTTCAAAAAGAATACGAGAAACAAAGCGAGAAAACTTGTCGTTTACAGACAAATGGTTGCTACTTCAAGGAGCAGTTATGATGTTTTGAAAAGACTTCATCAGTATGAAAATGAACTGATTGATTTGCCGGAACATTTCCGGATGATGGTGCAGGAACGTCTCGACGCACTGCTCACATATCACGAACAACTCCATCTGAAGTTCGTTGGTAAACTGAAGTCTGATGCAGTAAATACCAGTCCGAATGAAGAATACATCCAGCGTCATGAGGTGATGGAGATTTTTGCAAAGGAAATTGCCCTTACGAAAGAAGAAGAGGAATTTTCCGCCTATCATCTTCTTCATATCCTGTCGTCTATCTTTAATTATGAAGAACAACTTGAACACTTTGACAAGCTGATTGTTCTATTTCAGAAGTATCATAACAATAAAGTGAATTCGAAACTGACAGAAGAAATCTATTAAGAAAAGCGCTGGAGCTAGACATTGCTCTAGGTTCAAAAACTTATACTTTCTTATCTATTAAAAAATGCCCTACATCCCGCTAAATTCATCGGGATGTAGGGCGTTTTCATTATCTTAACTCTTCATCTTAGGATCGAGTGCATCACGTAAACCATCACCCATTAAGTTAAAGCCCAGTACGGTAAGCATAATTGCGATACCAGGGAAAATCATTGTCCATGGGGCTGAATGTAGGAAGCTTTTTGAATCCGCTAACATTTTTCCCCACTCTGGCATCGGCGCTTGTGCACCCAGTCCTAAAAATCCTAGTGCAGCTGCTTCGAGGATTGCCGTTGCAATTGCTAGTGTCCCTTGAACAATTACCGGCGCCATAGAGTTCGGCAAGATGTGGGAAAATAGAATCCGCGCATCTTTCATTCCGATCCCTTTTGCCGCAGTAATATATTCATCTTCTTTTATACTCAATACTTTTGAACGAATGAGCCTTCCAAAGTTCGGTACATTAATTACTGCGATTGCGATAAGCGCATTTTGCAAATTCGGACCAAGTACTGAAACAATTGCAATGGCCAATAAGATAGAAGGAAATGCCAGCATAATGTCGAACACTCGTGAAATAATCGTATCAACCCATCTGCCATAATAACCTGCTACGATACCCAATATACTTCCTACTACCACCGATCCGATTACAGAAAAGAATCCAACCCATAGTGAAATTCGGGCACCATGAACAATTCGGGAAAAAATATCCCTTCCAAGGTCATCTGTTCCAAACCAATATTCACTTGAAGGAGGGAGAAGCCGATCCGATAATTTTTGATCGTTAATGCCCTCTAGTCCAATGTTTGGACCGAGATAACCTTGTTCCGCCGCAAGACCGAAACCCGCTAGCAGGATAAAGAATAAAACAATACCCATACCGACAACTGCCACTTTACTCTTTTTAAAGCCATTCCAAGCTTCACGCCAAGGTCCTGCAGTTTTATCAACTTTATTATTCGCAATTCCATCGGCCTTAGGTACAAATTCAGACATAAGTGCTTCCCCCTTCCTCAATCATATTTAATCCTCGGATCTATCAGACTGTAGAGCAAGTCTACAAGCAAGTTAATCATAACAAAGAAGAGCGCTACAATTAGAATTGCTGACTGAATGACAGGGTAATCTCGGAATCCAATTGCGTCGTAAATATAACGCCCAATACCAGGCCAAGAAAAAATTGTCTCTGTCAAAATCGCACCGCCGAGTAACATCCCCATTTGGAGACCAATAATTGTTAACACCGGAATAATAGCATTTTTAAGTGCATGCTTATAAACTACCCAAAACATTTTCTGCCCTTTTGCTCGAGCGGTACGAATATAATCTGAACGCATTACTTCGAGCATACTTGAACGGGTCATCCGCGCGATAATTGCCATCGGAATTGTCGCCAGTGCTAGTCCTGGTAAAATAAGGTGACGGAAAACCTGCCATAACTGATCAAAACGTCCTTGGATAATTGTATCGAGTACATAAAGATTTGTTATGGCATTGATGGGATCGCGTACTTCCTCTCGCCCTCCAGTTGGCAACCATGGATTTTCTACAGAAAATACCCATTGCCCCATAAGACCAAGCCAGAAGATAGGCATAGACACACCAACAAGCGCTAAAATCATCGCCGTATAGTCAAACCATGAATTTTGGAACCACGCTGAGATAATTCCTGCATTGATACCGATAATAACTGCAATAACAATGGCAAATAGCGCCAATTCAAATGTAGCAGCTAAATAAGGCCATATTTCATCTGATACAGGAGCTCGAGTTCTCATCGACTCACCCAGATCTCCTTTGAAAAGGTCACCCAGGTATTTGAAATACTGAACATACCAAGGGTTATCCAAACCAAGCTTTATTGTCAGCGCTTCAACTGCTTCTTTAGTTGCCTGCTGCCCGAGTATAATTTGCGCGGGATTACCCGGAATTGCACGGATAATCATGAATACGATAAACGTCATTCCAAGCAGGACAGGAATGAGCTGCAGTAATCTTTTTCCAATGTAGCTCAGCATAATTTTTCACCTCTCCAACTCTACAATCAACTTATATGTATCCATCAAATGAAAGGGAAAAGGGAGAAATCCGAAAGACCTCTCCCTTTCCGTTCACCTCTAACAATCAGTTACTTGAATTCTACTTTTGAAAGTAAATCCGACCCAGTTGGGTGCGGCTGGAAGCCTGATAGATTCTGAGCTCCTCCAAGAAGTGGAGTTGAGTGAGCAAGCGGCACCCAAGGAGCATCTTCATTAATAATAACCTGTGCTTCTTTGTACAATTCATTTCGTTTCTCTTCATCGACTTCAGTTTGTGCTGCGATAAAGATTTCATGGAGTTTGTCGTTCTTATAGTACGTATAATTATTGCTGCCGATATTGTCTTCATCTAACAAGACGTATAGGAAGTTATCCGCATCTCCGTTATCCCCAGTCCAGCCGAGCATAAACGCATCTGCATCCCCTTTACTTGCAAGTTCAAGGTACGTTGCCCATTCATGAGAAACAATTTTCGCAGTAATTCCTATATCTGCAAGGTTTTTCTGAATGACTTCAGCAACTTTTTTACCATCTGGCATATATGGACGTGGTACTGGCATTGCCCATAGTTCCATTTCGAAACCGTCTTCAAGTCCTACCGATTTTAGAAGTTCTTTCGCTTTTTCAGGATTGTATTCATATCCTTCTACCTCATCGTTATAACCTGAAATGGATGGCGGCATCGGGTTTTTCGCGACATCCGCACGTCCTTCGAAGAATGAATCAACAATGGATTGCTTGTCAATTGCATAGTTAATCGCTTGACGCACTTCTTTTTTATCGAAAGGCGGGCGTGTTACTGTAAGACCTAAATAGCCTACGTTCATAGATGGACGTTCAAATAACTGAAGTTTTTCATTATCCTCAATCGATTTGCCATCCGATGGATTAATGCCATCTGCAAGTTCGATATTTCCAGCCATCAATTCATTCAAACGTGCAGAGTTGTCAGGAATTGAACGGAAGATAATTCTTTTAAGTTTTGGTAGTTCTGCATCCCAATAGTCATCAAATTTCTCAATTGTGATTGTTTCATTAGGTTTCCATTCTACGAACTTGAATGGACCTGTACCTACTGGATTTCTTTCGAATTGATCGTCACCTATTTCAAATGCAGTCGGACTTGCAATTGCAAACATGCTCATTGCAATATTTTTAAGGAATGGTGCTTGTGGACGCGTTAATTTTATTAGGACTGTATTATCACCGTCTGCTGTAACCGACTCAATAACATGTCCTTCATCACCTTTAAATCCACCGAACATTGAGTTATAGTATGGGAATTTTTCTGCATCCCCATTTGCCCAGCGCTCGAAGTTTTTAACGACAGCGTCAGCATTGAAGTCAGTTCCATCATGGAATTTGACACCTTCACGTAGTTTGAACGTATATGTTAAACCGTCCTCACTTGGTTCCCATTCTGTTGCAAGTCCTGCGTTAATCGTTGTGTCTTCCTCCCCGAAGTTTAGAAGAGTTTCATAAAGATTGACCGTAACTTTGAAGGATTCTCCTTCAGTGACCCTTGATGGATCGAGAGACGTTGAATCCCCACCGCGTCCAAACACTAATGTATCTTGCGCATTTTTACCGTCTTCAGTTTTACCATCTTCAGTTTTAGTACCTTCCTCTTTACCGTCTTCCTTCTTGCCATCGTCGGCATCTGACCCACAAGCGGCTAGCGCTGCCGAAAGAACGAGAAGCAACATCAGTGCTAGTAAACCTAACTTCCTTTTTCTCATATTGACCCCTCCAACTGTTTTATATCATTGTCTACCTGCTCACTGTAAAGGTGACAGGCGACAGAATGACCCGAATCATGCTCGACAAGCCTTGGTGTAACTTTCGTGCAAATTTCCATTTTATGCGGACAGCGCGTATGAAACGTGCAGCCACTAGGAGGATTCGCTGGGTTTGGAATATCCCCTTCAAGAAGAATTTGCTCTTTCTTGAAGTCTGGATCAGGTACTGGAACCGCTGACAATAATGCCTTCGTATACGGATGAAGCGGTTTCGCATAGAGCTGCTCGCTGTCTGCCATTTCTACCATCTTTCCAAGATACATAACGCCGACACGATCACTAATATGACGGACGACTCCTAGATCATGGGCTATGAAGATATAAGTGAGATTGAATTCCTTCTGCAAATCTTGCATCAGGTTTAACACTTGAGACTGAATCGACACATCGAGAGCCGAAACAGGTTCATCAGCAATTATCAGTTTCGGATTTGTCATTAGCGCTCGAGCAATCCCAATACGCTGCCGCTGTCCTCCACTAAACTGATGCGGATAGCGCTTGGCATGATATGCGCTTAGTCCAACAATTTCAAGGAATTCACGCACTTTCCTTTTCCGCTCTTTCGAATTATCAATGCCATGCACAATGAGCGGCTCTTCTAATATCTTTTCAATCGTGTGACGCGGATTGAGAGATGCGTATGGATCTTGGAATACCATTTGGATGTCACGTCTCGTTTTCCGCATTTCTCCGGTAGACAAGGACGTCAAATCTTTGCCGTCAAATTCAACTTTTCCTTCGGTTGGTTCAAGAAGTCGCATAAGCATCCGGCCCGTTGTCGATTTACCGCATCCAGATTCACCTACAATGCCGAGCGTTTCGCCTTCATTCACGTAAAACGATACGTCATCTACCGCTTTGACATAACCGACTGTTCTGCCAAGAATTCCTTTTTTAACTGGAAAATACTTTTTCAAACCTTCAACTTTCAATAAGGGCTTTGTTGTCATGCTGTTTCACCCCTTCTCTGTCGTATAGGAAGCATCGAGTCTGGTGAACATCCGATGTTTCATATAGTTCAGGGTTTTCTGTTAGACAACGATCAAATGCAAACTCACATCTCGCTGCAAATCTGCACCCCTGCCGGATTGAACCGGGTTTCGGCACGCTACCAGGGATAGAATAGAGTCGCTCCTTTTTGTAGCGCATGTCGGGAACGGATTGAATTAACCCTTTTGTATAAGGATGCTGTGGATCTTCGAAGATCATCTTAACGGATGCTTCTTCAATAATTTGTCCAGCATACATGACAATGACACGTTCGCATGTTTCTGCAACGACACCCAAGTCGTGAGTAATAAGGAGAACAGCTGTATTCAATCTCGTATTTAATTCTCTCATTAACTTCAATATCTGCGCTTGAATCGTCACATCAAGAGCAGTGGTCGGTTCGTCAGCAATAAGTACTTTAGGATCACATACCAATGCCATCGCAATCATTACACGTTGTCGCATTCCACCCGATAATTGGTGAGGGTAGTCTCTCATCATTTCCTCAGCACGAGGCAAACCGACCAGTTTCAACATTTCAACTGCTTTTCCCTCAGCCTTTTTCTTAGACCAGCCTTTTTCGTGAATCCGCACTGCTTCTGTCATTTGATTGCCAATCGAGAACAATGGATTCAGTGATGTCATAGGTTCTTGGAAAATCATCGCAATGTCGTTTCCTCGAATACGCCGCATCTGTTTTTCATTCATGGTCAGCAAATCTTTATCTTCAAATAATATTTTACCTCCGACAACTTTCCCAGGAGGCTTTGGTACTAGCCCCATTATCGATAAGGAGGTTACACTTTTCCCGCAGCCAGATTCTCCGACAATTCCCAGGATTTCTCCTTCATTCAAGTGAAAGTCAATATGATCAACAGCCGGTATTTCCCCCGAATCAGTAAAAAAGGTCGTCTGTAAATCTTTTACTTGGAGGACAGTCTTCCTCTCATCCATCAGATCACCCTTTTTCTTAATCAATCAATTAGTTATTTTCAGAATTAATAGGTCGTTTTAATTATACGATTATACGGAATAAATGCAATACTTTTTTATATATTCTTATAATAACAAAGGCATACTCTTGGTACTGCTTCCTATCAACTATAGGTGATGTGTTCATTTACTGCCGAAAAAAAGCTATCCGATTGACCATGGTATCGGCCAATCGGATAGCTTTTTCACTCTTCTTCTTCTTCTTCTTCTGCTGGTAATTCGAACTCCACTTTCGACAACACATCAAAACCCGTTACTTGTGGTAAGTAATTCATCATGTATTTTGTCGCTCCGAAAAGTGGTGTTGAATCGGCAGCAAATATGGAAGGAGCATCTTCATAAATGTTTTCCATAAAAGGTCGTTCAAAAAATTGTAAGTCGGCATCGTCGTCAACTTCCATTCTATCTGCCGGATTAATACTATCGGCTAGATCGATATCCCCTGCAATCAACGCATTCAAGCGTGCAGTGTTATCAGGAATTGACTTGAAGATGATTTTTTCAAGCTTCGGCAAACTTTCTTGCCAATACTCTTGAAATTTCACAACTACGATTGCTTCATTCTGTTTCCCTTCGAAATATTGGAACGGTCCCGTACCTATAGGATCGCTTTCAAATTCCTCATCGCTTTGTTCAAATACGTTCGGACTAACAATCGAGAACGGACTCATCGTTAGATTTTTCAAGAATGATGCTTGTGGGTTATTCAACTTGATTGTTACAGTATCATCGCCGTCAGTCGCCACCGATTCAATAATACGACTGTCATCCCCTTTGAAACCATTAAATACTGAACTGTAGAAAGGAAACTCTTCTGCATCGCCGTTAGTCCAGCGCTCAAAGTTTTTCATGACTGCATCTGCATTAAAATCTGTACCGTCATGGAATTTGACATCTTTCCGTAACTGGAACGTGTACGTCAAACCGTCTTTACTAGAATCCCACTTTTCTGCCAAACCTGGAACTATCGTCGTACCTTGCTCATCAAGGTTCACGAGTGTCTCATATAGATTGACAGTAACATGGGTGGAATCCCCTTCCTTCATATGAGCTGGGTCTAATGACGTGGAATTCCCGCTATGTCCGTAAACTAATATTTTCTTTGCATTTTCCTGCGTACTCTCATCATCCAAACCCGATGAAGTACACGCTCCAAGTATTACCGAAAGGGAAACAATCACTATCAAAGCCAATGGTCCAAACTTTACTTTTTTCATAAAAATCCCTCCATTATTCTAAATCATCGCGATTCCACTCACTATGGATCTGATAACCGCTAAAACGCTCCGAACTCCGACCTAATTATTATATAGGAGTTTCAACTAAATCCAATGCCCTTTTCGTCAAGTTCAATGGGAAGTTATTTTTTCAACGTTAGAATAACTATATATGTTGAAAAAATGTATGCCTATATAAACTAAGCCATAGCCGAAGCACATTCAATAAGATTGTTTATTTCACCCTATATATCATTTTGAATTTCCAAGTACTTGAACTTGGAACAAACCATAGTAAATTCCTTGTAATTTCATCAATTGCTCGTGTGTACCCGTCTCTTTTAACTGCCCTGAATCAATGACGAAAATCTTATCAGCATGTGTAATTGTCGACAAACGGTGAGCAACAATGAGGGTTGTTCTTTCATGCGCAAGTCGTTCAAGTGATTCCTGAATGAGCGCCTCACTTTCAAGGTCCAGTGCGGATGTCGCTTCATCTAAGATAAGGAGCGGTGGATTTTTCAAGAAGACACGCGCAATCGCAATTCGTTGCTTCTGACCACCCGATAACTTCACGCCACGTTCCCCTACTTTGGTATCGTAACCGAGCGGGAGCCCCTCGATGAACTCATGTGCATTCGCCGCTTTAGCAGCAGCAATCACTTCTTCATCTGTTGCATCCGATTTCCCCATCAAAATATTACTCTTCACGGAATCACTAAACAATATAGTATCTTGCAAAACAATTCCAATCTGTTCACGAAGCGATTTTATATTGACGTCACGCAAATCATACCCGTCAATACGCACAGCCCCGCCCGCCACATCATAAAATCTTGGTATCAAGCCAACGATTGTTGATTTCCCTCCGCCACTCATGCCTACAAACGCGACTGTTTCACCTGGTTTCACAGTGAAATCAATACCATCCAAAATCGTTTCCCCATCCTGTTCATACGTAAAGCTCACATTGTTGAACTCAATTTCCCCTTCAATTGGAGGTAGTTGGGTTGCGCCGGACTTATTTGTTACATCATACTCCTGTTCCATCAAGTCAAAAACACGGTCCATAGAGGCAAATGACTGTGTGAGTGATGTCGATGCATTGACCAATCGTCGCAATGGATTATACACGCGATCGATGTATGCGATGAAGGCAACCATCGTTCCAACTGACAAATCATTATTGATAACCTGATAGCCCGCATACGCAAGAACGAGAAGCGGTGCTACATCAGTAATCGTATTGACAACTGCAAATGCTTTCGCATTCCACTTTGTATGATCAATTGCTTTATCGAGAAAGTTGCCATTTGTCTTATCGAAACGTTGTTGTTCCTCATCTTCAAGTGCAAAGCTTTTTATAACACTTACTCCTGAAACGCGTTCATGCAGATAACTTTGAACATCCGCAAGCGCTTGGGATCGTTTCCCAGTCAACTCCCGCAGTTTCCCGAAAAAGTGTTTGACGCTGTACGCATAAAAAGGGAATGCAAGTAGCGTCACAAGCGTCAGCGGAACATCCATTGTCAGCATAATGACAACTGCGATGATGATTGTCGCGAGGTCAAGCCAAACATTCATAAGACCAATCATTACAAAGTTTTTCGTTTGCTCCACATCATTTATAACGCGCGAAATGATTTCTCCAGCTCGTGTATTTGAATAGTAGCTAAGACTCAATTTTTGCAGATGTGAATACAATTCTTTCCGTATATCATACAAAATCTTATTGCTCACATACTGGGCATAATATTGCCGGTAATACTCAACTGGAGGGCGGATGATAAAGAACACAAGAACTGTCCCGCCAAGCCAATAAAATAATTGGCGCGTCATCTCTGCTTTAGTAAGTGTATCCGATCCGATAATGTCATCAATTACAATTTTCATCAGCAGTGGGATGAACAATGGAATTGCGAATTTCACAATTCCAATAAGTATCGTCAATAATATTAACCAGTTGTATGGCTTAACAAACTTCATATAGCGTTTTATACTGTCACCCATCTTTGTACCTCCTACTAAGAAAAGCGTAAGGCGCCGTTTAGCCCCGACAAGTTGGAGGGATGCAGTTCAATCCCTCCCGAAAGACTTGATGATAAAGGCGATCTTTGCCTTTTCGGCAAGACTGAAGCGACTTAGGGGCTGGCGCCTGGAGTCTAGATTCCGACCCGAGTTAAAAATGCCTGTCGCAATCTTTCGCGACAGGCATAAGTGAAAAAGGAAGGCAGTCTAAGGTTGCTACATCTTGTCGCAACGACCGCATCCTTGCAATAGCAATCAGGCTTTTCACTTACTTTTCTTGACCTGTTTGTAGAATTCATATCTGGAAGTCCATACTTCAATGAAGTCGGAAGCAAATGGTCCCCTGCGCTGCTTAATCCACCCTAGCAAGGTATCCAGGTTCTTTTGTAATATCTGATCGATGACATCAGGATAGCCCATTTGTTTCCTGTGTTCAGCATATTCATCCTCGTCAAGAATCATATAACTCATATCCGGGAACACTTTTACGTCAAGGTCATAATCAATATACTTCAATGATTTGTTATCATAAACGAAAGGTGAGCTCATGTTAATGTAATAATAAACGCCATCTTCTCTTAACATGCAAATGATATTGAACCAGTGCTCAGCGTGAAAATAGCAAATGGAAGGCTCGCGTGTCAACCATGTGCGTCCGTCCGACTCTGTTACAAGCGTCCTTTCATTTGCACCGATGACAATATTACGCGTTCCTTTCAATACTACAGTTTCCTGCCAAACCCGATGGATTTTACCATTATGTTTATAACTATGTACTTGTATCGTTTCTCCTTCTTTAGCAATCGTCATGATTAACCCACCTTTTGGTTGCCGGAAAATTTCGAAGCCATTATTATCTCATCATTATACCAACAGAACGGTACTATTTGAAACCTTTCAACTTTTATTTCCATTCATGACGTCATTTGTATCCATAAAAAACCGGCAGAAGCGTAAAGCTCCTGCCGGCCGGCGGTATCCATTTACTTATTTCGAACCGTTCTCGAACTGATTCGAGCGCTGTCCAGAAGCATTGGTTTTTTTTGCTTCGGATTGTTGGTTTTGTTTCCTAACTTGATTTACATCAGTTTCGGAACCAAACTCCTCAGTCATCGCATTTTGATTTTGTTTTTGGTTGTGCATTTTTTGCATTGATTGTTGGTTTTGTTTCTTAACCTGATTTACATCAGTTTCAGAAGCAAACTCCTCATTCATTGCATTTCGGTTTTGTTGTTGTGATGCTTGGTTCTGTTTTCGTACTTGGTTCGCATCAGTTTGATTCGGGTTATTTTTGGTCAATGGATTTTCACCTCCGTACAACTATCATGTGCAAGGAGTCATTTTTTATTCAATTGGAATTTTTTACAGTAAAATCGATCGTCCGCCGTCGACAATAATCGTCTGTCCACGAATCATATCTGAATCAGCCGAGATCAGGAACATCGCCGCTTTCACCATGTCTTCAATTTCAACCATGCGACCCGCTGGCGTATTAATACGCGCATCTTCTAGCAATTCATCACGATTAGGGAAATGTTTTAGTGCTTCGGTATCAAGCGCGCCGCCCGAAACAGTATTAACAGCAATTCCTAGTGGCGCAAGCTCGACAGCCAGGTAGCGAGTCAACGATTCAATTGCCGCTTTCGAAACGCCTACTGTCGTGTAGTTGTCAAGATATCGAATAGATCCAAGTGAGCTAACTCCAAGGATTTTTCCGCCTTTGTCCATAAGTCTTGCCGCTTCTTGTGCGCCAAATAGCATTGCTTTCGCATTGATATTCATCGTCCAATCCCAATGTGTTTCTTCGAGTTCCATAATTGGACGCAAAACACCCGATGCTGCGTTTGAAACAAATACGTCTAAACGGCCGAATTCCTCTTTTACTTGTTCAAACATCGTACGAAGTTTTTTAACATCACCGACATTTGCACGGATCATAATTGCTCTCCTGCCAAGTGCCTCGATTTCTTTCACTGTTTCTTCAGCTGCAGAACGGCTTCGTGCATAATTCACTACAATATCATAACCTTGTTTTGCGAGTTCAATCGCAAGTGCTTTTCCTAATCCTCTTGAACTTCCTGTCACCATTGCTACTTTATTTTCAGCCATCATTTTAGTCCTCCTCGTTTAATTTCATCCCAAATTTTTAAAACCGGCACTGGTTTCGGCAGCGCTTCCACTTCTTCCTGCGAGAAAAACTGGTAACCATCAGGGATTATATCAGTCTTTTCAATCCGTGCCCTGAAGCTTTTCATCTCCCATGTCAAATGGGAAAAGATATGTTTGAAAATTAGTATATCAACTATCCCCACTAGTTCGATACCGAAATGTTCATGAGCCATTTTTTGTGGTGTCTTATCATCCGCTGGCTCGACCATTGGAAACTCCCACAAACTTGCAAGTAGCCCTTTCGAAGGTCGTTGCCGCATTAACCACTCACCTTCACTATTTTGAATTGCAAATGATGCAACAGGTATAATTTTCATTTTTGTTTTCTTCGTTTTTATAGGTAACTCTTCTTGCCTACCTTCTTGGAAAGCTAAACAAAAGTCACGAACCGGACAAAGAAGGCATTTCGGTTTTGGGGTACAAATTGTCGCGCCAAGCTCCATCAGTCCTTGATTGAACGAGGAAGGATCTTCTTGGTCTATTAAATCCATGACCACCGTTTCAAAAATCTTTTTTGTACGCGGAATTGCAATATCTTCTTCTATAAGAAGCAGTCTCGATATTACGCGCATAACATTGCCATCTACGGCATGCTCAGGAACCCCGTATGCGATACTGAGAACCGCTCCAGCAGTGTAAGGGCCAACGCCTTTCAATGTGGAAATCTCCGTTCGATTGGAAGGAACCTCTCCACCATAATCCGACACAACTTCCCTCACTCCTGCTTGTAAGTTCCTTGCCCGCGAATAATAACCAAGACCTTCCCACATTTTCAATAAATCGTTTTCTTCCGCTCCCGCAAGTGCTTCCATCGTCGGAAAACTTGCGATAAACCGTTCATAATAAGGTATAACGGTATCAACCCTCGTTTGTTGCAACATCACTTCGGAGACCCAAATGTAATATGGATTCGACGTTCTTCTCCAAGGTAAATCTCTTTTTTCACGACGATACCAGGAAAGAAGCGCTTCGCGAAATTCGTCTTTCTTCACTATTATTTGCATCATTTCCTCCTTATCGCATATGCTTATCATTGAGCATAAACGGGTATTGATATGTATATGGCTTCTAACTTTCATTCAGCAAATCTTTTTGTACTGAAAGCGAAGCGTCAGCTACAGAAGTCTCCCACTCTATTAAGTGGCGAGATGAATACGAACGAATCTACAGGGAGGAATGAACTGCAATTCCTCCTTGTTGGCCCGGATGTCACAGATTTTGTAGGTAGTGGAACAAGCTCAATTCAAAGTCTGGGCTTAATCACTCCGAGGTGTGATTAAAAAAGTCAATACAATGCTTGGCACGACTGTTTAGGTAAAAGGAGTGATAATTTGGATACTGGAACACATATTGTTATGGGTGTCGCACTTGGCGGCCTCGCTCTGGCGGATCCTGTCGTTTTAGCTGATAGTGCGACACTGGGTGCCGTCGTTGCAAGTGTTATTGTCGGTTCACTTATCCCGGATATCGATACCGTATTAAAATTGAGAAATAACGCTGTCTACATACGGCATCACAGAGGGATTACACATTCGATTCCCGCGGTATTATTATGGCCG
This sequence comes from Sporosarcina sp. FSL K6-6792, assembly GCF_038004885.1. Classification (NCBI taxonomy): domain Bacteria; kingdom Bacillati; phylum Bacillota; class Bacilli; order Caryophanales; family Caryophanaceae; genus Sporosarcina; species Sporosarcina sp. FSL K6-6792. Next base: position 2,305,265 of record NZ_JBBOSA010000001.1, read on the forward strand.
CTACTTATTACAATACTTATGTCGCTTATCGTCCCAGAAGCCAACTTCTTACATGTATGGGCTTGGACCTTTTTAGCCGTCTTTCTACATGTCTTTGTCGACATCTTCAATTCCTATGGAACGCAGGCATTACGACCGTTTTCCAACAAGTGGGTCGCCATCGGAGTCATTAACACATTCGATCCAATTATTTTCATATTACACGCCATCGCGCTAATTATTTGGGCAATGGGGGTAAATCCGGTCTATACGATTTTGACGACATACGTAATAATATTCTTTTATTATTTATTGCGATTTGCGGTCAAATCGGCCGTTAAAAAAGCCGTCTTTTATACGGTCCCCGATGCGACGGAAATTATTATCGCACCGACAATGCGCTTTTTCCAATGGAGAATAGCTGCTTCATCAAAAGAGTGCCACTATGTTGGACGCGCTTACGGTAGATCTGTTAATATTTACGATCGCTTTAAACGGGAACCTATGCCAAAATCCCCTGAAATTGATGTGGCAATGGGCGATAAAAACATTAAAGCTTTCACATCATTTTCACCCATTTACAGATGGTCTATTACCTACATCGATGACATCTGTGAAGTACGCTTAATCGATCTTCGTTACCGTAGCAAAGGCTATTACCCATTTGTTGCTGTTGCACATATTGACAAGGAACTGAACGTCATCAATTCATATACAGGATGGATTTTCTCCGAGGATAAGTTACGCAAAAAACTCAACTTTGCACCTAACTCATGACACGAAGGTAAGTAAATACAAGTTTCTCTATATGGATTGATGTCTAGACTCCAGACTCCAGACGCCAGCCCCTCGAGTCGCTTCAGTCTCGCTGAAAAGGCAAAGTACGCCTTTATCATCAAGACTTCCAGCAGGGAGGGATTGAACTGCATCCCTCCTACTTGTCGGGGCTAAACGGCGCCTTACGCTTTTCTTATTTACCTTCTTTTACTGATTTTAGCATGGCAATCGGTAGCGCCTCATCTGCACGTTCGCCCCCAAGTCTGTAACCCCAGGCAAAACGTCCTTTTAAGTAGTCGACTTGAAAAAACATTCCTTCGTCCCCGTCAATCCGATACATTTCACCAGGCACAATTGTACTTGGGTCAATTAGATAAGATTGTGCCATAACCATTTTTCGTTGGTACACCGCATACTCATTAAGGATGCCCAATTGTTCGGCTTTGCGCGCTTTTTCACGCAGTCGTCCGATTTCTGTACGTAATTCATGTTCTGTCATTGCACTATATTTTTTTTCAATCTCCATCTTCTTCATTCTCCTTTTTATCAATGAAATGATCAATTTGCTCAAATGGGATACCCTTTTGATACATCGCCTGTTTTACTTTGTCATTCAAGGTCCTTCCACTAAATTTCGAGCTATAGCGACGCCATGCTTTCTCTCCTATTGAATCGGCGATGGATGTCCATTCATCTTCCTCGCGCTCGAAATTAATAGTCGCAAGTGCTTGTTTAATAAGGTCGAAGGAATACCCTTTTCGAAGCAATGCATTTTGGATTTTTTGTTTTAATTGAGCTGGGGCTACAGAGCGGTTTGAATTCGCTGTCTTCTCTGCAAGTTTCGTTGCGATTTTAAGCTGTTCATCTTCCGAATAAGATTCAAGCACTTTGATCTGTAGTTCCTTCCCTATCCCTCTTTTATGCATCTCTTGCTGAATTGCTTTGGGACCTTGACCAGATGAATCTTTCCGTGTTTGAAGAAGTGCATCTGAATAGGTTTCATCATTTAGAAATCCAAGGTTTTTCAACTTCACGAGTGCTTCTAGTACAATTGCTTCCCCATATCCTAATTCCAAAAGTTTTTTCTTCACTTCAAACTCACTGCGCATTCTGAACCCAAGATAATGGAGTGCTCGGTTGAATGCTTTCCGGATTTCATCTTCATAGACCATCTCGTCAATCGACCAGTCTTCAAGGGCCATCCCTTTCGTTAAACCGAATTTGACAAGCACCGATTCGTGGACACTATATGCATACTTTTCATCTAGGAAAATATTGTATCGTTCGAGATCTTTTTTCTGTTGTGATATTTTAGTAATAACAGGCACCTTTAACACGCCTCCCTTGCTTTCTTTTTAGTATACATGTTCCGTCCTTGTGCTTCAGCTTAATTGGTCTCAATATAGGGTATAGAATCCTAATGGGGGTGTCGGAAAATGAAAATCGTCATTGCAGGTGGATCTGGTTTTGTCGGACAGAAATTAACGGATACTTTATTGAATGAAGGCCATGAAATCATCATTTTATCCAAAAAAGATAGTAAAATTGATGGCAATATAAAATACGTTAAATGGCTTCAGGAAGATACTTATCCGGAAAATGAAATTATTTCAGCTGATGCCTTCGTCAACCTTGCCGGCGTATCCATCAACGAGGGGCGTTGGACCGCTGAACATCGTAAACAAATCTACGCAAGTCGAATGGAAGCAACCGATGAATTACTACGTATCATCTCCGCTTTGCAAACAAAACCGGCTGTACTTGTAAACGCTAGCGCAATTGGTATTTATCCAGCATCAGAAGATAATGTTTACACAGAAGAATCACTGGATTATGCGGACGACTTTCTCGGTCAGACTGTAACAGACTGGGAAAAGAAAGCAGTATCAGTCGAATCTGAGGGTATACGCGTCGTACTTATGAGATTTGGGGTCATACTCGGAATAGACGGCGGAGCATTGCCACTTATGGTACTGCCGTACAAATTATTTGCGGGCGGACCAGTCGGCACGGGCAATCAGTGGGTATCTTGGGTGCATATAGAAGATGTTGCACATGCAATTGCTTTTACACTCAGCAATCCACAAATATACGGACCCGTAAACGTCACATCACCCTTTCCCAAACGAATGAAGTACTTCGGTAAAACAATCGGTTCAGTGTTACATAGACCACACTGGATACCAGTTCCTTCATTCATAATGAAAATAGTGCTTGGTAAAAAAAGCGCACTCGTTCTAGAAGGTCAGCATGTCTTACCCGAAAAACTACTGAACAACGGTTTTAAATTTTATTTTCCGACGCTAGAGTCTGCACTAAATGATTTGTACAATAAAGACGTATAGTTCGGCTTCATCTGCGCATCCTACCCTAAAAGGAAAGGTGCGTTTTTGATGATAAAAAAACATGGACCAGGTATTTTATTAGCAACTTTTATTGTAATGGTAGGTTTTGTTTTTAATCCATTTTCAGCTAAGGCAGATGAATTTCATTGGGGCTTCAAGAAAGCTACAGGTGGTATCCAGCCTAGTGCTGGCGCTGCACTTGATTCAATGCTCGATAAACATGGGGCCATTTATAAAGGAAAGCCTGACGAAAAAATTGTCTATTTGACGTTCGATAACGGCTACGAAAACGGCTATACGGAAAGTATTTTAGATACATTGAAAAATGAGGACGCTCCGGCGACATTCTTTCTCACGGGACATTACTTAAAAAGTGCTCTTCCCCTCGTCAAACGGATGATTGCGGAAGGCCATGGAATCGGCAACCATACGTATGGACACCCGAACTTGGCCAATCTATCCGAACAGAGAATGGAAGAAGAATGGACTAAATTCGACAAACTGTTGAATGAAGTAACCGGACTCGAACGGACATACTACACTAGGCCCCCTGAAGGCGTATTCAATGACAAAGTCCTCGCCAAAGGCAACGAACTCGGATACAGGCATATTTTCTGGTCAGTCGCATTCATTGACTGGTACGCCGACAAACCCAAAGGTCGTGACTTTGCTTATGGTGAACTAATGAAACAGCTACATCCTGGCGCCGTCATTCTAATGCACACAGTTTCGCCTGATAACGCACAAGCTTTACCTTCCTTTATCCAAGACGCCAAGAAAGCAGGTTATACTTTCCAAACGCTTGACGATCTTGTTTTGGAATACGAAAACGTCAACTCTATTTTGAGGTAAAAACAAAAGCGCAAGCGCCTAATAAGGAACGCAGCTTATCCACAGTACGTGATTTTATAGTTTCCTAAGCTTAGAAAAAGCGTCCATTATTGGACGCTTTTTCTTATGCTGCAATCGGGCGTTGCTTCAGTTTCCCAATAAAAGAAACAACGAACAACACAGCCAAAAACAATGAAATCAGCAGTAGGAAACTAAACCCCGCATCAAACTCTAGGAAGAGACCACCCAGAAATGGACCTGTCAAACTGCCTAAGCTAAAGAAAATTCCGCATAACAAGTTCCCCGTCGGTAACAGATGCTTCGGTGTCAAATCGGACATGTACGAAATACCAAGGGAAAAAATAGAACCTGAAAAGAGTCCAGCAACGAAAAACATGGCTATAACAGCGATTGTAGATGTTTCCATAGTACTTGCGATGAAAAACGAGATTGATCCACCTCCAAGTGCAACAAGAAAGACAGGTCTTCTTCCTATCTTATCGGATAGCATCCCAAGAGGTAACTGAGAAATAATCCCTCCTACAGAAAATGTGGCTAGAATAATTGTTACAGATGTAAATTCAATTCCATTTCTGAGCGCATATACCGGATACATCGCGTTAAGTGTTGACTCAAGAAAACCGTATCCAAATGGCCCTAGAAAAGCGAGCCAAGCAACAGCCATTGTTCCTTTAAATCGTGCGGAAAGTCGTTCATTATCGGACTTTCCTTTCATAATATCCGGGAAGTCATTTTTCAGCATGAAGACTAGCGACCATGCAAGCATGCACAGTAATCCCGATACAATGAACGGTAAGCCTTCAAACACATTGACAAGTGGCGCGAATAAGGGACCCGCCGCAAATCCGACGCCGAATGACAAACCATAAATCGCAATATTTCGACCCAATCTTTGTTGCGGTGAAAAACTAGTAATCCATGTTTGAGTTGAAAAATGAAGTGCATGGTCCCCGATGCCAATAAACAACCTAAGTACGTACCAAAACACGACGCTTTTCCATAATGGGAACAGCAGTAACGATATAAAAACAAGCATGCCGCCCCCAACAATAATTGGCTTATAGCCAAAACGCCGGAGCGGCGCCTCCATAAACGGTGAAACAAGTAACGTTCCTATGTATAAACCCGTAGCATTCAAACCATTCATTGAACTCGAAATGCCATCCTTTTCGAAGATGGCCGAAATAAGCGGCAACAGCATGCCTTGTGAAAACCCAGAAATCGAGACAATAATAACAAGTATCCAAAAACGGCGCTTCTCTTGTTGTGAAAAAGTATCCATGAATAACCGCTCCCTGCTTTAAAGATCATTGTATAATTTTAGCACATGAAAACGGTGATTACGCAAAAAAATATAAAGGCCCAGTCCATATCTGTTTGTCAGATTACGGCTGAGCCTTTACGTATGAATTGAACCTTCACTTTCCATCTGCATAAGTCGTATTAGTCTCCTGGCACACTGCCAGCGGACACTTACGAATCCCCTCCTTCTTAAATTCTTTCACTTCGTCTTTAACCTGTTCTCGCTACCTTTCTATAATTTTATGTTTACTTCTCACATTTACATTCAAGCAATCACTAACGCTGTCTGTATTTTTTTGAGACTCCACCTCCACAGGACTAAATTTGGGTATAACGATACCTACATTGTTGAGCTTTCTTTTTTTTAATTAAAGTTCTCAACCTCCTTGGTTTCCGTTGTGATTACCCTTACCGTCATCCTCCCTTTCGTTTGATTAAATGAATCATAGCACATAGATTATGTATTGTAAAGATTATGTTAAAAAGAATATTCAACTACTTGAAAAGGTTCTATTCCCCTTCATTGATAAATTCCGTTTTTTCGTTTACGATTATACTAATGAAAAGAGGTGTACGGATTGGACAAAGCACAAAATAACGGACATGTTGAAGGATTAAAAACTAGGCTTCATCAATTTCTTGAAACGCTGGATACAATTGAACCAGAAACAGCTGACCTTCAGGAAATCGATCAGCTAATAAGTTTGCTAGACGACCTTGAAGAACAGATGGAAAAAATCAAATTAGATAAGTAACAGGCTATAACTACAGGGGGAAATCGAGAATGTACATAGAACAACTTGAAAAAAGCATGTATGATCTCATCTGCGAAACTTCCACGAATCTTCCAAAAGATGTGCGTCGAAAAATCCTTGCAGCAAAAGAGCTAGAAGATGCCGGTACACGGGCAGCAATGAGTCTTGAGACGATTACAAAAAACATCAATATGGCTGATGAAAAAATGTCGCCAATCTGCCAGGATACCGGCATGCCAACATTTAAAATCAAAACACCAGTTGGAGTCAACCAAATTGAAATCAAGGCAGCTGTTAAGCGCGCAATTGTACAAGCCACAAAAGACACTAAACTCCGTCCAAACTCTGTCGACTCACTGACAGGTGATAATAGCGGAGATAACCTTGGCACAGGTGTCCCCGTTGTGAAATTTGAACAATGGGAACAAGATCATATCGAAGTGAAACTGATTCTAAAAGGCGGCGGCTGTGAGAATAAAAACATTCAATATAGCTTACCTGCAGAACTCGACGGACTTGGTCGTGCTGGACGCGATCTTGATGGCATCCGTAAATGTATTTTACACTCTGTTTATCAAGCCCAAGGGCAAGGGTGTTCTGCGGGTTTCATTGGCGTCGGAATCGGCGGAGACCGCGCTTCGGGCTACGAACTTGCGAAAGACCAACTTTTCCGCGAAGTAGACGACCTAAATCCGAATCCGAAACTTGCTGACCTTGAAGAGTATGTCCTGGAATCAGCAAACAAACTCGGCATCGGTACAATGGGCTTCGGCGGCGAGGTTACCCTTCTCGGCTGTAAAATTGGCGTTATGCACCGGATCCCTGCAAGTTTCTATGTTTCTGTAGCGTATAACTGTTGGGCATACCGCCGCATGGCTGTGGATATCGATGCTGGATCTGGTAATATTACGAACTGGCATTACAATGATGGGGAAAAAATCGCTTTCGAACAAGATGATAATAACCAAGACGAAGCGAAACAAACTGCACGTACTGTCGAGCTCATGGCCCCAATTTCAGAAGAACAGATCCGTGATTTAAATGTCGGCGATGTTGTCAAAATCAGCGGAATGATGTACACAGGTCGTGATGCGATTCATAAATATTTATCAGAAAATGACTCACCTATCGATCTTGATGGACAAATCATTTATCATTGTGGCCCGGTTGTGATGAAAAATGAAGATGGTAGTTATGAAATCAAAGCTGCGGGACCCACAACATCAGCCCGTGAAGAACCATATCAAGGCGACATCATGAAAAAATTCGGAGTGCGTGCTGTTATCGGTAAAGGCGGTATGGGTCCGAAAACGTTGGCGGCTTTAGAAGAACATGGCGGCGTCTACTTAAATGCAATTGGTGGTGCTGCGCAATATTATGCCGACTGTATTAAAGCAGTCGAGGGTGTCGACCTTCTTCAATTCGGTATCCCTGAAGCAATGTGGCATCTGCGCGTTAAAGATTTCACCGCAGTTGTGACGATGGACTCGCACGGCAACAGCTTGCATGCTGATGTCGACAAGTCTTCCCTTGAAAAACTGTCTCAGTTTAAAGAAAAAGTTTTTAGCTAATTGAGTAAGGCATCTTAATGTCGGAGTAATCCCGGCATAAGATGCCTTTTTTTAATTAGACGTTGGTTAATAGTCCGTGAAGTAGAGCGAACTTGCGGAAATCTATACGACAGTCTAAAAACTCTATGACCAATCCACCGAACTGGACGACAGAACTAGAATAATCTGCGGTAAGCCTCACTAACTACTAACTCCCTCATCCCAACCTTCAATACAAAATAGTATCTATTTCTTTTCCAGTTGGATATACTATGGTTATTAACAATAATAATTATCAACTGATATCAATTATCATCTATCAACATTAGTCGGTTCCCATCAATGGGAACCGACTTTCATACTTTAATGAGCCATTTGAAATTGACTATCATTATCAATTAGGAGGTAATAACTGTGACTACTCTCACTGAACAACAGCCAAAAGAAGCTATAACATGGCCAGCACATCTTGAATTGATTGCTGCGATTCTATCAGGTGCACTAATTCTTACAGCTTGGATAAGTGGTAAGTACGGATTGGAAACCCTTTCTGTCCCCCTCTATATCACTGCCTTTATTATAGGTGGATTCGCCAAAGCGAAGGAAGGTATTGAAGATACGATTAATGACAAGGAACTGAATGTCGAGATGCTAATGGTGTTCGCAGCAATCGGTGCTGCATTTATTGGATACTGGGCGGAGGGAGCGGTCCTTATTTTCATCTTTGCACTCAGTGGTGCGCTTGAAAGCTACACGCTAAATAAAAGCCATAAGGAAATCTCCGCACTTATGGAATTACAGCCTGAAGAGGCGTGGCTCCTTCAAGAAGATGGTACTGCTATCAAAGTGGCAACCTCTTCCCTAAAGGTCGGATCCATTCTACTCGTCAAACCAGGCGAAAGGGTTCCGGTCGACGGGAATATCACTTTTGGTGTTTCTTCCATCGATATGTCTGCCGTTAATGGAGAATCTATTCCCGTCACAAAAGAAATCGGCGACGAACTATTCGCCGGTACAGTTAATTTAAGCGGTGCTATCCAAATAAAAATGACAAAGCCTAGTTCTGAAACACTTTTCCAAAAAATCATTACACTTGTTCAAAGTGCCCAAAGTGAGAAATCACCTTCACAGCAATTTATAGAGCGATTTGAAGGAACGTATGTAAAAGCCGTTATCATCATGGTGCTAATCATGATGGTTGTGCCTCATTATTTGTTTGGATGGGATTGGATGACTACGCTCTATCGGGCAATCGTCCTGCTCGTCGTTGCATCTCCGTGTGCGCTAGTCGCATCTATTATGCCAGCGACACTTGCCGCGGTCTCTAACGGAGCAAAGAAAGGCGTTCTATTCAAAGGCGGTGTCCATCTAGAGCATTTGGGTTCACTTAAAGCGATTGCTTTTGATAAAACCGGTACTTTAACGAACGGTAAACCAATTGTCACAGACTTCTATGTACGTGATGGCGCAGATCCAGATGCAACACTAACGATGCTTGCAAGTATTGAATCCCAATCGAATCATCCACTTGCTGTCGCGATTACAAAATATGCGGTCAATAAAGGAATAACCTTAGACCGAAATCTTCACATTAAAGATGTACCTGGCCACGGTATCCGGGCAATTATTGATACACAAGAATTTCTCGTCGGAAATCCACGTTTTGTCGGCAAAGAATTGACAGAGGAATTTCAGCAAGGCGTCGCACTCTCTCTTGCCGATGAAGGTAAAACAATTATCTTCATGAAAGATGATAAAGGTATTATCGCTGCGGCAGCACTAAGAGATTCGTTGCGCCCCGAGGCCATCGAGGCCATCACACAATTGAAAAAATCAGGCATTTTAACAATCATGTTAACAGGTGATAATGAAAAAACTGCTGCTGCTATTGCGAAACAGGCCGGACTCGATTCATACGTTGCAGAATGTCTGCCGGAAATGAAAGTCAATCATTTGAAACGCCTCCTGATCGACTACAAAAACGTAGGTATGGTCGGTGACGGGATCAATGATGCACCTGCACTTGCTACCGCAACATCAGGTATCGCAATGGGTGAAGGTACCGATGTTGCACTTGAAACAGCCGATATCGTTCTAATGCAAAATGACTTGAGACGTATCTCTTATGCCATCAAGTTATCTCGTAAAATGCAGCGGATTGTGAAACAGAATGTCTTGTTCTCCATTTCAATCATTTTGGTGTTAATTGTTTCAAACTTCCTGCAAGTCGTTGATCTGCCGCTTGGCGTTATCGGCCACGAAGGTAGCACTATCCTTGTCATTTTAAACGGGCTTAGGATGCTGAATCACATTGAATAATTCATTTATATCTCTCTAACGATATAATTGGAATAGAGATCCCCTTGTAAGGCGCCTTCGCTCCGTTTATATAGGTATTCACTCGTTCAACATATATAGAAAAAAAGCAATGCGTCATTGTTACATGACTGCATTGCTTTTTGCTTTTGCTCTTTTCAACTGAGTCCTCTCAAATGTGACGGCATTCAGCTGTCCGCCCAGTATCAGAATTATAGCTGAGAAATATAACCACATCATTAATACAATAATTGCTCCGATACTACCATATGTACCCGAATAGCTTCCGAAGTTATTGACATAGTATGAGAATCCAAATGATGTCAGAATCCAGCCTACCGTAGCAAATAATGCTCCTGGCAGCACACTTATAAAGTGAATTTTTAAGTTAGGTACCAGCCAATAAATAAGTGAAAATACGAAGAAGATTAGTACAGGCGGCAATACCCAGCGCAGACTCCCCCACAAAGTGATGAATCCCTCTTCAAGTCCCATATAAGAGAATACTAGTACGCCAATCTGTTGCCCGAACACTGGTAATACAAGGGCGACTACCAACACGGCGACGAGTAAGATAGTAAAGACAACCGACATACCGCGGGCCACGATGAACGAACGTGATTCCTCCGTAAAATAAGATCGGTTCAAAGCTTTCGTCAATGCGTTCATTCCTTTAGATGCTGACCACACCGTCGCAAGTATCCCAAATGATAGTAAACCACCATTGCGGTTTTGCAAGATTTCTTTTAATGTGTCCTCGATTAGCGTAGCAACGCTCTCTGGTGCATAGTCTCGAATCAATAAGAGAACTTCCGCTTGGTTAAAGTTTAGATAAGGTAACAATGTCATTATAAAGATTAGTAGGGGAAATAGGGACAAAAGGAAAAAGAAGGCGAGTTGCGAGCCAATGCCCGTCACGTCGACTTTTTTTATCCGGACAAGCAGTTCTTTGAAAAATCCATTTGTTGTCGTGACATCAAATTGCTCAAGTTCACCTTCTTTTACATCATCCAAAAACTTCATGGCTGCGGAGTCTGCCATAAAGCCATCCATCTTCTCCTTATACTTGCTAGTTTTCTCTTCTTGGATCGGTGTAGGTGTTGAACGTTCATCATTCTTCAAACTTTCGTCACCCCTTTCAATACAGTTTACTTTTAAAACCGACACTATATTCCTATGGTGCTTCACTAACAATTGACTTGTATTCATCTTTCGATTCAACAAATGCATCCTTCGTGTCCATGACTAAACCTTTAACTTGTGGCGTAAGTGCTTTTAACTCTTCTACTTGTGCTTTAAGATATGATGCATCGTCCGATAGTTGTTCAAAGACAGACTTATACTTGTCTTTCTTCTCTTCCAATTTCCATCTTAGCACATCAGTATTTTTCGCATAATACTTCATTTCTGATATACAATTATTTGATTTCTTTACGATATGTTTCCGCGTACTCCGATCGAACATACTTACAACCGCACCCGTAAGTGCACCAACAATAATAAACGTACCAAATTTGCTGTTACCCATTATAAGCCCTCCAATTCAAACTCTTTCGCATATACAATTATACCCCAGCTAAAGGAAATACAAACAAATTGTCGGATTTAAAAAAATAAAGCTTGACGAAAGCTGTTAATTTTCGGAATATTGACATTAAGGTTGACGAATTAGAGAGACTGAGAGGACGTGAGGATTCCGCAAAGTAGGTGTGTTTAAATCACGAAAAATCAAATTTGAGGAGTGGTCTAATTGTTCGATCAAATTGTTAACACAATCGTTAGTTGGCTTTGGAGTCCTATTTTAATTGGATTCATCGTTTTTTGTGGCATTTATTTTAGTGTTCGAACAAGGTTTTTACAGATTCGACTCATCAAAGAAATGATTAAACTTGTGTCCTCAGGAAAGGGTTCCGCCGCAGGTGTTTCTTCGTTCCAAGCGTTAGTGATGTCTCTATCAGGTCGTATTGGGGTAGGGAACATCGCTGGTACAGCAACAGGTATTGCTTTTGGTGGTCCTGGCGCCATTTTTTGGATGTGGGCCATTACCTTCATCGGGGCAACATCAGCTTATGTAGAGTCGACACTTGCTCAAATCTATAAAGAAAAGCAAGATGGAGAGTATCGTGGTGGACCCGCATTTTACATTGAAAAAGGACTTGGTTGGAAATGGTTTGCGGTCGTATTCGCGGTGGCAACACTCGTTGCAATGGCTTTCTTGATGCCAAGCATACAGTCAAATGCAATTGCAGACAGTATCCATAATGCTTTTGGTCTTGACAAGACAGTCACAGGTTTAATTGTTGTCGGACTTGTTGGTTTCACGATTTTCGGTGGCGTTAAACGGATTGCAAAAGTAGCAGAATGGGTCGTTCCTTTTATGGCACTTGCTTATGTACTCGTTGCGCTTATTGTAATTGGAGCTAATATTGGAGATGTACCAGCAGTTTTTGCACTCATTTTCAAAAGTGCCTTCGGAGCAGACCAAATGTTTGGTGGTATTATTGGTTCAGCGGTCATGTGGGGCGTAAAACGTGGTCTATATGCGAATGAAGCGGGTCAAGGTACAGGCGCTCACCCAGCAGCGGCAGCGGAAGTCTCCCACCCAGCGAAGCAAGGACTTGTACAAGCTTTCTCAATTTACTTAGATGTATTCTTAGTTGTTACAGCAACCGCCATGATGATATTATTTACCCAACAATACAATGTTATCGATGAAAAAACGGGGCAAACAATTGTTGAAAACATTCCAGGTGTCGAACCAGGAGCTGGTTATACACAAGCAGCAGTTGATACGGTCCTCCCAGGATTCGGTGCAGGATTCGTCGCCATTGCCTTATTCTTCTTTGCCTTCACAACCATTTATGCTTATTACTATATCGCTGAGACAAACTTAGCATACCTAGTACGTGGGAAATACAGGGGAATTTGTTTCATCATTTTAAAATTCGTCCTTCTAGGATCCATTTTCCTAGGGTCAATAAAAACAGCTTCAACAGCATGGGCAATGGGTGATATCGGACTCGGAATTATGGTATGGCTGAACTTAATTGCGATTCTATTACTATTTAAGCCAGCTAATATCGCTCTAAAAGATTACGAAGAACAACTTAAGCAAGGCAAAGATCCAGAGTTCAATTCAACTAAATACGGGATCAAAAACGCCGATTTTTGGAAAGATGGTTACAAGAGACCAGATGATGTCAAAGACAAAGAGAAATCATCAAGCTGAGGGGATTTTAATATCTTGATTTAGGAAAAAGAAAAACTACCGCCTTTGCTTATCCTTCTCGTCGAAACGGTTATCTTTTTAACAGTAATTTAACATTTAGTGTTCCGCACTGGATTACAGGACTTGGTGTTGTTGCAATTGGATTGCTATTCCTTGCTACATCAACAATATTCGGGTGGGCATATTACGGAGAGAAACGTTTCCAATATCTGTTCCCAAATCCTATGGTTCTGATTTACTACCGTATCGTATTCATAGGAGTCATCTTTGTAGGTGCTACAGCAACCCTTGATGCTGTTTGGTTATTCGCTGACTTAATGCAATTCCAAACTTAATTGGACTTCTCGGGTTATCTGGGGTCATCGTCTTTGAAACAAAACGCTTCAATGCAAAACTCAAAGAGGAAAGAGAAGCCGCAAAACGAGGTTGATTTCCAATTCTATTTGACAGTCCGGGAGAATAATGAAATGATAGGTCCAAAGCTTATCGAAAGGTGGACTATACTATGGATTTATCTAACCCAACACCAGAAAATGTTTCTTATATGATTGACAAAATTACTGAAAAACTTCGTATGGTTAATTCAGCCGCTATGAATCCGGAGAATTTCAGCACATCTAAATATGATGATTTGTACTATATGTACAAAATGGTCATGAAACGCACTAACATTACACCAAATGAAATGCAGGCAATTGCAGCTGAACTTGGTACGCTAAGAAGTTAAGCAATCCAAAAAGATTCACCGGTATGAATTTACCGGTGAATCTTTTTTCTTTGGATAAATTTATTCAAATGCAGTTCCATCTTCTAGTACAAGTGGCTGGATCAATACTTCTACCCGACGGTTTTTACTTCTTCCATCAGCTGTTTCATTTGATTCGATTGGCTGAAACTCGCCGTATCCTTTCGCACTGAATAAAAGTGGATTGATCTCTTCATTTCTCACAATACTTTTCAAGAAATTCACCGCTCTCATTACACTAAGCTCCCAGTTCGATTGAAATTGAGCATTTCCAATCGGAACATTATCCGTGTGGCCAGTGACGACGATATGACGAGGTGGGTCAAAAACAAGAAGTTCCGCAATATCATCTGCAATCCCTATATATTCAGGATTGATATCTGCCATTCCTGGACTAAAGAGGATACTGTCTCTAATTGTCACTAATAACCCTTCATCCGTCAGTTTGGTTTCGAACTGATTCTCCAGTTCATTCACTGCAATATACTCATCTACTCTATCTTGAATTTCAGTAAGTGACTTCTGATCTTCTATATAGGATGTATTCTCATTGTTGGTACCAATTGAATCCTTCGGTATCGGCACAGGTGTAGGAGCTGCATTATCCATCACACCTTGTCCACCATCAAATATTTCACTGAACACTGCTGACATCTGTTTAAGTTTGACTTCATCTACCGAGCTTGAGGCAAATAGTACGATGAATAACGCGAGAAGAAGAGTCATAAGGTCGGAGTATGGCAACAGCCATGACTCATCTATATGGTGGTCATCCTTTTTTCTCTTACGTCTCTTCGACAAACTCCCCATCCCCCTTATCGCTATTCTTTGTAACGGCCAGCTTTCTGCGTTCTTCCGCAGACAGATATGAGGACAGCTTCTGCTCAATAACACGCGGTGCTTCCCCTTCAAGAACGGAGAGGACCCCTTCAATCATCATTTTCTTCTGTCTTACTTCTTCGTGCGATTTACGTTTTAATTTATTCGCAAATGGATGCCAAAGCACATATCCAGTAAAAATACCAAGCAACGTCGCAATAAATGCTGCGGAAATCGCATGACCAAGCGCCTCGATATCATTCAAATTCCCAAGTGCTGCAATAAGACCTACGACTGCTCCTAGAACACCCAGTGTTGGTGCGTATGTGCCCGCCTGCGAGAATATTTGTGCTCCGGCAGAATGCCGATCTTCCATAGCTTCCACTTCTTCACTTAGCACATCACGGATATAATCGGCATTTTGCCCATCAATTGCGAGGCCCAATCCATTTTTCAAAAATGGATCATTAATTTCGTCTGTTTTTGCTTCAAGCGATAATAGTCCTTCACGTCGCGCAATATCTGCCCAACTTGAAAACATACGGATGATATCGGAATCGGAAGCAAGTTTCTGTTCTTTAAAAAGCACGCCAAATAATTTGGGTACACGTTTCAACTCATTCATTGGAAAGGCAATGATAACAGCCGCAAGCGTTCCTACAAGTATTATTAGTATAGCTGCCATATTAAATAAGCTATCTACCGGGACACCTTTCATCGTCATACCGACAAGAAGCGCAACAAACCCTAATACTAGACCAATTACTGTTGATAAATCCATAAGTTGACCCTCCAAGTATTCCATTCTTCTTCTTATTTCGGCATCTCCGGCCTATTCTTTAGGTGAACAGAAGTAATAAATATATGCAAGTTTTCATACTGTCACAATTTATCCTGTAAAAACCCTAATGGCTAAACTAACAATCCGTGGAGGCGAAGATTAACTTTTTCAATACATTTGACGTTGCAGGCCGGGCCTATAAATTGGTACTATTATAGAAGATAGAGGAAGGAGTTTTTATTTATGTCTACTTTCGAAAAACAATTATCTCGCTATGCTGAACTTGCAGTAAAGGTTGGGGTCAATATTCAACCAAATCAATACCTTTATATCAGTGCTTCAACAGAAACAACGGAATTTGTCCGTCTTGTAACTGAAAAAGCTTATGATGCGGGTGCACGTCAAGTATTTGTTGATTGGTCCGATGACACGATTTCCCGACTGCGTTATGAAAAAGCTCCAGCTGATTCTTTTGCTGAATTCCCTGAATGGAAAGTAATGGAACGCGAAACACTTGCAGAAAAAGGTGCTGCATTCATGAGTATCGTGTCCCAAAGTCCTGACTTATTAAAAGGAATTGAGCCATCGCGCATTGCCGACTCACAAAAAGCCACTGGACAGGCACTCGACAAATATCGGCAGTATGTACAGTCTGATAAAATCAGCTGGACAGTCATCGCCACCCCTTCAAAAGCATGGGCAGCAAAAGTGTTCCCAGAGCTCCCAGAAGAAGAACAGATTTCGGCACTTTGGACTGCAATTTTTAAAGCAGTACGTACAGACAAGCAAGACCCAGTGCAAGAGTGGATCAATCATGACAACCAACTGCATGCCAAAGTCGATTACTTAAATAACAAAAGATACCGCAAACTTCATTACAAAGCGCCAGGTACTGACCTGATTGTTGAATTGCCCGAAGGTCACTTGTGGTGTGGAGCCGGTAGCGTCAATGAGAAGGGAGATACTTTCATGGCTAATATGCCAACAGAGGAAGTATTCACTGTCCCTCTAAAAACGGGCGTCAACGGCTTTATATCAAGCACAAAACCGCTAAGCTATGGTGGCAATATCATCGATAACTTCAAATTAACATTTAAAGATGGACGTGTAACTGAGATTTCAGCCGAACAAGGTGAAGAAGTCTTGCAACGTCTAATTGATACAGATGAAGGTGCAAAACATCTTGGTGAAGTCGCACTTGTTCCACATGCTTCACCGATTTCCCAATCGGGTCTGCTTTTCTATAATACATTGTTCGATGAAAATGCATCGAATCATTTTGCGCTCGGCAGTGCCTATTCATTTTGTATTGAGGGTGGCAAAACGATGGCACGTGAAGAGCTTGTAAAACATGGTTTAAACCAAAGTATCACACATGTCGACTTCATGGTTGGTTCTGGGGAAATGGATATTGATGGAATTAATGATGATGGCTCTTCAGAACCTGTGTTCAGCCATGGGAACTGGGCTTTCTAATAATCGTCACAATTAGGTGAAACATTTCATGAACCCCTTAAATAATTTGGGTTTTTACTGTATACTGATGATAGTACCTAAACTAATAATTTTGAGAGGGGTCATATATATGGGCTTGATGTTCACTACAGTTATCGGCTTTATGGTTTGCCTTGGTATAACAGCTATGTTCACAATGCACTTTCTGTCTTCGGCTATGATTTCCGCCGATTCTTCAACAATTGATCCAAAACCAGACACAAACTTTTAAGAGTTGCCTTTAGGCAGCTCTTTTCTTTTTACATATTTTCAAGTATGATAAATAAAAACTTACAGAATGGGAGTATACGATGACAATTCTTTCAGAAATACTTGATTTTAATGATACATTTGTAGCTGAAAAACAATATGAACAATACGCAACAACAAAGTTTCCCGATAAGCGAATTGTAATATTAACATGTATGGATACAAGACTGACTGAGTTGTTGCCTAAGGCGATGAACTTAAAAAATGGCGATGCTAAAATTATTAAAAGCGCCGGTGCAGTCGTCACACACCCATTTGGCGGCATTATGAGAAGCTTGCTTGTAGCAGTTTATGATTTGCAAGCTGATGAAGTTTACATTGTCGGGCATCACGATTGTGGAATGAGTGCTGTCGATACAGGTCTCATTATAGAAAAAATGGTCCATCGCGGGATTGATAAAAATATCTTTAAAACTCTCAAGTACTCCGGTGTAGACATGGAAGATTGGTTACATGGGTTTGGCGATGTGACGGAAAGCGTCAAGATGAGTGTGGATGCTGTACGAAATCATCCCCTTATGGACAAAAAAGTAGCCGTTCACGGACTTGTCGTCCACCCTAATACTGGGAAGCTCGATATCATCATAGATGGCTATATGCACAATTCCAATGATTAAAATCGACGCATTTCCCGGGAAATAAACAAAAGCCGATTCCTATTTACAGGAATCGGCTTTTTATTTTAGCTATTAATTTCCGCAATGCGGTCTTACCCTTTCAAAAATCATCCTCCACAATAGCGTAGATATAATGGTCTTCCCAGACACCATTGATATAAAGGAGTTTGCGCAGCAGTCCTTCTTGGAAGTACCCAGACCTCTCCAGTACTTTTAACGAGCCGCTATTACGGGGTGAGACATATGCCTCGATCCGATGTAAAGCGACTTTATCGAATGAAAAATTAGTAACAAGACGAACCGCTTCCGTACCAATTCCCCTACCCGTTTCACGCTCATCGATTGAATAGCCGACAAAACCACTGGAAAAAGGAAGTCTTTTAATACTGTAAAGTGAGATATGACCAATTAGCCTACTTGTTGCCTTTTCGAAGATACCGAAGTTATATTCCCTTCGGTCCCGCATTTGGTAAATTGACTCCCTTATTTTCTCTCTTTGGACAGCCACGGTAAAATAACTACTTTCGTGCCGCGGTTCGAAAATAGACCAGTATTCTTTATTAGCGCTAAGTAATTCCGTGAAGCTAAATGCGTCTTCCTCTGTCAATATTCGTAAATAACAAGTTTGCCCTTCAAGCAAAATCAATTCATATTCACCCTTTTACCGAAGTAAGTTCCAAGAACTCCTCAACATCTTTTATGCATAACGCTACGCCTTTTGCCCAAAACTCTTGTTTCGTAATATCCTCACCAAGATGCTTCATCGCAAGGTCTTCGACACTCATAACCGCAGTGTCCCGTAAAAGCGCCATATATTTCTGTTCAAATCCTTCTCCATCTTCTAAAGCTTTTGCATAGATGCTAAGGGAGAACAAATAGCCGAATGTGTACGGGAAATTATAGAATTGCACGCCCGTAATGTAGAAATGGAGTTTCGACGCCCAGAAGTGTGGATGGACCGTATTAAGAGCGTCTCCGTATGCTTCTTTCTGCGCTTCTGCCATTAACTCGTTCAATCTTTCAGCCGACACGATGCCATTTCTTCGTTCTTCATAAAATCTCGTCTCAAAAAGGAATCTCGCATGGATATTCATAAAGAATGCAACACTACGTTGAATTTTATCTTCCAGTAATGCAATCTTTTCATCCTTCGTTTCCGCGGCTTTTACAGCAGCATCTGCGACAATCATCTCTGCAAATGTCGATGCCGTTTCAGCTACGCCCATCGCATATTGGCGGTTCATCCAATGGACTGGACGCAGTGCATATGAATGGAACGCGTGACCCAATTCATGGGCAAGTGTTGCAACGTTCGACATTGTTCCGCTGTAAGTCATGAAGATACGGGATTGTTCGGATGCTGGCATACCCGTACAAAAACCACCTGGACGTTTATTTGGGCGATCTTCCGCTTCGATCCAGCTATCTTCAAACGCCAGGCGAGAAAAGGCTTCCAATTCAGGACCAAACTCTCCAAAGTGTTTTAGGATGAATTCTGCACCTTCTTGATACGACATCTTCTTTGTTGATGCTGTAACTGGCGCATCAATGTCATACCAGTTCATTTTGTCAGTACCTAGCATTCTCGCTTTGACGTGCAAGTATTCTACAAACGGGGCTTTATTTACACCAATTGCTCCCCACATTGCATCAAGTGTCTCTTCGCTCATTCTATTTCGGAGGAGTGGCTCTTTCAATACTGAATCCCAACCACGTTTTTTGTATACTTCAAGCCTAAAACCCGCAATATGATTTAATGCAGATGCGAAGAAGTCCTCTTTTCCTTCCCAAGCTTCTTCCAACGCTTCAAATGAGCGCTTTCGCACATCTGCATTCTCATGCGAACTTAGGTTATTTGCCTGCCCAACGGAAAGTTCTTTCTCTTCTCCGTCCAATTCGATTTTGATTTTAATGTCACCAACGAGCATGTCGTATAACTGTCCCCACCCATGATAGCCGTCTACGCTTAGCGACGTGATCAAACTCTCTTCTTCTTCAGACAGTTTCAGGTTGACCTCTTCACGCCATTCATTCAGTACAAATGCAAATTCCTTCAGTTCATCCGATTCCATTAATCCATTCCATGTATCCTCATCTGCTTTTGCCAGCGTTTGTCGGATTTTAAGCCCGATTGTAGAAAAACGTGCCCCAAGGGATCCGGTTTCGCCTTGCAGTTGCAATGCTTTTTTATCTGTTGTATCCGCCGCAAGGAAACACCCAATAACGGCACCTGCCTGTGACAGGTCAAGTGCAACCTCTTTTAATGATTCAATAAGGTTTACAACTTCTTTTGACGCACCAGCTGACTGAGGAACTTCAAATGCAGAAGCCGTTTCTTCTAATGAACCTAACTTTTCTTTTACGCTATCCAAATGTGTCCGTAGTTCTGTCGATCCACTTCCACCTTTAAAGAAAACGTCAAGATCCCATACTTCAGAATACGTTTTTTGCGTCACTATTATTCCCCCTTAATTCATTCAAAATTTTCTAAAAACACAACTTGATTATAACATGAATTTTCGGTATGCGAAATAATGCAATTGTGACGGAAGGTTCATACTTTCCTTCGCAGGTTCCACCATTCCTCTGTATACTATTCAGTAGGAGGATTTAAATATGTTTAGAATTATAATTATGACCTTTTCGCTCATTGCGGTCGTTCTAGTCAATGCAGCTGCGAATATAATGCCTATCAATGGAAAAACAACCGGGCAAATCTCTAATAGTTTACCGGTACTATTTACACCTGCAGGATATACCTTTTCAATTTGGGCAGTTATTTATCTGCTTCTCGCTATCTGGTTATACGGCTTTATGCGCAACACAGTAAACATTAATCATGCATTATTCAATCGTAGGGTAGTTTTGTTTGTGCTCAGCTGCCTATTAAATATCACTTGGATTTTGCTTTGGCATTTTGGTTTCTTCGGATGGACAATTATTATCAATCTGGTTCTTCTTTTAACACTGTTAACCATTTATTTTACTTATTCTATAAAAAATAGTCATATTCATGGTAGAGTTCCGATTGCTGTCTATCTAGGATGGGTTTTTGTCGCGACCATTGCAAATATCAGTTACGTCCTTACTTTGCATGAATGGTCTGGTTGGGGACTAAGTGACCCGCTATGGACCGTCATCTACTTGACTATCGCAACCGCTATTGCACTTCATTTTTTATACCATTACGCGGATATAGCATTTAGTGCTGTCTTCATATGGGCATTTATAGGTATCACTGTGAAAAACGGTGCAGATGAACTATTCGTCTCTGCTGCAGCCCTATTTCTTGCAGCTACAATCGCAGGATTCATGTTCTTCAGACGAAAGTCATTCACACCAAAATAAAAAATCGCCGTCCTCCCACATTGGGCAGAACGGCGATTTTCTATTTTCTCTCTAAAAGACGCGGTGCTGTAGTGAATAATATTGACGCAACAATTGCTGATAATATTATTGAAGGTATCATGTAACTTGCATTGTATACGAGTGAATAGAGCCATACGGGCTGTCCCTCAGGTGCATAAGATGCAAAAAATACAATTCCACCAATGAAGTGAATCAAGTATCGAAGTAGGCCACCGATAACTGTCCCCACAACGATTGCTGTAACCATTGAGCCTTTGTTTCCTTTTACTTTACTACTTAACAGCCATGCAAGTGTAACACCTGCCACTCCAACCAACGTGTACGCCACGAAGTAATCAAGGGCAGCCTGTATTATATTAAAGACATAGCCTCCCATCATCAGTTGCAATAACCCGCTGACGAAGCCAGTCAGCATACCGCCTGCAATCCCCCATCTAAATGCCATGACAACAATCGGCAACATTGACAGCGTAACCGAGCCACCCTGTGGCATTTTAAAACCAATCTGATCAAGTACAAATGAAATTGCACCTAAAATAGCTATTTCAAGTAAAAGTTGAAGTCTTTTCCGATCCAAATTAATTCATCCCTTTCCTAGCTCAGCGAAAGATGTGGGCATAAAAAAAGACATCCCGAAATAGATGGGACATCGAATATGTCAATTTCCATCCACATTCCTACGCAAGAATAATCTTACAGGTTCTAAGGGTCAGGACGTGCTGTCCAATCTCAGCCAAATAGGCTCCCCCTGTGGTTCCAGTAATTTAGTTGTCTAGTTCATTGTATAAGATGGGGATCCTATAAGCAAGATGATTAACAGGGATGATAATTATCCTATATATGTTGAAATTAAGAATTCCATTAAATTCGCTGCGGCGCTAGGAGATGCCGCCAATCTCAGGCTCCAGTTAACCCTTGTATGGCCTCTTCGCCAAGTTTAATCTAGGGATTCATTTACTCAATATATATATAGTTAAACTAAAATGGAGGGATTCGTGTGTCGAACAATAAACTGTTAGCCGCCCTATGCTACTTTAGTGTCTTCTTCACCCCTTTACTTATACCCGTCATTATTTATTTCGTTTCGGATGACCGTGAAGTAAAACACCATGCCAAGCGCTCTCTCGTTTCACATCTTGTTCCTGTCGTACTTCTTATTGCAGGATTTATCATTTTTTCTTTTTCAATGTTTTCCTTTACCTACGACCTGAATGTAATGCCTAGTGGTAACTTTGGATTTTGGCAATTAACACCTGTCTTATTCATGCTAGTTTATGGAGTTTTGCTCATAGCAATTCTAATTTGGAATGTGTTTCAAGGTGTTAAAGTATTGAAGTGAATGTTTATAAAACCACCTATTCGGGAAAAAAGTAACAAATGCTGTGTTTAGGAGTGATTCGTAATGAATATTGGAAAATTATTAAAAACCGCTATTAAATTGGCGCCTATCGTCTATCCGATTGTTCGCAAAGTAATGAAAGAAAAAAAAGCAACAAGCACGACAATCCCAAAGAAATAATTCGACAGTCTGCAAACGTTTTTTAAGTTTGTAGGCTTTTTTGTTCAGCTCCATATGATATAGTATGGTATGGAAAAGAATGAACGGAAGAAAGGATTTGAACATAATGATTGCAAAAACTGAACAGGAAATTGAAGCGTTAAAGAAAATCGGCAAAATTGTTGCTGAAATCAGGGAAGCGATGAAAGAAGCAACTGTCCCTGGTAAAACGACGAAAGAAATTGATGACATCGGCGGTCGCTTATTCGAAGAAAAAGGTGCAATTTCAGGTCCTATCGCAGAATATGATTTCCCTGGATTTACATGCATCAGCGTCAACAGTGAAGTTGCCCATGGCATGCCTGGTTCCCGCGTCATAGAAGATGGAGATCTCGTTAATATTGACGTCTCAGGTTCCTACAATGGTTATTTTGCTGACACTGGCATTTCATTTGTTGTCGGTACACCCGATAAAAAGAAACAACAATTATGTGATGTGGCTAAGAGTGCATTTGAACGTGCAATGACGAAAGTTAAAGCAGGTTCAAGCTTAAACCAAATCGGTAAAGCAGTTGAACGCGAGGCAAAAGAAAATGGCTTAAAAGTCATCAAAAACTTGACTGGCCACGGCATCGGTAAAGCGTTGCACGAAGAACCTTCGCATGTACTCAATTATTATGACGCTTGGGATAAGACGCTTCTGAAAGAAGGAATGGTTCTTGCAGTTGAACCGTTTATCTCTGAAAAAGCAGAGCATATTATTGAATCAGGGGATGGCTGGACGTTCATTACACCAGACAAATCTCTTGTGGCTCAAATCGAACATACAATTATCGTCACAAAAGGCGAACCAATTATTTTGACGCAACTATAATTACTGCCTAATGCGTTCTTTCAATATATATAGAAAAGGGCTGTCCCTGGAAATCCAATGCACTTGGATTCCTGGATAGCCCTTTTTATTATTGTCTAGATATGTGGTAATAAAGTATTCCATTAAATTCACTACGGCGCTAGGGGATGCCTTCACTCGATTTATATAACTATTTTCCCACGTCTATTGATTAATCAAAAATCACCAGTGAATAACATGATCACCTACTGGGCGCTACTTGTATTCACAACAGGATTACCGAAAAAAGTGTGGCTAGAAGTGACAGAGTCACTTCTAGCCACACTTGCCTCATGGTAAATGTGTCGTGAATAGTTTGCCGAAAGCGAACCGGAAATGATTCAGTGAAAACGGAATTTTCTAAGCCCTATTCACCAGTATTTTATGCAAATAAATGGTTAATCAACACACGTGCTATTTTCCCGACATATATAGATTCCTTGCGCTTGTCTTATTTCTTTTTAGGAGCTGCAATTGTTTTTGAATTTCCTTCGGCAAGATGGCCTTTATACCATACTTTTTGAACCGTTTTAATTCCTTTAGTCAGCTTACGATAATCTCGTTCTTCTGGGTACGACAACAATGTCAATACTTCCCCGTCTCCGCCTGCTCGTCCAGTTCTGCCTGAACGGTGTAAATATTGCTCAACCGTATGTGGCACGTCGATGTGAATAACATGTGTTAAGCCATCAATGTCTAGCCCTCGTGCCGCAAGATCAGTTGCTATCAAAATCTTCAACTCGCCTTTACGGAAACTTTCCAATGTTTGCTGTCTCTCAAATTTCGTCATTTCTGAATGAAGAACCGCAATTGGTGCTTCGTTATACCTAAGCTTCATTTCTTTCATGCGAAGCTGATCCACATTATTAATAAATGCAAGAGCACGAATTCCATTCAAATAAGAAATCCCACGCAATACATCCGTTTTGTCCCGTGCATCCGTTTTCACAAATGAATGAACGACCTTACCCGATTTCGGCATTTCTTCCGCTCCAACTTGGATGCGGATTGGATCATTCATAAACTTGCTAGCAACAATTTCAATTTCATCTGTAATTGTCGCAGATACGGCAATAACTTGTCTTTCCGGATTTGCCGCTTCAATCATATTTTTCACAACGACACGATGATCACGCGCTAAAAGCTGATCGCCTTCATCAAGAACAATGTGACGAATATCATGCATTTTCAACTTTCTGACCTTGATAAGTTCAGCCAATCGACCAGGTGTTCCAACAACAATTGTTGGTTTTTTCTTCAATTGTTCAATCTGACGCTGCATATTGGCCCCGCCAATTAGTTGTGTAACCGTGATACCAGTTCCTGTTACCCATTCTCTGATAACATTAACGATTTGCATCGACAGTTCCTGTGATGGTGTTATAATCAGCGCCTGCGTCTGTTTTTTATCGCCATCAACCAATTGCAAAAGTGGCAATACAAATGCAAGTGTCTTGCCCGAACCCGTCGGTGACTCTGCAACGATATCTTTACCTGCCAGCATTTCAGGAATCATTTTCTCCTGGATTGGCATTTCGTACTCAAACTTCCATTTTTCTTTAAACATTTCGTCCATATTTTCTAAGAAGGACATCATTATCCCCACTTTCACTCTATTCCCTTCAGTTTATCATAATAGGCTCTGCTACACTCTATTTCTGACAAAACTGATTAAGGTTTTTTCCGTGCGTTGACACGCTGTTCGAACGCGTATGCATAGCCTATTAATTCAGGTTCAGTAAATGCTTTCCCTGAAAATGTAATGCCAAACGGTTCACCTGCCTCGGAATAGGCTGCTGGAACAGTAACAGATGGGAAACCCGCTGCCGCTCCGAAACTGCATCCATGATCTTGTGGAAATACTAGCGCTTGAATAGCATGCTCATCAAGTGCTTTGCCAAGTGCGATGTCCCCTGCCAAATGACGATTGCGGAGAAGTGCCTCTATATAAGCCCTTTCCGTCAGCGTTCCACTTGTTCGCTCCACTTTTTCCAGCATCACTTGACCGAATTTCAATGTTTCTTCTGCATGCTCATTGTTGAAGTTGATAATATCGGACAATGTACGAATCGCATTTGTTGCAGGTGTCTTCCCTAGATACGCATTCAAGGTCGCTTTAAATTCATAGAGAAGCACATTATAACCGAGGTCATTTTCCATTGTCCCTAATTCTACATCATCTATGATTACAGCACCTGCTGCCTCAAGTTCTTTGAGCGCGGCATCGAAAAGGTTCAAACGTTCCGTAGATGCTTCTCGTTCGAAAATCGTTCGTGCAACGCCAAGACGAACACCTTCAAGTGCTCTACTATCAAGCACAGACGTCCAGTCAATTCCTACTAGACGGGATGCCTCCGCTGTTACAGGGTCTTCTGGGTCCGTGCCAATCAGCAGGCTAAATGTAATTGCTGCGTCGTGTACGGTCCTTGCCATAGGCCCCGGAGTATCCTGTGTGTACGAAAGAGGCATCACCCCTGTACGGCTGATTGTTCCTACAGTCGGCTTAATGCCAACGAGCGAGTTCTGCGCTGAAGGGTTAAGGATTGATCCGGTCGTCTCCGTACCAATTGCCACAGCTGCCATATTTGCTGCAATGCCTGCAGCGGCACCCGAACTCGATCCACCGACATCAAATAAACCATATGGATTATTCACTTGACCACCACGTGAACTCCAGCCGTTCGTCATCCGATCGGACATAAAATTCGCCCACTCTGTCATATTCGTCTTTCCGAGAATAATAGCTCCCGCATCACGTAATTTCTTAACGAGAAAAGAATCCTCTGCCGCATAGAAATCCTTAAGCGCAAGTGACCCACAACTCGTATGCATCATGTCGCGGGTCCCCATATTATCTTTCAATAAAATCGGAATACCATGAAGAAGTGAACGGATCCCTTTTTCCCGTCTTTCTACGTCAAGAGCCCTAGCAATCTGTACAGCTTGTGGGTTCAACTCAAGCACTGCATTTATATTTTTGTTCCTATATGAGATCGTGTCAATATACATAAACGTAAGCTCTTCAGCCGATAACTCTCCGCTACTCATCTTTACCTGCATGGCAGAAATTGTTGCTTCATCTAGCCAATCGCTTTGAAGTTTTTTTAACTTGTCATCTAACATCGGATTTCCCCACCATTCTGAACCTTATCGCACTAGTTTACCTCAATTGGTTAAACATAAGACAATACACGCTAAAAATACCGGCTGATGCAATGGTTCCAGCCGGTACGATATTATTCGGTACGTATTATATAGGCTTTCATAAGTGCGTAAAGCGGGAGTTCGTAAAGATGTTTCCCATGTAGTTTGAAAACCCCATCTTTCACAAGTCTTTGGATGACTTTCTCTCTCTTCAAATCCATCTGTGTTTCTTCCATCTTTCTCATGCTGTAAGTTCCTCCTTGATGTCGAATCCACAACATGTATTCCTCTAATGACCTTATTTCAAACATAAAACCGCTAATTTTTCACTTAAGCAACCATATATGCGATAATTAGAATAGCAATTGGACGGAGATAAGTTCTGTCCTATTCATGGAGGGATTTAGGTTGACGATTTTCTTAACGGGTTCTACTGGCTTTCTTGGTGGTAAATTACTAAATAACTTACTAGAAACGACTGATCATACATTATTTGTACTCGTTCGGGATATGGACAAAGCTCAACGACTTGTCGCGAGTCTCTCAGGGGATGCCGCGAACAGAATCCAACTTTTAAACGGCGATATTACACAACCGCTTTTCGGACTTTCTGACGATGTCATTCATGAATTACAAGGCAAAGTCGACCTGTTTTATCACATCGCAGCTCTTGTGAAATTCGATGAAGAATTACGTAAAGAGCTCTTTTCAGTCAATTACGAAGGTACAAAAAACGCGTTGGAATTGGCCAAACTATTTAATGTAAATCAATTCATTTATATCAGCACTGCTTACACTGTTGGGAAACGTGCGCATGGTGTAGAATCACTCTATCCAATCGATGCAAACGTTCATAATCCTTATGAAGAGAGCAAAGTAAAATCAGAACACCTCGCCCTATCCTATTCCGATTGTATGGATGTATCAATATTCCGTCCTTCAATTATTGTTGGTGATTCAGAAACAGGCGAAGCTGATTCTGAGT
Organism: Sporosarcina sp. FSL K6-6792; assembly: GCF_038004885.1. Lineage (NCBI taxonomy): Bacteria > Bacillati > Bacillota > Bacilli > Caryophanales > Caryophanaceae > Sporosarcina > Sporosarcina sp. FSL K6-6792. The sequence goes on from NZ_JBBOSA010000001.1 coordinate 2,332,984, forward strand.
TCACGCTTTACGGTTTTATGAGGGCACTTGATGTGTTCAAGCGTCGTATAGCTAGATCTTCTGACAAGGCTGATGTTATTTACCGTGTCGTCGGAAGTAAAAACGCAACATCGAACTTTGTTCCAGTCAATTACGTTGCTGATATTTTAGCATTGGCTGCAAGTAAAGCGGAGGCTGGCAAGATTTACAACATCACAAACCCCTCGCCTGCGACGAATTACGATCTTCTATCTCTCATCAAAAACGCACTTGATTTTCAACAGTTGGAAATCATCGAGAACGCAGAACCTGGAATGCTGACAGCTGAGGAAGAGAGGCTGAACGGCATGATTAGTGTATTCAATGCCTACTTATCCCGCTCATTCAATTTCGATGACAATAACACGCAGCAACTTATTGAAGGAACTGATGTTAAGCATTTGGAGATGGACGAACAAACGACAAAGTTAATCATCGAAGCTTACTTCGCTGTTTAGAAATATATTTCAACACGTCTGGTGAGTAGGGCTTGATGACCTTGATTTTCACTGGACTATTTTCGGCCCGCTTTCGGCTAACTATTCATGACAGATTTACTGAGGGATCCTAGTGTGGCTAGAAGTGTCTCCGACACTTCTAGCCACACTTTTTTCAGTAATCCTGTTGCAAATAGTTGCCTGTCGCGTTCCTACACTATTCAAGTGAAAAATGCAGTAGTTTTGGAAGAAAAGAATAGATGACATTCTATGTAGAGTGTAAGTGCCCGAAGATACAATTTCAGGCACTCTTGCACGTTGTACAATGCGTTCCTTTCTTACTTTCAGTAAAGTTTATGCCTCTAATTCATGTGATGTCTTATAGAAAGCGACACTTCTTTACTAAAAAAAGTAAAAACCATATAGGAAGAATCAGCCGGATAAGAAGCCAAAAATTCTTTCGTCCCAAAAAGATTCAGCGCTACGAGTACTTATGGATTTGGAGCACGACAGATAAAGTTAATCTTCAATCAGAGGGGGTTCTTCATCCCTCACTGATTGTTAGTTTAACCATTCGGGCTTTTACGGGCAGTTGATCCCCCACTTATTCTTCTTGTGTCCTTGAATACTTGAAGTGGGGGTCTTACTGCCCGTTAATGCGGGATAAAGGACCACTATACGATTACCTACACATCTCGGTAATCGTATAGAAGTCATCCAATCCAAAGTCAACTATACACGTAGCGCGCTGTAGCCGATCATGTTATTCACTGGTTACTTTTGGTTAATCAACAGACGTAATATTTCAAAAAAATATCAAAAGGACGAATACCAATATGGTTTCGTCCTTTTTTATACGCAAAGAATCTTTAATTGAGAGTATCGCTTTTGAATCGAACTACTCAATTAAATACTTTATCAATCTTTTCTCTATCATAATCCAATATCCAATCGTTATATTTCGTATAGATACTCCGAATTGCTTCCGGGGACTTAGCCACCAAATCACAGCCTCTGTCATCATACACATGGAAGATGGTTTCATTTTTCACATTGATAAAAAAGACTCGATTATTAATACTCGGTTTTACTCCCATATCAGTATTGCATATGGCTTTCAAGAGGGAGACGTATCTAATGTCAGAGGTTTTACATTTAAGAATAAAGAGATGTGTTTTGTATTTACCGTCTTCATCGTCTTCGGGAATTATGTAAGGAATCATCTTATGCTGTAATTTGTACAGAACAGACTTATCCCGTACATACCGTGAGAACAAATTCAATTTCCCACGGAACGCCCATTTACCTCCGTAATCATGTGCATTTACCACAACTAAAATCTCTTCATCCTCTTGGTGTAAAGACTCAAACAAAGTGATAGCCCTGTCGTAAACTCCTCTAAGATAGACACTACCTTCTTTATTCTCTTCCCTTTTCCAGTCCACTCCTAATTCAAATCGAATACCAATGTCCCAGTTATAAAACAATGGTGGCGTAAGAACTAAGTTTGAGAAATTTGTTGCCATAAATTTTTCTAACTCCATATTTATTGCTCCAATCTTCGTAGAAAAATTTGCGTTTCATTTTCTACTCTCTAAGTCCTCTCTCACTAAGCAAGACATGTTCTTGAAATGTTTCTTACTATTAATACGTTGCGAGAACAAGTTAAGTTTCCCTAGTTGCAATAACCAGGGAAACGAGTATTGTACTTACACCCTATTTTCCAAATTACGTGCGGTCGGACTTTTTTCAACTTCCTTGTTTTCTTTAAAGGTTCCAAGCGTTTTATCGAATGAAGTATGGGTGACACCAAACCAATAATTTTCATTTTTAAAGTGATGCAAAAGATGATGCTTCTTAATATTTTTCCCCATTTTCGTACGGGGCTGTATTGGCTTATGGGCAATATAATGTTTCCATTCATAATAGAGGAAGTAAGCCACCAAGCCCGTCGCGAATGACGCCGTCAGGTTCGTGCTCCCCGTTATTAGGAATACAATAAGTCCATAAATGATAAATCCTGGAATACTGAACCATAACGGTAGAAACAATAATTTCAAATCATCCGGATCGACATGATGATCATAGTGTAACCGTTTGATCATCTTCAGCATAAACGGGTTTTCTGGAGTCTTAATGTGAAATAAAAAACGGTGAACCATGTATTCACTTGTTGCATATGTCAGCATTCCCAAGACTAAAGCAACCCACGTCCAAAGATGGAGTACATGTGGCACGGTTAATGAAGCACAAACTATCAAAATAAGCAGCATAACAGCAATGTCAGGAAAAGCGCCGAACTCCCTCAAGTATTTCCTCATTTACAAGCATCCCCCTTTCCTTATAATTATATATCAATAATTCAGACAACTCAACCATCTACTAATCATCTAATTGTAAAGATCATTTATTTTAGCAACTATAAGGTCAAAAGTATCCTTTATCATTTCAATCCATTACTACCGCTATCAGTTATAAGTACCTATCTCCTGTTTTACCTTCGTTAGAAAGCCAGACGCGAGAAGTCTTTTTGTTTCGGTATAAGGCTACTAGACCTTTTGAAATCCCAGTCTTCACTTGAAACTCCAATTGTAGGTGGAATGAAACTTGGTTCAAGTCTTCTATCTGATTGAACTTGTTTGTGATACCATGGTAGAAATAAAGACAATACCGAACTATTCATATTAGTTGAAACAATGTAGCCGCTTGAGGAGGAATACATATGGGCCGTAAAGACGATATTTTTTATTATATTAAAAAAGTAAAAAGTAGTGTCTCCGCCATCGAGGTAGCCGAACACCTTCAACTTGATCGGTCAAATGTCAGTAGATATTTAAATGAACTTTACAAAGATGGTTTAATTGAAAAAACTAGCGGGAAACCAATCCTCTATTTTTATAAGGAGTTATTGCCTAAACCAAAATATGCAGAACCCAATCACGATGCGTTTTCTCACTTAATCGGTACGGAAGGAAGTTTGAGAATTTCCGTCCAACAAGCGAAAGCCGCAATCCACTATCCACCAAGGGGTTTGCACACTTTAATTTTAGGTAAAACAGGCACCGGAAAATCCTTTTTCGCTAAAATTATGTACAACTATTCTCTTGAGTCAAAATGTATCGAAGAGAATGCCCCTTTCATTCAATTCAATTGTGCGGATTATGCTCAAAATCCCCAGCTGTTGTTCGGACATATTTTCGGTGTGAAAAAAGGGGCTTTTACAGGGGCCACTGAGAATCGGATAGGGCTAATCGAAAAAGCCGATAAAGGGGTCTTGTTTTTAGATGAAATTCATCGGTTACCTCCCGAAGGCCAAGAAATGCTATTTACTTTCATCGATAAAGGGGAATTTCGAAGCTTAGGGGATAGTGAGGAAACGAAAACCGCTTCTGTCCAAATCATCGGGGCCACTACGGAATCTACGGAATCATATTTACTTGAAACTTTCACAAGAAGGATTCCGATGACGATAACATTGCCCTCATTAGAGGAGCGCCAATTTGAAGAACGGTATCAGCTAATCGAGCACTTTCTTATCCAGGAGTCAGGATCTTTGAATGAGACCATCTATGTTGAAAGGCATGCACTAACCGCATTTTTACTTTATCGTACGACTGCTAACATTGGTCAATTACAGCGTGATTTAAAACTCGCTTGCGCAAAATCTTTTTTGCATTATATATCAAATCAAACATCGAGCATCCTAATTCGGCAGAATGACCTATCAATCCATGTCCAAAAAGGATTACTGGACGTTAAACAATATCGAGAAAAAATGGATGGACTCATTGATACGGAAAAGAAAGTTTTCACATTTTCCCATAAAGATGAAAGTACTGAGTATATTGACCAAGAACACGAGGAAAATCTTTATCAAAATATGGAGAACAAGTTAAAACAACTCCACCAAGAGGGTAAGAACGATAAAGAGATTCAAACAGAATTGCTTGTTGATTTCAATCAATATTTTGATGAATACATTGACCATTTACCACAAGTTGGTTTAAAAGAAATGGTTAATAATCAAATTTTGGAGATCACTGATAAGATTTTCCACTTTGCAGAACTAGAATTAAATCGTTCCTTTAAGAAGAAAATGAAATTTGCCTTCGCACTTCATTTACAAAGAACAATTGAGCGAATCGAACAGAACAACTTAATCTCACATCCCAATTTAAATAAAATTCACAAAAAATATCCAAAAGAATTTAAAGTCGCCATTGAAGCTGCACAAATGATAGGTAATGAAGTCGGTGTAGAAATTCCACTTGACGAAATTGGTTTTATCACCATGTTTTTAGTACCCGAAATAGAAGAAAACATGTATACCCAAGAACACAAAGTCATCATTATCGTCGTTATGCATGGAAACTCGACTGCAACTAGTATGTTAATGACTGTTCAGGATCTATTAGGCGTACGACTCGGGAAGGCTTTTGATATGCCACTTTCAATGGATGCACGGGATATGTATGACCTTATCAAAGGTGCAATACATGATCTACAACCGACAAAAGGAGTGTTGTTCCTTGTAGATATGGGCTCACTTTCTTCCTTTGGCCATATGATTTTTGAAGAGATGGGCATTAAAACAAAAACAGTATCAATGGCAAGTACACCTGTAGTAATGGAAGCGGTTCGAAAAGCTTCATTAGGAAGAAGCTTGGAAGATATATATCATAGTAGTAAGCAATTACTTGAAAATCAGTTCAGTTCGTCGGCATCCCTTCCGAAACCATCCAAAAAGGCCATCATTACAGCTTGCTTCACAGGCGATGGTGTCGCTAAAATGATTAAAGAACAGTTAGAAAAAGTTGTAAAAGGAAAAAATATCGAACTTATTTCTTTACAATTTCTTCATCGGCAATCTTTCACAGAAAAAATTGATCAATTACTAGAGGACTATAATATATTAGCGATTGCAGGGACTGTCCAATTCGAATACTTCAATATCCCTTACTTTTCACCGATTGAAATCTTCCAGGATCATCATTTAAAAAGATTAGAAAATTTAATTGGTAATCATGAACCCTATAGCGAGATGGTAGAAGCACTTGAAAATCACTTTAAAATGATTCCCTCTGTCTCTCGTTTAATACAACTGTTGCAAAAAACCGTAATTAAACTTGAATTGCAATTGAGCATCACACTGGATACTGGGGTCGATACGGGTATTATCCTTCATTTAGCCTTTCTCATTGAAAATATGAGATTAAATCAACCAGCACGTCCATTCCCTAGTCCAAAAAAGTTTCATCAAGAACATGCAGACAAGCTCGCGATTGTGAAAACTATCTTATATAGCTTAGAAATCGAATATGATATTACCTTTGCAGAAAGTGAACAGATGCATATTTATAAAATGTTTGTAGAAAACAATCGTATCTCAACATAGTTCCCTAAAAAAGTGAGGTGTGTGAACGTTTACACACCTCACTTTTATGTGTGTAACGTAAAAGGCGCAAAAAGACAGCGTTTACACCAAAAAAAGTCGGCACGCTTCTTGCATATTAAATAGACGTACAAGTAAATACATGGCTATCACTATTTACTTGAATTATAAAAAGAGGAAATGGGGAGGAATAGACTATGAAAACCATCATGCTCGTTTGTTCTGCAGGAATGTCAACTAGCTTACTAGTGACAAAAATGGAATCGGCAGCAAAGGCTCAAGCTATGGATGTTAAAATTTTTGCTGTATCGGAAGCGGAGTCTAGTAGACACTTCGATTCAATTGACGTTCTACTATTAGGACCGCAAGTGCGTTATCTAAAAAAGAAAATTGAAAAGGCAGTTGAAGGAAAGAACATCCCAGTTCAAGTTATCGAAAGTATCGATTACGGCACAATGAATGGCGAATCCGTTCTTGCAAAGGCGCTTGCATTGCTATAATCATAGGCTAAAAGCTTTTCCAGTGATACGAAGATCATATGGGGAGAGATTCGGAGGTTTGTCGAATTTCTGATCTTTAATTTAAATTAACGGAATAATCAACTAAAAATACATTCTTTCTTATTCAAAGGAAGAATAAAGGGGAGAATAAAATGAGCGAAAAAATGGATAAGTTTATGGAAATTGGTGGTCGTATTGGGGCTCAACGTCACCTAGCTGCCATTCGTGATGGCTTTGTTATTATCATGCCATTAATGATTCTTGGTTCAATGGTTACGCTTATCAATAATTTGCCGATTGAAGCATACCAGAATTTTATGGAGATGATTTTTGGCGGTGATGCTTGGAAGCAATTTGGTGGGGCCGTTTGGACGGGGACATTCGCAATTGTTTCGTTACTTATCGCCTTCACAATTTCCTATCAACTTGCCCGTTCATACGATAAGGACGGTCTGTCAGCCGGGGTTGTCTCTTTTGCTTCTTTACTAGCGATTACAACGCCCATTGCGGAGGGCTCAGGATTACCATTAGTTTGGGCCGGTTCACAAGGATTATTTATCGCTATTATTGTAGCACTCGTTTCAACTGAAATTTTCACGAGATTACTTGGCAATAAGAGGCTCGTAATGAAGATGCCTCCTAGCGTTCCGACAGCGGTAGCAAAATCATTTGCAGCTCTATTCCCAGCTATGATTGCAATAAGTATATTTGGTCTAATTAAGGTATTTACTTTAGTAGCAGGCATGCCTGATATCCATCAAGCATTCTTCGATGCATTACAGGAGCCAGTCTCCAAATTGGCTAACACACCTGGGTCGGCCATTGTTCTTGCATTGATTATCCATGTTCTTTGGTTTTTTGGACTTCATGGAGGAAATGTTATGGAGCCAGTTATGCAAGCGGTTTATTTACCAGCAATTGAAGCAAATATAAAAGCATTTGAAGCTGGATTAGAAATTCCTTATATCGTAACAAAACCATTTTTTGATGCCTTTATGTATTTAGGGGGTACAGGTGCAACGCTTGGTTTGATCATTGCGGTGTTTATTGCAGGCCGTCGTCATAAACATTATCGAAACATATCGGGCTTGAGTGCGGGACCAAGTCTATTTAATATTAATGAGCCAATTCTATTTGGTTTCCCGATTGTGTTAAATCCATTGTTAATCATTCCATTCATCTTGACGCCAGTAGTTCTGGTAATCTTTAGTTACGTTATGATTGCAACTGGAATTGTTCCAAAAACGGTTAACCTCATCCCATGGACAACACCACCTGTTATTGGTGGGTTTTTGGCCACAGGATCTTGGAAAGGGGCTGTATTAGCCGCTGTTAACTTAATCATTTCAGTAGTAATTTATCTGCCATTTGTTAAAATTGCGGAAAGAATTGAAGTGAAAAAACTTCAAGAAGAACTGGCATTACAAGATGAAGCTGATTCTCGTCAACAACAAAATGAATTATCAGTCCAAGATGGGCCTATATTACAACCAGAAGAAAAAACATTAATCTCAAGTAGGAAGTAGTGAGCAGTTATGAACTTAGAAGAACAAATCATGCAGATCATTCTTTATAGCGGGAATGCAAAAAGCACTGCCTTCGAGGCGATTCAAGCTGCAAAAGAAAATAATTTCGATCAGGCTAACGAATTGATTGAAAAAGCAAATGTGGAAATGAGCAATGCACATCGTGTTCAAACATTTTTAATACAGTCAGAAATTCGTGGTGAGAAAGTAGAATCCTCTCTCCTGCTCATTCATGCACAAGATCATCTTATGAACGCAATCACATTTAAAGATCTTGCAGGTGAATTTATCGCCTTATATGAAGCGATGAATAGCTGCCGGAAAAGTTGAATTATAAATAATATCATTCGGGAGAAATCGAGTTAATGCAGTGATTGCTCCCCCCTTTAGTTTTGACTATAAAATTCATATAAATATTATAGATATTGGAGGAATCAACTATGAAAATTGCGGTAATCGGTGGTGGCAGTAGCTATACACCTGAACTAATCGAAGGTATTATTCTTCGGGCGACTCAAATAAAAGCAGATGAAATCGTATTGGTTGATATTGAAGCAGGAAAAGAAAAACTTGAAATTGTCGGTTCTCTTGCAAAGAGAATGATTAAAAAAAGCGGCCTTCCCATCACGATTGAACTTACCTTTGACCGCGTTAAAGCAATTACAAATGCAGATTTTGTATTAACACAATTTCGGGTTGGTGGTCTTGATGCAAGGGCAAGTGATGAACGTATCCCACTAAAATACGATGTAATTGGTCAAGAAACTGTTGGACCAGGGGGATTTGCAAAAGCTCTTCGGACGATTCCCGTCATCCTCGATATTTGTAAAGAGATTGAGCAATATTCAAATGATGCCTGGTTGATTAACTTTACCAACCCAGCAGGAATAGTAACAGAAGCAATTCATAAGTACACGTCTGTCAAAGCTATCGGTCTCTGTAATGTGCCTATTAATATGAAACAAATGACTGCAACTATTTTAGAAGTTGATCGCGATAATCTAAACATGTCCTTTGCCGGATTAAATCACCTTGTTTATGCAACAAAGGTATTCGTCAACGGTGAGGATAAAATGAGTACACTTATCGAGCGCATCGCAGAGGGACGCAATATGAATATGCGCAACATTCATGATGCGCCATGGGATAAAGAGTTTTTACAAGCGTTAAATGCTTTGCCATGCCCCTATCATCGTTATTACTACATGATGGATGAAATGCTGATTGAAGAAAAAGAAGCAGCCGAACTCAGAGGGACACGTGCTGAACAGGTTAAAGTCATTGAAAAAGGATTATTTGAAACCTATAAGAATCCTAATTTAGACGTCAAACCGAAAGAATTAGAAGAACGAGGCGGTTCACTTTATTCTGAAGCAGCCATCTCACTTATTTCATCAATTGTTACCAATGACCATGCCATTCATACAGTGAATGTCCCCAATAATGGAACCATTACAGATCTCCCGGATAATGTTGTTATTGAAGTGTCTTGTACTGTCAATAGTGAAGGACCGCAGCCCATTCAAGTTGGTAAACTCCCTCCTGAATTGAACGGCTTAATCCAACAGATAAAAGCATTTGAACAATTAACAATCGAAGCTGCCGTGACCGGAAATAAACAAAAAGCGTTGCTTGCCTTAACAACTAATCCGTTTGTCCCTTCCAGTAAGGTCGCTAAGTTATTGTTAGATGAGATACTAGAAGTCAATCAAGCCTATTTACCACAGTTTTCAATGAAGGCACTAGTGTAAATGAGAAAGCTCGGAATTTCAATTTATCCACAGTATGGGACAGAAATAGAACTCGTCAACTATATGGAAAAAGCTAGTTTCTATGGTTTCACACGTATGTTCACCTGTCTAATGTCCGCAACGGATGAACAAGATATCCAACAACTACAAACTCTTTTAAAAAAGGCAAACGAACTCGAGTTTGAAGTTATTGCCGATGTCAGTCCATCGGTTTTCGAAGAAAAAAATCTTTCCTATAAAGATTTATCGTATTTTAAGGAACTTGGTCTGTCTGGGCTTAGACTTGACCTCGGTTTTTCAGGATTAGAAGAAAGCGTTATGTCTTTCAATGACTATGGACTTTCCATTGAATTGAATATGAGTCAAGGAACGAAATACCTTGAAAACATTCTTTCCTATCAACCGAACAAGCAACAAATAATTGGTTGCCATAACTTTTATCCTCGACGTTACACGGGCCTATCAAGAGAACAGTTCCTCAAATGCTCTGCCCAATATAAAGAAAATGGCATCCGTACAGCAGCTATGATTTCTTCAAAAGATGCAGCGTTTGGACCGTGGCCAGTTCAAGAAGGCCTTCCTACTCTTGAGGAGCATCGCTTTTTATCCATTGATGTTCAAGCAAAGGATTTCTTCCAAACAAATCTCATCGATGATTTGATTATCGGTAATGCTTTTGCGTCAGAAGAGGAGTTAAAAAGTTTATCCTTGCTCAACCGCTATTTATTAGAATTAAAGGTGGACTTTAAAGAACAAACTTCACAGATGGAGAAAGAAATTGCGTTAGAAAATCCACACTTCAACCGTGGAGATGTTTCCGCCTATGTTATCCGTTCTACGCAAAGTCGTGTTCTCTATCAACAACATGACTTCCCAGCTCATGATACAGATACAATTGCTCGTGGAAGTGTCACAATCGATAATTCCGGCTATGAGCGTTACAAAGGTGAACTCCATGTTGCCCTCTCTCCTATGGAGAACAGTGGAAACACAAATATTGTTGCAACAGTTGACAAAGAGGAACAGTTTTTACTAGATCAGATTCATCCTTGGCAAAAATTTAAGCTAATCGAAAAGTAATCATTAGCGGTGTCAGGCACCGATTTCTCCACGTCTGACACCGTTTTTTCACAAACTTTGCCTGATAGTATATAACTACTTTGCCTTACGGGAAAAAAGTCTGGAGTGAGAGAAATGCTTACAAAGAGTTACTTATTCATGAAATTAGTAGTCGTCCATGGTGTCCTTGTTTTATCCGTCGGAGGAGCTGCCTCTCTTTTTTCACAATGGGAAAGCTTGCTTCTTGTCTATATAGCCATTAGTGTACTTACAATTATGAGCATACTGGCATTCTATTTAACTTTTGGAAAAACATTTACGTTATTGGCACAAACCGCGTTGGATGCTTCATCACTAACCAAAATAGATTGTTCGAATACACCCGATGACATTAAAAAGTTACATTTGGTCATTCAAAGCCTTTCGAATGACAATGAGGTGCTTTTCCAACAGGTTAGTGATGCAAGTATGCACGTTATAATGTCTGCCGGAGAACTTACAGCCATTTCCGAAGCAACCTCAGCCACCAGTGCTGATATCAACAGCGCCATTCTTGGCATTTCACACGAAGTATTACATCAGGTCGCAGATATGGAAATCGTCAGCAACCGAGTGAAGATGATGAACGATTCAATTGATATGATGAATCAACAAAATCAGATCATTAGACAAGTGACAACAAATTCAGAAGTGGCCACACAACAAGGTGCAGAGATGGTTGCACAGCTTAAACAATCCAATGAAGAATCCTTACACGCTTCAGACCAAATTAGTGTAAGCATTTCAGCACTATATAATAAAACATTGGATATTTCCCGAATAACCGAAACGATCAAAGGTATTTCTTCAGAAACAAATTTATTGGCATTAAACGCCAGTATAGAAGCTGCAAGGGCGGGAGTACATGGGAAAGGGTTTGCTGTCGTTGCTAGTGAAGTACGTAAATTAGCGGAGCAGTCAAATACTTCAACACAACAAATTCAACAAATGATCGCAAGCATTGAACACGAAACAGAAAAGACCATCCAGACAATGACGGAAACCATCTCCCATTCCAGGCAGCTTGATGAGTCCGTTAAAGCAACGGAAAAAGAATTCATCGCCATTCGGCAAGCCGTTACACAAACCATTGAAGCAATCGATACTTTAAATGATGAATTAAAAAAAGTGACCGAACAAAACCATACGATATCGATTGCTGTCCAAAACTCATCCGGTGTTTCTCAGCAAACTGCAACATCCGTAGAAAATATTACTTCATCTATACAAAAACAAAGCAAAATGATCGCCATGATTGCAGAGTCCGCCGGAAGTCTAAGCGTGATCAGCATGCAGCTAGATTCGATAGTGGAATCTTAATAACACACAGCACTTATAAGTCGAAAAATAAACAATCCCCTATGCATATCGCATAGGGGATTGTTTTACCACGTACTATTTTTATATTTACGATAGTAATTAACTTGTCTGGCGAATAAATACAGCTTCCGTTTGAAATGACGGTCTTTTTTATAAAACAATGGATTGCCGTACTTCCCTGCTCTAAGCAACGCTTTCACATCTTTGAGAACTTCTTGGTTTGACACAAATTTCTTCAGTACGATTTTAGGTACGACAGTGAATAGGAATTTTTCATTCAGTAGCGTCAGCTCTTTCTGTTGACCATGAATGACGTCATCGACTAAATACTTCGCCATATTATGTCCACATGCCGTAATATAGTAGCTTGATCGTCCTTGTCGTATATTCACCTCAAACACTTTGAACTTACCGTCCCGCTCGTCATACTTCAAATCAAAGTTCGCATAACCGACGTAGTTCAATGCTTCAAGGAAGCCTTTTAGTTTCAACATCATCTCTTCGTTATATCGAGTGATAAGCGCTGTATAATTCCCTATTGCAGTGACTGTATGCTCTTGTAGCACGACTTGTGCGAAAGTGATCAGCTCAGCTTTCCCTTGACTGTTCATGTAGAATACGGAATCCCACATGTATGTATCGTCCCCAGGAATATAGTCCTGGATAATGAGATCCTCTCTATAGCCGCCCGCTTTAATCGTTGTAATAACGTTATGGACTTCATCGTAGGAATCGACCTTATACACTTTTTCCATGCCTGCAAACGGATTCTTATAGTACTCGACACCGTTGCTTGGTTTGATAATGATTGGGAACATGACCTTTTCTGAGAATGGCTTTTCATCCCGACAAGAATAGTAATATGTAGCCGGTGCTTCAATACCATGTTCTGCGCATAACTTATAAAAATTCGATTTAACGAGCACATCGTTCATAAGTGGTTCCGAAATATAATTAAACACGAAATGACTTTTCAGCTCGTCCGCATTTTCAATAATCATCCGGACGTAAAGATCATTTGTTCCGATAAGCAGCATTTTTTTCCCTGGCTCCGCATACTTCTCTGCAATCTCTTTCAAGAAGCTCACGAATACTTGTTGTTCAGGCAGTTTTGGGTTGAGTTCTATCGTCTTTATAATTGAGCTTAAACTGGTGAATGATAAAGATTCTTTTCCTACTAGAATTGGGTTGATCCCATACTCTTCATGGAATGAGATCGCCATGTTGTAAGCATTCATGTCTGTTCCGATAATGATTGGTATGAAATAATTATTTGTCATTTTATCCTCCAACTATCTTTTCTACTCATAAGTGTATGGCTCCTGTTTTTCATTGTCAAGGAAGCCAATTATAAGAGTGTACACAAAGAAATCCAGTACCGCCCTGAAAGGCTGATACTGGATTCCCTTTTCATACTATGGATTACGCTCACGCCTATTTATCAACCATTTTCTTTCATAACATATAGGTAAGTTAGGCGCAAAAGGCTTTATGTGGACTAGTACGTTTCCGGCTCGCTTTCGGCGACAATAATCACGGCAGTTTTACCAAGGGACAAGTGTGTATAGAAGTCGCTAAGTCCAAAGCAATCCAAAAGTAGCCATACAAGGAGCGCCTAGTGTTTGATTACTTTATTTGCTGGTTAATCAACAGATGTGGATTACTCTTGCACCAGCTGAATGGGGCCCTCAACTGGCCAAATTGAAAAATCTGTAATGATGCCGTCAACGTTGTATTGATAAGCTTTGTCCACCCATCCCTGATTTTTCGTAGACCAAACTAATACTTTTCTACCTTGATTATGTATTTGATTGATCTCACGTTTATTCACATATGATACATTAAAGTTAATATATGTCGCAAAGGATGTCAGGTCAATTATTTTTTGAGAGGACAGAGATTGAATAGATGGTTTTATGAGTAGGGCCACTTCTAATTCTGGAAGCAACGTGTTCATTTTCCTCATCGATTCGATATCGAAAGATTGAACAATGATGCTGTTCAAATCATTATATTCACCCAACAAAGCCACTACTCGCTCTTCGATACCCGGGTACATGGATGGCTTCTTAATCTCTATTAATAAACCAGTTTCCCCGTAAAATTCTTCGAGCAATTCATTTAAAGTAATAATTTTTTCTCCGGCAAATGAAGAATGGAATTTCCCTCCTGCATCTAGCTCTTTCAATTCGGCAAGCGTGAAGTTTTTCACATAGCCAGAACCATTTGTTGTCCTGTCCACTTTGTCATCATGCATAATGATTAACTCTCCATCTTTCGACAGGTGCACATCACATTCTAAAAAGTCTGCCCCAAGCTCTAATGCTTTTCGAAAAGCGGACTGCGTATTTTCTGGAGCGAAATTAGAAGCCCCGCGATGCGCAACACTAATCATTCCATTCATTTCTACATGATGAAAAGGTCGTGCTTCGTAACCAACTAGAAGTAGCATACATATACTTACAAAGACGAATAATAGCTTCTTTTTCTGTAACTCCCCCATAATTATAACCTCAGACCAAATGATGAATACTAACTATTCTAATCATTCTTTTTATTTATTATAGCATATGCGGAAGGTCCTGTAACTGTTAATTCTTACTAGGCTTAAAGTTACAAATAGTTCCAATGATAATCTATATATATATTGAAATAAAGAATTCCATTGAATTCGCTACGGCGCTCGGGGATGCCTTCACTCAGTTCATATAGGTATTCATTTGTTCAACATAAATTATTTCTTTTATTGATAAATACAATGATTCGTATGATCATATTTTATTTAAAAGGGAGCTGTAAAATATGGCTATAAAACCACCTCACTTGCAGCCAGGAGATACTGTTGGGATTGTTACGTTGGGGAGTCCATTGGCAGCAAGTAGAATAGATGCAGGAATAACAACTTTACGGAATATGGGGTTTAAAGTACTTGTAGGCGAGCATGTCTATTCATCGAATGGATTCCTCGCAGCGACGCCCCAACAAATGGCGTCGGATTTGATGAACATGTTTCAGAATAAAGAAGTGAAATGGATATTGCCTTCAAGGGGCGGCGTTGGTGTAGCAAGCATTCTCCCTTTCCTCGACTTTTCTATCATTTCTCAAAATCCGAAAATCGTCTCAGGCTACAGTGACATTACAGTACTACTAAATGTACTGTACGAATATGCGGACTTAATTTCATTTCACAGCCTTCTCCTGCTAGATTTCAATCCAAATACTCCGGCATATAATTTCAATCAATTCTTCTCAGCAACCACAACACTAACCGCGCCTTGGCTAATAAATAATCCACCTGGTATGCTTCTCGAAAGCTTAGTTCCTGGAAACGTAACCGGTCCCGTTGTCGGAGGCAATCTCACATCTTTCATCGGTACGTTAGGAACTTCTTTTGAAATCAATACGGAAGGGAAAATTATCGTACTTGAAGAAACGCATGAACCGATTAACACAGTTTACAGGTATTTGAATCATCTTTTATTAGCCAAGAAGTTCGATGATTGCGTAGGGATAATAATGGGGGAATGTACAAATTGTGTAGATGCATATGGAAAGTCCTATAACGATCTTATAAACGATTTTCTAGTACCTTTAGGTAAACCACTCATGTCCAATCTAGCAACTGGACATGGCATTTATAAAGCTACAATACCTATTGGGGCAACCTTGAATATGAATACAGTTAACCGGACAATAACTGTGATGGAACCTGCTGTTAGCTCTGGTTGACTCATTGTTGCACAATTGGATGAAATAAAAGAGCGAGAGATGTCTCCCGCTCTTTTAAGTTGTATCTGCTATTCTGTTTGGTAATGTCTAGTTTTCTGAATGAACGAAGTCTTTCCTGTATACCTGATCGTATCCACACAACCGATTATTCCCTAACTTTATAGTTTTTCAGGAAACAATGATGAGGCTATGGGGGATAAGTAGTTAAACATGTCTATCGGCTTTCATTCGAAATATTTCTGAACTTATTTCTTATTGAACGCTAGTTTATCTTCCACTATCTCCAAAACAGTATTCATATCTGCATGACCTAGGTAACTCACATAAATCACGCCTTTTCCTTTAGCCGCAAATACTTTTTTGAATTCAGTTTAAACGTTTGAGAACAGCACTGTTGAGTAAATCACCTGATAGCTACTCTAATTCCACGATAATCGGTTCGAAATCAATACGTTTATTATCGCTTTGACTATTACTTACATGTGCGAATGGATAAAATGTAATGGATGTTGCTTCTTGGGCAAGACCATGAATCGTTGCATTCCATGTGATATCTTCACTGGAATCTCCACCTTTTGTTCCAGTTCCGCCAGTATAAGGCACTTTATAATCGTTACCTAAATTATCAATTGCATATAACTCCGCTTCAACGTACATCCAGTTGTTATGAACGGATGGTTTGACATTTTGTAAATAGTTTACTGTTAAATTAACATCTGTTTTGATTGCGTCAATTAATTCGACTGTAATACCTTCTTTACTTACTTGTTCATTAATCGAAATATGTGATCCCTTTAGCGCATTTAAAGAAAATGCAAACTGCCAATCCCCTTCTATTGTCTTTTGATCTGAAGAAATCGAATTTGGTTTCCAAATAACATTTACCGTCTCCTTAGCGTCCTCCAGCATTGATAAGGTCATCATGCCAACATAGCCGACTCCATCGACATACTCTCCTTCATAGCCAGCATTACTTATATTAGTGGGCAGATTTTCGAAAGTTGGAAATGAACCTAAATCTTCTTCTGTTCGCAGTACATACGAAAGCGTCACCGTATTCCCATCATAAAATGCTTTCTCAATAATTAGTTCGACGCCATTACTTTTTTCAACTAAACCAATATCTGTACTGATTTCCTCATACGCTTGATAATAGTCTTCTTGTAAGATGAAATAGTCGAATGCATGACCAATGACTGGAATTTGCGTAACAAAGTTAGCAAATGCTGGTGACACATAAGCAGAGGAAATCGTACAAATAGACAGAATCCCTACAACTGCAGTATATTTAACCATTCGTTTGAAGGGGAATTTTATTATCTTTTTCTCCTGTTTAAAAGCATCTATCAAAATAGCATCTAACTCTTCAGAAGGAACGGGAATTTCATTTATCACTTCTTTAAAGCGGTTTTGCTCGGTCATCTATATACACTCCTTTTAATATCGGTTTGAGTTTCGCTAACGCTCTCTTGCCATTCGATTTGACTGTACCGATTGGTTCGCCAAGTATCTCTGCTATTTGCTCAAAAGTTAAATCTTCATAATACCTCAAAATTAGTACTGTCTTATATTTTTCATTTAATCTATAAATGGCATCAAGTAAGTCCATTTTTTCATCAGATGTTGCCATATCAGTGGAAAGGGATTGAAATTTTAGATCGTCCATCAAAACCACTTTCTTTTGTTTTTGAAGTACACCAAGTGATACATTGATACAAATTTTCATCAGCCATGTCGAAAAATACTTTGGCTCCCTTAACTGATGAATAGACTCAATTGCCGATAGCACAGTTTGCTGGAAAACGTCTAAAGCATCCGCCTTATTTCGAACATAACTAAATGCAGTACGATAAATTTTCTCTTTTTCTTGTTGAAGCAAAAACAACAACGCTTGTTGATTTCCTCCAATCGCTTTTATTACTTTCTTGTCATTAACCGTCATTTTTTTTCACCGTCCTGACTATTAGAGAGTTTTCAATCAAAAAAAGATGCACTTTTTTGAAATAAAGAACTACTCAACTGATAATGGATTCTCTTTTGGGTACATTAGAGAAAAAAACATTAACAAAAACGCTTATTGAAACGACTAAAAAAGCATCGGTGCAATAACCGATACTTTCACTTTTCCGAAAAAATTATAATTAAACTACAAGGAGCGTTCGACATACATGTAGCGCAAAATCAGCGTTACAGCGCAGAGGATAAAAATGTATGCAGAACGGATATTAGATACTACGACTGATGAAGAAGGACAATCAACTATGTTGCCATAGAGCCCCCATCCGTTAGTCTAACTCCAACGATTATGGTACATCACAGACTATTGCACCCAATATGGGTAGCAACTTATGGAGTATTAATCCTACTTTAGTTACCGGAACAGCCTTGCCTATATTATATGAAGGATGAAGCTGTTGCTTAATTTACCTATCCATTCAATATTATCATTCTCAAGTCTTTGCTTTTTGTTATACATTATTATCAATAATAAGCGTTTTTTATTTCATGGAAGTTCAATAAGACTTAACTTTAATAGTCAAAATGTAATAAACAAAGTTTAACCTCTGGCCATTCATTTCGAATTCTCCGCTATCAGTAGCTGTTCTCTCAAATCCATTTTTCTCTAAAACTTTTTGAGAAGCTATATTGTTAGTTGTTGTTTTCGCTTTAATTTGTTTTATGTCTATGTCAGTTACTGTTTCAATTAATAACTTCAATGCTTTAGTCGCAATATTTTTTCCAGTATGTGCTTGCCCTACCCTATAACCGAGATGACCCGTTTTTTGAGATTTATCAATATCCACGACATTTATTCTTCCTAGAATTGAACTATCTTTATCTTTAATTAAATAAAAATATGAACCTCCTTGAACTTGTTCTTCAAGTAAATCTTCGTGTCTTTTTTTAAAAACCTCAAGGTTATAATAGTCATTTCCACGAGTAGGTACCATTTCTTCGAAAAATGTTCTGTTATCAAGTTCAAACTTATACAAACCTTCAGCATCTGTATCCTGTAATTTTTCAATATATATGTCCATGTATAATAACCTCTATTCTTATATTGTTGTCTATTAGAAGTCTCTCCATGAGATTCTACCTGTTAACAGCCATTCGATTGCTGAACGATCTCCCTTATCCCATGTGCTTAAGGTAAACATAACCCACTTCACAAACGCACTCGTTAATTGAAGAGTATACGAAGATAGGGAATTATTTTACTAATTCTTCTCCTGTTAAAATTTCATATAGGTCTGCTGAATCTTGCTTTGTTAATTTCACATATTTATCGCTATCGTTAACTATCTCTAGATTTTCACCATTTGAGCTAATCCATAGTAGATAAGACGCTATTTTGTCTTCGCTGCCGTAGCGATTCTTAGAAGGAAATTGAAATTGGTAGTCAGCATAGTGTGCCATTTCTACCTTTTCATTTTCAAAATTAGCATTTCCAACTATATCTATCGCTTTTTTTACCTGATTTTTTTTAGT
Organism: Sporosarcina sp. FSL K6-6792; assembly: GCF_038004885.1. Lineage (NCBI taxonomy): Bacteria > Bacillati > Bacillota > Bacilli > Caryophanales > Caryophanaceae > Sporosarcina > Sporosarcina sp. FSL K6-6792. Next base: position 2,352,244 of record NZ_JBBOSA010000001.1, read on the forward strand.
GACTTCTTTGATGTCTTCAAAAACATTTTCTTCACCAGTTCGTTTCTGTACAGTTATTTTTTGCCCAACCATTTCATTCAAACAACCCGAAGTAACTAACAGAAAACCAAGTAGAGATAAAAACAGTATTAATTTTTTCAATCTGTTCTCCCCTTTTATTATTACTTTCTTATTGTACGACCCTGTACAGTTAGTTGAACAATAGTTGCACGGTTAATAAAGTTAATCTTCAATCAGAGGGGGGGGTTCTTCATCCCCCACTGATTGTTAGTTTAACCATTCGGGCTTTTACGGGCAGTCGATCCCCCACTTATTCTTCTTGTGTCCTTGAATACTTGAAGTGAGGGTCTTACTACCCATTAATGCGGGATAAAACTATTCGAGCCTTTTTCGATTAGGCTAATTTCCAATAACTTCCCTTGTTATTCATTTTTTCTTGGTCCAAAAAGATATAAACCCTATAAAAGATAACAATGCTACAAATGTCCATATATTAAAGAAAATATTGTTCGAAAATTGACTAAGCAATCCTACCTCCATATATGGGTGATTTGTATTAATATAATTCCGGTATATTGTTGCTCTATAAAAAGTAATCACCCCAATAATAATGAAAACAATTAAGTAACTATACTTGAACCATTTCTGCTTTGTTAACGAAAGGATTTTATGCAATTTCTCGAATACAAAAATCAAAGAAAAATAGAAATAGAAAATAACTGGACCTGGAGCCATAACAAAAAACAGAGCTGCATTACCATTACCACCACCTAATAAATCGTTTGTGGGGTCAAATGGAACAGTTAATCTATGTGCAAAGAAAAACCCAAAAGCAGTAATTAATCCAGAAATAAAAATGCTAATAGTAAATAGTATCCTCATGCCCCTATCTCCCTCCAAAATATAGAGTTCTGTTTCATTTATGAATTCGACGTATTTATTACAATCATTGAACGGGCTTGCATAGTCCACACGCACCAGGTTAACATAACGCCATTTCACGGAAGTATTTAACTCCATTACTCAAAAATATAAAGCTACTATGAAAGGCAGCTATATCTTCACCAAAGCCCACCGTTATTGCAGCATATTAAATACTAAAGCAATTAGATAAAGTGGGACTCCGACAATTAACATTCCAGCAATTAGATAACAAATACTCGTAAAAATAAACTTAAAGAAATCATAGATAGCTCCAGCTAAATCGTCAATAAACCTTGTCATTTCTACCCCTCCATAATCTGTCCTGTTATTTGAACATTTTCCCACATGAAATAATTATGATCCCACAAAAGACAACAAAGCAAAATTAGATGAAATAATCTTACCAAACACAACTTCATTTTGAAGTATTTCTACTTTGTCCCACGCAACAACAATATCTGGTTTATAAGCGTTCGTTTTAAAATATCCAACTAACTTCATACAAGCTATATAGATACATGAATTAATATTGAACCAATAATAGCCTGAAGAACCACCTTTACATTGACAGCTCCTTCTCAACTCACACCACCATAATAATCCATATTATTCATTTCACTAACTTGTCCATAGTTACACAAGAAACTAGAATAGCTCCATAAGATCTAACTGAAAAACATCCATTCACTCGCTGAACGACTTTGTATACACCATTCATAATGAGTTGACATACCCCTAATTGACTGAAGGATTTAACTCCATTACTCAATTAGAAAAAGCTGCAATGAAAGGCAACCTAATCTTCACTAAAGCAACCCGTTTGCCTGACTCCAACGACCACGATACGTAAAGCGCTTTCGAGAGATTAATCCTACATTAGTTTTTGCACCAACATTGCCTATATTTTCTGGAGGATGGATTTGATTATATTTCCATTATACCATTCTCAACAAATAGACTTTATAGAATTATCTGTTTCCTTAAGTGTTGTCGCTTTAGGGATGATTTTTATTATGTTTATATTTTCTGATATAATAATAATGTAAACAATCAAAATGATTAATTCGCTATATCTCACATTATGTATTAGGTGGTGATTAGATTTTGAAAAACATTTCTTCGTTAAAAGGTCTTATTTTCGGTGTTCTATTTTCATTCGTTACTGCATTGTTATTTATGCTAATAGGACAAACGTTGGCTGGTGGCATAACTTTATTCAGGGGTGAAAGTTGGTTATATTTCTCAGTGATAATTCCTTTCGCAATTACCTTTTCAGTGTTAGGAGGATATTTTTACAATAAAAACGAAATCTCCAACAAAAAACTTTGGCTCTTAAGCCTTCTAAGTGCATTTCTTGTAGCTTTATATAGCGGAACGATAGGCGCAATTTTTGGCGAAACTATCGTTAGAGGTGGCATGAAAACGATAAACGTTGAAGGTACATTGATTTGGGGTACAATATATGCTTTCATTTTACTTCCAATTACCACACCATTCGCAAGATTACTGATAGGCATTTTGCATAAAATTATCAGAAGATAGATAAATTAAACATATTTCTCAAATGAACTAAAACATTATAATGCTACTATGCAGTTGAGCGATTGGATTGCTGTTTTATAGTTTGATCCATTTTTTTGCTGTATTAAAAAGTCCAATTCCGATTCCTTCTAAAATACTCTTTGCCTTGTCATCTAGTATTCCTCATCTCTTGAATAGTCCACATATAATACCTACATCGACAGTCTTCCATTTATACCTGCTTATCCAACGGACACAATGTTTGAACTCTACGAGAGTGGGTGGGTATGATAGGTTCATTTGCCTGATGCAATAACCGCTTCAGCCTTTCAATGTAAATCGTACCCACAGAGGCTCCATTTCTATATACCTCACCTTGTTTAGCTGAAGACAACCGACTTTTCTTACAGGTTAATATCGAGCTATAATTACCTTCATCTGCTACTATATATATACGTCTAAACTTAGTGAGTGATAACTGTGCCCCAACTTGGATTTAACTCAAAATTATATTTCAAAACCCAAAACCCTCGACTGGAATCAGTCGAGGGTTTTTGTTGCGTAAGGGAAAGAATTCTCCTAGTTATGCTCAATTTATGAATCATGTTTTGAATTCGATAGGGGGGCAAAAAAATGGAGAATCAAAAGTATAAAAACCTAAAGTTAGGAGAACGTGGAGCAATCATTAGCATTATTGCTTATGTTTTTCTTTCTATCATAAAGTTGGTTGTTGGATACATGAGTGACTCTGCCGCATTGAGGGCAGACGGACTAAACAATACAACTGATATTGTTGCATCAATTGCTGTCCTTATCGGACTAAGACTTTCACAAAAACCACCTGACAAGGATCATGGTTACGGTCATTGGAAAAGTGAAACAATTGCCTCAATGGTCGCTTCATTCATTATGCTAGCAGTTGGTATTCAAGTATTGAATGAGGCAATTACCTCCATGTTTCAAGGAGGCAAAGAGACCCCTCATATTGGCGCCGCTTATGTAGGTGTTTTTTCTTCAATAGTTATGTATTTTGTCTACCGTTACAATAAAAAACTAGCCGAAAAAATTAATAGCAAAGCGGTTATGGCCGCTGCAAAAGATAACATTTCAGATGCCTGGGTAAGTATAGGAACGGCTATAGGTATATTCGGTTCACAATTAAATATGCCATGGTTGGATACGCTAACTGCCATTACTGTTGGACTATTAATATGTAAAACGGCTTGGGATATCTTCAAACTAGCTTCACATGAACTTTCGGATGGATTTGATGTAGAAAAAATTAAACTCTATCAGGATATAGTCAAAAAAGTGGATGGAGTTCTAGGTATAGAAACAATTAAAGGGAGGTATTACGGAAATAATGAAGTAATAGATATTGTAATTTTAGTTGATTCCTCGTTAAATATTAAAGACTCTCATGATATAGCCAGCCATGTTGAAAAAGTCTTGATAAATGATCATGGTGTATACGATGTTCATGTCCATGTAGAGCCTGAATGAATTTCCCGAGACTGAAGTCACGGGTGTTCTGGGCTTAATCATAAATTAATAATACCAACAAATAAATTGCTATTTCTTCCTCCTCAATAAAAAGCACCTGGCATCCAAACATTTCATAACCATTTGGATACCAGGTGCTTTTCGCTATACATTAACTTCGAGGCGCCCATAACATAACGGATACACCCACTATACAAATTGCAGCGCCAATCCAATCATATGTATCCGGCATCTTTTTATCGACGCCCCATCCCCAAAGTACAGATAGCACAATGAATACCCCGCCATAAGCCGCATACACCCTGCCAAAAGTCGGGAAGTGCTGGAAAGTGGCAATCACTCCGTACATCGCTAAAACAAGCCCGCCTATAAGACCCAAGTAAGCCGGTTTACCCTCTCTTAACCACTGCCAAATAAGATAACCTCCACCGATTTCCGCTAGACCCGCAAATAAAAAAAGCAGTATTACTGTAATCAAAATAAAGACATCCTTTCGAAAGTTTAATATGCAGGTTCTATAACCTTTTTATATAGATGAAGTAATCACTAGCAACATGGAGAAAAAAGCGGTAAAAAATCACCAGATGGCATAAAGGTCATAATGATTCCCTTCAAACCCGCTTCGATCCACCCTCTTAAGCAATTTCGCTCAGTTTTTTTTATGTATTCATATGTTCAATATACTTCGACATTATATGCTATGACATCATGCTGATTGAATTGAAACTCATTGTCGATGTTTGAATAGTAAAGTTGAGGAATGTCTTCATTATACCTCAATCACTCTTTCCTCTTTTGATAATATAATTGCGAAGTTCATAGGTAACAGCTTATACATTATTTCGTACCAATGAATAATCTATAGTAAGTAGTGACTTAGCCATCAGAGGAGGTTTTTATATTGTCACGGAGGAGAAATGGAAGATTTCGTTTTTGTATTCTACCAGGCTATAATTGGTGTGGACCTGGCTGTAATGGGCCAGGCGCACCTATTAATGATCTAGATGCAGCTTGTAAAGCACATGATGATTGTTATCGTAGGGGTAGGAACCCATGTGAATGTGACCGAGAATTTCTTAATCGGCTACGATCTAAAATAGATCCATGTACTAAAAAAGGAAGACACGCCCGTATGCTTTATAATTATATGAAACTACAAAAGATTTTCACTTGCAACTTTTATAGATAATGAAAGGCACTTGGTACTAAAGTAATTCAGCGTATTTTAGAACTAGGTGCTTTAAATCATTTTTTTCCGATCTTTTAATTACCAATAAACTCATATGGTACAGTTAGCATTAAAAAAACTAGAAAAATAAGTAAAAATGATGAAGCAGATAGAACTTTTACAGGTTGCTAGTACTATTCAACTTAATATTTACACATCCTATATATGAAAGGAATTCCATCCCTAAATGTTCCTAGCACTTATGCAAACTTCATTTGCACCACCAACCTGGCTGAAGACAATCTTGACGCCGCAATGGACTTGGTCAAATTGGGCGTTTGCAATTGTTCCGGTACGCTGACACTTCAAAACCCGAATTTGCACCTGAATTGTCCTGGCGACAGTAATTTATCACCATAAAGGATCATTGATAGGATCTTTCTTCTGGAGTTCCAAATAATATGGACCTAGGCTAAACATGATATACGCAGCACATGAGACATGTACAATACTACCTAGCAATATATTATCAAATAGCTGAGGTGCGATAATCATAAAAGGTATAAATATATTTAACATACCACCTTTTAATCTTGATTTTTTCGTTCGGTACTGTATTTGACCACAACAAGGACATGTCATTTTTGTGTTTTTCATGCTTTGTTTCAAGGCCTCTCGATAGGACCATTCTTCACCACATTCCACACAAATCGGTAAGCCTTTTCCACTTTTTTGCAAGCGTCTCTTTAACAAGTCCCGCAGAATAATAAAGAAGCTTATGTAGAGTACCGCTTTTGAAAAATCATTAGTAAGCATTGACCAAGTCGTAGTCGTTATAGGTTCAATCGGTGTTGCACCTTGTGCCTTACTTGCAGGTCTCTCCTGTTGCCATAGCAAATAACTGAAGCCTATTGCGAATATCGTGAAAATCGCGAGCACAAATCGATATTGTAAGTTGATGTGTCTCTTGTGGTTGTGTAATTTTGCTTTTGCCTTCGTTGCAATTAGCTGCTTCTTCTCTTTGGATAATGACACAGACTGAAGCTCACGATTTAAATCTTCCTTAAATTGATTCACGGCCTAGTTCCTCCCATTCATAATCAATTATCCGATTTCCCAGTTGCTTTCGCGCACGCTGTAATCTAGTTCTTACCGTAGCTTCCGGACGCTCCAATAATTCCGCGATTTCTACCGTCGTCATCTCCTGAAAATAATAAAGAATGAGCACTTCACGATAGGTGATTGATAATGTAAACAAGGCATCCACTAATTCCTGCTTTTCCACTTTCTCAATCATTGCACGTTCAGGCGTATGAGTTGTGCTTCTCCCTTTAATTTTCTCAAACAGTATGGTTCGCCTGTTCTTCCAGCTTCGTAAATAATCATGGCTGCGATTAACCGTCATTTTCACCAAGTAGGTCCTCAGCGATGCCTCCCCCCTGTACTGATCCTGTTTCTCATAAAAGGCAATGAACACATCTTGTACAATATCCTCAGCGGTTGCATTATTTTTCACGTACAAATAGGCGACACGCAATAAATAATCACCATGTTCGGCAATAACTTCTTCAATTTCCGTCACAACCTCACCTACCTTCATCCTACTGACGCACCCCAAGCCTTTTCCGATTCACTTTTTTAAAGTTTATTTCCTTTGTTCGACTATGCATGTATTTTTCAATAATCATTAGATACAATTATAGCCTTCTTCTTTGAGTTAATGAAAAATGCCTGCTAATAAACCCAAATGGGATTATTAGCAGGCATTTGGATTATTCAATTTCACTTCAGCAGCGCAACTCCAACCATGCAACATGCTCACTGTGGTGAACAATAATAATGAGATGTAGTGCTACATCCTTTCTTTACTCCACGTTACTGTGGCGTGCCAAAACCGCTTGATGGTCGAGTGCCTGTTGATTAGCATACTTTAAGCAAATGGTATCGCATACGATATGCACAGTTTGATCAAATAATGAACTTAACGGTTGCATACTCTTCGCTTCATGCTCTTTACGGTGTTTTGTAGCAGCTGGAATAATGAATACTTCATCAGCATGTTTACTCAATTCTGATTCAGAATTTGTTGTAATGGCTAGTATAGAACAGTTCAATTCTCTCCCTTTAATCACAGTTTGGAGTACGCTTTTTGTTGTACCTGAACCTGAAATAGCAATTATCACATCTCCTTTTAAAAGCGAAGGAGTAATCGTCTCACCTATAACGTATACCTGTAGCCCTAAATGCATAAGCCGCATCGCAAATGACTTGGCCATAAATCCAGATCGCCCTTCCCCTGTAATAAACATTCGCTTTTGAGGGTCAATATATTTTAAAGTTTCATTTAACCCCTGATCTGTAAGCTGGCTTAACACATTGTTCATTTCTAGTAAAATAGTTTTAAGTTCACTCATGTACAATTCCCCTTCTCTCTTGTCAATTCATAAAAGAATTTTGCAGCTTGTTTCGGATTATCCGACTGAGTAATCGCTGATCCTATAATAACTATTTTCGGATTCATGTTCATGATTTCTGGAAATGATGTTCTAGAAATCCCTCCAGCCACTGCATAGTTTAACTTTTCATTTTTAAAAATAGGTTTATCTAGTAATGTGTTTGATGCATCTTCTTGAAGATCCTTACTCAAATGTTGACAAAAAATAGCTTTATCAAAAGTCGAAATTTCCTTAAAATGGAGATCTGATACTTGCAACAAATCAATCATCACTTCTTTGTTATAAGATAGAGCGACCTCTAAACAATTTGCAATAGTCACCACAGGGGATACCCCCATAACTGTTGCTACGTCAGCTCCTGCCCGATAGCATAGCTCAAATTCATAGCGTGAGTTATCGATAGTTTTCATATCAGCAATAATAGTCTTCTCTGGAAATGCGTTCCTTAACGCTCTAACGCTGTCCATTCCATATTCTTTAATTAATGAAGTACCTACTTCAACCCAATCTACATATTCTCTCACTTCTTCACCAATGGCAATGGCTTCCTGAATGGATAGTCGATCTAACGCCAGTTGTATTTTCATGAAGAAAGCGCCTTTTTCTGTTTTTCTTTTCCGACTTTATTTGATGGCGTTTTTACCACAAGAGTAAATAGAACAGATGCAAATAATGAACCAGCCATAAACATGTAAGAAGCACTTGGCCCACCGGTTAACCCATTTAGATACCCTACGAAGTAAGCGCCAACAAAGGAACCAAGTGCTCCCATACTATTAATAAGAGCCATCGCTCCACCTGCTACATTACTTGGTAAAATCTCAGGTATGATTGCAAAAAACGGACCATATGGGGCATACATTGCTCCACCCGCTATAATTAATAACGTGTAGGAAAGCCAAAAATTTGTATCGCCAAGACTATACGATCCATAGAATGCCAATCCTCCAACAAGTAAAGATACCCATACAAACGTTTTTCGATTTAACGTTTTGTCTGAAAAATAAGAAATAGTTAGCATTAATATGACAGCTAAAAGATATGGAGCAGCAGAAAGCCACCCTGTTGCCACAATATTTAGATTAGAGCTATTCTTTATAATAGAAGGCAACCACATTACAAAGCCGTAAACACCAATACTCCAAGTGAAATATTGAAAACATAAGAGAATAACTTGTTTGGATTTAAATGCCTCACGGTAATTTTTAACCGGTTTAATTTGAGATTGTTCTGCTTTTAGAGCTGCTTCAAGTTCTTTCTTTTCTTGTGATGAAAGCCAATTCACTTCATTAGGGCGGTCTTTTGCAAGCTTCCACCAAAAAAATGCCCAAATTATAGCTGGAACACCCTGAATAATGAACATCATGCGCCAGTCAAAAGCCTGGATTAAATAACCTGACACAACTGACATCCACAACACGGTTACCGGATTTCCTAAAATCAAAAATGTATTCGCCCGAGAACGTTCTTCTTTTAAGAACCAATGACTTAAAAAGATGAGCATTGCTGGCATAACAGCACTTTCGACAACACCTAAGAAAAAACGAATTGGAAATAGCCAATTTACACTTGGTACAAGACCTGTTGCTGTTGCAAGTGCTCCCCATAAAATCAAGCTCCAGAAAACTAATGTCTTAGCACTTTTCTTTTCGGCATAGAGTGCTCCAGGGACTTGGAAAAAGAAGTAGCCTAGGAAGAATAATGCAGCAATGAAAGAAGAAATACCAGCAGTAATATTCAAATCCTCCCCCATCCCACCAGCCACTCCAAAGCTGTAGTTAGCTCGATCGAGATAGGCTAAGCTATAGGTGATAAAAACTAGAGGAATCAATCTTAACCAACGTCTATTGTTCGCTATTTGCAATTTCTCTTTTCTCATTTTACTAACACTCCCCTTTTCATAAAATGATCAAGTTGCGTTCGGGTAGGTAACCCATCAGAGTCTCCTGCTGACATGACGGCAAGAGCGCCTATCGCATTTCCTCGAGCAACAGCTTCACGTACAGCTAAACCTTCAGTTATTCCACTAATAACGCCTACTGCAAAACCGTCTCCTGCACCTACTGTATCCACGACTTTATCGACTTTAAATCCTGACACGACCTCTCTTTCAGTTGGAGTGGCAAAATATGCGCCAGCCTCACCTAGCTTTACAACAACAAGCTTCACCCCCATGTTGAGATAAAAGTCTACTATATCTTCCTTATCTTGATATCCGGTTAAAATCCGACCTTCTTTTATACCGGGTAAAACCCAATCGGCTTGAAATGCCACATCGTTAATTACTTCAATCATTTCTTCTTCACTTTTCCATAGACTAGGTCGAAGGTTTGGATCAAATGAAACCGTTCTTCCAGCTGCCTTCATCGACTGCAACACATAAAGTGAAAATTCTCTCACAGATTTAGATAAAGCTAGCGGAATTCCTGTCATATGCAAATGCTTAGCTTCAGTTAAACATTCCATTTGAAAATCTTCGATAGACATTTTACTTGCAGCTGAATTCTTTCGAAAATATTCCACGACAGGATCTCCATTTTCCACTCTCGATTTCAATTGAAAACCAGTAGGGTTAGAATAATCAATTTGAACAGAAGAAATATCTACCCCTTCGCTCTCTAGTGTCTTCATGATATAAGTTCCGAACGAGTCATCTCCTACTTTACTTACCCATTTCACAAAATGATCGAGCCGGGACAAACCTATAGAAACATTCGTTTCTGCACCTGCCATCGCTTTTGTATATTCAGATACTTGTCTTAAATCACCGCTATTTTTTGCAATAAACATCGTCATTGCTTCCCCAAATGTTAGTACTTCCGTTTGTCTCAATTTATTCCCCCCTTTGTTCTGCGAATCAATTGAACATATTCGTTCATTGTTTCCTCAGTTATTGGAAACTCAATTGCCACAGGAGTTGTATCAGGAAACATAGAAATTAATTCTTGCCATTCAGTTGTCCTAGTAGAGGGTGCTGTGGTTATCCAATTTCCCTTTTCCTCAAGAACTTGTTTCACATGAACATACTGAACATATGACTTCAATTGTTCAACTGCTCGATAAGGATCTTCTCCAACATAGCGCCAATTCCCAATATCAAAAGTCATCTCAATGGGTATTTGTTCATGTTGACAAGTATCGAAAAACTGAGTGAGCGGTTCAATGGATCCCCCATGTATTGTTTGATCATTTTCAATGGTTAATTGGATACCTGGGTAGGTAAGCGAAAGTAGATTCATTGTATTTCTCACATTTTTAATCAGTGATTTTTCGTTATGAAAATGTCCTAAAGAAATCTTAAGTTTACTCGATTGAAGTTCATGTGCTTCTTTAAAGACATTTAATAAAACGCTTTCATTTATTTGATGATTCCGATTAAAAAGTGTAACTGGTGCCGAATAAACACTGCATAAATTGTTTGACTGAATCGCTTTTTTTATGGATGAAAGGGGCAAAGTACTCGGCAGAAGTTCTTTCCTAATCTCCACACCTTCTGCTCCTGATTTCGCTATTCTTTCTACTAAAGATGAATGTCCGTATTGATTATGCATATCAGCGTTAAATGAATTCATTGCAATTAGAATTTTAGTCATAAACTTCTCCCCTTCTTTTCGTATTGATGTTATTTCTATTCGAAATTTATTTACGATCTTTTTTCAAAACAGCAAAATGGTACCGGTACCATTTTGCTGTTTTGAAAAAGTCTTCCTCTTTTACGGAAGACTTATTTTTTAACTAGTGGTGTTGAACCTCTAATAACTAACGTAGCTTCAAATGAAATTGTTTGAGGATTAGAATTATCTCCATTAATCCTTTTTAACAATGTTTCCATAGCTGTTACACCAATCTGGTAGGTTGGCTGTTCAATGGTTGAGATTCCCGATCCAACAACAGCTACCCATTTAGGATTATCAAATCCCATCAAAGCTACATCATTTGGTATAGAGAACCCTTGCTTATTTAACTCAAGAATAATCTTAAGCAGTACTACACTGTTAGCTGTAAGAATAGCTCTTGTTTGACCATTTGAACTTTCAAGAAACTCTTGAAGTTGCAGCTGTACTGAATCTTCTGGTTCAATTTGAATTTCATAAACATCCTCTATACTTGTATGTTGAACATTTCGCAACGTTTTTTGAAAAGACATGAAACGCTCATATCGTGTGCTAACTTGATGAATAGGCTGACTAAAAAATGCTATTCTTTCATAACCTTGTTTCACCAAATAAGTAACCGCACTTTCCGTAGCTTGATGATTGTCTAAACCTATAGTGTCCAACTCTAACTCTGGCACTTTTCTATCAATCAATACAACAGGAATATCATCTTCCTCTTTCACTTGAAAAAGGGCATCATTACTTCCTCCTGTTGTATTAATAATTAAGCCCTCAATACGGTGTGATTGTAATATTTTTATGTAATCCTGTTCTTTGACTGCATTATTGTCAGTGTTACAAACCATTAAGCTATACCCATTTTGATTACATAAGTCCTCAGCCCCCCGAATCATTGCCGTCGTATGTGGATTCGTAATGTCAGCCACAACCATTCCTATTAAATGACTCTGACCAAATTTCAAGCCCCGCGCCATTGTATTCGGCCGGTAGTTCATTCTTATTATGGTTTCTTCAATTTTCTTTCTTGTCTTTTCAGATAGTTCGTTATACCTTTCGCCTAAATAACGGGACACAGACGTTTTAGAAACACCTGCTTCACGGGCAACATCATAAATAGTTACTCTGCCAACCTGTTTTTGTTTCATTTGCTCATCCATTTCTACTGAATCTATAGTAATCTAATTCTTTCCATTTTTATAAATTTAACAGATTAATTATGAATGTCAATAGAATTCATATTTATTTTCTCGTAAATAAGATTCAGCTGTTCAATTTATACTTCATCAAAGCTTGTTCATTCCATTTTGCTATGTCTTCAATCATTAATTCTGAAGAGAAGTCATTTCCTTCTGATGTTTAAAATAAACTCTTTGCTACAAATCCCGATTCCCAACGATTTTTATTCATATATATAATATTTTTCTATCAGAATAGTGGCTTACGAGAAATATAGCGATAGCAGTCCGCTGTCCTATTATTCCTCAATAAAGTCAAAAAAGGAGCGCCATTTTAGGCGCTCCTTTTTGATCTATTCTGTTACATATCCCAAGCCAAAATTAGTAATGAACCCAAGATGGTAACAAGCGCTATGGCAACTGCATAATAGATATTCATATAAATCGCCTTTTTATCTTCAGTTTCACCAGCATGCATAAAGACAACGAGTTGAACTGCTGCTTGTACGAATGCTGTGACTAAAAGAATTGTCATCCCCACTGCAAATGAAAAATCTAAGAAATAGACAGTCAGTGCAGCTGCAGTAAGAACTAACGAAAAGATAAAGCCCATTACTTGTTTGCGCGGGAATAATTCGCTCATGTTACATCATTCCTTTCAAGTAGATGAAGCTGAAAATAAAGATCCAGACAACATCTAAGAAATGCCAGTAAAGTGAAAAGATAAATGATTTATTGGCTGTCTCAGGCGTCAAACCACGCTTTTTCACTTGAAGGATGATGAATAATCCCCAAAAGAAACCAAGTGTAACGTGAGCTCCATGTGTCCCTAATGTAGTTAATAGGATAGCTGTGAATGCACTCGTTTGAAGGCCAGCTCCAACATGGACATAATGCGTAAACTCATAAATTTCTACGCCTATGAATGCAAGACCAAGTAGCAAGGTAATCGCAAAGAATGTCATCATTGCATTTTTTTTACCTAGACGCATTGCATGAACACCAAGACCAATCATAAAACTACTTGTTAACAGTAAAATCGTTTCAAAGAGCACTGGAGTGAGTTCAAAAATCTCAGCTCCGGACGGTCCGTTGCCCGTACGATGCTCTAAAATGAAGTAGGTTGCGAAAAGTGTTGCAAACAGCATTACTTCGGCTCCAAGGAAAATCCAGAAACCTAAAATGTTCAATTTATTTTGTTCTGTACCATATTCAAGTGGAAGCGAGTTATCTGTTTTCATCAGCCCGCACCTCGCAATCTTTTTCAGTGTCTTCTACTTCTTGAACGGAAATGTAATGCCCGTGGTCTTTCTCGAATGAACGGTAAGCCAAACACGCAAAGATTCCAATTGTCGCAAGAATTGCAGGAAGCCACATGTTGAATATGAGCGAGAAGCCCCATACGAAGAAAATACAACTCATAATGAACGGCATACCGCTGTTATTTGGCATATGAATCTTTTCAATTTTGTCATTGAATAATGGTTGTCCTTTTTTCTTATGATCCCAGAACGCTTCAATGGAATTAACTTGAGGTGTCTTCGCAAAGTTATACGATGGCACCGGACTGTGAGTGGCCCATTCCAACGTACGTGCATCCCACGGATCTGAACTGATATTTCTTGATGCATAGCGAATGCTGTGATAGATGTTATAGACAATTAAAGCAAAGCCTATCGCCAGTACAATTGCTCCAGCAAAGGACAGTAAATTAAGCGCTCCATACCCCGATGCTTCAGAGTACGTGTACATCCGACGTGCTTGTCCATCCAATCCAGTGAAGAACATTGGGAAGAATGTTACGTTAAAGCCAATCGCGATAAACCAAAATGCCCATTTCCCAATTCTTTCACTTAACATGAAGCCAAACATTTTCGGCCACCAATACGTGAGACCAGCTATCATCGCGAAGACAACACCAGGAATAATTGTGTAGTGGAAATGCGCGACCAAGAACATCGTATTATGGTATTGATAGTCGGCACTGGCCATACCGAGCATTACCCCGGTCACTCCACCGATTGTGAAAATCGGAATGAATCCTATTGTATAAAGCATCGGAACAGTAAATTCAATTTTCCCTTTACGCATCGTAAGCAGCCAGTTAAATATCTTAATCCCGGTCGGAACGGCAATCGCCATTGTCGTGATTGAGAAAATACTGTTTGTCAGTGGACCTTGTCCCATTGTAAAGAAGTGATGAGTCCAAACCAAGAATGAGAAAAACGAAATGATTACGATTGATGCAACCATTGATTTATACCCATAAAGGTTACGACGGGAAAAAGTGGAAATGATCTCACTATAAATACCGAATGCCGGCAAAATCAGAATGTAAACTTCCGGATGTCCCCAAATCCAGAACAGGTTCGCCCAGAGCATATCCATCCCGCCATTCGTCATCGTAAAGATATTTGTGCCGAATAGCCGATCCATCGTTCCCAATAGAAGCGCAATTGTCAGTACAGGAAATGCGAAAACGACAATTGCATTCGTGATTAAAGCAGTCCAAGTGAACATTGGCATTTTCATCAATTTCATTCCAGGTACTCTCATTTTGAGTATCGTAGTCGTGAAGTTAATGCCTGATATTAATGTACCAATACCGGCAATCTGAATCGCCAGCATGTAATAATTGGTTCCTACAGATTGACTGAAGTCATTCCCTGCAAGTGGGAAATACGAAGTCCAGCCGGCATCAGGAGAGCCACCAACTACGAATGAAATATTGAATAACATCGCCCCCATAAAGAACAACCAGAAACTAAGTGCATTCAAACGAGGGAATGCTACATCGCGCGCTCCAATTTGCAATGGAACAACGAAGTTCATTAATGCATAGATAAATGGCATAGCCATGAAAATGATCATAACAACTCCATGTGTGGTGAAAACCTCATTGTAATGCTGAGCATCTAACAGCTTGTTGTCAGGTACAGCAGTTTGTGCCCGCATCATAATCGCATCTACTCCACCACGGAATAGCATTATCAAAGCAGCAATCAGGTACATAATACCGATTTTCTTATGGTCTACGGTTGTCAGCCATTCACGCCATAAATAACCCCATTTTTTAAAATATGTTAATCCGAAGAGAATCGCAATCATGGTTAGGCCAATGGCAACCATTGATGCGTAAATCGCAGGACTTGGATGTGGAATCGCAAAACGATCAAAGTACTCCATACTTTTATGACTCCTTTCGAAAATTAGACTCTATATGCAAAGTGATTTGTTTGGAAATTTTAATGTTGATGTTCCATGTCTGATCCACCATCAACATCGGTAGATTCGTCTTTTTTTGCTTTATCATCGGAATTACTTGATCCATGTTGATGTCCCCCATGCTCCCCTTCTGGAGCCGGTGAGAATTCCAAGTGAGTTTTTTTAAACGTTAATTGGCCAAGATGACCCGGTTCTAATAACTCTTCAAATCTCTCTTCAGTAAGAGTATCCGCAGTCGCTTTCACTTCTTCTACCCATTTATCGAATTCCGATTCAGGCATCGCTTCCACATGGAATATATTCTCAGCGAACCCTTTACCGCTAAAGTTTGCATTTCTCCCCATGTATTCTCCCGGAACGCTAGCTGCCAAATGTAACGTGGTCACCATGTCCGACATTGCATATTTTTGTCCGCCAAGTTGTGGAATCCAAAAACTCGTGATGGGTCCGTATGAGTAAAGTCTAAATTCCAACGGTCGATCTGTTGGGATATACAAATAGTTAACAGTTTCGATATTTTCTTCCGGATAACTGAAATGCCATTTCCAATCAGAGGAAGATGCATAAACAACCAATGGCTTTTGACCTTCATAACCCTTTGGTGTCGCCTCAACTTCATAAGTGGATTTGACAGTGATGATTGAAAGGAAAATGATAATCAGAACCGGAATACCAACAATAATCGCTTCAACCACCGGATTACCTTCGATATGTGGGGGCTCATAATCTGCGCTCTGTTTCGACGCACGATATTTTATTACGATGTATGCTAACATACCGAAAACCACGACCACAACTAACGCCATGGTAGCAATCGATATCCAAATAACATTAGAAATCGTTTCAGCTTGCGGCCCTTTTGGATCCATAACCATTACTGGTTCACAGCCAGCTAACACTGCGATAATACTGATAATCAAACCTAAAAAAGTCCATTTCATTCTCATGAAGGTACCCCTTTCTTTTACTCTATAAGCTTTAGTAGCATAATAAAAAACCATATTAGTCGGTTACTCTCACAACATATTTTCATCTTATTATAATGAAATACTAAAAACAATTACCTAAAGCGAACTTCATCAAAACTTCATCAATTCTTCACCGAAAGGCTAGTAATTACGTCACAAAACGTTCAACAAGTTCACTTTTCATTTATATAAAAATAATGAATACCTTATTATTATTAAATGTTTTATAGTCTGATTACTGAAAAAATATGTTATTCATCCCTTATTAATTCAGGCTTTTCTCACCTCACAAATCCTGAAAGAAATAATTAAATTAAAACCCGTATTGGAATCAATTACATTCGTATTCAATTACTCGTTACCACACAAAAAAACACTTTTTTCTAGACTGCATTTCCGTTTCACATTATTAACAACATGCCAAACATCAAATCAATTAATAATAATTTGAGTACCGAGAGGATGAAATGATTTGTTATTGAGTCGAATACTGGACACAAAAAAGGTACTAGGTTAAAAACAATTGGGAATTGTTTTTAACCTAGTACCTTTTGCAATACATGAATACCCAATAAACCTTTACCCCAGTTATAGTAAAGAGATTATTTTTTTTGGGTTTGATTCCTCATTAATATATAATTAGATCTCCAACCATGTAACTCATCCAACCTGCGTTGGGTGCTGACGGTAGAATAAATTAAGATGTAACTGTCTTCATTTCTAGAGCTACATATCTATTTTGACATTCGTTGCGTATGACTATATAAAAGGAAAGGGAAATAATCACCCCCTTCCTTTTATATAGTAAACTCAAATTCTTTTAAAGAAGGATTATTTGTCACTAAACCTTTTACTCTTTCTATTGTATTAGAATCTCTGGGTACCCCACCACTTCTATTAAGCACGAGCCACCTGAGACAAGCCAAGGCTTCAAAAACTTCAAGTTCCTTCTGCTGAATATCATTTTCTAAAAGATAAGCAGAACGAAACACATAAGCATATCTCTCTGAGACATATATTTTTAGTAAAGTAAGTGACCACGCAAAATCATATCTCGGGTCCCCTAATTGCCCATTCGTCCAATCGATTACAGTATACTGGTCATTTTCCTCCATAATGTTATTCACATGAAAATCGCCACGAATAATATGTTCTTGCTTTATTTGGGTTGTTTGAACAAGAGAAATCAATGCTTTATATATGTCAGAGTGTTCTCTTACTCCAGGAAAAAAATAGTCAATGAAATCGTACTTTGGAAGTTTTATATTTCCAATCTCTTTAACGGGAATTTGATGTATTTTTGATAAGATATTTGCAATCTTTGTCATTTTCTTTTCGTTTGCTTTAAGCGCAGGTATTCCGTCAAATGTTGTTAACAACACCTTATCTCCGTTTAGATTTATCCCCCAGCCTAATGGTTTAGAGACTGATACTCCTCGTTCCAATAGGACATTCAATAATCGATATTGAAAACTAATATCGGGTTTGGAACTCTTACTCCATACTTTCAATACAAAGCTATCTTTACCTGAACATATCTTCATGACTTCAGCTTCAAATCCATGATCCATTGGCTGCATGGTTAAGGTGTCTCCTTGAATTAATAGATCATCCATAACTTCATTTTGTTCTACCCAATCCACGATACATAAAGGGGTTCCCAAGAGTATTCCTTCTCCCTTCTCCTTAGCGAAAGATACACACGGCCCAAACAACTCAAAATACCTTTTTATATTTTCACAAGCACTAGATTTCAATTTACTGCATCTTTTTCTCCTACTCACAACTACGCGACACCAGTGATTAATGTGATTACATATCCCTTAGCACAACAAAGACATATTGTCATCTAACTGTTTTACAGCTCTGCTTATAGTATCTATAACTAATTCTGGGTTTTCTAAATGTATTGAATGATTATTGTTAGTTTTAATTTGCACAGTATTATTTGTCAAATTACTAAGAAGTTTTTGTTGTTTAATCCAAATTGGGTCTATATTATTAGAACTTAAAATTGTTACGGATAAGTTTAAATTCAGTGGTTCGGACTTTTTAAGTTGCATAGCAGATTTTTCGCTATATAGAAATTCCTTAAAAACAGCTTCATAAGATTTTGAACGGTATCCTATATACTTAATATACTTCTGATATGGTTCTGGAAGTTGTTTTCTTCCAACAGGAAGTTTTAATAATTTCGGAAGCCCTAAACCACTGGTGAGATAACCGAACTTGAATAACTTCAGATTTTTCCTATGCATTTTCCTTCGAACAGTGTCCCATTCAGCACTCAAATATCTATTTTCATGTACAGAATCAATTAAGATTAAAGCTGCTACCTTATTTGGATATTTACTAGCAAATAATCGCATATTTAGACCCCCAAAGGAATGTCCTACTAAGATATATGGTGGATTTATTTGAAGTTTCTCTAAAATCTCCGATAAATCACTAACAACATCTTCGCTTGTGTATGCTTTCTCTATTGCAGTGCTCCAACCATATCCCGCTCTATCAAATGAGATTACCCTGCAAAACTTAGATAATTGAGGCTGAATATAATACCAATCAATTGAACAGCAACTTAATGTAACCGTCAAGGTCAAAACGACAGTTTCTGCTCGTTTGAAATGAACACTTTCGCTTAAAATATATGCTGCCTATTTTTCATTCGATAGCTATCACTATTCATGTGAATCACTTCGACACGATGTAACAGCCGATCTAGAATGGCTGTCATAATCCCTTGATCCCCCATTAACTCCGTCCATTGTTCTGGGCTCTTATTCGACGTTAGAATAATCGAACTTCGTTCGTATAGATAATTGATGAGCTGGAAGAATAGATTTGCCTCACGCTGATCCATTGCCATGTACATTAAATCATCAATAATCACTAAATCAGATGTTTGAAGTCGTTTCATTTGAACCTGCGATTTATGCGCAAATTCTTGGGTTTTCAGAAGCTGAATTAATTCTCCCATTGTCACAAAGTACACTTGGAACCCTTTATGAATAGCCTCTAAGCCTAACCCTATCGCTAGAAATGTTTTGCCAACACCAGGTGGGCCTAATAAGATTAAGTTGTATTGCTGCTCTAACCAGCTGAACTCTTGTAACTGTGTCAGTTGACGAGATGTAAGAGCTGTTTGCTCCTCTACTTGAAATTCTTGTAACGTTTTAATGTAGGGGAAGCGCGCCCATTTAATACGACGTCCTATACTTTTTTCCTCGCGTTTGCCTAGCTCAAATGATGTGATAGCTTCCAAAAATTCTAAGTAAGTCCATGATTCTTTTTCAGCTTCGCGAAGGAGCTGCGGGAGCTCCTCTGCCGTTTCTGACAGCCGTAGCTGACGAAAATGATTCTGTAAGTCTTTCACCGTTTTATTCATGAGACAATCCCTCCTAGAATTCGTGTATACGTTTCTAAGGGGCGTGTTTCTACTTGAATATTCGTTGGAGTCATTGAAACATTCTGTTGCTCATGGAGTAGGGCTGATTCCTCTAGATTCGATTGCTTCAAGTAACGCACTACGTCTCTAAAGTCATTCGCACTATATAATTTTTCACGCATACACTTTTGAAGTGCTGAATCAATCCATTCGGGTTCTTCTTTAATCACCTTTTGTAGAATTATTAATTGATCTCTACGATAACGCACGTATTTCATACAAATTTCGTCCACATACATCAATGCGTCTTCTTGTTCTTCAAAATATGAAATGACGGTTTTCTTTAACTCTTCAATTCCTTTAGAACGGTCTCGGGTATGATTACGATTTTGAATAAGCTTTCCTTTTTCGCTACTAATTTGATGTTCGGCCAGCACTTCACCGTTTGACTGCTTACGAATAACCAACGTATCTTGTTGCTCACCTTGTATGTCTAAAACAACCTGATTCTCTGGTGATACTCCATAAGTTCCTAATGGAACTGAGTAACGG
Source organism: Sporosarcina sp. FSL K6-6792 (assembly GCF_038004885.1). Lineage (NCBI taxonomy): Bacteria > Bacillati > Bacillota > Bacilli > Caryophanales > Caryophanaceae > Sporosarcina > Sporosarcina sp. FSL K6-6792. Next base: position 2,372,741 of record NZ_JBBOSA010000001.1, read on the forward strand.
TTGGACGCAAAGCGAATCGTATTGTCCTTGCCTACATTTCTTGTTATAATATATGCATGTGTACTTTCATTTGAAAGTAGTGAAGAGACTGGTTCTAAGTGTTGCTTTTCGACGAGAAACACTTCGACTGGGCTCTTTTTTGTTGTGTTATGCACATTTTTATTTCCTGTGCGTTCCAACCACTGGAGCGCACGTTCATTCCAGTCCTCAATATCTTTAAAAACACGGCTGTCTGCGAAATTTCCCTTTATGTATTTCACTACATTTTCAATCATTCCTTTTGATTCAGGATCGGCTTTTCGACATAAATGAACACGGAACTTTTGATCTTTTACATACGCTTGGAATTCTGCTGTTAACACGATATCCCCAGCGTTTTCGCTGACTGATAGTAAGTGATCTTGGTCATACACAATTTCTTCCGTACGACCACCCAAAAAGCGAAAGGCATTTTCATGACAACGAATGGCATCCTTCGTAGTGAAAGGTCGGTCTTGCCACTCCATGTACTTATACCGCGAATGTGCTAAAACAAAGGCAATGAAGTATAATTTCACTTCTTTTTTCGTCGTCGTTTTCTGTCTTGTTTCTCCCCAATCCACCTGTATCTGTTTGCCCATCGGCTGTTCAGGAACGGCCTCATATTGCCTAACAATCGCTTTTTTCTCAATTTGATAAATCTCACGGATCTCTTTTACATAGGTACGAACTGTGCTTTCTCCGATTACCAAATCAGGATAGCGCTCGATTAACCAATCTTGAATTTGTGCTGCACTTAAATGTGGGTATTCTTCTAGCCATGCGACAACCCAATCCTTGTAGGGATCCAATTTCTTAGGTTTCTTCAAAGGATTCCCCAAATATTCTTGTGCTTCCTCAAATGACATATTCAAATACTTATAAACAGTTCCACGCGTTACTTTCAAATGTTTTGCAATCTGTGCAATCTTCATTTTCCGTTTGTATAGTTGCTGAATTTCGATGTATAACACTAACTTTTCCTCCAAGTCCTTACCTCCAGTAAACTAATAATCCTAGCTTACTAGATGGCATGATTGTTGGCGAAAGTGTTCAAGGCATTCGAGCGAAAACTGTCTCTTTTAGTATAGCGGTTACACTTAACCCCGCGTCTAATATTACAGTACATTTAGCCTCTTCACATTCAGAAACAACAGTATGAACTACCCTATCTTTTATATTTACTAAATCACCTATTTCTCTTACCCTATTCTTCTTATCAAAATACATGTTTGCCATTACAAACGGAAAACCTACTATCTCTAATGTGGTCTTAATGATTTTTTCAGTTTTCATGTCTTCCCCCCTTCCCATACAAGGTAAATAATACCATAAACTAATTTAAATTCGCAGAAAACAATGCGAATTTTATAAATTGATTAAAATCCCCTGGATCTGTTCACCTCTTCCAATTTAACCAAATTGAAGTAAGTTGTGACCTCAACCATCGGGGAACTACAAGTAAAACATCACCAAGAACAATAGAGAATACGTTTTCGAACACAAAAAAACGATCACATTTCGAAATGTGATCGTTTTTATTAAAGTGACATTGAATACCCATGCCTCGCCAAATACTCTTCCTTCTCTTTATAATCCGGCATAATACTTCCGACACGTCTCCAAAATGAGCGATCATGATTCATATGATGTATATGACAAAGTTCATGGATTATCACATAATCGATGACTTCAACCGGAGCCATAGCTAGACGATAATTAAAAGTTAGCTTTTTATCCGAACTACAACTACCCCACTTGGCTTTAGACTCTACGATTTCGATGATTTTAGGCTTTACTTTTAGTTGTTTTTGATATATTTTTATCCGTTCTTCTATAATCGTCCTACAGCTGGCGATATAGAACTTCTTGAGATTTCTTTTAAGTACCTCTTCATTTAACTCACTACTATCTATTAACTCATGAAGAAAATGGTCTTTCCCAAGGTATAAGAACTTCCCTTGAGCGTGATACTCTCTTGCCTTAGGGGCTTCTCGAGCTACTGCAATTTCATGGGTTTTCTCCAGTATCAATTTCCCTTTACTTTCTATTGCACTGACAATCATTTCTTTACTTGTGCCATTTGGAGCTTTAACGGTTATGAAACCAAACGAATCTATCTGAATCGCTAGCTTCTTCCTATTTCCATACTGAATATTAAATTCTATAATTTCATTTTCAATTTCAACTTTCATAACTAACATCACCTTTATACATTTATTCCTAACTCTTGTTTATTAACTAATCCGCTGTTTTCTTTCTATTCTTAGCCACAATCCATCGATTCGCTTCCTGATACATTCATCTTAGTGTGTATTAACCATTCTGGCAACAAACGCTCCGTAGAGTAATTCAGGCGCTTCGTGTACAACTGCTTTTTGGGACGAAAGAACAGCAGTTCTTCTTATCTGGATATAATCCGCCAAAGATACAATTTTGTCGGCTGAAACTTTCTTTATGATTTTCTCTTTTTTAATAGTAAAGAAGTGTCACTTTCTATTAGGCATCACATGATTAGATGCATAGTCTTTCTTAAAAGTAAGCAAGAAGCACATTATGCAACGTTCAAGAGTACCCGAAATAGTCCAGTGAAAATGAAGGTCATCAAGCCCTTCTCACTAGTATTTTATTCAAATAAATGGGTCATCAATAGACGTGATAACATTTAAAAGAATATCAAGTCCCCATTAAATTCAGAACCTTTCTAGAACTCGACACCTTTCCCTTGCAATTGCGTTAGAATAGAGGTAAGGTTTGTCTAATTAGAAATTCACTTATTTCAAAAATTTTGAAGTAAGGATAGAGGCGCAAAGACCATCAGTACACACGTGGAGGATGATGAGATCCTGTGACATTTGTGGAAAGGGGAATTTGCCGAAGTGGAGAGAATCTCATTTTCTTGAAGCTGGTTCTGTGTTGAATAAACACAGAATTGTCATATAGGAAACTATATGGAGGGCTATCTTATGCAAAGAAATAATTTATTATTTCTACTGCAACAACGAGCCCTTGTTGTTGCTTTTTTGCGTTCATTCACTAACTGCCCTTCTTCCTCTATTTTTTTAAAATAAATTATAGGATGTGGAGAAATAATGAATTTCGGACAAGTATTAACTGCTATGGTGACTCCTTTTGATGAAAATGGTGAAATTGATTTTCAAGCTACAAAAAACTTAATTAATTATTTAATTGCTAATGGAACAGATGGCTTAGTGGTATCTGGTACAACAGGAGAGTCTCCGACGTTAACAGAAGAAGAAAAGGTCAAATTATTTAAGTTTACAGTGGACGTTGTGAATGGCAGAGTTCCGGTGATTGCTGGTACAGGCTCGAACAACACAAAAGCATCAATTGAACTAACAATACTTGCAGAAGATGTAGGTGTCGATGGTATTATGCTCGTTGCGCCATACTATAACAACCCATCTCAAGAAGGATTATATCAACACTTTAAGACAATTTCGGAGGTCACATCTTTACCGATTATACTTTATAATGTTCCCGGACGCAGTGTTGTCAACATATCTGCTGAAACAGTCATTCGCCTTTCAAAAATACCTAATATCGTTTCTATTAAAGAGGCAAGCGGTGATTTAGATGCGATGGTCGAAATTATTACTCATACACCTGAAGATTTTTCATTGTATAGCGGTGATGACGGTTTAACAATCCCAGTGTTATCAATTGGTGGAACAGGTGTTATTTCTGTAGCATCCCATATTATAGGAAGTGAAATGCAAACGATGATTAAACATTTCAAAAGCGGTAATATTCAAGAGGCAGCTAGGGATCATCGTAGACTACTACCAATAATGAAAGCGCTTTTTGCTGCTCCAAATCCATCACCTGTAAAAGCAGCTTTGAATTTAAAAGGAATCCCTGTCGGTGGTGTCCGCTTACCTATGATTCCTTTAAACGATGAACAACTAAGTTCACTACAACGAACACTAGATATCCATGAAAAAGTAACTTCTTAATAAACCATTGTGAAGGGTACCAGGTTCTAAAACAATTCACAAATCAATAAGAACCTGGCACCCATCACTCTATCTCATCGTCTATAAGCTTAGTGGGTGCAAAATTTAGACCCTCAGCGAGCCACGGAACCCCCTGGCAGCATAGTAGGATTCTGCTCCATTGTGATACACGAAGACAGTGTCGTAGCGCCAATCACAAAAGATAGCCCCACCGAGTTTTCTAATATTAGCAGGTGTTTGCACCCAGCTCGATGTTTTCATATCGAACTTTCCAAGTTCCTGCAACTCCCGGTATTGTTCTTCCGTTAAAAGCTCAATGCCCATGTCGGAAGCCATATCAAGAGCATTATTTTCTGGTTTATGCTTTTTTCTTGACTCCAACGCTTCAAGGTCGTAACAAACGCTTCTACGACCTTTAGGGCTTTCTATTGAACAGTCATAAAAAATATATTCGTCCGACTTTTTATCATGACCAACTACATCCGGTTCACCACCGGTTATTTCCATCTCATTAAGCGACCATAGTTTTTCAGTATTCGCTTCCAACTTCGCTTGGACTTTACTCCATTCAAGTTCTTTATGGCGATTCATGTTTTTCTCAAAACGAGCTTTCAATATTTCGAGTAATTCTTCACCTTGTTCTAGTGACAACTCCTTATTTCTCTTTGTCATACTAGTTTCCTCCCCTACTTTTTCATTATGTATAGAATACCCTTAATTTTTATAACGAGCTACCTTAAATAAAACCGGAGGAGAAAAATTTTCATTTTTCTCCTCCGGTTTATTTTTATGAATTGAAATCATATATTTGACCTTTAATCAAATACGCTGCGCTTTCAGCGATATTTGTGATATGGTCTGCTGTTCTTTCAAGATAACGATTTACAAATAATAATTGAACAAGCTGATTTGTTTCTTCTGGATGTTCACTTAGATACGTAGTCAGTTTTTTATAGTTTTCACGACTGCATTGATCCACTTCATCCTCTAAGTCGCCAACTTCTTTAGCAAGTACCATATTTTCCTCCAAAAAAGATTGGAGTGCTTTTCGGAGCATTTCAATTGATAGTTTATTCATCTTCTCTATATGTGTAAGTTCCAGTAAAGATGTTGCCTGACCAATCTTAATGGTTGATTTTGCAATATTTACGGCAAAATCCGCAATCCGTTCAATTTCAGACGAAATTTTAAGTACACCAATAATTTCGCGTAAATCCCTTGAAACAGGCGCTTCTTTTGCCATAATCCAGATTGCAAACTGGTTAATTTCCACTTCAAGTTTATCTATTGCTGTATCTCCCTCTATGGTTTTTATAGCAATTTCAACATCTTGTGTTTTCAAGGCTTTAACTGATTTTTCTAAGGCAATAATTGATAGTTCACCCATTTCGGTGATTTTACTTTTTAATTCCTCTAAATTTTTCTCGAAGTTTTCACGCATGATCCTTTGTTACCCCCTGTTATCCGAATCGACCTGTGACATAATCTTCGGTTCTTTGATCTTTTGGCGTAGAGAAAATATTATCTGTATCATCGTATTCAACAACTTCTCCATTTAAGAAAAACGCTGTTTTATCAGAGATTCGTGCAGCTTGTTGCATGTTATGAGTAACAATAACAATCGTATACTCTTTTTTCAATTTCGTGATTAGTTCTTCGACTTTTAATGTAGAAATCGGGTCGAGTGCGGAAGTAGGCTCGTCCATTAATATAACATCTGGTTTCATTGCAATGGCACGTGCAATGCAAACACGTTGTTGCTGACCACCAGACAAACCTAGTGCTGATGTTTTAAGACGGTCTTTTACCTCTTCCCAAATCGCGGCTCCGCGTAAACTTTCTTCCACAATTCGATTTAATTCTTTTTTATTTTTTATGCCTTGCCCCTTTGGACCATAGGCAACATTATCGTAAATGCTCATTGGGAATAAATTTGGTTTTTGAAATACCATTCCCACTTTTGTGCGTAATTTAATTACATCACTTGAATTATAAATTTTTTCCTGATCAATGACAACTTCACCTGTAATTTTCACACCATCAATTAAATCATTCATTCGGTTTAATGTTCGTAAAAAAGTGGATTTGCCACAACCTGAAGGACCGATTAAAGCAGTAACCTCATTTGCACGAATAGCAAGATCGACGCCGAACAGCGCTTGTTTCTCACCATAGAATAAATTCAAATCCGTTACATTAATTTTCGATGTACCTACTTTATGTTGCTCCATATGCGCAAATACCTTTCCTACTTGATTTTGTGTGATTGCTGGTTCCATTACTGCTGTACTCATTGATAAGCACTCCTTATTTGTTGGTTCCTTTGTTTAACTTTTTTGATATGTAGGTTGCTGAAAGGTTGATGATCAAAATGAGAACGATTAAGACGATCCCCACTGCTGCAGCAAGTTCAATGTCTCCCGATTCTTGTGTGACTAAATAGGAATGAACCGTTAACGTTCGAGCCGAAGAAAAGATTCCATTTGGCATGGCAGCAACAGTTCCGGCTGTTAAGAAAATAGCAGCTGACTCCCCAACAATTCGTCCAACAGAGAGGATGATACCCGATAATATCCCCGGCATGGCATTAGGTAAAATCACCTTGTATAAGGTTTGTAGCTTCGTTGTTCCAAGTGCTAACGAACCTTCACGATAGGAAGCCGGTACTGTTTTCAATGCTTCTTCTGTTGTTCGGATGATGACAGGCAAAACAATAATCGTTAATGTTAATGAAGCAGCAATAATGGACATACCTAACTTTAAGGTTGTTACAAAGAATACTGCCCCAAACAAACCGTAAATAATCGAGGGGATTCCTGTCAAACTTTCTGTTGCAAAACGTATGATTCTTACCAAACGCCCTTGTTTCGCGTATTCTTGCAAGTAAACGGCCGCTAATATCCCAATGGGCGTTGCGATGATCAATGAAATAACAATTGTGTAGACCGTTGTTACAATCATTGGCCAAATACCGCCGCCTCCAGTTGGTGAATAATCGCCAAAGATGAAATCGAAGCTGATTAAACGAAATCCTTTATAAAAGATGAACCCCACAATCATAACGAGGACAGCAACCGATAAGAAAGCCGAGAACCATAAAAGTCCACGTAACAAGTTATCTTTAAATTGCCTCATCTTAGTTGCCACCCTTCGCACTGATTCTGGCTAATACAAAATTCAAAATTAGTATAAATGAGAATAAAACAATTCCCGTTGCAAACAACATTTCTTGATGTGTACCGAATGCATAGCCCATTTCTAAAGCAACATTTGTCGTCAGTGGACGAACACTATCTGTTAAGCTCGTAGGGACGATTAAACTATTACCAGCTACTAAGATAACTGCCATCGTTTCCCCAATGGCCCTACCTAAACCTAATACGATTGCCGTCATAATTCCTGACTTAGCTGCTGGGACAATGACTTTAAATATTGTTCCAATATGAGATACGCCAAGCGCTAATGATCCTTCACGATATGTATGAGGGACCGCACGAATCGCCGTCTCTGCTACAGTCACAATTGTGGGTAACATCATGATTGCTAGCACAAGAATAACAGCTAGTAAACTTTGTCCTTTCACTAAACCGAACGTATCTTGTAAAAATGGAACAATGATCGCAAGTCCAAATACACCGTATAATACAGATGGAATACCAGCTAGTAATTGAATGGCCGGTGAAATAATTCTAGCTACCTTTTTAGAAGCAATTTCCGCCAAGAAAATTGCTGTAAATAAGCCAATAGGAACCCCAATAATTAATGCTCCAACTGTTGCATAAATTGATGCAACAATCATTGGGAATATACCGAATTTATCTTCACTCGGTACCCAATCAGTACCAAAAATAAAATCTATAAAGCTATAGCCACCTGCTACAAAGGGATGAGCTCCTTTATAAAATACAAATCCAATGATTAACAATAAAGTGATAACTGAAAGAAGTGCGCAAATCAAGAAAATTCTTGAAGACACCTTCTCTAACAAATACTTCCTTTTATTTGCTTTACCGATTGCTACGGCCTGCTCGTTAGTTGTTGGGATAGACACACTTTATTCCTCCAAAATCACACTCAAAATTATGGTTCCGTTTTCTTTAAGAATCTTTTATTTTATAGGAATGGCTCCTGCTTCAGCTGCAATGAGTTGTCCATCTTCACTTAAGATGAAATCTATAAATCGTTGGCCATCCTCTGTTAATTGACCTTCTTTATATAGAAATAAGAATGGTCTAGACAAACTGTATTGTTCTTTTAGAACATTTTCTGCATTTGCTGCTACGCCATTAATGTCGATTGTCGAAATGGAGTCATCGATATATTCAAATGAAATAAAGCCCACTGCATGTTTATTGTTCCCTACTGTTGTTTTAATATTACCGTTACCACTTGCAATAATTGCATTTCTTATTAATTCGCCAGAGCTGTAATCGACAATTTCTTGGAAAGCATCACGTGAACCTGAACCATCCTCGCGAGAGACAACAACGATTTCCATATCATCTCCACCAAGTTCTTTCCAGTTCGTCACAACTCCAGTAAAAATCTTCTTTACTTGCTCCATCGTAAGATCTTTTATTTTGTTAGTTGGATGAGTCACTACTACAATTCCATCATAAGCAATAACGACCTCGTTCAATCCACTCGCTATTTCTTCATCCTTTAAATCTCGTGAAGACATACCGATTTCAGACACGCCACTGATTGCGTTGGTAATACCCGCAGATGAACCAATTTGGTTTATTTCAATATTCGTATTGTCTTGCTCTGAATATTTGTGGGCTAGTTTTTCAGCAAGCGGCCCTACAGATGTTGAACCCGAAATAGACACGGTGGCATTACTACCTTTTGACGCTTGTGCGTTAGGTTCATCATTGCTTGTACATGCGGATAGTATAGTAATTAGAGACAGCATTAATAATCCCGTTTTCACTCTTTTCAACCTAGTCATTTGTGACCTCCTAGAAATAGGTTAGGAACTTTTCTATGTCGTATCTTGTCTAATACTAGAATAATCGCCTAGTGTAAATTTTCAACAGGTATTTTGTAAAGCTTTTGTAAATTTCATTAAAAGCAAGATACTTTATGTTAAAAATTGTTAAGAATTAATGCTCGACAAGATAACTTAGGATGAGTTAAAACTAAAACTTAAATACCTTCCATTTATTTCACAGTTATTCTAAGTAGATTGAATACATGATTTCAATTTTATAGTCTCACACAAAGCTGTGTAATCATCTCGTCATGTCGTAGAACACAGTTTCCAAAAGAACCGCCTTTTGTTCCACTGATGGTTTTGAAGGTTTACCGAGTGATATTCCCTTCTTTGTAAGCAGACCTATAACTATTAACTGTAAAGGGATGATGACCGATTATTTGGGCAATCTAATTGATTTTGGACGCCCTATTGATTACCTCTATACCCGTTATGAAGAGCTTAAAATCTTTAAATCAATTATGTTGTTTATTTAGTTTCTTATTAATTCTTAAATTCGACATATTAATCACCGGAATTGTAAAAAGCTTGAGGATTCAAATTTGAATCCTCAAGCTTTTTACATTTATATAGTATGTAAGTCTAACCATGCCACCTCTTCGAATAAAGCTTTTAAGGAACAATATAAAACTGTTCGTTTCGAATTGCATCAAAGAAATTATATAAAAATCTCCAATTGGATAAAAGATGGCACTATATACTTTGGCTACACCTCTCTATTTATCCTATCTAACCAGTTTACCGATGAAATTCCCCATACCAATTCACAATTACCCTGCCTATTTATCGTTTGACTATGTCTGTATAAGAGCCAATTACATGGTGAGTGGCATATATTACTCAACATAAAAGGTGAAGAATCAAGTTAAAAACGATTCTTCACCTTTCATTCAATATCTCGTTTCAAATCTCCAACCATGCAACGCATTCGACATATGTGTATTCACCTAAACCATCGTTCATGTAATTATTTCAGTTGCTTCCCTTTTAAATAGTTGTTTGTCATCAAATACTTTAACTAACAAGAAGTGAGCATGAAGAAATTAATTTTCGCACGCAACATTGGATTCATAGTTCAATGTTACATAGGAACTTTTTATTAAGCATTCTAGCTAACCTGATTTAATTAAAGTTTTTTTGCAAGACTTGAAATAAAAAACCATTTAATTGATAATCGTTATCAACTACTATATATTTAATAGTGACAGAAAATATAAATGTAAAGGGAGAGTATAATGGAAATATACTGGACTAAAATAAATAAAATTATTGAAGAAACTCCTGAAGTGAAAACATACTTGCTCGATCGTCCGGAGGACTTTTCATGGGAGGAAGGTTCCCACACTCATTTCGCACTTAAAGGTTTTAACGCTGGAGATAAGCCGAACCGTGGCTTAATTCGCCACATGTCAATATCCACTTTACCTCATGAAAATTCAATTGGCATTACAACACGTATCAGAGAACATTGCTCCGAGTTTAAAGCGACCTTAAGAAATCTTGAAGTTGGCAATGAAGTTGCAATATTTAAAACTCATTCGAATATACCACTTAAAAGAGAAAACAAAAATGTTTATCTATTGTCATCAGGCGTTGGCCTGGCAACTTTCAGACCACTTGTACTTGATTACTTTGAACGTGCGGAAAACGTCAATCAAGTTCATTCCTTAAACATCGATTCGTCAAAGGATTTCCTATTCTCTACTATTTTTGAATCTGCACCTGATAAGAAATTCATATCACGGTTCGTCGATAATCGGAAAGACTACTATGAAGAAGTGAAAAATCTAACTGCCGATAAAGACGGACAGTTCTATATAGTTGGCAGTGACGAATTCCTCATGCAGAATATTGAATTGCTGCGTGAACAAGGGATCAAACCAGAACAAATTATGCTCGATAAACGTCAACAGCAACTGTCTGAGTTTTTATGATTTTAAAACCGGGAAAAGATTCACCTTTTCCCGGTTTCCTTATCCTCAAATTAAATCTCCAACCAAGCCACACACTCCACATGACTCGAATGAGGGAACATATCAACCGGCTGTACTTCCTGCGTGCGATAACCGCCATCTTCAAGTATGCGTAAATCCCGTGCAAGTGTACCTGGATTACACGATACGTAAACAACACGTTTTGGCTTATACTCCAAAATTGTTTTCAAAAGTTCTTCGTCGCAGCCTTTACGCGGTGGGTCAACAACTAGCACGTCAAATCGGTTGCCGTCTGCATACCATTTCGGAATGACGACTTCAGCAGGGCCTGCTTCGAAATGAACGTTATTTATGCCATTCAATTCCGCGTTACGTTTAGCGTCTTCGATTGCTTCGGGAACGATTTCGACGCCATAAACTTCTTTTGCTTTTTGTGCGATGAACAACGAAATTGTACCAATACCGCAATACGCATCGATGACGGATTCGTTTCCTGTCAACTGAGCATATTCTAGTGCCTGTCCATAAAGGACTTCCGTCTGTACAGGATTCACTTGGTAGAAAGAGCGTGCAGATATTTCAAAATCGATGTTGCCGATTGAATCGACAATAACCGGTTTCCCGTATAACAAAACTGTTTCATCACCGAAAATAACGTTCGTTCTCTCGGTGTTAAAGTTTTGCATAATTGACGTTACATTTGGAACGACACGTTTAATAAGTTCTATGGCTGCATCTTTCTGCGTAAATTTCTTTTTGCGCGTTACTAAAACAACCATCACTTCGCCTGAGGTACGTCCTTTACGGACAATTAAGTGACGAAGCAAACCTAAGTGAGTCTTTTCATCATAGGCATCAACGCCGATTGCATGTAGCTCATATTTCAACATAGCCATTAGGTCATCTGCTTCGTGACTTTGGATGAGACAGATATCCGTGTCGACGATGTGATGTGTACGCGATTTATAAAATCCAGAAACAACTTTGCCATCCCGCTCACTGAAAGGGATTTGTGATTTATTACGGTAGCGCCAAGGGTCGTCCATCCCTTTTACTGGGTGCACTGGCACATGGGGGAGTTTTGCGACACGGTCCATTACATCACGTACTGTTTTACGCTTTTGCACAAGTTGACCTTCGTAAGACAAGTGTTGCATCTGACATCCACCGCATTCTGAGAATACATGACAAGGCGGTTTTACACGATCAGGGGATGCTTTCGTTATATTTAACAGCCTGCCAAAGCCGTAATTTTTCAATGTTTTACCTACTTGTATATCAACCTCTTCGCCTGGAAGCACACCGGGGATGAAAAGCGGATAGCCGTCCACTTTTGCTACGCCCGAACCATCGTGCGTTAAATCTTCTACGTAGACGCTGAGACGATCGTTTCTATTTACACTATATGACATTATATTTTCCTCCAAATTTCAGATGTCTTTAGTTTACCATGCTGAGGGTGAAAAAACAGATGTCGCGTGGGCATCTATTAGACAATACATGTACTTTACTGTGGGAACGGGTTTTGTTTGGTTCGTCTGCACTTGTATATGCTCGGTTGGTCCACCCATATGATCGGTAAACTAACCTATATGATCGGTCAGTGTGCACTTATGATCGGTTACCTACTTTTATGATCGGTTCGCACACGCTTACGATCGATTGATTACTTTTATGATCGGTCAGCACGCACTTATGATTGGTTACCAACTTATATAATCGGTTCGCACACGCTTAGGATCGGTTGCCTACTTTTATAATCGATTCGCACACGCTTAGGATTGGTTGCCTACTTTTATAATCGATTCGCACATGCTTAGGATCGGTTGCCTACTTTTATGATCGGTCAGCACGCACTTATGATCGATTGCCTACTTTTATGATCGGTCAGCACACGCTTGTGATCGGTTGTCTACCTATATGATCGGTCAGCACACACTTATGATCGATTGCCTACTTTTAGGATCGGTCAGCACACGCTTGTGATCGGTTGCCTACCTATATGATCGGTCAGCACACACTTATGATCGGTTGCCTACTTTTAGGATCGGTCAGCACACGCTTGTGATCGGTTGCCTACCTATATGATCGGTCAGCACGCACTTATGATCGGTTGCCTACTTTTATGATCGGGTTCGCACACGCTTAGGATCAGTTGCCTTCTTATATGATCGGTTCGCACACACATACGCCCGCCTACCGATCACCAACAAAAAACAGACGCCACAATCGACGTCTGCTCTCTTTTACTTTTCTTTTTCAATCTGCTTCTTTATGGCTCCGTCCATTGGTGCGATAACGAACGCAACGACGAGTCCCCCGATGAGGACGATGAAAGGTGCGTAAAACATTAAAAAGTGATTCATGGACCATTCCTCCTTATGCGTGGTAGTCGCCTTTTCCGCGGACGTAGTCTTTATCGAATAGGAATAGACGCATGAGCAAGTACAATGACGGAATCAGCAGACCAAGTCCCATGATGAACACCACGATGAGCGAGATGGCCATGGCCGGGTTCGTGAAGCTGTCGTAAATCGTCAAGTACGGGTACAACAAGTATGGATAATGGGACGCACCATAGCCAAAGAAGGCGAAGGCGAACTGTCCCACTAGCAATAGGAACGCGAGTCCGTAATTACGGCGCTTCCAGATTAGCCAAACCGTTCCGATGAACATGATAAACGAGATAAGGAACATCGGCCAGAAGTTTTGGATGTTAGAGTAATGTTCCGGATTGTGATTTCTTAGTTCGAATATAATGCCCCCTGCTGTGATAATCGTCGGCAATGCCCAGATGAGCGCATATTTCCGAATCATATTCGTCGCTGCAACATCACGTGCTTTATTCGCATACCAAGTCAGGAATACCGCCGATATATAAAGCGTTGCGGCGATGCTTAGCACAACGATCGACCAGGTCAACGGACTGGAGAACAGCCTCCAATAATCGAGTACGGGATTGCCGTTTACCATGTCGATAAATCCACCTTCAGAAATGGTAAGTACGATGGACAGCGATGCTGGAATAAGTATTCCGGCAAGGCCGTACATGAACGAATACCCTTTGTGTCCACGCGCCCCATATGTCTCAAATGCATAATAGGAACCACGGATGGCCAGTAGGATAATCCCAATGCTGACGGGGATTAATAACGTCGTTCCATAATAAAACGCTGTTTTCGGGAAAAACCCAATAATCCCCACAAAGAAGAACACTAAGAAAACGTTGGTCACTTCCCAAACAGGCGATAAATAGCGCTGAATAATGTTGGTCAAAATATGCTGACGGCCAGTGAGCGTGCTGTAGGCATTGAAAAAACCTGCTCCAAAATCAATGGCACCAATCAGTATATAACCGAACAGGAAAGTCCATAGAACGGATATGCCTAGTATCTCAAGTGTCATAGCACGTCGCCGCCTTTCTCCGTATCACGATCTTCAATTTCACGTTCAACTGGATTGTTGCGGAACATTTTTCTCAGTACAACTATACTACCGACTCCTAGGACAAGATAAAGCAAGCAGAACAAGATAAGCATGGAGTCAACATGTCCGCTCGTCGTAGCAGCGTCCTGCGTTCGCATAATGCCTCTTAGAATCCATGGCTGTCTACCAACTTCAGCAAGCCACCAACCGGCTTCAATCGCTACTAGCGTAAGCGGACCACCGAGTACGATAAGCCAGCGGAACCATTTCGTAGAAACCATTTTCCAACCTCGTTGAACCCCCAACCAAAATACGCCCGATAGAAGGGTCATCCAAATACCAATCGACACCATTATGTCGAATAAGTAATGGATGTAAAGTGGCGGAACTTCATCTTCAGGGAATTGATCCAGACCAGCTACCTCTTGAGTAAAACTACCGTGTGCAAGGAATGATAATGCATATGGTATTTCGATGGCATATTTAACTTCTCCATCTTTGAGAATGCCGTACATTATCAGCGGCGCATTTTCACTTGTTTCAAGATGCCATTCTGCGGCAGCCAATTTCTCAGGTTGATACTCCGCTAAATATTTCCCTGAGAAGTCACCGATAATTGCGGATGCAATTGCAAAGACAAGCCCCACTTTCATCGTTAGATAAAGTGCTTTTTTATGGTACTCATGATTCGAACCTTTTAACAGGCGGAACGCTGCAATCGCTGCAAGCACAAAAGCAGCTGTCATATAAGAAGTCGCAACAACGTGTGCCACTTTCGTCGGCATTGCCGGATTGAACATCGCAAGTAGCGGATTGACGTTAACGAATTCACCATTAACGATATCAAACCCTCTTGGTGCATTCATGAATGCGTTAACGATTGTGATGAACACCGCAGAAAAGGATGCTCCGATGGCAACCGGAATGAGTAATAGAAAATGTTTCTTCTGGTTTTCAAACCGATCCCATGTATATAAGTAAATACCGAGGAAAATTGCTTCGAAAAAGAATGCAAACGTCTCCATAAATAACGGGAGTGCAATGACGTTCCCTGCAAGTTCCATGAAATTAGGCCATAACAATGATAATTGTAAACCGATTGCGGTTCCTGTTACGACACCAACGGCAACTGTAATGATAAAACCTCTTGCCCAACGTCGTGCAAGTAAAATATAATGATCATCGTTTTTCTTTATGCCAACCCATTGTGCGATCATAATCATCAACGGTACTCCGACGCCAATTGTTGCATAAATAATATGGAATGATAAAGTCGTTTCGGTTAAGACCCTTGAAAAAAAGACTGCTTCTTCATTTCCCATCTGCGTATCCCCCTTTAGCTCCCGAAGATTTTACCGAAAATTGATAACAGCATAATTCCTGCAATAATAAATGCAAGCCATATAAGTCTTTTTTCATGTATTTTGTACACTTGCACCATGTCCTTTCAAATACATCATGATTCTATTGTATACCCTCTATACCACCCAGTAGTTACGTTTAAAACGATTTACATGAACTATTTGTGACTAGACATGTTGAACAAGTGAATACCAATATAAAAAGTGAACGAAGGCGTTCAACAATGAATAGCTTTAATGAATTCAATGAAATTCTTTATTTCAACAAATATGTAGCAAAGTACCTGCTTGCCGGAGGACGGAATATTGTGTATATTTAATAAACTAAAGCGGGGTGAACACAGTGGAACTAAAAAGAAAAGTATTAGCTTATATTACAAAAGGTGAGGGTACCAAGCGTGAAATTCTGGTGTTCGAGCATAAAGATAATCCTAACGCCGGCTTACAGGTCCCCGGAGGAACAATTGAAGAGGTCGAGCTTCTGATAGACGCATTATATCGGGAAATCGAAGAAGAAACAGGTATTAATAGAGAAAATTTAGAGTTGAAAGGGAAAGTTATTAAATCGAATTACTTCCCTGAACATAAGAATGTTATCTATGAGAGGAATATTTTCCACCTCACGTTTATCGGTAAAGAACATGATGGGTGGGAACACCGTGTATATGGAGGTGGTGAAGACGACGGTATGATATTTTGCCATCGCTGGGTACCCATCAACAAGTTGCCCGAACTAGCCGCCAATCAAGATCAGGCAATAGAATTTATTTAAGAAAAGCGAAAGGCGCCGTCCTGTCACAACAAGAAGGAGGGATGTAATTCAAATCCCTCCCCACTAATACCTGTATCCTTGCAGGGCCTACTTCAAGGCCACAGCTGTGATGTACTTTAAAGGCACCTCCCTAGACACTACTCCAAAGTGAAATTCTTATCTTTTCTTATCTTTTAGAAAATGAGCTGTAAGAATGCCCACTTTCGGCATCCTTACAGCTCATTTTGTCCAATCCACTAACTACCTAATCCTGACTGCAATTTACGACTCTACAGAAGAATCCGGTAGGTCTACTCGATCCTCGTTCCGTAATTCACTCATAGGAACAAACATCTCAATATGCCTGTAAAGATTTTCAAACCTTGCCGGTAATACTCCACCGTATTCTCCATCCAGATTGAGGAGGACCTTTTCAGTGGATGTCACTGTAATCTTTTCTGCTTTAGTTGAAATAACAAGCGGATCATCTAGATGCTCACCTCTGAGAGCAAGCGAAACAACACGTATGAATTCGGCGATATTACACTTTTTCAGGATGAGCAAAGTGAATTTCCCGTCATTAATGCTTGAACCTGGGGCAAGTTTTTCAAAGCCGCCGACTGAATTCGTTAAGCCGACGAGAAACATCATTGCTTCATCCTCAAATACTTCACCATCGTATTCAATCTTGACGTGAGTAGAGTGGATCGACGGCAACATCTCAATACCTTTTAAATAATAAGCAAGCTGCCCAAGTACTGTCTTCAATCTGCTTGGGACATCATATGTCAATTCGGTCAATCTGCCGCCACCTGCAATATTAATAAAGTGGCGATCGTTCATTAAACCAACATCGACAGGTATCGTTTCTCCACGAATGATAATATCTACCGCTTCGTTAATATCACGAGGAATACGTAACGCGCGCGCAAAGTCGTTCGTCGTTCCAGTAGGAATAAGTCCAACTTTCGGACGTTTGTCAAATGGACTCACGCCCGCGATGACTTCGTTCAATGTGCCATCCCCACCTGAAGCAATTACAAGGTCAAAACCAGCTTCTACAGCATGTTTAGCTGCTTCTGTTGCATCTCCTTCACACGTTGTCGCATGACAAGATGTTTCATAACCGGCCTTTTCAAGCTTCTCGAGTACCTCACCCAGGTGTTTGCGGAATGCTTCGCGTCCCGACGTCGGATTATAAATAATTCTTGCTCGTTTCATCCGTAATTCCCTCTATTCGTACATATGTTTTTTAAAAGAATCAGCTAAAATGCTCTATTAATAAGACATGCCACTTGGCACTTAAGATTGTTTCTGCAATACCGGTAAGAATGTTTTACGAATGTCATCGTATACTGTCAACCACAGCTCTGGCTTGGATGTATATTCGGCAGTAATCCGCTCGATGAATGCCTGCTGTTTTTCTTTATAAACTGGTGAACCAGCTGCAGGTAAGTCTTTGCGCAATTCTAAAACATATTCTTGAATGGCAGCTGCTCGCGGTCCCCATTTCGCCTCGACTTCCCCGTCTTCATCAAGCAATAAGTATACAGGAATCGACCTACCTCCATTTGTCAGATGTTTGTCGATTAAGTCCGTATCTGCATCACGGTATGCCGTACGTACGTCAAGACCCGCGGCTTCCGCTATTCTTCGAAGAACCGGATTGTTCATCATAGCGTCTCCGCACCAATCTTCCGTAATGACTAAGATATTCGGTTTCTTTACTTTTAATAGCTCGATGAATTCATCATCTGCCGGCACTTCGAATTGTTCATAAATGCGAAAACTTTCTTCTTTATGTTTTTCCATCTTATTCATATACTGTTCGAGTGAAATGGCTTCATCAAAGTATTGTTGTTCAGTTTTCATCAATCATCCACACTCCTTTTCTTTAATTGTACGTCGTCCCTTCCCGCGAATCAAATTACGAGATTAAAAAAAGACGCTCTGTACAGGGACTTGGAAAAGTCTTATGCAGAACGTCTCAATTAAAAATAGGAAATAATAAGTTTTCGCCTAAAAATGGTGTCAAGGCGCCTTACGCTTTTCTGATTACCTCTTCGCAATTTCCTCAAGAAGAATTTTATTGACGAGTGGCGGGTTTGCCTGACCTTTCGTCGCTTTCATAATTTGACCAACGAGGAAGCCTACCGCGCGCTCTTTCCCGTTTTTATAGTCTTCAATCGATTGTTCGTTTGCATCTAATGTTTCAGTGACGATTGTGCGAAGCGTGCCTTCATCAGAAATTTGGACAAGTCCTTTTTCTTTGACGATGTCTGCTGCATTTCCGCCGTTATCAATCAATTCCTTGAACACTTTTTTCGCGATTTTAGATGAAATTGTACCATCTGTAATCAGCTTAATCATACTTGCAAGTCCTTCAGGCGTTAATGCCGTAGCATCAAGTTCTTTTGCCTCTGCATTTAGATAAGCTGAAACTTCACCCATAAGCCAGTTAGATGCAAGCTTCGCATCCGCTCCCGCCGTAACAGTTGCTTCGAAGAAATCAGACATATCTTTTGTCAGTGTCAATACCATCGCATCGTAAGCAGGTAAGTCAAGGTCGTTGATATAACGGTCCTTACGAGCGTCCGGAAGTTCTGGGATTTCAGCACGAACACGTGCCATCCATGCCTCATCGATATGAATATCTGTCAAATCAGGTTCAGGAATAAAGCGATAATCATTCGCTGGACCTTTGACGCGCATAAGAATTGTTTTACCTGTTGCTTCATCGTAACGGCGTGTTTGCTGTTCGATTTTACCACCGGATAATAAAACTTCTTCTTGACGATCCACTTCATATGCGATTCCTCTACGAACGAAGTTGAATGAGTTCAAGTTTTTCAATTCCGTTTTCGTTCCAAATTCCTCTTGTCCAAACGGACGGATAGAAATGTTGGCGTCACAACGGAGTGATCCTTCTTCCATACGGACATCGGAAACACCTGTGTATTGAATGATAGCTTTCAATTTTTCAAGGAAAGCATACGCTTCTTCAGGAGACCGTACATCAGCTTCAGTTACAATTTCAATTAATGGTACACCTTGTCTGTTTAAGTCAACAAGCGAGTGACCTTCATCGGTATGTGTTAATTTCCCTGCATCTTCTTCAAGGTGAACGCGTTCAATACGAATCTTTTTCTTTTTACCATCAACTTCGATTTCTACCCAACCATTTGCACCAATTGGACGGTCATCTTGAGAGATTTGGTAAGCTTTCGGATTATCGGGATAGAAGTAATGCTTACGGTCGAAATTAGTAATAGGCGCAATTTCACAGTTAAGTGCCATTGCAGCTTTCATACCGAAATCAACTGCTTGTTCGTTCATCACCGGTAATACACCTGGATAAGCCAAGTCAATCACATGAATGTTCATGTTTGGTTCCGCACCAAAATGTGCATGAGCTGGGGACATGATTTTCGAATTTGTTTTAAGTTCTACGTGGACTTCAAGTCCTACTACTGTTTCAAAGTTCATTATTATTTCCCCTCCCATATGACTGGAGTTTGTGTATGGAAATCAGTCGCTTGTTCGTAAGCATGTGCAACTTTGTAGAGTGTCGCTTCATCGTAATGTTTCCCGATAATTTGAAGACCAAGTGGAAGTCCATTCGAAAATCCGCATGGAACCGAAATTGCCGGTACACCCGCAAGGTTAATCGGAACTGTTAAAATGTCGTTTGCATACAGCGTCAACGGATCTTCGAGTTTTTCACCAATTTTATAAGCCGTTGTCGCAGATGAAGGTCCGATGATTACATCGTATTTTTCGAAAAGAGTAGCAAAGTCTTGTGCAATTAGTGTACGCACTTTTTGCGATTTCACATATAAACCACCGTGTTGAGCTGCCCCTAATGAATACATACCGAATAAAATACGTTTTTTCACTTCATTGCCAAAAGCTTCAGAACGTGTACGCGCGTATAATTCTTCAAGATCCTTGACGCCTTCAGCACGATAACCGTAACGAATCCCGTCAAAACGTGCAAGATTCGATGATGCTTCAGAAGATGATATGACATAGTAGACTTCAGATGCATACTTCGAATGTGGAAGTGAAACTTCTTCCCACTCAGCACCAAGTGATTCGAGTACTTTGAGCGCTTCCAATACTGCATTTTTCGCTTCTTCAGATACACCTTCACCTAAATACTCGGCTGGAACGCCGATTTTTAAGCCTTTGATGTCGCCAGTTAGTGCAGCACGGAAATCAGGAACAGCCTGCGGAGATGTAGATGAATCTTTTGCATCTAAGCCTGCAATTGCACTTAGTAGCAATGCATTGTCTTCAACGTTGCGCGTAATCGGACCAATTTGGTCTAGTGATGATGCGAAAGCAACAAGACCAGAACGTGATACGCGACCGTATGTTGGCTTCATGCCAACAACACCACAAAATGCAGCGGGTTGACGGACAGAGCCGCCTGTATCTGAACCAAGTGCGAATGCTACTTCGCCGGCTGCAACTGCCGCCGCTGGACCGCCTGATGAGCCTCCAGGAACGTAATCGAGATTCCATGGATTATGCGTTGTCTTGAATGCAGATCGCTCTGTCGTTGAACCCATGGCGAATTCGTCCATGTTTAGTTTCCCGATTGATACCATACCTGCTTCATTGATTTTATCAACAACTGTTGCATCGTAAACTGGTACGAAGCCTTCAAGCATCTTACTTGCAGCAGTTGTAACAATGCCTTTTGTAACGATATTATCTTTCAGACCGATCGGTAACCCGAATAGAGGTCCCCGTCCTTCTAATGGCTGGTTGTCCAATTCTTCCGCTTTAGCGAGTGCCTGTTCGCCATTTGTTGAGAGGAAAGCTTGTACTTTTCCATCCATCTTTTCAATACGGGCTAGTGACTCCTCCGTCAGTTCTTTGACAGATACTTCCCGATTATGTAATAGCGACTGAAGTTCTGTTGCCGTCTTTTCAAATAACGTCATTTTTCTTCCTCCTTAAATCCATTCATCAAATGATAGTCGGCACTTTGATTTGTCCGTCTTCATGCTCTTTCACGCTCTTCAGCATCTCTTCCCTGTCAAGTGCGTCTGTCGGAATATCCTTACGTAATACATTGAAAAGCGGCAGTGGATGTGTCATTGGAGCAATCTGCTCAGTGTCCACTTCTTCTAGTTTAATGGAAAATCCAATCATGTCTTCGAGTTGCTCAGCAAACATTTCTGCCTCAGCGTCTGTCATAGCAATCCTTGCAAGACCTGCGTGACGTTTCACTTCATCTATCGTCAATTGTGTCATTGTTTCTCCTCCTCCTCTTTGAATTGTACGGTTAATCATATCATCTTCCTATTATGATGAAAAGTTATGTTGATCAATAGCCGTAAATATGAACGAATGGCTTATCATTATCGGCCTCTTTCACGATTAATGCTTCCGGTCCATTGACGGACGTTATACTTACTTCTGTATGCACATTCGGGAAATATTGATTAACGAGTGCCGTCATATATTGCGTGAAACCGATCGTTTCACTTGTACCAAAGAATTGGATTGGTACTTTTATTTCAAGCGACTTTAAGTTGTTGTCTTTATAAAATCCGGTGCCTATGACGTTGACGAAACTCGGGAAATACGCATCGATATCCTGTTTAAAGCTATCAAATGTAGTATTCATTTCTCTATATTCGCCATTCGCAGAAGACGCTGGGAAAACAACATACTTCTCGTTAACTACTTTCCAACCTGTCGGTGCCGATTGCCCTTTTCCAGCGATGGCTGTTGCAAAATAAGTGCCTGGGACAATGGAGTTGCGGCTCTCTTGCTTAAACAGTCCGACAACAATCGGGATATCTGATAGCCCTTCCTGTGTACGCAGCCGCTTTACAACTTCTTCAGCCATTTTCATACCTTGCTTCTCAAGTACCTTATCCGTTATTTTGGTCTCTTTTCCACTTCTCGAATAGCTGGTTGAATTAAGTGCTAGACCGACGGAAATCCCGGCAAGATGGAGTTTCTTGTCATCCGTCATTACGAGGTAGTTCTGTTCGACGATATGGGCCAGATAATTCGGCGCCACTTCCGAGGCTGTCTCTTCGTTCATGCCTTCCTCGATGGGCGGATTCAAACCAGCTTTATTCGCTGAACTTCTTGATAGCCAGGCCTGGGCAGTCTCCTTGTCGATATGTTGCCCTTCCTGAAAGTAATGGTTTTTCGGATTAAAATGCTGATTGGAAAGACGTAAGAGCCCTTCCTCTGCTTCCTGCATATCGTATTTTGTATAGATATTGTTTACGATTAGACCACGACTCGCACTTTTCTTGAAAGAGATAGGTGTCTTGTAAAACTCTTCTTTTAATTGGACATCCGGTATCATGACAGTCTCTTCAATGCTTTCGTCGTTCTCCTGGATGGCTTCCTCTTTCTCTGTTCCGAATGAAGGAAGACACCCTCCAAGCAGAAGAATGGCTGCAAGTCCAGGTAGTATACCTATTTTTCTCATCATATAATTACTCCTTTTCGCCAAGTGCTTCAATCAACTCTGCTTCATTCCACACAGTAATTTCAAGTTCCTCGGCTTTTGCCAATTTCGAGCCGGCGTCTTCCCCTGCAATCACAAGATCTGTCTTTTTACTCACGCTACCACTCACTTTTCCGCCGAATGCTTCGATTTTCTCTTTCGCTTCGCCACGGGTCAAAATGGATAGTTTCCCTGTTAGGACAACAGTCTTGCCAGAAAATAGGCCGTCTGTCGGGACATCTTGCCGCCTCCGTCCTTTATAGGCTGTATTCAATCCGTAAGCCTCCAGCTTTCGAAGCACTTCAAGAACTTTTTCATTACTAAAATAGGTCGTAATTGAATCGGCTACCTTGTCCCCGATTTCGTGGATGGTTATAAGCCGCTCTGCATCGGCTACCATTAGATCAGCAAGTGTTCCGAACTCCTCTGCAAGTATTGCAGCCGCTTTTTCACCTACATGGCGGATACCTAGTCCAAAGAGCATTTTTTCAAGTGAATTTTCTTTTGATGCTTCAATTGCAGTTAGTAGATTCGAGACGGATTTTTCACCCATGCGTTCGAGTTCAATTAATTGCTCTCTTGTCAGCGTATATAGATCCGAGACGTCGTGGACAAGATCTGCCTTGTACAAAAGGTCAACTACCCGTTCACCAATTCCTTCGATATTCATTGCATTGCGGGACACGAAGTGAATAATTGCTTCTTTCATCTGTGCTGGACATTGTGGATTAACACAACGTATCGCAACTTCTTCCTCGATTCGAACGAGTTCTGAATCACAGACAGGACAGTTCGTTGGCATTTCAAAAGGTACTTCATCGCCAGTACGTTTTTCCACAATTGCAGCGACTACCTCCGGAATAATATCTCCTGCTTTTCGGATAATAACTGTGTCGCCGATTCGAACGTCTTTCTCTTTAATGAGATCCTCATTATGCAATGATGCGCGTCCTACAGTCGATCCCGCGACAAGAACTGGTTGAAGTATAGCTGTTGGAGTCACTACACCTGTTCTGCCAACACTAAGCTCTATATCTAGCAACGTTGTGACGACTTCCTCAGCGGGAAACTTGTAAGCAGTCGCCCATTTCGGACTTTTCGCCGTAAATCCAAGCTGTTCCTGATCCTCAAAGTTATCGACTTTTACAACAATCCCGTCGATTTCATAGTCAAGAGCGGAACGGTTTTCCCCCCACTCCCCAACATAGTCAATCACTTCTTCAATTGTGGCGCATCGCTTGCGTTCTTTGTTCGTTTCAAAGCCAAGCGCAGCAAGGTAATCCAGTGAGTCTGAATGGCTATCTTGTCCGAATAAACTGCCATCGCCACCGATTCCATAAACGAATATCGCCAAATTTCGGCTCGCTGCTATTTTTGGATCGAGTTGGCGAAGTGAGCCTGCCGCCGCGTTACGTGGATTGGCGAACGGTTCATCGCCGGCTTCGTCGCGCATTGCATTCAATTTCACGAACGATTGCTTCGGCATATAAGCCTCGCCGCGAACTTCAATCGCAACAGATTCTTTCAGTCGAAGTGGGATTGTCCGGATTGTTTTTAAACTTGCCGTTATATCTTCCCCAACTGTACCATCTCCACGAGTTGAGCCTTGTACAAACTTTCCGTCGACATATCTGAGCGAAATAGCAAGCCCATCTATTTTGAGTTCACAAATATACGAAACATCGTGTCCTGCTGCCGCCTTGACACGCCTGTCAAATTCTCTCAAATCTTCTTCATTGAATGCATTCGATAGACTAAGCATCGGAAACTCGTGAACGACTTTTCCAAATCCCTTCAGTATCTCTCCACCTACACGCTGTGAGGGGGAGTCCGGATAAATGAGGTCAGGATTTTCCGCTTCAATCGACAACAGTTCCTGCATATATTGGTCATAGATTGCGTCGGAAGTAAGCGGTTTATCAAGCGCATAATAAGCATGACCATACTGATGAAGCAGGTTATTCAATTCTTCCACCCGTTTTTCGAGTTCAAGTCGATCCATCGATTTTTTCTCTCCTTCAGCCATCATGCTTTTTCAATTGGTGCAAATTTTGCTAAGAGACGTTTGACTCCGACTGGATTTGGAAATGCGATGTCCAGTTCTACTTCTTCGCCTGTCCCTTTTACGCTGACAATCATGCCGGTTCCCCACTTTTTGTGAACCGCTTTGTCGCCAGGGCTCCATCCCATTTTGTCTCCACCACTGGTATTATATACAGGCTTTTTAACAGCAGATCGCACAGGTGCTTCATTACGTGCTTTGGATCCGCCTCCAATGGAGAATCCGGAATCTCTTGAAACAATTTCCGTAATGTCATCCGATATTTCTGCAATGAAACGTGAAGGGCTATTATAGCTCGCACGTCCATAAAGCGTACGGTACGATGCGGAAGTTAGATAGAGTTTTTGCTCTGCACGCGTGATTCCCACATACGCAAGACGCCTTTCTTCTTCCATCTCCTCGTCATCTCCCATTGAACGGGAGTGCGGGAAGACGTTTTCTTCCATTCCGATAATGAAGACAACAGGAAATTCAAGACCTTTGGCGGCGTGCATCGTCATAAGGACAATTTTCTCTGTAGATTTGTTCTCTTCTTTATCAAGTGAATCAATATCTGCGATGAGCGCAAGATCTGTCAGGAAGGCGACTAATGATTTGTCACCTGTATCTTCTTCTGCACGTTTTTCAAAAGCTTCCGTTACAGATAAAAACTCTTCGATATTTTCCAGACGACTTTCTGACTCAATTGTTTTTTCACGATGAAGCATTTCGCGGTAACCCGATTTATCAAGTATTTGCTCAACAAGTTCAGTCACCGATAAGTATTCCTGCATTCGAGTAAATCCTGCGATCAGCTCTCGGAACTTGGCAACTTCATTTGCAGCTCTTGACGTAATGCCCATAAAGTCAACTTCTTGTAATGCGTCAAAAATGGAGCGGTCATGTTCTATTGCAAAGCGCGCCATTTTATCGAATGAAGTAGCACCAATACTGCGCTTTGGTTCATTAATAATCCGGGCCAGTGCAAGATCATCGTCATTGTTGGATACGAGTTTTAAATATGCAAGCAAGTCTTTAATCTCTTTCCGTTCATAAAACTTCGTGCCACCAACAATTGTGTAATCGAGATTGGATTTCACAAGATATTCCTCGATAACGCGCGACTGAGCATTTGTACGATACAAAACTGCAAATTGGTCGAGTTTTAGTTTCTCCTGCTCTTGCAATTCAATAACTTTACCTACGACAAACTGCGATTCATCTTTTTCATCGCTTGCTTTGTAGACATAAATTGAATCGCCTTCTTCATTATCTGTGCGTAGCTTTTTATCATAGCGGCTCTTGTTATTTGTTATGACGTCGTTCGCTGCCTGTAAGATGCGTTGTGTCGAACGATAGTTTTGCTCAAGCATAATCATTTCGGCATTTTTATAGTCTTTTTCAAAGGACAGAATATTGCCGATGTCCGCACCGCGCCATCTATAGATAGATTGGTCAGAGTCTCCAACAACACATAAGTTTTTAAATTTAGCCGCCAGCATATTAACAAGCCTATACTGTGCGTTATTTGTATCCTGGTATTCATCCACATGAATGTATTGGAATTTGTTTTGATAAAATTCAAGGACATCTGGTACACGTTCGAATAAGACCAACGTCATCATGATTAAATCGTCAAAATCGAATGATTGGTTTTTACGCAACCGCTTTGCATAGCCATCATAGACGTCTGCAATCGTTTTTTCATAGGGGTTATGAGGGTTGATTTGTGCGCGGTACATTTCTGCATCAATACACTCGTTTTTCGCTGAGCTAATAGCATTCAGCATTGAACGTGGTTCATATTGTTTCGCATCAAGGTTCAACGTTTTCAAAACGCTTTTAATAACCGACAATTGATCGGCTGAATCGAGAATCGAAAATGATGTTGAAATACCGATTCGATCAACGTTACGTCGCAGTATTCGGACACACATTGAGTGGAATGTCGAAACCCACATCCGCTCGCCTGTGCCAGCACCAAGCAGTCCATCAATACGGTCACGCATTTCACGTGCCGCTTTGTTAGTGAATGTAATCGCGAGAATATTGGAAGGATAAATGTTTTTCTCAACGACGAGATAGGCAATCCGATGTGTTAGGACTCGTGTTTTACCAGAGCCAGCACCCGCCATAATAAGCAGTGCACCTTCTGTTTTCTTCACTGCGCGTGCTTGTTCTGGGTTCATACCTATAAGTAAGTCTTCTGCTATTTTATTCATCTATTATCGCCCTCTCGGAACATTTGTTCTTTTATTATACACTGATTTGGCCTTAACGGGAAACCGTTTTCACCGCGTCTACTGTTCCCAATGCCGCCTTGAAATCTTCATAGATGACGTTACCAACGATAATTGTATCCGCAATTTCAGCCATCTTTTTAGCATCTTCACCATTCCTAATGCCGCCTCCATAAAATAGGCGAGTTTTTTCGAGCACGCGTGATGCTGCTTCTACTATTTTAGGTTCACCATACATACCGCTGTACTCCAAATAAAAAATGGGTAATTTGAATAGATGTTCTGCCATGCGAGCATAAGCGACGACATCCTCTTCGTCCGGAACTTCTGTCACTCCAGTCAATTTCGCCGCTTTACAATCGGGGTTCATAATGCAATACCCTTCCGGTTGAATTTCATCCCAGTCCATCATATGTCCATATTCACGAAGCGCGGAATGATGAAGTCCATTAATCCATTCGACTTTCGTTGAGTTAAGCACCGTTGGGATGAAATAATAATCAAAACCCGGTGTCACCGAGTCAACTGTCGATATCTCAAGTGCAACTGAAACGGAATACCTTCTAATACGGACGAGCAAATCGAGTACGTTATCGAGCGTCACTCCATCTGTTCCACCAACAATAATTCCATCTGTTCCTGACTCTGCAAGCAGTTCCAATTGTTCGTCTGTCACTGTTTTTTCAGGATCTAATTTAAAGGCATGACGCCATGTAGTGAAATCCATGTTTGACCACCCAATCTTATAATGTACGTTTCTCTAGTATACCAAAAAAACCGGACAGATTCTTTCCCTGTCCGGTTCTACCTAAAAGCGTAAGGCACCTGAAGTGCTTATTTAGTCTCCGCTTCCTCTTCATTCACTTGCGGATAGAGGCGTCCAAGTACTTTTCCATACCCGCCAGAGCCGTAATCCACACAGCGTCGTACTCTTGAGATAGTTGCAGTACTGGCACCTGTCTCACCTTGTATCTTATCGTACGTCTTCTTCATCATAAGCATTTGCGCCACTTCCAAGCGTTGGGCGAGTGACTGCAATTCACTTATCGTGACGAGATCATCAAAGAATTCATAACATTCATCGAGGTCTTTTAATTCGAGCATTGCTTTAAATAGTTGGTCCGTCTGATGACCACGGATTTTGTCGATTTGCATATGTCTCCCTCTCTCTGAATGAATTTCCTAAGGGGTATATGTGACAGACGTTTCCATTCCAGGTTGAGTCGAAACGATGTGAATCCACGTTTTACCCGGAACAAGTTTCGCAGGAACACCATTTTCCATCGGTGTTAGGATTCCGTCAATATTTTCCCATTCGATTTCCTTTTCAATACCTGCATGGAACATCATACCTCTACCGCCCGATTCAATATCGACTGACTGTCTGCCGACGTTATCGATTGTACGATGAGCTGTTTCGAATATAAGTATATTAGACAGTTCCACTGGCTTTTCGTTGGATTTATCGACTGTTAGGATCCCTTTTACCATTCTATTGTACGTTCCTTTTTCGGCATCGTAGGAATACGTGCTTGTAAAGTCCGGGTCTGTGCCATAACGAACAACAAGCATCGATGCGATATCCCCTATTTTAGCACCTTCTATCGAATCTAGGAAAGAAAATGCCGGTATTACGGACAATTCTATCGACGAATTGGTTTTCTCCATACCTGCTAGCACATTATCTTTCGTTATATATGAATTATGCGGAGCTCTTCGTTCTTTGGAGCGATTGAAAAGCGTTCCATCATATTGCATACCGTTTATATTATCCACGAAACGATTTTGCAGCATTTGTTTGGCATCTGGGCTATATCCGTGCGCCACGTAAAATGCGTCAAGTCCTTTTGAGATTTGGACAAAGTAATCCCTCGCACTGCGGATAGGACCGATTTCTTCAGGTAGCTCACTTTGGAATAATGCCAAAAGCCTTGTAATGTTGCCTTCTGCTGCAAGTTCATAGACAATATCTGCATCACTAATGCCTGATTGTGGCCTTGCAAGTGGATGATTGTTAATCGTCATCAGAACTGCGCGACGGGTACTTTCCTCTTCTGATAGAACACCAGTGAACGGTTCTTTATACAAGGTTGGCCCCTGTACAGGTTCTTCTTCAACGATTACTTCTTCCTCTTCCTCTATCGGCTCGGGTACAACGTCCTCCGCCTTCTCTTCTTTCGAACACGCCGCTAACAGCAACATTAAGATAGCTATGTACAATAGCCACCCTCTCATTTTCTTCTCCATTTACGCCTCCTATCTTCCGGTTACCGGAACAATCATTTCTTTTTTCATAACATCGTACAGCCCCATCTGTGTGATGCGTATGTACGGTAAGTGTGTTGATTGCAAGAAAAGCAACGTATAGACTGCATCGCCTTTCGTGTAACCACGATCTGCCAGTGCCTGTTTCAATTCTATCTCCTGCTCAATCAATTTTTGAACCGGTTCTGCCGATAAACCGCCACCGATTGCCAGTGGAAGAGTCGCGACGATACCGCCGTTTTCCGAGAGCACCATACCGCCACCGATTCGTTTAATTTCCTTGAAGGCATTGTGCATTTCTTTTTTATCTTTGCCGATTAAGATAATATCCCCTGTATTCGAATACGAAGATGCAAAGCCTTGAATTCCTGTTGCGAACCCTTTAATAACTGTATTGACATGCCATTTTCCATTTCTATCGAGAAGCATAAGGAAACTTTCATCGTGATCATCCGCAAGTTTATCGACCTTTGTGTCAATCGTCACATTATACGGTTTTGTAATGACGTCGTTGAGCATTTCGATACCAACCGGATTGTCAAATATGAAATCTGATTCATCAAGATCGAAATTCGGTGCGAACGCTTTCACAAACGACCAATCAATGGCTGGGAAAGGTTCCGTCGATTCATTTTCACGTTTCAACCATTTTCCTTTGGATAAAACATCCGTCGGCACTGGATTGTACTCATCCTCCAGCATATTTAGCGTTGCAAAACGACCTGTCGCAATGAATCCGTGTAAATCGGTCATATCATAATAGCGCGCAACGTTATAAGATGCCATCTGGTATGCATCAATTGGCGGAACCCCCGCTTCAAGCGCGGCACGGATACATTTATCCATTACGCCATCGAGGTGAAATGAAGGTGTCGATCCATCCGTCGTCATCATCAAGTGATCAAACACATTTAATTCTTTGGCAACAATGTCTTTCAATAAATGGGGAAGATCCGGACGAATGGATGAATAGCGTAAGGTCACTCCATACCCGTGCAGTAGCCGTGCCTCTACCTCTTCTATCGTCATCGCTTCATGATCACCGTCTGTTCCAAGAAGACGCATCCGTGCCAACGTCCGCTCAGAGGCACCAGGGAAATGCCCTTCTATTTTCTTGCCCCCTATTTTTGCAGCATTTACAGAGGCGACCATATTGGGTTCCCCTGTCATGAGCCGAGGCCAACCCGTCAACTCCCCGCCCACCAATACTTCTGGACGCTCAATCCACTCTTTAATAGAAGCTAGATTAAACAGTTCAGCCTCATTCTGTAGAATCGTCTGTGAATCAAACCGTGCCCACCAGTAAAATGAAAACGGTAATTTATTTAACTCATCAAGCAGCCCAAACGATGTTTCGTTATCAAGAGACATGAATAATATAAGATTATCCGAAATGAATGTCGTTGTCCCAAGCCGCGATGCATAATCCGCAAACGTCCGCGGGTTGTACAATTGAAACGGATGAACATGCGGCTCAATATAACCAGGAACAATTTTCTTCCCTGTAGCATCGAAGATTTCGGCGCCTTCTGTCATTGCCGGCATTTCCTTCCCGGCGTACACAATCCGATCGCCAGCAATCCAAATGTTGCCTGTCACCCATTTTTTATAGATTGAATGTAAATATTCTGCATTAGTAATAATGAGGTCCGGCGCCTTCTTGCCGTCGATCATATGTAGTTGGTCTTTTATTTCTTTAGGCTCCCACATGATACACTCTCCCTTTGACTGAACTATTCATACTATTTATCGTAGCATAGCATTGAGGAAATAAATAGGGAGTTCAGTAGACATTTTTTGTTATTTCGGACAAACGAGGAGTTCATATTGAGGCGGGCGTTGTGAAGTTTATACTGAACGTTGTTAACTTTTGGTATTCTGTTGTCTACTTTTGAGGTAACGTTGCGAACTTCTTGATACGTTGCATGCTTTCTCAACTTTGTTGTTTAGTTTACGCGGTGTGTTGTTTAGTTTACGAATAGCGTTGTTTACTTCCGGAGATACGTTGCATAATTCTTGATACGTTGCATACTTTCTCAACTTTGTTGTTTAGTTTACGCGGCGCGGTGTTCACTTTCAGAGATACGTTGCGAACCTTTCCTCAGTAAAAGGGTTCCGACACCTTTTGACGAAATAGTATAATATTACAATCGATTGGATTTGATAAAATGACCGACAAGATGGAGTTTGATAAAGAGATGGCCGCAGAATATGACAGAGGAGTGCGCCGAACGTTGCCTACCTACGATTCGATGTTCAAACTTATACAGGCTTATCTTCGAGCAAACATAACACAACAAGAAAGTGTATTGATAATTGGGGCGGGTGGCGGCAATGAACTTGCTACGTTAGGACCAACTAATCCCGAGTGGACATTTACAGCAGTAGATCCTGCACCACCAATGCTTGACTTCGCGCGAATGAAAGCAATTGACTTGAAGATAGATGACCGCGTGGAATTCATCGAAGGAACTGTCAATGATGTAACAGACGAGAAACTGTTCGGGGCTGCAACCTGTATGCTCGTCCTCCATTTCATTGAAGATATCGATGAAAAAAAGATCCTACTGAAAAAGATCCGACATCATCTTTCGCCTGGTGCTCCATTCGTTATGGCATCCATGTACGGGAACCCGAGCGATCCCGCATTTAATGAGCTATTCGCTCTATGGAAAGCGTACTGGTTGGATTCAACAAATTTAACTGAAGCAGAGGTAAATGAAATGGAGAAAACAGTACGGAAGCTTTCCTTTATTCCTGAAGAGGAGATTGTACTTTTATTGCAAGAAGCAGGTTTTAGTAATATCGCCAAATTCTTTACGACTAACATCTTTGGTGGGTGGATTTGTAAAGCCGAATAATAAGAAAAACAAGTAAATCTCCTCAAATAAAAAAATCCCCAAATCCATCACCTAGATAGATTTGGGGATTTCTTATTCAAACGTACGCCAGCCAATGTCCTGCCTGTAGAAGAATCCGTTCCATTCTAATTGAGACAAGCCTTTATAAACCTCAACCTGCGCTTCTTTCAATGAATCTGCTTTCGCTGTAATGAGGAGTACACGTCCCCCATTACCAACGAAGCCTTCACCACTTGATTTTGTGCCTGCATGGAAGACTTCTAAGCCATGTGCTGACAAAACGTCAAGATCAGGTAATGCCGCCCCTTTTACTACATCTCCTGGATATCTATCTGCCGCAATGACAACGCCTAACATCGCTTTGTCATCCCACTTCAAGTCATACGGTTTACCAGCCATAAGTGCAGCCATGAATTCACCAAAGTCAGACGCCATTCGTGGAAGGACGACCTGCGTTTCAGGATCGCCGAAACGAGCGTTGAACTCAATCACTTTCGGGCCCTTGTCAGTCAAAATGAGACCGGCATATAAAATACCAGTAAACGGAGTCCCTTCTGCAGCCATTGCTTCAACAGTCGGAACGACGACTTTATCGTATGCTTCTTTCACAACTGCGTCCGAAATTTGCGGAACGGGTGAATAAGCGCCCATACCACCCGTATTCGGTCCTCTATCACCGTCATAAGCACGCTTATGATCCTGCGCGACAACCATCGGGTAAATTTGACCGTCATGGACAAACGACATGTAAGAGAACTCTTCGCCGTCCAAAAACTCTTCGATAACAACACGTGATGAAGATTCGCCGAATTTCTGGTTGCCAATCATATCGTCGACTGCTTCAAGCGCATCCTCCAGCGTCATCGCAACGATAACACCTTTCCCAGCTGCAAGTCCGTCTGCTTTAACGACAATTGGGGCACCATTTTCTCGGATAAACGCTTTTGCTTCTTCTGCATCGGTAAATGTTCCGTAGGCAGCTGTCGGAATAGCATACTTTGTCATCAGCTCTTTAGCGAATGACTTACTTCCTTCGATCAACGCCGCCGCTTTCGTTGGGCCGAACGCTGTTAATCCACGTTCAGTAAAGTAATCAACAATTCCTTCTCCAAGCGGTTGTTCAGGGCCGACAAATGTCAGGTCCACATGATTCTCTTGTGCAAATGAAGCAAGTGCCTCAAAATCCAACGCATCGATTTGCACACATTCAGCATCATTTTTCATGCCATCATTGCCGGGTGCGACAAAAACTTTATTTACTGAATGGGAGACATTGAACTGTCTGGCAATCGCATGCTCGCGGCCACCACTCCCGATAACGAGTATATTCAATGCAATCTACTCCTTAATGTTTGAAATGACGTACGCCTGTAAACACCATCGTAATACCGTATTCGTTAGCTTTTTTAATCGAATCTTCATCTTTCACTGATCCGCCTGGTTGAATAATTGCCGTAATACCCGCTTTCGCTGCAGCTTCGACTGTATCGTCCATTGGGAAGAATGCATCAGATGCAAGCGCTGCACCTTTAGCGCGTTCGCCTGCTTGTGTTAGCGCGATATTCGCTGCTCCAACACGGTTCATCTGTCCTGCACCAACGCCGAGTGTCATATTGTCATCAGTCACGACAATTGCATTGGACTTCACATGTTTAACAACAGCCCAACCAAGTTTCATCGCTTCCCATTCAGCTTCAGTTGGCTGACGGTCAGTCGCAACGCGAATGTCTGCATCCGCAAATCCGTATGCATCCGGCTCTTGAATAAGCAATCCACCTTCAACAGAAACTGTATTCCATTTGTCTTTTTTGTTTTGATCAAACGAAATTGTCATCAAGCGAATATTTTTCTTCTTCGTCAAGATTTCAACTGCTTCTTCTGTGAATGCAGGTGCGATGATAATTTCTAGGAAGATACCCGATAACTTTTCAGCAGTTGCAGCATCAACTTCACGGTTCAATGCAATTATACCGCCAAAGATAGACTTCGAGTCTGCTTCATATGCTTTATTGAACGCTTCGAAAATTGTTTTGCCTGTTCCAACACCACATGGATTCATATGTTTTACCGCTACTGCAGCTGCTTTATCAAATTCTTTAATGATTTGGATAGCCGCATTCGCATCTTGGATATTGTTATACGAAAGTTCTTTGCCATGTAATTGTTTCGCGTACGCAATTGAGAAATCAGAACCAAGTGGACGGCTGTAGAAAGCTGCTTTTTGGTGTGGATTTTCTCCATAACGAAGCGGTTGTTTTAGTTCATATGTATACGTAACCTGCTCAGGGAATTCTTCGCCTGTAAGGTCAGTCAAGAAACCGGCAATAAGTGCATCGTATGCTGCTGTATGACGGAAAACTTTTGCTGCAAGACGTCTGCGCGTTTCAAGTGTCGTTTTGCCATCTGCTTTGATCTCGGTAAGCACTTGATCGTAATCTGTTGCATCTACGATAACTGTGACGTATGCATGGTTTTTCGCTGAAGCACGAAGCATCGCTGGTCCACCAATATCGATATTTTCAATTGCATCATCATTGGTTACGTCCGGCTTTGAAATCGTTTCTTTAAACGGATACAAGTTAACACAAACAACGTCAATCGGCTGGATGCCATGCTCTTCCATTTGTAAGATATGAGAGGGATTGTCTTGTTTCGCAAGAAGTCCTCCGTGAATCATTGGGTTGAGCGTTTTAACGCGGCCTTCCATAATTTCAGGGAATCCGGTTACTGCATCGACTGCTGTTACTGCGACGCCATTGTCTGCAAGATGTTTCATTGTACCGCCTGTTGATAACAGTTCATAACCGAGACTTTCCAATTCTTTTGCAAATTCCAAAATACCGTTTTTGTCTGACACGCTAAGCAATGCACGTTTTTTCACGAATAAAACCCTCCAATTAGTATGTTAGGATAGCAGTCTAAAATCGCGACTTCCTGTCGCAACGACTGCATGACCTGCTTCCTGCCGGCCCAAGCCTTGATCATTACCGGCTAAAAAGTTCGTTTAACGTATCTTTATATAAACCGTGTTCAACAGCATGAATCGCTTCGGCTGTTTTATCTTCATCTCCACTGACAACATCGACTGCACACTGTGCAAGAATTTGTCCTGTATCCATTCCTTCATCCACAAGATGAACGGTAACACCCGTCACCTTCACGCCATGCGCAACCGCTTGTCCAATCGCATCTTTTCCAGGAAACGAAGGCAGTAGTGATGGATGAATATTGACTATGCGAGAAGGATAAGCCATCAATAGGACCGGCCCAACAAGACGCATATAACCTGCAAGAACTAGCCATTCCGCCCCGGATTCTCGAAGTGCATGAAGAATTGCTTCTTCGTACGCATCTTTCGTTTCGAAATCTTTTGGACGTATTGCTGCAACTGGAATACTCACTTTGTCAGCACGTTCAACAACAAATGCTTCCGGCTTATTTGTCACCATCAGGACGATTTCAGCATTCAATTCACCTGCGCTACATGCTTGTTCAATTGCTGCAAAATTACTGCCGCTTCCGGATGCGAAAACGGCAATCTTCACTTTTAGATTCATTCGGCAAGACTTCCGTCATGTGTCCCTGTAAATGTGACGCCATCGCCTTCAATTACACGTCCAATAATGAATGCTTCTTCCCCGTGCTCAGCTGCAATTTTAAGGGCAGCATTCGCTTGTTCTTCAGAAAGCGCAACTACAAAACCGATACCCATATTGAATACGCTGTATAGATCTTTATCCAACAGTTCGCCTTTTTCTTTCAGCATTTTGAATACTGGAAGTACTGGCCATGAACCAAGGTCAATTTCCGCTCCGAACCCATCTACCAACATACGCGGTAAGTTTTCGTAGAAGCCGCCGCCCGTAATATGGCCCATTGAATGGACGTCGAGTTCGTTATGCATTTGAAGAACAGGTTTCGCATAAATTTTCGTCGGTGTAAGAAGTGCGTTTCCAACTGTTCCAAGATCTTCGTATCCAGCAATCACACCGTCAATTTCACAGCCCTGATCTTCAATTACAATTTTACGGACGAGTGAATAACCGTTCGAATGAATACCGCTTGAAGCGATACCGACAAGAACGTCTCCAGCAACAACTTTTTCACCCGTTACAACTTTACTCTTTTCACATGCTCCAACTGCAAATCCTGCAAGGTCATACTCATCGACTTCGTAAAGTCCTGGCATCTCAGCCGTTTCTCCACCAATTAATGCTGCACCAGATTGAACACAACCATCTGCGATTCCTTTAACAATCGCTTCTACCTTTTCAGGAACGGCTTTGCCAAGCGCGATGTAATCAAGGAAGTAAAGAGGTTCTGCGCCCTGCGCGACAATATCATTGACACACATAGCGACACAGTCAATACCAATCGTGTCATGCTTATCTGCCATGAACGCCAGTTTCAACTTTGTACCAACACCGTCTGTACCGGAAATAAGTACCGGTTCTTTGTAGTTAAGTGCGGATAGATCGAACATGCCACCAAAACCGCCGAACGTTCCTGTAACACCTTTACGCGCAGTTCGCGCAACATGTGACTTCATCCGTTCAACTGACTCGTAACCAGCTTCGATATTTACACCTGCGTTTTCATAAGCCTTCGACATGTAAAAGTCCCCCTATCAAACAATTTCTTTCTTATGTGGCAACACTGTATCTGAATAGATTTCTGTAGGATATTCTCCTGTAAAGCATGCAAGGCATTGTCCACAGTTCTTTGTTTTATCGGGACGTCCAATGGCTTCGACCATTCCCTCAGCAGACAGGAACGTCAGTGAATCTGCACCGATAAGCTCTCGGATTTCATCAACCGTCCTATTTGTTGCTATCAATTCTGAATCCGTACTGATATCTACACCATAAAAACACGGACTGACAAGCGGTGGAGACGCAATCACAACGTGAACTTCCGTCGCACCGGCTTCTTTCAACAGATTGACAATCCTTTTAGACGTGGTGCCGCGAACAATCGAATCATCCACCATGACGACTCTTTTACCGTTCACAACTTGACGCACTGGAGAAAGTTTCATCTTCACGCCTCTTTCACGCATCTCCTGTGTTGGTTGAATGAACGTTCGCCCGACATAACGACTTTTGATCAGCCCTAACTCATATGGAATTCCACTTTCCTCAGAAAACCCAATAGCCGCTGAGATACTTGAATCCGGTACACCTGTGACGACGTCTGCTTCGATATGCACTTCACGTGCAAGTCGTTTGCCGCAACGCTTCCGTGCTGAATGAATATTAATACCATCAATATCCGAATCAGGGCGTGCGAAATAGACATATTCCATCGAGCACATAGCCGAGTCCGCAGCTTTCGCAAAACGGTCCGACTGAAGACCTTTATCATTAATAATGATGAGTTCTCCCGGCTCTACCGAACGAACCCATTCTGCGCCAATAAGATCGAACGCACATGTCTCAGAGGCTACGACCCAAGCATCTCCCAGTTTCCCAAGGGATAATGGACGCAAACCATTCGGATCCTGCGCAACCATTAATCCGTCATCCGTCAAGATGACAAACGCAAAAGCACCTTTTAACATCGACAATGCTTTTTTCACACGATCACGCTGTGTTAAAGAACCGCTGCTTTTCTTAATTAAATGTGCTAGCACTTCTGTATCAGAATTCGTTTGAAAAATACTACCTTGACGTTCAAGATGCTCGCGTAGTTCGACCGCATTCACAATGTTACCATTGTGAGCGACCGAAAGACTTCCAGTTGTTGAACGGAAAACGAGCGGCTGAACATTTTCGATTCCGCGACCGTTCTCTGTAGAATAACGCACTTGCCCAATTGCTGCATTTCCTTTTAAATCATTGATCTCATTACCAGAAAACACTTCATTGACAAGACCTTCGCCTTTAATCACATGAAACTTTTTGCCTTCCTTCGTAACGATACCGGCTCCTTCTTGTCCCCGGTGTTGTAACGCGTGCAGACCATAATAACTGATCTGCGCCGCGTCTTCATGACCCCAAATGCCAAACACACCGCACTCTTCGTTTAAGCCTCTGAGTTCAGCAAGCATTGGATAGCCCCTTTCCAAGCAGAACGGAGTTCATCCACCGTCCCGTCGATTAACGTACCGTCTTCACCGTTAATAACGATACGGTTACTATCCGTAACTACACCGATCTTAATCGCATCTGCTACAGTTTTTTCGAAATCTGCCGCTTTTTCTTCTTTTACAGTCACAAGGAAACGTGATTGCGTTTCACTGAATAATGCTGTTACTGCAGAGCCTGAAACTGTAACGCCTGCTCCAAGACCTTCCGTACCGAATGCTTTTTCACAAAGCGCTACTGCAAATCCGCCTTCTGATAAATCAGTTGCAGATTGAACAAGTCCTGCTTGGATCGCTGTCAAAAGTTCTTTCTGGCGTGCTGCTTCAACTTCAAGGTCAATTGCCGGAGCTTGGCCGAAAATTTTCCCTTCCGTCATTTGTTGCAGTTCACTGCCGCCGAAATCAAGTGATGCTTCGCCAATGACATAGATGACATCGCCTGCATTTTTAAATTCAGTAGTCGTTACTTGTGATAAATCATGAACAAGGCCAACCATACCAATCGTTGGTGTTGGATAGATTGGAACACCATTTACTTCATTAGACAAGGAAACGTTCCCGCTTATTACAGGAGCATTCAACTTGCGGCATGCATCAGAAATTCCGTCAGCTGATTTCTCAAGCTGCCAAAATACTTCCGGCTTGTCTGCACTACCAAAGTTTAAGCAATCTGTAATTGCAATTGGTTCCGCGCCTGAACAAATGAGATTACGCGCTGCTTCAGCAACGGCAATTTTCCCGCCTGTTTCTGGATCAAGATAGACGAAACGCGAGTTACAATCAGATGTCATCGCAAGTCCTTTATTCGTTCCAGTGACACGAATGACACCTGCAGATGAACCTGGAGCAACGACCGTATTTGACCTAGCTTGTGTATCGAACTGATTATAGACCCATTCTTTCGATGCAATCGTTGGACGTTGCAAGAGGTCTTTAAGTGTTTCATTCAAATCTGTCACGACAGGTTCTGTCATTTCCATCGCTTGGAATTCTCTGAAATAAGCAGGTTCCTCGGATTTCTTATGGTAAACCGGTGCGTC
This sequence comes from Sporosarcina sp. FSL K6-6792, assembly GCF_038004885.1. Taxonomy (NCBI): domain Bacteria; kingdom Bacillati; phylum Bacillota; class Bacilli; order Caryophanales; family Caryophanaceae; genus Sporosarcina; species Sporosarcina sp. FSL K6-6792. The sequence goes on from NZ_JBBOSA010000001.1 coordinate 2,412,220, forward strand.
TTCAGCAAGTGCATCAGCTGATACTTCAGCGACAACTTCACCTTTATGAAGCAGGCGCAGCATTTTATCATCTGTTACTTTACCAATCGTTACCGCTTCGACATTATATTTCGCAAATAAATCCGTTACTTCCTGTTCACGGCCTTTTTTCACGACGATTAGCATACGTTCTTGAGATTCTGACAACATCATTTCATATGCTGTCATTCCTTCTTCACGTTGTGGTACTAGGTCAAGGTTTAACTCAACACCATACCCTGCTTTTGATGCCATTTCAGCCGCAGAAGAAGTAAGTCCTGCTGCCCCCATATCTTGAATCCCAATTAACGCATCTGATTTTACAAGCTCAAGGCATGCTTCCATCACAAGTTTTTCCAGGAACGGGTCACCAGCTTGCATCACTGGAAGTTCTCCATCTTTAACTTCGGATGAAGACATCGTCGCACCGTGAATCCCGTCACGTCCTGTTGTAGCACCGGCATACATCACACTATTACCGATACCGGAAGCGATCCCTTTTTGAATGTCTTCATGATTTAACAAACCAACAGCCATCGCATTGACGAGTGGACGTTTAGAATAACAATTATCGAACTGAACTTCGCCAGCAATAGTAGGTATACCAATCGCATTTCCGTAACTTGCAATCCCTGCAACCGCTTCTTCGAATAAATAACGGTCACGTTCGTCTGTTAGATCGCCGAAACGAAGTGAGTTTACAAGTGCTACAGGGCGGGCACCCATTGAAAATACGTCACGCAGAACCCCACCCGCACCTGTTGCTGCACCGATGAACGGTTCAATCGCAGATGGTGAGTTATGAGACTCCATTTTGAATACAGCAGCTTGATTGTCACCAATGTCGACGATTCCTGCTCCTTCTCCTGGTCCTTGAAGAACGCGCGGCCCATCAGTTGGGAATTTACGCAGTACTGGTTTCGAGCTCTTATACGAACAATGTTCAGACCACAATGCAGAGAATAAACCCGTTTCCGTATAGTTTGGAAGACGTCCTAACATCTCTGTTGCGCGTTCGAATTCCTCATCTGTCATTCCCATTTGGCGATATAATTGTTCATCTTTAATTTGTTGTGCGTTCGGTTCATGCTTGGCTGACATTATTTTCACTCCACCTTTTCAAGATTGAATTGAATAGAGGCAATCCATCTGTTCCTCCGATGATTTCCTCAACTGCACGTTCAGGAAGGGGCATCATGCCGAGCACATTGCCTTTTTCGTTTAAAACACCCGCGATGTCCGCTGTGCTGCCATCTGCATTACCGTCCGCATATGTAAATACGATACGGTTAGTACTTTTCAATTCTGCTACTGTTTTTTCATCAACATAATAGTTGCCGAATTCATGAGCAAACGGAATTGTGATTTCTTGCCCGTTGTCGTAATCTGCCGTAAATATAGAATCTGTATTCAAGACAGTCAATTTCGTTTTGCCAGACCTGAATTTCAGTCCTTTATTGCGCAAGAAAGCGCCTGGTAAAAGGCCTGCTTCAGCGAGAATTTGGAACCCGTTACCCACACCAAGAACAGGTTTCCCTGTTGCAGCAAATGATTTCAAGCTCTCGATTGCTGGTGAGCTTTGCGCTAGTGCACCCGCACGCAGATAATCCCCGTACGATGCTCCACTCGGAATAAGTACTGCGTCATAACCGTCAAGATTCGCTTCTGTATGCCAGATGTATTCTGCTTTATTGCCCAGAACGGTATTTACCGCATGATACATGTCGATGTCGCAACCCGATCCTGGGAAAACAAGTATAGCGAACTTCATTTGCCCGCGACCTCCCCGATTTCATATCGGTAGTCCTCAATAACTTTATTGACTAAAAGCTTTTCGCACATTTCTTTGACACGTGCATCGATATTTGTAACTGATTCGTCTAATTCTAGCTCAATCAATTTCCCAATGCGTACGTTTTCGACCTCTTTATAACCCATCGTTTGAAGCGCTTCTTTAGTTGCTACCCCTTGTGGATCAACAACACTTTCACGGAGTGTTACGTATACGTTTACTTTCGTCATGTCTTTTTTCCTCCCAAATGGAATTAGATTAAGTTTCTTTTTGAAACTTTGAAATGTTGAAAAGCTGCCGTCAATTATTCAGTCAAGACGGAGCTGCTTGAAATTCGTATAACACTTATTTTGTTCTAACCGCACAACGCCCACTTCTGGACTGGGGTATCGCTTTATCATAAGTATCCCCCTCTATTCAGACCAAATTCCCGTTGAATTAATGTCTTCCAATGTCTTTTCAATGTTGTCCGTCATTATTGTGACATGTCCCATTTTTCGCTTTAATTTCGCTTCGGCTTTGCCATATAGATGGATTGACCAATCGGGATAATCCGTAACAATCTTCGTCAGTGGCGCTACATGTTCGCCGAGCACATTCACCATAATCGAAGATTGCCATAATATCGGCTTGCGAAGTGGCCAGCCACAAATAGCACGGATATGCTGATGGAACTGCGAAATGTTACACGCCTCAATTGAATAATGACCCGAGTTATGTGGACGTGGTGCTAATTCATTAATAATAATTTCATCATTTTCTAAGACGAACATTTCAACCGCCAATGTCCCGACAAGATTGAGATGATCTGCGATTTTCTTCGCTGCATCTTCGGCTTGGGCTAAGACTTTTTCATGGACCCGTGCTGGAACGATTGATTCATGCAGTATATGGTCTTTATGAATATTTTCAGCAACTGGAAGACAGTAAGATTGTCCTTTATCATTCCGTTGAATGATCACTGATATTTCTTTTGTAAACGGAACGAACGCTTCTGCAATACATGCCGAATGAACAAAGAGTGATTCCGCTTCGTGAAGATCACTTTCAGAGTCGATTTTCACTTGCCCTTTGCCGTCATAACCACCGAATGCAGTCTTGACGATACAAGGGTAGCCGATTTCTCCAATTTTCAACGTTAGCTCTTCAAACGTCTGTGCCGCTACATAGTTTGCAACAGGTGCACCCGATGCTGTAATTTCTGCTTTTTCATTGATACGGTTCTGTGTGATTCGGACAAGTTCTGCGCCCTGCGGCACGTGTGCGATTTGAGTGAGCCTTTTCAATCCCTCATAATCAATGTTTTCGAATTCATATGTGATGACGTCACTCACTTCACCTAGTTCCTCGAGTGCAACCTCATCGTTGTACGGTGCAACAATCCGGATATCAGCAATTTGACCACACGGTGAATCCATGACAGGATCTAGCACCGCAATTTTGAATCCCGCTTCCTTCGCGGCAAGCCCCATCATCCGACCAAGCTGTCCCCCGCCAATGATTCCTATCGTTTGTCCAGGTAAAATTGTTTTCATAGTAAGTCACCGCTACTTTCTAGCGCCGCATCACGCATGTTATTACGGCGCTCTTCAATACGTTTCATTAGAGCCTTGTCATGGACACCTAACATTTGTGCTGCAAGAAGACCTGCGTTCACAGCGCCTGCTTTCCCAATTGCCATAGTCGCCACTGGAACACCTCCAGGCATTTGAACAATGGATAATAAGGAATCCATTCCATTCAACGCTTTTGACTGAACAGGTATGCCAATAACGGGTAGCAATGTTTTTGCTGCAACCATCCCTGGGAGGTGTGCAGCTCCCCCAGCTCCTGCAATAATGACCTCTAAACCTTTATCTTGCGCTTGTTCTGCATATTCAAACATGAAATCAGGTGTGCGGTGTGCTGAGACGACTTTCTTCTCGTAAGAGACTTCTAGTTCGTCCAAAATGTCACACGTATGTTTCATTGTTTCCCAATCACTTTTACTTCCCATAATGACACCGATCTTCGGTTCCACTTATAATCCGCTCCTTTTAAGAAAAGCGTTAGGTGCCGCTTTAGACGCAACTCATGACCAAAACATCTGACACCTGAAGCCTAGCCAACTTTTTCAAAACTAAAAAGTCCTCGAACAAACCACTCTTCATATGCATGAAAAGCAGATCATTCGAGGACGTTGAAATATGCGTTAAGATGATTGCACCCATAGGTACCCACACACCTTTCGCTACAATTCCTGAAAGTCGCTTTCCCGCATAGTCCGGACATTACGGTGTCCTGGTAGAAACACTGCGGCCAATTCCACAGCATATATGGGGATTCTATTTACTCTCTATATTTTAACAAGACCGCGAGCATTCGTCAATAGAAAAGGCGAACAATTACATATCGCCATCCCATAACGTTCGCCTTTTAGGCATTTTCATCTTCTCTTAGTACACCTTTGAACTTGATAACTTGCCGTACTGGAATAAATTCTCCATTCACCTCAGTAAACAGCGGCTCTTCCTTTCGTCCCGCAACTGTATAACCTTCTGCAGTCATTCTCTTCAAACAGTCCTCAATAGTCTCTTCTGCTTCCACATCAAACCATATAGTCTTCTTTTTACTCACTTGAACAACTTCCCTTTCCTCACACTCTTAACCCAGAAACCGCCATGTATCATTTTCGCCTCGTATGCAATAATAAATGCTTTTGGGTCTATTTCTTTAATTGTAACGTAAAGTTTCAATTCATATTTACGCGGGGTAAGAATCTGCATAGCAGACCGATCCCCATCAAGACCATTCGCTGACCAATCTGTGACTCCGTATCCTTTTTCTCGCAGTATACTCGGTAATTTCAAGTTCTTCTCTGACGTAATTACATTTACAGTAATATAGCCAAGCGCCATCTTCTCTTCAATCTTCGACCCAATAATAACTCCACAACCATAACCGATTGCATAGGCTACTAAGTTCTGTATTTCATTCAGGTTATCAAGCACTAAACCAAGGCCGATAACATAGATAACGATTTCTACTACACTAAGTCCGGCAGCGATGTATCTATAGCCTTTTAACGTTAGAATCATGCGCACTGTAAAAAATGTAACATACACGATATTAATCGCGAATATAATGAGCACCATTTGCAAAATAACCACCCCTTTCAATATTGCTTGACCCTTATCGTATCGCTGTTAGGCTATGATTTCAAGCTATTAAGAATAGACGGACAAGTAGCTCGGATCCGAAGATGAATTTAGGTATACTAATCGCCACTTCCATAATCTAACACCAATTCTTATGTTGCTAATTGTTCAATCATAATGGCTAAAATTATAGGCGAGCGAGCGTATCAGGAGCACAACCGATCATATCAACACCTAAACAATCATAACCACTGCACAACCGATCATATCAACACCTAAACAATCATAACCATTGCACAACCGATCATATCAACATCTAAACAATCATAACCATTGCACAACCGATCATATCAACACCTAAACAATCATAACCACTGCACAGCCGATCATATCAATACCTAAACAATCATAACCAATGCAGGACCGATCATATCAACATCTAAACAATCATAACCACTGCACAACCGATCATATCAACACCTAAACAATCATAACCATTGCACAACCGATCATATCAACATCTAAACAATCATAACCATTGCACAACCGATCATATCAACACCTAAACAATCATAACCACTGCACAGCCGATCATATCAATACCTAAACAATCATAACCACTGCACGACCGATCATATCAACACGTAAACCGATCATAACCATTGCACAACCGATCATATCAACACCTAAACAATCGTAACCACTGCACAACCGATCATATCAACACCTAAACAATCATAACCGCTGCACGACCGATCATATCAACACGTAAACCGATCATAACCAATGCAGGACCGATCATTTCAACACCTAAACAATCATAACCGCTGCACGACCGATCATATCAATACCTAAACAATCATAACCAATGCACAACCGATCATTTCAACACGTAAATCGATCATATATATAACTCACTTACATTAAGACCTGTACATATACGGAATTTCGTTATTATATAAATTGAAGTAAATAAACCCTTCATTATCGCATTGGCTATGCTCAAACCCATTAATCTAACTGCTTCACCTATAGTCATTTAGCTCCGACTTTCCCAGTAAGAAGCTAGCGCTTTGTTTTCATATCATATTCAATACTTTAACTTAGATAGCATTTCTCCATAGTACGAGATTTTATTATTTCCCGGAAGACAAAAAAAGTCATTACCTATTGGCAATGACCTTACTACCGGCGACGTCCAACTCCTCACAGGAAAGAGCTTCGAACCACCATCAGCATGCGAACTTATTATCCCTATGCCTAGTAATGTAGACACGAGAGGGGAAAGGCGACGTTTTTCTAATTGAGACCACCCTTTTTTCGAAAGACAAGAAATTATAAACTTTTTCACCTAGAGTAGTGTCTATACTCCAGCGCCTAGCTCCCGATCCTACACAACGGGGGCATGCAGAGCTGTTGCGACATTGTGTCATCTGTGTCGCGCTGATCCTAAGCTGCCTTCCTCTGTCGCTTGTCGTCCTTTTCGGCTCCACCAAGGCGCTTGAGTATATATATACGATTATCCTTACTTTTTTTGTATAATTACAAATTAACCTATGTAAGTTAAAATAAAGAATCCCTTTGAATTCCCTATTGCGCTAGGGATATTTTCCTCCTTAGGCCTAGTTGGTGCTCTACTACTCTCAGAGCTTCGATTGTCTATTTAAATGCGCATTCTCTTAGTTCGTATAGATACTCATTTATTTGATATATATATCTAACAAAATTTCTAAAAATAAACACAAAAAAAGCCATTACCTATTGGCAATGACCTTGCGCCCGGCGGCGTCCTACTCTCGCAGGGGGAAACCCCCAACTACCATCGGCGCTGAAGAGCTTAACTTCCGTGTTCGGGATGGGAACGGGTGTGACCTCTTCGCAATCGTCACCAGACTCTTTGAGCTTGTTCGCTCAAAACTGAATAAAACAGACATTGTGCTACACGAATCAGGGTAATCAAGCCCTTTTCAAAATTGGTTAAGTCCTCGATCGATTAGTATCCGTCAGCTCCACACGTCGCCGTGCTTCCACCCCAGACCTATCAACCTCATCTTCTTTGAGGGATCTTACTTACTTGCGTAATGGGAAATCTCATCTCGAGGGGGGCTTCATGCTTAGATGCTTTCAGCATTTATCCCGTCCATACATAGCTACCCAGCGATGCCTTTGGCAAGACAACTGGTACACCAGAGGTATGTCCATCCCGGTCCTCTCGTACTAAGGACAGCTCCTCTCAAATTTCCTGCGCCCGCGACGGATAGGGACCGAACTGTCTCACGACGTTCTGAACCCAGCTCGCGTACCGCTTTAATGGGCGAACAGCCCAACCCTTGGGACCGACTACAGCCCCAGGATGCGATGAGCCGACATCGAGGTGCCAAACCTCCCCGTCGATGTGGACTCTTGGGGGAGATAAGCCTGTTATCCCCGGGGTAGCTTTTATCCGTTGAGCGATGGCCCTTCCATGCGGAACCACCGGATCACTAAGCCCGTCTTTCGACCCTGCTCGACTTGTAGGTCTCGCAGTCAAGCTCCCTTATGCCTTTGCACTCTACGAATGATGTCCAACCATTCTGAGGGAACCTTTGGGCGCCTCCGTTACTCTTTAGGAGGCGACCGCCCCAGTCAAACTGCCCGCCTGACACTGTCTCCTGCCCCGATAAGGGGCATGGGTTAGAAGTCCAATACAGCCAGGGTAGTATCCCACCAACGCCTCATCCGAAGCTAGCGCTCCGGAATCCAAGGCTCCTACCTATCCTGTACAGGCTGCACCGGAATTCAATATCAGGTTACAGTAAAGCTCCACGGGGTCTTTCCGTCCTGTCGCGGGTAAC
>NZ_JBBOSA010000001.1:2425000-2500000 GCF_038004885.1 Sporosarcina sp. FSL K6-6792
CCGAAAATCATTCCTACTATAGTAGTCGTTATCATTCCGTAAAATATAGCACCGTTAATCTTTCGAACCATCATAATTACTGTAATAACAAGACCAAAAATCGCCAGCAATGTCGGCCCCTTCGTTAAATCACCCAAAGTTACAAGCGTGTTAGGGTCAGCAACAATAATATTGGCATTTTGAAATCCAAGGAATGTAATGAAAAGACCTATACCGGCACCAACTGCATACTTAAGTTGTGTAGGTATTGCATTAATAATCGTTTCGCGGAGACCAGAAAGTGATAATACAATGAATATGAGACCTGAAAAAAGTACTCCCGTTAATGCTGTTTGCCAAGGAATCCCCATACCCAATACTACACTGAATGCGAAGAATGCATTTAATCCCATACCCGGCGCAAGTCCAATTGGATATCTCGCGATAAGTCCCATAAATAAAGAACCTACTGCTGCGGCCAATGCTGTTGCGACAAATACAGCGCCTTTGTCCATACGCATTTCGTCCGGAATGCCCGTTATGCCATCAAGCGACAACATTAACGGATTGACAATAAGAATATATGCCATTGCAAGAAACGTTGTCAGACCACCGATAACTTCTCGGCGATAATTTGTTCCGAGCTTATCGAACTCAAAATACTTTTTCATGTATAACTTCCTCTTCAAATAGTTTTTTTAGATAAAAAAAAGCATGCGATAGTACTTCGCATGCTTCCCTAAAACAAATTCAAATAGAAGGGTTATCCCCCTTCTATTTGAATCGTAGTCGGGAAATTTAAGGTGTCCCGGTAGAAACTTCCGAGCCATATCCTCGGTTTTATACGATATCTTCTATTTTATTCCCACTCGATTGTGCCGCCTGGCTTTGGAGACAGGTCATAGCATACGCGGTTTACATTTTTTACTTCGTTCATGATTCGGTCAGTGATTTTCAGAAGAATTGGCCATTCGATTTGTTCCACTGTCGCTGTCATCGCATCTACTGTGTTGACGGCACGAATAATGATTGGATATTCATACGTACGCTCGTTGTTGCATACACCGACAGACTTGAAGTTCGGAATGATTGTAAAGTATTGCCAAACTTTCTGATCCAATCCTGCGAGTGCAAATTCTTCGCGTAAAATAGCATCTGATTCGCGTACTGCTTCAAGACGATGAGGCTCAATTTCACCTAAAACGCGCACACCTAGACCAGGTCCTGGGAATGGTTGGCGGTATACCATATCGTGCGGAAGACCTAACTCAACACCACACGCACGTACTTCATCTTTGAATAGTTGGAATAACGGCTCCACTAATTCAAATTGCAAGTCTTCTGGAAGTCCTCCAACATTATGATGTGACTTCACAACTTTATGCGTTTTCGTACCAGATTCTACGATATCTGGATAGATTGTTCCTTGTGCTAAGAAGTCAATTCCTTCAAGTTTACGCGCTTCTTCTTCAAATACGCGAATAAATTCATTGCCGATAATTTTACGCTTCTCTTCTGGCTCGTCTACCCCTTTTAGTTTACCTAAGAAACGCTCGCTTGCATCCACGTAAACAAGGTTATCCCCCAAGTCTTTTTCGAACATTTGAACAACGCCCTCAGACTCGTTTTTACGCATTAAACCATGGTTTACGTGCACACAAATTAATTGCTTGCCGATTGCCTTAACTAATAATGCCGCAACAACAGACGAATCTACACCACCTGAAAGAGCCAATAATACTTTCTTATCGCCTACCTGTTTACGGATTAAAGCAACTTGATCATCAATGAAATTTTTCATATTCCAGTTAGCTTCTGCCTTACATGTATGGAACACGAAATCTTTTAACAGTACTTTCGTTTCCTTTTCACTTGGCCATTGCTCGAATGTTTTAAGTGCTTTTGTAGAAGGATGACCCACACTAATTACCGGAATGTTTAAAGCGAATATTTCATCTAATACGTCAATCGCTTCACCATCAACGATATTATTTTCACCACCATTTAAAATAATTCCTTTTACCGTTTTTAAACCTTCAATCGTTTGTGATGTAATATCATGAGGGTGAATCTCACTATATACACCTAAATCACGAATCCAACGGGCTATTGTCGTATTCTCACTACTACCTAAATCCAATACTAAAATATTGTCCTGCTTCAAGATGATACAACCTCCTTTTAATTTTATTATTCCAGCCTTTTCCGGCTATTTTACCAATTTTTTCATCGTGCAACATAACTATATTCCAAACGTTCCACAAGGCCTTTTCAAATAGAGAAAAACGCGTCAGAAAGTCCAGCTTTCTGCGCGTCTCATCATCTATAAAAAAGCGAACAAAGCTCATATATCAATGAGCTAAATCCACCTTCATAGCCAAGTCATTTTCGGTAACTTGTAGAAACATCCGAACCGTATTATCGGATATATATGAGGGCACCTTGGGCTTGTTCTTTTTTCATCTTACTTCTATTTACGACAAAAATCAACCCGAAGACCTATTGATTAAATCTTCCCATATTTCCCGCAACACTACCCATTCGTGTTCAGTTATATTTCCACCGTAAAAACCCTTTTCATATGCAGTTGTAAGCATTTTCATTCTTTCTCCACCGAAGTAGTTGTCAACACTCGTTGCATAATCAGATAATGTCATACCAGTTGCCCGCTTCAAACCAGAACGATCCAGTTGCTTCAATAAACTGTTATAGCGCTTTGTAAATGTTAACCAATCTTCTTGTTTAGTACGATGGACATAAACTAGCACTTTAGGCAGCCACTTTCCCCTACTAACGAATATTCGCCAGCCGGCAAAAATAACTATTAACCCTATCACACCTATTATCCACATATTATTCCGGATCCAAGTACCCATAGTTTTGAAAATCTCACTATTTTTGAAGTTCCTATCTGCTTTAACCGTTTTTTCAGCCTGCTCTTTCTTTGGTTGTTCAGGCTTTTTCACTTCCGGTGTTAGTGTATCATCAAGGTTCAACTCGATATCATATTCAATATCCGTTAAGCTACTAAATCCAATTGTCGGTTCGTATGGCATCCAGCCAATACCAGGCATATATGCTTCAACCCATGAATGCGCCTCATTATTCGTAATTTGATAAACTTTCTCCCCCTCGTCATTTAAGACAAATTCTCCGGGAGCAAAACCTTTTACCCAACGTGCTGGAATATCAATTGAGCGTAACATGACAACCATAGACGTCGAAAAGTTATCGCAGTATCCCTGTTTGGTATCAAAGAGGAACTGATCTACATAATCATCGCCTGCTTTTGGAATAGCGACACCTTGCTGAGTATAAACAAAGCCATTTCTTCCAAAGTACTTTTCGATTGCCTTCGTCTTCTCGTAAACACTTTCCTGATTTTCTGTTATGTTTTTTGCAAGTTCCTCCACGCGTTCAGGTAATTGCTCTGGAAGTTGTAGGTACTGAGTTAAATCTTCAGCTACCTCCGAAAAATCTTCCATCCTAGTAGCCCTTAACTTTTTCAAGCTGTAATCAGGCTCTGTGAATTCGACTTGATACGAATCTAGGACCCCTTCCTTGCCCTCAATTTCTGTACTGTACTTTCCTGCCCCTTCCAAGTATTGAAAAACAACATCCTTTGTTGCGTATACTTTATTCATCCCATAAGGATAAACGATGAAAGAAAAGTCTTCTGACACCTTCAAATCCGCAAGTTGTTGGGCTGCAGCGTCCACATTTCCTTGACTCGCAATTTCCCCTATCTCCATACCAGGAGTATAACTAGTCTGGGAATCGTCAACAGATACCTGTTCCCAGCCTTTTGAGGTGTATGTGTTTTTCGTTTCAATTTTCCAGTATTGTTCATTAGCTACTTTTGCTTCAATGACTAATGTAGAATCCTGCACAAACGAACCACCCAATGTGGAATCATTCGTATCGTATCCACTTTTAGCCACCCCACCTTCCCCACTCCCTTGTACAAATGACTCAAAATAAGGTAGCGGATCTGGCCAGATGGGATCTTGTTTCGGAAGAATGTTGGCAAGCGTTCCACTCACAACAACTGCGAAAAGAAGTGGAACGGATATCGCTAGGAATGCACCTGTTGGAACTGATGTGTTGTGCTTCTCCGCAAGCCTAGTAATCGCAAGTAAACCAAGAAGTAATAACCCCGTCACCATAATTCGGAAAATAGCGCCACCTGCAGCATATCCACCGAACGTATCAATGAACGCTATAAATAGAATAGTCATGATATAAAATAGCAAAATACTTTTCCTTACTTCAATCCAATGACGGATCAGATAGGTCGTCATCCACAGTAGCGCGAAAAACAACACAGTTCTAAATGGATTCGTAATACTTTCCCAGTCACCATTCATGATAATTGGGGCATTCGAAAGGAAGTCCCCTGATACGTATACTAGTGTTTCCTTTGTAAATAGTACCTTTTCAAAAAATACATAATGGGTCGCTACTACAATGAAAATAATTTTTGTAGGAACGACTATCCACCACTTTGCTTTAATTAAGGCCAAAAAAAATGATAGCGCCACAAATAATAAAAACAGTGTTAAATGATCTGAATTGGTCAATTCAATAACTGGAATTAGCCATTCCCTTAAAAGGATCAATGCCAGTATATAAAGAATTAGTAGCAGTTGCCTATCAATTCGCGCTCCAGTCATAATCGCACCGCCTCTTTAAAAGCATCTGAAAACTGCTTCTGTTCTAATAAATGCACGGTAATTCCCTTCGATTTTGCAAGTCTAATATCCTCTTCAATTCTTTGCAATGCTGGATCATCACGTTTCACTACGACCATGCAAATGATAGATTCAACGTTTTCCACACTTAGCATAACTGATTGTATGAAAGGCCCATCGGGGTTCCCCGTGATCAATACAATACTGCCCCCGTGTTGAAACGTGGTTCCAAAGTCAGCTAATGATGCTTCATTCGCAGGCTTAATCTTTGCCAAGTGAACCAACGCCATATGAAGTTGCTCTTCCGACTGTATAAATGGGAATAAGGAGGGTTTAGGGCCCGTCGTCATCAAGGCAAGATCTGCCTGATGACTTGATGCTTCTTTCAATATCGAAGCAGTAAGTTCTACTAGCTCCTCAAACATTTTCGACTCTCTGCTATCCATGATTATAAATAACTCTTGTGATCGTCTATCTTCAAACTCCTTTGTCATCAAGGTCTGCGTTCTAGCAAACGACTTCCAATGAATCCATGTCACCCGATCACCTGACTGGTAATTGCGCACACCTGTTGCCATCGTCGTATCTTTGACAATATTTAATGGCGAGGCCATCGTACCTTGGTCATATTGTGTATTAAATGGAACATAATGAATACCAGTCATTTTAGGAAACACTAGAATCATATTCTCCACTTCAATAAATCTTGTTTTTCGAAGCCAACCAAAAAAGTCAGAAATCTCAACTTTCACCCCTTGAAGTATATGTTCACCCCTGGGCATTTTTTCAATTTCGTATTCCCACTCAACTTCTTGACGGAATCCAAAAACAAACAGGCGTTTTAACTTTTCACCTGCCAAAATAACTATTTCAGGCTCTGCCCACTGTTCACTTGCAACGGTATAAAGTAAGGGAAATCGATCTTTACGTTTAATAGATAAAGAAACAATCAACTTCTCACCATTTTGCACATGAGGTGTCCGAATGGTACGTTCCACAGTCATTTTCGACATTGGATAGAAAAATAGTAACAGAGAATAGATTATAAAAGGCAATATAATATAAAAAATAGTCCAACTGACCATGCCGCCTTGGAACATGGCAAAAACAAATGTAGAAACCAAGACGAACAAAACAAATAGTAACCGGCTCGAAATATCAATCATTTTCCTAACAGTTGTCATTTCAGCTGAACCTTATCTACAGGTACACGTACTTTCATCAAAATTCGTTCTATAATTTCCGAAGTGGAAATCCCTTCATACTTAGCTTCAGGACGTAAAATCATGCGATGTCCAAATACGAATGGCGACAAGTACTGGACATCATCCGGAGTAACGTAAGTTCTCCCTTTTATCATCGCATACGCCTGACATGCCTTCATAAGCGCAAGAGATCCTCGGGGACTTACACCTAAATAGACATAGGGATTATCACGCGTCTGCGAAGCACATTCTACGATATAGGACTTAATAGTATTATCGACTTTAACTTCTGTTACAGCCTTTTGGAGTTCGATTAATTCTTCAAGTGATACTACGGTTTCTAATGTGTCAATTGGAACGGCCTTCTCCGCACGATCAAGTACTTCAATCTCTTCCATTTTCGTCGGATAACCCATCTTCAGTTTAAATAGAAAACGGTCAAGTTGCGCTTCAGGTAGCGGGTATGTACCTTCATATTCAATCGGATTTTGTGTTGCCATGACAAAAAAGGGTTGCGGAATTCGCATCGTTTCTCCATCTATCGTCACGGTGGACTCTTCCATCCCTTCCAATAGAGAGGATTGCGTCTTTGGCGAAGTCCTATTAATTTCATCGGCTAGAATAATATTCCCCATGATGGGTCCTGGCCTAAATTCAAATTCCATTTCTTTAGGGTTATAAATTGAAACGCCTAGAACATCGGAAGGAAGTAAGTCCGGTGTAAATTGAATCCGCTTAAAATCTGCCCCAATTGACTTAGCCAATGCTTTTACCATCATCGTTTTCCCAACACCTGGCACGTCTTCAAGTAGGACATGCCCTCGGGCAAGAAGTGCGGTAACACTTAATTCGGCGATATCTCTTTTCCCAATCATCACTTTTTCGATATTGGTTAAGACTTTCTCAATCATCTCTTTATGTGTCATTTCAATTCCCCCAATTGTCTATTACGCTAAATTTGTCCGAAAATTAACAAAACATACCTTTATAATACAGGATATCTAATTCTCACACAACTTAAGCACTGATTAGAAAATAAAAAGGAGCCCCAATAAGGAGCCCCCTGAAGTCATTTCCAAAAATCATCAAAAATTGTAATCGGCATATGCCGTTTATGCTTTGAACGGAGAAAATGATTCTCGATTGCTGTACGGGGTCCCTCCGGCAACTTTTTACCTTCAAGATAATTATCGATATCGTCATAGGTGACACCGAGCGCTACTTCATCAGGAATAGCCGGCCTATTTTCTTCAAGATCCGCTGTCGGAACTTTCAAGTAGAGATGTTCAGGGCAGCCAAGTTCCTTAAGTAGTTGTTTCCCTTGCCGTTTGTTCAGTCTGTAGATCGGCATAAGGTCCGCACCGCCATCCCCGAATTTCGTATAAAATCCGGTAATGGCTTCCGCCGCATGATCACTCCCGAGAACAATACAATCGTGCATGGCCGCAACTGAGTATTGAACCTTCATACGTTCCCGTGCTTTTTCATTTCCTTTAGCAAAATCGGTCAATGTAACGCCACCTGCTGTCAATGCACGTTCACTCGCATCGACAGCTTCTTTTATGTTAATCGTGTAGATTAGAGATGGCTTAATGAATTCCAATGCATCCTGGCAATCCTCCTCGTCAAACTGAGAACCATAAGGCAACCGGATCGCAATGAATTTAAATCGCTTAGTCTCCTCTTCATCATTTAATTCATCAACAGCGAGTTGAGCAAGTTTCCCGACAAGCGTCGAGTCTTGCCCACCTGAAATTCCAAGAACAAAGCCATTTAAAAACGGGTTTTCCCTTACATATTCCTTCATGAAGTCGATCGATTTCCGAATTTCCTCTTTAGGTTCAATGATTGGCTGCGCCTTTAACTCAGCGATAATTCTATCTTGTAATGTCAACTTCAACAAACCTCCTTAGCCATTAATAAAGTCTTCCACCATTTCCTGGACTTCCTGGATATTGCGCATCTTATTGTCCCAACATTTTTGGCTTAAGTCGACCGGATACTCTTCTGGATTAAGGGATCGTTTATATTCATCCCATAATAACTCCAAGTTGTCTTTTGCGTAATCACGCATTTGTTGAAGAGTCGGATTATTATAGATGATAACCCCTTGTTCCACGACTTTGACGTGTAAGTCCTTCGCTTCAAAATTCGTAACAAACTTCGAGATGAATGTATGGACGGGGTGGAACATTTTGATGCGTTTCTCGGATGCGGGATTTTCATCATACATCGTAATATAATCCCCTTCTGCCTTACCATTTTCTCGGTCAATAATTCTGTATAACTTTTTACGTCCAGGCGTCGTTACTTTTTCGGTTGTCGACGAAATTTTAATCGTATCTTCCATTTCACCGGCATCGTTTTCTATGGAAACAATTTTATAGACGGCCCCAAGTGCAGGCTGGTCGTACGCTGTGATCAATTTCGTTCCAATTCCCCATACGTCTACCCTTGCACCTTGTGCTTTTAAGTTGAGAATTGTATATTCATCCAAGTCATTTGAAACGAAAACTTTCGCATCCAAGAATCCAGCTTCATCCAACATACGGCGCGCTTCCTTGGATAGGAATGAAATATCACCGCTATCTAAACGAACGCCGATGAAATTGATTTTATCACCAAGTTCTTTAGCTACTTGGATTGCCGTCGGAATGCCTATTTTTACTGTATTATACGTATCGACAAGGAAAACACAGTCCTTATGACGTTTAGCGTATGAATGGAATGCTTCGTATTCACTTTTATAAGCCTGAATCATTGAATGAGCATGCGTTCCCGCTACAGGAATATCGAATCTTTTCCCAGCGCGGACATTACTTGTCGCTTCAACGCCGCCAATGAACGTAGCACGTGCACCCCATATCGCCGCATCCATCTCGTGTGCACGCCGACTGCCAAATTCCATCACTATTTCGTCTTTGACGACTTGTTTGATGCGGCTTGCTTTCGTCGCAATAAGCGTCTGATAATTAACGATATTAAGTAGAGCGGTCTCAATCAGCTGTGCTTCGATAAGTGTCGATTCCACGCGAATAATAGGTTCATTCGCAAAAACCAGCTCCCCTTCAGCCATGGAATAAACAGTGCCTGTGAAACGTAGCTCCTTTAGATAAGAGGTGAAGTCGTCTTCATAGCCGAGATCATCCTTTAAGTAAGCAAGATCACTTTCACTAAAATGAAACCCTCTTAAATAATCGAGAACTCGCTCAAGCCCCGCAAATAACGCATAGCCATTACCGAACGGCAAATTTCTGAAAAAAAGTTCAAAAACCGCTTTTCGTTCATGTATTCCATCCGCCCAGTATGATTCCGCCATATTGATTTGGTATAAATCCGTATGTAAAGCCAAGCTGTCATCCGCATATTTCGAACTCATGTCAATCTCCTTCTTCCGCATTCTAATGGTTCAAGTATACACTATTTACCCTATATTCGACTTAACATAACATGATGTGACATATCCTTTTATAGCCTTTTCACAATTATGAATGAATTTGTCCTCCCGAGCCATATTAAAAAGAACTAATTCTAATATACGAGGAGGTATTTTAATGAAACAAGACAATGAACGAGATGCAAACAAAAACGAGACCTTATCCGAAAAAATAAAAAAAAGAACGATCGATCAAAACGGTATTCATGAAGAATTATCCCGTGAGTTCGCAACCCTCGGTGACCGAAAAAAAGCGATGATTGATTTTTATCGGTCGACAGAAAAGTAAAATATGAATAAAAAAATGTGAGACTAAATCCTAGTAACAACGGATTTAGTCTCACTTCATTAATAATACGAATAGATATTAGTTACCCGCTTTATAATCATTCAGAAACTCTTGAACTTTAGCTGGGTCTGCCTTCAATTCATTCCCTGTGTCTACCAGTGGGCTGACCGTAGAAACAGCCTTCTTCTTGTTCCCTTGATAGAAATTCAGAATTTCATCTTGGTTGATAGAGTAAAGAACGGCTTTTCTTAACTCTTCACTCGTTGATACTTCACGATTTTTTGTATTGAAAAGCAAGTAACTTACAGCATTACTATCATTTTTTTGCAAGAATAGTTTGCTGTCACCTTCAACCACGTCGTATTTTGTTTCTGGGACTCCGTTGAAAATATGGATTTCACCATTGCGTAAAGCTGAAAGCGTGCTGTCCGGATCTTGGATGAAGCGAACTGTTACATTTGAAATTTTCGGTTCGTGCTCTGTCCCCACCATATAAGCAGGGTTTTTATAGAAAATACCTTCGTAATCATTTTTGTGTGACAAAATATATGGGCCACTCGCGTACAATGTATTGTTGTATTTAGCACCCTCTGTGACTGTGTTCTGATCTCCGTAAGGAATGTCTTTACTCACATCGAACGAAGAAACATCATACGTATTAATACTCTCAACTTGTTTTTTCGAGACAATTCCAGCAGATTGGTGAGCTAAATAGTTCAGTACTTGTGGGAATGGAGCTGTTGTTGTCATTTTTACCACTTGATATTTCCCAGTCGCGTTATCGGCTTCTTTTTTATCAGAAACAAGCTCCCCGATTTTCACATCCAAGTTCTTCTCAAGCCCTTCTCTGACTGTTGCATCGCTTCCTGATTGCAAAATATCGAGATCAGATAGATCTGTGACTACTTCCACTTCGTTAATATGTTCATGTAAACTATACGTACGGTGATCCGGTACTGAATTCGGGTCTTTTGCACGATTCATCGAGAAGATGACATCGTCCGCTCCTACGCGTTCACCAGTATCTACAGCTTTTCCGTCTGTAATTGACGCAAAATTGATATCATCACGAAGAAGGAAGTAATAATCTGAATTACCCTCTGCGATGCTGTGATTATAAGATAATGAGCCGTCTGAAACAACAACGTCATCATCTGTCAAGTTGACGAGACGCACATACATATTTGTATTCAATGTGTTGATAGATCCATCGTTCCCTTTAATAGGATCGAGGGACGTCAAAGTTCCAATAGCTTGCTGAATGATTAATGGATCCGTATCTCTTTTTGATTTGTCAATGAAATCAATAGGTTCCCAGGCAATTGCACGTGATTTAGCAAGCCTAACTGTGTCTACGTCTAGAATGTCTTTATTAACTCCCTGTGCTTTAAATGAATTATAAAGAGGTGCAATATAAGCTTTGTCAAACACTAGACGCTGTTCTAATTGCTTGTATGTCTCTGCAAACTCATCAGACGTTTCTGTACTTGCCTTTTCAATCAATGCATCAACTTCATCATCAGCCATAATACTGTTATCACCGTCTGATTTGAACAGTGCTCGAACAGCATAATCGGGGTTCCCCGTAACTGTCGTCCAGCTAGATAATGCGACATCATAATTCCCTGCATCTTTCTGTGCAGTGAAGCTTCCGTAATCAGGCTGAATATTCAATTTCACATCAAAGCCATTTTTTATAAGCTGATCTCGTACAATATTCATATCTTCTTCCCCAGAACCCATACCCAGAAGTTCGATGACTACTTTACTGTTATCCGTCTTTGGTTCTGTATTGTCATTCTTTTTATCGGAAACATCCGACTTCGTACTTACACATCCGGCCAACACCACCATAATTGCGATTAAAATCGTCATTAAACTCTTCTTCATTATTAATTCCCCCTTATTATTGTTTGGTATTTATGTTCAATCCATTCTTGGATCAAATGCATCACGCAATCCATCTCCCAAAAAGTTAAACGATAATACAAGTAAGATAATCGCAAGCCCCGGGATAATAGCTAAATAGGAATGCGATTCCAAGTATGTGCTACCGATTTTTAAAATATTTCCCCATTCTGGAATATGCGGTTCCACACCGAGTCCTAAGAAACTCAAGCTACTCGTCGCGATGACAGCGCCCCCGATTGTCAGTGTCGCCTTGACAATCATCGGCGCGAGCGAATTCGGCACTATCTGTCTAAAGATAATAGAGAAGTCCGATGAACCGAGCGCACGTGCTGAATCGACAAATTCATAGTTCGACACCATCATGACATTCGCACGCATCGTTCGGGCATAGGTTGGGATGGACCCCACACTAAGCGCTAAAATAAGATTCGTCGTATTTGCTCCAAATGCCGCAATGATAGAAATTGCCAATAAAATTCCAGGAACAGCATATAGTACATCAAGCAGTCGCATAATGATATTGTCCGTCCGCTGACTGTAATACCCGGCTAATGCTCCTAGGAATCCGCCAATAACAACCGGAATGGCCGTTGAAGCAAACCCTACAAGAAGCGAAATTCTTGCACCAAAGATGATTCTTGAAAACAAATCCCGTCCGAAATTATCAGTGCCAAACGGATAAGCAAGACTCGGTTTTTGAAGTATTGCACCATAATCATTTTCAACGGCCATATCGTAGTCAAACGTAAATATACTGCAAACGGATATGGAGAACATGAGAATAATGAAAAACAAACCAAGTATCGCCGTTGAATTGCGGGTTATCTTCTCCCACATCGTATTCCACTTCGAAATCCTAGACTGATCATGACTGCGAACCTTTAAAATCAAGCTATAGCCAAGCAATAGTGCAAAAACATTACCCGTCAATGCGGTAAACAGAAGTAATATGGCAACAATCATCATCCAAGCTGGCGCACTTTCTTCCTCAACATATTTCGCTGTGAGAACAAGTGTCACGACTTGAAAAATCATTATTCCTAGCAAGATAATCATTGCCGTTAAAAATGAATCCGCCACATATGACTTGAATAAATTAAGGGATGATATCGCGATGATAAAAACCTGAGTAAGCAGCATATAAACGGCAAACGTATATTCAGGTGTCTTCTTCTTTTTAATAAGATTAAATGCAAATGCTACAGTGAAAATATTCCCCGTCATTATACTAAACAGCTGTATGTAGCCGAGCTTTCTTGTCGAACTTCGAATTTCCCCTATTGTCAGAAGGTCTCGCTTCACCATCCACGTAAGAATCATTTGAAAGATAGTGAACAACGCATAAGCCGCAAATAAGCTGAAGACCGAACTTTTCAACTCCCCTTCTTTGAAATTGAAACTGTTCAGTAGCAAGACGACTGTCAGGATTAAAGAAATAATCCATGTGAAATTTGCTTGTGTATATTCCCTCGATAATTTCAATGCATGTTTTTTATTTAGATTCACCTTCACACCTTCTCCTGCTCTACGATTGCTTCATCTTCGAACGGATGCGAGGATCGAAAAACGCATACAAAATGTCGATGAGCACATTGACTAACGAAATCGTTATTGCAATATAGATAACTCCACCCATAATAGCGGGAATATCGGGAATGAACTGCTTGTCTACGATGTAGCTTCCGATTCCGCTAATGTTAAATACTTTCTCAGTCACCGCCGCTCCCCCGAGCATTCCCCCGAATAGCAGACCAATGACTGTAATAATTGGTATCATTGCATTGCCAATCGCATGTTTCCAAAGTACTTGAAGCCGATTGAGGCCCTTCGCTTTAGCGGTAATGATGTAGTCCTCATTGATGATTTCCAACATCGAAGAACGTGTCATCCTCGCGACAGATGCAGTCAATGCAGTTCCAAGCACAACAACAGGCATGATGATAGAAAGCCAGTTTTGAGGACTATATGTGGCCGGTAACCATTGTAATTTAATAGAGAAGTTCAAAATAAATAGTAATCCTTGCCAAAAGTTCGGAATCGATAATCCAATCAATGCAATAAACATGAATGAATAGTCCAAAAATGAATTCGTCCTTGTCGCAGAAATGATGCCTACTGGGATAGCGATGACAACTGCCATCAGTAATGATAAAACCGCAATCGTTAATGTGATTGGGAATTTATTCGCTATACTTGCTGCGACATCCTCATTGCCAGCATAAGATGCACCCAAATCAAACGTCGCGATTCCTTTTAGCGCATTCCATAGTTGTGAAAGATATGATAAATCCAAACCATGTAATTTATTGAATGATGCGATTTGTTCCTTCGTCGCCGCCTCGCCAAGAATATTCGCGGCAGGATCAAACGGCGATAAGTAAAGTATCGTGAACACAAGAACTGCAACGCCAGCAATAACAAAGATACTCATAATCAATCGTTCAACTATAAACTTGATGTACGGATTGCTGAACAAAAGAATAAGTAGATACATAAAGATGCCTGGAATGAATGAAGCAAGCAAGAACAACGGTTTTCCAAGCAATGATTGAAAGTAAGTTGAATACGTAACTTGTTGAACACCTTTCTGTTCCGCTAGCTGATTTGTTTTTTTCGTTAGCGTTTTTCTAAATTGTTCTTCGGCAAGCTCCTCCACTTGCCTATCTATTTCTCGATCATTTACTTCTTTATTGAAGAATGATTGTTTCCGTAGTAATTGTTCTTTAAAATCAAGCATCGACGCTTCTTTATAACCTGATGCTGTCAATGATGCCCTTACCTCTTCATAAATTGAAGAGTATGTATTGTCTCCTCTTTTCGACAGATAGAATAGAAATACAATAACATGAACCGGCAAACCTAAAATTAGTAGCAAATACTTATAAGTCGGTCGTCTTCCCATTTTGCCAAACGTATATCGGAGAACATCTGATAATCTAAAATAGGATGTCGCTTCTTTATTCACTCCCATTGAAGCAATTCCTCCTTCCCGATATTGTTTAATTCCTATTGGTATAGTAAAGTATAGATTCGGTAACTATTTAAGTCAATGTAATTTTTAGTTAAATATAATTTCAGATAATAGGCAGGTGTTTTTATTGGAAACAGTATTAAAGGTAAGTGATCTACGCGTCTCGTTTTTGGGCCACGACAAGGAATTTGAAGCAGTCCGTGGTGTCAGTTTTGAAGTGAAGAAAGGTGAGACGCTTGGTATTGTAGGTGAATCAGGAAGTGGAAAAAGCGTGACAGCCCGCTCAATTATGCGCCTCCTCCCTTCTCCCCCTTCTTATCTGAAAGATGGAGAGATTGAATTTCAAGGTGAAGATCTCGTGCAAAAAACGGAAAAAGAGATGGAGAGTATCCGTGGTCGTGATATAAGCATGATTTTTCAAGATCCGATGACTTCATTAAATCCAACAATTCAAATCGGCAAACAAATTGCGGAAAGTTTAATCAAACATCAGAACTTATCTAAAAGAGATGCGAAAAACCGTACCATTGAACTTTTGAAACTTGTAGGTATCCGTAATAGTGAGGATCGTTTTAGCCAATATCCGCACGAATTTTCAGGTGGAATGCGGCAGCGTGTCATGATTGCGATTGCACTCGCTTGCCGTCCGACACTACTGATTGCGGATGAACCCACGACTGCACTTGATGTGACAATACAAGCCCAAATCTTAAATTTGATGAAAGATATGCAGCAACGTTTTGGAACATCCATCATATTGATTACCCATGACCTAGGTGTTGTTGCCGGCATGTGTGATCGCGTTGCTGTCATGAAAGACGGGGAAATTGTGGAGACCGGAACGACGGAAGAAATTTTTGATAACCCAAAACATTCCTATACAAAGAAACTGCTCAATGCCCTTCCTCGCCTTGATGAGAAAAAGAAGCCTAAACGCACTCCTTTACGTACCATTGGTATAGAAAAAGGGAAACCCCTGCTAGAAGTGAAATCACTAAAGCAGCATTTCGACGTTGGGAAAGGCAATATAGTGAAAGCCGTGGACGATATCAGTTTTCATATCAAACCCGGAGAGACGCTCGGTCTTGTCGGCGAGTCGGGATCAGGTAAGTCAACGACCGGCCGTGCCATTTTACGCCTTCACGAACCGACAGACGGAGATGTCTTGTATCAAGGGATGGCCATTAACCGGCTTTCGAAAAATGAAATGAAAACGATGCGGCGCCATATGCAGATGATCTTTCAGGATCCGTACTCTTCACTTAATCCACGTTTTAAAGTGCTTGATATTATCGGTCAAGCATTAGACATTCATCGGCTAAGTAAAAATAAAGAGGAGCGAAAAAAGAGGGTAGAAGAGTTGCTTGTTATGGTCGGACTTGATCCTTCCCATGCAATGCGCTATCCACATGAATTTTCCGGTGGACAGCGCCAAAGAATTGGTATTGCACGTGCACTTGCCGTAGAACCTGACTTCATCGTATGCGACGAACCGTTATCCGCACTCGATGTTTCTATCCAGTCGCAAATTGTGGAATTACTGGAAGATCTTCAGCATCGGCTTGGACTCACCTATCTGTTCATTGCGCACGACTTGTCTATGGTTAAGCACATTAGTGACCGAGTCGCAGTTATGTATGCGGGGAAAATTGTTGAGCTTGCCGAAAGCGAAGAGTTGTACTCTAACCCACAACACCCCTATACAAAATCGTTACTCTCAGCGATTCCAATTCCTGACCCCAAAATAGAATCGAAGAAAAAACGAACGCTAATGGAAGATCAAATTGAGGAGGATAAATATCAACTATTGCAATCTGAGCTAATCGAGATTTCAAAAGGACATTGGGTAGCCATCCCTATCAATTAAAATATGTTTCAAACTTCATTTATTGCAACAACTATAATATAATAAAACATGAGCTGAGGAGATATAACCATTTCCGGTGTATAACTCCTTTTTCACAGCTAGTGCTGCATATTCGTTCGTAAGCTATTTTTTAAAAGAGATTTTCTAATTTATAATCTCTACAAATCATGGCAATACTAACAATGAAAGGTCTCATTTCTCGTTTTCACTTGTAATTATTTATGAAGGAGCTAAAGTCATATGAATGGGTTATTAGACATTTTCGAGAAAAAGGGACCACGGCGTATTCTTATTTTCGCTTTGATTATTTTAATTCTTTACAGCGTCAAAAGTATGATGAATATTATATTGCTTACCTTCATTTTCGCTTTTTTGTTGGATCGACTTATTGAGTTTACGCTCAAACGTGTACATTTTAACCGCAAGCTGCTAGTCATTCTCCTGTATACAGTGATTGTTGGTTTACTGACAGTTGGTGTTGTTAAGTATTTGCCTATAATCACAATGGAAATCAGTCAGATCATTGTAAGAATTACAAACTTCTATTCCACACCTCATGATAGTGTACTGCTCACCTACTTAGAATCCGTCATCTCTAGTAATCAAATTGCAGCCTATTTGGAAAATGGTTTTTCATTTTTGTTAAAATATTTCTCTGATATTAGTAAAACAAGTATTCAAGTCATACTTGCCCTCGTATTAAGCTTATTTTTCCTGCTAGAAAAACCACGGTTAATAGAGTTTACAAACAAATTTAAAGATAGTAAGATTGCTCCTTTTTACTTCGAAATTGAGTTCTTTGGTAAAAAGTTCACGCGTACATTTGGAAAAGTGATTGAAGCCCAATTTATCATTGCAATTGTTAATACAATCTTGTCCGTGATCGTATTACTCATACTCGGATTCCCACAAATAATCGGTTTGGCAATTATGATTTTCTTTTTAGGACTCATTCCCGTTGCCGGGGTCATCATTTCACTTGTCCCTCTGACGATAATTGCTTTTACAATCGGAGGATTCCTGAAGGTTGTTTATGTACTCATTGCAGTTATGATTATTCATGGCATTGAAGCATATATCTTAAATCCAAAACTGATGTCCTCCAAAACAGATTTACCCGTTTTTTACACGTTTATCGTACTGATTTTCTCACAAAACTTCTTTGGCGTCTGGGGACTCATTATCGGTATTCCCGTGTTTGTCTTCCTACTTGATATACTTGATGTCACGAATAAAGAACCTGCGAATCACATACCTGTTCCAAAAAGCAAAAAGACAAGGTGAGATTAACTTCTCCCTTGTCTTTTTTTATGTCGAAACACTATCTTTCCAGTTCTAGAAGTTGCTCTTTCATCTCTAAACCGGCCCTGAAACCACCTAACTTACCACTTTTCGCAATGACACGATGACAAGGAACAATAATTAAGACCGGATTGGCACCAATAGCGGTTCCAACAGCTCGTACCGCATTTGGCTTTTCAATCCGTTCGGCAATTTCCGAATATGAAACAGTCCGTCCGTACGGAATTTCTTGCAAGGCCTTCCATACAATTTGTTGAAAAGGAGTACCGTGAAGATCGATTGGCAAAGCAAAATCCCTACGTCGCTCTTTCAAATAACCCATTAACTCAACTGCGTGTGGCTGTAAGATGTCCGCTTCTTCCATCAGAACATAACTTGGAAGTCGTTTGTTCACCCACGCTTCCAGTTCCCCGAATGGTGCATTCGGGGTACCTATATAGCAAAGCCCCTCTGTCGTCGCAGCTATATACATATTCCATTGTGAGTGATTAAGCAATGTCCAATACACGTTGTTTTTACTGTTCTTTTCCACTAACCTCTACCTCCTTCACTAGTTTTCGATATTGTTTTGGTGTTTGTCCAGTTTTCATTTTGAATAGCGTGATGAAATAGGACGGATTACGAAGCCCCACGCTTACCCCAATTTCAGCAATGGATTTATCGGTTGTAGTAAGTTCAGACATCGCTTTCGTTATTCTGATCTTTTGGATATATTCAACAGGCGTTAGCCCCGTGATTCTTTTAAATGTTCGCTGTAGGTGATAAGGACTTCCATGGCACATGTCTGCCAGGATTTCTAACGTCAATGGCTCCTGAAAATGCTCGTTTATATATTCTCCAATTTGGATAGTCCATTCTTCATCAGGTAAACGCAGCCCACCCGGCTTACAGCGTTTGCAAGGTCGGAATCCATCCGCTAGCGCTTCCGCTGCATCATTGAAAATACGGACATTCTCTTTTTTTGGATCTCTTGATTTACAAGATGGTCGGCAAAAGATACCCGTTGATTTCACGGCATAAATGAAGATTTCATCAAACCTTGAGTCGTTATGTCTAATTGCTTGCCACTGTTCGTCAGTCAACTGCCTGACTTGTTGATGATCGCTCACGGAATCACCTCTTTCTCTTACCTTAAGTATACCTCCTCTATTTCCAAAAACAATTACGCCTCGGCGTAATTGCGTCCAGATTTTGAATCGAGCTTGCTCGATTGACTCCTTTCAAAATCTGCGACATCCGCCGGAGGCTTTATCTTTGTTCAGCGGGCATTTGGAAACCGCTGAACAGGTAAACAAAACAGCATTCACCTCCCACCTATGGAGGTGAGAGTCTTCTGCTGAATAAAGATAAATGCTTTTCAGGACATAACAGCAAGATAGCGAAACTTTTCCATCTGGGATTATGGTACAACTAAACATATAGATAAGATGCAGAGGAGGTTTTTAAAATGCTAGTTAATCAACAAGATCATTTGATCATAACCGTTCCGAAAGAGTTCGATTTCAAAGAAAATATCAGCTATATGTCCAGGTCAAACAATGAGTGTATGTTTGAAATCCGTGATGGTAAAGTGATCAAGGCAATTCCGGTTGGGAATGAGATTCTATTAGTCGAAGTCAGCGAAAACACAGAGGGTAACCTTCTGGTTCGGTTTATAGAAAAATATACACCGTCTAGCGAAAGCGTTCGAAATATGGTCGTCCATTATGTACGTGATTGGTTCGATCTCGATACTGATTTGAAACCTTATTATGAGATGGCAAAAAGAGATCCATTGCTTCAACAAGCAGTAAGTGAGTTTTACGGATTGCGAAACATCGGCATCCCTGACTTGTTTGAAGCGTTATGTTGGGGAATTCTTGGACAGCAAATCAATCTGACATACGCGTATACGTTGAAAAGGCGCTTTGTGGAGACGTTCGGAAATTCGATTGAATGGGAAGGACAGTCATATTGGATATTCCCTGAACCAGAGTACATTGCGAAGCTTACAGTCGAGGATTTATCGTCTTTAAAAATGACCGTAAAAAAATGTGAGTACCTAATTGGGGTTGCACAGCTTATCGCAGATGGAAACCTATCCAAAGCTCAGGTATTGGGAACTGGGAACTTTAAGGAAGCGGAAAACATGCTTATCAAAATCCGCGGAATTGGGCCCTGGACTGCAAACTATGTCTTAATGCGCTGTTTGCGTTTCCCAAACGCATTTCCAATTGCTGACGTCGGACTTCATAACGCCATCAAACAAGTAACAGGAGCAGAAGAAAAACCGACGAAAGAAGAAATTTTGAAGTTGGCTGAACCATGGGTGAACTGGGAATCCTATGCGACGTTTTACTTGTGGCGTTTTCTTTACTAAGATCAAGCAATTTCATGATTGGTTATTCAATCACCTCCCCTTGGAGATAAAATAGAAGGGCAAACTTAAATTGTTTGCCCTCCACTTCTTCATTAAATCATCTCGCTTTATTTACCTAGGGGGTTTATCTTCATTCGATAATCCAATTATATATATAGAAAGAATATTGCTAAAGCAGCGGTTACAATCAAGGTTGTAATGACGATTGATGAATGAATTTCAAATAGTACTTGCTAGAATAAGCGTCATTTATTAGTCAATAAAAATCAATTTTTCTCTTCAAGGAAATAAAAATGTAAAAGTATAAAAGAATAACAAGCATAATGATAACCGTCAGAATTATTTGAG
Organism: Sporosarcina sp. FSL K6-6792; assembly: GCF_038004885.1. Lineage (NCBI taxonomy): Bacteria > Bacillati > Bacillota > Bacilli > Caryophanales > Caryophanaceae > Sporosarcina > Sporosarcina sp. FSL K6-6792. Next base: position 2,445,359 of record NZ_JBBOSA010000001.1, read on the forward strand.
ACAACTGACCTTTCCACGTCAAAAACAATCCAATTTGCGATGTTAACAAGATTATAAAGAATACCAGATAAAATTTCATCATCCGCTGAAACGTTTCTTTTACTGACTCACCATCGGAATAAATCTTTTTTACCCCTGACTCATTTGCTTCTGTACGAAAATAATGAAATTGCTTTAGAGCGCTGTCTACATATTGCCAACCGGCATCTTTACATAGTTGCATATACTCTTCATTCGCATCCCGGAAATCAATTTGATAGACATATGATACATTAGGATTTTCATCGAAGGTATAGGTAAATAATCCATACTTTTTAAAATGAAATCCTTGGCGTGACATATCCGTCAGCCACTGCTCTTCTTTATCAACACTCGAAGCAAGAAAAATCTTGAACCTTTTAACAGTCATCTTCTTCGCCCTCCATTTCTTTTATGATGCTCCTGGCGTTTTTCACAAGTGATTCAAGCCTCTTAAACTCAAGCTGAAGCACTTCTTTACCTAAGGGTGTCAGCTGATTATACTTGCGGCGTTCTGCATCATCTATGTCTACTTTTTGAATGATTTTCTGCTTTTCTAATTTTCCTAGTGCTCCATATAATGTACCGGGACCCATTGTAACTTCCCCCCGACTTATTTTTTCTACGTCCTGCATAATGGCATATCCATGACGTATTTCCCTTAAGGACAGTAAAATATAATATGTTGCCTGCGACAATGGTAAAAAACTTTCTGGCTGTTTTATCATTCTTTCACCTTCTCACTATATCGCTTATCGCTATATCGATTAACGATATAATAACAAACATTTTTTGGAATTGCAATAGATTTTCCTTGCATGACAAAACTACCCAGATTAGAATTATTATAAATAAGAAACTGGTAGGAGAGAATGTAATGTCCAATTTTTATAAACCCGCCCTACATTTTCATGACGTCAATTATTCCATTGGTGAAGTACATATTTTAAAAAATATTACGGGCTCCTTTCCGGAAGGGAAAATCACAACGCTCGTCGGCCCTTCTGGAGCAGGAAAAACAACATTGCTTAAATTATGTAACGGGCTGATTTCATCTACTTCAGGAGATATTTTCATTCACGATAAACTCATTTCTACATATGAACCCGTTGAACTACGCCGCCATGTCGGGATCGCACTTCAAAGCGCACCAATGATTAAAGGCACCGTCTATCATAACTTAGCTCTCCCTATGGAACTTCAAGGTAAAAAATTGCCTGAACAGGATGCCATTAAAATTCTAGAAGACGTCGGATTAGATGTGCAATTTTTACATCGTAAAACCAATGAATTATCCGGTGGACAGCGTCAAAAAGTATCCATTGCTCGCACACTAATCAACCGCTCTGAAATCCTATTACTGGATGAAATCACATCCGCCTTAGACCGAACATCTTTACATGAAATCGAAGAATTAATCGTCAAAATTAACCGGGTGTATGGCACAACCATCATCTGGATAACACATAATTTAGAACAAGCCTTATCAATTGGAGATTACACTTGGGTTCTAATGAATGGTCAAGTCATTGAAACTGGCGAAAGTGACTTATTGAAATCACCAACAAATGAATTTGTGAAGCAGTTTGTGCAAGGAGGCGTAGAATGAGTTATCTTACGTTATCCATTACACTTATATTTGTAATCATCCCCTTACTACTATCAAAGACTCTACGTTTAGATTTGGAAAAAGACACAATCATTGCGACAATTCGGTCCATTATCCAATTGCTTATGGTCGGCTATATTCTTAAATTTGTCTTCGATTCTGAAAACATATTGTACATTTTGTTAATGGTTACATTAATGATTGCAGCGGCAACACAAAACACCCGTAAGAAAGGAAAAGCAATCAAAGGAATCACTTGGAAAATAGCGGTCACATTACTTTTTGTAGAAGTACTAACCCAGAGTATTCTACTAGGCTTTCAAATCGTACCGCCAACCGCACAATACATCATTTCAATTAGCGGCATGGTGATTGGCAACTCAATGGTGCTATCAATCCTATTCCTTAACCGGTTCACAGCTGAGATTGAAACGCATCGTGATGAAACCGAACTCATCCTTTCTCTCGGTGGAACGCCAAAACAGGCCATTCATAGACAACTCATCAACGCAATCAAGGCAAGCATGATCCCGACAATCGAAAGTCAGAAGACAATGGGCTTGGTTCAACTTCCAGGTATGATGAGTGGTCAAATCATCGCAGGTGCGGACCCCATCCAAGCGGTTCAGTTCCAATTGCTCATCATATTCCTATTATTGACGACCGCTGCAGTGACAAGTGTATTGCTTGGCTTTTTATCATATCCAAGTCTATTCAATCAACGGATGCAGCTGCTGAAAGACAGATTTTAATAATTCGCTCTTGTTTTATTTTCTATGTCATGATAAAGTTATTGAAATTGTTCTTTTCACATAATTCCATAATTTGATTCTTATCAAGAGAGACCGAGGGATTGGCCCTATGACGTCTCAGCAACCAGCCTGTTCAGGTACGGTGCTAATTCCTTTAGGTGTTCATTTCCCTAGAAGATAAGAAGATAGTCTACGATATTTCGGGGACCCTCTTCTTATAGAGGGTCCCCTTTTGTAATCTAAAAGAAAAGGGTGACTACAATGACAAAACAAAGTTTGAATACAATCCTAGTCCAATTAGGCAACAACAGTGATCCGAAGACGGGCGCTGTCAACCCTCCGATTTATTTATCAACTGCGTACAAACATAAGGGGCTCGGTCAATCGACTGGCTACGACTACACACGGACAAAAAATCCAACCCGCTCCATATTGGAAGATGGAATTGCAAACTTAGAGAGCGGTGATGCAGGGTATGCATGCAGTTCTGGTATGGCGGCGATTCAGCTTATCTTAACGCTGTTCCGTCCTGGAGATGAATTGATTGTTCCAGAAGATATTTATGGTGGCACATATCGCTTGCTCGAACAGTATTCCGACGTTTATTCAATCGGTACAACGTATACGAGTTTCGCCGATGTGAACGAGACCGAAAAGTTGATCACTTCGAAGACAAAAGCGCTCTTCATAGAAACACCGACCAATCCACTCATGCAAGAATTTGATATTCGGCAGTATGCAGAACTGGCTCAAAAGCATGATTTACTGTTGATTGTCGACAATACATTTTTAACGCCTTATTTTCAGAGACCGATTGAACTCGGCGCTGACATTGTCATGCACAGCGCAACGAAATATATCGGTGGACATAACGATGTCCTCGCGGGACTTGTCGTTGCAAAAGGTGAAAAAATTTGCGAACAACTTGCCGCCAACCATAATGCTATCGGTGCAGTCCTCTCCCCTTCCGATTCTTGGCTAATCATCAGAGGGCTGAAAACACTGCATTTAAGAATGAAACAGCATGATGAAAACGCGAAAATAATCGTCAATTATTTGAAAGATGAACCACTTGTTACGGACGTTCTCTATCCAGGGAAAGGCGGAATGCTATCATTTCGGCTGAACGATAGTGAATTGGTCGGGCCATTCCTTGAAAATCTGCAGCTCATTACATTTGCGGAAAGTCTAGGCGGAGTGGAAAGTTTCATTACTTATCCAGCAACGCAAACACATGCCGATATTCCTCGTGAAGAACGAATACGACGTGGCGTCTGCGACCGACTTTTACGTTTCTCTGTCGGAGTCGAGGAAGCTGACGATTTGATCGCAGATTTGAAGCAAGTGTTTGCAACTTTGAATAGCGGGGTGCTACAACGATGAGTTTGAATAAAGAACGGTTGGAAACGACTATTATCCATGCTTCGACCCGCGGAGATTACGAACAAAAAACAGGTGCTGTCAACGTTCCTATCTACTTATCTTCAACGTTCCATCAGGAAAGCTTCGATGCATTCGGGCCGTATGATTATAGCCGTTCGGGCAATCCAACGAGGGATGCGTTGGAAAAAACGATTGCCTCACTAGAAGGCGGTTCGCGCGGATTGGCCTTCGCTTCCGGAATGGCTGCCATCTCGGCTACATTTATGCTCCTTTCTTCGGGTGACCATATCGTGGTTACCGAAGATGTCTACGGTGGCACATACCGATTCGTAACCGAGGTATTACCGAAATTCGGTATCGACCATACTTTTGTAGATCTAGCGAATGTAGATGAAACCGCACGTGCAATCCGTCCAAATACAAAAGTGATCTATATTGAAACACCATCCAACCCGCGTTTGGGCATTACAGATATTGAAGCGATAGTTGACCTTGCAAAATTGAATGACTGTCTGACGTTTCTCGACAACACATTCATGTCGCCACTTTACCAGCGTCCACTAGATCTTGGAGTTGATATCGTTGTTCATAGTGCTACCAAGTTTTTATCGGGGCATAGCGATATCATTGCTGGGCTAGCGGTTACAAAGGGTGAAGAACTTGGCAATCGATTGGCATTCATTCAAAACTCTTTCGGCTCTATTCTAGGCGCACAAGATTCTTACGCATTAATTCAAGGAATCAAAACATTAGGTGCCCGTTTAACACAGTCATCTGAATCGGCACGTAAAATAGCCTCGTACTTGAACGACCACCCGTTAGTAGAGGAAGTGTTTTATCCAGGGTTGGCAAGTCATCCAAGACACGCAATCCACGCGAAACAATCGACAAGTCCAGGCGCTGTCTTATCTTTCCGTTTGCCAAACAGAGATGCAGCAAAGGCCTTTGTTGAAAACGTTCGGATACCCGTTTTCGCAGTAAGTCTAGGCGGAGTTGAATCAATTCTCTCCTATCCTGCAACGATGTCCCATGCCGCCATGCCTAAAGAACAACGGGAGAAACGTGGTATTACCGATGGGCTGCTACGTTTTTCTGTTGGACTCGAGCATGTCAATGACTTGATTGCCGATTTTGATCAAGCCTTGATCAAAACAAATGAAAAAATTTCCATACCTAATTAACTACCATTAAAGAAAACATTATTATATTGGAAAGAAGGAATTTAAATTGACAAAACCTATAGCCGTACAAACTTTGACGAAAGCACCATTTAAAGCAGATCACGTCGGGAGCTTTTTAAGACCAGAACGCCTAAAGCAGGCCCGTTTGCAAAGAGAAACCGGTGAAATCACTGCCGAAGAATTACGCATAATCGAAGACGAAGAAATTACAAAGCTCGTTGAAAAACAAAAAGAAGCTGGACTAAATTCTGTGACAGACGGAGAATTCCGCCGTAAATGGTGGCACTTTGACTTCCTTTCCGGCTTTGACGGCGTTGAGTTTTTCGAAACAGATAAAGGGCTCCAATTCAACGGTATTGTAACAAAAGCACACGGCATTAAAGTGACAGGAAAAATTGGGTTTAGCGACCATTACATGATTGAACACTTCAAGTTCCTGAAAAGCATCGCAGGTGATGCAGTCGCAAAGTTCACGATTCCAAGCCCGAATATGCTGATCCACAGAGCAACATTCGAAGAAGGCATCTATGCAAATGACGAAGAATTATTTGATGACTTGGTTACTGCCTATCAAGATGTAATTCAAGCACTGTACGATGAGGGCTGTCGTTATCTTCAAATCGATGACACGTCATGGGCTTCCTTCTTATCGGAAGAAGGAAGGGAAACATTGATAGCAAAGGGGCAAGATCCTGACAAACTTGTACAACTATCCGCACGGGCCATCAATGAATCCATCGCGAAAAGGCCAGCCGACTTGCTCGTGACGATGCATATTTGCCGTGGCAACTTCAAATCGACCTATTTTTCTAGTGGTGGCTACGAGGATGTATCCGAAACAATTTTCGGCGGATTAGATGTTGACGGTCTTTTCCTTGAGTTTGACGACGAACGCTCCGGCAGTTTTGAACCGTTGCGCCATGTCAATCGCCCTGACCTTTTCGTCGTATTAGGCTTGATCACCTCTAAATTCGGCGAATTAGAGGCCCCTGAACAGCTTAAAGCAAGAATAGCAGAGGCCACAAAGTATGTTCCTTTAGATCAACTATGCTTAAGCCCACAATGCGGCTTCGCATCAACAGAAGAAGGTAATCAGTTAACTGAAGAACAACAATGGGAAAAAGTTCGTCATGTTGTAACTATCGCGCAAGACGTTTGGCAGTAACCTTTACTAATTAAATAGGCTAATAAAACTCTTATGAAGAGCGGTGGAGGGGCTGGCCCTATGAAACCCGGCAACCATTCAACAATCATGTTGATAAGGTGCTAATTCCTGCAAAGCACTATGCTTTGGAAAATGAGAGGGTATTTTCTCTCGAATGCCTCTCTACTAACACAGTGGAGGGGCATTTTGTTTTATTAACAATAGAATTGGATGTGTGAGGAATGAAAAAGGAAGGCTTGCAAAGATATCATACGATTTGGGGCTTGTTATTTTTAGGTTGGTTTGTTTCTTACGTTGACCGGGTTGCAACTGGGCCGATTATTACATATATGATTGAAAATGAAGTTTCTTTTTTTGCAGACGTGGCAAACCCCCATGGAATTGGCGGATTGATTGGTAGTTTATTTTTTGCCGGTTTTATGTTAATGCAATTTCCTGGTGGCTACTTTGGGGACAGGTTTGGCTATCGTGCTATTATCATTTTAAGTATTGTTTGGGCTGGAATCGCCACTTTATTAACAGGTTTGGTGGGGGGCCTTGTTGCATTTATTCTTTTCCGAGTCCTACTCGGGCTAGGCGAAGGCGTTTTTTATTCGAATGACCGCTCTTATATTGCCTATCATACACCTCCTGAAAAAGTTGGATTAGGAATGGGCGTGGCGCTTACCGGACTTTCTGTTGGTCTGACAGCGGGCACACTTGGCGTCCCTTATCTTATTACAGTCGCAGAACCATTTATGGGTGAAGGGGCTTGGCGCTTTCCTTTTTTCGTGACCGGAACAATTACACTCATTATTGCACTCCTACTATTTAAATATATGAAGCCCAAAAACGATTCAAGTGCTTCTGTAGATTTATCTTCACCTGGTATTAAAGCACAGTTTGGCAAAGGGCTATTGTACATGTCCATGTACTCCGCCGTTTTTCTTGTCATAGTGATGGGCATCTATTATTTTTCCGTCAAACTAGGTCTGTCCTCTATCGCGATTGCGGTCATTCTTGTTGCACTTTGTCCGCTCTTAATACTTTATTTATACACAACGAAGAAGTCTGAAATAAAACCGTTAATAGCGAATAAGAATCTTTTCTTATTGTACTTATTCTTTATCCCTATCATGTGGCATCTATGGTTTTACGGATTTTGGTCCGTCTCTATCGTCAAAGATTTCGGTGGCGGTGCGTTAATGGCTGCCGCTTTGATTGCATCGTTTAATGGTTTGGCCGGAATCATTGGTTTTCCTCTTGGCGGCAAAATTTCTGACATAGTGGCCAATCGTCCAAATGGGCGACGTAACGTCCTTGCTGTACTAACCGCTGTACTGACTGTAACTATTTTTATATTTGCAGTCTATGTCATGATGGGTAATAACAACCCCATCGTTATGTCTGTCATTTTGTTTGTCTCCGGATTATTCTTTTTTGCATTGCAACCGGTGGCACATGCTCTGGCTTCCGATTTGACGCCCGAAAAAAGCAGAGGATCCATGTTTGGAATGCTCAATTTGATTGGAGAAATCGGAGCAGTTCTCTCACCTGTCGTCTCCGGAGTCATTCGAGATAACACCGGTAGCTGGGGCTTGCCACTTCTACTCGATGGTGTATTAATGGCGGCGGGCCTAGTTCTAGTGCTAGCCATCTCCAGTAAGGCGGTCCGCAAGAACGTTGTATCCTTGGCTTGAGAAAAGCGCAAGATACCCTTTAAGATGCAACAGGCATACGTCAATCAACGGTAGAAGAAGAGTGTACTACGAATTAGAACTTCCGGATAATTGGAAGTTCTAATTTTTTCCTATATCAACATTAAACTTTAACAGAGCCTCTTTTTCAAGAAAAAAAGGCGTGTCATCAGTAGATTAAACTGATGACACGCCTTTTTACACTGTAGATTGTATAGACACTGTCAGCTATAAAATTCTTCTGGAATTGCACCTATAGTTCTACGGTGATACAAAAGTGGTTCTTTACTTTCATTCTGAATATCTAATACTTCGCCTATTAATATCGTATGATCTCCAGCCTCAATTTGTTGCACCGTCTTACATTGTAAAACCGCAAGCGAATTTGAAAGTACTGGTAGGTTTAAATCCGATTCTTTCCAATCACATTGACTAAATCGATCAGCAACCCTGCTTGAGAATAACGTACATAACTCACTTTGATCTGCTGCCAAAATATTCACCGAAAATTTTTCAGCATCTAGAAAGTCACTATAAGTGGATACTCTTTTATCAATGGACCATAAAATTAGTAAAGGCTCTAATGATACCGATGCAAATGAATTGACCGTTAATCCCATCGGTTTTTTATCTGCATCAAATGCTGTAACGACAGTGACTCCCGTCGGGTAATTCCCCATTGCTTCTTTAAAACTCGCTACCTGCTCTATCTTACTTCCCATATCAGCAACTCCCATTTTCTTATTTCACTTAAAATCATATCAAATCTATTAGAATATTTCATACTTTGTGATTCCGCACTAAATTCACTGATACATGTTCACTCGAATCTTCCTTCTCTGTAATCTTTATAGGCCTGCATAATCTCTTCTTCTGAATTCATCACAAACGGGCCGCGAGCTACTACTTTTTCTCCGACAGGCTTACCTGCATATAACATGATATGCAGTTTCTCTTCTGCGTGAATCTTCACTTCAGTTTGTTCTTCATCTGTTCCACGTTCCAACCAGAGAACCTGCCCCTTCTTCCCCTCCACGCTTTCACTGCCAAATGACCCTATTCCTTCTATTATATACAGAAATCCATTGTAACTGCCGGGAAGGTCCTGTGTAACAGTGGTACCGGGTTCAATGATCAATTCAACCATCGTAACAGGCACGTGATTTTTCGTGTCAGCCGTAACACCTTCCGATGAACCGGAAAAGACACGTATCGTAGCGCCGTCTTCATGACGGACCGACATATCTTGTGCACGCATGTTCTGGTAACGCGGTTCCGTCATTTTTTTATCACTTGGAAGATTGACCCACAGTTGCAAGGATTGGACCGTTTCCCCAACAGCCGGATCCTCTGTATGAATGATCCCTTTACCCGCTGTCATCCATTGAACGTCTCCAGGGTGTAGTTCCCCTCCCCCAGTCTTATTGTCAAAGTGTTCTAGCGTCCCATCAATGACGTACGTAACAGTTTCAATACCACGGTGAGGATGCATACCAAATGTTCCACGCACGAAAAAGTCTTCAGCCATCAATAGAAATGGATCGACTTCTTCCCAGTTTCCCGGTTCAATGACCAATCCTACTTTATGAGTTGGCGAGTGTTCCTGATAAACGACATCCCTTACACTTCTGATTCCCCTTGAAAAGACCGATTTATTATTCATATTAAATTCCTCCTTCTGTTTTGGATATATATGTTGAATTAAAAGATCCCATTGTATTTGCTACGGTGCTAAGGAATGCCCCGTCCTAAGACATGCTTCGGCTGCCCCTTGTAAGGTGCTTTCGCTAAGTTTAGAAAGCTGTTCATTTGTTCAGCATATATAGCTAAATTTTACCGAATAGTAATGAATCACTATATATGTTATTATGGAATAAATTCACCAAAATGTGAAGTACACACTTGAAAGTGCTATAGTATACAAAAAGATACTAATGGAGGTTATTATGGGGATAAAGCCTGAACTATGTAAAGTTGACGAAGCTTTAGGTATCTTGGTAGGTAAATGGAAACCAATCATTTTACTGCATTTATTTACTGAAGGAACACAGAGGTTTAGTGAATTAAAAAGATTAATGCCAGGGATTACCCAAAAAATGTTGACCAAGCAATTAAGGGAATTGGAAGATGAAGATATTATTAACAGAGTCATCTATCCACAGGTCCCACCGAAAGTTGAGTATTCTATCTCGGATTACGGAAAAAGCTTACAGCCCATCTTAGCAATTATGCACGAATGGGGCACCGGTCATGCCACACATATTGAAAAGAAAAGAATTAGCCAGAATACCAGCGACGCACTATAATGGATAAATCAAAAACAGACACTCTCCAGGGAGTGTCTGTTTTTGATGATCAGGAGATTTCTTAAGCTTTAACTGTAGTATTTGTTTTGTTATAGAACTCAATAAAGTTAAAGACTACTGAATCCAAGAAATCAATCGTAGCTTTATCAGTAAGTTCGCCAGCTTCGTTCATTTTCTCATGAACTGAACCGATGTATACTTCGTTACCTGGCAGTAAGACAGGAGCTAACGCTGGGTTTGACAGGATTTCTCTTAAGTGGAGTTGCGCACGGATACTTCCGAATGCTCCCATAGATGATCCTACGATGAAGCCAGGTTTGTTTTTAAGTGTGAAATCGCCACCACGTGATAACCAGTCGATAGCATTTTTCATTGCGCCTGGAATAGAGAAGTTATATTCAGGAACTGCAAATAATACAGCATCTGAATCTTTTACATTATTTTTAAAATCAACTACGTTTGCAGATGGGTTGCTTTCTATATCAATTGAAAACATATCAAGATCATTGATAAAGACAGGTGTAATGTCTAATTGATCTGCATAACGACTTCTCATATGTTCAACTATTTTTAAGTTGAATGAAGTTGAACTTGTACTACCGATAATTGCCTTAACTTTAATTGCCATGATGTAAAACTCCTCTATTATATATAATTGTGATTGTAATTCAGCTTCCTATACTAATTATACACAAGTAAATCAAATTAGGTAGTACGCACTTCAAAGTGCCATAGTATATGAAAGGATACCACTAGAACAAAAGTGAAATTGCTGACCTAAGCTCATCATATTTTCCTGCGTAACCGAGCATATTCTTCGCGCGACCGATCATTTCCCTTGCCAACCGAGCATATTCTTCACGCGACCGATCAAATACCCCGTCAACCAAGCATATTCTTCACGCGACCCATCATATCCCTCACAAACCAGGCATATACTTCACCCGACCAAGCATATACCGCCAACCGATCATATCCCCCGACAACCAAGCATATACTTCCCCCGACCGATCATATCCCTCGCCAACCAAGCATATACTTCACGCAACCGATCATATCCTCCGACAACCGAGCATATACTTCTCCCGACCAATCATATACCCCGCAAACCGAGCATATCCTTCACACGACCGATCATATCTCTCACCAACCAAGCATATACCGCCAACCGAGCATATTCTTCGCCCGACCAATCATATCCCTCACCAACCGAGCATATCCTTCACGCAACCAATCATATACTCTGACAACCGAGCATATTCTTCACGCGACCGATCAAATACCCCGTCAACCGAGCATATACTTCACGCGACCGATCATATCCTCCGCCAACCAAGCATATACTTCTCCCGACCGATCATATCCTACGACAACCGAGCATATACTTCAAGCGACCGATCATATCCTCCGTAAACCAAGCATATACTTCTCTCGACCAATCATATATCCCGTCAACCAAGCATATACTTCACACGACCGATCATATCCCTCACGCAACCGAGCATATACTTCGCAAACCAATAATCCCCCGACCACAATAAAAAGGTATCTCCCCGTCATTCATGCACGGGAAGATACCTTTTTTATTTTGAACATATGAATACATGTACTAACAAAGCAATGGTGCCTTACTGGGATAGCCTAAGCGGATTTGAAAGGAATCTTTATTTCAACTTAAATAATTAATTCTTAAGCGTAGCTAATTGACTTTCTCTAACTTCTTTCGCCGCTTCAACCATGATTTTCAAAGCGCCAATTGTCTCTTCTTCTTTTCTTGTTTTCAAGCCACAATCCGGGTTAATCCAAAATTGTTTTGGATTAATTGTTTTGAGTGCACGATTAATATTTTGTTTCATTTCTTCCTTGCTTGGAACACGTGGGCTGTGGATGTCATAAACGCCTAAGCCAATTTCTTTATCATACGTATTGTTCTCAAATGCAGCGATAATTTCGCCATGACTTCTTGACGTTTCGATTGAAATAACATCCGCATCCAATGCACTAATGGATTTGATAATACCGCTGAATTCCGAGTAACACATATGCGTATGAATTTGCGTGTCGTTTTCAACAGAAGAAGTTGCCAATTTGAATGCATAGACAGCAGCATCTAAGTAACTTTCGCGTTTATCTTGATCCAACGGTAGACCTTCTCGAAGCGCAGGTTCATCTACCTGAATCATGCGAATACCGTTCTTTTCAAGCTCTTCAATTTCTTTACGAAGTGCAAATGCAATTTGGTTCAATACGTCAAAACGAGGAATGTCATCTCGGACAAACGACCAATTCAAAATCGTTACAGGGCCCGTCAGCATACCTTTTACAGGCTTCGTTGTTAACGTTTGAGCATAGACACTTTCTTTCACAGTAATTGGTTCACTAAACGCAACATCACCTAAAATGAGTGGTGGCTTGACGCAACGCGAACCATAAGACTGAACCCAGCCAAACTGTGATACTGCAAATCCTTCGAACTTTTCACCGAAGTATTCAACCATATCTGTTCTTTCAAATTCACCATGGACCAAAACATCAATGCCGATGTCTTCTTGAATTTCAATCCATTTGTCAATCTGATCTTTGATAAATTGCTCGTAGGCCTCGTTTGTAATTTCCCCTTTACGCCATTTAGATCTTGTCTGTCTTACTTCTGACGTCTGCGGTAAACTCCCGATTGTCGTTGTCGGCAGAAGAGGCAAATTAAAACGTTTTTGCTGCTCGATAATTCGTTTCGCAAATGGCAATGAGCGATTTACATCTTGCTCAGTTAGATTTTCAATCGTTTCTTTCACTTCAACGTTTTGCCGATACTTCGAGTTATTTAGACGAGCAAGTGCGTTCCTGCTCTCCTCAAGTCCTGTCGCAATCGTTTCAGTGCCATCGTGAATCCCCCGACTAAGGAGCACAATTTCAGCAAGCTTCTGATCAGCGAATGACAGACCCCCTTTAATAATCGGATCCAATTTCTCTTCAGTTTCCGTACTGACAGGAACATGAAGAAGTGAAGAGGAAGGTTGAACAATCAAACGGCTTTTATCAACATGTAACTGAATTTCTTCTAATAGCGTTACTTTTTTATCCAGATCCGCACGCCACACATTTCGACCGTCAATGACACCCGCCGCAAGTACTTTGTCTTGAGGAAAACCATATTTTTGTAGCAATTCAAGCGAATCGCCATGAACAAAGTCTAAACCAAATCCGTGTACCGGCAGCGCAACAACCGCTTCATAATTAGCTACTTTTTCAAAATAAGTTTGTATGATAATCTTTAATTGTGGCACTGCTTCATGAATTGCTGCGTATGCCTGTTGCACATGTTGGAAATCCTCTTCTGTCAACTTACTTGTAAGAATCGGCTCATCAATCTGAACCCACTCAACGCCTGCCACTACAAGCTCTTTCAATACTTCAATGTACAACGGCGTAAACTGTTGCAATAAAGTAGAAAAATTCTCTTCGCCAAAAGATTTTGCCAGTTTAATATATGTAACTGGGCCTAGGATAACCGGCTTGCCATCAATACCCAGCTTTTCTTTTGCTTCCTTATAAAAAGCGAGCGGGCGGTTCTCTACTAATTGCGGCGTTACACCTTCTAGTTCCGGAACAATATAGTGATAATTTGTATTAAACCATTTTGTCATCTCTGAGGCAACCGCATCTTTAGTTCCACGCGCAATTGCAAAGTATGTTTCCAAAGGTACTTTACCACCCGCATACTCGAAGCGTTTTGGTACGACACCAAACATAATAGATGTGTCCAGCACATGGTCGTATAATGAAAAATCTCCAACCGGGATAAGGTCAACACCGAATTCTTTTTGTTTCTGTAGACTTTCTAAACGAAGCGTTTCCGTTGTTTTCAGTAGCTGTTCTTCTGATGTTGCCCCATTCCAAAAACTTTCCAACGCCCTTTTCCATTCACGTTTTCCACCGATTCTTGGATATCCACTAGTTGAACTTTGTACTTTTACCATTGTATGTTAGCCCCTTTATTTTTTATAGTATTTTTTCAATCTGTTTTAATACACGATACTCTCGGTTTGGACCACCTCCCTTGCTACAATCACATCCACTTTACTGTGTATATACTCCGTCAAATTCACGGTCATGTCATAGCGCATAAAGGGAGTGATTAAATAGATGCCATGAAAATGCTCCAGCGCCACATCGATCAATTCTTTCGAAACCTGTAAGCCTTCTTTCGTAGACTGCTCACGATTACCATCAGATAAAGCCATTCTTGCACGTACTTGATCCGTCAACTTAATGCCTGGTACCTCATTGTGTAGAAATTCGGCGTTTTGCGATGAAGTCAGCGGCATAATTCCGATGTAAATTGGCGTCTCAATATGTTTTGTTGCCTCGTATACTTCTATTATCTTCTCCGTGCTATAGATAGGCTGGGTAATAAAATAGTCGGCTCCTGCTTCTATTTTTTTCTCTAATCTCTCCACAGCGCGATCTAAATGACGCACGTTCGGATTAAAGGCCGCTGCCACAGTAAAGGATGTTTTCTGTTGCAATGACTTTCCAGACTTTGAAATGCCCTCATTGAATTGCTTTATGAGTTGAATCAATTCAAAGGATGTCACATCGAAAACGGATGTTGCTCCGGGGAAATCTCCAATTTTCGTAGGGTCCCCCGTAATCGCTAGCAATTCAGTAATACCCAGTGTGTGTAATCCCATGAGATGCGACTGTAATCCAATTAGATTGCGATCTCGGCATGTAATATGGACCAAAGGTGTTGCACCAATCTTTTGTTTAACAAGCGAAGCCATTGAAGCGTTGCAAATTCTCGGCGTCGCTAGGGAATTATCGGCCAGTGTAATGGCATCCACGCCTGCATCCTTTAACGCCTGAGCCCCCTCAAAGAACTTGCCCGTGTTTAAATGTTTGGGCGCATCAAGTTCAACAATTATCGAATGTCTTTTTCTCACTGTCTCAAGCAATGTTGGCGGTTGAGATTCCTTCAATTCAGACTCCACAACCTCTGTCTTTACCTCCTTCTTCTTAACAAGCTTTTCTTGAATTGGTTCCCGAATTGTAAGTCCTTTCACTAGGGCCCTAATATGTTCTGGCGTCGTCCCACAACATCCTCCTATTAAACTAACTCCTGCCTTCCGAAAACTCAGCGCGAACTTCTCGAAATATTCAGGCTCATTTTCGTAAAAAAGTTTCCCATCCTTATATCCTGGATAACTAGCATTCGGATACACCGAGAGTAAAGCACGCTTCATCAACGGCACAGTTTCTAATGACTTCAGCATGTGGTGAGGGCCAAGGCGACAGTTAATGCCTACTATATCTGCACCTAAATCTTCCAACTGCTGTAAAGCATCTATGAGCTCTATTCCATTTTGGAGCACCCCCGCTTCATGCATTGAAACGTTCGTAATAATTGGGATATCTGTCTCCTCACGTGCAATTTTGAGCACGGTTGTTAATTCATCAAAATCGTAATAAGTTTCTAAAAGTAGGCCGTCCACTCCCTCAAGAAGTAAGCAATATAGTTGTTCCCTAAAACTGCGCTTGATTTCATCCTTTGTTCCAATGGATGTTCGAGATCCATGAATACCCCCGATAGTTCCAAGGACGAACGTATTTTTACCCGCTGCTTTTTTTGCAATTTGAACTGCGGCTTTATTTATCTTTTTTACACTGTCCTCTAACCCATGACGTGCTAACTTGATATAATTCGCACCATACGTATTAGTTTGAATAATATCCGCACCTGCCTCTATATAGGCTTGGTGGATGCGAAGCACTTGATCTGGATGTGTCAAGTTCAGCTCTTCAAAACAAAGATCCACACCGTGTGAATAAAGTAGAGTTCCCATTGCACCATCACCGATCAAAATTCGTTCTTTCATAGTATCTAGTAAATTCACGACTATCACTTGCTCCTTTCACTTTCCCAAAGTCCCGTTCCGGAAATACTCTTCATCATTCTTCAAAATATGTTACTTAATGGGAAAATTAGTTAAAATAAAAAGAGCCTCTTCCTATGTTGAATAAAGGAAGTAGACTCTAAATCTGAATAAGTCTTCTCCTCATCTACCAAGTCGTGTTATCAACTTGCTGGAATTAGCACCATGCCATAAAATGGCGGTTGCTGAGGTG
Organism: Sporosarcina sp. FSL K6-6792; assembly: GCF_038004885.1. NCBI lineage: Bacteria > Bacillati > Bacillota > Bacilli > Caryophanales > Caryophanaceae > Sporosarcina > Sporosarcina sp. FSL K6-6792. Next base: position 2,461,575 of record NZ_JBBOSA010000001.1, read on the forward strand.
TCATCGGGCCAGTCCCTATACCTCTCTAGATAAGAAAAACTATTAAATTGGATTTGCTTAGTTACGTTATTACAGACTTTACATCATTGTTGGAAAATTAGCAACACCTTTTTGGAAAGTAATTAATTTATTTTACAGATTCAGACTATTGCTTATCACTTTAAACAACATAGTTGCTAAACAGCCTTTCGCCATCCTTCATTTAAATTCTTACGTCCCTCTTAGCTTAAAAAGGTCAATCAAGGTACCAATAAGTCACTTTTGTCAATTGATCCTTTTCCAGAATTGATTGCATAACCCACCGCTCTTACTCCCCCATCCTAAGTGAGCTAAATGCACATAATAATAATATTAATAATGAGTCCATTAACCACTGTCCCCTCTGTAACCCTGCATATAATAAACTATAAGAACAATAACGAACGACCCGTTTACTCAGTTGTTGTTCCCATCAAATTGAAGGGAGGTCATTGACTTGAAAACTTCCTTGGGCATCTGGATTGGTTGGTTAGCAATAATTTTAGCGGCTATAGGGTTCTTTTATGCTCCTTATTGGTTAGGTGGTGGCGCACTCGTTTTAGGCTTAGTCTGTTTAGCTTCTCCACAAAAAGCATTGGCATGGATTTCAATCCTGCTTGGAGCCATCGTATTATTAATCACGATGTTCCAGTAGCCGGATAATTAATGATACTTCAAGGTATGTTTGGGCTCCTACCATACATACCTTTTTTATTTGATTTGTATGCTTACGATTTACTATATATTGAACAAATGAATACCTATAGTTACTAGGCGAAGACGCCGTAGCAAATTTGAAGGGATTCTTTATTTAAGCTTAATGTAGTTAGCCTTTTTTTAATCCAGCCACATGAGCAGGGCCCCAAAACGTCGTTTGTGATAAAATATGTGCCATTTCTTGTGGTGATCTATCCATTCCACTCTCCAGCCAACATTGAATGACTCCTAGATGCGCTGAACTTACGTAAGCTACTAAATAATCAAGTGGAACCACCATATTTTCCTCATTCAAGAAATCACTAAACTTATGAAGCATTTTCTTTTTTATGAATCCCTTTAATCGAACTTGAAAAGAGGGATTCCCATTCGGTCCTAAAATAACCTTCATAAATTCAAAATTCTCTTCGAGGAATTCAAATAACTTGATTACAAATGGAAGTGGCTCCTCAACTTTAACATCGTTTGCATAATTTTGGTTCACTGCATTCCAAGCTTCTTCTGCAATTCTATCCAGTTCCACAAAAATTTCCTCTTCACTTTGTTCCAATAAATCATACTTATCTTTGTAATGTAGATAGAATGTCCCTCTGTTGATGTTAGCTTTTTCCGTCAAATCACTTACCGTTATTGCCTCAAATCCTTTTTCCTCCATCAATTGTGTAAACGTGTCTCGAATCATCCGCCTGGTTCGGATGATTCTCCGATCCATTTTCTTCCCTTCCATGACAATCACTCTCCTTTTTTCAAGCTGATATTGAACGTATTTCTTCTATTTGTTGATTAATAAACAGACCTCAGTCAATTGATTATTGATGTTATTAGTAATTCAATTATAATATACACGTAGGTCACTAATCAACAACGTGTTCATTAAAAGGAGGTTTTACAATGAATGTCTTAAAAAATAAATTGACATTTATTTCACCCATTGCTGTAATCGCCATTATTTTCATTTTTTCATTAACGCTTATTCCTTCCATTAGTCCAGCACCTAAAGAAATGCCCGTTGCAATAGTCAACGAAGACCAAGGTGCTACTCTTCCGAATAAGACAGATATGAACATGGGCAACACAATTATCGAAAATATTCGTTCACAAGCCATCCCCGGTCAAGATTCACCAATCAAATGGATTGAAGTGAATAGCTTTGCTGAAGTTCAAAAAGGATTGAATGAAAAGAAATACTATGCTGCATTAATGATTCCATCGGACTTCAGTAAAAATCAGGTTTCCCTTCAAACGCCGGAGCCGGTTTCACCTGAAATCCAGATTTTCTTGAATCAGGGCATGAACCCGTTGGCGGCTAATACGGCAGGACAGGTATTAAATGGAATGGTCGATGGAATAAATGCTAATGTCCGAACACAGCTATTGGAAGGTTTCGAAATGCAGGGCGGGACGATTACAACAGAGCAGGCGGCTCTTCTTGTCTCCCCAATTACGAAAACGGTCATCAATGTTAACGAAATCGGAACAAAAAGCGCGAATGGGAATGCCCCTGTCACAATGTTTCAGCCAATTTGGATGGGTAGCATTGCCGGAGCGGCTATTATTTTCATGACAATTAGCAAGACCGTATTTAGAAACCGTAAAGATAAGTTGGTAGGCGTTTCGATCCAGGTATTACTAGGTGCAGTTCTTGCGCTGATCGCTGGATTTGGGTTAACGTGGCTAGCTAGTACGATGCTAGGCTTGAACATTCCGAAGTTTGGTGATACCGGCCTATTTCTATCACTCACCTACTTCACTTTCTTCCTAATGATTTCAGCAGTTCTCATGTGGCTTGGGATCAAAGGCATTCCTATTTTCGTCATTATGCTGTTCTTCGGAGCGCCACTTCTAGCGATGCCACCAGAGTTCATGTCTTCCTTCTATCGCGATTGGATTAACTCTTGGCTTCCAATGCGCCATATGATTGAAGGTCTTCGTGAACTGTTCTTCTTTGGCAAAGGATTTGGCTGGAGTCATTCAGTTCAAATGCTGACATGGATAGGTCTCGGAAGTATTGTTGTATTATTCGGTTCTGTATTTAAAAAAGGACCTAAAGAAGACGCAGCTGAACAGTAAATTATGTATACAAAAACAGCCCAGTGAAGCGAGTAAATATCGCATCATCGGGCTGTTTTCAGCTTTTTATTATTTCATTCCATTTAAATTACTTTTTCAAGAAATACTCCTCAATATCATCTAGCATTAAGTTCGCTGCTAATACACCACCAGCAGTGTTCCAAATGATGTCATTTACTTGTGAGACATTTCCACTTTTCGCGACATTTAGATTTTTAAATAATGGATCCTCAATCCAGTCGTTTGTAAGCTTCGTTGCTTCGTTATCTCCAGTTTCATAAGTGAAGTAAAAGAGCACATCGCCATCCATAGCTGGAATACGTTCTTTCGTGAGGCCTTTTTCAGCAAAATCGTCCACATCTTGTCCATCTGCGCGCGCAAATCCAAGTTGATCTAGAATCACACCCGAGAAGGAATCCTTATGGTAAATGCGTACATCTCCCGCCATAAAGCGAACCATTGATATCTTTTTCTTCTTTTGGTCTCCTAAATCAGCCTTTATTGTTTCAATGCGATTATTGTATTCTCCTAATACTTCATTACCTTTTTCTTCTTGATTTACTGCTTTCGCATATAATTTAAAGTTTTCCTGCCAATCCCCGCGAAGTGTTTCTGCAAAAACAGTTGGGGCAATTTTGCTTAACTGTTCGTAAACTGCTTCGTGACGCATTTTATTCCCAATGATCAGATCTGGTTTTAAAGATGCTATCTTTTCTAAACTTGGTTCTGATTCAATACCCACAGATTCAGTACCTGTCATGTCCATATGATCATACCAAATTTTCTCAGCGGGTGATTGAACTGCACCTACAGGTTGAATTCCTATTGATAGAAGGGCTTCAGCACCTTCGTTTGTTAAGACTACAATGCGTTTTGGTGTTCCTTTTACATCTGTACTTCCCATTGCATGATCGACAGTATATGTTTCCACATCAGTTGGTTGTGCACTTTCACCTGAATCTTTTGACTCCTTAGTAGCCCCACAAGCCGCTAATACAAGAATACTCATAATAAGTATGAGGGATGATATTTTTCGCATGTACATTATTTCCTCCTGTTAATTGAGAATGAAAATCATTTACACTTAGTATGCTATATGCTAATATATTTCATGTCAACAGTGAATTGAAAATAATTCTCAATGAAGTGAGGAAGTCATGATACATACATCAAGGGGTAAGTGGATTGCCCTTATCGTAAGTAGTTTAGTTTTCATTCTTTGTTTTTTTTCTAGTATTGTATACGGCTATACAGATACAAGCTGGTCCACTGCCTTTTCCGCATTTAAAGAAAATGACGGATCAACTGAACATCTTGTCATTCAAAATGTACGCTTACCACGTGCATTAATTGCTGCAGCTGTTGGAGCTTGTTTAGCCACTTCAGGTGCAATTATGCAATCCATAACGAAAAATCCATTAGCCTCTCCAAGTATTCTAGGTATTAATGCTGGTGCTGTTTTCTTTGTCGTAATTGGGGTTGTGTTCTTCCAAGTACAAAGCCTTCAATCTTATATGATGTTCGGATTAGTCGGAGCGGCCGTTTCCTTCGGGATTGTCTTTGTTTTAAGTAGTATTGGCAGAGAAGGGTTAACGCCAATGAAGCTTATATTAGCAGGAGCAGCAGTTTCCGCTTTATTCTCATCCATGACACAAGGATTCCTAACAATTAATGAAACAGCACTCGATCAAGTATTATTTTGGCTCGCAGGTTCCGTAGCCAATCGGCCTATCGGTCTATTAATTACAGGATTGCCTTATATGGTGATTGGATTGCTGGTAGCCTTTGTTTTGGCGAAGCAAATGAACCTACTAGCAATGGGTGACGATGTTGCGTCTGGATTAGGTCAGAATGTAGTGCTATTAAAATTTGTTTTTTCTCTTATTGTAGTTGTATTAGCAGGTATTTCTGTAGCAATTGCGGGTCCTATCGGCTTCATCGGAATCATTATTCCTCATATCGTTCGATCATTCATCGGGATCCAACACCAGTGGGTATTTCCATTTTGTGCATTATACGGTGGAATTCTCTTACTCGTATCTGATATTGCAGCCCGATACATTATAATGCCCAAGGAAGTGCCGGTTGGAGTCATGACTGCATTAATCGGTGTTCCATTCTTTATTTATGTGGCAAGAAGGAGATTTGGGGCATGAAAAATAAAGTGACAGTTCGAATAGGAAATGTTGCTTCGTTTATTTTAGATAAGAAATCTTTGTTTACAACGATGATTGCAACGTTGCTTTTAGGGTTAGTAGCTATTCTATCAATGAGTTCTGGTGAGTTTTTCATTTCACCTTTAAATGTCTTAAAAGTTATTTTAGGGATTGGAGAATCGTTTGATCAAACGATTATCTTTGAATTTCGGCTACCTCGTATTATGATGGCCATTTTAGTTGGAATCGGCTTAGCGACGGCGGGCGCCATTTTGCAAAGTGTATCTAGAAATCCTCTTGGTTCCCCAGATATCATTGGGATTACGGCAGGAGCTTCATTTGCAGTTGTATTATTTTTAGCATTGTTTTCAAATGAAAGTAATGCGCTAACAGTGAGTCAAGATTGGATGCCGTTATTTGCTTTCGGTGGTGCGATGATTACAGCCGCGATTGTGTTCACGTTATCTTGGAAAAACGGCATTGCCCCCTTCCGAATGTTACTTATAGGGATTGGAATTTCAGCATTTATGCATGCTGGAACAACCGTACTTATGCTTGTTGGACCAATCCATCAGGCGAGCCAAGCGAATATTTGGATCACTGGAAGTATCTACGGTTCAAATTGGACTGAAGTTCGAATGATTGCGATATGGATTACTATTCTTTTTTTCATCACGCTTGCCATGACGAGGGAGATGAACGTTTTAGAACTTGGTGATGACTTGGCGAAAAGTGCTGGATCCCCAGTTCAAAAGAACCGAATTATTTTCCTTTTACTTTGTGCCGCCTTGACGGGTGCCTCCGTTTCTTTTGCCGGCGGTATTGGGTTTGTTGGGTTAATCGCACCACATATTGCAAAAAGAATTGTCGGCCCTACCTTTGGTTCAATGGTAGGTTTATCCGCAATCATTGGAGCAATTCTCGTTGTTGTTGCAGACTGGATTGCTCGTGTTGCCTTTGCACCGATTGAAGTGCCTGCAGGTGTATGGACAGCCGTAATAGGGGCACCTTACTTTATCTATTTGCTTATCAAACAAAGAAGTCGATAGAAAGAGGACAAGTAAGTTTAGACAATTTCCAAATAACGCATACGACGATTCTGCACATAGATCATGTCGCTTTCCATGTTAAAGATTTTTTTATTTCCATGACAAGACAAGACACTTTAGTAGATATGAAAGAAGTTCTAGATAATTCAAATCTAGCTGTCACTAACTCTATATTCGGAAAACGTATTGGTTTGTTGGCAGCGATTTTCACCTATGCCTATTTCCAGTCTGGAATACAATACAGAGTGCGCTAGAATTGTGGCAATGGTCCATGGAGGCTACATGGGATGTTTGGGGCTAGCGGACTTCACGTTTTTGTTTTTGGCTCCACCATCTCTTCTTCGTTCAATAGGGCAGCTTTGATATGCAATAAACAATAAAAAATGATCTTTCGTAAGTTCAATGTGAACTCATGAAAGATCATTTTTTATTACTTAATTAAAGATGGAAATGACATGCCATACAACTTTTCTCAAACCTAATTAATAGTCTTTTTTTGCTCCGAAATAATCGTTTCAAGCACCGTCCATGTTACATTTTTTCTTTTAGGGTCAAACTTTTTTGTTACTTTTTACTTAAACTTCTCTGATAATCCGCTATGCTTGTGTATTCCTTTTCCAATACTCTCGATAAATTTATGAATATCGGTAATAGTTTTCTATATTCTTGTACATCAGAATTCACAGGTGTGTGCTTATAAGTACTACCAATCATTTCAGATACTACGTCAAATGACTCGATTTTCCCTGTAGCATAAAGCCCTAAAATGCAAGCACCTAGACAAGAGCTCTCATAACTTTCCGGGACAATTACTTCCAAATCGAATATGTCGGCCATCATTTGGCGCCAAACATCTGATCTTGCGAAGCCACCGGTCGCTTGAATTCGGGTAACTGGTGTGTCCATGACTTCAATTAGTGCTAAAAATACTGTGTACAAATTGTAAATCACGCCTTCAAGGGCCGCCCGAATCATATGTTCTTTTTTATGGGTCATTGTTAAACCGAAAAATGAGCCACGCACATCAGGATTCCACAATGGTGCACGTTCACCTGCTAGGTATGGATGGAATAACAACCCATCAGATCCCGGTCTTACACGTTCAGCAATCTTCGTTAATACTTCATAAGGATCAATCCCAAGTCTTTTTGCTGTTTCTACTTCTGATGATGCAAATTCATCTCTAATCCAGCGAAGTACCATTCCACCATTGTTTACGGGCCCACCAATGACCCAATGCTTCTCAGTTAACGCATAGCAAAATATCCGCCCTTTTTCGTCTGTTTGAGGCCGATCAATGACTGTTCGTATTGCGCCACTTGTCCCAATCGTTACCGCCACTTCACCTTTACCGATTGCATTCACGCCTATATTAGAAAGCACCCCATCACTTGCACCAATAACAAATGAAGTTTGCGGATTGATGCCAAGCTTACTTGCAATTTCTACGTTACAATTGTTAAAAATCTCGGTTGTCGGTACAAGTTCAGATAGCTGCTCCGGTGTGACACCCGCTATTTCCAATGCTTCTTCATCCCAATTCAATTTTTCCAGATTCATCATTCCCATTGCTGAAGCCAGAGAATGATCTACAACATAGCGCCCAAAGAATTTCTTGAAAATATATTCTTTAATGCCTATATATTTTTTAGCTTTCAACGCTATTTCAGGGCGATCATGCACAATCCAAGCAATTTTGCTTAAAGGGGACATTGGGTGAATAGGTGTTCCAGTCCGTCTGTACACTTCATGCCCATTTAGCTCTTCTTTTATTTTACGTGTCCAGGCTTCACTTCGATTATCTGCCCAGGTTATACACTGCGTCAGGGGCTCATCATTTTCATCCATTGCGATAACGCTATGCATAGCACTACTAAACGAAATGAACAGTAACTGTTCCGGAGAGATTCGAGATTTCTCCATTATAATTGAAATTGCTTGTACTACAGCTTGATATATTTCTTCTGGATTCTGTTCAGCTGTCGAAATATCTGGTGTGTAAAGAGGGTAACCAATATTCTCCTGTTGAATAATTCCACCTTTTTCTGTAAATAAAACCGCTTTAGTACTCGTTGTACCTATATCTACACCTAACATATAGTTCGTCATATTTATCGCTCCCTTCCTTTTGCGAGCATTTGTTGCGACATCCATTGGTCTGCTACTTTGCTTTGAACATCATCGAAGTTTTGATGCAATGCTTGAATCATGACATCTCTATCCTTTACATTTATGGCTTTAATGTAGATTTCATGATTTTTCAAGACACGCGAAAAATCATCGTAATTCTTCTTTAAACGCACTCGCATCGATAAAAGAATTAAACTTTCCATCACAGGTTTCGTATTATTCCAAATCAACATGATGTATGAATGGTCAATTGAACGAATAATCGTTTCATGAAATAAAACATCTTGATAAGAAAATTCATCTGCATCTCCGTATTTAATGGCGACTTCCATCAATTCAAGTATTTTACTAAGTTCTTTCACTAATTCACTTGTATCTATTTTAACAATCCGTTCATAAACGAAGGTTTCTATCAGTAAACGAACATCGTAAATTTCCTTGATATCCTTCTCAGTTAACCCAACTACAACTGCACCCATTCTTTCTAATCGAATAATATTTTCTGATGCTAATACTTTTAGTGCTTCCCGAATAGGAGAACGACTTAATTCAAATTCCAACGCTAATTTATTTTCCGATAAAACAGTACCTTTTTCTATCATGCCAGAAATAATCCGCATTCTAAGCTCACACGCTAAACGCACTCCCATGGAAGCATTCGCAATCCATTTTTCAGGATATAGAAAATCCTTGTATTCACTCATGGTTTCACTTCCCTACTCGATGCCCGATATACTTGTATACAAGTATGATAGGTCAATTGTGACGAAATGTAAACGCTTAGATTAAGGATTAACAAAGAGGGTTCATTTTTTTTGCGGGTGTTACTTTTACAAAAGATGGATTAGTGATAGCTTAATAGTCGCTATGTCCATACTCTATAATAGAACATAACAAAAAAGGCTCAGAACTTTTCGGGAAAAGGTTGAGCCTTATGGGTAATCCTATTGAGTTTCAGGTAAATATAGAATACCAAAATGCAATCTACTTTACTCGCTACCATCCTATTACACACCAATAATCGTCAAAATTCTTTTAAAACCCTCCCCTCTATACTAAAAATTTTTATTCCGTCAATTTCATCAGTAAGTTGATCTAATTTTTGTTCCAAATTATTAACAACAAGCAACTTCGCATCTAATTTCTCTTCGTAATCCAACGTTTTGGCTACTACCTCTTTTATTTGATGGTCTAAGTAGATAAGTGTTTCAGCATCAATAGTAGGTGTAGAAGAATGATGGTCCATCCCTGCTTGACTATCATTCTTCTGGTTCAATTTTATTTCTAGCATTGTAAAAGCTTCATTATGCTTTTCATGTTGTTCTTTTAAATTCACTATTTCATGTTGGAGTTTTCCTATAGTAGTATTTTTTTCTTCTAGTTCTAGTAGGTATTGTTGTCTCACTTTTTCGAACTGGGTATGCTCTTTGTTGGCTATGGCTAACTTCTCCAGTTGCGTGTGTACTTGTTTATTTTCTCCTTGAATGAGATCCACGAGCTTATATTCAAGCTGCTCTATAGTCGTTTTATTAGTTAGATTTTTTTCTTCTATTGCAATAGCATCAATGTGCTTTTCATGTTGTTCTTTTAAATTCACTATTTCATGTTGGAGTTTTCCTATAGTAGTATTTTTTTCTTCTAGTTCTAGTAGGTATTGTTGTCTCACTTTTTCGAACTGGGTATGCTCTTTGTTAGCTATGGCTAACTTCTCCAGTTGCGAGTGTACTTGTTTATTTTCTCCTTGAATGAGATCCACGAGCTTATATTCGAGCTGCTCTATAGTCGTTTTATTAGTTAGATTTTTTTCTTCTATTGCAATAGCATCAATGTGCTTTTCATGTTGTTCTTTTAAATTCACTATTTCATGTTGGAGTTTTCCTATAGTAGTATTTTTTTCTTCTAGTTCTATTAATAATCGTTGTCTCACTTTCTCGGACTGGGTACGCTCTTTGTTGGCTATGTCTAACTTCTCCAGTTGCGAGTGTACTTGTTTATTTTTTTCTTGAATGAGATCACCAAGTTTGTATTCGAGCTGTTCTATAGTCGTTTTATTATTAGCAAGTTTTTTATGAAGAGAAGTAACTTGCCTGTCATGTTTTTTGTATCTATGTTGATCGGTATTAGCTCCGTCTTTCAATTTATTAATAACTTCAGTTAGCTGTTTGCTAATTGGTAGTAGATCTGTTTTTGTTTTCTGAAAGGAATCAATAGAAGTGATGTATCTTTTCCCTTGTAATCCTTGCAATTGGACAGATCCTTTATAATCGATAGCCCTTTTTTCAAATTCTTGATTTAACTTAACTAACTCCTCAGCCAGTTCTTTTTTTTCGTTAGTCAATTGTATATTTTCTTGCTCAAGGTTTTCTACTAATGAATAGTGATAGCTATCTTGATACTTTTTAACTTCGTATTTATATTTAGCTAATTCCGCCTTTAAAAAGATGATTATTTGTTGAAGTTGTAAGGGATCGTTATTTTTGACGTTCTCACTATTCACGTCATTCCCTCCTATCGCAGCTATTTTCCAAGCAAAAGGCTGTATCAAATGAATTTAGATTCTTTCTTTAAGTAGAGTGATGATTTCCTCAAAGTCCTCTTTGTTGGCCATAATTGCCTGTTCAAGTTCCTCTAAAATCTTCACGTCAGAATCTCCTTTTGCCTCTTTATCAGGCCGACGCTCACCATTCATCAACATATACATAATCAACATATTCAATGTACTTTTCTCTAAATAGACAAAACTATTGTTGTTTTCCTGTTTATCTTCTGTTTGTTCGTTAAACTGATCTTTCATAATTTGACGTATTATATGCTTCATTATTAATTCTATTTCATCTGTTTTACTCATTCTCTACCCCCTCTAGACGTACAGTTCCATTGAGATTGATGGGATTAATCACGGCTATTCCATCTTTCAGTTGATCACTATACGTAAATCCCATAATAGTACCTGCATATGATTCTACTGGTAACCATTTTATCTGGAAGTTTGAAAATGAAATGGTCTCATTAGGTTCAAGGGATGTTTTACCCAAAGGTTTTAGCCAAAATTCCTCTTGATTCGTTTTATCATTTATTCGTTCCCATCCACCGGCATTCTTCAATGACTGTTTGAAGTTTTCATAAACATATCGCCCGGAAAATGAAAATGGAGATTCTTCAGGAATTTTTATACACAAATAAGGATTTGTGATTGGCTGATTCCCCATATTATGTACATGGTAAGTTCCTAGGCATAAGCTCTCCTGTTCAGGATCGTGAGAAATGTTTAATGAATAAGTAAAATAGCTAATTATATTCATTCTGGCGGAATCATTGAGATTATCTACCAGCTTTTTAATTTCATATACATATGATTTTGTTTGATGCTGAAGCTGCGTAATCTTTGTTTCCAAATCTTTGTGATTATTACTCATTATTCTCTCCCCCTTTTCCATTAGAAAACTCGACTATTACCGAGCCTTTAGGTGACAGCAGAGCCCTAATTGGCTTAATAAGGTTATTCATGAGCTTATATTTTTTGACGTTACAAAAAAATGAAGGGAGGAATATCCTCCCTTCATTATATGTTTGAGGCTTACTCGTTATCACCATTAGCCGACATTAGTGGCAGCAATGTCCGGTATCAGGGAAAACAACAGAGCATTGTTGCGGGCGCAATGGTGGAGGGCACGCAGTTGGTAAATCATCTCTTGGTTCACAGTAATCAGCTAAAAATTCAACAGTTACCGGGAATGTCGATTGAATGCTTTGGCAAGTAGCTACAGAGAGATTTAAGCCAGTAATTACGATTGAACCAGCAGCAGTACCCGCTGGAACAGTGAGTGTCCCAGGAGAACACACGAAACAGTCTAGGTCCGTGTACGTAATTACAACGTCTGTTCCTTCAGGTGCACATAAGGTAACTTGTTCACAACGGGTAAGCGGAATAGCCGCACTTCTCAGCACCGTTCCGTTTGTTAAAGTCACGACAATTGTTACCACAAAGTTCTTACGAATGTGAAGCTGTTGAAGAAGAACAGTCTTTCCATCAATACAAAACGGGCGATTCTCACGACTTAGAATCTCGATTGGAAACGCAATAGCAGGGCTCACTTCACATGTAACTGTCGCACCAGTAAGCAGTCCTGCAGTTGCTGAAGTTGGTACTGAACCCGTTGGAGTAAAAGCAATTGGTCCCGTTGGAAGTGCAAAATCAAACGAATTTTCTTTCACAATCCAGTCGTACACCTTGTCGACATTTATACAAATTAGTTCTTTCCCATCACAATGATCTTTTCCTTGCATGTTGCAGACACCTCCAAATTTTTTATCTTTCGTTCGTAGCATATGATGTGGAAAAATCAGTGTATGGGCAAAGAAATGATTTATCGAGATATTTATTAACTTAGACACAAAAAGGATGGAGGAAGAAAGTAATTAATACTAATTTAGTAGTTCAGAAAGGATATCGTCCCCTGAGAATCCATTTCTTCATCATATATAGAACCGAGGCTGAAAGTGACAAATAATTTATCACTGAGTAACTTTACGTCTAACAGGAAAGAATTTGTCACGCAATGAAAACATCATTAATAGAATAGTAATGTACTGCAAAGGGGTGAAAATTGATGGGAGACTCTAAGTTATACTCCGCTGAGGACATTGAAAAATTAAAGCAGAAAATCGCGACTTACAAAGATACCCTAACCACATTAAAAATTGGAAATCCGGTTGACGATTATCTTGCCTTGAAGATCGAAGCGAATGGTTTCAAAACAAAAGTCTCAAAATTAGAAGGTGTAATGGAACTAATGAATGAAAAGCAAAGTTTACAACTGGAGGAGTATGAGCAACAAATTAAAAGTTTTTCAGTACAAATGGACTCCCTTAATCAAACAATCGAGGAGTTGAATCAAAACTTTTCCTTAGTCAAGAATAAATTAATAAAAGATGATAGCAAGGATCTTATAGAAAAAGTAATTTCTCCAGTTGATGTACCAAGATCTATAAGTATTGCCAATAATATTGAGGGAAAAGAAGTGGTCCATATAGAAGAAACTACATCAAATACTTCCATGAGAAAATCTAATCGCCCACCATCTTATAGGCAACTGCAAAATCTGGTAGGAAAAGCTAATAACATCCAAGAAGTTTCGAGTGATACAACACCTATAGTAAGTATGGATATTCAAAAGGAATATCCAGCAGAGCAGCAATTCGGTAAGCAAAGTTTTCCGTATACTGGCATTCATTCTGGGCAAATCCATAATAGGCTGTACAAAAATGTAAATAGGCCATTGACCATTCATCTGACTAACGTTGTGAAACAACAAGCGATTCCAATGAACGTAAACGAGAATTCAGATCCGGCTTTGTTAGTAACAACCAGCGAGCCGGAAATTAACGAATCAGTGACACCTAATCCGGCTTCCATACTCACGACTAGCGAGCTTGAAATTAATGAAACAGTGATGCCGGATCCTGATATGTTACTCACGGCTAGCGAGCCGAAGATTATCGAAACGGTAACGCCGGAACCTGAGGAAGTGCATAATGCAACTACAATTGAGGAGGCCAAAGCCCCAATTGAAATTTCGAATGAAATGAAACGACAACAACATAAAAACAAAGAAACATTATCGCTGTTCAATATTTTTCGGAAGAAGCAATAATTTAGAGCTACTGAAAAATAATTGCTAGTCAGATTAACTTCCTGTATTCGGCATATTATATACCCCATTTAAAATAGCCATTCTGACTTAGTGTCAGAATGGCTATTTTTTTAAATCTAATGAGAAGGTCAGCGGAATTTAGCTAGCTGTAGCACTTCGAAAGCTACACAGTTGATCCAAATAATCTACATTACGCTAGGATGAGTTAAAAACTATTATTAACGATTAGTTAATTGCCCGTCCGCCCTGCAATTGTTTTGAATAGGATAACAGAGAAAGGAGGTGTTAAAATGAATTCTAATAATTTTAAACTTCATGGATGTAGTGGATGTGGTGGATCTGGTGGATCTCGTCACGGAAGTTCTGGTTGCTTCCGGGTCGATACTGGGCACGTCAATTGTAATCTGGGACCATTCAGAGCTATTGATGCAGCCTGTATAATCCCACCAGTTGACACTGGTTCGATTATTCCATTCGCTTCTGGACTAGTACCTGTTGCATTGACTTCTCTCGTAGGTGGATTAGCTGGTATCCCCTTTTTCATTGGATTTGGCACTGCCATTCCGAGCCCTGTCGTTCTTGGCACCACGATAGACTTGACAGGTTTGATAAATGAAGCCTTTTCAGTTCCACGGGCAGGTAGCTTAACGGCTATTTCCGCTGCTTACACAATAACTACTGCATTGAGTGTTGCAACAACTGCAACTGTAAATGCACAAGTCTATCGCGCACCTGCTGGAAGTAATACCTTCAGTCCAACAGGTATAAGTGTAGATTTAGCCCCAACCCTAACAGATCTCTTGACAGTAGGCACTACACTTAGTGGATCAGCGAGTTTCGCACCCGTACCGGTATCGGTAGGCGATCGATTGCTAATGGTATTCTCAGTATCTGGTGCTCCTTTGGCCGCCACTGTTATAGGTACTGCAAGTGCTGGTATAACTATTTCGTAAACAACTGACCGTAGAAACTAAGGTCAAAAGGAAGAGTACAAAACAATTGTTTTTGCTGTAGCCCCTTTCATTTCAACAATGTAAAGGGGTTTTTATTTCCATCAGAATATAAACACACTAAAAACTCGATCCAAAGAGCGATTATGCGACGAAAGTCAAATAGTTTATAGCCTTAATGGATCAAGCAATTGATTTTTACGCTTTCGATAATAGTTGAAGCAAAAAAACGATCCTACCTTTGCAAATGAACTGAGCCCCATTTAATGGACAGTTTAAAAAAAGTGACGTTTTAGTCTATGCTGCTATGAGATGACTTCGGTATTGAGCCGGAGTCATCTTTTTTAAATCCCATTGCTTACGCGTACAGTTGTAGTGTTCCATGTATTCATCTACCATTTTTTTTAACTCTAAGAGATTGGATGCTTCCTTGTAGTCTACATCGTCTTTAAAATGACCGAAAAATGATTCGATAGGTGCGTTATCCAAACAATTTCCCCTTCGGGACATTGACTGTGTGAGCTGCATCGCTTTAACACGTGTCTGGTATTCGGGGTGCGTATAATGAAAACCTTGATCAGAGTGAATCATCGCTTCTGGATGTACATTTCCTGCTAGTGCTTCGCTAAGCTTCCTCAAAGTTCGATAGACAATACCCATACTTAAGCTAACCGAAAGTTCGTAAGCGATAATTTCACGGCTAGCTACATCCTTCACACAAGAAAGATAAGCAGTCTGTCCAGTTTTCATTTGAAGATAAGTAATGTCGGTAACAAAAACTTTGCCAGGTTCATCTTGAGTGAATTGCCGATTTAAGAGGTTTGGCACCGTATGGTGTTCTTGGGTAGCCTTAGCTATATTCTTATAAGGGTTTTTTCTACGTATTTTAGCAAAGAGATTAAATTTGCGCATTAAACGAAGAATCTTTTTGTGATTCATGGGGATCTCAAGTAATTCCACTAACGCCATGTAAAGCCCACGATATCCGATTTTCCCTTTGAACGCATCATAAACACATTTAAGTAAAAGGTAGTCTTGATAATCATTTTCCTCACGTATAGCATGGACCTCAGTTTTTTCGAGCCATGCATAGTAGCCACTTCTATGTACTTTTGCGACTTTACATAGGTGATCTGTGAACCTATGTAATTGAAATTTACGAATCACTTCATTAATCACCTGATATTTTTCGGCTGATGTTAGTATTATTTTTTCACCTACCTCTCTAGTTCCTCGAGCTTTTTTAACAATTCGACCTCGGCTTCAAGATATTTAATACGTGCTTCAGCTTTTTCAAGTTTTTTCTCAGGAGATAATCCTTCAGTTGATGGACGACCAGGACTTCCTTTTCCGCGACGCTCCTCAAAGAATCCTTCTTCTCCATGAAGCTGATAGGATTTTCTCCAACGACTAAGTGACTCTTTCGCTTTCTTCGTACCAATCATTTCTAAGTCAAATCCATTTTCAATAAAAACTTGAGAAGGACCTTTACCGCTCTGATTCTCTTTGACAGCTAATACTTTAAATTCAGGTTTATATTGGATAGAGCGATCTGAAACTGAGTTCACATTAGGATTCGCTTCTAATAATCTACGCTGGTGTTCATTAAAAAGTATTTTACTCATTGAAAACACTCCTGTCAGGATATTTATCTTCAGTATACCTAAGCTTTTAGACAGAAAAAACCCCAAATGGTGTCACTTTTTTAAAGTGTCTACCATTTGGGGTTCAGTTCAAAATTAAAGGTAGGATCGCTTTTTAATAAGGAATATGATCACGATTGACCTTGTAGCTATCTAAAAATTTGATAGATAAAAGGCTTTCTTACATCGATGTTGGCAAATCAGAATGATAATAGTATTTCCATAATTAGGAGAGTAACCAATACGATGGTTGCTACGATTTTAGTCGGAGATAATTCGTAATCGGTGATATACATTCATTTAAAACAGGTGTTACCAACTGAAAAAATTGGTAATAGATTAGACAAACTAAACCCCTCCACCGTTTGAGTTCTCATACGGTGGAGGGTTATTAAATAGTTATATCCTTACATTTCAATAATTCAGGCCCCTGCCTTTTTCAGTTATTTCTCGAGCTAGCTTAATAATTGAAACTGCTAACTCGGCATACGTCGCTTCTCGTTCAGGGTTAAAGTGATTTTGGTCAGTCTTTAATAATCCCAGTGATGTTGCCAAAGCTACATAGCCTGTGTATTCTTTTTGCACCTTATTTGCATCAACAATATCAAGTTTATAGATACTGCTTTGCTTAGCTGCTTGCTCAAGACCTAGAGCGCGTATATACCAAGCTGCCAATTCTTCTCTTTTGACGGGTGCATCCATATCAAAGCTCTGACTGTCTCCTTTAATAATGCCCATTTCAACGGCACGTTCGACCGATTGATAGAGCGGGTGTTTGGCATCTATATTATCAAAAGTCTGACTCGTGTTTTCATTTCCTCCATAATAGCTGCCGGAATAAATATAAGTAAGTGAACTCATGATGATTTTTATCGCTTCCCCTTTTGATACAGAGGCATCACCATTAAAGTTTTTAGTATCTTTAATGTCTAAGATTTTGGCATTAATAAGATAATTAAGTTCCTCTTCTGCCCAAGGATGTGAAATGACGGTTGAATTTCCGCCACCATACAAGCTACCCCATTCTCCCGTCTTAGCATTTAAAAAACTAAGGTCTGCATCATTAAAAACAGGTGAATAGACTAAATCATAGTGATGATTATCTTTGTTGTTCCCTTGTTTCATATAATTAAGTTTTAGGCTTAGTGCTTCTTTCAAGGTAGCAATCGCATCTTCTTCAGTAATAACTTCATTAATTGATGGCCATTTTTCCATCTCTTGATAACTGACATTAAGACTATTTAAAGAACCATCGCTGGCTATACTTACACCAATTTGATCACCCATCACTGTGATTCCATTTACAATTCTCGGGAAAGAAAAGTAATAAGTACCTTGTCTCTCTACAAAATGTGCTTCCTCTATAGGCATAGCATAGTGATGTGCATTAGACGGAGCCCATTCCTTAATATATTTCACTGCTTGAGCGAGGGCTTCCTTCTGGGACAAAGCTTTCTCTTTTTCAGGTTTGCCTTCAGTTCGTTCTAGCATGTCACTTTTTATATCACTGTATTGTATAATCTCACCCGTATTTTTATCTAATTCCAAATTCGTTCCAGTTCCACCATTCGCATATTCATACATATACTGAATGCTAATAACTGCCTGTCCGTTTTGGTTTTCTATTTCATCGATAGATTGAATATTTAGCTTAACCTTATCTGATTTTATGGCAAGTAATTGTTCAGCAATTTTCTTTGCTTCTTCTAAAGTAATTCCATTCTGTTTTGCCGGTAGTGAATCAGCTGTAATTTTTTCAATTTTCGTTTTCCCTGGAAAATCCGCTGAGTACCCGTCTGTAGTCAACCACTTACCTGATAGTGCGTTAACCCCTTGTAATTTTGTTGTTGGCTGGTAAACAAGCTGAACTTGGCGATCATCCGTTCGATAATCCGTATCAATATGATATTGCAAATCTACGGCAAGATTTTCTTTTACTTTCTTTAAAACTTCATTTTTATCAAGTACTTGTTTTAGATCATCAAAGGTTGACGTTTCCAACTCCACAGGAATTCTGTGAAAACTAACAACTTCACCATTGCCAAGAACAGATACTCCTATTGTTTGATTAGATATGGATACTTGATTTTCCGTCCGGGCAAAAGAGAATGAGTAACGTATTGGTTCAGTTAGCATTTGATTTGGATAATAGTTATAGATATCCGTTTCTAATTGAAAATCATCTCCATCCAGAATATTCTTGATAAAATTAGTGGCTATTTTCTTAGCCTCCTCTTTTGAGACCTTGGCGGGAAATAAAGCTTCTGCTTCATTCGAAGGTTGATAATAAAATTGCTCAATTTCTAAATTCTCTCCGACAAATCCAATATTACCATTTACTTGCTTACCATCAATTGTCTTAAAGAAGGATAGGCCATAACGTAACGTATCATCTTCAGGATAAAAGAAACTACTTTCCACACGAAAATCACTATTCGATAAAAAATCAAACTGATCGGGGAACAAAGTACGAAACCTCTTAATTAAATCATTTTTCGAAAAAACTGTTTCCGTTGAAGCAACTTGAATTTGTACTTTGGTAGGTTGTCCAATCGTTGTGGTTGAAGCAGTGGCAACAGACGCGAACATCCCAAATGTTAAAGCAGAAGAGCTTAATATGACCCCAATTTTTTTAAATTTCACCAAAATTTCCCTCCAAAATTAGTAGTCTATAAATTGTACAATAGATTCGGTTAATTGTGAACAAGAGTTTTCTTCAAATACTCTGTTTGTAGATACCAGCCCGCCTTTTCTCTTACAACACTGAAATTCACTCTCCGCCTTCCCTATTGGTAATTGTAGACAATTCTATTGATGTTATGATTGCTGTCATGAGAACATACCTACTTTGTTATCTGTCTCAGGCTCGAATACATTGAAAAAAACACCTTTTCACGGTTTCATCCCCGTAAAAAAGGTGTTCGTCGTAATGCAATATTTTCATTTCACGATTCCACACGCCATTAAATCACAGGAGTTACCGAATGGCTGTTTTTTTACATCGTCCAGTTCCGTATAAGAGTAATTCTAATACTGCAAAATCTGTTGGATTCAATTCATATCTAGCTACATCTTTTCTAATCACTTCTTGTCATCCATTGCAGATACTTCAATGTATACGCTGTTTCTTACCACGAGGATTAGAAAATAAGGCCGCTCACCAATTCAGCGAATTGATGAGCGGCCTTTGTATAATGAAACATGGATTACCCCTTGATACAATGGGGATTCATAGTTTTTATTGTACGCAATCTTTTAAATTCAAATTGTAAACTGACTTTCATATAGTTCATGATAAAAGCCTTGCATTGCTAATAGCTCTTCGTGCGTGCCGGATTCAATGAGCTCCCCATGATGGATGACTAAAATTCGATCAGCGCTTTCGATTGTTTTTAAACGGTGAGCAATGACGAAGCTCGTTCGACCTTTCAATAATTGATCTAGCCCCCGTTGGATTTCAATTTCCGTTTTCGTATCAATGCTCGATGTCGCTTCATCCAAAATCAATATATCAGAATCTGCTAAAATTGCTCGAGCAATGGCGAGTAGTTGACGCTGACCTTGACTTAAACTGGAGCCTCCAAACATGATGTGCGTTTCATATTGCCCAGGCAAATGTTTGATAAACCCGTGTGCGGAAGCCATTTGAGCCGCAGCAATGACTTCTTCATCCGTTGCTTCTAGACGACCGTAACGAATGTTTTCCATAATCGTCCCTGAAAATAGAAAAGTGTCTTGAAGCACAATGCCAATTTTCTCACGCAACTGGTTAATTTCATAGTCCTGAATACTCCGACCATCAATATTAATTTCCCCAGAGTCTATATCATAAAACCTCATTAATAGATTGATCATTGTCGTTTTTCCTGAACCAGTCGGACCTACCAATGCAACTTTCTCACCCGCTTTTGCGCGGAAGCTAATATTTTTCAAAACTGGTTTATCATCCTCATACGAAAAGTTTACATTGGAGAATGCAACATCCCCTTTAAAGGAATCAATTGAAGTCGTATTCTTTTTATCTTGTAGATCTGATGGCTCATCCATAATTTCAAATACCCGCTCTGCACCAGCAATCGCAGACTGAAAAGTATTCAATAAATTGGATAACTGATTGATGGGTCGGAAAAATTGTCGCGAATACGTAACAAAAGCAGCGATGATCCCGACTGTAGCCAAACCTTCCACCGTCATAAGTGCCCCTACGCCAATAATCAATGCCAGTCCAAGGTTGTTAATGAAGTTATTGATTGGTCCGAGAAATCCCGAAACAGTGTCAGCTGCAGTTGCCGATTGCCGTAGTCTTTCATTGACCACATCAAATTTCTTGAACGTCGTTTCCTCTTGACCGAAAAGTGAAATCACTTCGTTTCCTGAAATGGCTTCTTCGATAAAGCCATTCAACTCGCCTAAATCACGCTGTCTTTTGATAAAATTACTGCTACTATATTTAATAATCTTTTTCGTCGTAAAAACGATCAATGGAATAATGAGTAGCGAGACAATTGCAAGCATCCAATTCAATAGAAACATCGCAATCGCAACACCTGACACCATTAAAATAGATGAAAAAATTTGGATGACACTTTGACTAAGTGCATTGTTTAAGCTTTCAATATCATTCGTCACTCGGCTCATTAAGTCACCATGCGTACGTTTATCAAAAAAGCGCAACGACAATGTTTGGAACTTATCAAATAGATCTTGACGCAATCTTCGGATCGTTTGAAGCGATACACGAACCATCAGAAAAGTTTGCAACCATGTAAAAATGGAAGCGAGAATATAGACAGTTGCTAATAAAGTTAAAAGTTTTAATGTACCATTCAAATTCTTCGGAATGATATATTCATCGATAATCACACCGATTAAATAGGGTACGAGTAAGCCTAATAAAGTAGATAACACAACTAAAATAATCGAACTGATGATTGCTACTTTTTGTTTACTCATATATGTCCATATTCGCTTGATTGTCCCTTTTCTATCCCTTGCCTTAACCACTGGACCGCCAAATCCTCTTGGCCCACGTGCTCGTCCCAATACATTTGGGGCCGGCTGTACGGAAGTTTTACTCATAGGAAAGACCCCCCCTCCCGCTTTGCGTTTCATAAATTCCGCGATAAACGCTACTTTTCACTAGCAATTCTTCATGTGAACCACTTGCTTCAATTCTTCCATCGTCGATCACTAGAATTTGATCGGCATCGATAATCGAAGATACTTTCGAAGAAATGATGAACTTGGTTGTATTTGGATAGCGCTGCTTTAATACTTGTTGAACCGAAGCTTCTGATAAGGCATCTATTGCAGAAGTAGTGTCATCTAGCACCAAAATTTTAGGTTGACGAATAAAAGCACGGGCCATCGATAGACGTTGTTTTTGACCACCGGACAGATTCGTTGCCCCTTGCGTTAACTTATAATCAAATTCCCCATCCAACTTTTCAATAAATTCAGTAGCAACTGCGGAATCAGCCGCTTCTTTCATCTCCACAACCCTCGCATCTCCTTTACCAAAACGTAAATTCTCTTCAATCGTTCCCGAAAACAACGTTGCTTTTTGCGGGACGAAACCGATTTTCTCTCTTAATCTCTCAAGAGAATATTTCTTACTATTTACGCCATCAATGAGAATTTCTCCCGAATCCGGGTCATAAAGGCGGGGAATCAAATTAACAAGCGTCGATTTTCCACTGCCAGTCGAACCAATGATGCCGATTGTCTCTCCCGCTTTTGCACGAAAAGTAATATTTTTGAGTACATACTCTCCATTTTTACTATAACTAAAATTCACATGCCTAAACTCGATATCACCCCGTGTCTCCGGAAGTGAAGAAGCTATTTCAGTTTCCTGAATACTGATTTCAGTATCCAGCACCTGCCCGATTCGATTAGCTGAAGTAAACGACCGCGTAATCTGCATTAATACATGACTACTTGTCATCAATCCGTTCATAATAATGTTTAAGTAATTTATAAATGCTAAAATAACACCTACTTGAAGTGTTCCTTCATTTACCTTGATCGCACCCATCCACATCCCAGCAACTACGCCTAGATTGACAACGAAAAGCATAATGGGCATCAATGTAAGTATCACTTGCTCCGCAGACATATTACGCTTTGTTAGCGTATCATTCACCTTTCGGAACGTTTCTTGTTCATAAACCTGTCGATTAAATGCTTTGATGACCCGAATACCAGCAAAAGTTTCTTGAAGCTTTGTATTTACTTGATCCATTGCTTTTTGTACTTTCACAAACAACTTTCCCGATTGAGAAGAAAAATAATAAATTAATGCCATCAGTATGGGAATAGCTACTACTAATACGGGGAACAATTCACGAGCTGTGAACCACACGATCACAACAGCCCCTATAAACGATAGCGGCCCACGTATAAAAACGCGCAACATCATCATTAATGCCTGCTGAACGGATGTAACATCATTCGTCACAATAGTAATAAGTTTTCCAACACCAAATGAATCGATATTTTCACTAGAAAATTTCTCTGTCTTTTTAAACACATCACGCCGTATATCCGCTGCAAAATTGACAGCTACTTTCGTACTGTAAATCGTACTGCCTGCCCCACCAATTAAACCGATAAAAGCAGTCAATAGCATTAACAATCCCAGCTTTATGACATAAGCATTATCATTATTTGCGATTCCCACGTCAATAATATGCTGCATAATCATTGGTTGTAATAAATCCATTGCTACTTCAACGCACATCAAAAGTGGAGCTAAAATTGCAAAAACAGTATAGGGTTCAACATATTTAAAAAGTTTTTGTAGGGACTTCATTCCTTTTCCCCCTTATTTATTATCTTTCTTTAAAACTTCAGTCATTTCCTCTATAAATGTAATCAGTTTTGCAGATCCTTCTGGATTCCGCCTTACCTGTTTTATAGCTGTTCGTAGCTCAGCTTCCCATATTTCTATCGTATTTTTTAATTGAATGGCTTCTTCAGAACTTTGCCAAACAAAGCGTGCTTTCCACTCGACCCAAAAATCCCCTTCACGCCGATTTGCAAACTCCTCCAAGCGCGCTATTCCATTTTCTTTAATATAATAAGTTTTTTTGTCCGATGTAGACTCAAGATCTATCATCTCCCGCTCCAATAATTCTTGAAGCGCTGGATAAACCGTACCAGCACTTGCCGAGTAAAATCCTTCTGCTCGATCTTCTAATTCCTTCATGATTCGATAACCATGCATCGACTCTTCCTTAAGTAAATGCAAGATAGCAATTTGTACAAACCCTCTCCGTCTTTTCATCTAAACCCTCTCCTTATATATATCGGTAATTTTAACCGACATATCGATTAAAAACAATAGATAGTATCCGAAAGAAGTTATATTCTTCAAGCTCTTTATTGACCTATATAAACTCTTTAAGATTAATTTCTATTTTCCTTTCATGAAAAAAAGCATTCTTACCTTAACTTAAGGTAAGAATGCTTTTCAATTTTATATGTGTTCGCAATATGGTCAAAGATGAAAGTTAGACCTTCAATGCATTGATTTCGAAAGGGTGTGATTCCCTTCTTATATCTTGACGCCCATATCAGTCATTCCGTCGCCAATTGGGTTCGCGTCAAATGAATCTGCAATAACAGCTTCAGTTGTCAGTATCATTTCCGCAAGAGATACTGTGTTTTGTAGAGTTTAGCTTGTCTCAGAACCGTTCATGCTTAGTTTTTTATAGGTAGTCCATTTCTCGCTATTTCTGAATGTAATATTAAAATTGAATAACGTTAGATCGTTTAGACCATTCACTATCTATGTCATAAAAGTAATGCAATACGTTTGCATAGCACTGTAACGATGCTTTTATAAAAGGTGGAAATTGGATTTACTAGGCATATCTATTAGAATAGACCCCCCTTTTTAGTCTTTGGCTAATCAAGTGGCAGGACTCTTGGAGTGTTTTTCATTTATGACAAGGGTTAATATTTCCATGGAAAATTGTTACTTGACCGTTATACTCTTGTTATTTTCTTTTGTTATTGTAGTTAATAAGCAGAAGGGGCACTGCTAAATTTATTCATTTGAAAAACTTCATAACGGATATTTTAAAAACTGACCCTAATTTTAGGCTCTGGCTTGTGAAGGAGGTAGATGTACATAACGGCTTAATAGAATGAGTGTTATTTCAATTTCTTATTTAGTAGTCGAGATTAAAAAATTCAATTAAAGGGAGTTTGATGATTCTTGGTTAAAGAAACTAATCAAAAAGGGAAAAGCACGAACAAGAAGATTTTGCCGTTTGTAATGTCAACCTCAATGATAACAGCTGCTATTTTCGGAGCAGGTGGCTCGGCTTTAGGAGCTGAAAATGGTGAGGAAACAGCGTTTAAAAATCACGGTGCAGAGGTTTCATCTTTTGCATCAAGCATTCCGAGTTCACCTGAAAAAGGAAAAATAATGCGTACAATTGCAAATCAAAACTTGCAGGAAATCGCACCGAATGAAGATGATGATTCGGATAATCTTACAGATGAAGACGAAGCATCAGATGTACCTGTTGATGAAGATGAAGCAACAGATGCACCTGTGATTGAAGAGAATGCAACGGATGTACCTGTTGTTGAAGAGGTTGCAACGGATGCACCTGTAATTGAAGACGATGCAACTGATCTACCTGTTGTTGAAGAGGATGTAACGGATGTACCTGTTGTTGAAGACGATGCAGCGGATGCACCTGTAATTGAAGACGAAGTAACTGATCTACCTGTCGTTGAAGACGATGCAGCGGATGCACCTGTAATTGAAGACGAAGTAACTGATCTACCTATTGTTGAAGAGGATGCAGCGGATGCACCTGTAATTGAAGACGATGCAACTGATCTACCTGTTGTTGAAGAGGATGCAGCGGATGCACCTGTAATTGAAGACGAAGTAACTGATCTACCTATTGTTGAAGAGGATGCACCTGTAATTGAAGACGAAGCAACGGATGCACCTGTTGTTGAAGACGATGCAACTGATCTACCTATTGTTGAAGAGGATGCAACGGACGTACCTGTAATTGAAGACGATGCAACTGATCTACCTGTTGTTGAAGAGGAAACTGTAGTTGAAGAGGAACCTTCAGAGGTGTCTACTGATGAAGATGAGTCAACAAATGAAACTGATGAAAAAGAAAAGCCAGCTGACGATAATATCAATGAAGATACTATGTCACCTGACCAATCTACTGATAGTACTATCATAACAGAAGAGCAAATAAATGAATATAGATCAGTCATACAAAATTATGGAAGTTTAATTGATTACTACGATTTCCTAATCCAAGAACATCTTGGTATGATCTTACCAGATGAAGATGGCAATGTAGCGGAAGATGTAGTAGAAACACCTGTTGATGGTGACGCTGCTGCGGAAGAACCTGCTGAAGATGTAGCAGAAGCACCTGTTGATAGTGATGATACTGCGGAAGAAATTGCTGAAGATGTAGCAGAAGCACCTGTTGATGGTGACAATACTGCGGAAGAAATTGCGGAGGATGTAGCAGAAGCACCTGTTGATGGTGATGCTGCTGCGGAAGAACCCGCTGAAGATGTAGCAGAAACACCTGTTGATAGTGATGATACTGCGAAAGACCCTGCTAAAAAAGCTGTTCAATCAACGGTTTGGGACAACTTAGTCGGTTACTATCAACAAGTTGTTACAGCTTACAATTCTTTATTTAACTCACTTAAAAAATAAAATGATAATTAAAATTATATAAACAATTTATTTAGCGGGAAGTGATATCATTCCGCGCCTGAACCGTATGATTTACGGTTGATCACATTGAGAATTTAATGATGACAAAACTTTGTGCCCTTGGAAACTCTATTAAGAGTTTTCAAGGGCTTTATGTAGTATAGCTTAGTTATAATTTTCTCACTACCACCAATAAAACTAGTAGCGCTGTAGCAAATTGAATGGAATTCTATAGTTCAATCTAGATAAACTAATTTTAAAAGCATAAAAAATAACCACCTCTCCAATTTTCTGAGAAGTGGTTATTCCTATACTAATTAATTATGAACTAGACAGCTTCACAAAATAGCTTGTGAAGAGAATTACATCATGCCGCCCATACCGCCCATGTCAGGCATTCCGCCACCCATTGCGCCTGCTGGTTCAGGTAGGTCCGCAACTACTGCTTCAGTAGTCAAGAACATAGCTGCAACAGATGCTGCGTTTTGGAGTGCATAACGTGTAACCTTAGTCGGATCAACGATTCCAGCTTCCATCATGTTTACCCATGTACCTTCTGCTGCGTTGAAGCCAATTCCTACTTCTTCGCGTTTCAGACGGTCTACAACGATTGATCCTTCAAGACCTGCGTTGTTAGCGATTTGACGTACAGGCTCTTCAAGCGCACGAAGTACAATTTTAATACCTGTAGCTACATCGCCTTCAGTAGAATCTAGTAATGCTGCTACTTTGCTATAGACGTTTACAAGAGCAGTACCACCACCAGAAACGATACCTTCTTCAACAGCTGCACGCGTTGAGTTCAATGCGTCTTCGATGCGAAGTTTACGTTCTTTAAGTTCAGTTTCAGTAGCTGCTCCGACTTTGATAACTGCAACGCCGCCTGCAAGTTTAGCAAGACGCTCCTGCAATTTCTCTTTATCGAATTCAGAAGTTGATTCTTCAAGTTGAACACGGATTTGGTTAACGCGTGCCTGAATGAGTTCTGAATTGCCGCTGCCTTCAACGATTGTCGTATTGTCTTTTGTAACAACAACTTTCACTGCATGACCAAGTTGTGAAATATCAGCTGATTTAAGATCAAGACCTAGGTCTTCAGTGATTACTTCCCCACCAGTCAATGTCGCAATGTCTTCAAGCATCGCTTTACGGCGATCTCCGAAGCCTGGCGCCTTAACAGCAACAGCATTGAATGTACCACGTAGTTTGTTCACAACAAGTGTTGCAAGCGCTTCGCCTTCAACGTCTTCTGCAATCATAAGAAGTGGCTTACCTTGTTGAACTACTTGCTCAAGAACAGGAAGAATTTCTTGGATATTCGTAATCTTTTTATCTGTGATCAAGATATACGGATTGTCCAAAACTGCTTCCATTTTGTCTGTATCTGTTGCCATGTAAGCAGAAGCATAGCCGCGGTCAAATTGCATTCCTTCAACAACATCTAGTTCAGTCGTGAAGCCTTTTGACTCTTCGATCGTAATGACACCGTCGTTGCCAACGCGCTCCATTGCTTCAGCAATGAGTTTCCCAACTTCTTCGTCTCCAGAAGAAATAGATGCAACTTGTGCAATTTCTTCTTTTCCTTCGATTTCATTGGAGATTTCTTGAAGGCCTTCAACAGCAGCTATAACCGCTTTTTCGATTCCTTTACGGATTCCGACAGGGTTAGCACCTGCAGTAACGTTTTTGAGTCCTTCACGGATCATTGCTTGCGCTAGAACTGTTGCAGTTGTTGTACCGTCACCAGCGATTTCGTTCGTTTTAGACGCTACTTCAGCCACAAGTTTTGCACCCATGTTTTCGAACGCATCTTCAAGTTCGATTTCACGTGCAATTGTAACACCGTCATTTGTAATAAGCGGTGAACCAAATTTTTTCTCAAGAACGACGTTACGTCCTTTAGGTCCAAGCGTTACTTTTACAGCGTTTGCCAATGTATCGACCCCACGTAGCATTGCGCTTCGTGCGTCTTCGTTGAATTTAATTTGTTTAGCCATTTATAAGTACCCTCCTGATTTTTCGTGTATTTTTAAACGAGCTGTGCATCAGTCTATTAGCCAATAATCGCTAAGATGTCACTTTCACGCAAGATCAGATATTCATTACCTTCATGTTTGATTTCAGTGCCTGCATATTTTGAGAAGAGGATTCGATCTCCTTCTTTAACTTCCAATTCGATACGTTGTCCGTTTTCAAGAACGCGTCCAGTACCTGTAGCAAAAACTTTACCTTCTTGCGGTTTTTCTTTTGCAGAGTCCGGTATCACAATACCGCTTGACGTTTTTTCTTCTGCCTCGATTAGCTCGATAACAATACGGTCACCTAATGGTTTCAACAATTGAAACAACCTCCTCAGATAATATCTCCCTTTTAGCACTCGATAGACATGAGTGCTAATACATTTCTAATCATAATGAACATTTGCATATATTGCAAGTGAAATACTCCGAACATTTTCTCTTTGCTTATCTCGTCCTAAACAGCTAAAATTGACCTCAACCACAGTTGAAAGGGTGGCGTTACTTGAAGAATTGGAAAATCTCTCTCGCTTTATTAATCACTTACATCCTGATGCATGTAAGCAGCATCTTTTTATCAGAGGGCTTATTCTTATACTTTCCTTGGGATGAGCAATTCACTAAACAGGATATGGCATATCGGGCAAGTTCTTGGACTCTTTTCATCGTTAACTTAATTGCAGCTATCATCTTCCTGGTATTAATCGTACCGAAGAAAAACTTCTTTCAAGTTTTCAAAGGGAAAAAATCTTCCATTGGCAATTCGGTTCTTTGGGGATTCATTGGCTTCTTTCTAGCATTGGGAGGACAAATGCTGGCTGGTGCTATCGAGGTTGCAATTGGAATAGAACCAGGATCTGATAACACTGCAATCCTTTCCGACATCGCGAAAGTGTCACCAATCATCATCCTATCAATCGTTCTATTCGCACCATTCCTGGAAGAAATCATTTTCAGAAGGGTTGTTTTTGGAGGGGTTTATCAAAAAACGAATTTCTGGATTGCAGCCATTGTCAGTGCTTTAGTGTTTGCTGCTGTTCATAATGAATTCGAACACCTTCTAATCTATATGATGCCTGCTTTCGTCTTCTCTTACTTGTATTACCGGACGAAACGCATACTGACACCAATGATTGCCCATTTACTAATGAATGGATTTGTCGTTGTCCTCAATTTAAACATTGAGAAGATACAACAATGGCAAGAGGATTTGAAACAAGCCATAATCTTCTTTACGCACTAAAAAAGTCTTCCACATCCCTACTTAGGGTTGTGGAAGACTTTTTTCATTTCTGCTGTCGCTCATTAACTTCATCAATCTGACGTTGTTGTTCAGCTTTCGCCTCTTCGAATTGTCGCTGCTGTTCAGCCTTCAAGTATTTTCTGTGACCAAAACGTGAAATGAAAATACTAATTTCATAAAGCGCAAACAATGGAACTGTAACGAACATATGAGACAACAAGTCAGGTGGTGTAATGAATGCCGCAATTACAAATAGAACAAAGTATGCATATTTCCGTATCTTCACAAGTGTCGTCGGATCCAAAATACCAAGTCTTGTTAAAAATAACAAGACCACCGGTAGCTGAAAAACAATACCGAATGGAATTAACAGTTGGAAAAGGAACGTGAAATACTCATTAATGCCGATTGTCTGGGTTATATCGAGCTCCGTGGATAAATTCATCATGAATTTCATCACATAAGGTAGCAGGACGAAATACGAAAACGCAATACCACCAACAAACAAGAAAAATGTAAACGGAATATAATTCAATGTTGCGCGCCGCTCAGTTTCATGCAATCCGGGTGAGATAAAGGACCATAATTGGTACATAAGCACAGGTGAAATGACGATGAATGCGATAAAGACAATCACTTTCACGTAAATCATAATCGGGTCAAGTACATTGAACGCATTTAAGGCAATATTATGTGCTTCTCCATCATTTTGCAGGAACTGAATAAGTGGTTTTGCTACAAAAAAAGCTCCCACTACGGCTACAACAAAGAAAACGACGATAACCATCAGCCGTTTTCTAATTTCATCTATATGCTCAATGACTGTTAAGTTTTTTTCTATCATCGGACAGACATCCTAACTTACTTCAGTTCTTCTTTCTTGTCTTCAACTTTTTTTACATCGTCGTCTTCTACAAGACCTTTTGTCGCATGTTTGAATTCACGCAATGACGAACCGAAGGCTTTCCCGATTTCAGGCAGTTTCTTGGGACCGAATACGAGCAAAGCAATAACAGCAATGATAATCAGACTTCCTGGACCTGGCATCTCGGACACCTCCTTCTTAAAACTAGGATTGAACTCAATCCTTCTTGTGTCTATTTTACACGAATGGTGACTGAAATACTATTTACAAAGCATTACATATGTGAATCTTTTACGTCGTTTTTAATAAAGTAAATAAGTGTTTGTAACTCGACAGACAAATCGATTGTATGAACCCGTAACGAGTCGGGGACCGTCAGCCGAACCGGAGTAAAGTTAAGAATTCCTTTCACACCGATAGTAGCAAGCTTATCAGTCACTTCTTGGGCTACACGTGAAGGCACAGAAAGAATGACAAGCTCGATTCCTAATTCCTTGATTTTATCCTCAATCGTATCAGGATGAAAAACTGGAATTCCACTCATTTCTATCCCTTCATGCGTACCTTTCGGATCGAATGCAATGATGATTCGTGTATTGTGATTTTTATGGAAATTATATTTCAAAAAAGCGTTCCCTAAACTACCAACGCCAATGAGCGCTACATCTGTTACTTCATCTTGATCCAGTGCCTGACGAAAAAAGTCGACAAGATAATGTACATCATACCCGTACCCTTTACGGCCAAGTGCGCCGAAATGTGAAAAATCACGTCGAATGGTGGCAGCATCAATTTTCATAGCTTCGCTTAATTCACTGGATGATACTCGTTTCTTCCCTGAATTCGCGAAATTTTGAAGGAACCTATAATATAAAGGCAAACGTTTGGACGTCGCCTGTGGAATTTTGATTGTTTCCCCTATCATGTTAACCCTCCTGAGTGTATCTAAAGGCGATTCTATCGTACAGTAGATAATGAATGTTGTAAAGTCGACCGTTGCACGCTTGACGCCATTCATTTAAACTGAAGAGGAATAGAGGTGCTTTATTTGATTGTATTACAAGTGAACGGACTAACAAAATCATTTTCAGGAACAGATATATTAGAAAACGTAAAGCTCGAAGTTCAACATCGCGACCGCGTCGCACTTGTCGGCCGCAATGGGGCTGGAAAATCGACATTACTTAAAATAATCGCTGGTGAAATGAGCGCTGATTCGGGTGATTTAATCGTCCCTAAAGATATCCGGATTGGGTATCTTGAACAGCATTCAGGTATCGACTCTGTATTGACGGTTTGGGAAGAGATGATGACTGTATTCGAACCACTCCATAGCATTGAAAGGCGGCTTCGATCGCTTGAAGGGCTTATGGCAGATTCCTCTGTCTACGACAACCCGAGCGACTATGAACGCGTCATCAAAGAGTACGATGCTCTACAAATCGAATTCAAAGATTCCGGTGGCTATCAATATGAATCTGATACTCGTTCGGTGCTTCATGGGATGCGTTTTTATCCTGAGGATTATAGCAAAAATGTCAATCTTCTTTCCGGTGGCCAGAAGACACGATTGGCACTTGCTAAAATGCTGCTTAGTAAACCGGACCTCCTCATCCTTGATGAACCGACAAACCATTTGGATATCGAAACGCTCGGCTGGTTAGAGAAATACCTAGTGTCTTATGAAGGCGCAATCTTAATCGTCTCCCATGACCGCTACTTCTTAGATGAAATCGTGACAATCGTCTACGAAGTATCGAGAAAAAAAGTAGCGAAGTATACAGGAAACTATAGTGCGTATCTTGACGAAAAAGCGAAAAACTATGAACGTGATCAAAAACTTTACGTCAAGGAAATGGGTGAGAAGGCCAAACTTGAGGATTTCGTTCAGCGCAATATTGCGCGAGCATCGACATCAAAAATGGCGAAAAGTCGCCGCAAAACGCTCGAAAAAACTGACTGGATGGGCTCTCCTGATGGCAATGAGAAATCCGCAAACTTTACCTTCTCAATTGATCGTCCCAGCGGAAATGATGTACTAGCACTGGAAGATGTAGCAGTCGGTTATGACAGTATACCGGTTTCAACTGGTATCGGCTTGCGTGCCTACAAACAAGACCGCATTGCACTTATCGGACCTAACGGGGTCGGGAAATCAACAATTTTGAAGACCATCGTCAAGTTCCAAGAACCACTAGCAGGCAAAATTCGTTATGGTACAAATGTTCAATTTGGCTATTACGACCAAGAACAAGCGACACTTATCGGAACTGGAACCGTTCTTCAGGAACTTTGGGATGATTGGCCGATGATGAATGAAAAAGATGTTCGCTCAGTACTTGGACGTTTTTTATTTACCGGTGAAGATGTTGAGAAGCCTGTCACTTCCCTATCAGGTGGAGAAAAAGCTCGATTATCACTTGCTAAATTAATGTTACAAAAGTCAAACACGCTTATCCTCGACGAGCCAACGAACCATCTTGACTTGGATAGCAAGGAAATTCTTGAAAATGCATTAGATGACTTCCCGGGCACCCTCATCTTCGTGTCGCATGATCGGTACTTTATCAACCGCATCGCAACAAAAGTAATCGACATTAGCGCAACAGGTACAACCGAATACCTCGGTGATTATGATTATTTCATTGAGAAAAAACTGGAACAGGAAGAGTTGCTTGCCGACTCAAATGCCGCTAAAGCAGCTGCAACTCCTGTCATTGAAAGAAAAAATGATGATGATAAAGAACTAAAAAGGCAGGAAAGAAGGCTGACTAGAGCTATTGACGAAGTCGAATCACAACTTTCTGTTCTTGAAGATGAAATAGTAGCACTTCAAGATGAACTTTCCACTCCTGAATTTGCAGACGATCATGTGAAATTAATGGAGTTACAGGCACAGATTGATGCACTTCAGGCACAGCATGACAGCAAATCAGAAAATTGGCTTGGACTTCAAGAAGAACTAGAGGAATTATAAAATGAGCGTGAACGTCATGTTAAACCAGAACCAATGGTTTATCGTGACGTTTTGTCATTTCTTGCTGTCGTAACCTATCAAATAAAAGTACGAAACGATATTCTCTTAAAAAGAGTTTCCACAGTTTTATCCACACATAGAATGTAGTTATACTTGTAATCCACTGTTATTATCCACACTATCCACAAAAAATGTATTTCTTATACACATAGTTATCCTCCAACCACTGTTACTAAATGTGCATATACAATTGTTATGCACAACTTATCCACAATTGTGTATAAGTACGAATGTTCCCTATTGACATCTTCAAAAAAATCGGGATAAAAAAACACGAAAGTTGTCACAATATGACGACTTTCGTGTTTTTACTTATTTATTGTTTCCATGAAACAAGGGACATGCCAGGCTTACCATTCATAGCAAGATTTCCGCGTATTCCGTCTATAAACATAGCCGATCCCGCTGCAGCAATCATTGCCGCATTATC
This sequence comes from Sporosarcina sp. FSL K6-6792, assembly GCF_038004885.1. Taxonomy (NCBI): domain Bacteria; kingdom Bacillati; phylum Bacillota; class Bacilli; order Caryophanales; family Caryophanaceae; genus Sporosarcina; species Sporosarcina sp. FSL K6-6792. Next base: position 2,495,276 of record NZ_JBBOSA010000001.1, read on the forward strand.
TGTACATAGTATGATTGGTGGAACGTAAAAAGGTATCTCTTCTTTCTTAAATGTTTCTTCAAGAGAAGAACGTAACCCTTTATTCGCTGCTACCCCGCCAGCCGCAATTACCTGTTTCACCCCGAACTCTTTCGCTGCCCTTAACGCTTTAGTAGTCAGCACTTCAACGACACTCGCCTGAAAACCAGCCGCGACATGAGAAGGGTTTACAGCCTCACCACGTTGCGCAAGATTATGCTTATAGTTAATCACTGATGATTTAAGACCACTAAAGCTAAAGTCATAAGAACCCGGCTCTAGCCAAGCTCTCGGGAATTCAACTTGTCCATCACTTTCAGCTGCCAACTTATCGATTTGAGGACCACCCGGGTAAGGGAGGCCCAGTACACGAGCTACTTTATCATAGGCTTCACCAGCAGCGTCATCACGTGTTTCTCCAACCAGTTTAAACGAACCATGCTCCTCCATTATTACCAGCTCTGTATGGCCCCCTGAGACGATGAGTGCAAGAAGCGGGAACTCCATGGGTTGCATTAGTTGGTTAGCATATATATGTCCCGCAATATGATGAACGCCAATAATCGGTAGACCATTGGCAAAGGCAAATGCTTTTGCAGCATTAACCCCAATCAACAAGGCCCCAACTAAACCAGGTCCTTCTGTCACAGCAACGGCGTCAAGATCCGCAGGTTCTAGTTCAGCAATCGCAAGTGCTTCTTCAATTACTAGTGTAATTTGTTCAACATGGTGTCTCGATGCAATTTCCGGTACTACTCCGCCAAATCGTTTTTGGCTAGTAATTTGAGATGCTACGACATTCGATATAATTTCCGTTCCATTTTTCACGATGGATGCAGCTGTTTCATCACAGCTCGTTTCAATTCCTAATATATAGATATCTTTTGTCATTTGAATTCCACCCACATGACGAGCGCATCTTCATGGTCGTCCGTATAATAGTTTTTCCTAATTCCGCCGTCCTGGAACCCAAGCTTACGGTAAAGGTTTTGAGCCGTAGTATTGGTCATCCGCACTTCCAGTGTCATTAACCGGACTTTTTTTTCTATACAAAGTGTAATCGCTTCTTTCATCAGAGCTTCGCCGATGCCATTACCCCTTAAATGCTTCCGTACTGCAACATTCGTAATATGACACTCATCCAGTACGATCCACATTCCGCAATGCCCAATCACTTCTTCTTCAAAGACTGCAACAACGTAATGCGCATAGTCATTTCCAGTCATTTCGTGCTCAAAAACTTCTGCAGTCCATGGTGTCGCAAATGCTTCCTTTTCGATTTCAACAACAGAAGGAATATCTTCTATTCCCATCTCTCTATAACTAATCTCTTTATCCACGATCATTGTCCTTCCCCTGCTCTTTTAACCAATTTGCCTCAGCTTCAGCAATACGTCGATATTCCGGAACAAATGCATGTATATCCGTTTCTGCTTCTGATTGCAAGGCAATATAAATAAGTGAAGAGGCTCGTGGTAGATTAAACTGAAGAGGCGCTAGAACTGCACGTTGTCCAAGCTGCTCAATAAGTTTTTGCTCATGCATTGCTATATCTTTTCCAACGAATAAAATAGGACTACTATGCTGCTCAAGCAAGTGTACCAACTCTTCCAAAGAGTAATGGCCATCCTCAATAACTTCAGTAAGCTTTCCTGCATCAAATTGATAAACGCCAGCATAGACATTGCCCCGTCTTGCATCGACAATTGGACAAACCAAACCATTGAAGAACAATGCATTTGCCGCTAGTGCTTTTAATGTGGATACGCCAACAAGAGGTTTACCAAGCGTCCATGCAAGTGTCTTCGCTATCGTCACTCCGATTCGCGCCCCTGTATAAGAGCCTGGCCCTTCTGAGACTGCAATTGCATCAATATTCGCCGGTACTAACCCTGCTTGTTCCAACAGCTCCTCAATTGCTGGCATAGCACGTAGCGAGTGGTTAATAGCCATCGCTGAAGTTCCTTCTATTAATAGTTCGCCATCTTTCACAAGTGCAACTGAAATAGGCGTGTTAGCCGTATCTATACCTAGCCAGATCATAAGAAAATCCCCTCGCAAATCTTTTCATATCTTTCACCTATTGGCGTGAATATAATCATCCGGTTATCTCCGCCACCGTGAACTAGCTGAATTTCCAAACGTTCTGCCGGCAAATCATCTTTAATAAGATGCGCCCACTCGATAACAGATATTGCATCTCCATAAAATAGTTCATCCCAGCCAAGATCCTCATCGCTGCCAGCTAAGCGATAGACATCGAGATGATTGAGTGGGTAATTACCTTCGTACTGTTTGATGATTGTGAATGTCGGACTGTTAACCGTGCGTGTAACGCCCAGTCCTTTTGCAAGCGCCTTTGTAAATGTCGTTTTACCTGCACCTAAATCGCCTTCAAGCGTAAGTACATCCGGTGGTGTAAGGAGTGCTGCAAGTTTCGTTGCAATTAGCTCTGTCTCCTCGACAGAATTTACTTCTATTTTCTGAGTCATAGATTATTTCCTTTCTGCTTCTTTGTTATAGTGTACCGAAAACATGTTATATCAGAAAGCATCTACCCTTATAGATGTGTTTTCGTAGGAAATGATGTTTATTTCTCGTAGAATGTTGTTTACTTTACTGAAAACGTTGTCTTCTTTTACGATAACATTGTTTAGTTTCTCAAGAGTGTTGCTTACTGCTTTTTTAAAAAGCATATTAGTTAAACCTTAGAATTCTATATACAAAAAAACCAATCCCGGAATTAATCCCTAGAATCGGTTCTGAATTTAAAATTTAATGGCGGTCCCGACCGGGATCGAACCGGCGATCTCCTGCGTGACAGGCAGGCATGTTAACCGCTACACCACGGGACCTAAATATGTAGTAATTTCCGACTTTTTAATTAACTTCATCACATTTATGTCGAAAGTAAATATGTGAGACCGGCGACGTCCTACTCTTGCAGGGGGAAACCCCCAACTACCATCGGCGCTGAAGAGCTTAACTTCCGTGTTCGGGATGGGAACGGGTGTGACCTCTTCGCAATCGTCACCAGACCTACATCATCTTTTCTCAAAGACAATACTTAGTATAGCACGTCTTATAATAATTACAAGAACTATTTTTATGAACGGGTCTAATTCGTTCATAAATGAATGAAATAAGCATCATTATTGATGAACTAGGACGATAAAACTCTTTTCAAATACCGTTAAGTCCCCTATTTATTAGAATCTACTTCCTTACTATAGCGTACCTAGATTGAATTGGCTTAAAGTTCATTTATCTTTTATTTCGCAATACAAAAAATCGACTCCGGAATTAATCCCTGGAATCGGTTCTGAATTTAAAATATAATGGCGGTCCCGACCGGGATCGAACCGGCGATCTCCTGCGTGACAGGCAGGCATGTTAACCGCTACACCACGGGACCTTAACATGTAATAACTTTCGACTTTTCAATTAACTTCACCACATTTATGTCGAAGTATAAATGTGTGAGACCGGCGACGTCCTACTCTCGCAGGGGGAAACCCCCAACTACCATCGGCGCTGAAGAGCTTAACTTCCGTGTTCGGGATGGGAACGGGTGTGACCTCTTCGCAATCGTCACCAGACTCTTTGAGCTTGTTCGCTCAAAACTGAATAAAACAGACATTGTGCTACACAGAATCAGGGTAATCAAGCCCTTTTCAAAATTGGTTAAGTCCTCGATCGATTAGTATCCGTCAGCTCCACACGTCGCCGTGCTTCCACCCCAGACCTATCAACCTCATCTTCTTTGAGGGATCTTACTTACTTGCGTAATGGGAAATCTCATCTCGAGGGGGGCTTCATGCTTAGATGCTTTCAGCATTTATCCCGTCCATACATAGCTACCCAGCGATGCCTTTGGCAAGACAACTGGTACACCAGAGGTATGTCCATCCCGGTCCTCTCGTACTAAGGACAGCTCCTCTCAAATTTCCTGCGCCCGCGACGGATAGGGACCGAACTGTCTCACGACGTTCTGAACCCAGCTCGCGTACCGCTTTAATGGGCGAACAGCCCAACCCTTGGGACCGACTACAGCCCCAGGATGCGATGAGCCGACATCGAGGTGCCAAACCTCCCCGTCGATGTGGACTCTTGGGGGAGATAAGCCTGTTATCCCCGGGGTAGCTTTTATCCGTTGAGCGATGGCCCTTCCATGCGGAACCACCGGATCACTAAGCCCGTCTTTCGACCCTGCTCGACTTGTAGGTCTCGCAGTCAAGCTCCCTTATGCCTTTGCACTCTACGAATGATGTCCAACCATTCTGAGGGAACCTTTGGGCGCCTCCGTTACTCTTTAGGAGGCGACCGCCCCAGTCAAACTGCCCGCCTGACACTGTCTCCTGCCCCGATAAGGGGCATGGGTTAGAAGTCCAATACAGCCAGGGTAGTATCCCACCAACGCCTCATCCGAAGCTAGCGCTCCGGAATCCAAGGCTCCTACCTATCCTGTACAGGCTGCACCGGAATTCAATATCAGGTTACAGTAAAGCTCCACGGGGTCTTTCCGTCCTGTCGCGGGTAACCTGCATCTTCACAGGTATTATAATTTCACCGAGTCTCTCGTTGAGACAGTGCCCAGATCGTTACGCCTTTCGTGCGGGTCGGAACTTACCCGACAAGGAATTTCGCTACCTTAGGACCGTTATAGTTACGGCCGCCGTTTACTGGGGCTTCAATTCGAAGCTTCGC
>NZ_JBBOSA010000001.1:2505000-3010000 GCF_038004885.1 Sporosarcina sp. FSL K6-6792
TTCATCAATTAATTTTAAGTATTATTGAGAACACGATTAGAGTGCGGTTTGCAGGTCCTCACCGTGTCCTCAACAATCATTTTACAGCTTGTACTACTACAATTTGCCCTGCACATTTCCCACATCTATATTTTCTAACGTCCATCCTTCTTCTTCGGTTATAAAGTAGCTTACATGATGTACACTCATATACATAGATAGAATAGGTCTTCTTATTCTTCTCAGTAAGTGGTCGGCAAAACCTCGGGGAAGAAGTGCGCTTTAGCAACTCTCTAAAATCTGCATCACGATGACGGTAACCTCTTCCTTCTATATGAAGATGGTAATGACAGAGTTCATGTTTGATTACACCAACCAACTCTTCAGTTCCATACAATTCCAAAACCAACGGATTGATTTCGATGGAATGATTTGAAAGTATATAGCGACCACCTGTTGTTCTTAGTCTACTATTAAACCGAGCAATATGAATGAATGACTTTCCGAATGCTTTTAAAGAAATACTTTCAATAAGCTCCTTCAATTCTTCATCCGTCATAGCCATCCCTCCTTTTAGTCGTCACTTTGCAGACGGCGGTAACATTGTCAGCGATATACGTCCTTTTCCTTTATCTACACCTTCCACCCACACAGTTACTATATCTCCTGAAGAAACGACATCTAGTGGATGTTTTACATATCCTTTTTTCAATTTCGAGATATGAACGAGACCGTCTTCCTTTACACCGATATCCACAAAGGCACCGAAGTCCACAACATTTCGAACGGTTCCTTGCATTTCAAGACCTTCATATAGATCCTTCATGTCGAGTACATCTGCTTTTAATAGTGGTTGCGGATAATCATCGCGCGGGTCCCGATTTGGTCTTTGAAGTGTTTCGATAATATCTTTCAATGTCACTTCCCCAACATCTAACTTAATCGCTAAAGCTTTGATGTCAAGAGCAGACAATGCATCCCCAGTTTCTTTCTTACCGAGCAACTTCTTGCTTGCATTCGCTTCTTCTAGTATTTGTTCCGCCAATTGATAACTTTCGGGGTGAATCCCCGTCGAATCAAACGGATCTTTTGCATCAGGTACCCGTAAGAAACCAATCGCTTGTTCATAAGTCTTCGCTCCGAGGCGGGGTACTTTCTTCAATTGATTGCGCTTCGTAAACAATCCATTCTCTTCCCGCGATTTCACAATGTTTTCCGCGACGGTTTTGGACAGCCCTGCCACATATTGAAGTAGCGAGGATGATGCAGTGTTAACATCTACTCCTACCCGGTTCACAGCTGTTTCAACTACGAATGATAATGATTCGGAAAGACGTTTTTTAGCTACGTCATGTTGGTATTGTCCAACTCCAACCGAGCCTGGATCAATTTTCACAAGCTCAGATAACGGATCCTGTAAACGCCTTGCTATCGAAACCGCACTTCGCTGTTCAACTTGAAGATCAGGGAACTCATCCCGAGCTTGGGCCGAAGCTGAATAAACACTGGCACCCGCTTCATTTACAATGACATACGAAACACCTGCTTGTGCTTCTTTTATACATTCAACTATGAACAATTCCGATTCACGCGAAGCTGTTCCGTTACCTATTGCAATGATTGTGATCGGATACTTTTTCAGTAACTCCAAAATAGCACGCTTCGATTTTTCCTTTTCCATTTTGGGTTGATGCGGATAAATTACGGATATTTCAAGTAATTTCCCTGTTTCATCAACTATGGCAAGTTTACACCCTGTCCGGAAGGCCGGATCAAGACCTAATACCACTTTCCCTTTCAATGGAGGTTGTAGGAGAAGACTTTTCAAGTTTTCCGAAAACACATGGATTGCTTGCTCTTCGGCCTTTTCAGTAAGCGCCGCCCTAATTTCCCGCTCAATCGATGGAGCAATCAATCGTTTAAATGCATCTTCAATCGCTTCTTTTACATGTGGTGCAGAAGGCGAATGTGATTTACGAATCAACTCACGCTCAAGTCCTCCGATAATTCGTTCACTCGGGAAAGAAATACCGACACGTAACACATCTTCTTTTTCACCGCGGTTTAATGCAAGAACACGGTGTGGAACGATCTTTTTCAAAGGCTCTTCATACTCATAGTAATTTTCGAAAACGTCACGCTTGTCCTCTGCCCCCTTGCGGACTGCAGAAACAATCATCCCATCTGACCACGCTAACTTTCGTATGTTTTCCCGTATTGCGGCATCATCCGCAAATTGTTCAGCTACAATGTCCCGAGCTCCAGCCAATGCGTCTTCAAGCGTATTTACGCCAATTTCTTCATTTAAGAAAGGCAAAGCAAGATCTTCCGGTGAATTCCCCGAAAACTCCATCAGTTTTTTCGCCAGTGGTTCAAGACCACTTTCAATTGCAATCATGGCACGTGTCCGTCTTTTTTGTTTGAAAGGTCTGTACAAGTCCTCAATTCTTTGCAAAACGGTAGCGCTTTCAATTGATTTCCTCAAATCGTCATCCAGTTTACCTTGTTCATCGATAAGACGAATCACTTCTTCTTTGCGCTGTTCAAGACCTTTCACATAACTATAAGCATCTTCAATCGCTTTAATTTGCACTTCGTCCAACGAACCAGTTTCTTCTTTTCGATACCGCGCGATAAATGGGACAGTATTTCCTTGGTCAAGTAATGCGATTACCTTTTCAGCTTGATGTATACTGACGGCCGCTTTCCCAGCTGTAGCCTCAACAATATGCTTCATCAATAAAACCACCCTTCCTTCTATAGATTCATTTTAACATAAGAAAAGCGCAAGGCGCCTTCTAGACGCGACAGGCATAAGTCGAGCCAGCGACGTGGCGCTCTTTGCCACATAGCTGGATTGCTTTTAAGGAACCCCGCGTCCTGCGGCAATGGCTAGGTGACCCACATCCTGTGGGCCTCCAAGCGGCTGGCGCCTGGAGCTAGACACTATTCTAAGTCAAAAAATCGTACACTTTCTTACCTGAAAACAAAGCGTAAGCGCCCGTTCTAACCGATATGGATTTGAATCTAGATGGAAATCTCCTTATTGCATTCTATCCGCAATCCAAGACTTTATAATTTCCTGCAATAAAAAAGCCCACCTCCAACTCACAGAAGTAGGCTTCCAGCTATAAATGTTGCATCGTCACCGTGTTCAATTGAAGCCAGCACTTTTTGATATAGCTCACAAGGTCCCGAACTTTCCTTTAATGAAGCTTTCGGGCTTCTAAGTATGACGCCATCTGAATGGAGGAAAAATAGGTCTCCCTTTTCATAGTTGTATTGTTGCGTTTTTAACTTTTGCGGTCTCCCTGAAAGATAGCCCATTACCGGCAAAGGATAAATCATCTTATCGCAATCATGAAGCATATAAAAACGGACATTGCCAACACAACTATACTGAATTGTTTTTTGCTTGTAATCGACTTTGACGATAGCTACTGCCGCACCACGCTTTTGCACCATATGTTCATTACAGCGGCTAAGTAATTCGTCTATGGACTCATGATGATATTCTTTCAACACTTTAGGAAGAATTTGAGAAGATTGGCGTGCAATCGGTCCATTACCTAATCCATCCGCAATTGCGCAGATGAAATAGCCTTCCTCCGCATGGATAAAATAAGAGTCACCACATTCTCGATTTCCAAACTTCGCTTCCTGATAAACATACGCTTCAACATGCTCAGTTATTATCGAATCCACTATAACGCACCACCAGCCGACAATATTGCTTCCTGTAACTTCTTAATCGCTTTGCGTTGTAATCTTGAAACATGCATTTGAGAAATACCGAGTCGTTCTCCCGTTTCTTTTTGGCTCAGTTGTTCAATATATGTATACTGGATGATTTGTTTTTCACGTTCCGATAATACATTTAGAGCATTCGCAACAACCATACGTTGATCTGTTTTCTCAAAGCCACCATCATTCTCACCAATAATATCGAATAGTGTTATCGTGCCCCCTTCAGAATCAGCATCGAGAGTATGATCCATTGAGAGTGCTTGATAACTTCTCCCCATCTCCATCGCTTCGAGGACCACTTCTTCTTCTACATCAAGGTATTCCGCAATTTCACTAACAAGAGGAGAACGTTGCATTTCTATTGTTAACGTTTCGACAGCTGCCTTGATTTTTGGTCCCAGTTCTTTTATACGGCGTGGAACATGTATTGCCCATGTCTTATCGCGGAGAAAACGCTTAATTTCACCGATGACCGTTGGCACCGCAAACGCTTCAAAGCTTCTTCCATATTCTGGATTATACCTACGTATCGCTCCAAGAAGTCCTAGCATGCCGACCTGGGCAATATCTTCATGAAAGGACTTACCGTTGGAGTACTTTCGGGCGATTGATTGAATGAGACGTTCATAGTGTAGAACCAAATTTGTCTGCGCCTCATCATCATTGGTTTCTTGATAACGTTTAATCCATTCAAGGACTTCTAGCTTCGTTCCACTTCCACGGAGAGATGGTTCGCTTCCTCCTGCTTGAGAAAGGGATTGTTCTTCCGTTTTAGATTCAAGAGGAGATGGTTCTTTCGACATCGACATCCTCATCCCCCCGCTCTCCACCGAGATATTTAGTCATAAAGACTGTCACACCCTCCTCATGAAGCACTTTTACATCATCCATCAGTGTCTCCATTAAATAGAGGCCTAGTCCGCCTTCACGAAGAAATTGAACTTCTTCCTGTTCATTGTATGGTCCTACGCGTTTCTTTGTTTCCTCAAAATCAAAACTTTTCCCATGATCCGCAACCATAATTTCTAATTTGTCCACAAAAAGAGCACAACCAACTACAACTTCTCCTTCATCATCCTCTTTATATGCATGCTGAACAGCATTAGTAATCGCTTCACTCGAGGCAATCTTTAAATCTTCAATTTCATCATAAGTAAAACCAAGTCGGCTTGCCAGTCCTGAAATCGCGAGTCGAGCAACTCCAACATATTGCGCTTTTGCGGGAACCTTGATTTCAATATAATCATACGGTTGCATCTCTGTCCCTACTTTCTTCCATTACGATATCCATAACTTCAGCTAAACCCGTTATTTCGAATAATCTTTTTAAACGAGTGTTTACACCAACTATCTTCACATGCCCTCCATTAGCCTTGACAGCTTTATAGAACCCGACAAAAATACCAAGTCCAGTACTGTCCATATATCCAACTTCAGATAAGTCTAATTCAGCTTGCATGTTTTCCACATTCTCTGCCGATGCAAGACACTCTTTTAATTTTGGAGCTGTGAACGCATCTATTTCTCCAACAATTTTAAATCGTTGAACACTATTTTCTTCCACTAAGTCGACTTGCAAATTCATAATTACACCCCGAATTTCTTTTTTTAAAATAGCATAGTAGAGATACATATACCCTACTGATAAAATCTTAAACCTTATCGTTCTCTTTTTTGAAAATAACAATCGTAAAATCATCGCGTAAATGAAAGTTTTGAAGATACGCTAGCCTTTGGTATACTGTATCAGCAATTTTTTGTGCAGATTCGTCTTTCACTTCCGCTAAGATCAATTTGATCACTTGATCATCTATAAAACCAGTATCCGTTCGCACTTCGGTAACGCCATCCGTCATCATCACGATAAAGTCGCCTTCTTCTAGAAGGACTGATTTCTCTTCATAAACGACATTTGGATGAACACCAAGGAGAAGTCCTTTTGCATGAAGTTCCGTAAATTCCCCCGTCGCCGCCTTATATAGGAGGGCAGGTTCATGCCCCGCGGTAGCATATGAAAAACTAGAGTCCCTTGCATCATACTTTCCATAAAACATAGAAATGAACATCGAATCATCAACACTTTTTTCTACGATTCTGTTAACAATATCAAGGACATTCCTCGGACTTGTATTTTCGTTCTGCAAACCGTCCATTCCAAACTTGATCATTGACATGCAAAGTGCCGCCGGAATCCCTTTTCCGATAACATCAGCTACAGCCACACCCGCTTCGTAACTATTATCATTCAGGAAATAAATATAGTCGCCGCTCATCTGCTTAGCCGGCTCTGTTACGAATCCAATATCAAGCTCTTTAAAATCTGGCTTCTTCGTTTTCAGAAGCGTATCTTGTACTTTTGCCGCTACATTCATTTCAATCTGAATTTCTTCTTGTTTTTGAATGAGACTCTGATGCTCCCTAAGAGCAAGCCCGTAATGAATCATCATTTCAATCAAAAAGTCAAACGAATGCCATAGCTTTTCCGGCATATCCGGCAAGACTTCAGTGAGTGCTGATTTATGGATACTGATAACGTCTTCGGGCGATATATCCTTTTCTATAAATTGCCTGCTAAACTGTTGTCCAACATAAAGATCTTCTTCATTTTGTCCATCAACATATTGCTTCAATATTTCTTTATACTGCTTCCCAACTTCCAGAGGCATTCATCATCATCTCCTCATCGGAGCCATTTTGTAGTTGTAATCGTTGTTCCTACTCCAGGCTCCGTGTCCACTTTAAATTCATCCATAAGCCTTCTCACGCCCGGCATACCTGCACCAAGTCCTCCAGAAGTCGAGAATCCGTCTTCCATCACTTTACGCATGTCCGAAATTCCTGGGCCATTATCTGAAGCTATAATTGTAATACCGTACAGGTCATTTTCAGACAACCGCTTTATTTCTATCTTACCTTTTCCAGCGTATAAATAGATATTACGTGCTAATTCACTAATTGCCGTTGTGATACGTGCCTGATCGACCGTACCGAAGCCGGACTTCTTCGCTTCATTCCGGCCCAACTGGCGGGCAGCAACAATGTCCCACTCCGTGTATATGTCTACAGAAGACCAGTACTCCATTGTTAGGCCTCCAATTCTTTACGCAGTTTGTCCAATCCGTTTTCGAGATCGAGTGCCGTCAAAACGTTCTCCAAACGAATCCCAAGTTCGATAAGCGTAATTGCAACGGCAGGCTGAATCCCTGTAATGACGACTTTCGCCCCCATTAAACCAGACATACTGATAACATCTCCCAACACTTTCGCAATAAAAGAATCGATGAAATCAATTGGTGTCAAATCAATAACAACACCCCTTGCCGTCGTTTCATGCATTTTCCTCAATAAATCCTCTTGAAACTGGAGGGCCGTCTGATCGTCAAGTTCCCATTGAACAGAAACAATTAATGTGTCATTTAATTTCAAAATTGGAATTCTCATATTCATGATTGTTCAACCTCCACTATTGTCCGGTTCGTCAGTCCAAGTGCCTCCTGCATTCCGCGCTGCAACGTGCTAGTTGTTGTGAAATCATTCAAGTTAATACCAAGCGTAACGATGGTTTGGGCAATTTCCGGCCGAATTCCAACCAGCATACATTTTGCTCCGACAAGACGGACTGCATCCGCCGCCTGAATGATATGATGGGCGACCATTGTATCCACGACTGGTACACCGGTAATATCAAGAAGTACCACTTCGGCGCGCTGCTTGACTACACCTTCCAGTAAGTTTTCCATAATTAATTTTGCCCGCTCGGTATCGATCGTACCGACAAGCGGCATTACTGATATCTTTTCGAAAACCGGTATCAATGAAGCCGACAGTTCCTGCAAGGCGATTTTCTGTAAACTGACGGTCCGATCCCATTCAACAGAATAGGCTTCTATGATACTTTCGCGCAAAGGCAAAATCCAATTATCGAAAAGTGTCATATAAAACCGTAAATTACTTTGTTCAATAACCCCTTTTTCCTCCAATAATTCGAAAACAATTTTCGAAAAGTTATCAATCGCTTTATTTACAAATTTAATAGACCAACCAAATCGGACAACCTTCACAGTAAATTCCTTCAACTTCTCAGTATTGACAATGTCTTGTTCATAAATATTCGATGTCATCAACGCCGCAAACTCACTGCTCGTCTTTTCTACAAGTTGTTCAGGCATGAAATGAAAAAACTTCTCTCCCTTTTCATCCTTCATTAGTAATTGCCATCGTTCAATAATCTCATTAATATTTTCATTTACGCCTTCCACCAGTTGAATACTCATAATTGTTCCAATAAGCCTCCTTGTGAATTCCAAATTTACGTATCTTCATTGTAACGAAAAGAGTGATGCAATACACTCTTTTTGTCATATTACTTAGGTAACGGAAAAGTGATTGCAATGAAAAGAACACCACAGAAACGAATCCATGGTGTTTTTTCTTATATGTATGCTCAGAATTTGATGAGGCCGAAACTTACTTCGAGCGCTTCATCGACCTGTTCCATCAAAAATTCATCTAGATGCGTAATCTTATCTGTAAGCCTCGACTTGTCGATTGTGCGGACCTGCTCGAGCAGAATAACCGAATCCCGCTCGAAGCCGTATCGTACCGCATCAATTTCAACATGTGTAGGCAATTTCGCTTTTTGAATTTGCGCAGTGATTGCCGCAATAATTACCGTCGGACTAAACCGATTTCCAATATCATTTTGGATGACAAGGACCGGTCTCGTACCTCCCTGTTCAGAACCAACAACAGGCGACAGATCTGCAAAAAAGACGTCTCCACGTTTTATTGCCAACTTTTCATCCTCCGCTTACGAGACGTTCTACCGTATGCTGGGCTTCAAATTCCACATGCAAGCATTCCGTGGCGATTCTAAGGTTGATTTGCGACATTTCGAGATAACCGTTCATCATCTCTTCCCTGATCGTATCCGATTCATAGTCAGTTACATATCGCTTTGTCGAAATATAAACGAAATCACCACGGTCCAGTTCCTGATGAACGACCGTATGTTCATTTTCATTCAGCATCCGTTTCGGAATTTTAACAATAACTTCTTTAAAGTTTTTATTTGCACGCAACGTTAGCACCTCCGACAAAACCGTTCCCTCATTTCAATACAAGTCCATCTTACCATTGTATACCGACAATGAGAAGACACGAAAGGAATTTTATTGACAGGATTCTGCAAAGCTGCTAGGTTTTTTTGTCGAATGTGCGAATATTATATATTCTGTCCATCTTTCCCTGTGTATATTCTCGGTACTCGCTTCGCAATGGAAACAGCAATTTCATATGGAATCGTGCCGAGTCGCTCCGCCCACTCCTCCATCGTAACTTCTTCTTTATCTTGACGACCTATTAGAACAACTTTTTCGCCAACCGCCAGTTCTCGCGGAAGCTTCACCATGCATTGATCCATGCAGATGGTTCCAATAATAGGCATTCGTTCTCCATCAATGAGTACTTCCTGTCCGCGCAGACCACGTCTCAAACCATCTGCATAACCAATCGGGATTGTGCCGATCCATTCTGCACTCGAAGTTACATAGGTACCGCCATAACTGATTCGATTGCCCACCTCCAACAACTTTACATAAGCAAGTTCGCTTTCGATTCGCAATGATCTTTCAAGACGAAACGGCAATTTCCCTCCTATATATTCCGAAGGCGCGATGCCATAAAGTCCGATTCCGAAACGGACTGCATCAAGCGCATATTCGGGATAGAGGAGGGACGCCGCGCTATTCGATGCGTGAACAAGTCGTGGTTTTTCCGACAGCGTCTGCACTAACCTCATGAACTTAATAAATTGTTCTTCTGTGTTTTCAGTGTTTTCTTCATCAGCACAAGCGAAGTGTGTGAAGATACCGTCCAGTAGCACTTGTTTAGAACTATTTACGACCGACATAAGGGACCGAAGCGCCCCCTCATCTCTCAATCCGATTCTACCCATTCCACTGTCAATCTTTACATGAATCTTCAATTGTTGCATGAATTTTTCGCTAACGTCTAATGCCGATTGCAACCACTCAGCACTCGAAACGGTTAGTATAATCCCCAATTCGGCTGCTTTTTCAGCAAACACAAGCGGTGACGGTCCCATGACAAGAATGTCCCCACTAATACCAGCCATTCGGAGTCGTATCGCCTCGTCAGGTGTTGCCACCGAGACCATTTCTGCACCAGCTTCAAAAGCAGCTTGAGCCACTTCAACTTCACCGTGGCCGTAACCGTCTGCTTTCACAACTGCAATTACTGCGGTTTCACTTCCCAAATACTCTTTCAAATTCCGAACATTGGCCCGAATCGCAGCTAGATCGACGATGGCTTGTGTTGGACGATAATGAATAGAGTCTTCCATAACAATCCCTCATTTGTACTGTAGTACTCTCCATTATCCATCCCTTGCCCTTTCTTCGTCAACCTTAGTTATATTATTTCATCCCCTCCACTTGCATCGATCCTGCTACTTCAATCAGTTCATCTTGCGTCAAATTATCGGATGCGATGAAGAATGAAACGCCTGCACTTTCCCAACGAATCGAATTTTCCGTAAGGGCTGCAACAGTAAATCCAAGATCGACAGGATCACCTTCAATGGAGACTGGCATTTTATTTTCCGCTCTAACTGCAGGCTCTTGAACAATAATGAACTCTTTCTCTCCTCCAAAAGTCATAAATGATCGTGTACCGCTATCCATTTTCACGATTTCTTCATCAACAAGAGTGCCATCTGCCCAAGCTACTGATGGATAATATGTTGAGAGTCCTGTTGCTTCATCATCCACGGCTGGTTCAGTTTCTTTACCTGTATTCGTCTCATCCATATCTACTTTGTAATCGCCAGCTTTTCGTTCGACGCCAAGTGTAATCTTATTGAACGTAATGCGAATCTTTTCCACCTTGTTTTCATCCAGTACGGAGACATACGTTGGTAGCAATGTCTTTTTGTCAATATGGATCTGCTGGGTTGGCAGAACCTTCTTATGGTTATTTCTCGTGGCCGTTTCAAAGACGTAGGTTTTCTCTTTTTCCGTCATTGTCGCATTTTTATCTGCTTTAATATCTTCCGACAATGCACCTATTAAATACGCCTGGCTATTTTGAGAAGGCCAGTCACTTTGGAACTTGTAGGTCTTACCGAGTGATGGGGTAACAACAAAAACACCTTCTTTATTACGTACAATCATCTGGGAATCCTTACTTCCTGCCTGCGTTACATTAACGCGATAGAAAGACGGCTTCGTATGCCAAACAGCGACCTCATATGAACGCGGCTCGGCTCCAGTCTTAATTTCCATGGTCGCTTGCAAATCATACCCCTTCGCTTCATTCCACTTTCCACTGAGTTTCTTCATGACATCCTCTTTCGACGGCGATCCACATGCCGCAAGGACTACCATGACTACAACTAACAAAAGAGCAACTATTCGGCTACGCATACAGTTCATCCTTTCTCATTTCAATCGGGTAGGTCATCTTATGAGGAAGGACGAACAATTATGCAAGAAGGATAACTTGAGCTGCTGCTACAGTTCGCGTATGAGTTATAGATATGAAACCAGCGATTGAATCTCCTTTGAAAAACACAGTCGGTTTGCCACTCAGTTCTGGCAATATGCTGATATCCAAGAAACTACACTGCGTGCCAATTCCTGTTCCTTTCGCTTTAGCAAACGCTTCTTTCCCAGCAAAACGACCCGCAAGGAATTCTATTCGCCGATTAGTCGTGTGCGATTCGTAAATTTCCAGCTCTTCCATAGTTAAAATGCGCATACGGAATTTCGGAGACCTAGCATCCAACTTGGCGATTCTATCCAATTCGACGATATCAAGCCCAATTCCTGCAATCAAAATAATTCCTCCTTCCAAAGTTTGCAAAAAAATCGTCGACACCTTGATCAAGCACTGGAGCCTAGACGATAAAATATGTATAATGAAGTCATAGATTGAGGTGAATACATGTTTAGCCGTACAGAAAGCTTCTCGCAATACATCCGCCTCTATCCGGTGGTGACGTTTTTCCTTGCTTTGAATATCCTTATTTATCTCGTGACGATTATCCCGGTTATCGGGACACAAGTATTATACGCCGGCGTCGGCGTCAACTTCCTTATCTCCGACGGGGAATGGTGGAGACTTCTAACACCGATGTTCCTTCACGGTGGTATCATGCATCTACTGTTTAATATGTTCTCTCTTTTCATCTTCGGACCTGAACTTGAGAAAATCGCAGGTAAGGCACGCTTCCTGACAATATATATGCTATCAGGCATTTTCGCTAATATTGCCACATTTTTCCTACAAGCCCCTAACTATCAAAGTCTCGGCGCAAGTGGTGCAGTTTTTGGGATTCTCGGAGCATTTGGAGCACTTGTCTATTATACGAAGCATATCTTACCGCAGCTAAGACAGATTATCGTACCAATTATTGTAATCAGCATTATTATGACCTATATCCAGCCCGGCATTAACACAACAGCCCATATCGCGGGGTTAATCGTCGGATTTTTAATAGGACTTAGCTATTTTCATCCCAAACGGATTGTCAGTTGGAAAAGTAAAAAAAGATAAAGAAAAGCGCTGGAGTCAAGACACAGCTCCAGGTGAAAAACTTATCTTTAGGTAAAAGAGCAGGGTTATCCCTGCTCTTTTACCTATTGAAAGCGAATCAAGCATCCTTCGAATTCTTCTCATACCATGAAAGCAGCTTCTCGGCTTCTGACTCTTCCATATGATGTACTTGTGCACTAAAAGTACTCATACCAGATTTGATGTTAGTGGCTAATGTGGCTACACTTTTTCGTTTGTGGAAGTAGTTTTGTTTCATTTCCATCGATTGAATTCTTTTTTTCATCAAGAAAGCGGTCTGAAGGCTAAGGTTCCTGAATCGCATCGTCAGCTGATTACCCGATATCCCGTAAGCAGCCGATCGATGTTGCCATAATCCGAATAGGACAATGACCGGTACGATGAGGAGCGACAACAACCCGTATGGAAAGAAAAAGTATGTCAATGCGCCGATCGCAGGAATCATCCATAGGAAATCGCTACGATAGAAAAAGCGCTTGCCGCGTGCTGGGAGTTTTTCCGTCGGTTCATCAAGTATAAGATCCGGGAATATCTCTTTCAATGGTCCATAGATATCCGCTTTTTTTACCAAAGGAAATAAATTGATTTTCGCTCCTTCCGCCCCTCCTCCCCCTGCACTATCAATTGCGACAGCAGCGTAGCCAAATAGTTGCCTAAAAGGATTCTCAATAATACGTACACTTTGAACCCTGTTCAGCGGCACTGTCATCCGTTTTTTCTCAAGTAGACCGCGCGTAATAACGATGTCTTCTTTTTCAAGTGAAACAGTAAAACCGTAATATGCCAGGAATGTCATGGCAACCGATATCCCCCACACAAAAACGAATCCTAAAAACACAGCAATTGCAACGATAAGAAGACCGAACTTGATGAAGCCTGAAATCTCTTCATACATCCATTGAAACGGTATCATCTCCGCAAACTGCGATAAGAAGATCCCCACGCCCGAAAGAATAATCCCAATCCCACCTGATGTAGTCGCTAGGATAAGCAGACCTTTCGATGACATTGTAAAAACTGATTTCCTTTGCGGTTCTTCCACTGCTTGAATTATTTCTGGCAGTTCTCCATTTTCCAGCAAAGTTTCCTTCTTACCACTTTTCGCCTGCGCTATTTCCATCTCAATTCTACTTGCCGCATCTTTCGTAATCGCGGTCAATTCTGCCTCCGACTTTTTCGAAGAGGAGCTACCTGCTGTCTCCACTTTCACTTTGACAAGTTTGAAAGGTCGGTGCAAAATCCCTTCCGTATAATCGAGGCTTTGAATTCGGTCAAACGGAATATAGCGTTTCTTTTTCACAAATAACCCATATTCGATTCGAAGTTCATTATCTTCAAACCAGTATTCAAAACGTTTCCATTTAATAATACCTGTGATGAAAAAAGCGATAATGAGGACTCCGAAAATGATGAAGGATAAGTAATCCAAATACCATTTCCCAGATCCCACATCATTAAGTCCATTCGCAAACACGAGGACAATAATCGGTAATATCGCATCTTTCGCTGTCTTCAATACTTCAATAATGGCTGTAATCCAGTGTAATTTATAGCGTGTCTCAGACATCTTCTTCCGCCACCCTTGCAAGCGCTGATATCCTGCTCCGAAGTTCATCCGCCTCTTCCATCACAAGAGCAGGTATTGTATGATTCGTCGCCGCCGTGGAAATCGTGATTTCCGCCAAGTTATATTTTCGTAAAATCGGTCCTTGCGCGGTGTCTACGTGCTGAACACGCACCATTGGAATCAACGTCCGTTTGACGATAAAAATACCATGTTGCAGCTCAATTTCTGATTCACGCACTTCATAGCGCCATCGCATCCATTTAACTTTGGGAAATAAATAAATGAAAAAGTACGCGAATAGGATTACGACAACCGCAGCCACCGCATATATCCACAATGGACCTTCAAATATATAAGCCAATACCCCCGCGGCAATTGCTACCAGTAAAAGGAATCCTGTTTCCATAATGCCGTATAATCTCCATACCTTTAATCCTTTTTCCGATATACGATTCACCGGTTGTTCTCTCATATGAACACCTCTTCCTCTCTACTTATTCTATACGATTAAGAGCGCGAAATGTTTCATTTTGATGGATTGTTGCTAAGAGGGTTGAGGGAGTGTTGTTTAGTTTTCGCGTAGCGTTGTTTAGTTCGGAGATTGCGTTGCATACCTGGAGCTGTATGTTGTCTAGTTCAGACGAAATGTTGCTTTGTCGTGTGGATGTTGTTTAGTTTCGGCTTTGTGTTGTTTAGTTCGGGGATTTCGTTGCATACTTCGGACTTTGTGTTGCCTAGTCCTCACATTCCCCTTCGAACTTTATTGTATACAAAAAAAGATCCGGGTAAGCGCTAATTGCGCTATCCGGATCTTTTAAAGGTTCATTATTAACGATCTGATTTAGTAGTACGTGAACGACTGCTGCTGTCTCTTCTAGCTCCGTCACGGCTACCGCTTGGTGCGTTGCCGCCACTTCCGCCACTACGACGAGCTCCGCCGCCATAACCACGTCCGCCGCCACCGCTTGATGGACGTCCGCCGCTACGGTTACCTTTATAACCACCGCCGCCGCCGCGAGAATTTCCGCGTGATGGTAATGGACGCTCTTCCGAAATTGATACAGGTGTATCATTCGGTTCGCGAGTTAATGAACGAAGTGCTGCTGCAACTAGATCTTTAGCTTCGAATTTCTCAAGCAAATCAGCTGCAAGATGTGTATAATCACTCAATTCATTTTTAGTAACAATTTCAGTAAGTTGTTCCACAGCCACACGTTGCTGACCAAGAATTGCTTCGTCAGAAGATGGTGGGTTCAATGGAGTCATTTGTTTTTTAGTTGTTTCTTCTACAATACGAAGGTAACCCATTTCACGTGGTGTTACGAATGTAATTGCTACTCCACTTTTCCCTGCGCGTCCTGTACGACCAATACGGTGAACATAGCTTTCAGGATCTTGTGGAATATCGAAGTTGTAAACGTGTGTTACGCCTGAAATATCGAGTCCACGTGCCGCAACGTCAGTTGCAACAAGGATATCAACTTTACCTTCTTTGAATTGCTTAAGGACAGACATCCGTTTCGCTTGAGTCAAGTCGCCGTGAATTCCTTCAGCAATGTATCCGCGGATACCTAGTGCCTGAGATAGTTCGTCAACGCGACGTTTTGTACGACCAAAGATGATTGCAAGTTCAGGTTGTTGAACATTTAGAAGACGTGAAAGGATATCAAACTTTTCGCGTTCTTGTGATTTAACGAAGAACTGTTCGATATTTTCAACAGTCATTTCTTTAGACTTGATTTTAACCATTTCCGGGTTTTTCATGAACGTTTCTGCAATTTTGCGGATTGGTCCAGGCATAGTAGCCGAGAATAGAAGTGTTTGGCGCTCAGCCGGTACACTCGCAAGAATTGTGTTGATGTCTTCGATGAAGCCCATGTTCAACATTTCATCTGCTTCGTCAAGTACAAGTGTTTGTACTCCGTCTAATTTCAATGTTTTACGTTTGATATGGTCAAGAATACGTCCTGGCGTACCAACGATGATTTGTGGGTTATTGCGCAATGCACGGATCTGACGTCCAATTTCTTGTCCACCGTAAACAGAAAGAATGCGTACACGTTTGTCAGCACCAATTCTGTAGATTTCTTCAGAAACCTGAATAGCCAATTCGCGTGTTGGAGCAATTACAAGTGCCTGTACTGCAGTGTTTCTGATATCAACCTTTTCAATGATTGGAATACCAAATGCAGCTGTTTTACCAGTACCAGTTTGTGCCTGGCCGATAACGTCGCGACCTTCCATACCAAAACGGACAGTACCTTCTTGGATTGGTGTTGCTTCTTCAAACCCCATTTTAGCTAGTGCGCGTTGTGTTGATTCACTGATATTTAAATCCGAAAAATTAGTCAAACTTATCAATCTCCTTTGTTTTTTCATTTGACAATTGGTTACATTTGCAAATGAAGGCACGGCAAATTCGAGCCTGTTAAAAGGGAACGTTTCCGATATTTTGCATTCTCTATAGTATAAGTAGAGGTTATGGTTGAAAAGGAAAGCCCGGTCTTTGCCGAGCGGTTCGATCAATGGACAATTCGTCCAACTTATATGAGCAAACCGTTATATTCAAAAAAAAGTACCCTTCACTTCTTGAAGAGTGCTACGTAAATGTATCCAATGTTCATCACAGTATACCATGGGAAAAAGCACTTCGCAATCAATCCGCTTAAGTAGTAATAATCAGTTTACTCACCGAAAAGCGGAAGCGGGCCGCTGGAGCTAGACATCACCGAAAAGCGGAAGCGGCCCGCAATGGAACGCAACCAAAGTACGCCGCTTCCTGCGGCAATGGCTGCCTGACCTACATCCTGTAGGCCCGGCATAAGCGGAACCAGCGAAGTGGCGTTCTTTGCCACATAGCTGGGTCTGCTTATGACCCGAGCGTATGGCCGCTGGAGCTAGACATCATCAATAATCCAATTTTTCACTCACCCATGGTCAATCTTCCCGCATGAACCGAAGCACTTCATTGAACCAATTGTCACAGTCATCGCTGTAACAGATATGATGCTTCCCAACAGGTGATTTTATGAATTCCTTTTTTTCGGAGCCAAGTTTTTTTAACAAGTGCTCAGCGGTAGTAAACGGGACAATTCCATCTTTCTCACCTTGAACGATACATACAGGTGTTTTAATCAAACCATAATAAGGTTTGACGATGCTCACAATGCGTAAAAATTCGAAGACTGCACGCAACGGTGTGTGTGCAAGTTTGTATTCATACAAATGATAAAATGTATTTGGTGGATATTTTTTCATAAGCGGTTTTGCCAACATGATTCTCATCTCTTTCAAAAGGATGCGCGGACTTATATATCTTGCCGCAGCGCTTAACAAGACAAGTTTGTCGATTTTATACCTCAGTCCAAGATACATCGCAATCAGTCCGCCCATCGAAAAGCCGACCACGATTACGCGGTCGACTTCTTTTTGCAGTCTTTTAAGTGCAAGTTCCGCTTCCATCAACCAGGAAGCGGCGGATCCTTTTTCAAGATTCAGCGTGATGCCATGGCCGGTCAATGTCGGTATAGCTAACTGCCAGTTCGTTTTCATTTTCAAGAAATTCACAAGCGGCCTTACTTCAAATGGACCGCCTGTAAAGCCATGTATGAATAGCACGCCCGTTTTCATTTCCCGGCTCCTTTACCCATCAGATCTTCTAGAATATGTTCAAGTGCCATTCCGCGTGAACCTTTTAACAGAACAATTGAATCTACGCCAGTATATTCCCGAAGTGCGTTCACAATAGGAGTATAATTCTTTTCTGACCATAATAGTCGCGTTTCCATGCCACCGTTTTGCAATTTATCATGTAACCATTTCATACGCGGACCATAGAGTAGAATGCCTTCTAGCTTCATCGCAACCAGTTCATCGGCTAGATTTTCATGATAAACCTGCTCTTCTTCACCCAGTTCTAACATATCAGCAAGTACAACCCATTTTTCTTTACGTAATTCAGTATCCTCCATGAAAGCAAGTGCTGCACGCATTGATGTCGGTGCTGCGTTGTATGCGTCATTAATGAACAATGCACCATTATCGACACTAACCGGCTGCATACGCATATCCGTTAAGGACGCTTGGCGAAGTGAGCCGCGGATGTCATCGACACTGATAGCTGCTTCATTTGCAATAAGAATTGCAGCCAGCGCATTTTTAACTTGATGTGCGCCGTATACAGGGATTGTGAATTCTCCGTCTAGTAAGCCAGTGACTGTAAAACGACTTCCTTCATCGCCAGATTCAATCTTTTCGAGTGACAACATCGTTTCTTTTTCATAGCCAAACGAAACAGCTTGAACTGCAGTAAGCTGATCAACAAGACCTTGTAGAAGCGGTTCGTCGCCGTCGTAAAATAGCTTGCCACCTTCTTGCAATCCATCGATAATTTCGAATTTCGCTTTGGCGATTCCTGCACGCGATCCAAGATCCTGCATATGCGCTTCTCCGATATTTGTAATCACAGCAAAATGTGGTTTCGCCAGTTTCGATAAAAAGGAAATTTCCCCGAACCCACTCATACCCATTTCCAAGATTGCAAACTCGGTATCTTCCTCAAGCGACAATATCGTCAAAGGTAAACCAAGTTCATTATTATAGTTCCCTTCCGTTTTTCGGACGTTGAAATACGGAGACAATACACTTGCAATTAAATCCTTTGTTGATGTTTTGCCATTCGAGCCTGTAATGCCGACGACTTTACATTGAAGCATCCCCCGATAAACGCGTGCCATTTCCTGGAGCGCCAACTCGGGATTCTCGACAAAAATTAGCGGCACATTTGCAGGTGGATCCGGTTCATCTTTCATCCATAAAGATGCGACCGCACCCTGTTTAATCGCTTGTTCCACATAATTGTGACCATTTACTTGTTCCCCACGAAAAGGGATAAATAGGTCCCCCGCCGATGCAGTTCGCGAATCAATGGACACACCCGTTGCGAATATGTCTTCTAAATTTTGGCCAGCCGCCTGTATCCAATCAGCGATTTCGGTTAACTTCCGTTTCACTTCAAATCACACTCAATCCATCGTATATTGTAATGTTTGCTTTTCTGCATGTCGTTCCAGTGCTAGTTCGATCAGCCCGTTGATTAATTCAGGATAAGTTACACCTGTTTTCTGCCATAGTAGTGGGAACATGCTTGTCGGTGTAAAACCTGGCATTGTATTCACTTCATTAATCAAGACTTCGTCGTCCGCAGTGACAAAAAAGTCTGCACGGACGAGTCCCGAACAGTCAAGCACTTTAAAGGCAAGGACAGCCATTTCTTCCATCGTCTTTTTAACTTCCTCAGTTACTTGTGCAGGAATGGCCAGTGTTGTGTTGCCATCTGTATATTTCGCTTCATAATCGTAAAATGCCGCAACAGGTTTAATCTCCCCCGACACTGAGCATAGCGGTTCGTCGTTACCCATGACGCCCATTTCGATTTCACGTGCAGTTACGCCTTGTTCGACGATGATTTTCCGGTCGAATTTCAGGGCAATATCCACAGCTTCGATTAAACCTTTGCGGTCCGTTGCCATGCTTATACCCACACTGGAACCAAGATTCGCAGGTTTTACGAACATCGGCCAGCCGAGCTCTGTTTCCATTTTGTCGACTAACTGTTGCTGTTCTTTGACCCATCCAGTACGGATAAAGTGTACATAAGGCACTTGTTTCAATCCTACTTGCGCGAATAACTGCTTCATGACGACTTTGTCCATTCCCGCTGACGATGCCAGTACACCATTACCGACGTAAGGGACATTCATCACCTCAAAGAACCCTTGAACCGTTCCATCTTCACCATTTGTTCCGTGCAAAAGTGGAAAAATGACGTCTGGAGCGCCCGTTCCTCCATTCAAGAAAGCATGTATACTATCTGGTTGACTGGAGCTATTCCCCTCAAGGCGAAGCTCTTCAATCGTTTTCGCAGAGCTTTTAAGTGATTCTCCTTTTCTCCACTCACCGTCGTACGTTATATAAATTGGAACTACTTCGTATTTATCAAAGTCCACCGCTTGTGTCACTGCACGTGCAGTCGACAGCGACACCTCATGCTCAGCTGATTTTCCACCGTAGACCAATCCTAGTTTTTTCTTCATATTTTCCCCTCACAATCTATTAGTTTCATTCCTTCAGTTTACCATGAACAGCTCACATTCATGATGATTTTATGTAAGATATTCAACCAAACAACTTAAGTCCCGTAACACCTGCAATGATGAAGGATAAAAACAGGAACTTTAGCGCACTTCGCTTTTCACGAAAAAAAACCATGCCAATCAGAACACTACCTGCTGCACCTATTCCCGCCCAAACGGCATACCCTGTTCCAACGGGTAAATCTTTTATAGCAACTGATAATAAAAAGAAACTGAGTGCTGCTGTTAGAACAGTCAATACTGTATATTTTTTATTTCGGAATCCTTCCGATAATTTCATCATAATAACGAACGCCACTTCGAATAGCCCCGCAATAATTAAGATTATCCAAGACACTATTTAGTCTCCCCCTGTCCATCAGCAAGTTTAAGTCCGACGATGCCAACAAGTAGAAGCACTAGAAAAAACAGTTTACCAATACCTGCTCCTTCATTGAATAGGATAATACCGACAATTGCTGTTCCAGCCGCACCGATTCCTGTAAAAATGGCATATGCAGTACCAATGGGTATTTTCTCCATTGCTTTCGCGAACAGGAAAAAGCTAACTATGATGAAAACCAGCGTTACTATTGAAGGGAGAAAGACTGTAAAGCCCTGCGCTTCTTTTAATCCAATTGCCCAAATGATTTCAGTCATGCCTGCGATCAGTAAATAAATCCATGCCACAACGAAAATCTCCTCTCATATTCACACAGTTAAAATAGACCTTAAATTCCCCACAAGTTTAGCATGCCCATCTTTCAAGAGGCAACTTCGCGGTTGCCTTTACGTCCAATATGAGGAAATGCATACTCTACTCCGATGAGCTATACTTAAGAATGCTAGATTAGATGGAAATACAGGTGATAATATGAAACAAACAAACAAGCCTGCAGATCGTTTCGACTGGACACTAGCCTTTATTTTATTGCTATTTTGCATTATAAGCATATTTACAATTGCTTCCGCTCAAACATCTGGGCAGTATTCAATAAACTTCGTACCATTGCAAATTAGATGGTATATCGTAGGCGCATTCATCATTGCTATGGCTATGTATCTGGAACCTGAACAATATAAACAGATGGCATGGTACTTATACGGACTCGGAGTTTTTCTTCTCGTCTTCCTCTTTTTCGCCCCAGGAGGAGATGGACAAATTGCTGAAATGCGACTTGGCGCAAAAAGATGGCTTCATCTTCCGGCTATCGGAACAATTCAACCTTCTGAATTCATAAAAACATTTTTCATCCTAGGCATGGCACGCATGGTGAGTTCTCATAATGAAAACTTTGTGGAAAGAACAATAAATACGGATTTTCTTCTCCTTGGAAAGATTATGGTTGTTCTTCTCCTACCGCTCGCATTCATTGTAAAACAGCCTGACCTCGGAACTTCTTTAGTATTCATGGCAATTACGGCCGCCGTCATTGTCGTTGCAGGAATTTCATGGAGAATTCTGTTACCACTTTTCGCAGGAACAGCCGCAATTGGTGGGGGATTATTATGGATGGCCCTCTATGCGCAAGATTTCATGGAAGACACACTCGGTTTTTCCCGCTACCAGTTTAAAAGAGTTTATTCGTGGCTCGATCCATATTCTTACCCTTCTGATGAGGGTTATAACCTACTAACCTCCATGACAGCTATCGGCTCAGGTGGTATTAACGGCAAAGGTTTTCAAAGTCGCGAAGTATACATTCCAGAAAATCATACCGATTTCATATTCAGTGTTATCGGAGAAGAATACGGCTTCATAGGCGCTAGTCTCGTGATTACATTGTTTTTCATCCTTATTTATCATTTGACGCGTGTTGCACTTGAACTAAAAGATCCATTTAGCGTGTATGTCTGTACAGGTATTATCGCCATGATTACGTTCCATGTCTTTGAAAACATAGGCATGACAATCCAGTTACTTCCGATTACCGGAATCCCCCTACCATTCATCAGTTACGGCGGGAGTTCGCTAATGAGTAATATGCTCGCAATCGGTTTAGTCTTCAGTATGAAATTCCATCATCGAACGTATTTGTTCGACTCTGATGATGAAGATTGATTAGCAGAGTTCATTAGACAATAGTAAAAAAAGAAAACATCGCAACTCCTTTCCGTTATACTAAGAAATGTAGAAAGTAATCCTATTTTAGTGAAATCAAGGTGACTATATATGAAAATACCTAATAAACCGGCAGATCGTTTTGACTGGACACTTGCATTTATCCTGCTGTTATTTTTCCTTGTCAGCTTGTTCGCGATTGCTTCGGCTCAGACGACTGGCCAATACACCATAAACTTCGTACCCTCGCAAATTCAATGGTACTTCATCGGATGTGTCATTATCGCGATTACGATGTTTTTAGAACCGGATCAATATAAGAAAGCTGCCTGGATTATTTACGGCGGCGGTGTATTTATTTTAGCCCTGCTAATTATTCTTCCGGATAGCATGGAGCTTGTGGCAAAAAGAAATGGTGCAAAAAGCTGGTTTCACCTCCCTGGGGTAGGAAGCATCCAACCCGCTGAGTTCATGAAGACATTTTTCATCATCGGCATGGCGCGCATGATTACGACGCATCACGAAAAGTTCGTTAAGAAAACATTGAAGACCGACTTTTTTTTACTCGGGAAAATAATTGCTGTTCTATTCTTGCCGTTGCTTTTCATCATGATGCAGACCGATCTTGGTACTGGACTTGTCTTCATAGCGATTACAGCAGCATTCGTCGTTGTAGCAGGAATTACGTGGCGAATAATTTTGCCAGTATTTGTCGGGACCGCGACGATTGGAGCGACTTTGCTGTGGATGACACTCTATGCACAGGACTTCCTTCAAAATAAACTTGGTTTAAGACCATATATGTTTGAACGTATCTATTCATGGCTCGATCCTTATTCCTATTCTTCGAATGAAGGGCGTCACCTTATTACGTCACTCAATGCGATTGGCTCGGGTGAAGTTTTCGGAAAAGGTTATAAAGGCCGCGAAGTGTACGTCGCAGAAAGCCACACCGATTTCATCTTCACAACGATTGGGGAAGATTGGGGATTCATCGGCGCTAGCTTAGTCATTTGCTTGTACTTTTTCCTCATTTATCACTTGACGAAAATTACGCTTGAATTGAAAGATCCATTTAGTACGTATATATGTGCAGGTATTATTGCAATGATTACGTTCCATGTCTTTGAAAACATCGGGATGACGATTCAGCTACTCCCAATTACTGGCATCCCACTGCCATTCATTAGTTATGGCGGTAGTTCACTAATGGGGAATATGCTCGCAATTGGATTAGTATTCAGTATGAAGTACCATCATAGGACGTACATGTTTAGTTCGGATGATGACGAATAAAGAAAAGCGGAAAGCGCCCGCTTAGACGCGACAGGCATAAGTCGATCTAGCGACGTGGGGCCCTTTGCCACATAGCTGAATTGCTTATGACCCGAGCGGCTGGCGCCCGGAGTCTAGACACCAAGACAAAAAAGCTTCGACGGAAAATCCGTCGAAGCTTTTTTTGTCGTGATACTATCACTTTCTTTATTGAGATTGAATTTGTGGGGCTTGTGCAAGTGGCGCGAGGGCTTTCAGCATTTCCAGACGGGATTTCGTCATCGTAGCCGAAACACCCAACTTCGCCAAGTTGGAGATGATTGTTTTCAAATCAACTTCTTTAGCCATCTTTTCCACCTCGACCTTTCTATTAGTTCTAGACGAATATGCATCAGTAAAGTTTCGTTCTACAGGTAAATGTCGTTCTATTTTGCTCGTACTACAATTATACCACTCCTGTCCACTTTTAAATCTTTCATTATTGTTACAGTTATTAACTTTTTGTAAATGTTTCATACATCAAGGTGGGTAATTTGACAAAAAACCTATTTGCAGATGAATTTTCCGGGTAGCGTTGTTTACTTTGAACAAAACGTTGTTTACTTTTCACTTAGTGTTATCAACTTCAGACAATACGTTGTGAACTACCACCTCCTCCCCTTTTCCATTGTCTGATTTACACACGAAGGGTAGAATGAATATATTGATTCAGTCGAAAGTGGGTTTGAATATGAAAAAAGCAATCCTTCTACTTATGTCCGTACAATTTTTTGTTTATCTTGGGTTTGGTATTATAATTCCAATTCTTCCTGAAGTTATCTTGCAGCAAGGATTATCTGAAGTACATGTTGGCGGATTACTGACCGTTTATGCACTAGCATCTTTCTTTACCGCGCCGCTATGGGGGGCTTTGTCAGACAGAACCGGAAGAAAAAAGCTCATTTTAATAGGACTAATTGGATTCAGTCTTAGTTTCTTCCTATTTGCTTTGTTCATCGAGAACTTGCCGCTATTGTACGCGTCACGCGTTGTGGGAGGGATATTCTCTGGTGCACTTTACACCGCCGTTACTGGATTCGTTGCAGATATGACGGATGAAGAAAACCGTAATAAATATATGGGACTGCTTGGTATGTCAATTGGACTTGGTTTTATTTTCGGACCAGCAATCGGGGGCGTACTTGGTAATGTCAGTCTTCAATTACCATTCATTGCTTCAGGTACCTTGACAGTGCTCCTTATGATTTATGCAGGAATTATATTGAAAGAACCCGAACGACGTGGAGAGGCAAATAAACGAGCTCTCCTCCCAAAAGGTGGAGCTATGCTTTGGCAATATCGTATCCGTTATCTATTTCTATTCTCGTTCATGGTGACATTCCTTCTCGCCGGGCTTGAATCTACGTTCCAACTGTTCCAAATCTCCAAAATTGAAATCACACCACTTCAGCTTGGTTACTTGTTTATGGCTAGTGGTTTCGTCGACGCGGCAATTCAAGGCGGCGTCGTTCGCCGTGTGAAAAACGGAACGGAAACGAAATGGATTATTGGGGCGCAGATCGTTACCGCACTTGGCCTGTTCCTTATTCCGTTTACATCAAGCCTTTTCTGGGCCGGTTTTGCGCTGAGTGTCTTCACTGCGGGGAACGCACTTGCCCGTACGGTACTCGTTTCATTAACAACAAAAGAGTCTGGCGGAAAATACGGAACGGCTGCTGGGATGACATATTCCATGGACAATATGGGGCGCATCATCGGTCCGCTGTTATTCACATGGATTTTCACGCAAGAAGCCGGCAATATGTATTTCATTTCCACAGTTCTTGCAGTTCTATCTATCGGGCTAATCTTCGCCTTTAGGAAGTCTGCTAAATCGTTGCGGAATTTGGAAGCAACGCTGAATAACTAATAAGAATAGTAAAGACCACCTTTCTAAAATTGAAGACAGGTGGTCTTTGCTATTTCACATTAAAAATGTCGCTAATAATTATTCTGAAATAACCTCTGATTCCTTCACATTTGAATTTCCGAGTTCCGGATGAGCTTTAATCATGACTGATGGCCGTGCCAACACGAGAATAACCCCAATTAGTATTAGACTCGAAACAATGAGAATCCATTGTGCCGGGAATATATCATATAAGAACCCGTAGATAACTACTCCAAGGGGCATAAGTGCCATCGACATTGTTTCCAGGATTGAAAATACGCGCCCTTTATAATCATCGTCAATCATTTTCTGCATCATTACTTGCATGGGCGTATTTACTATAATTATTGTTGCTCCGAAGCTAAACATGACGAATGCATAAAACCCAAACATAAAATTATAGTGCATAGGTATTAAAAGAGGAATTGCTACGCTTCCCATTATGACACCCATTCCGAGAATGCCTCGTTTCGAGACAAGCAACGGATACTTCACTTCTTTGCGCATCGTCAGATAGATTGACAATAGTAGCATCCCCACCGCAAATGCACCTTCCGTCAATCCAAAATGTGTCGATACCATCTTCATCTTTTCAATAAGAATGAAGGAATAACCGACTTGGAATGCACCAAATAGGAAGTTGATGAATAAAGCAATCCAAATCAATGTCATGAGAATTGGTTGTAATTTTAAATAGGCTAATCCAGCCTTCATACTTTGCATCATCGATTCCTTCGGTTCCCCATCGACCATTTCTTTACGTTTCGCAAATAACTTGAAATTCATCGTTGATTCAAGAAATACTCCAATAATCGAAGCAATTATATACATTATGAGAAATACCGGCATCGAGACTGTTCCATACAATAAACCACCTACCGCCGGGCTTCCGATTGCCGCAAATGAAATGGACATTTGGTTCAGAGACATCGCTTTTT
Organism: Sporosarcina sp. FSL K6-6792; assembly: GCF_038004885.1. NCBI lineage: Bacteria > Bacillati > Bacillota > Bacilli > Caryophanales > Caryophanaceae > Sporosarcina > Sporosarcina sp. FSL K6-6792. Next base: position 2,531,228 of record NZ_JBBOSA010000001.1, read on the forward strand.
GAATGCGTCCTTCATCAACAAGTCCAGTAATAGCAGAGCTGAACGTCACACCCGAAAATGTTGATGTGATTGATAAAACAACAGTTGTAGTATAGATTGCAATTAAAGACAATCCAGAAGTCAGACTTACAATCAAGAGCCCACCTATTGCAAGAGTTGAAGCAACTTGAGCGGTAATAATGATTGTCTTTCTTGAATACCGATCAGCCGCGTAGCCTGCAAAAGGCGCAACGAGTGTCCGTGGTAAAAGGTTGCAAATAAGGTTCGTCGCAAAACTTGTTGCGGATCCAGTTAATTGTAAAATGTAAAAACTAATAGCGAATGCATATACCTGTGCCCCGAACGAAGAAATGAGCTTACTGATTGTGAACGTCCACAAATGATAAGTGGCTTTTTTAAGCTTTAAAACCTCTTGCATACAAACACCCCTGTCTGAATTGTTTAATTTCATTAAACGAATAATAACATGATAAACACTTCCATTACAAGTTAAAGTTTAATATAATTAAACTACGTAATTAAAACAGTGGAGGTGTGACCTATCGAAACGTTAGGTGAGCGAATACGCAAATTACGAAAACAACGGAAATTGACGTTGGAGGCTTTAGCGGGTGATGAGCTAACAAAAGGTATGCTCAGTCTCATCGAGAATAACAAGGCGAACCCTTCAATGGAAAGCCTATCTTATATAGCAGAAAGACTCGGTGTAGAAGTGGTGGAGTTATTGGAAGAAGTAAGCACACATGAACTAAGAGCACTGCTAGAGAAAGCGGAGATTCTGTATAATACCGAATTTGATGTACGGACTGATGAATACACTCAGCTCATCATGCTAGTTGAGCCCTATGTCCCAAAATTAACACAAGGTTATGAATCAGCGCGCCTATTGGAAATATATAGTCGCTGTATTTATTATGAAAAAAAGAGTGGATGGCAAGTATTTTCTGATCGAGCTGCAACAATGTATGAGCTGATGAACATCATTCCGAGGCGCGCAAGCATAGGAATATTCCGGGCATTTGTTAAATTTACCGAGCATAACTATGCACAATCACTAAGTACTTTGCTCCAAGAACGTACCGAAATCGAAGCTCGAAATGCATTTATCGATCCGATGACACGGCTTGACCTCGATTATATGGAAGCTGTTCTCCTTTTTGCAGTAGGAGATTCCGAGTCTGCCATACGAGTCATGAAAAGCGGTATTGAATTCTCAAGGCAGGAGCGGGTGTTTTATCGTATCGACCACTTATATAGGCTAGCAACCGCTCATGCAATAATGGAGGAAGATGAAGACCAATACGCTTATTATTTAAAGAAATTAACGCAATACGGGGATTTCACGGAAGATAAAGAAGCAATATTTTTCACGAAGTTTGCGGAAGTCCATTATTTAAATTCTTTCAAAAAGTCCTACAAGGAAGCGCAAGAACAATGGGATAAGTTCTTAGATAAAGGTAAGTATTCTAATGACTACAGTCCCTTTATTAATCTAGAAAAAGGAAAATCCTTTTTCGGATTAAATAAATTTGAACATGCACTCGTGGCCCTCGAAAAAGTGAAGATTGCAGACTATACCCATCATCCATTCGACTTGTCGATTTTTTATGAAAAGGATGCATATAAAGCACTTTGCTACATGGAATTAGGCAATCTTATTGAAGCGAGACGCCTTGCAGGACTTGCCATGCAGAACATTTCAATGATGCCCCGTACGCCTTATAAAGATTTCATTTTGGAGACATATGAATTGTTAACAAAATAAAAATACCGCAGAAGACAATCCCGTCTTCTGCGGTATTTTTTGTTTTATGATTGGTCTGAAGTGATATATGATCGGTCGACGAAATTTATGATCGATTGCGAGATTATATGATCGGTCAAGCACGTTTATGATCGATTGCAGCGTTATACGATCGGTCAAGCAAATTTATGCTCGATTGCGAGATTATATGATCGGTCAAACAAGTTTATGATCGCTTGCGAGATTATATGATCGGTCAAACAAATTTATGCTCGATTGCAAGATTATATGATCGGTCAAGCAAATTTATGCTCGATTGCAGTGTTATATGATCGGTCAAGCAAATTTATGATCGATTGACGACTTATACTTCAGCCGTCTGCTTATCAAGCGGAGCGTTGTACATGTCTTTATCCAATTCGCCCGTTACACGCGCGGTCGTAACACCCGCCGTCATGGATCCGCTGACGTTTAATGCTGTACGACCCATGTCGATGAGCGGTTCTACTGAAATCAGCAGTCCTGCTAATACAATCGGCAAGTCCAGTGCTGATAGAACAAGAATCGCAGCGAATGTTGCTCCGCCACCAACTCCAGCAACTCCGAATGAGCTGATTGCCACGATAGCGATCAATGTAACAAGGAATGTTGGTTCAAGCGGGTTCTGTCCTACTGAAGGTGCAATCATCACTGCAAGCATCGCAGGGTAGATTCCAGCACAACCATTTTGACCGATTGACAGGCCGAATGATCCGGCAAAGTTGGCAATACCATCAGGCACGCCGAGACGATTCGTCTGTGTATCAATATTTAGTGGAAGCGCCCCTGCACTCGATCTTGAGGAGAAGGCAAATATCAATACTTCCCCTGCTTTTTTCACGTAAGTGATTGGGTTTAATCCCGATAGCGTAATAATGATTAAGTGAATGCCGAACATGATTAAAATCGCTACATACGAAGCAAGTACAAACTTGCCTAGACTATAGATAGCCGCAAAGTCAGACGTCGCTACGGTGGTTGCAATAATCGCTAAAATACCGTATGGAGTCAAGCGCAAGACAATCTTTACAACACCCATGATCAGAGAATAGATTGCATCGATTCCCTTTTTCACTGTAGCTGCATTTTTTTCATCTCTTCTTGTAAGTGTCAAATACGCAAATCCAAGGAATGCCGCAAAGATGACAACCCCAATTGTTGAAGTTGGTCGTGCACCTGTGAAGTCAAGAAACGGATTCGCAGGCAATAAGTCTATTAACTGATCAGGCAACGGTCGGTCCGCGACTCCTTCCGATCGTTCTTCAATAGAAACACCGCGTGCAAGCTCAGCTTCCCCCTGCACTATTTCCTTCGCATCAAGGCCGAAAAGAAGTGTAACAGAAATCCCGATAACTGCGGCGATTGCAGTTGTTCCAATAAGAAGTCCTAATATCAATCCCGCCATTTTACCAAAATTCTTGCCGATTGTTATTTTCGTGAATGCCCCAAGAATTGAAATGAAAACGAGTGGCATAACAATCATCTGAAGTAATTTAACATAACCTGTTCCTATCAAGTTAAACCACGGCATAGACTCCTGCAATACTGTTGAATCTGTACCGTATGCGAAGTGTAAAATAAGTCCGTATGCAATTCCGAGACCCAGCCCGGTGAAAACACGTTTTGAAAACGAAACCTTTTTGCGATGCATACTATATAGTATACCGACGAGAAAGAGCAACCCGGCAATGTTTAAAATAAGTAATAATGTATTCACTTTTCTTCCTCCTAAGTTTTAGATAGCGTGTAGCATAAAGCACACTTTAAACCATTAATGTCTATCAGTCAAGTAGGTTTTATCTTAACTTCCACTGTTACTTCTTTTTTCTAAGTCTTCCGTTATACTAGTAAGATAAGCATTATATGTAAAGGAGGCCGCTTATGACTCAACTAATCAGCATCTCGGTTACGGCAGTTTTTATTTTGAATATATTTCTTGCGATTGCCCTTATTTTTCTAGAAAGAAGAGACCCAACCTCAACTTGGGCATGGCTCCTCGTCATATTTTTCATTCCATTTTTCGGTTTCTTTATTTACCTTTTACTCGGGAGGCAACTGAGGGAAAAACACCTTTTCCGGTGGGAAGGACGGAGTAAAATTGGTATCGATCAATTGATTGATTATCAAATTGAAGCAATAGAAGAAGATACCCTCGAATTTAGGCTAGATGATACAGCTCACTACAAGGACATGATTTACCTTCATCTTAGAAATAACCACGCTGTCTTGACGCAAGACAATGACGTTCAGGTTTTCAACGATGGCGCAGCTAAATTTGACGCACTTATCCATGACCTCGAGCAAGCAAAGGATCATATTCATTTTCAAACTTACATTTTCAAATTGGATACCCTGGGGACTAGGATACTAAACGTTTTAATACGAAAAGCGAAGCAAGGCGTAAAAGTGCGTGTACTCTTCGATGATATCGGTTCACGAGGGCTTCGCAAGAGACATTTGAAGGAACTGATTGATAACGGAGGAGATGTTGAAGCGTTTTTCCCAGCTACAATGCCGCTTATCAATCCTCGAATGAATTTCAGGAACCATCGTAAAATCGTTGTTATCGACGGGCGAATTGGTTATGTTGGTGGATTCAACGTAGGCGATGAGTACTTGGGGCTGAACAAGAAGTTTGGCTATTGGCGCGATACACATCTGCGGATAGAAGGAAGTGCGGTTCACCCGCTTCAGACGAGGTTTATATTGGACTGGAACCAAGCATCTGAAAAAAATGATATCGAATATGCAGAGCACTTCTTCCCTGCTATCCCTCGTAAAGGTTCCGTCGGGATGCAGATTGTGTCGAGTGGACCCGATTCAGAGTGGGAACAGATTAAAGACGGTTATTTGAAAATGATTTTCATAGCGAAGAAATATATTTATATTCAAACGCCTTATTTCATCCCGGATATCAGCTTCTTGGACGCGCTACGCATTGCATGCCTATCCGGAATCGATGTGCGGATAATGATTCCGAACAAGCCTGACCACATGTTTGTATACTGGGCAACCTATTCAAATGTTGGTAAATTATTAAAAGCAGGAGCAAAAGTTTATATTTATGAAAATGGCTTCCTGCATACCAAGCAAATTGTCGTTGATGATGAACTTTCAACCGTCGGAACTGCCAATATCGATGTCCGCAGCTTCAAATTGAATTTTGAAGTCAACGCCTTCATTTATGATCGTGAAAAATCACATGAATTAGCGGAGCTTTTCGAACAGGATATGCAATTATCGACTGAATTAACCTATGAAATGTATTTGGAACGTTCTCGTCTCATTAAAATAAAGGAATCAGTTTCACGACTACTTTCACCAATCTTATGATATAAGAAAAGCGCAAGGTGTCTGGGGTCTAAACACCGACCTAAATAATTTCTTTTCATATAACAAAAGGGACGCGCCGCTAATACGGTACGTCCCTTTTGTTATATGAAAATATGAGTCACTAATGTGTTTATTGGACTCCTAGATATTCTTCCAATGTGATATTGCGTTTGAAGATTTCGTCCGCAATTTCAAGACCAACATAACGGAAATGCCAAGATTCATGCATATATCCTGTAATCTGTTCTTTCCCCACTGGATAGCGCATAACGAAGCCGAATCGGTGAGCGTTTGCTGCCACCCATTTTCCTGCTTCTGTTTCCCCAAATGATGATGAAGCAAAGTGCTGTTCGAAATTCACTTCACCAATATCGAATGCCAGCCCTGTTTGATGTTCAGAATAACCCGGGCGTGCACTGTAGGTATCGGCCGCTTTCTCACCATCACGAGCAACATATCTCTCGTAAAGTGTCGTCTGGTATTCAAATGAGCGATACGTGCTGAATGCATTGAGATTAAAACCTGTAAGTTTCGCTTCTGCCGCCATTCTTTCAAATGCCCCACGCGCTTTTTTGTCTTCTCCAGGTGCGTATGTTGCCGGAAGCGGATACTTTTTATTGGCGAGTAAAATCCCTTTTACAATCTTCGGTTCTTTAGGAAGCGTCTGACCTTCGATATATCCTCCGTTGTCAATCGCTGGATTCGGCTTCACTTCAGTACCAGATCCTGCACCGTTGTTTTTTGTTGGTTTGGATGGAGATTCAGGCGTAACCTCCTGCACTTTCCCCGGTTCGTCCTCTTCTTTCGTTTCTTCAGCATCTGGTTGCTCTACCAGGTCAGGGAGTTCGGTTGGTTCTGTTTCATGGGCTACGTCCTCATCCCCATTTGCAACAGACATACCAATGACTTCCTGCCCTTTTTTAATACTTTTTTCTACATCCCAGTCATTCATTCCAAGTCCAATTAGTAGCCCTGTCATAATGAACCCGGAAATAATTAAAGTGATTGTCAAAGCTTTACCCTTTTTTTTCTTATTGGTATAGTTGTTTTTTCGTTTCATCAATAAGCCTACCTTCTCAATATATATCTATAGTCTACCATCATTTTTCTTTGTGGTCTGCGTATGCTATCATTTAATTTCACGATTATTGAATAGTTTGCAAGGGAGCGATAGGATGAAGAACCAAAGATGGCTTTCGATGAGTTTTTTCGCTTTTTTCTTTACTTGGGGCGTATTTCTTCCCTATTGGACTGGCTGGCTAACAATTGAAAAAGGTTTATCCGTAACTGCAGCAAGTTTTATTATGGGTGCTGGAATGATTGCACGATCGTTATCCACATTCCTTATCTTCCCGTATCTGACACGAAAAATGTCCATGATCCGCGTGATGAAATGGATTTCACTTACAGCACTTATTTTAACGCTCCTCTATTTACCAGACTCACCTTTCATCGTACTTCTTATTATTACCGTCCTATTCAGTGCAATCTATCCGATGATATTGCCTGCCGTCGAAAGCGGCGCGTCTATTTTAATGCAGATAGAAGGAATTCATTATGGAAAGAGCCGCTCGTTCGGATCAATTGGCTACACTGTTGCTTTGTTGTTAATCGGAGCAGCTACAGCTATTTGGACTGAGCAAGCAATCCTTTACATAATGATTGTTGGGTTAACTATCTCAACATTATTTTTCATGCGACCAGCACCAGAAGCTTTACAATTAAATCCAGTTCACGACAACACTACTAAACAAGCCATCAATTTCAAATCACTCTTGACGTCCAAAGGATTCGCAATCGTCTTGCTACTCGCCATCCTTTTACAAGGGGCGCATGCGTCCTATTATAACTTCGGATTCATCTTCCTCGATAATCTTGGTGTTAATGGTCTTTATATCGGGATTATCTTGAATATAGCAGTGTTATTTGAAATATTGTTTTTTACACGTGCTGATCGATTGCTTGCAAATCTAAAAGTCTCCACGATGTTTCTCATAGCAGGAATCGGATCCACGGTAAGATGGATACTTATTGCTTTGTTTCCATACATATCTGTTTTCATCGGCACTCAAATACTCCATGCCTTGTCGTTTGGTGTAGCCCATTTTGCGTTCATAAAATTCATTTCTCAAAAACTACCCCATGATCAACTTGCTACAGCACAAGGAATGTATGCAGCATTCGCGATGAGCCTAAGCACCGCAATCCTGACATTTTTAGGTGGTTATTTATATGACGTTTCACCACGGCTCGCATTTCTCGGTATGATTATTTGTTCTATTCCGGCTATCATCATCGTGCTGATGACTAGAAAGAAATATGCCTATTAATAGAATAGACGCTTACCGGAAATTTCAGTTCCCGGTAAGCGTCTTTTCTTTACCTATATGTATTGAAATAAAGAATCCTACCAACAACGCTCGACGCTAGGGGACGCCTTCGCTGGAGATTATATAGGGTCATTCATTCAACATATATAGTTAATCATATGTTCAACTTACCTAACAATATTAAATATGAGCAACACTACAAAAGCGCCTCCGAAAAAAATAGACATCCATAACATCCATTTCGACTCGCGTACCATCCCCTGCTCACGAAATGATTTTGCCCGAGCCCCATTCGTCAATGAAAACAGAGCCACCATCGACAAAACAGCGTTGTTCAAGTCGAGCTTGATGATGAAATAGACCGAAGCTAATGCGGCTGCTACAATCCCGATTCCAAATAACCATTTAGTCTGCACATCGATAACCTCCTATGCCTTGTAATCTACATATGTTGACCATTATCTGATTCCTGTAATCTGACCAGAAAAAAGGCCGAAGATTTCTCTCCAGCCTACTTTCATTTATCGTCTTTAGTGTCTATCTTTTTTACTTCTTTTACTTCTTTTACTTCTTCAGCATTTATAACCTCTTCAGCATCTTCTACAACCAGTTCAGGATGCTTGTAATAGAACTTGCGGCCTAAGTACGTTTGGAAGATAAGGAGAAGTCCCCCTACCGCCCAGTAAAGGGGTAGTGCTGCCATCGCCTTGAATGAAATGAACATAATCATAACCGGCGATAAGTAAATAAATGCTTTCATCTGTTTCTTCTGCTGTTCCGGCATTGTCCATAGTGATACACGTGCTTGGACGAAGTAAACTGCACCAGCAAGAACCATCATAATCATATCCGGTTCTCCGAGATTGAACCAAAGAAACTCATGTGTTTGTACTTCAGTAGAATTGAGGATAGCAAAGTAGAGACCCATGATGATTGGCATCTGGATGACTAACGGAAGACAACCCATATTAAGTGGATTGACACCATGCTTCGAATAAAGTCCCATCATTTCTTGCTGAAGCTTCGCTTGCTCATCTTTTTGTTCTTTTTCTTTTGCTTCTTTCAAACGCTTTTGAATGTCTTCCATCTCAGGGCGGAGCGCATCCATTTTAACTTTCATATTCTGTTGCGACTTATAGTTTTTCAGCATAAGCGGCATTAGGACCAACCGGATTAATACCGTAATGAGTATAATCGACAGGCCGTAATTCCCATTGAAGAAATCACTGAAAAAATGCAGTAACCAATCCATCGGCTTAACGAAAAGATTATAAAATGTACCTTCTTTGTTCTCGATGCCTGCACAACCGCTTAGAAAAACGGCAGTGGTCATTAACATCGTAACTAATCCAATTTTCTTCTTCATTAGATTCACCTTCACTATTTCAAACTATTAAAAAGTATACCTTACCTAGTCCTCAAATTACAACGATTGACCGTTCGGAAAATTTTTTCTTCCCCAGTAATGGAGTAACGAAAATAATCTCCTGTCAGACCTCTTCGGAATTGCCTAGGTGTTTGACCGGTTTTTTTATCTATGCGTGTGAAATAACTTTGATCACAAAATAGAATCGCTCAGATATATCAGAAATTTTATTTCCAGGAAAACATAGGTAGTATTGAGATTCTTCCAGAGCACAAAATTTTCGTATGTACTTCATAAATTTCATTCTGTTCCATCTTCACGAGTAGAATCCTGGAGGAGCTTCTGGGTTGTTGCCTGTCGTATATATTTTTCATTCTTCCCTCAATACCAAAATGCAAGAACCCCTAACATAATTTAATAAAAAAAACACTTCCATGTAGGAAGCGTTTTGGTATCATACTATATTTTTATTTGATGGATTGTTCCGCGCCTGATTCGTTTTGTTCTTTTTTATGGTAGAGTCCATCTGTTTCAGGGGTCATCTTCACATCATCTTCAATTTCCTGGTTATAATAATGAACACTCGTTTGAGCACCTTCACTTACCATTTTGTTATCTTGAAGATCATAAGGATCCGAATGTCCAACTTTAGTTTCAGGAGATCTATTCAACTTTTGTGATTCGATGAATGAATCAACTTTTGTTTTCATATTACTAAAAGCCACTTGTGCCTTATCCCTATTTTCTTTTTTACTGAAGTAGGCATAAGCCCCCGCCGCCATCGTTGCAAGTAATAAATTATTATTTCGTTTACGACCCATTAAAATCATTCCTCCCAGATTTAATGAAAAATGTATTGTATATAGAGTATACCCTTATCTGCCAGTTTAGAAACTTTCATTTTCATACGATTGATAAAATCATATCTACATGCGGAATTCCACCATCATCATAAGGCTCCGAAATCGCATTAAATCCATGCTTCTCATAAAATCCAACAAGATGTTGCTGAGCCTGCAATCGAATCTTTTCAGGTTTCCAATGTTTCTTTGTAAAGTCAACGCTTCGTTCCATAAGAACATGTGCAAGCCCTGTGCCCCTTTTGTCCTCTCTGATGATGACCCGACCAATGGATGGCTCCATATACTTCACACTAGCCGGAAGAAGCCGTGCATAGGCGGCCAGTCCTTCCTCATCGCTACAGAATATATGAATCGCATCGTAATCATGACCATCAACTTCATGATACGCACAATTTTGCTCCACGATGAATACATCAACACGTAACTTCAACATTTCATATACTTCATGACCGCTTAATTCCCCAAATTCGTTATATGTCCACTTCATCCAGCATCTCTCCCATATATATCATTTTCATTACATTGGTAGTTTTCATCCAAGTTATTTGTTATGATTACAAAAAGAAATGCAGAGGTGACAGTGCAATGATCCGACTAATGACTGCCATGGATAGTATGCACGTTCAACAGATTGTTTTTAAGACTTGGAACGAAACCTATAAAGATATTATTCCAGCAGAAATCCAAAAGAAATTTATCAATCGCTCCTACTCAGAAGCGATGCTACTGAAGCGCATGGAGAAAACGTATGTGCTAGTAGCCGAATGTGAAGGTATTCCTATCGGTTTTTCCAGTTTCACGAAAAAAGATGAAGATGGCGATTCTGAATTGACTGCTATGTATATTTTACCATCGCATCAGAAAATGGGCTATGGTAAAAAGTTAGTTGAATACTCTCTGTCGTTACTTTCAGACGCACAGAAATTATTTGTTTATGTAGACGAACGCAATACGGTTGGACGAGCCTTTTATGAGAAACAAGGCTTTGAGTTACTTGATATCTTTGAAGAATATTTCGAGGGCTACCCTGTAGTAACAGCCCAATATGTATTTTGTATTCATTCCCCAGCACTTGCCTTGTACTAAAAACCAAAAACCCTTTCCTCCAATTTGAGGAAAGGGTTTTTTTGTATTATTATAGGGGTCTCATTGTTCCATCATACTTATCATCCACGAACTGCGACTCCTGTGTTAGTGGTGGTTTCTTGGTAAAACAAAGGATCCCAGCAATGTACAGAAGAATTGAAGTCAAGGAAAGAATCCCAGCAGTCAAACCTGCGATAATGAACATAATCCCTGCAAGCTTAGGGTTTTTGTTCTTCCAAATGCTCACAATCCCAATTATCGTCAAGATAAAACTAATAATTAAGCTGATAATGATTAACCACATAAACCCACCTACTAGGGAAAAGACCGAATAAATTGACTCCAGTTCCATTGGTGTTAGCGTCGGATCATATGCCATCATCTCCGAATCGAATTCTACACGGAACATCGGCTCCGACTTCACATAGTTAAATAAAGCCAGTAAGGCGAAACTTAGAATAACACCTACTGCCGTAAATATGACACTTATTATCGATAATACTCTTTCTACTGTACGGCTCATGAAATACACCTCTCTCTTAATCTATATATATGATTATACGTTCAACTGAAGGATAGGTTTCACTTTTTCAAACAATAACATGACAAAGATGTTTCATTAAATAGTGAACGGGTATTCTGTATATATGCAGGCATCATAGCCCAAATTAGGAAAGGGGACGATACAAATGGAGAAGAAACTGATTTTCAGTCAAGCCGACATGATGTATACTGTCGCCGGCGCTACTGTATTAACTAGTATAGTGTACTTAATTACTTTATTGTGAGGGATTTGAATGAATCGAATTTTACCGCGTGAAATATAAAAGGCAATCCTTAGTTTTATAACTAAATGGATTGCCTTTTATTATTTTTCACACTTTTACATCATCATAATCTTTGTAGCGTTCAAAAGCGGTTACAACATACGAGCAGACAGGCTCCATTTTTAACTCTTGTTCACGCGCATAGCTCGCTGCACGGTCCAGTATTTTTTTTGCCACGCCTTGTCCTCGAAGTTCCGGTGAAACGAATGTATGATCCATCACCATCACATCCCCCAGAATCGTCCATGTAATTTCTGCAAGCATCGCTCCATTTTGTTCATAACGGAACGCGAATGCATCCCCGCCCAATTCAACAAATTCGAATTCCATCTAAACTACCCCTTTTCAATAAATTCTCCTTCATAATACAACACTTTACTTCCCGATTACTTAAACCAAGACTGAACGGATTCGAAAAGGTTCGCAAAGAACTCCTTCACACTTTCCCAAAAGCCAGGATCAATATCACCGAGTGTTTCTTTTATTTTCGATGTCATATCCGATAATTGCTCAGATAATTTATTGAAATCGATATCTAAATTTCTAATTCTGTCCATTAAGTCTATGAGCAATTGCCGATCCGCATCACTTAAATTAATATTAAGCTTTTTCATTTGCTCTGTGACAATTTTCTCAACCTCTTCTTTTGTCGCCGGATTTTTCTCTGCGATTTGCTTTTTAATTTCCGTTAGAAGCTCGGCTACTTTGTCACTATCGACACCGGGTTCTTTCGCAAACTTCGTCGCAAGATTCAATTCATCATTTGCGACATCAGTCCGCTCTGTATCAAGTTTCTCACCAGTCACTTCATAGGCTTTGTATATTCCAACTAACGCGGAATGGCCCGTCACTTTTTTCGGTGAGGCTACCTCGACAATTGCGTCTTCGATTCCGGCCGTTAACATTGCCGTTGCATAGATTTCTGGTGTCACCTGTGTAATATTATCCTGTGTAACAATCGTGATGACAAGCCCTTTGCCTTCTTCCTGCCTCGTAATTTTAGCTGAAGAATACATACGTGCCTTGCCATTGCCATCTTTAATATATTTCACAAGGTCACTGCCATCAACGGATATTTCTTCCACTTCCGCTTCTTGTGCAACGCCCAAACTATTCTTCACACTTTCTTTTTCTGCGTCTGATAAATCTGCACCGTAAACAACGATTGGTACACCTAGTTTTTCATTTATGACTGGATCTTCTGCATGTACGGTCGCTGGAACCGTGATTCCGATTACCAGTACAGCCGCCATCATCATTGTCAGTAGACGTTTCATGTTGATTCCCCCTCTTTCTAGGAATTAATACGATTCCCGGTTGATAAAGGTTCCCGAACTTCGGTATTATTTCAACAATGTCCATCCATCATTCTGTTCAATTCTGCCTTCTTTCATGAGTTTACCAAGTGCACGTTTGAATGATGCTTTACTCATATTGAACATTTCTTTTATCTCGTCAGGTGTTGATTTATCCGTGAAGGGCATGCGTCCCTTAGCTTCATTCAAATAGCGAAGGATTTTTTCAGCATCGTCTCCCTGACGCTCCTCTTTACGAGGCAACATCGATCCGTTCACCGTTCCATCTTCACGGACTCCAATAATACGGACAGTCATTTCTTGACCGAGACGAGGTTCACGTTCCTGTTCTGTGTTGTGGATGAAAATACGGTAATTTTCAGGAATGCTAAGCATAAACGAACCAACTGGTAGCAAGCGATAAGCTCTTGCCTTCAAGTCCATGTTAAAGACGGAAGTAGGCGCTTCAATGATTTGTTCTAATACGCGTTCTTCTGTAGCAAGTCGACCAAAAATAGTACCACCCAAGTCCATTCGAAGCGTCATGTACAATGCATCGTCTACCTTCGGCCATAGAGCCCGCACTTTAGGCATATCATTTTTATTCACAAGCACTTCGATTGAAGAACCGATATCAACATAAACGCCTTCATGGTCATCCACACGTATTACACGTGCCCAGCCAAATGTCTCAGCTGTCATGTGTGGAATCTGCATCGTCGCAGAAAGCTCTCCGCGTCTATTCATGTAAAGGAAAACTTTTACTTTATCTCCTTCTTGAATATTTTCGTCTGCATCAGATGCATTCAACATAATATGTTCTTGTTCGCTATCGCCACCTAATATCCATCTTGAACCGTCTTGCTCCAACACTTCTAACTCCACCGCATAACCTGATTTTAGTTGTTCCATTATTTATCTACCTCTTTCTTCTGATCCATTACACGTAATTTTCTAACAAACTCTTCGTCTTGTCCCATCGCTTCGACCAGATCAGTTATTCGATCCATCGCATTCCAGCTTAGGTGATGTTCAATTCCTTCTACGTCCCCATAAATATTTTCTTCATCGACTCCAATAATGCGAAGAAACTGTTCAAGGAGATCATGACGTCGAACAAGTTTTTTTCCAAACGAAAACCCTTTTCCCGTCAATTCGAGACCTTTGTAGCGTTCATAGACAATATAGCCTTCCTTGTCGAGACGCTGAGCCATTTTTGTAACGGATGAAGGGAGAACTGCCAAGGATTCAGCTACATCCGATACACGTGCAACGCCTTTCGCTTCGATATGCAAATAAATCTGTTCAAGATAATCTTCCATACCTGGTGTTGCCAACTGTACCGCCTCCAGTATGTATACCCAGTCTCATTCCCAATCACTACTTTTCAAACGTCCCTAGTTTAACTTTTAATTGGCGGGGGTAAAGATAGAATACATCAGTAAAGGGGGGATTCACATGGGTCGAATTATATGGTTACTCATTGTAGCATTATTCGTGTTTTGGTTGTTAGGTCTCGTATTCAAGATTGGCGGAGGACTAATTCACATTCTTCTAGTCATCGCGGTTATTGCATTTATTTTCAATCTTATTTCCGGAAAACGAAGCGTGTAACGAAAGGGATGTCGACATTAGTCGGCATCCCTTTTTTAGTGTCTAGCTACAGCGGCCAGACGCTCGGGTCATAAGCCAGACCAGCTGTGCGGGAAAGCACCGCGTCACCGGTCCGTCTTATGCCTGTCGCGTCTATGCAGGCCGCTTTCGCTTTTCTTGTCTAGCTTCAGGCGCCAGCCCCTCGAGTCGCTTCATTCTTGCAGATAAAGGCAAAGTACGCCTTTTTCTGCAAGACCTCCAGCGCTTTTCGGAGCTAGACGGCGCCTTCCGCATTTCTTTAGTCTATTTTCGCATAGATGCATGTATTTCGTAAAACATTACCATCGGGTGATAAGGAATCTTGTTTCAAAACTCCTTCGAGGGTGAACCCTGCACGTTCTGCGACGCTACGACTTTTCATGTTTTCTTCATCACAACGAATTTCCACTCTGCGCGCTCCAAGCTTTTCGAAGGCAAATTTTTCAATATGTTTAACAGCTTCCGTCATATAGCCCTGGCCTTCAAATTCTGTAGCTAGCCAGTAGCCAATCTCGAATTTCGGAATCGACCAATCGATTCGATGTAGTCCCGATGAACCGACAAACTTCCCGGTTTCTTTATGGTAAACATGGAAGCGCAGGTCTTGTCTTGTGATGAAATTTGCAACTGCTTTTCGCAAGCTTTCTTCTGTCATATGCAGCTCTGGTTCCGGTTGCGCCCATGGCATCCACTTGCGAAGCGCAGGTAATGAAGCCCTAATCGCATTCCAAGCATCTGTTGCATCGCCAAGTTCAGGAGCCCGAATGACAAGCCGTTCTGATTCGAATGACTCCGCGAAATCCGGGATACGAGGGGATGCCGCAGAACCTCGTGACTTCTCTCCGTCTTCCCAAATCACAGGCGTTGTCGTTCCCGCCATGAAATCTTCCCGCGTAATACCATAGGTCACTGCATCATAATAGGAGTGTTCTTTAGGCGAAAACCAAGCTTTCCGAAGATGTGCTTCCTTGACAAAGCCTGCACGTTCGAACGTTTTTCGCATCGCAAGATTATCTTGTCTAGTATGACCTTCGAGACGAATTTTCTTGCCTGGCAATCCAAATACATATTCTGCGACAAGTCGAAGCGCCTTCGGGCCGTAGCCATTCCCCCTCGACATATCTGCAATACGTAAATCGAACAACGGAATTTCATCTTGCAAGTCGTAAATTTTTACGATTCCTACTTTTTCTCCGGCGTCATTTTCCACCCAAAACGTTTTCACTTCATCCGACTCATAGCCGCCCTCTTCGATTGTTTTTTCAATCAAATGACGTCCCGGATCAGAGTTACCGTGGTAAGGCCACGTATTAGTTGTCATGAAATGAATAAGTTGCTCCTGCTCTTCCATTGTCCACTCTTGTAAATACATTAGAATTCGCCTCCGTATAGAAACTACTTACTTATGAACGCGTAGCAACCGCAACGAGTTCAGCACGACGAGTAGCGTGGCACCCATATCCGCGAAGATGGCAATCCATAATGTCAGCCAACCGGGAATGATAAGAAGCAATGCTATAATTTTTAAGCCTAATGCAAACATAATGTTTTCTTTGATGATTCGCAATGTTTTTCGGCTTAATTTCATTGTATAAGGTAATTTCCCTAAATCATCTGCCATTAGGGCAATATCTGCTGTTTCCAATGCAGCGTCCGTTCCCGCTCCACCCATTGCTATACCAACTGAAGCTGCAGCTAAGGCAGGCGCGTCATTGATGCCATCACCAACCATGGCAACACGGCCATATTGGTCGCTCAATTGTTTAATCGCTGTTAATTTGTCTTCCGGCATTAGTCCGGCGCGTACATCCGTAACACCGAGCTCAGCAGCAATTGCTTCTGCCGTTACTTGGTGATCGCCTGTCAGCATGACTGTATGACGGATACCTATACTTTTCAGTTGTTCAAGGACGTCACGACTTTCCGCCCGTATGGGATCCGCCACGGCTAGCAGTCCGCTAAAATCAGTACCCGTGACAATCGCCATGACAGACTTTCCTTGTCGTTGAAGGGATGCCGCTTGCTGTAATATGTCTTCTGGTAATGAAGAAAGTTCTTGTGCCCAGCTTAGGCTGCCAATATAAGTCGTCATGCCATCAATTTCAGCATAAGCGCCCTTTCCCGTAACCGATTGAAAATTGGACACAGCGACTTTCTGCGCACCATGTTGATGCGCGTAATCGACAACCGCTTTTGCAAGCGGATGCTGTGACATTGACTCGACTGCTGCGATTGAACTTAATAATTGCCCTTGAGCGATTTCTTTACCTACGATGAAATCCGTTACTTCCGGATACCCTTTCGTTAACGTTCCGGTTTTATCGAACGCAATAACGTCAAGTCTTCCTGTTTCTTCGAGGTGGATACCGCCTTTAATCAGCACGCCTTGACGTGCCGCGTTACCAATCGCTGTGACAATCGCAACTGGTGTAGAGACAACAAGTGCACACGGACAACCGACGACGAGTACAGCAAGACCTTGGTAGATCCACGCATTCCAATCGCCACCAAGTAATGGCGGTATTATGGCCACAAGAATTGCAATCACGATGATTGCAGGCGTGTAGTATTTCGCGAATTTATCAACGAACTTTTGAGATGGTGCTTTTTCTGCCTGCGCATCTTCTACGAGATGGATGATTTTCGCAATTGTTGTATCGCCGACAAGCTTTGTAACCGTTACTTCAAGTGCACCCTCTTCATTAAGTGTGCCCGCGAATACATTATCACCAGATTTTTTTTGGACAGGGATGGATTCCCCTGTAATCGCTGCTTGATTGACCGTAGATGAACCCATTAGAACAGCACCGTCCATAGCGATTTTCTGACCCGGTTTTACGATTAGAATATCGCCGACGATGATTTCTTCAGTCGGAAGTTCCATAAACGCTTCCCCACGTTTTATGAGGGCGGAAGGCGGTGCAATATCCATCAATTGTCGGATGGACTGTCGTGCTTTATTCATTGAATAGGCTTCTAACGCTTCACTAACCGCAAACAGGAAGACGACAACCGCACCTTCACGCCATTCCCCAATAATTGCAGCTCCAATAATAGCAATCGTCATCAGCGTTTTCATATCGAATTCGAAACGGACCAAATTTCGCAATCCTGTTTTGAATATGCTTGTTCCACCAATTACAATGGCAATTGCAAATAGGGCAATCGCTGCAGGATGTGTTTCAGCGTAACGAAATGACACATACATCCCTATTAGTAAGAACAGCAATGAAAAAAGGGTAACGAGATTTTCTTTCCGTTTAAAGAAAGACGTTTTCGGCTCAATCTTCTTATTCTGAAGTGGGACAACTTTAATGCCGTCAAAAGCACCAGCTGCTTCGAGGTCTTCAATCGTTGCACTTCCACTAAACGCCAATTTTGATGCGCCGAAATTCACTTGTACATCCTCAATAGAAGGTAGGTTTTTAACGTTTTTTTCAAACTTCATCGCACAACTGGCACATGTTAGATTCTCCAACCTATATTCTTTTTTCTCAACCGTTGCCATGCTCAACACCCTCTATCGTATGCTCGTGTGCGACTTTCACAAGTTGGTGGACGTGATCGTCTGCGAGCGAATAGTAAACCATCTTCCCTTTTCTCCTTGATTTAGCAAGTGCTTGTTCGCGCAAATAACGTAAGTGATGGGAAGCTGTCGCAACGGAAGAACCAATCACTGCCGCAACGTCACATACACACATTTCTTCTTCTAGTGTCAGCGAAAAAGCAATTTTTAATCTGGTTTCATCCGCCAATGCCTTAAATATCGCAACAGCCGCACCCACATCAGGGAGCGCCTTCTGTACCCGATTCACAACTTCTTCATGAACCGTTGTCACTTCACAAACTTCTTTTACCGTCATATTTACACCTCATTCAAATGGTTGTTTGATTAACTTTAGTATATGTAATTCCTCTTGCAATTGCAAGGCTAATCAAACGGTGCTTTGAATGTATATTTCCCATTTAATTAATTACTCAAAAGAAGGGTTTAACAGATAGGTGTAGAACACTTATACTTACTAACAATGTAACTTTACATGTCAGACATACGAAAGTAGGGATTCCGATGTATAACCGAATACTAGTCGCGGTCGACGGCTCAGTAAACTCGCACCGCGCAGCCAAACATGCCGCTCAACTTGCCTCGTTATGCCAAGGAGTGGTCGTTGAAATCCTTTATATCCTTGAGTTTGACCGAACACGTTCAGATGTACTTGATAATGCTAGCAGTGATGATCTCCATATCGATCGCAAGAAGCGACTCATGCCCATCGAGGAGGCTTTCGAGCAGTTTCAAATCCCCTTTAAGCTTGTCATCAAACACGGTGACCCTGGACCAATCATCGTTAATTTTGCCAATAGTGGTGAATTCGATCTTGTCGTTCTCGGTAGCCGTGGCCTGAATACTTTTCAGGAAATGGTGCTAGGCAGTGTGAGTCATAAAGTAGCAAAACGTGTGACAGCACCGGTTTTGATTGTTAAATAACAGAGGCTCTTAGCGGTGGATAAGATAATGCATCGGTTTACCCGCGTTTCCAAAGTTTCACCAAATTAAAAACGGGGCGCATTAGCGCTCCGCTTTTAACTTCAACGTATATCCTTCTTTAATGTCCCCATCCAAAACAGTTTCATGGTAATTACCATTCACCCAGTCATCTGCTTGATCGTGGAACCATTGCGATTTTATGTGGCCACTTTGACCCGGCCCTACAATATGATTCGCTTTCGATAAATCGGACAAATCGGCAACAAAGCGCCAAGGTGCACCGTGATTTACAGTACCATCTGCCTGAAATGCTGCCGCCTGAACTGTAACATTCGAACCACCAATTGCCTGTTTCTTCGGATTCAAGAAATACTCAAAAATTGGAGATGCGCCTGATAGAGCGTGCGGAAACTCCAACTGATGGAAATCTCCCCATTGCCAATCCGCGATTTTATCACCGAACAATCCTTCAATCTCTTCGATTGATTTTACAAATGAATCGAAGACCCACTTATCAACACCGCCATACTCTTCCACCCAGGCCCCTGGTTCACCCGCATAAGCGTCGCGCAACATTTTGTCGGTAATTGTCCCTTTCGCCGGTAGAAGCTCATAAACGTCCTCAGGCATCGTTGCACCGAGCATGCCAATTGGCAATTGTTTCATCCATTTATGAAAGACAAGTGGTGCCGCCGCGTCTGCAGAATCATATTGATCCCACTCGCGAAGCATTTTTACAATCTCTTTGTACTTCCCGACAGCGGCGTCTTTCGTTTCAATTGAACCAATCATATCGTCCAAAAACTCACGAGCGTATAGGTTCTTCTGATCCATCTGCAATTTCATCATATCTTCTGCCGTGAAATTATCTCCTTCCCGAAGCACTTCCGCTATTCGTTCATAGCGATAAGGCTGTGCCCAAAGTTTTGTAATGTGATAAGGATAAGATTCATCTACAACTTGGTTATTTGCTGTGGCAATAAACCCTTCTTTAGGATTCACGACACGCGGTAATTCATCATATGGGATGTAGCCCGTCCAGCCATAATCGGAAGAGTCGCCTGGTACAGGCAATTGCGCATCCCCTTGTTTCCTGATAGGAATACGACCGTTCGCTTTATAAGCAATAGTGCCGTCATTCGCCGCAAACACAAAGTTCTGTGCTGGTGCATGGAAGTCTCCCAAAGCCATCTCAAAACTTTCCCAATTGGAAGCTTTGTTCATCTTCATAATCGCTTCGAGTTCTTTTGTCGGTTCCAGTGCTGTCCATTGCATTGAAAACAGCGCGTTTGGATCTTCATCTTTGTAAAGAATGTCCGAAATAATCGGGCCATGTCGCGTAAGCATTACTTCAAACGGTACATCCTCCTCGCCTTTTACAGAAATCGTTTCATCTCTTACCTCAGCCTGTTCCCATTCTCCATCATAGAGAAATTGTGTCCGATCTTCCGGATTTGGAGTTTCGATATATAGATCTTGCACATCAGGTCCAACGTTCGTCACACCCCATGCAACGTCGTCATTATGCCCAAGAATAATTCCTGGAATCCCTGCAAAAATAACACCGCTAACGTTTTGTTCTGGTGATTGCAAATGCATTTGATACCAGATCGCCGGCGTATCAAGCCCGAGATGCGGATCATCTGCTAGAAGCGGTAAACCTGAAGCCGTTTTATCCCCCGACACGACCCAGTTGTTACTACCGTTGAATTCAGGCGGCACAAGATCAGGGTCGAACTGACCAGCCACAGCGACCGGATTCGCAATGTTAGCCTCAATAATAGAAGACGCATTTTCCGGATAAACGGTGAACAACTCCCGTGCTAATTCTTCCGAGAAATTATTCAACGCCCAATGCCTGACCGCTAAACTATCCCAGTTTCCGCCGAGGTCATAAGCCATATACTTACCTATCGTCAGCGAATCGATTTCTGTCCATGGTTCAGGCGTGTAGCCCAGGACCTTGAATTCATACGAAAACTTCCCATCTCGCTCCGCCTCCTCAATAAATGCATTGACTCCTTCCGCATACCAGCTGAGCACCTTTTTCCCTTCCTCACCATAGCCGTCATAAGACGCTTCGGCCGCCGAGCGCAAACTAAATGTACGGAATTTCTTATCCGTTCCAACAGCCACTTCCCCAACTACTTCGGATAATCGACCACTCGCTTGCCTACGAGCCATATCCATTTGGAATAAACGGTCTTGGGCTTGCACATAGCCTTGAGTCCTATACAAATCCGCATCCGATTCCGCCGTTATATGCGGTACGCCAAACTCATCCCGGACGATTGTCACATCTTCATCTAGAATTTCCACACTTACTTCTCCATCAATAAACGGTTTCGACTTCGCTATGTAACTATTTACAATAAGTAGTACCACAATAGCCAAAACTATAATTGATCCAAACACCGACAACATAATTTTTGGCCATTTCCCCATCCGTTTCCCCTGTCTCACTACTTCACACACCTTCCCTATCTCCCTTAATGGTATTCTACTATTTCATTTATATTCCTTCTTTCTCCAAACTAACCTTAGGGCAAAAGTGGTAACTCGACACAACCGAGCATTAACGCATCACTACCAATCATATATCCCCGACACCGAGCATTAATGGTATTCTGTCAAGAAAGTGGACATGAATTAATGAGCAGTTATTTTAAAAAGCCTACCGCGCTGCGCTTGCTGTACTTTCGTGGAAGAGCAGTTAAAAAGCCAACTGCTCTTCCACGAAAGTTGTGAGTGGTTTCTGGGCATTTTTCTCTTTCAATTCTTGATACTGTAACTCGAAAAAATTAGGGGAGACATAGTCTAACGTGGAATGGATGCGTTTCTCGTTATAAAACGAGATGATGTAATCCAACACTGCCGTCTCTGCTTCCTTTCGTGTCTTGAACTTCATTCGGTAAATCAGTTCCTTCTTGATTGTCGCATGGAAGGATTCAATACACGCATTGTCGTAACAGTCACCTCTACGACTCATGCTGATTTGGCACTGCTTCTCTTTAAGCAGTCCAGTATAAGCAACAGACGCATACTGGGAGCCCTGATCTGAATGGTGAATCAACCCTTCTTCTGGGGAACGGAAATGAAAAGCACGCTCCAGCGCCAGTTGAGGCAGCTGCGTGGATAAGGTGTTCGCTAAGTTAAAACCAATGATCTTACGAGAGAATAAATCCATCACCGTAGCCAGGTATAGCCACCCCTGACTTGTCCAGATATAGGTGATATCCACGACCCACACTTGATTGGGATGATCCGCATGGAAGTTTCGTTTTAACAAATTAGGATAAATCGGATGTTCATGATTAGATTGAGTTGTCACCGTATAGTGAAAAGGCACTGTAGCGCATAAGCTCAGCTCTCTCATATAGTTTGAGACAGTCTTCTCTGAAAGTGGTACCCCTTGTTTCTTCAGAATCCGTTGGATTCGGGGGCTTCCATAGACCTCCCGATTCTCGTAAAAAATTTGTTTGATTAACTTTAATGCCCCTTCTTTTTTCTTCTGCGAGGCACTTTGTACTTTTTCTCGCCATTTATAGTAGCCGCTCTTTGAAACCTTTAGAACTTCGCACATCCTATTCACGCGGTATTCTTCCCGGTGCTTTTCAATAAATGAATAGATCACTGCAGGTTTTTTGAAAAGATGTGCATGGCTTTTTTTAAGATTTCATTCTCTTCCTTCAGTTCCTGGATTTCTTTTTCAAGCGCTCGTTGCTGCCTTAGCCGCTCGGTAGAGGTTACAAATTCTTCCCCATTACGTTTTCCTTCCAGTTCTTTTCGATGTTGACTTACCCACTTTCGCAAGGTACTAACAGGCACATCCATCTCCCGTGAAATTTCAATCTGTTTTCTTCCGTCTTCCACCACCAGCTTGATCAAATGCTCTTTCAGCTGATTATCTATTCGTTTCTTCATAATGGACACGCTCCATTCAGTTAGTTTGTTCTCTCCATCCAAACACGCTCATTGGATTGTGTCCACTTTCTATACTACATTCATTAACGCAGCACAACCGATCATATATCCCCGACACCGAGCATTAACACAGCACAACCGATCATATATCCCCGACACCGAGCATTAACGCACCACAACCAATCATATATCCGCGATACCGAGCATTAACGCACCACAACCGATCATATATCCCCGACACCGAGCATTAACGCACCACAACCAATCATATATCCCCGACACCGAGCATTAACGCACCACAACCAATCATATATCCGCCATACCGAGCATTAACACAGCACTACCAATCATATATCCCCGACTCCGAGCATTAACACAGCACAACCGATCATATATCCCCGACTCCGAGCATTAACGCACCACAACCGATCATATATCCCTGACACCGAGCATTAACGAAACACAACCAATCATATATCCGCGATACCGAGCATTAACGCTGCACAACCAATCATATATCCGCGATACCGAGCATTAACGCTGCACAACCAATCATATATCCCCGACACCGAGCATTAACACTGCACAACCAATCATCCATCCAAATCCCCTCAACAAAAAAAGGATAGGACAGCCACTAACGGCCGGTCCCATCCTCTTCTATTTTATCCTTATGCAAAACCTCATATAATTCATCCTCAGTAGAAATATCCGCTAACTTCACATTCGACCGGTAAGCCGCTCGGACGATCAAATGTCCGGCAACCGGTGCAGTTAGAAAGACGAACACAATTCCCAAAAGAAGGCGTACACTTACGAAATGTTGACTGAACAAAAAGTAAATAAAAGCACCTGACAAGGTTAGCAAAACAGCGAGCGTCGAACTTTTCGTCGCAGCATGAGACCTCGTGTAGACATCAGGCAGCCGAAGCAATCCAAAGACACTGATTACGCTCGCAACTCCGCCTGTTAAAATCAGAAATGCGCCTACGAATTCACCTATCGTGTTTACGTTCAACGATAACACCCCTCTCGATGAATTTAGAGAAGGCAATTGTACCGATGAACGATAGAATTCCCAAAATAAGAATGACTTCTAAAAATGCTTTCGTGTTCATCACCACTGAAATTACAGCTATCATAGCTATCAAGTTTACACCAATCATATCGAGCCCGATAACGCGGTCCGGCATTGAGGGGCCGAGAATGATTCGTATGACAGCTATTGCAATCGTTATTGAGAATAATACGAGCGAAGTCGTCAGCATTGCTTGAATCATCAGCGGGTCACCTCCATGATTGCTCTTTCAAAGTTATGCAGTTGCATCAAAAGTCCATCGCGAGATTGTTCGACGTCCATCGCGTGAATAAACAGGACATTTCCTTCAGGGGACACTTCCATGACGACAGACCCCGGGGTCAGCGTCAAAAGCAACGACAGCATCGTCACTTCTGAATCACTCTCTAAGACTGTTTCATATTTAAAAATACCCGGTTTAATTTTCAGCTTTGGGCTAAGTATTTGTTTCAATACAACTACGCTCGATTTGGTCAATTCGGATATGAAGATGAACAGTAGCTTGAATGTCGCATACAAACGGCGCAAGTAGAATTGCGTGCCGAAAAATCTATGCATGAAAAATATGATTCCTATCCCAACCAGGAAGCCGGCAAAGAAAGTCGTAAACTTTAGCTCATCCTCATCGATTAAGAGCATCCAGAGCAGAGCTATAAATAAATTCAACAGTAACTGGGCTGGCATTAGCCTTCACCTCTTCTTTTCGGTCATTGGACGGGATTTTCTTCGATTAACGGTTATCATTCAAAACCGCGTCTATATAGATATCAGGATTTGTCAGTGTTCGGGCTGCATCTGAAACGTATGGCGCAAGCGCCTCTGCTCCAACTCCCAGCGCAATTGTCAGTACACCAAACAGGACGAGTGGAATAAGCATCCCTTTTTTAAGCGGTACATCGTCGTCTTCATTGATAATCGTTTCGCCCCAAAAGCAGTTTAGGAAAATCCGCAGAAGTGAATACAAAACGAAAATACTTGATAGGAACGCGATTGCAAGCAAGACGAACGCACCCGCCTCAATCGCCCCTTGGCCAACGTACACCTTTCCGATGAACCCGCTAAGCGGCGGAATTCCGGCAAGTGACAGCATTGTGATGAAGAACAGCCACCCAAGTAATGGATAGTTGCGAATCAACCCACTCATATTTTCAATCCTTGCAGTTCCAGTTAAGTAGATCATCGTCCCTGCGATAAGGAATAACAAAGCTTTAATAATCATGTCATGGATAAGATAATAAATAGACCCTTGAATCGCCACTTCTGTCGAGACAGCAAGGCCAACGAGTATAAACCCTACTGCAATGACGACGTTATAGGACACAATCTTCCGGATATCATTGTAGGCGATTGCACCAATACTACCGCCAATCATCGTGATTCCCGCCATAATGCCAATCATCAAATGTGTAACACCAGGCTCGTGATAAAAAATGAGCGTAAACACGCGGAACATTGCATAGATACCGACTTTCGTAAGCAAAGCACCGAACAAAGCCGCAACTACTGTCGGTGGTGCACTGTATGACCCTGGCAACCAGAAATAAAGAAGTAGTCCAGATTTCAAACTAAATACAATGAGGAAGACAATGCTAATCACTGTCAACAGCGGCCCTTGCCCGACTTCTGCAATACGTACTGATAGATGTGCCATATTAAGCGTACCTACCGTACCATATAAGTACGCGATTCCAACGAGGAAAAACCACGACGACAGTACATTTATAGTTATGTATTTAATTGATTCGACGAGTTGAACTTTCCTGCCTCCAAGTGTAATGAGCACATAAGAAGATAGAAGCATAACTTCAAAACAGACGAATAAGTTGAACAAGTCACCCGTTAGAAATGAACCATTAACGCCCGCAATCAGGAAAAAAACGAACGGATAAAAGAACATATTCTCATGCGCTCGACCAATCGACGAGAACGCATAAATTAGAAGGATTCCTGTTACAATCGCTGTCGTCAATACAAGTAGCATAGAGAATGAATCTGCGACAAATGAAATTCCATAGGGTGGCAACCAGCCCCCGAAATCGAGCCGTAAAATACCGTCCGCCTGAATCATATTCAAAATATAAACACTGATCGCTACGGTTGCTACGATTGAAAAAAGACTGAACCCCCGTTGAACTTTCACATAAGGCCGGAGAAATACAAGTAAAATCCCTGTTAACAAAGGTATAATCATTGGCATAACTATAATATTATTCATCTTTGAACCCTCTCAATGCAGCGAGATTGTCCGACCCAGTCTCTTTGTATGTTCGATATGCAAGCACCAGTAAAAAGGAAGTCACTGCGAAACTGATCACTATTGCAGTCAGGATAAGTGCCTGTGGAAGAGCATCCGTGTAGCTCTCCGCATTTTCACCTAATAGTGGGACTGCTCCTTTTTTCAAGCCGCCCATCGTCATTAATAGCAAATGCACAGCATGCGACAGGATTGCCGTCCCTAAAATAACCCGAACTAGACTTTTAGATAGCAGCAAGTAGACAGCGACCGTTACAAGGACTCCAACGAGTATCGTTATTAACGTTTCCAACAGCTACACATCCTCACTAATACTTAAAATAATCGTTACAACAACACCGACAACAGTCAGTGCAACCCCTGCCTCAAACAGCACGACCGTCGCTAATTCCGTTTCCCCGAACACTGGCAAGTTGAAATGACTAGCCGTCTGTGTAAGGAATGATGCACCGAATAGAACTGATCCTAAACCCGTTCCGACTGCAAGCAATACACCAAACGCTGCAATCTTCTTGAAATCGAATGGGATGCCCTTATGGACTGTTTCGATATCGAACACCAAATAGAGAAGAACGAACGCGGAAGATAGGACGAGACCACCAATGAATCCACCTCCCGGATTATTATGACCGGAAAGGAACAATTCCACGCCGAACGTCAAAATGATGAAGACAACAATCTTCGTTACTGTCTGTAAAATGACATCATTAATCTTCAACGTCCTCGTCCCCCTTTCCGGCTTTCAGTTTAATCAATGTAAACACGCCAATTCCGGCGATAAAAAGTACAACTACTTCAAGCATCGTATCGAATGCCCGGAAGTCACCCAATATCGTATTGACGATATTCTTTCCTCCCGCCAACTCATAAGCATCTTCAAAGTATACTGAAATCGACTCGAACATCTTATTGCCTTGTACGAGGAGTGCAAGAACTGTAACAACCGTTCCTACCGAAATGGCAATAATACCTTTGAAAACTTTTAATGACCTTGTCGATTTCTCCTTGCTCCATTCAGGTAAGAAATAGAAACATAAGAGGAATAACGCAGTCGTCACGGTTTCTACGATAATTTGTGTTAAAGCCAAATCCGGTGCCCGGAACACGACAAAGAGAATAGCAATTGAATAACCGAGAACACCATTTAACAGGATTGCCGTCATACGTGATTTTACAAAGATGATGGCAATACTCGCACCCATCATTACGAAGATGATGATATACTCGCTAACCGTGATGGGAGCATCGTTAGAAAAATCGATTGAAAACCCACCGGTCCATAACAGGCCGCCACCGACAGTTAGGATGAAAAAAACAAATATATATGCAAGATAATCCCTAAGGTATCCCGTCATATAAGTCCGAGTCAAGAAAGAGGAAGCTTTCTCCGCCTGCGTCAACAAGCCGTTATACATGGAATCGAGATTCCAGCGCATCGGTGCAAGCGAGTAAACCCCGCGCCAATAACGAAGGAAGAAGTATAGCAATGCGCCCACTACGATAACACCAATTGTCATCATGATAGCTCCATTAAAACCATGCCAAGCAGTTATATGCGGGACAAGGCCTTCCGCACCTTCAAACGGAGGTAAAACCGAAGCCATTGCAGGCTTTAACAAATACTTTCCGACTACATTCGGGAAGAAGAAAATACCTACAACGAACAGTGCAAGAATCGACGGAGCAATCAGCATCCCAACTGGCGCTTCAAATGCTTTTCTATCAAGACGGTCCGGTTGATGTTTTCCAAGAAATGTCTGAAAAACGATAATCATGCTATAAACGAATGTCAACACGCTTGCAATCCAAGCAACGACAGGCAATAAGCTTCCCATCAGCGGCCCCATTGCGAAAATGTCGAGATTACGCACATTCAGTACGGAATCGAAAAACATTTCCTTACTAAGGAAACCGTTAAACGGCGGTAATCCTGCCATCGAAAAACTGCCGATAACAGCGATTGTAAACGTCACGGGCATGAGTGACATCAGTCCGCCAAGTCTACGGATATCTCGCGTTCCAACTTGATGATCGACAATACCAACGACCATAAAGAGAGCACCTTTGAACGTTGAATGGTTAATAAGATGGAACAAAGCGGCAAATGTCGCCTGTGTATAAATAACTGAGTCCGCGCTGTAGCCTTCGTTAAGCGCCGCTGAACCAAGTCCGAAGAGGCTCATGATCAGACCCAGTTGACTAATTGTTGAGTAGGCGAGCAATGCCTTCAGATCCGTTTGCCGCACCGCATTGACGGATCCCCAGAACAATGTAAATATCCCCACGCCAGTAACTGTATAAAACCACACCGCTTCCCCACCAAATACAGGTGTGAAGCGTGCGACAAGGTAAATACCTGCCTTAACCATTGTCGCGGAATGTAAATAAGCACTAACCGGTGTCGGCGCTTCCATGGCGTCTGGTAGCCAGATGTGGAATGGAAACTGGGCTGACTTCGTAAATGCACCAAGCAAAACGAGTAGCATTGCCGGTAAAAACAAACTTTCATTTGTATACTGACCAATTGTTGCAATGATTTCGCGCACACTGAACGACCCAGTCATTGTATGCAGCATGATAAAACCAACAAGCATCCCTACTCCGCCAGATACAGTGATGAGCATTGACTTTTGTGCACCATACCTAGACTTTTTGCGGTGGTACCAAAATGCGATTAAAAGAAACGACGAAATACTCGTCAATTCCCAAAAAACATATAGCACCATTAAGTTGTCCGAGAATATTACTCCAAGCATCGAGCCCATGAACATCAAAAGATAAACGTAAAAACGCCCTAATGCTTCGCGTTCAGACAAATAATATATGGAATAGAGAATTACGAGGCTCCCTACCCCAGTAATTAAAAGGCCAAAAATCATACTGAGACCATCTAGATACGTCGTAAAATTGATCCCAGCAGAATCAATCCATTTAATCGTATGTATATATGTTTTCCCTCCTGCAATCGCGGGAATGAAACTGGCAAGATATATGAATAGGACGAGTGGAACGGACATGACAAACCACCCGATATTGCGACTGCGCACCCTCTTATAAATGAACGGGACGAGTAGAGCAGCCAAAAACGGGATAAAAATAGCTATCGTTATCGCCAACAAATGCAAACCTCCAATACTAAACAGATTAAGAAAAGCGCAAGGCGCGGTTTAGCCCCGATAAGTAGAAGGGATTAAGTTCGGATCCTCCCTACTGGTAATCTTGAAGATAAAGGCGTACTAAGCCTTTTCAGCCAGACCGAGGCTAATGGAAGGAAGTCTGAAGTCTAGACATCGGCCCATGTAGAAAAATTTGTACCTTCTTACCTTTTAAAACAGTTGTAATAAACCACCTGAAAATCTACAGAAATACACAATCCATATTATGTATTACTTGTAAAACTCATTATTATATTGGGCAAACTTGACCTTCAGCGTGACTGGCGGGATAATAGGGAGCTATAGATAATAGTATTAGGGGAAGCTCAAAGAGATTACACAATAAATTATACACTATTACCATACTCTTAGCACTTTGAAGCATTCGCATCTTGTCAAATCGTTCATTTTCATATATAATTGTTTGGTTTTCAATCAGTACTAAACTTCTAACATGAATTCGACTAACCAAAATATAATTAAGAGGTGACTACCGTCATGGGCAAAGTAAAAGGTCGTATGGACGAGAGTATTCTCGTTTGTGTCTACTACGGTCCAAATGGTGAGCGTCTCATTAGGCGCGGACATAAAATTGCAACGATCATGGATTGTCCAATGTATATTTTAACAGTGGACCCGCTTCCTTATGATGAATTTGACGCGGAAAAATCCGAATATATCGATCGTTGGAAAGAACTCGCTGAAGAACTTGAAGTAGAA
Source organism: Sporosarcina sp. FSL K6-6792 (assembly GCF_038004885.1). NCBI lineage: Bacteria > Bacillati > Bacillota > Bacilli > Caryophanales > Caryophanaceae > Sporosarcina > Sporosarcina sp. FSL K6-6792. The sequence continues at coordinate 2,561,363 of NZ_JBBOSA010000001.1, forward strand.
GATTTCATAATCCGGGATAATGAAAAACGTACTTCCGCAAAAGTTATTAAGGAAGTAGCTCATACACATAACATTACCCAAATCATTCTTGGGCAAACTGCTCAGAGTAGATGGGAAGAGATTACTAAAGGTTCGTTCATGAACGTATTGTTACGAGAAATCACATTCGTCGACTTCCATGTCGTTTCTGTCGATCGCGCCATCAGAGACGAGATTGACGGCATGTTCGAAAAAGGCGTACGTGCCTACTTAGTCGAAGACAGTAACGGTTTCCGCGTCAACTTCACGCTTTCAAAAGAAGTTCGCTTTGAAGGTATTTTCTTCAAAGAAGTTGGAACTGACTTCAACAATGGGATTTTTAAATTCATGAGTAACAATAAAATGTGCCAAGTGCACATTACAGACGACCAGGTTACCGACCCTGCACTGCTCTCGTGTAAAAACGCCAGATGATAAGAAAAGCGCAAGTCGCCTTTTAACCCCAACAAACGCTGGAGAAAAAGGCGATCTCTGCCTTTAAATAAAGGACTGAAACTCAAAGAAGACAGTCTAAATTCGCGACTTTGTGTTGAGGTTGATGCCTGGAGCCTAAACACTGCTCTACGTCAAAAAACATATAGTTTCCTTAAAAAAACAAAAAAGCGGATAGCCCAATCATGGGTCATCCGCTTTTTGCTATTCCGTTATTTCTTCGCCGACGATTTTCACTTCAAGTTCCAGTTCAACGCCGAATACTTTTTTCACTTCCGCTTTCACCATGTTAATTGTCTGAATGTAATCGGATGCGGTCGCATTATTTTTATTGACGATAAAACCAGCATGCTTCAATGAAACTTCTGCTCCGCCATGCCCTTTTCCCTGAAGACCGCAGTCTTGAATAAGTTTGCCCGCAAAATAGCCCGGTGGTCGTTTGAACACACTTCCGGCCGATGGATACTCAAGCGGTTGCTTTGATTCACGCTGGAAGGTTAAGTCTGCTACCTTCCCATCAATAACACCCTGGTCTCCTTGTGCGAGTTGGAAATCTGCCGAGAGAACGTAGTAGCCCTCTTGCGATATAATACTCTTCCTATAACCGAGCTCAAGTTGTTCTTTTGAAAGAACTAACCGCTCTCCAGCTTTCGTTAACACTGTTGCCTGCACAATTATATCTTTTATCTCCCCACCATACGCGCCGGCATTCATCGCCATTGCGCCCCCGATGGAGCCTGGAATTCCACAGGCAAATTCGATACCCGACAGTGTAGTCGCTGCCGCACGTTTTGAAACGTCAATGATTAGTGCCCCCGCCTCGGCATGCACAAGTGATCCTTCAATCCTTATCGTATTGAGTTGTGACAAGTGAAGGACAATTCCTCTTACACCGCCATCCCTGACGACCATATTCGACCCGTTTCCGAGTAATAATAATGGAATATTATTTTTATATGCGTAACGTACTGTCGCCTCTGTTTCATCTATTGTTCCAGGTATGACAAGAAGGTCTGCAGCTCCTCCAAGTTTTGTCATCGTGTATTTACATAGTGACTCGTCAATTAATAATGTACCTGTTGTAATTGTTTTCTGAAGTTCTTCATACCATTGATGTTTCGACATCAACATTCAATCCTTTCAATTTAAAGCTTTTCATCTTTAATAGTATGCTTGCAAACTTATACTTTGACAAGGAATACTAATTAGAATAAAGGTCTTACTATTCACCTTATTCAAATTAAATTCGATTAAATACCTTGACTTCAAGATACTTATCGAATATAGTAAGAACATAACTTATTCAGAGAGGAAGTTTTTCCAATGACAAAATGGACAGTAGACGCTTCACATACAGGTGTTGGTTTTTCAGTTAAGCATATGATGGTTTCTAAAGTAAGAGGACGTTTTACAGGCGTAGAAGGTACAATCGAAGGGAATCCTGAAGATTTGACGGGTGCTAACATCAACTTCACAATCGACGCTACAACAATTCATACAAATAGCGACGATCGTGACAACCACCTTCGTTCTGCTGATTTCTTCGATACAGAAACATTCCCGACAATCACATTCGTTTCAACAGATATCGTAAAAAAAGGCGATAACGAATATGACGTTACTGGCGATATGACAGTTAAAGATGTAACGAAAAAAGTTACATTCGAAGCTGAGTATGAAGGTACAGGTAAAAACCCTTGGGGCGTAGACGTAGCTGCTTTCGAAGTCGAAGGGAAAATTTCAAGAAAAGAATTCGGTCTTACATGGAACCAAGCGCTTGAAGCAGGCGGCGTTCTTGTAGGTGACGACATTAAAATCACAATCGATTTACAAGCAAACCCAGCTCAATAAAGAAAAGTGAAAGGCGCCGTTTAGCCCCGACAGGCATAAGTCGAATTGGCGAAGCGGCGTTTTTTTGCCGCACAGCCAATTCAACTTATGACCAAGGGGTTGGCGACTGAAGTCCAGACAGTAATAAATAACTTAAAAAATCGGCCATGCGATCATTATGATCACATGGCCGATTTTTTATTTCTTTTGTTTAAACTTCTTCTTCCGCGGCTTGTCGAAGTGCATTTGCAAATGCTTCTGCCGGCTGCGCTCCTGAGATTGCATATTTGCGATCGATAACGAAAAACGGAACACCTTTCACACCTATTTGCTGGGCTTCTGCGATATCCATTCTTACATCATCTGCAAACTCATCAGAATCAAGAACTGCTTTCGCACGGTCACGTGAAATTCCTGCTTCTTCGGCAATGCGAAGCAATACGTCTTCTGCACCTATTTTTTCACCATCTATGAAATAAGCTTTCAGTAAACTTTCCGATACAGTCTTATCGAAACCTTCCTGTTCAGCAAGTTTCGCTAGACGGTGTGCATTAAATGTATTTGCTGGCGTCATTACGTCAAAGTTATAATTCAATCCCACAGATTTTGCCTGGTCCACTACATTATCAGTCATCTTCTTCGCTTCTTCCACACTCATCCCATACTTCTTCGCAAGGACTTCTGTCATCAGTGTATCGGATACTGCGGGCGAATTCGGATCTAGTTCATATGCTTTGAAAACAACTTCAGCCTTTTCCCCAAGACCAGTTTGCTCTAATGCCTCTTCTAATCTGCGCTTTCCAATATAACAAAATGGACAAACATAATCTGACCATATTTCAATTTTCATTTTTCCCGCCACCTTTCATACTCTTCATTTTAAATTCAATCAAAGAAGGGAACAATGAATATGCTTACTACTATTTCAAGCAGACTTGACGGAGGTTATTTTATGTCCAATTCATTATGGCTTAGTACTGCATATCCACGTGAACCATATCCAAAACTTGAGGGCGATGTCACTTGCGACGTCTGCATCATCGGGGGCGGACTAAGTGGAATTGCAAACGCCTATTTTCTAGCTAAAGAAGGGAAAGATGTTATCCTTCTCGAAAAAGATACAATCCTAGCGGGAGCTACGGGCAACTCCACGGGAAAACTGACTGCCCAACATGACTTCGTTTATGCAAAGTTACTAAAACAGTTTGGACGAGACAATGCAAAAATGTATTTTGAAGTGAACGAAGAAGCCGTTCTATTTGGGAAATCTATTGCAATAAAAGATGAATTAAAGGCAGCTGATTCTATTCTTTATTCTCAATCTAAGCTTGGCACTGAATTACTCCGTTATGAAATGAATGCATACAAGGAACTTGGCATCCCAGGTGAACTGGGGAGGAATTCTGAATTACCGATTCAGATTGACGCAACACTTACATTGAATAACGAAAGTCAGATTCATCCTGTGCGATTCGGACAACACCTTGCACGTCTTGCGGTTGAAGCAGGTGCGCGTATTTACGAACAATCGGATGTTTTATTAATGGATTTAAAGAAACGTCTACTTTCTATGAAATCGGGACATGAAGTTCAATTCAAGGAACTAATATTATGTTCACACTACCCAATTGAAGCACTGCGTGGGCTACAAATTATGAAATTGTCTGTCGATCGATCTTATATCGTCGCGGCAGAAGGTGATATGCCACTTCGCGGGCAGTATATTGCAGTCGATGAACCAAAACGATCCATCCGAACGGCACAAATCGATGGAAAAACGTATTTTCTGCTGTCTGGAGAAAGTCATCAGGCGGGAATGGAAAGCGATACACAGATACATTACAATCGGCTTTACACCGATTTGCAAGATGTGTATAACCTCTCTCCCCTGACTCATGGCTGGTCCGCGCAAGACCCGCAGACACCCGATCTGATTCCATACGCGGGAATTATTTCTTCTAGCATGCCTTACGTCTATTTAAGTACGGGATATCGAAAATGGGGACTATCGAATTCAATGGCGAGCGCCCGGATTATCAGCGATCTAATTGTCGGCAAAGAGAATCGTGCTTCCGAACTTTATTCACCTGATCGAACAGGGTTTGGTACATTCTTACTGCAAGCTTTGAAAAATACTGGGCTTGTCTTAAAAGAATTTACTGGCGGTCATATTACACGGACGGACTCCCCCATCTGTACGCATATGGGCTGCCGGACGAGGTGGAATGCCGGCGATGAAACATGGGATTGCCCGTGCCACGGCTCACGCTTTCGAAAAGACGGCTCCGTCCTCGAAGGCCCTGCGACGAAACCACTTGATTTGAAATAGGATATGGCTATCATAACTAATCCGAGATACCAGCTCATCCTCAATTAAAACAAAAAGGTTGCAATCCACTTTACGCGGACTGCAACCTTTTCCTATTCACTTCATATCATTTCAATGCTTCAGTCAATACTGGAACAATTTGCATCTTACGGGAGACGACACCTTTCAATGTTGCCGTGTTGTTCACGAGTGTAACATTGAATGCTTCGCTAGCGCGCCCCGCTTCTTTACCAAGTGCCAATACGATTGAGTCGTTGTTCAATATGTCAGTTACGACAAACAAAAACAGGTCGAGCCCTTTTTCAGCAATGACACGGTATAGAAGGTCTTCCAAATCGGCTTGACGATTCATAACATCATTGATGTCAATTGCATTCACTTGTGCAATTTCAATCTTCACTTCATTGATACCAAATTCTTTCGCATCAAGTTTCACAAGATCTTCGAGCGTTTTACCACTTAAATCTGCACCAGCTTTCAACATAGCCAGTCCATATTCTTGTGCATCCACACCTGTGATAGCAATCAATTCTTCAACCGCAGCACGGTCTTGGTCTGTATACGTCGGTGACTTGAATAATAGTGAATCCGAAATAAGTGCAGACAGCATAAGCCCAGCAATATTTTTCGGTATTTCAACACCGTTTTCTTTATATAGTTTGTTTAAAATCGTTGCCGTACATCCTACCGGCTCTGCACGGTAATAGAGAGGATCGTTCGTTTCAAAGTTAGCAATTCTATGATGATCGACAACTTCGATTACTTGCACATCATCAATATCATCCACACTTTGCTGTTTTTCATTATGGTCGACGAGAATGACTTTCGCTACTTCTGGCGCGGCTTTTTCGATAAGACGTGGCGCTTCAAACCCAAAATATTCAAGCGCATAAGCCGTTTCATTTGTTACATCACCGAGTCTTACTGCTTCCGCATTCATTCCCAATTGCTGCTTTAAATACGCGTAACTGATTGCCGATGAAATTGAATCGGTATCAGGATTTTTATGTCCAAAAACAAAAACTTTTCCCATGAAAAATAGCCCCCTGTTTTTTTATATTCTTTTTCATTTTATCATAATGGATGGTCAAACAAAATCGCTTTGAGCTCATCTTTATTAATGATAAAATCTGCCACTGTATAGTTATCTAAAACTGCTAAATAAGCATTCAACGCTTCGTGTAATGCACCTTTTAATCGGCAAACCGGGGAAAGAATACAACTATTCGACTCAGAATTAAAACATTCAACAAGATGAAAATCATCTTCCGTCCTTCGAACTAGTTTTCCAACGTTGATGTCTTTAGGTTCCACTTTCATCCTGATGCCACCACCACGACCGCGTATCGTTTCGATTAACCCCATCTTCCCTAGCTCGTGCACTACTTTCGTCAAATGATTTTTCGAGATATTGTATGTATCTGAAATTTCCTGGACCGTTGATAATTCCCCTGGCTCTTTTGCTCCCAGATAAATTAAAACACGCAACGAAAAGTCTGTGTACATCGTTAGACGCATAACTTCACCGCTCTTTCAAATACCATTATAACGTTTGTGGCAATTACGTGAAAGAAATGTGACTAACTTTCTAACACTCTCTAAAGATGTATTATAAATATATCTTTAAGCAATTTTATAGTTTAAGCTTGAGTTAACAACTACGAAAGGTCGTGCTACAACATGCTATCACAAGAAACCATTACCATTATCAAATCAACCGTACCTGTATTGGAGCAACACGGTAAAACAATTACAACAGTGTTTTATAAAAATATGTTCGAGGCTCACCCTGAACTGTTGAACATCTTCAACCATGCCAATCAATCCCAAGGACGTCAACAAAACGCACTTGCAGGACTGGTTTACGCGGCAGCTGCAAATATCGATAACCTCAGCGCTGTTTTACCTGCTGTCGTTCAAGTTGCGCACAAACACAAATCACTCAACATTACACCAGAACAATATCCAATCGTCGGCTACTACCTATTAGGCGCTATAAAAGAAGTATTAGGTGAAGCTGCAACTCCTGAAATTATTGGTGCTTGGGGAGAAGCCTATGAAGTTATCGCAGGTGTCTTCATCGGTATCGAAAAGGAAATGTATGCCAAAGCCGAGGAAATGGATGACGGCTGGAAAACATTCAAAGACTTTGTAATCGCGGATAAAGTAGTTGAAAGTGATGTTATTACATCATTCTATTTAAAACCTGTTGATGGCAAAAAAGTACCCTCATACAAACCAGGACAATACATCACGTTACGTGTCACAATTCCAGGCGAAGACTATATCTTGAATCGCCAATACAGTTTGTCACAAGCACCAACAGGCGACTCCTACCGCATTTCTGTTAAACGCGAAGATGAAGTCACACCGAACGGTAAAATGTCCGTTAACCTTCATCGTGAAATGAATGTCGGCGACACAGTTGAAGTTAGTGTTCCAGCGGGTGTATTCCACCTTGATATGGAAAGTAAAAATCCAGTGACACTTATTAGCGGCGGTGTTGGTATCACGCCAATGATGAGCATGTATGAATCCATCGCCAAAACAACACCAGAACGGCCGGCTGCATTCCTACATTCGGCACGTACACGCAAACACCAAGCATTCGATGCAAAATTACGCACGTTGAATGAATCTATGCCTAGTTCCACATATGCCGTGCTCTACTCAGATGAGGGGGATGGCTTTATCAACCCCGACTTCCTTGCCGCTAACGTCATTGAAGGCAGCGATATCTTTGTTTGTGGGCCAACACCTTTCATGCAAGCTGTCATTAAAGGTCTATATGCACTCGGCGTTCCAGAAGAAAAAATAAACTTCGAATTCTTCGGCCCTGCTGAGGAACTAGAACTTGTAAACACATAATCCGCGACACCTATTTTTTAGCCAAGAGTAACCAGTGAATAACATGATCATCTACTGGGTGCTACGTGTATAGTTGACTTTGGATTGTTTAGGATTGAATGACTTCTATACGATTACGGAATTTCTGGATGTGTAGAGATGCGACTTTGTCGCATCCCTACACATTTTTTCGGTAATCGTATGGTGATCCTTCATCCGTCGCGCTCCAAATGCATTAATACACAGAGTGCTGAAACTTTCTATATATGTTGAATTAAAGAATCCCATTGAATCTGCCGTGGCATTCAATAATAAGAGAGGTGTAATTCGGGGTGTGGATTGTAGAACGCTTGGCGCTTTGGGGATGCCTCTCGCCGTAAGCCTGGATTAGCGCTTCGCATCCAGTCTTACAGCTTCGGCGACCCCTTTGCCGCGCCTGCGCTAGGGTGTTCATTATCGAGAGAAATGTGATTTCGAGATGTATATGCTGAGATTATAAGGGTTACTAGTTGATACTACTTATAGTCAAGAAAGACGTACTCCAGGTTGCAGATTTCATCACAGCTAATGAAATGCGCTTTCTCACATAGACCATCCAGCGAAGACGCGACTTCGTGGTAGCCGGAGCGATAAGACTGAAAGCGGTCTTCTTTCTGGCTTATCGCGGGAGGCATCCACAAAGCGTCGAATCGGTATTGTCGGGAATTCTATTTAATTCTAAGTATTGGGACTTTTTCAGCGGCCTCTAAAAACCTTTGTAAAGCGCATACGCCGTATTCATTTGTTCAACATATATATAGTTTTTTCTTTTTTTAGTAAAGAAGTGTCACTTTCTATAAGGTAACACATGATTACATGCATACTCTTTGCTAAAGGTAAGCAAGGAACGCTTTGTACAATGTGCGAGAGTGCCCGAAATTGCATCTTCGGGCACTTACACACTCCATAGAATGTCATCTATTCTTTTCTTCCAAAACTACTGCATTTTTCACTTGAATAGTGTAGGAACGCGACAGGCAACTATTCGTAATAGTATTACTGAAAAGTGTGTGGCTAGAAGTGACTCCGTCACTTCTAGCCACACTTGGACCCCTCAGTAAATCTGTCATGAATAGTTAGTCGAAAGCGGGCCGAAAATAGTGCAGTGAAAATGAAAATCATCAAGCCCTACTCACCAGTATTTCATGCAAATAAATGGTTGTTCAACAGACGTGATCATTCGTCAATCTGCAGAAAAGCCGTCATCCCAGTTGGATGACGGCTTTTCTTTGTTCGATTTTAGCTATATAATCGATGGCTAACTTATTGAACATTTCCGGTTGGTCGATATTACAAACATGGCCGGACTTTTCAATTTTAACGAATTCAAATCCTTTATTTTTACGAACAACTTCCTCAATCGGCGGAATGAACAGATAGTCTTCCTCACCCATCAAAAATAATGTTGGAATGGCCGTTGTCGATGCTTGTAAGCGGGTCAAGTATGGATTGATAAGCTTAGTGAGGGAAAACCATTTGATAAATTCCTTCTGGTACACCTTTTTGGCTTCATTGACGAAAGCCATTCGCGATTCTTCGTGCTGTTTACGCGGCATAATAATATAAGCAAATAATTTATAAAGGAGCATATAAGGGACAAAACGCTTTACTACACGTCCCCCCAATAATAATAACTTTGTTCGGATATCAAAACGAATAATCGCTCCACCAAGAATGAGTGAGTTTACACGTTCTGGGAAGTTATCTGCCATAGTCTGTGCGACGATCGTCCCGAGTGACATGCCGATAACATGCGTGTCTTTTATGCTAACCTCGTCTAGCACTTCAATTACTTCCTTCGATATATCCATAAATGTATCGCCTTTTTTCCACATTCCACCGGCAGATTGTCCGTGCCCCCGAAGGTCAATTAGGAGAACATTATGTTGTTTTCTAAATTCCCGAATTTGTTTGTACCAGACAGAAGAGCTTCCGCCCGCGCCATGTATGAATGTTACCCAAGGGGTTGTCGGGCTAATTTCGTAAGTTCTATAGTGAAGCAAGCTGCTCACCCTTCCAAGTTAACTATGTCTATTAAACCATCATACATGGAACCAACTCAACCTTCATAAGTGTTCAATCGCTTTATTCTCTGAAAGAGCGACTTCTTTTCGACACAAACTGCAGTAAGAAAAGCGCAAGTGCCTTGGAGACTAGACGTGAATTATCACTTTTCACTATATAAGTTGAAATAAAGATTCCCTTCAAATCTGCTACGGCGCTCGGGTATGCCTCCCGCCCTAAGCCAAGCAGCTTCGCCGCCAGTCTTAGGGCTTCGGCTCCCCCTTGTAAGGCGCCTTCGCTCAGTTAATATAGGTATTCATTTGTTCAACATATATAGAAAGAGATTTTGTAATTTCCCAAGCCACAATAAACAAAAACGGTCATCGAAGCTCAGCTCCGTGACCGTCCCTGTTTTTGAAATAGCCTTATCTCTTAACCTTTGCAGGAAGTTTGAATGATGCGTAAATCAGTGCGACAACAAGGAACAGACCAAGATATCCGATTGTTGGATAGAGTTTAGCTACAAGTTCCTTAAAGCCGACAAAGCTCAAACCAAATCCGATAATGAGGGTGATCAAAACGAAAACATTGAATTTCTTCGTACCAATTTGAATGAAACGTGCTCCGAAAGAATAGAACATGCCGACCGCAGTATTGAATATCATGCCGTATAGGATGAACGCCATGAATATGCCAAGTATAGGCGAAACATCGTTGATGATTGCCAACATTGGCATCTCAGCATCTCCAACTGTTTCGATTTTAGCGAAAATCGCCAAGTGGCTAAGCAAGATAAGAATCCCTAAACCAAGTCCTCCGACAAATCCGCCCCATGCCGCTATTTTCTCATCCTTCTCTGTTCCTCCCATGACAATGGTCATTGAGGCTCCTACAGCTATGTTAAACGACACATAGTTGATTGCCGAGATGAACCAGTTTGGCAATGTCGTTTTTACGCCTTGAGCAATTGGATCGAGGACTGCAAAAGAAGTGTCCATGGTTGTTAAACAATAAATAGATACAAGGACAACCGCAAGAATAAGGAATGGTGTAATACTTCCAATTATGCCGACGACCTTATCGACATTAAGCATAACCGTCAACATGACAAGAACAATCATAAGAAGACTGCCGACAAATGGCGGCAACCCGAACTGCTGGTTCAAGTTTGCACCTGCCCCTGCAATCATAACAACCCCTACACCAAATAACGTAATAATTATTATGTAATCAACAATAATCCCTAAGTAACGACCACTTATTTTATAAATGACCTCTTTATGAGAAGTGGTCTGCATACGACTTCCAAGTCGAGTAAGTACCATTCCGAGATAAGCAAAAAATGCTGTCGAAATAATTGCCCCCACAATACCAAGAAGACCGAAACTTGTAAAAAATTGTAGAACTTCCTGTCCGGAAGCAAAACCTGCTCCAACGATTATACCGATGAAAGCGCTTCCCATTTTAAGTACTTTTTTCATGATGTCCCCCTAGTTAGTACACGGCACTAAAAATTAGCAACTCCATAAAACCGTCACATTTTTAATATTAAGTGTTATAGTACTCTTCTAATTTATCACTCTTCGGATACCTTTTCAACAATAACAAAAATTTAAGCGCCTAGTCAAGACCGACAAATATAGGACAGAACAGCAGAGAAGCGTTTCAGTTGGCATGTCCCCCACACCCCTTAAGCATTGAAGTTTAGACGTGAAACCTTCTCCACAGTTTGAGTTTTATAATCTCCTACTAATACAAAAAAGGCCGCATAACCGGCCTTCTTTGTATTATTTGCTATTCTGCTAATACTATTTACTTTTCGAGAAGTTTTAATGATTCACGATTAAACGCTGGTATGTCCTCAGGTGTACGACTTGTCACAAGCTGATTTTGGCACACGACAACTTCTTTATCCACATATTTCACACCTGCATTTTCCATGTCAACTTTTATCGATTTATAACCCGTTGCATCTCTTCCTTCAAGGGTTTTAGCTGTGATTAAAAGCTGAGGACCATGACAGATTGCAAATACCGGTTTTTTATCATCCATGAACGTCTTCGCAAATTGCACGAAGCGGTCGTCTGCACGTAACTGATCCGGGGAGAACCCTCCAGGGATAAATAATGCGTCAAAGTCTTGCGGTTTTACATCATCGATGCCGAAATCCGTCTTAACTTTTGCAGTACCTTGCTTCCCGGTCACTTCAACACCTGCTGATTTTTCAATTGTCACTACTTCATGTCCAGCATCCTTGAATGCTTTTGCTGGTTCCGTGTACTCCGAGTCTTCAAATAGATTCGTGATTAAAGTTGCTATTTTAGCCAATTTAAATGCACTCCTTTTTTTGTTTGTACTCTTGTTCTATACCTCTTTGAGCTACACTTAAACTTAAGGACGATACTTGGAGACATAGGGATTATCTTTTTCATAAAAACGCCATGGATAATGAACTGCTTCCCCGGAGTTTCCAATACCCACTCGGGGACCTGCCATAATTTCTTTAGGTGCAGCACCTGCGGCAATAAATAGCGGTTCATCTGTCCAATGATGACCGTAATACTTCATTGTCACACCAAGTGCTTTCGATAATTTCCCTGGGCCATTTGTCCAATCTGTCATTTTTAAATGATGGCCGCGATTCTCCTGTATCAGTTCTAATCCAGTCACTGGCTCTCCTGCCCTGATAAGAATGGCATGGGGTGTTCCAATTGCTCCGCTCACAACATTCATTAAGGTATGTGTATGCATTTGATAGGTATAAATAAGTCCAGCGGTTCCAAACATGATTTCTGTCCGCTTCGTTCGACGATTATCAAAACTATGCGCCGCTCTGTCTTCAGGTCCATGATACGCTTCCGTTTCAACAATACGAACCACAATATCCCCTTCCGGCTGTTTGTGTACAATATACTGCCCGAGCAAATTTCGGGCCAATTCGAGTACAGGTGCCTCAAAAAATAGTTTATCTATAGGTGTATAAATCACAATCTCCCTCCACTTCATTATTAGTATTCCCTAGAATCACAAGTCTAAATAACGTATACTCAAGAAAAACATCAGGCGCCGTCCAGCTCCGACAGGCTTAAGACAGTTTGCGGAGAGGGCGTTCTACAGCCCTAGCAATTAAATGCCTTATGTCCCGAGGAGTTGGCGCCTGAAGCTGGACATCAAGAAAAACAGTCGATAGGATGAGATAACTTTGGAAAAACTACAAACTGAAATACGTGAATTTACGAAAGCTCGAAATTGGGGCGGCAATCATGATGCTCGAAATCTCGCCATTTCAATTTCTTTGGAAGCAAGTGAGTTACTAGAACACTTCCAATGGAAATCTGGAGAAGAAGCAGTCGCTCATAATAAACAGGAAATCGTGGATGAGGCAGCGGACGTATTTATTTATCTATTACAATTCGCTGATCTCATCGGCATAGATTTGGAAGAAGCTGCACGTGCGAAAATGAAGAAAAATGCAGAGAAATACCCTGTATGAATTAAGTAAACCGTTCCCAGTCTTGCGGGAACGGTTTCTTTCTTTAAAAGTTAAAGTATTTGGTTTTCGACCTGGGTCAGCATCTATATACTAGGCACTATTAATTTAGAATTCGATAGAAACTTTAATAATCTCCTTGTATGATGAATGATTCTAGCGATGGAGCGACAAGTGTGAGCCGAAGTAATGAGACCGACAGTAATCTTCTGGCGGGCTCATTACGGGAGGCCATCACCAAGCGACGAAGCGGTATCGGAAACTGCTTCCTAGTATCCCATCACAAAAAACCACTTGCTTTCCATTTGTTAAGTGCCAAGTATATAGCGCTTGCGCTTTTCTTTATTGTCTAGCTACAGCGCCCAGAGGCTTGGGTCATAAGTCAGTCCAGCTATGCAGCAAAGAACGCTGCTTCGCTAGCCCGTCTTATGCCTGTCGCCTCTACCAAGGCGCTTGCGCTTTTCTTTATTGTCTAGCTACAGCGCCCAGAGGCTTGGGTCATAAGTCAGTCCAGCTATGCAGCAAAGAACGCTGCTTCGCTAGCCCGTCTTATGCCTGTCGCCTCTACCAAGGCGCTTGCGCTTTTCTTTATTCCTTAATTAATTCTTTTTCAATCAAAAACGCGCGGGCAACGTCTTCTGGTTTCTCTTTATCCAAATCAACGCGGGCATTCATTTTCAGCATATCTTCTTCCGTAATTTTTCCTGCTAAGCTATTAAGCACTTTCTCAAGTTCAGGAAACTTCTTCAATGTTTCCTGACGCACGACTGGTGCTGCATCATATTTCGGGAAAAATCCTAGATCGTCTTCCGTTGTGGCAAGATCGAACATCTGAATACGGCTGTCTGTTGTGAATGCTGGAATAACATCAACATCCCCATTTTTCACCGCTTCATACATCACATTTGGGTCCAGGCTCTTCGTGTCTTTGAATGTAAATGGATAAGAAATTACCATATCATCATAGCCATCACCTTTACGCTCATAGAAAGCATGCGGGGCTCCGAATATCATTTCTTCATCTGCGGAAATTCCTGCGAGGTCGGAGTATGTTTTCGCATTGTATTCTTTATCCTTCGTGAAAGCCAACGTATAGCCGTTTTCGAAACCAAGTGGCTCTAGCCATGTCACTCCAAATTTATCTTCATAGCCTTTTTTCACACGTTCCAAAACGCTTTCAGAACTCTCTCCCGCTTTCGATTCTTCTTTCAGAACGTCTTTCAAACCCGTTCCTGTATATTCTACGTAAAGATCGATATCGCCTTTTTCAAGTGCAGGCGTCATGATAGCTACTTCACCTAGACCATCTTTATACTTCACTTTATAATCCGTTTCTGCCTCAATATATTGCCCTAAAATATGTGGCAGTATGAATTGCTCTGTCCATGGTTTTCCACTGATAACAATTTCATCTTTACCGCCGCACGCCCCAAGTAACAGTGTCAACGACATTAAAATAATTCCTAATCCTTTTTTCATCTTTCTTCCCCCTATCAATGTTGTACGCCTTTTGGAGTTACCTTCTTCTCTACCCATTTTAGGATGAAGTCAAAAGCGATGGCGAGTAATGCAACTGGCAGCGCTCCTGCAAGAACAAGCGCATTATTATAAGATTGCAAACCCCTATAAATAACATCCCCCAGTCCGCCTGCCCCGACGAATGTTGCAAGAGTGGCAATACCTACCGTCAGCACAGTCGCTGTCCGAATACCCGCCATGATAACAGGCAAGGCAATCGGAAACTCAATTTTCTTCAAGATTTGGTTGGGCGTCATCCCCATTCCGCGTCCCGCTTCGACAATCGCCTCATCGACACCTGTAAGACCCGCATATGTATTGCGTACGATTGGTAACAATGCGTAAATAATAAGTGCAATAAGAGCCGTTTTTGAGCCTATTCCGATTAACGGAACAAGAAAACCGAACAATGCAAGGCTTGGTATCGTCTGTAAAATCGCTGCTACACCAATGATTGGCTCTGCAAAACGACGATGACGGGCAACCAGCATTCCCGTTGGTAGAGCAATGAGTATCCCGATGGCAAGTGCTACGAAAGACAGAAAGATATGTTGGAGAAAAGCTTCTGTAATCATGTCTGAACGACTAGTCACTGTCTCGATAAAGTTCTTCATGATTTCACCCACTTCCCGTTATCCATTGACGCTTGCAAGAGCGAATGATGACCAATATAGCCAATCACAACTCCATCTTCAGCTACGGCAAGACGACTGCTAGGATGGGCATCCAGGACAGTAATTGCATCATCGACTGTCAGCATTGAAGTCACTTCTCTTACCTCGCCTGTCCATGTTTCATCATAGAATCTAACGAACTCTTTAATAGGCCTCTGACCGAAATTACGCTGTCTGTCAATTCGTTCCTGTCCAATGAATTCACGCACGAAATCATTTGCCTGATTTTCAATCAATTCATCAGGCGAAGATATCTGCTCAATTTTCCCCTCCCGCATCACGATAATTACATCCGCAATTTCGAGTGCTTCGTCCATATCGTGTGTTACAAATACAATTGTTTTTTTGATTTTCTTCTGTAGCTTCTTCAATTCTTTTTGGAGCTGTTCACGGCTGATAGGATCGAGTGCCGAAAAGGGCTCGTCCATTAAAATAATGTTCGGGTCACTCGCAAGTGCCCGGCTAACGCCGACCCGCTGCTGTTGACCACCTGATAGCTCAAAAGGGTAACGTTTCTTAAATACAGCCGGATCAAGATCCACCATATCAAGTAACTCATCGACACGAACAGCGGTTTTCTCTTTATCCCACTTGAGTAATTCAGGAACAAGTGCAATATTATCTTCAATCGTCATATGAGGAATGAGACCGATTCGTTGAATGACATAGCCAATTGAACGCCGTAGCTCCACTTCGTCTCGTTCGAAGATTGGCAGCTCATCGATATAGATGGCGCCTTCTGACGGTACTTCCAGCCGATTAATCATCCGCATAAGCGTCGTCTTTCCACAGCCAGAAGGTCCAATAATGGCCGTTAACTTATGTGTGGGGATTGTCACGGATACATTTTTCAATGCTTCCGTTCCATCCGCAAAACGTTTTGTTACATTTTCAAAGCGAATCATAGAACTCCTCCTTTTGTATTTCTTTGCGGTGTAGTCGCTAACCATCTTTCAACTTCAACCGATGTCTTCAGCAGTACGACATCCGCTTGAGTTTTCCGCAAAATGTCTAAGACACCCGGTCGAACGACTTTCGGATAGCGCCAAATCCAGCGGACAAAATTCATATCAATCTTTTCGGGACATCCCTCCGCCATATCTGAACGAGTCTGTCCCCAATAACTCCATACCCTCTTCGTGACCCGTGATAAGCAAAGCCAGTTCGAAAAATCAAGAAAGATGATTAGATCCGCATATTGTGCTCTCATTTCAAGTGTAGAATTGAAATGCCCATCGATGATCCATTCAGGCTGCGCTACCAAGTCTTTCAACATCTCACGGAATTCCGGTTTTGGTGTAGGTATCCATCCTTCATTCCAAAACAGTGCATCAAGATGATGCAAAGGCAATCCCCACCTCATAGCGAGCTTGCGTGACAGGGTCGACTTTCCAGCTCCACTGCAACCGATAATCAGTACTTTTTTATGATGAATCGCTTCCACTAATTCATCTCCCCCAATATACGGCCAATCTCCAACCAATCTGCATCTAATGAGGGTCTATGCGACGGCCTGTAAAAGATAGACGCGGGATGAAATGTCGGCACTATCCTGTACAACTTCTGTGTCAAGTTGAAGCTCGTATCATCTAATTCGTTTAAAAATTGAATGGGGCGATCCAACAGCTGCCCGTGAAGCTCCGTCACCTTCGCCTCTTTGCCAAGTAATCGCTGCAATCCGACGTTACCAAGCGTGACAATGAGCTTCGGCTCAATATTTGCTAGTTCATAATCGAGCACTGGCGCATGTGCCAAAATTTCTTTCATGGTTGGTGGCCGATTATATTTCCGTTCTGTCGTGGTTCCGTCACGGTTACTTTTCGTTCCCCATCTATATGGCCTACTGCGGACTGCACTTGTAATATAAACGTCTTCACGTGTTAAACCGATTGTCTCGAGTGACTTCATCAGTTCCTTCCCAGCACGACCGATAAAAGGAATGCCATCAACCAATTCGAATTCACCAGGAGCTTCGCCGATTAGCATCAGCTCCGGATTTTTGGGACCTTCTCCGTAAATAAACCCCTCCACAGGAAAACCTTCTATCCGTTCCCGGCCAAGGTTCGCAATCGATTCAGGTATACGGAACATCTAAGCACCCCTCTCTTGTGTTTTCATTTTAACAAAATAAGCCTTTCCATCAAAAGGAAAGACTCTGGACTATGTCGCTATTGGTTTGTTGCGTTGATTATTTTTGCCCATCTCTTCATTCTAACCCACTATATACGATCCCAATGCAGACTCCACACTGTTTGCAAAATTATTTCCAGCGCCCCAATCAAAGCGCAGGAACATCCCTTCTGAACCGCCGGATGCGACCGCATGGACTTTCGTTTGTCCCTCTAAATTATCGATTGTCACAGTAAGCGACGCGCGGTTGCTGGACCTCATATAATACTTTTCCAACACTAGGACATGGACTTCGTAATCGCCTAACCGCCTCACATACCGATCGACAAGCGTTCCACTGATACTCCCTCTGACTACAAATTGCTCAATAACATCCATTGCCGCCGCTGGTAAAATAGATACAGTAAATTCGCGTACTGACATATTCTCATCCCCTTTATCCTTACCTTCTTTTACGGATGAATAGCGGTGGAAGTTTCATTTGATTAATTAAAAAAAGCCCGCCCTCATCACAAAAGGCAGGCCTTCATTCATTCCAATTCAGTCTGTTTCGTTTCTGTTCCTAAAAAGACAACGGCTATCACACCGATAATAATCGCGCCACAGAAGATACCGAATACCAAATCGAATCCGTAACCTGCTGCAAGAAGTGTACCGATGAGTAACGGTCCGAATATACCGCCAATACGGCCAACCGCTGCCGCCATTCCAGATCCTGTTGCCCGGATTGCAGTCGGATATTGTTCTGGTGAATACGCGTACAAAGCTCCCCAAGCACCTAAGTTAAAGAAAGATAACAATGCACCTGAAGTGAGAAGCAAGGGAAGGGTTTCTGCGTTCCCAAAGAACAATGCACTTGCTGCAGTTCCAAGAAGATACGTGGCAAGAACAAATTTCCGTCCTGCTCTCTCGATTAACCAAGCAGCTGTAAAATAGCCTGGCAATTGAGCAAGCGTCATAATAAGAACGTATTTGAAGCTATGAATCAAATCAAAGCCTTTCATTACCATAACACTTGGTAACCACAGGAACATGCCATAATATGAAAATACTACCGTGAACCAGACGATCCAAAGCATGAGTGTTCGTCGTGCATACTTTTTCGACCACAGTGTTTTAATCTTTTCTACAGCTGACTGTTTCGGTTTGCCATCCTGCTCAAACTTCGGAGAATCCGGTAATCTGCGTCGAAGATAGATGGCGTAAAATGCCGGCAACGCTGTAATAATTAACGCAAGTCTCCAGCCATAGTTCGGAATAACAAAGTAGGCGATGATTGCGGCTAGCAACCATCCTGCTGCCCAAAAACTTTCAAGGAGCACGACAACACGCCCCCGTTCATGCGCCTCAACGCTTTCAGATACTAATGTCGATGCGACTGGCAACTCGCCACCAAGTCCTGCTCCGACAAAAAAGCGGAGGATCAGAAAAGCAGTAAGCGTCATCGTCAACGCAGATAATCCACTAGCCACAGAGAACAGGACAAGCGTCATCATAAATACGTTTTTCCTACCGATTTTATCCGCAAGCATTCCAAATCCTAATGCACCAACCGCCATCCCAATCGAGTTGACGCTGCCTATCCAACCCATTTGAGATGGCGTCAACTGCCATTCTACTGCAAGTGCCGCGATAACGAACGACAGAATTCCGACGTCCATTGCATCGAACATCCAGCCCGTTCCCGCAAGCCCTAATAATTTATTTCGGGAAATTTCCTGTTTCTGTTTCTTCATAACGTCTCTACCCCTCGTAGTGTAGTGTGCAACCTGGTGTCTTTACACCTGTCATTATACCTTACACAACGAATCCACACAAAGGTTTTTTTTACGCGACAAGCACGAGACTAACAGCCATTACTGCCATTCCAGCCATAAAACCGTAGACCGACAAATGCGCTTCGCCGTATTCCCGAGCAGCAGGAAGTAATTCATCAATTGAAATGAATACCATAATTCCTGCTACAGCAGCAAAGATAACGCCGAACATAATACCGTTCAAATACGGCATCAAAATAAGATAGGCCACAATCGCACCAACTGGTTCTGCCAATCCAGAAAGAAATGATAACTTAAATGCTTGCTTACGATTACCCGTCGCAAAATAAATAGGTACGGCGACAGCAATCCCTTCTGGAATATTGTGTATCGCGACTGCGATGGCAATAGCAATTCCAAGCGTCGGGTCTTGCAACGCCGAAGTGAATGTTGCAATTCCCTCTGGAAAGTTGTGTATGGCAATAGCGAGGGCTGTAAACATACCCATTTTTTTCAGCTTGGCATATTCGTCATTCGTCGGACCTGCATTCACATCTTCTACACTCTTTACCTCATGCGGATTCCCAATCGCAGGAATCAGACGATCGATAAGTGCAATCAACAGCATTCCGCCGAAAAAACCGGCGATTGTCACCCAATAGCCATTGGTTAAGCCCAAATCTAACACAAGTGCATCTTTAGCTTTTACAAATATTTCGACAAGTGACACGTAAATCATAACGCCCGCTGAAAATCCGAGGGCTATCGAGAGGAACTTTGTATTCGTCCTTTTTGTGAAAAATGCAAGTAAGCTACCGATTCCCGTTGCAAGTCCCGCAAAAAGAGTAAGGGCGAATGCAAACAGTACATTTCCATCCATGTATACATCTTCTTTCTATTTCTAGGTTAGAACTATTGTATGCTATGAGTTTCCCTAACTCAACATCTGGCCTTTACTATTTTCATGTTCAACAGGAATTCTTTATTTTATCAATAGCATTCCTTCATCATCCAGACGAGCAAAAACACCCATTTCATTGGCTGTAAATGTATAAGACCTATTTCCAACATGAATTTCTGTTCCCGCATGCGCATGCCCAATTGTGATATTTCCTTTTTCTCCTGTTCGGACAACTGTCTTAATTAAGTTTACGGACCCTGTATTTTGGAGGGATATTTTATTGGCTGCGATGATTTCCCCACCGCGGCAAACACCACGCACTTTTATATCGTGACCTGCTGTAACCGAACTATGATAAAGCCCTTTCGAGGTCACCTCAATATTGCCATTACTATATAACACGCTATTAATGGCATAGGGTACTGAAAGGTATAATTTCGGAGCTGCTTTCTCACCATACAATTCCACAAGCGTTTTTACTTCCCCGATTAAAAGTTCGAAACCACCCATATCTTTCAATTGCTTATTTTCAGAAGTTATAAATACCTCATATAATTTGGCTGCCATTTCACTCCATTCTACCGGCAACTGGAGAGAATGATTTTTAACTTTTTGGAGGAAGTGCCTATTCAAATCTTGGAATGCCGTATATTTCTTTTCGAGCAAGAGCCTAATAAGATGGTTCAACTCAGCTGAACTGAGGCTATCGTCCGTCTCTCCCCGTATCAGGAGTATCTGTTGGATTGCAGCTCGAATTAGTTCCAGATACCCCTTAATTTCATTAAGTTGAGTTGTTAGTTCTCCTATTATAAACTCATGTTGCCCGACGCTAATTGTGGAGGAAAAAACATTCCCTTTTACGACAGCCGATTTCATGGCATGAATCGTCGCTTTCGTCACAGACCCCCCTATGTTAACTGTTCCTGTCGCCCCCACGAACATTGAAGGTTGTATATTCCCTTGTATACTTACGTTCCCTTCAAAGCGAATATTCCCGCTCGCCATATCGACTTCCCCTTGGTGATGAAATTCATGATTGACATCAATTTTCACAAGCTTATTTCGCCATTCCACGGATGGTTTCCCTGATATCGCTGCAACAATATCATTGTCCACCTGCGTTACATTCACACCAAGACGCAGGACAATGTCATTCGCCTTTTTCACAGGAATCGCTTTCCCAAGAAGGCTACTGCCTGGTGTTCCCTGAACCGGTGGTATATAGGTTGCAATGACTTGTCCAGCTTCTACCGACACAATCAGGTTCATCTCATGAAAATCCACCTTTTCCAATTCCCCCGGTGTTTTTTCCTGATAGTCGATATGCATTTCTAAATCGCCATCCAGTCCTTCAATTGGAGGTACCCCTTTCGCCACAATCGTTTCAAACGGTTTGATCGCGTCCGTCACTTTCTTGATAGCCGGGAAGAGCAACCCTTTTTGTATGCCTAATGATTTCAGGTGTTCAACAATTACTTGAGGGTCTAAATCATTGTAGTACTCAATTTCCTCATCTGCTTCAATATGAAGAACTTGTTCGAACTCCGTATCGCGTAAAGTGTGCTTCACCTTTTTCCCAGGTGTGAAAATAAGCATGGCAAGCATGTCATGCTCAATCAATTGAATTTCAAAATGTGGTGGAATAAGCCCATCGCTTACTGTCACTTCTACTTTATCTCCAGGTGAAATAATTGTTTGCCGCTTTATTTGTTTTCCATTGATTGAGAAATTAACATTTGAACCAGGAACGACTATGGGGTATTTTTTACCTAAAAACTGTATATCAATCTTTTCATTGCTAATACGTGCCCCAGCTACTTTACTAATTGCTGATGACAGGCCACCCAGAGGCTGGGCATCGTTCCATTCCCGATTCGTCCCTTCTGTTGGTACTAATCTATCGAGATATTGTTCGATTGCCAGATTCCGATCTTGCGTCTTTTTCGTAGCGGATGGTGATTCTATGATTTGTGTAACATTTACTTCAGCCAGCGTTTTTCGTAAGCCAAAAAGATTCTTTCGTGGATTCGACAACACTTCAATATGGACTTCTTCCAATTTCAATTCTGTAATCGATAAGGCTAGCCGGACAGCTTCCTCAATCGTTTCTGCTTTTACCGTAATAGATTTCCCCATATCTTCCCCCCCATTTCAAATCTAATTTCCGTTTTAGGCTAGTACATTAATCTTATCATATTTTTCTGTATTTTCTATCATTATACCCAGTGTTTAGATAGTAAATGTGTAAATGCGACCTAATTCGCTAAGGGTTGTCCACAGGCCGATAGTTTTATATTTTTCTATACAACAAAAAAAGAGCCGGTTCACTTTTCAGTGAATCGGCTCTCTTGCTATTTTTACAATACCGCTTCGACTTCTTTAATCATTTCTTTCACAGATTGAAGTCCGCCACCAGACAGGTACCAATAGTCAGGATCTAAGTAAATGATTTTACCGTCTTTATAAGCGTTTGTTTTCTTTACAAGGTCGTTTTCAATTGAATCTTTTGCACTTGCATCGCCGCCAATCGCAGCGTCACGGTCGATAACAAAGAGAATGTCTGGGTTTGTTTCAAGGATATATTCGAATGTGATACTTTGACCATGAGTCGATACTTCAAGTTTTTCATCAGCTGCTTTAAAGCCAAATACATCATGAATAATACCAAAACGTGAACTCAGTCCATAAGCACTTACTTTTCCTTCATTTCCAAGAATGATCAATGATTTCGCATCGCTCTTGCTTGATTTTTCATTAATCGCTGCAATTCTTTCGTCAATGTCAGCAAGTTCTGCTTTCATTTCATCTTCCTTACCAAAGAGTTCAGCAACCATTTCCATGTTTTCTTTGAATGACTCCATGTAGTTTGTTGTATCCACTCCTACAAAGATTGTTGGAGCAATTTCACTTAGTTCATCGTACATAGCAGATTGACGTCCTGAGATGAGGATAACATCTGGTTTCATTGCATGGATTGCTTCAAAATCAGGTTCTTTAAGACCGCCAACGTTTACATACTTTGAATCTTCATATTTTGACAAGTATGAAGGAATGTTCTTTTGTGGAACACCTGCTACTTCAACGCCAAGCTCATCTAGCGTGTCAAGCATACCAAAATCGAATACGACAACTTTTTCAGGATTTTTTTCGACTGTAGTTTCGCCAAGGTCGTGCGTAATTACCATTGGTTCTGCTGTTTCAGTTTCTTCAACTTTTGGCTCTGTTTTGTCACCAGTTGTTTTATCGTCTGTTGCATCTTCGTCTTTCGATCCACAAGCTACTAGTACAGCCATTAATGCGAACATCATCATTGTTATTAGTATTTTCTTCATCATTACCATCCTTTTAGTTGTATTGTAAGTTTAAACCCTTTTACTTGGGTCGGTTTCTAAACTTCGGGTGCCCTACACTTTTCCTAATTAAGAGTCGAAGTACACACAGATACGACAATTAGCCATTTGTTTAATTGGAATATCCATATCGTAAATATCCTTTAATGCATCGGAAGTGATGATTTCGTCGGTCGGACCGTCTTTGACGACACGTCCCTCTTTGAGCGCAACAATCCGATCCGAATAGACGGATGCGAAGTTAATGTCATGCAGGACGATGACAACCGTCTTCCCTAAATCATCTACAAGTCTTCTCAATATTTTCATAATTTGGACAGAGTGCTTCATATCCAAATTGTTCAGCGGTTCGTCAAGCAGTATATAATCCGTATCCTGTGCGATAACCATCGCGATGAATGCCCGCTGGCGTTGTCCACCCGATAGTTCGTCGAGATAATTATCTTGCATATCCATTAGATCCATATAATCCATCGCTTGATTGACGAAACGAAGATCTTCGGCTGTCAGCCTCCCCCTTGAATGTGGGAATCGACCAAACGACACAAGTTCACGAATTGTCAAACGGACGTTCATGAAATTCGACTGTTTCAAAATCGAAATCCGTTTTGAAAACTCGTTTGATTTCATCTGTTTTACATTGTCTTTATCGACAAGCACTTCCCCCGTATCTGCATCTAGCAGACGGCTTACCATTGATAGAAGCGTCGATTTACCAGCACCATTTGGTCCGATGAAAGACGTGATCTTTCCGCGATGGATATCCACGCTTACCTTTTCAACGACCGCTTTTTTACCATAGAACTTCGATAACTCACGGACTTGAATCATGTAGATCGACTCTCCTTTAATAGTAAGTAGATGAAGTAAATGCCGCCGATGAAGTTAATAATGACACTTAGAGTCGTCGAGAACGTGAATATTCGTTCAACAACCCATTGTCCACCAACAAGGGCAATAATACTCATAATAGATGCACCAGCAATTAGAACACTATGCTTATACGTTTTGAAAAACTGATAGGACAAATTCGCAACGATCAAACCGAAAAATGTGATTGGACCTACTAGTGCAGTCGAGACCGCAATTAAAACAGAAGAGAGGATAAGCATCGTCTTGACGACTTTGTCGTAAGAGACACCTAAGTTAAGTGCGGTGTCCCTTCCAAGCGATAGCACATCAAGTTGATTGAAGTATCTCCATCCAATGACGAGACTGATGAAGACGATGGCCAATGCCCACCAAACGAGTTCACCGCTGACGTTGTTGAAACTAGCAAACATCTTATCCTGCACGAGCATGAATTCGTTCGGATCAATTAACACTTGCAAAAATGTCGATATGCTTCCGAAAAATGTCCCGACGATAATTCCTACAAGAAGCAGGAAGTAAATTGGGCGTTTGCCCCCCTTGAATAAAAATCGATAGAGGATAAGCGCGAATACAACCATTGCAGAAACAGATATTATAAAATTCACCTGTTTATTGACAATTATCATATGACCTGAACCGAGGAAGAAAATGATTGCTGTCTGCAACAATAAATACAGTGAGTCCAGCCCCATAATACTCGGTGTCAAAATACGGTTATGTGTAATTGTTTGGAAAATGACCGTTGAATACGCAATTGCAACGCCCGTGATAGCCATTGCCATCACTTTGATGCCGCGGCGCGGTAACGCATAGTCAAAACTTCCGTTTAATCCTTGGAAAAGATACAGAATACAGAATGTTACTGCAAATACACTGAGTATGATGAGTTTCGTTGAGTTACGCATAGGCCTTCCTCCTAAACAATAAATAGAGGAATATTCCACTGCCAATAACGCCTACCATCAAACTAATTGAAATCTCATACGGATAGATAAGCACTCTACCTAAAATGTCACAGACAAGCAGGAATATCGCGCCTAGCAGTGCTGTATGAGGCAATGTCTTCTGTAAATGATCTCCTTTAAAAATAGAAACGATATTCGGAATGATCAAGCCAAGGAAGGGAATCATTCCGACCGTCAAGACGACGGTAGTGGTAATAAGTGCAACAAGGATAAGTCCGATATTGACGATCCGCCTATAAGCAAGCCCGAGGTTTTTCGAGAAATCCTCACCCATCCCCGCAACAGTAAACCGGTTTGCGTACAAATAAGTAATGATTAGCACGGGAATGCTTATGTATAGAAGTTCATAACGTCCTTTCATAATCATCGAAAAATCACCTTGTAACCATGCCGACATATTTTGAATGACATCCGCTCTGTAAGCAAAAAACGTCGCAATAGATGACAAAATATTACCGAACATAAGCCCAACTAACGGAATGAAAATCGCATCCTTGAATTTGATACGGTCAAGGATTTGCATAAACAGTAGCGTGCCGGCAAGCGCGAATACAAATGCGACAATCATCTTTTCAATTGTGGATGCGTTTGTGAATAACAGCATCGAGACAAGAATCCCGAGCCGTGTCGCATCCAAAGTTCCTGCTGTCGTCGGTGAAACGAATTTATTTCGGCTCAGCTGTTGCATAATGAGACCTGCTATACTCATCCCTGCTCCTGCAAGTAGAATAGCGACAAGTCGTGGCACACGGCTGATTAGAAAAATTTCGGTTTCTTCCGATTTAAAATCAAGCAGACCCATTGGCGTAATATGGCTCACTCCTACAAATAATGATAGGAATGAAAGACTGATAACTGCGATTACTAAGTAACGTATCTTCATGGGTATCCCCGATATCGATTATTTACTACCAATTGAGAATCTGTTTAATGAAAACAGTTATCAATTAGCGCAAATTCAATTATAGCATGCTAGAATTCACTGTCAATGATTAACTGAAAATCATTATCAGTGAGAATAGAAGATTAAGTAGGGTACCCTTGACTACCACTTTTCATATAGTCAGTCATGTTAGTTTATGGATGTTATGGAATTTATCGAGATTGATCTTCCAATTTTTATGATTGGCCTGAGTTGTTTACTGGTCTGGCAGTGTTTCTGTTAGATTTCCACATTTTACTTATTTCAATAAAAAAGACACCGGAGTGGATAACCGGTGCCCATTGTTTCACTGCCCCATCGATTCATTGATATCGACAGCGTTATCTAGTATTTCTTGTGGAATTTTAATTGTGTCGATTTCGTTAATTTTACTGATGTCAGCTTTTACTTTCTGGTCAATATGCATCTCTTCGCCTTCGACTTCCATCGTCATATCCATCTTCATATTGAACGCATTTGTGTAGAATGTCTTTTTGTCGATGAAGATTTCATACTCGAGTGATTTCACTTCCATATTTTCCATCACTTCCGCCTGTTCTTCATTCATTTCCATACCCGCAGGCATGTTTTCAGTAGCAACTTTTTTGAATAGCTTGCTGAATTTATCGCCTGCTGCGGATAATGTAAGGATGTAAGCATCATCCGTTTGCTCAAACTTGAAGTCATCTGTAAATTCTTTGAACATGTTCATGTCAAGTGTCGGATCCGCTCCTCCGGACAGTTGGCCACTCATTTCCTCATACATTTCATTTGGTAGCTTAATCCAATCACCCGACTCCGGATCTTTCATGAAGAAGCCTGCATCTGTCATATAGATTTCCATGTCCATCTTCCCTTGCTCACCCATGTCCATCTTCATCTTCTGATACATCGAGAGTGGTTCCATAACCATATCCATGTCCATATTTATCTTACTGTTCATTTCAAACTCTTGGCTTGGTACTTTAATCAGCTGATCGATATCCATTTTGGCGTGCATACTCTTTTGCTCTTCCGAAACTGCCATCACCTTCTCATAAACTTCCTGCGCTGTCATGTCGCTCTTATTCTGAACTTCTACCTTCTTGCCCGTATCAGGATCTGTTTTCGGCTCCGCTGTCTTACCGCATGCACCAAGTCCAAGTACAAGAATTCCTGCTGCAATACCCTTCATCCAATTGTTCATATTATCCGCTTCCTTCCAATTGCTAATTTTATCTACATATACTCATACGGCTCAAAACACAAAGAGTTCCACATTTCAAAGTAATTGAATATTATTACTCAATTACTTACTCACATCTATTGAACTACATGAGTATTATTTCGGTTTCAGAAATTAATTATCGTCTTCTGTCGCTTTTTCCGCTATACTAGCAATTATCAGACTAAAGGGGATTAAAACGATATGCTCAAAAAGTTCTTTTCATATTACAAACCACATAGGCGACTTTTCATCATCGACTTTTCAAGTGCTATTTTCGTAGCATTGCTCGACCTTGCGTTCCCAGTCGCGGTCCAGTGGTTCATTGATGATTTGCTGCCTAAAGGCAATTGGGGACAAATCACGACGATAAGTATTCTATTATTGGTCGTTTATTTACTGAGTACGTTCCTTCAATATATCGTCAGCTATCTTGGTCACAAACTCGGCATCAATATCGAAACCGATATGCGCCAGCAGCTATTCAACCATGTACAGCGGCAATCCTTCCGTTTTTTTGACAACACGAAGACCGGACATATTATGAGCCGGATTACCAATGATCTGTTCGACATCGGGGAACTCGCCCACCATGGTCCAGAGGACGTCTTCATCGCGATCATGACGCTTATTGGGGCATTTGCCATCATGTACAGCATCAACCCTGAACTTGCACTGATCGCAATTATTATGGTTCCATTTCTCATTATCCTCGTCACATTCTGTAACATCAAAATGAATGCGGCATGGCAAAACATGTACGGTAAAATTGCTGACGTCAATGCACGCGTAGAAGATTCCGTGTCAGGTTCACGCGTTGTCAAATCATTCACGAACGAAGACTTCGAAATTGCGCGCTTCCGCATAGACAACGGGAATTTCAGAATAGCCAAGCTTGTCGCTTATAAAGTGATGGCCTGGACCCATTCGAGTATGTTCATGATGACCCGGCTTGTCACTCTTATCGTACTTGTTGTTGGAGCGTGGTTCACACTCAACGACAAATTGTCGAGCGGCGAACTCGTAGCATTTGTACTGTTCGTCAATGTGCTCATTAAGCCTGTCGATAAAATCAGCGCGCTATTGGAACTGTATCCAAAAGGTATGGCAGGATTCCGCAGGTTCCGTGAATTAATTGAACAAGAGCCTGAAATTAAAGATCGTCCAGACGCAGTGGCTGTTGCCCATTTGAACGGAGATATTATCTTCGATGATGTAGATTTCCACTATGACGATAACAAAGCCGTACTAGAAGGTATTAACTTAAACATACGCGCGGGTCAAACGGTTGCATTTGTTGGGCCATCTGGAGCCGGAAAAACAACGATTTGCTCGCTTATTCCGCGTTTTTACGATGTCACTGAAGGTGCGATTTCTATTGACGGGATCGATATCCGCGATATGACGCAGCACTCCTTGCGTTCACAAATCGGTATCGTTCAGCAGGACGTCTTCTTATTCACCGGGACCATTAAAGAAAATATTGGCTACGGAAAATTGGATGCGATGGATGATGAAATTATTTCAGCAGCGAAAAAAGCGCATCTAGAAGACTTCATCGCTTCACTTCCTTATGGCTATGAAACACAGATTGGAGAACGCGGCTTGAAATTATCCGGCGGCCAGAAACAACGTCTTGCCATTGCCCGCATGTTCTTGAAAAACCCGCCAATTCTTATTTTAGATGAAGCGACATCAGCTCTCGATACAGAAACGGAACGCATTATTCAGCAGTCGCTCGCTGAACTTGCTGAAAACCGGACAACCCTTGTTATCGCACACCGATTGGCGACAATCCGTGATGCTGATCGCGTTGTCGTTGTCACAGAAAACGGGATTGCGGAAGATGGCAAGTACGATGAGCTTGTGAAGAAAGGCGGGATTTTTGCCCGACTGCATAACAATCAATTCCAAGAGGTTTAACTTTCATATAAGCGGGCATACTAGAACTATTCCACCCCCTTTCTCTTAGATAGAAAAAACAGCACCACATGACCTCCCTAGTCATGTGGTGCTGTTTTTTGATTTTTAAAAGATAAGAAAGTATGAGTTTTTTGGACTTAGAATAGTGTCTAGCTCCAGCGCCTAGCCCCTCGAGTCGCTTCAGTCCCGAAGTTAAAGGCAAAGTGCGCCTTTATCTTCAGGCCCTCCAGCGCTTGTCGGGTCTACCAAGGCGCTTGCGCTTTTCTTAGTGGCTTACGATAAATTCTTCAATCTTGGCTCGCTCTGAAATATCCATTTCCACAGTCATCAGCGTTCCATCTTCTTCATACTCCGTACTTTTGACGTTCGCTTTGTCATTCAAATAGGACACGATATCACCACGGTCAAATGGAATAAGTAGCTTGCATGTACTATATTGTTCAAAAATCTTTTTCTTGATCAACTCGATAAGTTCATCTAATCCTTTTCCTTCACGTGCAGAAATCCACACACTATCATCGCTCACTACTGGATAGGGAACATCCGCAAGATCAGCTTTATTGTAAATATTAAGCGTCGCTACATTCTCTACTCCAACTGCCTGCAATGTGTCATTTGTTACTTCCATCATATAGCCGTGTTCCGAATTCGACACATCCACTACATGTAATAGGAGATCCGCATCACGCGCTTCTTCTAATGTTGAACGGAATGCTTTTACAAGATGGTGTGGCAGTTTCGAAACAAAACCGACTGTATCCGTCAAGATGAATTCTTTGTTATCCTCAAGCTTCACTTTCCGAATTGACGTATCGAGTGTCGCGAATAACATATCTTCCTCATACACTTGCTTCGCATTGTCTACGTCCATCTTCAGCAGCAATTTATTCATAATCGTCGACTTGCCAGCATTCGTATAACCGACAATCGAAACAACAGGGATACCACTCTTTTTACGTTGCTTGCGCTGAGTTTCACGCTGATCCTTCACATGATCAAGGTCACGGCCAAGTTTGGAAATCTGGTCTTCGATTTTTCGACGATCGAGTTCAAGTTTCGTTTCTCCTGCCCCTTTATTCTGAACACCGCCGCCTGCTCCGCCGCCCTGTCTACCAAGGGATGCACGTAAACCGACAAGTCTAGGAAGCATGTATTGCAGTTGCGCAAGTTCAACTTGCATCCGAGATTCACTCGTTCTCGCACGCCGTACGAAAATATCAAGAATGAGCATTGTCCTGTCAATCACTTTACAGTCCAGTTCTCGCTCCAAATTACGAATCTGAGACGGAGACAATTCATCATTAAAGATAACAAGGTTAGCATCTAATTCTTCGTAGAAGTTCTGAATCTCTTCCATTTTCCCTTTCCCGACATAAGTAGACGGGTTACGCTTTTCCATGTTTTGCGTCACTTCTCCAACGACTTCAACATCGATTGCTTTAGCAAGGTTTTTTAATTCTTCCATTGCATATTCAAAGTGCTGATCCTTTTGTTCATGGACCCCCACAATTACTGCGCGTTCGACTAAAAATTCCATAGAACTACCCCTTCCAGACAAGCTATAAGTATGTTTAGTCTACCATATGTGACGAAATTGTATGTCAGACAGGTCGAACTGCACAACTACTCTGTCACTGTTGGTCAGTTTGCCCAACGATAACATCCGTCAATCTATCTTTGTCGCCTTCATGTGCAACAAATTTCAGCACAACATTCGGCAAGACGATGTCATCAGTATTGCCAACTTTCTGCGACAATAAAATGGCCCACTCTGCTGTTGCTCTTAATGGATCTTCGACACTAAAAACACACTCCGTAATTTCCAGCTGTTCATTGTCCAGGGAAAGCGTTCCCTCTTCACGTAATTTCGCAAAACGTGTTTCTTCTGGCTCCTCCCAATCGATGAAAAATGGATAGGGTAACTCATTCGATACGGGTTGATCGATGAACAACATTTTCCACTTCCGCAATTGGCCATCAGCCGTTCTTCGCTCAGCATCGAGCACGCCTGAAGTATGGAATCCTTTATTTTCAACTTCCTCATTGAATTTCTCGATATTGTCGACAGACAGACAAATCGTCCCCCAACCATCGCCCTGTTCAAGATCATGAAGCAATAACGTAGTCAGCGGGTGGTCTACTTGTTGCGCAATTCCCATTTTCTCGACTGACAACCATTCAATATAAGCATTCTTCGTATAGAGTAGCGCATTATGCGTACCCCATTGTTCATGACGACCACCGACTACAGCGTGACGTCCACTCGCTTGCTGTTCCACTACGATTTTCTCCGGTTCTTTATTCGTGAAATAGACAGTATGATCAAGCTTCATAGTAATAACCCCACCTTCTTAATTTTAAATAAATGAAAAGCCTGCAGTAGTAGATACCGCAGGCTTTCAAATTACTTATCTTCGTTAAGGATTTCAAGTGCTGCTGAGAATTCTTTATCAATCTCGGCATTTGGTTTATATGTGATATTACTAACGACAACTGTAACAATCAGGCAGAGAAGGAAACCAGGTACGATTTCATAAAGGGTGCCCGATAAAGCATCGACGTTCCCCCAAATCATAACTGTTATTGCTCCAACTATCATTCCCCACAGTGCACCTTTCGTTGTAAGTTTGCGCCAGTAAAGAGATAGCAAGATGATTGGACCAAATGCAGCACCAAATCCAGCCCATGCAAACGATACGATTTTCAAAATGGATTCATTGTTAGGCCAAGCAAGTACCATAGCAATTACTGAAACTGCAAGGACGGCCATTCTACCTAAAAACACATAATGCTTATCCGTTGCGTCTTTTTTCATAAACGTTTTGTATAAATCTTCAACTAGCGCAGAAGAGGATACAATCAGTTGCGAAGAAATTGTACTCATAACAGCTGCAAGAACAGCCGCAAGCATGATTCCCGCAATGAATGGATGGAAGATAATCTGTCCTAGAACAATAAATACCGTTTCATTATCCACCAGTGTTGCATTCGTGTTCTGCTGATAATAAGCAATTCCGATAAGTGCAGTTGCAACTGCACCGAATAAACTCAAGAACATCCAACTAATTCCGATACGACGTGCTTTTTTCGCTTCTTTGTGCGAGTTAAGCGCCATAAAGCGGACGATGATATGCGGTTGACCGAAATAACCCAGTCCCCACGCGACTGCAGACAAAATACCTAGGAACGTTGCACCAGATACGAAATTCAGCAATTGTGGATCCACAGCACGGATACTTGTCGCAGTTTCTGTAAATCCTCCTGTGATGAAGATACCGACAATCGGCACAAGAAGGAGCGCAAAGAACATAACGATACCTTGGACAACGTCCGTGTAACTAACCGCCAAAAATCCTCCGAATAGTGTATAGAATATAACGACACCCGAAACAATCAGTAGGCCTACGTGATAGTCCAACCCGAATGAGCTAAGAAAGAACTTCCCGCCCGCAACCATTCCCGAAGACACATAAAATGTGAAGAATATTAGAATAATAATACCCGAAGCAATACGCAAGAGACGGGATTTATCTTTCAGACGACTTTCCAAGTAACTCGGAATTGTAATAGAGTCACTTGACACTTGTGTGTAGACACGTAAACGAGGTGCAACAAACACCCAGTTCAAATATGCTCCAACTGTCAAACCGACCGCAATCCATGCTTCAACTAATCCATTGAGATAGATTGCACCCGGCAACCCCATAAGCAACCAGCCCGACATGTCAGCAGCACCAGCACTGAGAGCGGTTACAGCCGGCCCAAGCGAACGCCCACCTAACATATAATCCGTGAGATTGGATGTGCGTTTGAATGCATACCATCCAATGAAAATCATCGCCGCCATGTATATAATAATTGCAATTAATTGATACCCTTCATTTGACATGATGAATCCTCCTTTTATTAGATTGCCTCTATCATATCACCTTTTTAATAAATAGAAATCTGTTTTTCGTAATAAACGATAGTAAATAATGTATATTGAATAGACAGAATACGACGAAGTACTTTCATTCACCTTACATTTCCCAGGAAATAATGCATATTCGACAAGCAATTTTTTTATAACACACGAAAACAGGCGTATCCCTCTATGTCTAGAGGGATACGCCTGTTTTTTATTGGTATGACTTTTCTACGGACATTTCTCGCAGTTTGAACTTTTGTATTTTCCCCGAAGCAGTCATTGGATATTCTTTTATAAACTCAATGTATTTTGGTATCTTATGATGTGAAATACGCCCCTTACAAAATGCGCGTACGGACTCTTCATCCAGATTCACACCTTCTTTCAGAATAACCCACGCCATTAGTTCCTCACCGTATTTCGCATCTGGCACACCGACGACCTGTACGTCTGCGATATCAGGATGCGTATACAGAAATTCCTCGACCTCTTTTGGGTAAATATTTTCGCCGCCACGGATGACCATATCTTTGATGCGCCCCGTAATATCGATGTAGCCATCTGCATCCATCACTGCAATATCGCCCGTATGAAGCCAACCTTCTGCATCAATCGCTTCACGTGTTGCTTCCGCATTGTTGTAATACCCTTTCATAATGTTATAACCACGCGTGCAAAGTTCCCCTGGCACGCCAACCGCCAGTTCTTCACCCGTTACAGGATCAATAATTTTGACTTCAACGTTCGGATGCGGCTTGCCGACTGTTGACACGCGTTTTCCGATTGGATCATCCGTCTTCGTCTGCGTAATGACAGGGGATGCCTCTGTCTGGCCGTAACAAATCGTAATTTCACTTGCTCCCATATCTTCAATAACACGTTTCATAACTTCAATCGGACAGACAGATCCAGCCATAATACCGGTACGAAGCGTAGATGTATCGTAGTTCTTAAAGTCAGGGTGATTCAACTCTGCGATGAACATCGTTGGCACCCCATGAAGTGCTGTACACTTCTCATCTTGTACTGCTTGAAGTACACGCAATGGATCGAACTGTTCGAGTAAAATCATCGCAGAACCGTGCGTAACCGCCGCGAGCGTTCCTAGTACACAACCAAAACAATGGAAAAATGGAACAGGAATACAAACGCGGTCCTGCTCTGTCAGTTTCATGTAATCCCCAATTTGTTTACCGTTATTCACGACGTTATAATGTGTCAGCATGACCCCTTTAGGAAAGCCTGTTGTGCCAGAAGTATATTGAATATTAATGACATCATCGGGATCAAGTGATTGAAATTGTCCCTCAAACTGCTCATCCGTTACTTTATCAGCTTGCGCCATGAATTCCGA
This sequence comes from Sporosarcina sp. FSL K6-6792, assembly GCF_038004885.1. Taxonomy (NCBI): domain Bacteria; kingdom Bacillati; phylum Bacillota; class Bacilli; order Caryophanales; family Caryophanaceae; genus Sporosarcina; species Sporosarcina sp. FSL K6-6792. Next base: position 2,595,854 of record NZ_JBBOSA010000001.1, read on the forward strand.
CCATTTGAACATACCTTGTTCTTCTCGTTCCGTCATCAGGATGATTCGTTTGAAATGAGGCAGTTTGACACTTGATATAGAGCCCCTCTCACTCCTCACCAATTCCGGACAAACCGTACGGATAATATCTATGTAACTCGTTCCTTTAAAGCTTTCATCCAGAATGAGCGTAGTTGCATCAGATTGCTTCAGCAAATATTCCAGTTCTGTAGCTTGGTAATTCGTATTTACCGTGACAAGGACTGCCCCCATCTTCCCTGTTGCATATTGGCTAAGCAGCCACTCCCTTTTATTGTCTGACCATATGGCAATGTTTTCCCCTTTTTCGATGCCCATAGCAATAAATGCTTTTGCAAGTTGGTCCGTTTCTTCATCAAATTCTTTATATGTTCTTCGAATTCCATGTTCCGGATAGACATAAGCTTCCTGGTCCGGATAAAGCTCCGCTTGTTCCCTTACAATTTCCCCCACTGTTTTACGTAGCAATGTCATGTCCATTCCCCTTTTCTGAAACAATCATATAGCAATATGTTATCACGAAGTTCAGATTATTGAAAATTAATTTCAGGTTGTAGTGTATTTGTTGTGAGGTTCCGATGGAGTGTTGTTTTCTTTTGGCGAAACGTTGCAAACACCACAAAAAATACCGTTCCACCTCTCAAGGCAGAACGGCATACTTCAATTCATTCCACAGGAAAGACGCGTCCTCGTTCATCTTTGTAAACGACATGATGTCGTTCGAGTTTCGTTGGCGAATCCAGACCTGCCGCTGCAGCGACACGGAAAAGTCCTTCTCGCATCGTCAAAATATAATTTGTGACACGGTACTTTTTCTCTTCGACGACGAGGCCTTGCTGTAATTTCTTATCTGTCGTTGCAACGCCCGCTGGACAATCATTCGTATGACAACGGTGCGCCATAATGCAACCGACCGAGATCATAAAACCACGCGCAACTTGAACAAGATCTGCTCCCATTGCTAGAACTATTGCTGCTCGGTCCGGTGTCGTAATCTTACCCGATGCAATAATTTTCACGCGGTCACGTACTTCAAATTTTCGAAGTGCATCGTCCAGAAGAATAATTGCTGACCGCAACGGTAATCCAACGCTATCAGCAAGATCCTGGTATGTAGCGCCCGAGCCGCCCTCCCCACCATCTAATGAGATAAAGTCGGGACCCATACCTGTTTCATGCATGAATGACGCAAGTTCCTCTGCATCCTGTTTCCCACCGAGGACAACCTTAATACCAACCGGTTTACCCGAATGCTGACGAATTTGATCAATGAATTCAAAAAGTGTTGGGTAATCATCAAACTGGTGAAAGCGGTTTGGACTATTAATAGAGACAAACGGAACAACATTACGAATTGCCGCAATTTCTTCCGTTACCTTCGCCCCTTCAACGTGCCCACCACGCATTTTCGCACCTTGCGCTAATTTAATTTCAAACGCTTTGACTTGCGGAATATCCGCTTTTTCACGAACCCGCTCAAAACTGAATTCGCCATCCTCCGTTCTAAATCCGAACAAACCCGAGCCAATTTGTGCAATTATATCTGCACCGCCCGCCAAGTGATGCTGGGACAGACCTCCTTCGCCGGTATTCATCCAAGCCCCTTGCGCCATGCCAATCCCTTTTGACAATGCAGTGATTGCATTTTCCCCGAGTGCCCCATAACTCATCGCGGATTGACCAAGCATGCTGCGGACATGAAATGGATGCTCACAGTTCGGACCAATGACGATTGCATCCTCTTCTGGCAACAACCAAGGCAATGTCGGAATATCTTCGCGGTGTTCTTTACGTGAGAAGAGATTATCTTCATCAACGACATAACGCATCGTATCTATAAGGTTTGAATTATCAACGCGCATTTCCTCATTTTGCTTCGTAAACATTGCGTTGCGGATATAATAACCCGATTCTTCAAAATCACGTTTCGAGCCAAAGCCAATGACACTATTCAAATATTTCCCTGGCATAACCATGTGTAGGTATTCTTCACGATTGAATGGTTCGCCGTCATTATCGTCGTCAAACAGATATTGACGAAGCTCAGGACCCGTCTTCTCCATCACATAACGCATCCGCCCTAAAATCGGGAAATTCCGAAGAATCGCATGTTGCTTTTGGCTTTTGTCATAAAAGTATAGATATATGGCAATTGTAATTGGTAAGATGACTAGAAATAAAATTAACAACGCCGTGGTAATTGAAATACTTTCCGCCCAATTCATAACAACACCCCTTTGTTAAGCTTTAAAGGTAGTTTACCACTATCACAGTCTGTTAATCTTAATTAATAAAACATTTTTTGGAGGGATTCCATGGTTATCGACTTATTATCTGCCCACGCATCTGTTCGAAAATATAAAGACATTACACTACCAAAAGAAGAAGTACTTGAACTCATTCGGGCCGGGCAGCATGCCGCAAGTTCGCACTTTGTCCAAGCATACTCTGTCATTTATGTAACGGATGTTGAAAAACGCAAGAAACTAGCGGAATTCGCGAAGAACCCGCAACAGATTTTATCAGCTGGCGCCGTTTTAGTCTTCTGCGCGGACTATTGTCGATTGAAAAAGGCAGCTAACTTAGTCGGAAAAGACATTGATTTCTCCTCTGCTGAAAGTGTCCTTGTCGGCTCCATCGACGTTGCTTTATTCGCCCAAAATGTAGCGATCGCGGCCGAATCAAAAGGTTATGGCATCTGTTATATCGGGGGCGTACGTAATGCACCTGAGGAAATAAGCGAATTGCTATCGCTTCCCAACGGTGTTACTCCACTATTCGCCATGACAATCGGCGTTCCTGACGAAGCGAATGAAGTGAAACCGCGCTTACCGGTAGAAGCAATTATTCACGAAAACAGCTACAATACCGATAAATACGACGAACTTATCCCTAAGTATGATGAAACAATGAACGACTATTATTTAAGCCGCGGCTCAAACCGTAAAGACGCCGCCTGGTCCGATTCCATGGCAGACTTTTTAGAAGTTCCTCGTCGAACGCATATGAAAGATTTTTTGAAGAAACAGGGATTTGAGTTTAACTAGGAGTGATGACAATGCAATTTGAGGAATTAGTGGACGAATTAACACGACGGATAACAGACGGGTCTTTCATTGGCGGGACAATCAGCCAATCCCGCACAAAAACAGATGAACTAAAACGGGTGAAAGTGAAACCAGTGGAAATAAAAGGGCAGCTGCATATTCAATTTGAATACCAGTACGAACGAGTGCTGAACCATGAAAATGTTACCCCTGATGCATTGCGAGCACATTTACAACAACTACTCGAGCGTTTCAGACAAATACACGCTGAGTTTTCGGATGAAAAAGTCCAGGTTCAGCTGACGAAAAAATTTAAAGTAATGTGGAAGTCTGAAAAAGGAGCATCTGAAAAAGTAGTTGACCTTTCACACAACCGTAAGAAAAATTATTTATTGGATGAAAATACGCCCTATCCATTTCTAGTACGACTTGGCGTCCAAACGCCCGACGGCAAAGTGAAAAAACAAAAGCACGACAAGTTTAGACAAATTAACCGGTTCGTCGAATTCATCGACGATTCTCTTGCCCACTTACCGAAAGATCGTACTGTACGTATTCTTGATTTCGGTTCCGGTAAATCCTATTTAACATTTGCGCTCTATCACTATTTACGTATCGAAAAAGGGCTGGATATTAAGGTAACTGGCCTTGATTTGAAAAAAGAAGTGATTGAGGAATGTAGCACCATTGCGAAGGATCTTGGTTACGATAATCTTGAATTTCTAGTAGGAGATATCAATGATTATAATGACGAAACGTCAGTCGACATGGTCGTCACCTTACATGCATGCGATGTTGCGACAGATATGGCGCTTGCCCGTGCGGTGAAATGGGGAGCGAAAGTCATTTTGAGCGTGCCATGTTGCCAGCACGAACTATTCTCTCAGGTTAATTCCCCCGCGCTAGACGTTATGCTTCAACACGGACTCATCAAAGAACGGTTCTCAGCACTTGCTACTGATTCCATTCGTGCCGAGCTGTTATCACTCGTGGGTTACGAGGCTCAGTTACTCGAATTCATCGACATGGAGCACACACCCAAAAACATTTTGATTCGAGCTTATCAGACCGGACGAGAAGCTTCTGCGGATGAAGTGAAACGGTACACTGAATTTAGGAAGCTGTTGAATGCAGATCCGTTTTTAGAGAAAGAACTGGGCGATTTATTGAATATATGATTAAAGCCATCCACATTTGCCTCATGCGAATGTGGATGGCTTTTTCAATTTAAAGAATCACATGTTATCATTTAGAATAATTAGATTTAGTGATTAAAAGGAGACAACAACATGCCGATATAAAATAAATTAGTACGCGACCGGATTCCCGAAATCATCGAAAAGTCCGGTCTGATTTGCAATACACGCCTTTTGAATGAAGACGAATACATTAACGAAATCAACAAAAAAATGCATGAAGAACTGGAGGAATACGAATCCACCGAGACGACAGATGACGCCATCGAAGAACTTGCGGATTTGTTGGAGCTCATCCATGCAGCCGTTTCATATTACGGGGTATCATTTGAAGATCTAGAAAAGGTAAGAGTAGAAAAGGCTGAGAAACGCGGCGGATTCGAAGAGCAGATTTTCCTTATGGATGTTGAAGAAGACTGATACCCGATGGTTCACCCTACTTAATAATGCAATGCTGTCCGCGACATTAAGTTCGCGGACTTCTTCCCTTACGAAACTTCCCATCCACACTTATTTCCCCAATGATACATCCAAAAACACATAGTCATCCCGTTTATGCTGCCCTGAAAAAACGACCGGGACCCGTTCACTAAAAATCGGTCCGTCTACAACCACAGTGTGAAATTCCCCAGATTCCCCACATGAATCAATGCCGAGCGCATCGAGTTCATCCATCAGTTCGATAGTAAATTTACGGCCTATGAAATGGGCAGGCGTCATTGTTGTATTGACGACAACGATGTATGCCTCGAATCCGCCCTCTATAAACTCTTCCAATATCTTGCGACGCGGCTCCATCCATAATGGATGAACTGCTTTCATATTGACTTTCGCACATGTTTCTTGAACCCACTCCAAATGGTCTTCAAGATCGATATCCCCGAAAACCCCGTGGCTGATGCCTGACTCAACACATTCTTTCATCGCGTCTAAAAATTGCTCTTCATACCCTTTCCAGCTTGCTCCCCGTATCATTAAAGGGACGCCGATCCTTTCAGCTTGGGCTGCTACGACTTCAAAAGGCAGCGCATGTGATTTTGACCGTTCTTCATCCTCTTCAAACATTGTCCATAACCGTTTCGGAATGCCACCCGCTTTCATTGCGCGGTAATAAGCCATCGCAGAATCTTTTCCGCCGCTCCATGATGCAACAAATAATATATCCTCCATCTTGATTTCTCCTCCGTATAGCAGATTTTTTTGTTTTTAAGTATCAGTACTTCTCTCTCAAGATCAGCAATTTTTTCGCAGTGCTTTTCCAGATCCGAAAACTCCCTTGCAAAAAAGAAATAAAACTTTAAAGAACTATAAATCCTCCTAGAAACACAATACTAAAATCTACATTATCGCCATGGCCTACACCCTTACGTTATATTTATTTTACCATGAATTTTCCAATGTTTCGTAAAGGATTCTTTTAATTGATTTTTTTCAGCGAATGAAAACATAAAACTTTTCAGACATGTACCCCGTCAAATAACTATAACGTGTTCGCGACATGTTGGAAATTGGAGAAGGTGAATCTTTTGTCATGACAAAAAATGAGAAGTTTGAGCTTGTAGAAAAATTTATAGTAGAGAATCGTGAAGCCCATTATCGCCTTGCATACAGCTATGTTAGAAATAAAGAAAATGCACTTGATATTGTACAAGATGCCATTTTAAAAGCCCTCAATTCAATTGATCGACTTGAAGAGATTGCCTATTTGAAAACTTGGTTCTACCGGATCATCGTTAATACATCCATTGACTTCATCCGAAAACATCAGCGTATTACAGTGATGGACGATGACATTCTCGGCATTCATTTGCCACAGTTAGAGGATGACATTATCGACATGGACTTACATGATGCCATTGACCAGTTGCCTCCTAAATACAGATCTCTTATTATTCTTAGATTTTTCGAGGATTTGAAAATTGATGAAATCGCTGTAGTGATGGATGAAAATGTGAATACGATTAAAACAAGATTATATGCAGCATTGAAAAAGTTACGCATTGAAGTTGGGGAGGAATTCAGGTTATGAAAGAATTGAAAAAGTTGAAAAAGAACTATGACGAAACGGAGATTCCGTCTGAGTTGGAAGACGTCGTAAAAGCTTCGATTCGTCGAGCAAAAGCGTCACAGAAAAGACGTCCATTTCTAAAACAATGGACGATTGGAGCCGCCGCCGCTGCTGCTCTATTCATCGGTAGTATAAATGTCAGTCCATCCTTCGCACAGGCAATGGCAAATGTTCCGCTTCTTGGAGCGATTGTGGATGTATTTACCGCACAACAATTGACTGTCGATGAAAAAACGTACCAAGCAAATGTCGCTACACCAGCAATTGAAGGATTGACTGATGAAGGACTGCAATCTTCTCTGAATGAGAAATACCTTGAGGAAAACAAAGTACTTTTCGAACAGTTCCAACAAGAGGCCGCGGAATTGGAAAAGGCAGGTGGCGGTCATCTTGGCATCGACACTGGCTACGAAGTGAAAACAGATACTGACCAGCTTCTATCGATTGCTCGCTATGAGGTGAATACGGTCGGATCCTCTTCAACAACAATGAAGTACGACACAATTGATAAGCAGAACAACGTGTTAATCACATTGCCAAGTCTTTTTAAAGATGATAAATACGTCGATGCTATTAGCTCATATTTAGTAAGTGAAATGGAGCGACAAATGGCAGCAGATGAAGAGGTCTCTTACTTTTTGAATAGCGAATTTTTCGATGACTTCAAAACAATCCAAGCCGATCAGTCATTCTATATTACAGCTGATAATAAGCTTGTCATTTCATTCGATAAATATGAAATTGCACCTGGTTATATGGGTGTCGTGACATTTGAAATTCCGTCAGAAATTTTGAGTGATTTACTGGTCAGTAACACATACATTAACTAATCCCTTTCCTATATAAAAAAGCAGACACTTTCGCGTGTCTGCTTTTTATAATTCAATTATGCTGGCATCGGCGTTTTTGTTGGTTCCGCGTAGCCTTCTTTATAATTTTCATCGATGAATTCACGGATTTCTTTTAACGATTTACCTTCTTGCTTCATCATTACAGATTGCACGGCGATATCCAGACAAACTTGGCAACGTGTGCCGTGGTCATCCCAGACAACAGAACCGTCTTCACGAACTTCGTCGATGAAACAATTCAAGTTACTATCATGACCTGCGCTTTCACCGCACCCACAATAGCAAGGCATCCACTCAATAATATCCGTTGCAGTTCCCGCCATTTGATAGACAAGACGCATATCCTCCGACTTATCATCTAGGAACGACGGTAAAATATCGGCAGAAGCTGTTACTTCTTGCAAGTCACCGTTTGGTACATGCTGCTGTTCCCCATGTGCCATGTCATGTTCTTTCTCGCTTGGCTGTGCTTTTTCTCCGCATGCTGAAAGGACAAGAATCGCTGCAAGCAAGATGAATATCCATTTCTTTTTCATATACTGCCCACCCCTTATTCGTGTAGTTGTCCTTTCATCATAACCCAAAACAACACGTTTATAAGTTACAGTTTGATGGACAAAAAAGTTAATCTTCAATCAGAGGGGGTTTTACTGCCCGTTAATGTGGGATCAAACACGACGGTGATTAGCCTCTTGCTTAATCCAATGCCGGATACCTTTCCCAGCATACGGCTCATCCGCAAATCTCGGAATCACATGTAAATGCGCGTGCGAAATCGATTGCCCGCCTGTTTTTCCCGTATTCCAACCAACGGAATAACCATCGTGCCCGTACCGCTCTTCCAAATGAGCTTTCGCTTTCATTAGCAGTTCCTGTGTATCAATCCATTCCTGCGCGGTTAATGAAAATACATCGACTGCATGCCGTTTCGAAACGATGAGCCCGCTCCCTTCCAACACTGTTTGCTCGGAAGGCTTTTGAATATAAGCGCATGTCGCATTTTCAAAGATAATTTGCTGCTCAGGATCCGCTAGCAAATTGCAATATGGACACTCTTTTTCGTACATACTGAAGTCGACTCCTTATTTCCCAATCATTTTTGAAGGAACGACATACTCGTCAAATTGTTCTTCTGTCAGCAAGCCTGATTTAAGTGCCGCCTCTTTTAGCGTTGTTCCTTCCGCATGTGCTGTTTTCGCTATTTTCGCTGCATTTTCGTAACCGATATAAGGATTAAGTGCCGTCACAAGCATAAGTGAGTTTTGAACTTTACGGTCAATTTCTTCACGATTTGGTTCAATGCCAACTGCACAGTTATCGTTGAAACTGATCATCGCATCGCTCAACAACGTCACGGATTGAAGGAAGTTATATATGATAACCGGCTTGAAGACGTTCAGTTCGAAGTTCCCCTGGCTCGCTGCGAAACCGATTGTCGCGTCGTTCCCCATGACTTGTGCGACAACCATCGTCAACGCTTCACTTTGAGTCGGATTCACTTTTCCTGGCATGATGGAACTGCCTGGTTCGTTCTCAGGAATTGTAATTTCACCAATACCTGAACGTGGTCCACTAGCTAACCAGCGCACATCATTGGCGATTTTCATTAGGTCTGCTGCAAGTGCTTTGATAGCGCCATGAACGTAAACAATTTCATCATAGCTCGTAAGTGAATGGAATTTATTTACCGCAGACGTAAATTCGATTCCTACTGCTGTGCTGATTTCAGTAGCAACACGGTCCCCAAATCCTGCAGGTGCGTTAAGTCCTGTACCAACAGCCGTTCCACCGATTGCAAGTTCTTTCATCGACTCGACGCTGTCCGTAATCATTTTTTCTGTTTTCTCGAGCATCCGGTGCCAACCGCTAATTTCCTGGCCAAGCGTTAAAGGTGTCGCGTCTTGTAAATGCGTACGGCCGATTTTAATGATATCCATGAACTCTTCGGACTTCTTGTTAAGTGTTTCTTTCAATACACCAATTGCCGGTACGAGTTGTTGTTGTACTGCCACGACGCCTGCAACATGCAACGCTGTAGGGAATGTGTCGTTTGAACTTTGTGATTTATTGACATCATCGTTCGGATGAAGGCGTTCTTCCTCGCCCCACTCTTCAAGAAGTTGATTTCCACGGTGTGCAAGCACTTCGTTCATATTCATGTTTGACTGCGTACCGCTTCCTGTTTGCCAAACGACAAGTGGGAAATGATCATCCAGTTTGCCAGAGACTACTTCATCCGCCGCTGCAGAGATAGCCTTCATTTTTGCTTCTGAGATAGCACCGTGTGCATGGCTCGCGATTGCTGCAGATTTTTTCAAATGGGCAAATGCACGAATAACACCAATTGGCATTTTTTCTCCGCCAATTTTAAAATTTTGTTTACTCCGTTGCGTTTGCGCTCCCCATAGCTTGTCCGCAGGTACTTTAATTTCACCAAATGTGTCGTGTTCAATACGATAATCCATCATTCATCCCTCTTTCAATTGTAAGTATTTCCATTATCGCTGATTGGCACCTTTTTTTCATCCGCCCAGTCTCGGATAAATGCTTTTTGCCTAGGGTTTAGGTTCGTCGGCAATTCATCTTTTCCGAAAAAACGATGTGCTTTGCTTTCTGTACCGCCCTGTTTTAGTTCACCCAAATAGTTTTCTGTTTGAAAAATAACTTGCACGCTATATACTTGATCACCATTCGGATACGTCACAAAACAGGCCTCTCCGGAATAAAGACCAAATAGCTTAAGCCCCTCCACATGCAGTCCCGTTTCTTCATATGTCTCCCTTTTCGCCGTTTCTTCAAACGTTTCCCCAAGCTCCATCACACCACCAGGAATACACCAATTGTCCTCATCTGTGCGGTGTTGAAGCAAGATTTTATCTTCATTTGTAATGATGACGCCGCAACCCACCGTTAGTAGTGATTCCTTACCAATCATTTTCCTCATCGTTTGAATGTAATCCATAGCATTCCCCCCCTTTTTTTATATAGAAAAGACCCGGTTTCCCGAGTCTTTTTCCATTCTTCATTTCCAATTGAATTGGTTTTTCTTTAATATCTCTATAAATGCATCGACTACTTCAGGGTTAAATTGTGTCCCTCTTCCGCCCTCTAGTTCTTTCACAGCTTCTTGTATAGAAAGGGCCTTCTTATACACTCGATCGGTTGTCATTGCATCAAATGCATCAACGACCGATACGATGGCGGATTCTAGCGCAATTTCATCGCCTTTTAGACCATACGGATAGCCTTTTCCGTCGTGTCTTTCATGATGTTGTTCGACAATGAATGCAGTATCTGTTAGCCATTCGACAGCATGCTCACGCATAATCTTTGCACCTTCTGTCGTATGAGTCTTCATAATTTCCCACTCTTCAGCTGTCAGTTTCCCAGGTTTATTTAGAATTTCTAGCGGGACAACACGCTTGCCGACATCATGAAAATAGGCGCCCCATCTCAAGGTGCTAAGGCTTTCTGTTGGGAGTTCCAACTGTTTCCACACTTCGATTGAATAATCCTTAATTCGGTTGCAATGCATATAAGTATAGCCATCGACCGATGCAATCGCATCCGCCTCTTCTTGAAGGATTTGCGTTTCGAAAAATCTGTACTCAAAACTTTCAGCTTCCATTTTAATTAAAATATCTGCTTCCGTTTTCCCGTAAAACGAAATAATATGTTCATAATTCGATGCTTCAATTGTCTCACCGATTTCCAATAGACGGCGCTTTCCTTCGTATTCCATTTCTACGACCCCGTTAAGAAGCTTATAGGACTCTATGAAGGCGTCTTCGGCGTCGTATTGGACCCAAAACGAGCCATTCTTGTGCAATGAATAAAGCGCATTTGACAATCCGTTCCATCTTCCGAGCAATACGACATCCGCATAACCGAGATGAAGTACCGGATATCCTTCGCTAGTTTGATTGCTATACGACTGGTTTAAAATAGTGTACATAAGCGTACTCCTAGGGTTAAGGCATATGATCATCAAGGCATGTCTGAATATTACCATTATAACAAGTCACGCCAACGTTTCATACACCTTTACCCGATTGATGCAAAAATATGTCGATTAGAGTTCCTGCCTCAACGCATTGATGACATCAATTTTCGTCGCTTTACGCGCTGGTCGCCACCCTGAAATCATTGCGACGCCTATGCTGATCGTAGAAGCGATAACCACAAGTTGCCATGGAATAACGGAGAACGTAACAGTCATATCTCCAAAATCTTCTTCACCGAGCGCTGCCGTAACAATGATTGGCAGCACATAATTCGACACAATGCTCACCCCATAGGAAATAACAACTGCAAGAACCGTCCCAACTATACCAATCCACGCACTTTCCATCAGGAATAGTCGTTGGATTAATTTCGGATCTGCCCCGATTGCTTTCATAACTCCGATTTCACGCGTCCGCTCTGTCACAGCCATTGTCATCGTGTTAAATATTCCAATAGATGCAATTAAGATCGCAATTGTCCCAACGAATACAAGTCCAGCTTTCAACGCTAGGAAAAAGACATCTAATTGATCAAGTTCTTCGGATATGGAATACACACTATATCCATCGTCTTTTAATGCAGTAGAGATTGCTTTCACATTTTCTAATTTATCCGCATAGACGTTTACATTGCCATAAAATAATTGCTGTGCGTCTGCATTATCATCCACTGGCTTGTCTACATGTGCATAATAGATTTTTTCTAACTCTGGAATAATAGATGCGTCAGCGTATATTTTTTGATCCTGCTCCCAATCTTTCGCAGGTTTCTTTCCGATACCCACTATCGTGAGCATCATTTTATCCTCAATCATTTCACCTTCATTTTCACCGATTTGATAGATGAACTGTTCTCCAATCAATTTTCCATCATACGTAGTAAATTCACCATCTTCATTTTCATCTTGTTGATTCATTAAGGAATCTGCGAAATTGCTTCCCACGACGACTTCGTTCACTTTTTCAGGTAAACGTCCTTCCTGAAGCTCGAAATTCGCTTTCTTTTCTTCTGTAAAATCCGTCACAACAAGCTGACTATTCCCAGTGAAATCACCAATTGAAGACTGCTGTTCTGCCCCTAGATTTTGGCGGAATACAACTGCTTTTACATGATCCCGTTTCTTCAGCTCTACAACTTTCTCTTCATCCATCTCACTTGAGAACACTTCAATTTGTGTCACAAGTCGATTCGATAAGACCTCTCCCCGAATCGTTTCGTGTAGGCCGAATCCAACGGACGCGAGCACAATTAAAAAGGCTGTTCCCATCGTTGCCGCAAGCACGGTCATGAAAACACGCATTTTATTTTTCTTGATATGTTGCCCTACGAAACTAATCTGGTCCTTAAATTGCATGCTGTGCACCGCCTTCCGTTAATACGCCGTCATGCATTCTGTATACGCGATTCGCTGTTTGTGCCACTTCATCGTCGTGTGTAATGATGACGAATGTGATGCCCCGTGTTTTATTGAGCGACTGGATAAGCAAAAGAACGTCCTGTTCTGTTTCCGAGTCGAGACTACCTGTCGGTTCATCGGCAAAAATGATTGGCGGATCCGTTATAAGCGCACGCGCAATGCTGACACGCTGTTGCTGACCTCCCGATAATTCATTTGGATAATGGTCTTGCACATCCGTTAGTCCAACGCTTTGCATCAGGTCTTTTACTTTCTTGTGTCGCTCACTTTTGTTGATGCCCTTCAATGTCAGTGGCAGTTCAACATTTTCAAACGCTGTCAATCCAGGCATGAGTTGAAAGTTTTGAAAGACGAAACCGAAATGATCTAATCGAAACTTCGCACTTTCCACTTCGTTGAATGCAGAGGTCTGAATGCCTTGCACACTGATTTCTCCACTTTCAGGCGTTAGAAATCCTGCCATAATATGAAGAAGCGTTGATTTACCCGAACCACTTTTGCCAACAATCGATACAATTTCACCCTCCGCAACATCAAACGTTAACCCTTTCAACACCGGAACTCGCTTTTCTTTACCTTTCTTGCCGATTTTGAATGAATGATTTAAATTTTGCACACTAATCATCTGTTCCCCTCCAACTTTCTTTATTTCCTTCATTATATAGGGAGAATCTTAAGGGTTTGTGAGGATAGATATGAAGAATTTCTTAAGATGTTGGGGTGGATGCTGGATATATGATTGGTCGTGCGAGGGTTATGATCGGTTAGGGAGTTTTATGATCGGGCGTGCGAGGATTATGATCGGTTAGAGAGTTTTATGATCGGGCGTGCGAGGGTTATGATCGGTTAGGGAGTTTTATGATCGGGCGTGCGAGGGTTATGATCGGTTAGGAAGTTTTATAATCGGGCGTGCGAGGGTTATGATCGGTTAGAGAGTTTTATGATTGGGCGTGCGAGGGTTATGATCGGTTAGGGAGTTTTATGATCGGGCGTGCGAGGGTTATGATCGGTTGGCAGCTTTTATGATCGGTCGTGCGAGGGTTATGATTGTTTCCTTACTTTACGCTCGCTGAGGGGGCCTACAACATAAAAAAGAGCCCCGACGCACTACTGCGTCGGGACTCTCTTCTAGTTAGATATTATTCAGCTTCGTCAGCTGCAACTTCTTTTCTTGCAATCACTTGTTGAGTGGGTTGCTTCGTATTTGTTGCTTTTATCTCATTTGTCAGCTGGTCAATACTTGGGCGGATATTGCCTTTGCCCGTGTAGTTTTCAAGCATTTCCTTAACGTCAATGCCTGATGATGCTTTCAAGGATTCTTGCAATGTTGCCATTAAGTTAGTCGCATACGACGTTACTTTATTGGCTCCGCCGCCTTCACCACTACCCGTGTCAACAACAGTAATTTTATCAATATTCGCAAGCGGGCTTGCAATTTGTTTCGCATATTCTGGAATCATTTTAACAATCATATCAAGCATGGCAGCTTGGCCGTACTGTTCGAATGCTTCCGCAATTTTACGTTTCGCTTCCGCTTCCGCAAGACCTTTTAGACGAATAATGTCAGCTTCAGATTCCCCTTGTGCGCGCATTGAATCGGCTTTCGCCTGCCCGTCAAGACGAACTTTTTCTGCATCCGCAAACGCACGTGCTTCAATGCGGTACTTTTCAGCATCGGCTTCCGTAATTTGTTTCGATTTTTGAGCTTCTGCATTTTGTTCGATTGCATAGCGATCCGCGTCAGCTTTTTTCTTAACTTCAGAATCATATTGCTTCTCACGACGCAGAATCTCTTTCTCTTCAAGTTCAATCTGTTTTTGACGTTCAATGATTTGAATTTGCATTTCCTGTTCCATAACTTCCTGTTTCGAGACGGCCGTTTGAAGTTCGTAAGCTTGGTCGGCACGTGCTTTTGCAACATCTTGATCACGACGGTAATCCGCAACCTTCAATTGATTCTCTTTTTCAGCTTCCGCAATTTCAGTCGCACGTTCAATTTCTGCTTTTTGTGCTTCTTTAGATGCTTCCGCATTTTTAATACGCGTTTCTTTTTCTGCTTCAACTGTTGCGATATCCGCATCGCGCTTCACTTGTGCGATACGTGGTTTCCCGAGTGAATCGAGATAGCCATTTTTATCGCGCACATCTTTAATTGTAAATGAAACGATGATGAGTCCCATTTTGGAAAGATCCTGTGAAGCAACACGTTGCACTTCCTGAGAAAACATATCGCGATTTTTGTAAATTTCTTCTACTGTCATTGAACCAAGAATCGAGCGCAAATGACCTTCCAATACTTCTTTTGCTTCATTTTCACGGTCAGCTTTTGATTTCCCTAAAAATTGTTCAGCAGCTGTTGCAATCTCTATGATTGAGCCACCAATTTTAATAATTGCTGTTCCATCTGCCATAACAGGAACGCCTTGCTCCGTGTACACTTCCGGCGTTGTAACCTCAAGCTTACTTGACAAAAGGCTAAGCGGTGCCGCTTGTTGGAACACTGGCAACAGGAACGTCCCGCCGCCGCGGATGATTTTAATACGATTTCCCGAATCATCCTTATGTACATTTTTAGAACCAAGATAACTTCCTGTCACGATTAGTGCTTCATCTGGCCCGACTGTGCGGTACTTTGTGATGAAGACGAGAACCAGCGCCAGTAAAACAAACGCGACTACTCCAATTGCAATCCAAATTTCCATCTGTTTTTCCCCCTTTTTTATTTGAAGCGGAATGGTTCATACTCTTTAACGATGAATGTTCCATCTCTAACTTCAATAATCAATACTTCTTTTCCGTACTCAATTGCGGTGTTTTCGTACCCTACCGCCCTCTTAGAAATCATGCCATTCACCGATTCGATAACAATTTCACCGAATCCATCAATAGGGACAGGTACAATCACTTTTCCAACCCTGCCCATCAGCGACTCATCCGTATACGCGAGGGACACTTCCGCCGATTTCAGTGGAAGAAGGACAAATAAGTACAATAGAAGATCGAGTACAAAAGCAGTAACAAGTGCAATTACCAAAATGATTCCGCTGCCCCATGTTGTAACAAGTTCTAATATATAACCGCCAGCCGCTACAAATGTTATGAATGCAAGTATCACCGCCGGATCCAAGAAAGGACTAGCATCGCCGATTCCTTCAGCCATGTCACTAAATAAGATATAAAGTAACGTCGCAAGGCCTGCAACAATTAGCCCAACCATATATACTTGCACAATTGGCATCCCAAACAGTTCCATTTCAACACCCCACTTTCACCTTTTTTGTCTCACCTATATATACGTCCCATCATCCCGAAAGTTTCAATTTACTGAAAATTTTTCGCAAATTTATTCCATATCAATTAAACCGTTTTTCCTGGCAACGTGAATTGCCTCTGTCCGACTTTTTACTTGCAACTTTTGAAAGATGTCCGAGAAGTAGTTTCTTACTGTTCCCTCCGACAAAAATAACTGCTTGCTGATTTCTTTATTCGCCAAACCTTTTGATGCCAGCATAAGAAGCTCTTGCTCCCGCTCGGATAACTGATCTTTTTCCGTAAATAGTGAAAAGGCCAGTTCTGGATCGACGACTCGCTGACCCGCGGCTACTATGCGAATTGCTTCGGCCAGTGCACTACTCGGTCCGTCTTTCAATAAGAAACCTTTTACGCCTGCATTCACTGAACGCTGTAGATAACCAGTTCGGCCAAACGTCGTCAACATGATGATCGCCACACTGGGGTATTTCTCCACTAATCTTTCTGAAGCTTCCAAGCCGTTCATAATCGGCATTTCAATATCTAAAATACAGACATCGGGCAGTAATCGCTCGACTACTTCAATCGCTTCCAAGCCATTTGCTGCCTCACCGATGATTTCTAAGTCCTCTTCTATAGAAAGAAGTGCTATTAAAGCCCCCCTCACCATCGCCTGATCTTCTGCAATTACGACGCGTATCACGAGACGACACCCACCTTTTCAATACTTTTCGGTAGCGGAATGAATAACTGAACGACTGTCCCTTCTTTACCGCTTATCCATCCAATCGTTCCATTAATAAGCCCAATCCGGTTTTGCAGGCCTGTCATACCATGATTTGGAACCGCTTCATCGATACCTTTTCCGTTATCAGCGACTTCAATTAATACACCTTCCACTGAACGTGCAATGTTAATTTGACACCATGATGCAGCGCTATGTTTAACGACATTGGTCACAAGTTCCCGAATTGCCATCACAGCAATCTTTTCATACCCACGATTAATGGAATGGATTTCTCCGTTTACTTCAGAATTGATTCCTGCACTGTGTAAATGTTGCCGGCTGGCAGTCAATTCATCGACAAGCGTACCTGTATCAAGGTCTTCCACAAGCTCCCGCATCTGTGTTAATGTTTCGCGCGAGATTGTAATCACTTCCCGTAACTCCCCCGCAGCTCTTTCTGTGTCTGAAACGAGTAGCTTCTCGGCAAGCTCAGTTTTCAATGTAATCATCGACAACTTTTGTCCAAGCGTATCATGCAAATCACGCCCGATTCGCTGGCGTTCTTGCTGCTTCACCAATTCATCAATCCGACTATGTGCTTTCTCCAATTCTCGCTGGGATTCATTCCATTTTCGTCTTGATGAAATCATATAAGCATTAAAGATGGCGAGCAGAATAGGTACAAGCGACATGGATGTTTGCACTATATTTAAGTCCTTAGCCACGCCATAGACAATCCCAACCACTATATAGACGCCGACAGCCACGATGCGCTTGCGTCCGGACAATAACGAAATCATATTTGAAGAGAAGGCACTTAGCCAGAAAAAAACCGGTCCGAACATATACACCCAAAAACCAATAATAATCGCTTGCACTATGACGAACACTAGATAGCTGTTACGCCAATAGGACTGGCGATAGACGAATAAAAAGGGAGCAAGCAGAAGGATTGAAAACATACGCTCCATGCCCTCTAAAAAGAACGCCCCTATGAGCGGAAACAACATGTAGATTAAAATAGTATACGGTTCCCTACCTAAACCTTCGGGAAAAACTGCAAATCTCCTGCTCATTAATTCGCCGCCCCTCTATTTATATAGCCTCCAACCCAGTAAACCCCTATAAATAGTATCGAATAACAGATAAGTCCACCCATTTGACCAATCAAGGGATACCCTCCTCCCAGTAAACGGAAGGCACCCGCTATCGCGATCGCTCCTGGAGACCCGCTTGCAATAGGTTGCACCCAGCCCGGAAACTGTTCAATCGGAACCCACGTCCCTGCAGAAAACATCACAAATATCCACGTAAAGTTTGCTATACCAGAGACAGTACCCTGTTTCCCAAATGAACTGATGGCTATACCCAACGTCATGAACACCGCGGACACACCGATAAACCATACCGCAATCATACACCATTGCCCTACACTGCCTGGGAGCCCGTGAATCGTCTGAACAAAAACGATTAAGATCACAACCGTGATACTATTCAATAAGAGCTGTGACATCAGTTTCGCACCTGAAACGACTAATTCGGAAATCGGCAATGCCTTCATAGATGTACGCCAAGGTCTGCTGTTGTCGTATGCAAGCCCAATAGCAAATGTCGTGACAGCTCCCGACAACAAACTGAAGACAAGCATTGCGATAAGTAGATATGCATAGTGCTCTGGTTCATTCGAAAGCGAAAAGATTAGGTAGTAGACGATGGGAAGAACGATGGCGTAAATGACAAAATAGCGGTTTCTTAGCATGCGCAACACTTCAATTTTTGTCAACAATAAAAAGGGCTTAGTCATTGCACAACCCCTTCCTTCAACAACACAATTCGATGTGCAAGAACTTCTCTTTCTTCCCTGGAATGTGTAATCAGTAAAACGGCAAGCCCTTCATCAACAGCAAGCTTTAGTTGTTGATAGAAATGTTTTTTCATTTCCTCGTCCATTCCCGCAGTTGGTTCATCCGCAATCAGCACAAGTGGTCTACCTGCCATCGACAATGCAAATGACAGCCGCTTACGCTCACCGCCTGATAATTCATGTGTCTTTTTAAGGAGCATATCTTGCAATAATCCTAGACGGACAAGCTCGTCGAATGTGTAAGGACTTCTATAGAAGGATTGAAATAAACAAAGCATCTCCTCGACCTTCACATTATCCATGAATTCGGCGTGTTGGAACATGAAGCCTATTTCCGATTTCATTTTCCTTCCTAGTGGTTTCCCTGCCAGTAGAATTCTTCCGCTTAAAGGATGGACGATTCCTGCTATAACGGATACGATTGTTGATTTCCCCGCTCCATTTGCTCCACATAGCGCAACTACTTCCCCAGATGCAATTTCCAAGTTAATATCTCTTAACACGTTTTTCCGTTTAAACTCCACACAAAGATTAATAATTCCCAACATACTCTCACCTCTTACGTTAACTTTACTGATAAAGAGGGTATTCTGTGGAGTACATTGAGTCATTTTTCCTTCATGACAATTGTCACTTTTTCTATACAGATTTGATTTTTGTGAATCCTTTGTAGGGTCTTTGTAAAGATTGTGTAAAGTTTGTGCAGATATCGTCGAAATTTGTAGGTATCTCAAATTGTTTTTGATATGATGGGATTGTTAAAAAATTATTTCCCATACTGGGACGGAGGTACAACAATGTTCAGCTCACGTAAACCTGACCCTTTTTTCATAGCATTATTAACCATTGCTGAAAATGTGCAAGAAGCGGTTCATTATGCCAACGACTTTAAAGTGGTGACAGTTGCCGACTTGAAAGAAGTAAGCATTAAACTTAAAAATTACGAGACGGAAGGTGACACGCTCATCCACGATCTCATTACTAAGCTTAACAAGTCGTTCATGACACCAATTGAGCGGGAAGATATCATGAATTTGGCCATTAAGATGGATGATGTTCTTGATGGTATTGAACATTTTGCAGCACATCTTGAAATGTTCTCTCTTACTGAAATTGATGAGTATGTACAGAAATTCATGGAAAACATTGTGAAAAGTACCGACGAAATCGTTAAAGCGATGAAATTGCTTGCGAGGAAAAAACTTGAAGCGATGCACGATCATGCAGTACTTATTAAAGATTACGAACGAGTTTGTGATGAAGTTTTCCGTACATCGGTCAAACAACTCTTCATTAATGAAAAGGATCCAATTCGCATTATCCAATTCAAAGACATATATGAACAACTTGAAGATGTCGCCGATTATTGCCAAGATGTTGCCAACACAATCGAATCAATTATTATGCGTAACGCATAAGGGGGAGCCAAATGGATACAATACTTCTCCTTACCATACTAGTCGTTGTTTTCGCACTCGCTTTTGATTTCATCAACGGATTTCATGACACGGCGAATGCCATCGCAACATCCGTTTCGACTCGTGCACTGAAACCGAGAACTGCTATTATGATGGCAGCTGTCATGAACTTCGTCGGCGCTCTCGCATTTACAGGAGTCGCAAAAACGATTTCAAAAGACATTGTCGATCCATTCGTTCTCGAAAACGGTTCGCTTGTCATCTTAGCGGCACTTATATCAGCAATTGCGTGGAATCTGATTACCTGGTATTTCGGAATCCCATCCAGTTCATCCCATGCTTTAATCGGTTCAATCGCTGGCGCGGCTATTTCAGCAGCAGGTTTCGGCATTTTAAATTACAGCGGTTTCCTAAAAATATTACAAGCGCTTCTTATTTCTCCGTTCATTGCACTTGCAGGCGGCTTCCTTGTAATGTCGATATTCAAAGTGACCTTGAAGAACAAGAATTTATTTAAGGCAAATAAACGAATTCGTTATATGCAAATCGGAACAGCAGCGCTTCAATCGTTCACACACGGTACAAATGATGCGCAAAAAGCCATGGGTATAATTACAATGGCATTGATTGCAGCAGAATTGCAGACGTCGGACGATATTCAACTTTGGGTCCGGATTGCTGCAGCGACAGCGATGGGGATCGGAACATCAATCGGTGGCTATAAAATCATTAAGACTGTCGGCGGCAAGATTATGAAAATCCGTCCAGTGAACGGCATAGCAGCTGATTTGTCATCTGCTATGATTATTTTTGGAGCGACACTTATCCATTTACCGGTTAGTACAACACACGTCATTTCTTCCGCAATTATGGGTGTAGGTTCAGCTCAACGTGTAAAAGGTGTCAATTGGGGAGTCGCTAGAACGATTGTCACGACATGGATTATTACTTTACCAATTTCAGCAACAATCGCTGCGATTGTCTATCAGATCCTTAACTTGTTTTTTTAATTCAAACATTTCCCTTGCAATGTGCTAATATCCCTGTTATGATAAAGAAGAATTATTTTTGTTCGGCATGATGGTCTCGAATAAATCTTGACCGCTTCAAGACTTGAGCAAGGATAGTAATACAATGTATGCACAAAGCATACGAGGAGGAAACACACATGGAACAAGGTAAAGTGAAATGGTTTAACGCAGAAAAAGGATTTGGCTTCATCGAACGCGAAGACGGAGACGATGTATTCGTACACTTCTCAGCTATTCAAGGAGAAGGCTTCAAGTCTCTTGAAGAAGGCCAAGATGTAACGTTTGAAATCGAGCAAGGCCAACGCGGTCTTCAAGCTACAAACGTAAACAAAAACTAATTTGAATTAACCATTCAAAAGCCATTTCCTTCGGGGAATGGCTTTTTTCTTTATCCAAAATTAATTGTGGTGACTACTAAGTACTTATAATAAACTGAGCATTGGAGCCTTACTAGGGGTATCAGAAACCCTAAGACTGGAGGGTAGCATCCCCTAGCGAATTCAATGTAATTCTTATTTCAACCTATATACGATGAACTTCCCTCAGGATGCAACCTATTATTACCTACATAGACTCGTTTAATAACCGCTTGCGGCTTTTCACTCATGCTAGATTCTCTAACCTGTGCCGCCTCCTTCGATAAAAGACATTCCCATCATTTTCCGTTATTATAGAAGAATAGAGTCAATCTATACACAGGAAGGAATGATTGTATGCGCACACTTGCGCGTTTTGTAACAAGCGCACATAAATATATTATCTTTGCATGGATTGCAATCTTCGTCATATTGACGCTATTCGCGATTAAGTTGCCCGGACTTTTAGAAGGTGACGGCTTCCAAACAGATGGCGAACATGCCGCTGTCATGGATATTGTATCTGATGAATTCGATATGCCGGCAGAAACCATGTTCCTCGTTTTCGATAATGTGTCAGATGAAAAAATAGCATCTACACTCACTAACGTAGATAAACTTAAGGTCACTTCAGAAATCGTGTCACCGTTTGACAACGATACACAGTATAAAAACACTGCTTCCTACGCACTTCTTCATTTTGATAACGCGGAGAAAGATATGTCTGTTGTCGTCACGGATATCCGAGAGGCTGTCGGTAATGAAAAAGGAATCACGCTTACAGGTGCTTCCGCTATTTCAAAGGATATTAACACCGCTAGCCAACGTGACTTAATGACAGCAGAGGCGATTGGGTTACCGATTGCGATTATTATACTTCTTTTCGCTTTCGGAACTGTCGTCGCTTCATTCGTACCATTAATTATTGGTATTGTAACTGTCGTATCCTCGTTCGGTGTATTGGCCATTCTTGGCGGAAAAATGGACCTGTCCATTTTTGTCTTGAATATCATCCCAATGCTGGGACTTGCGCTTAGTATAGACTTTGCTTTGTTGTTCATCAGCCGTTATCGTGAAGAACGCAAAAAGAGCGACATGCATGAAGCTATCTCCACTACGATTCGAACAGCAGGAAGATCCGTCATCTTTTCCGCTTTCTGTGTGTTCATCGGACTTGGTGCAATGATGCTTATACAGGTCGACATTTTCCAAAACATTGCAATCGGCGGTATGATTGTCGTAGCAATGGCTGTCCTTGCATCTATAACCTTGTTACCTTCCGTACTTATTGCGCTTGGCGACCGGATTGACAAATGGCAGCTATTGAAAGAAAAATCAGCTGAAGCAAACGGTTGGCGCAAATTTGCCAACGCAGTTATTAAGCGTCCCGTTATGATAACAATTGTTGCGTTTATCCTACTCGGTATCGCAATAATTCCAGTGAAAAATATGGATTTAACAATTCCAGCAATTGATTCATTGCCAAAGTCGTATGATACGCGCCAAGCTTTTGAATTGATTGATAAAGAGTTTGGGCTGGCTGACCAAGCCGCTGTCTATGTCATTGCAGAACGTGCGGACGGCTGGGTGGATGAAAAAGGTCTCCAGTCCATGAAAGAACTTGAAAAAGAACTTTCAAACGATCCGCTTGTGGATAAAGTAACGACAATTTTTACTGCAAGTGACATCGATTCCGTCGAACAATGGGAGCAAGCGATGTTGGCGCCTGAAATCGCCGCCGGACTCTCCCCTCTTATTGAAACATTTGTGAAAGACGACAAGCTGATGATTCCTGTGACACTTAGAGCTAATGGTAGTTCAGATGCCGCACAAGATTGGGCGCGCGACTGGTCCGACAAGGAAACGGAGTGGAACTTATCCATCGGTGGACAACCAAAGTTCAATCAGGAAATCTTCGATGAAATACTGGATAAGATTTTGTACGTTCTGTTAGTTATCCTTGTCTCGACGTTTTTCATCCTAATGATTGCTTTTAAATCTATTTTAATACCGATTAAAGCAATTTTGATGAACATCGTCGGATTAGCTGCCACATTCGGTATTCTCGTCTATATTTTCCAGTATGGTCATTTCGGTTTGGAAGCAGGCACAATTGCGCTTATCATCCCTGTCATCGTCTTTAGTCTTGTCTTTGGACTAAGTATGGACTACGAAGTGTTCCTCATCTCAAGGATGCAGGAAGAGTATGCGAAGACATTGGATAATGACCACTCAACTGTTGAAGGTCTTGCAACAACAAGTAAAATCATCACGTCTGCGGCACTAATCATGATCGTTCTCACAGGGGCATTCGCCTTTACGGACGTTATGCCAGTGAAACAGATTGGTGTCGGCATCGCGATAGCAGTCGCCATTGACGCAACGATTATTCGCCTATTGCTCGTTCCAAGCCTAATGAAACTGTTTGGCAAATGGAACTGGTGGTTACCGTTTAGAAAAGGGCCCTATAAACCTGGGAGTTGGCATTAAAGAAAAGCGGAAGGCGCCGTCCAGCCGCGACAGGCATAAGTCGATCCAGCGACGTGGCGCTCTTTGCCACATAGCTGGATTGCTTATGACCCGAGCGACTGGCGCCTGGAGCCTGGAGCTAGACACTAAAGAAAGGCGGAAGGCGCCGTCCAGCCGCGACAGGCATAAGTCGAGCCAGCGACGTGGCGCTCTTTGCTACATAGCTGGATGGCTTATGATCCGAGCGACTGGCGCCTGGAGCTAGACACTAAAGAAAGGCGGAAGGCGCCGTCCAGCCGCGACAGGCATAAGTCGAGCCGGCGACGTGGCGCTCTTTGCCACATACCTGGATTGCTTATGACCCGAGCGACTGGCGCCTGGAGCTAGACATCGGCCACAGTGGAAAAAACTTATATATTTTAGCTTTAGAAAAAGCACACCAAGGATTAATCCCTGGTGTGCTTTTTCAATTAGCGATAATCAACTTCTTCTATCAATTCAACAACCGTCACAATCGGCGCCATCCCATTTTCCATATTATTGACTGTTGCCTTCATCGTGAAATAAACAGCAATAATACTTAATAACGTAATTAGCACAAGGCCGATGACAAGGTTTTTACCTTTCACTGCGCATCATCCTCGTCTTCAACTCTGACGAATTCCTCTTCAATCAAATAGACGTCCGCTTCGTTATAATCCCCGAAACTTTCTTCCAGATTCAAGCCGTGATACAAATTCCAGAAGCCTTGCTCTTCCATAAGGATTAGCTCTTCACCTTCATTGTTCACAAACTTTTGTACAATAGCCTGCGGTTCAGGTGCTCCTTCAGATAAAGCCTTGATAGAATCTGCAATAATTTTCCGTAGTTCCTCTTCTGAAGCTTCACGGATATTGACGAGACCACGTTCATCCGTATCATAACCAGGAATTCCCGCTACATAGATAAAACCGTTACCGTTCGGGTGAAGATGCTGAACGACGACTGTTTTTTCATATAAGCTTTCTTCATAATGATAGTTGACCCGTTTCATTGACACATCTTTACGTGTAAGTTCGGGAATTGTTTCGATAATCTGTTGTTTCTCTTCAAATGTCAACATATATGTTCACTCTTTTCCACTCTGATTTCGTTTAAGTATACCATTATTCTTCTTTCACGGATAATCCAAGCACACGTGCGAAGCCAATTGCCTGATCTTTTGACACAATACAGCCTGCAATTTTCGGGAGCGTGACTTCAATCCGGTCATATGTACTATCCGACAAGTCAACACCATTCAAGTCCGTTTCAGTGAAGTTAATATTATCCAGCTTACACAACTTAAATTGCACGTTATTAAATGAGCTTTCATAAATATCGCCATCTGTTAAATTACACTCAGCGAATTCAACTTCCTTCATGCTAGAGAAGCTGAAGTTAATATAGCGCCCATCACATTCCTTGATTAACGTATGCCCCACTTTCGCATTCGCAAAGTCCGCACCCGTCAGTTTCGAATTAACGATTTCACACCTGTGGAACATGGCACTTTGAAAATTAACATTGGATAAATCGCACGTATCAAACACTACATCAACAAATTCTGCTCCCGCTAAATCACTTCCCGCAAACGATACATCTTTAAAGATCACGTCATCGAAAGTCAGTCTTTCACCTTCCGCACCTGTCATATGACCTCCGTCAATGCGGACTTTTTCAATGTATCCTTCATTATCGAGAATCGCTTCCACTTGCATAGCCTTATGAGTAACAGACAACTTCGGTTTCTGTCGTTTACTAACCTTTTTTTTAGTCATAAATGAATCCCCCTTTAGCGCGTCTTCCATTCCATAATAATAATAAATAGTATAACTACCGCAATCGCGAGAATATAAAACCAGCTTGGAACACTGCTAATTCCACCAAACATCTTCCTCGCCCCTTTCTTTACTCAACCCGCTTCACACCTGAAATGACGGTGAAGTCGATTGTAATGTTCTGTATATCCATTCCTAGCGCTTCTTCAATCTTTTCCTCACTCGCGCCCCACGTGAGCGGAGTCATGCGGATAAGCGGCGCAAGAAGCCCCGACGATAACGGGAAAACATACGTAATCCGTTCCGTTGTGACAGCGTCATAGTGTTGCGCAAAGCGCGCAACGGGATCCGTATCGTCTGTGCGCTCTTCATCATCATAAAAAACAGCTCGTAACTCCTTTAGATAACCGCTTTCCGGTACTGCTTTTACAAACAATCCATCTGGTTTTAGAAGACGCGTAAACTCGGCGTAATTTGCCGGCGATAAAATATTTAAAATAACATCGAATTGGCTTTCTTGGAACGGGCAATTCGCCAGGTCCGCGACACTCCAAATTGAACCTGGATACTCTTTCGCCGCCGCAGTAATCCCCTCTTTTGCAAGATCAATGCCTATTCCAGTTGTTTTGCTAGGCAGCTGTGAAAGAATTGCCGACAAGTGCGTGCCTTCCCCGCAACCCGCGTCCAGAATGAAGGCCTGTTCCCGCCCTTCTATATGCTCACGAACTTTATGTGTAATAAATTCCAGAACCTGATTGAAAAACCCACTGCTCATTACCGTTTTTCTTGCTTCAAATAGCGATTTATCATACTTCGTCACATGTGCCTGCGGTGCTAAATTGACATAGCCATTTTTTGATAAATCGAATGAGTGATTGTCTACACAAACGAGCCGTGACTTGTCCTCCATGACCATTCCAGATGCGCAGATTGGACATCTAAATAAATGCGAGTTGCTTTCCATCACTTGTGCATTGAATATTTTTTTTGATATAGTCATACGTTGAAAACCCCGTTCATCAGTTGTTCTATTAGTATACAGCTTTTCGACGAGTACTGGAAATGGAGCGAACCCAGTTTATTACCGTCACCATAAATACCTTCATACTGTATTCAACTAGTCCCATGGGGTTACAATAGCAGGTAGGAGGCGATTCCATGAAACGATTATTCTTTTTCATCCTTTTCATTGCTGCACTTTATTTCACAAAACCGTACTGGGAAGAACCAGTCTCACAATATGTCGACATCTCTTTTCTTGAACCTGTCGATGAAAAAATCGATACTCTTTTGACAAAGGAATCCCTCGACACAACAATCCGTTCCATTAGCAACACCATAGATAAAGCACTATCTTACCTAACATCAAAGACAGCCGAAACCGAAGAATCTATCCCTGTTGCAGAGAAACCAGTGTTGGATAAACCCGTGAAAACACAGGTCTCAATCCATAATATCGAACTTGGTAGCCCACAAGAAAAAGTGTCAGCTGAACTTGGGGAGCCAAAAAATCACTCTATGAACGAATACGGTACCGAATGGTTCACTTATCATGATGGCTATCAAAACTTCGTCATGGTTTCGTTCGATGATAAACAGATAGTGAACGCCATTTATACAAATGACGACCTCATTTCATCAACTGCTGGCATCAAATATGGTTCTTTAAAATCAACGGTGCGCGAAACATTCGACGAACCGATTAAAGAAATCCGAAAAGGTTTGAACATTTACATGCTCCAGGAAAGTGAAGGTTTTGACGTCTTCAAATCAGGCGATACCTACACTTATGTTTTTTATGATTTACATCAAAATGACAAAGTTACAGCCATTCAGCTAATTAACGATTCACTGGAAAAGAAAAAAACCGGCATCTATGCCGGCGGTGATGCAAACTTACGAAACGGGTTCGAACAACAACTTTTTGACTTAACAAATGCAGCGCGCGTCCGTCACGGACTTTCCATCCTAAAATGGGAGTCAAACGTAGCAGTTACAGCGCGCAAACACAGTGCGGATATGGCAAATAATGATTATTTTAGCCACGAAAACAAGCAAGGGAAATCCCCATTCGATCGAATGAAAGATGACGGCGTCAGTTTCCGGGGTGCAGGTGAAAACCTTGCATATGGCCAATCAAGCAGTATTTTCGCGCATGAAGGCCTTATGAATTCCGAGGGACATCGTGAAAATATTTTGCTTGATACTTACAGCCACCTGGGTACGGGCGTTTCGTTCAATGAAAAATTGCAGCCTTATTATACAGAGAATTTTTTGCTGAAATAGGGCTGGTGTATGGTGATTGATTGTTTGTTTCGGCAGGTGGACGCTAGATATGATCGGTCACGTGTGTTTATGATTGGTTGGCTACATATATGATCGGCCAAGCGCTGGTTATGATCGATTGGCTACATATATGATCGGTCGAGTGCTGTTTATGATTGCTTGGCTACATATATGCTCGGCGTGCGCTATATATGGTCGGTTGGACTACATATATGCTCGCTTAAGAACCGCCCTTCACTGCCGCACAGGCAATTCGATCACCTGAGTTACCCGATGGATCCGTTTTGTAGTCATCTACTTTTTCATGAATAACAAGCGAACTGCCGTCAGCGTCAAGAAGTGAGTTCTTAACGTCTGGCTTTAGCGTAACTAATGCAGTCGTCACTTCAGCAGTGACCTTACCATCTGCATCGACTTCGAGGTTCGGTAGATCACCTAAATGAAACCCTTTTGGATTATCAAACCCGTGTTCTTTATGTCCCGGATTGAAATGGTCTCCTGCAGATTTAAAATCAGGTGGTGTACACACAGCCATTTCGTGAATATGAACGCCATGTTTGCCTGGCGACAATCCTTCAGCCTGGATATTGATTGTCACACCGTCGATTCCTTCAACAAAGCTGGCTTCACCAATTTTATCCCCTTTCGTGTTCAAAATCGGCGACGTCACCGACTGGACGCTTTCTCCAGTGACCGGTAATTTCACTCCATTCTTTCCACACCCACCAGCAATCAATAGCGCAGACAACATAATGGATAGTACAATTTTTTGTTTCAATATAATTCCTCCTCACTATCTCTTTACTAAGGAGGATGGCTTTAATTCATTTTAATATGTATGGAAAGTAGAATTATTTTCCTATCTAAGTTGAAATAATGATTCATTTCAATTACGCTTCAGCGCTTAGGGAGTGCCTTCACTCCGTTTTTACACGTATTCATATGTTCAATTATCTATATCTTATAGTTTCTTCTGCGATTGCTTAAACACAGATCGGGTTAACACACCAGGAAACTAATTCCATATCACTTCATCTTACCTTTGACAGAAAGGGTGGAAATCGCATGTCTTTCTTTACAATTACAATGTCTTTAGCTGATTTGCAAAGTTATTTGAATAGAATTGATGAATTGTTAATCATCGGATTATTATCAAGTATTGTCTTTATTTGGAGAAGTAAAAAGCTCGGAATAGCTCAGTATTTACTTTACATCATCTCAGTTATGTCGATAGGTATTGCTGGCTATACTGGAATTCTTGGTGGAATCCTAGCCGATGAATTAAATTTGGGTGGAACCATTATTCATGAACTAATCGTTATTTCACTAGGTATCTTCACTATATTTTATACACTTGAGAAATCGGCAGATGATACAAACAAGTAAAAAACCGCTACCAATTCCAGTTTACGTCGAATTGGCGGCGGTTTATCTCTTTTATTTAATTAACTTTAAAACAGTTCCTTCGCTAATAAACGATAAACATCCAAGCGTTTCTTTTGCGAATGAGGAATGCTGCAAATCATGGCTTCATCAAATCCGTAATGCTCCTGCTCTGTTTGTAACAGCGTCGCAATCTCTTTAGCTGTTCCCACTAAATGCAGTTTACGATTTTCTTTAATGGTCATACGATCCATTTCCGTCAACGGATAATCTTGGGCCTCTTCAGGTGTTAAGGATTGCCCGAGGTGACCTTTCATTAGCATTAACCGGGCAATGTCCTGAGGTACAGCTTCGAATTCAGCCTCTTCTTTTGTTTCAGCTACCGTTACCATATAGGACACATTGATTTCCGGTTTTTCCAAGAACGCCGAGGGTTGGAAATTCTTTTTATATGCATCTAAAATCTCTTTAGTCATACCGCCGTTGAAGAACTGCGCAAACGAATAGCCTACACCCATCCGACCTGCCTGGATTGCGCTGTTGCCGCTCGAACCAAGCAACCATGCTTCCGGTAAAACGATAGTAGAAGGGGTTGCGATTGTTTTGTTGTACAAATTGTCTTCCGGCACTTCATCGTTAATCAATTGGAGTGCCGTCTCAAATTTCTCATACATATCATTGACCCTCGGTTTGCGTCCTTCAGATAGTGCATAAATAGCTTGGTTATCGCCACCCGGCGCGCGACCGACACCAAAGTCAATTCGTCCAGGTGAAAATGCACTCAATGTTTTAAATACTTCAGCTAGTTTCAATGGCGAATAATGCATCATCATTACGCCGCCTGTACCAATACGAATGTTTTTCGTTTTGGCAGCCAAGTGAGCTGCTGTTACTTCGGGCGCTGAACTTGCAAATGATTTTGTTCCATGATGTTCAGCCATCCACATCCGATGATAGCCTAATTCATCTGCCAAGATAGCCAGTTCTTCTGCTTTTTTCAAAGCACCCGGGGCAGTATTTCCGCTAGTAACAGGTGCTTGATCTAGTATACTTAATCTCATATGTTTAACGTCCCTTCTCTTGGCGAAGCTTCTCAGGTGTGACATCTTCCCCGAGTGGGTCAATCACAGT
Organism: Sporosarcina sp. FSL K6-6792; assembly: GCF_038004885.1. Taxonomy (NCBI): domain Bacteria; kingdom Bacillati; phylum Bacillota; class Bacilli; order Caryophanales; family Caryophanaceae; genus Sporosarcina; species Sporosarcina sp. FSL K6-6792. The sequence continues at coordinate 2,626,172 of NZ_JBBOSA010000001.1, forward strand.
TATACCTGAAACAGTGTTCAGAACTTGCCCACGAATTTCTCGTAAGTAGGCTTGCTGCAATACTGTTTGTTCAACCATTTCGGCATTTGTCAAACCTTCTTCACGTTGTTTTTTTGCTAGCTCATTAATGCGGTCTAAGTCTTTAATCATTTTTTCTCCCTCTTCCCCTATCATTTACTTTTCAATGGCTTCACTTCTCAATTGATGGAAAGTGAGGAAGTACATATTCCCCTATTTCCTGAATTACATCTTCCACGGGGCGGCTACCCGTTTTCAAACCCAATATGACATGATTAACACCAATATTTTGTAAAGCATACAAGTAATCGATTAGAAACTTATGACCTGACCTAAAGCCTACTTTTATGGGTACCGGGTTCGGTGCGGCCAACGGATTCTCTGATAAGTCGATAACCAATGGTTGTATAAATGGTTTAAACTCACCCGTTGCCTGTCGCCAAAGTTTGATCATTTCACGCTGACGATTTGCTTCTTGCGCATAAAACATCCAGCCATCCATATGTTCTGCCAGCCATTCAGTCGTTTGACCAGAATAGCCTGTTGCTAAAACGGGGATATCGGCTAAGACAGGCTTCGGAATAATATCCCCTTCTGTCATGCCAACCCTTTCTGTATGAACCTGTGGGTATGATTCTTCCCGCACTTTTTTCATGACCGTTAACGACTCCCGAAACAATTCTGCCCTATCATTACGCTCCACTTTAAATGCGGGAAATTCGATTGGGCGGTCACCAGTTGCAGCGCCAAACAAGAAACGTTGATTAGACATTTCATCCAAAGATGCAGCCGATTTGGCTAAGTGAAGGGGGTGACGTAATGTTGTGACGACACTTGCAGTACCAAGCGCGAGTTTATTCGTATGTGCTGTTACATAGGCGAGAAAAATAAAAGGATCATATATAACACCTGTATCTCCAAATTTAGGATCGAATAACGGAGAATCTCTAACAAACAAAGAAGCAAATCCTAGATCTTCTACTTTTTTCACAAGCGTCATTTGCTCTTTCAAATCCATCTTGGGGAGACTTCCAGCATCCAGCTCCAAAGGAAACATAAACCCAAGCGTTAATTTGTTTTCCTTAAACGTTCGTGTAAAACCATTATGTGATTGGAATTTCCCCATAATGCCATCCTCCTAGCTGCCACTCTTTTCAATCATAGAACCATTTTTTCGCGAATCAATTCTTGTAGAAATTCCACTTTCTCTTGATAGCGCTCTGTCTGAATTCCATCTGATAGGGATGCGATTGTTTCACGCTTCAGTACGGATTTCCAAACCGATTCAGCTTCTCCCATTAAGTCCGTTAACAAACAACCTGTATCTTCTTTTTCCAAATCAAGCATGTCGTCGAGAATCCCACTTGCGGAATAAAGGGATTGCTGACCCTCTATTGCGACATAAATATCGTATATCCGAATCTCTTCGGGCTTTTTCTTTAATTTGAACCCGCCTTTTACACCTGACACAGAAGTAATCAAGTCTGCACTGACCAGTTTTCTCAACAACTTTTGAAAATATGTTGGTGAGGTTCCCAGTTGCTGGCTGATTGCATCTCCTGGCAGTACCGCTCTATCTGGCAGCATGTTTAGCATGAGAATCGCATAAACAGACTGCTCAACGCCTGTTTTCATTTGCATAAAATTCGCCTCTTTTATTAATCTAATGTAGATATCCATTATCCTCTTTATCAAACTTTATCTTACAGTACTCGTAAAGTACATTTATTTGATTGTAATAAAAACCGCTGCCAACTCCAGTTTCGTGGAATTAACAGCGGTTTGTCATTTATGCAAGTATCAATTTTTCAAGATCCATTGGTGCAATATATGTACCGTCTTTATAGACGCGCATATTCCCACCGGAAATTTCGTCAATCAGCATGATCTTACCTGATTCAGCGTCGCGTCCAAACTCGAGTTTAATATCATACAAGTCAAGACCTTTTGTTGCAAGTTCAGCTCTAACTACGCCTGAAATCTCTTTCGTTAATGCTTCGAGCGTAACGTATTCATCAGTTGTCAATAGACCAAGTTGTGCTAGTCCATCCTTGTTTATCGGCGGGTCGTTACGGTCATCGTCTTTGAGCGTGACTTCTACGAAGGCATCCAAAGGTTGTCCTTCTTCACAGTACGCACCGTATCTACGTAAGAAGCTTCCAACAGCGCGGTATCTGCAAATCACTTCAAGGCCTTTGCCGAATACCTTCGCTGATCGTACTGTCATCGTTACTTCATCAATATTAGCATCTACATAATGAGTAGGAATATCTTTATCCGCCATTTTTTCAAAGAAATATTTCGTCATCCGAAGTCCGGATTGCCCCGCGCCTTCAATCGATAAGCCAACTGTGTTCGCGCCAGGATCGAAAACCCCGTCTTCTCCGGTTACATCATCTTTAAATTTCAGTAGTACATTGTTGCCGTCCAATTTGTATACATCTTTCGTCTTCCCTTTATATATGAGTTCCATGCGTCTGTTCCCTTCTATAGTAGGATGAACGTTCACCTTTAGTATAATTGAGAATCGTCATAAGAAAAAGAGTTTTTCTTAAATATCGGATAATGTTCTTTCCATAACGCCAAAACTGTACGATAGTAGACAAATTCTCATAATTGAAAGACAGTATATATGTTGAACAAATGAATACGGCGTATGCGCTTTACAAGGGCTTTTGGAAGGCCACTGAAAAAAACTTGTATTTGAAATGAATTAGGATTCCCCCTAATACCGCTTCGGCGCTTTGTGGATGCCTCCCGCGATAAGCCAGAAAGGAAACCACTTTCAGTCTTATCGCTCCGGCTACCACGAAGACGCTCCTGCGCTGGATGGTCTATGTGAGAAAGAGCTTTTCTTTATCTGTGATGAAATCTGCAACCAGGAGTGTATCTTTCTTGACTATAAGTAGTAGCAAAAAATAATCACATTATAATCTCGGCATATACATCTCGAACTCACATTTCTCTCGATAATGAACATCCTAGCGCAGGCGCGGCAAAGGCATCCCCAAAGCGCCAAGCGTTCTACAATCCACACCCCGAATTAATACTCTCTCCTTATTGAGCGCCACAGTAAATTTAGTGGGATTCTTTAATTCAACATATACAGGTAAAAAATTTCTCCCTTACACAACCTAATAGCCCATTTTTAATAATTCCCACTCGTCTACTTGCATATAATTGTTGTATACTTATTGTAGTAAATCTATGCTTAATCGAAAGTGAGTGGAAATTCATGGGCCGTAAATGGAACAATATCAAAGAGAAAAAAGCGTCAAGAGATGCGGACACGAGTCGCATTTATGCAAAATTCGGACGTGAAATTTATGTAGTAGCGAAGCAAGGCGAGCCTGATCCTGAATTGAATCAAGCGCTAAAATTTGTCGTAGAACGCGCAAAAACATATAGTGTACCAAAAGCGATTATTGACCGGGCAATTGAAAAAGCAAAAGGTGGTTCAGAAGAAAACTTTGACGAGCTTCGCTATGAAGGATTCGGACCAAATGGCTCGATGGTTATTGTCGATACACTGACAAATAACGTCAATCGTACTGCATCAGAAGTACGCGCCGCATTCGGTAAAAATGGCGGTAATATGGGTGTCAGCGGATCCGTTTCCTACATGTTTGATGCGACTGCAGTTATCGGAATTGAAGGTATGTCCGCCGACGACGTTCTCGAACTTCTAATGGATGCGGACGTCGAAGTGCGTGATATTCTAGATGAAGAGGAATCGGTCATCATCTATGCTGAGCCAGACCAGTTCCATGCTGTACAGGCAGCTTTAAAAAGTGCCGGTATTACAGAGTTTAACGTCGCTGAAATAACAATGCTTGCACAAAACGACTTGACTCTGTCACCAGAAGCTCAAGCACAATTCGAGAAAATGATTGACGTACTGGATGATTTAGAAGATGTTCAACAAGTGCATCATAACGTCCACTTAGACGACTAAGCGCAACTGTTCATCCTTTCATTCATTCCATTGACGTGCTATGCTACTAATAGATTGACAACTTCATAACATATTCGACCATTAGGGGAATCCTTTTAAAGGACTGAGAAACGAGTTCCACTCCGCTACCCTTATCACCTGAACAGGTTTGTACCTGCGTAGGGAAGTGGCGTGTCTTCCTATCAGTGCATTCTAATGCCATCGACAGACCACTTTCCATACCTGGAAAGTGGTCTTTTTTTATCAAGAAAAGCAGAAGGCGCCGCTCAGCTCCGACAGGCATAAGACGGTTTACGAAGAGGGCGTCCTTCAGCCCTCGCAGTAAAACGACTTATGACCCGAGGAGTTGGCGACTGGAGCTAGACAACAAGAAAAGCAGAAGGCGCCGTCTAGCCCCGAAAAGCGCTGGAAGGCTTGACGATAAAGGCGCTCTTTGCCTTTTCGGCAAGACTGAAGCGACTCGAGCGGCTGGCGCCTGGAGCTAGACAATAGAGAAAAGTGGAAGGCGCCGTTTAGCCCCGAAAAGCGCTGGAGGAATTGATGGTAAAGGCGATCTTTGCCTTTCCCATCAATTCTGAAGCGACTCGAGGGGCTGGCGCCTGGAGTCTAGACAACAAGAAAAGCAGAAGGCGCCGCCTAGCCCCGAAAAGCGCTGGAAGGCTTGACGATAAAGGCGCTCTTTGCCTTTTCGGCAAGACTGAAGCGACTCGAGGGGCTGGCGCCTGAAGTCTAGACAACAAGAAAAGCAAAAGGCGCCGCTCAGCCCTTAAAAGCGCTGGAAGAATTGATGGGTTGGCGCCTGAAACTAGACCCTGTTCCCAAGTGATAACATATACTATTTCTTTTCGATAAGGAGGAGTTCGATGAAGATAATTGCCGTAACAGATGACAAAATGGAACATAGTCAATTGCTTGATACCCTGCTAGCAATCGAACCTTTTATCGACGGAGCCATCTTACGTGAGAAATCGAAAATGGATTCAGAAATAATAGCGTTGATTCGACAATTAATCGAAGCTGGCTTTGATTCAACTAAACTAATTGTCCATGGACGAACGAACGTCGCTTCAATTACGGGGATTAAAAAAGTTCAACTACCCGGATACGGCGAACCGCTAACGCTACTCAAAAAAAAATTCCCGGCTATCTCCTTCGGCAGATCTGTCCACTCTTATGGTGAAGCTGAAACTGCTTATAAAGAAGGTGCTGACTGGATTCTTTATGGTCATTTATTCGAGACAAGTTCAAAAGTAGGCCTCCCTCCCCGTGGAACCGATGAGCTTTTTCAAATCGTTGAATCGCTAGCAATTCCTATCTACGCAATTGGTGGAATTCAGCCGCATCACCTTCCGCAATTAAATCAAGGCGGAGTTGCAGGAATTGCAGTGATGTCGTCCATTTTTGGCAGTGACAATCCTGAAGTTGCCACAACAGCCTATAAGGATGCCAACCATGTCACAACCAGTTGATGTTGTCGTTATTGGGGGAGGGATTATTGGTTGCAGTACAGCTTATTATTTAGCAAAAGAGGGTTTGTCAGTTCACCTTGTTGAACGCGATAAAATCGCTCAAGGCACTACTCGGGCGGCTGGCGGCATGCTTGGTGCACACTCTGAATATTTGAATGACACCTTTTATTCATTCGCGCAAGAAAGTCAGGAACTGTATTCAGAATTCCAACGTGATGCAGGGGTTGACTTCGGTTATACAACTGGTGGTATTGTTCAGTTTGCTTGTTCCGAAGAAGAACGAATTGCCCTTTCCCATTGGAAAAACGCAGTTCATCTTTCAGCTGAACAAGTTCGCGAACGAATTCCACATGTCGCCCCTCCTGCTTTTGGTGCGTATCTTTTTGAAGAAGACGTACATGTTCATCCTGAAAAGGCTTGTCTGGCATTTTGCGCAGCGGCTAAAAGTTTGGGTGCTACTGTTTCAGAACAGGCCACAGTCGATGAAATCACACTGTTAAATGGCGGCTATCAGATACGCATTGCGTCGTCCATTATCAACGCAAAACATCTAGTCATCGCAAGCGGCGCAGCGAGTGCCAAGCTTGTGTCAGGGCTGCAAATGACCGCAGTGAAAGGCCAATGTATGCAACTCAATGCGGTAGGCATGCAATTACCTTATACACTTTTCCATAAAGGCTGTTACGTTATTCCACGCCCGGGTGGAACGCTCGTCATCGGGGCCACGATGGAATACGGGCATACAGACTTGCAGATAACAGATGCCGGTAATTTGGCATTAAGTGCGATTGCGGAACGTTTTATACCTGGTCTTTCCCGCCTTCCTGTTATGAACAGATGGGCAGGTCTACGTCCAAAAACCGTTGACGACTTGCCGTATATTGGTAGGATTCCAGGGAATGAAAATATGTATATTGCGGCTGGTCATTTCAGAAACGGGATTTTATTGGCGCCCGCAACCGCCTGCTTGATTCGTGATTTGATCATCGGAAATGAAGTGAATACAGAACGGATTAAGGCATTTGATCCGAAAAGGGGGATTTTTCATGAAGCGAACAATCGAACTGAATGGCAATCGGTATGACATGCCCGCAGAAGTTAAAAATGTGCAGGAACTGCTTGGGCATCTTGAACTTGCGGAACGCATCGTCATCGTGGAATTGAACCGCGATATTCTTGCGAAAGACGCATATGACAAACCGATCAACGACCGCGACCAAATAGAAATCATTCACTTTGTAGGAGGAGGATAATTATGCTAAAAATCGGCAATAAAACATTCAATTCAAGACTATTACTAGGTACAGGAAAATACCCGTCATTTGATGTGCAAAAAGAGGCAGTGCATGTATCGGAGTCAGAAATTCTTACGTTCGCAGTAAGACGTATGAATATCTTCGAGCCATCACAACCAAATTTCTTGGAGCAACTCGATCTTTCGAAATATACACTATTACCAAATACAGCGGGCGCAAAAACGGCGGAAGAAGCGGTACGCATTGCGAAACTGGCGAAAGCATCAGGACTTTGTGACATGATTAAAGTTGAAATCATCGGCTGTGACCGATCATTGCTCCCGGATCCAGTAGAAACACTTCGGGCAACTGAAATGCTGTTAGATGAAGGATTCATCGTCCTGCCTTATACGTCAGATGATGTTGTGCTCGCACGCAGGTTATGCGAAATGGGCGTTCATGCAATCATGCCAGGCGCTTCCCCAATCGGATCAGGGCGTGGTATTTTGAATCCACTTAACTTGTCGTTCATCATTGAACAATCCAATGTACCCGTTATTATCGATGCAGGAATTGGCTCGCCGAAAGATGCAGCTTATGCGATGGAGCTTGGCGCTGACGCGGTTTTATTGAACACAGCGGTATCTGAAGCGGGGGATCCGATTAAAATGGCCCTTGCCATGAAGCTCGCGATTGAAGCTGGACGACTCGGCTATGAAGCAGGCCGGATGCCGATGCGCGATTATGCGGTTGCAAGTAGCCCACTGGAAGGACTTGTAACGAATTGATTGAAAAATATTCACGTCAGGCATTATTCGCTCCAATTGGCGATGTCGGTCAAAAAAGAATTCGTAAAGCTAGCATTTTCATATTAGGTGCCGGCGCGCTTGGCTCATCCGGTGCTGAAATGCTCGTCCGTGCAGGCGTTGGACGCGTAACGATTGTGGACCGAGACATTATCGAGTCGACCAATCTGCATCGCCAGCAACTGTATACGGAACAAGACGTCATTGAGCAATTGCCAAAAGCAGTTGCGGCGGAGAAACGATTGACGGCGATTAATAGCGATGTAGCTATAACAGGTATTGTAGTCGATGTAACGCCACAAAACGTCCTCGATCTAATGACCGACCATGATTTAGTTTTGGATGCAACAGACAATATTGAAACACGGCTGCTAGCGAACGATGCAGCGCTGAAACTCGGCATCCCCTTTTTCATGGGGGCATGTGTCGGAAGTTATGGCCTAACGTTTCCGATTGGCATTCAAGACAACCAGCCGTGTCTACATTGCTTGCTAGAAACATTGCCATCACAGACATTAACATGTGATACAGTCGGCGTCATCAGCCCGGTTGTGGTTACTACAGCGGCTCGGCAAGTTACTGACGTGTTGAAATATATAACAGGAACACCTTTTGGACCGAAACTCGAATCTGCTGATTTATGGACAGGCGACCGCGCTTCAATTGGAGTTGCAAGCATGAAGAAAGCCGGTTGTCCAAGCTGTTCCGAAAATGCAGTGTATCCGTTCCTTTCTGCCCGTGAGTCTATGAAAACAGCGGTGCTTTGTGGACGTGACACCGTTCAATTGTCTTGGCCTAAAAGTAGAAAGTTTGAACTCCTCCCTTTTGCCGAATCAATTCGCGGAAGCGTCTCAAAATTAATTCACAACCCACATCTCGTTGCCTGTGAATACAACGGTCACCGCATCGTACTGTTCCGTGACGGTCGCATGCTTGTACATGGAACGAAAGATATTGTAACTGCGAAGAAAATTGCTGCCGGGTTGCTAGGATAATTGTTGAATGAAAAAAGAGCATAGCTTTTATGCTCTTTTTTCAGTTCCCCCTCGTATAGGTAAACCAAATGGTCCCCCCTAATTGCGAAAACTAAAAATGGTGAACAACTGAATACCTACATAAACTAAGCGAATGCGCCTTAACAGGAATAGCTGGAGCCACGAGATCGGCCAGTGGTTTTTCTACTGGCTTATCGTGGGGGGCATCCCCGAGCGCCACAGCGAATTCAATGGTATTACTTATAAAATACAATTTCCGCCATATACATGCTTTAAGGACAGCTTTTTAATAATGCTAGCAGTACTTCCCCTCCCCACTCTCATCAAACACAACATAAATTCCCTCCAACAGGAATTTCATTAAACGTTTAAGGGTACCATTTCTATATATGGTTCGTTACAATGGAAGTTCTAACAAGTTATTTCATCTTTATTGAAAACAACAGGAGGTTGTCATGTTTTTCTTAGAAGCAAAACGCATTATTGTCGTTATCTTTGGTTCCTTGTTACTTGCAATCTCGCTTAACTTCTTTTTAATCAATGCAAATGTCTATGCCAGCGGATTTGCGGGGGCCGCGCAACTGACATCTAGTGTATTAAATGATTTCATCGGCGTTGAGATTAGTACAGGAATATTATTGTTACTATTCAATATTCCCGTCTTTATATTAGGATGGTACAAAGTAGGTAAAGGATTTACCATCTATAGCATCGTTTCCGTTATCTTTGTTACAATTTTCTTAGAACTATTACCTGTCCTATCTCTATCAAACGATATTATTCTAAATGCAGTGTTTGGCGGTGTAATTGCAGGAGTAGGCGTTGGGATTTCGATGAAACTTGGGGCATCTACAGGCGGAATGGATATTATCGCTATGGTCCTATCACGCTTACAAGATAAGCCTATTGGAACCTATTTTTTACTGCTGAACGGTATCATAATCGTCTTGGCAGGTTTTCTGTATGAACCGGAAAACGCATTATATACGATGTTAGCGTTGTATGTAACTACAGTTGTGATTGACGCACTCCATACACGTCACGAAAAAGTGACCGCCATGATTGTTACACAAAAAGCAGACGAATTACAGCATGCGATTCATCAGAAAATGGTACGTGGCATAACGATTCTTCCCGCAAAAGGCGCGTATTCAAAAGAGGATAAGCATATGCTTTATCTTGTGATCACTCGTTATGAATTATATGATTTGGAAAAAATAATTAACGAAATAGATCCAAATGCGTTTACGAATATTGTTCAAACTGCTGGTGTTTACGGATTCTTTAGACGTGAAGGCGATCAAGTTAAATAAACCTATAACACTGAATTCCAAATAAGTTGAAATAAAGATTCCCTTCAACACTGCTACGGCGCTCGGGGATGCCTCCCCCCCCCCTTGTAAGGCGCCTTCGCTCAGTTAACATAGGTCATTTGTTCAACATATACAGTACTAAAAATGACCAGACATCAATTGATGTCTGGTCATTTTTAGTAGATACCGATTTTACTTCGAACCAGCTTGCCAACTCATTCCCCATCCATAAGCCTGGTCCATCTTGGCATGCCCTGGAAAATAGTCGACAAGTCTTTTGACGCTAAACGTCTCGTTTTGTACATTTTCAATCATTGCAATTGCGCACATAATTTGCCCGTTACGATGCTCATCAAGCTTGACGACAATATCTTCTCCACCGCCGTATGTCAACTTGACGATCCCGCCCGCTTCTGACCAATTTGCAGCGCCCTCATAAATGAATGCATACACAAGCACGCGTTTAATATCTTTAATACGGGAACCGTTGATACGTAGATTTTCTCCGCCTGTCGAAGCCCCCGTACGATCGTCATGGTCAAGCTGAATATATGGACCATCTTTCAACGAACCAAAAGCATTACCTAGTGCCTGAACACAGCCCTTTTCTCCCGAATTCAATTCATACAGGCAACCAAGATCTAAATCAAAGTTTTTCTGTCCGCCACCAAACAGCGAGGATAGGAATCCGCCACTTTTAGCCGCTTTGGTATTTTGATTCCAGTTCAAGTTAACTAGAATCTCACCTACATCATTTCCTTTTTTCGTTAAATTTATGGACTGCCCTTTTTTCTTCAGTTCGATCATATCAGTTCCTCCAGTCACTTACCGAAATTTTTCATACTGTCCTGTAGCTGTGCAATCCGTTTCAAACCATCTTCCCTTGTACGTTTGTTTTCATCTTCAATAGCTCTCGTTTCCTCAAGCCCTTTCACGATTGTGCTCCAACTTTCTTCAATCGTTTCAATTTTAATACTCGGACCACCTGCAGTACGGGCAATTTCCACACTTTGTCTAGCGATATTCTGCGAGTTTTTTAGTAGCATTTCATTGGTCCTTTTATCAAGTTCGTCCATAGAATCCGCTACAAGTTTTTGACGTTTCGCAGCAACTGCTTGGATAATGCCGTTTTTAAATATTGGAATCGTTGTAATGAATGCCGAATTGATCTTCCCAATAAGTTTCGTGTTTCCGCGTTGTAGGACCCGGAGCTGGGGTGCTGTCTGCAACGCGACCATTCTCGCCATTTCAAGGTCATAGACCCGCTCTTCAAGCGACTGTATCGCATTATTCATAGTATCTAATTCCATCTGCGCTAATTGATCGCCGCCTGCTGATCTTTGTTCAAGACCTGGAACGAGCGCCCGCAGCTCTTCAGCTTTAATCTGCCCAGCTACAACATACTTTTCAAGTGCCATGTAATAGTTATAGTTTTGGTCATACATTTCGTCCATATTGGTCGTTGAACGAATCATTTCGTCTTTATACTTTGAAATTTCGATGTGTATGCCTTCGATTTCCTTGCCGAGCGTTTGGTATTTGCCGAACACTTTTTCAATTAATTTATCTCCACGCTTGAAAAACTTGCCCAAAAAACCTTTTGGCTCGTCAAAGTCATTTTTATCGAATTTATCCATCGTTTTCCCAAGTTGTTTCAACATCTCGCCTGAATCAGTTACACTCGATGAACGCATGGAAGCCAATATGCGATCAGCAAAAGTAGAAATTTCAACGGCCGGTTCTTTCCCAAATTCTAATAATCCGGTCTGGTTTCTAGTATCGATTGACCGGACTAAGTTTTGGACCTCTGGATCCTGTCGTAACTGTAAGCGGAGTGCTTCCGCCTTATTTTCCGTCAATACTTCTACTTCATAATTCTTTGTTTCTTCCATGCCAATCAATCCCTTCCGTTAAAAAGTCGATTTAAAAAACCGCTTACAATTGATGCATCCTTTTTGTTCTCCTGAAAGGAAAGATCGAAAACCATGTCTTCCAGCATATGATGATCAAAATACTCTTTCCCTATGAAGTGTTCCAAATCATTGTGACCGGGTGGATTGTATAGGATGATATCAAGTCCAATTTCATTCAACAGTAACAACAGTGCTGCATCTGCCCTGGACAAAATACCATTAATTTCATTGTTATATAAAATCACTTTTGGAACCTCTTGCGCATAATCAAACGTTTGCAAAAGATTGATCAATTCTTCCGGGATGGAAGTTGCCTGTGTGAACAAATAGAGAGAGACTTGTTCCGGTGTTTCCCCCGGCTGTGCCTTCATTTTCGAATGGGCGCAAATCCTTGAAATGGCCGCCGCGAGTCCTAGCTGAGCACCGTCATGTAGTTGACCGTACTGCCACCAGTTGCTTTGCATCATTTTTTCCGGGACCAAACGACCATCTTTGCCAAGTGCATGCTGGTAATGATATTGGTTATTCGCTTTCGTTTCTTGTATGAATGGGAATTTTTTCACTACTACACAATTCGGTTGGCTAGTGAGTCGATGCATTTTATCCCAATATTCTTTTCGGCTGGTTGAAACGCCGGAAACTTTCGCGAACAATGCGGGTATTTTCACTTCATCTCCATTGGCGGAGAAACTTGGTCGTATAAATGCCTTTTCTTTCGCCAATAGAAAAATCTCGTCATATGTCGTTTTTAATGTAACTGCCACGGGGAGATGGTTGCGGAATTGCCATGGCTTATAATAAGCAGAACCTTCATGGTGAAGTACGTGATCGATTTCTTTCGAAGCACGGTATGCGACTGTCCCTTGTCGTTTCGGTTCTTCTTGCGGGAAAGGTTGGATTTTCATAGTGGTCGGATATTCCGTCAAGAAGGACCAGTTGTTGTCAGGATCAAGCTCTTTAAAATCGTCTTTTCCTTCCGGATGAAGAATGACAACATCCATTCCCAATAAGATTGTATAGAACAGAAAATACATCTGACTTTTGTTCATATCGCCATACCAAATAATGTGCGGGATATCCTTGTCAATTGGTGTTTCCTTCACCCATGGATCAATATGATTCCACGTCCATTTGATGATATCAAGAAAAACTCGTCGGAATTCCGGATGATTAAATGCTCCCGTATGATTTTTCTTGAATAGTTCAAACACCTCAATGAGTGCTGATCGGATTAATCTATTGAAATGAGGGTCTTCACCGTATTTTGGAAGCAATTGTGCCCCCTCCAAAAAGGCTACAAAGCGGTTAGTCGATAGCTTCGGTTTTTCTTGCATAAGATCATAAATTCGCTGGATCGATTGAAAGCGTTCCGGCGGCATCCTCTTATCAAGTGTTTCAGATAATACATACACACCCGGAGCCTGACTCGCTGTGTATAATTCAATCATATATTCTGTTTCATCGAAACCTGATCCGACAATACGTGTAGCAATCTGACTGTATTGTATACGTTCTTCTCCCAATTGATAATCAGGGCGGGTAGCAATTGGCTTGCTGAGTTCGGTTGCCCAATTCGAGTATTCAACCTTCTTAAGTATCAGTTTCCTTATCATCTTCACTCCCCCCAATCACCTATTTTTTTGCGTCAATGGAAGGGGCGTAGTCCGATATCGTCAACGGATTCCAGGAGTTAATTGGAGACGCTTCGAAAGAATGGCTTCAATGATTTCCTCCGATGCCAAAATCCCTGTTTTTTGTGTCAGTCCTAGATGACCAAATTTAGCTGCCGCTTCCCCGTGCCGTGGTATCAGACCAAACTCCGCCTGTTCAATCAAGCAGACATCCAAATTGGAATCCCCTGCCGTATAAACCGTTTGCTTTCCTTCTTTTTTTGCGACATAGTTCACCGCATCCCATTTATTTATAAATGTTGGAATGAAGTATACCTTTCTGCCTTGAATCGAAAAGGCCCAACCATGTGCTGCCGCCCACTGTGAATAATGGTTGATCCACTCTGCTGATAACGGTGGTTCTATAATTAAGTAGACGAAAAATCGCTCTACTACACGAATTGATTTCAACCACGATGCATCTGCAGTCTCTTCTATTTTCCGCTTCACATCATCCACTGAAGCGGTACTTCCATCTATTTTAGTACGGATATAGTCCTGCCAGTGCGTATCTATATGTCCATCTTTCAGCACAACGCCGCCATTACAAGTAATCGCGTATGTAGGACGTATTTCTTCATGAAATAGCGAGACTCGATTATACTGTTCAATTGTTCTTGTCGTTACGGGAACAAACATCATCTCATCAGAAAGTTTACGTAATAGTGCAATCGCTTTTTCTGTCATGAATGAAATTTCTCTTCCATTATATACCTCAACATTACGAACAGATACATTCAAGGTTTCCTCGCCAAAGCGCCGTTTCGAATAAATTAGTGTTCCATCTAAATCGCTTGCGAACATCATAATTTTCTCTCCAATGGTTTGATAAGTCCACAACAAGTATAAGTCATCTGTTCATAAAGCTCCACAAGTATACCTCTTTCCTTTGCCAGTTGAAAAATGTGCTTAAGCCGCACATCGTTTAAATCCTTAACTAATATCTTCCATGGTAGACGACGTAAAAGAACACGTGTCGTCTCTCCGACACCAGGTTTGATGAGATTCACATTTTCAATGCCGTAATGCTCCTGAATCGATGCGATTGTTTTCATTCCCTGCCATGTCGGGGTCATATCTGATTTCTTTAAAGACGTTTTTGTCTCTTCAATTAACATCGCTGCCGCTTCAAATTCTGCCGTAATGACATCAATATGATAATTTGATACATCTTTATCCTGAAGTTCCGAATAGAATTTCGCTCCGTGGAAATCCGTTGCCCCTATCCAGTGGCTGTTCAGAACCGTGCGGCTGACCAATCCTGATACTGTTGAATTCAAACAGGCACTTGGTATTAGAAAGTCCTCCCGCGTCCCGTATAAGGAAGCACAGTGACCGGGATCCGCCAATACAACAAGTTCGTCGTCTAGCATGATGCCATATTTCTCTTTAAATGACTTGACAGACTTTGTCAGCTCTATAGAAATCGCGCCTTTACCAGTCCAACCGTCAACAAAAACGATGCGCTTGTCAGGATGTTGACGTGTAATATAAAGTATTGCATTTTCATCGATGCCGCGTCCTCGAATGATTGAAACGCTATAATGTGGTAAATTTGCTCCATATACCGCATTTATATAACGTTTCATCAAGATACCGATCGGTGTACCTGCCCTCGCCAGGGAAACAAGAACAAGGTCCTTCCCTTTTTTCTCAATGAGGAGTTCCGAAACCGCTCCGACCGCTGTTGCTACTTTTCTTTTTGAAGTATGAAGTGACTCGTGAAAAAGAGTTAAGTAGGCCTCTGTTGGCTCGTATTCAATAGGAAGCATTTCCGAATAATGGGTGCCGCCTTGAATAGCCTCTTCCCGTTCAATCAGACTTTTTTCAAGACTCGCATCTGACAGATCTTTCAATAGAAAAATGACATCTTCAGATGAATAACTACCAGTCAGTTTTTTAGTCATTTGTTCCATCTACTACTCACACCTTTCAAGTGAAGTCTACAATATAGATTGCAGGTAATCCTTTGAACTGGCGTAATATCGGTTCAAGCCTGTTGTCGTCTATTGGACGTTCAAAAAATAAAAAGACTTCATCGTATTCCATGTCGGATACATTATACGCATAATTCATAGTTGCTGGATCTTCAGGACTTTCAAAAGCCATTCGACTTTTTATCGGATAGCCTTCTCGGTCAATTGGGAATATCGGGCTTCTCGTCGTTGAATGATAAGATACGCCCTCACCCATGTAAACAGCCGTTTTCATCGGGATATGCATGAATTCCCCAGAACCTAAACATAATGTTCTTTTTCCTGTCCGATAGTTCCGCAAATAGTCTCCCACACGCTGACAATATGCCTCAACATCCTGCTTGTTGTCCGACGAGATACCGAATCTCCCAGTCAGAGCCATATAATTTGAAGCATTTTTAAATCCAATAGAATCAATTGAAGCATACGTATAGTGAGGTAGAGGGACAGGTAATGACTTCAGACTGATTCTCTCAAAACTAGGAACTTCAACTACCAATTCGCTACTAACATTGGCCTCTTCAGCCAAACCAGGTGTACCTTCTACTTGGATTGTTCCCGTTAATAATGCATACGTTGTGATGCGCACATCATGCAATTTTTCAAATGCCTTCAATCGTTGCTGATCTTCTACACTTCGCCAGTCCAACAGGGATAATATTGTATATTCCTTACGTGGAAAACGCTTTTGAATAGAAGCAATGATATTCAATGCTGTCTTGCCTGTTGTAATTTCATCGTCCACCAGACAAATCGAGTGGTCATTATTCAAATACTGTTCCGGTGCATAGCAACGCTGATCTGTTGCATGGGAATGCTCTTCTTCAAAGTAGAGCGTCACCTCTTCATCAGCAAGCACTTCTCTTGTTGAATGAATGTAGGTGGCATCCGAAAAACAGTCAAAAACGCCGTGACCGAGGGATGTTGCCGTTTCCGCAAAACCGATGAACACAATCGGCTCATCAAGTTGACAGTGGAGTTGTTGTACAATCGAATATGCTGCTTGCAAGTTTTTAGTGGAACCGTCCTTAACTGCTTCGATGAGCTGTTCTTTTCCAGGTATTTGTTTAGTTGTCTTACCTTCATAATAAACAGAAGCAAGCAATGCTGATGCAATCAAGGGCAGTTGAGGTGGAATAGAGATGTGCTTCCCGAGCACTTTACTGACGAATAAAAAAGAACGTTTTTTGTTAATTCTTGCGGCCATCTCATATAAACTTTCAACTGAAAGCTCGTATGGATTTTTTTCAATTTGTACATGTACTTGCATAGTGTCACGTACTTGATGCTTATATTTACTCGGATAATAAATCGATGAATGTGATGTTTTCATTGTACACCCCGTATATATCAGACTTAATTAACACTTTTTGTGCCCAGTATAAGTGGGGCTTAATCTCATTCATTTTGTTCATAAATTCGCTTTTGAATACCCCTTTTTCACCTGTCGCCTGCTGGAATATACTAAGCGCGTCCACATATTCTTCCTTAGTAACAACATGTAATGCTTGAACAGGCAATAGGTGAGATGGATGAATGATTGTTTTCCCAACTAACCCGTTCGCTCTATCTAGCAATGTTTCCTGAATTAATCCGTCAAAATCTTTCCGTATCAATTCTTTTCTAAGAAGAAGCCCCTCTGAACCTGAACTTTCTTGAAATGGCGTTTCACGCAGTTGTGGTTTTAAGATACGACCGTTTGATGAGAAATGTTCCCATACCGGACCCGATACTACGAAACCGTCATGTTGCCTTGCAAATATATTGACGACATCCGTAATTAGCTCATTGACAATGGAAATCTCATAGACAGTCGTCTCACTATCCCTCCTCAACCCGTAAAGCCCACATAAATCCGTAGCACCAATCCGGATATTCAGAATGAAGTCAGCATACCGATCAACGATCTCCTTTAAACTAAGCAACTCTGCCAAGCGACGCTCCTTGTAAAGAACATTCGGCGATTCAAGAATCGGCATACCATATAAAACTGTATTCGCTTGCTCATTCAACTGTCGCAGACCCGATAAGTAGTCCTCCGCATTATCCGATGCAAACTTAGGAAACACAAAGCCTACGAGGTTCTTCAACGAATCACCGAGTCGCTCCCCTATGTCCAGCATCTGTTGTGCACTTCTTACCCGAACAAAAATAAGTGGAGTCGTTTCTTCCGTAAGTCGACCATCCTGAACTGCAGCACTAATTTGTTGCATATGCGTAACCAGTTTGTTTTCCGCCCGTTCAACTTCATGATCTCCTATTGCATCTTCAAGACAGATGGCTACTGTGACAAGCTCTTTAAATTTGTTGGTAATAATGAGATGGGCTATATCCTCACGGGTTGCTGGCATATACAATAAAGCCCCCAGACTGTATGACAGCCGTTGTTTATCGGTATGCTTCGTAACCGTCTCCGGTTTCCGATAAAATAAATCTTCTATGCCAATAGCAGCTACGTCATTAAAATACCTCAATCTGAGCACCAACCTTATTTATTATTCGATTTAGGGTAAAAGAAAAAAGAAGGGGCTAGCCTTCTTTTTTTCTTTGTATTAAACCATTTTCTTTTTATTCATGTTGTGAACGACGAATGTAGCAAGGAATGTAAGGATTAGAATGATAAAGAATACGTAATGGTGGACTTCAATATGGATAACGCTCAATCCCATTTTAATCGCTATTAACATAATCAGCACATATGCTGACGTTTCAAGTTCTGGTACCTTGTCGATTAACTTCAAAAATACGCCAGCAATTCCACGCATCATCAAGACACCGAGCATTCCTCCAAGAAGAAGTACCCAAATCTGTTCACTGACACCGAAAGCAGCAAGAACACTATCTACTGAAAAGGCGATGTCCATAATCTCTACAGCAGCGATTGTTCCCCAGAATGTACCGAAAAGACGGATTAGAATACCTTCTGTTTTCATCCCTGCAATTTCTTCGTCATTACCTGCCTCTTTAGACTTATCCATAAAGTATTTAATCGCCAACCATGCGAGATAAGCCGCACCTAATGCCTTGACCCACCACAATTTAATGAGGAAAACACCGACCCCAATTGCGATAAAGCGGAAGACATAAGCACCAAGAAGCCCGTAAAACAGAGCCTTTTTTCGTTGTTTTTCTGGTAAATGTTTGACCATGACCGCCAAAACGAGAGCATTATCAGCTGACAATAGCCCCTCAAGTATGATGAGGGTACCGATTAAGCCCCAACTGACCGGATCCGATAATACTTCCACCCACATACCCCAATCAAAAAAAGCGGCATATGTATCGATTATTCCATTAAGTATCTCCATTAGTTCCTCCTGATAATAAAACAATAAAAGACTCCGACCTTTTATCAGCCCGTAAATTTATACTTCTAAACCATAATTTCGACAAAGTGCCCCTAGTCCTCCGGAGAATCCGCTACCGATCGCATTGAATTTCCAATCGTTACCGTGCCTGTACAGTTCACAAAAAACAACTGCGGTTTCAATAGAGAAATCCTCTCCTAAATCGAAACGTAGGACCTCTTCTCCAGTCGCTTCATCCGATAATCGAACAAAGGCATTTGATACCTGACCAAAGTTTTGGCTTCGTGCTTCTGCATCGTGAATCGTAACCGTAATACCAATGCGGTCAACGTACGCAGGGATTTTAGGGAAATCAACGATTACTTGCTCGTCATCCCCATCTCCTTCGCCCGTTCGGTTATCGCCCGTATGTAGAAGAGCGCCACTCGGATGCTTAAGATTATTATAGAAAATGAAGTCATGATCATTCTGGCAACGATTGCTTGCATCGACAAGAAACGCCGATGCATCGAGGTCAAACTCCTGTCCGCCAGAGTATTTATTCGTATCCCAACCTAGTCCGATAACGCCTCTTACAAGGCCGGGATTTGTCTTCGTCAAATCGATTTTTTGACCTTTTGATAATGTAATCGCCATCTGAATCACTCCTGTTTATCATGATTAGAACGTAGATCTTTCATAACGATATAGATTGAATAGGTGATTGCATTCAACAACGTTGCAGCGCTTAAGGGATGCAACCAGTCTTACGGCTTCGGCTCCCCCGTAAAACGCCTAGCTGAAGTATCAATTACCTACCCCGATGTCAGTAGCTGGCACTGGATACAACCTATATTGTTACATCAATTAGTTAAGCTTGTAGTCCATAGTCCTTTACAAGTGAAGCAAGTCCACCCTGATAGCCACTGCCAATCGCATTGAACTTCCACTCGCTACCGTGTCTGTATAGTTCTCCTACGACAACAGCCGTTTCAATAGAGAAGTCTTCACCAAGGTCATAGCGGATTAGCTCTTCACCATTTGCATCATTGACGATTCGTACATAGCTATTCGAAACTTGCCCGAAGTTCTGGCTACGTTGTTCTGCATCATGAATTGTAATCGTGAACGCAATTCTTTCAACTGTAGTTGGTACATTCATAAGAGCGACTTTGACTTGCTCATCGTCTCCATCACCTTCACCAGTCAAGTTATCACCAGTATGAACGACAGAACCATTTCCACCCTCAAGATTGTTGAAGAAAACGAAATCCTTTTCGTCTGCACATACACCCGCTGCATTTAATAAGAATATAGACGAATCTAGATCGAAATCTTTTCCACCGTCATATTTATTCGTATCCCAGCCAACACCAACCGTAATATTCGTTAATCCCGGGTTACTTTTCGTCAAATCTACTTTTTGTCCTTTACTCAATGAAATAGCCATTTATGTCATCCTCTTTTCTGTTTTTTATAGTTTATGAGTACCTTTTAACCATTTCGCCAAGACCTGCATCTGATGATCCTGATCCAACAGCGCCGAATTTCCATTCACTGCCGTGACGATAAATTTCTCCAACAGTTAAACTAGTTGAACCTGCATAGTTTTCGGACAGGTTGAATTTAAGTAATTCCTCATTGTTCGCTGAATTCATGACTCGGATAAACGCATTTTCTACTTGGCCGAAGTCCTGCTTACGTTTTACACAATCGTAAATATTAACAACGAATACAAGTTTGTTAACGTTTGCGGGTACCTTTTTCAAGTCAACAATCACTTGCTCGTCGTCTCCGTCGCCTTCTCCAGTGATATTATCGCCTGTATGCGTTACGCTACCACATTTACTTTTCAAATTCCCAAAATAAATCAAGTTGTCATTGCTTGCAAACTTATCGTCTTGAAGCATGATAACAGAAGCGTCGATATCCATATTTGAAGCACTACTACCACCACCACCGAAAAGTCCGCCGAGTAATCCGCCAGCCTTTTTCTGACTCTGAATTGGGTCCCAACCGAGCCCTACAGTAATTTTCTCAAGACCTGGATGACCTTTTGTTAAATCAATTTTTTGACCCTTTTGTAAAATAATCGCCAAACCAATCACTCCTTTACATTTTAATGAATTTTTTATCTTTTCGTAAAAACACCATCATTATATATTTTACTACATCTGATACCGAACTACCAAAACGATGATTACCTATAGCCTTTTCCACCCTGCAATGCCAAATTCAACTTTCATGAATATTCTAATCGTCATTGGATAATGAATAGTAAACCTCAAAGATGACCTGACGAACCATCCAAATATCTTGGATTCCACAATTCTTGTGTTGACAGCAATATCATATAGCACAGATATTATGCAATAATGACTACTTTCCAGTTCATCACAATCATCTCTTGTTACTAGTACGTACGAACATGCCAAATGGTTTCAAAAAAAAGAAATCCACAGCACTTAAGTTCCTACATCTTCAATGCACTACTCATTTCAAACACATCAAAGACATTTTCCTTAAAAATGAGTGACATGATTTTCCCTTCTTTTTCGTAGAAGTGGATATTCCCTTTTTGTTCATCTTCAAGTTCCGTCCAGCCCCACTTTTTTATTTCCTCCAAGTAGTGCTCCGGCGGTTCTCCCTGCTCCCCGCCAATATCGTTCAACTTGTACTTTGCCGATTTCGAAATTTCCGTCGTACACGCTTCTGGCTTTAGTTCACTCGCATTTTTCGGAACCGGGAAACCATGATTGATAACCGCCATGCGATAGCCCTCTTCTGCGCTATACACATTCGAACAGCCTGCCATCATACCAACAATGAAAAGAAGTATGAGTATCCGCTTCATAGCGTCATCGCCCCTTACAGAAAATTCACAACATATCACTTCTATTTTACTAGATGGATAGTGACTTGTCACGGGACGTATTTGTGACAAAGTAGATGAAATGGCTCATAGCTGTAATCAAGCATAGATTACTTTATGATTATACAATTTCCATCGACAGTCTAATCATATCCCTGCACTGGATACCGTTTTCAATGATCTCTTCCTCGTAGTGATCAACGAAAAAGTCTTTTATAACACCATCGATACGAAACCCAGATTTCTGATAAAAAGCCAATTGACCAATGCTGGAGTTACCCGTTCCAACTTCCAGGAACTTGCAGCCCAACACCTTTGCGGTCTGGATTGCGTCACTCATTAACTTCTTCCCAATCCCGCGACCATGTATACGCTCATCTACAGCTATATTTATAATCTCCATCGTTGTTATACCTAACTTAACTAGCACATAGACACCTACGATTTCGCCTTCCTCTTCAGCAACACGGCACTCCCCATTAGCTATGTACTGCTCTACCTGTTCTCGCGATGGGTCGGCAAGTAGCAAGAGTTCGATAGGTGGGGCTTCATGTTGTAGTAATTTCCTGATTTTCATTTATGCACCTTCCTTGCGCCTCACACATAATTTTTTCATATGTTGCATGCCAACCCTTATAGTATTTGGAGACGTCTTCAGAGGGGATGAAAATTCTTCTGCTTGATTCATACTCCGCTCCAAAAGGATGTAATTCCGTTATGTCCATTTTGTAAAAAACCTGATATCCTATTTTCGGATAAGGACTTTGTTCATTCCACAACGGATTTTCATTATGGTCGATTTCAATCGAACCGAGGAGTACAGAATCTCCTGTTACATAGCCTTCTTCCATCGCCTCGCGTCTAAAGCACACCTCCGCAGTTTCATCGACCTCGATATGACCGCCCGGAAAGTCCCAACCCCGATCATCCAAATCGACCATCAACAGTTGCCCGTCCTTAAAACAGAAGCCATGGACACTCGTGATCAAATCCCTTTCCGGCAAGAGACTGCTTTCCCATGTCAGCTTCAACTTATGGCCTACCCAATCTACATATGTACTTGTCATATACGGTCTCCTTTCCCCATTGAATACCCTTCAAATAGCCTGCCGCCATATGGTTTCAACACTTCATCTGCTAGTGTAATAATTTCATCTTTACTACCCGTTTTATAAAACACATCAAATGCTTGTACAAACGTTCGCGCAAAGTTCTTATCAAATTGATTTAAAGCACGCATAATCCATTTTGACGCACCAATCCATTGAACATTTGTCCGCAAGAAGAATTCATGGATGGCATCGGCAAGTGTATTTGCTATGAAAATTTCTTCCGCGCGATTTGTTGAACCAATTAGATCATCGAGCGCATCCGTTATCATATACCGTTTCATTTCTATCGTTTTTACCGACCATACTGTAGGACCGTTTTTCAATAACTCATTAGCTTCTTCCTTTATTGAAGAAAGAACACCAGAATCGAATAAAATAATCCCTTCTGATACCATTCGCGGCAATGAAGGGCGAGCCCTTTCACAGTCTTCCTTAAAAAACACCTTGTAAGACGTAAAGTTATGAACGAACACTTCGATTGGCCAACCATATTCTATAAGCGATTCACGATACGCCGATTCTATCTTTTCATCAAAAACAACGATATCCAAGTCTGATGTTGCTGTTTCTTCGCCCCTGATAACACTCCCCGCAAGCAATGCAGCTTGGCAATCCGCGAAGTGTTCTGTTATAAACCTTTTTGCGGCTTCGACGGGCTGTAATCTGATACTGTTCATATACTCATCTCTCTCCTTACAATTTCAAGGTCTATATAGTGTATAGTCAATCAACCAACAATCTTTGTACTCCCCTTCATGCAATTCATTTTTCGGGAGCAATTTCACTTTTTCAAACCCGCATTTTTCATAACAACGAATGGCTCGTTCATTCCACGTTTGCGGGTCCATCACAATCCGTTCTGCGCCTTTTTCTTGAATTAAATAAGCCACCATCGCACGGACAAGCTGTGTCCCGACACCTTTATTCCAATAAGTCGATTCACCGATGAACTGATCCATCCCGTAGATTATTTCTGATGAATCACCATAGCCGTAGTTTCGTCTTTCAGCTTCATCAATTTTATAAAACTGAACATAGCCAATTGGTCCCTCATTGAATTCGATTATGCAGCGTGTTGTATCGGCTTCTTCATCGAAAAACTTCTGTTCCACTTTCTTCACATCAAACGGATTATCCCGCCCTTCGTAATACTGCAAAATTTCTGGATCTGAAAGCCATTTGGAAAGGAGGTATTTATCCTTCCATTCCAATTCGCGGATGAGTAGATTTCCTTTTTGAAACAGCATTCCATTCACCTCTTTGCTCGGAATTCAAAATCATTTACTAACCACACCAAAAATCAATTTAAATTTGTTGCGGCTCTTGTTCACCCTTTTAAAACCCTCTCTTATATCCAATATGAAAACAGTTTTAAATATCCACACTCTTATATATATTGAATGAAATTTTAGCGGACCGATGATACCTTTTTCTTCGAATTCAGTACCATCTTCTAACTCTGTTTCCGTCCTCAACAACCACGTGTTCCCAAAACCAAGCTCAACGAATTTCATCAATCTTTCCTTCTTGCAGAAGTACTATCCCATCTACAAAATCCTTTTTACCCTCTGCATAGGAACGCTCATTAGTAGGAAACGCTTCCGCCATTTCCTTCTTCAGTACTTCATATTGTTTTGCGACTTCGGGATGGTCATTTAAATAATCTCGGAAAAATATGTGCTTTTGCCACCAGTCCCCACCATATTCCACAACATGAAGGACATGTGTCTTCGTTAAGTTCTCCAAATTTGAGAACTTGGCAAACACTTCTTTCCCTTCGATCTGAACACGTCCTAAATGGTAAATGTTCGCCTTTTTCAACTTGTGCTTATCAAATTTCTGCGCGTCTCCCATCGACTTAACGCCCACGAGTATATCGAGAAGTGGCTTTGCGGCAATTCCGGCAATTGCGGTGCTACCGATATGTTGGATATCTACTACATGCTCCCCTACCAACGAGTTCAATAGATCTTTTTCCACCTTGAAAAGTTTTTTCCAGTTATTCGTGTGCTCCACTAATTTCACTACGTCTTTATTTAAACCTAACATCCCAAACCCACTCCCAATTTAAGACTTCACTTGTGGGATCAACCGAATATTCCCGCTTCACTTCTCATATGTCAAAAATGGCTCATACATCGTGATCGCGTGGTTTTCTGTGATGAATTCGTCATCGATAAGTTCACCATTCAGGTTGTAAGCTTCTCTATAGATTGTATTATGGCGCACATAACCACCCCATGATTCACGCGTGAAACTGTGGTCTTTTTCGTATACTCTATACGTTCGATTCGCAGCCATAGGCGCACGCCATTCACCAACAAGCAATGTGTCAGTCAAATAAATGAGGAGCTGATATGGCTCGTTCGTTTCGTTCTTTATTTGTAGATCTAGATAGTTATAAGCGCATGTTGCACCACTTCCGAATGGCTGTTTCCGTTTCGAGTCTGGGAATACGTCGTAACTATGGCGATAACGCTCTGTAACTGTGAGCGGCGTGTGAAGTGTCATCCAGTAAATCAGGTTCGACAACTGACATAGGCCCCCACCAACTCCTGTCGTCACTTGCCCATAATGCAAAATCATCCCGTCGACGTAACCTTTGCGCTTCGTCGTACTGCCTATCAAGCGCCAATAGGAAAATGTCTCTCCAGGCTGGAGCATAATTCCGTTCAATCGTTTTGCTGCTATTTTCAAATTCGTAATTTTGTTTGTTTGCAATTCCATCTCTACATCTTTCAATTTGCGGAGCAACGGCGTTCGATGTTTGAAGATGACACGGTTTAACTTCTCCATTGACCGCCTTGTTGCATACTTCTTTCCGTCCATGTACCACTCCGAATACCGCCTCAATCGGTACACTTTCTTCCCGAAGAATATTCGCAACTTGCTGCGCTTTTTTGGTTGCAATGAATTCATCCGCGTCATCCCCTCTTCTACTTATTCTCTTCTCTACCAGCTTTGTCCTTTTAATTTATCGGAAAACCAAATGCATTTCATAGGACGTTTTCTACAAGTCACCTTCCTATTATTGCGGTTCACGGGAATACCGAAGACAGCAAGACCGAGACAACATACACTTTGGTTACAAAGAACTTTCAAACGGAGGGATAGCAATGAATATCATCAACGTTAGCAACTTGAAAAAAGCTTACGGAACAAACGTCGTTTTAAAAGGGTTGGATTTTCAAGCACAAGAAGGTGAAGTAATTGGGGTTATCGGGAAAAACGGGGCGGGCAAATCAACGTTCCTTGAAATTATTATGACCATTAAACAATACGACGCTGGAACAGTCTTCGTTTTCGATGAAGATATTAAAGCACTTTCAATAAACCGGATGGAACAAGTTCGAAAACAAATTTCCGTCGTCCTGCAGCCTACACAGTTCTATCAGACACTGAAAGTCCAAGAGTTACTGCGGTTATTTAAAGCCTATTACAAATCCCCAATTGACATCGAAACAATCATCGCTGACTTTAAGTTACAACCGCATCGAAAAAAGTACTTCGATAAACTTTCTGGAGGATGGAAACAGATTGTAAGCTTAGCCATTGCCTTTTTATCACAACCAAAACTTCTAATTTTAGATGAACCGACAACTGGTCTCGATCCGCATATGCGCAATATTCTTTGGACGTATATTACCGATTGCAACGAGAAAACAGGCGGTACTGTCATTCTGACAACACATAATATGGATGAAATCGAATTGTACTGCGACAAAGTAATGCTTATAGATAATGGTGTGAATGAAATCTACGATACGACAGAAGCTATTTTGGCATCAGGCTATAAATCCATCAATGAATTTTATCTCGAGAAAGTATCCATATAAGGAGGAGAAAATATGTTAGCGACTCAGTTAAAATACGACTTACTCATGTTTTCAAGAGAGTTATTTTACTTAGTTTTCACGATTGTGGTACCGCCTGTTACGTACATTTTCATGGGGCAATTGTTCGGAGACCAAACCTACCCGGGTAACTTAAGTTATGCACAAACATATACACCCTCGTATATTTTACTTATCACGTTCACCACTGTATTTTTCGCTTTCGGGTTTGACCAGGTGACGCATCGTACGACGGGTGTCGAAAAACGAATTAGACTTTCTCCCGTTTCTAAAAATATGCTTCTGCTATCCAGTATTATCCGCTCCATTATCATTACAAGTTTTGGCTACCTGTTCGTTTATGCGATTGGTATGCTCTTGTATGATTTGCAGTTTCACGTACTGAATTTCATCTTGGCCTATGGATTTTTCATCGCACTCAATGCTGCTCTGCTCGTTATCGCATCTGCCATCTACTCTTTTTTCAACGAGATGAAAAGTGCATTAGTGTTCTCCATCGTTATTTTCCAAGTCGTTATCTTTACAGGTGGCTTTGCATTTCCAATCAATATGATGCCGAAATTTATACAAGTTATCGCCGAATTTAATCCGCTCTATCATATGAATAATTTGTTCATTGATGTTTGGAATGAACAGCTTACTTTTGACAACAGTACGCTTATATCCGTCGTCTATATTTCTTGTTTAGTGATTGTCGCATTGTTCGTTCTCCATATTTCTACTAAAAGACGTATTTGACAGACTACCAGGCAATGGTAAATTTAATGTATAGACTATTGCCGATAGGGGTGCATCGCAATGAAAGTATCATTAAACATTGATCGCGATTATGAAGAAACCAAGTTGACGATTGAATGCCCGACATTGGATGATTCCGTACAAGAAATTCTAGATTTTATCAAAGGGCAAGACACAGAATTCCTCGTCGGAAAAGACGGCGATATGCAACATATTTTAAAACCGGCAGAAATCCACTTTTTCCATACAGAAAAAGATAGCGTTATCGCCGTGACTTCTGCTGGCTCATTTAAACTAAAAGAAAAGTTATACGAACTTGAAAAAATTCTTCCGGCGAGTAAATTCATTAGGCTCTCTAAATCTGTCATTGCAAATCTACATGAATTAAGCCGCTTCGAAGCGGCGTTTAATGGAACACTTTGTGTGTATTTTAAATCAGGTACAAAAGAATACGTCTCTCGAACATACGTCAATGCCATTAAAGAATCCTTGAAAATGAATAGGAGGAAAGGCGAATGAAAACCTTTTTATATAGAAGCTTCATCGGTATTCTTTTCGGTGCATTTATTGCAGTCATATTGACGAATTCAGTTGTGCTATTCAGCGGTAAAGATATGCTAGACGGACAATTATTCTTGAAAAACTCACTCGGTTCTATCTTCTGTGGTTGGTTTTTCACAGTCACACCACTCTTTTTTGAAAATACGTCTTTGCGTTTGTCCCAACAGACCGCGTTACATTTCGTTACGGTAGTTATCCTTTACTTCATCCTCGCGTTCGGAATCGGCTGGGTTCCGTTTACTGTGAAAAGCTTTTTACTCGTATTCGGAATGTTCGTTGTCTGCTATTCCATATTTTGGACTTCCTTCTATCTGTATTTCAGAGGGCAGGCGAAGAAGTTGAATGCGGAACTCCAGGAGCTTTGATTTATTACTATTCATTCCTATTCTTTGTGTTATGACCGGCATGGAAGCAGTAATGCTCGATACGATGCACGTTATGACCGCCATGGACGTGGTTATGCTCTCCATGAGGCTGATTATGACCGGCATAGGTTAAATTACAGAAAAACCGTGCCAGTTTGTTACTCGGCACGGCTCTTACATCATATTCTTGATAAGTCTGATTGCCATATACACAGCAACTCCCCAAACGACTAAAGCGGATACTTTATTCAGCAGCGCCATTAGTTTCCCACTCGAATCCAACTTTCCGAAATAGCGTCCGCCCGTTGCAAGCCCGATAAACCAAAGCCATGAAACGATGATTGTCGTCAGCGTAAATGCAATTCTTACGTCCCCCTCGTAATTGAGCGAGCTTGAGCCGATAACTCCAATCGTATCGAGGATTGCATGAGGGTTTAATAAAGAAACCGATGCTGCAAAGATGATTTGCTTTTTTGTAGAAAATCTCTCTCCATCCACCTTCGTCGACATCGCATCACTTTTCCATAAGACAAAACCGATATAGAGTAAAAAGAGAATACCGATACTGAAGA
Organism: Sporosarcina sp. FSL K6-6792; assembly: GCF_038004885.1. NCBI lineage: Bacteria > Bacillati > Bacillota > Bacilli > Caryophanales > Caryophanaceae > Sporosarcina > Sporosarcina sp. FSL K6-6792. Next base: position 2,654,883 of record NZ_JBBOSA010000001.1, read on the forward strand.
TAATATTTTCCAACCAGGCAAACGTTAGGACAAGAAGTGATACGCCCGACACCGCCGCAACAATCAAGATTGTGTCACAAATACCTGCGGTCACGACTACAGGTAGGGCTCTCATGAATGTCGGTTGCAATGCCCCCTGATTAAAAACAAACACATTTTGGACACCTAAAGGCACAATAAGTCCAAATGCAAGGATAATTCCATGTAAAATCGCCTCAGTCATATGCCCACCCCTATTCAATCTCTGTCCTAATCAATTCTCGATTGAAAGGCTTAGTCCTCTTTTATGAATAAAAAAAAGCCGCACCAGAAGAATCCTAGCACGGCTTTTGTATTCCACATTTATTTCGTCTTCTGCACAATAACAACTTTTAAATAGTTGAATTCAGGGTAATCACGGTTTGTCCGGAAGTCTTTCGGCAATGTTGATTCCTCAAGAATTTTATACCTAGATCCTGCTTCTTCGAAGGCCTGCTCGATGAATGTTTTGAATTTCTTCATTCCGAAACTCGCATTATTTGTCGATGCAACAATGATGCCGTTTTTCTCAGTAATCGCAATTGCATCCATAAGAAGTGCCGGATAATCCTGCGCTGTACTGAACGTATACTTTTTAGTACGAGCAAAACTAGGCGGGTCAAGGATGATTAGATCGAATTTCAAATCATTCCGTTTTGCATAGCGGAAGTAGTCGAAGACATCCATCACTTTGATATCCTGCTGTTCATAATCTATAGCATTCACACTGAACTGCTCGATTGTTTTCGCATTGCTACGCTTCGCCAAGTCAACGTTTGTCGTCTTAACTGCGCCGCCGAGTAGTGCCGCAACAGAAAATGCGCCCGTATACGAGAATGTGTTCAACACATTTCTACCCTCAGAATACTTATCGCGAACCGCTTTACGCATATCACGTTGATCAAGGAAAATCCCAGTCATTGCGCCGTCATTCAAATTGACTGCGAAATTCATGCCATTCTCTTTGACGATAATCGGGAAATCACCTTGCTCCCCTTTAACGAAATCATCCTGTTCAATGTATCCGCCTTTTGTGTCAAAGCGTTTCTTCTCATAAATACCTTTGTAATCAATGATTTTATCAAAGACGCTGTAGACATGATGCTTCAGCGAATAAATTCCTTCGCTATACCAACTCACCATAAAATAGCCGTCGAAATAATCAATTGTCAGCCCGCCGATGCCATCGCCTTCACCATTGAACACGCGGAACGCTGTCGTGTATGCATCCGCAAATAAAGCTTCACGTCTCGCAAATGCTGCGGCGATTCTTGATTCGAAGAAGTCAAAGTCGATTACTTCTTCCTCTTTCCTCGTCAGTACCCAGCCAAGACCTTTGTTTTGCAAGCCGTAATAGCCTTTCGCAACAAAGCGACGATCTTTATCCACTAATCGTACAATCGTTCCTTCCGCTTCCGTTGCAAGCACGCCAGAATTAATAATCGCATCTTTTAAAATCAACGGATAGCCTTTTTTGAAATCTTTAATATTTCTTGCATTTACTTGTAAATCGATTGTTTTTGTCATTTCGTCATCCTTACTTGATCGTTTTCTTTATTATCGCACGTTTTATCATTAATTGCGAAACCGGCAAGTTTTATTCATGATTCCGTCCGCATCATCCGAAAATCTATAGCTCTTCGAATAATCATCGTAATTGTGGTCACTGTAAAGAAAGTCGTTGAAAATAATATGCCCGAGCTATTAGACAGTTTGCCGTTTTCTGTAAAGATAAACACATCACTCCAGATCGATTGTCCAATGACAAACCAACCAAATAATACAACAAGCCCAAACATCGGAATATAGACATTTGGATTTTTCTCCTTTTTACTCGTATACGCACCTTTCCAAATTGCCATCACCGTCAAGTACATCATCGGAATATAAATGAGTACCAATACTTCCATCAGAGGATCCGCCCAACTATAATTCATTTTTATAATGCCATTCACAACAATGAGCGCTATTGTCAAAATGAATGCTTGATAACCAATACGATGTCTCTTCGCAATTTGAAATTCATCAAAGCGATCATTTTGCATCTTTCATCCCTCCCAAAATAATTCATCTAATGATTTATCCAACACTTTACATACGGCAATGCATAATTTCAGGGAAGGATTGTATTCACCATTTTCAATGGCATTCATCGTCTGCCTTGTAATCCCGATTGCCTCTGCAACATCCTTTTGTGACATATCCTTAGCTGCCCGTGCAGCCTTGACTCGCAAATTCTTCGTCATGGTAAACCTCCCGTTAACAGAATTATACTGAAAATTGAACCCTGGAGTCAAATATACCCGACATAAGGTAACTTATATCTTCCCCCATTTACATGAAAAAGCAGCGGAATTGATCATTCCGCTGCTTTTTCATATTGCTTCTTTTCTCAGTCTTCCTTCAATAATGTCCGTGAATATACCAGGCCGACAACACCAACGATGGTGAACAATATTGCCCTAACAAGAATAGAAATGCTTGATAAGTCGACGAGGAAGAGCTTCAGCACACAAATGATAATGAGCACCGCTCCGATAATTTTGACATACTTCCAATTCATTTTCCCACCGATACTGATTGACACAAACGCAAAAGCAAACAGTAAGAACGTATGTGCAAACAACACATATTCCAAATCCCATTCATAAGCTGTCGTGAAGGCTAAGTACCATTTATTTAGGACGATGAAATAGATAATTTGCAGTACAATCGCCAGTTGCGGTGTCTCCCACTTCAGCTCTTTGCTCGAAAGATAGAAACGGTCTTTTACAATCGCCCACACTACAGCCGTAAAAGCGGCCACAAAAGCAAATTGCACAAAGAAATTAAATAAAAACTCGCCGTGTTTATAATATGAACCCAAGCCCGTCAGCAGCACTATCATACCTGCTATCAGAAACAGAATAACTGCCCCATGCGTCAAGTACAGTCCTTTACTCCATTTGTGGAAGAAATACATAGCACTAAGTACCACCAATAATACAAACGCCTGAACATGATTAGCTGTGTCAAACGATACATAAGTATTCGCAAGCCCTAGCTTTGTTAATTTAAAAATATAGACAAGAACAAGTAGTTGACCAACGATCAAACTTTTGTCAATTGACTTCGCTTTCCCCAATAAACGAGAAGGCGTAAATCGGTAAAGCGTGTAAAATATCCAACTGAATGAACCAATAAAGACAAGCCACACCGCATTCTCCATGGACCAAAATGCATTTATTTGCATTGTAGTTAGGACTGCTGGAACCGTAAATAAGTAAATTACTGAACCGGTCACAATCGTCCTAAGTGTGTTGAAGCGCAAACCTACCCAAATTCCAATTGCCCCATTCACTAGAAGCAATATTAGAATAACCCGAGTATCATCCATGTCAAAGGCCAGGATGAATACAGTGACTGCAAATACGGCTACAGCAGACAAAATACCTCGTAGCGCGCTTTCTTTCTTCCAAAATGAATATACCGCAAGCACACTATACAACAGCGCCAACAAGCCGTAAACAGTCACTTCCTGCATATGGTCAAGTAGTTTTATCCAGCCGATTGTTAAGACAAAATTCGAGTAGAGAAGTGCTTCTGAAAATACATCCCTTGAAATTCGACCTTTTAAGTAAAACAATAAAATCATACTATGCTGAATTAACACCGTCGCAACAAGTATCGATTCTTCCGCAAACGCACTCTCGAGAAGTGCATAAACGAACAACGTTAAATGGAATAGTGAAAACATGACGTAGAACGTATACTTATACTTTTGACTGAGTGACACATAAAACAGTGATAAAAATAACAACAGGATGTACGCACAGAATTGAATGGAAGTTGCTCCTTCTCCTTCTAATAAAAAAGGAAGTAAAAATCCTGCAATCCCAGAAAATATCGTCAACGTTTCCGATTTTGTTTTTCTCGATAACAACAACCCGGCGATAATATAAGCCACGCCTATCACAAATGCAATCGTGAAATTCAGATAGCCATATAAAAGATGTGCCGCGAATGTCGTCAAAATTCCGAGTCCGATAAAACCGCCAAGTAATGTTAGACCAAACCCTTTTTTTCCACCATTGTAGTAATGCGTCCCAAGAAAATAGAGCAAAATTGTTCCTGTGTAGCCCATTCCAACTCGTACTGGATTGGTGATAAATCCATTATCCATTCCAACTTTCAATCCCCATAAAACTCCAAGTAGTAGAATAAACATAAATATTCGCGGAAGCCAGTTGCTTAACGCTTTCTCAAGATCGAATTCTTTCCTTATTTTCTGCTGAATCGGAACTTCTTCCCGAACTGGTTGCTCAGGCAAACGTGCCATTATCGAGGCTAAATGAACTTTTTCCACTTTCTCCGTAACAGGGCTTGGAGGGGTTTTCATTTCAGCCAATTGCCGCTTCAACGTGCTTACTTCCCCTTCTAGATCAGACACCCGTTGCAAAATAACCTTCAGTTCTTCATCCAACTTCATCCCTCATTTCCTACTTACTAGTTTCAAAGAACTTAAACCGGGTATAAAAAAGAGAGTCCCCTCGATAAACCGAAGTACTCTCACGATAAATTAGGTTACTTATTTAGGCCAGTAATCGAAATGCTAAACTCTTCCACACACTCATACGGATAGGCTGTCGTTCTTGTTGGCCCCTCGTCTGATCCAAATACGTCTGTAAATCACCTTCAAAAACAGGCTCCAAACAGGGCAATTGTGAAAAATGATGTGGTTGCACTAAACTTGGTGAAATATTAAACATTTGTAAGCCGCCTTCATTTACGACCATCGCCACAAATTGTGAACAGAAAAATGCATGCTTGCGTTGAATTCCCTTATTCAGAGCCACGCCAAATAAACCAATGAAATTATATTTATAAAGTTCTTTATTCTGTTCAATTAAGCGGATTTTATCAAGCATGCGTGTGTATTCTTCAATTGTCACTTCACAACTATAAACCTCACATGTTGCTTGCCGGAATATGCCCTCTGTAGCACTTTCTTTCACAAACCCACCTACGAAAGGATTATGCCGCTGCTTTCGACCGAAACTGTACATCTCGTTCAGCTGTTCATCAAACGCGATTGACGTATGATTTAAATCCTTCCGCGTATACATCCCAATCGCTTTTGACAGCAACGTCCCCGTATCCGTAAGCACGATATATATTGTTTTTTTCATGACTATCAACCCCTTGCGATCTCTTACTGTTACATCCATTATGTACGTTCCGATAGGTTAACTAAACCGGCTGTGGATGGAAACTGTCTAAGACCCGGGACCTAGATAGTAACGGGTATTTAAGACAGTTGATAAAGTTAATCTTCAATCAGAGGGGGGTTATCATCCCCCTCTGATTGTTAGTTTAACCATTCGGGCTTTTACGAGGAGTTGATCCCCCACTTATTCTTCTCGTGTCCTTGATGACTTGAAGTGGGGATCTTACTGCCCGTTAATGCGGGATAAACTAAATTTCTTTATACTTACTATACGTTTCATAAGGGGCTGGGGTTTCATTTCCCCGAGATGGTTCGGATACCGAATCAAAAAAAACAGAGCGAACGAATTTGTTCGCTCTGCGAATTAGTACAGCCATAATAGACACCCATTTGTTCGGGTGCTCCCATTTTAAAGTCCTTGTTCTACTATACGTCTCTCGTGAGCCATTATACATGACTTTAACACAGACCTACAGAGATGCAAAGTTATATCCTAGACTCTCTGTCTTAGTTTCCCTTTTCGACATAAACCGCCATCGCATCCCTCATAAACAGTGCAAGGCCATCTCCAAACTGGTCGATATTCTTCGTAAATCTTTCATCCGCAACATACATTTCACCAAGTCCTTTAAAGGCCTCAAGCGAGTACGTTCCAAAATTAGTATTCAGCATATTGAACCAATCGCCGATTGCTTCTTGCGCTTCGTCCGAAGACGGTGAAGTATTACGGAGCTCCGCAAGATTAAAGTATATGCGATTCATTTCCTCTTGAATTTCCGGTCCGAACTGTGCAACCTTCTTTTTAGATGCATCTACCGCTTTATCGCCCCAACGCGCTTTCGCCTCTTGTTCATATGGGTTCTTGCTGAAATCGAACCCTTTAAATTTCTCTTCGTTTGTCATTACTAATTCCCCTTTTCCATGTTGAATTGTCTTCTCAATCGTTTTGATCATACTATCAAGCTGCTTGCGCTTTTCATGGAGCATTTTACGCTGCATTTCAAAAGCTTCCTGCCGACTAAATGCAGGACTCGTAAGCAGTTCTTTGATTTTTTTCAAAGAGAAGCCAAGTTCACGAAAGAACAGAATTTGCTGCAACGTTGCCAAATTATCGTCCGAATAAAGCCGGTACCCTGCTTCTGTTGTACAATTCGGCGTTAACAAACCGATGTCATCATAATGATGGAGTGTGCGCACACTAACACCGGTCAACTGCGATACTTCTTTCACTTTCATCGCTACCCGCCTCCCTTCAAAACTAACTATAAAGTATGACGTAACGTGAGAGTCAACACCTAAAAGAGATTTAATTCATCCTTTGAGCCATAGGAAAAACACCATTGTATACGCCAGCTTTTCATCAGAAGAAATATGTGCCCCGAACTGGATATGCTCATGATGGGCAGTGCTTTGAAAGACCGGTCTCATTGCATATGGAAAAATACCAAAACGGTATCTGGCCGTCATACGTCCCTCATCATCTTTCACGTCGATATCGCCCGCTATTGACTTCGCTTCAAGTTCTCGCCAAACCGAACCATCTGCATGATACAAAACGCCTCGGTTTTTGACTTTTGCTTTCCAATGTTGCTGCATATAAGCGGCCATTACTGTACCATCCGGTTTCTTTAATGTAAGTTCGTCATGCTTTATATTACTTCGGGTTGTGAGTGTCGCTAGCAGTTGTCCGTTTGTATCTAAGACGTCGTAGTGCACCGGAACGATAAACCCCTTCTCAAATAGTTCGAAAAATGTTAGCCATCTCGACAACCGCCCTTTGGATGGTTCAATGACAAACAGTGGATTGCCATCTGAATCGACGTTATACATTTTGAACAATAAAGAAGGGATTCGTTTTAGTATCAATTCGTCTAAATTCTCCAAGTTCAACGTGCTTACTGGTATGTCGATAGTTTCATTGACTAATTTCTCATGTACGCTTTTGAATCGAAATCCCGTCCCAATCGAACATAACGCAAATATGCCATTTATAACTAGCACATCTCCATTTTCCATGAAACTTGTATAACCAATGAAATAAAATAAAATACAAAAAATCGACAGTCCTATCCCGATAACAAAACTGGAAATCCATGTCTTTCTATAGATTTCTATCAATTTCCCCCCCCACCTTCCCCTCCCGTCATGTTGATGGATTAGACTACCAATTGTCAACTACTATCCAAATGTTCTAATAATAAAAAAGAGATCCACGGACTGAACCGTAATCTCTTCATTACACACAATTCGTTACCTTTTTTTCTATCACTCAATCGGTAGCCAAACCTCAATGTCATACCCTTTCGAACCTTCAGGATGAACATATCGTTCAAAACTAAAACAATTTCGCAGTTGAATACCATCCGTTTTCATAAGTGCATTAAACGCGGTTGGTATCGCGTGAATTCCACCTTCTACCTTTGCTACGATGAACTTGCCAGCCGGGACCACAGCTTCTTCTGTATTCTGCAATCCTTTGGCAAGATTCGATTTGACGCCGGCGATGTAGTGAATTTCCCCATCTTTCATCGCTAAGCAAAGCCCAAATGATTCTTCCGCAACGATGCCTTCCTCGGCAATTTCCGTATTCAGTACATCCCATTTACTCGGAATTTCTGACAGCGGTCCTTTCAATCCATACCCTTTCACTGTGAACTCCTCAACTTCAACGATACATGTTTCCATGTGAATCTCCTCCTTCATTCCACTATACAATGAAATTTCAGTCAGAGGGACTCTTACCGTCCATTTTTATCCTTATTCAATAATTACATCTGTCTCTATCTTATTTGCTTTATTTTTCTTAGCTTTCACAAAGAACATCACCGCCAAAATAGCAGTTAACACAATCCCAACTATAAACGATAATTTTAAATCTAAATTAAATCCGATCTTTTGATTTAAGATATAAACGAATACCATATAGGTGATAAATAACGCGGGTACTAACGACACAAAGTAGTTCTTCCCTTTAATAAATAGATACATGGTCGCTATCCATAATGCGATAGCAGCAGTCGCTTGGTTCGCCCAAGAGAAGTATCTCCACAAGATGTTGAAGTCAATCTGTGTAAGCAAAACCGAGAGAGCGAACAGAGGAACAGCGATCATTAAACGTTTCGCTATTTTCTTCTGATCAATCTTCAAGTAATCAGCAATAATAGATCGTGCGGCACGGAACGCTGTATCCCCTGACGTAATGGGTAGTACAACAGCACCTAATACAGCAATCGTTCCACCAACAGCACCTAACAATGTCATGGATACTTCATTCACAACAGAGGAAGGAGTACCTGTTGAGATGAATTCACTTAATGTCTGCCCATCCAACATACTCATTGCTGCTGCAGCCCAGATCATTGCTATAACCGCTTCAGTAATCATCATGCCATAAAAGACATAGCGACCTTGTGATTCTTTTTCTACTGTTCGAGAAATAATCGGTGATTGTGTCGCATGAAAACCAGATAGTGCACCACAAGTAATTGTAAAGAATAGGATTGGGAATATAGGTAAATTATCCGGATGTAAGTTAGTTAACGTCAATTCTGGAATTGAATAATCCGAGAGTAGTAAAGCTCCCCCAACTCCTACTGTTCCAACTAATAGAACAGCTCCAAAATACGGATAGAGTCTACCAATAATTTTATCGATTGGAAGAATTGTAGATAGGAAATAATAAATAAAAATAACAGTAATTATAATCCACAAAGCAACTTTACCATTAAATAACAGACTTAATAGTGATGCTGGTGTCGTAACAAATACAGTTCCAACCAACAGAAGGAGTAACAAAGCGAAAATGTTTACAATATGTTTAGAAACGTTACCCAAGAATTTCCCTGCTAATTCCGGGATATGTGCCCCTTTATTCCGAATAGAGATCATACCCGTTAAATAATCATGCACAGCTCCGGCAAAAATCGCTCCGAAAACAATCCATAAAAATGCGACCGGGCCAAAGAGGGCACCCATAATAGGACCAAAAATAGGGCCTGTTCCCGCTATATTTAATAGCTGGATTAACGCATTTTTTTGTTTATTCATTGGTACGTAATCGATTCCATCAGCATTTGCATAAGCAGGTGTTTTCCTAGCATCGGTAGGGCCAAAAATCTTTTCAATAAACTTTCCGTACGTAAAATATGCAACAACTAACAGTAAAATTGAACCGAAAAATGTAATCATGTATACACCCCCATTTACTATTTTTGAATCTACCTCGCCGCGCTACATACTTCTCATTCCCCTTTTCGGAATGTAACCCCACATATTCAGTCTATGGCAGGTTTTCTAAAATAGAAGCGTTTGGCGTAACATGCTAGTTTGGAAGAATTACAGGAAAACAAGGAGGCTCAACAAGTACATCTACTCGGCTTTTTACATGGTGATCTTAGTTAGCAGGAGTTTGAATAATAATTTTGTCACTTTTTCGTCTCGATACATATACAAAATATCTTGTGGAAGAATATAATCAATCTCGCCAATGGCTTCTAACATTTGTATATATCTGCTTCCTCGCTACTTCTTTTGGATATTTATGGTATACTTTCATAAACAAAGCCATTATGGAGGATGATTAAATGACGACTATGCAAACAATGTCGATCCATCGCGCTTTATCAGAATTAAAAACCTTAAACGAGCGCATTGCGAAAGCTATTAACGACGCAGATCATGTGGCGACAGACCGCAAATCTGCTCAAAAGATTAAAGGCATTTCCATCGAAGACTACGAAAAAACAATCCAATCAGGTTTTGATAAAGTCGTTTCATTAATCGAACGGCGCATCCACATTAAAGATGCAATTGTGCAATCGAACGCAATGACAGAAGTAATCGTCGCTGGTGAAACTATGACTGTTGCTAAAGCAATCGAGCGTAAAACCTCTATTGAAAATGAAGAAAAGTTACTGACCTCCATGATTGAAGCCCGGAGAATAGCCATCAACAAGCTCACAAAAGAAAATGAGTCCCTTCCAAAACGCTTAGAAGAGTACTTAACGGCTATTTTAGGTAGCAAAGAAAACGCAAAAAAAGAAGAAGTTGAGCTACATACAAAGGCATTCATGGAACGAAATGAATACATTTTAATCGATCCACTCAAAATCAGTACACGAATCGAAGCATTGGATGAAAAAATTACAAACTTCAAAGCAGAAGTAGACGCAGTGCTTTCTGAATCCAATGCACTTACAACAGTTACCGTATAACTAGCCTTGCATGAGTATTCGAAAACGATATCCACAAGACCCTTCTTTTGTTGGTATTTCTTTGGGGAACAAGTAAAACCAACACCCAACTTACAACTTAATCTACAAGTAATGATGATAAAAGCTCAAGGCTTAAATCTCAAAGCTGTAAAACTTACGCATTAAAGTTCTTTACTGTTTAAAGGTTAACGTTCAGCACTTAAACCTCTTTTAAATCTTGGACAAACAGTTTCGGGATTCTTGTGTTCGCCCATCGTTATCTGCCAAGCTGAATATATTGTGCAAATTAAAATCGGTTAGAGAAATGATTATTTCTCTAACCGATTTTTTCTTCGTATTATGAATTTACGCGCGTTCCCTCAAAATCCGCTGCATTAAGTAGGTGTCCCTCTACATCAATCTCTTTAATAATTTTTGCCGGGTTTCCACCTACAACCACATTATCCGGTACATCTTTTGTCACAATCGCTCCTGATGCAATCACTACATTATTTCCGATGGTTATTCCAGGGTTAATAACAGCTCTCCCACCAATCCACACATTATCACCAATTGCGACTGGCTTGCCATATTCTAAACCCGAAATTCGTTTCAATGGATCTAATGGATGTGTAGCCGTGTAAATATGTACACCGGGAGCAATCATACAATTATCACCAATCCTAATTTCACATACATCCAAAAACACGCTATCAAAATTAGCGAAAAAATTTTCACCGACATGAATATTAGATCCATAATCACAACGCAAGCTAGGCTCAATATTAAGTTCCTTACCAGTTGAACCAAATAGCTCTTTTAATAATCTAGTCCGTTCACTATGTTCATTTTCCAATGTCCCATTAAATAATCTCGTTAAATGACGAGCGTTTTCTCGTTCTTTTGTTAATTCAAAATCCGAGGGACAATACAATTCGCCAGCTAGCATTTTTTCTTTCTCTGTTTTCATTGTGATTCTCCTCGTACTTTGATATTTGAGTGCAAGTAATAGCTCCAAAGCCTTCAATGAATTCGTTGAATCGTCCTGCTCTGTGATCCCCACTAGATTCGGCAACTTAGTATAGATCAATTTACTTTTTTACTGCATTAAATTCGATTGGATATATTGTCTCATTTCGTCTACATCATCTATCTCTCTTTTGGGCAGGATATAGGAACTCACTGAACTATTGTAAAGAAAGAAATATCCATCGTCTTCTTGAAAACTTGTAATGCCTAACCAAGTTACTTTTGTTTCTTTATTTGAAGACGTATCCATTAATCCTTCTTCCGTCAATTTCAGTTGATGATTCCCTATTAGGCCATCATTGTTACCTTCTTTAATCATTTTCTTAGTATTACGAGCAATGAGGCCATAAAAATACTTCGGATAAAAAATAACCCATAGAATACTCGTTACTAAAAAAATGATAAACAGCGGTAGAAACGGCATGTCACTTATCAAGGAGTAAATATAGGAAATAATGATAAAGAATAATGGCGTTATAAACCTTTGTAACGCCAACGCCCGCTTACCAGTTTTAGAATTTTTGATGTGATACAAATTGAAGTGTATGTAATCTTCCTCAGTTAACTTGTAGTGTATTTCCATTGTAATCTCCTTTTTCTTTAAATCATCTTTTCCGTGACTGTCACCGAAAATTTACTGTCTAGGATTGAGAGGAATGGACACTACCTATCTACTTTTCCAATTTTCTTTCAAACCTAAAGTAAGAGTATATTCTATATAACACTGGAAGTAAGGCTATAATTGAGACCCACTTCATCGAACCAAAAGCAAATCCGATACTCACTAAGACTGCGGTGACAAACAAAAAGTTACCCGGAAAACCGTTAAGCGGTTGATTATCTAGAAAAAGTCCCCTGAACCCTTTCAAGTCTTTTACATAACAATCTTCATGATAAGCGACTATAACAAAAAATAAAGTTGCGGTTACTAAATCTCCCCTAAACTTAATTTTTTTAGAACACTTTTCACAATAAACAGCCTTAAACACCGTCATCCCGCCTTTCAAGCATTCCGTTCAGCTGTTTCTTTTTCAAAAAACTAAGCTTCGTCTCGGATAATACAATCGCTCCAAGAATAAGGATGGCACCAATCCCCATTTTCACCGTCATCACTTCACTTAAAATCGCAACGGAAAATGCCATGCCCCAAAATGATTCGGTGGATAGAATGATTGCCGCTTTTGTTTCCGTTATGTACTTTTGGGCAACTGTTTGTAATAGAAATGCGATTGTTGTCGAAAAAACTGCCAGATAGAGGAGTGGTATCAAACCTTCCGTTTGCGTAGAAAAAGTTGTTTCACCTTTAAATACTACAAACAGACACCCGATGACTGCTGCTGCCATCATTTGAATAATCGTTAGCTGAATAGGGTCCTCGTCTTTTACAAATTTAGAGGTGTAGAAAATATGGAAAGCAAATCCAACTGCACAGCATAATGTTAGTAGATCCCCTACGTTGACTTCAGAAGAGAATTTAAGTGATAGTACCGCTACTCCGATTATCGCCATAAATGCCCCACCGAGTTCAAAAATATCGATTTTCTTTTTATAAATGACGAGCCCTATAAAAGGAACAATAACTACATTGATAGCAGTTAAAAATGCATTCTTTGAAGGTGTCGTATATTGTAAACCTACCGTTTGAAGCGCAAAGGCGATATAGAGGAAAATCCCCAATATCGACCCTTTTATAAATGTGCTTTTCTTTATCGTTTTTAGCCGTTTATTAAATACGATTCCTAGAATGAGTACGCCGATTAAAAAGCGCCCTGCCAGAATTTGATACGGCGTGTAGTATTCCAAGGCTACGGCACTGCCCACAAACCCGCTGCCCCAAATAATTGCTGTAATGATAAGTCCAATTTCCCCAATATATTTCCGCATATGATCCACCGCCGTTTTTATATCTAGTGTACCAAACCGGATTAGCTAATGGACTATGTTGTTAGACAAATCTCTCAATAATGTTCTTGAGTTTTCCACTGGTGCTTAAATGCACACTTTCACCCGCCCATAATGACATGAATTCAGTCTCCCCTTGCTTTGCCGCCTCTTTACGAATCTCTTTTGTTAAATCATTCTGAAATGGGTACGGAGCAATGATGGCTTCATTCATTTCACTGATGAAACGGTTGCTAATACCGCGCGCCATTTTACCTGAGAACGCTTTTGTTAACACCGTACATCTTTCATCCGCGTCCAAAACTGCCTGCTTATAAAGCGAATGTGCACCACTTTCGTCAGCAGCCAGAAGTACAGTTCCGATTTGGACAGCTTGTGCCCCGCTAGCTAACACATCAACCATCGTTTCTTTACTTGCAATGCCCCCCGCTGCAATAACTGGAAGTCGAACGGATGCGACTACTTTCAGCAGTAGTTCATTCAAGGGAATCAATGTTAATTCGCCCAAAAAGGAACCACGATGACCACCCGCTTCACTACCTTGTACTACAATTGCATCCATTCCCACCTGCTCCGCCAGTTCTGCCTCTTCTATTGAAGTCGCTGTCCCTATTAGAAATACATCATTTCCCTTCAATAATTGCACAGTTTTTTCGTCCGGCAGTCCGAAAGTAAATGAACAGACTTTCACACCTTCTTCTATTAGTACCTGAACTTGCCCTTCAAATTCCGTTTTTGAAAATGGCGTATTCCACTGAGGAATCCCGAGTTCCTTACCTATCGGTTGGAGTGCTTCATATGCCCCCCGTAATTGCTCCTGACTCGGATTCACCGTTTCTGGAACAAACAAATTCACCGCAAATGGCTTCATCGTAAGACTTTTCACTTCACGAATGAAATTCCGCGTCTCTTCGGCCGAAAGATACCCAGCCCCAATTGAACCGAGAATCCCCGCTTCTGCAGATGTTGCTACAAACTCTGGCGTCGTCACACCCGCCATTGGTGCTTGGATAATTGGATGTTCGATTCCTAACATTGCCATCAAATTCAGCTTATTCATTCGACTCTCCTCCAATTCATTGCGTTCATTAAAAATACTGCTATATAGTCGGTACTTAACAAATAGAATGTACTTCCAATACCGCTTTGTCGCTTTGTGATGGCCTCACGCAATAAGCCCGTCAGAAGATCACTGTCGGTCTTATTGCTCCGGCTCACACTTGTCGCTCCTTCGCTAGATTTGTTCGTTATACTGGTGAGGTATACCACCTAGTTAATTCTAAATAAGTAGTGCCGAATATATAGTACCCATTATATAGAAAAAAAGGTAGCTAAGTCAGCTACCTTTCACTTTTTCTATTGGATACTAAGTAGTAAAGCTAAATAACTTGTAAAGATGAAAAGAATACTCAAAATGAAAGTAACGATTACCGGTGCTTTCTTAATAAATGAGTACACAGTTAAAACGACGAAAAGAATCGCTAACAGTAGAAGAGAGAGACCTGTGGCATTTGCTACAAGTTCGACATTCATTCCTTGCTGAAACTGACCTTGATAAAAGAAACTGAACAGCTTGGAAAGTCCTTCATTTTTCAATATGTTTTCGCTAGGCGGCGATTGTTGACCTAATGCAGCCGTTATCGAAAAAACAACCAAAATAAGTATGCTTTCCACTCTTGTCCAAGGTATTGGATTAAAGTCATTATCCTTAAGTAACTTCTTTCTAATAAGTATGCTGTTGATCCCTGCATATACCAGTAATGGAATGATCGTTAAATGTTTTAATAACAATAATTGACCATACGGAAGCATCCACGCATTGGCATATTCATTAAACTCCACTACAAATGTCATTAAAATAAGTCCTGACACAATGGTGATGCTAAAACAAATAATGGCAACAGGCGAGAACCATTTCAAGAAATTCAACCAGTTTGAATGATCTTTTGAAAACCAGCTAACTACAAGCAAGATTCCTACCCAAATACTCACCGCCGTAAAATGGCTTGTATGCGTTAAAAATCCTTTGACATGATCAAGGGAACTAGCGTGACTAGCCCAACCAATTCCCATGATTAAAATGACAACAAAAATGATTCCTATATAAGAGTAGATTGGTTTCTCACGATCATCAAACCAAACGATAAAAATGAACAAGACATTGACAACTAGAAAAGTGAAAATCCATGCTTTGCCGACTTCAAAAGTAAGTAGAACTGTCTGTAGTGTTTCAGAAAGTCCCATATTCTCGTACAAATATATGATTAGCACTAAAACAGGCGCAAATGAGAACACTGCGATACCGATTGTAGCTATAATTTGTACACTTCTTGGTATGTTTACTTCCGGTCGAAAAGAACTCGGTACTAGAGCGATAAGAAAACTTCCTATAAGAAGCGATACGCAAAGATATAAAAGTATTTCACTAACAATTACCATAAACATTTATTATTTTTTTCTCCTTAACCCGACGAATATCCCCACAATAATTGCAATTAAGACAATAACGATTACAGGAATGAGATAAGAAGGTAATTGACTTTGTTCATTTTTTTTAGTATCTTCAACATTTTCTAATGGCGTTTCATCTTGATTTACATCCTGCGAATTGGCTTCGGCCTCGGCTTCATTTTCAACTGCAGTTTCAGTTTCAGATACAGGAACATCTACAGTGAAAGAAAATTCTCCTGCAATCGGATGACCATCTGCTCCAATAATATTCCAAACAACAGTATAGTCACCATTTTCCAAGGCATTTGTAAACGTCCCTGTCATTTGCGTATCTGCTATGGAAATATCTTCAACTGGAATAGATTGGCCATTTGAATTGCTGACCTCTAACGTTCCGCCTTGTTCGATTTTCCCTTCGTAGGTTAAGGCTATCTCGCGCATTTCTTCTGTAACAACTTCTCCATCTTCTGGGGAAGACGTTTCTAACCCTGTATGTGCCAGAGCACTGGTAGTAAAAATAAACATGAAGACAAATGTAATTAATAATAACTTTTTCACTGTAATACCTCCTAATTTAATTGCTGATTAAAACTATGGACTTAAAAACTTGAACATAATCAAATCAATTTCAGTGTAGCTTTTCGTTGTGAAAAATTCGTGAAGTGTTTTTATTCCTTATACTATCACGAGTAAAGCAATCCCGTTTTCAGCCTATCGGTTTGTAACATACCCCGTCTTCTCGATGATCGCCTGTCCTTGGTCAGACAAAATCCAATCGATGAATTTCTCGATATGCGGATTATCACTGCCCGCAGTCACGGCATAAATATCAGCCGTAAGAGGATAATCTTCAGACTGGATTGTTTCTGATGACGGTTCAATTCCTTCAATTTGAAGCAATCGGATTTTATCGTTAGTGACCATTTCGGTTGAATAATATCTGAAAGTAAAGCCTAATGCATTGTTGTAGTTCGTATAGTCCGATACCTCATCAATAATTCCTCCCATAAGATCAATCACATTTTCAACCGGAGGATCCATGATCGACACATCACCCATCAGGTTTTGAAGTGCAGTCTGACTGCCGCTGTCTTGTGGCCGCTGGAATGCCCGTATCGCTTTTTTCTTTCCGCCTACGTCTTTCCAATTTGTTATTTCTCCGGAATAAATCCCTTTGATTTCATTCATCGTCAAGGTTTTTACAGGGTTTTTCGCATTGACGAAAAAAACGAATGCTTCTTTACCGATTGGTGTCAGCGTTAATTCTTTGCCAGCTCGTTCTGCTGATGCCAATTGAGTAGAAGAAGGACCTGCTACAAAAATTATATCGACTTCCCCATCAATGAGCTTTTCGTAGGCTACGTTTGTCATATTCGACATCACTTCACTGTTATAGAGGTTGTATTCCTTTTCTGGATAGACTGCCTGTGCGAATCCAGCATACATCGGGTAAAGCGCGGTCGCACCATCTATGACAGGTAAATCCGATTCCAGCTTCAAGGTCGCTGGCTCGTCCAGTTTCATAGCTTTCGTCCCAGATGCGAACGGACTGTATTGTTGCAGGTTCACTTCTGTATCCTCCAACCTGTCCAAGTTCTGCTTATATATACCGGAAGCCGTGAAAGACAATGCCACAACGGCTATCAGCGCAACAACGCCATAAAAAGCTTTTTTTCCGTTCGGATATTTCGTCCAACCTATCGTTTTGAATAGAATCAAAATAACCAGTATTACGTAGATTGCAATAAGCAAAGGTACTATATAATACATATTCGGCGTTATGAATAAAACAGATATAAAAGCCAATGGCAACGCCAATATCGTCGCCGCTACAATAATCATTAGGATGGTTGCAATCATTAGGATGTTTTTCAAGCTGAGTCCCCCTTAGTATTAAAACATTTCTGTATAGCGAACCTCAATTGAGCCTGTTATTGTTCTCTCTAATCATACACATCTTTTTGCACATTAAGTTCAACTCCATTGATTGAAACTGTATTACTATCAATCCAAACGATTTTCGCTTGATTTTTCCGGTTACTTTTAGATCAATCTTCATTGTGCACCCACTCCTATCGAGACGTTTCTTTCCATACAAATGTTTCCAATACACATTTATTGATTAACCAGTAAATGACTGCTTGCTTTTGTGTTTAAACACTAGACGCCCTATACACAGATGCTCTCGGATCACTTTGGCCTGAACAACTACTGCATCATTATTGAGATTTCTTACTGAGTAGGATGAACGCTTGTCCGTCGCTCTCCATACATTTCTAAAACAAACGTTTTTTATACTTTCACGTTTGATGGATAAAAGTCACAACCTATCTATTTATGATTTATATTAAATATTCAAAATTAATCGAACAAAATATTCTATAATTATTGAACTTCGCATTTCAAATAGGTATACTTTACCAAGCAGGAGGCGGATTAGTATGAATACACTAACAATAACAGGTAGAAAAAGAGAATCGTACAAAGTGGAGCTCGAGTATTCTCTATTATGGGAATGTGCATTAGGTATTGCAGCGATCACAAATACACCGCTGCTAGACACGCTCGAGAAAAAAGGTTCATTTGAAACACTTCGAAATGAAATGCCTGACGAGTTAGTTATCGAACTGAATTACGTTGAAGAACACAATACATGGAAAAGTTTACTTCAACTTTTACACGCTTTTGAAAGAAATTCGAATGACATTGAAAAATTCAAGATTTATGTCAACAAATTAAGCGATGTGGAACTGAAGTATACTTGTCTCCCATACTTCAGAACAGATTTACAAGAAAGTAGGATGCTTGCGGCGAATGGTGATAAAGTTGCTGTCGATTTAATAAAACAAGTAGCAAAGGAAAACCCTTTTCTACCTGCTTATATTGACTTTATCAGCAATGTAAATGGCGTTGACTTTAAAAAGCATTTACTAACTGTCATGTCTTTGTGGACTGAAACAGTTCTTGATGCAGACACAAATCCCTTGTTAGCCATCTTGGAAAGAGATCTCGATGAAAAAAGAAGTATGAAAGACAAACTAACGCCTGAAGAATTTGTTGCATGGGCCACAAATGGAACAGAGTATATTCCTGAGCCAAGCGTTCATCGTGTTTTATTGATTCCCCAATTGACGTACCGGCCTTGGACGATTGTATCGGATATTGAAGAAACGAAAGTTTTTTATTATCCGATTCCGAACACAAGCATTGATCCAACTGATAAGTATCTTCCCGATTACTTTTTAATTCAGAAACATAAAGCATTGGGAGATGAAGTCCGGCTCCGTATGGTTAAGCTTTTATCTGAACAAGATTGCACGTTAAAGGATATAACTGAGCAGCTCGAATTAGGAAAAACAACTGTTCATCACCATTTAAAAATTTTAAAGGCCGCTTCTTTAGTTGGTCAAAAGTCCTCCAATTATTATTTGAAAGAAAAGTCCGTTGCTTCCCTGCCCAAAGAGTTGGAACTCTATTTAACCCAATAATGCCAGAAGGGGCGATGACTTTTGAATACTCATGTCTTAAAAAACAGGGGCTTCGTTTCATTGTGGGCGGGGAGTGCCATATCCGAACTGGGCGGCTCCTTTGGCACGTTTTGCAATTCGATTATTGTATATGAACTCACGGGGTCAAAACTGGCGTTGGGTAGTATGTGGTTACTGTACTTTCTCCCCTCAATCGTGTTTCAACTCGTCAGTGGGCCGTTCATTGATAAATGGAGTCGCAAATGGATTATGATTTTCTCCCAGTGGACGCGGGCATTGATTTTTCTGGTGCCACTTTTATCAATGTTCCTTGGCCATTTGGAAGTTTGGCATATCTATGTAGTTCAGGTCATCATTGGCCTTGTCACCCCACTTTACGTTCCTGCAAGTCAAGCGATTACACCGACAATCGTAGCTAAGGAACAGTTAAGTACGGCCAATGCTTATCTCGATGGTACAACGAGGCTTATGATGTTCTTGGCACCCATGGCTGGTGGAGTTGTTATTAATTATATAGGGACGGATTTCACTTTGTTACTCGTGTTTATATTACTTGCGCTAAGTGGATTTTTGCTGTTACGGATGGACGAGCAACGAGTTCCTCAAGATATACGGAAGACTTGGTTGGAACAATTCAAGGAAGGCATCCATTACTTTTTTAAAGAACGAACAATCGTGTGGCTAGGAATCTTCCTTGCATTCGTCCAATTTGGCGTTGGTGTCACAATGGTGATTAATTTACCGTATATCACCGATGTGCTGAAGGGGAATTATGAAGAGTATGGCCTCTTTATGGCTGGCTTTCCATTGGGTTATGTCATCGGATCTCTGTTAATTGGAAAGATAAAATTCCGAAGTCGAAGAATGTTCATGTTAGGATCCCTAGTAATCGGTGGATTAACCTACATTTCGTTAGGAATTATTAATGCAATCATTTTAGCGATTATCGTCGAAATTATTGCAGGAATTATGATGGCTTTCTTCAGTATTCACAACATCACAATTTGTCAGCGGGCGATTCCGAATCATATGATGGGGAAAGTGATGTCGGTTAGATTAGTAATTAGTAGAACGGCAATGCCAATTGGGATTGTTTTTGGAGGTATTGTTAGTGAGTTATGGGGAATTAGACCTTTATATATAATGATTGGATTAGCGATAAGTTTGGTATCTATCATTGGTATCGTCTTTCCTTATTTCAAGTTCATTGATGGTCCACCCCAACCTGAATTATTACCTAAAAAGAATAACTACGCGCGGCAATAGACTGCGCATGGTTATCCTTTTTAAGTCTTTTCTTATTATAAAATCTCGCAAACCCGTCCAACTTGTCCGTCTTCTAAGCGTACTTTAATGCCATGCGGGTGGAAACTTGAGTTCGTCAATAAATCTTTAACGACACCTTCCGTTTTCGAGCCCGACCGCTGATCTTTTTTCAAGATAACTGCTACTTTTAAGCCTGGTGTTACATCTGCACGATTCTTTCCATTCATATATTATTCTTCCTCTCTTTTTTGAAACATACTTTGCACGACGTGTGCGGTTCCTGTATGAAGTTGGCCTTCCACGCGATTGACTTCCCCGATATGGAAGTGTTTGACGAAATAACCATCGAATTGTTCGAGCATCTTAATAGGATTACACAGCATTTCTTCGACCCGTGGGCCGCCTGTTCCGTACTGGAGCTGTTCTTTCGTATACAACTCACTTACATAGCATCCACCAGGTTTTAATGCCTTTTTAATCCCTGCTAGTGTACAGTCCATAACGTTTCCCGGGAAATGTCCGAAGATGTGAACGATGGCATCCCACTGCTCTTCTTCCCATGCCACTTCTGCCAAATCGTGCAGTTCCGTTTTTACAACGACACTTTTTTCATCTGCCAACTGCTTTGTCTTCTCCAGTCCTGCCGGCGCATAATCCCATGCAGTCACATCGAAGCCAAGCGTTGCCAAGTAGACCGAATTACGCCCTTCACCTTCCGCGATACAAAGCACTTTACCCTTCGGTAATTGCTGTGCCGCCTCCACAAGAAATCCGTTGGGTTCTTTGCCATAGACGTATTCTTCAACGGAAAAACGTTCATGCCACATATTTGTCATAGCTTCTCAGTCCCCTTTGTATCTGCTTCCTTCAGTTTATCATAAAATGGCCGATTACTTTGCCGTTGACATTTATTCGTTTACCCCCTAAACTACTATTATTGGTTTAGGGGGTAGACTATATTGAGAGAAAAACTACTAGAAGCTGTTGATTTATTCGAAGAAGTAATGATTTTCGGGACAGAACATGTTATTAAAAACATGGATATTCCCATTTGGAAAGAGTATTCTCCTGAGCAAATTCAAGTACTCAAAATCCTTTCTACTTATGGAGCACTTTCGAGCGGAAAGCTTGCCACAATTCAAGGTGTACATAAAAGCGCCGTCTCAAGCCGTTTAAAAAAGTTGGAGGAAAAAGGACTTGTGACATCCGAGCGTGACGAAAACGATCAGCGTGCCAAAATCATACGACTTACATCGGAAGGTATCGAAGTTCTTCAAACGTCCAATAATGCGGTCTATGAAAATATTGAAAAACTTTTTAAAGATCGGATTGATGAAAAGGAATTGGAGACATTCGTTGAGACCTTCCGAAAACTTAAAGAGATTTTACAAATGAAGGAGATGTAATTTTGAGAGCTATTTTAAAATTCAAATGGCCGATTTTCATCGGCTTACTTACATTGACAATTGCGTTATTCATTTTAGCACCAAATTTGGCAAAACAAGCAGAAGAAGCGGGCTCACTACAACTTCCAAGCAGTGCGGATTCGCAAAAAGCGGCTGATATGCTAGAAAAAGCCGGTGCTTCCGAAGATACGATTTCACTCGTCTATCCGTTGAAAAAACCAGTAGATGCTGCGAAGAAAAAAGAAATTCAATCGGTTGTAGACAAACTTGAAGCCCTGGGCAAGCCCGTTTCAGCAATACTTAACCCTTTTGAAAGTAAAGAACTGGAAGCGCAACTTGTTTCAAAAGATCAGAAGACAGTCCTCGTACCAATTACTGTGGACGGTACATTTGATGAAATTATTGCTCTTGCTGATAAAATTCATAGTGATATTTTACCCAAAAACCAGACAGTCTATTTAACAGGTGAAGCGATTATCGGCAATGATGTAAACCAAAGCGCACAAGACGGCTTGAAAAAAACAGAAATTATTACCGTCGTGCTTATTTTCGGTTTGCTTCTCATCGTATTCCGCTCAATTGTCACACCATTTATACCGCTTATTGCGGTAGGGATCTCCTATTTACTCAGTCAATCATTTGTTGCCTTTTTCATTGACTGGTTCGGATTCCCTGTTTCTAATTACACACAGATTTTCCTTGTAGCTATCCTCTTCGGACTAGGAACGGATTATTGTATTCTGTTGCTCAGCCGTTATAAAGAAGAATTGCTAGCAGGTCATAGCGTCGAGGATGCAGTCGTTAATACGTATAAAACTGCTGGCCGTACACTGTTCATCAGCGGTCTTGCCGTCTTTATCGGATTTGCAGCAATCGGATTTGCAGACTTCCCGATTTTTAAATCAGCTGTGGCTGTCGCGGTCGGAATTGCCGTGTTGATGGTCGTGCTATTTACAGTTGTTCCATTGTTCATGGTTTTATTGAAAGACAAATTGTTTTGGCCTTCAAAACAAGCTGCATCGCATAAAGACAGTAAAATATGGGTTGCCTTCAGTAAAGTTTCGGTCAAGCGGCCGCTCATTTCTATGCTAATCGTGGCAGTTATTACAGTCCCTCTTCTATTGACATATGATAATGATTTGTCATTCAACACAGTCGATGAGATTGATAAGAGTAAAGAATCGGTCATGGGTCTCAATGCTATTTCTGAAGCATTCGGGAAAGGAGATTCGTTGCCAATTCAGGTTTTATTGAAAAAAGACGGCCCGATTGTCAACGAAACTGACGTAACCTATCTCGAAGCAATCAGCCGGGATATCGAGAAGATTGACGGCGTGAAAACGGTCCGGACGATCACGCGTCCAACTGGTGAAATTATCGAAGACTTGTATGTCGACCATCAGCTTGGTCTTATGTCAGAGGGTCTTGGTGATGCGACTGGTGGACTGGATAAGGTACAAAAAGGACTGACAGAAGTTCAAGGCGGATTGGACCAAGTGACCGGCATGTTTTCTACCGGATCTGCAGCTGAAGTCAATGGTGCTGGACTTGCACAAGCCGCAGGTGGTATCGGCCAACTTTCTGCAGGTGTTGGTGCTTCTACTAAAGGCCTGGATGAAATCGGTTCCGGTCTTGGCGAATTATCCGCGTCATTAAAAGAAATGAGTGAGTCGGACAGTGTGCGTGCTACCGGTTTGTTCATCCCGTCAGGCACGCTCAGCAATGAAACGTTCAAGCCGGTGATTGACCGTTATACGTTCGGAGCCGAATCAGGGATTTTACTTGAAGTGATTTTGGACTATGATCCTTATTCAAGGGAAGCGATCCAAACGGTGCATGACATTAAAGACAGTGTAAGCCGTTCAGTTATCGGAACACCTTTCTTTGACGCAGAGCTTGCGTATAGCGGTGTATCCAGCATGAATTCGGATCTGTATGATATTTCGTCAAAAGACTTCAAGCGCACAGTCATTATTATGCTTGCCAGTTTGTTCGTCGTCTTGACGTTCTTGTTCCGTTCCGCAATCATGCCTTTGTATATGATTGGCTCCTTGCTGCTCACATATTACACATCTATCGCTGTAACTGAACTCATCTTTGTCAATATGTTGGGTTATGATGGTATCAGCTGGGCAGTTCCATTCTTTGGCTTCATTCTGCTTATTGCGCTCGGTGTGGATTACTCCATTTTCTTACTCGACCGCTTCCGTGAGGAGAGCATTAATGGGCTGAATATACGAGAGGCCCTTACGATGTCGATGGCTAAAATGGGTACGGTTATCATTACTGCATCCATCATACTCGCCGGAACATTTGGTGCAATGATGCCTTCAGGCGTGTTGAGTCTCGTACAAATCGCTACAATTGTCATTACAGGACTCCTTCTGTATGGACTCATCATTCTTCCATTACTCATTCCAGCGATTACTGTATCGTTTGGCAGAGGGGTATGGTGGCCGTTCAGAGGTTGATATAATACGTAAAGCGTCCGTTCCTTTTGTGGGGAACGGACGCTTTTTTAATGATTCTACTCTTTGTTACTGATACTCTCCAAATATTGATCCAATCGTGCTGCCATCATTTCATCCGTCAAACCTGTAACACCAAATGCCGCCCAGCCACTATATACAACAGGAGGACCATCCAAAAAATCAAAAACGGAGACAATATCCCAATAGGGCTCATACGAAAATGAGGGTTCAGCATGTCTTTGATAAGCTTGTAAAAATAGGTCCGCCACTTCGACGCTATGCAACAGCGCGAGGTTCACACGACAATGACCCACGTCGATACCCGCTGGACCGCGGCATGCATTCGGCCAATCGACAATCCCACTGACTTCTTTGTTAGTCCACAACACGTTTGCAGGATGAAAGTCGCGGTGAATAAACGTCTCGAGAAATTCAGGCTCCGTTCCATGGAAACGTTCAAATGCCGCCTGCCACACATCCCATTTCTTCGTCCATTCGGGGAATTTGACGTCCGCTCGTTTTGTATATGGCGCATATTTCCATGTAAAATCATTCGCTTTAACTTGATGAATTTGCACAAGTGCTTTTGCCAACCCATCCGTCCATTGGTTGAAATCATCTGGCAGAAGCTCTACTTTCCCTTCAACTTTCGTCATAAGGATAGACGGCAAACCGCTCAGCTTTCCTGTTTCATCAGACCCAATCAGCTCTGGAGTCGGCAGCCCACTATCCGAAGCTTTTCGAAGGCTCGCCGCTTCGTGCTTGACGAGATCAGGTTCTTCAAGAAGCCACTCCTCATTGTCAAATTGTCGTAAAACCATTTCCGAGTCTTCCGTTTTCAATTCATAAAGAAGAGAGGACGTACTGCCTGGAAGCCGTTTCATCCAATGGACGGCACTTCCAACTTCTTGCTGCACCCAGATTTCTGCTTTTTCGATTGGTCGCAAATTCCACCCCTCCTTTAAACATGAATTATGGATTAGGCGAGTCCCATTTCACCCTCTATACATCACTTCACCCGCAATAACGGTCATCACAACATTCGCGTTCACGATCTCTTCATCTTCCACTCGGAATAAATCCTTGTCGAGCACAGTGAAATCAGCATCGAACCCGGGCGCAAGCTTACCGCGGACGTCCGCTTTTCCGATTGTTCCCGCACTCCCCGTCGTAAAGAGGCCGACCGCTTCAAAGCGACTTAGTTTTTCATCTGGTAAATAGCCTTCGTGGGTTTCCCCAGGCTTCCGACGCGTCGCCGCTGCATAGATGCCAAGCAATGGGTCGACCTCCTCGATTGGCGCATCCGAACCGCCGCCGCAAATGAATCCACGGTCAAGCAGCTTTTTCCACGCATAGGCCCAATCAAGACGGTCTTCCCCTAAACGATCCATGACCCATGGGAAGTCTGATGATACAAACACCGGCTGTATATCAAGGATGACTGGCAACTTTTCCATCCGCTCGACTAGATCTTCACGCAAGACATTTACATGGATAAGTCGATCACGTTTGCCAGTAGGTACCGGGTACTTCTCTATCGCATCGAGTGCTTTTTCAACAGCTGCATCCCCAATGACATGAACAGCAATTGCTTCGCCATACTTGCGTGCGAGCGACACTATCGCACCAATTTCTTCATCCGTAATGACTGTCATGCCGAATGTTTCGGTCGTATCTGCATACGGTTTACTTAACAAAGCCGTTTTACCTCCAAGCGCTCCGTCGATGAAAAATTTCATCTCGCCAGGCTCAATCCAAGGTTCATTATAAGTAGCTTGCTCTTCCGTCAATTGCTGGAAAACAGTTGACCGTCGTAATAAATGTGCGCGGAATTTCTTCTGTTCACCAATAACGTTTTTGAATGCTTGTAGCGGGTTTTTATAATCCCCGTAATACCCGAGGTCATCTGTCACTCCCCCTGTCAGTCCAAGTGACAGCAAATCATCGACTGACTTTTGTAAGGCCCGAGTCAATGATTCTTCTGTCGGCTCTGGAATAAGGGCAAGTACAATCTCCTGCGCTCCTTCTTTCAAGTAGCCCGTAGGTTCCCCGTTCGCATCACGCATAATGACACCATCTTCGGGATCAAGTGTATCTTTTGAAATACCTGCCAGCTCAAGCGCTTTTGAATTGGCGAGCGCCGCATGTCTACATGTCCGTTTCAAAATCATAGGGGAATCCGTCACCTTATCCAATTCATGTCGCGTGAGGATCTTTTTATCTGGGAAGTTATTTTCATTCCATCCCTCTCCGATAAACCATTCGTCAGATTTCAAATCAGGATGAGCATTTATCAGCATATCCATCATGTCATCAGCGGACGTTGCCTTCGATAAGTCCAAACTTAGTAATTTTTCGCCGTGACCAATCATATGCATATGACTATCGACGAATCCTGGATAAAGAACGGAACCCTGTAAGTCAATTTCATTATCTGCTCGTTCTTTTAAATCCTCATACGTACCAACTGCACTAATCTTACCGTTTTCTGTGAGCAGCGCCTCAACTTGGTCGCCTTCTTGCTCCATCGTATACATCGTGCCATTATGCCAAAGTGTTTTCATCTCAATTCCCCCTATCTCTCTAGTTATAGTCTAAACTTTCGGTCATTCACGAGCAACATTTTGATTATCAATGCTACAATTAAGATTAATGATTAGGAGGGGTTAAGTTGAGATTAACTGTTTACCTGGCAGGGGAAATCCATAGTTCATGGCGTGAGGAAGTAAAGATGAAAGTGGCTGCACTTAAGTTGCCAATCGATTTCGTCGGTCCCATGGAAGACCATGACCGTTCTGATAACATCGGGGAAGATATTCTAGGCAAGCAGCCGAATGCAATTTCCAAAGATGCTGCGGCATCTAGCTTTAATAATTTGCGTACGGAGCTATTAATGAAGCAAGCCGATCTTGTCATCGCTTTATTTGGGGAGAAATATAAGCAGTGGAATACCGCGATGGACGCGAGTGCCGCCGTCGCATTCGGCAAACCACTCATCCTAATTCGTAATGAAGCACATCATCATGCACTAAAGGAATTGTCCCGCAAAGCAAACGCTACCGTCGAAACTGTCGATCAGGCTGTAAAAGCACTGCATTATATTTTCGAATGAACTAAGAAAAGCGCCTGGAGCCTAGACACTGCTCCAGGTTGAAAAAACTTATACCTTTTAAAATACCATTCCACGGGCTGTCCTCATCAGGGCAGTCTTTTTTAATGGCGTTCCTACACCGATACCGATCATACAACCGCGAAGAACAATCATATCCCCTTCCACACCGATCATATCCCCCTATCTCGTTTACAAAACCTTAACGATTCCTTCATACCCGCTCAACAATTCTCCTCTATCATTTGAATTGTAGTCAAAACACTCTAGGGGGGCAACAACAGATGAAAAACATGAAAACACTCGCAACACTCGGACTTGCATGCTCGATCTTTCTCGCTGCTTGCGGTGGAGCGGACGGTAATACATCAGCTAAAACTAGCGAAGGCTTAAGCGGTAGTGTAGCAGGGGACGGATCGTCGACTGTTGCGCCAATCATGGAAGCGATTGTTGAAGAATATGCACAAGCTGAAAAAGACGTTAAAGTATCCGTAGGTGTTTCCGGTACAGGTGGCGGATTTGAAAAATTCATCGCTGGTTCAACAGACTTCTCAAATGCATCCCGCCCCATTAAAGATGAAGAGAAAGCAAAGCTTGACGAAGCAGGCGTTGACTATACAGAACTTAAAATTGCAAACGACGGTTTAACAATCGTTGTAAATAAAGAAAACACTTGGGTCGATTCACTTACTGTTGAAGATCTCGCGAAAATGTGGGCAGAAGATGGATCAGCAAAAAAATGGTCTGATATCAACCCAAGCTGGCCAGCTGAAGAAATCGTCTTCTATTCACCAGGTACAGATTCTGGCACATATGACTACTTCAATGAAGTTGTCTTGGAAGATGCTGACCTTGTAAAATCTGCAACACTTTCTGAAGATGACAACGTTCTTGTTACAGGAATTAAAGGTGACAAAAATGCGATTGGATTTTTCGGTTATGCTTACTACGAATCAAATAAAGACGCGCTAAATGCAGTATTAATAGATGGTATTGAACCGAATGCACAAACAATCGAGTCTGGCGAATACACTCCATTCTCTCGCCCACTATTCATTTATGTCAGCAACGATGCAGTTAAAGAGAAAAAAGAAGTTCGTAACTTCATGGAGTTTGTTATCGACAACTCAGCAGAAATGGCCGAAGCAGTTGGTTATGTACAACTGCCTGAAGCAGACTATGAAGAAGGACGTAAAGCATTGGATTCTCTGAAATAATAGAACGATTCCTGGCTGTCCTGCATAGTAGGGCAGCCATTATCCTTTCAACACCGTAACTAAACAACGTTATCCAATAGGAGGTCCATAGATTGACTTCAATAAAACCGACAGATAAGTTGCGAACACGCGATGTCATTGCTGCTGCTAAAAAGAATGAGAAGTTTGGCAAACTCATCCCGCATCTTTTACTCGCTGTCACTTCCATCACTGTACTGGCAACATTTGGGATTATCTACACATTACTGAAAGAAACATTCATCTTTTTCCAAGAAATAAAGATCACTGACTTCATTTTTGGAACTGAATGGGCACCTTTCTCCAATGCTGATCAGGCATTCGGTGTACTTCCCTTAATCGTCGGGACTTTAAAAATCGCAGGTGTTGCGCTTCTTATCGGGGTCCCTTTCGGACTTGCGTGTGCAATTTTCCTCAGTGAATATGCGTCACCAAAAATCAAAAAGTTCATCAAACCAATTATTGAGTTACTGGCTGGAATTCCAACGATTGTTTACGGATTTTTTGCCTTAACAGTCGTGACACCATGGCTCCAGTCTTTCATTCCACAATTGAAGTTATTTAACGCACTAAGTGCCGGTATTGTAGTCGGTATTATGATTTTACCAATGATAATCTCGCTTTCGGAAGATGCACTTTCTGCTGTTCCTGCTTCATTCCGCGAGGGGTCTTACGCGCTTGGGTCTACAAAATTTGAAACAGCTATCAAAGTCGTCTTTCCAGCAGCAATTTCCGGTATTGCAGCATCGATTATCCTTGCTGCTTCACGGGCTGTAGGAGAAACAATGATTGTCTCACTTGCCGCAGGTTCCACGCCAATATTCAATATGGACTTTACAGGTTCAATTCAAACGATGACTTCTTATATCGTTCAAGTCGCAACAGGCGACGCAGGCTATGGCACAACAATCTATTATTCCATTTACGCTGTTGGGTTCATGCTATTCTTGTTCACATTCCTAATGAACCGGGCCGCTTTGTACATCAAGACGAAATTCAGGGAGGAATACTAATATGGACCGCGTTCTTCAGTCAAAAACAAATCGTCGACTTACAAAAGATTCAGCGATGAAATGGCTGTTCGGTGCAATCGCTGCCGCCGTCCTCGGAATTACATTCTTCCTGTTTTACGGCATTGGTGCAGATGGCGTCGGACGGTTGAACTTTTCATTCTTTACGAATTTCGGATCCCGCTTCCCTGAAAAGGCGGGCATTAAAGCAGCTCTTGTCGGTACACTGGCTCTCATGGCCGTCGTTATTCCGGTATCCATGTTCCTAGGCCTTTGTTCCGCTATTTACCTTGAAGAATATGCTAAAAAAAATAAATGGACCTCTTTTATTGAAATGAATATCAGTAACCTTGCCGGCGTTCCTTCCGTTGTCTTCGGGCTTCTTGGTCTAACTGTTTTTGTCCGTGCATCATCATTAGGCAATAGTATCTTGGCTGCTGGATTGACGATGAGTTTGCTAATCTTACCAATCACCATCGTAGCTTCCCAAGAAGCACTTCGTTCCGTTCCAGACACACTTCGAGAAGCTTCATATGGCATGGGTGCAACAAAATGGCAAACAATCATTCATGTGATTTTACCGTCCGCAGCAGGTTCTATTTTGACAGGTAGCATCTTATCCTTCTCACGTGCCATCGGTGAAACAGCACCGCTCATTGTTCTTGGGATACCGGTTATCGTTCAATTCCTACCAACTGGACCGCTTAGTACATTTACAGCTCTTCCGATGCAAATTTACGACTGGGCTAAACGCCCACAACCCGAATTTGCAGATGCTGCCTCAGCAGGAATTATCGTGCTTATGATCTTACTCATTACAATGAACGGATTTGCGATTTACTTTAGAAATAGATCACAAAAAAAGCTTAAAAATTGATAGGAGGATTATTATGACAAAAACACTCGTTCGACCTACTGAAGATGCTAAGCTTCGTGTCATGAAAAATGAAAATTGGACAAAAGCAGTTTATGAAACAAACGGTTTAAATCTCTGGTACGGCACGGCGCACGCACTTAAAAACATCGACTTGTCCATCAATGAAAAAGAAGTAACAGCAATCATCGGCCCTTCCGGCTGCGGAAAATCTACGTATTTAAAAACACTAAACCGGATGGTAGAAAACGTAGGCGACGTAACCATTTCTGGTAATGTTACATTTATGGGCAATAATATTCTTGGCAAAGCGATGTCCGTGGAATTGCTTCGTTCAAAAGTCGGCATGGTATTCCAAAAACCCAATCCATTCCCGAAATCCATCTATGAAAACGTTGCATACGGGCCGAAGATTCACGGTATCCGTAATAAAGCAATGTTAGATACAATTGTTGAAGACAGCTTACGTAAAGCAGCCTTATGGGATGAAGTAAAAGACCGTCTGAACAAAAGCGCATATGGACTTTCCGGCGGACAGCAACAACGGCTCTGTATAGCACGCTGCCTCGCAGTTGACCCAGAAGTAATCCTAATGGATGAGCCAACTTCAGCACTAGACCCGGTATCGACACATAAAGTCGAAGAATTGATTCGCAACATCAAAAACGATGTAACAATAGCAATCGTTACACATAACATGCAACAGGCAGCACGAATTTCCGACCGCACTGCATTTTTCCTAAACGGAGAAATAGTAGAATGCGATCGTACATCCACACTATTTAGTACGCCGACAGACGAACGCACCGATGACTACATCAACGGGCGATTCGGTTGATAATCTCATTTGGTAAACAAAAAGGGCATCTCGAGTTAGTGTTTTCCTCACTATCTTGAGATGCCTTTTTGTTTTCGGCAAAATAAAAAACCGAAGATATCGTCAATAACGACATCTTCGATCAATGGTTTAGTCTCTTATTCAGTTCCCATTTCTGCTTGCACAACGTCAACAATACGCTGAACAAGACGTACACAATCTTCTTCAGAAGGCGCTTCTACCATGACGCGCACAAGCGGTTCAGTGCCCGAAGGACGAACCAAAACGCGGCCATTGCCTGCCATCTCTTTTTCTACTTCTGCTATTACTTCTGCTACTAATGCATTATCCGTCACAGCATTCTTATCCGTAACACGTACATTAACAAGTTTTTGTGGATAAATTTTCATGCCTGCCGCAAGTTCAGATAGCTTACGTCCAGTTATTTTCATAATGTTAACGAGCTGAAGTCCTGTAAGAAGCCCATCGCCTGTTGTATTGTAATCGTGGAAGATAATATGGCCTGATTGCTCACCGCCAAGATTATAATTTCCTTTTCTCATTTCTTCTACAACATACCGATCACCAACGGCTGTCTGAATGCTCTTCATGCCGTGTTCCGTCAATGCTTTATAGAAACCTAGATTGCTCATAATCGTTGAGACAATCGTTCCTGATTTAAGGCGGCCTCCTTCATGTAAATGACGTGCGATGATGAACATAATCTGGTCACCATCAACAACTTCTCCACGTTCATCTACAGCGATAAGACGATCTCCGTCTCCGTCAAACGCTAAACCAATATGGGCACCTTTTTCAACAACGAGTTTACCCAATTCTTCAGGATGAGTCGAACCGACACCGTCATTAATATTCAAGCCGTTTGGCGATGCTCCCATTGTTGTTAGGTCTGCATCAAGATCAGCAAACAAATGTGTTGCCAGTGTAGATGTCGCACCATGTGCACAATCGAGTGCAACATGAATTCCCGCGAATTCCTCGTCGACCGTCTGTTTTAAGTACTGAATATATTTATGTCCGCCTTCAAAATACTCTGTTATAAAACCAACGTCTGCTCCAGTCGGACGCGGCAACGAGTCTTCTTGTACGTTTAACAGTTGCTCAATTTCTTCTTCCTGTTCATCCGTCAGTTTATAACCATCTGCACCAAAAAACTTGATGCCATTGTCTTCGACAGGATTATGTGAAGCTGAGATCATGACTCCGGCCTGTGCATTCATGACGCGCGTCAAGTAAGCGACACCTGGTGTGCTAATAACCCCAAGAGTCATCACTTCAATCCCCGTCGATAAAAGACCCGCAATTAGGGCATTTTCAAGCATCTGACCCGAGATACGCGTATCCCTGCCGACGAGTACTTGTGACTTCCCTGATGATTCTTTTGTTAACACATGCCCACCAATTCTACCCAATCTAAATGCGATTTCCGGTGTCAATTCCTTATTTGCAACCCCACGGACGCCATCGGTCCCGAAATACTTTGTCATTTTCATTCTCCCTTTCAATCCTGCACATTCAACTGTATGTCAGGCAAGTTCAATATGCATCGTTACTTCTTTATCTGATAGTATCCATTTCACATCTAGGGGTCCTTCAACCAAGACTGAGAAATTCTGTTCTCCTTCGTCCGTGGTTTCAGACGCATCGATATAAACGGTGAAATCTGATTTCTCCAATGTATCAATTACATCCTGTTCCGCCGTGACAGTTAGTACAACCAAACCGGCCGCCGGTTTTTGAAATGAACTCGTGAAACTTTCATCAAGTCCTTTTACAGTAACAGGTATGTCTTTAAATTCCTTCGTAACTACTTTTACATCCTCAACAGGCGGCTCCGGATTGATTACTTCCAAGTCTGAATCAATCACTGTTGCATCTATTTTCACTTTAACTTTATCTAAAGACATCTTTGTAACACCTTTAGGTTTTTTCAAATCAATCGCCATTGTTCCTTGTCCTTTTACTTCGGATACATCCACATCAACGCTGAATTCTTTAATTTGATCCAGCACTTTCCGTGGACCGAATAAACTAATCGTTTTATCCTGAGTAGAAAGGGCATCGACAGTGACACCAGTAACAGGAACTCCACGCGATTTAAGTACGATTGGCACTTCTTTACTATATTCGGAAATCTCAACTTTGACAGTCACTTGTTCAGGAACAATCGTCACATTCAGCTTCGTTAAATCTTTATCTAAGACCCGAACCCGTGCTTGCTGCTCGAATGATTTGTTAATTTCCTTGTCTCCTGTTATTGAGGCTTTTACAAAACTAATCGATTCAATAACACTCTTCGCCCCCGTCACTTCGATAGTTGACGGATCGACATCTATCTTAACGACATTGAACTCTTCAGCAAGCAGACGTTCATTCAGTTCAGGATCAACACGGAATGTTTGTGTGATTTTCTCTTCGATTACGACTTCGATTGTCGCGGGATCGAAGATGACTTTCAGCTTCTCAGAAACATTCTCACTTTGAATCTCAACTGTATGCTTACCCATTGGCAAACTAGACAAATCGACTCGTAGCGTAAAGTCTTTTAATAATTTCGTTGTCTGGACAATATTCGCTGGGCCTTCAATGGTCATATTGACCGTTTCTGGAACTCCAGTCACGACAAGATTTTCATTGTCATAAAACACTTGTACAGGGAAATCCTGAATGATGTCCCGCGCATCTCCAACTGCTTTGCTACCCTTTTTTTCTTCTGCCTGCACAGTAAAAAAAAGAATAATTGCAAGGAATAAGGCTGTCAAGCGAAGAAACCATGGGCTATTCATAAACTTATCCATTTTTTCTCCACCTCCACTTCCAGATGGAAGAATCCTGCTTTTCAGTTGTTAAACCGAACCAGACTCTCCGCAACCGCGCTTCAAATTCCTCCATATCAAGATTCCGATCTATATCCCCATTTGCAGTAAGGCTTACTGCTCCAGTTTCTTCTGACACGATAATCGTGACAGCATCCGTTACTTCACTAATTCCAAGGGCTGCACGATGTCGTGTTCCAAGCTCCTTTGAGATGAACGGACTCTCCGACAGCGGCAAATAGCATCCTGCTGCCGCAATGCGATTACGCTGGACAATGACTGCACCATCATGGAGTGGCGTGTTCGGGATGAAGATATTGATAAGAAGTTCTGACGTAATCAGCGAATCCATACCTGTACCGGTTTCAATATATTCACTTAGACCTGTTTCCTTTTCAATTGAAATAAGCGCACCAATTCGCCGTTTCGCCATATAGCTAACAGATTTCACAAACGCTTCAATCAGACGATCACGTTCCTCTTCTTCCTGCATCATTGTACGAGCAAATAGCCGTCCTCTACCAATCTGTTCAAGCGCACGCCGCAGCTCGGGTTGGAAGATGATAATAATAGCCAGAAATCCAAACGGAAGAACCTGATCCATCATCCATTGAAGCGTATCAAGTCCAAAAAACTCAGTCAGAATACGAGCAATGAGAAGGACAAAAATCCCTTTTAAAAGTTGAACCGCTTTCGTTCCTTTTATAATCGTAATCAATTTATAAAAAACAAACCAGACGAGAAGCACATCTACAATATTAATAAATGCCGCTACTGGACTGAAATCAACTAATTCTTGCCATTTTGGCATGTGCTTCGCCTACCTTCATAAACAGTTTCTTATGCGTATAGTATAGCATAACAGCACTGCACTGTCCTTTCTTAGAAAAGAACAAAAGCGCAAGCAGCTGTTATAAATGAACACAGCCAAAGTATGCCACGTCCTGCGGCAATGTCTGCGTGAAGTCTCTATATTGCAGCCAATCCACTGTACGTGATTTTATAGTTTCCTAAGCAATGAAAAAGAGCGACCGGTTACCAACTCTAAACGGTCGCGGGGTCGCCCTGTCTACTTTTCATCTTGCTGCTTGTCATCTTGCTGCTTGTCATCTTTTGATGATGGAAAGATGTCTTTAGCTGTTGTTTTCATTTTATACCAAAGCCAGTCGAACACTTTGTCAATTTCCTCGCTCTTACCAGTTACAATCGCTGTAGAGGCCATGTATTTAGAACCTCTAATAACTGTTACGTTGCCATCCACTTCTCCTTCGATACGGAGGGTGCCATTTTTAACGACTATATCACCTTTAACTGTTTCACCGGCGGGCACGAGTACCGTTTGACCCTCGACAACAAGATTCGGCTGTTTCGTCACCGAAAACTGCTGGTCATTTCCATAACTTGAAAATAGTGTTGCACTCATAAGGATTAAAAACATGGCTGCAGCTGCCAAAAGTGGATGGCTACGCAACCAGCGTTGAACACCCGCTTGGGATTTTTCTTTGGGAAGTCGTGCCATAACACCGTTGACAAAGCTGTCCGGCGCCTTTATTTTTGAAGCACTTCCTATAAAAGCAATAGACTCAGTCAATCCATTCATAATTTCCTTACATTCTTTGCAGCTATCTAGGTGTTCTTTCAATAGCCGCTCTTCGTCACGGCTAATATCACCGTCTAAATACGCGTGCATATAGTGAACGATTTGTTCCGGACACGTATTCATATTAATTCCCTCCTACATATTACCTATCTGTTTCCGAAGTGCTTCCCGCCCTCTATGGACACGGGTCTTTACGGTCCCTAGTGGTAATTCCAAAATGTCACCAATTTCTTGGAGCGGTAATTCCTCGATATACCTTAAAATAATGACGGAACGGTATTTATCAGGAAGTCTTCCGATTTCGTAATGGATTCGTTCCTGTAATTCCATTCTTTCGACTTCATCTTCAGGTAGCTCGCCGGATGCGGCAATTTGTGAGTACATATTCAGACCATCTGTACCCGGTACATTTGCATCGAGATAATAATCAGGTTTCTTCTTTCGAATTCGGTCGATGCATAAATTCGTCGCAATCCGAAACAGCCACGTTGAAAACTTCCGTTTTTGATCGAATGTATGAATATTGATATAGGCACGGACAAATGCTTCCTGCGCAATATCTTCTGCTTCTTGTGCGTTGCCAAGCATCCTGTAACATACTTGGTATAGGCGATGCTGAAATAAAGTCACTACTTCTTCAAATGCATTTTGGTCGCCTTTCAAGACTTCATTTATTCGTTTATTGATCAGTTCATCCAATGTATTTCACCCTCCGCTCTATGCGGCTGTCCCTTCTATACGTTTGAAGGTGTCGACAGGTTTCATTTTTTTTCATTAATTTTATTTTAACAGATATTGCTAGTTATTTCCTCACTATATTTAATGATTGGAAAAGTA
This sequence comes from Sporosarcina sp. FSL K6-6792, assembly GCF_038004885.1. Classification (NCBI taxonomy): domain Bacteria; kingdom Bacillati; phylum Bacillota; class Bacilli; order Caryophanales; family Caryophanaceae; genus Sporosarcina; species Sporosarcina sp. FSL K6-6792. The sequence goes on from NZ_JBBOSA010000001.1 coordinate 2,691,631, forward strand.
AATGGCTTTTGATTAAAGTGGGATGTGGGATTCGAAACTTTTGTGTCAGTGACACATGGCGTTTTTGGGATTACCTGCGATTCTCCAGAAAAAAATCCACTTCTATTGATTAACCATTTATTTGCATAAAACACTAGTGAGAAGGGCTTGATGACCTTCATTTTCACTGGATTTTTTTCGGCCCGCTTACGGCTAACTATTCATGACAGATTTACTGAGGGGGGTCTGAGTGTGGCTAGAAATGAATTCGTCATTCCTAGCCACACTCTTTTCAGTAATACTGTTGCGAATAATTGCCTGTCGCTTACCTACAATGTTCAAGTGTAAAATGCAGTTGTTTTAGAAGAAAAGAGTAGATGACATTCTATGGCGAGTGTAAGTGCCCGACGATGCAATTTCGGGCACTCTTGCACGTTGTATAATGTGCTTCTTGCTTACTTTTAACAAAGAGTATGCATCTAATCATGTGATGCATAAATAGAAAGCGATACTTCTTTACTAGTAAAAAAGAGAAAACACTCAAAGAAAGTTTCAGCCGCCAAAATTGCATCTTTGGCGGCTTTTATCCAGGTAGATAGATACCCCTCTATTCTTTCGTCCCAATAAGCTTTTGCACTTCGTGTACTTATGAACTTGGAGGGCGACGGATGAAGGACCACCATACGATTACCGAAATAATGTGTAGTTATGCGACAAAGTTGTATCCCTACACATCCAGACATCTTGGTAATCCTATAGAAGTCATTCAATCCAAAGTCAACTATACACGTAGCGCCAGTAGGTGATCATGTTATTCACTGGTTATTTTTTGGTTAATCAACAGGTGTGAAAAAAGCCCATCTAAGTTACTAGACGGGCTTTCAAGAACTGATTAAATTAGTTTTTCTCCAAACAGTGAGCCCATTAAACCTACCGCAACATCAGCTGTTTTATTCTTCTCATCCAAAATCGGATTTACTTCTACAAATTCAGCCGAAGTAATCATGCCTGAGTCTTCCAGCATTTCCATCGCTAGATGGCTTTCCCGATAACTAATTCCCCCCGGTACCGGCGTTCCGACTCCTGGTGTATACAGCGGATCAAGTCCATCTAAGTCAAGCGACAAGTGGACACCGTCGACATCACGTGAACGTAGATAGGCGAGAGCGTCTTCCATAACCGAAGTCATTCCGTAGCGATCGATTTCATGCATCGTGAACACCTTAACACCTTGCTCCTTGAGCAATTGACGTTCTTCCGGATCCACAGAACGTGCTCCGATGATGACAACATTCTTCGGTTTTACTTTTTGACCTTCACTATGTATATTAACGAGACTTTCATGCCCTAGCCCAACACTTACGGCAAGAGGCATTCCATGAATATTACCGGAAGGCGATGTCTCTGCAGTATTAAAATCTGCATGCGCATCATACCAGATGACACCAAGATTTTTATACTTTTCCGACAAGCCAGCAAGCGTTCCAATAGCGATGCTGTGATCGCCTCCTAAAACAAGTGGGAATCTACCTGCATCCACAACTTCAGCAACTTTTCGCGCAAGCTCCGTAGTCGCTTGAATGACTTCATCTAAGTTCTTCAAATTCGTATCACTATGTTTTTTTCTTTCCACAGCACTTACCTGAACATCGCCCTCATCCGTAACCTGATGGCCAATCGATTCAATTCTCCCTACAGCACCTGCATATCGGATTGCACTTGGCCCCATATCCACCCCACGACGACTTTGTCCAAAATCGAGTGGTACACCGATTAATGAAATATTCAAATGTTGCATGTCAAATTACCTCCCCTTATCTATATCTCTAGTATAAGTCCATGAGAAGGTTTGGCTCAACTCAACAAGTATCTGAATATTTATTCGTTTACAATCTTTTTCCCATGAACTGTTCACATGCATCAGGAGACGTTGGTTTGCTATAGTAATAGCCTTGACCCTCACGACAACCTAAATTCATTAGGATAACGGCTTGTTCTTCATACTCCACACCTTCCGCAATGACGTTTAAGCCCACAGTATCTGCTAAAGTTACAATAGCCTTAACGATTGCCTGGCTATCTTCATTCAGGTGTATATCGCGCACAAAGGACATATCGATTTTAATCGTATCAGCTGGTAGTTCTTTGATATAACTAAACGTACTATAACCTGTTCCAAAGTCATCGATAGACACCGTAATACCCAACGCCCTTATTTCACGAATTCTTCCCTGCATATCTTCCCGGTTGGCAAATGCACTTTCAGTTAATTCGATTTCAATCAAATCTGTTGTGACACCCGTCTCTTCAAGAATTGTTTTAATCGTATGCAAAATAGTTGGTTCTTCCAATTGCACGGCTGACATATTGATAGCCACCCGAAACGGTCCATATCCATTATCTTGCCACTTTTTCGCCTGCCCGCAAGCTTCACGCAGTACCCATTCCCCGAGAGGTATGATGATTTTCGTCTCTTCCGCCACGGGAATGAACTTATCGGGTGGTATTCTGCCAAGATCAGGATGATTCCAACGCACTAACGCTTCAACACCTATCAACTTCCCTGTCTTCAAGTTCACTTTAGGCTGATAATCAAGATGGAGATGACCCAAATGAACGCTTTTCCGTAATTCATTCTCCAGCAAGATCCGCTCCAATGTTTTGGCCGCTGTTCCGTGCTGATACATCTCACATCCTCCGCCGCCATGCGTTCTGGCGATAGAAAGAGCTTTTTCTGCTTTCATTGCAAGCTCTGAAGGTTTTTTAGCATGCTCCGGATACAAGGCAATCCCGAAACTTAAAGATGGTGTGTGCATTTGGTCCTTTACTTCAATAGGTTCTTCAATATATTGCTGAACTTCTTTTGTCAGTTGTTCAGCGTGTTGTGCATCACGTACATCTAGAAGGAGGAATGCAAATTCATCACCTGAAAGTCTGCCAATAACAGTTTTTTCTTTTAGAATTGTCCTTAACCTCTTCGCAATAACAGACAAAATATAATCACCTACCTCATGGCCAAGCGAATCATTCACATAGCGAAGACGGTCGACATTCATATAGATACAGGCTCGTTTTGTTCTCTGTTTTTTCGCTACTTCTATTTCTTGATAAAACATTTTCCGAAATGAAGTTCGGTTAGGTAAACTGGTCAATTGGTCATTATAAGCAAGGTCGCGTATCATCCGCTCAGACTCTTTACTCTTAGTGATGTCATAGCGGATGGATATATATTGATAGGGCTTTCCGTTATCATTTAAAAATGGAACGATCATCGTGTCGACCCAATAATAAGATCCATCCTTGGCTTTATTACAGATTTCACCATGCCATGTATTTCCCCTGCCGATTGTCGCCCATAGCTCTTTGAAAAACGAAGAAGGATGAAAGCCTGAATTGATAATCCGATGGTCTGCCCCCACAAGTTCCTCCACACTGTATTGCGCTATTTTTGTAAACAACTCATTCACATACACTATTTTCCCAGTCTGGTCTGTGACAGCAACAATAGCTGACTGATCAAGTGCATAGGCAATGTCCCTAAGCATTTTTTCCGGACTATGACTACCATCATGGCGAATTAAATCATCTACCATTTTATTATTTCCTTGCATAAAATCACTTCTTTCCTAAAAACCTTTTTCAACCTACGTTGGCCTGCAAAAATAATTATAACCCCATTTACTCTACTATAAATCCGTTCTTTCGGGCTATATATGGTGAAATAAAGAACTCCAGTAAATTCGCTTCGGAGCTAAGGGATATCTGCCGGCTTCAGCTATCTTTTTTATGGCGCCTTCACTCAGTTCATATCGATATTTCATTTGTTCAATATAGAGATTTATATCTAGTTGAAAATAGAAAAAAACCCTTTCATTTTGGCGAAAGGGTTAATAAAGCTATTTGCAATTCACATGGTTTGGTAAAGCAAGAAAATGGCTGGGGTAGCTGGATTCGAACCAACGAGTAACGGAGTCAAAGTCCGTTGCCTTACCACTTGGCTATACCCCATTAGTATTTAAGTTTAATTCTTTTCGGTGCTTTGCATTAAAGTAAAATCTACTCTATTCAATGCTTTACATAACAACCTAAAAGTAAACTCTTTTTAACGCGAAACGTTAAAATCAAGGAATACTGTTTTCAACGCAAGTGTTGAAAAAGTATTGGTGGTGGGGGGCAGATTCGAACTGCCGAACCCGAAGGAGCGGATTTACAGTCCGCCGCGTTTAGCCACTTCGCTACCCCACCATGTTAAAATATGTATTATTAGATTCAAAACCTTAAGTAACAAGCAAACTTCTTTCAACATTTCACGCTGAAAAAGTTTTAATGACCCCTACGGGATTCGAACCCGTGATACCGCCGTGAAAGGGCGGTGTCTTAACCGCTTGACCAAGGGGCCTCATTCTTAAAGTTGCTCTGGAGCTTCCAACCGGATTCGAACCGGTGACCTCTTCCTTACCATGGAAGCACTCTACCTACTGAGCTATGGAAGCATATGGCTCCGCAGGTAGGACTCGAACCTACGACCGATCGGTTAACAGCCGATTGCTCTACCACTGAGCTACTGCGGAATAATAAGTATTCATTTAAATTTGTTCATGTCGTTCAGGACAAACTCCATTATAACAAACATTAAATATTTTTCAAGACCTTTTTTAAAAGTTTGTTTTGTTCCCGACAGCAACTTATATATATTATCACGTCTTTTGCATATTTGTCAACACACTTTCATAAACTTACGGTAGATTGTGCAAAAAGGGGACAACATATGCGAAACAAGTACATGATCACTGCCATTATTTGCTGCGCGCTCTTCCTGCTCCTTCCCGCTTTACCTAAACAACTATCTCTTGTATCCGTCTTCCGCGTAACGGAGGAACCTGCTGTTATTGTACGCGGCGCTAGTGGTTCCGCACTGACCGTAAATATTTCATTCGGGGATATAGAAGTGGAACAATGGATCCAAGAACTCAGTAAACCTTATCCACTTCTACTCGTTGATATGAAATGGGCTGGTCGTTTTCCAGAAACCGTGCAACTCATCAAAGAAAAAAATATTTCTATAGGGTTACTCGGCGATAAGGGTGTAACCTATGAACAAAACACAATTTTGTTCACAGAACAACTTGAGCAGTTCGAAAAAACTTTCGGGGTAAAACCTCTTTGGTTTCGTACCATTGATGAAGTTTTTCCAGCGAACTTGCATAGTATGCTCTGGGATGCGGAAGTTAATGCACTGGGTTCATCTGTTGTTTGGAATGGTGGCGATCTCCCTTCTGTCACTAAAGGAGAAATTATTTCTGTCCCCCATCACCGGGAAAACCGTGTTAATTTGGCTGAGTTAAAAAAGTTAGATAAAGATCGAACTTTTATATCCGTCGAAGCCATGTTATTCGGAACTAAGGTGAATGTCAAAAAAATACCCGAATAACCCAACCGCCTCACCTACTCTTATAAAAAAACAGCACAATCCGCCATTATCAACTGGCTGGTGTGCTGTTTTTTTATTTTGCTTTAGCAGACTTCGTAACTTTGCCTCGTGCTTTTCTGCGTGCTTCCAGCTTCACCTTATCTTCATCAGACTGCTTGTTGAACTTCGGCAGTACTAAGATTTGATACGCATTCACTGCAAGAAGCGGGAAGAGCAGGATTGTGACCCATGAATCGATATTACCTGAACGTACCATCAACGCAGGTAACCATTCAAGCGTTGTAATAACGATCATGAAGAATAGTGCTGAAATGAGCGTGTGTTTCTTCGTCCATTTCGCCTTGAAATAAGCGGTTACCGCGGAAACACCTACTAGTGTTGCAAGTAATCCTAGGTACAGAACTGTACGACCCGTCTCATCTGACGTCAATTGGAATCTGAAGAAGATAAGGTCAAATAGGACAATCGCAATGATTAATAGCTGAACCCAATTCCACAATGTGAGTGTCTTAAAGATATTCACACCGAATTGATGGACCGTTAAATAAGCAAAAAAGCCCATTTGCGCAACGACGCTCATCGTAAACCCAAGGAAGATCATCCAAAGAAATGCACCAATGAATTGACCGTATTCACCATTGGATAAATATTGAGAGAAGAACTCCCAGCGGACAATTAATCCTACAACCGCCGTCATGAAGCCTCCGATTAGTAATGCTGTAAAAAAGAATTTGACCCAATTTCGTATTGTCACGATAGTGATCCTCCGTTTTGTTTTTCCTTCCAATAGTGTAACAACGTTTTGATGAAAAATCTATTTCATTAAACGATTCATGCATATTCTACGTCGTATTGTGAACAATAAATGAAAATGCATCTGGGAGGGAATTTGATTTCCATGAAAAAAAGAATTGGTCTATTCCTGTTTTCGGCCCTTTTATTGACTGGATGTAGCATGCAGCAGGCTGCTCCGACATACGACGAAACAAAAAAAATGATGACCGATGCACTCCAGACGGAGGAGGGGAAAAAAGCGGTTCGGCAAATGTTCGCAGATCCGGAATTTAAGGAACTACTTATTCTAGAACAACCTGAAGTAAAGAAATCCGTCGAAGACACTCTCCTTTCTAAAAAAGGGGAAGATTTTTGGAAAAAAACGTTCGAAGATCCAAAGTTCACTGAAACCATTGCAAAAAGCATGAAGGAACAGCAGCAAGATATCATGAAACAACTGATGGATGATTCATCATTCCAAAAACAGTTGGAAGAGTTTTTCACCCAGCCCGACATGTTAAAGCAGCTAGAAACCGTTACCCAGTCGGCAAATATGAAGAAACATCTTGAAAAAGTTGTTGAAGAAACCATTAACAGCCCTTTACTGCAAACGAAATGGCAAGAACTGATTTTAAAAGCCGGTGAACCGAAACCAGAGGAGAGCGGTGGAGGTAGTGGTGGAGGTGCTGGCGGAAGTGGCGGAGAAGACAAGCAGGAAAAAAGTAATGGCGGAGGAGGCAAATAGCCTTCTCCACCTTTTTACATCCATTATTGTTTCGTAGTTTTTTTAATAATATTTTCCGCAATACCCATGTAAATTTTCCCGATAGGATGATCTTCTGCATAGACGGAAGGTGCAAAATCTTCTTCATCCCAGTCCGGTTGGCCAAGAGGAATTTGCCCAAGTAACTCTGTACGGAGTTCCTCAGCTAATTTTACGCCGCCGCCTTGACCGAATACGAATTCACGTTCACCTGACGTTTTTGATTCGAACCAAGACATATTTTCAATTACACCAAGCAATTCATGGTCGGTCTGAAGCGCCATTGCTCCTGCACGCGCAGCAACAAATGCAGCTGTCGGATGCGGAGTCGTTACAACGATTTCTTTAGACGTCGGAATCATCTGGTGGATATCAAGCGCAACATCCCCTGTACCTGGCGGCAAATCGAGGAATAGGTAGTCAAGATCTCCCCACTCAACGTCGCGGAAGAACTGGTCGAGTGCTTTCCCAAGCATTGGACCGCGCCATACAACTGGTGCGTTATCCTCAACGAAGAAGCCCATAGAAATAACTTTTACGCCTAGACGTTCAACTGGGATAATCCGGTCACCCCGAACAACTGGCAAATCAGTTACACCCATCATATCTGGTACACTAAAGCCATAAATATCAGCATCAATTAAACCGACCTTTTTCCCTAGACGCGCAAGCGCTACAGCAAGGTTAACCGACACAGTCGATTTCCCTACGCCACCTTTACCAGACGCTATTGAAATAAATTCAACGTCATTCAGCGGTGACAATAAATCTTGTGCTTCCGATTCCGTCACTTTTCCACGGAACTGTTCCAGTACTTCTGCCGGTAATTCTTCGAAACGGATACCAACAGAATCAGCACCTGCTCCTTTCAATGCATCGACCACTTGTGTTTGAAGACCCATCTGTTCAGCAGTATTAATTTTAGCGATAGCTATCTTCACGCTAACATGCTTCTTCTCTGGCTTGATTGTTACGCCTGTAATTCCACTCGTCTCCGCAAGCGTTTTATGTAAAAACGGATCTTTCAGTTGCCCCAACAATTCACGTACTGTTTCTTCATTCATCAATGTAGACACCCCTTGGAGGTTTATTCATTCACCTCCAAGTATACCATAATAAGCTACCTGCAAATCCCATTAAGGCTCTCACTTTTCATCTGCAGTATGAAATTCAACGATACCTTCCATGATCGCATCAGCTACCTTGCCTTGATAAGCAGGGTCAATTAGGAGGGCCCTTTCTTCATTGTTTGACAGAAAACCTGTTTCAACGAGAACTGCTGGAGTCGGTACTTTTTTCAGCAAATAGACACCCTTAATTGCCATTGCTACTCGTTCCGTATTTTTTAAATTAGTCTGGAATGATTCTTGAATAGCTTTTGCCAGAAATTCACCATTAGGATCTCCCCCCGGATGATAAAAAACTTGAGACCCGCGCCATCTTTCCTCTGGTATTGCGTTAACGTGAACGCTGATGAACATATCAGGTTTTTCACTGATTGCAATGCTTTCCCTCAATTTCAAATCAGCCATTTTGCGTTCGCGAGTTGTTCCGAATTTCTCAGCCGGGGCATGTTCGGCCAACGCGTCGCCATCTTGTGTCCGCGTCATGATAACTGTCGCCCCTTTCTTTTCAAGCCGCTTCTTCAATTCATGAGAGATACTCAGTGTAATATCCCGTTCTACGACATCTCCGGATGAAGCGCCCCCGTCCATCCCTCCATGTCCCGGGTCGATAAGTATCTTCACCCCACCAAGCTCTGCGGGCATGAAAAAATTCCGATCTGACGAAGCCTTAACGCCATACATGACAATTCCAAGAGAACACACAAATAATAAACAGATCACAAACCACCGTTTCATATGGACACCGCCTTTTTCCTTCACTATACGCAGATTCAGCGGCAGATATGTCCTACTTTGAGTAGAGATTGGGGGTAGAATTAGTTTTTACTGAACTAAGCAATGCTTTGCCAAAACCAAACGACGCTACAGCGAAACGTAACAACGCTTTACCGAAACTAAACAACAATTCAACTGTATCCCTATATTCCTAAAACCAAAAAAGGAACCCCGCAAGGTCCCTTTCAAAAAGTACTTATTCAGTAGCGCCTTCCCATTCCAGCATGCCGCCTAGCATGTTTGTTACATCATAGCCTTCATCCGCTAGGAACTCTTGCGCACGCCCACTACGGCCGCTTGAACGGCAAATCAGTATATATGGCTTAGAGCTATCAAGTTCACTCATACGCACCGGTACGTCGCCTAGAGGGATGTGAATTGCACCAGGGATCATCCCTGCCGCTACTTCATCTGCCTCGCGCACGTCGACCAAGTTAAGCTGCTCACCTTTTTCTATCCGTTCTTGTAATTCGGTAGTTGTGATTTCTTTCATAGCAAATCCTCCTCACATTTTATCCTTTCTACTTTACCATAGAAGCGGTGATATTCACGAAAAACAGCTGCCTTCAACGACAAGTTCCAGCTGAAGCTCAATTAGGTTCTGCCTAAAAGCTTTGGTATACTACATATATTGAAATGAAGAATCCCATTGAATCCGCTTCGGCGCTCGGGGATGCCTCCGCTCAGTTTATATAGGTATTCATTTGTCCAACATATATAGTTAGAAATGATTTGAGAACTAGTATAAATTGAAATTAAGACTCCTTTCAAATCCACTACGGTGCTTTAAAGAGGCTTGTACTCTATTTATACCCTGTCTTTAATACCTCAGTGGAATCTAGATTATCATGCAGCACGAAGGAGGACGAATCGAGCATGAAAGAAAATATTTCATACACGACCGAAGAAATTGCTCAGATTTTGAAAGTGTCCAAATTGACGGTCTACGATTTGATCAAAAAAGAACAATTGCCCTCGTACCGGGTTGGACGACAAATACGAGTAGACGCCCATGACTTGGCTGATTATAAAGAACAAACTAAAAGTAGAAGAAACGTAAATAGAGTGGACGTGCACTTTAACGGAAACCCTTCCGATGAAAGTAAGTCATTTACCACACCAACTAGACAAATCATAATTAGCGGGCAGGATTTGAGCTTAGACATATTGGCTAATTACATTGAGAAGAATTCGACCGGGTATCGCCCGCTTCGCTCGTATACAGGCAGTTTGAATAGTTTAGTTTCCATGTACCAAGGGGAGGCAGATGTCGTAAGTACTCATCTGTTTGACGGAGACACAGGGGAATATAATATTCCGTACATCCGCAAAATCCTCGTCGGACAACCTTACCTCATCATCAATTTCCTATCACGCTGGGAAGGCTTTTACGTGAGAAAGGGAAACCCTAAAAATATTCAATCTTGGACCGATTTAACGAAACCAGGAATTACAATGGTCAACCGAGAAAAAGGATCCGGTGTACGGGTTTTAATTGACGAGAAGTTTCGGATAGAAGGCATTTCTCCTCAACATGTATCTGGCTATGAAGTAGAAGTATTGAACCACATAGGAGTTGCCAGCAAAGTTGCAAGCGAAGAAGCTGATGTAGGGATAGGAACTGAGAAAACTGCCCACCTCGTTGACGTTGACTTTATTCCCCTCATCCAAGAACAGTATGATCTCGTCATATTGAAAACTCCACAAAATGAAGGGCTTATTAATTTGATAACACATATTTTACATTCAGATTCATTTCAGAAAGAGATCCAATCAATTGGCGGTTATGATTTATCCAAAACAGGGAAAATCATCTATGAAACATTTTAACGAAGTCTAAAAAAGTTCCTCCCTTCAACGATTTGACTCAGTTGAAGGGAGGAACTTTTTTCAATTTGAAACAGCTATCCTTTTATGCAAATTATCGACAGTCTTTATTACCGACCCCTTTTCAAGATACAGGATTGTATCTCCAAGCTTCTCCGCCTCATTCATGTCATGCGTAACGATAATGAACGGAATTCGCCAAATCTCATGGAGTCTTAACAGTTCGTCCTGGCACTCAATCCGCGTTTCATGATCTAACGCAGACAAAGGCTCGTCAAGTAATAAAATGGATGGTTCTGTTGCTAAGGCACGCGCCAGTGCAACCCTTTGCTTCTCTCCGCCAGAAATTTGGTGGGGATATTTTTGTAACAAATGCTCTATCCCTAACACGCTTACTAAGTGTTCGATCCGAAACGGGGGCTCACCCTCTTTTTTCTTTTTCATTCCATAGGCAATATTTTTTTCCACAATCATATGAGGGAAAAGTGCATAATCCTGAAAGAGATAGCCGATGTTTCTGTTTTTAGTCGGTAGCGGTTTGCCTCCTTCACTGAAGTACGTTTTTCCATTTAACTTGATATATCCTGCGTCGGGTTTGTCCAACCCTGCTATATTATTTAAGATTGATGTTTTCCCGGATCCAGAGGGTCCAAATAAAACAAGAATTTCATCTTCTACCTTCAATTCAATATCCAACAAAAAGTGAGGTAGCTTTTTTTTGATGTGAACTTCGAGCATACAATCATCCTCTTATCCATTGTCATTTTTATAGCGACGCATGTTCCGCCTGCTCCACCAATTTAACCACATGATTGTACTAAATCCTAAAGTAACGATAATAACTACCCAAAAGGTAGCCTTCTCCATTTGCCCGGATTCTACCGCAAAGTAGATGGCCATCGGAATCGTATCTGTTTTTCCAGGAATATAGCCCGCCAACATCAACGTAGCCCCGAATTCCCCGAGTCCCCTTGCAAAAGAGAGGACTAAACCAGCAAGAAGACCCGGCCAAGCAAGACGAAACGAAATGGTCCAAAAAACACGCCACTCCGAAGCTCCCATTGTTCTAGCCACATTCTCCAACTTTGAATCCAAGTTTTCGAAAGCCGCACTTGCACTTTGATACATCAAAGGAAATGAGACGACAATTGAAGCTATAACCGCGCCAAGCCATGAGAAAATGATTTGAATACCGAACACGGAATATAGCCAACTTCCGATAAACCCATTCTTCCCAAAAAGTATCAGTAATCCAAACCCAACGACAGTCGGAGGTAAAACGAGTGGCAAAAGGAATAACGTTTCGATAAACCCTTTTCCAAAGAACGTTTTGCGTGCCAGTATTCGTGCGAAGAAGACTCCTCCTATAAAAACGAAAAGAGTGGAGATGCCCGCTACTTTTAACGATAAAAGTAATGGCGTATAATCCGTCTCATTCACATGCATCCCTCTTTCTACTTACTTGAATCCGTATTTCTTCAAGATTTCTTTGCCTTGCTCGCCTGCGAGAAACGCTAAAAATGCTTTCGCTTCTTCAGGGTGCTTCGAGTCGGCAATGACGGCCCCCGGATAAACAATTTGATCATGCCATTCAGGTTTAGCCGTAGCCACTACTTTTACCTTATCTGAAATCAATGCATCACTGGCATACACAACGCCAATATCCGCATTGCCCATTTCAACATGTGTCAGAACTTGGCGTACATCCGAACTCAAAACCAACTTACTTTGTAACGGCTCCCAAAGCTTCAATGTTTCAAGTACTTCTTTCGAATAACGGCCAACAGGCACGCTTTCTGGCTCGCCGATAGCAAAATGATCAATAGTTGATGGATCTATATCTTCAAATGAGGACAAATTGAATGGTTTTTCTTTATTCGTAATTAACACCAGCTCGTTTGTAGCAAAATCTAGTCGTGTATCTTCAAGTAGCAGATTTCCCTCCTGCAGCTTATCCATATCTATTTTACTTGCCGATAGGAACACATCTGAGGGTGCACCTTGCTCGATTTGTTGCGCTAATTTACCTGAGCCCCCGGAATTGAACGACAAGGTAATGGTCGAATGTTCACTTTCAAAACTAGTTTTCAGTTCATTCAATGCATCTGTTAAACTGGCCGCGGCTGAAATTGTTAATTCAACTTCATCATCTGAACCACTGACAATTGGTTGTTGACCATTGGAACATCCTACTGAAATCAATAGCAAGCATAGTAATACAAGGAAACAACTAATCTTTTTCATCATCTTAAGCCTCCCTTTTCTCATGTCTATTATAACTGGATATAACTAGTTATATCCAGTTATGCTCTAATAGTTCTAATTATGAATTGCCATATACTGTAGGTCAAGTGATTTTCTTAATTAACTAACTGCCTTCTCAAGATAAAATCATAAAAAAGCCCTCTTCCACGAATGGAAAAGGGCTTTTTTTAATTGAAAGATTAACGTTTTGAGAACTGTGGTGCACGACGTGCGCCTTTAAGACCTGGTTTTTTACGTTCTTTCATTCTTGCATCACGAGTAAGAAGTCCTGCTGATTTAAGCGCTGGACGGAAGTCAGGGTCTACTTGAAGTAGAGCACGTGCAACTCCGTGACGGATTGCTCCTGCTTGTCCAGTGTATCCACCGCCATCAACGTTTACAAGGATATCGTAGCTTCCAAGAGTTTCTGTAATTACAAGTGGTTGTTTGATGATTTCGCGAAGTGTCGCGAATGGTACGTAGTCTTCTACGTCGCGTTTGTTGATGATAATTGTGCCATCTCCAGGAACTAGACGTACACGAGCTACTGAGCTTTTACGACGGCCTGTGCCGAGATATTGTACTTGTGCCAAGTTGTTTCCTCCTCTTTAATTAACCGCGAAGTACGAATACTTCTGGTTGTTGTGCTGCGTGCGGGTGATCCGGTCCAGCGTATACGTTAAGTTTTCTGTATGTTTGACGGCCTAAAGGACCTTTTGGAAGCATTCCTTTAATTGCAAGTTCAAGCATTTTTGTAGGGAAGTTTGTACGCATTTCAAGAGCCGTACGTTGTTTCATGCTACCCGTGTAACCTGAGTGACGGTAGTAAATTTTGTCTTTCAATTTGTTACCTGTAAGATGAATCTTTTCTGCATTGATGATGATGACGTGGTCACCTGTATCAACGTGTGGTGTGAACGTAGGTTTATGTTTGCCGCGCAAAAGTGATGCAACTTCAGAAGCAAGACGACCAAGCGTCTGTCCTTCAGCGTCGACAACGAGCCATTTACGCTCTACTTCGTGACCTTTAGCCATGAATGTTGTACGCATAATTTTATCCTCCTAAATGAATCTCTATTAGTTCCCGTTTTCTCTATCCCTAAACACAAGTTTACCTTCCGGGGCTTATTTGTGGGGTTATTGAAATACCATTACTCATCTTATACCGAATTCCACATTAAGTCAAGCGATTCCTCTAAATACGCTAGGAAAAGTTGCCTTAGTCTTTGTAGCTCACTTCATCTAGATACAAACCGTGTGCTGGCGCGGTTTTAACGTTCGCTTTACGGCTGCAAGATTCAAGTATTTGCTTGACGTCTTCCGGCGTTTTCCAGCCGTTCCCTACGACAAGAAGCATACCTGCAATGCTTCTTACCATATTATATAAAAAGCCATTTCCTTCAATTGTCATGATGAGATAATCGCCTTTTTTTTCGAGTGTCAGCATTCTCACCGTTCTGACTTTATTGGAAGTCGCGGTTTTTGATGAACAGAAACTTGTGAAATCATGCGTCCCAATTAAATAGGCAGCAGCTTCCTTCATCAACTCAATATCAGGATGTGATCTACCGAGATGAACGGAAAAATCACGCTCAAACGGACTATGCACTTCGCTATAGGACCACTTATAAACGTACGTCTTGCCAATAGCAGAATAACGCGCATGGAAATCTTCGCTGACGTATTCAACTTCAACCAGTCGGATATCTGTAGGCAAAAGGACGTTTAACGCCAGCTTCCATCGATCTATCGGCAAGTTCAGCGGTGTATCAAAGTGAATCACTTGGCCATTTGCGTGTACACCCGAATCCGTCCGGCCGCTTGCGACCGAAAAAATTTCCTTGTCTTTATGCATTTTCACTAATGCTTTATCAATTTCCAATTGCACCGTTCGCATTCCCGGCTGTATCTGGTATCCAGAAAATCGAGTACCATCATACGAAACAATTGCTTTAACACGTTGCATTTGTATCCACCTCCTATGCCCTAAGCAGAAAGAGGACGACAACTAGAACAGCAAGCAATACCATTATCGTGGTATCACGCCAGTGCCACTTCAGCTGCCTGTACCTCGTCCTCCCCTCGCCTCCACGATAGCCACGAACCTCCATGGCGACTGCAAGGTCTTCAGCGCGTTTGAACGCACTCACAAAGAGAGGTACGAGCAAAGGAATGACTGCACGAATTCGCTGCTTAATAGAACCCGTACTAATGTCCGAACCTCTCGCCAATTGCGCTTTCAATATCTTATCCGTCTCATCCATCAATGTGGGGATGAAGCGCAGGGAAATTGACATCATCAGCGCAAGCTCATGAACAGGCAATTTAATTCGCTTAAATGGTCCCAGCAAGTCTTCCATACCATCCGTGATTGAAATCGGCGATGTCGTCAACGTCAAGATAGACGTCAGCAAAACCAATACAAGAAAACGAATGGAAATAAAAATACCTTGCCTCAACCCTTCTTCATATATCTTGATGAACTTCCAATCGACGAGAAGTGCTCCTTCTTTCGTAAAAAAGATATGCATGAGTAGCGTGAAAATAATCAAGAAAAGAATTGGTTTCAATCCGTTAAATAGGAAATACAATCGAATCCTTGAACTTAAAATAACGAGTAACGTAAATCCTAATAACACGGCGTACGTAACAGTATTATTTGCAAGGAAGACTCCAATGATGAAAAGAAAAACAAATGACAGCTTCGAACGAGGGTCGAGCTTGTGGACAAATGAATTGCCAGGAATATAGCGTCCGAAAATCATCTTTTCCAACATTAACGGCCACCTTCTTCCGTAGCGGCAAACGCAATTGCCTTCGCAAGCTGAGCTTCCGTTAATGCCAGTCCCTGGAGAGGACGACCAATTAACTTCTCAATGTCACGCTGGAACTTTACTGAGCGCGGTAGACCTAATCTAAAGGAGGTCAGCTTCTCTTCATCAGCGAACACTTCCTGAGGCGTCCCAGACATGACTGAGCTTCCGTTATGCATAACGATAATATTGTCCGCATAACGTGCAGCATCTTCCATACTATGCGTCACAAGAATTGTCGTTAGTTTTTCTTCCACATGGAGACGATTGAAAAGCTCCATAATTTCGAGCCGCCCCCGCGGATCAAGTCCCGCAGTTGGCTCGTCCAAAACGAGCACAGACGGTTTAAACGCGAGTACACCCGCAATCGCAACCCGGCGCATCTGCCCTCCCGAAAGATCGAAAGGAGACTGCTGGGCAACCTCTGGAGGAAGTCCTAGCAATTCTATCAGTTGATGCGCTCGTCTCCTTGCCTCTTCTTCAGGTACACCAAAGTTCATAGGACCGAACATAATATCTTTTTCAACAGTCTCTTCAAAAAGCTGATGCTCTGGAAACTGGAATACAATACCCACATGCCTTCGGACATCTTTCAGTCCTTTCGCTTTCGTACCGGCAGTAATTGTCGTATCTCCAATTTTCACAATCCCTTCTGAAGGCTTTAACAAACCATTCAGATGCATAAGAAGTGTCGATTTTCCTGATCCGGTATGTCCAATTATTGCAGAATAAGAGCCAGAATGTATTGTCGCATCTACACTCTGCAATGCCCTTTTCTCAAAAGGAGTATCTTTTCCATACAAATAGCCTACTTGCTGAAGTGAGATGTCCATAATTCATTCACCAACTCTTCTTCCGTCATATGCTCACCGACAAGATCCAGCCCATTTTCACGTAACAAACTGGATACTCTTAAAGCGAATGGTAAGTCCAAACCAATTTCCTCAAGTTCATTTCCCCGAGCAAATATCTGCTCCGGCGTACCAACAGTCAGAACTTTCCCCTTGTTCATGACAATAATACGATCTGCCAACAGCGCCTCTTCCAAATCATGTGTAATGGAAATGACCGTGAGGCCCGTCTTACGCTTTAATTCTTCAACTAAATGAATTACTTCATTACGTCCTTGTGGATCAAGCATCGACGTCGCCTCATCCATAATGAGAAGCTTTGGATGCAAAGCGAGCGCTCCTGCTATTGCAACTCGTTGCTTTTGTCCGCCTGAGAGATGGTGAGGCTCATGGTCGAGGAAATCACTCATGTTTACTTGCGCAAGTGCATCATGAACCCGAGTCACCATTTCTTCGAAGGGAACTCCATTGTTCTCTAGCGCAAATGCAACATCATCTTGAACTGTCGAACCAACAAACTGGTTATCTGGATTTTGAAAAACAAAACCCATCCGTGAACGAATTTCCCATATATTGTTCTCAGTCAGTTTTTCAATAAATACGTTAACGTCCCCTTCTTCTGGGAACAAAAGTCCAATCATCAATTTCGCAAGTGTCGATTTACCGGAACCATTATGGCCAACAATAGCAATCCATTCATCTTCTTGTACCGTAAACGACACGCCGTCGACTGCTTTCTTTGCTACCTCGTCCTCAGAGTCATAGGAATAAGACACATTATCCATCGACAGAATTTCCTTCATCGCCTACCACCTCCGGCTACATTCACATTATGTATACTACGAAGGATCCCCTGCCAATTGACAAGGAATCCTTTTTAAAAATGCGCAAGGCACCGTCACAAATGAACGCAGCTTAAGAACACCATTTCCAGGGGTAAAAGCTGCATGACCTACATCTTGTAGGCCCGCGGCAGGCATCAGAGGGACCGGCGAAGCGGCGTTCTTTGCCAAGGAAGGCGTAAAAGAAAAGCAAGTTTAATCCTTCCTAGCTTGCCCTCTTATGACCCGTGCGTCTGGTGCCTAGACATCATATTAGTCAAAAACTTATATATTGAAAAATCTGGACATTATTTTTGGATAAAAAAAAGCGCGCACCTCATCCGAAGAAATGCGCTCATATCTATGACTGGTACCAGGTGCTCAATCCGGTACCGCGGATGAGGTGCGTAGAGCTAGACCAGACGGTATAAACCGACGATCGTAACACTCAGCTTTTAAAGTTGTCGTATAAATTTTTAAAAAAAGGGTGCGGCTCTGGGTACGCCAGACACACCCCTTGAAGATTTAATCAATTGCCATTGTATATATTAAACGAGTTCGATTACAACGACAGGTGCTCCGTCGCCGCGACGAGGTCCCATTTTCATGATACGTGTATATCCACCTTGACGCTCAGCGTAACGTGGTGCAACATTATCAAAAAGTTTTTGGATTGCGTAGATTTCTTTCTCGTTGCCTTCACCGTCTGCCACTGTAACCAGTTCGCGACGGATAAATTGTGCAACTTGACGACGTGCATGCAAGTCTCCACGTTTACCAAGCGTAATCATTTTCTCAACAACTGAACGCAATTCTTTCGCACGAGCTTCTGTCGTTTGAATACGTTCGTGTACGATTAGATCTGTCGCTAGGTCGCGAAGCATTGCTTTACGTTGTGAACTTGTACGTCCAAGTTTTCTGTATCCCATAGAAGTTTCCCTCCTTCAATCTATAAATTCGCTCAATCTTCGGTGCGTAACACTAGGTTAAGCTCGTCCAATTTCGCTTTCACTTCTTCAAGTGATTTACGGCCAAGATTTCGTACTTTCATCATTTCGTCCTCTGACTTGCTAGCAAGTTCAAGAACTGTATTGATGCCTGCACGTTTTAGGCAATTGTAAGATCTAACTGAAAGGTCAAGTTCCTCAATAGTCATCTCGAGTACTTTCTCTTTCTGATCTTCCTCTTTTTCTACCATGATTTCTGCAGTTTGTGCTTCATCTGTCATGCCGACAAATATATTTAGATGCTCAGTTAGGATTTTTGCCCCAAGTGAAACAGCTTCTTTAGGACCGATGCTACCATCTGTCCAAACATCAAGTGTCAACTTATCAAAGTTCGCCATTTGGCCAACCCGAGTATTCTCCACTTGGAAGTTAACTCGTGAAACCGGAGTGTAAATAGAGTCGATTGGAATAACGCCAATTGCGAGATCCTCACGTTTGTTTTGATCAGAAGGTGCGTAACCACGTCCACGTACAGCATACATACGCATGCGCAAGTGACCGTTTTTACCAAGTGTCGCGATAGGAAGTTCAGGATTCAACACTTCTACGTCACTATCATGTGTAATGTCCGCAGCTGTGATAACTCCTTCGCCTTTCACGTCTATCTCAATCACTTTCTCTTCATCTGAATAGATTTTGAGAGCCAGTTTTTTCACGTTCAAAATAATTGATGCGACGTCTTCGACGACACCTTCAATTGTTGAGAATTCATGAAGCACACCATCAATCTGGATAGATGTAACAGCAGCTCCTGGCAGTGAAGATAGAAGGATGCGACGTAGGGAGTTTCCTAACGTATTTCCGTATCCGCGTTCAAGTGGTTCGATGATAAACTTACCGAACTTGATGTCTTCGGCGATCATAATTGTTTCAATCTTCGGTTTCTCAATCTCGATCATTCATTTACCCTCCTTCAAAACATCAATGTATAGGCCGTTCCATATTGAAATCGATTTTCATAGACGGCAAATTGCAATCGCACAATCATTGTTGACATAAATTGTGTTTCTCAATCATATGGAGAAGAAGCCATTATACACGACGGCGTTTTGGCGGGCGGCATCCGTTATGTGGAACCGGGGTAACGTCTCTGATTGCAGTAACTTCAAGACCTGCAGCCTGTAATGAACGAATTGCTGCTTCACGTCCACCACCTGGACCTTTAACAGTAACTTCCAAAGTTTTCAGACCGTGCTCCATAGATGATTTAGCAGCCGCTTCAGCAGCCATCTGTGCAGCGAAAGGTGTTGATTTACGAGAACCCTTAAAGCCTAATGCACCTGCACTTGACCAAGATATTGCGTTCCCTTGCATGTCAGTGATTGTAACAATTGTATTATTGAACGTCGAACGGATATGTGCAATACCGGATTCAATATTCTTTTTCACACGACGTTTACGAGTTTGTTGTTTACGTGCCATGTTAAGAAGATACCTCCTTTACCTATTATTTTTTCTTGTTCGCTACTGTCCGTTTAGGACCTTTACGAGTACGTGCGTTATTTTTCGTGTTTTGTCCACGAACAGGAAGTCCGCGACGATGACGGATACCACGGAAGCTACCGATTTCCATCAAACGTTTGATGTTAAGGGAAGTTTCACGTCGAAGGTCACCTTCAACTTTAAGCGTGTCCATTTGTTCACGGATTTTATCAAGCTCTGCGTCAGTAAGATCGCGAACTCGTGCGTCCTCAGATACTCCAGCTGCCGCCAATACTTTTTGAGCAGTTGTTTTTCCGATTCCGAAAATGTAAGTTAATGAAATGACTACGCGCTTATCGCGCGGAACGTCTACACCAGCAATACGTGCCATATATATTGTGCACCTCCTTCAGAATTAGCCTTGTCTTTGTTTATGTTTTGGATTTTCACAGATTACCATTACTCGGCCGCGTCTGCGAATAATTTTACATTTTTCGCACATCGGTTTTACAGATGGTCTAACTTTCATCTTACCCAACCTCCTTCAGTATTCCGGAGTTACAAAAGTTTATTTAAAACGGTATGTGATACGACCACGTGTTAAATCATAAGGCGAGAGTTCCATTGTCACTTTATCGCCAGGTAGAATACGGATAAAGTGCATACGAATTTTGCCAGAAACATGCGCAAGAATCGTATGGCCGTTTTCCAGCTCTACTTTAAACATTGCGTTTGGCAGTGTTTCGAGTACGGTTCCTTCAACTTCAATTACATCATCTTTCGCCATCAACCCAGTCTCCCTTCTATATCCAATAAAGGTTCTCACCATCGAGCGGCATCAGTCGCCTTTAAAGCTTCCTTCAACATATGTCCGGATTGCATGAGTGATGTTCGAAAGAGGTCTGCCACATTCCGTTTCCCTTAAGTCCGTCCTCGACTTCTTGTTATGGAAAATCGCGTCGAAATGGACACGACTGTCCAGAATGCCGTGGATGAGTTCCCAGTTACGTTATACAGTTCTTTCCACGAAATCCATTATACCTACCAAAGCAAGAAAATGCATTTACTATGTTTCAGAACCATAACCCTGCTAAAAACCATCTAGTTGTTATACCGGGCATCATATGCTTTTGCAGCTCGTTGAAACGTCCTTCTATGCTTCTATGCTATACTGCCCAAAAAATGCGTATAATATCTAAGTTCGAAAAGGATTATTGTCCGCTTCCTTGCAGAATTACGTCCAGATCCTTGAAAACGTCTTTGATGTCTTTTTGTCCATCGATATTTACCAACACCTCTTTGGAATCGTAAAACGCCAAGAGTGGTGCAGTTTGTTTCATATTTACTTCCAGACGGTTCGTGACAGTTTCCGGATTGTCATCGGCTCGCTGATAAAGTTCTCCGCCATCCTTATCACATTTACCTTCAACCTGTGGAGGATTAAAAAGCAAATGATAGGATGTACCGCAAACTTTACAGATGCGGCGGCCTGTCAGCCTCGCGATAAGTTCTTCTTTCTCGACTTGGATATTGAGAACATGCTCAATTCTCCGACCCATGTCAGCCAAAAGCTGATCAAGTGCTTCAGCTTGTGGAACTGTACGTGGGAAACCATCGAGTAGGAATCCATTATCGCAATCGGATTTGCTTAGTCTTTCACGAACAATTCCGATTGTCACTTCATCAGGGACAAGTGCTCCCTGATCCATGAACGATTTTGCTTTGACTCCAAGTTCCGTGCCTTCTTGGATAGCAGCACGGAACATATCGCCTGTAGAAATATGAGGGGTTCCGTACTTTTCGACAATTCTGTCTGCCTGTGTACCTTTACCGGCTCCTGGCAGACCCATTAATACGATATTCATACGTATTGCACTCCCATTCATATTCACATCACATAGAGATGAACCTTTGTGATTATTACTTCATGAATCCTTTGTAATGCCTTTTCACAAGTTGTGATTCAAGTTGTTTCATCGTTTCAAGTGCAACCCCGACGACGATGATTAAACTTGTTCCTCCAATTTGCGCAGACTGTGGAAGGTTTGCGATATTGATGAAGAATATCGGCATGATTGCCACTGTAGCGAGGAATATTGCCCCCACAAATGTCAATCGATACAAAGTGCTCGTTAGGTAATTTTGTGTATTTTGTCCTGGACGAATGCCCGGGATATAAGCGCCTTGCTTTTTCAAATTATCCGCAATATTCTCCGGATTCACCTGGATGAATGCGTAGAAGTATGTGAATGCAATGATCAATATCAGGTAAAATACCATTCCAACCGGTTTCGTATAATCGAAAACGTTTGTAATTGTAGTTGTTACACTGTTAGTGCCAAAGAAGGTCGCTATTGATTGTGGTGTAATAAAAAATGCAGAAGCAAAGATTACCGGGATAACCCCTGCCGCATTAAGTTTCAAGGGCAAGTGTGTCTGTTGGCCTGCAGTCGTTTGACCTCGTCCAGTGACACGTTTCGCATATTGGATCGGAATTTTCCGTAGTGCTTCTTGGAAGTAAATAATTCCGACAGTAATCGCAATGACCAAGACGAGTAGAAGAGCCATAACTGCCAGTTTAATGAACAGTGCGTCGCCCGCATCTTGAATCTGAGTTGCGTAAAGTTGGTTGACTGCATTTGGGATTGCTGCGACGATACCAGCGAAGATTATGATGGAAATACCATTCCCAACACCTTTTGCTGTAATCTGTTCACCAAGCCATAAAAGAAATGCAGTTCCTGCCGTCAATACGATCGCGATAACCACGTATGTCGAAACACCTTCGTCTTTTATCAGCGTACCACCATACATTTGGTTGAAACCAAATGACATAGCAATTGCTTGAATAAAGGCTAGGATTATTGTGAAATACCTCGTGAACTGCGCAAGTTTCCGTCTTCCAACGTCTCCTTGTTTCGCCCATTCAGTAAATTTAGGTACGACATCCATCTGCAATAATTGCACGATGATAGATGCAGTGATGTAAGGCATAATTCCCATTGCAAGGATCGAGAAGTTCGCAAGGGCACCCCCACCAAACACGTTCAGTAAGCCAATAAGATTATTATCAGTTTGCTGTAGTGCAGTTGCATCAACGTTTGGGACTGGAATAAATGTTCCTAGTCTAAAAACAATGAGTACCAGTAGTGTGTAAAAGATTTTAGACCGTATATCTTTTACTCGCATAAAGTTGGCGATTGTCTGAAACATTAAACCACCTCGGTCTGTCCGCCCGCCTTCTCGATTGCCTCTTTAGCAGAAGCAGAGAATTTGTGAGCTTTGACAGTGATCTTTTTCTCAAGAATTCCGTTACCCAGAATCTTAATACCTGATTTAGCATTGCTCACGATGCCTGATTCAATTAGTAGCTCAGGCGTAACTTCAGTACCTTCGTCGAAACGATTAAGTGTGTCTAGGTTTACGATTGCATAATCCTTACGGTTGATGTTCGTAAAACCACGTTTAGGAAGTCTTTGGAAAAGTGGAATTTGACCACCCTCGAATCCAAGACGTACGCCACCACCCGAACGGGAGTTTTGTCCACCGTGACCTCTACCAGAAGTTTTACCAAAACCTGAACCGATTCCGCGACCAATACGCTTACGCTTAGTACGTGAACCTGCAGCAGGCTTCATAGTGTGTAATTTCATCTCATTGGCACCTCCTTATTCAAAAAATCGTAATTATAGTTCTTTAACTGTTACTAGGTGGTCTACTTTGTTGATCATGCCACGAATTGCAACATTATCTTGATGTTCGACCATTTGGTGTAATTTACGTAGTCCAAGCGCCTCCACAGTTTTACGCTGTGCTGGCTTCGAGCCGATTACACTTTTTGTAAGGGTGACTTCAAGTTTGTTCGCCATTGCATTTCCCCCCTTAACTATACAGTTCTTTCAAGGATTTACCGCGCAATTTAGCAACATCTTCAGCGCGTTTCAAATTCGATAATCCTTCGAATGTCGCACGAACCATGTTGATTGGTGTGCTTGAACCAAGTGATTTCGAAAGGATATCCGTGATGCCTGCAAGTTCTAGTACCGCACGGACAGGTCCGCCTGCGATAACTCCAGTACCTGGAGCTGCTGGTTTGATAAGGATTTTACCTGCTCCAAAATGTCCAAGCACTAGGTGCGGAGTAGTTCCTTTAACCATTGGTACAACGATTAAATTCTTCTTCGCATCTTCGATAGCTTTACGGATTGCATCTGGAACTTCTTGTGCTTTACCAGTACCAAAACCGACACGGCCATTTTTATCTCCGACAACTACGAGAGCAGTGAAACGGAAACGACGTCCGCCTTTCACAACTTTCGCTACGCGGTTAATGGTAACTACGCGTTCTTCGAATTCGCTTTTATTCTGATCATTACGACGCATGAAATGTATACCTCCTTCTTAATTAAAATTCCAGACCGTTTTCACGTGCTGAGTCTGCAAGAGCTTTCACACGGCCGTGAAATAGGTATCCGCCACGGTCAAATACTACTGACTTAACGTCCTTTTCAACAGCTTTCTTTGCGATCATCTCGCCGACTTTTACTGCTGCTGCAGTGTCTGCTTTGGATTCAGATCCGAAATCTTTTTCCATTGAAGAAGCACTTACAATCGTTACTGCATTCACGTCATCAATCAACTGAGCATAGATATGCTTGTTTGAACGGAATACGTTTAGGCGTGGACGAGCTGCAGTCCCGCTGATTTTACGACGTACGCGTGCATGACGTTTCTTACGAGTAGCATTCTTGTCTTTTTTCGTAATCATCGTGATCACTCCTTCCAGATGCCTTAAGCGGCATTATTTACCAGTTTTACCTTCTTTACGACGGACAACTTCTCCTTCGTAGCGAATCCCTTTGCCTTTATACGGCTCTGGTGGGCGTACTTTTCTGATGTTCGATGCAAGAGCACCAACGCGTTCTTTGTTGATACCACGAACAGTAATTTTAGTGTTAGCAGGAACTTCAACTTCAATTCCTTCTTCAGGTGTAAATTCAACTGGGTGAGAGAAACCAATGTTCAACACTAATTTCGAACCTTGAAGTGAAGCACGGTAACCAACACCAACTAGTTCAAGTTTGCGTTCGAAACCTTCTGAAACGCCAACCACCATGTTATTGATAAGTGAACGTGTCGTTCCATGAATAGAACGGTGTTCTTTGGATTCAGAAGGACGGATCAAAGTGATCACGTTGTTCTCCTGTTCAATTTTAATATCCGAGTTAAATGTGTTTGTAAGTTCGCCTTTAGGACCTTTAACTGTAACGAAGTTACCTTCTGCGATAGTAACTGTCACGTTTTCAGGTACCTCAATCGGCTTTTTGCCAATACGGGACATTCAAGTGCACCTCCATTCATTTGTTACGAATTACCAGACGTAAGCTACTACTTCTCCGCCTACTTGTTTAGCGCGTGCTTCTTTGTCTGTAAGTACGCCATTTGATGTAGAAACGAGGGCTATACCAAGACCGTTCAAAACTTTAGGAACTTCGCTAGTTTTAGCATAAACACGAAGACCAGGTTTTGAAATACGTTTAAGACCAGTAATAACACGTTCGTTATTTTGACCGTACTTAAGGAAAATGCGGATGATACCTTGTTTGCTATCCTCGACATATTCAACATCACGTACGAAACCTTCACGTTTCAAGATTTCTGCGATTTCTTTTTTCATGTTTGAAGCAGGTACTTCAAGCTTTTCGTGACGAACCATATTGGCGTTACGAATGCGTGTAAGCATGTCTGCGATCGGATCACTCATTGTCATTACATTTACCTCCTTCCCAAATTTAGGGGTTTACCAGCTGGCTTTTTTGACGCCAGGAATTTGTCCCTTATATGCTAACTCGCGGAAACAAATACGGCAAAGCTTGAACTTACGATATACCGAATGCGGACGACCACAACGCTCACAGCGTGTGTATGCTTGTACCGCGAATTTTGGTGTGCGTTTTTGTTTAGCAATCATTGATTTTTTAGCCACGTTTACGCCTCCCTCTTATTTACTTTTGGAACGGCATGCCGAACTGCGTTAGTAACTCATGTGCTTCTTCGTCCGAGTTTGCAGTCGTAACGATGACGATATCCATACCGCGTATTTTAGAAACTTTATCATAATCAATTTCCGGGAAAATTAGTTGCTCTTTTACGCCAAGCGTATAGTTACCGCGACCATCGAATGCTTTTTTAGAAACACCACGGAAGTCACGTACACGAGGCAACGAAACAGCAATCAGTTTGTCTAGGAATTCATACATACGCTCACCGCGTAGTGTAACTTTCGTTCCAATAGGCATACCTTCACGAAGACGGAATCCCGCGATTGATTTCTTTGCTTTTGTGACAACAGGTTTTTGACCTGAAATAATTGTTAAGTCTTCCACTGCCGCATCTAGTGCTTTCGTGTTTTGAACAGCATCACCAACACCCATGTTAATGACGATTTTGTCGACTTTTGGTACTTGCATAACTGATGTATATTCAAACTTGCTCATAAGAGCAGGAGTGATTTCGCTTTTAAACTTTTCTTTTAAACGGCTCATCTGTTGGACCTCCTTTCATCCGTTACTTAGTTATCCAGCAATTCTCCGGATTTTTTAGCAACACGAACTTTTTTGCCATTTTCGATCTTGTATCCTACACGAGTAGGCTCGCCTGTCTTAGGATCGATCACCATAACGTTTGATACATGGATAGCTGCCTCTTGGCTGATGATTCCACCTTGAGGATTTTCCTGGTTAGGTTTCGTATGTTTCTTGACGATGTTAACACCTTCAACAAGCACACGATCCTTTTTAGGGAAAGCAACTAGGATCACACCGGTTTTACCTTTGTCTTTACCTGTGATGACCATAACTTTATCGCCTTTTTTAACATTCATTCTGTCGCACCTCCTTGATTTGGCACTATCATGTGATTAAAGAACTTCAGGAGCAAGTGAAATAATTTTCATGAAGTTGCTGTCACGAAGTTCGCGAGCAACTGGTCCGAAAATACGAGTTCCACGTGGGCTCTTGTCGTCACGGATAATAACACAAGCATTTTCATCAAATGTAATATATGAACCGTCTTTACGGCGTACTCCGCTCTTCGTGCGAACGATAACAGCCTTGACAACTTCACCTTTTTTAACAACGCCACCTGGTGTTGCTTTTTTCACCGTTACAACGACTACATCACCGATGTTTGCTACTTTACGGCCTGAACCGCCTAATACCTTAATTGTAAGTACTTCACGAGCGCCTGAGTTGTCGGCGACTTTCATACGACTTTCCTGTTGGATCATTGAGGCTACCTCCTCCCGGATTTATATACCCGAACGTTAATTAAATGATGACCGCTGTTTCGACTACTTCAAGTAGACGGAAACGTTTTGTTGCTGACAATGGACGAGTTTCCATTATACGAACAACATCTCCGATTTTAGCTTCGTTCAGCTCATCGTGGGCCTTGAATTTCTTAGAATACTTAACACGTTTACCGTATTTAGAATGCTTCTTTTGCGTTTCGATCATAACAGTAACTGTTTTATCCATTTTGTCGGATACAACGCGGCCTGTATATACTTTGCGCTGGTTACGCTCCTCAGTCATGGCTGCAACCTCCTTCATCAGTTATTTGCACTGATTTCTCTTTGACGTATAACTGTCTTCATGCGCGCAATCGATTTACGAACTTCTCGGATGCGTGCAGTGTTTTCTAATTGACCTGTCGCAAGTTGGAAGCGAAGGTTGAAAAGCTCTTCTTTCAGTGATTTCACCTTTTGCTCAATCTCTGCAGTTGTTAAGTCACGGATTTCATTAGCTTTCATTAGATTCACCACCGATTTCTTCACGTTTTACAAACTTAGTTTTAATAGGAAGTTTGTGAGATGCCAGGCGAAGCGCTTCACGCGCAACTTCTTCCGATACACCTGCTATTTCGAACATAATACGACCAGGTTTAACAACTGCTACCCAGCCTTCTACAGCACCTTTACCTGAACCCATCCGTACTTCAAGAGGCTTCTTTGTATATGGTTTGTGCGGGAAGATGTTGATCCATACTTTACCGCCACGTTTCATGTAACGTGTCATTGAAATACGTGCTGCTTCGATTTGGCGGTTTGTAATCCATGCCGAATCAAGAGCTTGTAGACCGTATTCTCCGAATTGAACTGTTGCTCCGCCTTTTGTAGTACCACGCATTTTACCACGGAATACACGACGATATTTAACTCGTTTAGGCATTAACATATTAGTTGCCTCCTTCCTCAGAGTTCTTCTGTTTCTTCACTGGAAGGACTTCTCCACGATAAATCCATACTTTAACGCCAAGCTTACCAAACGTTGTGTCTGCTTCAGCATGTGCATAATCAATATCTGCACGTAATGTATGGAGAGGGACAGTACCTTCACTATAATGTTCCGACCGAGCGATGTCAGCACCGCCAAGACGTCCAGAAACTTGTGTTTTAATTCCTTTAGCGCCAGAACGCATTGTGCGTTGGATTGCTTGTTTTTGTGCACGACGGTATGATACGCGAGTTTCTAGTTGACGAGCAATTGACTCTGCAACTAGTTTAGCGTCAAGATCCGCACGTTTAATTTCAATGATGTTGATGTGAACGCGTTTACCAGTGATGTCGTTCAACATTTTACGAAGTGTTTCGACCTCAGTACCACCTTTACCAATAACCATTCCTGGTTTAGCAGTGTGGATGCTGATGTTAACACGCTTTGCAGCACGTTCAATTTCAACTTTAGAAACAGAAGCTTCTACAAGACGTTTTTCGATGAACTCACGGATTTTCAAATCTTCGTGCAAGAGAGTCGCATAGTCTTTTTCTGCGTACCATTTAGACTCCCAGTCACGGATGATACCGACCCGTAAACCGTTAGGATGTACTTTTTGACCCACGAATTATCCCTCCTTCTTTTCAGATACCACTAATGTGATGTGGCTCGTACGTTTATTAATTGCGCTCGCACGTCCTTGTGCGCGTGGTCGGAAACGTTTCATAGTCGGACCTTCATCAACGAATACTTCGCTGATAAATAGGTTTTCGACATCCATTTCATAGTTATGTTCAGCATTTGCAATCGCTGATTTCAAAACTTTTTCTACAACCGGAGAAGCCGCTTTTGGCGTCAGGCGTAGAATCGCGATAGCTTCACCGACTTTTTTGCCTCGGATAAGATCAACGACCAAACGGACTTTACGAGAGGCAATACGGACTGTGCGGGCAGTAGCTTTTGCTTGTTGCATCAGAATAACCTCCTCTCAATTAACGTCTTGTTTTCTTATCGTCGGCGCCATGACCTCTGTATGTGCGCGTAGGTGCAAATTCACCAAGTTTGTGACCAACCATATCTTCAGTTACATAGACGGGAACGTGTTTACGTCCGTCATATACAGCAATTGTCATTCCGATGAATGTCGGGAAGATTGTTGAACGGCGTGACCATGTTTTGATAACCTGTTTTTTCTCAGATCCACTTTGTGCTTCGACCTTCTTCATTAGATGATCGTCTACAAATGGTCCTTTTTTCAAGCTGCGGCCCATGTCGGAACCTCCCTCCGTGTTTGTACTACGGTCCAATCATTGAACCGCAGTGCATTACTATTACTTCTTACGACGACGTACAATAAGCTTGTCGGATTTGTTGTTTTTCTTACGTGTTTTATAACCAAGTGTCGGTTTACCCCATGGAGTTACTGGAGACTTCATACCGATACCAGTTTTACCTTCACCACCACCGTGTGGGTGATCGTTAGGGTTCATGACAGAACCACGAACTGTTGGGCGTTTACCCATCCAACGTGAACGTCCTGCTTTACCAATGTTGATTAGTTCATGTTGCTCATTACCAACTTGACCAATTGTCGCGCGGCATACAGCAAGAATCATGCGAACTTCTCCAGATTGAAGACGTACAATAACATACTTATCTTCACGGCCAAGTAGTTGTGCAGAAGTTCCTGCTGAACGTACTAGTTGTCCGCCTTTACCTGGTTTCATTTCGATGTTATGAATTGTAGTACCCATTGGAATGTTTTCTAGTGGAAGTGAGTTACCCACTTTGATATCTGATTCCGGGCCTGACATAATAGTTGCTCCAACTACAAGACCTTTTGGAGCGAGAATGTAACGTTTCTCTCCGTCTACGTAATTGATTAGAGCAATGTTAGCTGAACGGTTTGGATCGTATTCGATCGTAGCAACGCGTCCTGGTATGCCATCTTTCCGGCGTTGGAAATCGATGACACGGTATTGGCGCTTGTGGCCTCCACCATGGTGACGAACAGTAATCCTACCAGTGTTGTTACGGCCGCCTTTCCGCTTAAGCGGTGCAAGCAATGATTTTTCCGGTTTGTCAGCAGTAATCTCAGCAAAATCGGATGTAGTCATGTTACGGCGTCCGTTGGAGGTAGGTTTGTATTTCTTAATCGCCATTTGTGTTCCCTCCTTCATATAATTAGATATCTATTAGTTGTTTAACTTAGACTTCGAAAAGTTCGATGTCTTTTGAGTCAGCAGTTAGTGTAACAATCGCTTTACGGCGTCTGTTCGTATAACCAGAATGCTTGCCCATACGCTTAAGTTTACCTTTGTAATTCTGTACGTTCACTTTTTCAACTTTAACACCGAAAACTTCTTCGATAGCTTGCTTAATAAATGATTTATTAGCGCGCGTGTCAACTTCAAAAGTGTACTTTTTGAATTCCATTTGTTCAGAAGTACGCTCGGTAATGACCGGACGTTTTATAATATCACGTGCTTCCATTAACCTAGCACCTCCTCTATTTTTTGAACTGCTGCTTTAGTCATAACAAGTTTATCGTGACCGATAAGATCAAGTACGTTAATACCTGTCGCTGTTACGACACTGATTCCAGGGATGTTACGTGCAGACAAAGCCAAAGTTTCATCTAAGTCAGCTGTTACGATCAACGCTTTTCTGTTAATCGAAAGATCAGCAAGTACTTTGATAAAATCTTTTGTTTTTGGTGCATCGAATGTTAGTCCTTCAAGAACGATTACATCTTCTTCACGAACTTTCGTAGAAAGAGCTGAAAGAAGAGCCAATCTGCGGACTTTCTTCGGTAATTTGTAGCTATAGCTTCTTGGTGATGGACCGAATACGATACCACCTCCACGCCATTGTGGTGATCGGATTGAACCTTGACGGGCACGACCTGTACCTTTTTGACGCCATGGTTTACGTCCTCCACCAGCAACTTCGCCGCGACTTTTTACTTTATGATTCCCTTGACGCAATGAAGCACGTTGTTGAACCAATGCTTCGAATAAAACAGATTCGTTTGGTACGATACCAAAGATTGCTTCATTTAGTTCGATGTCTCCGACAGAAGTTCCTGCCTGATTTAATACGGATACTTTAGGCATTCCTGTTTCCTCCTTTCTTTAGTAGTCAGTTTCCTTTGATAGCGCTGCGCACTTGTAAAAGTGATTTGCGTGCTCCAGGAACGTTACCTTTAACTAGTAGCAAGTTGCGTTCAAGATCAACTCGTATAATTTCAAGGTTTTGAACTGTTACTGTTTTGCCACCCATACGACCTGGCATTTTTTTACCTTTGAATACACGTTGAGCGTCAACAGATCCGATTGAACCTGGTGCGCGGTGATGACGTGATCCGTGGGTCATAGGTCCGCGTGAATATCCGTGACGCTTGATAACACCCTGGAACCCTTTACCTTTTGATGTACCTGTGATGTCGACGATATCGCCTTCAGCAAAAGTATCAACTTTGACTTCTTGACCAACTTCGTAGCCACTAACGTCTAATTCGCGGAATTCGCGAATGAAGCGCTTAGGTGCAGTATCAGCTTTTGCAACGTGCCCTTTTTCAGGTTTGTTAGCAAGCTTTTCGCGTTTATCTTCAAATCCGATTTGGATTGATTCGTAGCCGTCTGTTTCCGTAGTCTTCTTTTGAAGAACAACGTTTTGTCCAGCCTCAATCACTGTTACCGGGATAAGATCTCCGTTTTCAGCAAAAATTTGCGTCATACCGAGTTTTCTTCCCAAGATTCCTTTGGTCATTTAGTCCACCTCCTGAATTAATGTGTGCTTTATTTAGTATCGATTAAAGTTTAATTTCAATGTCAACGCCTGATGGTAAATCGAGTTTCATTAAAGCATCGACAGTTTGTGGTGTCGGATTAACGATATCGATTAGACGTTTGTGAGTACGCATTTCGAACTGCTCACGCGAATCTTTGTATTTATGCACCGCACGAAGAATCGTGTAGACAGTTCTTTCAGTCGGTAGTGGAATCGGACCCGATACACTAGCACCCGAACGTTTTGCTGTTTCTACGATCTTTTCAGCTGATTGATCAAGAATTCTATGATCATATGCTTTTAAACGAATACGAATCTTTTGTTTTGCCATTATTTTCCCTCCCTTGCGCCTATTTTGTTATAGACATTCTCCACGAAAATTTCCCACACACATGCCACGGCAAAGCGGCCTGGTGTGTCGGCAACCTCTCGCTTCATCGCAGTCAAAGACCAACATTCAATATTATACACATAAAAAAAGAATAACGCAAGTGCCTTGGCGAAATTCTTTTCTCAACTTTATTATTATAATTCTTTCTCTCACTCATTGCAAGTCCGAGAGTACCAACTCGGACTATTGACTACTTAATTAAAGAGCATGACCGTTACCCAACCAAACAACAACAACGGAATGTTGTAGTGAATGAATGTCGGTACACATGTATCCCATATATGATTATGTTGTCCATCGACATCAAGTCCCGCAGTTGGCCCAAGCGTAGAGTCAGATGCAGGCGAACCAGCATCACCGAGAGCCGCTGCTGTCCCAACAAGTGCAATGATGGCTAACGGACTGAATCCAAATGCCATACTAAGCGGCACGAAAATCGATGCAATAATTGGGATTGTTGCAAATGATGAGCCAATACCCATTGTAACGATTAACCCGACAAGTAACATAGCGAATGCTGCCATCCCCTTATTATCCCCTAGAGCAGTGCTCGAGTATTCCACCAACTTAACAATATCTCCTGTCTCTTGAAGCACAGCAGCAAATCCATTTGCTGTAATCATGACAAATCCTACGAATGCCATCATTCGCATTCCTTCATTGATTAAACCATCAGCATCTTTCCACTTAAGTGCTCCCGTAATATACAGAATCGCAATCCCGGTCACTGCACCTGCAATCATAGACTGTGTCGGTATCTGTACAGCAAGTGTGCCAATAAGTGCTAGTACTGTAAAGATGATATTACGTGTTTTAACAACCACCACTTCTTCAGTGATTTTTAATTGCTTGTCCACATACTCTCTCGGCTTGCGATAAGAGAAGAAAATAGCAATTAGCAGTCCTACGAACAGACCAAGAACAGGAAGTGCCATCGCTTTCGGTATGTCCGCCATATCAATCACCATACCTGCTGCCGCCATTTGCTTAGCAAGAATTTCATGGAAGATGAATCCGTATCCATATGGAAGCAAGATATATGGTGCTGTTAACCCGAATGTCAGAACAGAGGCGATCAGACGACGATCTATTTTCAACATATTTAAGACATGTATAATCGGTGGCACCAATAAAGGAATAAATGCAATATGGATTGGAATAAGATTTTGCGAGAATATGGCCATCGCTAGAAGCATTAAGACAATCAGTACTTTTCCTAGTGCTGTACGATCAGGCTCCCCCTCTTTCTTCACAATCCGCAACATAGCTTCAACAAGCAATTGAGGAATGCCAGTCTTCGATATAGCTACCGCGAATCCACCAAGTAATGCATAACTAAGGGCAATTGTTGCTCCTTCACCTAGACCACCAGTAAACGAGACAATCGTTTCATCAACTGATAAGCCTCCTGTAAATCCTCCCACAATCGCACCTACAACTAGGGCTAATACAACGTTCACCCGTAATAAACTTAAAGCCAACATAACGACTATGGCGATAATAACTGCATTCATTTGTATTCCCCCTATGATTTGTTTCTTTATCCAGCTAAAGTGATGAAGCACAGTTATTAAGATAGCAGAGGTTATTTCTTCTGTCAATGAATTTTTAGCGCAGCACCAGAGTCAAGGGCCAAATGAATAAGCCTTATGTCTTAGCTTGTCCATTTAACGAGATTTTATAGTTTCCTAGGCAATAAAAAAAAACCGCCACAAAGGGCGGTTTTAAGAAATAATTATTTAAGGATTGTTGCTACAACGCCAGCGCCTACAGTACGTCCACCTTCGCGGATAGAGAACTTCGTACCTTCTTCAAGAGCGATTGGAGCAATCAAATCGATTGTCATTTCAATGTTATCTCCAGGCATAACCATTTCTACGCCTTCAGGAAGTTCGATAACACCAGTTACGTCAGTTGTACGGAAGTAGAACTGTGGACGGTAGTTAGAGAAGAATGGAGTATGACGTCCACCCTCTTCTTTTGAAAGAACATAAACTTCAGATGTAAATTTCGTGTGTGGAACGATAGTTCCTGGTTTAGCAAGAACTTGCCCACGTTGGATGTCATCACGTGATACCCCACGAAGTAGTGCACCAATGTTGTCGCCAGCTTCTGCATAATCAAGAAGTTTACGGAACATTTCTACACCTGTTACAGTAGTAGCTTTTGGTTCTTCAACGATACCGATGATATCAACAACATCACCGATTTTAACTACTCCACGCTCAACGCGACCAGTAGCAACAGTTCCACGTCCTGTGATTGAGAATACGTCCTCAACAGGCATCATGAATGGTTTTTCAGTATCACGTGGTGGTGTTGGGATATACTCGTCAACAGCAGCCATAAGTTCCATAATTTTATCTTCATAGCCTTCGTCGCCTTCAAGCGCTTTAAGAGCAGAACCTTTAATGACAGGAATGTCATCGCCAGGGAAGTCATATTCAGAAAGAAGGTCGCGAATTTCCATTTCAACAAGCTCAAGAAGCTCTTCGTCATCAACCATGTCACATTTGTTCATGAAGACAACTAGATGTGGAACACCTACTTGACGTGAAAGCAAGATGTGCTCACGTGTTTGTGGCATAGGGCCGTCAGCTGCAGAAACAACTAGGATTCCGCCGTCCATTTGTGCTGCACCAGTGATCATGTTTTTAACGTAATCGGCGTGACCTGGGCAGTCAACGTGTGCGTAGTGACGAGTTGCAGTTTCATACTCAACGTGTGAAGTATTGATTGTAATACCGCGTTCTTTTTCTTCAGGTGCGTTATCAACGTCAGCATAAGATGCTGCTGTTCCACCTAGTCTTTTTGCTAGAACTGTTGCGATTGCTGCAGTTAGTGTAGTTTTACCATGGTCGACGTGACCGATTGTACCAACGTTAGCATGCTGCTTGGAGCGGTCGAATTTTTCTTTTCCCATTATGGAAATCCTCCTCGAAATATAAAAGTTTTTTTGTTTTTATATAGATATAGGTGCTAAAGGGGGCCCCCTCTAACATCCCATATCTATCTATTCATTAATTTAATGGATAGCAGGCTAAAATAAAAATTATTCGCCTTTGTTTTTCTTAACAATTTCTTCTGCAACTGATTTCGGCACTTCTTCATAGTGATCGAATGACATTGAGAAGTTTCCGCGTCCTTGTGTGTTAGAACGTAGAGATGTTGCATAACCAAACATATTAGCAAGTGGAACCATTGCACGAACTACTTGTGAATTACCACGAGCGTCCATACCTTCTACACGGCCACGGCGTGATGTAACATCGCCCATGATATCGCCCATGTATTCTTCAGGAATTTGAACTTCTACTTTCATCATTGGTTCAAGTAGAACTGGGTTAACTTTTGATACAGCATTTTTCAACGCCATAGATGCAGCGATTTTAAATGCCATTTCGTTTGAGTCGACATCATGATAAGAACCGTCGAATAGACGAGCTTTAATGTCGATCAAAGGATAACCAGCGATTACACCATTATTAAGTGAATCACGGATACCCGCTTCTACTGCAGGAATATATTCACGTGGAACTGATCCCCCGACAACGTTGTTAATGAATTCGAATCCTTTTCCTTCTTCGTTAGGAGAGAATTCAATCCAAACGTGACCAAACTGTCCACGTCCACCGGATTGACGCACGAACTTACCTTCAACTTCCGCCGAAGCGCGGAATGTTTCACGATAAGATACTTGCGGAGCTCCGACGTTAGCTTCAACGTTGAATTCACGGCGCATACGGTCTACAAGAACGTCAAGATGCAACTCACCCATACCAGCAATGATTACTTCTCCAGTTTCTTGGTCTGTATGTGCGCGGAATGTCGGGTCTTCCTCTTGAAGCTTAGCAAGAGCCATACCCATTTTATCTTGGTCGGCTTTTGTTTTCGGTTCAACAGAAAGTGAAATTACTGGTTCCGGGAAGTCCATTGACTCAAGAATGATCAGTGCACCAGCCTCACAAAGTGTGTCGCCAGTTCCTGTATCTTTAAGTCCAACTGCAGCAGCAATTTCTCCTGAATGTACTTCAGAAATTTCTTCACGAGAGTTCGCATGCATTTGTAGAATACGTCCTACGCGTTCACGCTTACCTTTTGAAGAGTTTTGTACGTATGATCCTGATTGAAGAACTCCAGAATACACACGGAAGAATGTCAGTTTACCTACATAAGGATCCGTCATAACTTTGAATGCAAGTGCCGAGAAAGGCTCGCTGTCGTCTGAGTGACGCTCGATTTCTTCATCAGTATCAGGATCTGTACCTTTCATAGGTGGGATGTCAAGTGGTGATGGAAGGTAGTCGATAACAGCATCAAGAACAAGTTGTACACCTTTGTTTTTGAAAGCAGTTCCGCATACAACCGGATAGAACTCAACAGCCAATGTCGCTTTACGAATCGCTTGTTTGATTTCTGCGTTTGTAATTTCATCTTCATCCAAGAATTTGTTCATAAGAGCTTCATCGAATTCAGCAACCGCTTCAATTAACTTTTCACGGTATTCTTCTGCTTGCTCACGATATTCTTCTGGGATTTCTCTTGTTTCAGCATTTAAACCTGTATCATCTTCATAGAAAACTGCTTTCATTTCAACTAAATCGATAATTGCTGCAAAAGTATCTTCTGCACCAATCGGCAATTGAATTGGATGAGCGTTTGCTCCAAGACGGTCTACAAGTGTACCTACTGAATAAAGGAAATCAGCACCAGTTTTGTCCATTTTGTTTACGAAAACTAGGCGTGGTACGCCGTAGTTAGTCGCTTGACGCCATACTGTTTCTGTTTGCGGTTCAACGCCCGATTGAGCATCAAGTACCGTTACAGCTCCATCAAGAACACGAAGTGAACGTTCAACTTCAACAGTGAAGTCTACGTGACCTGGAGTATCAATGATGTTTACGCGGTGGTCTTTCCACTCAGCAGTTGTAGCAGCTGAAGTGATTGTAATTCCGCGTTCTTGCTCCTGCTCCATCCAGTCCATTTGAGATGCACCTTCGTGCGTTTCCCCGATTTTGTGGATTTTACCAGTATAATAAAGGATCCGCTCAGTCGTTGTTGTTTTACCAGCATCGATGTGAGCCATGATACCAATGTTACGTGTATTCTCTAAGGAGAATTTTCTAGCCATGATATGATCTCCTTCCGTCTCGGATTAGAGTAGTAATGAATCGCTGAATCTTACCAGCGATAGTGAGCGAATGCTTTGTTAGCATCAGCCATTTTGTGCATTTCTTCACGGCGTTTCACAGAAGCACCAGTGTTGTTAGAAGCATCAAGGATTTCATTCGCAAGACGTTCTTCCATTGTTTTTTCTCCGCGTGTGCGTGAGTAGTTAACAAGGTAACGAAGTCCAAGAGTTGTACGGCGATCAGGACGTACTTCAACTGGTACTTGATAGTTTGCTCCACCTACACGGCGTGCTTTAACTTCAAGAACTGGCATTACATTAGTAAGTGCCGCTTCGAATACTTCAAGTGGATCTTTTCCAGAACGTTCTTTCACAAGCTCGAACGCACCATAGAGGATTTTTTGAGATGTACCTTTTTTACCGTCAACCATCATTTTATTAATAAGACGTGAAACGAGCTTCGAATTGTAAATCGGATCCGGAAGTACGTCACGTTTTGCAACAGGGCCTTTACGTGGCATGTTGTATTCCTCCTTTCAAGGTTTTTAAGCGATTTCGCTTAAATAACCATCAATCATGATTATTTTAATTAGCTTTTTTTAACTTTAGGTTTTTTAGCTCCGTACATAGAACGGCTTTGCATACGGCCAGTTACACCAGCTGTATCAAGTGCTCCACGAACGATGTGGTAACGAACACCTGGTAAGTCTTTTACGCGTCCTCCGCGAAGTAGAACAACACTGTGTTCTTGAAGGTTGTGGCCTTCACCAGGGATGTATGCATTGACTTCCAATTGGTTAGTCAAGCGTACACGTGCATATTTACGAAGAGCCGAGTTTGGCTTTTTCGGTGTCATTGTGCCAACACGCGTACAAACACCTCTTTTTTGTGGTGAGTTTACGTTTGTCATTGACTTTTTGAAGCTGTTATAGCTTTTTCCGAGTGCTGGTGATTTAGATCCCGTCACTTTTGATTTACGTGGTTTACGGACCAATTGATTAATTGTAGGCATCGGTTTTTCCTCCTTTCGAACTTCTTTTTGTAAGACCACACATCCAGGTGGTTCATTTTTGGGGTAAAAACAAAGTCTTTGTGCTTCAATGCACAAAAACTATTAATCAGTAATCGCAACCACAGCTGCACCGACTTGAATGCCACATGCATTTCCGAGTTTATCTCTCGAATCAACATACGTCACTTGAATGTCACGAAGTTTGGCTTCCTCCATTACTGGAGCAATAATCCGTTCTTCTGCATCCTGCGCAATAATAATCTCTATCACTATCCCTGCACGGATTGCTTTCACTGCCTGCTTTGTACCAATGATTGTCTTCTTTGCCTGCTCGACTTTTTCATAAGACATTTCCATATCCTCCAAAGTACAGACATCCAACTATCAACCTTTTGTATTTTATCACCTGTAAGGTAAACTGTCAACACATAAACGAAAAGTCGGGGGAGTTACTTTCGTATTCCCCCGTTTTCAGTTTAAGTTACAGAATCATAACTTACTTAGTTGTAGCTTTTTCTTTTTCTTGTTCCATTACAATATGACGGTAACGCTGCATTCCTGTTCCAGCTGGAACAAGTTTCCCGATAATAACGTTTTCTTTCAAGCCTAGTAACTCGTCCGTTTTCCCTTTAATAGCTGCATCTGTCAAGACACGAGTTGTCTCTTGGAATGATGCTGCTGATAAGAAGGATTCCGTTTCAAGTGAAGCTTTCGTAATACCGAGAATAACAGGACGACAAGTCGCTGGAATTTTATTGACTTTAAGTACTTCCGCATTCGCATCTGAGAATTGGTGAATGTCGAGTAGTGAACCTGGCAATAGATCCGTGTCCCCTGCTTCGATGATGCGCACTTTACGAAGCATTTGGCGAACCATTACTTCAATGTGCTTATCACCGATTTCAACACCCTGCATACGGTAAACTTTTTGAACTTCTTTCAAGAGATAGACTTGAACGGTAACGACGTCTTTAACAACAATCAGTTCTTTCGGATCGATAGAACCTTCTGTTATGACTTCACCTCGGTCAATCATATCACCGACGTCAACTTTAAGACGGGCGTTGTATGGCGTCAGATATTTCCGCGTTTCTACTTCGCCTTCAATCGTAATTTCTTTCTGACCTTCACGTATTTCATCAATTTCAATGATTTGACCTTTGATTTCCGAAATAACTGCAACCCCTTTAGGATTACGCGATTCGAAAATTTCCTGGATACGTGGAAGACCTTGTGTTATGTCGGACCCTGCAACTCCACCTGTATGGAACGTACGCATTGTAAGCTGTGTACCCGGCTCACCGATAGATTGTGCAGCGATAATACCAACCGCTTCACCAACCTCGACTGTTTCACCTGTTGCCAAGTTAATGCCGTAACATAATTTACAAACGCCGTGTTTCGTATTACATGTGAACGCAGAACGAATTGTTATTTGTTCAAGTCCCGCATCCAAAATGGCACGAGCTGCATCAGCAGTAATCAAGCCATCTCGTTTAAGAATCAAAGCGCCTGTTTCAGGATGATAAATCGATTTCTTCGTGTGACGGCCTTCGATACGTTCATCTAGACCTTCGATTACTTCCGTTCCATCCATAAGTGCTCCGATATCCAATCCGCGATCTGTACCACAATCATCTTCACGGACAATTACGTCTTGTGCAACATCGACAAGTCGACGTGTCAAGTAACCTGAGTCGGCTGTCTTAAGAGCAGTATCCGCAAGTCCTTTACGAGCACCGTGTGTTGAGATGAAGTACTCAAGCACTGTCAGACCTTCACGGAATGACGATTTGATTGGTAGTTCAATGATTCGACCGGCCGGATTGGCCATCAGACCACGCATACCAGCAAGCTGCGTAAAGTTTGACGCGTTACCCCGGGCACCCGAGTCACTCATCATATAAATCGGGTTTGAGTGGTCAAGTGAGTCCATTAGTTTGTCTTGGATTACATCCTTGGCATGGCTCCAGTAAGAGATAACGCGATCATATCGCTCTTCCTCTGTAATGAGACCACGACGGAACTGTTGTAACACTTTATCCACTTTTGCTTGTGCTTCATGCAAGATATCATCTTTATTAGGTAGAACGACAATGTCGGATATACCAATTGTAATTCCTGCACGAGTAGAATATTTGAATCCAAGATTTTTCATGCGGTCAAGCATTCTTGACGTTTCTGTAATATGGAAACGTTTGAAGATCTCCGCAATGATATTTCCAAGGATTTTTTTCTTAAACGGTTCAATTAGTTCCTGTTCAGCAACATGCTCTTTTATATTGACAGTTCCAGATACAAAATACTTGTCTGGCGTTTCAATTTGCAAGTTGAAGTCTGACGGTTCGTTAATATACGGGAACGATTTCGGCAGAATCTCGTTGAAAATCACTTTTCCGACTGTCGTTATAAGAAGTTTTGCATTCTGTTCCTCAGTGAAAGTAGGATTATTCAAAGACCTTGCCTGAATAGCGATACGTGAATGAAGATGCACGAAACCGTTATGATAAGCAATTAGTGCTTCATCCGCATCACGGAATGAAGTACCTTCTCCTGACGCGCCTTTACGTTCCAGTGTAAGGTAGTAGTTTCCTAAAACCATATCCTGAGAAGGCGTAACGACTGGTTTTCCGTCTTTCGGGTTCAAAATGTTTTGTGCTGCTAGCATAAGTAGACGCGCTTCCGCTTGTGCTTCTGCGGATAACGGAACGTGGACTGCCATTTGGTCACCATCAAAGTCAGCGTTATAAGCTGTACAAACCAGTGGGTGAAGCGTAATCGCACGTCCTTCTACAAGGATTGGTTCGAATGCTTGAATACCAAGTCGGTGAAGAGTCGGGGCACGGTTCAATAAGACCGGATGCTCCTTGATGACTTCTTCAAGAACGTCCCACACTTCTGAATGGAGGCGTTCAATTTTACGTTTGGCACTCTTAATGTTGTGCGCAAGACCTCGTTCAACGAGTTCTTTCATAACAAACGGTTTAAACAGTTCAATCGCCATTTCTTTCGGCAGACCACACTGATACATTTTCAGGTTAGGTCCTACGACGATAACGGAACGACCAGAATAGTCAACACGTTTTCCTAGTAAGTTTTGACGGAAACGTCCTTGCTTACCTTTCAACATATGAGAAAGGGATTTCAATGGACGGTTACCAGGTCCTGTAACCGGACGGCCACGACGACCATTATCGATGAGCGCATCGACTGCTTCTTGCAGCATCCGCTTCTCATTCTGAACAATGATTCCTGGTGCTCCTAAATCTAATAGGCGTTTCAATCTGTTGTTCCGGTTGATGACCCTTCGGTACAGGTCGTTCAAGTCGGATGTTGCAAATCGTCCACCATCAAGTTGTACCATCGGGCGAAGCTCCGGCGGGATGACTGGTAACACTTCAAGAACCATCCATTCAGGCTTATTGCCTGAGTTACGGAAAGCTTCAACAACCTCTAGACGCCTGATTGCACGCGTACGACGTTGCCCTTGAACTGTTTTCAATTCTTCTTTCAAGAACTCCATCTCTTTTTCAAGATCGATAGCTGCAAGAAGACGTTCAATCGCTTCAGCGCCCATGAGCGCTTGGAATTTAGAACCATACTTTTCGCGGTAGATACGGTATTCCCGTTCAGAAAGAAGTTGCTTTCTTTCAAGCGGAGTATCCGCAGGGTCAACGACTACATAAGACGCGAAATAGATAATTTCCTCCAGAGCACGTGGTGTCATATCAAGGATAAGACCCATTCGGCTTGGAATTCCTTTGAAGTACCAAATATGTGTAACTGGAGCTGCTAGTTCAATATGTCCCATACGTTCACGGCGGACTTTTTGACGCGT
This sequence comes from Sporosarcina sp. FSL K6-6792, assembly GCF_038004885.1. Classification (NCBI taxonomy): domain Bacteria; kingdom Bacillati; phylum Bacillota; class Bacilli; order Caryophanales; family Caryophanaceae; genus Sporosarcina; species Sporosarcina sp. FSL K6-6792. The sequence goes on from NZ_JBBOSA010000001.1 coordinate 2,733,904, forward strand.
CACTTCTACTCCACAACGGTCACAAACGACGCCTTTATAACGAACGCGTTTATACTTTCCGCAATGACATTCCCAATCTTTTGTAGGTCCAAAAATACGTTCACAGAACAGACCATCTTTTTCGGGCTTCAATGTTCGGTAGTTAATTGTTTCCGGCTTTTTCACTTCACCATATGACCATGAACGGATCTTATCAGATGAAGCAAGCCCTATTTTCATATACTCAAAATTGTTTACATCTATCAAGGAGCCTACCTCCCTCTAGTCTTATCGCTGCAATTGGCTTTTCCGAGCAAGCGCACACTTTATATTCAAAAGATAAAGGGGAAAACGTTAATTTCCCCTTAGATTCATTTATATCATTCACTAGGCTAATCAAACAGGCTGATTTTCTTTTATAAGATTCAAAGCATCTGTTGGTTGCATATCATCGTCTTCATCAAGATCGCGTAACTCGATTTCTTCAAAATCAATCGATAGCATCTTAACATCCAAACCAAGACTTTGAAGTTCTTTTATAAGAACTTTAAAGGATTCTGGAACACCTGGTTGTGGAACACTTTCACCTTTAACAATCGCTTCGTACGTCTTCACGCGTCCTACGACGTCATCCGACTTCACAGTCAGAATCTCTTGAAGCGTATAAGCTGCCCCATAGGCTTCAAGTGCCCACACTTCCATCTCACCGAAACGTTGTCCACCGAACTGAGCTTTACCGCCCAGTGGTTGCTGTGTGACGAGTGAGTATGGTCCTGTTGAACGGGCGTGAAGTTTATCGTCGACCATGTGGGCCAGTTTGATAATATACATGACACCGACTGATACACGGTTATCGAAAGCTTCACCTGAACGACCGTCATACAGAATAGTTTTTCCGTCACGATCCATCCCGGCTTCTTCCATCGTTTCCCAAACATCCCGTTCGTTCGCCCCATCAAATACAGGAGACGCCATATGGATGCCAAGGGTACGAGATGCCATACCAAGGTGCATTTCAAGAACCTGTCCGATGTTCATACGTGATGGAACACCAAGCGGGTTAAGCATGAGGTCAATTGGTGTGCCGTCCGGCAAATAAGGCATATCCGCTTCAGGTAAGATGCGGGAAATAACCCCTTTGTTTCCGTGACGTCCAGCCATTTTGTCCCCAACGGAAATTTTCCGTTTTTGAACGATGTATGCGCGGACCAATTGGTTCACACCCGGTGGCAATTCATCGCCATCTTCACGATTAAATACTTTCACGTCTAGAACGATCCCACCCGCGCCATGCGGTACTTTGAGGGATGTATCACGGACTTCACGTGCTTTTTCACCGAAAATAGCATGTAAAAGTCTTTCTTCAGCAGTCAGTTCAGTTACGCCTTTCGGAGTCACTTTCCCAACAAGAATATCACCATCACGAACTTCGGCTCCGATACGAATGATTCCACGGTCGTCCAAGTTACGAAGCGAATCTTCACCAACGTTCGGAATGTCGCGCGTAATTTCTTCAGGACCAAGTTTCGTATCTCTCGCTTCAGATTCGTATTCTTCGATATGGACCGAAGTATAGACATCATCTTTCACAAGACGTTCGCTCATGATTATCGCATCTTCATAGTTGTAGCCGTCCCATGTCATAAATGCCATCAGAACGTTACGACCAAGCGCTAGCTCTCCTTGCTCCATTGAAGGACCATCTGCAAGAATATCAAGAGGTTTAACGCGATCCCCTACACTACAAATTGGACGTTGGTTATAACATGTCCCTTGGTTCGAACGGATAAAGTTTTCAAGACGATATATTGTAAGATCGCCTTTTACTTCTTTTCCATCAACTGTTTCAATACGACGAACACGAATTTCTCTAGCCTCGACATGTTCGACAATTCCATCAAACTTCGCAAGTACAGCTGCACCTGAATCGCGTGCTGATATGTGTTCCATACCAGTTCCTACGAAAGGTGATTCCGGATTGAGAAGAGGGACTGCTTGACGTTGCATGTTCGCTCCCATAAGGGCACGGTTCGAGTCATCATTCTCAAGGAATGGAATACATGCTGTTGCCGCAGAAACTACTTGTTTAGGCGAAACGTCCATGTAGTCAATTTGTTCGCGTTTAAAGACAGTGTTATCCCCTTGGAAACGACCGACGACTCCCTCACTAACAAAAGAACCATCTTCTGCAAGTATTGCGTTTGCTTGTGCTACGACGTAATTATCTTCTACATCCGCAGTCAAGTAATCGATTCTAGAAGTGACCTTACCAGAGATAGGATCAACTTTTCGATATGGCGTTTCAATAAATCCGAACTTATTCACTTTCGCAAACGTAGAGAGTGAGTTAATCAGTCCGATATTCGGTCCCTCTGGTGTTTCAATTGGACACATACGTCCGTAATGGGAGTAATGCACGTCACGTACTTCCATTCCTGCACGTTCCCTTGTCAAACCACCAGGTCCAAGTGCAGACAGCCTGCGTTTATGTGTTAATTCGGCAAGCGGATTCGTCTGATCCATGAACTGAGAAAGTTGAGAACTACCAAAGAACTCTTTAATAGATGCGATAACGGGGCGGATATTAATCAGCTGTTGCGGTACGATTGACTGCGTATCATTAATGGACATACGTTCTTTTACGACACGTTCCATACGAGAAAGCCCGATACGGAACTGGTTTTGAAGAAGTTCACCCACTGAACGTAGTCGACGGTTACCGAGATGATCGATATCATCCGTGTTACCCACACCATGAAGAAGGTTGAAGAAATAACTAATTGAAGCAACGATATCTGCCGGCGTTACATGCTTGATAGAATCATCGACATACGCGTTCGATATTACGTTGATTACTTGTTTTTCTTCACTTTTCGGAGAATAAATTTTGATGGACTGGATTGTTATTTTTTCGTCAAGAACTCCACTTGCATGAGTGATCTCTTCGAAACCGATTCCTTTTTCCAAATGCGGAAGAAGACGGTCCAATGCACGGCGATCGATGAGTTGGTCTTTTTCAAGCAGAATTTCACCAGTTTCAGGGTCGACAAGTGTTTCAGCGACAACCTGGTTGAACAAGCGATTTTGTGCATGAAGCTTCTTATTCATCTTATAGCGACCTACATTCGCTAAATCATACCGTTTTGCATCAAAAAATCGTGAGAACAAAAGGTTCTTCGCGCTATCTAGTGTTGGTGGCTCACCTGGACGAAGACGTTCGTATATCTCAAGCAATGCTTTTTCAGAGCTTTCAGTGTTGTCCTTTTCAAGTGTGTTGCGCAAATACTCATTATCACCGATTAAATCAATGATTTCCTGGTCGGATGAGAATCCGAGTGCACGAAGGAGTACTGTAACTGGCAACTTACGTGTCCGATCAATACGGACGTGAACAACATCTTTTGCATCTGTTTCATACTCGAGCCAAGCACCGCGATTCGGAATAACAGTTGCACCGAAACCACGTTTACCGTTTTTGTCCGTTTTATCACTGTAATAAACACTTGGGGACCGGACGAGCTGGGAGACAATTACCCTCTCCGCACCATTAATAACAAATGTACCATTTTCTGTCATGAGCGGGAAATCACCCATAAAGACATCTTGCTCTTTTACTTCTTCCGTCTCTTTATTGTGGAGACGAACTTTTACACGTAGCGGCGCTGCAAACGTTACATCACGCTCTTTCGATTCCTCTACAGGGTATTTAGGATCCCCAAGAGTATAATCGATGAACTCCAACGATAGATTTCCCGTAAAGTCTTGAATCGGAGAAATATCGCGGAACATATCCAGCAGTCCTTCTTCTAAGAACCACTCATAAGATGCCGTCTGGATTTCAATCAGATTCGGCAGATCGAGCACTTCGCTGATCCGTGCGAAACTTCTCCGCTGACGGTGTTGACCATACTGAACTAAATGACCTGTCAACTCTTTCACCCCTTATAAAACAATATTAGTTCTTTGCGAAACCACAAAAATAGTGTATGATATCGAAAAAACAAAAAGAAAACGAGTTCTGGCAAGAGCTCATTTTCGGTTTTACCATCTTTTATACATTGTCAGTATGCCTTTCATTTCCATTATTCATGCAAAAGGGCATACGACCGCACTATAATAATTTATGCATTTTATAACATTACCATATCAATACTATCGAGTCAATTTTTTTCGACTCTTAAAATATAATACCCCTTCTTCTTAACGACTGTCTCAACATTGCCGAATAGCCCTGTTAAACAATCTATCGTCGAAGGTGCACCCTGTTTCTTTTGAATGACGATCCACAACTCACCGCCAACTTTAAGTTTCGAAAAAGCGCCTTCGTAAAATTTGAATACCGTCTCTTTTCCTGCACGGATAGGCGGATTCGTCAAAATTGCAGCAAACCCCTCTGCCGTGACATCGGATAATGCATCACTTGGATAAATCTCTGCATTTGAAATGCCGTTTTGTTTTGCATTATGCGCAGCAAGAGCGAGTGCACGTTCATTCACGTCGACCATGTGAACGCTCCGTTCCGGAAAAGATGCGGCAATCGATAAACCAATTGGACCATACCCACAACCAATATCAAGAATTAAACCTTCCGTTTCCGGCAAGACAAAAGCCTCAGCTAAAAGTTGCGAACCGAAATCCACTTCACCTTTACTAAACACGCCAGCATCCGTTTTAAATCGAAATGTTTTTCCGCGTAACTCTGCAGACCATTCTTTTGGATCACTCTTCACTTTCGGATTTTCCGAGTAGTAATGTTCAGACATACCAGTCTTCCCCCTCGTATAGAGACTTGAAACGCAAAAAAATAAGATAGCTTACGTACACTATCGATTCGATGACCTGCTTGTCACAAGTTCAGATAAAAAAACGAAGAAAAGCTTGCCCAAATCCGACAAGCTTTTCTTCATTATTCAAAAATTACTTAACTTCGACGCTTGCGCCTACAGCTTCAAGCTTCGCTTTGATTTCTTCAGCTTCATCTTTAGTTACGCCTTCTTTGATTGCTTTTGGAGCTTCATCAACAACTGCTTTCGCTTCTTTCAAGCCAAGGCCTGTAATTTCGCGAACTGCTTTGATAACTTTGATTTTTTCTTGTCCAGCAGCAGTAAGAATTACTTCGAATTCAGTTTGCTCTTCTTCAGCAGCAGCACCAGCACCAGCCATTGCAACAGGTGCAGCAGCAGTTACGCCAAACTCTTCTTCGATTGCTTTTACAAGGTCGTTTAGTTCAAGTACTGTCATTTCTTTGATCGCTTCAAGGATGTTTTCTTTAGTCATTATAATTTCCTCCTAATATTCTTTTTTTGTCGGGCTTAACCCGCAAGTGGTATTTCAGGCTGCTTTATTAAGCGCCTTGTTCTTCTTTTTGCTCTGCAACTGCTTTTGTTGCAAGCGCAAAGTTGCGCATTGGAGCTTGAAGTACGCTGAGAAGCATAGATAGTAGACCTTCGCGTGACGGAAGTTCCGCCAATGCTTTAATGTCTGCTTCTGATGCAAGTAGACCTTCGATTACGCCAGCTTTAATTTCAAGCTTATCGTTTTTCTTTGCAAAATCGTTAAGGATTTTTGCAGGAGCAACAACGTCTTCGTTTGAAAATGCAATCGCATTAGGGCCTGTTAGATGTTCGTTCAACCCTTCAAGTCCTGCAGCTTCAGCAGCACGGCGTGACATCGAGTTTTTATAAACTTTGAAGTCGATACCTGCTTCACGAAGTTGTTTACGAAGTTCCGTAACTTGACCTACAGTCAGACCACGGTAGTCGACAACAACAACAGATGCTGCTGATTTCAACTTATCAGTAATTTCACCAACTACTGCTTGTTTAGCTTCTAATACTGTGCTCATTTGGACACCTCCTAAAAAGTTTGGGTCACTTATACCGGTATGAAAAGCCCTCAATCTACCTAAGTAGACTGAGGGCTGAAAAGTCGTCATCTTTTAAAAGAAAAAGAGCGTCTTGTCCTCGGCAGGAATATTTAAGCGGCATGCGCTCCTGCTGTCTACGGTACAAATGGTTATATTCACAACAAAAATCATCTTATCAAAAGATTATCTGTTTGTCAATATTATTTATTTACTGCTACGCTTGAAGGATCAACTTTTACAGAAGGACCCATTGTCGTCGTAATGTTAACCGACTTCATGTATGTTCCTTTTGCAGTAGCTGGTTTCGCTTTAAGAACAGTTTCAAAAACAGTTGCGAAGTTTTCCGCAAGTTTAGCATCGTCGAATGAAACTTTTCCGATTGGAGCGTGGATGATTCCAGCTTTGTCCGCACGGTATTCAACTTTACCTGCTTTGATTTCTGCTACAGCTTTCGCTACGTCAAATGTTACTGTACCTGTTTTCGGGTTAGGCATAAGTCCTTTTGGTCCAAGAACACGACCAATTTTCCCTACTTCACCCATCATGTCAGGAGTTGCAACGATAACGTCAAAGTCAAACCAACCTGATTGAATTTTAGCGATATATTCAGCATCGCCTGCATAGTCTGCACCAGCAGCTTCAGCTTCTTTAAGTTTTTCGCCTTTAGCAAAAACGAGAACGCGTTGAGTTTTACCAGTACCGTTTGGAAGTACTACTGCCCCACGGATTTGTTGGTCATTTTTACGAGTGTCGATTCCAAGACGGAATGCAACTTCGACAGTTGCGTCGAAATTAACTGTGCTTGTTTTTTTCGCAAGTTCGATCGCTTCAGTAGCGCCGTATGCTTTCATGTGTTCAACTAGCTTTGCAGCTTCTGTGAACTTTTTACCTTTTTTAGCCATTTAATATTTCCTCCTCGATTGTGGTTTTAACGGGTTAAACCTCCCACGAATAAGGGTTGCGCGCTCCGGAGAACAAGCGCAACCCCCACTACAAACAACTATTGATTTATAAAATCAAGATCAGTCTTCGATCGTGATTCCCATACTGCGAGCAGTACCTTCAACCATTGCCATCGCCGCTTCAACTGACGCCGCGTTTAAATCTTCCATCTTTTGTTCTGCTATTTCGCGAACTTTATCACGTTTCACAGTAGCAACTTTCTTTTTATTCGGTTCACCTGAACCTTTTGTAAGATTAGCTGCAACCTTCAGCAAAACTGCTGCCGGTGGAGTTTTTGTAATAAAAGTAAATGAACGGTCTTCGAATACAGAGATTTCAACAGGAATAATAAGACCTGCTTGATCTGCAGTACGCGCATTGAATTCTTTACAGAATCCCATGATGTTCACACCTGCTTGTCCTAACGCCGGTCCAACTGGTGGAGCCGGATTCGCTTTCCCTGCAGGAATTTGCAATTTAACAACCTTAATGACTTTTTTAGCCACGAGACACACCTCCTTAAGTCCGTGATGTGGTAATAGGGTTGCCCCTCCCACTCATATGTGCCTGCCGACTTACGTCGGTAGAATTTGATAGTTCGTCCAGACCATTTGTTTACAGTCTGACCTTTGAAATGATACCACTATTTCACGATATACGCAAGTGGTAAACGTTTATATTTTTTGTACTTGTTCGAAGTCGAGTTCCATATTTGTCTCTCGGCCGAACATATCGACAGATACTTTCACTTTACCTTTATCTTCATCAATTTCTTCCACTTTACCTTGGAAGTTCGCAAATGGCCCTTCAAGTACTTCAACCATTTCGCCAAGCGCGAAGTCAATTTCAACTTTACGCTCTTTAACACCCATTTGTTTGAGGATGAATTCGACTTCTTCAGGAAGTAGCGGTGTCGGTTTTGCGCCGCCGCCTGACGAACCGATGAAACCCGTCACGCCCGGTGTGTTACGTACAACATACCAGGAATCGTCCGTCATAATAATTTCCACAAGAACATAACCTGGGAACGTCTTTTTCAGGACCGTGCGTTTTTTACCATCTTTGAAATCCGTTTCTTCTTCTTCCGGGATGACAACTCGGAATATCTTGTCAGACATACCCATCGTTTCAACACGTTTTTCCAGATTGGCTTTCACCTTATTCTCATAACCGGAGTACGTATGAACGACGTACCAATTTTTTTCCATATCCATAGTGACGAGGACTAAACGTCCGTCCCTCCTTTTTCCCTACAATTAAATAAAAACGCAAGCGCCTGGATTAAAGAGACGCTGGAGTTTAGGCAATTGAAAAATCCCGTTCATACTGTCAGACGGGATATTTTTCAAGGGGAATATTTATAGTGCTTTTATTATAACGCAATGTACCATTCCAACACTCGTGAAATGCCAAGGTCAACAAGTCCGAAGTAGACTGCCATGAAAACGACTGTCGAAAGAACAACAATTGTGTAACGCGTTAATTCTTTACGTCTCGGCCAGCTGACTTTTCTCATTTCCGAGCCAACGTCTTTGAAAAAACCAGTTAACTTGCTCATTATACCGTAAACCTCCGAATATAAGTATGATCCTGCTTCCTAACTAACCGCTTCATGCCGTTTGCCTATGCAATGTATGTGCATTGCAATGCCTGCAAAACTTTTTAATCGACAAACGTTCTGTCGGCTTATCTTTCCGTGCCGGCACGGAATAGTTTCGTGATCCGCATGTATCGCAACTTAAAATAATTTTTTTAGACATTCCCTCACCCCTTACGACTCAATGTTCTAAATCCGAAAAGAGTCGAGGTAACGCATGTTAAAATGCGCTAGGAGCAGAGATAAAAGCTGATAAATAGTGCTGCAACCTTATGTCCCCTGACTTCTTGAACATCTTCTCATAGTCTTGCTAAAGGGTACCATCTACCATTCATGATGTCAATACAAGGGAAATGGACGTCTACCGCACTGTATCAACTTGCATATACCGCTCGAGTTTACGTTTTATCCTCTGAAGCGCATTGTCTACAGACTTAACTTGCCTGTTTAGCTCCTCGGAAATTTCTTGATAAGACTGGCCATCTAAGTACAGTGCCAGTACTTGCTTCTCAAGACCACTTAGTACTTTGTTCATTTCATCTTCCATTTGAACAAAATCTTCCCTGTGAATCATGAGGCCTTCAGGATCATCCAATACTGGCCCGGCTATTACGTCGAGCAATGTGCGATCGGACTCTTCGTCAAATACCGGCTTGTCCAATGACACCGACGTATTAAGCGGGATATGCTTCTGCCTTGTCGCAGTTTTAATAGCCGTGATAATCTGCCGCGTGATGCAAAGTTCCGCAAACGCCTTGAATGAACTCAATCGATCCTCTTTAAAATCACGAATTGCTTTGTATAGGCCGATCATACCTTCTTGAATGATATCTTCCCGGTCTCCACCGATAAGAAAGTATGAGCGCGCTTTCAATCTAACAAAAGATTGGTACTTCCTAATAAGGAAATTAAGCGCATCCGTGTTACCTTCGTGGATGATTGCTATGATTTCCCCGTCGGATAATCCGGTGAAATCCGATATGCTGCCTTCAACGTATGTTTTCTCCACCACCTGGATCACCCCGGTTCGTTATCACTATTATATAACAAGTATACCGTATGGGAAATTTTTACGTCAACCGTTCATTTCATTCCACGCCGCCATTTTTCAAATATTTCAGCAACTTCGTCAGTTAAAGGAATCTTCGAAAGCGGCCGCTGCCCTTGGATTGCCTTCACTTTTGCCGTAATGAGATCATCGATTTTATTTACTTCAAGTTCTAGCTCACGAGCTGACTTTCGGAGTGCACCATGCGCAAAAATGACCCATTGTTCTGTCAAATCTGATGTAGCTACATGAATTTGTACCCGTCTCCCCTTCAATTCAGAGACGAGCTTTTCAATTCTTTCATCAGCTGTTTCTTTTTCCCGAGTAAAGACAATCTCGACATTGTGATGCCGTTTCTTTTTTTCAATACCTGGCACAAGATGCGCATCAAAAATAATAATGACCCGCCACCCTGTATGCGCCTTGTACTCTGCCATTCTTTCGATCAAACGGTCACGTGCATCCGCGAGCTTTTTCCGCTTCATCCCGCCCAGTTCCTCCCATGCTCCGATGATATTGTAACCATCGACTAGGAGTATATCTGTTGTCATCTGCCAGAAGTATGCGGTTGACGCTTGCGCAGTACCTCGTACATAAGAAGGGAGGCTGCTACAGACGCGTTCAATGATGTAACATGCCCAACCATCGGTAAATGATAGAGGAAATCGCATTTCTCTTTCAAAATACGCGACATTCCTTTCCCTTCACTTCCAATAATGATAGCAAGCGGAAGAGTCGCATCCATTAGTCTGTAATCCACCGATTTAGCAGCATCTGTCCCCGCAATCCAAACACCACGTTTTTTCAGGTCCTCCACCGTTTGCGAAAGATTGTTCACACGCACGACAGGGATATGTTCGATTGCACCAGTGGATGACTTTGCAACAACACCCGTCAACCCGACAGCACGGCGTTTTGGTATAATGACTCCGTGAACACCCGACGCGTCAGCTGTCCGTAATATGGAGCCCAGATTATGAGGATCTTCAAGTTCATCAAGAATAAGGAACAATGGATCTTCCCCACGCTCAGTTGCAACAGTAAATAGATCTTCGAGTTCCGCATATTCGTAAGCCGCAACCGAAGCGACAATCCCTTGGTGATTTACATCAAGCAAACCATCCAACTTTTGTTTCGGAACCGCCTGCACGATAATTCCTGCTTTTTTTGCCAACGATAGGATTTCACCGATGCTTTTCATATTAAGTCCTTCAGCAACCCATATCTTATTTAATTCCCTACCCGAGCGCAGTGCTTCTACAATTGGATTTTTCCCGCCGATTAATTCAGATTCAACTTCATTTTCGTTTTCATGTTCATTCATTTTGACTCTTCCTCCTTCGGCATTTCAATAAATCGAATTGCCTCACTGATTATTTCTTGCACGCGTTCTGTTCTTCCTAATAAGTGTGAATAACCGATGACCGCTTCAAAGCCTGAACTGTAATTGTACGTTACGACATCCGTATTTTTAGGGACTGAACCAGACTTCGCATTACGGCCACGTCTCATGACCGCCTCTTCTTCTTCCGTCAGAAAGCCTGATACCTGCATCATCTTGAGTGTAGCTGCCTGTGATTTCGCGGAGACATAATGCGTGGCTTCTCTGTGCAGCACATTCGGTTTTACACGCCCTGAACGCAAAAGGTGCTCCCGTATCGCCTGTTCGTACACCGCGTCGCCCATGTAGGCAAGAGCCAGTGCTTTTATTTGTTTCACATCTATATCACGTAAGTTATATACGTTGCTCATCCTCTTTTCCAGCGCATGCCTTGTGCTGTATCTTCTAGAATGATACCTTGCGCTTTCAATTCATCACGAATTTCATCCGAACGCTTGAAGTCTTTGTTTCGGCGCGCTTCGAGTCGTTCTTCGATTAACGCTTCGACATCTTCATCCAACAGTCCTGTTTCTTCGTCCATCGGCAATCCAAGAACCGTCAGTAGTCCGTCAAATGTGCGGATGAAATGCTCTAGCACATCGGATTGTGTATTTTTTTCTACTAAATAGACGTTTGCCAGTTTCGCTAATTCGAATACCGATGCTATAGCGTTTGCTGTGTTAAAGTCATCATCCATTGCCACTTCAAAGTCGTTCTTGATTTCATCCACTTTATGAATCCAGATATCTTTCTGATCGCCGAGATCCGCAGACGTCGCAAGTCGGTGCTTCAAATTATTGTACGCTGTACGGATACGCGCAAGTCCATTCTCTGCACTGACAACAAGATCTTGCGAGAAATTGACTGGGTGTCTGTATTGAACTGACAATATAAAGAAGCGAAGTACTTTCGGATCAATCTGCTTCCTAATATCATTCACAAGAACAAAATTGCCAAGTGATTTAGACATTTTTTCGTTGTCGATATTAATGTAACCATTGTGCATCCAATAGCGCGCAAATTGTTTGCCTGTCATCGCTTCGGATTGTGCAATTTCGTTTTCATGATGTGGGAACGTTAAATCTTGGCCACCTGCGTGAATATCTATTGTATCGCCAAGGTGTTCTCTTGCCATAACAGAACATTCGATATGCCAGCCCGGACGGCCCAATCCCCATGGACTTTCCCATGAAATTTCGCCAGCCTTAGCAGCTTTCCATAAGGCAAAGTCCAGTGGATTTTCTTTCTTGATGCCCTCTTCGATACGTGCACCGACCTTCAACTCATCCGTCGATTGGTGGGACAACTTTCCGTAGCCTTCAAATTTCTGCGTACGATAGTAGACATCCCCTTGCGATTCATAAGCGAAACCTTTATCGATTAGTACTTTCACGAATTTGACGATGTCTTCGATATGATCCGTCACACGCGGATGTACGTCAGCCTTACCGCAACCGAGCGCTGAAACGTCTTCAAAGTAAGCAGCGATGAAGCGGTCTGTTAGCTCGCCGACCTCTTCCCCTAGTTCATTAGCCGCTTTAATAATCTTGTCGTCAACGTCCGTGAAATTCGAAACGTATGTTACATCATACCCTCGATATTCAAGGTAGCGTCGCACTGTATCAAAAGCGATAACCGGACGCGCATTTCCGATATGAATGTAGTTGTAAACAGTGGGACCGCAAACGTACATTTTTACTTTGCCCTCTTCCAATGGAATGAAAGGCTCTTTTTTGCGTGTCAGCGTATTGTAAATTTGAATTGTCATGATAAATCTCCTTCCTTTACTTTGGAAACATTTAAATGTTCGATCCTATTTTTCAATTCACTAATTTCATCTTCAAGCGTCTGGCATCTATCTGCCACAGGATCCGGCATGTCACGGTGATCATGTTTACTCTTCACTCTAACACCGTTCGAAATGACGACTTTCCCAGGGATACCTACAACCGTCGATTCCGGCGGGACGTCTTTCAGGACAACTGAACCCGCTCCTACTTTACTGCCTTCACCAATCGTTATGGAACCGAGCACTTTAGCACCCGATGCAACAAGTACATTATCATGAAGTGTCGGATGCCGCTTGCCGCTTTCTTTACCTGTACCACCAAGAGTCACGCCTTGGTAAATAGTGACGTCGTTGCCGATTTCACATGTTTCCCCAATTACAACACCCATTCCATGATCTATGAAAAACCTACGCCCGATTTTTGCACCAGGATGAATTTCAATACCTGTGAAAAATCGGCTAATTTGCGAAACGAGCCGTGCCAAAAACAACAACTTCCGTTTATATAAAGCATGTGCAATACGATGAGACCATAATGCGTGTAAACCTGAGTAAGTTAGAACAACTTCAAAAACAGTACGTGCTGCCGGGTCCTGTTCAAATATACATCGAACGTCTTCTTTCATTCTCTGAAACAACTCGTTCCCCCCTATAATTTCTGTGTCTAACTCCAGCGGCCAAATGCTCGGGTCATAAGCCAGCTCTACTACGCGGTATAGTGCTCCGCTTCGCAGGTCCATCTTATTCCTGTCACGGGCCTACAGGATGTAGGTCATGCAGTGGAGAGGGATTGAACTACATCCCTCTTTGTTGCCAAGGCCAGCATGAAGCTGGTCATGCAGTCGTTGCGACAGGACGTCGCGATTTTAGACTGCCTTCCTCTTTTCTCATAAAAAAAATACGTCCCCGTCAAATAAATGACAGAGACGCATTGAATGCGCGGTTCCACTCCGCTTGGAAGGTGTTGGCCTTCCCGCTTGACGCCTATAACGCTGGCGGTGCGTCCGGCCTACTTACACTTTCGGCACGGCACTCAAAGGGGCATTTCCACATTACAGAGGCACAGATCATTTACAGCCGATGATGATCCTCTCTGAAGAGCTTGCAATGTGTACTTATCCTTTTCTACGGTTTAGTTATTAACTTTCATTTTACATTTCAAACGATGAAAGTCAACGTTATTGTTTTGCGTATTTAGCGACTCGTTCAATTGTTTTTTCTTTCCCAATCAATGCAATAGATGCCTGTAATTCAGGTCCATGCATTTGACCAGTTGTTACAACACGAATCGGCATAAATAAGTTTTTCCCTTTATGGCCCGTTTCCTTTTGGACTGCTTTAATCGCGTCTTTAATAGATGCAGCATCGAATGTTTCTAATGCTTCTAGCTTTTCTTTGAATGCAGCCATTACCTCAGGCACTTGCTCCCCAGCGAGTACAGCTTGGGATTCTTCATCATATTCAATATCGTGATCGAAAAACTGGGCAGATAATTCAACAATTTCCGCGCCAAAGCTTAACTGATCCTGATAAAGAGCGATTAAATCATGTGCCCACGCAGCTTCTGACTCAGTCATTTCTTTATTGATGAGACCGGCATCTTGCAGATGTGGCAATGCAAAATCAATTACTTCTTCAAGATTCATCTTTTTCACGTATTGATTGTTCGTCCATGTCAGTTTTTGTTTATCGAACATGGAAGGGGATTTAGATAGACGGCTTACGTCGAACATCTTGATAAGTTCTTCGTGCGTGAAAATCTCCTCTTCTCCACCCGGCGACCAGCCAAGCAGCGCAAAGAAGTTGAACATTGCTTCAGGTAGATACCCAAGATCTTTATATTGAGAGATGAATTGAATGATCGATTCATCACGTTTCGAAAGTTTTTTACGGTCTTCGTTGACGATGAGTGTCATGTGGCCGTATTGCGGAGACTGCCAGCCAAAGACGTCAAAAATCATCAATTGTTTTGGTGTATTCGTCAAATGTTCTTCACCGCGGAATACATGGCTGATTTTCATCAAATGATCATCGATAACAACCGCAAAGTTATAAGTCGGGATGCCATTCGCTTTTACAAGAACCCAGTCGCCGACGTCTTTAGATTCGAATGATACGGTTCCACGAACTAAGTCTTCCACTTTATACGTTACGTTTTCTGGTACACGCATGCGAATAGTATGTGTAAGTCCAGCAGCTTCTTTTGCTGCCGCTTCTTCTGCACTTAAATTCCGGCATTTACCACCGTACATTGGTGCCGCAATTCCAGCAGCCTTCTGCGTTTCGCGCTCTGCTTCTAGTTCGTCTGATGTACAGAAACATTTATAAGCATGACCGCTTTCCAACATCTCTTGACCATATTTTGTATAAAGGTCTAGACGTTCCATTTGGCGATAGGGACCGTATGGACCACCAATGTCGACTGATTCATCGTAATCGATGCCAAGCCATTTTAAGTTTTCAAGTTGAGAAAGTTCTCCCGCTTCGATATTACGCTCAGTATCTGTATCCTCGATTCGAACAATGAATTTCCCACCGTGGTTACGTGCAAAAAGATAATTAAAAAGCGCTGTCCGTGCCCCCCCAATATGTAAATGGCCGGTTGGACTTGGCGCGTAACGTACGCGTACTTCTGAAGTCATATGAATTCTCTCCAATCTGATTTTACTACTGTTTGCTATTTTACCACTTGCCAGGCCTGTTTAAAAGGTGTTACGCCTTAATGAGCAGAATCGTCGCCATAGAAGCAATTCCTTCTTCTCTTCCAGTGAAGCCTAATTGTTCCGTTGTCGTCGCTTTAACATTCACTTGTGAAATATCCGCTTTCAATAGCTCAGCTATACGTTTACGAATTACTTCAATATAGGGTGACATCTTCGGCTTTTGCGCGATAATCGTGCAATCGATATTGCCAAGTTTATAGCCTTTCCCTTCTACAAGAGCCCAAATATTTTCTAATAGCACCGCAGAATCAGCATCTTTAAATTCAGCACTTGTATCTGGGAAATGACGGCCGATGTCCCCTTCAGCGATTGCTCCAAGTGCTGCATCAGTAATAGTATGTAAAAGCACATCCGCATCAGAATGCCCTGTCAGCCCCCTGTCATGCGGTATCGTTATACCACCAATGATAAGTGGGCGACCCTCTTCAAATTTATGCACATCAAAACCTTGTCCTATCCGAATCATCAAAAAACCTCCTATTTTTCTATAAGAAAAGCGTAAGCGCCTGTTCAGGAGCGACAGGCATAAGACGGACCAGCGACGTGGCGTTCTTTGCCACATAGCTGGACCGGCTTATGACCCGAGCTCCTAGGCGCTGGAGCTAGACATGAAAAGCCTAAGCGCCTGTCCAGGTTGAAAACTTATACTTTCTTTCTTCTCAATAAAATCTCTCCGAACAGTAGATCTTCCTGAGTGGTCATCTTCACATTGTCATACGTACCTTCAACGATTCGTACGGATTCTCCAAAACGTTCGACCAACATCGATTCATCCGTACCGAGAAATCCTTTCGCCTGCGCTTCGTCAGACGCTTCTTTCAGCAATGCATAGCGAAATGCCTGGGGCGTCTGGATGATCCATAACCTACCACGATCCACCGTCTGCTCGACAATGCCACCCTCTGCATATTTCATCGTATCTTTTGCCCGCACACCTACAATTGCTGCACCGTGCTCGTCAGCCACTTTTACAAGCTCAGTAATGACTGTTCGACGAATGAACGGCCTTGCAGCATCATGGACAAGGACAATGCCGCCCTTGCCATGCGCTTTCATACATGCAGCCACGCTATCCTGTCGCTCTCCGCCACCGTCGACCATTGCTACCACTTTCGTAATCGCAAACTGTTCAAGCATTGACTCGATTTGCATACGTTCGTCCGGTTTTACCGCAAGGATGACCCCGTCACACGCTGGATCCCCCTCGAATACTTCAAGTGTATGGATAAGAATCGGTTTGTCATCTAATTTCAAAAAAAGTTTATTGTAGCCGGCGCCCATTCGCTGACCACTCCCAGCTGCTGGCATCATAACTGTATAGTTCAAGACTTCTCTTCCTTTTCTTTTCATGATTAAAAACTACTTAATTCACCTTTGAAATCTTACCGTTTTTAAGTTTCGCAAAAATCATTCGTCCTGCCGATGTCTGCAATACACTTGTTACGACAACGTCGATTGCATTGCCAACGTGGAATTTCCCATCTTCAACAACAATCATTGTGCCATCATCCAAATAAGCGACGCCTTGGTTATGTTCTTTACCATCTTTAACAATAACAACATGCATATCCTCACCAGGAATAACAACCGGCTTCACCGCATTTGCAAGGTCATTGATGTTTAGCACGGAGACACCGTGTAAATCCGCTACTTTATTCAAATTAAAATCATTTGTCACAACGAGTCCACCCATCTTTTTCGCTAGATGGACGAGCTTCATATCGACTTCAGGAACGCCAGCAAAATCTTCATCTGTGATTAAGATATTCGGACCATCATCAGTTTGCATACGCTTCAGAACGTCTAGCCCGCGTCTGCCTTTCGTCCGTTTCAACGTGTCTGAGGAATCCGCAATATGTTGTAATTCAGTCAACACAAACTGCGGTACAACAAGCACTCCTTCAAGAAAACCGGTTGCCGAAATATCAGCAATCCGACCATCTATAATAACACTTGTGTCCAATATCTTGTAAAGCTTACCTTTAGTCTGAGTAGATGTATCCTCCACTTCTTTCTTTTTGAGTCCACCGCTTTTTGTAGATTGCACCGTGTGAATTATTTCCTCCCGTTTCTTAAACCCGACTTGAAAACCTAAATAGCCAAGAATAATCGACAACAGGATTGGAAGGACAGACGTTATAATCGGTATCTGGATACTGCTCACTCCAAAACTGACTAGGAACGCGACACTCAAACCGACAACAAGACCGATTGTACCGAATATCAGATCAAAAACCGGTGCTTTCAATAACCTTTCTTCCATCCATTTAATGAAATTAACAATTGGTTCTGTTAGGAAAAGGCTGATTAAAAAGAGCAATATTGCTCCTAGGATTGCAGACACGTATGGATTATTAATCCATGGGCTCGTAGTAAAAGAAAATAATTTAAATAAATGCGGTAAAAATAATACACCCAGTGTTCCACCGATAAGCAAAAATGAAACTTGAACTACCTTTTTCAACATATGAACCACCTCCTTTATTTTTTAATTATACATGTTTCCGCTTCAAACCGCCTTTATAAGGTCAGGTAAGTGTGATATTTCCTTCTATTCTGTTAGGACTCCCTCCAACATGTGAAAGTTTCTCATTTACTGCATCTTTACAGTATAAAAGTGACAGGACTGCCACAATTACAGCCCCGTCTTCTACTCAATCTTTAAAAGCAATTTTCAGTGCATCACTGACTGTTTCTACGCCTATTACGCGAATGCCTTTCGGATATTCCCAACCGCCAATATTTGAAGCGGGAATAATCGCACGCTCGAACCCGAGTTTTGCGGCTTCGGTCACACGTTGTTCAATTCTCGATACTCGTCGTACTTCACCCGTCAGCCCGACTTCACCGATAAAGCAGTCAGACAAACCAGCCGCCAAGTCACGATAACTGGAAACGATGCTCATTAGCACAGCCAAGTCGATTGCCGGTTCATCCAACTTCACGCCGCCCGCCACTTTAATATAGGCATCCTGAGCCTGCAACAGCATCCCCATACGTTTCTCAAGTACAGCCATTAACAATGACACTCGGTTTTGATCGAGCCCAGTAGCCATACGTTTTGGATAGTTAAAACTAGATGGTGTGACAAGTGCTTGAATTTCAACGAGAATCGGCCGGGTTCCTTCCATAGATGCAACAACCGTTGAACCCGCTCCCCCCTGAGATCTTTCTCGAAGGAATAGCTCGGACGGATTCAGTACTTCTTTCAAACCGGACTGCAACATTTCAAATATCGCAATTTCATTCGTAGAGCCAAAACGGTTTTTCACACTGCGTAAAATTCGGTAAGTATGATGCCGCTCCCCTTCAAAATAAAGAACTGTATCCACCATATGCTCAAGTAACCGCGGTCCTGCAATCTGCCCGTCTTTCGTTACGTGGCCAACAAGGAAAATAGCAATATTTTGCGTTTTAGCAATGCGCATCAGCTGAGCTGTACATTCACGCACTTGAGATACACTTCCTGGTGCTGATGCTACTTCGGGATGATGTACGGTCTGGATGGAGTCGACAACGACAAACGTCGGTTTCACATCCGCTATCGTATCGTGAATTAATCCCAAATCTGTTTCTGCATAAATATAAAGTTCATCTGATTTCACGCCAAGTCGTTCTGCACGTAGTTTTGTTTGTCGAATTGATTCCTCACCTGAAATGTAAAGAACACGTTGCCCTTTGTTCGCTAGCAGTGAAGATACTTGAAGAAGGAGTGTCGACTTTCCTATACCCGGATCTCCACCGATTAAAATAAGTGAGCCAGGGACAATTCCGCCACCCAAAACGCGGTTGAACTCCTCCAAGTCTGTGCCAATTCTTGGTTCTTCTATCATCTCGATTGAACTGATAGGCAGCGCCTTTTGACGGACGCCCTCTGTATGCTGAAATGCACCACGTGGCCCTTTTTGAACGGCTACTTCAACTTCCTCTTCCATTGTATTCCATTCCCCGCAACCCGGGCACCGGCCCATCCACTTCGCCGATTCATAACCACATGATTTACACAGAAACTTCGATTTTCTTTTTGCCATGGAATCCTCCGAACACGAAAAGGACAGCCCATTCCTACCGAAAAGAACTGTCGGTGGGATGGACTATCCAGTTCACACTTTATTTTTCGAGTACTTCTTCTTTTTTCGCAACTATCGGTTGTTCAGCGTCGATTCCTGTCTTGACGACAAACTCTCCATCAACCACATCGACAAGTACTTTACTACCTACCAGTACTGTTCCTTTTAGAAGTTCTTCAGACAAACGGTCTTCAATGTGTTTCTGGATAGCGCGGCGTAGTGGCCGAGCACCATATTCCGGATCATAACCAACATCAACGATTTTGGTTTTCGCTTCATCTGTTAACTCTAGTTCAATCTCTTGTTCGCCTAGACGTTTCGTCAATTCATTCGACATAAGCGAGACGATTTTACGTAAATGTTCTTTTTCGAGTGCATGGAAGACAATCATTTCATCCACACGATTTAAGAACTCGGGACGGAACGCTTTCTTCAATTCTTCAAGCATCGCTGATTTCATGCCTTCGTAATCGCGTCCCGCATCTCCCAGATTAAATCCGACATAACGATTTTTCCGCAATTCTTGTGCTCCTACATTGGAAGTCATGATAAGAACTGTGTTTCGGAAGTCTACTAAGCGTCCTTTTGAATCCGTCAATCTGCCATCTTCCAGTACTTGAAGGAGAATGTTAAAGACATCCGGATGAGCTTTCTCGATTTCATCTAACAAGACTACCGAATAAGGTTTGCGACGAACTTTTTCTGTTAACTGTCCGCCTTCTTCATAGCCGACATACCCTGGTGGTGAACCGACTAGACGCGATGTCGAATGTTTCTCCATGTACTCGGACATGTCAACACGAATCATTGCATCTTCATCGCCAAACATGACTTCCGCAAGCGCTCTTGCCAATTCCGTTTTCCCGATACCTGTTGGTCCAAGGAAAATGAACGAGCCAATCGGACGTTTCGGATCTTTCAAACCTGCACGTGCACGTCGTATTGCCCGGGAAATAGCAGTTACTGCCTCACTTTGGCCAATGACACGTTCGTGTAGCATTTCTTCCATGTTGAGCAGTTTTGCAGATTCCGTTTCAGCTATTTTAGATACCGGTATTCCAGTCCACATCGCTACAACTTCTGCGATATCTTCAACTGTCACTTCGGATTCTTTTTGACCCTGCTTTTCTTTCCAATCTGTTTTCGTTGTTTCAAGTTCTTCTTTCATCTTTTGTTCTTTGTCGCGGAACGATGCCGCTTTTTCGAATTCTTGGCTTTGGACAGCTGCATTCTTTTCAGAACGAATTGCTTCTAATTTCAATTCCAGCTCTTTCAAGTTAGGCGGTGTCGTGTATGAACGAAGGCGTACTTTTGAACCCGCTTCGTCGATTAAGTCAATCGCTTTATCCGGAAGGAATCTGTCAGAAATATAACGATCCGACATTTTAGCAGCCGCTTCGATTGATTCATCTGTAATTTTCACACGGTGATGCGCTTCGTAACGGTCACGCAAGCCATGGAGAATTTGGATTGTTTCATCGACAGTTGGCTCGTCGACTTGGATCGGTTGGAAGCGTCGTTCAAGCGCAGCGTCTTTTTCAATATATTTACGGTATTCGTCAAGCGTCGTTGCACCGATACATTGCAATTCACCGCGTGCCAGCGAAGGCTTCAGGATATTAGATGCGTCGATTGCACCTTCAGCTCCTCCTGCCCCAATCAGCGTATGCAGTTCGTCGATGAATAGGATGATATTGCCCGCTTGGCGAATCTCTTCCATAACTTTTTTCATGCGATCTTCGAATTCACCACGGTATTTCGTACCCGCGACGACTGTTCCCATATCGAGTGTCATAACACGTTTGTCACGGAGAATTTCCGGCACTTCGTTATTAATGACTTGCTGTGCGAGTCCTTCTGCGATTGCAGTCTTACCAACACCTGGTTCTCCGATAAGTACTGGGTTGTTTTTCGTTCGGCGTGCTAATACTTCAATAACACGTGTAATTTCCTTGCTACGTCCGATAACCGGATCGAGCAAGCCTTCACGCGCCACTTCCGTTAAATCACGTGCCAAGCTATCCAATGTCGGCGTTGCAGCAGAATTCGAAACGCCTTGACCTGTAGCTGAGCTATCATTACTTCCCAGCAACTGAAGTACTTGTTGACGCGCTTTGTTGAGACTAACGCCAGCGTTATTTAAGACACGCGCCGCAACCCCTTCTCCTTCACGGATAAGCGCTAGCAAGATGTGTTCTGTTCCGATATAAGAATGACCCAGCTTACGTGACTCATCCACGGATAATTCAATAACTTTTTTTGCTCTAGGTGTGTAATGAACGATTGGACCGACATCCTTTGTTCCAGCACCTACAAGTTTTTCTACACCTTGTACGATTGTTTCAAAGTTGACACCTATCGCTTCAAGCGCTTTTGCAGCAATACCTCCGCCTTCACGAATAAGTCCAAGTAAAATATGTTCTGTTCCAATGGACTCGTGTTTCATCCGGATTGCCTCTTCTTGGGCAAGTTGCAATACTTTCTGTGCACGCTGTGTAAATCGATTAAACATCATATTCAGTCCTCTCCTTCTATACTATATATATACAATCAATTCCCCAAAAAACCATACATTACTCAAATGAATTCCTTTTCTAGAAAAGCGCAAGGCGCCGTTTAGCCTCGACAGGTAGGAGGAATGCATTTGTCACTCCCATTGCATATGGGTCTAGGGCTGGTGTCTAGACACCAATCCATGCAGTAAACCTTATGTTTTCATTCCTCTCTAGAAAGAGGTAAGAAAACAACCACCCTTTTATACGTATTCAACCGAACACGCAGGAACTCCTTTATTGGCAAAATTGACTTTGACTATCTTTGACCTAACTATACCTAAACAAAAGACAATGTGCAAAATACCTGCTTACTCTTCCGTATTAATCTCAGTCGGAGGAGAGGATTTCTCCACATTGAGTCGTTCTCGAAACAGTTTCGCCCTGAATATATCTCGTTCTTCTTGCGATAACTCCGTGCTTGCATATTGTTGTAGGAAACCTGCCTGCATGAATATCATCAGTTCGTTCAAAATCGACATGTCAACGTCCTGGATGATGCCAAGATCGATACCGAGTCTGACGTCCGAAAGGCATCGTGCTGCCTCGCCTGACGGTAATAGTCGCGCATAACTAATTGTACCCAATGAACGGAATAGCCTGTTCTCAAGCGCAATTCGCGACTTTGAAAGTAACAATTCCCGCGATTTCCGTTCATGCCCAATTAACCGAGATGCAATGTTTCCAAGATCAGCGAGAATCTCTTGCTCCGTTTTACCAAGCGTCGTCTGATTTGACACTTGATAGACATTGCCAGGTGCTTCACTTCCTTCGCCATAACTCCCTCGGACGATGATTCCAAGCCGTGAGATAGCAGGGATAATACGATCAATCTGCTTCGTCATTGTAAGTGCCGGTAAATGCATCATCACAGATGCGCGCATACCGGTTCCCGTATTCGATGGACAGCTTGTCAAATAACCAAAGTCTTCATCAAAAGCATACGGCAGTTCTTTTTCAAGGTAATCGTCAACCTGATCAGCCTGTTTATAGGAATCCTCAAGCTGTAACCCAGGATAGATGCATTGAATGCGGATATGGTCTTCCTCATTCACCATGACACTTATGGTCTCGTCTTCTGATAGAAGAACTGCGCCATGCCTGTCAGGAATTGCGAGTTGCGGACTGATCAGATGTTTTTCAACAAGTACTTGGCGTTCCAATGCAGGAAGATCAGACATCTTAGTATAGGAATAGCCACTTTGCATGGTATCAAGTAAAACACCCGTAACCGCTCTGTCTACCGCCATCGCTTCTTCTTCAGTGAACGCGATAGGAAAACGATAGCCCGTCAAGTTGCGCGCGAGTCGAATTCGCGTCGACATAACGATGTCTGAGTGCTCTCCGTAAGCAGTCATCCAAGGGGTTACCGCGTTACGCATGAATTTTTCAATCGACATCGTTTTCTTCACCTCCAAGGGAAAGGTGTTGCTTTAGTGTATTCGCTTCATCACGCAAAGCTGCCGCTTCTTCAAAATGCTCAGCTTCTACAGCCTCTTTCATCTTCACTCGGATCTCTTCAATTTTCTTTTTAACTGCATATATTTCATTAAATGAAACCGGAACTTTCCCGGTATGAGTTGAATGCCCATTGTGAAGCTTGCCAAAAACTTGCGGTAAGCTGCCACGAAATGTGTCATAACAGTCGGCACAGCCAAACTTTCCAATATCGAGGAACTTCGGAAACGTCAAACCACATGAGGGACATTCGGGTCCTTCAAACGACTCTCCCCGCGTTTGCGGTTGTGCCTGGAAAGGATCAGAACCGCTAAACCAGTGAGATAGGAACTGCTGAATGGACAACGGCTCTTGATTGGGGTCGAAATGGAATGTTTGTGATTGAAATGCGCATTTCTCACATAAATGGCGTTCCAGCGATCCGACTACACTTTCTTGCGTAATCGTAATGGACGCAGTTCGTTCTTTACAATTTTCACATATCATCGAAAGCCACCTCATATCAGTTGGATTGGTGATTAGTTACGCTGTTCGTAAATAAGCGTCAAGAGCATTGCTTGTAAAATGCGTGCACGCATGATATCGCGGTCTGGAAGTGGCTGATGGATAGTTCTTCTATCAACCGCAGCAAGAATGAGCTTTGATTCGCGCTCCGTTATGACTTCTTCTTCAATTAGTCTGTAAACGACATCTAAAGCCATCGTATAAGAGGCTCCCGATTGGATACCGCCTAAAATATGTTCTATCAATTCTTTACGGGAATTCGCCTGAACGCGGAAAATACGTATGTAGCCACCGCCTCCACGCTTCGATTCAACCGCATAACCACGCTCCGCCGTGAAGCGGGTCTTAATAACGTAATTGATTTGAGACGGGACACACTGGAACTTTTCAGCGACTTCATTGCGCTTAATTTCGATGGTTCCACACTGTCCCTCTTCGATTATTGCTTTCAAATATCCTTCAATAATGTCGGAAATGTTTCTCATACCCTCACCTCTTTCATACGGGGGATAAGCCGTTGACTTTGACTATCTTTGACTTGATTGTACATGATATTCCGCATGTTCCGCAATCGATACGCACCAGACTTAACAAGTATCGGCATGTGACAATACGTTTTAACCGTACGAAAAAACAAAAGCGGAAGCGCCTGTTCAGAAGCATAGGAGTTCGGACGTGGAATAGCTCCTTTTGCAGGTTATCCACTGTACGAGACTTTATAGTTTTCTATATATGTTGAACAGAGGAATACGATGTATACGCTTTACAAGGGCTTTTTGGAGGCCGCTGAAAAGTCTAATACTTGGACTCCTATCAATACCGCTTCGACGCTTTGTGGATGCCTCCCGCGATAAGCCAAGGCACTGAAAAAGTACAATTTCCTTCAATACCGTTGATTTCCGTTCCGAGCGGACGCTTTCCGCGGGCACGGCTTCAGCCTCCTCGTCACTGCGTTCCTGCGGGGTCTTCAGCTCGCGCTGTTCCCGCCGGAGTCGCCGCTCTTCACTACAATCAACTAGTTCTTACTATCAAAAAAGAACTTTTTCAGTGGCTTATCGCTCCGGCTACCACGAAGACGCGCCTTCGCTGGATGGTCAATGTGAGAAAGAGCATTTCATTATCTGTGATGAAATCTGCAAGTTGGAGTACGTCTTTCTTGACTATAAGTAGTATCAACTAGTAATCACATTATAGTCTCGGCATATACATCTCAAAACCACATTTCTCTCGATAATAAACACCCTAGTGCAGGCGCAGCAACGGGGTCGCCAAAGCGCCAAGCGTTCTACAATCCACACCCCCAATTAATACTCTCTCCTTATTGAGCGCCACAGTAGATTCAATGGGATTCTTTAATTCAACATATATAGCAACTAAAAATGGAGTGCAAGGCGAATTCGCCTTGCACTCCATTTCCGTTATTCCACGCTAACATTCGTCAACTCTTTCACAGGCAAGAATAGTTCACCCGTCTCTAAATATGTCACAACAAGCTTATCGCCCTCTTGAATATAGATTGAGAGTGGCACAGCTTCCGAAGAGACGATGAAGTTGCGTCCATCATCCGCTAAAAACGAAACAAGTGTAAAATCACCGACGCGCTCTTTGAATACACGTACGACCGTTACAGCCGCTTTCGCCTCTTCCGCACTCGAGCTACCATCTACACTGCTACCTCCGCGCTGAAGAGCTGTCTTATACAATTTCAATGCTTCGTTCGGCGTATTGCCGTAAACCGATATTTCCGGATTCGCTGCTGATACAATGAAGTAATTTTGCAGGAATCCATTTGAATCGAGCACCGGCGTTAACCAACTCGCTTCTCCGTAGAAGTTATACAAGACCGGCATTTCGCCGGACCATTTCTTTTCAATGAATTTCTTCTCGATAATCTGCAGTGCCCCTTGCGAATCCATATAGGACTCTTCCAGATTACCTGAATAATACGTTGCTTTTCCTGTCTTACCATCCGTCAACGCATAGCCAAGCATCGAGTCGACACCTTCTTTTGGACTTGTAAAGTCTGTGAAGTAATACATATGACCATTCTCGTCAAAAATCGGGCTTACATTCGCCTCTGTTCCTTCATCAGATGGCAACTTGACATCTTTCTTCCCAACGACTGAATTCCAGAAACCGTGGATATAGTTCCCGAAGTAACTATTTTGTAAACTGACCGCTTCAGGTGAAACAGCCCCGTCGATGAATTCAGGTATATCTGCAAGCGAATACTTTTTCACATCACCATTAGCAGGATCGACCATTACAATCCCTTTTACATCAAAGCCGTTACGCGCGGAAATGAATTCCCCATAAGAACGGATATAATACGGTTTTCCATCGTCGTCAATTTCAAGTTGAACATCCCCGTAAAAAATAAGGTTCGGCATTTTCATCCGTATATGACGCTCCACTTGTTTGTGGAAGTAGGACGACGGTGTATACGTCATTTCTGCTTTCACGAATTTCGGGTTATCAGCCGAGTCTGTTGCACTCATCGTAAAGTAGCCAGGCGTTGTATCAGCACTCCACCATTTAAAGAAGCCCGAAAACTCCACGGGTGCAATGTAGACAAATTTGCCATCAACTTTTTGAATTTGCAGACTGCCGAGCTCATAGTAACTCGTATTCGGAACTTGCCCGAATGCTTTCTTCATCTTATTGCGTGCAAACTTCGGTGGAACACTTGCCGGCGTTTTTGTTTCATCGAACGCTGAAATCTCCACTTGCTGATCCATTTCAACTGCTTTGTATTTCTTGTCGGCGTTGAAGAGCGGCGCGCTAAGTATATATGCCCCAAAAACAAGTGCACCGAGGAACAGGACCAATTTCACTTTGCGGTCTTTGCCACCTGCCGACAAAGCACCTAGCAAAGTAACGACTAAAAGCACCATCCACAGAGACGTCCAGTTACGGTCCATGTTTGTCGTATAGTAAAACACGAATACGGCTATAGCAGATAATATAGCTACGGTAGCAATCGCAGCTCCTCTATTAAAAGGAGTTCTTACAGCTTCCTCATCCGCACCACGCTTCGCTTGAGTACTTAATATAAATGGGACAATCACTAGACTGAACACGATGCCCACAATAATTGAGAATATAAGTAAATTAAACATATATACACCCTTTTCCACTGAGTAAGATTTTTTGTTGTTAGCTAAGTATACGGATAATCTAGGAAATAGTTTCATTTACTTAATTAAAACCGAGCAAGTTTATTTATTTAAAATAATGGGTATACAGTAGAATAGAGGATTTTTTACTACCCTTCTTTTTTCCTCGGTCTCACGATCCAAAACAAAAAACTCCGGGGTAAATAAACCATTGGAGGCAACACATTTTGAATTGGTATGAGAAGCTAAATGAATACTTCCCCGTTGAAGAGATGAAATCAAAGGAACATATGGATGCGTTACTAACTGACAAGAAAAGTGTTTATAAGAAGGATGAAGGACCTCATCATGTGCTCATGTATGTCGAGTTCGAGAAGTTTATATTCGTCGACTACTTGTTCGTTTCAACACAATCACGCGGCATGGGACTTGGCAGCAAATTATTAACAATGTTAAAATCCAAGAATAAACCGATTCTCCTTGAAGTGGAGCCAGTCGATTATGAAGATACAGATACTGCAAAACGACTTAAATTTTACTCACGTGAAAACTTCACACATGCACAGCGCATCGGCTATAATCGTCGCTCCCTTGCAACAGGCGAAAATACGGTACTTGAAATCTTATACTGGTCACCAACTGATTCAGGTGAAGAAGAAATCTACAATGCAATGACACAGACGTACGATGAAATCCATACTTATAAAGATGAAACATTTTATGGTAAAAAGTACGATCCTACTGATAAAGTACTTATTTTTCACACAAAAGGCAAAAGAGATATTCTGCAACCATTTGATACACCTGAATGAAAAAAATGGACATCCCGTCGAAATGGGATGTCCATTTTTCAATCACACTGGAACAGGCTGTTTTGCTAAAGGTTCTACGTCTATTTCGAATCCCATATCCTTCAGCGTTTGATAGTCTCTTTCACTTTTCTGGCCGGTTGTCGTCAAATAATCCCCAATAAAAATCGAGTTTGCCGGGTATAGCCCTAACGGCTGAAGACTGCGTAAGTTCACTTCACGCCCGCCGGAAATCCTGATTTCCTTTGTAGGATTAATGAATCTGAACAAGCATAGTACTCTCAAGCAATAGAGCGGTGTTAACTCATCTGTCCCGCCAAGGGGTGTCCCATCCACGGCATGTAAAAAGTTCACCGGAATCGAATCTGCATCCATTACATACAAACTGCGTGCCATTGAAACGACGTCTTGTTTCGTTTCACGCATACCAATGATAACGCCAGAACACGGTGAAATACCCGACTGCTTCACAAGTTCGACCGTGTTTACGCGGTCCTCATATGTATGAGACGTTGTGATACTTTCATGG
This sequence comes from Sporosarcina sp. FSL K6-6792, assembly GCF_038004885.1. Classification (NCBI taxonomy): domain Bacteria; kingdom Bacillati; phylum Bacillota; class Bacilli; order Caryophanales; family Caryophanaceae; genus Sporosarcina; species Sporosarcina sp. FSL K6-6792. The sequence continues at coordinate 2,762,267 of NZ_JBBOSA010000001.1, forward strand.
TGGGCTTCCGACGTATTGATGTTGTGATTGTAACGGTCGACGCCAGCATCTTTCAATCGGGACGCTTGGTCCGGTTTTAACAGTCCAAGACATGCACAAATGGTCATATGCTCATACTTCGACTTGATTTCCTTCACGGAATTGATAACAATTTCGAGTTCACGGTTCGCAGGACCTCTCCCGCTAGCCACAATACAGTAGGTTCCTGCATTCAATTCGGCTGCTCTAGCTGCCCCTGCTACAATTTCTTCTTTTTTCATCATGGCATACTTTTCGATTGGCGCTTTTGAAATAATCGACTGTGCACAATATCCGCAGTTTTCCGGGCATAAGCCAGATTTCGTATTCATTATCATATTAAGCTTCACTTTATTCCCATAATAATGTTTCCGGATTATATAAGCCGCGTGCAAAAGTGGCAGCAAGTCCTCTTCTGGACTCCTCAATATCGATAGGGCCTCCTCATCCGTCAGGACATGTCCCACTAGAACACGTTCAGCTAACTCAGTATACTTCGTCATATTAACGCCTCACTTTCAATACCTTATACATACGGTGTCCAAAGATTCCGGCAAGGACGGCAAGGATAATATCTTTCGGCAACGGCGGTACCATCCATAGCCACGCTACTTTGTATGTAAAGGCATCCGGTGCCGCAGCCCAGAACTTATAGGCATAATACATCCAGTTCGTTCCGATTACATAATTTAGAACCACTCCAACGATTGCTGCAATAATATAACCATGTAATTTCCCGTTCTTTTCGACGATTTTCCCCACGATGAATGCTACTAAAATGTAAGATATGATAAATCCGAATGTCGGACTGATAATTGATCCAAAACCACCACTGAATCTCGCAAATACAGGCGCCCCCGCAAGCCCGATGAACATATAGACTGCCATTGCCAGTGCACCCCTGCGACTACCAAGAATAAGTCCCGCAAGAATCGCAAAGAATGTCTGCAATGTAATCGGCACACCACCCACAACTAGAAATGGTACAAATGCGGTAATATTTGCGCCAATCATCATCAGTGCTGCGAACATTCCACTGTAGACAAGTGTTAACGGACTCATTGCGCTTTTACTTTTTGTTTTTACTGTAGCTGTTGTCATGATCTGATACACCCCTAAAGTTTATGTTATCTTTAACAGAATAATAGATAACACATTATGAGTCAACAAATATTTAACTCAAGTTAACCCAAATGACGTATTAGCAAATAAACAAAAGACCGATAGCAAATTCGCTATCGGTCTCTCTTTAGGATTTTTCGCCTTCGTCTTTTGGAAATAAAAAGTAAGAAATGATCCCGCTCAAAATCATCGCACCAATTATAATAGCCAAGCGCGTTAATCCGGGCACTTCTTGGAATTCTTTCGTCAATTTCATCCAGCCAAACCCTCCAACGAGCAGCATGACTGGAATGACAAATTTAAAAGCTCTCAACAAACTCACCTACTGTATATCATTATGGTAGCTTTATTCTACCATAAATCTGACCTATCACCAGCCGCGGCGATTTCCACAGCCACAACCGGGACGATGTCCACAGCCAGGACGATTACCGATACCGCCAACTTGCGGACCGAATCCGCCCATTCCTGGTCCCATACCTGGACCCATTCCACCCATTCCTGGACCGAAACCTGGTCGAGCAGGGAGTGTTTGCCCCATCACATTCTGTGTTGTTTCTGTGAAATAGTGACGTGGAATTTCAACGTTATGCACCCGATTCACATTGACGATCGGATGGATATAAGGAACTTCACGCGGTACAAATTGATCGTGACAACGATACTGCGTCGGACATACTACCGGGCGTACTTGATTGCCACCCATCATATTCCCTTGATGACAATTTGGCTGCTGCCAATTACCTTGTTGCATCATACTATCACCTCCTCCTTCTAGTAGATGTGAAAAGAAGGAAGACAAACGGGCGATAGACACTATGAACTTTAATGAATATTGGATAATCTACTAACTACAGATATTGAAATAAAGATTCCATTCAAATCCGCTGTGGCGCTCGGGGATGCCTCCCATTGCGGACACAGGAAATAATAGAATTTCTTCTTGGTATAAACTGTATAATTTATGCAAAGTACGCAAAAATTATACAAACCGAACTCTTCATTGTTCGGTTGGCTGCCCCTTTTAAGGTGCCTTCAACCAGTTTCCACATGTATTCGTATATTCAATATAGATTATAGCGCTTAGTCTTGAACTCCTGCATTACGCATTCTTCTGTAGTATAGAAACACTCGAGTCACTAGAAAGAGTGGGCTGATAGAACTGGCAATCAGAAAAGCCAGTATTACTTTATGGACGAGAGATCTATCATAATCAATATTAAAATTCATCCATAACACAAATGTCAGCAATCCGACTGAATAACTCGCCAGAATACCATTCATAGTCATTATTCTTCGCACTTGCCCTTTTCGTTCCGCCTCATCGAAGCTCTTTATTTCAACCTATATAGAACGTTAAAAAAACAGAAAAACCTCACATCGCTGTGAGGTTTAGTTATTGGTAATCACGCGGAAGTTTTTTTTCAACCTCGAAGGAATCGGACTTTTCTCTTCTTTTCTCAAGCATTTCATATTGCTCATAAATAGGGCCACCTTCGCCAATCATTTTTAATTTGTCGATGAAATCCTTATTAGTCCTAAGCTCCATTTCTGACGACTCAATAGGTAAACGTTCCATAGTCTATCATCCTCTCATCATTTTGCCGGGGCTAAATGCGGTGGAAAACATCCAAACGTTTATAGCATGTTCCATTTCTTTTCACTACTATTATACTAAATATTCTGTCACATGTAAATAGTAACACCTTTCACGTTTTATCGATTCACTAACAGGCTATACTATAGAAGATAAGTACGCCGGGAGGTTATTTTATGAAAAGAATTATTTTATTTGACGGTGTTTGTAATTTTTGTGATGCAAGTGTGCAGTTCATTATAAAGCGAGATCCCGCCAATCATTTTCTATTTACTTCATTACAAAGCGAAAAAGGACTGGAACTCACGAAAAAATATGCTATCCCGGAAGACGTTGACAGCTTGGTTTTGATTGAAAACGGTAAAGCGTTCACCAAGTCTTCAGCAGCGCTCCGTATCGCAAAAAAACTGGACGGATTATGGCATCTATTCTTCCTATTTATACTCGTACCACGTAAAATCCGTGACGGCGTATATAACTACGTCGCTAAAAATCGCTATAAATGGTTTGGCAAGAAAGAAGATGCGTGTATGTTGCCATCGCCAGAACAGCGGAAACGCTTTATTTAACCAACGACAAAAGGGCCTGCCGATTTTTCATCGAGGCCCCTTTTGTTATTCACTTACACTTGTAGCTCTTTGTTTTCCTCAGCCGTAAACGCACGTGACCTGGTCAAAAAGCGTTTGCCTTCGACACCTTCGAGTGAAAACATGCCGCCGCGACCGTTGACGACGTCAATGATTAGCTGTGTATGCCTCCAATACTCGAATTGGTTTTTGTGCATATAAAACGGTGTTTCACCAATAGTACCAAGTAGGACATCCTGATCACCTATAATCAGTTCCCCATTCGGATAACACATTGGCGATGAGCCATCACAGCAGCCGCCCGACTGGTGAAACATGAGTGGACCGTGTTTCTCTTCCAAAAACGCAATGAGTTCCAGTGCAGCGTCAGTTGCGAGTACGCGTTCCGTCATCCGCACTACCTCCCTCCTTTTCGAATCAATCACGCCTCGGCGTGATTGCGTCCGGATTCTGAATTGAGCTTGAGGCCTACAGGATGTAGGTCATGCAGTCGTTGCGACAGGAAGTCGCGAACTTAGACTGCCTTCCTTAACTCCCTTCAAAATCTGTGACATCCGCCGGAGGCTTTGGGCCAACAGGATGTTGGTCATTCAGACGTTGCCGCAGGACGCGGCGTTCTTAGTCTGAGATCCACAATTCAGCGGGGTTTGAACCCCCGCTGAATGAAATTAAAAGAAACCTTGTTTGTTTTCGCTGTAGCTAACAAGCATGTTTTTCGTTTGTTGATAGTGGCTCAACATCATTAAGTGGTTTTCACGTCCAACACCGGACGCTTTGTAACCACCGAACGCAGCATGCGCTGGGTACATGTGATAACAGTTCGTCCAGACCCGCCCCGCTTGGATGCCGCGACCGAAACGATATGCCGTATTCATGTCGCGCGTCCAGACACCCGAACCTAAGCCGTATAGCGTATCGTTCGCAATTTCAAGCGCTTCTTCTTTTGTTTTGAACGTTGTAACCGAAACAACAGGACCAAAGATTTCTTCCTGGAAAATCCGCATTTTATTATTTCCTTTAAAGACAGTTGGCTTGACGTAGTAGCCGTCTTTCAAATCGCCTTCAAGCTGATTTTGCTCTCCGCCAATCAGGCATTCCGCACCTTCCTGTTTGCCGATATCTAGATAGGAAAGAATTTTCTCCAACTGTTCAGTTGACGCTTGCGCACCCATCATGACAGTTGGGTCAAGCGGATTTCCAGTTTTAATCGCTTTTACGCGCTCAATTGCGCGGTCCATGAATTTATCGTAAATGGATTCTTGAATCAATGCACGTGATGGGCATGTACATACTTCACCCTGGTTCAGTGCAAACATGACGAAGCCTTCTACTGCTTTGTCCAAGAACGAATCGTCTTCGTCCATAATGTCTTCGAAGAAGATATTCGGTGATTTACCACCTAATTCGAGCGTGACAGGGATTGCGTTTTGTGAAGCGTATTGCATAATCAGACGCCCCGTTGTCGTTTCACCTGTGAATGCAATTTTCCCGATACGTGAGCTCGATGCAAGCGGTTTACCTGCTTCAAGACCAAAACCGTTCACGACATTCAAAACACCCGGAGGTAATAGATCTTCTATCAATTCTACAAGTACAAGAATTGATGCCGGGGTCTGTTCAGCAGGCTTCAGCACGACACAGTTTCCTGCAGCAAGTGCTGGTGCTAGTTTCCATACCGCCATCAGAATAGGGAAGTTCCATGGAATAATCTGTCCAACGACACCGATTGGCTCATGGAAATGGTACGCTACAGTATCGTCGTCAATCTGACTAACTCCACCTTCTTGCGCACGGATTGCACTAGCAAAATAGCGGAAATGGTCGATAGCAAGCGGCAGATCTGCATTCAATGTTTCACGAACCGCTTTGCCGTTATCCCACGTTTCAGCAACAGCTAGCATTTCTAAGTTTTGTTCAATGCGATCAGCAATTTTCAGTAACGTATTCGCACGTACCGTAACAGACGTTTTGCCCCAAGCATCTTTTGCAGCATGTGCCGCATCCAACGCAAGTTCAACATCCTCTGCAGTCGAGCGTGCAACTTCTGTAAATACTTTCCCCGTTACCGGCGTCACGTTATCAAAGTATTCCCCTTTAACCGGAGCTGTCCATTTTCCACCGATAAAGTTATCGTAGCGTTCTTTAAAGTTTACTTTCGCACCTTCCGTATTCGGAAAAGCATAAATCTGATTTTCTACCGCTTGTACCATTTTTCCATTCCTCCCTGTGAGTTGAATTTTTCACACAATGCCACTATATGTCGCAAACTTCCTCCGTATGCGCCTCTACCAGAAGCAATTAATGTATGCGCTTACAACAGACTTGAAATAAAAAAGAAGCTTGTCCTCTTATTCTGTCAGACTATGTTGATTATTTCAACTACTAGACTTTATAATCGTTCGACATAGATTGACATGTTCATCGGGAGTTACTTTATTATCCGTGCGTGGTAAATTAAAGGGCCTACTCGTAAGTCTATAAATCGACTTACGAGTAGGCCCTTTATATAACAATGGTTTTACTGAGCAGTGTAGCCGCCGTCCAAAATAATCGCTTGTCCAGTCATACCCTTTGCGGAGTCACTTGCAATATACAAAGCTAAATCCGTTATCTCCTTCACATCGAGCAGTCTTTTTTGAGGAACTAATGGGTATAGTACTTCTTCTAAAACTTGTTCAACTTCAATATTTCTTGTTTTTGCAAGGTCAGCAAACTGGTTCCTCACTAATGGCGTATCGACATACCCTGGACAAATCGCATTGACAGTAATTCCATCTGCAGCCGATTCGAGAGCAGCTACTTTCGTTAAACCAATTACCCCATGTTTTGCAGAGTTGTAAGCGGCTTTTCCAGCAAATCCAATAACGCCATTAATAGAAGCCATGTTAATAATTCTTCCAAACTGTTGTTTCTTCATATGAGGCAGTGCATGTTTGATGGCTATAAATGGTGCCGTCAACATAATTTTTACAAGCAGTTCAAACTTTTCAGTAGGGAAGTCTTCGATAAATGATACATGTTGCATCCCCGCATTGTTGACAAGAATATCAATCCGCCCAAACTTCTCAACCGTAAATTCAATTGCCTTTTTGATGTCCTCTTCTTTTGTAACATCACAGACAATTCCTTCGACATTTTTCCCCATTTTGGAAAGTGCTTCATCGACGGCTTGTTGCGTTAAATCAGAGATAACAACTTTAGCACCAGCATCAGAAAACGCCTTTGCAATATCGAATCCGATTCCCCTTGCTGCTCCAGTTATAAATAACACTTGATCTTGCATCATATTCTTTGCCACCTTTACCTTTTAGATTGCTGTCCATCCACCATCTACTTTAATCGTTTCACCTGTAACAAAATTTGATAGGTTCGATGCCAAGTAAAGAACCGCTCCCGAAATATCTCCCGGTTGTGCCAGTTTGCCTAAGAGAATTCGACTTTCTACATCATTTTTAAATGCTTCATCTTCAAACATTTTAGTCGTCAATTCTGTTTCAATAAATGTCGGAGCAACAGCATTTACATTAATTCCGCTTTGCGCCCATTCGACTGCCAACGCTTTTGTCAGTTGAACCGCTCCACCTTTACTTGCACAATACGCCGCCCTATTATAATAACCAACAAAAGCCATTTGCGATACGATATTGATGATCCTCCCACTGCGTTGTGGAATCATGTAAGTAGCGGCTTCCTGACTGCAAAAGAACGTAGATTTTAAATTTGTATCGAGCACTTGATCCCAATCATCTTCCGTCACTTCTATCGCCGGTTTAGCGATATTAACCCCCGCATTGTTCACCAATACATCTACCGTTCCAAATTGGGTCGCTACCTCATCCACCATCGCCCGAACCTGCTTGATATCCTTTAAGTCCGCTTGAATCGATTTACATTTCGTATTGTATTGGTGTAATTCCACTAGCGTGTTATGTAACGCATTTTCATCTCGGCCTACGATAACGACATTCGCTTTTAGCTCAGCGAATGTCCGGGCAATTTCTTTTCCAATCCCCTTACTCCCGCCCGTTACAATAACCGTTTTGTTTTCTAAATCCGAAAAGTATGGTTTCATATTAGCATCTCCTACTCTTTTAAATCGTTTTTCAGGAAGTGAATTAGCGTTTTCTCCCGCTCTGCATTGATTGTTTCAGAAGTTTCTTGATCCCACATATAGAATCCTTCACCACTCTTATCACCGAATTTCTTTTGATTGACTAGATTTGATAAGTAAGCCCCCGATTTATCTTCAGTGCTGAGATCTTCAAACAAGTAATTTGAAATCGCCGAGAAAACGTCAAGGCCTCCCATGTCCGCAGTCATTAACGGTCCCGTTATCGGCAAGCGTCTCCCAATGCTATACATTACAGCTGCATCGATATCTTCTTTCGTCGCAACACCTTCATCGAGCAGCGATTGTGCCTCGCGGAATAAAGCATACTGCAGCCGGTTCCCGATGAATCCCGGGACTTCTTTGTTTATTAAAATCGGCTTTTTATTCATTTCGTTCAATAAATTCATAGCACGCTCAATCGTTACCTGATCAGTTTTCTCCCCTTTAACCACTTCGACAAGGGGGATTAAATGTCCCGGATTCCAAAAATGTGTAACGATAAAACGATTCGGGTACTCCATTTCTTCCGCTAAAGAAGTTGGCGTAAATCCAGACGTATTACTCGCAAGAACAGTATCTTTACTACATATTGCTTCAATCTCTTTATACAATTCCCGCTTCATTTGACTATTCTCTGGAATGACTTCAATTATAAATGTTGCCTCTTGTACAACCTCTTCTAATGAAGTTGAAAATTCAATGCGCATACGAATTTCCTCAGCCATTGCTTCATTAAATAAATCATTGTGTACCATTACTGTTAATTTATTGCGAAGCCCTTTGTCTGCTGTTGCTAAGTCTTGTTCATTCATACCAGAGATTTTGACTTCAATCCCTGCCCACGCTGCTGATAGCGCAATTGAATGTCCCATCGTGCCGCAACCAATGATTGCTAGTTTTTCCATAACGGTCTACCTCCATTTTTCGATATGATAAAATACCCAACAAACTATAACAATTAGCTTGTTGGGTATCTATTACTTACATGCCTAATGAGAATAATACGACAGCTAACACGACGCCGAGTATTGGTACTATGACCGTTAATGCGCCAAACGCAGGATATGCGTCTTTATGCGTTTCGCCAGCAATTGAACGAATTGTCGTTACAACATAACCGCCCTGTGGCAATGAATCCAAAGAGCCTGAAGAAATTGCGACCACACGGTGTAACGCATCCGGATCGACACCCAAATCTAAGTAATGAGGTGCAAGCAGTGGTAAAGCAATCGCCTGTCCACCTGATGATGATCCAGTTAAACCTGCAATAACCGCTACTGCAAGTCCTCCTCCTATGAGAGGACTGCCTGGTATAGCCGTCATAAAACTAACAGCATCACCAAACGCGGGCGTTGCTTTTATGACTCCGCCAAACCCTACAACCGCGGCTGTATTGGCAATTGCAATAACTGCACCCATTGTTCCTTCTGAAACCGCTTTCCCAAAGTTTGAGAAATACTTTCTGTTGATTAAATACGTTGCGATTACACCACTTGTAAGAGCAACGATTAACGCAGATGTCCCCAATGAGTTATGGAATATAAATGAGATGATTAACACAACAACTAAGGGAATTACACTTAACAATGGACTCGGTAAATGCTCCCTCACCTCATGATGATCCGTTTCTCTATCAACAAAATGTTCGCCTTTTGCCAACGCTTTTGAAATCATTTTTTTCAGCCACCAATAGCCAAATATCGCCATAAATGCAGCTACAATTATACTTACTTGCCATCCAGCATACGCAGTTGTTCCCAGGAACTTAATTGGAATCCAGTTTTGAATTTCTGGTGAACCCGCAGAAGTCATGGTAAACGTTGTAGATCCAAATGCTAATGTCGCTGGAATGAATCTTCTTGGTAAGTTTGCTTCTTTAAACAAACTGATGGCCATTGGATAAACAGAAAATGCAACGACGAATAAACTAACTCCCCCATACGTCAGGATTGCACAAGCGATTACAACAGCAAGAGCTGCCCGTTTCATACCAAGCTTGCCTACAATCCATTTCGAAACACTTTCTGCCGCACCGCTATCTTCCATAACTTTACCGAAAATTGCTCCAGTCAAGAACATTAAATACCATGAGCCGATGAAACTTGAAAAACCGCCCATATAATTTGTTACAAAGTTAGCTATCCCTTCATCCGGTACTCCCGGAAATAATGGAAGGCCACTTAATAGTGCAACAACGAGCGCTGACAGCGGAGCAGCAATTAGTAAGTTCATGCCCTTCATTGTCAAATAAATCAATAATGCTAGTCCCCCAAATAACCCTATCATCCCTAACATCGAATCGCCTGCCCCCTCTGCAGAAAAGAAATTATGCTTTCTTTCCGTACCTTCTTACTCGTAATAACGCTTGTTCAGCATGACCTGCAAAGTTCTCCAATTGACAGAGACGCGCTGCATATTCGCCGATATAAGCACTCGCTTCAGGTGTCACTTTTTGGTACGTTACCGTTTTGATAAACTTACCTACCCATAGACCGCCTGTATAACGAGCTGCACCTTTTGTTGGTAATGTATGATTCGTTCCAATCACTTTATCGCCGTATGCAACGTTCGTTTCAGGCCCTAGGAATAGACAACCGTAATTTGTCATGTTTTCTAAGAAATAATTCGGATCTGCTGTTAGAATTTCAACGTGTTCAAACGCTAGTCGGTCGGCTTCTACAAGCGCTTCTTCAATGCTATCCACTAACAGGATTTGGCCGTAATCATCCCATGAAACACGTGCAACGTCAGCCGTTGGTAACACTTTAAGTTGTCTTTCGATTTCTTCTACAGTTTCATAAGCAAGTTTTTCCGAAGTCGTGATTAAGGCACCCGGAGATGTTGGACCGTGTTCACCTTGACCAAGAATATCCGTAGCAATCATTTCAGCATCTGCTGTTTCATCCGCAACAACTAATGTTTCAGTAGGTCCAGCAAACAAGTCAATTCCTACGCGACCAAATAATTGTCTTTTTGCTTCTGCCACGAAAGCGTTTCCAGGCCCGACAATCATATCGACAGATTGGATCGTTTCAGTTCCAATCGCCATAGCAGCCATCGCTTGGATTCCACCTAATAAATAGATTTCGTCCGCACCCGCCAAATACATTGCCGTGATTGTTGCATTCGGGATTTCACCGTTAATTGGCGGCGTGCAAGCGATTACACGCTTGACACCAGCAACTTTTGCCGTCAACACGCTCATATGAGCAGAAGCAACCATAGGGTAACGTCCACCAGGAATATAACAGCCGACGCTGCTTACAGGGATATTTTTATGCCCTAAAATAACGCCTGGAATGTTTTCTACTTCTACATCGTTCATTGACGCTAATTGCGCTTCTGCAAATTCACGAATGTTCTTTTGAGCAAATTTAATATCTTCGATTACTTCCGCAGGTACTTGCGCTACGATTTCTTTAATTTGTTCTTCGGTTAATCTGAATGCCTCAGGCGACCATTTATCAAATTTCTCGGAGAACTCACGAACCGCTTCGTCTCCTCTATTCTCAATTTCTTGAATAGCATTCGCTACAATTTTCGATACTTCAAGATTGTTTTTAGTCAATTCTTCTTGTGATTTACCAGCTTTCAATACTTTAACCATTTTATTTCCTCCTCTTTCTTTCTTGCATACGTATGCAAAGCACTTTATAGGTAAAGAGTATTTCAAATACTCTAGGAAGTCAACCTTTTTTTATGTCGTTTTACGCTCGATTAAAATCCCATTTACCTCTATATTGTCAGCGAAACCTGTGTACTCCTCTATTTCCGACATTAAATAACTGACTGTTTGATTTACCATTTCATTAATCGGTTGTGCCCAAGTCGTTAGACTATACGTCGGCCACGAAGCCATTTCAATATTATCAAACCCAATTACTTTCGTAGCTTCCGGAATAGCAATCGAACTTTCACGAAGTGCATCCAACACGCCTAACGCCATGATATCGTTCGCCACAAAAAATGAATCTGGAATTCCATTTTCATTTATCACTTGCTGGGCAATTTTATATCCGCCCTCATATGTATAATCCGATCCAATCCTTTTCAGGGCAATGTTATTTTTCTTAAGTGCTTCAGTGAAACCTTGTTCCCGCTCTTTACTTGTCGATGTATTTTGATTCCCTGCAATATAAATGATATCCGAACTACCTTTATCAACAAGAAATTGTGCAATTTCCTTACTTGCCTCTAAATTATTACAACACACAGAGTAAAAATCATTACTCGCGATTTTTCTGTTAAAAAGCACCAAAGGGATTTTATATCTTTTAAAGTCTTCTATAGCATTTAAAGACAGTGACGCGTCTGTAATAATGACACCTGCAACATTATAATTAAATAAAGTATCGATATCTTCTTTTTGTATTTCGTCATTATTCGTGTATACAAACATAATGCTATAGCCCAAACTTTTAAAGGCCGTTGTAAATTGCTTTAAAACTTGAGGATAAAAAGGATTTTGAATACCCTTCATCACTATACCAATGATTTTCGTTCGATTCGTAATTAAACTCCTCGCCAACTCATTTGGCCGATAGCCTAATTCTTTCGCGGCAGCTAGCACCTTTTCCCTTGTTTTCGCAGACACTGTGGCTCCTTCAAAGTAAACTCTAGACACAGACGATTGAGATACGCCCGCATGTTTTGCGACATCCATCGCAGTAATTAACTTTTGCACTTCACTCACACCTTTAGAATCATATTATTGATTCAACTATACCCTCAAAACAGCTACTTCATCAATCGTTAACTTCTTGGTAATAGTTTGTTCATATCTTCCAACTAGAATAAAGAGTATCAGATGAAACGGGAGGAATTATCATGGAGACAGAAAATAGAAACAAATCGGGTAAACGATTTTTAGCAACACTAGGAGCAGGTGTTATTGGTTCGGTATTAACGTTAGCGGTCGTAGTCAATACAGATCTACTACAAGGCGGTTCCGCTGAAGTGGTACCTGTCACTACGGATACGGTTCCCTATAATGTACAGCAAACAAGCACTAAAGATATACCGTCACTTTCCGATATGGTAGAACAGTCTTCCGGCGCAATTGTCGGGATTGTTAATTACCAAAAAGGGAATAATCCTTTTTCACAGCAAGCTGAAAGTACCAAGAGCGGTTCCGGTTCGGGTGTCATTTATAAAATAGATGGTGACAAAGCATTTATCGTGACGAATAACCACGTCATCGAAGGCGCAGAAAAGCTTGAGGTTTCACTTGAAAGCGGAGAGACAACAACGGCTACGCTCGTTGGAAAAGATGCACTAAGTGACCTTGCTGTCCTAACTATCGATGCGAAGTATGCAGACACTTCCCTAGAATTCGGCGACTCCGATAAACTTCGTGCAGGAGACGATGTCATCGCCATTGGGAATCCCCTTGGCCTCGACTTCTCCGGTACAGTAACCCAAGGGATTGTGAGTGCAGTCAATCGATCCATCAACGTGAAGACTTCTGCGGGCGAATGGGAAATGAATGTAATCCAAACGGACGCAGCCATTAACCCCGGGAACAGTGGTGGCGCACTCCTCAATGCAGCAGGACAAGTCATTGGCATTAACAGCTTAAAAATTTCTGAAAGTGGTGTCGAAGGACTTGGCTTTGCGATTCCAAGTAACGAAGTCATTCCATTAATTGAAGAAATGACAACAAATGGACAAGTTGAACGCCCATATATCGGGATTGGACTTGCGGATCTTGATCAGGTGCCACGGACCTATTTGCAAGGTCTTCCGAGTGAAATTAAAGCTGGCGTGGTAATTGCAAATATTGATCCTGAATCTGCAGCAGGAAAAGCGGGCCTCGATGTAGAAGATATAATAACAGCGATTAATGGTACTGAAGTGAAGAACTCAACAGAGCTACGGAAGTTCTTGTACACGAATCTTGCTGTCGGTGACAAAGCAACATTTACGATTTATCGCGGTTCCGAGTTGAAAACGGTTGACGTTTTACTTACGAGCAATGTATCCACGGCAAATTAATATACTCGTCCAAACACCTCTCCTTCATTCCATGGGAGGGGTGTTTGCAGTTGCTAATTTCTCGTTTTCGATTTACCTTGAAAGGAATGGCAGTGCAACAGGAGGTGTGTTTTAGTGAGAATTTTAGTAATTGAAGACAATGAAAGTGTATCTTCCATGATTGAGCTATTCTTCTTGAAGGAGGAAATCGATGGTTCATTCATAAAAAATGGTTTGGAAGGTTTCGAAATTGCGAAGCAAGGCGGCTGGGATTGTATCATTATTGACTGGATGTTGCCTGGCATGGATGGGATTTCGATTTGCCATAAACTACGGCTAGCAAACATTGCTACGCCCATTATTATGCTAACCGCAAAAGATGGTGAATCAGACCAAGTGCTCGGACTTGAAATGGGTGCAGATGATTATGTCACAAAACCCTTCAGTCCACTGGCACTAATGGCTCGCATTAAGGCGGTAACACGCAGGTATTCAACGCTAAAAGACAAACCACTGCAAGATGGCGTCGTCGAAACCGCCCATTTTAAGATTAACCTTAACACACGTGACGTATTGCTCGATGGCGTGCGAATACAAAACCTGACTCCAAAAGAATTCGATCTACTGTACCATTTTGTCCAGCATCCGAAACAAGTTTTCTCACGTGAACAATTGCTGGATAACGTTTGGGGATATGACTTTTACGGTGATGACCGAACTGTCGACGTGCATATCAAACGGCTTCGCACGAAAGTCTCGACGGATGAACAACCTTTTTTCCATACTGTTTGGGGTGTCGGTTACCGATTCGACGAAACCATAGGTGACTCAAAGTGAAAGTAAAATACTTATACCAGCAACTTGTCAGTCACTTCAGCGTAATCGTCATTGCCTTTTTATTATTAAGCTTACTATTTTCACATTATATTGAGCAGTTTGTCTATGCAAATAAAACAGAAGAACTTCAGACATATGGGCAATCTATTTTACGAGACATCCAACAAGACCAACGAAGTTCTGACAAGATCTTAAAGTCTTACGGGCAAGTCCTAAATGGTCGGGATATTCAATATAGTTTATTCGACGAAAACTCGGCCATCATTTACTCGACAGGCATAAAAACGCCGCTCATTAGTTTGAGTGAAAAAGAATGGCACGATATTAAAAATGGTCAACCTGTAACTGTGAAGCAGGATTTCAAACGATTCAACGAAGCCGTCACATTTGTTCTACTTCCCTATGTCCAAAACAATCGATTTGTCGGCGGTATACTTTTGACGTCACCCATAAAGGGCTCACGTGAAGTTATTTCGCAAATGAATACTTATTTGCTTATTACAACATTCATTGCACTGACCATTTCGCTTCTTCTCAGCTGGATTTTGTCGACTTTTCACGTTAGGCGTATTAAACGGCTTCAAGATGCAACTTCTGCCGTCGCACAAGGTGATTACTCAGTACGTATCCCCTCCTCAGATTTTGATGAAATCGGTGAACTTGCGGGTGATTTCAACGAGATGGTTGAAAAATTGGATGCCTCAATGGAGGAAATTGAAAATCTCGAAAACAGACGCCGCCAATTCATGGCCGATGTGTCACATGAATTACGAACACCCCTTACAACAATAAGAGGCATGATTGAAGGTCTAAAAAATAATATGATTCCTGAATCTGAAAAAGAAAAGGGATTACAGCTCGCCACTAATGAAACATTGCGGCTTATCCGTCTGGTCAATGAAAACTTGGATTACGAAAAAATCCGCTCCAACCAAGTCACACTCTTTAAACAGGACATCCAGCTCGTTGAACTAGTAGAAATCATCAAAGATCAGCTCGATGGCGTTGCGGCGGAACGAAATAACGAGATTTTTGTGGCTGTAGACCCAAATATAGTGGTGTTTGCAGATTACGACAGACTCACCCAGATATTGATCAATATCACGAAAAACAGTATCCAGTTTACCGAAAACGGTAGGATCTATCTTCGCGGTTATATGAGCAAAACAAACTGTATCATTGAAATCGAAGATACAGGAATTGGGATTGATCCTGATGATGTCGAGAAAATTTGGAGTCGTTTTTATAAAGCCATTGTATCTAGAACAACGAATCCATACGGCGAATTCGGACTTGGCTTGTCGATTGTAAAAAGTCTCGTCATGATGCATAACGGCGCAATCGATGTAACAAGCGAAAAAGGAAAAGGTACAAAGTTTACGCTGTCGTTCCCTGTACAAAACGAAAACTAAAAATCTGTTTTAGCTGCTATGCATTGTGCATAGTAGCTTTTTTAATATCTCGTTCATACCCCTGTCATAATTCGTTCATACTCTTCGGGCATACTAAAATTAATCAGATCTATGAAGGAGGAAAATAAATGAAGAATAATGCAATGAAATATGTTTTAGCAACGGTATTGACTCTAGGTGTAATTGGGTCGGTAACTGCCTATGCGAAAGAGGACAGCGAGACGACGAAAAGCTCCCCTTCGTTCGAACATAAACATGGTGATCAAGGAGATGCTAAAAAGTTTATTTCTGAGAAGGCAGAAGAACTTGGTATTAAAACTGACGGCAAGGACACGAAAGTAATTTTCGAAGAAGTACAAAAAGCCATGACGCTAAAACACGCGAAAGAACTAGGCATTGATACTGAAGGTAAAGAAATAAAAGCCCTTCAGAAAGAAATTTGGAATGCGAAACTTCAACTAGCAGCTACAGAGTTGGGCATTGATGCAACTGGCAAGGACGATGAAACGTTAGCAAAAGAAATTCGCGAAGCACAAATTACGAAAGAAGCAAAAGAGCTTGGTATCTCCACTGTTGACAAAGACTTCAAAGCACTTGCAAAAGAAGTTGGGCAGGCTAAAGTTTTAAAAAAAGCAAAAGAACTGGGTATTGAAACAGAAGACAAAGATCATCGTGACTTAATGAAAGAAGTACGCGACAAAGAAATTTTCAATGCTGCTGAAAAACTCGGCATCGATACAGCGAACAAATCCGCACGTGAACTAATGGATGAAATCCGTACAAATTACGCCGACAAAGTTGAAGAATTGGACATCTTCCCTTCTAAGGTAGAAAAAGACTTTTTCTTCGATAGACCACGTAGTGGTAAAGGAGAACATTTTGAAGGTCGACGCGAACATGACAAAGACGACAATGAGGGGAAATCACAAGTACCCGAAAAAAGTAATACCCAAGAATAAATAGACTAAACGAAAAAACGAATCTGTTTTTTCGTTTTTTTATTCCCCGTAATAGTTTGTTCATATTTCTCCTGTAGAATGAAGTTATATCAAACATTGGAGGAATTTAAAAATGCGTAAAAAAAGGTTATTCCCATTGTTAGCAGTCAGTCTACTCGCAATTATTCTAACTGTCACAACAGGCTGCTCAAAAGATTCAAAGGCGGCAGATGAAACTGTTGCAACTGTCGGTGATGAAAAAATTACGAAAGATGAATTATATGAAGTTCTCGTTCAATCTGCTGGAAAAGAAGCACTTACTGCAATGATTGACGATAAAGTCGTTGCACTTGAGTTGAAAAAAGAAAAAATCTCTATTTCAGATAAAGAAGTAGATGCAGAACTTGCAATATATATCGAAAATGCAGGTGGACAAGAAGCGTTTGACGCAGCACTTAAGCAGAATACAATGACTGAGAAAGAATTCAAAGAGAATATTATTGACTATTTATCTATCCGAAAAATACTTGAGCCACGTATTGAAATAACTGACGAGGACATCAAAGCGTACTTCGAAGAAAACAAAGAGTCCTTTAACGAGGAAGAACAAGTCGCAGCCAGCCATATTTTAGTGGAAGATGAAGCCACAGCGAAAAAAGTTGCGAAGAAACTTGCAGATGGTGAGGATTTCGCAGCACTTGCAAAAGAATTCTCAACAGATACAATGAGTGCAGAAAGTGGCGGAGAATTAGGCTTTTTCCCACGTGGTAAAATGGTAGCCGAATTTGAAGAAGCAGCCTTCTCCATGAAAGTTGATGCAATTAGCGACCCTATAAAAACAGAACACGGTTATCATATTATTCATGTAACCGATAAGAAAGCAGCAAAAGCTGCAACATTTGATGATCATAAAGAAGAAATAAAAGGACTATTACTAGAAGAAGGTGTACAAGCAGAGTACGTTAATTGGTTAGATGAAGTAAAATCAGACTATAAAATCGAGAATTCGTTACTAACAAGTTAATTGACACAGCCCCTTTTATAGTGATTTAAGAAAAGCGCTGGAGCCCAGAACACTGCTCCAGGTGAAAACGTATGCTTTCTTATCTTTGAATAAAACCGCCTCCATGCAGATTAACGTTTCTGCATGGAGGCGGTTTTTATTATTTCAAACAAGTAATCCGATTCATTGAACTATAATCCAACCCAATTCCTAATTATCTCCAAGTAAGCACTTTCATTAGTATTAAACGCGATATATTATATGCAATGTGTAAAATCCACTATTATTCGACACGTTTTTATGTTATTCTAGTTAAAATTCTATATTGTCTGAAAGGAAAGAATACTATGCCTCAAATGTTAGCTTTAGTTATTGTTGTTGCTATTTTATATATCGGAGATGCCATTTCCGTCCGAACAAATGCATGGGTTCCATCCGTTTTCGTCAGTGCCGTCCTCTTCCTACTTGGATATTGGACATTTTTCCCGCCTGATATTGTTGCGATTGCAGGCGTACCTCCCGCTGTTGCTACCATGTTGATTTATTTACTCATTACAAATATGGGGACATTGCTTTCACTTCAACAACTGAAAGAGCAGTGGAAAACAATCACAATTTCCCTATCAGGAATTCTAGGGGTTGTCGTTCTTCTCTTCGCAATCGGAACATTTCTGTTCGGTCTCGAGACAGTTATTATCGCAATTCCACCTCTCGTGGGAGGCATTGTATCGTCCTTAATCATGTCGCAAGGTGCTGTGGACGCGGGACTAATTAGTTTGTCCGTATTCGCAATTGCCATTTACATTATAGCAGGGTTTGCGGGTTACCCCCTTACGTCGTTTGTTCTGAAAAAAGAAGGGATAAGGCTTCTTGGGAAATACCGAAAAGGGGAACTTTCGGTCAACCAAACGAGCGATCATCCATCTCCTGGTGAAGAACCGAATGACCTGAAAATGTTTAGTAAATTACCAGAAAAATATAATACCGATTACTTTAAATTTTTCAGGCTGGCAATCGTCGGCTATTTAGCGTACCTCACGTCTACATTCCTTGCACCATTCGTTTCAATCAGCCCATACGTCATTTGCCTATTGTTCGGAATTATCGCTGCCAGCGTTGGATTCTTGGAACCGCAAGTGTTGCAAAAAGCAAACGGTTTTGGATTGGCTATCATGGCGCTTATGTTATTCGTTTTCGATGGATTGAAAGTAGCAACACCTGCTATGATCGTTGAAATGATTTATCCACTCATCGTATGTATTATTTTAGGCGTTATCGGAATGCTCCTCTTCTCGTTCTTCATGGGGAAAGTGCTAAAAGTAAATAAAAATATGGCATTTGCCATTTCCTTGACCGCCTTTTACGGATTCCCAGCTGACTATATTATTACGAATGAAGTCATCAACTCCTTAACAGAGGACGAAAAAGAAAGAGATGCATTGACTGGGCAAATGATGGCACCGATGCTCGTCGGTGGATTTACAAGTGTCACGATAGTTTCGGTCATCCTCGCAGGCATCTTTGTTGGATTCTTGTAAGAATTGTCTAAGTGACACAACCAATTGACGCATTATTTGAATGATGCTACTAGGAGGACTAGATATGACAGCCAATCAACAACGGATTGAACAACATATCGAATTGTTGAGCCGATTTACAGCTACGCCAGGTGCGGGTGTAACGCGGCTTACCTATAGCCAAGAAGATTTACAGGCTCGGAATTATATTAAAGAAAAAATGGCGGAGTACAATCTAACAGTGACGGAAGACGGGTTCGGCAATATCTTCGGCAAGCTTGAAGGAACTTTACCTGACGCACCTTCTGTTATCGTCGGCTCTCACTTTGACTCTGTACCGAATGGTGGCGCGTATGACGGTGCTGCAGGCGTTGTTGTCGGATTAGAAGTTGCTGCATTGTTCAAAGAGAACCATCTTAAGCCAGCCTACCCGCTTGAAATCATTGCGCTTGTTGAAGAAGAAGGTTCCCGTTTTGGCGGTGGCCTAATGGGCTCACGTGGGATGATGGGTTTATTGACAGCAGAAGATTTCAAAACACTTGCTGATAAAGATGGCGTTTTAGCAGTAGATGCGATGGCAGATATCTCGGTCAACCCAGCGAATGCGAAAAAACGAGATCCGAAAACGATTAAAGCCTTTCTAGAGTTGCACATCGAACAAGGCCCTATTCTCGAGGAGACAAACATTCAAATTGGTGTCGTTGAAGCAATTGTTGGACTGACTCAATTGGAAGTGACTGTACAAGGCCAAGCTGGACATGCCGGTACAACACCAATGGATCGGCGCTCCGATGCGCTTGTTTCCGCGGCGCACATCATTGCCGCCCTCCCAGGTATTGCAAGCGGTGAAGGTCAAGGAACTGTCATTACAACGGGTCGGTTGAACGTCTTTCCGAACGGCGCAAATGTTATCCCAGACAAAGTTGTCTTTAGCGTAGACATTCGTTCAGGTAAAGAAGAGCATGTACTGAATGCAGTTCGCAAAGTGGAAGAATTGATTGTACAACAAGATGGCAACGGTATTCGCACGTCAATTGAACAGCAACTCTACATTGAGCCGAAAGAACTCGATAGCAGCATCCGCTCTTTATTAAAAGAAGCGAGCGACCATCTTGAAATTCCTTATTGTTCAATTAATAGCGGTGCGGGCCACGATGCAATGGTATTTTCAGATTATACGGCTTGCGGAATGGTGTTTATCCCAAGCAAAGACGGGCTAAGTCATTGTCCGGAAGAATGGTCGGATCCAGGTCACCTTGCAGACGGCACGACTATTATCTATGAAGCGGTAAAGCGATTAACGGAGGCTAAAACAACATGATCAATCAAAAAATAAAAGATGCTATCACAAACTATAGCGACGAACTGACGGCACTGCGACGCAAATTACATAGCGAACCAGAACTGTCGTTCGAAGAAGTAAAAACAACTGCGTTCGTTTGTGCCTATTTAGACGAACTCGGTATTCCCTACCGCAAGACAGAACCTACTGGCGTTATTGCTGAAATCAAAGGTACGTCGGGCGGCAAAACAGTCGCACTGCGCGGCGATATGGATGCACTCTCTGTTGAACAATTAAACACGCATGTACCTTATGCTTCCAAGATTGAAGGAAAGATGCATGCATGCGGCCATGATGCACACACATCGATGTTGCTAATCGCTGCAAAAGCATTATCCGATGTGAAAGATGAACTGCCGGGTAACGTACGCCTGCTCTTCCAACCCGCAGAAGAAATTGCGCAAGGCGCAAAAGCGATGGTCAATCAAGGTGCAATGGACGGCGTCGACAATGTTTTCGGCATCCACATTTGGTCGCAAATGCCGACGCATAAAGTTTCTTGTACACCAGGCCCCTCATTCGCTGCAGCTGACATTTTCAAAGTCCACTTCACAGGTAAAGGCGGACATGGTGCCATGCCGCAAGACTGTATCGACGCGGCACTTGTTGCTTCTTCGTTCGTTATGAATGTCCAGACTGTCGTTTCACGGACGATTGACCCGCAGCAAGCAGCGGTCCTGACTGTCGGTAAAATGGAGGTCGGCACGCGTTTCAACATTATCGCTGAGAATGCTTTGATTGAAGGAACCGTTCGTACGTTCAATCAAGACGTCCGCGATCAAATCGAAACAAGCATTTCACAATACGCCAAAAGCGTTGCTGACATGTACGGCGCAACTGCGGAAGTTGAGTATATCCGTGGAACACAACCCGTTGTCAACGACGAAGAGAGCGCAAACCTTGTTCAACAAGTTGCAGCTGAAGCATTCGGTCCAGACGTTGTCTATGATGAAAAACCGACGATGGGTGCCGAAGATTTCTCGTTTTTCCTCGACAAAGCACCTGGCAGTTTTGCACTTGTTGGTAGTGGTAATCCTGAAAAAGATACGGAGTGGTCACATCACCACGGCAACTTCGATATTGATGAAGATGCGCTCGTTACTGGAGCAGAACTATATGCGCAGTATGCATGGGCTTATTTGAATAAGTGATTAATTGAAGGAACGGAAAAGCTGGTTTGGCTTTTCCGTTTTTTTGTGCTTGGCGGTGATAATAGGCTCGATGCCGGTGATAAACCCCATTGAGTCGGTGATAACACGCTCCATGCCGGTGATAAACACAGTTGAGTCGGTGACAAGATACTCCGCGGTGGTGATAATCTTGTTGCAGTTAGTCATATAATCGGTGTGCTATGATAAATCTACTCACTACAACTCGATTGAAAAGAGGTGTTCCTATGAATTTCATTGCTTGGACAATCGTTGCGTGCGAAATTGGTTTCTGGGTCGTCATTGCTCTCGGACTTATCACCCGCTATATTTTCAAACGCGAAAAGCTCGGTTTTTTCTTCCTTGCTTTGACACCAGTTATCGATTTACTATTACTCATCGTCACAGCAACTGATCTATACAACGGGGCAACCGCAACACAAGTACACGCCATCGCGGCAATCTATCTCGGGTCTTCTATCGCGTTCGGCAAAAGCATAATCCGCTGGGCTGATGAACGGTTTCGTTACTACATTCAAAAAACGGGCACAAAACCGGTGCGTAAAGCCGGATTTGAATACGCTCGACACTCGATGAAGGGCACATTGCAGCATCTGCTCGCTTATATTATCGGCGGTGCTTTCCTTGTCGCAATGATTTATTTCATTGGGGATCCAGCAAGAACAGAAGCACTATCCTCTACTTTGAAAGTATGGGCACTCGTGCTCGGGATTGACTTTGTCATTTCTATTTCGTACTTCATCTGGCCGCGTCCAGAGAAAGTTAAATAAGCTAATTGCAAAAGTCGATCTTTTCGAAAGATCGGCTTTTGAGATGAAGTTACTTATTTCTGTTCTAATCTTGTAAAAGTACGGTCAGATGCTTAGACGTACTTCGGTTTTTATAAGGCATATGATCGGGTGTGCGGGGGTTATGATCGGGTCGCTTGTTATACGATCGGACTCGCGGGGGTTATAATCGGGTCACTTGTTATATGATCGGTCGCATGGGGTTATGATCGGTTCGTCTGTTATATGATCGGCTGCACGGGGTTATGATCGAGTCACTTGATATATGATCGGATGCATGGGGGTTATGATCGGGTCGTCTGTTATATGATCGGACGCGCGAGGGTTATGCTTGGTTCACTTGATATATGATCGGATGCGCCGGGGTTATGATCGGTTCGCCTGTTATATGATCGGACGCGCGAGGGTTATGCTTGGTTCACTTGTTATATGATCGGCTGCACGGGGTTATGATCGGGTCACTTGTTATATGATCGGTTCGCCTGTTATATGATCGGACGCTCGTGGGTTAGGATTGGTTCACTTGATATACGATCGGATGCGCCGGGGTTATGATCGGGTCACTTGTTATATGATCGGACGCATAGGGTTATGATCGGTTCGTCTGTTATACGATCGGATGCGCCGGGGTTATGATCGGTTCGCCTGTTATATGATCGGACGCGCGGGGGTTATGATCGGTTCGCCTGTTATATGATCGGTCGCGCGTGGGTTATGATTGGTTCACTTGATATACGATCGGATGCGCCGGGGTTATGATCGGGTCACTTGTTATATGATCGGTCACACCAGGGTTATGCTCGGTTAACAACATATATGATCGGACTCACCGGGGTTACGCTCGTTTAACAACATATATGATCGGATGCAATAGGCCATTCTTTCACCAAAGATCAACTAGTTTCCAAACAAAAAACCGACCTATTCAATAGGCCGGCTTTCGTCTCATTAATCAATATCGTAATAACTACAAACTACTTCAGCAACAGATTTTGCTGAAACCAGAAGGGCATCTTCATCAATATCAAATTTTGGGTGATGATTCATGAACGCCCTTTCTACGCCTTTAGGTTTGCAACCAATATTAAAGAAAACGCCTGGAACTTTTTCCAAGTAATACGCAAAGTCTTCTGACCCCGAAAAGACGGGGAATTCCACAACTTCTTTGATATCGGGATCATCTGATTTTTTCAAAATGGAAACAACTTCTTCAGTCACCGCTGGGTCATTATAAAGCGGCGGATAATCAGCCGTATACGTCAACTCGCACCTGACGTCAAACTCCAGTTCAATGCCGCTCACAATGCGATGAATTTCCCGGGAAATTAACTGCTGGGTATCCTCATTCATATACCGGACATCACCTTCAAGCTCTATGCTATCTTTGATAACATTAAACGAACCTTTTCCGTCAAATGAACCGATTGTAACAACACCCATTTCAAACGGATTTAAACGCCTACTGACAATGGTCTGGATTGCCGTTACAAAATGAGCACCTGCAATAATCGGATCGTTCGACTGATGCGGGGATGATCCATGACCG
Organism: Sporosarcina sp. FSL K6-6792; assembly: GCF_038004885.1. Classification (NCBI taxonomy): domain Bacteria; kingdom Bacillati; phylum Bacillota; class Bacilli; order Caryophanales; family Caryophanaceae; genus Sporosarcina; species Sporosarcina sp. FSL K6-6792. Next base: position 2,786,227 of record NZ_JBBOSA010000001.1, read on the forward strand.
CCACTTCCTTGAATCACCAATTTAAAATACGTTCTCCCCGCCATTGCAAAGCCGCTGCGATAACCAATCGTACCTGTTGAATGCGAAGGGAATAAATGCGTCCCAAAAACTAGATCCAAATCATCTAGCACACCTGATTCAACAATACTCTTTGCTCCACCCGGCGGCGTTTCCTCCGCATGTTGGTGAATAATTTTAATTGTACCCGCAATCGATGATTTCATCTGAATGAGACAATCCGCAAGAATTAACATGTACGCGGTATGCCCGTCATGTCCACATGCATGCATCACGCCGTCATTTTTCGATTTGAACGGAACATCTGTCGCTTCATGAATCGGCAACGCATCAAAGTCAGCACGAAGTCCGATTGTCTTACCGGGCTTATCCCCTTTAATTGTTACGATGATTCCATATCCATTACCAACATTCGTCTGCACTTCTACATCTTTTCCTTTATAAAAGTCAGCGATATATTGCGCAGTTTTTTCTTCTTTAAAAGACAGTTCCGGATTCTCATGTAAAAAGCGTCGAATTGCTATCATTTCGTCTTTACGACTTTCTAGCAGTTGCATTAATTCCTTTTTCGTCTTAATTACTTCTTCTACTCGTTGACTCATAACTAGTAGCCCCCTTTATTATTCTGCTGCCTTTTTGTTTTTTAACTTCTCAAGAAGTATACAAGCAACGACTGTTCCTAGTATACAAAGAAACGTTTTCATTGAAGCCGGTACCGGGCCCAAGTTAACCAGTAGTCCAAAAGCCAATCCAACGATGCCCCATAGCGGTTTCTTAATGGCAAATTGAGCAATAACCCCACCAAAAATGGCTGGCAGGACAAACTGGAAGCTAGCGGTCAATGTTGCCGGCAACAATGCAATCAGATATGAACCGAAAAGAATCGCGAACACAAGAATGACTGTATTGACGATGGAAGCCGCTGCTATAGCGAGCGTTGCTGTTACTTCCCCTTTTTTCGTCCCAGGTTCTGCACCGACTACACTTTGAGCAATTGATGCACTTGGCAGACACATATTACCTATATTGCCAGTTAAAAAAGCAAGATAAGTGCCCGAAACACCCAAAATCGGATAATAACTAATTGGTTCAATAAACCACACTACCGCAATAATCGATGCATAAGCAAGGAACCCGGACAGTATTGGTGACCATCCCGGATGAAAACCAAGACCAAACGATAGATAGAGAGGCAAAGCCAACGTCAGTACGATAACGCTCCAAATCGTCAAGCGTCCCCAAAAATGTGATTTGGCATGAAACGTTGCAAAATCGAGTGTTGTACCTGTCTCCTTCGTCCGTAAATCCCCTTGCGTCATCACTTCAGTTTCCGCTTCATTCATAATCGTCATACCGTTTCTCCTGCCTTCCTCGTTAAGTTAGTAACAGTCCTATTGATAACCCCACAACAATAACTAATCCGAGAGACCATTCTCTTAACCAATTCATTTTAAACTTATTAGAAGCCCATATGATAACCGGCATGACAAGAAATGCAGCTATAAATACCACCGTCTCATTGATCCCTTTTATCATTTGCCCTGCACCAAAATAACCAAAAGCCCCTATCATTGCTGCAGTCGAAACAATACTCAACAGTTTAACATTGCTATTTTTTCTCGAAATTTTCTCTTGAAACTTACCCAGTGATTTCGTGAATAACGCAGTAACCAATAACCAGCCCATTCCACCAAGACACATGACCCAAACTGCAGTCGTGAATGCTTGTTCAGTAAATGTCGACGAACCCAGTTCCGAGCCGGCCGCCTGTGCTCCTAGACTCGCGCCGACCGTTTCGATTGGTGCCGATCCGACGATACCGATTCGCATGAGTGTAACCGGATTTCCAAGGAAAGTAATTAAGGAAATCGCGACGATAATAATTGCAAAAGAAGGCCCTAACGAACTGATTGCCCCCGTCCGCACGACCGACTTCACCTCCAAAGTTGTCAGTCCAACAGAGGGAGCTGTTTTTGAAGCAAGCCTGATGAAGACAACTGCTTGGAATATAACAATACCAATGACGAGAGCCGCAATAATCCATATTGGGAAGCTGTTTGCTACTTTCAAAACTTGTTCCATCTTCTTTCCTCCTCATTACGTTTTGTCACCGGCAATTTTAAACGGTTACTATTTTCGTATTACAACTAATTCGCAGGGTAAATAATAAAGCGCTTACATTATTAGAATTTTTGCTCTTTTCAATTTATGTTCATTACTATACACTGGAATTAGTGTGATAACAATGTGCATTCATACACTGTTTTAGTGAATTATATAGATATCTCTACACCACCGGAAGGAGAAAAGAGATGAAAACAGATAAGACAACTAATCCTTTATTACAAGGGAAGTTAAGAGATGTTGAACTGACAGTTTTAGTCGACAGCATTCGTTCAATCACTTCCAGTTTGGACCTTGACGAAGTTTTGGGGGAAATTATGCGGAATGCACTCAAAGTGATTCCAGCTACAGATGCAGGGTATTTAATGCTTTACGACGTGGGGACAGAGCGGCTACTAGTAAAAGCACCACTTGGGTTTAATGACAACATTTACAATTTCAAAGTGAAACCAGGAGAATCTATTACAGGGACTGTATTCGAGGATGGGCTAGGACTGATATTCAACTCCAAAGAAGAAATACTCAAGGCAATGGATTATCACCATGTTTCAAAATCGAACTTTCATCATATTATTTCATCCGCAAACATCCCAGAAGCACTTATTTGCGTACCCATTTCCATTGAAGATAAAAGGATTGGCATCATGATTACCCATCAATGGCATCGAAAAAAAGTGTTGGATGAACATGATCTTCTCCTACTGCAGGCGTTTGCTGAACAAGCCGCTATCGCCATTCAAAATGCACAGTACTTTACAGAAGCAAATAATCGAATCGAAAAAATTACGCAGTTAAGTGCGCAGCTGGAAGAACGAAATATTCAACTTCAAAAAAGGCATAAAGTGCATGAAACATTGACCACTATTTCGTTGGAGAATAAAGGTCTCGAGGCAATCGTCCATGAATTCAACCTAATGCTCAATTCACCCGTTACCTTTTTCAACGTCATTGAAGACAAATTCTATTTACATGACCCTAATGAAATACCTAATTTCGATCAATTTGAACTGAAAAAGATCTTTTTAACAAGAAGGAAACCTGTCCACCTCAAAGCGAATCACCCTTCCGTAAAAACCTATTATATCTACCCTGTTTATAATGGCCCTGTTTTTCTTGGGTGTTTCCTGATTCACGTGACAGAAGAAATTTCCGAGTCAGACCGAATTGCACTCGAACAAGGCAGTTCCATATTAGCTTTGGAATTAATCAAAAATCAAACCGTCACTGAATACTTTTATAAAAAGACGCACGAACAATTCCTTGCGCTGTTAAACGCAAAGAACGATGAACATCTTGAAACACTCGCAAAGGAGTTCGGCCTAAACGCCTCCACTCATTGGTTTATGGCGATTTTTGAAATACCAAATTACACAGATTTGCAGCTACTGGAAATCAAGATTCACCATCTAGTACTGAAATTAAAAAACGAACTACCCAAGACTGAAACAATGATTTATGGGTTACAAAATCGAGTCATCTTCTTCGCCTCTATAACAGAATCCAGCCACTTTAAGATCTTCCAACAAAAGTTCGACGTCGTCAAAGAAGAGTGGGATGCGAAGGATCAACAATCTTTCCGCGCTGGCATTAGCTCGACTTATAAAGGATTACACGCCATTAAAAAGATTTACGAAGAAGCGAACAAAACACTGACCTACCTAACTTCACGTAATCGACTGGATATCATTCGTTACGAAAACATTGGGTTAAACAAGCTCTTTTTAAATCAGTCGCCCAGGGAAATCCAACAATTTATCGATGAGGTCTTTCTTCCCCTATCCTACCCTCATGAAAAAAAGTCCGAGTTGGAAGAAACCTTGCTGACCTATTTTGAATCAAACCGTTCCGCTACAAAAACAGCTAAAAAACTACATATTCACATCAACACACTATACCAGCGCATTCGAAAAATTGAACACGTACTGCAACTCGACTTAAACGACAATGAAGACTCTTTGAAAATACACCTAGCCTGTCATCTACGTTCTACTTATGTATAAAAATCGAAAAAGCCGACCCATCATAAGGTCGGCTTTCTTCGTATTACGTGTTATGCGTTCATACTTTTCAATGCTGTTCCAACTTTTACTGTACGTCCCGCCTGATGAGCAACTGCCGCTTTAATTGCCGCTTCGTCATCCGCTATTTTCCCATCTTGTCCGACAGTTACGCTTGTACCGTACGGGTTACCGCCAGCTGCAAATGTAACTGCGTCGGTGAAACCTGGTGCCGCAACAATTGCTCCCCAGTGGTACATCGTTGTGTACAAGGAAAGGATTGTTGCTTCCTGACCGCCATGTGGGTTTTGTGCAGAAGACATTGCGCTTACAGCTTTATTAGCGAGCTTGCCTTGGAACCAAAGACCACCTAATGTATCGATGAAACTCTGGATTTGCCCAGGTACGTTACCGAAACGTGTCGGTACACTAAAGATAATCGCGTCCGCCCACTCAAGATCTTCTCCCGTTGCAACAGGAACATCTTTCGTTGCTTCAGCATGCGCTTTCCAGCCCGGAGATGAATCGATTGCAGCTTGGGGAGCTGTTTCAGCCACTTTCATTAGTCGTACTTCAGAACCCGCTGCTTCAGCCGCCTCAGCAGCCCACTGTGCCAATTGGTAGTTCGTACCTCCTGAACTGTAATAGACGATTGCTGTTTTTGTTTTTGTCATGTTTACTGTCTCCTCTTTACTTGTTGTAGTTGTTTTGCCGAATAACCTGTCTAAAAAACTCATTTTTTTATCTCCGCTTCTTTTATCATTTCACAAATGTTGTTTTGTACCACTCTGCCGCTGCGTCCACTTCCGTACGTGTTAGCGAATGACCATTCATTTCCCAGTGAACTTCCGTCGCTGCGCCCGCGCCTGCCAATAATTCCTTGAGATCTTCTGACTCCTTCGCAGGGCAAATCGGATCATTTTTTCCTGCGGTGATGAACACCGGAATGCCAGCTAAATCTGGCAAGTCGATTCCGCGCCTTGGTACCATCGGGTGATGAAGAATGGCGCCTTTCAAAGCCTCTGCATAATGGAACAGCAGGCTTGCTGCGATGTTCGCTCCATTAGAATAACCAACCGCAATGACATTCAACCTGTCAAAACTATTTTCTTTTGCAGCTTCATCCAGAAACGCATTCAATTCCTTCGTACGGAAGATTAAATCCTCCTCATCGAATACCCCTTCCGCCAATCTACGGAAGAAACGTGGCATGCCGTTTTCAAGGACATTTCCTCGAACACTTAGTACGCCAGCATCGGGATCAATTAAGTCGGCAAGTCCCAGTAAATCCTGTTCTGTGCCTCCTGTGCCGTGAAGCAAAAGTAACACCGGTTTTGAAGCATCTTTTCCTGGTTTATAAATATGTTTCATAGCATATCTCTCCTCGTATCAATCAATTTCGCGCACTTCAAAAGGGATCAAAGAAGATTCCAGCTGTTCGCGACTGTGCTCATATTGCGTTGGAAGCATAAGATTTTCTCCCATCGTCTCCACGGACTCGTCATGTGCAAAGCCTGGTGCATCCGTTGCAATTTCAAACAAAATATTCCCGTGTTCTCGGAAGTAAATCGCATTGAAATAATTTCTGTCTTTCACTGGTGTCACACCATAACCGTTTTCTTCAACAAGTGATTTCCAGTCCAGTTGATCCGCATCATCTTCAGCACGCCAAGCGATATGGTGAACTGTGCCGACACCCATTTGTGCACGACCTGATGATGTCGTTTTCAAATCGACGATATTGCCGATGTCCGCTGTTGAGCGAAACCGGATGTATTCGCCTTCTTCACCGATTTTTTCAAGCCCCATAACTTGTTCAAGAAGATGAGCCGTTTTTTCAGGTTGTGTAGATAATAGCGTTGCGCCGCCAAACCCTTTTATAGCGACATCCGCTGTTATTTCACCAACCATCCATTCATTCTTTACCCCATCTTCTCGCTCGACAATCTCAATTCTCAAACCGTGTGGATCATCAAATGATACATACGTTTCGCCAAAGCGGTTTGATCTGCTAAACGCAATCTTAAATTTCTCAAGACGGTTTTCCCAGAAAGTCATTGCCCCGACCGGTACTACGTACGACGTAACACCGACTTGGCCATCCCCAATTGTTCCTTGGCGAGCATTAGCCCATGTGAAAAATGTAATGATCGTACCCGGTGCACCGTTTCCATTACCAAAGTAAAGATGATACGTCCCCGGATCATCGAAATTGACGGTTTTCTTGACAAGACGCAACCCAAGAACACCCGCGTAAAAGTCGACGTTTTCTTGCGGATGTCCGACGATTGCAGTTATGTGATGAATGCCCATTGATTTTTTCGTCATATCAATTCTCTCCTCGAATTAGTAGAAAGTTATTTATCTTGAATTCAAGATAATCATATCAAGCAGAGTTTTCTTTGTCAACGAGTTGGCTTGAAGCGTATAAATCAGATGTAAGAAACGAGTCACCGCCTGTCTTGTTCAATAATAGACACTAAAAGTAAATAAAGAGGCTATCCGAGATAACCTCTTGTCACAGTACATTCATTATTACCAAGGTTCATCCTATCGAATAGTAGGGATGCATAATTCGTTATCTACGCAACTCATATTTTTCCTTTCCGGATAAACAACGAACTCCTTCCATTTATGACAACGGAAGGAGTTCATTGTTTACTATTCAAAATTAGAGATTCGCCAGTACTGCCATGCAATTACCTCAGACATCCACGCGAGCCCCTTACTTTCCGCTTGGTGAATTGGTTTCCATTCATTCTCTTCACCACGCATCAGGTAAATCTCATGATGGGGCGCCTGATCGTGGTAACCCGTCATATCAAACGTTCCGTCCCGCCTCATAACTGCTCGCACTTCATAGTTAATGTCAGGGGCCGTTGTAAGGGGATTGCCGACAGCATGCAGGAGATGAAATCCTGCTTCGTCTTCCCCGTGATTTGTCCGTTTCAATGTAATCCCATCGTGTGAAGCGGTTGCCTGTTTCCTAAAGCGCTTAAAAGCATCATAGACAATCGATGGCCCAACATCCCTTGTAAACGTCAATGGAGAACGTTCAAGGTCATATGCCAGTTCGACGTCCACTCGGGTCCGATAACTGGCTCCATTTGAATCGAATCCCCTGTCATCCCCTTTAAAATAACGATTTCGCGACAATAGATTCGGATTCAACACCCAGTCATCCTGCAAAAACGTCATGTAGCGGAATTCCCACCTATCTACATTCGGGAGACGAACTCTGTCTTGAACAGGTATCAGCAATTCCCTCGGTTTGGCAATGGATTTTGTCACCGAAAATCGTTCAATCGCCGCTTCTGCCTTCGACGAAACTGGATTCAACAACCCAAAAAGAGTGGAGACAATCGACTGAAAGACGTTGAATCGTTCTTCCGACTTCGCAAGTGAACGCTTAGATTCGATCGTATACGTATAGATTTCATCCAACGAAAAATCCCTGTCGATGTAAGAATTATCGACCGCCGTTGTCATATGCTTACCATTTCGGTAGACATCATATTCAGCGACATCTTTAATTTCCTCCCAAGACAATGCAATTTGCGTCTTTGCGACAATCGTTGTCATGACAAGTGACTGAAGCGGACTTTCTTTGTTTTTCTGTTCAGCAAATGCTGACGTTTGCAATGCAATAACGTCAATTACAATACCATCTTCAACACGTTCGATTACGTAATTATATAGTTTCGCATGCTTGAAATCACCGTCACTAAATTCAGAGACCGTTCCTTCATACAAATGATGCCCGTCTCTATAGACTTTGTAGGTTCCGCCGACATCATTCCATGTGAAATAGATTAGATCTGCCTTATGCAAAACGGTTTGTATTTCAAACAGTTTCTTTTTCATCCGCACACCACGCCCCTTACTTGGAAGTGTGGTATATTTCGCGAGCAGTTAAACATTACATTTCAATACCTGTTAATGAAAGAAGGACCGCACCTTTTAAACGACTTGCTGCTTCTCCAGGATCTTCTTCTCCAGAAATCGCAGAAATAACCGCTACCCCTGACGCACCCGCTTTAATGATAGCACCGGCTCTGCGTTCTGAAATTCCACCAATCGCAACAATAGGTAAACCAGGTAACAACGATGCCACTTCCCTAATTGTCTCGATGCCAATAACCGGTTGCGTATCCATTTTCGTCTGTGTCTCATAAACTGGACCTAGACCGATATAATCAGCCCCAGCATCAGCTGCCGCAATCGCTTCTGTTACATTATGCGTAGAAACACCTATTAGCATGTCTGGACCAACCTTGTCACGCACTGCCGAAATATATCCGTCTTCCTGCCCGATATGAATACCGTCTGCACCAATTTCAATCGCAAGACCTATATCATCATTGACAATGAAAGGTACACTATATTGTTCACATAATTGCTGACACGCCTGTGCAAAAGCCTTCAACTCTTCACCCGTTAATGCACCAGGCCCTTTTTCACGTAATTGAAAGCTCGTTATACCACCCTTTAGCGCCTCTTCTAAGACATGTAACGGGTCGCGTCCCGCCAAATTCACTGTGCCCATGATGAAATATAAGTTAACTGTTTGCTTATCCATAAACTACAACCCCTTCCATTGTCTTGTTGCCGCGGCGTCCATATGCCCAGTGATTCGTCGGACCATGGCCGCCACCAATTTTTAGTCCATCTTCAATTGCTGCGTGTATAAAACATTTTGCAGAAACAACTGCATTCGCTGCCGTTTCCCCATTTGCCAAAAACGCTGTCAGTGCCGCCGAATACGTACACCCTGTTCCATGCGTATCTTTCGTATCAATCCATGGTGCGCGAACCGAGAACCGTTCCCCGTCAGCCCCCATGAACAGATCTTCCGCATAAGGCGCTTCTTTCCGGTGGCCCCCTTTAATAAGAACCGCCCCCGCGCCCAACGCTATTATATGTTTCGCCGCTCGTTCTATGTCTTCATTCGTCTTTATTTCCATTCCTGCAAGCACTTCTGCTTCTGGAATATTAGGTGTAACAATAGCTGCAAGAGGTACAAGTACAGTCTTCAACGCTTCAACCGCCTGTCTTTCTAGCAATGAAGCACCCCCTTTCGCAATCATTACCGGATCAATGACAAGTGGAATTCCGCTCCAATGAAACGCCTCTCCCACTGCATAGATAATTTCTGTCGAAAAGAGCATCCCCGTCTTAATCGCTTTAACATCAAAATCTTCAATAACTGCCTGTATTTGCGCTTTAATAATAGCGGTGTCAACCGGCTGTATCGCCGTCACTCCAAATGTATTTTGCGCTGTCACCGCTGTCAGTGCCGACGTACCGAAAACACCCAATTCTTGGAACGTCTTCAAGTCTGCCTGAATACCCGCACCACCACCACTATCCGACCCCGCAATTGTCAATGCCACACGTACCATTCGATTCGCCACCCTTTTATTTATACTAAAAAGCCGCTTCCCGGTGGCGTAAGAAAGCGGCTAGCCATTTAACTATTCGTAAAAGGCGTACCCACTTTCCTACGCCGGTATAATCCGGATCAGGTTCCAAGGGTCCGCGCATTCATGCACGTCTCAGCCTAAAAAAGGCTCCCCTAGTGGTTGTTAAACTATTCAGCTTTGTAGCAAGTGTAACATATCTAGTGTGAGATTGTGGGAATGTTTGGTCCATTTTCAATAGAAGCATAGAGTAATGGAAATAAAAAACCCCATCAAATAGGTTCAATATATATAATAAACTCGTTTCACGTGGTAACAGTTTATTCCATTCTATCGTCGATAAGAGTATAGTTAATGACATAAACAGAAAGAAGGCGCAGTTTATGCATAAAGCAGACAGCAGACCGAATAATCCCGACAAATCCATGTGGATCAGTCTTTTCGGGGCACTCGTTATTATTGCAGTGGTCATTATTACTAATCTTACAATGGGTTAACATTCACTAAAACCTAGATAGGCCGACATCACAGCGGCCTGTTTTTTTATTCAGAACCCCAAATTCTTTCCACTTCTGAGTCCCCATCCTTAATCCGTATAACATACACGTCTGGATTCGTCAGTGCCTGCCACTGCCCAAAATCGAATCGCTCATCATAACACCTTAATAATAGCGCCATTAAGTTCCCGTGTGTCACAAGCACTGTCCGCGAACCGTCACCCAGCTCATCCACAACATCACAAACCCTCGACATCGCTTCACTCGAAGATTCCCCACCCTCATATTTTAGATGAAGGTCAAAAAACGTATCTTCCAGCTTTATCAACCAATCCTCGAAATCCATTGAACTTAGCACGCGCTCCATAAGCCGACTATCCACCTCTACATGCAACTTCTTCCGCTCAGCTATAGGCCAGCCCGTCTGACGTGCACGAGAAAACGGACTCGTAATAATCCGATCCACTTCGATATCTTCGAAAAACGCTACAAGCTGATCCGCCTGCAAAATCCCTTCAGCAGTCAATTCCGCGTGTGGTGCCTGTCCTTCTGCGGAGCAATGACGCACGATGTAAATAACTTTTTCCATAACCGCTTCACCCCATTCTTCTTACTAAATAGACATACAGCCCATTCGTAAACTAGCTGTAGTCTTCCCTATTACTCTTTTTCCCTTGTATGCTCCAAAGAAAACATCTCAATGTTTTAGATTCCTTAGAAATCACAACAAAAAGTGCCTGTACAATAGACCATCATGAAAATTTAAACATTCATGGTGGTTTCTTATGCAGGCACTCACTATTATTTATTCATCTGGGCAAGGAAGTCAGCTAGAGGGTCTTCCTCTTCTACAACAGAGGTTTCTTCTGGCTCCTTTAACTGTTCCCAATCAAAATTATCCAGATCATCCTCTATGTTAATCAATTGATGTTCTGTTTCCACCTCAACGGCAGCGCTCGTTTCTTCCTGCAAATATAATGCTGCATTTACATCTATTGCATTGCTGTTCAATGATGCAAAGAGAGAAGCTGTGCGGATTGGATCGGACATTAACTGATAGACGATACTCCCTAGTAGCGCCTCGGAATGTTCGTGCTTTAACCAATCACGTTGCGCTTTAGTTAACCCTTTTGGGAGCGGAATTGTTATGGCCTCTCTATGCTTTAAAAGTGAGTCATTCACCCCATCTATCACGAACTCCGCAATTTTACTGGAAAAGTTTCTTCTTTCGACTTCTTTTAACTTTTGCAGTTGCTTTAGTGTGTGGTCAGATGTATCTGATGGGAGACGAAATGTAATGGGCTGTCCCCTTTTTAATCCCGCGTCATTCATGCATAGTCACCTTACTTTGTTTTAACTAACTTTTCTTCTTCTTTAATTTTGACTTGTTGATTTTTTTTCGCAAAGTCTGAAATTAACTTGTAATAAGCGTTGGCCATCATCCAGACACTTTCTTTTTCATCCTCAAAGAAATCGATATTATAACCATCTAAGCTATTATTTAACGTTTTAAGATAGTCTTTAAGGACAATAGAGCCTCCGCCGATGAAATAGCAGATCTCAGATTGCGAGTTTCTTGCCCATACATTCCGTAAATGGCGATATTGCTTTTTCGCTAACTCCAAGAGAATCCGATCTACAATGTCATGAACACTTGTCCGGCTTCCTTTTACCATAATATGATTACGGTTATTTTTCTTCGTTATAATGTCCACAACATCTAGACGACTGTCCAACTCTACGCCATGCCTAACATAAATTTCTTCTCGAATAGCATCCAGAGACTCTGAAACACCCAAGTTAAAGCCTTGCGCCTTATCATCATCAACTTTACGATTCCTAATGACCGCAACATCCGTTGATAATCCACCGATGTCTTGTATCAAGATTTGTTTATCGATTAATTCTTTATTAATGATGTTTAAATTATTATCCATTACAAGGTTGATAAACGCAGCAAAACCTTCTGGATAAACCTTTACTTCATCAAATTTAATATTTACTTTTATACCTTGATATTTAGGTGTAACTAAAAATTCTACTTGGTGAACAGAGCTAAGCAATTGGGAACGATAACCAACGTCTTTCCCTTCCTTAACTTCTCTAAGTGGAAGTCCTGTACCTAGTGTATACGTAGCTTCAATTACATTATTATTACGTTTAAAAATACCTTTATTCTCATCACGAGCTGCATCTATTGCAAGTGCCGCGAACAACATCACCAAAGTTTGATCTTCCTCAGATTTGTTGCTACCTGGATCTAGTTCAGTTGAATTACCACTTTTCGTAGCAAGATTCCCAACACGGTAAATAGCGTTGTTATCTTTTAATGTTGGAGAGTGCAAACGAATATGAATGCCATCAGTAGGCTCTTGGTTGTCTAGTTCTTCAATGCCGATAATCGGACGATCTGCAATATCTTGTGCAATTACATTGGGTATATTGAGTTCTGCTTCCAATTTACCGAAAATGGCTTTTAATGAATCGTTTCCTACGTCAATTGCTGCAATACGTGTTTCTGTCATAAAAATCATCCTCCCCAATTATTCTATCTTTCTATTGAAATGGTACTGGAATTTTGTTGGCAGGTCAATCCAATTCAACTATTTAACACACAAATGTAATATTGTGTACCCAGCTGTAAACTTGTACACATTAACGTATACACGCGCCACTACTGGTTGTGTACGCGTTTGTATACTTGTACACATTAATGTTTACAAATGTATACATTAACGTATACAAGTACACTGTAATGTATACATCCACAAAAATAGTCGAGATGGACGTTTATTTAAGTTCAATATAAACCCTCCTTCCCCTTCCCTTCCAAACTTCAAGCTGAAGCAGAGCTTGCTTGACATTCAATAAAATGGATATTTAATAAATAAAACCCATTAGCCATTCCCTTACTTTTCGAAAGTGCCAGTGATTATAAGTTGTTATTCGATCTGTTCCCACCTTCATTACAAGCGTGCGAGCTGTTGACCAAGCAATTTCGACTTCTCAGTTTCACCTCTAACATGCCTTTACAGGTTAAATAGTATCATTAATCACCAATTAGCTTACGCCACACTCCAGGCCCCCAGCTGCATCTAGGAGTAACCTGACTAATAATAGGTGGCCGAATAAGACAAAATGACAACCATTTCATACACCAAAATAAAAAACACGAAAAAAAGTAGACATCTATTTGAATTAACGGGTTCTCTTTTTGAGACAAAGCACACAAATAACATCGTAAATCGCACCCACTCCAAAAGGTAAATTGTAAGCGACATTTCACAACAACTTATCTACTCCAACTAAGTGCATCCGTTAGTCAGGCAATCCCTTTTGAAATTTCATTAAATGACTTTGTAGTTTAATCACCTTTCGTTAGTGTTCTCAACATCTCCTTGTCACCAAGGTAAGTAATTTTCTCTATCCCCTCATCACGTATAATAGCTATACCCGTGATTTCTGCATTAATTTTCTCATTCCCTTTTTTTTCATAATCAATATAAGCCGTAAAGTTATAATTCGTTGGAGTGTCTTTATTTTGCTCCACTTCAATTTTAGTTACGGTTATTTGATAGTCATATTTGTTGGCTGCTTCGTGAAATAGTAATGCATGACCCGTCGAAACGAATCTATCGTAACCGCTATCCGTGAAATAAGGTCCATAGGTATCCTTTAAATAAGTGTTATACTCGCTATCTAATGGTAATGGTCCACCCTCTTTCTGTTCTTCCACCCACTTATCCAGATCGTTAATTGTACGTATTGCTTCTTCATTAGGAGCATTCAGCTCATACTCTAGGAAGCCTTGAATGAGCTCTTTATTTTTATCCTGTGGTTCGGCTTTAGAGCATCCTGTAACTAAAAGACAAATAAGAACAATAAATAGGGCGACTCCAGTTTTCAATTTAATGTTCTTCTTTCTAATGATTGAAATATAATTCCTTAGTGATTTATGATACATAATATTTCCCCCATTTTTATTTTTTTTGGATCTACTTCTTATACATAGTAGACATAAGAAAAGTTTCATTTTCCAACTATTTCATCTTGTAAGTTAAGTAAGTGAACTGTATTCCTTTATTATCCATAATGAGAGGAATGCATCGCCATTAAAACAGTACAGTAAACCTACTGTACAATAACTGTTTCAAAAGATAATATGTGCGCTAAAAATCATGCGATTTCAAATGCTGAATATGAATGCATGCTTTATTGACAATGAAAAAGACCTATTCATTAATGCGAATAGGTCTGTGGTTTTGATTGCGATTTACTTGTTTTGTCCCCCAAAAAGAGAACCCGTTACTATTTGAATTTCTACTCATTTTCACGTTTTTACGTACTCCTACTAATTATTCCAAACCCATCAAACGTTGCTACTCAATACTAAGGCGTATCTGACTCAATCCGTTTCATGAATTCCTCTACTGCGCTATAACCTTGCTGCTTTAAATACCAGTTATTCGCCGCGGCTTCAATCAAACCTGCGATATCACGCCCCGGCTGAAGTTGAATTTGGATATGCGGAATCTGGACGTCCATGTATTCCACAAACTTCGTTTCCTGCTCTAATTCATTATTCAAGTCATTTTCTTTCCACTTAGTTAATTCGATGTCCAGTGCAATCCGCGTTTCATCCTGGAAAGCGGCTCTTCCATAAAGGCGCACCACATTTAACAAACCAATACTACGCAACGCAAGAAATTCTTTGCTGTTTTCGTCGTGCGTGCCGAGCAAGGTTTGTGGGCTAAGCTTTTTCAACACCACGACATCATCTGCTACAAGCCGATGTCCCCGACCAATCAGTGTATGAGCCGTCTCGCTTTTCCCTACGCCAGACTTGCCGCGGAGTAGAATACCCATTCCCGAAACATTGACGCAAACGCCGTGTATTGCAATTTCTGGAGCCATTGCTTTCACAACATACGCATCTAATTTCGCACTCAATTCACTCGTGGAATCACGAGTACGTAACACCGGGATTTTCTCTTCCGTACAGTATTGAATCAGGCCCAGTGGCTCTTCCTGCTGGGATGTAATGATGATACATGGGGGCGCATATTGAACAATATTTGCAATCCGAAGCTTACATTCCTCAAACGTCAGCGTATGAAGGTAATTAACTTCGTTTTTCCCCAAAATTTGAATATGTTCTTTTGCAATAAAATCAAATATATCCATAAACTCTAATCCTGGACGACGTACTTTGGATTTTTTTATAATACGATGCAATTGGTCGTGTCCGCTTAACACTTCCAAGGAAAACGTATTGACTATCTCTTCAATCGTAATCGTTTTCATGAACAGCCTCCATTCTGCAGTCTTCTTACATGACCTCTTCGTTTACTTTACCACCAATTGGAGCTAATTCTTAGCGACTATCTCCGACTTAAAACTACACTAAATATGTTCAACAAATGAATATGGCGTATGCGCTTTACAAGGGCTTTTGGGAGGCCATTGAAAAAGCCCTTGTACTGGAATGAAATAGATCTCCTACCAATACCGCTTCGACGCTTTGTGAATGCCTCCCGCGATAAGCCAGAAAGGAAATCACTTTCAGTCTTATCGCTCCGGCTACCACGAAGTCGCGCCTTCGCTGGATGGCCTATTTGAGAAAGCGCATTTCGTTATCTGTGATGGAATCTGCAACTTAGAGTGCATCTTTCTTGACTATGAATAGTATCAACTAGTAATCACATTATAATCTCGGTATAGACATCTCAAAATTACATTTCTCTCGATAATTAACACCCTAGCGCTCGCGAGGCAAAGACATCCCCACAGCGCCAAGCGTTCTACAATCCACACCCCGAATTAAGAGGAAACTGAAAAAGTTCTTTTTTAAAGTAAGAACTAGTTGATTGTAGTGAAGAGCGGCGACTCCAGCGGGAACAGCACGAGCTGAAGACCCCGCAGGAACGCAGTGACGAGGAGGCTGAAGCCGTGCCCGCGGAAAGCGTCCGCTCGGAACGGAAATCAACGGCATTGAAGAAAATCGCACTTTTTCAGTGACCCCCGAATTACAACTCTCTCAACATTGAGTACCACAACAGATTCAATGGGATTCTTTAATTCAACATATACATGCCTTCTTACCGCCATCCACTGGTCCGTTCTACTGTTGGTACGAACGAACTGGATAATGCCTTCATCCGCGCTTCTAGCAGTTTAAGACGTCCCTCGACAGTTCTTGTGTAGATGAAATCTGACTTTCCAACCCGGCGTTTCCACTCTTCCAAGAAAAAGCTCACATATTCTTTCTTTTGTCCGATTACTTGCGGGATAGCGTGATAATCAGATCTCTTCCAAAGTTTCCCTGCCTTGCGTATTAGTATGTATCGCGGATTTTCAATTGGATCTAGAAATTCCTTCAATGCGGTCATGAAGATCGTCTTCTCATGCGTCGTCCCTTCTTCAAGCCAGCATGTATATGTCCCTCCGCCGTCTCGCGTCACTCGGATCATCTTGTTATGGAGTGGTGTTGTAACAGCACCTGCATGAAGCATGGATGCATAGACAGTTTCCGCAATCTCTTTCATACTCGCTTCAATGGAAGGATGCTTGCTATACAACTTCACCGTTTTATAGCAAGAAGGTGCTGCAAAAAGGAGGCCGAGCACTGTCGCAATCGCCATTCCTTCTCCGAATGAAAACGCACCAAGTTTTCGGAAAAGATTGCTGAAATCGACTACTGCTTCTAAAGCGATAAACCCCGTGATCCACAAAAGACCTCTCAATGTGTTATCTAAATAATATGGACGCGGCAAGGAGCGTTTATCCGCCACGATTTCCTCGGTCATTTCACGGCCTCCATCAATGGCTCTTTGCCAACGGACGAAAAAAGTGTCCCGTTTGCCCGCACGTTGTACCATTTCATGATTTAACATATTAACGCGCTCCACCGTGCCTGGGGGAGCCCCAGTCTCCAGTCGAGCTATCCCCGTTTCAATGATATCTCGCTTTGCTCCTATGCCAATTAGCGATTGAAATCTCCGTGTTAGATTATCATAGTCCGCTCCTCCACCTGCATCACTTCGATCCACACAGACCAGATGCCAGATGGAAGATGTTTTAGCCTGATCATTTCGATCTGTCCGAATCGCACGTCCGCGCATTTGATTTGACAGCATAAAGGAACCGACATTAGACGCCAAAATAAGTGAATTTATGCAAGGTGCATCCCATCCTTCACCAAGGAGCGCGGCCGTCCCGGTTAGTACATCCACGCCGCCCCTTTTGAGAACTTCGGTCATTATTGCGACCATCTGTTGCCGATCAGCCGAGCTCACCTCAATTCGGATAAAGGACGCATCAACTTCAAGCGGCGATGCAACGACTGTCAACCCGCGGTTATTTGCTTCCTCTTCAAATATAGGCCAAGCACTCACTGGCAGGACGACAATCGATCCAGTTAGGATCCCCGGTTTAACGTACGGACCGAGGTTTCTACGCAGCACTTCAAATATGGGGACGACACCAAGGCGAGCAAATGGAAGCTCATCCCCCTTTTTTAATGGCATATCCGCAGCTCGAATGTAATCTGTCAAAATAACCATGCGGAGCTGTTCACCGAGAAGCGCTTTTTCCGCTTTCACAATTTCTTCTATACTCTTTAATTTTGAAGCACTATGTATGAGTCCCCTCTTTATGGACGCATTTGAAAGAAGTACGACTTTCCGACGCTCCACTGCCCCGATTCGTGTTAAACGTTTTCGTATGTCCTTTAAAATGACATCTTTATCATCCACCTGAAATAGCAAGCCTGTAAGCAACTCTTCAAGCCAAGAAAGCGACAACTCCGGCATTTGGTCATCTTTCATTCCGATGATAGGCAGGGCATGGGCGTATGCTTGTGAACCGTTATTTTTCAAGAACAAAAGCATACTGGAAAAAACACTTGGACTAGACAAAATCTGCTCTACATGTGCTTCTGGTTCTGCTATCCATGGATGCTTTTCGAGATACACCACAAATTCTTTATCCTCGATCAGTTGCTCGATGAACCTATCCACTTCGTCACGAAACTCTAGAATTTGCATCATTTCATCCGCTTCAAGAATTGAATAGTGAATAAAATCCTGGTGTGGACAAAGTTCCGACGCTTTCACAAGCTCAGGTACCGATATTTCCAGATCAATCGGTCCGCACAACGCGACATAACGCTGCCACTCTGCAGCACTCACATCGAAAGGCGGTGTGGCAGTTAGCGCAACGACAACAGGTTCACCAAGCCTCTCCTTCACATCCATCATCGTCCTCCACCAAGATGTGCGAAGATGGTGGGCTTCATCCAATATTAGTGTGCCAAAACCAATCTGATCAAATTTACGCATCAAATCGTCAGCATTTCCCGTCATGAATTCTTCTACCGTTTCATCGTCAGTGTGATCTTCACTGTCATCGGTTATTTTTTCTTCTCGTTTATTGAATAGACTATGTAGCGATTGATAGGTCGTCACCGTGACAAATGCAGGTTCCTTTAAATTAGTCGACATCCAGGTAGGTAGTTCATCTCCAAGGAAAAGCTCGGTGAACCGCTCCATCCACTGCGCCCGAATAGCCACAGTCGGCGCAACAATTAAGGTCGGTCGATCAAGCCGAAGCATAACTTCAAGACCGAGGACCGTTTTTCCAGATCCCGGTGGCGCCACGAGATGAAGATGCCCATTCACAAGATGACTTTCCAGTTCGTTCAGTATGCGTCTCTGATATGAACGCCACTCATAAGAGAATTGAATGCTATCCGGAAACCGTTCCACAATTTACTCCCCCTTTGACAAGACTGGTCTTCCATACCCCGTTCATTTTTACTTATACTCAAATTATACCAAATGGACACCACCTTTTCTTACTTGTTAGCGGAAAGTTTTATCTACAGAAACTTGTGTATTCGACTTTAGATGCTGAAACTTTTTTATGGAATGAAAAACAGCGTCCCTTTTTGGCAGACGCTGTTTTGAATGACTACTTTCATTATATGTTGAATTAAAGAATTCCATTGAACCTGCTGTGGCGCTCAATAATGAGAGAGGTGTAATTCGGGGTGTGGATTGTAGAACGCTTGGCGCTTTGGGGATGCCTCTCGCCGCGCCTACGCTAGGGTGTTCATTATCGAGAGAAATGTAATTTCGAGATGTATATGGCGAGATTGTAAGGTGATTACTAGTTGATACTATATAAATGAATCCCATTGAACCGCTCCGGCGCTAGGGGATGCCTCCCGCCATAAGCCAGATGAGGTATTCTTTAACCTATCTGGAATAACCTCTTGGTATTAACTGTATAATTTCTGCAAAGAACGCAGAAATTATACAAACCGAACTCTTCGTTGTTCGGTTGGCTACCCCTGCTAAGGCGCCTTCGCTCAGTATATATATACCGGATTCAACGTATATACTTAAATTCAAGAAAGACATACTCCAGCTTGCAGATTTCATCCCAGATAATGAAATGCACTTTCTACATAGACCATCCAGCGAAGACGCGACTTCGTGGTAGCCGGAGCGATAAGACTGAAAGCGGCCTCCTTTCTGGCTTATCGCGGGAGGCATCCACAAAGCGTCGAAGCGGTATTAGCAGGAACTCCAATTCACTCCAAGTAATAGAACTTTACAGCGGCCTCCCAAAAGCCCCTGTAAAGCGTATACGCCCTATTCACTTGTTCAACATCTATAGTTCTCCATTCACTTCAATGCCCTTAATTTTCTACTTAACTCATTAAAAACCTTATCGAGGTCAGCATACCTTTTATCCCCTTGTTTCATCATACTCAACTGTCCCAGCACCGCCTGCAGCTCAGTTTCAAGCCGCAAACGTTCATCAGCAGTCTTTTCAGGTTGCACTATGGCACTGCGCTCTTGCCATTCGGCATATGTCAGCGGTATTTTCCGCACTGTTCCTTGCTCGAATAGAAGCAGCCCGTCTGCCATCCGCTCTGTGAAATAACGGTCATGTGAGGCGAAAAGCAACGTTCCTGGAAACGTCTCCAGTGTCTTTTCAAGCTCTTCTCTAGAAGGTAAATCAAGATGATTCGTCGGTTCGTCCAGCAGCAATACGTCCGTTTCTTCAACAATGAACTGCATCAATTTAACCTTCACCCGCTCTCCCACACTGAGGTCCGACAACGGCAGGTCCCACTGTTGCTTTGAAAATCCAAGGTTTGTCAAATGTGTACGGATTACGCCCTGTTCGCGGAACGTATCCACATGAAAATAATTCGCCATCGTCATGTCTTTTGGAAAGTCCGTTGCTGTCTGACTCAAATAACCAATCGTCATGCCGTTCGTTTTCCAGAGATCTCCTTTATAATTCTCTTCTCCAAGTATCATTCGGAAAAGCGTCGATTTCCCTGCACCATTTGGACCGATAAGACCAATCCGCTCACCCGCTTGTACAGTAAACGAGACGTCTGCAAAAAGTTCATGCCCGCTGAATAACTTTCGGACATCTTTTAACTCCATGACTCGCTTCCCTTTTTTCTTCCCACCTTTGACGTCAAAAGACACGCCAATTTCATCTTTAGGCTTCTCAATACGATCTTTTTCCAATTCCCCTTCTAGCCGTTTATGCTTCGAGCGGATTTGGACATCGCGTTTTTTCGCCTTCATCCGGAAGTATTCCTTTGCCCCCATCATTCTTCCGCCCTTTTTCGTCGATTCCGCATGTGCCTTCGCAGACCAATTTTCCAACTCGGCGATTTGTTCTTCCACTTGCTCAATCTTTCGCTGTTGCTGTCCATAATGCTTCAACTGGACTTCCCGATTCGTGTCCTTCAGATTCCGGTATTGCGTATAGTTTCCTTTGTAGACCGTCAGTTTGCCGTGCTCAATTTCGAATACGAAATCCGCCGTCCTGTCGATGAAATGCCGATCATGGGAGACAATCAGATACGTACCAACATCCTCATTGATGATCCGGATCAATTCTTCCAGACTGTCACTGTCCAAGTGATTCGTCGGTTCATCCAAAAGGTTCAGCCTGCTCTTCTCAGCGAGCGCAGACGACAGCCGTATCTTCATCCGCTCCCCGCCGCTTGCAGAACTATATTCAGCACGCTCCGGTACTTTCCACTTCCGCCGGTACGTATGGGTTTCTGCCCGTTCCCAATCGATTGTCCCTTCGTCTTCCTGTTCCTGCCTAAAATAGGTGATGGACGGCGACTTGCCATTCCAATTAACTGAACCTGACGTTGGCACTCTCTCCCCTGCTAGTAATGACAGTAGCGTCGTTTTCCCCGCACCATTCGCTCCAACAATCGCAATGCACGCTCCTTCCGGAATATCCGCAGACACTCCATCAAAGATTACCGTTTCACCATGTACTACTGATACTTGATTTAATGTTCCAATAAGCATATTCATTCCTCCAAGTTCGGAGGGAATACAAAAATCCCTCCGACATAAAATCGGAAGGATTAGTCATTATTCATCCAAATTCAAAGTTCTCTAAAAAGCCTCTTGTTCGTACAAAGAGGAAGGAACTTATTTAAATGTGGACAGACTAATCCTATTTTCCGTTCGAATAAAAAATTCAGTTTCCGGAATCAAAAGATTAGTACTTCATTGTCCACACGTCATTCCTTCCTCTTTTAAAGTTATATGTATTATAGCATACTATTCTGTTTTTCTAACCAAGTTACCATAATTCAAGAATAAATTATTCATTCATTTCTTTCTTCTGTTACTGTAAAATTAGATAAACACTGAAAAATCCTTCTTCCCCCTTTCATTTTACTGGAAATTTTGTTTCCTATTACAATAAGGTGGTGATTGCTATTAAATTTAAAACTGTTATATTGCCTACTTTTATAATGTTGATTTTTTCGTTGATAGGATCTTGTACGAACGAGGGAGATTGTACAATGTGTTCTTTAGTAAGACCTATACTCCACATCATGTAAGCCCCTATAGAAAGTAACACTTCCTAAAATAAGAAAAGAAATAGAGATTAGATATAACTTACATATCTAACCTCTACTCTGTGAATATGCAATTTAAGAAACTTTGCACGCTAGGTATTACGTAATCCTGTTCAACTCCCAAAAGAGAAAGCAGTTTAACTATCACCTGGCTACTTATTTAGCGTGCTAAGAGGACTGACTGATAGTGCCTTTTTCGGTGGTTTTTTTAGTGAACTTGATGTTATCGGTTGAGGAACAGGCGTTTCAATTCCGTACGGAGATACCGTGTTCATTTCGTCAAGTTTCCCTGTAATCGATAATGCTTCAGGATATCCGAAGCTTCCATGTTCACTATAGTCCAAACCGACTGTTTCTTGTTCTGCCGTCACCCTCAATCCCGTCATCACCTTTTTCATGACAAACAAAATTGCGAAGGATACGCAAAACGCATAGGCAGCCGATACGGTCACGCCCATGAACTGGACCCCAAGTTGAGTGAATCCTCCACCATAGAATAACCCCTCATGCCCAACAGTTGCCAATCTGGGTGAGGCAAAAAACCCAGTTGATAAGGTCCCCCATACGCCTGCAATACCATGAACTGAAAGCACATAAATTGGATCGTCTATTTTTCGTCTTTCAAAAAATCTAGCACTATAAAACACCAGTATTCCGGCAACAAGGCCAATGATTACCGACGCCCATGTCTCCACAAAAGCACATGAAGCAGTAATCGCAACAAGTCCGGCCAATGTCCCATTCAACATTGTCGGAACATCAGATTTCCCTAAAGCAACCCATGAGATAAGCAACGCACTTATCGCTCCCGCTGATGCTGCCAAACTAGTATTTAAGGCAATAAATCCGAAGAATCCATTCTCTACTCCAAGTGTACTTCCAGCGTTAAAACCGAACCAACCTACCCATAAGATCAAGACACCTAAAGTAGTGTAAACCTGGTTATGTCCGCTCAAGTTGTTAGCAGTCCCATCGACGTTGTACTTTCCAGCTCTTGGCTTCAATAGAATCGTAGCTGCCAATGCTGCCATTGCTCCTGTTAAATGGACGACTGTTGACCCTGCAAAATCCTGTTTTCCATGCTCTGCCAACCATCCATCGCCCCAGATCCAGTGGGCTACTACCGGATAAACGATAATTGAGAACAGTAAGGCAAAGACAAGATAGGTGGAAAGTTTAGCCCGCTCTGCAAAGCCTCCGAATGCAATTGCTAATGAAATGCCCGCAAATGCAAGCTGAAATACAAAGAATACGGCAGTCGAATAGGTACTTCCCTCTATTTCATAGCCTGAATAGAAGAAGTCAGACCACCCTACAAAAAAGTTCCCATTTTCACCAAATATAAATCCGTAACCAACTGCCCAAAAAACAAGTGAGGCAATTCCAAATGTAAATATAGTTTTACCGGCAATGTGACCGGCATTTTTCATCCTTGTCGAGCCCGCTTCCAATAATATAAATCCACCTTGCATCAAAATGACTAAAATAGCGCCCAACATAATCCAGACACTATTTAATAAGAATAAGTTATCCATCTAAAATTCCCTCCTCCTATTTTTTAATACTTCTAATTTATTTGTGACGCGGAACTAGCACCAGGACACTTTCAGTTTTCAATACCGTTACTATGTTAATGTTTTAGCCACATGTTGATTTGCTTTAGGCAGGCAATGAGCTATGATCCTATCATGAGCAGGCCGAACCCAGAAACTTTGATAAGAAACGAATGATAATCGTACGTGCTCAATAAATAGCACTTAAGTCTTTCAAGAGCGGTTCATGCTTGCGCCATGACTGTACTGGATACTCCCCCTTTTATGTTCGCCAGTATTGCAAATCCTCAAGCAACAACTCTGAATAAACATTCGTAAAAAAACTTACTGGCTCATTGGCTATCTTCCTCAACTCCTTTTCTCTTTCAATACTATCAGCCAGAGGATCCAAGATATTTAGATTATCTGATCAAACATTTACACTTTTATGTTCATAGATAAAGTTCATGAAATACATAAAAGCCAGGCAACTAAATGCCTGGCTCTTGAACGTATGGGTAGATTTCCGAATATGCTTATCGTATCTCTGAGGGGTTTTTACCAGTGTACTTTTTAAATTGTCTACTGAAAAAATGGATGTTGTTATATCCTAGAGCATCAGCAACTTCTGTCACTGTGAGTCCTGTAGAAAGCAATAAATGCTCAGCTCGCTTTATACGAGAATAGACAATATAAGACTTGACGGTATGGCCGATGACTTGTTTAAAATTCTGTGAAAAATACCGTTGAGATAGATTTGCACGTTCAGCCAAACTATTGATCGTATGCGGCGACCCAGGATTTTGTTGAATATAATTGGCAATTTCTCGAATCGTTTCTAGTAATTTATTGCTCGTATTAGTCATTTGTTTTTCTTGTCCTCGTTCTTCTCTTAATAAATGGATCATCAATTGCTTCAAGATTAGCTGGGCCTCAATTTTTGCACCAAATGCCTGCACTAGAAATAATCGAACATATTGAGTTAAAAGCGATTCAAAGGTAATGGAATTTTTGAAGACCCGGTGACCTGAAGGTACCAATTGGAACGGTTCAGTTATATCAAAATGAATGTAAGTTAACACGAGGGGATTTTGCGGATTATGTGTGGCTGTTGTCTCATCGCCGGGTTTAAAAAGAAAGCAATGCCCTTTTTCTACATTATAGGGCTTACCATTGAGCACTACTGTCCCTTCCCCAGCCCAAACATAAAATAAATCATAGTTGGGAATTGGTTTATCACGTTTTTTCCATTGCCAGCTCGGTTCACAATGAATAGTGGCCAAAAATGGTTTCAACATAAAATGATCTGAATTCAGATAAAGCATCCCAACTCCTCCTTTTATTCAGCAACAACTTACCTATTTACTTTATTCTGCATCTATATGTTAAGCAACTCTAATGCATTGTTTCATAAAAAAACACCTACCACACGTGCTGATTAACCAAATCAACCAGTAAATAACTTGATTCCCCCCTTAGCACTACTTGTATAGTCGCGTTTTTGGATTACTTCGGATTGAATGACTTCTATTACGATTACCGAGATGTCTGAATGTATAAGTACACAGAGTGCTGAAGCTCTTTGGTATGAAAGAATAGCTGGCTTATTAACTGGAGAAAAGCCGCCAAAGATGCAATTTTGGCGGCTGAAACTTTCTATGATGTTTGCCAATTACCAAGCCTGCGCAATCTGGGGCGATACTATCGAACGAATCGATCGTGAATTCAAGTATTCATCTGATTATATGACCGACCAATTACTAACGATTTCTTGTGATTTTGTTGATATGATTTGCACCATTTCATGATTTTTGCTTCATTTGAACATTTTACACTTTTTATTTATTTTCTTTAGATAAAATACACGAATTAGGAAAAGATACAACTGAATGAAGAATTAAAGTAAAGGGGCGGTTAAAAGCATGTCAATGGAATGGTTTAACAGAGTAACCACTGAGCTTCATGATCATCTGAATTCAATTTGCGATCAATATGATCAAGTCGGTCATATGTCGATTGACCAAAGCGCAAAACATCCTCGTATCGAATTTTTTGTCGAAACGGAGGACGACGAAAGGGATTACTTCTGTACCCTTCATTTTGATCCACATAACGCAGAGTTTTACGTGGAAACTTTTGACTTTGAATTCGAACAGCAAACCAGAATCATTCTTACTGACATTGAGGATATAATTGACGCTATTCATGATATCTTCCATGATTTCATCAGTGATGATGAACTAGATGATCTTGACGAGGAGTTCGTTTTAGACGCCGTCAATAGCGGAGAATACTACGTTGGTGAAATTGCTGATACAGAGTTTGAGGAACTGAGCGTCGAATGGGAAACACCTGAAGTCACTGCTTTCCAAATCGAAGATGCAATAGAAATAACGCATCAATTCGGGGTAGTCAATGCTACTGGAGATGGCGTTCTTCGAAGGGTCAAGCGCTTTTGGTCAGAAGGCAACGAGCTTCACAAAGAGGAAAGCAGCTTCGTCTTTTCAAAAGAAGAGGCGAGCACACTCATTGCTCTGGTAGCGAGTAATATGGATAAGATGACTTCATATGAAAATCTGTAAAGCTTAAAGAAAATAAACAGGCATTAGGGAACCTTTCCTAGTGCCTGTTTATCGTTTTCATTTCCACGTAGATTTATGAATCCCATTGAACCGCTACAGCGCTAGGGGATGGCTTCTGCTATCCCTGTTAAGGCGCCTTCGCTCAGTATATATACCGGATTCAATATATATAATTATAGTCAAGAAATGCTCTTTCTCACATAGACAATCCAGCGTAGGCGCGTCTTCGTGGTAGCCGGAGCGATAAGACTGAAAGCGGTCTCCTTTCTGGCTTATCGCGGGAGGCATCCACAAAGCGCCGAAGCGGTATAAGCGGGAACTCCAATTTGTTCCAAGTATCAGGACTTTTCAACTACCTCCCAAAAACCCTTATAAAGCGTATACGCCATATTCATTTGTTCAACATATATAGTATTTTTAATTTCCCTTTGTAATTTCATGTAATTGTATTGCAATACTTCACATACTCTTATTACTGAGTATTTCCAACTAAGAGGAGGAAATGCATGGACATATTTGCTAGACCTGGAGATTCGTTTTGGAATTTCAGCCAGGTATTCAAGATGCCTCTTCACCTGATTATCGATTCCAACCGAAACATCAACCCACAAATACTTACGACAGGTCAGCGAATTCAAATCCCTGGATTTGTTGCTACCAATTATAAAATTCAAACAGGAGATTCTTTATGTTTGATCGCACAAAGACTACATCTTCCTTTGTATTCACTTCTTCTTGTCAACCCTAATCTTGCACCGAACCGCCTGCAAGTTGGACAGATGATTAAAATTCCTCAGAGGATTACCTGGAGGCTTATAAACGGGAAACAAAATTTTGATTACGACATTATGATGAATGATATCAGAAGGTTACTAGCCGTTTATCCATTTTTGCAAACCGCTCCTATCGGAAATTCCGTTTTAAAACGAGAAATACCAGAAATCTTGGTTGGTAGTGGAACTAAACGAGTTCATTATAATGCTTCATTTCATGCGAATGAATGGATTACTACCCCTATCATTTTGACCTTTTTAAATGATTATTTGCTTTCCTTAACGAACCATACTACTATCCGCGGTCTTTTCACATTCCCCCTTTACCAACAAACGACATTATCCATTGTTCCGATGGTCAATCCGGACGGAGTTAATTTGGTGTTAAATGGTCCGCCTGCAAATGAGCCATGGCGAAGCAGAGTTGTTGAATTGAATAATGGTAGCTTGGACTTTTCGGACTGGAAAGCCAATATAAGGGGTGTGGATCTGAATGATCAATTTCCTGCCAATTGGGATTGGGAAAGAGCTCGTAATCCTAAGAATCCGGGTCCAAGAGATTATGGAGGTGAGCGTCCTTTGTCCGAACCTGAGGCAATTGCAATTGCGGACCTGACAAGAAGGCGGGATTTTGCAAGAGTACTCGCTCTTCATACACAGGGAGAAGTTATTTATTGGGGGTACGAGAACCTTGAACCTCCTGAGTCTGAAGTTCTTGTTAACGAGTTCAGTAGGGTCAGCGGATACGAATCAGTTCAAACAATTGAAAGCTATGCTGGATATAAGGATTGGTTTATTCAGGAATGGCGGAGACCTGGATTCACAGTTGAACTGGGTTCAGGAAAAAACCCGCTTCCCTTGGACCAGTTCGATGAAATTTATCAAGAGACGTTAGGGATTTTTCTAGCAGGGTTATATGTATGATTAATTAACAAAATCCGACTTAGTATACGGCTGCCTGTGAACGAAACTGGGTTTTCTTGTCGATATGTGAAGTCCTTCTCCAACACGTTAGGCTTTGCACACTAAATAATCATGACCGTTTGATAGCAAAAGGTATTCAATTCATAGTAAGGCAGGTAAACACGTATTGACACGTCAATTTTTCTCTGCTAAATTAACATCTAACACTAAAAGTCTATGACGAGAAAAAGTACGAAAAGGTCCCTGTTCCCTATTAAGTTGGCGCTTAGTGAAAGTCGACGAACAGCCCTTATCCGAAATTCATCTCTGAGATACAAGGCTGAAAAGTTAGTAAGCTTTGACGGTTTTCCACCGTTATCTGGAGCACGTATGAGAATACGTTGACTGAAAGCCGTTTGTTTTTAGAAACTTGCGGAGTTATGGGTATAATCGCGAGCACAAACTCGTCCCTTATTTAGGGTCGAGTTTTTTTATTTGCCAAAGCTGGAAGGAGATTTACTAGTTATGAAAAATTTAATTGTCGTCTTAGGTTCACTCATTATTGCATTTGCTTTTAACTGCTTTCTCGTTCCTTTCGGGATCTTAAGTAGTGGTATTAGCGGAATCGCAATTTTACTCGGCCTAATCAGCCCATTTAACACCGGTCTATTAAATCTAGTCCTTAACTTGCCTTTGATTGTTTTAGGCTACTACAAACTCGGAAAAACAATTACCATTAACACACTCGTTTGCGTCGTGTCGCTCTCGGCATTCTTATACGTGATACCAGTCGTTGCTGTGACAGACAATATCCTGTTATCAACGGTTTTCGGTGGCGGCATTGGTGGTATGGGCGTTGGTCTTATCCTCAAATACTCAGGAACTTCTGGCGGTTTGGATATTATTGCGATTATCGTTTCCCGTACAAGTTCTTTCAGTATCGGCCTTCTCCTCACGGGGATGAATGGCGTAATCGTGCTACTTTCAGGATTTGTCTTTGACTGGGAAATCGCGTTATATACCCTGTTGTCTATCTATATCACTGGTAAAATGATCGATACAATCTTCACAGATCACGTCAAACTGACGATGCAGATTGTCACGACAAAAGGTGATTTAATACGCAATGAGTTACTGGGATCCATCTATCGTGGGATTACGATTACGGAAGGTTACGGGGGCTATACTCAAGAGAAGAAAGACATTTTAATGATGGTCGTCACGCGTTATGAAACGCTGCATGTTAAAAAGATTGTCCGAAAGCATGATGAAGACGCATTTATTAATATTTATGAGACGGTTGAAGTTGATGGTAAGTTTTCAGTTAACTAGTAGTTAGTAAAAAATAGGTGCCCGGTTCTGAAAACAACTCAAATTGTTTTAGAACCAGTGGCACCTATTTAAATTCAATATAACGGTTAAGAAACTGATCTATTTTCATATTGTATTTGTCTTCGTCCAATGCAATGGATTCACCGTGGTTTGCATTCGGGACAAGATAGAGTTCTGCGTCACTTGAAGTATGTCGATACAAATCCTTTGTCAATTCTGTTGGAACAAATGTATCGCTTTCCCCATGAATATACAGAATCGGGACACTCGTCTTCTCCACCTCTTTTAGTGCACTCGCTTCTCTGAATGAATAACCTGCCCTGATTTTGGTTAACACACTGGTGCTATCTAACAATGGAAATGCCGGCAGATGAAACATCCGATTCATTTGATACTGGAATAATTGATAGACGGACGCATAGGGACTGTCCGCTATGATGGCTTTGACCTGGCTTGGAAGTTCTTCTTCTCCACTAGCCATCAAGACCGTCGCCGCCCCCATCGATAAACCATGATAGGCCACTTTAATATCAGTTCCAAGCTTCTCCACCAAAAGTTGTGTCCAATCAATCAAATCAAGCCGATCTGGCCAACCAAACCCATAATAATTACCCTCGCTCTTTCCATGCCCTCGTGCATCAGGCATGAAAATATTATAATCCAAATCGTTATGATAATGCTGTCCGAATAGCCCCATTTGCTTCGCGTTTCCTAAATAGCCATGCGTTAAAATGACCAATTTATCCGTTGGCTTGGATGCCGGCAAATAGTAGCCTGACAGTTTCAGTCCGTCACGTGACGTTAAAGTGAGTCGTTCAAAATTTTGATCCGCGACCCAACCTATCCAATCTCCATTCAAAAAGAGGTTCATGGCCTTATCGGACACTTCCAAATCTGCATTCTTCTGCAAGAAATCTTTCTGTCCCCGCTTAACTGCTAGCTCATAAAAAAAGAAACTGCCGATGATTTGGATCAGCAAGAAAACTGTAGCAAAAAGAACAAGTAGCCTCTTCCATTTGATTCGAATCTTACTCATTCCCCTTTACTATGCTGTCTCTTAGCATTCATGACGCCTATGATTAGTATAGTAGAGAAACTGAGAAAAATGAAAGAAATCAATACGATTACAGGAAATACCAATAGAGTTTCTGATAGTCTATCGCATCACCCAAGCAATTCATCCAAAAAGGAATGGTACCTATTTTGCATTCTCCTACATAGAACTCTGCACCTTGGACACAATAGCTAGGATGAAATCATTCTACAAAAGGAGGTTCAAGTCATGTCGGAAGAAAATAAAAACAAAAACAAAGACAAAGGTAAACAGCGGAATGCCCTCAAATACGATACAAAGCCGAAAGACGATGTTGAGTTTGCACGTGAAAGCGAATTTTTAAATTTAGATGGTAAGAAAAACAAAAGAAAGCGTTGAAAACAGTGCCTGTCAGTTTCCCCATAGAGAACTGTTAACTGATGCACTGAATTCTACTTATCGCATCTAACATAAATTCCCCAAGTCAGATGAGCATCTGGCTAGGGGAATTTGTTTTGGATATTTCGACTTAAAACGTTATTAACACAGCTACTCATCCTCATACATAATCGATTTCTAGCTACAGAAAACGCATCGGCCTAAAGTTAAAATAATCACACGCATATATTAATCGAGGACAGACGTATTTTTAATAAGCATAAGGTATGAGATTTCTTTTTTACAAGGTATCAACAATAACTCGTTACGAGTTGCGCTAATTGGAAAATTTAACGGTAGATGATGCATGCTTTCTACTACCTTGTTATTAATTAATTGATCAATAAAGGAATGAGGTCTTTGAATGAAAATTAGTTTTCTAACTCCAGCTTACAATAGTGAAGAATGGATTAAGATAATGTTGGATAGTATTCCGAAAGAATATGCTTATGAAATTATTGTTTGCGACGATGGTTCCACTGATAAAACAGTAGAACTACTAAAGGAATATGAAAAAACTTGTCCACAATTAAAAATAATAACGCATGAAGAAAATAGAGGTGCTAGTGAATCGTATAATCGATGCATCGCTGAAGCAACCGGGGATTATGTAGCAATCATTGATAGCGATGATCAATATTTACCTCCGATTCGGGATGTACTAGCACAAGTTGACGGTGAATATGACATTTATTACTACAATATGTTAACGAAACATGGACTCCAATTTGTGAAAAGCGAAAACGACGCTTATACATGGTGTGGACAATTTAAGATTATTCGAAGAAGGTTTATAGGTGATGCAGTGTTCACAACAAGAAAAGATTTTGCCGGAGATTGGGATTTTAATAGAGTGTTAATGGATAATAACCCCAAATGTAAATATACTGGACTATTTGCCTATTGGTATAACTATCCTAGAGAAACTTCCGAATCTGATTTGCATCTTAGAGGGCTGAAATAAGGAAATGAATGTCGTTCTATTTCTGGAACAGCCTCTCCAATGAAAGGAGTTGACCTATAACTATATGTTTAAAGATAAAATATTACTAATAACAGGTGGAACTGGTTCATTTGGTAACGCTGTATTAGAGAGATTCTTAACTACTGATATCAAGGAAATTAGGATATTTTCAAGAGACGAAAAAAAACAAGATGATATGCGCATTTTATATCAGAATAACAAAATTAAATTTTTCATAGGAGATGTACGCGATAGTAGCAGTTTAAATAACGCTATGTACAATGTAGACTTCGTTTTTCATGCAGCAGCCCTTAAACAAGTTCCCTCTTGCGAATTTTTCCCCTTAGAAGCCGTAAAAACAAATATCCTTGGAACAGAAAATGTATTAACTGCAGCGATAAACGCGGGTGTGAAAAAAATCATTTGTCTCTCTACAGATAAAGCGGCATACCCTGTCAATGCAATGGGGATTTCAAAAGCGATGATGGAGAAAACATTCATTGCAAAATCTAGAATGGTTACTCCTGACAAAACCTTAATTTGTGGAACTCGCTACGGTAACGTGATGGCATCCCGTGGATCAGTCATACCATTGTTCATAGAACAAATTAAGAACGGAAAGCCATTAACGGTTACTGATTCCAAAATGACTCGTTTTATGATGAGCCTTGAAGAAGCAGTCGAATTGGTGTTATATGCCTTTACAAATGCAGTGAATGGCGACATCGTAGTTCAAAAATCACCCGCTTGTTATATAAAAGATTTAGCACAAGCATTGATTGAATTATTTAATGCTAAAAATGAAGTTAATATTATTGGTACTCGTCACGGAGAAAAAATTTACGAGGTACTTCTTACGAAAGAAGAAGCAGCCAAAGCAATTGATATGGGAGACTTCTATAGAATTCCTGCTGATAACCGAGATCTAAATTATGGGAAATACCTCGAAGAAGGTTCCCCTAAAATTACGTTAACCGATGAATATAACTCTAATAATACAAAGACCCTTTCAGTAGATGAAATAAAAGAAAAGTTGTTAAAACTAGATTTCGTTAAAGACGAACTGCGTAAATGGAATGGAGGATAACATGAAATTCCTAGTTCTTGGGGCAACAGGAATGGCAGGTCACACCATCTCATTATTTTTAAGTGAGAAAGGGCATGAAGTTACTACCTTTTCAAGAACAGCATTTCCTTATTGTAAGAACATAAATGGGGATATTATGGATCATTCTTTGTTGAATTCAATTCTAGTAAAAGAAAACTATGACGTAGTGATCAATTGCATAGGTATTTTAAACGAAGCGTGCGAGTTAGTACCGTCAAGAGCTGTCTATCTAAATAGTTACTTACCACACCTTATAGCCGATAAATTAAAAAACACCAACACTAAATTAATTCATATGAGTACAGATTGTGTTTTCTCAGGTAAATCAGGACCCTATTCCGAAGATAGCATTCGTGATGGTGAAACTTTTTATGATCGAACGAAAGCTTTGGGCGAAGTTAATGATAATAAAAATTTAACCTTTAGAAATTCAATTATTGGTCCGGATATGAAAAGGAATGGAATTGGTTTATTTGATTGGTTTATGAAACAACAAGGAACCATTAATGGATTTACAGGAGCCATCTGGACTGGCGTCACTACTTTAACTTTAGCAAAAGCTATGGAAAAGGCTGCAATCGAAGATTTAACAGGGTTATATCACCTTGTTAATAATCAGAGTATAAGTAAGTTTGATTTATTAAAACAATTCAATGCGAATTTTAAAGCGGATGAGTTAACGATTTTGCCAAGCGATTCCGTCAATGCCGATAAAACATTGATAAATAACCGACAGGATTTTTCATTCAAAGTACCAAGTTATGAACATATGATCATAGAGATGAAACAATGGATTTGGACACACAAGAATTTATACCCACACTATTTTCAGTAACCGTTGGCCATGTTCTTCAGATAATGGAAGTATAAACAATGGTACCTAGTCCTGAAGCGATTTAGAATTGTTTCAGAACCAGATACCTTTTTTAATTTGTAGTAAACGGGTTTGCGACCATTACTTTTCTTTAATATCCTAAAGGCCACTGATAAAGTTCTTTTTTATAGTAAGAACTAGTTGATTGTAGTGAAGAGCGGCGACTCCAGCGGGAACAGCGCGAGCTGAAGACCCCGCAGGAACGCAGTGACGAGGAGGCTGAAGCCGTGCCCGCGGAAAGCGTCCGCTCGGAACGGAAATCAACGGGATTGAAGGGAATCGTACTTTTTCACTGGCCTTGACTTTCCCCTTGTAAACACTACTAATTGCTACCTCGCAATCTTCCAGTTCACACTGTTCTTAACTTGCTTTATAACATCAATATTTCCCGAATGTCTTCTTCGGTTAAAGTAGACGACGCTTTCTCCTCAGAATCGATGATTTCTTCGATCAGATGCCTTTTTTTATCTTGCAATTCATTTATTTTTTCTTCGATTGTACCGCGGGCAACAAGCTTGATGACTTGTACAACATTCGTCTGGCCAATACGATGTGCACGGTCAGCTGCTTGCTCCTCAACTGCTGGATTCCACCAAATATCATATAGAATAACGGTATCTGCTCCCGTCAGATTGAGACCTGTACCGCCTGCTTTCAAGGAAATGAGAAATAAATCACGATCTCCTGCATTGAATCGATTACAAATTTCCACTCGTTTCTCTGATGGCGTTTGTCCATCAAGGTAGAAATAAGGCAGTTCTTGATTCGCTAACTCTCTACCTATAAGTCCAAGCATTTTCGTGAATTGGGAAAAAATCAACACTCTTCTTCCCGACAGCTTGGATTCCTCTATAATCTGCATTAGCTGTTCAAATTTCCCCGAACTCCCTTTATAGCCATCCACAAATAAGGCTGGGTGACAGCAAATCTGTCTTAACCGAGTCAAACCAGCCAGAATTTTGATGCGGTTTTTTCGGAGTGTATCCTTGTCGAGATGTTTCAGTGTGTCATGTCTGAGCTTAGCCAAAAAGGCAGCATATAGCTTTTTCTGTTCAGGTAGCAACTCCACCGATTCCAGCCACTCGACTTTTTCAGGAAGCTCCGCAAGGACATCCTTTTTCAACCTACGAAGCAAAAATGGACGAATCCTCCGGGCAATCGTTTTCCTTGGCAGATTACTGAATTCCTTAAGACCCTGAAATAATTCAGGAAAGACAACCCGGTAAATGGACCATAGCTCTTCTAATGAATTCTCTATCGGTGTACCAGTGAGGGCGAAGCGGTTATCTGCCTGTATCTTCCGCGCTGCTTTTGCTGTTTGTGTCACAGGATTTTTAAATGCCTGTGCCTCATCAAAATAAACGGTATGGAAGAACTGTTTTTCGTACCACATGATGTCACTACGCAACAACGGATAGGAAGTGATAAGAACGTCCATATCTATTACATCCTTCTGTAAATTGCTCCGCTCTGTCTTATTACCATCTACCACAACAGCTTGAATCTCTGGAGAAAACTTCATGATTTCACTTAGCCAGTTATACGTCAAAGATGATGGGCAGACAATAAGAACCGGGAGCTTCTTTTTACGGATGTTAGGAAGCTCGGATAAAATAAACGTGATGCTTTGCACTGTTTTACCCAGCCCCATATCATCTGCAAGAATCCCACCGAATCCGTAATGAGCAAGTGTTTTCATCCATTTGTAGCCATCTTTTTGGTAGTCCCGTAATATTGGATCCAAACTTTTTGGAACTTCAAACCCCAAACTGTCTGGATTTTGGACGTTCTCCAAAAATTGCAGGAACGATTTCTCTAACGTGAACACATCACGATTATCGACTGAATCAAGAAGCTGAAGACCTTGAGCGAATGGTAATATCAAACCGCTTTCCAATTCTTCATGCTGTTCAGGAAGTGCATTCAAGAAGCGGTTCATTTCTTCAAACTCCCTCGTCTCCAATGAGAGTATGGATCCATTACCCAATCGATAGTACTTCCGTTTTTCTTCTAGAGCCAATAGAACTTCACGTATATGCTTTTCAGGGATACCATCGAGCTCAAATTTGAATTCTAGCCAATTGGTTCTCTCTTTTTTCATCTTTACAGTAATCTTCGGGTGAGCTTTGCCTCTAAATATCCGATTTTTCACAGCCGTAGTTGCATATATTTGCGCAAACGTTTTAAGCTTCGGAACGACATGATACAAAAATTCATATTCCAATTCTTCATTGTGCAAAAAATAACCGCCGTCTGTCTTGGAAAACAAGCTTTTTTCTATTAACTGCAAGATCTCTTCTTCCTTATCCATATCCCTCACAAAAGTGGAGCTTGCCGGGATATCCCCAGTAGGTTCCAATGGATTGATCATAATATTTTCATAATGAAACTCCAACCCAACGAGCAAGCGGTTTTTCACACGATCCAAGTACACTTTGGCAATTAGCGGTGTTTTAACAAGTTGCTGATACATACTGTCCGATAGTTGTACATTGCCTAGTTTCTTCAAACCAGGTACCACTTTTTCTAGAAAAAAACTAACCTGCTCTTGAGGAATCGAAATTTGATTCGTTCCTGAACCATCAAGCAACTCCTTTAGATCCATGAGACGTTTACAATCCTCACTTTTCAGCTGGATTAGTTTCCCTTCAGATAAGACAGAGCTGTATGAATTCATCACAACCATTTGATTCAACCCTTTGATCTTCAGTTGATAGCCTTTGCCCTCAGCTTCAGCAAAGTCAAACTGTAAAGAAAGCGGTTCGTTCGATACACGAAGACCGGTATACATATTCCCGCCATATTCCAATTTAATCGACGGGACTCTCTCAAGTATGGGAAATAGCCTGTCCCAAGAAGATGGGGGAATCAGTAATGTATGATGATCGCTGACATAACTTGATTTCCCCAGCAATTCATCAACATATACATCTTCATCATGAATTACTTGGATTAGCTGCTGGATCAAAGCATTTGTTTCTTTTTGAAAGCAATGAAGAGTAGGGTCAAACGTGAATGAAGTAGAAAGTAAGCTAGTATGTCCGTCTTTCACATGCTTCAGAAAGTCCCTGATATTCTGCACATTAGTCGGACCAATCTTCACCTTTATTCCAAACATATGCCGCCCCTCTCCTAAGGTAACGGGTTTACACGTAAACTCCACATCAAGCACTTGTCTGTTTTCAAAGTGAAGCTGATGACCGCTAGAGCGTTTAGGTTGGGCATTGAAAAGTGTCAGTAAGCCTTCCGTTAGTTCTTGATTTGTTAATGAATCAGACTGGAATCCACTTAGTCTATTGGGGATTTCCTGACGCTGAAGTGCATTAATCGATAGTAAAACGGCTGCAATATGCTGACAATCCATTTGAAAGGAAGCTAGTGCAGGACAGCTACATTTCGTAAGTAAACCACCTTTTTCATCCTTTTTAATGGTGACATGGAAATCTTCCATTCCTGCAACCGTTGCTTCACAACCATCGGGACCGTAATTTTCAACTGTTACTTTATTAGCCCGATAAAAAGCTTCACCTCTTTTGAAGGAGACTGTACCGCACTTGTCTTTAATTAACTCTCGGTTTAATTTTATATTCATTGGTCTGCCTCCTCCCTCATTTCGGATTCCGGGTTCTAGCTTATTACCTTGAGTATACCAAACAAGCTTTCGGTAATGTAGGGGTTCTGGAACAGTTTGGAGTTAAATGAGAACTCGTCACCCTTATAGGTGGTTTAACTGAGATTCACCTTTAGAAATAACCAGATAGTGCAAGGGAAACAGACCTTCATTTCACTGCACTATTTTCGGCCCGCTTTCGACTGACTATTCATGTTAGATTTACTGAGGAGTCCTGGTGTGGCTAGAAGTGACTCCGTCATTTCTAGCCACACTCTTTTCAGTAATACTATTGCGAATAGTCGCCTGTCGCGTTCCTACACTATTTAAGTGAATAATACAGTTGCTTGGGAAGAAAAGAATAGATGACTTTCTATAGGGAGTGTAAGTGCCCGAAGATGCAATTTCGGGCACTCTTGCACGTTGTAAAATGCGTTCCTTGCTTACTTTTAGTGAAGATTATGCTCCTAATTATGTAACACCTTATAGAAAACGACACTTCTTTACTTAAAAAAAGAAAAAACCATATAGAAAACATCAGCCGCCAAAATTGCATCTTTGGCGGCTTTTTCCCAGGTAAGAAGCCAGCTATTCTTTCGTCAAAAAAAGGTTCAGCACTACGCGTACTTTTACATTTGGAGCAGGGCGGATGAAGGACCACCATACAAGTAGCGCACAGTAGATGATCATATTATTAATTAACAGACGTGCGTTAATGGCTAACCACATTCTCGTGAATTTCTTCATCAACATTATCGAAAGCCATGATTTTTTTTGAATAGATAGTAAGGTATAGTAAAGCTAGGTGATGATATGAAAACAAAGATTTACGTAAACAATGACAAATTTATAGCAGGGATGACCATGAAAGATGGGGCCGAACTTGAACACAACAACATGGCGCTCCATGCCTGCAAAAAAACCGATAATATAATTGAAAACCGAAAAAGATTAGCCGCTTCCTTACAACTCGAACTGAGTGACTTCGTTTGTGCCACTCAAACACACAGCGCCAATTTCTATCGTGTGACGCTCAACGACAAAGGACAAGGTGCCGAGCGAACGGACACCGCCATTGCGGACACAGACGCCCTGTATACCTATGAGCCCAATCTTGTATTGTGCAACTTTACTGCTGATTGTGTACCCGTGATTTTTTACAATGAAGTGAACGGCCTCGTCGGCGTGATCCATTCTGGATGGCAAGGCACAGTCAAAGAAATCACTTCGAAACTGTTCGAACATTTAACACAAGTTGAACGCTGTAATCCGAGCGATTTTCACGTCCAGATTGGTGCGGCGCTAAGTCAGGAAAAGTTTGAAGTCGACGAAGATGTCTATTTAAAATTTAAAGCGCTTGGCTATGCGGATGATTTTATGTATTACAATGACGACACTCACAAGTATCATATCGATAATCAGCTCGTCGTGAAAAGGCAATGTGAGTTGGCGGGTATTCCAGCTGAGCGGATTGTGATTGATCGAACTTGCACGTATGTAGATCCAGATGGTTTTTCTTATCGAGAGGATAGACAATGTGGGAGGCATTTGGGGTTTGTTGTAAAAAAGGACATTGACCAAATGGAGATAGAGTAACAATCAATTACATCAATGAAAGATATCCGAAAAAGCACATCAG
This sequence comes from Sporosarcina sp. FSL K6-6792, assembly GCF_038004885.1. Taxonomy (NCBI): domain Bacteria; kingdom Bacillati; phylum Bacillota; class Bacilli; order Caryophanales; family Caryophanaceae; genus Sporosarcina; species Sporosarcina sp. FSL K6-6792. The sequence goes on from NZ_JBBOSA010000001.1 coordinate 2,824,994, forward strand.
CTTTATACGTTGATGTGCTTTTTTCGGATATTACTGTTTTCTCAAATAGCGAAACTTCCCCCTTGCGGCAGGGTCCACCCTGATATATCTAAATACGGTTTTTAGTTGATTGATTTTGAAACTATATGTTGAACAAATGAAAATAGCGTATGCGCTTTACAAGGGCTTTTAGGAGCCCACTGAAAAAGTTCTTGTACTTGAAATGAATTAGGATTCCCACTAATACCGCTTCGACGCTTTGTGGATGCCTCCCGCGATAAGCCAGAAAGGAGGCCGCTTTCAGTCTTATCGCTCCGGCTACCACGAAGTCGCGTCTTCGCTGGATGGTCTATTTGAGATAGCGCACTTCATTATCTGTGATGAAATCTGCAACCTAGAGTGCGGATTTCTTGACTATAAATATATATGTTGAATCCGGTATATATACTGAGCGAAGGCATCCCCTAGCGCCGTAGCGGTTCAATGGAATTCTTTATTTCAATTTATATAGTATCAACTAGTAATCACCTTACAATCTCGCCATATACATCCCGAAATCATATTTCTCTCGATAATGAACACCCTAGCGCAGGCGCGGCAAAGGAATCCCCAAAGCGCCAAGCATTCTACAATCCACACCCCGAATTAAAACCCCTCTCCTTATTGAGCACCAAAGCAAATTCAATGGGATTCTTTAATTCAACATATATACCTTATTTATTCCTGCTAAAATTTATCCCTCTTCCACAAACTGACCCCTAAACTTTAGTGTAAATTGATACTTTTAGAAGTACCAAAACTTTGATAAGGTTATGAACAAATAAGAGTACTACTAAAAAAGGGGAATGATCTATGAACGCAACAAAAGGTTATTCCGACACAGACTCACAGACATCTGATTTGGTTCAAACCGACAAAAAGACTAAGAACCAGAACATCATATCTATGAATACAACAAAAAGTTATTCGAGCACAAAATCAAGCACTTTTGATTTAATTCAAACGGCAATGTTAATTGCACTCGTATTCATTGCAACTCTCTTAATAAATATCAAACTACCTCTATCACCAAATGGCGGTTTGGTTCATCTTGGAACAGGCATGCTTTTCATTATTTCCATCATATTTGGTCCTAAAAAAGGAGCAATTGCTGGTGCTGTTGGTATGGGGTTATTTGATTTAGTATCTGGTTGGACATTATGGGCACCATTTACGATTGTAGCCCGAGGCTTACAAGGATATATCGTCGGAAAAATTGCCTGGTCGAATGGTCGTGAAGGAAACAGTTTCACATTCAATCTACTAGCTACCATCAGTTCGATTCCCGTTATGTTAGGCGTCTATTATATTTGTGAACGCGTCCTATTTGGTAGTTGGATTATACCGGTAGCCTCAATTCCCGGAAACCTCATTCAAAATATTGTAGGTATCTGTGTAGCCATTCCGGTTTGCGTTGCACTCAAAAAAGTTCCTTTTTTAAATAGGACTTTTAAAAGATAACTTAGTTTGCATAAAAGCGGTACTTCCTTTTTATTAAACTGTCTACTATATATAGCGCAGTTTAATATGAGACTTTCTTTTTCTTTTCTCAGTGTATGGCACCTAGTTCCAATATAATTCAAGAAAAAGGCTACCGCCGCACGCCTATATGCGATGCTTCGGTAGCCTTTTTTATTTACTTAACTCATTTAAAAGCCATTGTTGCTTGAACTGCTTTTTGCCATCCTGTATAGAGCTCATCGCGGTTTTCTTGCTCCATTTCGGGTTGGAATGAACGATCGAGCTGCCAATGTGCCGCAATTTCGGAACGATCCTTCCAGAACCCGACTGCCAAGCCTGCTAAATAAGCTGCGCCCAATGCTGTTGTTTCGTTGATTACCGGACGTTCAACTGGGACATTTAAGAGATCGCTTTGAAATTGCATTAAGAAATCATTTTCTACTGCGCCGCCGTCGACACGCAATGTTTTCAATGAAATCCCTGAATCCGCTTCCATTGCATCCAAAACATCTTTCGTCTGATAAGCAAGCGATTCCAAAGTAGCCCGAACAAAGTGTTCTTTCGATGTACCCCTTGTCAGTCCAAAAACGGCTCCTCTTACATCGCTGTCCCAGTAAGGTGCACCTAGTCCAACAAACGCAGGAACAACATAAACACCCTCCGTTGAATCTATGCGTTTCGCATATTGCTCACTTTCAGATGAATTCCTAAACATCCTAAGCCCGTCTCGTAACCATTGGACTGCTGAACCTGCAACAAAGATACTGCCTTCAAGTGCGTATTCAACTTTCCCATCAATTCCCCATGCAATGGTAGTGAGTAATCCATGTTTAGATTTAACGGCTTTTTCACCTGTATTCATTAACATGAAGCAACCTGTGCCGTATGTGTTTTTAACCATACCACTTTCAAAACATGCCTGACCAAACAGTGCTGCCTGCTGATCTCCTGCGATGCCCGCAATTGGAGCTTCGTGGCCAAAGAAAAGATCCCCGTCCGTATGTGCGTAAATTTCGGAAGAAGGTCGAACTTCAGGAAGCATCGATGTTGGCACTCCCAAGATATCAAGCAATTCTTTATCCCACTCCAGCTTATAAATATTGTACATAAGCGTTCTTGAAGCATTCGTATAATCAGTTACATGGGCTTTTCCGCCTGATAGCTTCCAAACAAGCCATGTATCAATCGTTCCGAATAACAGATCGCCAAGCTCGGCCTTCTCTCTCGCACCTTCAACATTGTCCAAAATCCATTTGACTTTTGTTCCAGAAAAATAAGCGTCAATGAGCAAGCCAGTCTTATCACGGAACATGTCACTATGGCCTTGTGATTTTAATTCCTCACATATATCAGCGGTTTGTCGCGATTGCCAAACAATTGCATTGTAAATCGGTTCGCCCGTATGTCTATCCCACACGACCGTCGTTTCACGCTGATTCGTGATACCAATCCCTTCAATTTGATCAACACTGATATTTTTCTCAGACAGCACACCAGCGATAACAGCTAAAATAGAACTCCATATTTCATCTGCTTTATGTTCAACCCATCCTGACTTCGGAAAATACTGCGGGAATTCTTGTTGAGATGTATGAAAAATCTTGCCTTCTTTATCAAATAAAATGGCACGTGAACTCGTCGTCCCTTGATCCAACGCTAAAATATATTTTCCCGTCAAATTGTTCTCCCCCAATTTATGTTTTATCCTTATGCTCCCTTAGCAACTTCTTGCTTCAAAACTACCTTTACGTCTTTTTGGAGTGTAAATTGCGCCCCTAAGAGAACCGCCAACGCAATTGCTCCAACAACCCAAAATGCAACACTATTGACACCTGTAAAAAATTGCTGATAAAACAGCGCACCAAACGTACCTCCAAGGATTGGCCCAACGATTGGTACCCATGCGTAACCCCAGTCAGATGAACCTTTACCTGCAATCGGTAATAGGAAATGTGCAATTCTCGGACCTAAATCACGTGCTGGGTTAATAGCATAACCAGTCGTTCCACCAAGTGACATACCAATTGCAACAATAAGTGCCCCCACAATTAACGGATTCAATCCTTCTGTAAACTCGTTCGCTCCAATCATTAGAAGCCCTAAAAGTAATACAAACGTACCGATCATTTCGCTAGTCAAATTTGACAGCGGATGCCGAATAGCAGGTGACGTCGCAAACACAGCTAGTTTTGCACCTTGATCTTTCGTTTCCTTCCAGTGCGGTAAGTATTGGAAGTAAATCACCACTGACCCGATGATAGCCCCAATCATCTGTGCAAGTATATAGCCTGGCACTTCCGCCCACGGAAACGCTCCGATAGACGCCAATCCAATCGTTACTGCTGGATTTAGATGTGCACCACTAAAGTTCCCCACTGCATAGACACCCATTGCAACCGCTAATCCCCATCCAATCGTAATGACAATCCAGCCGGAGCCTTCCGCTTTCGATTTTTTCATAAGTACACCACCGACAACGCCCGCCCCAAAAATAATTAAAATCATGGTACCAATCAATTCCCCTAAAAATGGTGTCATTTCTCCATCCCCCTTTTTTGTAAGTAGTTGCGATTGAAGCATAAAAAAGCCCACATTTAACCACCCGCTTTGTGCGGAATGAATAAATGTGGACACCTAGGCTCAACCACTTTTCATTAACTTATCCATAGTATATTAAAAATTACAACTATTGTCAATAGTTTATAACTTAAAATTCAGATTACAACAACGTTCTTTAATTGGAGTTGTTCATGAACGTTGGTGCCTTCAATTTAGTTCTATTTGGTAGTTGGATTATACCAACCAACAATATGCTTCAAAACATTTGGGGGATCAATACGGTCCACTCCAGTTTGTGTTTTGCTGAAAGCAAGTTGCTATTTTTAATTGATAATAAAAGGATTCACAGGTGATATAGATAGTTACTTTTAAATATTATTTTTATGACATAAAAATACCTGGATCCGAAACGGTTTAGAGTCGTTTCAGATCCAGGTATCTATATTTTATTTAATAAGCGGTCCATCCTGCATCTGCCGTTAAGACCGTACCATTGACGAAGCTCGAATCGTCTGAAGCTAGGAACAATGCCACCTTCGCAATCTCTTCAGATTTGCCCGTACGTGGATTGATTGCTAGTCCCGGTTGAATACGTCCCATCCCAAACGCATTGATGGATGTCATCGAAGCTCCGATGTTCGTTTCTACTCCCCCCGGTGCAATGGCGTTACAACGAATGCCTTGCTTAGCGTACATAAAGCCCGTATTTTTTGTAAAGCCAACAACGGCATGCTTAGAAGCCGTGTATGCTGCACCCGCACGAGCACCGTATAATCCTCCTGCTGAAGCTATATTAATAATCACGCCTTGCTCTTTCGCCAAAAAGATTGGCAATACTTTACGAGTTGAACGCATAACACTCGTCGTATTTATCGCAAAAATTCGATCCCATTTGTCATCTTCAATATCACCCGCGGCTTCAAAATTGTCCATGATACCCGCATTATTCACCAACACATCAACCGTGCCATACGTGCTGACAGCTGTGTCTATTAAATTTTGAATGTCCTCTTCTTTAGCAACATTCGCAACGACACCAATGGCTTCCCCACCATTTGATTTAATTTCTTCTACCACCGTATTAGCAGAATCACCGTTAATATCGGACACAACCACTTTTGCCCCTTCTTGCGCATAGAGCATAGCTATTGCTTTCCCCATGCCTGAACCGGCTCCTGTTACAACTGCTACTTTGTCTTGAAGTTTCATTTTATTCCCTCCTATTTTTAACTGAATGTGCTTTCACAATTACGATAATGAACAGATGTTTAATATCTTTCAATTATAGTATAATCAATTCAAGCTACTCCATTCAATCAGCAAATCAACATCGACTTGTTGACTACTAGACAATCTATCCGAATTTTGTTCGTTTATCAAAAAAAATGAGGAGGTTTACTAATGTCCACTACACCACCAAGCGTGGATAGAAGAATTCGAAAATCAAAAGTAGCACTAAAAAACGCGCTTTTAAGCTTAATGCAAACAAAAGACTTCAAACATATTTCAATTACAGATATTGTCCAACTTGCCGATCTTAATCGGGGAACATTTTACAAACACTACCCAGACAAAGAAGAACTGTTGGAAGAAATAATCGATGAAGTCATGAAGGATTTAATCACATCATACCGTGCACCTTATGAAAGTCTGACTGTTTTCGAAGTCAGCAAGCTTACCGCTTCAGCCATTAAAATATTCGAACACGTGGCTACTAACGCCAATTTTTACACATTACTAGGAAAATCAAATATATTAGCAGGTTTACAAGCCCGTGTCTGCAACGAATTATCACAACTTGTCCTTCAAGACATATCCAATAGAACCCTACAGACAAATATCAACATCAAAATGTTAGCCAATTACCAGGCATACGCAATTTGGGGGATGATTACTGTTTGGATAGACAGCGAATTCTTATATTCACCGGATTATATGGCCGAACAATTACTCGCAATTCTCCATCAAAACTCGTTCAATGACACGGAATCGCGAAGCTAAAATAACAAAGAAAAAGCGTACCTTGTGCTTCATGAACTTATTGAAAAGGTTTTGTTTAGTGATGTTTTTCAGGAGGTTCATGTGCCAGTGGAGGGGTTTTATTGGCGATAGGATAGTAAATCGAGTGGATAAAATCATTCAGACTTCTAATTTATAAAGCAACATTTCCATAAATTCGGCAAGCATTCATCTCCCACCTACGCTTTGCGTTGAGGAAGGAGACTTCTGCCTTAGTCGATTAAAGTCCCTTCAACCCTCTATTTATAGAGTCAATAGCAAATTCCTGATAACGCTGCATCCGTCCCCACTTAACCATATGCTCGTACTCAGGGTGGTCGGGATCAGCAAGAATCTTGAGAAATTCTTCATAACCATACTCACCGCCTACATCTTCTGGTGGTGTATTCCCTTCACCTTCCAAGCAAACAGAATAGTTGGACTCATAGTTCTCTATAATGCTTTCTACTTCGATATCATGGTTCCAGTCATCACCAAAATCATAATTGTATGTCAGCTTCTCGTATGCAGGAATATATTCCGATAGCTTCACGTCTTTTTCAAGCTTCATGTTTACTTGCCCTGGATAATCAAAAGCCTCTTCGGTGCAAACAAGATTGATGATTGGTTTTTGGATTTTTTCATTATGCCCTTCAGTGATGTGATTCCCGGTATTGTCCGCCTTACCATAAACAAAAAAGTCATGAAGATGGTAATCTTGCCATCCAAAGGCCGTCTGTATAATTTGGTGTAATTGGTTAAATGTTTTATTTACAGGGACCACAAGTCGCCGCCATACTTGACGATTTTCGAACCTAAGTGTAACTTTCAGGACTGCGGCTTTCGCTTCAAAAGTTGATTGGCCAGCAAAAAGGTTGAGATCCTTATACATCTCTTCATGCGGTAGAAAATAACTGTTCTTTCCGTCTCCGACTAACATGCGGCTAATCTTGATACCCATGTCCGGCTGGAAAATAGAATCTACATCCCATAACTCATCAAAAAAGTATACATTATCACAAGCCTTATTCATCCTTGCCACAGAAGTCCGATCCTTTGTCTTCGTCATGGAAACTTCACCAGTATGAAGTAAATACTGGTCAATCACCTTGTCCGATATCCCTTCTGCCTGAAATGTTTCGCGGATTCCTCGCAAGGCAATCTCGTTGAACCTTTTAAAGTCTTTTGCTTTCAGTCCGTACAACACAACGGCATAACGATTATGATCATTCACTAACACAACCGCTTTCCTACGATTAACCGTGATTAAATTTGCATGCCAAGAGAAAAGTGGATTGTCCTCGGTAACTGATTCAGGTTCGACTTTGAGTTCAACTAAAAGTTTCTTCGTACAACGGATATGCATAATTGACAACTCCTTTGAATGAGGGGTATCTGAAATCTAGTAGTATTAGTATTTTTCTCAAATAAGAGACCTCACCTACTTATAATAAGGCTACCATAGCGCATCAAAATGAGGTTATTATCTTGTCTACTCCAACAATTCTTCTTCAAGTAGCGTAAACCCTTCAATTATTGTGTCTTCTTCTACCTCAATCAATATGCAACGTTTTCCATTAACAGTGACCTGCCTCACATATCTCAAGTCTTGCGGGCTGATAGCAATATTTGCTACTTTCGTTTCAATCTTGATGGACTTGGATGCGTAACTTGGAAGGATGTGGCTTGCCTTCATTTCATATGTTTTGTCTTCGATTACTTTCTGAAATGCCCTTTCCACTTTTTCCGTGCTCACATCTTTCACTCCACTTGCCTTCAGCACACGCTCCACTTCTTTAGTATCCAAAGTAGAAAGGCTTTCATCTTCTTCCTCGTTTTCCACAAGCAACATACTGTTTAATTCATCGTATACACTGGCAAGGGTTTTTGTATTCATCTCATTACCAGCCACTTCTTTTACGATTTCTTCAAAGACGGCTTTATCATCCTCTGCAGTCATAATCTCTTCGCCGTCCAGCACATTCTCGATGAAGTGGTAATCTGGCTTATTCGCTTTGCCAGCAGCATACAAGATGTGATTGACGTCTGCCGCATTGTCAGTAAAGCAAGGGAACACAAATCCACCAATTGGAGAAGTTAAATTGATAATCGGATCAAGCATGTCACGCGACTTAAATTCCTTCTCATTGAAATCAAATATAAGTGACCGTTTCGGCAGTTCAGTCTGATTCATGCTGCAAAGAATGAATGGGTTCTTGTACACTTCATCCTGCTTTGCGACTTCCTCTTCATCATGATTCCTTTTCGTCGGTTTATAATAATTACCGCGAATAAAAGTCACTACGACGTCCTTTTCATATTGAGCGTCTTGCACCATCTTTCGGGCGATGCTTTCCATATTCGTTTTCCACTCTTCTACTTCATTCGTATGGAGACCCTCATATAAAAGCCGTTGCGTATGGTCCGTTTGCTCCTCCGCTTGCTCTTGAAACTTCACCTCAAATAATTTTAAACCCAGTTTTCCACCTAACACTTTTTTAAAGTTAGTCAGAAACAACTCCTGTTGCTCTCTGTCCAATAGGGCAAATGGCTGACTTTCCTCATGATAGAAATCACTGCTCTCCTGCTTAATATACACTTTGTAAATGTCAGTGATTTTCAGTAAATCCGTATCCAACTTAAATTGCTTGCGAATCGCTGCAATGTCCTTCTTATTCATCTCTATTTCAACTCCCCAACTAGTATAATCTGTCATGTCGAATGTAAAACTCACATTATAAACTTAAAAAGAGCGTCAATGCATTGATTCAGCATTTGACACTCCCTTATTATAGCAATGTTTTTGATGATGGTAGAACCACAATCAACTTCGAATGATACGGCGACGTCTTCCACATGATTAAGAGATTAAAATAGGGGTATAACAAGGACATGCTTCACTTATACAACTAGACAAAATTTTGGAGGAGATTATAATGGCTTTGAAACTCGCAGGAGAAAAGAAATGGTTGAAACTTGGTGCAGCAACAATCCTGTCTGTCGGGATGCTTGCAGCGTGCGGCGACGGTGAAGACGACGTCGACGTGGATGTTAATAACCCTGTAGAAGATGTCGATCCTAATGACGGTACAGATACAAATGTGGATGTAGATACTGATGATGGTACAGATGCGGATGCGGATGTAGACACTGACGAGGGCACAGATACCGATGCAGATACGGATGTGGACGTAGATACTGACGAAGGTACGGATACTGATGCCGGCACAGATGGTTAATAGCAAAACCACTAAGCGCTGAGCTTATAAAAGGACTAAATGGCCAATGTGCCATTTAGTCCTTTTTTCTATTCAGAATATAATTTTCAAATGAACATCACTACGATTGTAGAAGGCTCAACAATGATGGCAGACTTTAATCCAATTTAGTAAAAAACGATTTACATCCAGATCTCACTATTTTGACTGAATAGATGAGTCCAGGCAAACAAGTTTAAATTTGCTTGCGCTCTTCTGATAAAATCACAAAAACTTTTTTCACAACATTGTCCCCTAAACCTCAATTCCCTTCTATATAAAGAATAAAGGGGATATTCTTTATGACAACTTACCTAACGGAATACGCACACTTCACAAACAAACACGATTTAGACGTGGCGACTAGGCAACACGTACTCACGAACTGGAATGACATGAATCAAACAGAGCGGGCTGTTCTTGATATGATTCGTCGCTACTCTGTTAAATATGGCGCTGCACACTTGAAACATGAAACAATCGAAAAGGCTATCAAGAAATCCAACGCAACTGTACGACGCGCCATCCGCAAATTAGAAAAGCTAGAAATCATCGAAAGGATTCACTATATTCGCCCTGTCATGAGCGGTCTAGGCGCAAACATTTACGTCATTAAACCTACTAATGACCAGTCGAAATTGAACACCCCAGAGAATGACGAAAAGCCTTCTAGCGGTAAGGTTGAACCCGCTAATCTACAAACCGAAGCTTCTCTTTCTAAAGCGATAAAACCTAAAGACCTTAAAAGAACGTCTCCTTCGGAAATTGTGCCAACTACACTTTTCGGTAAAATGAAATCTCTTCTTTCTTCAACAATCGGAGAAAGTAAATTAGCACGTAATTTTTACGGCGTCTACCGGAAACAGTCCCTGCAAATGCTAAAGTTCAGCATTCACGAAGACAAAGGAGAACTGTTCGAGCAATTAGCCATGCATGCCCTTCGTATTTCGGTTCAAACAACGAAACGGAAAAAAGTTCGGAATCTGCCCGGCTATTATTCAGGTGTTTTGCGCGAACTCATCGGCAAGGCTTTATTCAGCGAGGCTTTCATGGATTATGACGTGCCAGTTGAGGGGTTTTTCTGCCGGTAGTTGTAAATCGATTGGAAAAATAATTGGGATTACTTATTTCCTCATGTTTTTACTTAGGTTTATGCATTGTTGTGTTACGGGTATCGTTCTCGTAGTCTAATAAACATAAAAGCGCACTCCGAGAAGTGCGCTCAATGCAATTCCTTATTTGAAGTACCAGCATACAGCTACTCTTTCAGACGTTCCTGTTCTTCTAAATGTTTGCGAAGCCGGATTAAATAATCCGGTGCATCCATCGAGTCAGTGACAATCATTTCAATCATGCACAGCTGGCTCGTTTGCGCTTGCTCCGCTGCGGAAATCGCCTCATCCAACTCTTGGTTTGTGCGCACTTCAACCGTGAACGCCTTTCCGCCAAAGGCTTCAGCCAGCTGCGTATAATGCCAGTTTGGAATCTCGTTGTACTGCTGGTTAGACGTCTTGATATTTAAGTATTTTTCAATTGTGTAGCCGCTGTTATTGAGGATGAACAGAATGGGTCGGCAGCCATTATTCAACATCGTACTGACTTCTTGAACCGTCACCTGCAGCGAACCTTCCCCAGTAAACAGCAGCACACGTCTGTCCGGTTCCGCGATGCATGCCCCGAATGCAGCCGGCGTTGCATAACCGATGCTCTGCCAACCTTGCTGGCTAATATATTCGGCTCCTGCCGGCAGTCGCACTTGTGACATCCCATACCCAAAGGTTCCAGTCTCAACCACAACAATGTCTTTGTCCTTCAACATCCGCTGGAAGCGTGGATAATAAGATGCTGCTCGAATTGGCTGCTCCGGCTCACCAGATAGTTCATCATAAGGGAAGGAAACTCGAGGTAAAGCCCCGCTTTGGGTCCACCCGCACGTGTTTAAGGCAGCGACGAGATCTGCCACCATCACCTGTTCGTACATGGATTCTCCGACCCGTACAAACTCAGGCTGAATGTCGATGAGACGAAGACGATGAAGCATTGCCGTTTCCTTCGCGGAATTCGTGTCGTTCCAAATCATGCCAATCGCAATCACACAGTCCGCACTTTCAACGATTGTTCTGACCTGTTCACTTCCTAATGCTCCGCCATACACGCCGATATAATTCGGGTGCTGTTCGTCGAAGCTACTCTTGCCCATCATAAGCGAAGCAGCCGGTACGTTTAAATCCGACGCCAGCTGGTGAACGGAATCTCTAAGTCCATAACGGAGCGACAGCATATCCGATAAAAGAACTACATTGTTCGTACCGTTCAACAATCTCGTTATATGCTGAATCGCAGCCTCAAGCGCTGGTTTGTATGTCGTGACTTTAGTGACTTCCGGAACACCCCGCTGAACGATGGGCTTCGTGACCAAATCCATAGCTACCATCAAATAGACCGGCTTGCGTTTTTGTTTAGCTATGCGGATTGCTGCTGAAATCTCCTGTTCGGCATTTTCCGGAGTCACGATTGCTGTATAGGTGCACAGATGCGTAGACACTTGCCGGAATACGTCAAAATCGCCGTCCAGTAGGGAATGGTGCGCTAATTTATGCGCCTGCTGATCCATTGATTTGGGAGCTCCGACGATATGTATGAGTGGCACATATTCACTGTTCGCACCCGCGATAGGATTGCAGGCACTCATCTCGCCAACACCAAAAGTTGTAATGAACGCTGACAAGCCACGAAGTCGTCCGTAGCCATCAGTTGCATATCCCGCCCCCAGCTCGTTGCGTGCATTTATGAAACGAATTCCATCATATTGCTCCAACGTATCCAGAAGGCTAAAATTATAATCGCCTGGAACGCCAAAAACTTCGGTAATACCCTCCGCTTTTAGACTGTCGAAAAGATACTGCCCGAGTGTGGGCGGGTGTGTTGGTATCGGCTGTTGCATTTTATCCATTTTAGTCTATTCCTCCTTTGCGTTTTTCAAAGGTTAGCTGTTTCCGAAACAATGGAGCGTTTCGGTAGCTACTCTATTATCTGAATTACCCCATCTCCCCCTACTTACTCCTAATTATTCGCCAGGTATTTCCGTTCATACGAAAGAAACACTACAGCAAGTCACTGTAGTGTTTCTTTCGTAATTTATCCCATGCTGTTTTTCATCCTATTTGAAGGGATACACTAAACTAGGTACGTAAAACGAGGAATGTTTCTCCCCAAAAAGCTTTACGGAACCTGTGGGGTGATTGCCTCATTTTAATGATCTTTCACAATCCCATCGGCTTCGTTTAGTTGCCCCTTTATCAAATCTAGCTGTTCTTTGTTTTGCTGGACTGAGTTTGCCGGCTCATCCTGCTGTTCCGCATGTAAGCGTGCCTTGTCAGCGCGTGCTATCGAATTGAAAGCATGCTCAACTGCAATCTCTTCTGGATTCGTCATAGCTTGCTTCACTGCACGATCCGCCTTTTGAACAGAGTTGCTTAAAAATGTGTTTGGATTATCCTTCTTCCAACTTATTTCAGAACGCTTAGCCATTTATACCTCTTCCCTTCCTACAAATAAAATAAGTTACAGCGCACTTAGTATTGTGAAATATTCTAAAAGTATGCACGGCAGAGGCTATATCAATATAAAAGTAAGGAATTTATTTATCCTAAAAACAATGCATGCCTTCCTCCGTCTCGCTAATACGAATAGAATGGTACTAAATGGATGAAATTACTTATTCAGAAACCGTATTACAGGAATACAAAGTTGGAATGGGCAGTTTCTATATGTTCAATTGCTCTTTTTGCGGATATTCAAGTACATTAGGCTCAAAATAGACAAGCTGCGGTGCGAAGGGTTTATTCATACTGCGAACTACCTAATCCATAATTAATATCCATTTGATCACCTTTCTCCTTTTATACAGCTTGTCTTAAAAGTGAGGAATTATGAAAATGGACTTAATTTCAAAAAGGTACCCGATACTAATACAATTCGGAATTGCATCTGAACCAGGTACCTTAAATTACAGTGAATGAAAGTAATTCACCAATTGCAAGAAGCGTCAAGGAAATCGAGGAATACTGAATAAATCTATTTTATTATTTTACCAATAATCTATTTGCTAGCTGGCGGTCTTCTTTATCTTTTGTCGTAATTGCAATATTTTTAATGCTTTTCTGCAAAGCAGGCTGTTGGGAAATCGATGGAGACCACCTTTCTAGCACACTGAGTGCATGGTATTGCAAACTCCCATTATCTGATGCAAGAGCAGCTTGAATCAGGGGTAATCCCACTCCTTCATACCCATACAAATCTTGAACAATGCATTGCAGACAATGTTGTTCTTCATTTGAGAGACTTGATAATGATAAATGCGTTTCTACAAATATGCAGATGTCTTCGATATACTTACGATTTTTTGTATCCATAACCACTACATATAGTTCACTGTTTTCGGGATCTTTCTCTAGCATATCAAACAAATTCTGAGTAACGTCTACTTGATAAAAGAGAGCGATTTTAAGTACTTTCATATTGTTTTCTTGCTGTAGTGCTTCTTTTACAAACTGTGACCATCTAGGTTCATTTATAATAGGTTGAATCGCTTGCTGAATGGAAGCGTACTCTTGTTGTTTCCACTGATCGTTAAAACGTTCTTCCCAAACTTCACTACCGGCATTTAAAAATTCACTTATTTTCATTAACGGATAAAAATCCTCAAGTGTTTTACAGTGTGTACGTGAATGGTAAACGAAGCGTGAAAGAACTGCGCTTGCATATGGATAATCTTCGATACTTTCTGGAGCACGCTCATTAAGTAGGGCTTGGATGATAAGACCTGCTCCATCATATAGCTCTTTCGAAATCGTTTCTTCATATAGAGCTACGTCAAGCTCTCCTTTTACGGCACAACTATAGGCTAAATATTCATCCATAATTTTATTTCTGCAGCCCTTTGTCAATAACCATTGTTTTATTTCTGGCGTCGTTGCTTCCAGTTGTTCAACAGCCGCAATCTTCCCCCAACCATAAACGGACTGAGCAAGTTGCCAAACCTGGTTATTTGCCCGCATTGTGCCATTTTTCAATGCAAATAGGACATAGGGTGTAAACTCTTCATGCATACCCAATGTGAATAATAGCTCTTTATATTTTTCACAATCCGTACATCCAAGTACGGTGATTGAAAATTTTACAACCTCCCTATGTGCTGCATGCTCTAGAAGCCATAATGCCTCTTGTTGTACACGGGATTCGTCAAAATGGGCTTGCTTGAATCGTTCAATGAATTCATCACTGTAGTTGGTCATATTGTCAAAAATGATTTTTTCATATGTACCTTTTCGTGTTTTGGTAGAAGGGTGATTTAGCTGCTCTTCAAAGAGCTTCAGTAGTTTTTTTACGTAAAATGGTGTAGGTATATCATCTGCAACATTATCGAACATACCTGAAGCCATTCGTGGATGATTTTCATCATACAAATATTCTTCATCTGGTAAATGATCATTTACTATTTTGTTGTGCGTTTGAATTTGTTGTTGAATAAAGGGAACAATTTTTTCTTTATTATCCCACGGAAGAAAGTCTAACTTCAGGGAGTCGTCTAAAACCGTTTCATTATCTATTTTCACAATACAATTAAGTTTTACATAACCACCGAGTTTAACGGAAATGACATGCTTTGTGCCATCTTGCAGATCAAGTATGCCTGATAACTTGGAATACGGGATAATATGAGCAAGTAAAGATTTTCGTTTATTTCTATCAACTGTTACACCATCAATGATAAGTAACTCTTCTTTCATCTGGTTTATAACTTCAATCCGATGCCCTTTATAATCCATCTCCCAGGTTTTATGTACTTCTTTTTCTACGTCTTTCTTTATGTTACGCATCTCACGTTTAAAATCGTCTTTAAAGCCCATAAAGTCCTCCTTGAAGTAGGAATGAAATACAGTATAATTTGTACTCGTTTCCGATTCCTTTTTGCAATTCTATATTTATAAAGTTATGAAAGGTACTAACGCAATCCCGAATTATATCAGAACCAGGCACCTGAAACTCATCCTAAATGAAGGATACCTAAGCTGTCGGTGCCTGTGCAAGGAAAAACGGCAAACACTTTATCCATACAGGCTAGATAATTACCTCTCTATTTCATAATTCCTATAAAGTGTTTCAATATCCTAGCCGTTAAACCCCAAATTGTATACTTTTCATAATCGAAAAACCATTCTTCCATTGAACGAGCTCTCCATTGATACTGTGTACCATTCATTATTTTTTCATAGGGAAAGCTTGGCAAAGGCACTGGTTCAACGGATACTACATGCATATAAGGCTCATAATTCAAAAGCCATTTGATAGGTATTGTAAATACCTCTTCAACTTCTTCTTTATTATAAGAATGGATAATTTGGTTGTAATCAATGGTTGCTACAAATGGGTAGATAACAAATGAAGAGGAAGCAATATAAGGGCTTAACGTCCCTACAATCGTAACCGTTTTTGGGTCGATACCTAATTCTTCATGCGTTTCTCGTAAAGCGGCTGCCACTCTGGATGGGTCTGCGGAGTCGATGCGACCACCAGGAAAACTAATATCACCTGGCTGTTTTCTCATGGTCAATGAACGTACTTCGAAAAGGATATGCCACTCTTCATCCACTTGAACTAGTGGGATTAAAACCGCTGAACGAAGAGCTGTTTCCTCCCCTATAAACAGGGGCTGATTTTCATTTAACTGGTTTTTTAGTTTATCTAAGAACATGAAATCCCCCTCACCATAGTTGGTTATATTCTTTTTATCGTACCATGTAAAGATTGACAATTAAAGAATCCAAATGATTCTGCTGTGGTTCTCGATAATGAGAGAGTTGTAATTCGGGGTGTGGATTGTAGAACGTTTGGCGCTTTGGAGATGCCTCAATCAAGCCTCATATAATCGCAGTACGTTTTATGTGCATTATCAAGATAAAATTCAATTGGCAGAAGACTTACTTGAATCGATGCTGAAAGGCTTAGAAAATTCAGTAGGAAAGCCATATATACCTGGTCAAAAATTTTATACAACAAAGCTAAATACACCATCTTTTAATATCAATTCTTACATATATGAAAACCGGATTTTTTTTGAGCTGATCAAATATGATGAGCCTTTACCAGGATTGCATACTAGATTCCCACAAACAATTTTAAAAATTTATCAAGAACAATTCATTTACAATATCCCTGGATTATTTTAAACGTTATACTGCCTTTGGATTTTACGGACTTATTCTGAATTGGATTAACAGTGACTTCAAAGAATCTCAAGAAGAATTTATCGAAGAAGTTATTGCGTTAACGAAAACTCACATATTTTCAATTGAATATATTGGGGAATAATCGAACCACTACCCTATCAACTTCTTTAAAATATCATTCTTAAATTTTAGTATTTACCCCGATGCGAATACAAGTTGATACCAAATAAACATGTTACAATCAATGCATGAAAAACAGTTGGAGTGACGAAAATGAGTAAACGAGAACAACAAAAACAGCAACGTCGTCAAAACATCATCCTAATTGCAAAGGATTTATTTTTGGAAGAAGGTGTGCAAACTATACAAATGCAAGATGTTGCGACTACTGCTGGCATTGGGATTGCAACGTTATTCCGCTATTTCCCTAAAAAAGAGTATTTAATGATTGCGGCGACGAATGCGATTACAGATGAAATGGCCACGGATATTGGGCAGATTGTCGAGCAGCCGGTGACGGCATATGAAAAAACCGAGCAAATTTTGGAGTATTATATAGGCATAACGAAGGATCTACAACTGCGTTTAGCAAAATACTTCGAGTCCTTTAATTTATATGAAAAAATAGCAGAAGAATCGCCTGAAGACTATGCTGAATACTTAGCTGTACGGAGCAAATTAGCTCGTATTTTATTAACAGTAAGTGAACAGGGCAAGCGAGAAGGTTCGTTAAGATCGGATGTTGATTTGGATCTATTTATCATGACAATGGTACAAAATTTCAGCTTATTCACTTATAAATCAAGCCTAACAAAGCATGATACCAATCTTTCGACATTGCTTACTTCGGACAAGCAGCTGGCGATGATGAAGGATGTATTTTTACGCTATATTCAGCCATAAAATTAGGGCCATATGAATTGACATTCGCATGAGAAAGCTGTTTACTAGTAAGTATAAAAGTGATAGTCGACTATCACCTTTTGCGAATCTATTCTAGGAGGAATTTTATATGAGTCGGTTATCAGGTAAAGTAGCGATTATTACAGGCGCAGCACAAGGTATGGGTGCATCACATGCAAAATTATTCATTGAGCACGGTGCAAAGGTTGTTTTAACAGATTTAAATGAGGAAAAAGGAAATGCATTCGCAGCTGAATTAGGCGAAAATGCACTTTTCATTAAACAAAATGTAGCATCTGAAGAAGATTGGGCGACAGTTATTGCGAAAACAGAAGAAACTTTCGGTCCAGTAAACGTATTAGTAAATAACGCCGGTATTACAATGGCGAAAAATATGCTTGATATTACAGTAGAAGAATACCGTCGTATCGTGGACATTAACCAAGTGTCAGTATTCTTGGGTATGAAGACTGTAGCGGCTTCAATGATAAAAGCTGGCGGTGGTTCAATCGTCAATATTTCTTCTATGAACGGCTTGGTTGCTGGTGCTGTAGGTTACACTGATACAAAATTTGCAGTACGTGGTATGACGAAAGCAGCTGCCATCAACTTAGCGCCAATGGGTATTCGTGTAAACTCTGTACACCCAGGCGTAATCGCTACACCAATGGTGGTTCAGGAAGATACAAAAGCAGCTGTAGAAGCATTCTCTAAACATATTCCATTAAAACGCGTAGCACAACCAGAAGAAGTATCTAACATGGTACTATTCTTGGCTTCTGATGAGTCTAGCTATTCAACAGGTTCAGAATTCATTATCGATGGTGGATTAACAGCACAATAATATAGTACATGAAAAATCCATATAAGGTTTGTAAAGGTCGATTTTCTATTAACGTAGAAAATCGACCTTTGTTTTTCCGTTAATAAATAACCTCATTTACTTATGATACGGTTCCCCGTGTGCACCTACATACTTACGTTTATTCTAACTTTCTTTATAGCCTTCAATTTTATCTTGAATCCATCTTTTATGCCTCAAAAGTTTAATTCCAGTTTAGCCCTTATTCATTATGGAAGTCACAGACAGGATAGTTGCATACGTTTTATTTGTAATGAGGAATGTTTAGCATTTTGTCTAATTCATACTATAACAACAATAATATCGCTAAAGTTAATAAATATTTATTGATAAACAATAAATGATGAGTTAAAATGAAACATACAATATATATGTGAATTGCTTTTCATGAAACCAGAAAATGATTTATCGATATGCGGTGTATTCAATGGCTAACCTTGCTATATTGAAAAACGGAAAGGCAAAACCCATTCGATTGTCAACTCTAGAGGCGATTCGTAAGGCTTTAGAATGTCACCTGGAGATATTTCAGAATACAAAAGTGACGAAGACATTTAATGTTTGGTTAAATGCATTGTGGAGGAAAGTAGGACTTAGTATGACAATTATTAGAGGAGGTATAACCGTGGAAATCGACAATTCGATTAGTAAAAATATTGCCAATCCCCGTGAGCTAGAGAGAATGTTTAGAGAAGACCCCAAAGCTTTTAAAAAGTCATTTTCACACGCCTGGGAACAAAACCCTGATTCGCCGGTTCTTGCTGCTTGGTATGAAAGATTGAATTTCAAGGAGGCGGCACATACAGAAAAAACTTCCTTGCTTCAGAAAGGTTTCTTGTTCATGGGCATTTTATCCATTCTGGCGGGGGTAAGCACCAGGATCATTTTCCATTTTGTCGAACAGGAAGCAATTGCCCCAATTAACCTTGCTTTTGGGGTTCTTCCCTTCATTGCAGCTTATTTTGTATACAAAAATAATCCCCCAAAAAAGGTTCTTTACACCCTTGCATTGATGTTCCTACTCTCTGGGTTGTATCTTAATATGCTGCCATCAAATCATAATGACAGTATTATCCTTGCTTATTTACACCTTCCCATATTCTTATGGGGATTGATTGGGCTTGCATTTATAGGAAATGAATATGGTATAGGCAGCACAAGATTAGCCTATCTTAAATTTAATTTGGGGTTTTGCATACTCTACGCCAGCATGGCAATTAGCGGAATGTTGCTAGCAGCATTAACCATGCAGTTATTTAGTTTTGTCGGTTTGGATATAGAAGACTTCTATTTTAGAAATATCGTTTTATTCGGTGCTGCCGCTCTCGCTATTGTGGCTACATACCTGGTATCGATGAATCTTAAACTTGCTAAGAATATTACACCTTATATCGCTAAAATTTTTAGTCCTCTTGTTCTGGCCACATTGTTGGTCTATCTTATAACGGTTATTTGGGTCGGAAAAAATCCATTCTTGGATCGCAATTTCCTGCTAGTCTTCAACGGAATACTCTTTAGTGTATTGGCCGTTACCATATTTTCCATTACCGAAAGCGGTACAGACAAGAAAAAGACCATTTCTGATTATATAAGCTTCGCCCTAATTATTCTTGCTCTTATCATTGACAGTGTGGCTTTGTCAGCCATAGTGTTCAGACTTTCTTCTTATGGGATTACACCCAACAGAATTGCTGTTTTAGGCGTAAACATACTTATCTGGGGAAATCTAATCTGGATCATGGTCTCCTATATGCGTTTTCTACAAAACAAAACCGGGCCTTCAACCATCCAAGATGCGGTTACTAAGTATTTGCCGGTCTACGTACTTTGGGCCGCTTTCGTTACATTTACTTTTCCTTTAATTTTTAATTAGAAAGGCTTTACTATTGTAACGAATGCTGTTCTTCCTTATAAATGCCAAAAATGAGCAAGGTTCTATTCATAACTTGTTCATTTTTGGCTTTTTATTTTTCTGAAAAAACCGCATTTACTTCTGATACGGTTCTCCGTGATGTAACCAAGTGATGTTTTTTGTATAAAAATTAGTTAAGTTCACTTAGCTTTATTAATAAGCTCTATATATTGCGAATCTCCGTATCCTATTGTGGGAAAAAGATCAAATAACCTATTAACTAATTCCGCTGTTGAAAGATCTTTATTTTTGGAAATATATTTTACTACTTCATTATTTTCTTTTAACATATCTAAAAATATATCTATTGCCTGATACATTACTGGGAGTAATTCATTCGATGGCTTTCTATGGTTTATCAATACTTCTTTGTATACAGATTCATAATCTCCTAATTGAAGCTCAGTTTGGCTGACTTTAAATTCATCCTCTCTAAAGCTATTTAAGAATACTTTTCCTTTGTATCCGTACTGTTCAAAGTAAGTAAGAATTGTAAGAAGATTCATCTGACAAAACATGTCTTCACCAAACCATAGAACGATATATTTATACTCCTCCTTAAAAATAGTATTGAAGGGGTAAATAACCTTCCTGATGTAGTTTTCTACTGACACATGATGTCCTAATGCTCTTGTTTGAATAAACTCGTCGTCAAAAACTTGTGCCGTCGTCGCATGTACACACATCGCCTCATTGAATGGTACATAATCAGAATCCCCCATCAGTTTTTCTGCTTTAAACTCTTCATACATAACTTGACCATTCAATACGTTAAGTACGTCTTTGTCAAACAGTTCTCTCTTCATATTTTGTAACTGTTCAACCTCACTTTTTCTAGACATATACACGCTATCCCCATCCTCGCTTTGATCGACAGTAAGTTTAACAAATGACTGTACAGGCAACTTATTTAGTTGAAATTCTCTTGGAGTTACACCAAAAACTTTTTTAAAGGCTCTACTATAAGCCTCTTGAGATGAATAGCCATATTCAAAAGCTATTTCAATTACCTTCTGATTGCTCGACAAATCTGCTGTAGATAAATATAGCCTTCTTAAAAGAACATAGCGCCTAATACTGATCCCTGTTGCCTGATGAAATTTAAAAGAACAGTAATAAGGGGAATAACCCATGTAATTAGCCAATTCATCTAGTGAAAACTCTTTGTTTAAATGTTCTTCAACCCAATCTATCATAAGCTGTATATACTCATTCATTTGTCTCACTCCTGAATAAAATTATAAGTGATATCCTTTTCTTTCTTATGATAGTTCTTGTGAT
Source organism: Sporosarcina sp. FSL K6-6792 (assembly GCF_038004885.1). Taxonomy (NCBI): domain Bacteria; kingdom Bacillati; phylum Bacillota; class Bacilli; order Caryophanales; family Caryophanaceae; genus Sporosarcina; species Sporosarcina sp. FSL K6-6792. The sequence goes on from NZ_JBBOSA010000001.1 coordinate 2,846,477, forward strand.
GTGAAAATTACTTTTCCATGTAAGCGTAAAATATTATTCAGTATTACTCTTTAATTCTTATTCTAAATATTAAATAGGAGAAATATCATGTATTAACACTAGTAAAGGGGGGACACATTTGAAAGGTTTTTTGAAAGCTATACCATTATCCTTACAGCATTTGTTTGCAATGTTTGGTGCGACAGTTTTAGTTCCAGCACTAACTGGTCTTGATCCAGGGAGTGCACTTGTTGCCAGTGGTGTAGGAACGTTAATTTTCCATCTTATTACACGAGGAAAAGTTCCTACTTATTTAGGTTCATCTTTCGCTTTCATTGCTCCTCTAGCATTGTATGTAGGAGAGTTAAATTCACCCGGTCAGGCCGTTGCAGGTCTTATCGGTGTTTCCATTGTTTATGCCATTGTATCTATTATCATTTCATATGTCGGTTTTGAAAAAGTTCGAAGAGCAATTCCTCCAGTTGTTGTTGGACCAGTAGTCAGTATCATCGGTCTTGCACTAGCAAGCACGGCGGTGAACAACATGGCTGCTGTCAATTGGGATGTAGCTATCGTCAGCCTTCTTGCAGCAATCTTTGCTACGCTTGCAGGTACTAAGATGATCCGCCTTTTCCCGCTCCTCATTGGTCTTGGAGTAGGTTATGTCTATGCTGCGGTGCGTGGATTAGTTGATTTTGGTACCATTGCCAATGCACCAGTGTTTGCCCTTCCACAGTTCGTAATGCCAGAATTCACATGGGTCGTAATCTTGGGGATGGCGCCGATTGCCTTGGTTACCATCATCGAAGACCTTGGACATATGATGGTACTAAAAGAGATTACAGGTAAAGACGTAACAAAGGATCCTGGGTTTTCAAGAATCCTATGGGGGAATGGTCTTGCAACATTAGTCTCCGGTTTCATCGGCGGGCCTGCACAAACGACTTATGCGGAAAACCTCGGCGTTTTAGCCATCACACGCCAATTTTCCAGTAGAATCATTCAAGGTGCTGCTGTTATTGCGATTATTCTAGGTCTGTTCGGTAAAGTTGGAGCTGCTATCCAATCCATTCCAGTTGCCGTGATGGGCGGCATCTGTATCTTGTTATTCGGTATGATTGCAGGCATGGGGATCCGTCACATCATTGAGGAAAAAGTTAATCTGGCGAATATGAAAAACTTGGTCATTGTCGCAGTTATCTTTATCATCGGAGTTGGATATGCTCATGGTATCGCCTACGCGACGATCGCTGGATTGCTCATTTATTGGCTCGTCCCTGATTTTACGACAAAGAATGAAAGTTAATATGAAAAGGCTGCTCCACTCAACACTTTTGAGTGGAACAGCCTTTTACTTTTAAGTAAGCTATCGGGCAAAGGCAAGTCATATAAAACCTCATTTACTTATGGTACTAAGTGAGGTTTATTAATTTTCATAATCGGCGCTTCTTCAAGATTACAAGTTTCACTCATTTTATGATTTCTATAAAATGTTTCAAAATCCTAGCCGTTAAACCCCAAATTGTATACTTTTCATAATCAAAAAACCATTCTTCCATTGAACGGGCTCTCCATTGATACTGTGTGCCATTCATTATTTTTTCATAGGGAAAGCTTGGCAAAGGCACTGGTTCAACGGATACTACATGCATATAAGGCTCATAATTCAATAGCCATTTAACGGGTATTGTAAATACCTCTTCAACTTCTTCTTTGTTATACGAATGAATAATTTGATTGTAATCAATGGTTGCTACAAATGGATAGATAACAAATGAAGAGGAAGCAATATAAGGACTTAATGTCCCTACAATCGTAACCGTTTTTGGGTCGACACCTAATTCTTCATGCGTTTCTCGTAAAGCGGCTGCCACTCTGGATGGGTCTGTGGAGTCGATGCGACCACCGGGAAAACTAATATCACCTGGGTGTTTTCTCATGGTGAGTGAACGTACTTCGAAAAGGATATGCCATTCTTCATCCACTTGAACAAGTGGGATTAAAACCGCTGAACGAAGAGCTGTTTCCTCCCCTATAAACAGGGGCTGATTTTCATTTAACTGGTTTTTTAGTTGATCTAGGAACATGAAATCCCCCTCACCATAGTGGGTTATATTCTTTTTATCGTATTATTAGTGATTAAAACGGAACACAATTCATCCCCGTCACTATTTATAAGGATCCCTTTACCTACTCATAAAATCAGACTATCCCTACGAATTGTTCCTGTACGGCAGACACTCTTTTCCTTGCCGAATGGTTGCTGTACCATTCATTGTTGTATAAGGTGGGGTTTCCGGCAAAACGTTCATGACCAGGAGCCGAATCGAATGATCTTTATAAAATAGTTCTTCAAATGAAGGAATAATATGTGGTTCTGTATTTTCAAATACCCTTTTTTCTAATTCCTTTATGTCTACATCAAATGGAATCCCTATTAAAACATTGTCTATTCCCCGCACTTTGTCGGCCACGCCGAAAACAACGCTACCCCCGCCGCCATTCGCCATACAAACGGCATACTTAATCATTTTATTGACATTTTCCTCCTCAGCACTATAATTCCACTGTTTAAAGTCTAGGTCCTGTGCCTCAAAATCATCTGCAATATGATAATCCAATTGCTGAATGATCCTCATGATTTCGCTTTTATTCTTCACTCGAATATCCTCCTTTCCAGCAAAATTAATCTATATCACATGTAATTACATTAACCAATGCTTATACAAAAAAGGCAGTCCCTTATCACAAATGTACTTGTGGGAACTACCCCTTATTGTATTTATATGTTTGTTCCGTCATTGCTGTTTATAAAACCTTTTAAAATTGCACGCTGGCTCCATACTTGCAGAAAGCCCTCCGTGGTTCATTGATCCATTCAATCGGCTTCATCATGCATTTGTCAGCATATAGTTTTAAAAGTCGCCTGCTTACTAAGCGTACTTTCACTATCATGAGCTGATCTCTTCAAGTGCTTCCTTGCACCTAGGCTTCACTGTAGTTTATACAACATTACTCGCTTTTATCGGTTGCAATCCTTTAAAGTCCATTGCCTTTTTTCTAAAGTAAAAAATGACGGCCATTAAACACGCTAGAATAAAGGTACATAATACAAGTGACCATAGGGTAACACTGATTGGGTAACGATCTATCAGTTCGCCAACAATTCTTGGCAGAAATGCACCGCCTAATCCCCCCATTGCCATCAGTATGCTTGTTGTCCATTCCTCCAATCCTTTAGACGTTTCATTAATAATCAAGAGACCAATTGAAAAAACTCCCCCCATTAATAAACCCGTTAAAAATATCGAGATAAAGCTAAACATGACAGAAGTTGAATAAGCAAACATCAATATGGTAAAAAACTGACCCATACAGCAAATAATAAAGAGCTTGCTATAGCCTATTCTATCTATAATGCCGGTCATACTGATACGCCCAAGTGTCATCGCTGCCCAAAAGACCGTAATGCTTAAAGCCAGCGTGGAAGCATCTAAATTCGTTGTTTTGCTCAAGATTGTTGGCAAGTAGTTTGGCAAAACCATTTCCGTTCCCACATACATAAAGAAAAACAACGCACCCGTCGCAATAATCGGCAATTGCCTTTTAGAGTAACGCTTTCTCTCAGGTTTATTCCCGTCTTCAGGTAAAGCTTTCACCTGTCTTTTTAAAATCGGATCCAATTCTCCAAACGAAAGAAATAACCAGAGTAGCATAATGACCGAAGCAAACACGGCTACAAATGTAAACGAAAAATTCCATACACCTGTCATAATCAAAAACGCAGAAATGACTGGAATCGCCAATGCGCCTACCCCAAAAAAGATTTCAACGATAACAAGTGTCGTAGCTTTCTTTTCCTTTAAATGGCCAATAATAAGGGAAGCAACAATTGTTTCAGCAATCCCTATTCCCGCCCCACCAAATGGAGCAATAGCTAACATCACATTCCAATTGGGTAAGACGCTAAACACAAACTGTGAAAGGGCAAAAATGAGTAAGGCAAGAAAAATCGTCATTCTCCGACCAATTCGATTGACGATAAGCGGCGCGATCATTACTCCACCTAAAAAACCTAAAAATTGATTCATAATCAACTGTCCGCCATCCTTGTAATGAATCCCATACGAATCCACCATAGGTTCTAAAACGGTCCCAATAATAATATGACCAAACCCATTCAAACAATAAATTAGGGAAGCAATCCATACAAATTTCTTCATGATATTCTCCATATCTGCATTATTCAGCATTATTTAATAATAGTCTCACTTTTCTAATACTATCAATAATGTCTAGTACCGTCTATATGGATCTGGCGTTCATACCACTGGAGATTACGTGAAATAAAATAAGGTGCCTGGTTTCCAACAATATTTACTTGTTGAGAATCAGGCACCTTATTTGTTTTATGGTTGAAACAATTCTCGAATAATGAACGCTCCGAGCTGTCGTGTATTGTAGGGATTGCCTTTTAAATTAAATGTAGAAATCGAAAGCAAGCCGGCAATTTTCTGCAAGATTGAAAATCCCTCCCTGTGCAACAAACAACAACGAGCAATTCACAGGACTGTATAAAAGTTCGAATAATATTAGATATTGAAGCAAATATCTAATCCACGCCTTATAAAATGGCTCGCTAGTTTACCCAGTTACTCCGAGGCTTATTTGCCGATTTCGTCCTGCGAAAGTTGAGTAATAAAAATTAAAATCCTCTACTTTTCCGAAAAAATTCAGTGAATTTTTTCAATTTCTTCATACAATATTTTCAATACTTTTTGTTACTTCCACAACTATATATGTTATTTCGATGATTCCCATTCCCCATCTTATCCTCCTAATATCATAATCTTCATTTAGATAGAAAACATCTTTCTAAATTTATTCCCCTGCTACTAAATTCCCCTCAATTACTTATGATATGAATCCCCGTAATCCATGTAAATGTTCTTTTTATAATAATTGAAATAGTTTTCCTACTTAACTATTTCAATCTATGTTATTATTACGGAATGTTTAGATATAATAGATTGAAAAGTAGGTGTCGTTTTGTCATATACAAAAATTCAATTTGAAAAGCATATATTATCACCCCAGCTAGATATCCAGAAACAAACAATAGCCGGAAATGACTTATCAAAAATTTTGAATAGCTTAAATAACATCTTAGAAATTTCGGAAACTTTTGCAGAGAAGGATCCAAATGTAGGTAAAATGTGGAATGATATTGTTTCTGATTTAATCGCATCTATAAGTTCAGCTTGCTCTGGATTTTATAGATCCGCCATCGTTAATTTACGAAGTATCTTAGAATTAAGCTGTAACACATTTTTTTATCTTGATCATAAAATTGAACATTATTTATTTGAATTTGAAAATGCAAAAGCTGATAAATATGTTAACACTCTAGTAAGGGATTATAGTTTTTTTACAACTAAGTATATAAATAGTTTCAATTCAACAATTAAGTTTAATGAAACTAAGACAGATGCTATAAGCTTATATTTAAAAAGTATATATTCTTCTTTGTCCGATGTCGTTCATGGCAGATATAATAGCTTATTAAAAGTAAATAATATTGCCATTACTTACGAAAAAAAATCTTATAAAGTTTATGAAGATTTATTAACTAAAACTATTGGGATAATTTGCGTAATGTATATATATAGATATAATGACGATTCAGTTGATGCAATTAATGCACTAGCTAAAATGACTGGAGTTGTTAAAGAATGAAAGACTCATTAGGTAGCTATATAGTTGACCGCACAGAAAGTTTAAATGAAACAATGATAAAAGAATATTTCATAGATTCAAATGATAAAAAACTTGCCCGATTATTAGATACAGAACAATACTTACTTCTGGGTAGTCGTGGTATTGGTAAAACAATGCTTATGAAAAAAGCAGAGATTGAAGCTACTGAGTCTTTCGAAGAACATAGTATTTTGGCAGTATGGATTAGTTTTGAGGAATCTATTCGTATTGAGCGAATTAAAATTTCTGATTCAAGTATAGATGTAGATCCTTTTTTACAATGGACGATGGGAAAAATTCTAATAGAGGTTCTCAAAAAAATAATAGAATTAAAGCCTGAAAATATGGACTTTTTATCCACTAGATTATCCAGAATTTTCCCGAACTCAGAAATGACTATTTTATCTCTCGATTATTATACAGGTATTCTACATGACTACTTAGATTTACTTGAAACAGCTGAAATCGAAAGCAATACAGATTTAAATAGGCAGGCACCTTCTAATGAATTAGTGCGTATTTTAGATAATCCGCATAGTTTTAAGTCATTTATTTTAGAAATAGTAGATAATTTCAATTTGAGTAGAATAATCTTGCTATTCGATGAGGCCGCCCACGTATTTTCTCCGAGCCAACAGGAGAAATTTTTCACATTTTTTAAATCCTTACGTTCAGATAAAATCGCATGTAAAGCCGCAGTTTATCCTGGAATAACAACATATGGAAAAAGTTTCGAAAGAAATCAAGATGCAAAAGAAATTCGAATGGTTTGGAGTCCCCAAAATACTGAAGACTTAAACTTCATAAAAAATGTGTTAAAAAAACGAATACAAAGTTTTAATCAAGGCTATTGGGAAAAATTGAGTGTTCAAAAAGACATTATTGATACTATATGTATGTGTAGCAATGGAAATCCACGATTTGCTTTTCATATTATTGACGAACTTGAAAACAGCAAACTTTTTTCAAAGAAAAACATTGTGAGAAATGACTTAGTTAATGCAATCAGACGTGTAGTAACTTCAAAATGGGACGAGTTTATCACCCTCAGTAATAGACTGGTTAAATATAAAGCTATTATAAGTGAAGCAGAATCTGTGTTAAAAAATATAATTATTCCTAACCTAAGAATTTGGAATAACAATAAGAGAAATATATCTAAAAAACTTTCTTCTGGATTCTATTTAGAAACCTCAACATATGAAAAACTGCTTGATGTATTAGACATTCTTTCTTATTCAAATTTTATTTATGTAGATGAAAGTAAAAAAAGTATTGGTCATGGAAAATACGGATACTACATTTCTATAAACCCTGCTCTTTTATTTGCTGACTTAGTTCTAAGAGACTCATCAGAAATGTATAACACCTCCACTAACATAGATAATAATCAAAACTATTCCGACAATACTGACGGCATAAAACAGTTGCTCTCAAGAGTTTCACAAATTAGTGATGAAAACTCATGTTCTAATAGTAAATGTGATTTTGTAACTGACGATTTGTCATTTACTTTCTGTAAAAATTGTGGTTCTAAAATGGAAATCAGAGAGTCAACTCCTTTATATAAAATTTTACGAAGTCATGAAATCAACTATCTTAAGCTTTCAGAAGCAATAATAACTAGATTATCTACTAAATTTTTTAATATTGGAGAACTATATGATGCCACAGAAGAAGAAATACGTATGCGGTACATTCAAGATTATCGTATCTCAAAAATTCAAGGTGTTGTAAAAGAATACATGTCTGGTTGATAAGAAAGAGATAGGATTTCCCTTTAATTTTCGGGAAGATTCTATTTTTTTTAGGTCTTTTTTATTATTAAAACTCCCCCCCTTATTTAATATCTAAAAAATACAGGAATTCCTCGATGTTCTGTCAATGGATTTTCAGTGATTTTTGGAATATCAATAAATTTAAATAATGTTGTGTTCCTTTGTAATGCAAATTCATGATTGTTTAAACTTTCACGATAGTTCCTTGCACAGGTACCTGAAATTTTTGCGTTGTAAGCGATATGAACCAAGTCGAAATGCACTTTAGCTTTCTTCCCAGTACAATGGTAAATCTGATTCAAAAGAAAATAGCCTTTGAGTTAGGCATTTACACGCTCAAGGGCACTTTGTTCCTAATAGATTTCAGCCCATTTCTTCGACTCTCTTGCGGGTACTGTGTAACGTCTAAGATCATTTGTAACTTTCTTTTGGTTAAGGGAACCAAGATTCATTTTTATAAGTGCTGAAAAACAAAAAATATGGAGCCCGAAATAAGACTATCCCAATGAATTGTTCCTGTACGGCAGACACTCTATTCCTTGCCGAATGCTTGCTGTTCCTCCCGTTATTGTATAAGACGGTGTATCCGGCAAAACGTTCATGACCAAGTGCCGAATCGAATGATCTTTATAAAATAGTTCATCAAATGAAGGGATTATGTGTGGTTCCGTATTTTCAAATACCCTTTTTTATAATTCTTCGATATCCACTTCAAATGGAATCCCAAATAAAACATTGTCCATTCCCCGCACTTTGTCAGCCACGCCGAAAACAACGCTACCCCCACCGCCATTTGCCATGCATAACGCGTATTTAATCATTTTATTGATATTTTCCTCCATAGCACTATAATTCCATTGCGTAAAGTCTAGTCTAGGTCCTGCGCCTCAAAATCATCTGTAATATGATGATCCAATTGCTGAATGATCCTCATGATTTTGCTTTTATTTTTCATAAGAATATCCTCCTTTCCTGCAAAATTGATTTATATACCATGCATATACGTTAATCAATGCTTATACAAAAAAGGCGGTTCCTTATCACAAATGTACTTGTGGGAACTAACTGTTATTATAATTATATGTTTGTTCAGTCATGGCTGTTTATAATAGTTTTGGAATTGTATGCTGGTCTCTTACTTGCATAAAGCCCCCGTGGTTCGTTGATCCATTGGTTCATTGGTTCATTTAATCGGCTTCATCTTAGATATTTCGCTAAGTTAATACTTTTGAATAGACTAATTCTTTGCTAAAACTATCGGTAAATGTTATAACGGATTTATAATATAAGGATTTCAAAGGATGGTTAATGACCATGTAGAAAACAAAAAATTATTATGATATTTATGTCAACAAAATGAATCTATTTGATGAACAAACGTGAAAATTACTCATTCATGAATATTTCTTGCATAGATACCTGAAATTCAAATAACGCAGGTACTAGTTTTTTCTGACTGTTTTCTATCTTATGGACTTATCTAACAGCCCCTAGTACTCTCTTATTAAAATGGTACTTTATTTAAATTAGCTATTAAATACTTCATAATATCTATGTCATAATTATTGTGTTTTTCATCAAGCTTAATACCATTCCATTTCCCCTTAAATACTTCTCCGATTTAAATATCCATACCGCCTTCAGCATATTCTTCAATAATTTCAACATGCTTCCTTGCGAAATCCTGGATCGTTGAATAGCTCAAAATGTAAGGTGGCTGGTTCTAAAAAAATCTGATTTTTTTAGAACCAAACACTTAATTTTTCCACAAGTCTTTTATTTAAATTAATGTCCTTTCAGCATTAGTATTTTTCTCAAATAAGGAAACCTCGCTTACTTATGATACGTTTCCCCGTAATATAGCTACATGAGGTTATTTTCTTAGTGTTTTTTATATTGTTCTAGCCTTTTCTCTATACATAAGCTTTAGAAACTTATTTAACCTTTCTATGATTTTATCAATGTCTGTTTGAGTAGGTTTATTATTACAATCTCTCATAACAACTATCACCTCTCACCCCTTCGACACTATATTTAACGCCTAATTCACCTTAATTCTTCTCAGCACAAAGCTTAATTCTATTTATAACTACCATCCGTTTTACTACGGGCACGACTATTGATATAATAAGGTTGTTCATTAATTCCCAGTAATATAAAAATTTAGTATCATTTATCTATTTTCATTATCCATGAACTAATTTCCTTCCGACTGGAAGTTAATCACAAAGGTTTATGCCCTATAATAAACGAACATATTTACTTTTCGAGTTTATGCATTACGTTCTAACTTTATAATAACCATGACTATTATTTAAAAACACGAACAACTCAGATGATGATTATGTTCGCTGATTAATTTTTGTATACTCGAGTTAACTAAACAAAAGGGGGTTGCATTTTATGGTTATTCAAAATAAAGTTTTTTCTTCTAACATTAATTTTAACCCTAGCATCATTTATGAAGCGCTTGGGAGCAAGATTATTGAAACAGATAGTATAGCGATTGCAGAACAAATAAAAAATGCAAGTGATGCCGGAGCTAATAAAATAGTAGTTGACTTCTCTGAAGTTAGTAATAATAAAATCACTATTTCCGACAATGGAAAAGGAATGACCATTAATGAAATCAAGGAATATTGGTTTTTTGTTGCAAATAAAAATAAAGCTGAAGATTTAGCACAACTTGGGGGGAAAGGAATCGGCCGCTTTAGTCTCTTTAGATTGGCAGACATTATTGAAATTGAAACGTATGCAAATGGTCTACAAAATAAATTCGTAATAGACAAAAATAAATTAGAAAAAGAATTTGATACTACCAATATTAATATTGAAATAGTCCAGACTAATATTGCCGAAAGATCGTCAGGCACCACTATTACACTTCGAGAATTAAAGAATACAATCGACTTTGAAGAATTTAATAAAGAAATAGAAAACCTAAACATGCCATTTAAAAAAAGTGTATTCAATATAATATACCCAAGTACTATTGAGTTAGTAGATTTTATTAAGCCGATAAAAGTTATACATAATGCTCCTTTCTGGGCTGAGGTAGAGTTTATAGGCAGTAAGATATTATCATATAAGTTTAGCTGCACTTATAAAGAAGCAAATTTATATTCCAATACTGACAAATTAAATATCCAAAAAAAAATCGGTGGGCATGTAATACAAAATGATATCGGGAAAACAAAGATAGTTTTATATAACTTTTACTTTGACCCTAAACATAAAAATGTAAATAGCTTCGAACAAAAGCAAATAACAGAAGAATTTCTTAAAGCATATCAAGGTATATCTGTGTATCGAAATAACTTTAAAATTTATGGCCATGGAGAAGAAGATTGGTTGAAACTTGCCCAAAAAAGATTAGCCAAGCCTGGAGATAACATCGACAACAAACAAACTTTTGGGTATGTTATTCTCGATTCAGAGGGTTCTGTAAATCTAGAAGAAAAAACCAATCGTGAAGGATTCATAAAAAATAATACTTCGAAATACTTTAAAGAATTAATCGAATTGATAGTCGACCAATTCGGACAGGATAGAAAAATGTCAATAAACAAAATTAAAGAACACAACAAATCCAATGAGACTAGTGGACAATCAGGGGCTGTTGGTTCAACTGGGACCGGTGGTTCAACTGGGGCCGGTGGTTCAACTGGGACCGGTGGTTCAACTGGGGCCGGTGGTTCAACTGGGGCCGGTGGTTCAACTGGGGCCGGTGGTTCAACTGGGACCGGTGGTTCAACTGGGGCCGGTGGTTCAACTGGGACCGGTGGTTCAACTGGGGCCGGTGGTTCAACTGGGGCCGGTGGTTCAACTGGGGCCGGTGGTTCAACTGGGGCCGGTGGTTCAACTGGGGCCGGTGGTTCAACTGGGGCCGGCGGTTCAACTGGGGCCGGCGGCAATATTACATATCGGTTCAGTAAAAGAATTGGATCATTTAATTCCGATATACAAAAAGAAATAAAATCATCCAAGGTGGCTGATTTGATAAATGAAATAATAACAATTGACGTTATTAAATACCCCCTCGCCACAGCATTTTTATACAGAAGTCTTATTGAAGTCACTATGAATGAATTCATTAAAGTAAAATTCATTGAAGTTAGTAAGGATTTCAAAGATTATATAGTTGATGAAAACGATAATATAAAACGAGAATTCCACAATTCTAAAACTAGTCAAACTAGTCACTCAGATATTCCAATCAAGAAGAAAATCGATGACTTTAAGCTCTATTTATCTAACCACACCAAACATGACAAGAGATCTTTAAAACATCTTACTGATCTAGGGTTATTTATTGATGATATCAACTTAGCAATTCACTGGTCAGATAAAAAGATAAGCACAAATGACCTACAAACAAATTGGAGTAATTCGGTTTTCTTTTTAGAATACTTATGCACCGAAATATAACCCTAAATATAATTATTAAAAGCCCAGATTAATTAAAAATCTGGGCTTTTAAATGCCTTGCAATTTTCTTCGCCATTAGTGGTGGTACAGCATTTCCTATCTGTTTAAAAGCAGCAGTACGAGAATCTTCGAAATAAAAGTCGTCTGGAAATGATTGAATTCGAGCCGCTTCTCTCACAGACAATGATCTATTTTGTTTTTTATCTGGATGTATGTAATAATGACCATCTTTTGAAATATGAGCGACAATTGTATGTGAACATGAATCATATTGAACCATTTTATATCGATCCAAAAATGATTCGCTATTTTTGTGTGTTATTAAATCTTTAGGTAATTCGTTGTATTTCAATCCCCTATCCTCTTTATCCCAAGTGTCAACAACTAACTCGTATATTTGCAAGTCGTTCTGATTATTAGGTCTGGCAATATGATACGTAAGGATGTCCCAATTTGTATCCCTAATTTCTTTTAAATTACCCTTTGCTACTGACAGATACTGTCCTTGTCCTTCTTTTTTTTGTCCTGCGTGTAGCTTGGGAAGATCCTTAAAAAGTTCTCTTATGTTTATCGATTTAACGCTATTCGAAAAATCCGGATAATTAAAATGAAAATCGCTTCTCCAGCCAATAATTATTACCCTTTCTCTAGACTGAGCAACCCCAAAATTTTTAGCGTTCAGAACCCTATAATCCATTTCATAACCGGCATTACTCAAACTTTTCTTTAAGCTTTCAAAAATAGTACCTCCTTTAGCCGTAAGAATACCTTTTACATTTTCAAATATAAAAAGTTTAGGGTTATATTCCTTTAGGAACCTAATATAGTAACGATAAAAGTAATTTCTTGGGTCATCCTTCATTTTATTAGGATCCCTTGATATACCAGCCGTTGAATATGCTTGACATGGAGGGCCACCTATAATTATATCTACCTTTTCATTTCCCAACAATCCATCAATTTTAGCGAAAATACCTTTAATGCTTTTATTACTAATTTCTGACTCTATAACTTTATTTAATATATTACTAGGAATACTTTTGTATAATTCACTTCTTCCAATTTCCTTTAAAAGATATTGCTTATATATCTCTAACTGATCTTGCTCTTTCAAGTAAAAAAATGCTTCGCGTGTTCTCAAGGTATTACATGCGTTCTTATCCATCTCAACGTGAGCTAGAACTTTATAGCCCTCTTGTCGAAATCCTTCTGATAATCCACCTGCCCCTGCAAATAGATCAATCACATTCATCTTCAGTCACCCCTTATAATTTGAGTATACCAGGCTAATTCATAAACTTCTAATAATACTGTTCAATACACAATTCACCACCTTTGTCCCAAAGATTATTCATTTTCCCCCGAGAGGTTCAAAGAGTATAAATCCAGGCTAAAAACACATTTTTAATATTGATGGATACATGACTCCCGTAAAACATAAAACCACTTATTCACTCCAACTAACCTCGCAATGAATAAGTATAGAATTATTGGTTCAATAAACTTTTTTCGGTATGTCGCTACCTAAATGTTTAAAGAGCCAAACCTGTTATTATATAGCTTTACTATTGATTGTGTCCTCGGGATTTTTTACAATGAAGCGAATGGCCTCACTAGGAATAATTCACTCCAGATAGCAAGGAACAATCAAGGACTGGCTATGCGAATGTTTTTATCTATTACAAGCATCGCGCTGGCAATCTGCAAACACGGTAACCGTGAAAAAGGGCGGGAGAAAGTCATTTAAGTTTTGTTGTGAAGAATTGTGAATATAATAACCGATCACAGTAGAAACGATACTTGCAAAGATAAGTATTATAAGCTCATATATGACGAACTTTGTAAAACAATGACTTCACATATGAAATTTGATTGTAATATGCATGTACACCCCACGCGCGGCAGCTAGGGTTCAAAATTTTCCAGTCAATTATTTCTTTAAAGGACCCTTTATAATCAATTATTATTTTGGGGACATTAGCAAAAATAAATAATATAAGACTTGGCATATGCACGTTTCATCTGCATGCATTTCATGATACTCGTTGCAGACATAGAGCATTTTTTTCACATTCCCTGTCATGAATTTCGTATCCCTTAATTTCAATTCCGTCTTCCCAATTACCTAGTTCCATCAACAGACCTTTAGTCGAAAGCATATGATTTAAATCATGTTCTAGGGTAGAGACAAACGAAAACCTCTCTTATTCTAATGCATAAATTGCACAAAGCTACTCCAATTCTATTAAAAACCCTATTCTTAACGACAACTTCTCCATAATCATGAGTCACTTGGACTGGCGTTTCCTTATTACTATTCTGGATTTTGGTTTCATAAATGATGCCTCCTTTTCTACCTACATATTCGAACCCCTACAATAGTCGATACTAAACCACATTGTTTTGGTATCGACTATCTTGACTTTATTCATTCAAAAAAGGATGAACTAAAAAGCTCATCCTCTTTATGCTTCCTTTAACTATTCAATTCCCCTGCAAAACCTCCCCAACGTACTGATAGACCGCAGCATCCACACCAAACTGCAAGTCATCCCCTGAATTTCTAGCATGAAACTTCACTGCAACCCTTATGAATTCAGGGTCATTTTGTACGACAATGGCTTTTTCAGTTGTATTACAACCCCATAAGTTCCCTTTGAACTTCCAATCGATATTCTTCACTTCCAAGTAACTTCGTTTCAAACGAAGTTGCGTTTTTTTTGATGAGCATACTTTGCCAGAAGTTCAGGTCGTCTGTCATAAGGACGATTTCGATTTTATCCCCATTGTGATCTTCTGCATACAATGCGTCGGTCAGTATGAATGCAGTCGATCCGCCCTTTGAGCCTAGATGGACAAAACGGTCATGATTGCTCTCGTTTAGCTGCATTGGCCATTCGAGTAGGTCTCTCATGGTTTCAGAGGCAGTTGTCGGGAGTTGATCATTCGAAATTGCGGCCAGTAATTTCCCGTAATCATTCGCGGATGCACCAATTAAGCGATCTGACCACACTTTTTGTACGTCCGTAGACGGACCATATGTTACATCTCCAACTTTAATGGTTCCCTCTTTCATTTGTTCACTCAGTTCTTCAGCTAATGTTCGATACTCTTCCATCGACATGGCCTCGAGCTTTTTGATCAATTGCTTCTTATCCATCGATTCGCTTTTTATATGATCTGGAATTAAGAGCGCGCTAACAATCGGATAGACGTCCTCATGCTGTGCTAGTCCGAGGGTTTTTGCCCGCTCATTGATGGCAGATATTCCGAGCAGGTCGATTAGGTAGTCCGTGTTGGCGTTGGAGCTATAGGTGGCCATCCCTTTTGCAACATCATGCAATGTCACTTCGTTATTTTTGATTTTGTCTTCACTTTGCATCGCTTTTAACCACTCTTCATGAGCCCCACCATCCGAGTTTTTTAAGTAGTAGCGGTTTAAATCCGCAAGCGGTACGGAACTGTCTTTGTTCAGCTGGCCTGCATCGATTTGCATAGCGTATTCCGCAGCGATCAGTATCTTCACGGTACTTGCCAGCGGCCGTACTACATCCGATTGGTAGGTGGTTAATGCCACACCGTTTTCCGCTAAGTACAGTGATGTCGTTCGTGGATTGTCCTTCAGATGGTTTAAGACATACTCCGGATTGTCTCTCAATATGGCGAAGCCCGCGATTCCTATGACTAAAATAATTGATCCATAGATAATCAATCGCTTTTTCGTATACGTTTTTTTATCGAACACAATCATTGCAAAGAAACCGACTATCAATGCAAGTAAATAATTAACGCCGAAAACTAATACGGTGATAATGATGCCGAGTACAATTGCTACCGTTACTATTGCTTTCCGCATTTCCTCTTTTGTTCTGTTCTCTTTTTTGACTAATGGCAAGAGTGTAAGAATCACGATTCCTACCATCCCAATCCACGCAAGAGTATTCAAACAACAACTCCCTTTCTTAAAATCTTAGTTTTTCACATACATTATGTGTGAGCAAATAGCTAACTTAATACTTTCTTTTTAATACCGATAGGATAGTTGCTTGAAGAATTAATAATCCTGTTACTAAAAACCAAATTGCCAATTTATACGCATCGTAATCCAGGGTGCTGATGAATCGATTATACAATTCGAGGAAAAGCCACCCAAGAGGCAATAGTGGAAATACTATACTGTATGATTTATTAGAAATACTTTTTCCACGTTCGTCTTTGTATTCTTCACCCCATTCAAATTTCAAAGAAATAAATATTGCAATAAAGAAAATTACTACATAGACAAGATTAAACACAGCAAATAAAATATCCATAATTTCTTACTCCTCCTCGACTTCATATTGAAAAACTTCGTGTAAATCTACCCCGAACATCAGTGAGATGTCATATGCTAATTTTAAAGATGGATTGTACCTGTTTTTTTCTAGAGAAATAATTGTTTGCCTGCTCACCCCCAATTTATCAGCCACTTCTCTTTGTGATAAGCCTCTTTCAGCCCTTAGTACAACAATTCTGTTTCGTATCTTTCTTTCATTAGTTAAAGACATTTCATCACCTCTTATAAACCGAGTGTAATATATTTCATTCCTAAAGTAAAGTTTTTTTAACATATAGTCTGAAATACATTACCACTTTCATATTAACATTCTAGAAATGAGCACCTAACAATTAGGGGATTTAATTAGCCCATTTAGTCCTAGTTTCCCTACACCGAGCTACATTACAACCATGGTGCTACGAGTGTATGGACCGTTGTTAGTAGCACATCCATTAGTCATCCTCTTCATAGTTCTTAAAAACCTTCCGTTTACACTTCCACTAACAAGGTAATAGATAGACAAGGAGGGTGAAAAATGAAGAAATTTGATGCAGTCATTATTGGGTTTGGTAAAGGTGGAAAGACATTGGCGGCAATGCTGGCGAAAGAGGGTCAGAACGTTGCAATGATTGAAAAGTCGGCAGAAATGTATGGTGGAACGTGCATCAACATTGCTTGTATTCCAACGAAATCACTCGTTTTTCAATCTAATAATAGTAAATACTCAGAAGTACCTAAAATGAAATTTTATAAAGAAGCGATTGAAGAAAAAGATCATTTAACTTCATTTCTGCGCGATAAGAATTTTCATATGCTAGATGACCTTGAAAAGGTGACGGTCTTTACAGGAGTCGCTTCCTTTTTAGACGATGATAAGATCCAAGTGAAAACTGCCAATGAACAATTCGAGTTAACAGCGGATAAGTTCTTTATTAACACAGGTTCTTCCCCTATCACTCCGCCAATTGAGGGATTAGAGGGGGCTGATTTCATTTATAATTCGACTACTCTTCAACAATTAGATACACTTCCTGAAAAGTTGGTCATCATTGGTGGAGGTTATATTGGTCTGGAGTTTGCTTCGATTTATGCGAGCTTTGGTTCAGAGGTGACGATTATTGACCATTCACCTGAGTTTTTACGGAATGATGATCGTGATATCGCAGAAGAAGTGAAAAAAGTGCTTGAGGCAAAAAATATTACTTTTGTAGTAGACAGTAGCGTCGAGTCAATTGAAAATCTTGACGGTGGTGTGGTTGTTTCTTATAAGACGGGTGACGCTGATCATGCAGAAGCTTACGGAAATGCAGTTTTACTGGCTACAGGCAGAAAACCAAACATTGCAGGATTAGGTCTCGAAAATACTTCTGTAGAAGTAAATGATAGAGAGGCAATCATGGTTGACGATTCATTGAAAACAAACGCTAAAAACATTTGGGCATTGGGTGATGTGAATGGTGGACCACAGTTTACTTATATTTCACTAGATGATTTCCGTATTATCAAAGACCAATTAGTTGGCGATGGTGACTACACGAGGAAAGCCCGAAGCAACGTACCATACTCCGTTTTCATCGATCCGGTTTTATCGCAGGTAGGGTTGAATGAAAAAACGGCTAAAGAAAAAG
The DNA here is from genome assembly GCF_038004885.1 of Sporosarcina sp. FSL K6-6792. Classification (NCBI taxonomy): domain Bacteria; kingdom Bacillati; phylum Bacillota; class Bacilli; order Caryophanales; family Caryophanaceae; genus Sporosarcina; species Sporosarcina sp. FSL K6-6792. The sequence goes on from NZ_JBBOSA010000001.1 coordinate 2,864,365, forward strand.
GGATTGCCTACAAAGTGGTCACACTTCCGGCAGCCGCGATTCCTCGTGCCCGTATCGTGAAACAAACGGACGGATTATTGAAAGCCCTTGTAGATCCAGACACCAAAGAGATTTTAGGTTGCACGCTATTTTGTGCTGAATCCAGTGAGATGATCAATACAGTACGGATTGCGATGGAAGCAAAATTGCCGTATACATTTTTGCGGGATGCCATTTTCACACATCCGTCGATGAGTGAGGCGCTGAATGATTTGTTTTCTAAAGTGGAATAGCATGAGAAAAAGAGAAGATACCCATCACGGATATCTTCTCTTTTTGATAGCTGAAATTGGCAGATTCGCGGGGAAAATTACTTTTTGAGGATTGGAATTTCTTCCTGTGAGGAATTTAAATCGGGTATAGATTGGTATCCATATCCATCGATAAGCTTGTCCCACATAGCCAAAAATTCCAGTTAAGTTACTGTTACTAACTCTACTGCTTCTATAACCAATGGAGTTCCAGCAGAAATACTGCCGGTGACAGTATTAAAGGTCAATTCTGTTGCAGAAATTGTATACGAATCGCCCTCTTGTAACACACCATTTAAATAAAAATTATAGTAGCCATTTGTTACTACAGGAAAAGCCGTTGCAGCCGTTCCACTGTCATCCAAAAAAGTAGTTGCAGCGACAGTAGTACCATCTTCGACAACTAAAGGTGCTGCCAATACATTAAAAAACCTCGTCGAAGTACCTGAAACGTTCACGTTAATATTAATAAGGGTAAGCGCCATTTAATTCACCTCCTTTCGTCTTTAGTATAGTAAATGCAGAATTCGATAAGATGACAGGGCTGTCCATCTAAAAAGCTAAACTAATTTCACTAAATTAGTTTAGTCGAAAATGACAGCAATTCAACAATAATGGGCGTACGCGCATAAATTATGGCATTAGCCGGGCTAATCGTTAGGCTATTCGTACTCACTTCATACATTCCACCTTCTTGCATTAATGCATTAATGTATAAATTAGCATAGCCATTTGGGCTGAAATTCATAAATTCAATCGTTGGACTCCCATCATCGTTATAAAATAGATTTGCTGGAATAGTTACCCCGTTAGTCACATTAATGTTAGCTACGGGAATATAAAAATATCTTTTCACAGTCGGTATGATACTAAATTCAGAGTTATTTGTTGGGATAACTTCTATAGGTGTCTGGCATACAATCTTTTGGCTATAGTTTTTGTAATCAATCATTCTTACTACTTTTTTACACTTTTTATGTCTCTCCATGATCTTATTGCCCCCCTACCATACTATATGATGATAGGTAGTTAGCCGACTGACCGTTTCGCCCTGTTCGACAGACAATTATTATTGGCTACTTTGACATACTATTTTTATTGTCGCTCAAAATTTAAAATCCCCCTTAGCTGTGGGTTTATGATCCTTTTTGTTCCCAATCGGTAGGACGTTCATGTCCATTCTGAATTGTTCTTCAAGACGTTTTTGATTGGCCCTACAGGGTACTCATAGAGTAGAAGACAAAATTACAGAGGAGGATTTTGATGCGCCCGTTGAAAGCACTAATTTTGAATGCGTCGTTGAAAAGTTCGGAGGAGGAATCGAATACGGAGGCACTTGCGAAGAAGGTCTGCCAAATTTATGACAATGAAAATATCGTGGCAGAGGTCGTTAGACTGGCAGATTACGCGATCTCCTACGGAATGAGTCCTGATATGGGAGATGGCGATGAGTGGCCACAAGTATTTGAAAAGGTCAAAGAAGCCGATATTCTTATTATTGGTACACCGCTTTGGCTTGGAGAAAAAAGTAGTATAGCAACGCTTGCCATTGAAAGATTGTATGGAAGTAGCGGAGAGACAAATGATAAAGGACAAGCCATTTATTATAATAAAGTAGGCGGTGTTGTTGTAACAGGTAACGAAGACGGAGCAAAGCATGCCGCCGCTTCCATTCTTTATGGGTTATCGCATATTGGGTTTGTCATTCCTCCGAATGTCGATACATATTGGGTTGGAGAAGCAGGACCAGGACCATCTTATATCGCTGCAGGTCAAACAAATGATTTCACAAAAAAGCATGTTGAATTGCTTGCTTATAATACGATCCATCTTGCTAGAATGCTGAAAGAACATCCAATTCCGGCACAAGGGAATTTGCTTGATAGCTGATGCACAAGAAAGCACCCTCGATGGGTGCTTTCTTTTTGATATTAAGACAATGGCTATGTAGGAATACCTTTATATTCCCTAACAATAAAAAACCCCACTTCACAGCGAGGTTCACAATCGTTCTATTCCCTATTGACTGGCATTGAACAACACCTAAAAGAGCCACCGGATTTAATGATTTCATCGAATTCGACTTCAATAACTTCGAATCCGTGCGCACGTATTTGTGCATTGACTTGTTTGTTTTGAGGCAGGCTGAATACTTTTTTATCGCCGATTGACAAGACATTGGTACCCATTGTGAATTGTTCTTCTTCGGAAACCTCAATGAGCTTGTATGTTGCCGTCAGCATATCGACAATGCTTGGATCAAATGCTTTCGAGAAAATCAGTCCTACTTCAGGTGATAGGATGTTAAATACGCAGTCTAGATGCAGGTATTTTTCATCGAAAGGAACAGGAATAATCGTGTAATCTGGAAGATCATCTTTTAACTTTTCAGCTGCTTCTATGGATGTCCGGCTACTAATGCCAACAAACAATGTGCCGCGATCGACGATGACGTCTCCACCCTCTACATGATCAGTTGTGGTTTGGAATGAAATATCCTCGTCTTCAAGCCATTCCTCGAGTGCTTCTTCTTCCCCTTTACGAATATCGCTTGCCATTTCGGAGACAAAAATGTCATCTCCTACAGTAAATCCGATATCCCTTGTGAAGACTTGTTCCGGAAATTTTTTGGATGATGGCAGCTTGATGACTTCAACTCCGTGTTCTTTGAGGAGTTCTTCAAATTGTTTATGTTGTTTCATTGCCAATTCAACATTTATATTTTCATCTTCGTATTCTTTCTGTACGTCGTTAATCACTTCTTCAATAGCCATAAACCTAGGCTGGCATAGGATTACACGGCGTAGCGTATCATACTCTGTATTGCATTTTGTAGTGTCTGAATTTTCTATAGGGGAATTCATGCTGGATCCTCCAATTATTTTTTGTCTTCTTTACACTTCCCCATCAAATTCTATTTAAACATTTTAGTGGTTTTGTCCCCCGCCTAAGGGGAATGGGTATATATAGAGATTGAGATAAATGGAGGGAAAATAATGATTCTGAAAGATAAGTTTTTATTGACAAAAGAGGATTTTACGGAGCGTAGTGATCTGCCTAATTGGCTGTTAAAGGAATATCGGACGTTCCATGAGACTGTGACGGATAAGACGTTTCCTTGCTATTTCGGTATGGGAGGAGAGCTCAAGGGCGAATTGCGCTATGGGTATGTGACACAGAATGACTGGTCCAATTTGCCCGAAACGTTGAAGTCGTTTTTGGCGCTTTTCGACAACCCCGCACATAAACGGCATGGATTATTCGTGTTTGTTGAGCCATTTGAAACAGAAGGTTCTTTGGATGAGTATCGGCAGCAGTTCTGGGAAATGTTGCAGTACTTGCACGGAGTAGATGAAATTGAATGGCCTGCCGATAGTCCCCACGATCCTGCTCATCATCTATGGGATTTCCGTTTTCATGGCGAGCCGATTTTTGTGTTTGGCAATGCACCGGCCTACAAGCAACGGAAGACGCGGAATCTTGGCAATGCAATGGTACTCGGTTTTCAGCCTCGTCGCATATTCGAGGGATTGAAAGGGACGGAAAAAGGCGGGGTCATGTCGCGGGAAAAAGTTCGTGAACGCGTGGAAGTGTGGGATCAGTTACCAAAGCATCCGGATATTAGCCATTTCGGAGATCCAGAGCACAACGAATGGAAACAGTTTTTCATTGGGGATGATGTTGAACCGATTCAAGGACAATGTCCATTTTCACATAAAGAGAAGATGAGCTAGTTGGTACCCAATAAAGACAAAAAACCTCACACAAGTGTGAGGTTTTTTATTATTCGCAATTATTTCCCAACTTAATGTCGATTTCCCGGGAAATAACGGGATTATTTCCCGCCCATATCATAATACGAATTCATCTCTGCTTCAGGGACCATACTGCCACCTGTTGCCCAGACAAGATGGGTAGCATTTGCTGAATTAGCATCCCTCACATTTCCATGGATAGCTTGTACTGGACCAGTCATCCCCGCGAGTGCGGACGGCTCGAGTCGAATATTTTCTGTGTCTGCGATCAGTTTCAATAACTTGAACATCGTTTCGTCCGCAATCGTATAACAGCCAGATAATAACGGTTCCATTGTCTTGCCAACGAAACCAGATGCTGTACCAACTGCGAGTCCATCTGCAACGGTTTTATTGTCGAGACCGAAGTCTTGAACTGAAATCTTGTCGTGAAGACCAGTCATCATACCAAGCATCATGCACGGGGAATGCGTCGGCTCTGCGAAGAAACAGCTGACTGCATCGCCGAACACGAGCTTCATTCCAAATGCTACACCTCCAGGGCCGCCACCGACACCGCAAGGCAGATAAACGAACAGCGGGTTGTCTTTGTTAACGATTGTGCCACGCGCTTTCAACTGCGCCGCAACACGTTCCCCCGCCACTGCATAGCCTAAAAATAAGTCGAGTGAGTTTTCATCATCAACAAAATGACAAGAAGGATCTGCATCCGCTTGGCGACGCCCTTCTTCAACAGCTTTACTGTAGTCATCGGCGTATTCAACAACTGTGACGCCTTTTTCGCGCAGCATATCCTTTTTCCATTGTTTCGCATCTGCGGACATATGGACAGTGACATCGAAACCGAGCTTGGCGCTCATGATGCCGATGCTTAGGCCCAGGTTTCCTGTCGATCCGACAGCGATTTTATGTTTCGAGAACAGGTTGTGGAATTCCTGCTCTGCAAATTTAGTATAGTTGTCAGCAGTTGTGATCAATCCGTGCTCAATCGCAAGTGTTTCGGCATGTTTTAGGATTTCGTAAATGCCACCGCGCGCTTTGATTGAACCTGAAATTGGCAGTGCGTTGTCTTCTTTCAGGAGAAGTTCACCTGAAATAGCTGCTTTGTATTGATTGGAAAGCGCTTCTTTCATGTTTGGAATAGCGGTAATCGGTGATTCGATAATACCGTTCGACACTTTTGTTTCCGGGAAGACACGCTCGATATATGGCGCGAAACGTTTCAGACGGTCTGATGCGTCTTTGACATTTTCTGCAGTCACGCCTGTTTTTTGAAGACCAGTTGATGTCGACTCTACTAAGGGATTGAGCCAGAGCACTTCTTCACGTGCTGTCATCTGTCCGATGAGCGGAAGCTTCTCTTTCCATTCATTTACTTGTGCTTTTTCCATCATTTTATCGCCTCATTTTTTTGAATGTTGTATGAATAGTATAACATGTGAGGTGATTTAGAATCATATTCCTCGTCGTATCCCTTCATGAATACCTCTAATAATTAAATACAGCCCTACCAAGAGTATCGGTAAGGCTACACTTTTTTCATTGTATTTGGTTGATGATAGCATGTACTTTTTCTTCGGGCATTTTCATAACCCTCGTAATCATTTCAACTGAAAACCCTTCTGCATGCATGCTGAGAACAGTTTCTTTTTCACCTTCCTCTTTACCTTCCTCTTTACCTTCCTTTTTACCTTCCCTCCTAGCTTGCTCCCTTCTCGTCGCTTGGTCCGATAGCCATTTATCACGTGCTATTGCACGTTCACGCATTACTTCATCTTCACTAATCCGATGCAATTCATCATAGGCCTTTTCGATTCCCATGTCAGTCATCGCAACCTCCCCCTTTGTTTTATCATCTCCAGACAGAAATAACATCCACTTGGTTAATAGATCTTCATCAGTCAATTCTTCAGTCATCTGTACTTTGGGCAGCTCCAAAACGTGAATTTCTAAGTGGTCTGTAAATTTGATAAGCTTTTCTTTTTCCATTAAATGAAACGTACTATGAAAATGGTCATTTTGCAAGAACTTGAAATTTGTAATAGATATTTGAATTGTTTTGTTAAGTTTTTCATAAGCCTCACCAGACTTTAATTGTCCAAGATACATTCTTGCCCAATACAACAGCATACGATTTTCAAAACCGCTATGATACTCCAATTGCATCTCGATATCAATTTCTACATTTTCAGTTGTTCGAACCCGAATATCCAAAATCGAATATTTCTCGTCCACATATTCTGCCCCGAGGTATGAATTTAGGAACATAATCTCTTCTACTTCTTCAGTCAATATTGCATTCAGCAAAAATTGCTTTAAACACAAGATCATTCCTTACGTCTAATAACCTACCTGAATACTTCTCCGGCTCTTCCCTTACAAGTGCGACCATTTGAGCGCCTCCTGTTTTAGTATTCACTTCATTATAGAACGTAGGTTATATGTGTTCAAATATTTAGTTATTTTATATTCCACTTTAAGCACATATCTATTAATTCAGCACAAATCGTTCAATCAGCTCTCTCGTCAAATCAAATCGAGGAGTTGCGGTATCTCCGCCCTCTGCTGCAACATCTATGACAACTGAAATAATGCGTCGTCCATCAAAGACTCCAGTACTAGCAAAGCAGGAACCCGCCTGATCTGTGAAGCCGGTTTTCAATCCATCGATTCCCGCCAATGCTTGAGGCATACCCGCCAACATCAAGTTGGTGCTCCACAACGTAGTGCCATTACCCGTTTTGAAGCTCGGCAACTTTGTATAGTCGAGCACTTCGGGATGCTTGGCAATTAGCTTTTGTGCAATTACTGACACGTCACGTGCAGAGGCATGATTCGTTTGCTCATACCCTTTGCCAATATAATCGCCGTCAAGTCCGCTGGCATTGAAGAAAGTCGTCTCTTTCAGACCGAAACTTTTCGCCTGTTTATTCATCAATTCCACAAACGCTTCTTCCGTTCCGCTAACCATTTCGGCAAGCGCCATCGCCGCGTCATTTGCAGAGTTGACCGTCATCGCAGTAAACAATTCTTTCAATGTATAAACGTTTCCCGCTGTTATTCCTAGTTTGACGGCAGCTGATTGTCCTGCAATTTGTTGTAGCGCCTTACTTGGCTTGTATGTGTTTTCCCATGCTAAATTACCGCTGTTGACGGCATTCAGCACGAGATACTGCGTCATTAATTTGGACATACTTGCGATTGGTAATGGTTCTGCACTATTTTCTTCGTAAATTACTTTACCCGTATCCGCATCGATAAGAATGATCGCTTTTGCAGCAGTAGCTAAATCTACTGTCTCCAAGGTTTTTTCTTTGTTATTCATCACAACTGTAACGCTCAATATAATGATCACTAGTATAAAGATTAATTTCTTCATGTTTTCCACACCTTTGCAGTAATAAGAGTTCATTACCTTAATTATGAATGATAATAATGAAGAATCGCCTAGTATAAACATGAAGAATTTCTTAAGTTTTAGTACACGGGTTACTTATAAAAACGATTAATTAACCAAACTACTATTAAAACTGCACCGAACACAAACCAAATACGTGCAAGCAACTTTTCCCTCTTCTGCTTATCTTCCATATTTCTCGTCAGAAAACGTACAAATAATTCTACCGCAATTGCCAAGATAATAATTAGTATCCAACGCATGTTTATTCCCCCATTTCTACTGTAATCATGATCCCCGATTATTAAATCCAATGCGCTAATTCTATCATTGATTGCAGGCGTCTGCCCATAATTTGGAACGCACACACAACCCCCGTCCTTCCGGAATATGCTACTATAACAACTCAGTAATGGTGGTGCTTATTAATGGAATTAACAATGAGTCCACCTATCGATGATTGGTAATTTCATGCACAAACATCGATAGGAAAACATAAATTCAAGCACATAGTTCGCTTACTGGATATTTCAAGGTTGTGGCAATGAACCACAGCGGTTCGCGGAGGGGAACTACTGTCGACGGGCAATCAGTTCGACAGGTTTATTGCTGGCACACTTGCCTCCAACTAGTGAACAAGAAAAATTGATTTGAAGTTGTTATAAATACAATACTAAAACTCCGCCAACTATATTTGTTGGCGGAGTTTCTAGGGCTATTTTTTTGATCATCATTCTTTGCTTGATTATAACTTCGTCCGAACATCCCATAACTCCGGAAAGAACTGATGATCAAGGACAGACTTCAAATAATTCACACCTGACGAACCGCCCGTCCCCATTTTAAAGCCGATAATCCGTTCAACAGTTTTCATATGACGGAAGCGCCACTGCTGATGACTGTCTTCGATATCGACAAGCTTCTCCGCCAGCTGATATAAATTCCAGTGATCATCGACGTTGCGGTATACTTCCAGCCACGCATCCGCAACTGTCGTATCCCCTTTGTATGTAACTGAGAAATCGCGTTCGAGCAGTTCTGGGTTTATCGCGAAGCCGGCACGTGACAGCGCACGTATTGCCACATCGTAAATCCCCGGTGAACGGAATGCGGCCTCTAAATCACTTGCGAGCTCGGGATCTTTCTCGTAAATCTTCAAAATATGCGGTTGCTTGTAACCAAGTGCGAACTCAATAAGCCTGTTTTGGTAGGATTGAAAGCCTGATGCACGGCCTAAACTGTCCCGGAACTCCATATATTCAGCAGGCGTCAATGTCGACAGCACATCCCACGCCTGGATAATTTGCGTCTGTGTTTTTGACACGCGTGCCAGCATTTTGAATGCTTCCGGCAATTCATCTTTTTCGATTAAGTCGATGGCTGTATTGAGCTCATGTAAAATGAGTTTCATCCATAACTCACTCACTTGATGAATGACGATGAACAGCATCTCATCATGATGTCCGGACAAGCGCTGCTGGCTCGACAGCAATTTGTCGAGATTCAAATACTCGCTGTAGGTCATATTATCTCTAAAATCCGTGTGAATTCCTTTTTCAGTCATGATTGGTGTGCCCCTCTGCCATTGATCGCAATACGGCACGAACTGGGCTACCGTCGCCGTCTTTTAGCGGAAGCGGTAATGCAATTAGTTCATAATCGCCTGGTTCCACTGCGCTGAGGACGATGTTTTCTAAAATCATCACGCCGTTTTCATTGAGGGAATGATGGCTACTGACTGTTTTGCTTGTTTCAGGGTCAACAGATGGCGCGTCAATACCGATGAGCCGAACCCCTCTCTCTTTCAATAAAGGACCGATATCTTCACGCAAATACGTAAAGTTTTCCGGAAATACATTCGGATCAGGACGGCTGCCAGTTTTCAATAAAATCCGTTCTGCCCCACCGAAATCAAGGTCCTCTAGATCATCCCTTCCAATACTCTCTTTTCCTGAAACATCGAGTACACGCGCCCGTCCGATGTATAAATCAATTGGTAAATCGAGTACTTTTAATCCGTTATTATCGAAGTGAAACGGTGCATCGATATGCGTTCCCATATGCGTACTTGTCGTTAACTTACCAATATTGACTGAACCTGTTTCTGCTTTGGTGTAGGCAACTTCATATGAAAATGGTGTGTCACCTGGCCATTCGGCGATATTATTTTGCAGCGGTTGTGAAATATCAATCCATTTCCCCGTCATGCGACGACACCTCTTTTATTCTCAAATTTTTCATAGCGTTTTTCATCCATAATCCGTTTTAGTTTCTGCACAGTATGCCAGACGTCTTCGAAGGAATTGTATAACGCAACCGGCGCAAGTCGAACACCATTTGGCGCACGGAAGTCCGGGATGACACCATCTTCTTTCAACGCTTTGCAAATACGTGCAGCCTCGACATGTTCAAGCAAGATATGGCCCCCACGTGATTCGTCTACTGGGTTGCCAATTGTGAAGTCGTGGTCAGACAGTTCCTGTTGAATTAACGCCAGCATATAGTCTGTCAGCTGAAGTGACTTTTCACGTACTTTTTTTATGCCTACTTCTTCAAACAATTCCAGCGCACCAATGACCGGCGCTAAACTGAGTACGTGAGGCGTCCCAATTTGATAGGCAGCGACGTCCAGTGCCGGATCCATTGTATGATCCATATCGAATTGCGATTCCTTTTTCGAACCAAACCACCCTGCCAAACCTGGCGTTGTGCCGAAATGCTTGTCATGGACGAACAGTCCTGCGACGGACCCTGGCCCCCCATTCAAATGCTTATATGTACACCAGAAAGCGAAATCCGCGCCCCAATCATGCAAGGCGTGTTCAACCGCACCAATCGAATGACATAAATCAAAGCCAATCGGGATACCTTTTTCATTCGCAGCTTTCGAGAGTTTCTCCATATCGAGTATTTGCCCACTTCTGTATAAAACGGCTGGAAGAACGATGAGTGCGATGTCTTCTGTCATTGCTTCGATGATATCGTCTTCATTTAAAAATCGACCATCCCTGCTTTTCACCTGGTCAAGATGTTCGTCTGGATTAAAACCTTTCAGTGCTAACTGGCTTTTTAGTGCATAAATGTCCGAAGGGAAATTGAGTTCATCGGCAAGAATCTTTGTTTTAGTCCCTGATGGTTTGTAGAATGTCGCGGCAAGCTGATGCAGGTTCGTCGTTGTCGAGCCCGTTGCAATAACCTCACTTTTTGTTCCCCCAACAAGTGGCGCCATCTTTTCGCCGACCGACTCAGATAGGTAGAACCACGGATTATCACCTTCTGTCCAGCCGTCTATGCCCAGTTTTTTCCATGAATCGAGTAAATTATGCAGCGTTCGCTCCGCTCGTTTTGACAGTAATCCGAGTGAATTACCATCCATATAGATGATGTTTTCGAGTAGATAAAACTCGTCTTTATATTTTGCGAGACTGTCTTTCTCGTCGAGTTTTCTTGCATAATCAATGCCAAACATGTTCGGTTCCCCCTTGTTTGAACTTTCCGTCTTTAGTAAAAGTGTAACATATTTGGGTTGTACTCGTAATGGGGTTTATTGCTGGTGCGCCCCGGTTTATCACCGTCTTTGGGCGTGTTATCACCGCCATGCCCTTGTTTATCACCGTCTTGGGGCGCGTTATCACCGCCACGCCAATTTCAGACGACAAAAAACCGACATCACTGTCGGCTCACCGTCTTCTTATATACTCAATTCACTTAAACCAGCCCTTCTCCTTAAACCGGGATATCGCTTCAATCCGGTTTCCAACGCCAAGCTTATCTAAAATCGTGGAGATGTAATTTCGCACTGTACCAGGCGTCAAATACAACTCGCCAGCGATTTCTTTCGTGGTCTTCCCTTCAGCAATAAGTCCGAGCACTTGGCTTTCACGCTCCGTTAGCGGATTTACCGTCTCATCCCCGTCCCCGTAGGCAATGTCAACGAGTTCTGGTGCGTAAATCCGTCTGCCGTCCATTATCGTTCGGATTGAACTGACAAGCTCTTCAATCGGACTGTCTTTCAATAAATAACCGCGTACGCCTGCTTTCCTCGCACGTTCGAAGTAACCTGTTCTGGCAAATGTCGTCAGGATAATGATCTTACAAGGTTCATCATGCAGCGCTTCTGCTGCGTCAAGCCCTGTCATCACCGGCATTTCAATGTCCATGATGCAGACATCCGGCTGATGTTCTTTCACCAGCGCAACCGCTTCTTCCCCGTTTTTTGCTTTTCCGACGACTTCCATATCATCTTCCATATTCAATAATGATCCAAGTGCTCCAAGCATCATCCCTTGGTCTTCCGCTATGACAATACGTATCACATCAATCACTCTCCATAATATGTTGTATGACCGCAGGAACACGAATCGATAATTTTGTTCCTTCGCCACCTTCGACTCGAAGGCTTCCATTAACAAATTCAAGTCGCTCGCGCATGCCAGTCAAGCCATTGCCAGGTGACGTTTCTCCGCCCCTAGTAATGCCGATTCCGTCGTCTATCACATTGATGACAAATTCATTCGGTAGTTGTTCAAACGACACGCAGCAAGTTTTGCCAAAACTATGCTTCACAACGTTTGTCACGGCTTCTTTCAAACACATACTTAGCACGCTTTCAACGATGGCCGGGATGTTGGTGAACGATGGATTCCCCTTAATGGTGTACTCCATTTCAGCTGCCTTCAACATCTGCTTAATGCGAATCACTTCATCTTCCAATTTCGTTGCCCGCATGCCCGCCACTAACTCCCGAACTTCCTTCAGCGCTGTGCTGGCTGTCTGCCTTATATCCTGTAACTCTCTTTCGGCAGCTCTAGGATCACGAGACACGAGCTTGCCAGCTAAATCACTCTTTAAGCCAATCAATGATAGCTTTTGGCCAAGTGTATCATGTAAATCACGAGAAATCCGTTCCCGCTCCTCCACTATAATTAACTCCGAAATCCGTTCGTTGGCATGTTCCAATTGACCTACCAAGTTTTCACGCTTATTTCGGTTGTATAAATTGAATGGCAATAATACGATACCAATCACCGAGATGAGGATGAAATGAACTTGCGGAAGAAATAACTCGAGTTCGATGAAAAAACCTGCGACAATCGCAATGATTGTAATGGCAATATGTAGCCCGTATATTATGAAGAATCCAACTTGATTGCGAATATTACCTATGAAAAACGCAGTGAATATGGATAAATACACATAGCCGAATAACAGTGTCATAACGACGTTAATCACAATTTCAAAACTGATCCACATATAAACAAGTCCGCTTTTCGATTTGAATGAAAATCGATACGACAGGAAAAATAAGAATAACAATGAAATCCCAATGGAAATTTCAATGGGCGACGATGATCTGAATATGAAAAAGAATGGCAGAAAACAAAATACTGCCCACGCATAAATACTAAGCCAAGGGTTTTTCGGGAAAATACTATACCAACTTTGCATATCTTTGTTTCACCGTCCTGTCTATACTTTCCATTGTACCAAATAGTGAGACGAAAAAAACAGCCATCCTCTGAAGAGATGGCTGTTTCAAGTATTATTCTGCGTCTAAACTTGTGCGTTTCGGTTTCAAATCGATTGAAGAACTTGCTGATTTCAGCATATGCTTCACGTCTTTAAACGCGATAAACCTTTTTTTCTCAGGATCATATAAACGGTAACGGATTGACGACAAACTTTCTTTAATCGTAATCGTTGTTGCTTGGTGAAGAGGTGGTGTCGATTCATGTGCTATTTCCAAGTTGTAATTCGGAACACGTGGTGACAAGTGATGGACATGATGGAAACCGATGTTTCCTGTCGCCCACTGCAACACACGCGGTAACTTGTAGTATGAACTGCCATCAATAGCAGCTTTCACATAATCCCACTCAGATTCCTCTTCAAAATACGAGTCTTCAAATGTATGTTGAATGTAGAATAACCAGATACCTAGTGCTCCTGCAACGAACATGGTTGTTCCTTGTATAAGAACGAATGCCTGCCAGCCGATAAGTAAAATCATACCTGTGTAAAGGGCAACAAGTATTGCGTTCGTCAAATACGTATTGTTACGCTCTTTCTTACGTGCATCTTTACGGTTGAAACGGCTTGAGATAAGTACAAGGAAAAGCGGGCCGAAACCAAACATTACGATTGGGTTACGGTATAAACGGTAAGCAAAACGCTGCCATTTTGATGCTTCAACGTACTCTTCAACCGTCATGACCCAAATGTCACCTGTACCGCGCTTGTCGAGATTCGAGCTTGTTGCATGGTGAATCGAGTGTTCACGTTTCCATTTTTCATAAGCAAACAGTGTAAGAACACCAGTAATGGTACCGACGATATCATTTGTTTTTTTGTTTTTAAAGAATGAACCGTGCGTGCAATCATGGAAGATGATGAATGTCCGAATGACAAATCCTGCTGCAATAACACAAAGTCCAAGCGTTAACCAAATTGACACCGACAAACTTTGGTACGCCAAGAACCATAGGACTATAAACGGTATAACAGTATTGATAAGCTGCATAATACTTTTCTTTTTATCTGACTTAGCAAAAGGGGCAACGTCTTTGTGTAGCTGTTTTGTTTTTTCTTTAGACATGTTGTATTATCCTCCTTCAATCTTATGTTCTTTTTCTGATTCGCTATCTTGAATCTAATGATAAAGAACTTTCGGACTTCACAGAAGACATAACTGTCATGATTTTCGATATGACAGGTGTCACTTATTGTGAATTAATTCACAAGGATAGGTTTTCGATACAAAAAGGGCTTAACCTAGATTTCCGGGTTAAGCCCTTCTTATATTGTCCTTATTTAACTACCATCTTCAGCAGTCACACGATTACGTCCTGTCCGTTTTGAGTCGAACAATAAGTCATCTGCATATGTATGGCCCTTTTCGATGCTTGTATGATCTGTAAAACGCTTGTAGAAAAGGCCGAACGAAGCAGTATATGAGATATGTTGTGGCTCGCCTTTGAACTCAGCTTTTACAAAACTTCTTTCCACTTCTAGACGCAAACTTTCGACAAGTTCCTTTACCCCGTCATAGTTACGATTGCGTATAAAGAGCGTGAATTCTTCACCACCCGTCCGAAACAGGCAATCATCTTTTTCTAGATGATTCTGCAGCAGCTTTGCAAAATGGATGATTACGGTATCACCGACCGCGTGATTGAAGGTATCATTCACCTTTTTAAACTGGTCGATATCGCATACGACTACCCCGAATGGTGCATCGTACAATTTAGGCTGTCCCATTTGTTTATCCATGAACGCCCGATTTCTAGCCCCTGTCAGGAAATCTGTGTATGCCATTTCTTCAAATTGATTGCGCTCCAATTTGTCTTGCATATTTTGCGACTTCAATACAAACGAACGACTGACAATGTAATTCAGCATGAACAGTGCAATGAGTGATTCCCATCGTCCTTCTATCAGAAAAACGAATAGCAAGGCATTTGTAAAACCCGTTTTCCAAAGATCAAGTATACTCCGATCCTTTAGGAACGCCCATGCAGCTTGACGGGTTTGAATACTTTTTTCCAAGTACAGCAAAGTTAATAACGTCAAATCCGATATATACATCGTTATGCCATTGAGTAAAAGGATGAGCAACCAGAAGCCAAATGGGAACGGGGTAAAATAAGGGATGAATGCGTAAAACAAATAATACCCTGCCACATTCGACAACGTGAACGCCCCAATATTGTACAGTGTATCAATGACTGAATCTGAGCGTTTTTCATTCTTTATTTTCCTTAGTAGATAGACAGACGACCTGTATACGATCTGATAGAGAAATACACCATATGGACCGGCAAAAAGAACGAATGCCAAGCCATAACTGATGCCATATTCAATATTTAGTTTCCCTGTTTTCGTCCAGGTTTGTAAATGATTATACAATATTGAAAATAACCAAAATAAGAAAAGGCCGAAGTAGAAATGCTGCGCTTCAATCTCCACTTTTTCTGCGGTGAGAGACAAAGCAGCTGCAGCTAGAAAAAGGGAGAGGTTGAAAATAGCGTTCGGTTTCACACCCCACCTCTTTTTCTTTACCCTCATTTCAACATACCACCATCTACTTCTAGGACGGTCCCGTTAATAAAATCAGATTCATCGGAAGCTAAAAACAGATAAGCATTCGCTACGTCTTCTGGCGTACCAAGTCGAGTATACGGCGTCATCATCTTAATTTGCCCTAAGATCTTTTCTGGAATCGTATCAATCATATCTGTTTCGATGAAACCGGGAGCGACAGCGTTTACATTGATGCCCTGTCGACCGAACTCCTTCGCCCATGTTCTTGTCATACCAATGACGCCCGCTTTTGCCGCGGCATAATTCGTTTGACCGACGTTGCCACCCGTTCCCGCGATCGAAGACGTATTAATGATTTTCCCTTTCCCTTGGCTAAGCATTGTCGGAAGGAACGCTTGCGTACAATTAAAAACACCCGTCAAATTCACGTCAATCACTCGCTTAAAGTCATCCACTTCAAGCTTCAGCATCATCGCATCTTTTGTAATACCAGCATTGTTAATGAGGATATCCACTTTGCCAAACTGTTCAATCACTTTTGTGGCCATCTCTTTGACATTTTCACTATCGGACACATCCGCCTGGAAGAAAGCGGCCTCGATTCCCAATTCATGCAGTTGTTGCGCTTTCGCCTCTCCAGCCTTTTTATCAAAATCAACGATAGCAATCTGTGCTCCATTTTTCCCAAAAAGCTTGGCAGCGACTGCACCAATTCCATTTGCTCCACCTGTTATGACCACTGTTTTATATTGTAAACGCATGTAAAGAACCTACTTTCGCTTATGATTTAATAGACTATTTTAATAACTCTTATATTACCATATTTATTAGCACGCCATAAGGAAATTTCCAAGAACATAAGCGCAAGCGTTTGTTCAACCCTATCAAATAGTAAGGATGCAGCTCAATCTCTCCCGGAAAGCCTCATACAGGACGAGATTGTATAATTTCCTAGACAATAAAAAACAGATACCCCTCGAATGGAGTACCTGTTCCACCTTATTAATTTCCGTAGTTCTCCACTGCTTTTTTAATCTGGGGGCCGCTAATCGAGTAATGAGTCGCCTGCCAGACTGCTTGTCCATCTTTCAATAAAAACAGTTGGGGCGATTGGTGTTCAACGTGCAGATTACTTTCGATTTCATTGGAAACGGGCCGACTTTCCTGTACTTTAAGAAAGTATTTCGGTACCTCTTCTGCGGATGTCTCAAATGCATTGTAGGCTGCTGCACTAACTGGACACGTCGTACTATGTTTTAAAACGAACAAAGGATTCTCTTTCGATTGTTCCAATACGTCATACCACTCATTAACAGTGCGTAATTCTTTCATGATCTTCAGCTCCTTCTATTTAATATGTTTTCCCGTTAGAGTTAGTCGTAAACACTTGCTCATCTACGGATGTTAACCAAGAGAGCAGTTCAAGCATTCTGTTTAACTCTTTTTCCGCTACATTGTTCATACATGAAATTTGAAGCCAATTTCTTTCGCGTAAATAAGCGCTCTCGTAATGAACATTGAAACCATTCAAAAACAGGTTATCCCCCAGCTGCATTGCGGATAAACCTTTCGGTAAAGCAATCGTAACAATTGCATCTGCAGCATATTTCTCCGACGCCAAGATTGTCAAACCTGCCTGTTCAACGGCGTTCCTGACTTTACGCGCACGGTTTGAAATAGCCGCAAAGACTTCTGCCGGCTGCTCAAATGTCAGTAAAGCCGTGTCGAGCGCAGATACCAAGTTGGATGACTGGGTATACGGAATCCCTCGTGCTGCTGCATAAGTACCTAGGTCCAAATAGCGCGGCAAGTTATCATTTGCGGGGATTTCTTCATTATGAAATACGAAAGATAGACCTGTATAACTTAATAGTCCTTTGCCACTGACACCTGTTGCATAAGCAACTCCAGTGAGATCAACCGCTGTTGTCCCAATCGCACTCACACAATCCACAGCGAGTGTAATACCGAATTGTGAACAGAACTTTTTGAATGAATTCAAATCGTTCAGCACACCCGTCGACGTTTCGCAATGGACAACCCATAACCAACTGTAGCGACCCGAGCATAATGCAGCTTCAATTTCGTCGGCATCGAAAGGGGTCCCCCACTCGATTTCCATTGTGTCAAACCCCATTCCAAAACGCTGGGCATGATCAGTGAGTCTAAAGCCAAATTCCCCGTTCACAAGTATAAGACCTTTACCACTGTGCATACTTAACTGAGCCGCAACAACGTCATTCGCAAGCGTACCTGTCCCTTGAAGGAGTTGAACGTACTTTGCACCAGTCAGCGCGGTCAGCTTATCTTTCACGCGTTGCAAAACACTTTCAAATTCAGATGAACGATGTGAGAATGGTTCTGCCATCACAGCCTTTCTTACGTCTTCAGAAATTGTTGCAGGACCTGGTAGGAAATTGACGAGTGGTTTTGAAATCCTGCCCGCAACGCCCGCTTTAAATGTTTCTTTCGTCAAATACATCGGCTGGAAGGCAGCTTCCGCTGTCCCCGTCAATTGTGCAAATGGTAAAAACCCTAGTTGTCCATATAATTTCTGTTCTCGAACCGTTCCCGAGATGAGCGCAGCATCATAGCCCGCTTTAAGGCAATATTGGACTAACGCCTGGGTAAGGCCAAGAAATGCCCTGCCATTTCGATAGTCCTGTTCAATCGCAAGAAGCCTGATTTCTACAGGGTTTTTGGATTGAAACGGTAAGTGATGTTCGACTGGACCAATTTTTCCATCGAGCGAGAATGGACGTTCACTTCGTATCGCGATCATTCCGACGACCCGATTATCTTTCTTGCAAATTATATATGTATTTTCATCATGAAATTTGTCGACAAGCTTTCTTGATTCGTTTTGGTCATGCTGCGGAATCTCCTCGGCAAACGTACGGTAATTCAACTCATGAATCTGTTCGAATTCCAAAGCCGTTTCTGCAATTTTATAAATAAAACTCATTCTATCAACCCTTTTCTGGCATAAGTTTCTGCTTCAAGTCAGCTCGATGTGTAAATAAAAGAAGTAGCGATAATAAGCAGGCTGCTATGAATACAGGAATTCCATATGAAAATGCTAGTACTAAAATCGGCATCAATAGGACCGCAGTTAGTCCGGCTAATGTGAAGCTTTTTAGGAACGGATAGAATACGAAGAATAAGCCCACAAACACAGCAAACAGTAGTGGATTGAATGCAAGCATACCGCCTATGAAAGTGGATACTCCCATCCCGCCACGAAACTTCAAGAATAGTGGATACACATGTCCTAAAGTCACAGCGAATAGCGCACAAAGTTCTACGGCCACTTCGAATCCAAGCCACTTGGCAACGAAAATAGCCAGTGCCCCCTTCAATGCGTCTCCGATGAATGTCGCAACGAATGCTTTTTTGCCAAGCACCCTCCCGGCATTACGTGCTCCAGGATTTCCGCTTCCTTCTATTCGTATATTTTTCTTAAAAAAGAAATTACTAATAATCGAGCCTGTCAGCACATTTCCCAATATGTACGAGCCAACTACTAAAAGTATGAGTGTCATAATCGATCCTTTATGGTAAATGATAGGTTCTTTCTAGTGTAGCATCTTTCTTGAACTTTTATAAAAACTTTTCAACTTGTCCGTCATGATTATTCTTTGTCGTTTTCACTTAGAAGTAGTATACAATTATAGTTAATCGAAAGGAGTGCATTCAGTGCGTGAACTATCATTTCGTCTTCTAGTAGCATTTGTTCTTTGCATCTTCTTCGGTATAGCTTTTGGATATATCGCTGACGCTGTAGGGAATGAATCGATAGTACATTTCGATACTGCTGTTATTGGATTTGTCCAAGGACTGGAAGCACCATGGCTGACATCTATTATGAAAGTGTTTACGTGGATTGGTTCAGGTTACGTCGTTGCTCCAATTGCCTTGATCGGATTTATCGTCTTATACTTTGTACTGCGCTACCGTCATCAGGCGTTTCTACTGATTGCTGTGATTGCCGGAACCGTCTTGTTAAACGGCGCGCTCAAAATTTATTTCAAGCGAGAACGACCGGAAATCCATCGTATAATGGACGCGAATGGCTTTAGTTTTCCGAGTGGTCATTCGATGATGGCATTCGCTCTTTACGCAATTATTGCGTATATCGCTTGGCGTAATGTAAAAACAACAACGAGCCGTGTTGTTCTTGTTTTATTCACTGCCATTATGATCATCATGATCGGCACGAGTCGTATTTACCTTGGCGTCCACTATCCAAGCGATATTGTTGGAGGATACGCAGTAAGTGCACTTTGGGTAACGATTGCCATTTCAGCGTACGCGTATTTTCAGAACAAACTTAAGAAGACCGTTTCACGTCGATGAATGACGTGAAGCTGTCTATTTAAGCTGCACGACTAGTCAGTTGAAGAGACTGGCCTTTTTTAATTCATTTCCTGGGAAATCCCCATAAGGCGGTACTATGCTACAAAACCACCAACGCCAACTATGACAATTAGCGAAATAATTCCCATTCCAATATATTTTAAGGAACCAAACTACAATCTACCCAAAATACCTGATTGTTTCTTCCTCTGTAAGTATTTTTGGCGTAAGTCCTCCAAGTTCAATGTACTCTGTGCGCCCATTTATTTTTATAATGAAAACATTACTGGTTTTCGTAGGCGATATCGAATCGGCCCAGATGTTTTTAGTCGAATAATAATCTTTTATTTCCTGCGCGATGGATAAAGGGATTGACGCGTTAGCAACAATGAGCGAGTTATCTTCCTTAGACTGTAACGCCTGCGCTTTCGGGTCATTCTGGTCATGAATCTTTTGCAATAAATCAATGACCTCCCCGAAACCGATGATTAGAATTCCACAAATAGAATATATGAAAATGGGATATAGAAAACTACCTATCCCGATTCCATTCGAAAATACCCCACCGAACGTCATGATAAATATAAATCCCTGAATAATGCCCCATGCAATCACAGCCAGCCCGACAACTTTTAACGCAAACCCAATACCTGTGCGCTTTGCGAATAATTCGTCCATCCAAGTCAATCCCTTCCATTTTCGAACTCTTCTATTGTAACTATACGTACGTTAATGGAATTAGTTTCATTCGGATTTTGGTACAATGAAATAACGCGAGGAGGCTGTTGTTTATGAATTTATTTACAGAACGTGTCATCAGGATCATCCAAGGTATACCTGCTGGCCATGTCATGACGTACGGCCAAGTTGCAGCTGCAGCTGGAAGTCCACGCGGTGCTAGACAAGTCGTGCGGGTATTGCATTCAATGAGTAAAAAATATGAGTTACCTTGGCATCGGATCATCAATGTGCAAGGCGGTATTTCAGCTCCCGCCAATGCGGAAAGCAAAGGGTATGACCAACGGGGATTACTCGAGATGGAAGGAATTAAATTTAATGAGGATGGAAAGGTAGATTTAACTGTATATCGCTGGTTTCCTCTTGACGGCGAAGAGGGTTAAAGAGGGATTGGTACATTCTCAGCATCCCTTTTTGTAAATCTGTAATCGATATGATAGGATGTGTTAGGGAACTTTCGTTAATCTATATTAAAGTTCTATGGAACTAACTTATACTGTTTCCATAGGGGGTATTAACGTTTTACAGCTTGCCCGTTCTATGAAAAAGTTTAATGGATTAGGAGTGAGACATATGTTGAAAGACTTTAAAGAATTTGCACTCAAAGGCAATGTTATCGACCTTGCCGTTGCAGTTGTAATCGGGGCAGCATTCGGAAAGATCGTGTCATCCCTGGTAGAAAATATTATTACACCTTTAATTGGACTACTTTCAGGGGGCGTCGATTTCTCCGGACTCAGTTATACTTTTCTTAAAGCTGAAATCAAGTACGGCGTATTCATCCAATCTGTTTTCGACTTTATCATCGTCGCATTTGCAATCTTTATGGCAATCCGATTAATGATGAAATTTAAACGAAAAGAAGACCCAGTAGTTGAAGAAGCATTACCTGAAGTGGACCCTAAAGAAGCGCTACTCATAGAAATCCGCGACTTGCTGAAAGAAGGAAAAACACTTTAAGATTTATTTAAAAGAAGGACAATCCCAACGTTGGGATTGTCCTTTTTTGATTATAGTGTTATTCGATTCCAATTATCAAAAGCCAAAAAATCTTCCTCCAAACAACAGATTGTCAGGCATTTGATCGGTTTGAGGTTATTTATGATCGGTTGGCAGATGGATATGCTCGGTTAAAGCCGGATATGATCAATTGGCTAAATATATGATTGGTCTAGCATGGATATGCTCGGTGGGAGCAGGATATGATCGATTGGTTAAATATATGATTGGTCTAGCATGGATATGCTCGGTTGGAGCCGGATATGATCGATTGGTTAAATATATGATTGGTCTAGCATGGATATGATCGGTTAGAGTCGGATATGATCGATTCGTTAAATATATGATTGGTTTAGCATGGATATGCTCGGTTGGAGTCAGATATGATCGATTGGTTAAATATATGATTGGTTTAGCAATGGATATGCTCGGCGGGAGCCGGATATGATCAATTGGATAAATATATGATTGGTCTAGCATGGATATGCTCGGTTGGAGTCAGATATGATCGATTGGCTAAATATATGATTGGTTTAGCATGGATATGATCGGTAGGCCACGCTTTATGCTCGGTCAAGGTAGATAATATGATCACTCACCATGCAGGAACAGATTTAATCCAATAACCAATCCGCCACAATTGGCAACACTAGGCCCTAGATAACATTGCCTGTCAATCTCAGTGGTGGTATAATGGAAACAGGATTTATTGTCTAAAAGGAGTGATAGTCAATGTGGTTCATATACATCATGTTCGCACTGTTTGCATTCGTACTCGTTGGTAATATCGCAGGTCTAATTCGTACATTCAGCAGTCATAAATAAGTACATGAAAAAAGCCCTCCATTATCGGAGGGCTTTTTTTGCATGTTACGCGGTTATATCGCGTTTGATGAATGTTGTATAACTGATAATGAGGAAGATCACGATATAAACTGCAAGAACGGCGAGTGAAAACGACATCGTAATGCCTTCTACAATCCGAAAGTCCGTTTCATAGATTGTCAAATCCATATGCGTAAAGACAATGTATTTCACGACTTCATATTTTGCCAGCAGCATAACCAACGTCGAGCCCATAAAGTAGATGAATAATGACAACCCGATTGCAAGTGAGCTGGAACGGAAGACGCTACCAATCATGAATGCAAACGTTGCTGTCACAAAAACATTTCCGAATGACAGGAGCAGTATATAGAGCCCTTTCCCCCAAACAGATACTTCAACAACTTCTTTACCATTCCAAACAAGTTCTTGCCCTTGGCCGGATTGGAAGAAGAGATATGCGCCAAATATAGATACAATAAACCCGATGAGCATAAGTAGAATACCGAACAAGATGACTGTCACATACTTCGACGTTAATATTTTCCATCTCTTTACAGGACGGGATAATAACATCTTAATCGTTCCTTGCGTAAATTCAGAAGCGACAATGCCCGCAGCAACAATAACCGTCAGTAAAACAGCGATGGAGCCGATACCACCTGAATTCATAATCATACTTTCCCGACTATTGCCGGTCAGCGGTTCTATTGAATTCGCAAGGCGGTATTCCAGAACTTTCTCTTTGTCTTCTAGACGTTCCCGTTCGCTGTCCACAAGTGTTGTGGTTCCGAGCTGCTCTTTTGTAATGGTCAATTCGCCTTGCACAGATGTTTTCCAATCTGGTTCATCGTAATTAGACATCGTATCGATCCATTTCGTCAGACCTAACATTCCTAAAATCGCAACAACGAGTAGAGCGGTCATAATCCAAGTTGCTTTTTTACTCCATAGTTTCATCCATTCATTTTGTATGAGCTTCAGCAATCTGGCCACCTCCAGTCATTTCTAGGAATTGATCTTCGAGCGTCTTGCGGTGCGGCTGAACTGCAAACAATTGCATCTCATGTGCCGCAATCTGCTGGATGAGCCCTGGAATTTGTGTTTTCTCTGCATTGATGATAAATCCTTCTTTGTGCGCTTCCACATTGAACCCTTCAGCTTTTAGCATACTTTCCGCCGTTTCCGTTGGGAATGCTTCAATGTAATAATGCGATTCCTGTTCCTCTGTCATATCACGAATATCAATTAGTTTGCCATTCTGAATGACCGCAATCCGGTCACACATAAGCTCAATTTCCGACAGCATATGGCTTGAAACGAAAACCGAAACACCTTCTTCTTCCGCAATCATCTTGAGATACGTCCGGAACTCGCGAATTCCCGCTGGATCCAGTCCGTTCGTCGGCTCATCCAGGATCAGAAACTTCGGACGGTGCAAAAGTGCCTGCGCAAGCCCCAGTCGTTGCCTCATCCCGAGTGAATACGTCGAGACCTTTTCATGGATACGGTTCTGCATGCCCACTTGGTTAATAACTTCTTCGATTCGTGCCTTCGTAACGCCATCGTGCATACGTGCAAAATGCAATAAGTTTTTATAGCCGGACATGAACTTATACATTTCTGGGTTTTCAACGATAACGCCGACCTTGGAAAGCCCCTCTTCAAAATCATCAGCAAGTAATTTTCCGTCGATGATGATATCTCCGCCCGTCGCCTCCATTAGCCCAACCATCATCCGAATCGTCGTCGTTTTCCCAGCCCCGTTCGGACCGAGGAATCCTGTAATTTGTCCCGGATACAGTGACAAACTCAAATTGTCGATAATCTTTTTTTTGCCAATCGTTTTCGATAAATTCTTCAATTCCACTATCGGTTTCATTTCCATGTCAACTTCCCTCCCTAAACAGTGACACCATCCATGAGGTGGCATCTTTCCCGTACGTATCGCGGATTACGTCAACCGCTTCGTGCGCGATTATTCGTCCCCCTCTTAGTACTACGATTTCATCGAGCAATGGTTCCACTTCTTTTAATTCATGCGTCGACAAAAGGACGGTTTGTCGCTCCGGATCAGTAAAACGGATAAGCCCTTTCGCGATATCATCACGCACCATCGGATCCAGGCCGGAGAACGGTTCATCTAGCAAATAGTAATCAGCTTCACGCCCAAGAGTCACTGCAATTTTGACACGTCCGCGGTTCCCTTTTGACAAATTTTTTATTTTCGAATCAAGAGATATATTCAAAAACTGCGCAATTTCTTTAGCTTTCGCCGTATTAAAATCAACGAACTGAGATTCATAAAACTCAATAAGCTGACCTACCGTAAAATACGGATAGAATAGATCCGCGTCTGGCATATAAGCAATATTGCTTGCCACTTTGCGCGTAATGCGACTTCCGCTGAACGTTGCCCTTCCCGAATCCGGCGTCACTAACCCAGAAATCAGTTTCAACAGCGTCGTTTTTCCACTACCATTCTCTCCGACAAGGCCGATGATTTTTCCTTGCGGCAAGGAAAGCGTAAGGTCTTCAAGCGCTTTCCTCCGGCCGTACTTTTTCGTTATATTCTTCAGTTCAATCATCTTTTCCACCCCGTTCTTGTAGGTGCTGCAGCATTTCAGTCGTCGTAAAACCCAGTGCTTCAACACTTTGAATGAATGACGTCACAAGCTGTTCCTTCATTTCATTACGAAGCATAGCGATCTTCAATTCATCTTCCGTCACAAAAGATCCCTGGCCCCTCTTCGTTTCGGTGATTTCCATCTGCTCCAGCTCCTTATAGACGCGTTGCATCGTATTGGCATTCACACCGGCTTCAACAGCATAATCACGAACAGATGGCAATTTCTCCCCAGGATTCAGCGTTCCACGAATAATATCGCCCGTAATCAGGTCAATGAGCTGCTGATAAATTGGTTTGTCTGGAAGAAAATCTATGCCCATCATTACAACCTCACTTTCTTTTCAAACAACATTGCTCCAGCAACGAAATAGAGTGCCGTCAACAAACCGTAGAGGATAAGACTGCCGATTGTTAAAATCGATCCGCTCGGGACAATATAATTGTTAAACATTAAGAAATCTACCGTTTTAATCGGGCCATGCATTGGCCCCATTTCCATTACTAGTTGGAGTGTTTCCGTAAACCAGACATATCCCCATCCAATGATCCATATGTTGACCAAGGCAATAATCACGATGATTGAGAACAAGCCAATATGGGAACGAAACACTTGGTATATCGACCAGAAGAAAAAAACGATTGCCATTACATAAATAGCGTTCAACAAAATGACAACACCTACACTAAGATATAAAAACAGATCATCTACAAGAGGAACCGCCCCATCGCGCGCGTAATTGGAGATAGCTGCAATCGTCCCGCACAACAAAAGCGAACAGCCAACAGTTAGGACAATGAGTGAGAACTTTGCGTAAACAAGCTGCCGTATTGATGCTGGGGAATGAAGCCAAATGTCTAGACGCCCCATTTCCTTTCCAAGGCTATCGAAAAATAACGATACCGCCATAATCAAATGGAGCATGAAACAAAGGGCAATCATCGGTTGAATTGAAGCGTAAAAGTCTTCCGGCAACCCATAAGCTATGCGATTTACTCCCAAGTATTGAATCACACTAGTGATTAATACAAAGATAACAAGTCTCCATTTCATTTGCGCCCATTCTTTTCGCAATAATCCTAACCATTTTTTCATATGGTCTACAACCTCACTTTCTTCTCAAAAAGGACAGCTGCAATGACGAACATTATGAACGTGAAGAAAATATCGAATACAATTTCACCCGTGTAAAAAAAAGTTTCAGCATGCTCGAGGTAAATAAAATCCACATTAATTTTCGGATTTTTGATTTTCATTAAATCAATAGGGCCTATTAGAATTAGTTTCTCATATAGTTCGGAGAGGACAAATAAACTATATAGCCGAGAAGCAACAAGGAATAAAATAATCGTAGCTACAATTGAAAATCCCTTTAAATATGGTTTCATCAGTCGGTCTATGACCCAGAAGAAAAACCCGATACTCATGAATATTATCGAAACTGCAAAAATCATGACTATAAAAATACTTCCAAAGAAAAACAAATCATCAAATGTAGCCATTGTCGAGCTGAATAATACGTGTTGAACCGCAAGAACCAGTGTTGGAATTAACAATCCCACAGCACCAATAAGGGATGCAAAAAATGCTTTCGCTCCAACCAATTTAAAAATGGACGCCGTCGAATGAAACCACACATCCGGACGTTTTATTTCCCTTTCCAACATAATAAACAATGCAATAACCGGTGCTAATACACTTGCACCCGCCCAAATAAAACAGATAACAAGCACCACTTCAAAAACATGTACTTCAAGACCAAAAATGTTGGCTATTAGATGTGGAACAAACGACATTACAATAATCCCAAGCAATGCACTAACGAGTAACGGCCACTTCAGCGTTATCCATTCTTTTTTCAACAATCCATTCCACTGCTTCATCAGCGTTCCTCCTCTACATTCCAGTGTATTAGTTAAATAGTACACTATATGCAAGGATGTTGTAAAGGGATTTGTTGGGATAAATTCTCCCATTCAAAAAACACCTCTTCCTTTTAGTGGATGAGGTGTTTTTGTTAAAGAAAACTATTGACGATAAGCTGGATGATCAATGCTATCGTAATAATGCGCAATAATATTTTAACGTGATCCGGATTCAACCTTTCAGCAAGTCGCACACCGATTTGTGCGCCCGATAAGGAACCGGCCATGAGTACAAAGGCAATTGGCCAAATAATCTTACCCATGGCAATATAGCTGATGGCTGCACCAAATCCACTTGAAAACGTTGCAAGACGACCAAAGCCAATTGCCCGAATGTACGCAATTCGTAAGTGACCGAATAAATACAGTAGTAGAGTGCCTTGCCCCGGTCCAAACATCCCATCATACATTCCAATGCCAAGTAAACCCGGAATCGCTACTTTCGTCGGCCTTAAGCTTTCTTCCCCTGAGAAGTCTACTTTAGAAAGGAATGATGTAAGAAAAGCAACGATAAGAAGAATAACCGCTATAATGTACATTGTATTTTCCGTCAAGCGTGTTGCTATGAAACCACCTGTAAATCCACCGAAAAGTGATATAGGTATAATCCAAAATGATTCCTTAAATGTAACCTGCTTTTTCAGTAGGACTGTTATAAAAGTAGAAAACGAACTAACTGTTGTTGAAATCTTCCCAGCCCCAAGGACAGAGTGAATTGGGATACCCATGAGCAACATAGCCGGGACCGTAATCAGGCCACCCCCACCTGCAAGCGTTCCAAGTGTCATCGCAGCCATTCCAATGAAAAATATAAGTATGTAATCCATTCCCCACACTTCCTTCATTTATAGTATACGATTATTTAACCAATTGGGAAAATCAATCACTTTCATTCAAGCTGATAAGGATTGCTTATGTACTAGTCTCGGAAAATGGTATTAGTGAAACAGCTGAATGGAGATTATACTGAAGGTATTACGTTCAGAGGAGTGTTGAGCAATGAGCAAGTTTCTAACAGGAATTGATCATATCCAAATTGCAGCGCCGCCCGAGTCTGAAGATAAAGCACGGAAGTTTTACGGGGAATTGCTCGGTATGGAGGAGATTCCAAAACCAGAAAACTTGAAGGGGCGCGGGGGTTGCTGGTTTCTTTGTGGCTCACAAGAAGTGCATATCGGTATTCAGCAGGATTTCATGCCTGCGAAAAAAGCGCATCCCGGTTTTACAGTGAATGCACTGGAGCAGTTGAAATTACGGTTGGAAGAAGCTAATTATCCGTTTAGTGAAGAACTTCCAATCGAAGGGCGATCACGCTTTTTTACACATGATCCTTTTGGCAACCGGATTGAGTTTTTGGAATTTGAATGAAGCAATACGGAAGTTGCTCAAAATTCGTTTCATGGCGCAGCAGGATGGATAAGCTGCGTCCTGCTGTTTCAAGAATGAGGTGGCTTTTCGATTTTCACTTATAGCTTAGCTGTTGCCATGACAGTTTGACGCTTTGCCCTCACAGTTAGCGCTTGCCATGACTGTTCCATGGATTGTCCTCACAGTTTCTTCGCTTGCCATGACAGTTTGACGCTTTGCCCTCACAGTTTGCGGTTGCCATGACAGTTTGACGGGTTGTCCTCACAGTTTGCGGTTGCCATGACAGTTTGACGCGTTGCCCTCACAGTTTCTTCGATTGCCATGCCAATCATCCTTATTACCTTTACAATCCATTACGCTTCAATAATTCCTTGCTCCTGTACATCTAGCCTCTCTAATTCGTGCAGCAATTCATCACGCTTTCTCGCAAGTCGGTCTTGAACCTTGCGCACATCTTGAAGCACATCGTTCAACTTACTTTTTGCGTCTGTAATGCGAGAATGAACCATCCAGTCTGAAAAAATATTATCGAAAAACAGATCCGTAAATGTAAAGATGTCATTTTTGTTCACCGTGAATGATTCAGTCGCGGCATTTTGGACATCCATCAGTTCAGTCTCAAAATGGCGGAGGGCACGTTGCGCGCGATGGACAAGATCATCGGAGCTATTAATTTCGGAGTATTTAAGAGCCGATACTAGCAAGCCACCGCCAAGGAATGTATCCCATACCGACAATCCTTCTGCCGCCCCAAGCTTCTCCAGCGCCGCATCGAGTGCCCGATTTGCCTTGTTACCTGCATCGCAGGCTTCGTCAATTTCACGCAGCATTGAACGCAGTCTTACTCTATCATCTGCTATTTTTTGTAACGTCCCATTCGCAATTGTGTCATTGAATCGAATCCACGTCTCTTTTTCCTTCAGAAAATCCGCCCACTCTTCCTCGATATAGTCGAAGTCTGGATTTTTAATCTCTTCACGTAATCGGACCGCTTCTGCTTCCAAGTCCGTCACTACTTTTTCTACTTCATTATAATGGAGCTCCGCATCCGCTGCTTCTGAAATCTCCTTCTCCATTTTTTCATCCCACTTGCCTGTCCACTCACTTATCTTATTCATAAAAGAAAACTTGCCAAGCTTCACTACATCCTGTTGTTCTTTTGTCAGTTTTTCATGCAAGTTATCACGTTGTATAATCGCATCTTTAAGTTTTACCTCCGCGCCCTCAAGATGCCTTTTCACTCGGTTGCGCTCAGTACGTATCATCGTCAATTCCATTTGTCGTTCTTGTATATCCTGTCTCATTGACTCCACCCCTTTCTCTGTTATACGAAAATAAGTGGATGAAGTTTCATTTATACACTATATTTTACCCACATGTGGATAACACTCAATGAATTTTCATGGGAATTAACTTATCCACAGCTATTTATTGCTATCAATCAAGGTTTACCCACCCTTAAAGGTATATGCTAGAAGTGGAGGTGTTTCCATCATGAATAAACTGCTGTTAATTGCAATCGTTCTTATACTCCCCCTCTCCGCCTG
Source organism: Sporosarcina sp. FSL K6-6792 (assembly GCF_038004885.1). NCBI lineage: Bacteria > Bacillati > Bacillota > Bacilli > Caryophanales > Caryophanaceae > Sporosarcina > Sporosarcina sp. FSL K6-6792. Next base: position 2,894,232 of record NZ_JBBOSA010000001.1, read on the forward strand.
CGGAAAAGAACCCGCAGTTTCTACACTACCTGATCCCGTGCCTGACCAGGAAATGTTTTCATCAGAAGAAGGTTTATCACTTGTATTGGACGAAGATTCATTCGTCGGTTCGCCACCCATCATTAAGACGCTTGTACGAAATAACAGCTCATCCGATTACCAGTTGGGCGAATTTTATCATATTGAAGTAAATAAAGATGGCAAGTGGTATATTATTACGTATTCAGATGCCGTATTCTTAAAGAACCCATCCTTCAAAGACTTTGGAAATGTGTTGTCAGCCGGCAATAAAGCACGCCAGACCTTTTCGGTCGACGCGCTCGGCGTGACACTGATTCCAGGTGAATACCGTCTTGTGAAAACATTTATTTCAACAGGCGAGCCCATGCATGAATTATCCGTTGCTGTGCCATTTACAGTGGAATAAGAAATAAACCGGAACAAAGCATATGAGCCTTGTTCCGGTTTATCAGTTTAACCCCAAACTTCCTTTGCCACGTCCACAATGAATTTCAACTTTTCCCATTGCTGCTCTTCTGTTAGCTTATTGCCGTGATGCGTTGAAGCGAATCCGCATTGCGGACTTAAGCATAGTTGTTCAAGTGGCACGTATTGTGCAGCTTCTTGAATACGCGCAATGACCGCATCCTTGTCTTCCACTTCGCCATTTTTCGAAGTAACAACACCAAGGACAACCTTCGCTCCGCCGTTTGGCACATGATCCAACGGTTTAAAGTCTCCTGAACGCTCGTCATCATATTCAAGGAAGAAGCCATCCACTTTTTCTTTTGCAAGAAGTGTGGGTGCAATCAGTGCGTAGCTTCCCTCAAACGCCCACGTCGATTGGTAATTTCCGCGACATAGGTGTGTTGTTACGAAAAGATCTTCAGGTTTATCTTCCAAAACACCATTAATGACGCGTAGTGCCAAGTCGATTAGTTGTTCTCTTGAATAGGCTCCGTCGTTAAATGGGATATTCGGTGCAGAAAGCCCCGCAATATAAACATCATCCAACTGCAAGTAGCGTACACCAGCTTCGTAAAATGCTTTCAAAGCATCTTTGTATGCTTGAATAACATCATTGGCAAATTCTTCAATGTCAGGGTAAATCGTTTCATCACGAATTCCGATATTAAAGAGCTGATTCGGACTTGGAATCGTTTGTTTCGCAACGGCACGGCCGCCTACGATTTCATTAAACTCAACAAAGTCTTGAATGAATGGATGATTAGGGTCAAACGAAATCTTGCCTGTGTTTCGAACGTTATATCGTTCTGTTTCAATACCATCAAATACGTAGCCAGTCTCTGGCACATATCCTTCAATTCCGTTCAAATGCTCCAAGAAGTCTAAATGCCACCACGTACGTCTAAATTCACCGTCTGTTACAAGTTCCAAACCAACTTCAATTTGCTTATCAACAACCCGTTTAATTTCCTGTGTTTCTACTTCTCGTAATTGTTGTGCAGTAACTACGCCTTCTTTGAAGTCTTTGCGCGCTTTATGCAAATTATCTGGTCGTAGTAAACTTCCAACATGATCTGCTCTGAATGGTGCTTGCGTTAGTGTTGTCGATTGATTTGTCATGGTATATTCCTTCTTTCTGTTTTAGGAGTAAATTACGGTTTTATTAGGTCAGGAGTGCAAATGAGCAGATCCTCTTTCTTTTCTTATGGCTAGTACGCGAATGAGCGGATTCTCTTGTTTTCTTACGATAGGAACGCAAATGAGCGGGCCCTTTTTCTTTTCTTACGGTAGGATCGCGAATGAGCGTACTGGGAATCCCGATGCTTTTTCCGGCTTCGGAACGATGTTAAAAATGACCGCGCCTTTTGAGGGCACTTTATCTAAGTTTGTTAATAGCTCGATTTGGTAGGTATCTTGTTCAAGAACATAATATTCGCCTAACAGAGATTGGTTCTTTTGAAAATCAATGGCTGAATCCGTATCGAAAGTTTCATGACCGACAGCCTTTACTTTTCTTTCATCAAATAAAAACTTCAAAGCAGCAAGGCCCCAACCCGGTATACGATTATTCCCATCGGCATCTTTATTGCAAAATGCCTCATTATCCGGCCAGCGTTTGCCCCAATCTGTGCGTAATGCCACAAATGTACCAGCCTCAATTTGCCCGTGCTGAGCTTCAAACTTCAGAATGTCTTCGACAGTTAATGTAAAATCATGGTTTGCATCAGATTCTTTCGATTTATCGATGACCACCAGCGGTAATACCAATTCTTTCAAACCCAATTCATCCAAGTATCTTGTATCACGAACGAAGTGAATTGGTGCATCAATATGTGTGCCGTACTGTCCCGCAAATTTAAAGCTCTGTGCGAAAAATCCATCATCGTGATCAAATAATGTTGTAAACTCTGCTGCATCAAATGCTGAAAAACGGGGTGAGTCAGGCCCGAAAGTATGTGTTAAATCGACCCATTCTTTCTTTTTTAATAAAGCAATTGCATTGATTAATTCATTTGACACAATAAGTCTCCCTTCATTTTTTGAAGGTAACTTTAATCTCCAGAAAGAACAAAATCAAAGGGCGGTCGGAGCCTAGACGAAATAAAAAACCTCTTCTAAATTTCAAGAAGAGGTTTTGGCGAATTCGCTATTTGCTCTTCTCATCTCCAAGCAGTAAGCATTACACTTACGCTTCTGGAATTAGCACAGTACTTTTACAAGTCTGTTGCTGAGGTATCATCGGGCCAGTCCCTACACCTCTCTGGATAAGAAAGTTACGTATTTAGTTGTTAATTAGTACAATACAGTCTTCCGAATAGATTGTCAATACACAAAACATGAATTATTTAGATTATACTAGTTTTTACAATGAAACATTTTATGTAAAAAGTAGAAATGGCATTGAAATGATACACGACACAATGTAAAAAACCCACAACTTGCGTGGGCTTTTCCATAACAAATTATTTAATGTTTCATCTCACTCCGCAATTTCCGATGTTCACGGCGTGCGGGGCCTGTTTCAAATAGACTCTTTTCAGCTTCTGTTTCCGGATAAATACCCGGCACAGGAGTAGGCTTATTATTTTCATCCATGGCAACCATCGTTAGGAAGGATTCGGTTGTTAGTTTTGTTTCGCCTGTAAGCAGGTTCATTGAATGGACCGATACAAATACTTCCATCGATGTACGGCCAGTTGACGTGACAATTGCCTCAAGTTCAAGTACATCTCCAACACGCGCCGACGATACAAAATCGACTGAATCGATTGAAGCAGTTACAACCGCTGTTTTTGAATGTTTCATTGCCGTGATATCAGCGATTTCATCTATATACGCGAGAACTTTTCCACCGAAAATTGTCTGCAGATGATTGGTATCGGGCGGCAGTACTAGCTTCGTCTGGATTGTTCGTGATTGGCCCATTGGTCTTTTTTCTTGCATACGACAAACTCCTTTGTAGTAGAACATATTCAATTTGTGATAAAAGGAAACTTTTCCATCAATCATTCCGTATATATAGTATACACATACTGGGGGAAGATTAATGCTGAAATTTATTGATAAATACTATGAAAAAATCACCTGGTCGATTATATTACTTGGACTTATTTTATTCTTTGTAGCAAATGACTATCTATCACTCGTTTTATTTTTATATCTACTTATAAGAGCTTTAAAATCTAGGGATTCCATCCGTAAGACACTTCGGACAACGCCTCTGAGTACTATGGTTATTTATGTGCTCGGTATGATTGTACTTCTTATAGCGCTGGTTTTCATCATGCTTTATTCAGGGGATTTCATAAAGAAGTATAACATTCCAGTTTTCTTGCAATACATTTACATCGCTGTTGTCCTAGTCGGTTCGATGTTTCTCTATACCTGGTTGATGGATTTTTTAATAAAAAAATGGAGTAAAAAAAGGGTATCGAAGTGATGTAAAACTTCAAACCCAAAGAGGACACCCCTCATTGGAGTGTCCTCTTAAACTATTTCTGCCAACAACGCGTATACACGCTTCATCTCTTCCTGCATCGTCCACTGATCAACGGCAAGCCATCTACAATGGATTGCATTTCCTTCAAGCCTTGTCATACCAGCTTTTAAACCTTCTTCGACCCGCAATGTTTCTTGTATTGCGCGGACGTCGACATCTGTGGCTTTCGGCGATACGAGCCAGATTGAACCGATATACATTGCAGTTTCTAGTACACCGATATCACCAAGTGCCGTTTCTTTTGGTGAGAAATGCAGAGAGTCGAAAGCAATTAATTCATCCTCGACAAAAATTTTGAAATTCGTATGGAACGATTGATAATCAAATATCTCACCGCGCTTTTCACGTCCTGGGGCAACGATTTCACCCCATAATATGGTTGCATCGCGTGCGATTCGAAGTGTCGTGTCACCTCGGAATTTTGCATCTACAAACGGAATAATTACTTCTGGCATCCATTCAAGGCGTGCCCCTTCTCCGAGTTCGATGTTAATGGTCTGTACACAAGTGTCTCCGGTATACGATGGATAGATTTTTAAAGCAGACTGCTGAACCAACCTTACGCTACTATCTGGAGCAAGCTTCACTGTAATGTCATTTCGATCCCCGGCGACCATGCCTCCAGAGGACTCCATTATGTAGACAGTCGCTGTCGGGTTTTTCCCTTCGTACAGTTCACGACTCGCCTTCAATGGAGGCTGTTGGAAAACATGGGGCATCCGTGTGTAGCCTCTTCTTGGCTCAAATTCCAAGTCAAGTTTTCCGTGGTGGATGGCGCGAGACGGCTTAAGCATTTGAACCAGCGGATCCCGCACCTTCTAATAGCATATTGTGCTTGATCCAAGCAACGACTTGGTCAACATTTTTCTGTGTTCTTACATCTGTAAAAATGTATGGACGTCCGTTACGCATTTTTTTTGCGTCGCTATCCATTAGTTCAAGATCAACGCCAACGTATGGAGCAAGATCCGTTTTATTGATCAATAAAAGATCAGAACGCGTCAAAGCAGGTCCGCCTTTTCTCGGAATATCCTGACCTTCTGCAACGTCGATAACATAAATATAGCCGTCGACAAGCTCTGGGCTAAATGTAGCGGACAAGTTGTCTCCGCCGCTTTCCACGAAGATAATATCGAGGTCTTCAAAACGACTTTTCAGTTCATCAATTGCTGCGAAGTTCATAGATGCATCTTCGCGGATAGCCGTATGTGGGCAACCTCCCGTTTCAACGCCTAAAATGCGATCCGCTTCAAGTACACCGCTATTTATTAAAAATTGAGCGTCTTCACGCGTGTAAATATCGTTCGTAATGACCGCTACATTATATTCTTTGTGCATTGCACGTGTAAGTTGGTCGACGAGCGATGTTTTGCCCGATCCAACCGGTCCACCTATGCCAATACGTACTGGTTTCATTTATAAAAACTCCTTTCAATCCATCATGAAATAAATAATCTTGAGAACAAATACTCATGCTTCATAGAAGCAAGTTCAATACCTAACGCGTTATTACTAATATCGGCTTCTGTCAACGTAGCAACTAATTTAGCCGCTTCCGTCACATGTCCAATCAATTCATACGTTACTTGGACACCAGTTGTTTGACCGAATGGCACAGCACGGACCGCATTTTGGACGAGTCCGTTAAGCGATGCAAACAAATACGTCATGACCGCATGATGCGCACTGACGCCTGTCGTCGCACTGTAAATACCATAAAGAATGGCGTAATGACCTTTAATCTCTTTTGCATCAATACGGGCTTTCCAGTCCGCAAGGAAATCATCTGTTCCGAGTGGAGACACAGTTTTAATAAACTGCCTTCCAAGTTTCACACTTGCCTCACGTGATTCCTTCGCAAGTTTGATTGCCCCACATAATTGCTCCAAATAGAGAAGTCGCTCGATATCCTGTTCCTGAGCCGCAGCATACGCTTCTTGAATTAAAATCGCATCCCCACGCACCAGGTTTTGAAAAAGAAACGACGTACAATAAGCGACCAAATCCTCTTTCGTCCGGATCACATCTTCCTGAATATACGTCTCCATGCCATACGTCTGCGTAAAGGACCCAATCGGAAACGCGGAATCATGAATTTGAATTAATCGTAAAAGGGCAAGATCAGTGAGAGTGTCCTCGGTATTTGAATGGTTGTTTGAATCGTCTTTCAGTTGTTTCATATGCGACACCCACTTCATCTAGCAATTTATTCAACGTATGATCTGCACGCACGATAACTTCATTCTCCTCGATTAATGCCGGTGTGTGGCGGTTTCCCAGTTCGAAAGCCGTTTTACCCATTTCCGTCATGTTTTTTGGGCTAATCACGATAACCGGCTCCATTTTTGTGCGAACGGCAATACGACGTGAGTCATCCTCGAATAAGATATCGCCATATTGTAACGGCTGGTGTTCATGATGATGATGATGGTCGTCATGGTCATGATGGTCGTGGTCATCGTGGTGCTCTTGTTGTTCAAGAGACAACGCGACATCTGTACCTTGATCTGTTTCTTTGCGTAGAATGCGTTTACTCAACTCTTCCCAGTCAAGTTCAATCCACTCTGTCTGTTTACCAGCAATTTCTTCTTCCGTTCCAATGTTACCAATGACTTTAGTTATAAGCATTTGGCATCCTCCTATGATGAATTCCTATACTATGGATAGATTTAGAATTCTTCCTAATACCGCTTCGACGCTTTGTGGATGCCTCCCGCGATAAGCCGGAAAGAAGACCACTTTCAGTCTTATCGCTCCGGCTACCACGAAGGCGCGCCTGCGCTAGATGATCTATGTGAGAATGAGCATTTCATTATCTATCAGTGCGAAGGTGAGTAATAAAAATCCCTATACAATGGATAGAATTAGAATTCATCCTATTACCGAATTACAACTCTCTCTCAATAATGTACACTCTAGCGCAAGCGCGGCAAAGGCATCCCCAAAGCGCCAAGCGATCTACAATCCACATTCTGAATTAATACTCCCTTATCATCGAGCGACACAACAGATTCAACGGGATTCTTTTATTCAACATATTTAGTTAGTAATTAAAACAGGAAGTAACGTTGTGCCATCGGGAGAACGCTTACTGGTTCACACGTAGCAAGTACGCCGTCAATTTTCACTTCATATGTTTCTGGATTGACGTCAATTTCTGGTGTTTCACTGTTATGTTTCATGTCTGCTTTACCAATGTTACGGCAGTTTTTAACAGTACCAATCATTTTCTTAAGACCCAGTTTTTCAGGTAGGCCTTCTTCTACTGCAATTTTAGGAAGGAACGTCATTGCCGCGTGTTGTGGTGCTTGACCGTGGAAACCAAACATACGGCGTCCCATCATCGGTTGCGGAGTTGGAATAGATGCGTTTGGATCACCAGTCATTGCGTAAACAGCAATTCCGCCTTTAATAACAACTTCTGCTTTCACACCGAAAAATGCAGGCTCCCAAAGGACAATATCCGCCAGTTTCCCTTCTTCGAGTGAACCGACTTCATGGCTAATTCCGTGTGCAATCGCTGGGTTAATATTTAGTTTTGAAATGTAACGTTTTACACGGAAGTTATCATTGTCTTTTCCTTCGTCTTGCGGAAGTGGACCACGTTGCATTTTCATTTTGTTTGCTGTTTGGAACGTACGCATTGTAACTTCACCTACACGTCCCATTGCTTGTGAATCGGATGACATAATACTAAGAATACCTAGATCTTGCATAATGTCTTCTGCAGCGATTGTTTCAGGACGAATACGTGAATCTGCGAATGCTACATCTTCAGGTACATCGTGTTTCAAATGGTGACATACCATTAGCATGTCTAAATGTTCATCGATTGTATTTGTCGTAAATGGTTTTGTCGGATTCGTCGATGCCGGCAAAATATTTGGGTATGCAGCCAATTTCAGTTGGTCTGGCGCGTGTCCGCCACCTGCTCCTTCTGTATGGAAAATATGGATAACACGCCCGTCAATTGCCTCAATCGTATTTTCAACAAATCCAGCTTCATTGAGCGTATCGGAGTGAAGCGCGACTTGGATATCGAATTCATCTGCAACGATAAGACTCTGATTAAGAGCATCTGGAGTCGCACCCCAGTCTTCATGAATTTTCATACCGATTGCACCTGCACGGACTTGTTCAATAATTGGTTCCGTTGTAGATGCGCTCCCTTTTCCAAGTAACCCAACGTTGATTGGTAAATCTTCAACTGCTTGTAACATTCTATGAAGATGCCACTCGCCCGCCGTCAAACTCGTCGCTTTCGAACCTGCGGCCGGGCCTGTCCCACCACCGATGAATGTAGTCGTACCAGCGTTAAGTGCAGTTTCGACTTGCTGAGGACTAATGAAATGAATATGCGTGTCGACAGCACCTGCTGTTGCGATGAGTCCTTCACCTGCATAGACTTCCGTTCCTACACCGATAATCATATCCTGATCTACACCATCCATCGTAAGCGGATTTCCTGCTTTTCCGACTCCGATGATACGGCCATCTTTAATACCAATATCTGCTTTTACAATACCTGTATGGTCAATAATCATAACGTTGGTAATGACTGTATCGAGAACGCCTTCAGCGCGAACATTTTTACCATTTTGCCCCATCGATACACGAAGTGATTTCCCTCCACCAAAAACGCCTTCGTCACCGTATGATGTATAATCTTTTTCAATTTCAATCCAAAGATCCGTATCAGCAAGACGCACTTTATCGCCTACTGTCGGGCCGAACATTTTCGCATATTGTTCGTGTGTTACTTTCATTTATCCTCGGCTCCTTTAAATCCTGCTTCTGCTGCTTTATCTAAAATCTCGTGCTTATTATGCGTCGAACCTTCCGTCAAATTATTCAGTCCGAATACGTGGCGTTTTCCACCGAACTCAACTAATTCAACTTCCTTCTCTTCGCCGGGTTCAAAACGTACAGCAGTACCAGATGGGATATTCAAATGCATTCCTACCGCCTGTTCACGGTCAAATTCAAGAAATTTATTAACCTCAATGAAATGGAAATGAGATCCGACTTGTATCGGACGATCGCCAGTGTTTGCAACGCGTACCGCTTTCACGGGGCGTCCGGCATTTATTTCAATCAAGCCTTCAGCTGTTCTAATTTCTCCTGGAATCATTGTTAAAGCCTCCTATTATTGAATTGGACGGTGGACCGTCACGAGTTTTGTTCCGTCTGGGAATGTACATTCAATCTGCACATCACTAATCATATCGCCGACGCCTTCCATTACATCCTCAACCGTAAGCACTTGTTTCCCTTCGCTCATCAGTTGTGCAACAGTCTTTCCGTCACGCGCGCCTTCCATAATGTAGTGACAAATTAGTGCGATAGCTTCCGGATAATTCAACTTTACTCCGCGTTCCTTACGCTTAATTGCCAGTTCTCCTGCAACATGCAGCAGCAATTTTTCCTGTTCGACCGGTGATAATTTCATTTCAAAGCACCTCTTTTTTTAATTAATAAAAAAACTAAATCTTGTACGATTCAGAAAATTAATTGAATTAATGTTCTCTGTTAATTTTTTAAACTTAGTTTGCATGAATATGCCATTTTGGACAACCGTCCAGTGGATTGGGGCCCTTCTAAATCGGGCTTTTGCGGAATGTGTCGAAGAATGTCGATGACTAAACTATTATAATGGTTTATGGCTTTTTTTTCAACTTAATGACTTAAAAAGGCATAGGAAAATCGAATTGTTTTTTTACAATTCTACTGGAAATTTTACTTTTAACTATCACAAATAAATACTTGTATTTTCAGCTTCATTACTTGGTTGCGCTCTCCTATATGATACCCAAAAGCATTATTGCCCAAACACATAGAGCCGCCTCAATTTAGCGGCAAATCTCCATGTGATTGAATCGCTTTCGTACCTAGTTTCACTCGACGCCAGGTAATATCGTCAGCGTCTTGTTATCAGCATCGAGCTTTGCACCGACACCAAGTGGTATGGCAAAGTGCGGCTGACAATGGCCAATTTTGAATCCTTTGACAACCGGTATTCCAAGATTAGCCGTGTAATCTGCGAATACTTCATCAAGAGTTAGTGTTTCTTTTCGTTTTTTGGGTTCCGCTTCCGAGAAGTCGCCTATGACAATTCCCACTGCCTCTTTAAGCTTTCCAGCCATGCGCAATTGATTGAGAAGACCATCGACTTTGTATGGCTCTTCTCCGACATCTTCTATAAAGAGAAGCTTACCTTTCGTGTCCACTTCAAACTTAGTGCCGATTCCACTGGCGAGCAACGACAGATTCCCACCAACAAGTTCACCTTGTGCGACGCCCGCTGTAATGGTTTCAAGGGGTGAAATCGCTTCCGTGTAATGAAGTTCCATGGGCTCAAATAACTGCTGAAACATTTTCGCAGACAATTCGTGGAACGTGTCTTTCCCAACACATGATCCAAGCATCGGGCCATGGAATGTGACAAGGTTGGAATACAGACCCATCGCTGTATGAAGGAATGTGATATCACTGAATCCCCAAAGGACTTTCGGATTCTCTTTCATAAGCTGCAGATCGATTTTATCCGTATAGCGAGCTGAGCCGTATCCTCCGCCCGCACAGATGATTCCTTTAATAGTAGGATCCGCAAACATGTCATGCAAATCTTGCAGTCGTTCTTCGTCCGTCCCCGCTAGATATCCGTGAACATTCAAGACATGTTTCCCAAACTTCCATTTCAATCCCAGCTGTTCGAGAAACGCGAGTGAGCGCTCTAAGTTTTCCTGATTAGGCGGACTCGACGGTGCAATAATGCCAATTGTGTCCCCTTTTTGGAGACGCTGTGGTCTTATTTTCATATTGCTAACTTCCTTTCATTAAGAAGCTGATACACCTATTTTTAATGTCCTTATAAGCTTATCATATTCCGCTACCCAATCATGTTTTCCTGTTCAGATTCAGGTTACTTTCAAGTGTATTCACACTTTCTTTTAACAATAAAAAAACTTGTAGAAGAAAAATGACTCTTTTCCTCTACAAGTTACAGATATACGTCTTAACTTACTTTTTCGCAGAGATAGGCTTATCTTGCGTTACTGCGATATCACTCTTATACATTTCCGTTCCATCACCAATTGAATAGTTTAACACACGGTTGTTAACTGGAACTAGTGCTGCGCGGTACAATGTTGGGAATACAGGAACTTCATCTGTCATTAGTTGTTGCCACTCATTGTATATTTCTTTACGCTTATCAACGTCGAATGCATCTTCAGAGATACCTTCAGCTAACAGGCGCTCATTGTCTGCATTTTCCCAACGCGCGAAGTTGTATAATACGTTTTTAGCGTATAGACCACTAGGATCTACGTCGATACCTACACCCCAAGCAGCTGAATAAATATCAATTTCAGGATTGTCATCTCCATTTTGGCCAACGCCTTCATAAAATGTATTAAATTCTTGTAAGCGACCATCTAACAGTGCTACTTTCAAGCCAACAGCTTCCCATGCTTGAATATAATATTGTGCCAATGGTTCAGCGATCTCATCGCCTGACATAGAAGCATAATTGATAACCAATGGTTTTCCTTCTTTGTCTTCACGGATACCATCACCATCAACGTCTTTAAATCCAGCTTCTTCAAGCAATTGTTTCGCTTTTTCAGGGTCATACGGTGTACCAGGATTTGTAGCATCATGATATTCTGGGTGTGATGGTGGAATCAATGTTGTTGCAGCCCAACGTAGGCCGTGATAGAACTTCTCACCTACCGTATTATTATCAACCGCATGCCACATAGCTTTACGTAAATTCACATCCCCCATCTTCGCATCGGGATTAGGTTTCACTACTTTCTTTTCTTTATCCCAAGTACCAAGTTTAAAGCCAACATACGAATACGCGCGATCTACATCGCCTAAAAATTCGACGTTTGACATCTCAGCATTATCAGGGTACTGAGGTACTGGGAAAGCACTTACTGTATCTACATCACCTTTTTCAAGTGATTGAACAACGACGTTTGGATTGATTACTTTTAAAGTAACTGTGTCGAGCTTTGGTGCCCCGCGCCAATAATCTTCGTTTTTAGTAAACGTAACTGATTCACCAGGTACGATTGTGTCAACTTTAAACGGACCAAAACCGATTGGTTTCTGACGTACTTCCGGTGAAGATGAGATATCTTTAACAGGCATATCGCCAAAGATATGCTTAGCAAGTGGGTATGTCCAAATACCACCTGTAATAAGTGATGGTGTTGCCTCTTTATATGTGATTTTTAATTCTTTATCACTTACTATTTCAATACCGGAAATTGTTTCCGATGTACCTGCTTGGAATTCATCCATACCTACAATGTTAAGTACATCTCCTGCACGCGGACCATCATAGTCAGCATGACCAAGGACTTCATGTGCAAATGCCCAGTCTTCAGCTGTAACTGGCTTACCATCATGCCAATTTACATTGTCACGAATCTTAAACGTGAATGTTCTTCCATCTTCAGATGATTCATATGTTGCAGCACCATCCTGTGTATAGACATAACTTGAATCCCATGTTAACAAGGGTTCGTCAAACCATTCAAGCACTTGTGAATCAGGGTCACCTGAATAGAAGTTCCAGTTCAACGTTCCTTCAAAGGCTGTATCCGAAACGAGTCCGAATGTAAATGAACCCCCTTCGATTGCCTCACCTTCATTTGTTTTAATCTTACTAAAATCATCGATCGAATAGAGTCCATCATCTGCGACTTCCTCTTTCTTGGTCTCTTCCTTCTTACCTTCTTCTTTCTTAGTTCCAGAATCTGCTGGTTCCGCGTCATCTGCTTTATTACAAGCGGCTAACGCAAGTAATAGAACAAGCATCATTGCGAATAGAACTTTACTTAGACTTTTCTTCCCTACCATATAAATTTCTCCCCCTTCTTATCCTCTTCTTTGCCGTGCATCAGTCGCACGTTTTAACGCTTGACCGACATTATTTATACTCAACATCAGCACTAAAATCAGCAGTGATGCAGGTAACCAGATCCACCATCTATACTCCAAAGTTTGTGGGTTTCTTGCATAACTGACAAGTGTCCCAAGGCTTGGCGTACTTTCCGGAAAACCAAAGCCTAAAAATGACAGCCCGGATTCCAAACCAATGTTTGCAGCTAAGCTCAATGTCATCGAAACGATAATAATTGAACTTAAATTCGGTAACACCTGCGTAAACATAATTTTCAGATTAGAGGAGCCGAGCGTCTTCGAAGCCTGCACATAATCTAGTTCTGTTTCTTGCAATGTTTTCGACCGGATTAACCGTGCTTTTCCCATCCACAAAAAGGCTGTCATAATCAAGGAAAATGTCAAAATGGTATATTTAGGCGAAACTGATACAAACACAATGACAATCATCAGAAACGGTAAAATCATGAAAAAGTCAACAATCCGCATGGCTATATTATCAATTTTCCCACCAAAATAACCTGAAACTAAGCCAACAGTAATTCCAATGACGCCTGTCATTACTGTTACAAGAATCCCAATCGAAAGTGAATTCCGTGTCCCGATAATCAGCTGCCCAAAAACATCTCGTCCCCCATAATCTGTGCCTAACCAAAACTCCGCGGACGGAGGTTTATGAATAGAAAACAAGTCTACTGTCACAATTTCTTTCTGATCTAAAAACAGGGATACACCATATACAAATACCATAATGAGTGTAAGAAAAACTAATGAAATAAAAGCTAGTTTATCTCGAACAATTTCGCGCCAGATAATACTCCAACCGGATGGGCTTCTATCTGCATCCAGTGTACTGTCGGGTAAATGGACATTTTTCATTTCCAACCTAAACCACCTCAAAGTCTATCGAGTTCTTATTTTATACGAATACGTGGGTCAACAATACTTAATATAATATCTGAAAGCAATGCACCTAAAATCGCTGCAATCCCAAATATTAGAACAACTGATGTCACCACACTGAAGTCACGTAGTGAAATTGATTCTAGGAACAGCTGACCCATTCCTGGATACCCAAAGATGCTTTCAATAAAAATAGTTCCTCCGATTAATCCCGTAATTTCATACCCGAAAAATGCAGCAATTGGCAACAATGAATTCCTTAAAATATGGCGGTTATAGACCCTTGACTCAGATGCACCCTTCGCCCGTGCTGTCACCACAAATTCCTTCTGTTTTGTATCAATAATCTCACTTCGCAAATACTGAACGGTCGAAACCGTTGCGATGAGCGCCATTGATAATGAAGGGAGCAATAAATGATTTATTTTACTTAGTACATATTCGAACGAACCTGGACTAAGCCCCGGAGTTACACTACCACCAGTAGGGAACCAACCCAATTGGAAACCAAAGATCCAAACCATAACAAGAGCAAAGATAAATAAAGGAGCCGCGAATCCTACGTACGTATAACCAGTTATTAATCGGTCGGCCCATGAATCGTTATACCGTCCACTTGTTATGCCAAGAGGAATCGCGATTAAATAAGTCAAAATTAACGTAACTAGAGACAGCCAAAATGTATTAACAAGTCGTTGAGAAATTAATTCGGTGACTGGCATTTTAAAGCGGAAGGATTGTCCTAAATCTCCTTGAAACAATGCTTTAACCCAATCCATGTATTGAATATACCAAGGATTATCTAGGCCTAGTCTTTGTCTCATCGCTTCCATCGTAGCTAGATCAATATTCGGATCGACCAAACCACTTAATGCATCACCAGGCATCATTTTCGCCATGATAAATATCAAAATACTGAGTAATGCAATTTGTGGAATCATTATTCCAATTCGACGTACAGTGAATTTCCACATACCATTCACCCTTTCCCAGGCAAAGCCACTAAATGTGTGTCCGATACAGGCTGTAATTTATAGGCCAAGCCCAAGTCATCGAAATAATTGTCGTACGACTGCTCATATTCTTCTTTTACCGCTTGGCGGAATTGTACCTGTTGTTCACGTTTTCTAGGATCAATATCAGGGATTGCAGCAACCAGTCGTTTTGAGTAAATATGCTGTGGATTTTTAAAGATATCTTCCGGAGTACCTTCCTCCACATAACGTCCTTTATACATAATCCCAATTCGATCACACATATGCTTGATAATTCCAAGATCGTGGCTGATAAAAAGATAAGTAAGACCTAACTCTTTCTGAATCTCCTGCATAAAGTTCAAGACTTGTGCTTGAACGGAAACATCAAGCGCTGACACAGGTTCATCGGCAATAATTAGCTTTGGCTTTAGAGCAATTGCCCGAGCAATCCCAATCCGTTGGCGTTGTCCACCTGAGAATTCATGCGGGTATTTATGTATACTTTCTGGACTTAAACCGACAAGCTCTAATAGTTCCCCGACACGCTTCTTTTCTTCACTTCTTGAAAGATTTTCGTAATTACGAAGCGGTTCGGATACAATATCAAGTACTCGTTTTTTTGGATTCAATGTGGAATAGGGATCTTGAAAAATCATCTGTATATCCCTACGTGCATCCACTTTTGAACGGCTCATATCAGTTATGTCCTGTCCGTCAAAAGTAACTTTTCCAGAAGCAATTTTATTTAAACCGATGATTGCCCGTCCAGTTGTTGTTTTACCGGACCCAGATTCACCAACAAGCCCATATGTTTTCCCTTTTTCAATCGAAAATGAGACACCATCAACTGCTCTGACATGGTCAATAGTCCTACCAAATACGCCACCTTGAATCGGAAAATGGACTTTTAAATCTTCTACTTCAAGAAACGCCATGGTACTGATCCTCCTTGCTTTTATCAGGGAAGCTAAACTGTCGATAACAAGTACAGCGTACGAAGTGACCCGGAGTTACTTCGTGCAATACCGGATTCTCCTCATGAGCTGACTCATCCACCCAAGGAATTCTAGGACTAAACCGACAACCGTCACGTACCAACTTCTGCAAGGACGGGACAATTCCCTCAATTACATGAAGTTCAGATTGCTCTTCATTTGAATTCGGAACTGAGTTCAGTAACGACCTTGTATAAGGATGCAAAGGGTTTTCGAATAACGTATAAACATCTGCAATCTCAACAATTTGACCTGCGTACATGACAGCAACTCGGTCCGCCATTTCAGCAACAACCGCTAAATCATGGGTAATCAAAATAATCCCCGCATGAATCTCTTCTTTGAGCTTTTTTATTAAATCAAGTATTTGAGATTGAATGGTCACATCCAGGGCAGTCGTCGGCTCGTCGGCGATCAATAGCTCCGGCTCATTGGCAATCGCCATCGCGATCACTACCCGCTGCCTCATTCCACCTGATAATTCATGGGGGTATTGATCGTACGTAAATGCTGGATTGACAATTCCAACCTTATTCAGCAAATCAATGACTCTCTCTTTCCGTTCCTTTTTCGGTAGCTTATTGTTATGGATATATATAATCTCATCAATTTGATCGCCAATAGTCATTAATGGATTCAATGCGGAAAGCGAGTCTTGAAAAATCATCCCCATTTTATTCCCACGCAATTCATTTAGCTTAGCTGGAGACATATTCACTATATTCTGATCCTTAAAGTAAATATTCCCTTCCACTTTTGCTTGACTATGCAGACCCATTATTGAAAAAGCAAATGCACTCTTCCCACAACCCGATTCTCCTACGATGGCTAGCAGTTCATTTTTTTCAACAGTCAATGATACATCATCAACTGCTGCATAGTAGTTATCTTTAATTCGAAACGATGTGCGGAGATTTTTAATTTCCAATACCGGGTTTCCCAAGAAAACTTCCTCCCTACATTACTTAAACTCCCAAACTATTAATAGTAAATTTTCTGATATTGATTCACTTGCACCAATATACTATACAAATTTATGGATGACAACACTATTTTTCCAGAATACCAAATACATAAAAAACTCCGCGTGTGACAATTAGGTTACAAATAGGTTACAAACGTTGACCTGAAAGCATTTCCTGACCCGAAATACTTTTAGCTTTTTAAAAATAAAAATTTGTCATTTTATTTATAAAACGCAAAAAAGATTCCATTTCCGATTTGGAATGAAATCTTTTTTTGTATTCAACAGGACGTGTTCATCATTAAAAACTTTTTAGGTGTTACCAGTTCTTCGACGAGGTACACGGAGTTGAAATCGAGTTTTAGAAGTCCACTTTCCCCATAATGTAAAAGCCCTTCGAAACTGGATGGGAATTAAGCGAATCACAATCAATTATTTGCTGAATTTGCTGACGTAGACGCAACCATCGCTGCAATCGTCGCAGCCATCACCGCTTGCTGTGCTTGTATAATCAATTCCACAGACGTCGCAAGACTAACACTTTCTGCTTCTGCACTTTCAGTCAATTTATGCATAATGTACCCAATCGCAATAGACAACGCCATTTCCCGATTCCATTTAAAAGGTTTAGATTCCTCCAATGAATGCGTAAGTTCGACAATATTCTGCAGTTCTATATCATCTATTCCAAATACTGTGAGAAATCCAATCATCGGATAATGCACAGGTCTTACTTTCGTATTGCGCTTGAAATGATTTAGTACTTCCACAGCCCTGGTTATGAGACTTGGATCAAACTTGATCTGTATGTAAGTCATCACTTGTGACAGCCATTGTAGTTCATTTCCCGAACGGAATCCCTCGGTTCGCAATGAGTCATAATACGCACGCATCGACTTCGCATGCTCCATTGGATCAGCGCCCCTTTTCCCTAACAATACTGCATATGCGTAATCATCGTCTGACGTCAGGAAAAAATGCCGTTTCTTAATCGCATCATATAGTTTTTTAGCTTGACGCGCCTCGTTTTCATAGAGCTCTGTATCGTTGGTCAACAGGAGGGCAGCCAAATATGAATGGATTGTATTGCGGAAGCCTATACCTTTTAAGACTTGTTGCTTCGCGAATAAACGATTCACCTCTTTGTCGATATCTGTCCCAGGCTTATCTAGAAATGCAGCCATCATCGGAAGTAGATTGCCGCGTAGCGGAGAAAGCCAGCTGGATTTACTTTTTAGTGCATCCATTACTCGACTCAAACTTTCCGCGTCAAACTCCCTTTCAGATGTGACATAGTACGATGTAATTGTCAGCACGACGTTTTTATCCACCGTCCAACCTGCCAACGACTTCACTTTTTCATATGTCGTTTCAACTTCCTGTCTAATCACATTCGCATCCATTGAACACATCTCCTTTTATATATGTACGCTCGTCCGCAAGAAAGGTTTCATAAAACTTGGCAAAACCTTTCTTGCTTGCTATGCTTTTCGAAAATATCTATAGAATTGAGTGATCCACATGACCGAATTTGAAACGATTCTCGATACCCATTCATTCCAATCGAAAGAGACACTAAAAGAGCAGCTTAACTTACTTGGTGTTAAATCGGGTGATCATATTATTGTCCATTCATCCCTTAAATTGATGGGATGGATTGCAGGTGGTGCACAAGCCGTCGTCGAAGCGCTGATGGAAACAGTGACGTTAAACGGGACAATCATCATGCCCGCGCAGTCTGCCGACAATTCGGAACCATCTTACTGGATGCTTCCCCCTGTCCCAGAAGCGTGGCATGAACCTATACGTCAATCTATTCCCGCTTATGACCCGAACTTAACCCATCTACGTGGAATGGGGAAAATCGCTGACTGCTTCCATCGCCATCCAAAAACAATTCGAAGTTCTCACCCCGCCCATTCGTTCATGGCGTGGGGACTACACGCAGATGACTGGATGAGTGAACATCCGCTCGATGATTCATTCGGAACGAGTTCTCCACTCGGAAAAATGTTGAATGCGGATGTGAAGGTCATTATGATTGGAGTCAGTTATGAATCATGCACCGCACTTCATTTAGCTGAATACCTAGCTCCTGAATATACAGTCTCTCCTCAAGGTGCAGCCCTCATGCAAGACGGTGAACGAATTTGGGCCACTTTTGATATGGTCGATGTCGATTCGGATATTTTCCCCGAATTGGGTACCGCGTTCGAGGAAATGAACCCCGGCATTGCTATCGACGGCAAGTTAGGACAAGCCCTTTGCAAAGTCGTTCCGATGAAACCGCTCGTTGAGTTTGGGACTGTATGGATAACTGAAAAAAGAATGTCAGAAGTAGTCGCTGACTAAAAATAGAAACTGCACAACCCTATTCTAGCACTATACGACAAAGCAACGTCACTGTATAAGAAACGCCCCTCCTCGTGTGATTTCTCACGCAAGGAAGGGCGTTTTTCTTAACTATAAATGTTGAATTAAAGAATCCCATTGAATCTGCTGTGGTACTCAATAATGAGAGAGTTGTAATTCGGGATGTGGATTGTAGAACGCTTGGCGCTTTGGGGATGCCTTTCACCGTAAGCCTGGATTAGCGCTTCGCATCCAGTCTTACGGCTTCGGCGACCCCTTTGCCGCGCCTTCGCTAGGTTGTATATTTTCGAGAAAAATGTAATTTTGAGATGTATATGGCGAGATTGTAAGGTGATTACTAGTTGATACTATATAAATGAATCCCATTGAACTGCTACGGCGCTAGGGGATGCCTCCCGCTATAAGTCAGATGAGGTATTCTTTAACCAATCTGGAATAACCTCTTGGCATTAACTTTATAATTTCTGCAGAGAACGCAGATATTATACAAACCTAACTCTTCGTTGTTCGGTTGGCTACCCCTGTTAAGGCGCCTTCGCTCAGTATATATACCGGATTCAACATATATAATTATAGTCAAGAAATCCGCAATCCAGGTTGCGGGTTTCGTCACAGATAACGAAATGTGCTTTCTCAAATAAACCATCCAGCGAAGGCGCGACTTCGTGGTAGCCGGAGCGATAAGACTGAAAATGGTCTTCTTTCTGGCTTATCGCGGGAGGCATCCACAAAGCGTCGAAGCGGTATTAGCAGGAACTCCAATTCACTCCAAGTATTAGGGCTTTTCAGTGGTCTCCCAAAAGCCCCTATAAAGCGCATACGCCGTATTCATTTGTTCAACATATATATTTCTTTTTTCGACATTTTTACTAATGCCTCGACTGACGTCAAATCATTTCTATGAAAAGCAGCAACAATCGCACTTCCAACAATGACTCCGTCTGCAAGCGCACCAATTGACCGGACTTGTTCAGGTGTTGAAATCCCGAACCCTGCTAGTACAGGGACAGGACTTACCGCTTTTAGCTGCTCCAAATGGGCAGCAAGATCATCGCCAAATCCATCCCGCACCCCTGTAATACCGTTTACCGTCACTGCGTACACAAAGCCTTCAGCTGCCGCTGTTATTTTCTTAATCCGTTCTGGTGGGCTCGTTAGCGAGACTAGTGGAATGAGTGCAATCTCGGATTTTGCAAGAGAATTCTGCAATAGTCCACTTTCTTCGTGTGGCAAGTCAGGCACAATAAGTCCACTGATACCGCTGTTCTGGCAATCCTTCGCAAATTGATCAATGCCATAGCTCAAAATCGGATTCAAATAAGTCATGATTACAAGCGGAACAGTGACTTCATCCTTGAATAAAGTGAGTTCTTTCAATACCTTACGAAGTGTTACCCCTTTAGCAAGTGCTCGTTCTCCCGCTTGTTCAATCACCGGGCCGTCTGCGACCGGATCTGAAAAAGGAATACCCAGTTCGATTGCGGTCACACCTGTTTGTTGGAGAAATAATATGTTTTTCTTAATCGTTTCAAGACCGCCGTCGCCCGCCATTATATAGGGCACAAATGCTTTATCGCCCCGGGTTATACAATCAGTAATCGCGTTATTTAAGTCTTGCTTAGTCATTCAAGCCACCTCCTAAAGCATCGCGTACGGTTTGGACATCTTTATCGCCACGTCCTGAAAGGCAAATAACGAGAATTTCTTCCTCACCCATCGTACCTGCCAGTTCGACTGCATAGTGAACCGCATGTGCACTTTCAAGTGCAGGGATGATTCCTTCCACTTTCGCCAATAACTGCAATCCTTCCAATGCACCCGCATCCGTGACAGACGTGTATGTAACGCGCCCGATATCATGTAAATGGCTATGTTCCGGACCAACTGCGGGGTAATCGAGACCCGCTGAAATGGAATGCGCCTCCTGGATAAATCCATCATCGTCTTGCAATACATACATATACGCCCCATGCAGAACGCCTTCTTTGCCATCCGCAATTGCAGCTGCATGAAGTCCTGTTTCAATACCGCTTCCCGCCGCCTCAACACCATACAAAGCAACGTCTTCATCATCAATAAAAGGATGGAACATGCCGATTGCATTACTTCCACCGCCGATGCACGCCACAATTGCATCCGGCAGACGCCCTTCTTTCTCCATAATTTGTCCTCTCGTTTCCACACCGATTACACGTTGGAAATCACGAACAATTCTCGGGAATGGATGCGGACCAAGCGCAGATCCTAATATATAATGCGTGTCTTCCACATTTGCCACCCAGTAACGCAGCGCCTCATTGACTGCATCTTTCAGTGTACCTGATCCTTTATCGACTGAAACGACTTTTGCTCCAAGTAACTCCATGCGGAAAACATTCAATTCCTGCCTGCGAATATCTTCTTTCCCCATGTAAATAACGCATTCGAGATTAAACAAAGCACATACTGTTGCTGTCGCTACTCCGTGTTGACCTGCTCCGGTTTCCGCAACGATTTTCTTTTTTCCCATACGCATCGCAAGGAGTGCCTGCCCAACCGTATTATTGATTTTATGTGCGCCGGTATGGTTTAAATCTTCCCGTTTGAGATAAATCTTCGCACCGCCCGCTTCTTTAGTAAGTCTTTCTGCAAAGTACAGCGGCGTCTCCCGTCCGACAAAATCCTTTAAGTAATAATTTACTTTGTCCGTGAAAGCCGGATCGGCAATCGCATTATCATAAGCAGCCTCCAGTTCGATAAGTGCTGTCATTAATGTTTCAGGAACAAACTGCCCACCAAATCGTCCATATCGTCCTGCCTGTGTAGTTTGAGTTACACCCAATTCTTGTACCATCGCTTATCTCTCCTCATCTTTGACTGCTTTAATGAATGCGCGAATCAACTTGTCATCTTTTCTTCTCATAACTTCTACTCCGCTTGAAACGTCCACCATATATGGATGTACCATCCTGATTGCTTGTGCAACATTATCCGCGTTCAGTCCACCCGCCAGAATAACTTTGTCCGATTGTACACCAGCATCTTTCATTAGTTGCCAATCAAAAGTTTTTCCACTTCCACCTTTAAAGTCCGTTCCAGGTGTATCAAACAAAAAGTAGTCTGTTTCATAGTGAGCAAATCGCTTTGCATCTTCATCACTGTAAACTGATAACACTTTAATGGAAGGAAGTCCGACTTTTTCGATGAAATCTGAACTTTCATCACCATGAAATTGAACAAAATCTAGCGGTACTTCTCGGTAGGTTTGCTCAATTTCATCTTGTGATGCATCAACAAATACCCCAATCTTCAGCACTCCAGGTGGAATATTCTTTGCCAACTCTTGCGCTTTGGCAATTGTCACTTGTCGTCGGCTTGGAGCAAAGACAAAGCCGATTGCATCTACTCCAGCATCGACTGCCGTTTTCACGTGTTGTGATTCCATTAGTCCACAAATTTTCACCTTCGTCATCGGACTACCCTCGGTAATGCGACTTGCAGTGATTGGATAGCTGTAGCGACTTCACCACTTCGCATCAACGATTCGCCGACGAGCACTGCACTTGCACCAGCATCTGCTACAAATAACGCATCTTCCGATTCCCAGATACCACTTTCGCTGATGAGGACACGTTCTTCATCGAACGGAAAAATGGCTGCAATCTCTTCTGTTCTCTTTAAATCCACTTTAAATGTGCGGAGATCACGATTATTTACACCAATTATTTTTGCGTTGATGGCGATAGCGCGTTTCAGTTCAGCCTCATCATGTACTTCTACCAATACTTCCAAGCCAGATTGCAGCGCGTAGGCATGAAATTCAGCGAGTTCATCATCAGTAAGTGCAGCAACAATCAACAGGATGACAGAGGCTCCGGCCCTTTTTGCTCGGTCAATCTGTACAGGATGGATGATAAAATCCTTGCATAGCAACGGGATAGGAACATTGTCCGCTACAGCTGCTAGGTCTTCGAATGACCCCTTGAAAAAGTGACTATCCGTCAATACAGAGATGCATGCTGCACCTGCATGATAGTAAGAAATTGCCTGTGCAACGGGATCAGCGCCTTCCGCGATAAGTCCCTTCGAAGGAGATGCGCGCTTCATTTCCGCGATGACTTGCAAATGCTCTGTTTTATATAGCTTGTTGAATAAAGACGGACGCGACGCCCGTGCTTCTTGTCGTACATCCTGCTCTGCCAACATGTCTTGTACTTCACGCCGTTTCTCGTGTAAAATCTTGTCTAAAATCGTCATCTTGCCACCGCCTTTGCACCGATTTTCTGACTGAATGCTACGACAGCGTTAAGCTTTTGCAATGCTTTGCCAGATAAAATACTTTCAGTCGCCTGTTTGACGCCCTCTTGAATTGTCCCTGCTCGCCCATTTGCAAATAATCCGATGCCTGCATTGAAAACGACTGTATCGAAATGAGGACCGCGTCGTCCATTGAAAATTGCCCGAATTGTTGCTGCATTTTCCTTTGCGTCGCCTCCACGTATGGCTGAAATCGGAGCGTATGCAAGCCCCACATCATCTGCAGTCAGCGAAAATGGGATCAAATCGCCTTTATCAAGAAGGACAAATGCATTTTGTCCCGCAAGTGACGCTTCGTCCATCCCCCCCGCGCCCGATACGACAATTGCCCGCTCTCTGCCAAGCATGCGCAATACGGATGCGTATTCCATCGTGAAGTCCGGTCTGTTAATACCCGTGAACTGTGTTTTCAAAGGGATTGGATTTGTCAAAGGACCTACTAGATTAAAGATAGTCGACTTGCCAATTTGCTGCCGGATTGCACCAATTCGTTTCATTTTCGGATGAACATTTGGCGCATATAAGAAGGTGATTCCTTCCTGTTGAAGAAGTTCGATGGTTTCATCTAAGCTGAAGTCTATATGAATGCCAAGGGCTTCCAATACATCGGAACTTCCCGCGGCACTCGAAACTTTCCGATTACCATGCTTAGCGATAGATGCGCCGGCTCCCGCCAATACGAACGCGGATGCCGTACTAATATTGAACGTATTTGAGCCGTCTCCGCCTGTTCCGCAGTTATCCATAAATGTTTCCCGTGGAACATTTACCCGAAGTGCGAACGATTTCATTACCGAAGCAAGAGCCGCTACTTCATGGGCCGTTTCTTCTTTTCGTGACAATGCCACAAGGAAATCGACTATGTCCTGCGACTCGGTTTGTTCATTAAACATCAACTTAGAAGCTTCCACCATTTCTTCATACATCAAATGCTCGCCCAACTCTACTCTTCTAACAAAACTTCTCATCTCAATCTCTCCTCTGCTCTGCTCTTTCTCATAATCAATTCATCATCGATTTAGTTAATGACTTCCAACAAGGACTTGGCTTTATTGGCCGTTTCCATAAATTCTGCTGTCGGATCTGACGCTTGCACAATTCCTGCTCCTGCCTGGACGTATGCTTTACCGCCTTTCACAACCATCGTGCGAATCGTCAACGCAAAATCCATATTCCCGTTGAAACCGATATACCCGATTGCCCCGCCGTAAATACCCCGGTCCATTTTCTCCAATTCATCAATCAATTCCATTGCTCGTTTTTTCGGTGTACCTGTTACCGTACCCGCCGGAAGGCATGCCGTTAACGCGTCCAATGAATGTAGCACTGGCGACAATGTTCCCTCTGCTTCCGATACAATGTGCATAACATGCTCGTAACGGACGACTTCCATATAACTTGTGACTTGCACCGAATCTGGAAGGCATACTTTCTTCAAATCATTCCGTCCAAGCTCAACCAACATATCGTGCTCCGCTAGTTCTTTTGGATCCGCCAACAACTCTTTTTCTAGTGCTAGATCTTCTGCTTTATCTACACCACGTCGGCGTGTCCCTGCAATTGGATTCGTCATCACTTTGCCATTCGCTACACTTACGATACTTTCTGGGGACGTACCTAAAACGACGTGATCATCGAATTCCATATAATACATATAAGGTGAAGGATTACGCTTTCTTAGCTTTCGGTATAATGAAAATGGATCGCCGTTAAAGTCTGCCACTAAACGTCTAGACAGTACGATTTGCTCAGCCTCTCCTTGCTCGATATACCCTTTTGCTTCGCGTACCAAATTTTCAAATTGTTGTTGTGTGACAGAACAGCTATAATCCGAGAGCGCAAAAGCCAACTCTTCTTTTTCCGGTCCGGACAACATACTTTCAGCTAGTGCATCCAAATCAGGAGCACTTTGTTCCGGATTAATTTCCGTATGCAGCAATGTCACTTCATTCAACACATGGTCGAAAATAATAATGGTTTCGTAAATATTAAAATTAACATCCGGAAATCCCATATCGTCATGGGAACGCGTCACACTGTCGGAACCCGCTCCGTAACCAACGTAGCCGACCGCTCCGCCTGTGAAAGGAAAATCGATATCATCCGTAATTCGCGGCATCAATCGTTTCAACAGCACAAACAAATCGCCCTCGTGTACATATTTTTTGCCAGTAGCATAAACATGTTCTTCAAGTTTTCCATCGCGCCCGCTATAAGATTTCAGTGGATCCATCCCAAGGAAGGAGTAGCGACCAGATCCCTCATGCTTCGAAGAACTTTCTAATAAAAACTTTCGCTGCCCCTGCATTCTTCTGAAAATCAATATGGGTGTTAATGAATCCCCATTTAACTTCTTCATTGTCGTCCGTAAACTCGTCTGTTCTCTACTCATCTCAGCTCAACTCTCCTCTTTTTGGGTATGAATTAGAAAAGCTACAGGCTCCGTTTAGCCCCGACAAGCGCTGGAAGACCTGAGGATAAAGGTGTTCTTTGCCTTTATCAACAGGGCTGAAGCGACTCGAGGGGCTGGTGTCTGTAGTCTAGACAATGAAAAAAGTCCCCTGCAAAAGGACATAGGAGTCCGATTGCAGAGGACGGAATAGACCGCGTTGCCACCTCTAATTGAAGCATTGCTGCTTCCACTTAGCGTGCCCATAAGACACATCCCGTAACGTGGGATCTCACGTCCTACTTGAAAAACGATTCAAGTAGACTCTCATAAGTCCATTCACACCGGCCGCGAATCAGTTTTCACCACCCACTGACTCTCTACAATCGCGCTCCTGTGCTACTCTTCTTATTCATCAATTTCTCAGCTATGCTCTTCTCAACTCGTCTATCGTGGGCGACACCGCTCTCGGTACCTTCTGCCCGTCTTTGGTAAAATGTTATTCCCATCGTATTACAAGGCGCGTTAGTTGTCAATCTTTTCTGTTTCATTCGCGTCTGATTTAAAATCGGGGCATCTTCTTTTGCGCCGATTGCAAATTTCGAATTCTAATTGCAACTTTTCGGTTTTAATGGCAACTTCGAACTTCTAATGTCAACCTCTTGATTCTAATGGCAACTCCGCACTTCTAATATCAACTCCATGGTTTTGAACATTTTCCGTAGACGCGCTACAATAGAAGAAAGAACTTTCTTAGATAGGATGACATACATGAGAATCAATAAGTATTTAAGCGAAGCAGGAATTGTTTCACGTCGTGGCGCGGATAAATGGATAGAAGATGGACGCATTACGATTAATGGGCAACTTGCCGAGCTCGGCAGTAAAGTCGAAGATGGCGACGAAGTCCATGCTGATGGAAAACTAGTGAAGACGGAAGAGCAACTCGTTTATCTTGCGCTCAATAAACCCGTTGGCATTACTAGCACGACGGAACGCCATATTAAAGGTAATGTCGTCGACTTCGTCAATCATCCGCTACGTGTTTTCCATATCGGCAGACTCGACAAAGACTCAGATGGACTTCTTCTTCTGACAAACGATGGCGATATCGTCAATGAAATCTTGCGCGAAGAAAATGGCCACGAAAAAGAATATATCGTCACTGTCGACCAACCAATCACGAAGGAATTCATCAGACAGATGGAGTCAGGCGTCCCGATTTTAGATACGGTAACAAAACCATGTAAAGTAAAACAACTAGGACCGCGTAAATTCAACATGACATTGACGCAAGGCTTAAACCGCCAAATCCGTCGCATGTGTTCCGCACTTGGTTATAATGTTCGGAAATTACAACGTACGCGCATTATGAACATCCATCTTGGTGACTTGCCGAATGGTCAGTGGCGTGACTTGACCGACGAGGAACTGTCGGAAATGTTCAAGATGTTGAATTATGAACCGAAACGCTAATATAAAAAAGATATCCCGCACCTACTAACACCGGTGTTGGATATCTTTTTTATTCACTGCCTTATACGTCAACCATCTCTAAAAATTGGCGTGTCCGTTCGTTGGTCGAATGGTTGAAAAATGTGTGCGGATCTGTATTTTCAATGATACAGCCTTCGTCCAGCATAACAATTCGGTCGGCAACTTCTTTTGCAAACTTCATTTCATGGGTGACAACGACCATCGTCATACCCTCATTGGCGAGATCCTGCATTACTTGAAGTACTTCCCCGACAAGTTCCGGGTCAAGCGCTGATGTCGGTTCGTCGAACAAGAGCGCTTTGGGTTCCATTGCGAGTGCCCGAGCAATAGCGACACGCTGTTTTTGTCCGCCTGATAGTTTACCTGGATAGACGTCTGCTTTATCAGATAAGCCGACTTTTTCCAAGATTACACGCGCCTCTTTCTCTGCGCGTTCCTTTTTCATCTTTTTGACAATGATTGGTGCCTCCGTGATGTTTTCAAGCACTGTCTTATGTGGGAAAAGGTTAAAATGCTGGAACACCATTCCTACTTCCGCCCGCACATTCGACAAGTCATCTTTCTTCAGATCGACTTGTCGTCCATCAATTATAATTTCACCTTCATTGGGCATTTCAAGGAAGTTCAAACAGCGAAGCAACGTACTTTTACCCGAGCCGCTGACTCCGATAAGCACAACAACTTCTCCGGTCTCCACATCTAGATCGATTCCTTTCAGCACGTCAAGATCGCCGAATGACTTGTGGAGGTTTTTTGTTTTAATCATTTAATTTCCTCCTCATATACTGTCAACATCCAGCTTTTTCTCATACCATTTCAGCAGTGCCGAGAAGATTAGTACAAGTACGAGATAATAAACCCCGACGACTAGGAATGTTTCGAATGGTTGGAATGATGCTGCGGCTTCCCTGTTTGCCAGTCCGAACATTTCTGAAACACCAATAACGTACACAAGTGATGAATCTTTCATGGTAATTATGAACTGGTTTCCAAGTGGTGGAATCGCACGGCGAAGCGCTTGTGGGAAAATAATTCTCCGCATTGCTTGCCGGCGGTTCATACCAACCGCAAGACTTGCTTCTTCTTGCCCGCGATCGATTCCCTGTATGGCGCCCCGGAAAATTTCCGCGATATAAGCACCATTATGAATACCTAGCGCGATTGCACCGGCCCAGAAATTCGATAGGACGACGATATTCGTAATTCCGTAATAGAGAAACATGATTTGGACAATCAGCGGAGTCCCCCGGATTAAAGTAATATACAGGTTTGCGATTGTCTGTAAAATTTTTGATTTGGATATCTTCATTAATGCAAAAACTATACCTAGTGCAGTACCTAACACGAGTGCAATTGCTGTAATTTCCAACGTGATAAGTGCAGCTTTTAAAAATCCTGGGTACGTTCGTATGAATACCTCATAAAGTGTTATAAATATCTCTGGCACTAGTTATACCCTCTTTCTGTAGTCAAGTCTGTGGAGTCATTCATTCTAAAAGCTCCACACCTTCCAGATCAAGGTCTAGTAGATTTCGATCAAACCATTTCTTTGAAATTTCATCATACGTACCATCTTCAATTATTTCTTTCAGCGCTTTGTCAATGTCTTCCCTTAATGCATCATTGTCAGGTCGTACAGCGATGGATGGCTGCTCTACCCATAACGGCTTTCCGACTTCCTTAATTTTAAAATCATTATCAATCGCTTCATAGCCTACGATATCAGCTGTGATAACAGCATCGAGACGACCTTCTATTGTCAAATCTTTTAGTGCAACTACATCACTGCTATAATACTGGATATTGTCCGAAAGGGTTTGTGCGGGTTTTTCATATGTAGATTGGGCCACGACACCGATTTTTTTACCTTTCAAATCATCCTCAGACTTAATATCCTTATTATCTTCGGATACAAAAATCATTCCGCCCGAGTAATAGTAAGGCTCAGTAAAGTTCACCTGCTTTGCACGCTCTTTCGTATAGGCCATTGATCCAATGATTGCATCGAACTTCTTACCGATTAGCCCCTGCATAATTGTTTCAAAGGGATTTGTCACTGGGTTCGCCTCTAGCCCCATCTTGTCAGCAATTGCCTCACCAATCTCTATATCAAAACCAGTTAATTTCCCTTTTTCTTCAAAATTAAATGGCTTATAAACACCACTCGCGGCAAAAGTCAGACTCCCTTTTTTCATAAGTTCATAGCTTCCATCGCCGTCACTTTTTTCTGCTCCGGCATCCTTCTTTGTCCCGCATGCCGATAACACGAACACCGAAACAGTTAACAATAGAAATAGTACTTTCAACTTCCCCATAGTAAAAGTTCTCCCCTTTTTATCATCCCGGATGTTTTTCCGGTTTTTACCTTACTCTCTATCTCGTTCCCTATTCTTTTTCTGCTAAACATAAATATGCACGAAATATGCATTTTATTGCATATCAAATTGTTCACTTTGACTGATAATTCGCAAGTGTAATAGCGATTTTGTCTAGTATTTCAGGCGTCGTGTCATTCAAATAGTTATTAATCATAATAGAAAAAGTAAGTATTTCTCCATCTTTCGTTGTAACGTAACCAGACAACGCGGTGACTCCGTTCAATGCGCCCGTTTTCGCTTGGACGTTGCCTGCTGCCGTAGTCCCTGTCATACGATTGCGCAATGTTCCTCCAACAAACCGTTCTCCATTCCCTGCTACAGGAAGCGCATTCAAAAATGCTGGATACCATGGTTTTGTCTGTGCTGTGTAAAGCAGTTTTGTCACTTCATTCGCCGTGACAAGGTTTTTATGGGACATACCTGATCCATCGCGAAGCAGCATATTTTTTGTATCAAGTCCTAGAGTAGAGAGAGTTGTCTCTATAATTGAAAGCCCCTTATCCCAACTGCCCTCGCCACCTACAGTACGCCCCATCTCTTTAACTAGTACTTCAGCATGTCCGTTATTACTTAATTTCATGAAGGGAATGAACAATTCATGTAGTGGCATTGAATTTTTTGACGTCAGTAAAGTAGCCCCTTTAGTCACTTTTTTGCGCTCGACTTTCGGAGCTGTCGAAAACGTAATGCCTAGTTCTTCAATTGTTTTTTTGAAGATGCTAATCGTGTAGTTTGTCGGTTCCCAGACAGATGCCCAAGTGCGTGTTTTTGTTGAGCCTTCTGGAATCGTCCCGGATACGATAAACGTATTTGTACCGTGTTGCCTTTCAACCGTAATACTTTTCTTGCCTTTTTTAGCTACCGTTTGAGTCTTGTTGACGACTGTCAGGTAATTATTTGCTGGTACCATGGCGACTTGTCCCGCCTGTCCTGATTTCTTGGCAGGATTCACTTCGACAATGACCGTACCTGCGTCATAGTCGTCATTTGGAGATAACGTCAGTGCGGACACCTGGGAACCTGTATAGTAGGGTTCATCAGACCAGTTTAGATCTTGGGAAAGTCTAATGTCATCGTACCAAGTATCATCCCCGTAGACGTTTCCTGCGATGGAGCTGATTCCCTTTGCTTTTAATTCGGATACGAATGCCTTCAGGTCGTTCTTCGTCAGTGTCGGATCGCCTCTTCCTCTTAAATAGAGATTGCCGTGCAGCACGCCGCTCTCTATTCGCCCATCCATATACAACTCAGTCTTGAACGTATGCCCTTCTCCAAGTGTTTCAAGTGCCGCAGCGCCTGTCAGTAATTTCATGACGGATGCGGGGTGGACTCGCGTATCTCCTAGATGGGAATAGACAACTTCGCCGGTTGCTGCCTCACGAATACTTACCACAGTCGTCGCACCTTGTAATCTCGGGTCTTTCAAAATTTCGTCAATGTCATGAAATGCATACGTTTTTTGCGGTTTATCAACTGGTTTATCGACTGGTTCATCAACTTTAGCAACGGATACTGTCGTATTGTCCAGAGCGGTGGTATGGTTATCCTTACCGTTTAATCCGTTTATCAGCAAGACAATCATTACAATTACTAGTAGTACGCTTATCAATTTCAATTGCTGGCTCTTTTTCAATCGATCTTCGCCTCCCACCCAGTTAAGTAAATTATTCCTTTGAATAAACAAACAATATGGTTTTCCGATGAATGAAATAGGGGATAAAGCTATAGAGAGAGAAACGGCAGCACTCTGATCCATCTCTCACCATTTTTTTAGAGAGGTGTATATTTTGGTTCATAAAGACCCTGAGAATGGAATCGCAACTGCGCTAATCCATATATTAAAAGAAGGAAAAAGAGAGACATTCCATGAAATCATGAAGGAATTGAAACCTTTCGATATTGCAAACCAATATGAAAATTTACCAGTGAAACATCGGCCGTTATTTTTAGAATTCCTTACGTTAGATGAATTAACCGGGTTATTACGTCATTTATCACAGGATGATCAGCTCCGTGCTTTGCGAACAATCGGTCCTGCCCGCTCCACGGATATATTGGATCTTATGAAAAATGATGACCTTGCTTTCCTGTTATCGGGACTTCCCCAAAAAGAAGCCGATGCATTAATTGCCGAAATGAAACAAGAAGAAATGGACATCATCCGGCAAATCATGAATTATCCGCCAAAAACGGCCGGAAGAGCGATGACGAACCGCTTCGTATGGATTCATAAATCATATTCTGTCGAGCGGGCAGTAAAGAAACTAAAGAGTTACGCTGCACTTGCGGAGTATCTAAACTATCTGTACGTTCTAGATGATGACAAAAAAGTTATCGGTGTCGCATCGTACAGAGACCTGTTGCTCGCAGAACCCGAAGCTCAAATAGAAGACATCATGTCACGGAATATCGTCAAGGTAGGTGTGATGACCAAACAAGAAGAAGTTGCTAAGATTATTGGCCGTTACGATTTCGTTTCAATGCCTGTCACTGATGACGAAGGTGTTCTGCTCGGTATCATCACGGTGGATGACGTCCTTGATATTGTCGTCCGGGAAGCGAATGAAGATATTGAAATGCTACTGGCCTCCGGAAAAGCGATTGACTTCAGAACGAAGCCGTTAGTTGCTGCCAGAAGACGTTTGCCATGGCTAATTTTACTGCTGTTCATTGGACTTGTTTCTGGAAGTATCATATCCCGTTTCGAAGCGACGCTTGAAGCCGTTGTCGCGCTCGCCTTCTTCATGCCTATGATTGCCGGAATGACCGGGAATACTGGAACACAATCACTCGCCGTCGTTGTCCGCGGTCTTGTATCCGAGGATCTTGATACGAAAAAAATGCTGAAACTTATTTTTCGGGAGCTGTTAGTCGGGATTATTATCGGTATTGTATGTTCCATCGTCATTTCAATTATTGCTTATATTTGGCAAGGTAGTTTTGTACTCGGACTTGTTGTTGGCGTCTCTTTACTTATCACACTTATTATCGGAACGCTGGCGGGTACAATCATCCCGCTCGTCTTGCACAAATTCAATGTGGATCCTGCAGTTGCATCGGGTCCGCTTATTACCACCATCAATGATATATTATCGCTTTTGATTTATTTCGGAATCGCGACCATGTTCATTTCAAAATTGATGTGAATCAAAGAGGATGCGACTTTACTCGATTGGGTGAAGTCGCTCCTTTTCTACTTGTCATGAAAGTCGATAAACTATTTACAATACCGTACAAGCCAGCCATCCGTACTTCCTGAAATCCCAGTCCCTCGCCATCCTTCTTCAAGCAGTTTTTGCTGAGCTTTTGTATCTTGCATCGGAATGAATTGCTCCACTCCCCATTCGTCCCCCTCTTTATGAAGATGTTTCACAAAAACGTAACGCAACACCCCGTTATATTTCTTTTTCAGCGCGGCAATTTCCATCTGCTGTGAAAACTTGTCCTTGAGACTTGCGATATTAAACGGAGCAACCGTTGCGCAAACGTACTTATAGTCTGCCACTTTCAACTGCTCCATTAAGACGTCTGCCATAATCTTTTGCAGACGGTAGCCACGATAGCGTGGCGAAACAGTCGATATCTCCTGATAAATAACAGATTCCAATTCCGTCGAATCAAGCCCAACGTCTGAACCAAGATGCTCTTCATCTGCTCCTGGGACAAGTAATGCACGGAATGCGACGAGCCGTTCATCTGCAAACACCCCTACCATCTTACCGCCGTCAGCCAAAATATATTCGTACTCTTTTTGGGATAATGAAGATAACGAACTTGGATTATCAAGTACATAAACCACCTCATTCTGTACATGTATAATTTCATCAAGGTCTTTCAGGTGCAGTCGTCGAATATAAAACGGATGATTATCTTTTAACAAACCACTATAAAGAATATCCATCTTCTTTTGCCTCCGCTTCGTTGGATAAAAACTGGGATGCTATACTAAATAAAAAGATTACTGAATAGGGGGATTATTTTTGTGACAAGTTTAAAAAGTATCGGCCAAATTGGGATTCCTGCAAAAGATATTAATCGAGCTATTTTATTTTATAAAGATTTACTCGAACTGCCGCTTTTATTCAACACAGACACAATGGCTTTCTTCGACTGCGACGGTATCCGCTTAATGCTTAGTCTTCCCGAAAAGGAACAATTCACAAACGCAAGTTCCGTCCTTTATTTCCAAGTAGATGACCTCACACAAAGCTATAGTCAGATGAAAGAAAAAGGAGTTTCATTTATCGACAAACCACATGTCGTCGCAAAAATGGACTCCACAGAAACATGGATGGCGTTTTTCAATGATACCGAGGGGAATACGCATGCGCTAACTAGCGAAGTGGAAGTTTAAGTCGGACTATAAGTGTTACACGTGAAACAAAATACCGATTTGGATGGCTTTATGATTGGTCGCCATTCTTTGTCCATAAAAAAAGGTTGCCCCGTCAGTTATGAAAAACTGATGGGGCAACCTTTCATTTGTTTAATCAAACTTTAGAAAATTCAATTTGATCCTGCAAGTCTCCAGCTAGGGGTGTTAATGTCCCTGCCGATGCTGAAATTTCTTTCAACTATTTTCTGTACAAAAGTAGCACTGTCAACGACAGTACTACTCTGTTTATTAATATGAAATTCCTACACGAAAACCGATATTGTCACCTTGCAGTAGTTCATCGAAAGCAAAAGCAGCTGTGTCACCCACGGATATTTGTTTACCGTCCTCTGGCAACAAGTCGCGCTCAGTTCTGTAGTCCCCCACTGCAACACCATCCGGTAAATAAGTAGGGCAGACAATTGTCCATTCAAGCCCCGATTGACGCAGCATGTCATACACTTTATGGTGCTCCTCCGCCGCAAAAGTTAGCCTGCGATTTGTATCTCCAGCTTCATAACGCAGTTTTTCGGGATCAATCTTACTTTGCAAGATGCCTGCTGTCCCAATTGTGACTAGCCGATTAATTCCTGTATCCTCCATCGCTCTTATCATATGAGGAACTGCCTCAGTCAACGTTGTTGTCTGGTCTGTGCCTAGCGAACTGAATACAACATCCATTCCAGCAATGGCATACGAAACTTCTACAACATCACGGACATCACCTTGGATAATCGTCAACCTATCATGTGGCGCCAATTTCTCAGGTGAACGAACGAGTGCCGTCACTTCATGCCCTTCTACCAATGCTAATTTTAGGACTTCCCCACCCACACGCCCCGTTGCCCCAAACAATGCGATTTTCATAAGAAACATCTCCATTCTATAAATTACTTTCTCATTTTATTAATAAATAAACGCCTGTAAATAGTAAAATACCATATGTGAAGATCCGAAAGGTCTTTTGACTGATATGACGGAATAGTAGTTGTCCTAGATACAATCCAGCAAATACTAGCGGTAGTGCCATTCCGATTGAGGTCCAAATACCTTTAGTTGTACCAACAAAAAGCACTTGAATGAGTAGACTAACGGAATAGATGAATAAATAAAACGCGAGTGTCGTTGCACGTAATGTTTCTTTTTGCATAGCCGTTCCTGCAAAGTAGAGCAAAAGCGGCGGACCTGGCATGCCAATTCCTGTCGTCAATGTACCAGATAATCCGCCAACAACAAAGTCCCCACGTTTAGTTCTCTTAATTCGAAGGTTCAGGACAAGTAGCAGTGTTAGCAAAAGAAGAACAATGCCTATGCCCGTTTTCAATTTGTTGATATCCGCCGAAATGAACAAAATGATACCAATTGGCAGTCCAGATAAGCTCCCGATTATCAACTTTTTTAATAGATCTGTATCCACATCTTTACGTATTTTAGCAATAAGTGCGCTTGAAATAACAAGCGACAAAACTAGGTTTATCTGAATGGCCTCCATCGGATTAAAAATCATGAGTAGAAAAGGTGTCGCCATGATCGAAAAACCAAATCCTGTACTTGTCTGTAAAATGGACGCAAAAAGTATAATGCTAATAAATATGAAAATTGTCATTCTAACACCGCTTTCTCTATCACTTTAAGTGTATCAGAATCCTTAAATTGTTTTTGGTTATTAGTAGTCTGAATTATTTTACTTTAGTAAATTCATTGACTTTCCCTAATTTGCACACTAGAGTTAGATTCAATTCTTGCAACAATCGAATAGCACTACATCACTTTCTTATCCAGAGAGATCGAGGGACAGGCCCTATGACATCTCGGCAACAGGTTCATGACCAATGAACACTGTGCCAACTCCTACAGACGCGTATGCGTTTGGAAGATGAGAACGAGATGGCTTCTTTTATTAGAATCCCTCTTTTTCTTATCTATTTTAAGAAAAAGAGGGATTTTTTTCGTTCTTACAACTGTCTAGCTTCAGCGGCCAGATGCTCGGGGTCACAAGTCATTTTGCTAGTTGCATCCATTGTCCGCACAGAATTAACGAAGTACTTAGGGGGTCAATACATGATTGAATTTAAAAATGCATCCAAGACGTTCGCCCTTGGGAAGCGTGAGGTACATGCGGTAAAAGATGTTTCTCTTTTCGTTGAAAAAGGTGAAATTTTCGGCATCATCGGTTTTAGCGGCGCCGGAAAAAGCACATTGCTACGGTTAGTAAATATGCTTGAACGCCCGACTTCAGGCTCTGTTTTCATACGAGACATCGACGTCAGTACATTATCCTCAAAAGATTTACGGACGCAACGTCGCAACATCGGCATGATTTTTCAGAACTTCAACTTGCTGAACTCACGGACAGTTGCAGGAAACATCGCGTATCCTTTGAAACTTGGCGGAATGCCAAAAAAAGCAATTGCGGAACGCGTCGAGGAATTATTGGACTTCGTTGGCCTGGCCGATAAAGCTAAAGATTATCCGGACCAACTATCAGGAGGGCAAAAACAACGCGTAGGTATAGCCAGAGCACTCGCCACTTCACCAGATATCCTAATCTGTGATGAAGCCACATCTGCACTAGATCCTGATACGACCGCCGATATACTGCGGTTGTTGAAAAAGGTGAATAAGGATTTGGGTATTACAATCCTCCTTATCACACATGAAATGCATGTCATTCAAACAATTTGCGACAAAGTAGCGGTCATGGAAAATGGAGAAGTAATCGAAACGGGTGATGTTTTTGAAACATTTACTGATCCTCAACATTCGACAACACAACGATTCATCCAATCCGTACAGCAGGATCTACCTTCAGAAAAACTGATTAATGAGTGGCAATCAAAAGGTGGCACCAAATTATATCGAGTTATTTTCAAAGGAGATATTGCAAGTGATCCTGTTCTTTCAAAAGTTACACGTAAACATGATGTTGATTTCAACATCGTTTACGGTTCAGTTCGAGAATTACAGGAACGATTTTTTGGCAATCTACTTGTTTCATTTGAAGGAGAAACGGATGCTGTAAGCCGTGTATTAAAAGAACTTGAATTAATTGTAGACATAGAGGAGGTCCTAAAAGATGAACGTTGATTGGCTTACATTTTGGCCCCGGATTGTAGAAGCAACCGGCGAAACACTGATCATGGTAATTGCCACTCTCGTTTTTGGTTCCATTTTTGGAATTGCAATTGGCCTGCTATTATTTGTCACTAGGCAAAATAATATCTTGGAAAACAAACTTGTTTCTCAAATATTAAATATAGTCATTAACATCGTTCGGCCTGTTCCGTTCATCATCTTCTTAGTAGCCATTTCACAACTGACAAGATTAGTTGTCGGGACAACCATCGGAACCGCAGCAGCCATTTTTCCGATGACAATTGTTGCAACATTCGTCATTGCCCGAGTTGTTGAAAATAACTTGGTCAGCATTGATCCTGGCGTTATTGAAGCAGCACAGGCAATGGGTGCAAGCCCTCTTCGGATTATCTTCACGGTTTTGATACCAGAAGCATTGGGTCCACTTATTTTAGGACTTACCTTCGTTTCCGTCAGTCTTATCGATTTCTCGGCAGTTGCCGGAACAGTTGGCGGCGGAGGTCTTGGACATGTCGCGATGACTTACGGTTACCAACGGTTCGACGGCAGCGTCATGCTCGTTACGGTCGTCATTTTAATCATCATGGTGCAATTGGCACAATGGCTTGGCAATACACTTTCTAAAAAAATCATGCGTCGGTAATCTGGGAAAAGTGCACGATGCCCGCTTAGACGCGACAGGCATAAGCCGAGCTAGACACTGTTCTAGGTCAAAAAATACAATCATTCAACTAAAAGGAGACGAATTAAATGAGGAAATTATGGTTAGTAAGTTTAGCAGTATTAACTGCTGTTGTACTCGCTGCTTGCGGCGGTAAAGAAAGCGGAAATAGTGATACAGTCAAAGTGAAAATTGGTGTCAACGGTGCAGATGGTGTCCAATGGCCATTGCTGAAAGAAAAAGCGGCAAAAGAAGGCATTGAAATCGAACTTGTCGAATTCGCAGATTACACATTGCCAAATAATGCACTTGCACAAGGCGATATCGACTTAAATGCATTCCAACATTTCTCGTTCCTATCCCAATATGTAAAAGAAAGTAAAAATGAACTTGTTCCAATTGGCTCGACGATGTTTGCACCACTTGGCGTTTACTCTGAAAAAATCAAGGATATTTCTGAAATCAAAGAAGGCGACAAAATTGCGATTCCAGATGACCCTTCAAACCAAGCACGTGCGCTACGCCTACTAGAAAGTGCTGATTTAATTTCACTTTCAGATGACTTCGGATTGTTTGGTGATCCGACAAAAATCACTGAAAATCCATTGAACCTAGAAATCATTCCAATGGTTGCTCAACAAACAGCTCGTATATTGCCAGATGTGACTGCCGCGATAATTAACAACGGAATTGCTGGACAAGCAGGATTTTCACCAGGAGAGGATCCACTCTTTAGAGAATCAGGTGACGATGAGAGTATTTACCCATATGTGAATTTAATCGTAGCAAGCGAGAAAGAAAAAAACAATAAAACATTCAAACGCATCGTTGAGTTATATCAAGAAGAAGATATTGAAAAAGCTATCGAAGAAGATACAAAAGGCGGATCATATCTTATTAAGTTAACGCAGGAAGAGATTGATACCGTCTTTGAAGACCTAAAAAAATAATTGAACTGGGGGCATTCATAATGAGCATTGTAAATGAAAAGACGAACATATTATTCCATTCAATTGAACAGAACCATGACTTATATATTCAAACGAGTCAGGAAATTCATGCAAACCCGGAAATCGGAAACGAAGAAGTGTATGCAAGTGCTAAACATGTTGCGCTGTTGGAAGATGCAGGGTTTGAAGTAAAAACAGCGGTTGCTGGTCATGAAACATCGTTTTATGCTGTGAAAGACAGTGGAAAAGAAGGTCCGACAATCGCTTACCTTGCTGAATATGATGCACTTCCTGGGTTAGGACATGCATGCGGACATAATATTATTGGAACAACAAGTGTTGCAGCGGGGATTGCACTTGCCGAAGCGCTTCCTGAAACGGGCGGCCGCGTTGTCGTTTTAGGCACACCAGCTGAAGAAGGCGGTCCGAATGGCAGCGCAAAAGGCAGCTTCGTTAGACACGGTTATTTAAAGGACGTAGATGTTGCGCTCATGATCCATCCATCTGGAAAGACAGCTACAACAGGTGAATCACTCGCTGTGGACCCACTCGATTTTCATTTTTACGGAAAACCAGCTCACGCATCAGGTTCTCCTGAACAAGGTATCAATGCGTTGGACGCTGTCATCCAACTGTTCAACGGCATTAACGCCCTACGTCAGCAGCTGCCTTCTGATGTCCGTATCCACGGCATCATTACGCACGGCGGCGATGCACCAAACATTATTCCAGAATACGCTTCTGCACGTTTTTACATCCGTGCGGAATCTTGGCAGAAAACAGTCGAGACTTCTGACAAAGTCCGGAATATTGCTGAAGGCGCCGCCCTTGCAACGGGTGCAACCGTTAAAATTGAACGTTTCCAAAACGAAGTGAAAGACCTCGTACTGAACTCCGTATTGGATGAAACGTTACACGTGGAACTTGAAACACTTGGCGAAGTCGTCCATACCGAAAAACGGAAAGGCAAAGGTTCGACGGATGCGGGCAACATTAGCTATGTAGTTCCGACTGCACATCCATACATTAAAATCGGGCCAGATGACTTGATTGCCCATACGGTTGAATTCAGGGAAGCTGCAAAATCGGAGCTTGGCAACCAAGCATTGATTACAGGAGCGAAAGCACTTGCGTCTACGGGGTATAGGCTGCTAACGGATGCCGAACTTCTTCATCGCGTGAAAGAGGAATTTGAAAGAGCACTTGCAGCAAAAGCATAACAGCAGTGTGATGAATTGATCCGTTCGCGGGGGGGATATGGTTCGGTCTCTCATGCTATTATGCTCGGGTCGTACGCTATATGATTGGTTAGCTTGCTTATATGCTCGGGTCGCACGATATATGATTGGGTAGCTTGCTTTTATGCTCGGATCGCACGATATATGATTGGTTAGCAAGCTTATATGCTCGGGTCGCACGTTATATGATTGGTTGGCAAACCTATATGCTCGGGTCGCACGATATTTGATTGGCTGACAAGCTTATATGCTCGGATCGCACGATATATGATTGGTTAGCAAGCTTATATGCTCGGGTCGCACGATATTTGATTGGTTGGCAAGCTTATATGCTCGGGTCGCATGCTATTTGATCGGGTAGTAACTTATATGCTCGGGTCGCACGATATTTGATTGGTTAGCAAGCTTATATGCTCGGGTCGTACGCTATATGATTGATTGGCAAGCTTCATGTT
Source organism: Sporosarcina sp. FSL K6-6792 (assembly GCF_038004885.1). NCBI lineage: Bacteria > Bacillati > Bacillota > Bacilli > Caryophanales > Caryophanaceae > Sporosarcina > Sporosarcina sp. FSL K6-6792. The sequence goes on from NZ_JBBOSA010000001.1 coordinate 2,934,662, forward strand.
ATCAAATAACCCCCACCATACAAACAGAAAAAGGGTTACCTCAATCAGGTAACCCTTTTTCTATTTGTTTATTATACCAACTCTTCAACAAGCTCTCGCATTGTTCCGTTCTTCGCCAAATTTGCATGCCATGAAAATGCTTTTTCCAAGACATGTGGCGTATGACCGCCTCTTTTAAGCGCCTCTTCGTAATACGCGCGAAGTTGCTCGCGGTACATCGGGTGTGCGCAACGTTCGATTATGAGTTCCACACGTTCCCTTGGGGCAAGTCCGCGTAAATCTGCATAGCCTTGCTCTGTCACGATAATGTCTACGTCATGCTCTGTATGGTCCACATGTGAAACGAAGGGGACGATACTTGAAATGTTACCGCCTTTTGCCGTTGACTTCGTAACGAAAATAGCAAGGCGAGCATTGCGGGCGAAATCACCTGATCCGCCGATACCGTTCATCATCTTCGCCCCTGAAACATGCGTCGAATTGACGTTGCCGTAGATATCGAGTTCAAGTGCTGTATTGATGGATATTAAGCCGAGACGACGGATAATCTCCGGATGGTTCGAAATTTCCTGCGGACGCATGATAAGCTTGTCTCGATACTTTTCAAAGTTATTAAAGACTTGATCCATCTTCTCTTCAGATAATGTAATTGAAGCACAAGATGCGAAACGTACTTTTCCTGCATCAATCAAATCGAACACAGAATCCTGCAGTACTTCTGAATACACTTCTAAATCCTTGAACTCTGAGTTGATCATTCCGTGAAGAACTGCATTCGCTACCGATCCAATTCCTGACTGTAATGGTGCCAGACGTTCAGTTAATCGACCTGCTTGAATCTCAGTACGAAGGAACGTTAATAAATGCTCTGCCATAATTTCTGTTTCTTGATCAGGCGCTACAATCGTAGAAGGAGAATCCAGTTGATCAGTGAAGACGATTCCTTTTACCTTTTTCATGTCAATAGGAATGCCAATCGTACCAATCCGGTCATCTACTTTCATTAACTGAATCGGCGACCGTTCACCCTGTTTACCCGGATCGTATAAATCATGCAGCCCTTCCAATTGCGTAGACTGCGCCATATTAATTTCTATAATAATTGCTTTTGCATGTTGTGCGAACGTCAATGAGTTACCAACCGAGGTCGTTGGAATAATCATTCCGTCTTCCGTTATTGAAACCGCTTCCAAAATTGCAAAGTCAATTGGCTCGACAACTTCAGCACGAATAAGTTCTGCGGTATGCGACAAATGATGATCCACAAACAGAAGATCGCCGTCATTAATCTTTTTCCGCATCGTTGGATCTGCTTGGAATGGTAATCTTTTATGTATAATATCAGCTTCAGCAAACAATCTATCGATATCAGACCCTAACGATGCGCCCGTAAACACATTCACTTTGAACGTTTCCGTTTCCGCACGTTTCACCAATGCCAGTGGAACCGCTTTTGCGTCACCCGCACGTGTAAATCCACTTAACCCTAGCGTCATACCGTCTTCAATCCAAGACGCCGCCTCTGTCGGTGAGACAACAACGTCTCTCAATTGAACATTTTTAATTCGATCCATATGATTTTCCATCCATAGACGCCTCAATTCATAACTTTTAGTTAATTTTAACTTAAGCACTTACATGAATGAGGAATTAGGCGTTGGACAAGGAATTATCCGGTGAAGCACTAAAATACATGATTAAAGCAGCACGGATCAAGTTAAAACCCTAAAAGTTTACGAAAGTAACTGGAATAGGATTGGCTAACTGGTATTCTTGTTCCATTATCCATTTCCAAGACAAAAGTCGAGTGCGTATCAGGATAAATTCCCTTGATGTGATGAACATTAACGATAAAGGAGCGATGGCATCGTACAAATGACTCTCGCGGCAATAAATATTCAAACTCTTGTAACGTATTTTTATGAGTTCCTGAAAAACCCTCCGCCATCACATATGTTTTCCGATCCTTCACCTCAACATATTTTACGCTTGCGAAAGGAACAGGAATCCATCCATCATGTGTCTTTACGGTAACGACAGATTTCCCATCCGTATACACGGGGTAAATCGCAGTTACACACCCCTCTAGTTCCCCGTCATGATAAAACGGAACCGCCATCCCATGATAAGGGACACCAAACACATCGCGGTTGATGAACTCCGACACTTTTTGTTTCTGGGAAATAGCCTTCTGTGCGATCGTGCCTTCCTTCACGGGATCCCCCGGCCTAATTTTTAAATCAACCCGCTTGCTGGGCAGATAATAGAGGTACTCCTCCGTATTCGACACCACTATAGAGATTTCATCTGAAAACACTTCCCCAATGACATCTAACATTGCACTGAGACTTAAATTCTCCATTTTTATTACCCCTTTTACTCATTTCACGATTTATTCTTTTGCGTTCTTTCTATTATACTAGAAGTTCGTGCAATTGATTGGCAAAAAATATGGAACCCCTTTGGAGTCTATGTATACTGGGATTAACAAGATTTGTTGTATAATTAATTGTACAACTTCCTATATCTTGATTATAATAAATACTATCATAGACTAAAAATTGTGATAATAACAAAAATGAAATAACGAGGAGGAACAAGCATGCATGTAAGAGACCTACTTTTAGAGCGACTTGACGTTGCCACAGTGAAGATCGATCAAACCGTGAGAGAAGTGCTGGATCAAATCAATGCGAGTGGATATAGATGTATTCCCGTTGTTGACAGCGAAGACTTCTATAAAGGTATGATTTATAAAGTTCACTTGATAGAATATCTGTACGAAGACAATGGGGATGAGAATTCAAAAATCGACCATTTGTTGAAGCATCAAGATACATTCATAACAGAACGTTCCTCTTTTTTAAGTGCACTCATCGAAATTAAGTCACTACCTTTTTTAAGCGTTGTAGAAAACGAGAAACTCGTTGGGATATTAACGCATAATAGAGTTGAAAGTGTGTTGGAAGATGCCTTCGGATTAAAAACGGGGGGCATCAATCTTACGCTATCTTCAACTGAAGCTAAAGGTATGATTGAAAAACTGACGAAAACGTTACGCGGTGAAAATATTGAAGGCATGTTTACGCTGGATAATGGCTCCGTTCTTGCTAGAAGAGTAGTTATCACACTTGAAAGTGGAAAGACTGATGCAGAAATCGATAAACTAACCGAAAAACTTGAAAAAGGCGGTTTCAGAATTCTGCAAGTCGATAAAATCGATAAAGTTGATTGAGAGATAAAGTTAAACTTCAATCAGAGGCGGTTTTCTTCATCCCCCCACTTACTCTTCTCGCATCCTTGAAGACTTAAAGTGGGGGTCTAACTGCCCGTTAATGCGAGATAAATCGAAAAGCGTTGCACACATCCTACAATGTGTGCAACGCTTTTCAATTTTATTATGTCGTTGTTATCTTCACATCTGGTTCAGGAACACGTGAGAGAATAATGATTCCGATAATGAAAAGGATTATCAGGCTGAATACTCCGTATGCAGAGCTTCCAGTCATTTGGGCAGTCACTGCTACCAGTAAAGGCCCCATGACGGACGCAAATTTACCGAAAATATTATAGAAGCCGAAAAACTCATTCGACTTTTCTTTTGGTACAAGCCTTGCAAAATATGAACGACTCAATGCTTGAATGCCGCCTTGTGACGTTGCAACAAGCATCGCCAAGACCCAGAAGTCCATCGTTGTTTTCATGAAAAACGCATAAATACACACAATGATATAAACACAGATTCCCACGTATAACATCTTTTTCCCGGAAAACTTCTGCGCCAATTTGCCGTAAAGAATTGCGAATGGCGCCGCCACAACCTGCGTGACAAACAAGATAATAAGAAGGTTTTCTGCGCTAATCCCTAAATCCGATCCGTAAGCCGTGGACATTGAAATAATTGTTCCAACTCCGTCTATATAAAAGAAATAAGCCAATAAAAATAAAAAAACTGTCCGGTATTTGCGGATTTCTTTAAATGTACCGCCAAGACGTCTGAAACTGCTTGCCAATAAATTTGGTTCACGCTTAATACCATGGATTTGATGAACATTTTTGACCATCGGAATTGTGAACACAAACCACCAAATCGCTGTAATGACAAAGGCTATCCTACTTGCGGTTGACGTCGTAAGTGGAATAATCTCTTTACCAGCCAAAAGAATAATAGCAATACTGATAATGAATGGAATCGTGCTCCCGATATAGCCCAACCCGAAGCCCCTTGCCGATATCTTGTTCATTCGCTCCTCTGGTGTAACGTCCACTAAAAATGCATCGTAAAATATATTTGCCCCATGAAAACCAACGGCTGTAATGGTATAGATGATCAATAACCATAACCAGTTACCGCCCGGTACGAATGCCAATGAAAGTGTCGCCGCAGTCCCCATCAGGAAAAAGAATAGAAAGAACTTCTTCTTTAATCCTTCATAATCGGCAATCGTTCCTAAAAGAGGTCCAATCATCGCGAGTATGAACGTTGCAATAGCAACTGTATACCCCAAATAAGCAGTTGAATTCGACATACTCACGCCTGCATCCGTCGCCACCGCCTTATAATAAAGCGGAAACACCGCAGTTGTGATAATAATCGAATATGCCGAGTTTGCCCAGTCATAGAAAATCCAACTGTTCTCCTCTTTACTGTACTTCTTCACGCCCTCATTCCCCCTCTCACTCCCTACTTACAGTTTACAATAAGGGGTGTTGAAAAATAATGAAAAATCAAAACTTTACAATCGTACAACTTCACTATTCTGCGATAAATACGTAGGTTGACATCGGTTTAATCGCATGATTCTTTTGCGCTTCTTCTAACAAAATCACTTCAGATTGAATTAGTGATTTTAGTTTTCCAGGCAGATCAACAAGGTTATTAATCTCCTCTTTGTAATCAGCTACGGTCATCGCAATTTCCCATTCCGCATCTTGTAGCTTAGGAGAATGTACGGATTGCTCATTTACAATTGTCCAGCCTGCATTTTCGACAACACGCTTTATATCCATTGGTGTAAATAAGGTACGTATATTTGAAAGACTGCTTTCTTTGAAGCACTCATACTGGGATTGAATAAGCACGGCCAAGAAATGAGGGTATTGCTCAATCATTTGAATTCTTGAATCCCATTCAGCAAAACATAAGGTCTTGCCCCATTTTCTAACCTTCTTTAAAATCCCCTCAAGTTCCTCAAATGATTTTAAGTACCAGGAACAATGTGAGAAAACAATATAGTCAAAACTTTTTTCAGGAAAATCTACCTCTGCTGATAAAACATCAACGTTAAACTCCATTTTAAGTTGCTTTCCTAACTTAGACCGCTGTAAATAACGAGCAGAATCACCTACAGTTATCGGGGCTCCGTAATCTGGAGATGCAATATCTATCCCGTGAACAAATCCTTGTTCTCCGACGATATAAGCTAACGCAGCCGTCGTATCCCCCTGTCCACAACCGATTTCTAAAACACTACTTCCTTCTTTTATTCCCCAGGACTCAACGAGCTTAAGGCGATGCTCCGTCTGAATTCGTTGAATCTCGTCACTGGAAGCCATACATTCTACAATGTTCGTAATCACGTGATCTTTCATATACACACCTCATTTTATGTACGTATTTGAGTCCACAATCTCCACCCAAATACCTTTCTAAAACTTCTTTTCGCCAAAGCCTCCTATTTCCCCTTTTTTATGCAATTACCAAGTACCCAAACAAGGTTACTTACTTTTATTATGCAATTCGAATGACTCTTCAAGGTCACCCCATTTTACATTTACTTGTATAACTTCATCTTCGTTTATTTTTGTTCCGCCTTCTGAAGCCCCGCTAGCTGTAAATAATAGCTCTTCAGGGGGCCCATCAAATTCTTTCGTCGTTTCCCCGCCACTAGAATTCGTTTTATGAGCGTATTCAAGTTTCCTTATTGAAGACAACTCTTCTAAAGAACCTTTGTATTTCAATAAAAATTGATAGCTATCTTCGTTGGAATACGTTCTATCGCCGTTATCTTTCTTCCACACTTCCGTTCCCCTATATACATATTCGGCTTCCCAGTGTTCACTTTCTCCTTTAAATTTGTAATCATTGCTAACCCTTTTTGCACAAGCTGTTAAAACCAATATTACTATTAATAACATGATTATTTTCTTCAAAGTAACTTCCTCCCTCAAAGTTATTGAATTAAACTTTTCCACTTTCATCGTTTAAATCCTTTTAAGATGCCCTCGCTTTCTTTATGCAGGTATACATTTGTTCAACATATAGAGTGCATAAAAGATCGAGTAAGTTTATTTCTTATGTTTTCAATCAATTTCCCATTACCCAAATTTTAACACTAAACGTAACTGTTGGTTAGTTTTTAACTTAACCAAATACACCATTAACAAGAAATGAAGGATGCATCATGTGCCTGTTGTACTTTCATTCAAATCTTGGATCATAGTAAAATAACTTCTCAAACTTTGATTATCCTATTTTTATAACGTATTACCAAAATAAAAAAGAGTCCCTATAGCCCAAAAATTGTATTCACATTCCCCTTCTAAATGATAGAGTTGCTATAGGACAGTTCCCTCTGTTAGGGATGATTATATATGTTGAACAAATGAATACGGCGTATGCGCTTTACAAAGGTTTTTGGGAGGACGCTAAAAAAAGTCCTAATACCTGGTATGAATTAGAAATCCTGCTAATACCGCTTCGACGCTTTGTGGATGCCTCCCGCGATAAGCCAGAAAGAAGACCTCTTTCAGTCTTATCGCTCCGGCTACCACGAAGTCGCGCCTTCGCTAGATGGTCTATGTGAGAAAGATCATTACATTATCTGTGATGAAATCTGCAAACCGGAGTACGTCTTTCTTGAATATAAGTAGTATCAACTAGTAATCACCTTACAATCTCGCCATATACATTTCAAAATGACATTTCTCTCGATAATGAACAACCTAGCGCAGGCGCGGCAAAGGGGTCGCCGAAGCCGTGAGACTGGATGCGAAACGCCAATCCAGGCTCAGGGTAAGCCACTGAAAAAGTTCTTTTTTATAGTAAGAACTAGTTGATTGTAGTGAAGAGCGGCGACTCCGGCGGGTACAGCGCGAGCTGAAGACCCCGCAGGAAGAGCCGTTACGAAGAACGGCTTTTGCGAGCAAAAGCGCTAGCGTTGGGAGCACGGGGCAAGAATGCCTTAATTTCTGCAAAGAACACAGAAATACGGCAAATCGAACTCTTTGCTGTTCGATTGGCTGAAGCCGTGCCCGCGGAAAGCGTCCGCTCGGAACGGAAATCAACGGGATTGAAGGAAATTGTTCTTTTTCAGTGCCCTGGCTCAGGGCGAGAGGCATCCCCAAAGCGCCAAGTATTCTACAATCCACACTCCGAATTAAAACTCTCTCATTATTGAGCACCACAACAGATTCAATGGGATTCTTTAATTCAACATATATAGCTATTTATAGAGCAAAGAGGCAGGCGATTGATATCCAACAGTTAATTTTATTGCAGCAAGTAATCGATTATGTGGAAGACCATATTAAAGAGGACATTAAACCTGAGGAACTAGCTAAACTGGTCGGTTATTCTCCTTATCATTTTTATAGGATTTTTAATAACCATGTTGGTTATACAATTATGGACTATGTTTTAAAAAGAAAACTGCAATACGCGTTATATGAATTAGTAAAAGGCGAAAAAATAATTCAAATTGCATTAGATTATGGATTTGAGACGCATTCTGGCTTTACAAAGGCTTTCAAGAAATTTTTTGGCAGTCCACCAAGCTTATATAGGCTCCACTGTCCGCTATCATTGCCTCAAAAAATTGACCTTTTGAGCCTTAGGCAAAAAAAAGTAGGTGGCATTGTTATGCAACCTAAAATTGTTCAGAAACCAGCTTTTACTATTGCGGGTAAAACATTTGAGAGTGTTATCGAAAATGTCTTTTACACAAGAGATGCACCTGCCTTTTGGGACCAAAGAATTTCCCCGGATGAATCAATCGAAAGCACTCTGTACGAAGCATTGTCTCCCAAAAAACATGGAGAATATTGTATCAATCTTAGTAGCGTCGAATTAGAAGATAGATTTACTTATTTATTCGCGGTAAATTATGATCGAGATGTTCAACTACCTGCTGGACTAACAAAACTGCAAATTCCAGATGCTACTTATGCGGTTTTTAGGACTCCACTTGTTGAAGTCGAACAGTTTGTCTCTTCCATCAAGGGAACTTGGCTCTATATTTTAGAAGATTGGCTACCTCAATCTCTTTATGAAGTCGATGAAACATGCTATGACTTTGAGTATTACGATGAACACTGTCATGACTGGGATTATGAAAAAATATATATGGAAATTTACTTGCCGATCAAAGAAAGAAATAGAGAGTGATCGATTCACTCTCTAGACTTGTTTAAGACAACTTTATATAAAAGTAATACAGGAGTTAACAAAATTGCACTAACAATGATAGCAATTTTTATCGTAAAGCTCGATGCTACAATCCCAATTACCGGACCACCTCCAATTTGACCAATGGCGTCCACTTGTCCCTTAACCGAAAAGAATGTTGCACGTACAGAGGAATCAGGAATAATTTTATTAAGCCAAATATCCTCTAATGGATACATGACTTGCCTTGTCACTTGAATGATTATATAAAAAATTAGCAAGCTGATCATATACGTTGAGAATGCAAAGCCAATTAATGAAATGACGATGAAGAAGCTGGCCACCAAAAGAACAACATAAATCTGCCTTAGATTTTGGTGGATAGCACTTCGATTCATCAAATGGAGTGCTGCAAAGGAAATAAGCACGACAATGAACTGAATTCCCCCCATTATCACAACTAACTTCTCATTCGTTAACGAAGATATATTTGAGACCTCCAAAAAATGAGCGATCCATAATCGGTCAAAACCTTCACTATAAAACCCAATAAATAAAGAAATGAGAAATAGCATCCTTATGATGAAGCTCGCTTTGGAATAGGAAATAATATTGCCCACATTCTCCTTCATACTTCCAAGCGTAGATATTCTTCCTTCTTTATCTAACGGTTTGAAGTTTTCTTCTTTCATAAAAATCATTAAATAGACGGCTAATCCAATCATACATAGCCCGCCGATAATGATTGGTAGGTTAATCATAAAATAGCCCATTAAAATACTGAGCGGAATAGCTATAATTTGTCCAAGATTACCTGCCTTTGCCCCTTTTATAAACGCTAGTGAAGCACGTTCCTCCCCTATTTCATCTGCAATCCAGGCTTGCTGAGAGCCGCTAGTAAATGTATAGCCAATCCCCCATGCAATTTGAGCCACTAGCACTGTTACAAAATAGGGAAATACCCCTTCAATTAAAAAACCGATTCCTATTAATATATACCCAATTATTAAAGATAACTTCCGACTTTTTAAATCCGAAACAACCCCAGTTGGAATCTCAAAAAGAAAAACGGAAAGCTCCAAAACGGTCCCAATTAACACAAGTTGAAGCGGATCAAGCTTCACAGTTTGCACATGGTACAACAAGTTCACCGTAAATATAAATGTGAAAAATAATTGTGATAAGAAGCATGTAGAAATATAAACTCGATATGGATCTGTTGTTTTTATTTTATTCATTTTCTATCCCCCCAGCTTGATTATAGTAAGAGGGATAGACATTTTCTTGTCCAAATTTGCGGTAATGGGCCATTAATGAACCCCTTGTTTAGCAATCGTGTTAAGTCAGACAATATGTATGTTATAGTAAAAGCACAACTGAATAACGTGTAGAAATTAGGTGCTTTTTTACGTTTGTATAAAAGCTTAAAAGGGAAGTTCGGTGAAAAACCGACGCTGTCCCGCAACTGTAAATGGGAGTACTCTTTTCAAATCCACTGTTCGTTACGAATGGGAAGGGAAAAGAACGCGATGATCATGAGCCAGGAGACCTGCCTATTTCAGTACACACCAATTCCCTACGCGGATAGGAGGTGTTAAGTGCGGCTATGATCGAGCAATTTCTTGTAAAAGCCGCCGTACGAAAGAACGTAATACAAAAGAAACATAAGAGGACTCAATACCTCTTATTTCACTGTGCAGTCAATAGTGTACTTCTGTTTACGAACCATTCGTTACGGCAACAAGCGACCATACAAATTTACGCATACTAGCATCTTCCTTACGTTTAACTAGGAAGATGCTTTTTTATTTCCATAAAAGAAAGGGATTTTAGCCAATGAAACTTGGAACAAAAGAATATTATCTGGATGCATTCAAACATGTCCTAATGACAAACCTCATCATAAGCGAATCACAATCACTGTCTTCAACCTTTTCTTATTACGAAGAACAGATTGGAAAAACAACGACTATAAACGAAGAGGTAAAAAAACTTTATTCACATAACCTCCAAAAAGCATTCGATGAAATCAAACACGAAGTAATCGGTTCACCAGAAGATTAAGCTGAAAAACCAACCAGTAAATAACTGAATCCAACACTATATATGTTGAACAAATGAACACGGCGTTTACGCTTTACAAGGGCTTTTGGGAGGCCACTGAAAAAGCCCTAATAATTAGAGCAAATTAGAATTCCTGCCTATACCGCTTCGACGCTTTGTGGATGCCTCCCGCGATAAGCCAGAAAGGAGACCACTTTCAGTCTTATCGCTCCGGCTACCACGAAGACGCGCCTGCGCTGGGTGTTCTATTTGAGATAGCGCATTTCATTAGCTGGGATGAAATCTGCAACCTGGATTGTGGATTTCTGGACTATAATTATATATGTTGAATCCGGTATATATACTGAGCGAAGGCGCCTTAACAGGGGTAGCCAACCGAACAACGAAGAGTTCGGTTTGTATAATTTCTGCGTTCTTTGCAGAAATTATACAGTTAATTCCAAGATATTATTCCAGATAGGTTAAAGAATACCTCATCTGGCTTATGGCGGGAGGCATCTCCTAGCGCCGTAGCGGTTCAATGGAATTCTTTATTTCAATTTATATAGGTTCAAATAGTAATCACCTTACAATCTCGCCATATACATCTCAAAATTACATTTCTCTCGAAAATATACAACCTAGCGAAGGCGCGGCAAAGGGGTCGCCGAAGCCGTAAGACTGGATGCGAAGCGCTAATCCAGGCTTAGGGCGAGAGGCATCCCCAAAGTGCCAAGCGATCTACAATCCACAACCCGAATAACAGCTCTCTCATTATTGAGCAACACAGCAGATTCCATGGGATTCTTTAATTCAACATATATAGCCGCTTCTTGTACAATTACTTTGGATTGCTTTGAATTGAACGACCTCTATATGATTACCGAGATGTCTTGATGTGTAGGGATGCGACAGGATTATCTAGGAGCAATGAACTGCAATTCCTAGCCACATTTGCCCATCGGTAAAGATGTTATGAATAGTTCGCCGAAAGCGGACTGGAAATGATCCAGTGAAAAAGGCATCAAAAAAAGCGTGGCAGTCATAATAGACTTTCCACGCTTTTAATGTACTTACAGTTCCTGATAATTCCTCTGATGCGTACCACCGTCTTTTACATCTGCATGATACAACGCTTTTAACGCAAAACTCTTCTCTAAGTCAAGCTCTGCCATTATCTGTTTCAGACGTTTTGACAGCTCTTTATCATTCTTTACAAGCTGTTCCATTTTCGTTCTTGAATATTTCAAAATCTGATTCCTCCTTCACATTCAGTTTGTCTTTACAGTATAACACCTATTTAAGGTGATTCGCCCAATTCAGATTTGCTATACTACTGGTAGTAGCAAGAAATGGACAGGAGCGACATCATGTATAAAACAATTGGCATACTTGCACATGTAGATGCAGGAAAAACAACTTTTTCTGAACAACTGCTTTATCATACAAAAAGCATTAAACAGAGAGGGCGCGTGGACCATAAAGACGCCTTCCTCGATAGCCATACAATTGAGAAAGAAAGAGGTATTACGGTTTTTGCAGACCAGGCATCCATTTCCTATAACGGATCTACCTACTACATTATCGACACACCTGGACACGTCGATTTTTCTCCTGAAATGGAACGCGCAATTCAAGTAATGGATTATGCCATTATTATCATTAGCGCAAGCGATGGCGTGGAAGGTCATACGGAAACCGTGTGGCAAATGCTCCACAAACATCGGGTACCTACATTCTTTTTCATCAATAAAACGGATCGTGAAGGAACCGACATTGCAAGTGTACTCCATGAAATTCGCACCAATCTATCGGAAGACATCTGTGACCTTACATCCTCTTTCAATGAAGGAATTATGGAAGATGAACTCATTGAATTTATCGCAGAACGTGATGAAGCACTTCTTGAGACCTATTTGGAATCAGGTTACGACAACGATTTGTGGCTTGCAACATTAAAGAAAATGATTAGCGACAATAAAATCTTCGCCCTCTCCAGCGGTTCTGCACTCAAGGACATTGGTGTCATGGCGTTTTTCGAGAAACTCGATTTATTGACAACAACTTCTTACGATGATGATAGTGATTTCGCTGCACAGGTCTATAAAATCCGCCATGATGACAGTGGGAATAGGGTCACTTTCCTTAAATCACTAAGCGGTACGCTAAGTGTCAGGGATGGAGTGAATTATGGAGATTTCACGGAGAAAGTGACACAGATACGCGTCTATAACGGTAGTAAGTTCAAAGCAATCGACCATGTTCATGCCGGTGAACTGTTCGCCGTTACTGGGTTAACGCAAGCATCCATTGGTGACGGTGTCGGAGCGCTAAAAGAAAAAGCGACCTTTGACATGATGCCTACCCTTAAGTCAAAAGTTATTTTTGACGCTGCCATCCATGTGAAAGAAGTACTTCGATGTTTTAACCTACTCGATGCGGAGGATCCTTCTTTGCGCGTCTTCTGGGATGAACATTTTCAAGAAATTCATGTTCACGTTATGGGCGTCATCCAGCTCGAAGTACTCCAACAAATTGTTAACGAGCGTTTTTCGATTCAAGTCTCCTTCGGTGAACCTAAAATCCTGTATAAGGAAACCATTGAAACATCCGTAACGGGTTATGGTCATTTTGAGCCTTTAAGGCATTACGCGGAAGTACATCTTTTAATTGAACCAACCGAAAGGAATAGTGGCATACAGTTCGACAACGTCTGCCATGCAAACGATTTACTTATTGGTCACCAAAACGTAGTACGCGGCCATTTATTCGAACGAGAGCATCATGGGTTATTAACCGGCTCAGCTCTCACAGATGTCAAAGTAACGTTACTGACAGGCCGAAGTCATAACGAGTACACATCTGGTGGCGACTTTAGAGAGGCTACTTTCCGGGCACTGCGACAAGGTTTAGAACAAGTTCCCAATACGTTGCTCGAACCCTACTACGATTTCAAAATAAAAGTGGACTTGGATAATATGGGAAGAGTGCTGTCAGACATTCAACAAGCACATGGCAGCTTTGACGCACCAGAAACAATTGGCGAAAAAGTTATTGTAAAAGGGCGTGTGCCAGTTGCTACATTTATGAATTACAGCACCGTCTTTGCTTCATTCACCCATGGTAAAGGGACGCTTAGCCTGTTATTCGGGGGCTATGACCGTTGTCATAACCAGGAACAAGTCATTGAAGAAATCGGTTATAACAAAGAAGCGGATCCCGAATACTCGTCCACTTCCATTTTCTTGACCAAAGGAAAAGGCTATTCCGTTCCGTGGGATGAAGCCGAGAAGGCAATGCATTGTTTATAAATAAAACCCATTGTCATGTCTGTTGATTAACCAAAGTAACCAGTGAGTAACGTGATAACCTACTGGGCGCTATGTGTATAGTTGACTTTGGACTGCTTTGGATAGAATGACTTCTATACGATTACCGGGACGTCTAGACATGTAGGAATGCGACAGGCAACTATTCGCAACAGGATTACTGAAAAGAGTGTGGCTAGAAGTGACGGAGTCACTTCTAGCCACACTTGCCTCACGGTAAATATGTCGTGATTAATTCGCCAAAAGCGAACCGGAAATGATCCAGTGAAAATGGATTATTCCAAGCCCTGCTCACCAGTATTTTATTCGAATAAATGGTTAATCAACAGACGTGACCCATTGTTGTTTTATTCATGTAGCACAGACCACCTGTACTTTTAGACTATTTAAAATAAATCGCGATTGACTTTAATTTCAAATGAATATACGATTACTACTATTATTAATTCTATGAAAAACTTCTTAGAAGAACGGCCAGCTAGTAAAACTTATTTCAAAGATTCAAGTGTTTTTTATTAAAAGAAAACCAATTTCCTTATGAAGGGTATGAATCGATTTGACTTTAACTAGAAACAACGACTTACTATTACAAAACATCACACCTGATGAATCATTTCCGGTTTCATTCAAAGAATTAGAAGCGGCTGCAAAAGAAAAGATGCCCGCTGGTGCATTCGGCTATATCCAATCCGGGGCGGGTGGCGAAGAGACGCTACGAAAAAACGTCTCCTCTTTTTCAAATTTTTCCATTGTCCCTCGATTTCTAAATGATGTTTCTACATTGGACACGTCTGTAAAATTATTCGGCCATACATATCCTTTTCCTCTATTAATTGCACCTGTGGGCATGCAAAAAATCGCACATGAAGAGGGCGAGATTGCTACCGCTAAAGCAGCAGCCACGCTTGGCATTCCATTCATTCAAAGTACAGTATCTGGTTTTTCAATTGAGGAGATTGCAGAAGCTACTGGCGACAGTCCAAAATGGTTTCAGCTCTACTGGTCAAGCACTAACGATGAAATTGGTTATAGCATGGTTAAGAGAGCCGAGGAAGCTGGTTTTGAGGCCATTGTCTTAACAGTTGACACAGTGATGATGGGATGGCGTGAAGAGGACGTACGCAATCAATATTCCCCTTTGAAGCTAGGCTTTGGCAAAGCGAACTATGAAACAGATCCGGTATTTTTGTCCTCCATTCCAACTAACGATTTTGACTCCATCATTCAAGGGATACTGGATAATGTTTACCACCCTACACTAAGTTGGGCCAAAGTCATGGAGTTAAAGAAAAGAACGTCCTTGCCAATCCTCTTAAAAGGGATTTTACATCCAGAAGATGCAAAGCTTGCTATCCAAAACGGCATTGATGGCATTATCGTTTCAAACCACGGCGGACGTCAGCTTGACGGGGTTATTACTAGTATTGATGCCCTACCAACAATCGTAGAAGCGGTAGGAGGCAAAATTCCTGTACTATTAGATAGCGGAGTTCGTCGGGGCACAGATGTTGTCAAAGCGCTTGCACTAGGGGCTGATGCAGTTTTAATTGGCAGGCCATTCGTGTACGGATTAGCGGTAGATGGACAAAAAGGCGTTGAAAAAGTATTGGAGAATATCCTTCAAGAAATGAAAGTTTCCATTTCATTATCGGGCGTTTCTGCTTTAAAAGATCTTCGCAACTTACTAACAACGAATTCTCCTAAAGCTTTTTAAAGATAACGAAATACTTCATCTATAAGAGAAAAGTAAAGCCACGTTCCGCCTGGAACGTGGCTTTACTTTTTGTCCAATTAATCTCCAAGTCGAAACACCAAAAAAAGTTCATTAGGATCTTTTTCATGCATGCTGGACACCTTTACTCCCTTTATCAGCTCAAAAGGAGTGCTTGTTTCAAGGAACTCAATATAATCACTCGTCGGATAATAAAGGATAATATCTACAGATCGCTTGTGCTGGTCGACTGACCGTAGAACGTTAGCAATAACCGTCATGAAAATCTGGATTGAAAACGGATTGAAGAAATAAAACCGGTTATCCTCCGCCTCCACTTCATATTCCTCTGCCAGACAGCATTCAAAGCTGATGTACGTGTTTGACCGTTTGACTTTTTGCATATAACTTGCTTGGTTTTCAAGTGCTTCTTGATACAGTTGCCCGCTCATTTCAATGCCTGTAACCGAAACACCACATCGATTATGTATATAAAATGGCAGCCTGCCTTTGCCACACCCAAAATCCACTAATCTGTCGGTTTTCTTTAATTCATAGACCTCAAAAAAATCATCCAATGCCTTATAGGGTGTCGCTTCGTAGCGGTTATAATGAGAGGACTGATGCAGCCATTCACGCACTCCAACAGTATTAATGCGCAGTAACCGATCGCATTCTTTATCATACATAGCCATTTCTCCCAACTTGTTTATACCCATTGTATCAAAACACCCGAAAAAAACTTGGACATTTTGAAAACATGCCCAAGTTTTTTATTCTAGATAAGTTGAAATAAAGATTCCCTTTAAATCCGCTACAGCGCTTGGGGATGCCTCCCGCCCTAAGCGAGGGCACTGAAAAAGTACGATTTCCTTCAATCCCGTTGATTTCCGTTCCGAGCGGACGCTTTCCGCGGGCACGGCTTCAGCCTCCTCGTCACTGCGTTCCTCCGGGGTCTTCAGCTCGCGCTGTTCCCGCTGGAGTCGCCGCTCTTCACTACAATCAACTAGTTTTTACTATAAAAAAGAACTTTTTCAGTGGCTCCCCCTAAGCCAAGCAGCTTCGCCGCCTGTCCTAGGGCATCGGCTACTCCTTATAAGGTACCTTCGCTCAGTTTATTTAGGTATCCAATTGTTCAGCATATATACTCTTTGCTGTTGTGGCATTATACGCCTCAATGTCACTTTCCATCCTTACTTAAGCGTCGAGTTCAATACAGCTACTTGCCCAGCCTTCTTGGTGGCTTTCATTTCGGAAATAGCTTCCAGATGTTTCGTTGTATCAAATTCATTAACACTTTTCGCCACTACCATTGTAGCGATTCCGTTTCCGATTAAATTCACAATCGCACGTCCTTCACTCATAAAACGATCCACTCCAAGAAGCAATGCTAACCCTTCAAGAGGAATAATTTGTAATGCAGCTAAAGTTGATGCTAAAACGATGAATCCGCTGCCTGTAACGCCCGCAGCTCCCTTTGAGGTTAACATTAATATTAATATTACTGTAATTTGTTGTCCTAGTGTTAAGTCGACACCAAACACTTGCGCCAAAAAGACGACCGCCATTGAAAGATAAATAGATGTACCATCAAGATTAAAGGAATAACCTGTCGGGATTACGAGGCCAACAACAGATTTTGATGCTCCGTAACGCTCCATCTTATCCATCATTCTTGGCAGAACAGATTCTGAAGAACTTGTACCTAAGACGATTAGTATTTCTTCCTTGATGAATTTCAGGTAATTCCATAAGCTAAATCCATTCATCTTACAAATGATATTTAATATGACAAAGATGAATAAAAACATCGTAATATAGACTGACATCATTAATTTACCCAGTGGTACCAGTGAAGTCAGCCCGTAATGACCAATTGTATATGCCATCGCTGCAAATGCGCCAATCGGGGCTGCTCTCATGATATAACCTATAATTTTAAAGAAGACGAGCGAGAGTTTATCCATGAACTCTATAACCAATTTGCCCTTCTCGCCAAGAGCGGCAAGGCCTACACCAAATAAAATGGAGAAGAATAACACTTGTAGAATATCGCCTTTTGCAAACGCATCGACCATATTAGAAGGAACAATCTGAGTGACAAACTCAATCCAGTTAATACTTTGTCCACCTTCAGCAGTATATTTTGATACATCGCCTTTTTCAAGTTCATTGTAGTTGAGTCCTGCTCCCGGTTTTACAAGATTAACAACGATTAACCCAATAACAAGCGCTAATGTTGTAACAACCTCGAAGTAAATAAGAGCCTTACCACCAACTTTACCAACCTTTTTCATATCTCCCATTTTCGCGATCCCAAGTACAATCGTTAAAAATATAATAGGGGCTATGACCATTTTCACAGCATTTATAAAAGTATCTCCTAGTGGCTTCATTTCTTTTCCGACGTTTGGCCACACGAGCCCTACTACTACCCCAATCACAATTGCGATTACTACTTGAACGGTTAAATTCTTAAATATTCTCACCTTTAATCCCCCTTTAAACTGAATACTTCATCATTACTAATTAATACAAATGATAGCGCTTTCAGTAGGGTGTGAGAAGTTTATGGTCATAACGGCTATTTTGGTCTTTTTGGTCTTACTTTTTTTGCTGATTGGATACATAACGATTTATTGGTCTTCCAACCCCTCCGTATTGGACATCGAGGGTAATGCCACCGCTTTTTTCCAGGTAATCTAAATAGCGGCGAGCTGTCACTCTAGCTATTCCGATTGCACCTGCCACCTCTTCGGCAGAGCGCGGACCGTCTTGGTTCTGTACATACATCGTAATTTCATTTAAGGTGAATTCATTCAAACCTTTTGGTAAATTGTTGCCTGTTATTTTCTTTGAATGCTCGGAGTAAATCAGTAAATCAAGCTGTTCTTGTGAGATCACTTCGGATGCATTCAAGCTTGTCCTGTATTTTCGATATTTCTCCAATGCCTGCTGGATTCGCTGAATTTTAAATGGCTTAATAATATAATCCATCGCACCATTTTGAAGCATGAGCTTAATTGTTTCGCTGTCTTTAGCGGCAGATACGACAATCACATCTGCCTCCAATTTTTGTTTTCTGAACTCTTGTAATGTCTTGATTCCGTCTTTTTTTGGCATATAAATATCTAATACTACAAGATCTGGGCTTAATTCTTTCAAAAGTCTAATTCCCTCTTCGCCATTACTAGCGACGGCCACTACTCGGAATCCTTTTACACTTTCAATAAACTCTCTATTTACTTCTTGAACCATTGGATCGTCTTCAATCAGCAGTACCTTTATTTCTTCTTTACACGTCATACAACTCATCCTCCACTTCCATTGGGAAGGTAATAATGATTGAAGTTCCTTCACCCTGTTGGGATGAAAGGTCAATTTTGCCTCTCCCTTTATCAACGATCTGTTTTATCAAAAAAAGTCCGTAACCGGTACCTTCAGATTTGTTCATCGTAAATCCTTTTTCATAAAGTCTTGGTAGGTATTCTTCGCTCATGCCAGATCCATTATCCTCAACCAATACGGCACACACGTAAGCTGACTGTTCAAAACTAATATCAATTCTTTTATCCTCAGTCTCAATTTGTTCGAACGCCCCAAAAGCATTTTCTAGTAGATTACCTAATAACACAACAAAGTCATGTTGGTCTAGTTGATTGGGAAAGGCGGCAAAATAACTATTTTGATCAACCTCAACAGTTATCCCTAATTCTTTTCCCCTTCTTACCTTGCTTAAAAGGAGACCTGCAACTGCATCATTTTTAATTTTTTCATTCAGAAAACTTGTTACATTTTCTTGTTCTTCCGATGTATTAAAAGCAAGTTGCAACGCTTTTTCAGGTTTCCCAAGCTGAATTAAACCAGCTATCGTATGAAGTTTGTTCATATGTTCATGGCTTTGAACCCGCAATGCCTCTACAAAGTTTTTGACACCTGTTAATTCTTCGGCAAGCTTAGTCACTTCTGTACGATCCTGAAAGATTGCTACAGCTCCAATTAATTCGTTATCCTTTTTAATCGGTATACGATTACTTACGATCACTTTTCCGCTTACCTTTATCTCCTCATTATATACCGCCTTATTTCTTTCAACGATTTCAGGAAGCCTTGTGTCCTTCAGTACATCGCGAATTGGTTGACCTATAAAATTTCCTTTTACATTAAATATCATCTTTGCTTTCTCATTAAATATCGTAATAATTTCTTTATTGTCGATTGCAATAACGCCTTCATTCATTGAATGAAAAGTAGCTGTTCTTTCTTCATGCATTCTCTTAATTTCATATGGCTCCAACTGAAACATCTGTTTTTTAATATGATTAGCAAGCATTGCTGAACCTATCAAGCCAAATAGTAATGTTAATACAACAATTATAAGAATGTCTTTTGTTAAATCACCCATAATTTCAATAAAACTCGGGATTTTATTGCCAACGACGACAACACCGATTTGGTTTAAGTCTGAATCCTTAATCGGTACAAATGCCCGAATAACGGTACCAATCTCTCCTTCTGCCTTTGAAAAATAGATATGCTCCGCAAATGCCGGCTTTTCATCCTCACCTGTCGAGGGTTTTCCTAGCATTTCCTTTACAGGATGAGAATACCGAATTCCATCCATATTCATGACAACAACATAATCCGTATTATTAATGAGTCTTATTTCATCGACAACGGGGTTCACTATTTTCCACCCTATTGGTTCTTGGACTGCTTTTCTTATATCTGATAGTTCAGCTACAGTTCGTGCCGTATTCATAGATCTGATTCTTAATTCTTTTTCCTCTTTTTGTTGAATGTTAGCAATGATGACAATTCCGCCGATCAACAATGAAAAGATAACTACTGCATAAGATAAAGTCATAATTTTCCAACGTATAGGCAATTGTCTCATTTTCAGTTCCCCTTTCCTACTATTCATCTTTACGAATCGCAATTTTCTGAGTATGCTTACACTAACGAAGTAATAGGAGGCTTACGGTGAAAAACATATTTGTTTATATGCTCCTTTTAGGTACTGGTATTGCTATTGTTTTAGGATACTATAATCTATTTCCTCAGAAAGAACTGGTTTATGACGATGATCAGGAAGGACTCAGTGATCAAATCATTTTTAAATTTAGCCATGTCGTTGCCGAAAATACGCCGAAAGGACGTGCGGCAGACAAGTTTGCTGAGCTCGTTAATGAGAAATCAAATGGTCATATAAAGATCGTCGTCTTCCCAAACGGAAGTTTGTTTTCTGATATAGATGATATTAATGCCTTAAAAGAAGGGCAAGTACATATAATAGCTACCTCCACCTCAAAACTTGGAGTACTTTCTCCTGAATGGGGTGTTCTCGATCTACCATTCGCCTTCCCTAATCATGAAGCTATTCACAAAGGAATACATGGGCCTATCGGTGAACACCTGCTAAACTCATTACAAAAAAATGGCATTATTGGACTCGCCCATTGGTCCAATGGTTTTAAACAAATCACATCAAACAAAGGCCCTATTGTTACACCACAAGATCTAAAAGGGCAAAAAATCAGGATTATGAAAAGTGATGTCATTCAAGCTCAATATGATCTATTAGGCGCTAAGGCGCAACAAGAATCATTTAATTCTACCTATAACTTAATCGAAGCCGGACATGTTGATGGCGAAGAGAATACGATTTCAAATATCCATTCTAAAAAGTTCTATAACGTTCAAAAACATTTGACGATCAGTAATCATGGATACCTAGGTTACGTCGTGATGATGGATCAAAAAGTCTGGGATCAGCAAACAAAAAACACGCAGCAAATCCTACTTGAAGCTATGGATGAGACAACTGCCTGGAACGACCGACATTCTATACTAATGAACGAAGAGCAACTTGAACTTATCAAACGTAACTCATCTATTCAGATTCATGAACTAAGTGATGTTGAAAAACAGGAATGGATAAAGGAACTGTACCCTGTATACGATATTCTTTCAACTACAATTGGCAGTAAATTGGTTGAAGATATAAAAGAATTAAGAGCTACTTATAGAGGAGCGGATTGAATGAAAACTAAGTCAGTAGGGGCGTCTATCACTTTACTAGCGGGATTTCAGTGGCTGTTCTTTATGTTTGCCAATACAGTCGTCATTCCTATTTCTGTCGGCAGTGCTTTTCAGTTGGAATCCATTGAAATTGTATCCGCCATTCAACGCTCCTTCATCTTCACAGGAGTGGCCTGTATGCTGCAAGGGCTTATCGGGCATCGTTTAGCATTAATGGAGGGTCAATCTGGACTGTGGTGGGGCGTCATCCTAAGCTTGGCTGCTACGGCCAGTACGATGAATCTCGAACTAACTACGATTGGTGGCAGCATTGCAGTTGGGGTTATAATTTCGGGCATTCTTGTCGCAGTTTTCGGTATTTTGGGTATGGGAGAAGTGTTAAAGAAATGGTTTACACCCATCGTAATGTTTGTTTTTCTCCTATTACTAGCTAATCAGCTCATCACTATTTTTCTAAAAGGAATGATTGGCCTCAATATAGGTGATTCTATAGATGTAAAAGTCGCCTGTTTTTCATTTACTCTCGCCGCACTGACGATCCTTATCCATGTAAAAGGAAAAGGAATTATTAGCAGCTTGAATTTGCTCATCGGAATGACAGTCGGATGGATTGCTGCCGCCCTGCTGTTTCCTGCGGAAGTAACAGAGACAATTAAAACGACCCCTTTCCTTACCTGGTTTCCTTGGGGGCAACCGGCTTTTGAGTGGGGCATCGTCATTACGGTGGTCATTACTGGATTATTAAACACCACGAATACGATTGCCACATTGAAAGGGGCAGAAGATGTTTTTGAACAGGAGACAACTCCCAAGCAGTACCGTGCCTCCTTCTTCCTAACAGGGATGTTGTCGACAGCTTCAGGCGTGCTTGGACTCGTCCCGTATGCACCCTACGCTTCATCATTAGGATTTTTGCAGTCAACTGGAATTCGCGAAAGAGCACCGTTTTTTGTAGGATCCATGTTATTCATCCTCTTGGGATCGGTTCCACAGTTAAGTGCCTTTTTCTCAACAATTCCGCATAGCGTTGGTAACACAGTACTGTTTGTTGCTTATTTACAGCTGTTCCGCTCAGCAATTCGCAACATAGAAGGCCTGACATTCGAACCCACTACAGTCTATCGCATCGCTTTACCGGTGTTATTAGGACTATCGATTATGACATTGCCGGCAACGGCCTTTACAACGATTCCACAGCTTATACGCCCAATCCTTTCGAACGGCATGCTAATGGGGATTTTGACTGCACTTTTTATGGAGCTTTTGCATTATCTCGGTCAACAGAAGCGAGTGATGTCGTGATTAGGACTATTTCCGTTATATCAGAAGTTCCAATCTAACCGTTAATAAATGTGGGTACCGGGTATTGGTGAAAAGTAATTTACAGCTGTTTGCCTTCTACAATCTCAACGAATTTTGTTGAGGCTCGTGATAATGGTACACTTTTTAAAAAGCATACGCCTATACTTCTCGTCGGTATCTTTTCATTTAGTTGTACTTCATATAACAATCCTTTATTTAAATACTCTTGAGAAAACTCTTTTGTTACACACGCTATACCTAAATTTATTTTAGCAAACTCTAATAATAAGTCATGTGAACCTAATTCAAATTCCGGTGAAATCTTTATACCTTTAGAAATCATATAATCCTCTACATACTTTCTCGAGTTTGATTTCGATTCAAGAAAAATTAATGGAAGCTTTACTAATTCATGTAGGCTTAAGGGTTTAGCCAATATTTTCTTAAACCTTTCCCCATAAACAAATGTATCCTGGATATCAATACATGGCTTCAGTTCTAATGTAGGATCGTCAATCGGGAAGTTACAAACAGCAACATCTACTCCACCTGATTTTAAAATCGAACAGAGTTCCAATGTCGTACCATTTACAATCGTAAACTTTATATTTGGATATCTAATGTGAAAAGCCTCCAAATAGGGAAGTAGAAAATACCTTGAAATTGTATCTCCTACACCTATCTTTAATTCACCTGTCGTTAAGTTTTTAAATTCTAAAATCTTTTCTTCTCCGACATGAATTAAATTAATAGCCGAATTGGCGTATTCAAATAGCAGGCTACCTTCATTTGTCAGAGATACGCCTTTTGGACTTCTATAAAAAAGACGTGTATCTAATTCCCTTTCCAACTGCATGATTGCCTGACTAACTGCTGGTTGCGTCATATAAAGATCTTTTGCAGCCTTGGAAAAACTCTCACTTTTTCCTACTTGACAAAATATTTTATATAAATCTAATTTACTAACCATATAAGCACCCCTTATACCGACCATTTGTTATATTAATTTTACTTATACCATTAATGCGTTGTATAGTACAGATAGAAAGTTAGTTAATATAAATATACTTTGTAATATTAAGGAGCGATTCAATTGGAAAGAATAGTTGGAACAGTTGCAAGAGGTCTCCGTTGCCCAATAATAAATCGTGGAGATAATATTGAGGATATAGTAGTAGAAAGTGTGTTAAAAGCTTCCGAAGTTGAAGGCTTTACATTTAATGATAAAGATATTGTTTCTATAACAGAATCCATTGTTGCTCGAGCTCAAGGGAATTATGCAACGATTGATCATATTGCTAAAGATGTTAGTTCAAAGTTTGGAGAAGAAACTGTTGGAGTAATATTCCCTATTTTAAGTCGTAATCGTTTTGCAATCTGCCTTCGAGGTATTGCAAAAGGCGTTAAAAAAGTTGTATTAATGCTTAGCTATCCTTCTGATGAAGTTGGGAATCACCTTGTGGACCTGGACATGCTTGATGAAAAAGGAATTAATCCTTGGACAGATGTTTTAACGGAAGAACAGTTCCGCGGCCATTTTGGTTATAATAAACATGCTTTTACTGGCATTGATTATATTGATTACTATAAATCATTAGTTGAAGAATACGGCATTGAATGTGAAGTTATATTCTCAAACAGTCCAAAAACGATTTTAGATTACACAAAACATGTTCTTACTTGTGATATACACACGAGATTTAGAACTAAAAAAATATTAAAAGCAAATGGTGGCATTAGCGTTTATAGCCTCGATGACATATTAGCTGAATCTATGGATGGTAGCGGTTATAACGAAGATTATGGCCTGCTTGGGTCAAATAAATCAACTGAAGATGATGTTAAACTTTTCCCACGTAATTGCCAACCTGTCGTTGATAATATACAGCATATGCTCAAAGAAAAGACTGGCAAAGATATTGAAGTCATGATTTACGGAGATGGAGCATTTAAAGATCCAGTCGGTAAAATATGGGAACTTGCGGATCCAGTCGTATCACCAGCTTACACACCAGGGCTTGACGGTACACCTAATGAAATAAAATTAAAATATCTTGCCGACAATAACTTTGCCGATTTAAGAGGCGATGATCTTAAAAAAGCTATATCACAATTCATTACCGATAAAGACGATGATCTTGTAGGAGCAATGGAAGCACAAGGTACTACACCAAGAAAACTTACCGACCTTATTGGCTCTCTATCTGATTTAACATCAGGAAGCGGAGATAAAGGTACACCTATCGTCTTTATCCAAGGCTATTTCGATAACTTCACAAAATAAAAATTGCCATAAAAATTACTCAAACACTAAGCGTCCTGAGTACAGTTGCTTTTAGATCGCTTTGGATTGAACGACTCTTATACCAGTACCGAGATATCTTGCTCAATAGGGATGCGACTTCGTCGCATCCCTATTGAGCTTTTTCGGTAATCAGTATGGTGGTCGTTCATCAGTCGCTCTCCAAAGTCAAAGGTACACGAAGGAGGGCACTGAAAAATTACGATTTCCTTCAATCCCGTTGATTTCCGTTTCGAGCGGACGCTTTCCGCGGGCACGGCTTCAGCCTCCTCGTCACTGCGTTCCTGCGGGGTCTTCAGCTCGCGCTGTTCCCGCTGGAGTCGCCGCTCTTCACTACAATCAACTAGTTCTTTCTATAAAAAAGAACTTTTTCATTGGCTTCACACGAAGTTCTAAAGCTTTTTGGACCAGAAGATTAGTGGTTTCTTATCTGGATAAAGGCTGCCAAAGATACAATTTGGGCTGCTCAATTCCTCTCTATAGGATTTTTAAAAAAAATTTAAAGAAGTGTCACTTTCCATAGGGCATCATATGATGTTTGCTAAAAGCAATTAAGGAACGCATTGGACAACGTGCAAACGTGCCCAAAATTGTATCTTCGGGCACTAATAACTTCTGTGAAAAATCATCTATTCTTATTTTCCAAGCAACTGCAATTTTCACTTGAACGTTGTAGGTACGCGACAGGTAACTAATCGCTACAAGATGACCTAGGAGGAACGAACTGCAATTCCTCCCCAAGGGTGTGACTCGGTAAAACTGTCGTGATTATTTTATCCGAAAGCGAGCCGGAAACGAACTAGTCCAAATTAAGGATTTTGCGCCTATCTCACCAGTATCTTGTGCAAGAAAATAGTCAATCAACAGATGTGATAAATGATAAAAAAAGCTAGGCAATGAAAGCCTAGCTTTTTCTATGTGTACAGCCAAGTACTTTGAAGTGAAAAGTAACTTATAACTTTTTAACAAATTCCGTTTTTAATTTCATAGCTCCAATACCATCAATTTTACAATCAATGTCATGGTCCTCGTCAATTAACCGTATTCCTTTTACTTTTGTACCTTTTTTAACGACTAATGAACTTCCCTTTACTTTAAGGTCTTTGATGACTGTTACAGAATCACCATCGTTCAAGACATTTCCATTTGAGTCTTTATAAACTTTTGTTTCCTCACTATTTTCAGCTTCTGCTCCTAAAGACCATTCATGGGCACATTCTGGGCAAACAAAAAGATTACCATCTTCGTATGTATATTCAGAATTACATTTTGGACAATTTGGTAAATTAGGCATAATTTCATTTCCTCCATTCGTTATATGCTTATATCCTCTCACAGTCTTCCCGTATTGACAAACCTTCCTTGAAGCTCTTTATTTAAACCTGTCCTATCTAGAATGCTTGGTAAACATTTTGCTCACAGTTGCGAATGCACGACAAGAATAGCCCCTTACTATCTTTCCTGCCAAACCTTTGCAAGTAATTGAATTCCACGAGTAATGTCCTCATTAGAAAGCCCACCATATCCGAGTAAAACTAAATTAGTTGATTTTACATTGACGTAAGAATTTGAAACTGGATAAATACGAATATGAATTACTTTCGCTAATTCAATAGCATCTTCTTCCGTTAAATCAGCAGGTAACTTTAAAACGATATGCAGACCAGAGCTCTCCCCGATGACTTCATATTCAGGCGATAAATAGTGATGAATTGCCTTTAAAATGGTCCTCTGTTTTTGTCGATAAATCGTCCGCATTTTATCGAGATGTCGTCTCCAATAATCTTCCTTCATAAAGTCAGCAAGGGTAAGTTGGTCCATTCGAGAAACCGTTGACTTTTGAAGTGCAAACTTCTGCTCAAATGGCTCTACAAGCTTGATAGGCAAAACAAAGTAACTCATACGAAGAGATGGAATAAGTGTCTTTGAAAATGTACCAAAATAAATGACTCTCTTCATTTCATCAAGCTCAGCAAGTGAGGGTATAGGTTTTCCTTTATAGCGAAATTCGCCGTCATAATCATCCTCAATGATGTAAGCATTGTTTTGATGGGCCCAATTAATTAACTCAATTCTTCGTTGTATCGGTAAAATCATTCCCAGTGGAAATTGATGTGCTGGCGTTGTGTAGAGAAACTGATGTGATTTCCTCGGAACAGTCACTCCTAATTCATCTACAGGAATCGCTTCATAAGGTATTCGCTGTTGTTCAAAAACCGCTTTAGCACGAATAAATCCCGGGTCTTCAATAGCAACAGACGCTGCTTCATGGAAAAACTGACAAATCATATGCAATTGTGTCTGTGTACCACTACTAACGAAGACTTGCTTCGGCGCGCATGATACACCACGAGATTGTTGAACATAGGCAGCAATTTCTTGGCGTAGGCGCCATTCACCTTGCCAAGGACTTATGGTAAATGAGGCATCTCCTATATGTCGACTCAATAGCTTTTTCCAAGTCTTAAAAGGAAAAACATCCTTCGCTACATGGCCTGAGTGAAAGTCGATGTCGATTTCAGCAATTTCGGGGGGTGAACTATAAAGTTGCTGTTGTTTCGGAACAAGACGCTCATAATCATAAGCAGCAACAAAGTAACCAGATCGCTCTTTACTTTCGATATAGCCTTCAGCTATTAGTTGAGCATATGCTTCCTGAATTGTATGCACACTAACACCTAAATCCCTTGCAAGTTGCCGTTTTGAAGGTAACTTCGTATGTAGGAGAAGATGATGCTGTATGATTTTTTCTCTAATTTGCCTATATATTTGAAGATAATACGGGTCATCTCCATTGAATGACAACTCCATAAAAATCACTCCCCTGGTATGGTTGCTTTTATACAATTTGGTACTTCTAATCATATCAAAGTTAAGGTGTAATGAAATAAAGGAGTGATGGTTCATGGAAACTATTCAATTATACGGAGATGCTGTTGTTTTAAGACCAATGACCAAAAATGATGTAGATGGCATATATGCATGTTGCCAAGACGAGCGTATTTGGACGCATATGTTGGATACATTAAAAACGAAAGAAGACGTACAGACCTATATTGAACAGGCATTAGTTAATCGGGAAACAGGAACGGAATACCCTTTTGTCATCGTGCTGCGAGCAACAAATGAAATAATTGGCTCTACGCGATTTTCCGATATTGCCACTGCACATAAACGGTTAGAAATCGGTCATACTTGGCTGCATCCGTCATTTTGGCGCACAAACATCAATACAGAGTGTAAATACTTGCTGCTATCTTACTGCTTTAATCAACTACAGTTTCAACGAGTACAACTTAAAACAGGTCATGAAAATAGCCAATCTCAAAAAGCTATTGAACGGATTGGTGCTAAAAAAGAAGGGGTTTTACGTAATCATATGATTAGACCTAATGGAACGGTGCGACATACGGTTATGTATAGCGTAATAGAAGAGGATTGGCCTGAAGTAAAACAGCGTATAGAAGGCTTAATGGAGAGTTATCAAAAATAAACCCGTACTTTATCGAGTAGGAGACACCACATAATTCTCTCAAGGGTTAAATAAATATAAAAGGAAGTATTCCAATACAAAAACGACTAAGAAGTATGTTCTAAGTCGTTTTTGCACTTATTTTTTCATTAGTCAGAAGCTCACTTTCTTTCCAAAACCGCAAAGTAATTTCCTTCATTATCCGCAAAATTAAATACTCTGCCAGAAGGCATCGTTACCATATCCCCAACCGTGATCTGTTTTTCTGAAAAATCTTTATATAATTCATCAAGATTATCTGAGAAAAGCAGTAATGAAGGTGTTTGAAGATTTAATTCCGGCTGCATTTTAGCAATGAGTTCCTTATTGTGAAGTATGATAGTTGTTTCCGCATCCTTAGTTGGAGCGATTTCAATCCATTTCATTCCTTGGCCATTATCTTCTTCTGAAATGACGCTAAATCCTACCTTTTCCGTCCAAAACTTCACTGTCTCATCTTGGTTATTGACATATAACATAATTTGACCGATTTTTGTAATCATATTGTTCACTCCCTATCAGTAATTTGTTTTGTGTACTAACGACAAAGGTCTCCGTGACCATCTAGCTAAGGGGTCTTGAAAAAAGAACCTTCAATCCAAAGACAGATTAAAGGTTCTATATTATAGTTCATCTCGATTGTTTCTATATCCAAAGAATTAGCTTTGGTCCGGCAAGTTTTCGCTTAGACCAAGCGCCTGCGCTGTTGAAGCATGCATTTCGTGCAAAAGCTCTGGATTTTCCATTAGCGACATGCCATACGAGGGAACCATTTCTTTCAATTTTGGTTCCCATTCTTCGATATGTTGTGGGAAGCATTTTTTAATGACCTCAAACATAACGTGTACGGCAGTAGAAGCACCCGGAGAAGCGCCTAGCAATGCTGCAATCGAGCCATCTGCAGCAGTGATAACTTCCGTACCAAATTGAAGTGTTCCTTTACCGCCCGCCTCAGTATCTTTGATAACTTGTACACGTTGGCCCGCTACTACAAAATCCCATTCTTCAATTTTGGCATTCGGGATAAACTCTTGTAACTCTTTCATGCGTTGTTCTTTCGATAACATAAGTTGCTGGATTAGGTACTTTGTCAATGACATTTCTTTTGCGCCTGCGGCTAACATCGTCAACACATTATTTGGTTTGACAGAAGTTATTAAATCTAACATTGAACCCGTCTTTAAGAACTTTGGTGAAAAGCCGGCAAATGGTCCAAATAGCAATGACTTTTTATTGTCGATAAATCTTGTGTCCAGATGCGGAACGGACATTGGTGGAGCGCCAACCTGCGCTTTTCCATATACTTTTGCGTGATGCTGCGCCACAACATCCGGATTATTACATACCATGAAGATTCCGCTTACTGGGAATCCACCAATATGTTTTCCTTCAGGAATACCGGTTTTTTGTAGTAGATGCAGACTTCCTCCGCCGCCTCCGATAAAGACAAATTTTGCAGTATGGCGTTCGATGCTACCGCTATCGACATTCTTCACTTTCAATTCCCATGCGCCATCATTTGTTCGCTTAATAGCATCAACACTATGTTTGTAATTGATATCGACATTTTTATTCTGTAAGTGGTCAAACAACATGCGCGTTAAAGCACCGAAGTTGACGTCCGTTCCGGTGTCGATTTTTGTTGCTGCTATCGCATCATTTGATGGGCGGCCTTGCATAATAAGCGGAATCCATTCCATCAATTTTTCTGGGTCAGCGGAAAATTCCATCCCTTTAAACAACGGGTTGTTTGACATCGCTTCAAAACGTTTCTTTAAAAATGCTACATTTTGTTCCCCTTGTACCATGCTCATATGAGGCAATGACATGATAAAGTCCTGCGGATTGTTGATCAACTTATTGTTTACAAGATATGACCAAAACTGCATTGAAAGCTGAAACTGTTCATTGATTTTTATAGCTTTGCTAATATCTACAGATCCGTCTGGTTTTTCACTGGTGTAGTTAAGCTCACACAGTGCCGCATGGCCAGTTCCTGCATTATTCCATTCGTTAGAGCTTTCCTCCCCCGCATTTGCGAGCTTCTCAAACACTTTAATATTCCATTCTGGTACTAATTCTTTTAGCATTGTCCCCAAAGTCGCACTCATAACTCCGGCACCAATTAAGATAACGTCTGTTTTAGTTTTTTGGTTACTCATTTTTACCATCCTTTATACCCTAGTATTCGCAGAAAGGATGTAGGCGCTCCTGCTTAGGCGTTATAGCAAGCTAAGGAGT
The DNA here is from genome assembly GCF_038004885.1 of Sporosarcina sp. FSL K6-6792. Lineage (NCBI taxonomy): Bacteria > Bacillati > Bacillota > Bacilli > Caryophanales > Caryophanaceae > Sporosarcina > Sporosarcina sp. FSL K6-6792. The sequence continues at coordinate 2,965,529 of NZ_JBBOSA010000001.1, forward strand.
GACCTAGACACATATCTTTTCTGTCTCAATTTTTACAATTATTCATGGATCGGAATAACTTCTATTATATAGTAGTTATAGTCGATTTAAAAGATAGTAAAGCCGAACGTCTATAGGAACACTCAAAAATCCACGGCTTTACCCTAGCTCCTTGCAAAGGGTAAAGCTCTTGTTTGCCGTTACCAGTGGATCGACACTTCAAATTTTACTTCCACGACTAATCTAAAGTAGTTTTTTTATGATTAAATTTAATTTAATCTTGAACAAATGAACACCTCTATAATCTGAGTGAAGGCATCTCCTAACACCATAGCGAATTCAACGGAGTCCTATGTAGGTGTCAAATTTAACAAAAAAAGTAGTTCCTTCAGATCCTGTTTGAATTTCAATTTTTGCGTTATGACGGGCAACAATGGCATAACATATGCCTAAACCCAATCCAGTACCATTATCCTTAGTTGTGTAGAATGGAGTACCCAATTTCTCTACTGTCTGAGGACTGATACCTTCTCCTTGATCCCGTATTGCAAGAACTACACAATTTCCATCTTCCTTGTAGGTGCTGATGGATAGAACTTTCCCTGTGCTCATTGCTTCAAGGCCATTACGATATAGGTTTATTATTAATTGTCGGATCTCATTAGGATTTAAAAGTAGTTCTGGGATATCTTTCATATCGAATTGAATAAGTTTATTTTGATTACATGTATCGATTTTTATCAAAGGAGTAATATCACGAATAATTGAATTTAAATCTAACATCTCTAAATCAGATGTCCTTGTATTACCTATTGAAAGAAATTCAGTAATAATAGAATTTGCCCGGTCAAGTTCTTCAATCATTAAATTAAAGTAACCATTATGTTTTTCAAATTCGCCTTCTTTTTTTAATAACTGCAAAAACCCTCGTACTGTTGTCATTGGATTTCTAATCTCATGACTAATACCTGCCGCCATTTGCCCTATTAAGTCTAAATTTGATAACCTTTTCAATTCTTGCTCATATTTCTTTTTTTCCGTTATGTTTTTTAGAAGACAGCAGATCCCCTCGTCATACGGATAAGCGACTGCTTCGTACCAATACTCATCAGAGGTTGAGAGGTATTCGAAATGTACTGATACTCGCTCTGACATTGCACGATGAAATTCTTTATACATGACTGTATCCACACTCTTCGGGAAAACCTCCCAAATATTCTTACCTAATACATCTTCTGCTGTTTTCTTTTGTGGTATATATTGATGTTTATTTAAATAGATAAATTCCCATTCTTTATTCAATGCAAAAAATCCATCCGTAATACTTTCAATAACACTCGTAACTTTTTCATTAGCGGTAGCTAATTCGCTTGTTCGCTCTTCCACCATGTTTTCAAGTTGGTCCATATATAACAAGTTTGAAAACGTAGGGGCTGTGGCGTCAACTATAGATTTTGCTAGTTGAATTTGAGATTTATCGTAACTATTAGCTTTCTCTTCAACATTAACAACTGCTATTACCCCTAATACTTCTCCCATTGAAACCAACGGAATCATAAGTAGATACTTACTTTCTTCATTCGGGCCGGAAATTACACTTTTTGTTTTAATAACCTTTTGCATCAGGGTTTCAAAGCTTTGATCCATTCTTATGCTTTTAAGGTTCTCAATCCAATCTGCCAGTGTCCACTCACAGTCTTTACTTAACTTCGTTAATCTAATTGCTGTATTTTCTAACGGATCTAGAAGATATGCAGCAATACTTTTCCTATCTAAAACTTTTCCTAAGTAATAAAAACATTTATCGAGACATTCTTCTACAGAAGAACACATCGATAAATCACGTGTAACATTAAGTAATAATTGCTTTTCAGCAATAAGGCTTTCCTTTTGTTTTAAATTATTTGCGTTTTGAATTGCGACTGCAGCCATATTCACATAAGCTTCAACACTTTGAATTTCTGACTCTGTTAAGTTCATTGGTGTTCCATAATCAAATAAAAAAACCAGACCAAACAACTCGTGCCCAAATGCAATAGGCAGAGCTAATAAGGATTTAATTTGGAAGGCTTCAACTGATCTCGGATCCGGTCGATTATCCTTTGAGGTATCAGGGATGTAGATGGTTTTTTGAGTTTCAATAACTTCTTTGGCTAGTAAGTCAATTTCAACATCTATTACCTGCGTATCAAGCGTTATCCCATTTATAACTTCTGGTTTTCCTGCAAACCCTCTGAATGTTCCATCCTTCTGGGGTAAATAAATACCAACAGAGTTACATTGAACAACCTCTTCGGATATTGCCATTGTTACCCGCTGTAATACTTCACGTAGTTCTAACTTTGTATTTATTATTTTGGTTATGTTCGCAAGCCTAGAATATCTCGTCTGTTCACTTAACATTCACACGGTCCCCAATCATAGGCATTATAAATTTCAGTTAAAAATCAGGATCTATACGTTACGTTATTTTTATCTCTCATTTCATATAAAAAATCTCTTTTACTTATGATACGGTTCGTTCTTCATTATCCTGAAAGCCCTATATACCTGCTCCAACAATATCAGCTTCATCATCTGATGTGGAAACGTCATTTTCGAAAAGGACAGTAATTCATCCGCGCGTTTTATCACACTGTCATGCAGTCCTAGTGATCCACCAATAACAAATGCCACCTTACTACGTCCGTAGGTCATCAACGACTCCAAATCCGCCGCTAGCTCTTCTGACGTCTTCATCTTACCTTCAATCGCAAGTGCAATCACATACGTATCCGACCCAAACTTCGCCAGAATTCGCTCCGCTTCTTTTTTCTTCACAATTTCCATATCGGCGTCGCTTAATGATTCAGGTGCTTTCTCATCCGCTACTTCGACTATATTAACTTTTGCATACGCGCCTAATCGTTTTGAGAATTCCTCAATGCCCATTTTTAAATACTTCTCTTTTAATTTACCTACTGTCACAATCGTTATATTCACAAGTTATCCACCCTTTTTTATTTATTACAAACAAAACTTATGCACATATCCACAACACTTATCTACATCTTGTGTCCGACTATTTGTTCACCACAACATATATCGAAGGCTCTTCACAGTAGTTGCACTTTGTGGATAACTTTTCTTCCTCCGATACAACTTCCATGATTGGAAACTTTCCTTGCTCCGCTACAAAAACGTCTAAAGCATGGTTTATATGAGTTTCACAGCTATAAGTATTCATTTCTATCCCAACTTTCAGCTTTTTTATTTCACACAAAGTTATTCACAAATATTTAGATTTATCCACAAACAGCGAATACAATAAAAAAACGGGTATAATAGCTAGCTGTTAGCTATTATACCCGTTGTGGATAAGTTTTTCATGGTAATCTGTGTATAATTTTTATTACTAGAATGAGTTACCGTCTTTTAACACCATTTCAATTTCAAGCAATTGACCATCGCGATACACTTTCATTTGCATTGCGTCGCCTACTTCTTTCGAATTATACAGATGTTTACGCAAGGTGACCATGTCCTCAATTTTTTCGCCATCCATTTCAACGATGACATCATACTGCTTTACACCAGCAAGTTGGGCAGGAGAATTGCTCATTACTTCATTGATGACAACCCCGTCTGTTACATCCACCGGTAACTTTAGCATTTCCCGTTGTTGTTGAGCTGGTATACTTCGAAGATCGAGTAATGTAACACCCATTGTCGGACGGTTTACTTCACCATGTTCTTCAAGTTGATCAATAATCGGCATTGCAAGATTGATGGGGATCGCAAGTCCGATTCCTTCAACCGTTGCCTCCGATACTTTCATGGAATTGATGCCAATAAGCTGGCCAGCAAGGTTAATTAGCGCGCCTCCCGAGTTACCAGGATTAATGGCGGCATCGGTTTGTAAGGCATCTGCAAACCAATCTACTGTGCCATTTTCATCAAAATCAATTGGAATCGAACGATCTTTTCCGGATACAACGCCAACGGTTACCGAACCTGAAAAACCTAGACCGAGCGGATTACCAATTGCAATGACCGTTTCACCGCGTTTCAAAGCATCTGAATCCCCAAAATCAATAACTGTTTTAACAAGTTTAGCGTCAATTTCAATGACAGCTAAGTCAGTCCACATATCGCTACCAACGATTTTTCCGTCTGTCTTCGAACCATCATCGAAAGTAATTTCAAGTTCTTGTGCACCTTCTATAACGTGATGATTCGTTACGATATATGCTTTGTCTCCTTGTTTTTTATAAATGACACCCGAACCTGAACCTGTTTCCCTTGTCGTTTCTACAGGCGACCAAGGATCACTAATTGTCTTCAAATTCGTTACGCCAACGACTGAATCCGCCACTTTCTCGACAATGTCAGTAACGTCGTTATTTACATCAAGAGATATGCGTTCTGTTTGCATAGCATCGACCTTCTGCTCCGAGCCATTAACCAGCGACTGTTCCTTTGTACTACTTTCGCCTTGCATGATGAACCATACAAGTAATGCACCGATTACAACTCCAATGAAGCCGGATATGAATCCGCCTCTTCTTTTTGGCGGCTTTTGACTATGTCGCGCTGTACTTTCCGGCATAGGAGCAGAAGGTTGCGGCTCTCCATTCGCCTGATTCTGATTTAGTTCGTCCATACGCCTCTCCCTCTCTAATGATGATGTCATTGTAGTTAACATTACCCTATTTCAACCGTTTCAAAATAAAAAACCTTACCTTAGCAAGGTTTTTATACAATCCCCTGAAGGTAAGGCTAGAGACATTACTCTATACTGTGACAAGTTCAGTCGGCTGATCTGCATCTGTATCATAGAGATGAACAAATTCACCTGTCCTGATACCGCATGTTTCCAGCGTCTGTGTAACACTCATCCTTGCAAGATCTTTCATATTATTATCTTTACTTAAATGTGATAGATAGATTCTCGTATCTTTTTGATCGACAACTTCACTCATTGCAACCGCAGCATCTTCGTTAGATACATGTCCAACATCACTCAGAATTCGTCGTTTGACGGACCAAGGATAGCGTCCTACCTGCAGCATACTAACATCATGATTGCTTTCAAAGACAAAAGCATCTGCACCGCGGATGAACCCTTTCATCCTATCACTCACATAACCTGTATCTGTAATGACCGCCAATTTTCGGCCATTCTCATGGAAAACATAAAACATCGGATCCGCTGCATCATGCGAGACAGCAAATGACTGAACATCGAGTGAACCGAATGATTTTACCGTTTCCATATCAAATTGAAAGCGCTGCTCGAGCGGAATATTGCCAACAAGACCGTCCATCGCCTGCCATGTTTTTTCATTCGCATAAATTGGTGTGCCATATTTCCGTGCGACAACACCAATCCCTTTTATATGGTCACTATGCTCGTGCGTTACAAAGATACCGTCCACTTTTTTCATAGAACGATCAATGCCAGCCATTAAACTGTCCATCTTCTTCGCACTAAATCCCGCATCCACGAGAAAAGTATGTTCATCACTCTCTATAAATACCGCATTGCCGCTACTGCCGCTTGCGAGGACACTAAAACGCATTGCAAAAACCCCTTATTCATTCTCTTCTTCCAACGGTTCTTGCTGGAATTCTATAATCATACCTTCAATTGCATTGATGAAGTAATCTTCTTTTACCCCATCCTTCAATTCTACACGTACATGCCATGTCGGAGCAAACACTTGGGTTTCCGATACTTGAACATGTGTCGAATAACCGAGCTTCATAGACTTTACCTTGGAATCTTGTTTCAAGTGCCCGTTTGAATACAAATTACCGATTGCCTCTATAGGGGAAAGAAGATCTTTTTTACGATTAAAGGTACCGAATTCATGCAGCATACTTTGCTCATAGTTTGTAACCTCCCCCTTGTCATTCCAATGCAATACCAGCTTCGCATTACTACTGAAATAAATGGGATTGTCCTTCACTTTCTGAAAAAGCAAAGCTTCCTGCGCCTCTTCATCTACGTCCCAAAGTTCGTACTCAGCACCGTTTAATACATACTTAGCGAGAATCTCCGTAAAATCAAAATCGCCTTTCGTATTCATCACACTGACAGGATCGTCCAATTTTGATTGAAGAAATGTTTCGTCTGAGATTTCGACTTTTTGATTTTCAAGTTTGTTTATCTGTTCATCTATAAATATCATAGACTTTGCGGACACATAAGACGGATCGTTTTTATAGGGCGGTAGTTGATCATACGTAACGTTGTCCATCTTCAGCAATTCCTCGATTGGTGTTTTCCCCATCACCTGAACATTTTGCGCATCTGTAACCTTGTCCACATAAAGTAAGTAAAGGAAAACGTTCACGATTGAAAATACGATAATAAATATCGTTTTCGACTTATTCCAATCCAATCAGTTCACCTCCTAAAATTTCAGGTGAAAAGCGGCTCCAATTACCATTAATCAAGTAAAACCAGGCCGGCTCCATGATGAAAAGTCCTGGCTTATATTTCATAAAGTAACCCGGAGTTATTTCCTCGACAGCACCAATATCCACCATATCCGATTTTCTAAGACTTTCGGCAATATCAATGCCTGGTGGAAGAAGTTCAATTTCTGATTTTGCTGGATTTGAAGAATTGAGTCTATAGTACGGTCTTGCATAACTGTATATCCGATTTTTTCCCCACTTCGGCAGAATTTCAGCAGAAGAACTGGAATCTGTATAGACAGGTAATCCGTGCAGATATAACCGGAATCTTACTGATCGGGTCTCGGCATCCATGTAAGTAAATCTAAATTCGTCTGTCCATCCGCCGTGTTCATTAACAAAGTTGACTGTATTTATCAGTAACTCTGAGGGAATTGCAAGTTCTTGACTTTCTGCATTTGGTGAAACATAGTTCAGTGTTTTCTTCTCTGTATAAACATTCATCATTGCATGATCGTCAGCAAGTTCTTCAACATGAATTCCCACTTGGCTATTCCGTACTGCATTTACATCACTGAACAATGCATCACGGAATTTATTAATGGATACTTCATCCTCCAGAAAAGTGTACTTAATCGTTTCCACGGGCTCTACTGAGACTACGAGATAGGAAGAACTATCAGGGTTTACTTCTCTGTATTCTTGTAGTTCTCGCCCGACTGTTAATATTGAATTATCGAGACTTTGATAATCCTCTGCCTTCACTTTTGCGCTATAAAGCTTCTTGTTTTCTTTGCTCACGAAGTAGACAGTCATCGCAGTATTGTCCGGCTTCCATTCAACTACAATCTGGTTAAATGAAATCTCGGGCGTCGGTGCTTCAATTTTCAAAACACTGTCATAGACAGACAAAGGAATTTCACTTTGAAAGAACACTGTAAACCGGTTAGGCTTCCGTAGCAAAGTACTTATATCCTCTGAAGTAAAGTTTTCTTCCACTGTGGTGATTTCTGTTATTTTCCAGTCCGTTATCTCTTCCATAATACGATCGATTTTATCTGAATCAGTTGTTCCTTTCAAAGCATCGTCAAAATTAAAGACCATTTTATATGGTTTTATAATTTCATCAATTCTCTTTTTATCGCCTATAGAAATATCTACGGGCGGGAACTGCTCAATGGTTTCATAACGCGGTGAGTACGTCCAAATAGAAAATGTTAGTATGATACTGAGAGCGACAAGTAGGATAAGTACAATCGATTTGACAGTTTCAACATATTTCAACCCCACTCACCGTCCTCCTGAAGTTCAAACGGCAACGTAAAGAATATTGTCGTTCCTTTTCCTTCTTCGCTTTCTGCCCATATTTCTCCTCCGTGCGCCAAAATCATTTCACGGGCAATTGCAAGACCTAGTCCTGTACCGCCCATCGCACGGGATCTTGCTCGATCTGCTCGATAGAATCTGTCAAAAATACGTTTAACGTTCGCCTGTGGTATTCCCATACCATCATCCGAAATCATTACTTTAATAAAGTCTTCGGACATTGTAATGCCAAAACGGATATCTCCGCCGTCCGGTGAGTATTTTAACGCATTTGAAATAATGTTATCTAGCACCTGGGTCATCTTATCCGTATCGATTTCAACAAACAGTTCGGAGGAAGAGAGAAGGCGTATAAACTGGACTTCTTGAGACTTCGAAAATTCAAATCGACCAATGATCGATTTGAAAAAATAATTGAATTCAACCCATTCTTTATTCAAGTCATAGTCCCTGCTGTCCATGCGTGATAGCTTCAACAAATCGTTAACAAGACGAATCATCCGCTCAGTTTCAGTCTGTGTTACGTGAAGGAAGGATGGTGCAATCTCCTCATTCTTCCACGCCCCGTCAGCAAGCGCCTCCAAATAACTGCGCATTGTTGTAAGTGGCGTACGCAATTCATGCGATACATTTGAAACAAACTCACGTCTTTCCATATCGATTTTCTCTTGTTCTGTATTATCGTGTAAGACAACAATAAGGCCATTCACAAAACCAGTTTCTCTTTGTGTAACGGAAAAATTTGCTCGTAAAATATAAGGCTGATCTTCCGTACTGAAATCCAGTGCAATGGATTCCTTTACTTGGATTAAATCCTCAAATGCATACTCCTGCTCAAATCCAAGGATGCTAGATATCGGTCGGTTCAAGACCAAATCCCGTGTTAGTCTTAGCATAAGAAGTGCGGAGTCATTAATAAGGCTGACGCGACCTTTTCGATCAGTTGCAATGACGCCATCAGTCATATTCTCTAATACGGAAGCCAGTTTCCGCCGTTCACTTTCAGTCGATGACTGAGATTCTTGTAATTGGTTCGTTAAATGATTGAAGGCTATTGCAAGTTGGCCCATTTCGTCATTTCCATATACACGAACCTTTCGCGAGAAATTCCCTTTCGCCATCGCTTGAGCCTGGCGCCTCATATCAGATATTGGTCTTGTCATCGTCTGTGCGATTAAAATACCAAGAATGATTGTAATAGACAACGAAACAGCTACCCCGCCGGCTAAAATACGATTTACTTCATCGATTTGTTTAAACACCTTTTCAATGTTTGCCTCAAGATAAAGTATGCCTTTTACTTCATCTCCAACAACAATAGGCGTTGCACGAACCAAAATTCGTTTTCTTGTTTTCCGGTCAAGATTAATAATGTCATATGGAGTTTTCGACGCATTTGACTTCCTCACAATGTCGTCCGCCGAACGCTGTCCAACCATAGATATATTATTTAAGGCTGATGTTGCAAGAATAATATTCCCCGCATTAATAACCCGTACTTCATTGATATCTTCCGATTTAAAACTCGAAAGGACGGCCTGAAGACTCTTCTCAAGTGTCATCGGGTCGTCCGCAGCTCGTTTTTTCATCATTTCTTCACGCACACTGAATTCGACCAAACTCATCCTATCATCAATCGATGTTGTGAAGTTAGATTTCATGTTCTGTTCGAGCTCGCGTGCAAAGTACAGCCCGATTATTTCCATTGCAATTAAAATCAGCATCACATAGATTAAGACAAATTTAACGTGGATAGATCGAAAAAAACCAACTTTTTGCATGATAGTTACTCCTGTTCTGGGTCACGTAAGTAATAGCCAACGCCACGTCTTGTCACAATCCACGTTGGATTACTTGGTGCATCTTCAATCTTTTCGCGCAAACGACGGATTGTTACATCTACGGTTCTCACATCTCCAAAGTAATCATAACCCCATACTGTTTGTAAGAGGTGCTCACGCGTCATAACTTGTCCAATATGCTTCGAAAGATAGTGAAGAAGTTCAAACTCTCGATGTGTCAGTTCAATTTTTTCATCTCTTTTTAGAACAAGGTAAGCATCTGGCTGAATAATCAGGTTGCCGACTGTAATGTCATTTGTAGCCCCTTCTTGCTCTTCCTCAACAGATTTCATATGCCTGCGTAAATTTGCTTTCACACGAGCAATGAGCTCACGTGTTCCAAATGGTTTGGTGACGTAATCATCTGCTCCAAGTTCCAAACCAAGTACTTTATCAATTTCCGAGTCTTTCGCTGTTAACATAATAATCGGGAAGTCATATTTTTTCCGGATTTCTCGGCATACTTCCATACCATCCCGCTTCGGTAGCATAATATCAAGAAGTACTAGATCAGGCTTAACTTCTTCTACCTTTTCAAGCGCCTCATCTCCATCGTATGCACAAAAAACAGTGAAACCTTCTTTTTTTAGATTAAATTCAAGTATATCAGCAATTGGTTTTTCATCATCAACAATTAAAATTACTTTGTTTTGCATTTTATCTTCCCCCATCTCGCCCTGTTGGCGCCTCTATAAGTGTCCTTTTACTCTATCATTCTTCGCGACGCTTCGCACGTTTCTACTGTCGCATCAAAGTCGCCATCTTCTCCTTGCATTCTCACTATTTCCCGGGCAATATACCCCGAATATTGTCGAATGGAACATTCAAAAAAAGTAAGCGCTTTGGTAGACCCGACGAGTAGGAGTCTAAACGTTAAAAAAAGACGATACAACATGTGTATCGTCTTTGGTTATCTAATTATCTTAACACGCTCATGGGGTTAATATTGGAACCGTTCTTGAATACTTCAAAATGAAGATGGACGCCCGTTGAACGACCTGTCGACCCCATTACACCAATTTTTGTTCCCTGTGATACAGTTTGTCCCTCACTAACCTCAATCGAAGAGAGATGGGCATACAAAGTTTCATAGCCATTGTTATGTGTGATGACAACCCGATTTCCATATGTGCTGTGCGATCCTGTAGTTGTAACAACTCCATTATCTGCTGCTACAATTCCATACGAGGATGGACGTGCAATATCAATACCTTGATGCGTCCTACCCCAGCGAGTACCCATTTGACTAGAAACATATCCTCCAGATGCAGGCCAAATGAATGTACCTGATCCTCTTGAAGGAATCACTTTCGTTCCGACAACCGTCACTTTGTCTACTGCTTCAGCAATAATATTTTCCTCAGAAACAGACCTGCCTATCGTTTGACCATTTCGTTTACGAATAAGTTCTGTAACAATTTTTTCCCCGTCAGAACCTTTCTTTGTTACTTTCTTTTCGCCTTTAAATAAGGAACTGTCTTCTTCAGTTAAAGTTGCATATTTAATAGCTTCTTTTGTTTTCGTTTCATAATGAACTTCCACTTCTACGTACGGTTCAATAGCCGTAACATTGAGCTCGTCGCCTAATCTAAGAACCTTATCTACTGTAAATCCTGGATTTATTTCTACCAATTTAGCCGTTGTCATATTGTGAGCGGCAGCAATTGATCCAAGGACATCACCTGAACTTACTACATACTTCTTCTCCTCAAGTGTCCCCTTATTAAGGAGAACCATGGCTTCTTCTGTACTTCTTACCTCTTTTGGAGATACATTCCCCGGTACCGCCTGCATCTCACCGCTAATTAAGATGTTTACGATACGCGTTTCATCTTCTTTCAAAGGGGGTATTGGTTCAGAAGAAGCTTTGCGGGCTTCGAATTCATTAAGCTTCTTCTCAGAAACAGATTGTAATTTCAACTCGCGAATCACTTCATTATACGTGGCCATATCATTAACGTAGAATGCCAGTTCTTCGTCAATTAAAACGCCGATTGCTTCCGCTTCCACGGACAGCATTCCATGAAGTTTTTCTAGGACAATGTCATCGTCTGTTTCTGCTGTAAATACCCGCTCTGGAATCACCGATAAATCTGTTCCTATTGTAAGCGGAAGATTCTTAAATTCAGAGGCTGCTTTTTTCAGCTCTTCTTCTTTCAATTCTTCCAGCTTTTCTTGATCAGCTATAACACCCACATATTCCCCTTTTGAATAGATATGGAATATGGTCGAGAGGTCCTTACTCTCCTCTTCATTCGCAAAACCTGAATTTACCCCAAGTCCCGCTAAGATCATTGTCATAACGAGGATCTTTTGAGTCTTTTTGAAAGGACGAATAAATTTGGGTAATGCCTTTTTTGTTTCGTCCTGTTTATTTCTTTTGAAAAACATATATGAAACTCCCTCCATATTTCAATCAGAAGACTGATATAGATCATTTACAGTATGCAAATTTTCACGCCTCTCTAATTTAACATATCCGGTACCATTCTTGTAGTATTATAGGACTTTGTAATGAGAATGTAGAATAGCATCCATTTATTAACTATTAATTTTGTAATGATAGAGGGTTCTCTTAACTTTCTTTTCTATCACATTACTCGACTATTACCTTGCTATTTATACATTTAGCGTTCTATTCGACAATTTATTTTTCATTGTTTCGACTTTGCTACGTCACTTTCAGGTATTTTTCGATAAAAAAGAAAGACGTCTTGTCTACCGGGAAACCTCGGTATCACAAGACGTCTTTCTCTATTTGATGGTGTTATTTCCAAAGACCCGAAATAATGTTTGTGTTTATCAATAATCCGGAGATTCGTGCTGACTCCAGTCAATATTGACAAATTTGTTGTATTCCTTTGCAAAAGCAAGAGTTACTGTACCTGTTGGACCATTCCGTTGTTTGGCTATGATAATTTCAATCATATTCTGATTTTCTGTTTCTTTATCATAATAGTCCTCACGGTAGAGGAATGAAACGATATCCGCATCTTGCTCAATACTCCCTGATTCCCGGAGATCGGACATCATCGGGCGCTTATCCACGCGTTGCTCAACACCACGTGACAGCTGAGACAGTGCAATAACCGGTACTTTCAATTCCCTCGCAAGTGATTTCAACGAACGGGAGATTTCTGAAACTTCCTGCTGCCGGTTTTCACCGGGCTTAGTGCCGCTTCCTGCAATCAGTTGCATATAGTCAATCATTATCATGCCCAAGCCGTGCTCCTGTTGCAAGCGACGGCATTTAGAACGAATGTCATTGACACGGATACCCGGCGAATCATCGATGAAAATACCGGCATTTGAAAGGCTACCCATTGCCATCGTAAGTTTACGCCAGTCTTCCGCTTCAAGAGCACCTGTACGAAGCACTTGTGCATCAATATTACCTTCCGCACAAAGCATCCGCATAACAAGCTGCTCCGCACCCATCTCCAAACTAAAGATCGCGACGTTTTCATCGGTTTTAGTCGCAACATTTTGCGCCACGTTCAATGCGAATGCGGTCTTACCAACAGACGGACGCGCGGCAACAATGATTAAGTCATTGCGCTGAAAACCAGCTGTGATTTTATCTAAATCCCGGAAACCTGTTGGAATACCTGTAACATCACCTTTTTGCGTATGAAGAAGTTCGATACTGTCATACGTTTCAACAAGGACGTCTTTAATATGACGAAAATCCCCAGCATTTTTCCGGTTGGATACTTCCATCATTTTCTTTTCCGCTTCAGCTAAGAGTGCCTCTACTTCGTCCTCCCGCGCGTAACCGTCTTCAACGATTGAAGTAGCCACACGAATAAGGCGCCGTAAAAGTGCTTTCTCTTCAACGATACGGGCATAATGCACAATGTTAGCTGCTGTTGGAACAGAGTTGGCAATCTCCATCAAATACGAAATACCGCCGACATCTTCCAGTTCTTTTTTAGCAGATAGTTCTTCCGTGACCGTGACAACGTCAATTGCCTGACCTTTGTCACTTAGAATAATCATCGTTTGGAAGATTTTCTCATGCGCCATCCTATAGAAATCTTCTGGCATAAGAAGTTCTGCCGCTGTAATGAGCGCTTGTGGTTCAAGGAAAATTGCCCCGATAACCGACTGCTCCGCTTCATTATTATGTGGTGGGACGCGATCAATCATCTGATTCATCTACCCAATCTCTCCTTATCCTTCTTCCACTACATGTACTTTAAGTGTTGCCGTCACGTCTGGATGAATTCTGATTGGAACATTCGTGAAGCCAAGTGCACGGATTGCATCCGGTAATTCCATTTTACGACGGTCCACTTTTATACCTTCAGTTTTATTTAATGCTTCAGCAATTTGTTTTGTTGTAATTGAACCAAATAGCCTTCCACCTTCACCAGATTTAGCTTTCATTTCTACCGTAATTTTATCAATTTGCTCTTTTAGCTCTTTTGCTTCTGCTAATTCTTCTGCTGCATCTTTAGCGACCCGATTTTTTTGACCTTCAAGTCTGCTAATATTCCCTGGCGTTGCTTCAACCGCCAATTTATTTTTCAGTAGGAAGTTTTGTGCGTACCCCACAGATACCTCTTTCACATCACCTTTTGCTCCAATACTTTTTACGTCTTTCAATAAGATCACTTTCATTATGAATTTCCCCTTTCCATCTTTGTATTCAGTACAGCCGTTAACATTTCTTTTGCTGCTTCCACAGACTCAACATCGAGCTGGCATGCTGCGTTCGTCAAATGGCCGCCGCCTCCAAGTTCCTCCATGATGAGTTGAACATTCAATTCACCGAGAGAACGGGCGCTTATTCCTATTTTACCATCTGCACGGGATGCAATGACGAATGAAGCTGCGACGCCTTGCATTGTAAGAAGAATATCAGCCGTTTGAGCTATCAAAACTGAACCATAAACGACTTGGTTCTCTCCTTTTGCAATGGCAATCCCCTCGTCGGACAATTCAACAGTTTCAATCAGTTTAGACCTCAGGACATAAGTAGCGATATCCTCTTTTAACAGGCGCTGAACGAGTATTGTATCTGCTCCATTGGTTCGCAGATACGATGCTGCTTCGAACGTCCTTGCCCCTGTGCGGAGTGTGAAGCTTTTTGTATCGACGATAATACCCGCTAGAAGGGCTGTCGATTCAAGCATCGTAAGTTTTTCTTGTTTAGGCTGGTATTCAATTAATTCGGTTACGAGCTCCGCAGTGGATGACGCATATGGTTCCATGTAGACAAGCATCGTGTTCTTGATAAACTCTTCTCCACGTCGATGGTGATCAATGACGACAACCTTCTCTGCTTTATCGATAACTCGTTCATCAATGACCATACTCGGTTTATGCGTATCAACAACAATGATCAATGATTTCTCTGTAATCATCGAAAGCGCCTCATCGGGCGTGATGAATTGATTGAACAGATCCGTATCACGCCTAATTTCGTCCATAAGCCGTGTTACGCTTCCATCAAGTTCATTGAAATTGACGACTACATATCCCTCAATATTATTCTTACGTGCCATTTTCCGAACACCAATTGCTGCACCGATTGCGTCCATATCAGGCATTTTGTGACCCATGATAAATACTTTATCACTGCCTTGAATAAGATCTCGCAAAGCATGTGAGATGACTCTTGCACGAACACGGGTCCTTTTTTCAACGGGATTTGTTTTACCGCCATAAAATTTCAACTTCCCGTCAGAACGTTTGATGGCCACTTGGTCACCGCCGCGTCCCAATACAAGATCTAAACTCGACTGTGCCAGTTCGCCCAATTCGATTAATGAAGTAGATCCCACACCCACACCTATACTTAGTGTCAGTGCCGTACTCTGCTTAGCAGTTGTTTCACGAATGTCATCTAAAATCGAGAACTTTGTTTTTTCCAAATCGGCCAATGTTGCCTCGTTAAAGACAGCCAAGAAACGATCAGTCGCAATTCGTTTTACAAATATCCCATTCGTTGTTCCCCAGCTATTTACAAGTGAGGTTACCAAAGAATTAAGCTGACTTCTTGTCTGATCATCCATCGCCTGTGATACTTCATCATAATTATCGACAAGAATAATACCGAGAACTGTACGGTCTGCATAATAAAGAGTCTCCATCACTAGTTGCTCCGTAATATCAAATAAATAAATAAGTTTTTCTTCTGCTTTATAAAAAACCTTATACGATTGTTCTCCAATCGTCAAAACATTATTTTCTATCTTTTCATTTTTTAAGATCGCATGAAACTGTCCAGATAGATCGAACAAGTCATCTCCGATAAGGGTTTCCTGATGTGCAAATACTTTTGCTGCGTATGGGTTAGCCCACTCAACAATATTTTTTTCATTAATAAGGATAATTCCAATCGGCAATTCAAGAAGTGCTTCTTCTCCGACTTTCTTCATCCTGTACGATAATGTTTCGATATGTTTCTCTGTTTCGATATAAGTCTGTTCTTCCATTTTCCATGTAAATCCCATTGTAACTATAAACAAGACGGAGAAAAGAAGCCCAGGCCAAAACTGGAATAAGAGCAGGAGCACTGCCGCCATCACGCCCAGAATCGACAATACCGTCAACGGATAGCGTATTGCTCTTTTTCTAAAAAATGACGTCATTGTCCCATCCCCTTATTTTGACTTGTCTTTTCTAAGCCAGGCACGTAGATTCACTCCCGTATCAAGTATCCCGAGCATCGTCGTTATCGGAGCCAGCATTAGTGCAAAAATCGTGGCCACAACTGTCGCTACTTTCGGTAACTTCATTTCATTTACATAGTAATGGATAAGTGAAACACCTTGCAGTAGAAACAAGAATCTCAAAACAGTAGTTGCGTTGACGGTAATCAGATATAGATTAGTGCCCGGCTTCACACCTGCAAAAAGCGTAATAAGAAGAATTGCCCCGTACAAAATCAGCGCAATCATTGGTAGTTTCATTTCCCGGAATGGTGGAAACTTGGGTACTTCAAATCCCAGTCGCTTTGCAACTCCAAGGTTTAGCGTGAGAAGAATGAAAGCTAACATGAAAATACTTATGATGAAGATAGATGGAATTGTGTACTCGTACATCTGAAACGTTGATGTAACGACTTCATCATAGCCATCCGGTACGCCGCCATAGTTAGCCATGAACGACTTCATCTGCTCTTTAGTATCCTCCATAACCGTCATTAACGCATCAATCATATTGAATCCGAAGAAAAGGACAGCCCCAACATAAACGCCCATCCCCGTGATAAGTAGAGTGAGTCCAGAAGCCATGAAGATATATAACTTTGATTTGCCCCTCACAATGGTTTCTCCAATAATGAATCCAAGAATTCCATGGACGAAAGCGATTGGAACGAGTAGAATACCTCCGATTAATAATGACAACACGATACCGGCCGCCAATGTAAGAAGGGACGAGTTCCTGTCGTATTTCAATCTGTACAAAATAATCGGTAACGCAATAAAGAACATAGTGACATTTCCGAGAAATGGCGTATATAACGATACCGCAAGCAAGATTGCAAATAGCGCAATCATCATTGCTCCGTACGTAATTTTCCTTGCATTGTCTTGCATAATATAGATTCCTCCGGTCTTTCGCTGGACGACTAATTCTATCCATACTTCTAACTTCCAATTACTATGGATAGTTGCTTCAATTGTATCATGATTATTGTTTTTAAACCAAACCAAGAACATATGTACTTCTTTTACCCGAATAAAAAGACCGCCCCCATACCGGTTGTGTCGGTCTGACGAGGCGGTCTATCTAAATAAAATTATCTTTCTTCCGAACTGAATGGAAGAAGTGCCATGATACGTGAGCGTTTGATTGCAAGTGTCAGTTTACGCTGATACTTCGCGCTTGTACCAGTTACCCGGCGAGGCAAGATTTTTCCACGCTCAGAAATAAATTTCTTAAGCATATCTGTATCTTTATAATCGATTTTAGTAATGTTGTTTGATGTGAAATAACAAACTTTACGGCGTCTCTTTCCTCCACGACGTGGTGCCATAGTTGTTCCCCTCCTTACTTAATTCATATTCGGCTTACGATAAGCGGCGCATTGCGTTGTCAACTTCGCTCATTCACATCCTCACGCGCCAAAGCACGCTCCGGTGTTCACTCACTCGTTTCCTAGCACTGCTTGCTTCTCGAAACCCTTATAATGACGGGTAGATTCTTAGAACGGCAGGTCGTCGTCCGATACTTCTATCGGACCTCCGCCTGTCGAGAATGGATCATCGTCAGTACGTGTGTAATTTTGCTGATTAGGCTGTTGAGATTGCTGGTTAGATTGTTTGTATTGTTGGTTTGACTGCTGATTCTGATAGCTCGGTTGTTCGCTTTGTTGAGAACCTTGGTAAGGTGCCCCACCGCCAGCTCCCGATCTATTTTCGCCAGATGCATTGCGCGGTTCGAGAAATTGTGTGCTGTCTGCTACAACTTCTGTAGTATAAACACGCTTTCCATCTTGTCCTTCAAAGCTGCCCGTCTGAATACGGCCATCTACTCCGACAAGACTTCCCTTTTTCAAGAAGTTTGCAACGTTTTCAGCCTGTTTTCTCCAAGCAACACAACTGATGAAATCAGCTTCTCTTTCGCCTGAAGCGCTTTGAAAAGCTCGGTTTACTGCTAACGTAAAACGTGTAACAGCAATACCGGTTTGTGTATACTTGAGTTCAGGATCTTTTGTCAATCGCCCTACTAAAACAACTCGGTTAATCATTAGAATTCAACCTCCCTCATCATTTTGTAAGTTTCACCTGTTCATTATTCATATATGGATTAATCTTCAATGCGGACAGTCATATGACGAAGAATATCTTCGTTGATGTTCGCAAGACGTGTAAATTCATCGATTGCTTTAGTTTCTGCATTCAACTTAATTAGTTGATAGAAACCTTCACGTAGATCGTCGATTTCGTAAGCAAGACGGCGCTTGCCCCACTCTTTCGACTCGATGTTTTCTGCACCATTAGAAAGAAGAACTTCGTCAAAACGTTCAATCAACGCTTTTTTCGCTTCATCTTCTACTGTTGGGCGGATAATGTACATAATTTCGTACTTTCTCATCTGTAGTCACCTCCTTATGGACTTGGGCCCTGCTGATTTCAGCGGGCAAGGAGTAAGTAATTATATTACTCACATCAGTACATATTAGCACAGTTCCATTCATCTTTCAACTATTTTCTTGTATACTTTTGAATAGAGGTGATTTTCATTGAATGAATTTCCTGTACCCGACAAAATAATTGAGATTGATTTACCAAAAGTGGCTAAGAGCAGCCTAGTTTTAACCGCAAGTGCTTTCGTTTTATTATGGTTTCTTAAAATTGTTATTGAAAGAGATTTTTCGTTTTCACTCAGCTTATGGACAATTGTTTTTTTCATTATAGGCTATATCCTGCTGATCATTCTGCATGAACTATTTCACCTGCTTGGCTTCCGTGTATTTGGTGATGTCCCATGGAAAAAGATGATTATTGGAGTCAATCTAAAAATGGGCATCGCGTATGCGACAACCGATCAGCTTATGACAAACCGTGCTATACGAAAAGCGCTACTGCTCCCCTTTTGGACGACAGGTATTCTTCCAGCCTTTATCGGTCTTTATATTGGAAGTGGTTTGCTAGTCAGCTTGTCTGCTTTATTAATAGGCGGGGCAGCTGGCGACTTCGCTATGTATAAGGAGTTGAAAGAACTGCCCGACAATTGGGTTGTGAAAGATGATCCTGAATTACCGAAACTTTATGTCTATTCACCTGACAAAGGGATTGAGTTGGAGAGCTACATTGAAAAATAAAAATGCCACTTTGGAATGTTAGATTCCAGAGTGGCGTTTATTTTTACTTAGACACGTCTATTGATTAACCGTTTTCTCAAATGAACCACCTATAAGAAAAGCATACAAATCTACATTTGTACTTGTACATTTCCGGCTCGCTTTGGACGAAATGATCACAACACCTTTACCGGGGGTTAAATGTGTCTGGAAATGACTTCGTCATTTCCAGACACATTCTTTTCGGTCATCTTGTTGCGATTATCCGTCCGCCGCATACCTACAGCGTTCAAGTGATAAATGCAGCTACTTTGGAGGATGAAAGAATAACTACCTTTCTATAAAGATTGCAAGTGCCCGAAGATGAAATTTCGGGCACTCCTCACTTTTTAATAAATCGAACATAGAAGTATCAGTGTGGTGAGTTATAGAAAGGTACACTACCTTAAATTTGAAAAAGGAAATGCTATAAAGAAGGAGTAAGCAGCCAAAATTGCATCTTTGGCTGCTCCTCTAAGGATAGGAAAGTGCCTATTCACTCGTTCCCAAAAGCTTTGGCACTTATAGTGTACTTGTAGCTTTGGAGAGCGACGGACGGACGAACGACCCCCATACGATTAACGGAAAAACTGTGTAGGGATACGACAAAGTCGCATCCCTACACAGCAAAAAATCCCGATAATTGTATAGTAGTCGTTCAGTCCATAGCGATCCGAAAGCACCTATACATAGGACGTCTAATGTCTTATCACAAAAGTAAGCAATCGCTACTGGTTAACTTTGGTTAATCAACATATATGGTACTTAAACGTTAAAACGGAACAGCATAACGTCGCCGTCTTTAACAATGTATTCTTTTCCTTCAAGACGAACTTTTCCTGCCTCTTTTGCAGCAGCCATTGAACCTGTTGCAACTAGGTCATCATATGCTACTGTTTCAGCACGGATGAAGCCGCGTTCGAAGTCAGTGTGAATGATTCCAGCACATTGCGGTGCTTTCATCCCTTTACGGAATGTCCACGCACGAACTTCTTGTACGCCCGCTGTGAAGTATGTTGCAAAGCCAAGAAGCTTATAAGATGCTTTGATAAGTTGATCGAGGCCCGATTCCTTGATACCCAACTCTTCAAGGAACATCGCTTTTTCATCATCTTCAAGTTCAGCCATTTCTTCTTCGATTTTTGCACAAACAACAATTACTTGTGCACTATCTTTTTCCGCAAATGCGCGGACAGCTTTAACATTCTCATTATTGTCTGCATCTGCAACTTCATCTTCCGCAACGTTTGCTACATAGAGCATCGGTTTAATCGTCAAAAGGTTCATCCCTTTTGCAAGGATAAGTTCCTCGTCACTAAACTCAACAGAACGAGCAGGTTTTTCATTTTCAAATGCTTCTCTTAATCTAATCAAGATTGGTTCTTCTGCCATTGCCACTTTATCTTTCTGTTTAACCATTTTGGTAACACGTGCCAATCGTTTTTCAACGGCTTCCATATCTGCAAGAATCAATTCAAGATTGATGATTTCGATATCATCGATTGGATCAACTTTACCAGCTACATGTGTTATATTTTCGTCTACGAAGCAACGGACAACCTGACAGATTGCATCCACTTCACGGATATGCATAAGGAATTTATTCCCTAGCCCTTCACCTTTGCTTGCTCCTTCAACAATTCCTGCGATGTCTGTAAACTCAAATGCAGTTGGTACTGTTTTTTTCGGAGTTACTAGTTCTGTAAGTTTATCTAGTCTTTCATCAGGTACTTCAACGATTCCAACGTTCGGATCAATTGTACAGAACGGATAGTTTGCCGCCTCTGCTCCTGCTTTTGTAATCGCATTGAATAGTGTAGATTTACCTACGTTTGGTAGACCGACGATTCCAGCTGTTAATGCCATTCGTTCCACAACCTTTCATTTAGCTTTTTAAGCGGTACTTTCGCTTAAAGAAGCCTCCATTATATGTTCATTCTTTTACTCATACATTCCATATGCAACTCTTCCATTATAAGGACAGCAGGCCTAGTTGTCCATCTGCTAGCGGAACGCCTGGAATCTGAACAGCTTAAGATTCAGCCTTTACAAGCAGCTTTTTCATCTTCTTTGCAAATTCATTGCGCGGAATCATTACGCTATGGCCACATCCTTCGCATTTAATTCGAATATCTGCCCCCATCCGAATGATTTTCCATGCGTTCGTTCCGCATGGATGCTGCTTTTTCATCTCAACAATATCATTTAACCCAAAAACTTTTTCCACCATTTATCTACACCTCATTTTTCGGTTGATACATCACCATTTTGGGATATGGTATTTCAATACCATTCTGATCCAGGAATACTTTCAAATCCCTGCGTAATTGCCTTGCAATTGCGTATTGCATCACAGGCTGGGTTTCTGCTGTAATTCTCATGATAATTTCAGATGCTCCCAAATCTTGTACGCCTACGATAGTTGGCTGTGATATCAGCGCTTCATATCCAACAGTTAAATTTGCAAGATACTCTTTCAACAGTTTTTCCGTTTTCGCGATGTCTGTTTCATATCCAAGTCTAATATCCACTATAGCCAGTGAATTATTAATTGAGTAGTTCACGACCTCTGAAATATTTCCGTTCGGGATGATATGTACTTCCCCGCCATACGCACTAATTTTTGTCGTACGTAAACCAATTTCTTCAACCGTTCCAACTGTTAAACCAATTTGTACATAATCACCCACAGAAAATTGATCTTCAAAAATGATGAAGAAACCGCTGATAATATCCTTCACAAGACTTTGGGCACCAAAACCGACTGCCAGACCTAACACTCCAGCCCCTGCAAGAATTCCTGTAACATTGATTGTAAATGCAGAAAGGATTGCTAGAATTGCTGCGAAATAGACGACATATGACAATGTATTTTGAAGCAGCTTAACCAATGTTGTTTCACGGCGCTCTGTATAGCGCAAGGCGCCTTTCAGTCTCACCTTGAATGCACGGCTAATAACGCTTTTACCTATTTTGACTACAATAATGGATAACAGGATAATGAAGAAAACTTTAAGTGCCAGCATGCCAATATCAATCCAAGTTTCTGAATTAAATAGTATGTTACTTGCATCTTCTAATTCTTCTTTCAATTTTTTAATGTCTTCATTTACGGTTACTGCCACAATCCTCTTCCTTTCGTATAATAAATCACTTGCAAGCGTAGACTGAGTTATAAAAAAAGAAATGGAGTTTTTTCATGCGATCTACTCTTTCTACACCATATGATTATCGCATTCACCATAAGGAGACAGGTGCCGTTTGGAAACTCAGTTCATTATTCCTCCAGCACATTCCATTCGAAACCCAAGATCTCACTTTTTTCTGTATCGGAACCGATCGATCTACCGGTGACTCGCTAGGGCCACTTACCGGTTCTTTCCTATCCGAGTCTCCCCTGTTCCCATTCACTGTAATCGGGACATTGGAAAGTCCATTACATGCCTTAAATCTACAACAGCATATTGATGAAACCAGACTCACTAATCCCACTGCTTTCATCGTAGCAATTGATGCATGCCTAGGACAAGTAAGTTCTATCGGACAATTACTTTTCAATAGTGGACCTATACACCCTGGCAAGGCAGTCGGTAAGGAGCTACCCCCAGTTGGGGACGTATCCATTAAAGGCATAGTCAATATCGCCGGGTTCATGGAACATGCCGTTTTGCAAAGTACTCGCCTCTACCTTCCATACGAGATGAGCCGCACTATTGCTCGGGCATTGCAACTTGCACACGGGCGTCTTAAATCAAAAGAAGTGTACGATAGTAACAGCAACTCCAACAACAAGGATACCTGGAATCAGGTTGGCAACTCTCACTTTAGTCAAACCAATTAAATTCAAACCGATAGCCAAAATCATTAATCCACCTGTCGCTGTCATTTCAGAGATGAAGAAGTTCAGTAAATCATCCGGAACGAAGCGACTTATTTGAGTAGAAAATAACGTGATAATTCCTTGATAAAAAAATACAGGAATTGCAGCAAACGCGACACCAATACCTAGCGTTGAGCTTAAAATGATAGCAGTGAAACCATCAATAATTCCTTTCATGACGAGGACATCATGATCATTTCTCAGACCGCTATCAATAGCACCGATAATGGCCATCGATCCAACAACAAAAATCAACGTAGCTGTAACAAACCCTTGCGCAATGCCCGGACCTTTATCACTTGCCGGTATCTTGCTCTCCATCCAGTGTCCCAGATCATTCACTTTCTTATCGAGATCCATCCACTCACCAATTACTGCACCAACGACAATACTGATAATAACAATCAGTATTTGCGTACTTTCAAAAGTCATTTGTATGCCAATGACAGCAACCGCAAACCCAATTCCATACATGACAGTCTCTTTCATCCGCTCGGGTATATTATGTAGAAATCTTCCTATGAACGCACCTGCAACTATTAAAAGAACATTCACAACTGTCCCAAATAAAATCACTTTTTCACTTCCTCTCAATCAAATACGTCGAGGCGTATTTGCGTCCAGATTTTTAATTGAGCTTGCTCAATTAACTCCCTTCAAAATCTGTGACATCCGCCGGAGGCTTTGGGCCAACGAGGAGGAATTTCAGTTCATTCCTCCTCGTTGCCGCAGGACGCGGCGATCTTAAACTGAGTTCTAAAATTCAGCGGGGTTGGATTCCCGCTGAGTAAAGTTAAAAATAAAACCTATTTTGCACAGTCGGCAAAATAGGTGCATCCTTATTCGTTCAATAATTCAAGAATACGTTCGAGATCATCTTCAGAGAAGAATTCGATTTCAATTTTACCTTTATTCTTTGTTTTCTTTATTGATACGTTTGTCCCGAAATAATCACGCAGATTTGACTCCCGCTCGGCAAGGAATAAGTCTTTATGCTTTTCTGGTTTAGTTTCACGTGGAACATCCTCATTCATTTTTTGAACCAGCTTTTCTAATTGGCGGACGTTAAGTCCTTCTCTTAGTAGCCGTTCTGCCACTAAAGCGATTTGTTCTTTCTTACGTAGACCAAGTAATGTTCGACCATGCCCCATAGAAATTTTACCTACAGTAATATAATTTCTTACTTTTTCAGGCAATGAAAGTAAACGGACATGGTTTGCGATGTGAGGTCTACTTTTACCGAGTCTAAATGCTAGTTGTTCCTGTGTAAGACCTAGATTTTCCATGAGGCTTTGATAAGCTTCAGCCTCTTCTATTGGCGTTAGGTCTTCCCGCTGTAAGTTTTCAAGAATCGCAAACTCCATTGTTTCTTCGTCCGTCAAGATACGGACAACCGCTGGAACTTCAGTTAGACCTGCCATTTGTGCTGCACGGAATCGTCTCTCACCTACAACAATTTCGTAGGCCGTTCCCATTTTCCGAAGAATAATTGGTTGAAGAATACCATGTTCTTTAATGGAAGCACTCAACTCTTGAATAGCATTTTCATCAAATACTTTCCTTGGTTGGTACGGATTGGCCTTAATACTTTTCACATGAATGTGTTCGACAGACTCTACTTTCGCTAGTGACTCTCCAGGAAATAAAGCATTTAATCCTTTTCCAAGACCTTTAGCCATTGCGAACCACTTCCTTTGCCAGATCTAAGTATACTTCTGCACCACGTGATCTTGAATCATAAATGATAATCGGTTCTCCATGACTCGGTGCCTCACTCAATCGTACATTTCTTGGAATAATCGTTTTGTATACTTTATCTTGAAAATACTTTTTCACTTCATCTATCACTTGAATCCCTAAATTTGTTCTTGCATCGAACATCGTAAGTAAGACGCCATCAATCATTAAGTCTTCATTTAAATGTTTTTGAACAAGCCGGATCGTACTTAGTAGTTGACTTAAACCTTCAAGGGCATAATACTCGCACTGGACTGGGATGATAATTGAATCAGCCGCGGTCAGTGCATTTATTGTTAGTAAACCAAGTGACGGTGGACAGTCGATAATGATGTAGTCATACAGATCTTTTGCTTCCTGAATAGCATGTTTCATCCGTACTTCTCTGGATATAGTTGAAACTAGCTCAATTTCTGCGCCTGCTAGGGATATAGTTGCCGGCACGATATCAAGGTTTTCTACTTTAGTCGAACGAATGACATCTTTTATATTAACATCATCTATTAGAATATCATAAATGCATTGTTGGACTTCCCCCTTGTTAACGCCTACCCCGCTCGTTGCATTCCCTTGCGGATCGGTATCAATCAAAAGAACTTTTTTGCCTATATGAGCAAGGCAAGCACTTAGATTTACGGATGTTGTCGTTTTTCCGACGCCTCCCTTTTGATTGGCTATCGCTATAATTCTGCCCACACCTGCACCTGCTTTCCTGCACTTTTATTATTCTTTTATTCTTTCAATTTTGTAACTTCTTCTAGTTTAACAAAAAAAACATTTTTTGTAGAGAAATATGTAGAAAAAAGACTCTTGCTATGTGAAGCAAGAGTCTTTTGTTAAAAAATAAGAAAGTATAAGTTTTTCAGGTCTATCAAGGCACTTGGACATTTCTTATTTCTTTTTCGGTATTTTAACAGTGATTATATAAAAATCATCTGAATCTTCTTCTTCTGTCTTTACATCTATCCCACTTTTAGTAACGAGAACTAGTGATTGTCTAATAGTATTAAGAGCAATTCGTACATCTTTACTTACCGATTTTCTCCGAGGTGCTGTCTTTTTATCTTTTACATTCTCTGGAGGGTGTAAAACCTGAAAGATTCTGGCTTCTAGTTGTTTGACATTCAACTGCTGTTCAATTACTTCCTTAAATAGTTGTGACTGTAATTCGCTGTCCTTAATTGGAATAAGTGCTCTTGCATGTCGCTCCGATATTTCTTTTGTTAATATTCCATTCTTGATTTCATCGGGTAATTTCAGTAAACGCAATTTATTAGCAACAGTTGACTGACCTTTTCCTAGTCTTTGCGCTAACGCTTCCTGTGTTAAGGAATGAAGTTCAAGAAGTTTTTCATAGGCATATGCCTCTTCAATTGCAGTCAATTCTTCACGCTGTAAGTTTTCAATAAGTGCAATGGATGCAGTTTCTTTATCATCAAGGTTTCGAATGATCGCCGGTACTTCCGACCATCCCAATTTTTTCATTGCTCGATATCTACGCTCTCCAGCGATGATTTCATAATTTTCTTCGCCCATTTTCCGAATGACGATTGGTTGAATGACACCATGCGTATGGATTGTCCTCGCAAGTTCTTCAATCTTATCTTCAGAAAATATTGTACGCGGTTGAAATTTATTTGGATTTATTAACTCGATTTTCACCTGTTCAATTACTTCGTGATGAACCTCTTCCACTACTAGTGGATCTAATTCTTTATCTCCACTCCCAAAAAATCGTGAAAACGGACTTTTCATTCCCGGCACCACCTTTTCAATACTGCTCCCTAATTCTACTAATTCGGCATGGCGATAGTATATCCTCTTTACTCATTGTTCCACGTGAAACAGTTCACTGAATTGGCATTTTATTCGGAATGCCTGGTTTACGAGGATATTTTTTAGGAGTGATTTTCTCTTTATCAAAAACAAAGATATTTCGTTCACTATTTTCAATTGGCAAAATAAATGAGTATTGTTTTTTAATGGTAGCCCCGAGAACAGAAAGTGCTTTTTTTGCATCTAAAAGTTCGTCTTCTGCGGCTGCTCCCTTCATCGCAATGAAGATTCCACCTTTTTTAGCTAGTGGTATACATAATTCAGCTAAGACAGACAGACGTGCAACCGCACGAGCAGTGACGATATCGAACTTTTCACGATACTTGGAGTCTTGTCCGAAGTCCTCAGCTCTTGCATGAACGAAGTGCACATTTTCTAGCTGAAGTTCTTCAGCTAATACTTTCAGAAAACCAATTCTTTTATTTAATGAATCCACAATAGTCACGTCTAAGTTTGGAAAACAAATTTTCAAAGGAATACTTGGAAATCCAGCTCCCGCGCCTACGTCACAAATTGTTTTTGGTTCATTCAAATTAATATAAAAAGCCGCGGATATAGAATCATAGAAGTGTTTTAAATAAACTGAGGGCGCATCTGTAATCGCTGTCAAGTTCATCTTTTCATTCCACTCTACCAAGAGTTTAAAATACTGGTTAAACTGAGCTATTTGCGTTTCACTCAATTCAATACCTTGTTCTTTTAAAGCTTGTATAAATTGTGCAACATTCATCAATATTCCCCCTTAAGAAAAGCGTAAGCGGCCCGCCTAGATGCGACAGGCATAAGACGAAATGACGGCACGGCGCCCTTTGCCGTATAGTCAGATCGACTTATGACCCGAGCATCTGGCCGCTGGAGTCTAGACAATAAGAAAAGCGTAAGGCGTCGTTCAGCCCCGACAGGCACAAGACAATTTGCGAGGAGGCGTTCTTCAGCCACCACAGCAAACTGTCTTGTGACCCCGAGGAGCTGACGCCTGGAGCCTAGACAATAAGAAAAGCGTAAGCGGCCTGTATTAACTAACATAACACAAGACCGCATTAGCTAATTTAACCCGAAATTTTGGCTATTCTTCCTTGTTCGATATAGACAAGAAGAATTGAAATATCGGCTGGATTAACGCCGGATATACGAGATGCTTGTGCAATGGATAATGGTCTTACTTCGCTTAGTACACTTTTAGCTTCCGACGCGATGCCGGATATAGCATTATAGTCGATATTATCGGGTATTTTTTTGTTTTCTAGTTTTTTCATTTTATCTACTTGTTGCAATGATTTTTCAATATACCCTTCATACTTAATGAAGATTTCAACTTGCTCTTCTACTTCTTTTGATTTCTTTTCTTCTGGTGGAACCATTCTTTCTATCTGGCTATATTTTATTTCAGGACGTTTTAGAAGGTCTGCTGCTTTCATCGGTTCTCTAAGTTCTGAGCCGCCTGTTTCACGTATGATGTCTTGAACATCACTATTAGGCTTAATCGTCACTTTTCGCAGTCTGGCAATTTCTTCTTCAATCTGTTGCTTTTTAATAATATGCGCATCATGTCGTTCTTCACTAATCATACCTATTTGGTACCCAATTTCAGTCAGGCGCATGTCCGCATTATCATGACGCAACAACAGTCGGTATTCGGCACGTGATGTCAGAAGTCTATATGGCTCGCTTGTCCCTTTTGTAACAAGATCATCAATAAGAACACCTATATATGCGTCAGCACGCCCCAGGACACGTTCTTCTTTCCCGAGAGCACGGGAAGCTGCATTTATACCGGCCATGATTCCTTGACCTGCTGCCTCTTCATAGCCAGATGTACCGTTAAGCTGACCAGCTGTATATAAATTACGAATTCTTTTGGTTTCAAGTGTAGGCCATAGTTGCGTAGGGACGATTGCATCATACTCAATTGCATAACCTGCACGCATCATTTCCGCATTTTCAAGTCCTGGTACGCTTGCAATCAATTGTTTTTGAACGTGTTCCGGCAAACTTGTCGATAATCCTTGAACATACACTTCTTGCGTATTACGGCCTTCGGGCTCAAGGAAAATCTGATGACGTGATTTATCAGCAAATCGTACAATTTTATCTTCAATTGATGGGCAATAGCGGGGCCCTTTCCCTTTAATCATTCCGGAATACATCGGTGATAAGTGAAGGTTTTCATTAATAAGTTCATGTGTTCTTGGCGATGTATATGTCAGCCAACATGGTAGTTGATCAGTGATGAATTCAGTCGTTTCATAACTGAATGCCCACGCTGTATCATCTCCTGGTTGGATTTCAGTTTTGCTATAATCAATTGTTCTACTATTCACACGAGGCGGTGTCCCTGTTTTGAATCGCACCATGTCAAAACCAAGTTCGCGAATATTGTCTGCAAGTTTAATTGAAGGCATTTGGTTATTCGGTCCGCTTGAATATTTTAGGTTACCAATAATAACTTCACCGCGCAGGAATGTCCCCGTTGTAATGATGACTGTCTTCGCACGGTAAATTGCACCGACTTGCGTAAGTACACCTTTTATTTCATCGTCTTCCACGATTAGTTCTTCTACAACACCTTGGTGAAGTAGTAAATTTTCCTGTTCTTCCAGGAGACGTTTCATTTCCGACTGGTAAAGGACTTTATCAGCTTGCGCTCGAAGCGCTCGAACTGCTGGTCCTTTTCCTGTATTTAACATCCGCATTTGGATGTGTGTTTTATCAATTACTTTCCCCATTGCACCGCCCAGTGCATCAATTTCACGGACGACAATCCCTTTAGCGGGACCACCGAGTGACGGATTACATGGCATAAAGGCGATCATGTCGAGGTTCATTGTAAGTACGAGCGTTGTTGCACCCATTTTGGCAGCGGAAAGTGCCGCCTCAACTCCCGCATGGCCAGCTCCAATAACAATAACATCGAACGTGCCTGCTTCAAATTTGGGCATGTTCTTTTCCTTCTTTCTATTAAAGTCATTCAAAAAGCTCGATGAAAAGTAGAAGCGGGCTACTGCGCTAGGCAGGCCCCCTCTTTCCATTCACTCTTGTTGAACACTTATCTTATTTTATTTTCCGAGGCAGAATTGAGAAAATAGTTCATTGAGTAGACCGTCTTGGACCGTGTCTCCGATAATTTCACCAAGAATTTCCCACGTCCGTGTAACGTCAATTTGAATCATATCGACTGGAACACCTGCTTCAGCAGCCGCGAGTGCGTCTTCAATCGTGGCACGCGCGTTGTGTAATAGTGCGATATGTCGTGCATTTGATACATATGTGAAATCGCCTGATTCAAGATTTCCTTCGAAAAAGAGTCCGGCAATTGCTTCTTCCAGTTCATCTACCCCTTCGTCTTTCACGAGAGAGGTCGTGACAACTTTGCCCGTTCCGGCATGTTCCATCACTTTTTGCATGTCAATTTTTTGCGGAAGATCGGTTTTATTGATAACAAAGATTGTATCCATTCCCGATACCACTTCAAATAGTCGTTCGTCTTCTATCGATAACTCTTCAGAACTGTTAAGGACGAGTAGAATTAAATCCGCTTCCTTCAACACTTTCCTCGATTTTTCGACGCCGATTCGTTCCACAATATCTTCTGTTTCTCTGATTCCAGCTGTATCAACGAGACGCAGTGGAACACCTCGCACATTAACGTACTCTTCAATAATATCACGCGTCGTCCCCGCAATGTCGGTTACGATTGCTTTATTTTCTTGAATGATGCTATTTAGTAAGGAAGACTTCCCTACATTGGGTCTACCAATAATAACAGTAGATAGACCTTCTCGCAGAATTTTTCCTTGAGATGAAGTTTTCAACAACTTATCAATTTCATTTCTCACCCACATACTTTTTTCAATCATTAGCGGGATTGTCATTTCTTCGACGTCGTCGTACTCCGGATAATCGATATTTACTTCAACTTGCGCCAACGTTTCAATAAGCGCTTGTCGCAATCCCCCGATTAACCGAGAAAGTTTTCCTTCCATCTGATTGAGTGCAACATTCATGGCACGGTCTGTCTTCGCACGAATAAGATCCATGACCGCTTCGGCTTGAGACAAATCAATTCGTCCATTAAGGAATGCACGTTTTGTGAATTCACCGGGTTCTGCAAGACGCGCCCCTTGCTTGAGCACTAATTGAAGAACACGGGTGACCGCAACAATTCCTCCATGACAGTTCACTTCTACGACGTCCTCACGTGTAAATGTTTTTGGTGCTTTCATGAGAGAAACCATTACTTCTTCGACAGTTTCCTCAGTTGATGGATCTATTAAATGACCATAATGGATTGTATGTGATTGTTCTTCATTTAGCCTCTTACCAGACGGTGAACGGAAAATACGATCCGCTATTTGGACAGCTTCGTCCCCACTTAACCTGACGATGGCAATTGCACCTTCCCCCATTGGAGTAGAGATGGCAGCTATTGTATCAAAATGCACGTTTTTCACCTTCCTGACTTGGTTACTCACATGTGGATAACCTATTTCCGACACGACTATCTAACATAATATATTATCACAAATCCATCCATCCTCCTAGTGTCGCAATTTAAATAATGTGGATAAGTTAAGATATCTTTACAATATAATACAAAAAAGTCCCGCAGAGACAGCGTTCGTCTTTGCGGGACTTTTTTTCACCTAACGGATTCAATGACTAAATACCTGAATGGATCAGAGCCCTCTGAATATGTTTCAATATCCATGCGCCGTGATAAAGCATTATGAATGACTTTCCTTTCATAGGAAGCCATCGGTTCTAACTGGATTCTTTTCCCTGTACGAACTGCTTTATCAGCCATTCGTTCTGCTAATTGTTCCAAAGATTGTTCGCGACGCTCCCGATAATCACCGATATCTACCCGGACGACCTTGAATTGACTTGCCAATTTGTTTGTTACAAGTTGCGATAATTGCTGGAGTGCATTTAACGTTTGTCCTCGTTTTCCAATCAGTAATGCAGCTTTTGCACTTTCCATTTGGAATGTAACATATTTACCTTTGATTTCATGGCTGATTTGAATGTCATCGACACCCATTCCAATTGCAATCATTTTTAAATAGTGTTCTGTTTCTTCTATCGCGGTTTCATCAGACAATCCTTCAATTTGGACTTCCTCTTTCTCCACAGGAGGTTTAACAGATTCACTAATAACTTCAATCTCAGATGGCTGTATTTCCATTAGAGGTTTTGCTTCTTCAAGGACGGAAGGTTCTTCAAAGTTCATAATAGTTACGGTTACTTCAGCTTCTTTTGCACCGAAACCTAGAAATCCTTTTCTCCCTTGATTGATCACTTCGACTTTTACTTCATCACGCGTAACGCCAAGTACTGTCAATGCTGATGAAATCGCTAATTCAACCGTGGTTCCCCTTCGCGTCGTCCTTGTCATTTCCGTTTCCCTCCCACTTTTACAAGTTCCACTTCCTTTTTCTTAAATGGTTTGTAAATGAAGATGTTTTGGATAATTGAAATGATATTACCGATTACCCAGTAAAGTGAAAGTGCTGCTGGTAAGAATGAACCGAAGATCATAATCATAAACGGCATGATATACATCATTACTTTCATCTGTGGGTTGTCCATTGCAGGACCTGTACGTAAAACGATAAACTGCATAGCTCCTGCTAAAACTGCAAGTGTAATACTTGGCGCTGCAAGTTCAAACCATAAGAAGTTTCCAATATCGTATGTGACATTCATTCGGCTGATCGCGTGATAGAAACCGAATAGAATTGGCATTTGGATTAAGACTGGTAAACAGCCTGCCGCCGGATTGATTTTTCGTTCCGACATAACTTTTTGCATTTCTTCACGGTACTTTTGTTGTGTAACTGCGTCTTTTGATTTGTATTTCTCTTTTAGTGCTTTCAGTTCAGGTTGGATTTCCTGCATCCGTTTTGAACTTTTTGTCTGTTTGATCATTAATGGAAGCAAGACAAGTCGAATGATGATTGTAACTGCAACAATACCGTACCCGTATGTGCCGAGTATGTCTTTAAATGTCGTTATTAGGGAAACTAACGGCCAGACGACAAATTTGTTCCAAAATCCTTCACTGTCCTCGTAAATCGGTTGTTGGAATTCCGAACATCCCGCAAGAAATACCGACAATGCCGTCAGTATAAGGATTAATGCTAACTTCTTTTTCAAATCAGTTCCCCCAAATCTTATCTTATTCAATTAATTCTCTTCAAAGTCTGTGACATCCGCTGGAGGCTTTGGGCCAACAGGATGTTGGTTACTCAGGCGTTGCCGCAGTACGCGGCGATTTTAGCCAGAGTTCCTTAATTTTCAGTAGGGGTTTCGACCCCTGCCGAGTGAAGTTAAAAGGCCCTATCGACCGATACTAACAGTTTATCACGTTCATATACTTCCTTCTACTTCTTTAAGACACGAGAAATACGCAGAACGTGCTGCAAACTTTTTTTTGTTTCATGAAAATCTAATGTGGCCGCCTGATGTCTGGCGATGATGACATAATCCATATCGTTGCGCAGTTCGTCTTTCATTTC
This sequence comes from Sporosarcina sp. FSL K6-6792, assembly GCF_038004885.1. NCBI lineage: Bacteria > Bacillati > Bacillota > Bacilli > Caryophanales > Caryophanaceae > Sporosarcina > Sporosarcina sp. FSL K6-6792. Next base: position 2,998,850 of record NZ_JBBOSA010000001.1, read on the forward strand.
CAGGAAGGACTGTCGTAAATACCGTTTGATCCTATTCCGCACGACTGCATTACCTACTTTTTTGCTGACGGACAGACCAATCCTGAATTCTGGCTGGTCTTCCTTCCTATAGGAATACACAACAAATTGCCGATTAGCAAACGACTTCCCTTTTTTGAATACTTCTTGGAATTCCTCATTCGTCTTTATCCGTTGACGTCTGTTCATCTCATGCACCTGCTCCGTCATCTATGATTATAGTTCTTCATTAATAAACAAGAAAAAAGACCACTGAAATGTCAGTGGCCTTATGCTGATAGGACTTTTCTTCCTTTACGACGACGAGCTGCTAGAATTCTGCGTCCGCTTTTCGTGCTCATTCTTTCACGGAAGCCGTGAACTTTACTACGCTTACGTTTATTTGGTTGGTAAGTACGTTTCATCTTTTAAGACACCTCCTGCATTGATTGTCTATTTATTACTGTGACAGTCTTGAATAGTATATCGGATTTCCAAGGTAAAAGTCAACCCTTTCCTGTTCGACAGTAATTTAGGCCATTTAGTTTCTCTGATTTCATCTCAATAAGTTATCCACGGTTTCTTCCGCTAATTCCAGATAGTGATGTGGATAGTATTTTCTTAAGTTTTTTTATGCACACTGCTTATCGACATCTTCCTCACATACCAAGGCCTGTGGATAAAAATTTCATCCACAACCAATTGCGCTGTGGATAAGGTTCAGGACTCCTTGTAATCCACAACATATCCTGTTACAATGAGATGAATTTGTTATGCACATAATTTTATAGCATTTTTGTTATCCACAGTTGTTAATACATTGTGGATAATTTTTTCAACACTTTTGCGTAATTGTTATCCACACGACGGAAAACTGTGTATAATACATATCCTCGGGTTTTTTATTTTCATTGTAAAGGAGGCACACGTTTGGACCACTTAGAAGAATTATGGATCGAAGTTTTGTCGAAGGTTGAGCAGAAAATTTCAAGACCTAGTTTTGAAACTTGGCTAAAGTCGACAAAACTGATGTCTTATGGCGAAGAAAATGTCACAATCGCCGCACCGAATTCATTTGCAAAAGATTGGCTTGAAAACCACTATGTACATCTTATTACCGGTATTCTATCCGAATTGACTGGCGAAGACCGAATCATTCAGTTCGTTGTTCCTAAAAACATGGAAGAAAATGATTTCATGCTACCTAAACCGACCGTTAAACCTATAGAAAAAGTTCCATTAACGTCGGCACCTGGCATGCTTAATCTAAAATATACGTTTGACACATTCGTCATTGGTTCAGGAAATCGTTTTGCCCATGCAGCGTCACTTGCCGTTGCTGAAGCACCAGCGAAAGCCTATAATCCGCTGTTTATCTATGGGGGTGTTGGGCTTGGAAAGACACACTTAATGCACGCAATTGGACATTATGTACTCGAACAGAACCCCTCAGCAAAAGTCATGTATCTTTCATCTGAGAAGTTTACAAATGAATTCATTAACTCTATTCGTGATAATAAAGCTGTCGAGTTCCGTAATCGTTATCGGAATGTAGACGTGCTCTTAATAGATGATATTCAATTCCTTGCGGGAAAAGAACAAACACAAGAAGAATTTTTCCATACATTCAACACACTCCATGAGGAGTCAAAACAAATTGTTATTTCAAGTGACCGACCTCCAAAAGAAATTCCAACACTTGAGGACAGACTTAGATCTCGCTTTGAATGGGGTCTTATCACAGATATAGCACCTCCAGACCTGGAAACACGCATCGCAATTTTGCGCAAAAAGGCAAAGGCTGATGGGCTTGTTGATATTCCAAATGAAGTCATGCTGTACATTGCCAACCAAATTGACTCAAACATACGTGAGCTTGAGGGGGCTCTTATACGCGTTGTCGCCTACTCATCACTCGTCAATTCGGATATCAATACGGATCTTGCTGCGGAAGCCTTGAAAGATATTATTCCTAATTCAAGACCGCGTACTGTAACGATTCTTGATATCCAAAAAGCAGTTGGAGAGCACTTTGACATACGTCTAGAGGATTTTACTGCGAAGAAAAGAACGAGGGCGATTGCATTTCCCCGACAGATTGCCATGTTTTTATCCAGAGAACTTACGGATTTCTCCCTACCTAAGATTGGATCTGAATTCGGAGGACGAGATCATTCAACTGTCATTCATGCACACGAGAAGATTAGGCAAATGTTAAAGGATGATCAAGCTTTGCAACAAGACGTTCAAGATATTCGTAATGTTCTTGGTAGAGGATGACCTGTGCATAACATATAATAAGTAGTGCACACCTACAAACAGGTTATACACATGTGGAAAACGTTCAGGCTCAAAGGGAAAATAGACTTACCAACATATCCACAGCCCCTACTACTATTACTATTACTTTATTAATAACTAATACTATATATATTAAGCGAGGGTATAGAATGAAATTTGAAATTATGAGAGATAAGTTGCTTGATGGATTAAGCGATGTTATGAAAGCCATCAGTCAAAAAGTTGCGATTCCAATTTTGACGGGAATAAAGATTGAAGTGGACGAAAAAGGAATGACATTAACAGGAAGTGATTCCGATATTACGATCTGTACATTCATACCTGCAGAAGATAACGGAGAACAAATTATTCAAGTTGTAGAAAAAGGAAGCATCGTGCTGCAAGCTAAAGTATTTAGCGAAATCGTACGAAAACTACCTACGAATGAAGTAACAATAGAAGTTGCAAATGGACTTCAAACACATATTCAATCCGGTAAGTCTGAATTCCATCTAATTGGACTAGATCCAGAAGATTACCCGGTTCTACCAGAAGTAAAAGATGACTATCTATTTTCATTGCCAGCGGATCTGATGAAATCAATCATTCGAGAAACGGTCTTTGCTGTGTCTCAACAAGAAACTAGACCAGTATTAACAGGTGTCCTTTGGGAAGTAAAAGATGGGGGACTTGCTTGTATCGCTACTGATAGCCATAGATTGGCAAGAAGACTGACGATACCTGAAGATATGCCGGAAGTTCCATTCAGTGTCGTTATTCCTGGTAAAAGTCTTCAGGAACTAAATAAGATTTTGCCCGATAACGGTGAACTTGTGGATATCGTCATTGCAGATCAACAAGTGTTATTCAAAACACGTGGTGTGTTATTTTACTCACGCCTATTGGAAGGCAATTACCCAGATACATCACGTCTTATCCCATTAGAATATAAAACATCAGTAACGGTGAATGGCCGACTTCTTCTTCAGGCAATTGATAGAGCATCCCTTCTAGCACGTGAAGAACGGAACAACATTGTTCGCTTCTCTGCCAATGAAGGTAAAGTTATTGAAATCTCTTCAAATTCACCTGAAGTAGGTAAGGTTGAAGAATTGGTTGAAGCTATTGGCGTAACAGGAGAAGAATTGAATATCTCTTTCAGTGCTAAATATATGATGGACGCATTGAAAGCAATCGATGGACAAGACATAACGATTCAATTTACGGGAGCTATGCGACCGTTCATCTTGAAATCAGTTGATGACGATTCAATCTTGCAACTTATTCTCCCTGTACGAACATACTGAATCTTGAAGGATAGTCACTTATTTGACTATCCTTTTTACTTACTGCCGAAAGTCGGCTAAAATAGAAAGACAGACTAACTTGCGAAAGGTTGAGACTCTATGGAAAATCTTACAATCGATACAGAGTTCATAACTCTAGGGCAACTATTAAAAATGACGAATACAATTAGTTCAGGTGGTATGGCTAAATGGTTTCTGGATGAATACATTGTCTACGTCAATGGCGAGGAGGAACAGCGACGAGGTAAAAAACTTCGTGATGGAGATATCGTTAAAATTCCCAATGTCGGCACATATAAAGTAACTGAACTAACAGACGGTCAAACGGATGTATATTGAACGACTTGCATTAATCGATTACCGGAATTATGAATCACTTGACCTTTCATTCTCCCCACAAATCAATGTGTTAATTGGGGAAAATGCCCAGGGGAAAACAAACATCATGGAAGCAATCTATGTACTTTCTATGGCGAAATCGCATAGAACTTCAAATGATCGTGAATTAATACGCTGGGACCAAGAATATGGTAAAATAGAAGGGGACATACAACGTAAATATGGACGGCTGCCATTAGAATTAGTCATTTCGAAAAAAGGCAAAAAAGCGCGTGTCAATCATCTTGAACAAAAACGCCTTAGCTTGTACATTGGCCAATTAAATGTCGTCATGTTTGCTCCTGAAGATTTAAATCTTGTAAAGGGCAGTCCCCAGGTAAGAAGACGGTTTCTCGATATGGAAATCGGTCAAATTTCACCAACCTATTTACATGATCTTTTAACATTTCAAAAAATACTCAAACAGCGCAATGCAATTTTAAAAGACAATCGGGGAAAACAAAGCCTTAACGATGTCATGTTTGATATTTATACAGAGCAGTATATTCAAGTAGCCGTCCAAATTATTCGTAAAAGGTTTTATTTCATGGAACTTTTACAAAAATGGGCAGAACCGATTCATAAAGGAATCTCTCGTGGTATTGAATCCCTTCAAGTTTCTTATGGAACACTAAAAGAACTTGATTCGGGACAGACTGTGGAACAGATGCAGTCGATACTCGGTCAGCGATTGCTTGAGGCAAGACGCCGTGAACTAGATCGCGGTATGACCTTGATTGGGCCACATAGAGACGATCTTCACTTTTTCGTAAACGGCTATGACATCCAAACGTATGGATCGCAGGGACAGCAGCGAACAACAGCGCTGTCCCTTAAACTTGCGGAAATAGAACTTGTAAAGCAAGAAGTCGGAGAAGCACCTGTTCTTCTTTTGGACGATGTCCTGTCTGAACTTGATGATTACCGACAATCCCATCTCTTGAACACAATTCAAGGAGAAGTGCAGACAATTGTCACGACGACGAACGTAGCGGGGATTGACCATGAAACAATTCGTCAGGCAGACATATTCGAAGTTACAGCGGGCGAAGTGGCTAAAAGAGAGGAATGACGATTGAGTCATCCCTTTATATAAAACAGCAGCAATACAAATGTTAGACGTTCGGAAAGGGAAGGTGAACAGTTTGGCAATGGAAGAGAAAGATATGCAGATGGCTTATGATGAAAATCAAATCCAAGTCTTAGAAGGATTAGAAGCTGTCCGCAAACGTCCAGGTATGTATATCGGGACAACAAGTTCTAGAGGACTTCACCATCTTGTATGGGAAATTGTTGATAATAGTATCGATGAGGCACTTGCAGGTCACTGTGACCATATCGAAGTGACGATGGAAAAAGGCGATTGGATCCGAGTCGATGATAATGGCCGCGGTATTCCAGTAGGTACTCAGGAATCTACAGGTCGACCTGCAGTCGAAGTTATTATGACTGTACTTCATGCCGGTGGTAAATTTGGCGGTGGAGGTTATAAGGTTTCCGGTGGATTGCACGGAGTTGGTGCATCTGTCGTGAACGCGCTGTCCGAAACGACAGAAGTGTATGTAAGACGTGACGGGGAAGTCCATTTCATCGAATTTGAACGCGGTGCTGTGTCAAAAGAACTTAGTGTAATCGGTACTACTGATGAAACTGGAACAAGAATCCGCTTCAAAGCAGACCCAGAAATTTTCACGGAAACAACAGTATATGAGTATGATATTCTGGCCAACCGACTTCGTGAGCTTGCTTATCTAAACCGTGGTCTGCGAATCACGATTACCGATGAGCGTGGTGAAGAAGAACGAAGCGACATTTATTATTACGAAGGCGGCATCAAGTCGTACGTTGAACACTTGAATAAAAACAAAGAGCCTATTCATGATGAACCTATATACATTGAAGGCGAAAAAGATGGAATTTCAATCGAAATCGCTATGCAATACAATAGTGGCTATGCAGAAAACCTGTTTTCATTTGCCAATAATATCAATACTTACGAGGGTGGTACGCACGAATCAGGTTTTAAAACAGCACTGACACGCGTTATTAACGACTATTCCCGGAAAAATGGCGTGCTGAAAGAAGCTGATCCAAACTTGTCTGGTGATGATGTACGTGAAGGACTAACGGCCATCATCTCGATTAAACACCCGGATCCGCAATTTGAGGGACAGACGAAAACAAAACTGGGTAACTCAGAAGTTAGTACGATCACTAACTCATTATTTTCAGAAGGATTCCAACGATTCCTGCTTGAAAATCCGACAACATCACGTCAAATCATCGATAAAAGTCTTATGGCAGCACGAGCACGTCTTGCTGCAAAAAACGCGCGTGAATTTACACGCCGGAAATCGGCGCTTGAAGTGTCGAGCCTTCCAGGTAAACTGGCAGACTGTTCTTCACGTGACCCAGCAATAAGTGAACTGTATATCGTTGAAGGTGACTCGGCGGGTGGTTCAGCTAAAATGGGACGCGATCGCCACTTCCAAGCAATTCTTCCGCTTCGAGGAAAAATCTTGAACGTCGAAAAAGCACGTCTTGACCGTATTTTAGGTAACTTAGAAATCCGTGCGATGATTACAGCACTTGGTACAGGCATCGGAGAAGAATTCGATCTTTCCAAGGCACGCTATCATAAACTTGTAATTATGACTGATGCAGATGTCGATGGGGCGCATATACGTACGCTTCTTTTAACCTTCTTCTTCCGCTTTATGCGACCGCTTATCGAAGCGGGGTATGTTTATATTGCTCAGCCGCCACTTTATCGTGTGAAACAAGGGAAGGTTCAGGAGTATTGCTATACTGAAGAAGAACTCCAAGAGATTATTGGACGACTTCCTCCTATGCCGAAACCCGTTATTACCCGGTATAAAGGTCTGGGGGAAATGGACGCAACGCAATTATGGGATACAACAATGGACCCTGATCAGCGTACACTGCTCCAAGTTCACCTTGAAGATGCGTTTGATGCGGATTCAACATTCCAACAGCTTATGGGAGATGAAGTCGAACCACGACGCAAATTCATCGAAGAGAATGCAATGTACGTGAAAAATATAGATACCTGATTGGCTAGTTGAAATGAAAAAAAACTAAATGTATTGAACAAAGGATTGTCCATAATAACTGAGCAAAAGAGCCGAAGCCCTGAGAACGGTGAGGCTGCTTCGCTTAAGGTGTGAGGCATCCCCTAGCGAGTTCAATGGAATACTTTAGATCAGCATATCTAGTCAAGTAGTCGAACTATCTTTTCCTAAGGATTTTTGAGTTGAAAGGAGTCTAACAATAATGGCAGATATGCCGCAACGTGGTGTTAAGGGAATTAACATTAGTACAGAAATGAAGACATCTTTTCTTGATTATGCAATGAGTGTCATCGTTTCACGTGCGCTCCCTGATGTGAGGGATGGTTTAAAGCCGGTCCATCGCCGTATTCTGTATGCAATGCAGGATCTCGGAAATACCGCAGATAAACCGCATAAGAAATCCGCACGTATTGTCGGAGACGTCATCGGTAAGTATCATCCGCATGGCGATAGTGCTGTGTATGACACGATGGTACGGATGGCCCAAGATTTCAACTACCGTTATATGCTCGTTGATGGTCATGGTAACTTTGGTTCTGTCGATGGAGATGGTGCAGCTGCGATGCGGTATACGGAATCTCGTATGTCGCGTATTGCAATGGAACTTCTTCGAGATATTAATAAAGATACTGTTGATTACCAAGATAACTATGATGGACAAGAAAGAGAGCCGATTGTTCTTCCAAGCAGATACCCGAATTTACTCGTTAACGGGACAACCGGTATTGCGGTCGGAATGGCAACAAATATTCCTCCGCATCATCTTGGAGAAACAATTGATGCTGTCCTTGCACTTGCTGACAATCCTGCAATTACAACAGAAGAATTGTTGGAAATTATTCCAGGTCCAGACTTTCCAACTGGTGGGATCATTCTTGGTCGTAGCGGAATCAGAAGAGCTTATGAAACTGGGCGGGGTTCGGTTATCATTCGAGGCAGAGTCGAAATTGAACAGCAGTCGAACGGCAGGGAAACAATCCTTGTACATGAGCTGCCTTTCCAGGTAAATAAGGCACGTCTGATTGAAAAAATTGCTGAGTTGGTACGTGATAAGAAAATCGATGGCATTACTGACCTACGCGATGAATCGGATCGTACCGGAATGCGAATAGTGATGGAAGTACGCCGTGACGCAAATGCCAACGTACTGTTAAATAATCTGTACAAACAAACCGCATTGCAATCTAGTTTTGGTGTCAATATGCTGGCACTCGTTGATGGTCAACCAAAAATCCTTGCATTAAAGGAGATTTTGTTCCATTATCTTGAACACCAAAAAGTTGTAATCCGTAGACGTACTCAGTACGATCTGAAAAAAGCGGAAGATCGCGCACACATTTTAGAAGGACTACGCATAGCACTTGATAATATCGATAGAATCATCACCCTTATCCGTGCATCTAAAACAACGGATGAAGCAAAAACAGGGCTGATGGATCAATTTAATTTATCTGATCGTCAAGCGCAGGCTATCCTTGATATGCGTCTTCAACGTTTGACAGGACTTGAGCGGGACAAAATTGAAAGTGAATACGAAGCGTTGCAACTCCTTATGTCTGAACTCCGTGCAATTCTTGCAGACGAATCAAAATTGCTTGAGATTATTCGTGAGGAATTGCTCGAAGTGAAAATTCGCTTTGAAGATAAACGTAGAACGGAAATTACACTGGGCGGCGCTGAAATGATTGAGGACGAAGATCTTATCCCAGTCGAAAATTCAGTACTGACACTCACACATAATGGTTACATTAAACGTTTGCCTGCTAATACGTACCGTAGCCAGCGTCGCGGTGGTCGCGGAATACAAGGAATGGGCACGAATAACGACGACTTCGTTGAACATTTATTGAATACGTCGACGCACGATACCATCTTGTTCTTCACAAGCAGAGGACGAGTATTCCGTACGAAAGGCTATCAAGTGCCTGAATTTAGCCGTACTGCAAAAGGTTTACCTATCATTAACTTGTTAGGTGTCGATAAAGATGAGAAAGTAACAGCCATGATTCCTGTAGATGCATTCGAGGATGACAAATACTTATTCTTCTCGACTCGTAACGGGGTTGTTAAACGTACACCTGTTTCCGAATTTGCTAATATCCGTTCAAATGGATTGATAGCACTTACCCTTCGAGGCGATGATGAACTTATCGGCGTCAAAATGACTAAAGGCGATGAAAACATTTCCATTGGTACGAAGGATGGCATGTTAATCAAATTCAATGAGACAGATATTCGTTCTATGGGTCGGATAGCAGGTGGAGTCCGTGGTATCCGTCTTCGCGAAGGCGACATTGTAATTGGTATGGATACAGTGAATGAAGGCGATGAAATTCTAGTTGTCACAGAAAAAGGATTCGGAAAACGTACGCCAGAAGATGAATACCGTATTCAAACTCGTGGCGGTTATGGTCTGAAGACATTGAATGTGACAGAACGCAATGGTCTTCTTGTTGCGATGAAGACAGTAGATGGTACTGAAGATCTAATGCTGATTACGATACATGGCATTTTGATCCGTATGGACATTGACGATATTTCTGTTATTGGACGCAGTACGCAGGGAGTACGTTTAATCCGCCTAGGAGAAGATGAACTTGTCGCGACTGTTGCAAAAGTTGTGAAAGAAGAAGAGGAAGAAGAACTCGACGACAATATTGTTGAAGAGAATGAAGTCTCTTCTGAAAATAATGAAGACATCGGGTTATCTACTATTGAGATAGACGATGAAGATACGGAATCTTAAGTAAAAAGGTTATTGAAATGGTCGATATGGCCATTTCAATAACCTTTTTTTTACGCCTATTTATACAATCCCGTCGTTTAATTGAAATATTTAGAGTATGATAGAAAGAACTATAAGGTGAAGGTAGGTAATATTGATGGCTGAAAACTATGTAAAAACAAGTGACCTGCGCCCGGGCATAATTACAAGTGAAGATATATATATAAATACAATCTACCCGATCCTTAGAAAAGATACTGAACTCTCACCGGAGCATATAAAGGTTTTAAATGCATTCAGTGTAAAAAAAGTTAAAGTTCAAGAACGACTCGTTGTAAAAAGAGAAGATGTATATGATGACAACGAGGGTCCAGTGAATCCGGATGATGTGCTTGCAAAAATACCCATGAAACAGGGAGACCTGCAAACACGATATAGCGATGCAGTTCATAACTATAAAAAGGAGTTTCACGGATGGCGTGCAGGTGTGCGTCCGGATATTGCTAAAGTACGTTCAATAGTGATACCTCTATTAGATGCGTTTATTGAACAGAAAAAGATGGTAACGTTATTAAATGAGTTTTCAAATGTCAAAGACTACATATACCATCATTCAATAGGTGTGGGAATATTGGCTTCTGCTATCAGTAGACAACTTGGATTTCCAAAAGGGCAGACTTTACAACTTGGACTTGCGGGTGTACTCGCCGATTGTGGAATGGCTAAAATTGATACGGCAATTACGGAGAAAGCAGCATTCTTAACAAAAGATCAGTTCAATGAAGTAAAGCAACACACATTGTATAGTTATCAAATGATTCAAGACACGTCGCTTTTAAGACAAGAAATGAAGTTGGCGATCTTCCAACATCATGAGCGCCTCGACGGTAGCGGTTACCCACGCGGTGAGAAAGCAAATCAAATTTCTGTGTTTTCACAAGTGCTGGCGGTTGCAGATGTTTTCCATGCGATGACATCAGAACGGATTCATCGTTCAAAGGAATCTTCGTTTAAGGTAATTGAGATGATAAAGGAAGAAGAGTTCGGGAAATTTGATATTAAAGTTGTCCAAGCACTGCATGACCTTGTCGGGAATCTTTCTATTGGAACAAAGGTGCTGCTGACAAACGGCGAAGTAGGAGAAGTTATTTTCGTTCACCGTGATGCAAGATTACGTCCAATGGTGAAGAAGAGTGTAGATGGATCTATTTTAGACCTCACTACGAATAGGCATCTTGCTATAGAAAAGGTATTGGATTAGAAGGATGTTTTAATATGCAATGATGAATAAGGCTTGAGATAGTGCATATCAGTGGTATTGAAATAGAAATGAAAACTATTTTAAAATAAGTCTTGCATTCTATAAGATAGA
>NZ_JBBOSA010000001.1:3012500-3017500 GCF_038004885.1 Sporosarcina sp. FSL K6-6792
GTTGTAGGACACTCTATACGGAGTTACAAAGGAATGGATTAGACGAAGCGACCTGGAAAGGTCCGCCGTAGCGGGTAAAAGCCCCGTAGTTGAAAGTCCATTCTCTCCAGAGTGTATCCTGAGTACGGCGGAACACGTGAAATTCCGTCGGAATCCGGGAGGACCATCTCCCAAGGCTAAATACTCCCTAGTGACCGATAGTGAACCAGTACCGTGAGGGAAAGGTGAAAAGCACCCCGGAAGGGGAGTGAAATAGATCCTGAAACCATGTGCCTACAAGTTGTCAGAGCCCGTTAATGGGTGATGGCGTGCCTTTTGTAGAATGAACCGGCGAGTTACGATTCCATGCAAGGTTAAGCAGTGAATGCGGAGCCGCAGCGAAAGCGAGTCTGAATAGGGCGATAGAGTATGGGGTCGTAGACCCGAAACCAGGTGATCTACCCATGTCCAGGGTGAAGGTAAGGTAACACTTACTGGAGGCCCGAACCCACGTACGTTGAAAAGTGCGGGGATGAGGTGTGGGTAGCGGTGAAATTCCAATCGAACCTGGAGATAGCTGGTTCTCTCCGAAATAGCTTTAGGGCTAGCCTCAAACTTAAGAATCTCGGAGGTAGAGCACTGTTTGGACTAGGGGCCCATCCCGGGTTACCGAATTCAGACAAACTCCGAATGCCGATGATTTATGTTTGGGAGTCAGACTGCGGGTGATAAGATCCGTAGTCGAGAGGGAAACAGCCCAGACCACCAGTTAAGGTCCCCAAGTATTCGTTAAGTGGAAAAGGATGTGGCGTTGCCCAGACAACCAGGATGTTGGCTTAGAAGCAGCCATCATTTAAAGAGTGCGTAATAGCTCACTGGTCGAGTGGCGCTGCGCCGAAAATGTACCGGGGCTAAACGAATCACCGAAACTGTGGATTGACATCTTAGATGTCAGTGGTAGGAGAGCGTTCCAAGGGCGTCGAAGCTAGACCGTAAGGACTGGTGGAGCGCTTGGAAGTGAGAATGCCGGTATGAGTAGCGAAAGAAGGGTGAGAATCCCTTCCACCGAATGCCCAAGGTTTCCTGAGGAAGGCTCGTCCGCTCAGGGTTAGTCAGGACCTAAGTTGAGGCCGAAAGGCGTAGACGATGGACAACAGGTTGATATTCCTGTACCACCTCCCCGCCGTTTGAGCAATGGGGTGACGCAGTAGGATAGGGTGAGCGCGCTGTTGGTTATGCGCGTCTAAGCAGTGAGGTGTGGAATGAGGCAAATCCCGTTCCTATAACATTGAGCTGTTACAGCAAGGGGATTTATCCCTGAGTCCCTGATTTCACGCTGCCAAGAAAAGCCTCTAGCGAGGCGGGAGGTGCCTGTACCGCAAACCGACACAGGTAGGCGAGGAGAGAATCCTAAGGTGATCGAGAGAACTCTCGTTAAGGAACTCGGCAAAATGACCCCGTAACTTCGGGAGAAGGGGTGCTCTGGTAGGGTGTTAAAGCCCGAGAGAGCCGCAGTGAATAGGCCCAGGCGACTGTTTAGCAAAAACACAGGTCTCTGCAAAACCGCAAGGTGAAGTATAGGGGCTGACGCCTGCCCGGTGCTGGAAGGTTAAGAGGAGAGGTCAGCGCAAGCGAAGCTTCGAATTGAAGCCCCAGTAAACGGCGGCCGTAACTATAACGGTCCTAAGGTAGCGAAATTCCTTGTCGGGTAAGTTCCGACCCGCACGAAAGGCGTAACGATCTGGGCACTGTCTCAACGAGAGACTCGGTGAAATTATAATACCTGTGAAGATGCAGGTTACCCGCGACAGGACGGAAAGACCCCGTGGAGCTTTACTGTAACCTGATATTGAATTCCGGTGCAGCCTGTACAGGATAGGTAGGAGCCTTGGATTCCGGAGCGCTAGCTTCGGATGAGGCGTTGGTGGGATACTACCCTGGCTGTATTGGACTTCTAACCCATGCCCCTTATCGGGGCAGGAGACAGTGTCAGGCGGGCAGTTTGACTGGGGCGGTCGCCTCCTAAAGAGTAACGGAGGCGCCCAAAGGTTCCCTCAGAATGGTTGGACATCATTCGTAGAGTGCAAAGGCATAAGGGAGCTTGACTGCGAGACCTACAAGTCGAGCAGGGTCGAAAGACGGGCTTAGTGATCCGGTGGTTCCGCATGGAAGGGCCATCGCTCAACGGATAAAAGCTACCCCGGGGATAACAGGCTTATCTCCCCCAAGAGTCCACATCGACGGGGAGGTTTGGCACCTCGATGTCGGCTCATCGCATCCTGGGGCTGTAGTCGGTCCCAAGGGTTGGGCTGTTCGCCCATTAAAGCGGTACGCGAGCTGGGTTCAGAACGTCGTGAGACAGTTCGGTCCCTATCCGTCGCGGGCGCAGGAAATTTGAGAGGAGCTGTCCTTAGTACGAGAGGACCGGGATGGACATACCTCTGGTGTACCAGTTGTCTTGCCAAAGGCATCGCTGGGTAGCTATGTATGGACGGGATAAATGCTGAAAGCATCTAAGCATGAAGCCCCCCTCGAGATGAGATTTCCCATTACGCAAGTAAGTAAGATCCCTCAAAGAAGATGAGGTTGATAGGTCTGGGGTGGAAGCACGGCGACGTGTGGAGCTGACGGATACTAATCGATCGAGGACTTAACCAATTTTGAAAAGGGCTTGATTACCCTGATTCGTGTAGCACAATGTCTGTTTTATTCAGTTTTGAGCGAACAAGCTCAAAGAGTCTGGTGACGATTGCGAAGAGGTCACACCCGTTCCCATCCCGAACACGGAAGTTAAGCTCTTCAGCGCCGATGGTAGTTGGGGGTTTCCCCCTGCGAGAGTAGGACGCCGCCGGTCTCATTGAAAGGTCATTACCTTTATAGGTAGTGGCTTTTTTTGTGTTTATTTTTAATGACAATTTGAGATCGTGTTTAGCGATTAGTAGAAGTATAAAGTCGAAACATTCGCCTATCGTCAAAATGTGAATCTGACCTTATACTATGTTACGTCTGTTAATTAACCACTATCTTACATAAAGCACCTGTAAGAAATACACAAAAGTCTACATGTAACCTTGTCCAGTTACGGCTTGCTTTGGACGATATGATCACGCCACCTTTACCGCGAGTTAAAGGTGGCTGGATATGAATGCTTCACCCCAGCCACATCTTTTTGGGAGGAATTTCAATTCATTTCTCCTTGGTCATCCTGTTACGATTATCTGACCATCGCGTACCTCCAAAGTTCAAATGGAAAATGCAACTGTTTTGGAAGAGGAACGAATAACAGTCTTTCTAGAGAGGAAGGCGGTTATGCACTTGTTCCCAAAAACTTTAGCACTTCGCATACTAGAATGTTTGGAGAGTGACGGATGAACGGCCACCCTACATAGCAGAAATCACTATAATGGGTACAGTAGTCGTTCAGTCCAAATCAACCCAACAGCACCTGTAGATGGGGCTTCTAGTGTTTAATCACAAAAGTAAGCAGTCATTACTGGTTAACTGTGGGTAATAAACACATGTGGTAATATGTTATATTTTAAAGTTGATTTAATGAAAAATTAAAATAGACTTGGATCTACAATAGTAGATCCAAGTCTATTTCGCTATAAATTATGAGAGCGGAATGTTTAATAAGTGCTTCCCCTAGTTTTCATGCACAATTTTGATTCTGTTAAATCCTCCAAACTGTGGATTTGAATCTAATTGAGTATAGTAGCTTACATCTATTTTGTCACCTACAGTTAAAGTCCCAGGAACGTCTTTCATAGGTAGCCATACCGATGATGTTCGTTGTTCCCATGTCAGAGATTCAGTTGGCTTCCAATCTATCTGTGAATTCAGCTCTTCAATATCTTGTGATTTAATCATTGATTTTGAGGTGAACAAAAATCGATCTCCATCAACTTTTACAACATATCCAGTATCAATAATATTATCAGATGAACTATTATTGAATTGCTTGTCTTCTGCATAACCAGTTAGCAATAGCACTACTAACGCAATAATAAATAAAAATTTTTAAAATTCCATTAATCCTAACCTCCTTGTTATGAATTAGACGTCCATCTACTATCCGTTTCATCGCCCTGTACTTCAATCTAATATCGAGGCATAAGTCGTGAATAGATTCTTATTACTTGAGACCGTCAAACGGCTGCTTATTTGGAAGTCCTTGGGTGAGGGTGACTTGTTAAGGCTTAATTAGATAACGATATAGATTCAAAGGTTATCAGCTAATATTCCGCATTGTATCAGTACATGTTGGGCTTTAACCACCCATGCCAAAAAGCAATGGTATGGAGCTTTATTCCTTCTAGGCGGATGGAATTTAAATTAGGCGAGTAGGAGGCATTTACCACATCTAAAATAACAATAATTATTACATTCGTTTTATGGTAGGGCGACTAAATACCACGACCACTATTTGGGCCGGTTTCAATTCCTCGATATTCTGATACATAGAAGTAATAATGGTTCTATAAGTAAAATAGTAGTAAAGGTTATTTGTATCCTGAGTATTGAAACTTGCTGGTCGTTAAGAATGTTTCAGTGTCTTCCTGATGAGGGAGGACGGAAGATGAAAGGAGAGTGACTTTGAATGAAGAAGTGGGTTAGGTGGTAAGTGTCAGCTTAAACTTGTACCAGTTGGGTAAAGACCCTTGGATAGGAATGTCTACGCTTATTCAAGAGGAGATGATGTTGTTTATAGTGGAAAGTAAAGAGTATCAAAAGTTAGCTAGATCGGATAAGTAATCATATACCTTCGGCTGTAAGGACAAATCATGTTTGGGTACGGAAATCAGAGGTTCGACATAGGACATACTCAAGACACTGAGACGGTGTATCACTATTACTGTTAAAGGAAGAGATAGAGTCGAGGCTGATGACTCATTAAGAATATAATTAACGGAGCCTAAAATGTAACTGGTTCTATGTTTTTAACCCGTATATATAGAAAGTTATAGTTTGTTCATTTTTAATGTGCAATTACTAATAGAAGAGGATGGAAGATGTAAAGT
>NZ_JBBOSA010000001.1:3020000-3025000 GCF_038004885.1 Sporosarcina sp. FSL K6-6792
CCATAATGGGACAGTACGTTTACGTGAATACATAGCGTAAACGAGGCACACCCGGAGAACTGAAACATCTAAGTATCCGGAGGAATAGAAAGAAAAATCGATTCCCTGAGTAGCGGCGAGCGAAACGGGAAGAGCCCAAACCAAGAAGCTTGCTTCTTGGGGTTGTAGGACACTCTATACGGAGTTACAAAGGAATGGATTAGACGAAGCGACCTGGAAAGGTCCGCCGTAGCGGGTAAAAGCCCCGTAGTTGAAAGTCCATTCTCTCCAGAGTGTATCCTGAGTACGGCGGAACACGTGAAATTCCGTCGGAATCCGGGAGGACCATCTCCCAAGGCTAAATACTCCCTAGTGACCGATAGTGAACCAGTACCGTGAGGGAAAGGTGAAAAGCACCCCGGAAGGGGAGTGAAATAGATCCTGAAACCATGTGCCTACAAGTTGTCAGAGCCCGTTAATGGGTGATGGCGTGCCTTTTGTAGAATGAACCGGCGAGTTACGATTCCATGCAAGGTTAAGCAGTGAATGCGGAGCCGCAGCGAAAGCGAGTCTGAATAGGGCGATAGAGTATGGGGTCGTAGACCCGAAACCAGGTGATCTACCCATGTCCAGGGTGAAGGTAAGGTAACACTTACTGGAGGCCCGAACCCACGTACGTTGAAAAGTGCGGGGATGAGGTGTGGGTAGCGGTGAAATTCCAATCGAACCTGGAGATAGCTGGTTCTCTCCGAAATAGCTTTAGGGCTAGCCTCAAACTTAAGAATCTCGGAGGTAGAGCACTGTTTGGACTAGGGGCCCATCCCGGGTTACCGAATTCAGACAAACTCCGAATGCCGATGATTTATGTTTGGGAGTCAGACTGCGGGTGATAAGATCCGTAGTCGAGAGGGAAACAGCCCAGACCACCAGTTAAGGTCCCCAAGTATTCGTTAAGTGGAAAAGGATGTGGCGTTGCCCAGACAACCAGGATGTTGGCTTAGAAGCAGCCATCATTTAAAGAGTGCGTAATAGCTCACTGGTCGAGTGGCGCTGCGCCGAAAATGTACCGGGGCTAAACGAATCACCGAAACTGTGGATTGACATCTTAGATGTCAGTGGTAGGAGAGCGTTCCAAGGGCGTCGAAGCTAGACCGTAAGGACTGGTGGAGCGCTTGGAAGTGAGAATGCCGGTATGAGTAGCGAAAGAAGGGTGAGAATCCCTTCCACCGAATGCCCAAGGTTTCCTGAGGAAGGCTCGTCCGCTCAGGGTTAGTCAGGACCTAAGTTGAGGCCGAAAGGCGTAGACGATGGACAACAGGTTGATATTCCTGTACCACCTCCCCGCCGTTTGAGCAATGGGGTGACGCAGTAGGATAGGGTGAGCGCGCTGTTGGTTATGCGCGTCTAAGCAGTGAGGTGTGGAATGAGGCAAATCCCGTTCCTATAACATTGAGCTGTTACAGCAAGGGGATTTATCCCTGAGTCCCTGATTTCACGCTGCCAAGAAAAGCCTCTAGCGAGGCGGGAGGTGCCTGTACCGCAAACCGACACAGGTAGGCGAGGAGAGAATCCTAAGGTGATCGAGAGAACTCTCGTTAAGGAACTCGGCAAAATGACCCCGTAACTTCGGGAGAAGGGGTGCTCTGGTAGGGTGTTAAAGCCCGAGAGAGCCGCAGTGAATAGGCCCAGGCGACTGTTTAGCAAAAACACAGGTCTCTGCAAAACCGCAAGGTGAAGTATAGGGGCTGACGCCTGCCCGGTGCTGGAAGGTTAAGAGGAGAGGTCAGCGCAAGCGAAGCTTCGAATTGAAGCCCCAGTAAACGGCGGCCGTAACTATAACGGTCCTAAGGTAGCGAAATTCCTTGTCGGGTAAGTTCCGACCCGCACGAAAGGCGTAACGATCTGGGCACTGTCTCAACGAGAGACTCGGTGAAATTATAATACCTGTGAAGATGCAGGTTACCCGCGACAGGACGGAAAGACCCCGTGGAGCTTTACTGTAACCTGATATTGAATTCCGGTGCAGCCTGTACAGGATAGGTAGGAGCCTTGGATTCCGGAGCGCTAGCTTCGGATGAGGCGTTGGTGGGATACTACCCTGGCTGTATTGGACTTCTAACCCATGCCCCTTATCGGGGCAGGAGACAGTGTCAGGCGGGCAGTTTGACTGGGGCGGTCGCCTCCTAAAGAGTAACGGAGGCGCCCAAAGGTTCCCTCAGAATGGTTGGACATCATTCGTAGAGTGCAAAGGCATAAGGGAGCTTGACTGCGAGACCTACAAGTCGAGCAGGGTCGAAAGACGGGCTTAGTGATCCGGTGGTTCCGCATGGAAGGGCCATCGCTCAACGGATAAAAGCTACCCCGGGGATAACAGGCTTATCTCCCCCAAGAGTCCACATCGACGGGGAGGTTTGGCACCTCGATGTCGGCTCATCGCATCCTGGGGCTGTAGTCGGTCCCAAGGGTTGGGCTGTTCGCCCATTAAAGCGGTACGCGAGCTGGGTTCAGAACGTCGTGAGACAGTTCGGTCCCTATCCGTCGCGGGCGCAGGAAATTTGAGAGGAGCTGTCCTTAGTACGAGAGGACCGGGATGGACATACCTCTGGTGTACCAGTTGTCTTGCCAAAGGCATCGCTGGGTAGCTATGTATGGACGGGATAAATGCTGAAAGCATCTAAGCATGAAGCCCCCCTCGAGATGAGATTTCCCATTACGCAAGTAAGTAAGATCCCTCAAAGAAGATGAGGTTGATAGGTCTGGGGTGGAAGCACGGCGACGTGTGGAGCTGACGGATACTAATCGATCGAGGACTTAACCAATTTTGAAAAGGGCTTGATTACCCTGATTCGTGTAGCACAATGTCTGTTTTATTCAGTTTTGAGCGAACAAGCTCAAAGAGTCTGGTGACGATTGCGAAGAGGTCACACCCGTTCCCATCCCGAACACGGAAGTTAAGCTCTTCAGCGCCGATGGTAGTTGGGGGTTTCCCCCTGCGAGAGTAGGACGCCGCCGGTCTCATTGAAAGGTCATTACCTTATAGGTAGTGGCTTTTTTTGTGTTTATTTTTAAGTTCTATTATATTGGTTGGGATGTCCATACAACTCAATGGCTTTAGCGCTTACCAATTTCATCTGTAACGTCGCCGCAAATGGGAAACGCTTTCCTGGAAGCAGGAGAAGCAATAGATAGATCTAGTTCGAACGTTATTCTTCGGTTTAAAGATGCGGTGAGATCCCATAGGGCAAGCGGATTTCATTTGCCAAAGTTATTCTCATTGATAAATATAAAAATGACCCGGCGTTGGAACATACCAACTAATTATTGCAAATGTGAAAACGCATTAACTCTTTTATATCTTACTAATTGTAGAAAATATACAATTAAAGATTATCTCAACCGGGCCGAGATAGATGTAGAGATAGTAGTACAGGACATGAATCCAATCTTAAAGCAGCAGCGAAACAGAAATAAGGATACGCTTTGATTATTACAGAATACATCCGTTATTATATTTACTCGGCAGTTGATAAAGTACGACTGCATGGACAATCACTTATGCTATTAATGAAAAGCACTACGTGGTAAATCTTGTGGAATATGAACATAAATCAGTAGCAATAAAATAAATTTTGTGCTTTCCAACGAGCAGTCTCTTTCTTACAGGAAATATGGAGGGAATACCAATTATCTTTGTTACTATGGACAAACGTCGAGGGAATTGATTTTTGGCTTATGTTTTTTAGATTTCTTAGTTTTGAAACGCAGTTCTTATATTGTTAATAAATGAGTACCAATGGTCAAATTCTTTTTGTGTTGCAAACTTGTCTAGAAATTACTTCTTCTCTTCCATAGGGTGAACGACCAGGTGTTTATATGGTTCGATATTGGACAATGCCACTCCAAGATGATAGTGGAGGTGAAGAAGGTTTACTTAGCACGACGTTGAATAGTAGGGGCTTTCGACTTGCTTACTAATTAATACAACTATATATGTTGAACAAATGAATACGAGGTATGCTCTACAAGGGCTTTTAGAAGGCCGCTGAATAAGTCCAACTACTTGGAATGAATTAGAAATCCTGCCAATACCGCTTCGCCGCTTTGTGGATGCCTCCCTCGATAAGCCAAAAAGAAGACCGCTTTCAGTCTTATCGCTCCGGCTACCACGTAGTCGCGCCTTCGCTAGATAATCTTCTTTAAGAAGGCACATTTCAATATCAGGGATTAAATCTGTATCAAGATAGTAATCACATTATAATCTCAGTCCATACATTTCAAAATCACTATCAATAATGGAACAATCCAGCGCAAGCGCGACAAGGGGTTGCCGAAGCCATGAGACTGGATGCGAAGCGCTAATCCAGGCTCATGGCCAGAGGAATCCCCAAAGCGCCAAGCGTTCTGTAATCCATACGCCGAACTACAACTCTTCCGATTAAAGTCCACTCTAGCGCCAAGCGATCTACAATCCATATTTCGAATTAATACTCTCTCATCATCGAGCGACACAACAGATTCAACGGGGTTCTTTAATTCAACATATATAGGGAAAAATTAAAGTAAGCCTTTGATTTCTTATTTATTATAGAAGGAAGAGTTCAAAAAGAGTATGTCATAGTAGGGGAAGTATAGAGAACAATGATTCCATGGGTCATAATTAAGGTGAATCAATTACGTAGGTTTAAATGGAAAGTCATTTCGAGGTATAAGTAGTTACAATGATTATACTTGGAACATCGAAGTGATTTAGAATACAAGAAGCTATTTAAGAACGGGCTAAATACTGTTATGTAGCCAATACTTTTTATAGAGCTTTGCTTATACATGAAAAGTCATAGCATATTTATTCTTAAGAGCTATCATAATTCTAGACGAAATCGCATAGGTACAACAATGTTTAACAACCTAAAAACTATTTCTAAATAAGTCTTGCATTCTGTGAGCTAGACTGGTATATTTAATAAGTTCCGTTTACGACATTAATAAAACAACGAAAAAAGAAATTGAAATTAGTTGTTGAC
>NZ_JBBOSA010000001.1:3027500-3052500 GCF_038004885.1 Sporosarcina sp. FSL K6-6792
GGGTAAAAGCCCCGTAGTTGAAAGTCCATTCTCTCCAGAGTGTATCCTGAGTACGGCGGAACACGTGAAATTCCGTCGGAATCCGGGAGGACCATCTCCCAAGGCTAAATACTCCCTAGTGACCGATAGTGAACCAGTACCGTGAGGGAAAGGTGAAAAGCACCCCGGAAGGGGAGTGAAATAGATCCTGAAACCGTGTGCCTACAAGTAGTCAAAGCCCGTTAATGGGTAATGGCGTGCCTTTTGTAGAATGAACCGGCGAGTTACGATTTCATGCGAGGTTAAGTTGATGAGACGGAGCCGCAGCGAAAGCGAGTCTGAATAGGGCGAATGAGTATGAGGTCGTAGACCCGAAACCAGGTGATCTACCCATGTCCAGGGTGAAGTTCAGGTAACACTGAATGGAGGCCCGAACCCACGCACGTTGAAAAGTGCGGGGATGAGGTGTGGGTAGCGGAGAAATTCCAATCGAACCTGGAGATAGCTGGTTCTCTCCGAAATAGCTTTAGGGCTAGCCTCAAGATGAGAGTATTGGAGGTAGAGCACTGATTGGACTAGGGGCCCCCAACGGGTTACCGAATTCAGTCAAACTCCGAATGCCAAATACTTATTCTTGGGAGTCAGACTGCGAGTGATAAGATCCGTAGTCGAAAGGGAAACAGCCCAGACCACCAGCTAAGGTCCCAAAGTATACGTTAAGTGGAAAAGGATGTGGAGTTGCTTAGACAACCAGGATGTTGGCTTAGAAGCAGCCACCATTTAAAGAGTGCGTAATAGCTCACTGGTCGAGTGACTCCGCGCCGAAAATGTACCGGGGCTAAACGTATCACCGAAGCTGTGGATTGACACCGTATGGTGTCGATGGTAGGAGAGCGTTCTAAGGGCGTTGAAGTCAGACCGGAAGGACTGGTGGAGCGCTTAGAAGTGAGAATGCCGGTATGAGTAGCGAAAGAAGGGTGAGAATCCCTTCCACCGAATGCCTAAGGTTTCCTGAGGAAGGCTCGTCCGCTCAGGGTTAGTCGGGACCTAAGCCGAGGCCGAAAGGCGTAGGCGATGGACAACAGGTTGATATTCCTGTACCACCTATACATCGTTTGAACGATGGGGGGACGCAGAAGGATAGGGTAAGCGCGCTGTTGGATATGCGCGTCCAAGCAGTTAGGCCGGAAACGAGGCAAATCCCGTTTCCATTAAGGCGGAGCTGTGATGGCGAGGGAAATATAGTACCGAAGTTCCTGATTCCACGCTGCCAAGAAAAGCCTCTAGTGAGATGTAAGGTGCCCGTACCGCAAACCGACACAGGTAGGCGAGGAGAGAATCCTAAGGTGTGCGAGAGAACTCTCGTTAAGGAACTCGGCAAAATGACCCCGTAACTTCGGGAGAAGGGGTGCTTTTTAGGGTGAATAGCCCAGAAAAGCCGCAGTGAATAGGCCCAGGCGACTGTTTAGCAAAAACACAGGTCTCTGCGAAGCCGCAAGGCGAAGTATAGGGGCTGACACCTGCCCGGTGCTGGAAGGTTAAGGGGAGAGGTTAGCGCAAGCGAAGCTTTGAACCGAAGCCCCAGTAAACGGCGGCCGTAACTATAACGGTCCTAAGGTAGCGAAATTCCTTGTCGGGTAAGTTCCGACCCGCACGAAAGGTGTAACGATCTGGGCACTGTCTCAACGAGAGACTCGGTGAAATTATAGTACCTGTGAAGATGCAGGTTACCCGCGACAGGACGGAAAGACCCCGTGGAGCTTTACTGCAGCCTGATATTGAATTTTGGTACAGCTTGTACAGGATAGGTAGGAGCCTGAGAAGCCGGAGCGCCAGCTTCGGTGGAGGCGTTGGTGGGATACTACCCTGGCTGTATTGAAATTCTAACCCGCGCCCCTTATCGGGGTGGGAGACAGTGTCAGGTGGGCAGTTTGACTGGGGCGGTCGCCTCCTAAAGAGTAACGGAGGCGCCCAAAGGTTCCCTCAGAATGGTTGGACATCATTCGTAGAGTGCAAAGGCATAAGGGAGCTTGACTGCGAGACCTACAAGTCGAGCAGGGTCGAAAGACGGGCTTAGTGATCCGGTGGTTCCGCATGGAAGGGCCATCGCTCAACGGATAAAAGCTACCCCGGGGATAACAGGCTTATCTCCCCCAAGAGTCCACATCGACGGGGAGGTTTGGCACCTCGATGTCGGCTCATCGCATCCTGGGGCTGTAGTCGGTCCCAAGGGTTGGGCTGTTCGCCCATTAAAGCGGTACGCGAGCTGGGTTCAGAACGTCGTGAGACAGTTCGGTCCCTATCCGTCGCGGGCGCAGGAAATTTGAGAGGAGCTGTCCTTAGTACGAGAGGACCGGGATGGACATACCTCTGGTGTACCAGTTGTCTTGCCAAAGGCATCGCTGGGTAGCTATGTATGGACGGGATAAATGCTGAAAGCATCTAAGCATGAAGCCCCCCTCGAGATGAGATTTCCCATTACGCAAGTAAGTAAGATCCCTCAAAGAAGATGAGGTTGATAGGTCTGGGGTGGAAGCACGGCGACGTGTGGAGCTGACGGATACTAATCGATCGAGGACTTAACCAATTTTGAAAAGGGCTTGATTACCCTGATTCGTGTAGCACAATGTCTGTTTTATTCAGTTTTGAGCGAACAAGCTCAAAGAGTCTGGTGACGATTGCGAAGAGGTCACACCCGTTCCCATCCCGAACACGGAAGTTAAGCTCTTCAGCGCCGATGGTAGTTGGGGGTTTCCCCCTGCGAGAGTAGGACGTCGCCGGTCTCATTGAAAGGTCATTACCTTATAGGTAGTGGCTTTTTTTGTGTTTATTTTTAATGACAATTTGAGATCGTGTTTGGCGGTAAGTAGGAGTATGAAGTGGAAATTAGAAATTAAAAAGAGAAACGTATGTCTATCATTTAAAAATGAATCTAGCTGTAATCAATTCAATTATATAATAGATCCGTGATGCGTTATGATTGGTCAAACTGAAACAACACACGCCATCTTTCAATCCCGAATCCTTGTAATTATCTTTGATAAAGCCTATTGTTTGTAGACAACTAAAGTTAAAGGAGCTAATCCTATGAGTACAGTCTATGAATTCTCAGTCAAAAAAATAAACGGTGAAATTCAATCAATGGAAGACTATAAAGGAAAGCCTTTGATTATCGTAAATACAGCAAGTAAGTGTGGCTTTACTAGCCAGTTCAAAGAATTGCAGGAACTATATGAAGAACATAAAGAGCAAGGTCTTGTCGTACTTGGTTTTCCATCGGATAATTTCAATAACCAGGAATTCGATGACATCGAAAAAACAATGGAGTTTTGTGAAATCAATTTCGGCGTAACTTTTCCGATGTTTGCAAAAGTCGATGTCAAGGGCGGCCAAGCCGAACCACTTTTCACATATCTTACTTCCCAAAAGAAAGGGATGCTTACAGAGGGCATCAAGTGGAACTTTACGAAGTTTTTGATTGACCGTGAGGGGAATGTTGTAGAACGCTTCGCACCCCAAACATCACCACTTAAAATGAGTAATGCCATTAACGATATTATTCAGTGAATAATAGGAATACTTTTACTTGTTATCACTGACTTGACAGGTATTGTAGCCGCTGATAACCTTTTAATAATATTCAATTGAAATTAAATAGGGGGTATATTGAAATGTGGGAATCAAAATTTACGCGTGAAGGGCTTACTTTCGATGATGTGTTGCTTGTACCGGGACCTTCTGAAGTATTACCTAAAGATGTGTCGCTCTCTGTCAATCTGACGAGTAAGATAAAATTAAACATTCCGGTTATCAGTGCAGGAATGGATACAGTTACTGAGTCGAAGATGGCAATTTCCATGGCACGTCAAGGTGGCCTTGGTGTCATCCATAAAAACATGAGTATTGAAGAACAGGCTGAACAAGTTGTTACGGTAAAACGCTCTGAAAATGGCGTAATTACTAACCCATTCTTCCTGTCACCTGAGCATCAGGTTTTTGACGCTGAGCATTTGATGAGTAAATACCGCATTTCTGGTGTTCCAATTGTGAATAATAATGAAGAACTAAAACTTGTCGGTATCCTGACGAACCGTGATCTTCGTTTCATTCAAGATTACTCACTTGTTATCGATGATGTTATGACGAAAGAAAACCTTGTGACAGCACCTGTAGGCACAACATTGGAAGATGCAGAGAAAATTTTGCAAAAGTATAAAATCGAGAAGCTTCCAATTGTCGATGAAAATGGAATCCTTAAAGGTTTGATCACAATCAAGGATATTGAGAAAGTAATCGAGTTCCCAAATGCAGCGAAAGATAAACAAGGTAGACTACTTGTTGGTGCTGCTGTTGGTGTTACTACTGATACGATGGTACGTGTAGAGAAGCTTGTGAAAGCGGAAGTCGATGTTATCGTTATTGACACGGCGCACGGGCATTCTAAAGGTGTTCTAGACGTAGTTGCTCAGATCAGACAGCAGTACCCAGAACTTGAAATTATCGCGGGCAATATTGCGACTGCAGAAGGCACACGTGCGCTCTTTGAAGCGGGTGCTGACGTTGTCAAAGTTGGAATTGGCCCTGGTTCAATTTGTACAACACGTGTCGTTGCAGGTGTTGGTGTTCCGCAGATTACAGCTATCTACGAATGTGCTTCAGAAGCACGTAAGTTAGGCAAAACGATTATTGCTGATGGTGGCATTAAATATTCTGGGGATATTGTTAAAGCACTTGCTGCTGGAGGACATGTTGTCATGCTTGGAAGTCTTCTTGCAGGAACAACGGAAAGTCCAGGGGAAACTGAAATTTTCCAAGGACGCCGTTTCAAAGTCTATCGTGGTATGGGATCGATTGCTGCAATGGAGCAGGGTTCTAAAGATCGTTACTTCCAAGACAATGCAAAAAAACTTGTACCCGAAGGAATCGAAGGGCGTATGCCTTACAAAGGTCCCTTGTCTGATACGATTCATCAGCTAATCGGTGGTGTTCGTGCAGGAATGGGCTATTGCGGTACTAAAGATCTGCAAGATCTGCGTGAAAAAGCACAGTTCATTCGTATGACGGGCGCAGGATTACGTGAAAGTCATCCACACCAAGTACAAATTACAAAAGAAGCTCCGAACTATTCACTTTGATAAAAGGCTTTAACCCAGGAACTAATGTTTCTTGAGTTTTAGGTCGGAATGAAGGAACTTCAGCACCTTTCCTGCGTCTCCATATGAGCAGAAAGGTGCTTTTTTGGTTTAATACCCAAAGAGTAGCCGAAATATGATAAAATGACTTAGGGAAATAGCAATGATGGAGGTATTATGGTGAAGCGAGAAATGAGAAGATGGGTGGCATTTTTGTTAGTGCCGCTACTACTAATAATGACACTCGGGACGGTTCCAGTTTACGCCGACTCAGCACTAGGACTCCATGTAGATGGTGCAATTTTAATTGACGCGGAAAGTGGAAAAATATTATATGAAGAAAATGCAGATACGCCACTAGGTATTGCAAGTATGACGAAAATGATGACTGAATATATCCTTTTCGAGGCAATCGAAGAAGGTAAAATAAGCTGGGATCAGGAATATAAAGTGAACGATTATACATATGCGGTTTCACAAGACCGTCGGCTTAGTAATGTTCCACTGCGGAGAGATGGTACATACACGATTCGTGAATTGTATGAAGCAGTAGCCATCTATTCTGCAAATGGGGCGACGATAGCCGTTGCTGAAACAATCGCAGGAACAGAAACTGAATTTTTGAAGCTGATGAATGCGAAAGCAAAAGAGCTTGGCTTGAAAGATTATAAATTTGTCAATTCCACGGGTTTGAATAATAGCGACCTTCAAGGAATGCATCCACAAGGGACAGGTGCAGAAGACGAAAACGTCATGCCTGCAAAATCTGTCGCAAAACTAGCTTACCATTTGTTACATGATTATCCGGAAGTTTTGGAAACAACGAAAGTCAAAACAAAAATATTCCGTGAAGGTACTTCTGATGCTATCAAAATGGACAACTGGAATTTCATGCTTCCAGGGTTTGTTTATGAATACGAAGGCGTTGACGGTCTTAAGACAGGTACGACTGACTTTGCAGGGCACAACTTCACCGGGACGGCAACACGCGATGGTAAACGGGTCATTGCAGTTGTTATGAAAGCGGTTGATGCGAAAGGTGTAGGCTCGTACAAAGCACGATTTGATGCGACGCGTGCTTTGTTCGACTACGGTTTCGGTCAATTCTCAGAAGTGGAATTTGTTCCGGCTGGTTATCAGTTCAAAGATTCTAAAACGCTCGACGTTGTCAAAGGGAAAGCGAAAACTGTCGCTGTAGAGGTAAAGGAACCGATCCGTATGATGGTGAAAACGAGTGAAAAGGATCTCTATGTACCTGAACTTGTGATTGATGAATCAAAAATGAAGGACAATGCACTTCAGGCACCCATTAAAAAAGGTGCAGTTGTCGGTCATGTCAATCTCGTGAAAACAGAAGGAACGGATTACGGCTTCATTGATTCAACTAATCCAGGAGCTGATGTTGTTACGAAGGATGCGGTTGAGAAGGCTGGCTGGTTCTCGCTTACAATGAGCGCAACCGGTGACTTCTTCGCAAGCATTTGGAGTAGTGCAACAGGATTTGTAAAAGGTTTGTTTAAATAAAACATCAAGGCGAAGAATCCTTAAATGGATTCTTCGCCTTTTTCAATGGACCATGCATACATGAGATCCTCGATGGCTTGTTTAATGGCCTCTGTAGAAAGGCCGCCGAAGCCGAGAAGGAAGGATGGTTCCCCTTCTTTGGGAGCTGTTCTGTAACCGTTTAAGCCGTATACGCGGATACTTACCTTCTTTGCTGCTATTGCTAGGGATCTTTCATTTGTTTCAGTGTGGACGGTAAGAATAATGTGCATGCCTGCTTCATCGCCTGAAAATGAAACATGCGGAGCATAGGATGACAGGGCCTCTGTGAGAACTTGAAGTTTACGTTTATATATTTTCCGCATCCTATTTAAATGGCGTGAAAAGTGACCATCAGCCATGAAGCGGGCCAGGATATGCTGATCGAGCCTTGGTACTGTTGCTGAATAATGAATGAATGCCTTTTCATAACGACTTAGTAACATAAGGGGAAGCACCATATAAGCAATCCGTAGCGATGGCATCAAAGATTTTGAAAATGTACTTAAATAAATAACGTTACCGCCTTTATCCATTCCTTGCAAGGAGGGGATTGGCCTTCCAGTATATCGAAATTCGCTGTCATAATCGTCTTCGATGATAAAATGTTCGTCACCTGATGATGCCCAGTTCAATAAAGCCGTCCTACGCGCTGCTGAGAGGACGATGCCGGTAGGGAATTGATGAGAGGGAGTCACATAGGCAACAGTCGCACCTGAGTGTTGTAGAGACCTTACATCCATCCCTTCTTCATCGACTGCAATCGGAATTGCTTCCCGGTTGTTGTGGAAAAAAACGTGATGAGTAAGTGGGTAGCCGGGATCTTCGATTGCATATGTCGCTGCCGTTCCTAGAATGCGGATGACAAGCGGCATAAGTTGTTCTGTACCTGAACCAATGATGACTTGCTCCGGCGTACAGTCAACGCCGCGGGAGTGATATAAATAGCGTGCAATTTCTTGACGAAGCTCCCAATCACCGTGAGGGTGCCCGAGAAGCAGGAGATCCTTGGAAGACTCGTCCATAACATCTTTTGCGTACTTTCGCCATTGCGTAAAAGGAAATGATTCTGTATCAATTTTACCTGGTGAAAAGTCGAAGGTTATATCTTCAATTTTTTCAACCGGCCTTTTTACGGACAGCTGCATCGGTTGGGCGTAAGCTAGTTCTTCAATTGCCTGCACATAAAAACCTTTTCGAGGTTTCGATGAAATAAACCCCTCTGCTGCAAGCTGTGCATAGGCAAGTTCAACCGTCGTCTGACTGACATCAAGAAAGTCACCAAGTTTTCGTTTAGATGGAAGTTTCATGCCAACTGGCAATTTTCCATCTGTAATATCCCGTCGTATTTGGTTGTACATTTGTTCATATAGCGGCGTATCTGTACTTTTTTCCAATTTGATTAATAGCATCTCCACAGCAACCACTCCGTCTGACCCCTTCAACTTGTTTGGAACTGGGTGTTTCAATAAGGTCATATTCTATTATACTGAACAATAAGAAAAGAGGGAAGCGCCTGTTCAGAGGCGACAGGCATAAGACGGGCTGACGGAACGGCGTTCTTTGCCGTATAGTCGGCACGGCTTATGACCCGAGCCTCTAGGCGCTGGACTCTAGACAATAAGAAAAGAGGGAAGCGCCTGTTCAGAGGCGACAGGCATAAGACGGGTATATAGGAAGGCAGTCTAAGTTCGCGACATCGTGTCGCAACGACTGCATGACCTGCATCCGGCAGGCCCAAGCGGCGTTCTTTGCCGTATAGTCGGCACGGCTTTCAATGATCACATCCTGTGGGCCTCCGAGCCTCTAGGCGCTGGACTCTAGACAATAGAAAAAGGGGGAAGGTAACATGAATTTTAAATACGGCGGCGTCATTATGGATGTCATTAATGCGGAGCAGGCAAAAATAGCGGAGGCGGCAGGGGCAATTGCAGTAATGGCACTTGAGCGCGTCCCTTCTGATATAAGAAAAGCGGGCGGTGTTGCACGCATGGCGGATCCACGAATCATTACGGACGTACAAGGTGCTGTTTCAATTCCGGTGATGGCGAAAGCACGTATCGGTCATATTTCCGAAGCCCGCGTACTTGAGGCACTTGGTGTTGATTATATCGATGAAAGTGAAGTACTCACTCCCGCGGATGAGGAATTCCATTTACTGAAGAGCGCATACAGTGTGCCGTTCGTTTGTGGAGCTCGTGATCTTGGAGAAGCAGCGCGTCGTCTTGGTGAAGGGGCTAAAATGCTTCGTACAAAAGGCGAACCGGGAACGGGGAATATTGTTGAAGCGGTACGTCACCTTCGTATGGTGAATGCCCAAGTGAGTAGACTCGTTCATATGAATGACGACGAAGTAATGACGGAAGCGCGCAATCTTGGTGCACCTTATGAAATCCTTCTTGCCATCAAAAAACACGGACGTCTACCTGTGACAAACTATGCAGCGGGCGGCGTGGCGACACCTGCAGATGCCGCACTTATGATGGAACTTGGCGCAGATGGCGTATTCGTAGGTTCAGGTATTTTCAAATCCGAAAATCCTGAGAAATTTGCACGTGCAATTGTTAAAGCAACAGAAAACTTCAAAGACTATAAACTGATTGGTGAACTGTCTAAAGACATTGGTGAACCGATGAAAGGGTTAGAAATCGGAACCCTTCAAGTGGAAGAGCGTATGTCAGAACGCGGTTGGTAATTAATTAAGAAAAAAGTGGGGGAGAAATCCCTCGCTTTTTTGTATACTTAATTATAGGGGTGATAAGAATGGAACAATTAAAGGTCTTCGATGAAAACTATACCTATTTGAGAAATGAAAATAGAGCCAAGGTCCACTGTGAGGGACTGTGGCATGAAACCTTCCATTGCTGGCTAGTCGATGATCAGTTTGTCTATATTCAAAAAAGAAGCGCTATTAAAAAAGACTTTCCGGGATTGTTTGACATTACCGCTGCAGGGCATATTCTCTCAACAGAAACTGTGGCAGATGGCATTCGTGAGGTGGAAGAGGAATTAGGCATAGAAGTCGATATAACGAAGCTGCATTCGAAAGGTGTTGTGCAGAACATTATCAAATTGCCCACCTTTATTGATCGTGAGTTTTCGAATGTCTTCTTATATGACTCAATTTTTGCAGCAAGCGATTTTTCATTGCAACAAGAGGAAGTAGAAAGTGTCCATGTCGTGGAGCGACAAGCACTAATTGACCTTTTTGTTAATGAAGTAATGACAGTTAAATGCATCAATATTTTCGATGGAACATTGGCGGAAATTGGTCTCAGCGACTTTGTTCCACACGAAAGAAATTATTTTGAACAAGTTGCACATATCTTTAAAGAGTAATCTTAAGAAAGCGGATACATTTTTTCTTTGAGTGACTTGCCAAAAAAACCAGCTTGTAGTAAAGTAAGGGTAATTTCAAACATGAGACGATGATGGGAAGCAGTAACAAGCACGTTTTTTGAAGAGAGCCGGCGGGTGGTGTGAGCCGGTAAAAACACTTGTGAATCCGTCCCTGAGTAGCCGGGCTGAAACGTTTAGTAGGCCTGAGCCGGCAGTTGAGCCGTTATTTCAATGGAGTGGATTGGACTTGGTTGTCCGGTCAATTTGGGTGGCAACGCGGGTAGTTCTCGTCCCTTTTATAGGGAATCGAGGGCTTTTTTTGTTGTCCAGCTTCAGGTGTCAGTCCCTCAAGTCACTTCCGTCTTGCTGATAAAGGCAAAAAGTACCTTTGTTAGCAAGCCTTTCAGCGCTTGTCGGAGCTAAGGGGCACCTTACGCTTTTCTTTGTTGTCCACTTTCCATTATCGTCTAAAAATTAAGGAGGAATTATTCATGCTAGATATTAAAAAAGTCCGTGCAAATTTTGATGAAGTGAAAGAGAAGCTATCTAAACGCGGAGAGGATATTTCTCAGCTCGATAAATTCCAAGCTCTTGATGATAAGCGTAGAGAATTGATTGCAAAAGTTGAAGCCTTGAAAGCGGAACGTAACGAAGTATCTCAAAAGGTCGCTGAAATGAAGCGTAACAAAGAAAATGCAGATGACGTTATTGCACGTACGCGTCAAGTTGGGGAAGACATCAAAAAACTCGACGAAGAACTGCATACAGTTGAGGAAGAATTGAATTATATTATGATGCGCATCCCTAATATCCCGCATGACAGTGTTCCTGTTGGCGATAGCGAAGACGACAATGTCGAAATTCGTGTGTGGGGAGAGAAGCCTGAATTTGGATTTGAGCCAAAGCCACACTGGGAAGTGGGAACGGATTTAAATCTCCTTGATTTTGAACGTGCTGCAAAAGTGACGGGAAGCCGTTTTGTTTTTTACCGCGGACTGGGAGCTCGTCTAGAGCGCGCATTGATTAACTTCATGCTTGACCTTCATATTGAGGAACACGGCTACGAAGAAATGTTGCCGCCGTATTTGGTGAATCGCACAAGCTTAACGGGTACAGGACAGTTGCCGAAGTTTGAGGAAGATGCATTTTTAATCAACGAAGAGGATTACTTCCTTATTCCGACATCTGAAGTGCCTGTAACGAACTTCCACCGCGACGAAATCTTGAATGTTGCACAATTACCGGTGGCATTTGCGGCGTATAGCACGAACTTCCGTTCAGAGGCGGGATCAGCTGGCCGTGATACGCGCGGTCTAATCCGTCAGCACCAGTTCAACAAAGTTGAGCTTGTTCGTTTCGTGAAGCCGGAAGATTCTTATGATGAACTCGAAAAATTGACAGGTCACGCTGAAAAGGTATTGCAGTTATTGAAATTGCCATACCGTGCGCTAAAAATGTGTACAGCAGATTTAGGATTCACAGCTGCGAAGAAGTATGATTTAGAAGTGTGGATTCCAACACAAAACCTGTACCGCGAGATCTCTTCTTGTTCAAACTTCGAAGATTTCCAGGCGCGTCGTGCAAATATTCGTTTCCGCCGAGAAGCGGGTGCGAAACCGGAATACGTTCACACATTGAATGGTAGCGGGCTAGCAATTGGCCGTACTGTGGCGGCAATCCTTGAAAATTATCAGCAGGAAGATGGTTCTGTCGTTATTCCTGAGGTTCTTCGTCCGTATATGGGTGGAAAAGAAGTTATTACCCTTTAAAAAAAGAAAACGTGCAAGGCGTCATTCGACGTCCTGCACGTTTTCTTTTTTCTCCTGTCTAGGATTCAAGCTCTTGATCAATGCGCTTACGCTTTTGGTCACTCTTTTTCCGTTCACGAATGGCCCTGAAAAATGCCGTAAGCATCTCCCCGCATTCATCCGCCGACACGCCTTCAACCACATCACATTCATGATTAAATCGTGGATCGTTCAATAAGCGATAGAGTGAGTCGACGCAACCGCCTTTTGGATCACGAGCACCGTAGACAACACGTGGGATTCTAGACTGTAAAATAGCACCTGCGCACATTGGACATGGCTCTAGTGTCACATATAGAGTTGTATCTTCAAGGCGCCAGCTGCCAATTTCTTGACATGCATCTTGAATTGCCGACAACTCTGCATGGGTAACTGCGTTTTGGGTGGTTTCTCGCAAATTATGTGCCCGTGCAATTACTTTATCCTTATGAACGATGATTGCGCCAATCGGTACTTCGCCAAGAGCCTGTGCTTTCATCGCTTCGTCAATTGCCATCTGCATATATAGCCGGTCTTTATTAAAAGTATCCAAAGTCATCACTCCTTGGTGATAGTGTAGCATTATCTAGTGGTGAATGAAGGATGTTTTCTTAATCGAGGTGTTGTCTAACTACAGCGTCCAGATGCGGGGTCAGAAGTCGGTACGGCTAGGAAGGATTAAGCTGCATCCATCCCGGATATAGGGCACTGCTTCACCGTTCCTTAAAATTGTTCCACGTGGAAAAAGTCTGAATGTTGAAGAGTGTGAAACATTTGCTACACTCTATTTTTCATTTCAACCGTGTGATAAAATAAAGAGTACTATATATTATGACGACGTGAAGGAGGATTTCTGATGTCTGTTCCGTTCATAACGGTCGAAGGTCCGATTGGAGTTGGAAAAACGTCACTTTCCAAGGCAATCGCGGACACACAGCAATTCCATCAGCTAAAAGAGATTGTGGATGAAAATCCATTTTTAAATAAATTTTATGACAACATCGAGGAATGGAGTTTCCAAACCGAAATGTTTTTTCTTTGCAATCGATATAAACAGCTTAGCGATATTAAAACCGAGATATTGAGTGAACAAAAACCGGTTGTTGCTGATTATCATATTTTTAAAAACCTCATTTTTGCAAAACGTACATTAGATCCAACAGAATATGTGAAGTACGAGGAAATCTATAAGATTTTGACGAAGGACATGCTTGTTCCGAATATAATTGTTTACCTACACGCGAGCCTAGACACACTTATGAAGCGTATTTCACAGCGAGGACGTGCATTTGAGAAAAACATGGATCCCGCTTATTTGCAGCAACTTGCGGAAGATTACGAGACGTTCATCACGTATTTTGAATCGGCACATCCTGAAATTCCTGTTCTTCGGTTCAACGGAGATGATCTAGATTTCGTTAACAGCGAAGAGGATCTGCAATTCATTTTAGATACTGTCGATGCGACGATACGAAAAGGAGTTACATTGAATGAACTTACGTGAAAAATACGGCATCCCTCAAAATGCTGTCATTACAATTGCAGGGACGGTGGGGGTCGGCAAGTCAACGATGACGCAGGCACTTGCGGATGCACTGAATTTCAGGACATCATTTGAAAATGTCGATCAGAATCCCTACCTCGATCTTTTTTACAATGACTTTGAAAAGTGGAGCTTCCATTTACAAATTTACTTCTTGGCAGAGCGATTCAAGGAGCAGAAACGTATATTTGAATATGGCGGCGGATTTATCCAAGACCGTTCGATTTATGAAGATACAGGTATTTTTGCGAAAATGCATATGGAAAAAGGGACGATGAACCCGGTTGATTATGATACGTACACGAATCTGTTTGAAGCAATGGTTATGACACCCTATTTTCCGCATCCGGATTTGCTGGTTTATTTGGAAGGACCGCTTGACGGCATCATTTCACGTGTCAAAGAACGCGGTCGCGTGATGGAACAGGAGACACCGGTTTCATACTGGGAAGAGATGCACGGACGCTATGAGAATTGGATCAATTCGTTCAATGCATGCCCTGTATTACGGCTAGATATTAATGATTATGATCTTCTTACTAATCCGCGAGAAGTGGAAACGATTGTTGAGAAAATAGGACATTCCCTGAAACAAACGTCACTTTTGAAAAAATGAAATCATCCCCAAAAATATAACGGACTCTCTTTTTGGGGACAAGAAAATTAGCAGGGTAAAACGGGGACCTATTCGCATTAGCGGACAGGTCCCTATTTGTTCAACTAACTGGCCAGTTTGATCTTTAAGCCGACAAAAACAACGAACAGGCCTTTACACGATGCGGTAAAAGAGAACTGTTCTTTTCCCTAAACCTACTCGTCTGTCTTGGATGTCAACTTGATGTCAGCCAGGTGCTTCGCGACAACCTTCTTCCCTTCTTCCACTTGCTCGTCCGTGAAACCTTTACTCGTCATATTCGACTGCCACCTTACAAGATAGTCGCTTACTCTGTCCACTCGATCTGCCGTGCTGGTCGCAGATACTTCATGGCTAAAGCTGAGTTCCTCCTCAGCCCAATCATCAATAAAGTGGGCGCTGGCTAAAACCAAAACTGAACATGCAATGGCGACTATTGAACACACTATGGCTATCACTTTGTACGGCATTCCCATTCCCCCCAGACAGCTTCTTTTCTTAACTGTACAGGAACTTCAGGGTTAATTAAAACTAAAAATTCCGATAAATAATGAGAGATACCCATTTATTTCGGAAGGAATTTCATCTTATCCATTTCCTTCGACAGCTTAATTTGTCTAATGCTGATGGTGTGTAGGGGAAATTTCTTTTTTCGCGAGTCATCAAATTTGTTGCGATAGAAAAGCGGTTAATTCGTGGAAAATACGGAAAAAGCCCTAGTACTTGGAATGAATTAGGATTCCCACTAATACCGCTTCGACGCTTTGTGGATGCCTCCCGCGATAAGCCAGTAAGGAGACCGCTTTCAGTCTTATCGCTCCGGCTACCACGAAGACGCGCCTTTGCTGGATGGTCTATTTGAGAAATCGCATTTCATAATCAGGGATTAGACCCGCAATCTGTATTGCAAATTTCTCGAATTAAATTTATATCAACTAGTAATCACCTTACATTCTCGCCATATACATCTCAAAATCGCATTTCTCTCGATATTGAATACCCTAGCGCAGGCGCGGCAAGCGTTCTACAATACACACCCCGAATTACACCTCGTTTATTATTGAGTGCCACGGCAGATTCAATGGGATTCTTTAATTCAACATATATAGTGACTTCAATTTATCATAGAGAAAGGACATGCCTGTCTCAAACGTCATTATCTACCTTCACGCAAGCTTGGACACGCTTGTAAAGCGTATTTCCCAGCGCGGGCATGATTTTGAAAAAAAACATGGATCCCGTTTATTTGCAGCAACTTGCGGAAGATTACGAGACGTTCATCACGTATTTTGAATCGGCACATCCTGAAATTCCTGTTCTTTGGTTCAACGGAGATGATCTTGATTTCGTCAACAGTGAAGAGGATCTGCAATTCATTTTAGATACTGTCGACGCGACGATACGAAAAGGAGCAAGATTGAATGAACTAACGCGAAAAATACGGCATCCCGCAAAATGCTGTTATTACAATTGCGGGGACAGTTGGCGTTGGCAAGTCGACGATGATGCAGGCGCTTGCGGATGCACTCCACTTCAGGACATCGTTTGAAAATGTCGAGCAGAATCCGTATCTCGATCTTTTTTACAAGGACTTTGAGAAGGGGGGCTTCCACTTACAGATTTACTTCCTGGCAGAGCGCTTCAAGGAACAGAAACGGATTTTCGAATATGGCGGCGGTTTTATCCAAGACAGTTCGATTTATGAAGATACAGGCATTTTTGCGAAAATGCATATGGAAAAAGGGACGATGAATCTCGTTGACTATGATACGTATACCAATCTGTTTGAAGCGATGGTTATGACACCGTATTTCCCGCATCCGGATTTACTTTCCTACTTGGAGGGGCCGCTTGACGGGATTATCTCGCGTGTGAAAGAGCGCGGTCGTATAATGGAACAGGAGACACCAATTGCTTACTGGGAAGAGATGCATGGGCGGTATGAGAATTGGATTAATTCATTCAATGCGTGCCCAGTATTACGTTTCGATATTAATGACTATGATCTTATTAATAATCCTATTGAAGTGGAAACGATTGTCGATAAAATCGGGCATTCCCTTAAGCAAACCTCACTTTTGAAGAAATGAACTAAACTAAACTAAACTAAACTACAAGAATGTAGCCGGTATTATGGGCTGCATTTTTTATTTCACAAGTTTTACCCATTTTGAATAGGATGTAATGGTTACACCTGTGGGAGACTTGGGAGTTAAGAATGATTACGGATACGATTGTTAAGCAATTTCCTTATCTGTTTATTTGAATGAAACTATGGCTTAAAGGAGTGATTGTGAAGTGAACCCTTATTCGAACGGATTACCCTCTTATCCTGTCGGGCCGAGTTATCAAGGGCCATATTCACATTATACGGCGCCCGTCAGGTATATCTTAAATAACCAAACTGATGTATATGGCAGATGTTGCATAAGTAAGGCGAAAGCTGACTTTATGAGCATGAACCGGCTTCTTTGGATGGAGCATGTCAACTGGACGAGGATGACGATTATGGGCATCGTATTCGGCTTGCCGGATTTACCGTCTGTCCAAGAGCGTCTTTTGAGAAATGCGACGGATTTGGGGAATTGCTTACGGCCCTTTTATGGCGATAATATAGCGGATAGATACGCCGCACTGATTAAAGAACATTTAGTGCTAGCTGCTGAATTAGTAACGGCAGCTGCAAAAGGGGATGCGAACAAGGCGGCGGAAGCGGAGAAACAATGGTATAGGAATGCAGACGATATCGCCGACCTTTTAAGTAGCATCAATCCGTATTTAAACAAAGAAGAAGTTAGAAAAATGTTTTATAAGCATTTGGCTTTAACCAAACAGGAAGCGGTTTATATGCTTCAGAAAAACTATAAGGCTGATATTGAAGTGTTCGATAAAATCGAAGCGGAAGCTTTAGAAATGTCGGATTTGATAGCGGGTGGCATTGTTAAGCAGTTTCCAGGTATGTTTATGCCACTATGTTAAGACAAATGGCACACCGTCTAATGAGATGGTGTGCTGTTTTATCTATATGTATATTGAGTAATTCGATACCTAAATAAACTCATGAAGCGCAGGCGCTTTAACAGGGGTAGCCAACCGAACAACGAAGAATATAGTTAATTCCAAGAGGTTAATGGATACCTTATCCGGCTTATGGCGGGAGGAATCCCCGAGCACCGTAGCGAATTCAATGGAATTATTTATTAGTTGGAAAGAACCGCAGATTTTAGAAAAAATTCAGCGTACAGTTCTTTTAAGATTTTTGTTTCGTCTTTTTTATGAACGCCGAAGACAAGGCTTACTTCTGATGAACCTTGGTTGATCATTTGGATACTAGCACCAGTGCGTGCGATGGCAGAGGCGGCACGTGCAGCTAGTCCAGTAGAATGACGCATTCCTTCGCCTACAAGAACGATCATGGAGTAATTAGAATGCATATGGACGTGATCCGCGTTCAATTCCTCTTTTGCTCGGCGTACAATCCGTGCTTCTTTATCCGCATTGAGAAATTTACTTCTGATGATGACAGACAAGTTATCAATACCGGAAGGCGTGTGCTCAAATGGAATTTCTTCTTCCTCTAGGATTTGCAATAACTTTCTTCCGAAACCAATTTCCTGGTTCATTAAATATTTGTCTACAAACAGTGTGGAAAATCCACTATCAGCGGCAATACCAATGACCGGCTGTGCAAAGTAATTTCGTTCATTGACGATAAGTGTTCCCGGAGCCTCCGGATTATTGGTATTTTTAATGCACACAGGAATGGAACGACGGAATGCGGGCATTAGCGCTTCGTCGTGAAAGACGGAGAATCCTGCATAGGCTAGTTCCCGCATTTCACGGTAAGTCATTTTATCGATGCCGACCGGATTGTCGACAACATTCGGGTTGGCTGCAAAGACTGAGTCAACATCTGTAAAATTTTCATACAGCTCGGCTTCTGTCGCTGCGGCAAGTAGAGATCCTGTGATGTCCGATCCACCTCTGTTGAATGTCCGAAGTGTTCCGTTTGTCGTGTAGCCAAAAAAGCCGGGGAAAACGATAATACCTGGTTTGTCGCGTAATTGTGCAAGCTGGTCATCGCCTTCAGGGAGTGCGCGTACCCGTTCTGGTCGTTCATTGACCAGTAGACCGGCCTCTTTTGGACACATATAGTGTGCATCCATTCCAATGTGTGTGAAGTAGGCAGCAATTAGCTTCGCGTTGTTGTCTTCTCCAGATGCTTTTAAGTAATCCATGAAGAGATTGGCGTCATTTACATCGTTAGCGAGACGTCCATGCAAATCATTTTCGATAACGGATACGATCTCCATTGAAAGACCAAGTCCTGCAGCGATCTGTTGATAGCGGGCTACTACTTCCTTAAATTCAATTTCTGTGTCTTCCCCCCTAAGGGCTTTTTCAGCAAGTTGGATTAGTAGATCCGTTACTTTTTCATCTGAGCCAAACCGTTTGCCGGGTGCTGAAACAACAATGATTTTACGACTGGGATCAGTTTTTACGATTTGAGCGACTTTTTTTATTTGATCGGAAGACGCTACTGAAGTACCTCCAAATTTGCAAACTTTCACAATCATCAAATCCTTTCTATTATATAATGGGATGAATGTATTTATTCTATGACTTTATCACAAAAAGGTTGTTATTATCCGAATATTTCACTATAATGTCTTTATGCAAAGAACAATTGTTTTTTCATAGTGTACATACAGTTAGGAGAATCGTCAATGAGAAATGAAATTAATATTGGATTATTAGGATTTGGGGTTGTTGGCAGCGGGGTGGCTAAAATCTTGCAAGATCACCAAGAAGACCTCCATCATAAACTTGGCGTTCCTGTCAAAATTAAAAAAGTTCTTGTGAAAAATTTACATAAAAATCGGGAAACAACACTTTCATTGGAAACATTCACGGATAATTTGTATGAAGTGCTTGAAGACTCGTCTATAGATTTAATAGTAGAAGTGATGGGCGGGACCTTCGATGCGAAAGAAGCGATTGAAAGTTCCCTGCGCGCTGGAAAAGGTGTCGTAACTGCCAATAAAGACGTTATGGCAGAATTCGGACCTGGATTATTGAAGCTGGCGGATGAAAACAAGTGTGATCTGTTTTACGAAGCAAGCGTCGGGGG
Source organism: Sporosarcina sp. FSL K6-6792 (assembly GCF_038004885.1). NCBI lineage: Bacteria > Bacillati > Bacillota > Bacilli > Caryophanales > Caryophanaceae > Sporosarcina > Sporosarcina sp. FSL K6-6792. Next base: position 3,046,588 of record NZ_JBBOSA010000001.1, read on the forward strand.
CGGAATCCCGTTAATTCGCACCCTTGAAGATGGACTTGCTTCTGACCGTATCCGTGCATTGACAGGTATTGTGAATGGAACAACGAACTTCATTCTTACGAAAATGAAACATGATAAAATGTCTTATGAAGATGCATTGGCAGAGGCGACAGCACTTGGTTTTGCAGAGGCAGATCCATCGGCGGATGTTGATGGCATTGATGCAGCGCGCAAAATGGTTATTTTGGCTTCATTGTCTTTCTCAACCGAAGTCCGTCTGGGCGATGTTTTTGTGAGAGGGATGAAGGAAATCCAAGAAGGCGATCTAGAACTGGCTGAGCAGTTTGGCTATACGGTGAAGTTAGCGGGGTCAGCTAAGAAGAATGAGGATGGTATTGAAGTAGCTGTAGAGCCTGTGTTTTTCCCGAATTCGCATCCTTTGGCATCAGTGAACAATGAGTTCAATGCCGTATATATTTATGGAGATGCAGTTGGAGAAACAATGTTCTATGGACCGGGGGCTGGATCAATGCCGACTGCCACGTCTGTAACGGGAGATATTATTGCAGCGTGCCGTAATTTGCTGCTAGGTGTCAACGGCAAAAGGTTACACGCACCTCAGTATGAGCGAAAAGTGAAAAGTGATAGTAATAAGTTCGCACGTTATTTCCACCGAATTCGCGTGAGAGACGAAGTAGGTGTCCTGACGAAATTAACGTCTATTTATAGCAAGCACGGTGCAAGTCTGGCGACGGTTGTTCAGCATTCCGATAAAAAGGCGGCTGACGCGGACCTGATTTTCATCACGCATCAAATTTCGAGACAACAGCATTTAGATATTGTGAATGAATTGAACGAGACACCAAAGGTAATCGGCGTACTAAGCCATTACCGGGTAGAGGGGGAAGAATGATGAAAAGATGGAATGGATTAATTGAGGAATATAAAGAATGGTTACCGGTGACAGAAAATACGCCGGCGTTAACGTTGCAGGAAGGGAATACCCCTCTTATTCACATGCCAAATTTATCTAAACAATGGGGCATTAACCTTTACGTGAAAACGGAAGGAACGAATCCAACTGGTTCATTTAAAGACCGGGGCATGGTTATGGCGGTCGCAAAAGCGAAAGAAGAAGGAAAAAAAGTTCTTATTTGTGCATCAACGGGTAATACGTCTGCAGCGGCGGCGGCATACGGTGCTCGTGCTGGAATGCGGACAATTGTAGTTATTCCGGAAGGTCGAATCGCACTTGGCAAGTTGGCTCAGGCGAAAATGTATGGCGCAGAAATTGTAGAAATCGAAGGCAACTTTGACGAAGCATTGGCTATGGTGCGTGCGGCCGGCGAGGGAGACGTTGCGCTCGTGAACTCGGTTAACCCGTATCGCCTTGAAGGTCAAAAGACAATTGCGTTTGAAACGATTGAGCAACTTGGAAAAGTACCGGATATTTTTGCACTTCCGGTTGGGAACGCAGGTAATATTTCGGCGGCTTGGAAAGGTTTCAAAGAATATGCTGATAAGAAGGGTACTGAGTTACCGGTTCTTCTTGGTGTACAAGCCGACGGAGCTGCACCGATTGTTTATAATCGCGTATTCGAAAATCCCGAAACGGTTGCAACGGCAATTCGAATCGGTAATCCCGCAAGTTGGGAACTGGCGAACAATGCCTTGGCGGAGTCGAATGGAACAATTCTCGCTGTAACAGATGAAGAGATTTTAGAAGCATATAGTTTAATCGCTTCATCTGAAGGTGTTTTTGCAGAACCAGGCTCATGTGCTTCAATTGCGGGCGTTAAAAAACAAGTGGAGAGCGGCTTGTTGAAAAAAGGTTCAACTGTAGTTGCTGTATTGACGGGTAACGGTCTAAAAGATCCAGATACAGCAATTGAAGTAAATAAAGAGAAACCAATGATGTCACGGGAACAATTTGATGCGTTTCTTAGTGAGTTAAAGGCGGGGGCAAAGTAATGGCAGAATCCAATTTTTCCGTTGTCGTACCTGCATCGACGGCAAATCTTGGGCCAGGCTTCGATAGTATCGGACTTGCACTTAATCTTTATATGACGGTGAATGTATCGCCGTCAGAGGATTGGGAAGTTACGTATAAAGACGATGGTTTTGAAGATTTACCGACCGGTGAAAATAATTTAATTGTGAAGACTATTACTAATGTAGCTGAGCGAAAAAGGCGTGTTGCACCTGTATCACGACTTATCATTCAGTCGGATATTCCGCTTGGTAAAGGACTTGGAAGCAGTGCAACGGCAATTGCAGCAGGAATTGAAATTGCAAACCAACTTCTTGAATTGAATCTTTCCGCGAAGGAAAAAGTGCTTCTAGGTAGTGAATATGAAGGGCACGCGGATAATATCTCGGCTGCACTTCTTGGGGGAGTGACAATTTCTTATTTTGATGGCGTGGAAATGGATGTCGTTCATATAAGAGAACCAAAAGTGGGAGCTGTGATACTTGTTCCGCCTGAGGCATTGCTGACGGAAGCATCTAGGGGACTTCTGCCAGACCAACTCTCACATTCAGAAGCAATACGTAGTAGCGCAGCGGGGAATGTACTTTCAGCAGCGATTGCCCGGGATGATTGGGAAACGGCGGGGCGTATGATGGAAAAGGATGCCTTTCATGAGCCGTACCGTAAGAAGTTATTTCCTGAGTTCGACCGGATCCGTGAAGTTTGCCACGAGTACGGTGCGTATGGCATGACAATTAGTGGAGCGGGTCCTTCTCTTTTCGTGGCTGTGAAACAAGGTGACGAGGGCGAACTGGCAAAGCGATTGGCAGTTGCGTTCCCGTACTATGGTTGTATTGCTGTCAAACCGTCTATTGCGGGTGCTGTGGTTAATTGAATAGAGAAAAGCGCAAGCGCCTTGGTAGACCCGAAAAGCGCTGGTCGACTAAATTCGCCACGTCCTGTGGCAACGTCGGCACTAGTACGTCCTGTACGTCGGAGGGCCTGAAGATAAAGGCGCTCTTTGCCTTTAACTTCAGGACTGAAGCAACAGAGGAAGGCAGCTTAGGATCGCGACATCCTGTCGCAACAGCTACATGACCCACGTCCTGTGGGCCCAGGGGCTAGGCGCTGGAGCCTAGACAGAACAAAAAAAGAAGCGGACCAGTAAAATGGCTCCGCTTCTTAAAGTTTAATTACTATAATAGGCAAAATAAAAATTCGTTATCTACTAACGAATTCGATTTCAAGCATATATGTTTAGTTGAAAAAATGGAGGAGGTAGAGGGATTCGAACCCCCGCGGGATTTGACTCCCCTGTCGGTTTTCAAGACCGATCCCTTCAGCCGAGCTTGGGTATACCTCCGTATCAACAATTAATAATTTATCATGTTTGAAATGAAGTGTCAACAGTTTTATAAAAATAACTTTGTTCACATGATATTAATTGATTTAATCTAGCAGATTGAGTATACTTGTAAATGCCGTGCTAGGTGGGGAGATAGCGGTGTCCTGTAACTTGCAATCCGCTCTAGCAAGACTGAATCCCTTCCCGAGGCTGTCCGTATTGTAGGGTCTGCCTCTTGCACGCAGTGTTGACGTTTGGGTCCCGCGCAATGGGAACCTATGAACTATGTCAGGTCCGGAAGGAAGCAGCATTAAGTAGAATTTCTCATGTGCCGCGGGGTCGCCTAGACCGAGCTGGCGACAGGAGTAACGCTTATGTGTGGCTGTCGGAGGAAGGTGCACGGCATTAATTTCACAATTCGACTCGTCCGTTTCTGCGGACGAGTTTTTTGTTGCGCTAATAAAGGATTCGTATAGGCGTTTGTGCTATAATGGAAACATTAGCGCATTGCGTCAAAAGGAGAGGAAACTGTTGGTGTATCAAGCTTTTTACCGCGTATATCGGCCTCAATCATTTGCTGAGATGTCCGGACAGCAACATGTGAAACAGACACTTCAGAACGCCCTCCTTCATAATAAGACGACACATGCTTATCTTTTCTCGGGTCCAAGAGGTACAGGAAAGACAAGTGCGGCGAAAGTTTTTGCGAAAGCGTTAAATTGCGAAAATGGTCCAGCAAAAGAACCGTGCAATGAGTGTCCGACGTGTATCAGCATCACAGAAGGGTCGAATACGGATGTCATCGAATTTGATGCAGCTTCGAACTCACGTGTTGAGGAAATGCGAGACATTATTGAAAAGGTACGGTTTGCCCCGTCGAATGCTCGTTTTAAAGTATATATTATCGATGAGGTACATATGTTATCAAATTCGGCATTCAATGCGCTTTTGAAAACTCTTGAGGAACCGCCATCGCATGTCGTATTTATCTTAGCAACCACGGAACCGCATAAACTACCATTGACGATTATTTCGAGGTGTCAGCGCTTCGATTTTAAACCAATTACACCGGCTGATATTACTAATCGAATGAAGACGGTACTTGCGGATACGGGTATTGAGTCTGATGAAAGTGCTTTGAAAGTAATTGCGCAGGCGGCTTCTGGAGGAATGCGTGATGCACTCAGTATGCTTGACCAAGTTGTGTCGTTTAGTGGAGACAAGATAACAATTGAAGATGCACTGCTTGTAACCGGATCAATTGGTGAAGACATTTTCCATCAGTTGGCGGAAGCGCTACTTGGTAAAGACGCTGGCATGGTACTGACATTGCTTGATCGACTTATTGCGGAGGGAAAAGATGTTTCCAGGCTGGCAGAAGATTTAATCACGTTTTTCCGGGATCTTCTTCTTCTGCGAACAGCACCCAGCTTAAAGGATTTACTCGAACTCATACCTGGCGATGAACGGTTTGTAGAAATGGCACAACGATTTGAAATGGATACGTTGTACTTATTCATTGACATACTGGCAAAAACGCAACAGGAAATGCGGTTCTCCAATCATGCAAAAGTCTATATTGAGTCTGCCTTTTTGAAAATGATTCATCTTGACAGCCCCGTGCAGGTCAGTGGAGGCAATCATGCCATTGATCCGGGGCTTACGCAGAAGGTAGCAGATCTTGAGCGCACAATTATGGAGTTGCAACAGCAGATGTCTAGTGGTGGAATGAATAAGCAGACGGCTGCAGATCAATCCGCTCAACCACGGAAAAATGCGTCAAAATCGTCGCAAGGCTTCAAAGTTCCGACAGGTAAAATTCACGAAGTATTGAAATCTGCGACAAAACAAGACATCCAGACGATTCGGGAAGAATGGGCGGGGATGATGCAGACAATGCAAAGGTCACATGCCGCGCTTCTCGAAGAGACAGAACCAGTCGCAGCATCAGAGAATGCTTTTGTGTTAAAATTCAAATATGAAATCCATTGCCTCATGGCGTCTGAAAATCCGTCACTTCGGTCGGGCTTGTCAGATGCCTTACGTTCACGAACCGGGAAAGCATATGAAGTCGTGTATGTGCCTGAAGAAGGTTGGTTGAGTGTAAGGGGAGACTTCATTCGGAAAAATGGGCTCGCTAAACAACAAGAGCCGGAAAGTTCTGATGAAGGGGTGCCTGGTGAAGAAATGCTTTCTTTCGTAAAGGAAGCAGAACAGGAAAATGCGGATCCGATTGTAACTGAGGCGGAAAAGATTTTCGGTAAAGATTTCATAGAAGTCCATGACGATTAAAAATTAGAGGAGGAAACAAACATGAAGGGTATGGGAAATATGCAAGGCATGATGAAACAAATGCAGAAAATGCAAAAACAAATGGCTGTAGCACAGGAAGAGCTTGGTGAAAAACGTCTTGAGGGTGCAGCAGGTGGCGGTATGGTAAAAGTCATCGTATCTGGAGATAAGCAGGTTGTCGAAGTAATCGTTGACCCGTCCGTAGTGGATCCGGAAGATGTTGAAATGTTACAAGACCTTATTGTCATTGCTACGAATGATGCTATGGCTAAAGCGGAAGAATTAACGAACTCGACGATGGGTCAATTCACAAAAGGATTGAATCTGC
>NZ_JBBOSA010000001.1:3057500-3117500 GCF_038004885.1 Sporosarcina sp. FSL K6-6792
GTGCCTGTACCGCAAACCGACACAGGTAGGCGAGGAGAGAATCCTAAGGTGATCGAGAGAACTCTCGTTAAGGAACTCGGCAAAATGACCCCGTAACTTCGGGAGAAGGGGTGCTCTGGTAGGGTGTTAAAGCCCGAGAGAGCCGCAGTGAATAGGCCCAGGCGACTGTTTAGCAAAAACACAGGTCTCTGCAAAACCGCAAGGTGAAGTATAGGGGCTGACGCCTGCCCGGTGCTGGAAGGTTAAGAGGAGAGGTCAGCGCAAGCGAAGCTTCGAATTGAAGCCCCAGTAAACGGCGGCCGTAACTATAACGGTCCTAAGGTAGCGAAATTCCTTGTCGGGTAAGTTCCGACCCGCACGAAAGGCGTAACGATCTGGGCACTGTCTCAACGAGAGACTCGGTGAAATTATAATACCTGTGAAGATGCAGGTTACCCGCGACAGGACGGAAAGACCCCGTGGAGCTTTACTGTAACCTGATATTGAATTCCGGTGCAGCCTGTACAGGATAGGTAGGAGCCTTGGATTCCGGAGCGCTAGCTTCGGATGAGGCGTTGGTGGGATACTACCCTGGCTGTATTGGACTTCTAACCCATGCCCCTTATCGGGGCAGGAGACAGTGTCAGGCGGGCAGTTTGACTGGGGCGGTCGCCTCCTAAAGAGTAACGGAGGCGCCCAAAGGTTCCCTCAGAATGGTTGGACATCATTCGTAGAGTGCAAAGGCATAAGGGAGCTTGACTGCGAGACCTACAAGTCGAGCAGGGTCGAAAGACGGGCTTAGTGATCCGGTGGTTCCGCATGGAAGGGCCATCGCTCAACGGATAAAAGCTACCCCGGGGATAACAGGCTTATCTCCCCCAAGAGTCCACATCGACGGGGAGGTTTGGCACCTCGATGTCGGCTCATCGCATCCTGGGGCTGTAGTCGGTCCCAAGGGTTGGGCTGTTCGCCCATTAAAGCGGTACGCGAGCTGGGTTCAGAACGTCGTGAGACAGTTCGGTCCCTATCCGTCGCGGGCGCAGGAAATTTGAGAGGAGCTGTCCTTAGTACGAGAGGACCGGGATGGACATACCTCTGGTGTACCAGTTGTCTTGCCAAAGGCATCGCTGGGTAGCTATGTATGGACGGGATAAATGCTGAAAGCATCTAAGCATGAAGCCCCCCTCGAGATGAGATTTCCCATTACGCAAGTAAGTAAGATCCCTCAAAGAAGATGAGGTTGATAGGTCTGGGGTGGAAGCACGGCGACGTGTGGAGCTGACGGATACTAATCGATCGAGGACTTAACCAATTTTGAAAAGGGCTTGATTACCCTGATTCGTGTAGCACAATGTCTGTTTTATTCAGTTTTGAGCGAACAAGCTCAAAGAGTCTGGTGACGATTGCGAAGAGGTCACACCCGTTCCCATCCCGAACACGGAAGTTAAGCTCTTCAGCGCCGATGGTAGTTGGGGGTTTCCCCCTGCGAGAGTAGGACGTCGCCGGGCACCATGGATAACACAAAACGAGATGATTCTTTAGAATCATCTCGTTTTGTGTTATCTGCATGTTTTTTCGGAAATTAAAGCAAAAGTACATAGAAAACATGGATTTGAAGAAATGTAGTCATTGCCAGCAAGTAGGTAATGACTTTTTGTTCGTGTAGAGTCGCCTTCTGTCCTGTAAGTAAAGGTAATAAGAACGCCTTTACTACAGGCCATTCAGCGCTACATGACTGGTTGAACTCATATCTGTTGATTAACCAAAATAACCAGTGAATAAAGTAATCAAACACTAGGTGCTTCTTGCATGGTTGTCGTTCATCCGTCGATCTCCAAGGCTATAATAGGTACTAAAAGTGCTGAGGACTTGGGGAACGAGGGAATAGATGGATTCTCCGGAAACATACTAGTCCAAATGAAGACTTTGAAGCCTCCTTTACCAGTATGTTGTGTAAGAAAATGGTTATTCAACAGACGTGGATTATACTGGTTATATGATCGGTCTGAGATACTATATAATAGAAGGAAAGGAAGTGTGATTTACAATGAAAGATCCTAATCGGCCGCTTATTGAAGCGTTAACTAAGTTCAAAGAAGCAAACCCAATTTCATTCCACGTGCCTGGACATAAGGGGGGAATACTTTCTGGACTACCGACCGAGTTACGGACGGCTCTTCAATATGATTTTACTGAGTTAGAGGGACTTGACGATCTTCATGAGCCGAGTGGTGTAATTGAAGAGGCGCAACAGAAGCTGTCGTTACTCTATGGTTCGGATCAAAGCTTCTTTCTTGTGAATGGTTCAACGGTAGGGAATTTGGCAATGGTCTATGCAGCGTGCCGTGCGGGTGAAACGGTTATTGTTCAGCGCAATGCACATAAATCGATTTTCCATGCGATTGAGCTGACTGGTGCAAGACCAGTGTTTGTGTCACCGGTTTGGGATGTGACTACAAAGACAGCGGGAGGCGTGACCGCTGGGCAAGTCGGCGAGGCGCTCAAGGCCTATCCTGGAGCCAAGGCTGTTATTCTTACCTACCCGACGTACTATGGCCTAACAGGGACCGAGTTAGAAGAGACTATCAACCTTTGTCATACATATGGAGTTCCAGTCTTGGTAGATGAGGCACACGGTGCACATTTTATTGTAGGTGAACCGTTTCCTCGTTCAGCGTTGGAGATGGGGGCGGATGTAGTTGTACATTCAGCGCACAAAACGTTGCCTGCAATGACGATGGCTTCTTTTTTACATGTACGTTCAGATTTCATAGCTGTAGAAAAAGTCGCCGGTTATTTAGGGATGCTACAGTCTAGCAGTCCATCTTATTTGTTGATGGCATCGCTTGACGATGCTAGAGCTTATGCAGAGTCTTATAATGAAGAAGATAAAAAGGTCTTCGTGGAATGGCGGGTATCTTTTATCAAGCGTTTGAAACTGATACCAAGACTTCGAGCGTTTGAAACGGATGATCCGTTAAAGCTTATTTTACGCATTGAAGGTTATTCTGGTTTTGATTTACAAAAGAAACTGGAAACGGAAGGGATTTATAGTGAAATTGCAGATCCCTATCAAGTGCTGTTCGTGTTACCGTTATTAAAAGTGGGGTCGATTTATCCTTTCGATGAAGTTTATGAGAAAATTAAAACTGCGGTTACTTGTTTGGATGGAGTGGATAAGATAATAAGTACAATAGAAGCACCACTACTTGGGGAGGGACTTTCTCGTCTTGCTTACACGTCAGAGGAAGTGGCGAATATGGAAGTGGAGTGGATTCCATACGTGGATTCCCTGGGGCGTGTGGCGGCCGCTTCCGTGATTCCCTATCCGCCGGGTATTCCGCTTTTAATTGCCGGAGAAATTGTAAAGGATGAGCATGTTCAAACTTTAGGGAAATTGCTCCAAATGGGGGCGAAATTCCAGGGGGAAATTCGAATTAACGAAAAACAGATAGTTGTAGTAAAGAATAGAGTGGAGGAATAACATGATACAGAAAGGTGTATTCATCACATTTGAAGGACCTGAAGGGGCTGGAAAGACAACAGTCATCAAAGAGTTATATAAACGTATGGAAGAACAAGGATTGAAGGTCATTCTTACACGCGAACCGGGTGGAATTCGTATTGCGGAGAAAATCCGTGAAATAATCCTCGATAATGATCATCAGGAAATGGATGCGAAGACGGAAGCGCTTCTCTATGCAGCCGCACGAAGGCAGCATCTTGTTGAAAAAGTGATGCCTGCACTTCAGGACGGAATGATTGTCCTATGTGATCGTTTTGTTGATAGTTCGCTAGCTTATCAGGGGCATGCGCGCGGACTTGGAATTGATGAGGTTCTATCGATTAATGAGTTCGCTATCAGTGATACGATGCCGGATCTGACGGTCTTTTTTGATATTAATCCAGAACAAGGACTTGCGCGAATTGCGGCAAATGATAAACGTGAAGAAAACCGGTTGGATAATGAAAGTATCCATTTTCATCAAAACGTTTATGAGGGTTATCAGGAGCTCATTCGTCGTTACCCAGAACGGATTCAATCAACGGATGCATCGCTCTCTAAAGAGCAAGTAACGGAAAATGTTTGGAAAATCATATGCTCCCAACTCATTAAATAGTCAGATTCATGATATAATAGTTGGAAAGTGGAAAAGGGGAGATTATCGTGAAATTGATTGTGGCAGTTGTACAGGACCAAGACAGTAACCGGTTGTCTACGGCTTTGACCAAAGGTGACTTCCGAGCGACGAAATTGGCTAGTACGGGAGGATTTTTACGGTCGGGAAATACGACATTTTTGATTGGTACCGATGATGCCCTCATTCCGAAGGCGCTTGAACTTATTCGAGAAAATTGCCGTTCACGAGATCAAATGGTAGCTCCAGTTTCTCCAATGGGTGGAAATGCAGACTCATACATTCCTTACCCGGTTGAAGTCGAGGTTGGCGGTGCTACCGTATTCGTCCTTCCAATTGAACATTTTCATCATTTTTGATGAATAAGAGGTGAACCTAAATGAAAGTCAATAGTGACTACCGGTCAGGCCTCGATAAGATGAGGAACGATCCTTTACATTCATCTCAAGGTGGAGCGCGGTTCGGCCAAATGGTCGTTAAACAAGAGCAGCGCCTCCAAGGAGAGCAGGTTACTAAGCTCCTCGGCGATATTTCATCGGCAGGGGACCGAATTGCCCGTTCTCGCAATTTGCGCGATATGGCTAAATTTAAAATGCTAGTTCGACGTTTTCTTAAAGAAGCCGTTGAATCTGGAATGGGACTTAAACAGTCTCATACATGGAATCGTTTCGGTGAGGGACGCAGGTTGAAAATTGTCGAAACGATAGATGAAAGGCTTATTGAGTTGGCAGAAGACTTGTTGAATGAAGAAAAAACATCTGTCGATCTATTAGCTAAAATTGGTGAGATCAAAGGGCTACTCATCAATCTATACATGTGATTCCGTGTTTTCTGTCTTTTAAGAAACACGGTTTTTTTTGAACACGGAGGTGTGTGCTTATGCAAGATCAAATGAATAACCGACTTGTAGTAGAGCAAAAAAAAATAACTGAACGATTAAGTTCTTCTTATAAAAATGGGCGAATTGGACATGCATATATGTTTGACGGTGAACGTGGAACAGGAAAAGAAGCAGTTGCACTTTTTTTCGCCAAACTTCTTCTTTGTGCTAGTCCTGAAAACTTTGTTCCATGTGAAACATGTCATTCTTGTCGACGAGTGACGTCCAGTAATCATCCAAACGTAACGCTTATTCGACCAGATGGTCAGGATATCAGGAAAGAGCAGATGTCCAATCTTGTGTATAGCATGACGAAAAAGGGTTACGAGTCGGGTAGGAAAATATATATTATTACTAGGGCAGATCGGATGAACGTTGCTGCGGCGAATACGTTGCTTAAGTTTCTTGAGGAACCCGAAGGCGATGTAACGGCAATCCTTTTAACGGATTCATATCAATCGATATTGCCAACGATCCAATCACGGTGTCAACGGTTATCTTTTCTACCGCCGTCTAGAGAAATGATGATTAGTGAGCTAGTCGAGAAGGGGATTACACCTTCAATGGCAGCGACCGTTACGATGGTCACTGCCAATCTGGATGAAGCTTTTCGACTGGCTGGAGATGATCAATTTGCACACATGCGAAAAACAGTGTTAAAATTGGTTGAAGCATCGGATAGACATGTCCATGAAGCGTTGTTATTCATTCAATCAGAATGGGCCCCTTTATTTAAAGAGAAGGAAGAGACTGAGAGTGGACTGGATTTACTGCTTTATGCTTACAGAGATGTGGTGGCATCCAAAGCCGGTTTGCAGTCAACAGCAACATTTCCCGATCAGCAAGAACTAGTTAGAGGTCTTTCGATGAAGATGACATATAGCCAGCTGTCTGCTAATATGGAGGCAATATTGCAGTCAAAAAAGCAATTGCATGGCAATATGAATCGCACACTTTTAATGGAACAATTGGTGCTCAGCATGCAGGAGGGGTTACTTGTTGTATAAAGTTGTAGGTGTCCGCTTTAAGAAAGCGGGTAAAATATATTATTTCGATCCACTGGAGTACACGCTCGACGAAGGTGACTACGTCATCGTTGAAACAGCACGTGGAATCGAATACGGTAAAGTTACAGGTAAGGTAAGAGAAGTTGGTGAGAATGATGTTGTCTTGCCACTCAAAAAGATCATTCGTCCAGCGCAAACGGAAGACCTCGAAAAAGTAGAGGAGAACCGTCTTGAGGCTGAACGGGCTTTTAGTACAGGTGTAGAAAAGATTATAGAACATTCGTTAGAGATGAAGTTGGTTGATGTCGAGTATACATTCGATCGAAACAAGATTGTCTTTTACTTTACGGCTGAAGGTCGCGTTGATTTCCGGAATCTTGTTAAAGATCTTGCTTCGATTTTCCGGACACGTATTGAACTGCGACAGATTGGTGTACGTGATGAGGCGAAAATGCTTGGTGGCATTGGACCATGTGGCCGGATGCTTTGCTGTTCGACATTCCTAGGTGATTTCGAACCGGTTTCGATAAAAATGGCAAAAGATCAGAACTTATCACTTAATCCTTCTAAAATATCAGGTCTGTGCGGACGTCTTATGTGCTGCTTGAAATATGAGAATGATGATTACGAAGAAGCAAAAGCGCTTATGCCAGATGTAGGAACACGTGTCCAAACACCTGAGGGGCCTGGAAAAGTAGTTGGACTGAATCTGCTTGAACGCCTTCTTCAAGTAAGTATGACGGATCAGGATTTGGTATTGGAGTATACGTTGGAAGAAATAATGGAACAACAAAAAAATATGGCTCAATTGATGAAATAATGAGGTGGGATAGTTGAAAGAAAAGAGTTTTCTGGATAGGGTTATGGAATTCGAGCAAGAACTCGAATCTATGCAAAAGCAATTCCGCGAATTGATTGGATTCGTCGCGCAGATGACGGAAGAGAACCATTCGCTTCAACTCGAAAACCATCATTTGCGCAAGCGGCTTGAAGAAATGGATAAACAAATTGATGAAGAAATACAGACAATCAACACAAGGCAACATCGGAAAAAAACGAATAAAATAGACGTTGGAGAAGGCGTTGATAATTTAGCGCGCCTATATAATGAAGGATTTCACGTCTGCAATGTCCATTACGGTGGTATTCGTAAAGGGGAAGATTGTCTGTTCTGCCTCTCTTTCTTAAATAAACAAAACGTGTAAAATGAGCCGATCCTATTGCAACGTAGGCATCGGCTTTTCTTTTATTGTGGGCCCACAGGGGTGGGTCATGCATCGGAGAGGGATTGAACTACACCCCTCTTTGTTGCCGCAGGACGCGGCGTACTTAGGATGCCTTCCTTAATTCGGCGCTTCACGTATTTTTATTATGGAGGAAAATATTATGGATGAAATTTTACAAGATGATGAACGACTCGATTATTTATTAGCGGAAGATTTGCGGATTATTCAAAGTCCGTCTGTATTTTCTTTTTCTTTGGATGCAGTACTACTTGCAAGATTTGCCTATGTCCCGCTACAACAATCTGGAAAAATTGTAGATATATGCGCAGGTAACGGAGCGATTCCGTTGTTTTTAAGCGCCAGAACGAACGCTACTATTACTGCTGTTGAATTACAGGAGCGGCTTGCAAATATGGCGGTAAGAAGTGTCCGGTATAATGGGCTGGAAAGCAGGATTCGCATCCTTAATGATGATGTCATTGGCATTGCGGCAAAAATCGGCTATGAGAAATACGATACAGTAACATGTAACCCTCCCTACTTCCCAGCGCATGAGGCAAGCGAAAAGAACTTATCGGAGCATCTGGCAATTGCCAGGCATGAAATCCATCTAACGCTTGAACAGGCTATCCAGTCGGCAAGCGAATTGTTAAAGCAGGGGGGAAAGGCGGCGTTTGTCCACCGTCCAGGACGTTTACTCGACATTGTCACTGCAATGCGTGCAAATCGACTTGAGCCTAAACGAATACAGTTTATTTATCCGAAAGAAGGTAAAGAAGCAAATACATTGCTAATTGAGGCGATTAAAGACGGTAAGCCAGATTTGAAAGTATTACCGCCTCTCTATGTGTATGGTGCTGATAATGAATATACGGAAGAAGTGAGGCTCCTCCTTTATGGACAAAATGGGTGATCACTTATTTTATGTATTAGAATGCAAGGATGGGTCCTATTATGCCGGTTATACGAATGATTTGGAAAAGCGTGTTCGTGTACATAATGAAGGGAAGGGCGCTAAATATACACGCGCAAAACGACCTGTACAATGTATTTACCATGAGAACTTCGAAACGAAACGTGAAGCTATGCAGGCAGAGTATCAATTTAAACAACTGAAGAGGAATGCGAAAGAGATTTATATTAGAAAGAGGCGAAACGTAAATGAAGTCACAGAAAAGTGCTGAACCAGGCGGTGGAAAACTGTTTTTAGTCGGGACACCAATCGGTAATCTTGAAGATATGACATACCGAGCGATTCGTATCTTGAAAGAGGTCGATATGATAGCGGCAGAGGATACGCGAAATACAATCAGGTTATGTAACCATTTTGAAATTAAGACACCGCTAACAAGTTACCATGAACATAATATTGAAATTGGTGGCGAAAAGATTTTGGCCATGCTGGCGGATGGAAAGACGGTTGCACTCGTGAGTGATGCGGGTATGCCATGCATTTCTGACCCTGGTGCAGACATTGTAGCCAAGGCAATTATTGCAGGGTACGATGTAGTTCCTGTTCCAGGCGCGAATGCAGCAATCAGCGCGCTAGTTGCTTCAGGGTTAGTACCGCAACCTTTTATGTTCTTTGGTTTCTTATCACGTCAGAAGAAGGCCAGGAACATTCAATTAGACGATTTAAAACAACGAGAAGAGACGGTTATTTTATATGAGGCACCTCACAGGCTAAAGGAAACTTTACGCGCGTTACAGACGAGCTTCGGTGGGACACGCTCTGTTGTCCTGGCAAGGGAATTGACAAAACGATTTGAGGAATTTCTTCGTGGTACGCTTGAAGAAGCTGTTTTATGGGCAGAATCAAATGAAATACGTGGCGAGTTCTGTATTGTAATCGAAGGCAGTGACGGAGTTATTGTAGAAGAGCAACAGGAATGGTGGAACGACTTAGAAATTCGTGATCATGTGACAGAATTGATGGAAAGAAAAGGTCTTCGTTCAAAAGAGGCAATCCGAGAAGTAGCAAATGACCGTGGATTAAGCCGTCGCGATGTTTATAAAGAATTTCATGTCGAAGATGAATGACAGACAGTAGTACATAAGAAATGCGCTGTAGTCTGGACGTGAAATTTTTATGTTTCAATGTATTCACAGTATGAGGTTTCATAGTATCCTAAGCAACGAAAAAAAATCCAGAACGGTTAACCGATCCGGACAATACTATTATTGATTTACTTTTTTAAGCTATCTTCAATTTCCTTGATGAGTTGTTTTGCGCCTTCTGGGCTCAAAATTAACTTGCCATCGATAAGACTTAAATTGTCGTCAGACACATCGCCCGTAATCGAGCATGTCATATTCGGCATATATTTCTTCAAGATGATTTTATCTTCATCAACGTAAATTTCCAAAGCGTCTTTTTGTGCAATACCAAGTGTACGGCGTAATTCAATTGGAATTACTACACGTCCAAGTTCATCGACTTTTCTTACAATACCAGTTGATTTCATGAGTTTAACTCCTTTCGATACATTTAGTTTCGTCAAAATTCGACAAAATTCTCTTAACAACTTTTATCATACCAAGTCTTCCAATTAACGTCAATACTAGGCGCTTAAAACTATGAGAAAAATAGTAGTTATTTAAAAAAATGCGCTATTTTTCGACAAAAATAGACTAATAGACACGGAAATAACAATGACGTTAGCTGTTGTCGAGGAATTTCATTGTATCGCCAGTACGCTTTAGATAGAATAGATAGTACATACTTATACACTGGAGGAATATTCGTGGCTGATCAGAAAAAGACTTTCTATATTACAACACCTATTTATTATCCAAGCGGGAATTTCCATATTGGTACCGCATATACAACTGTCGCTTCTGACGCGATGGCTCGTTACAAACGACTGCGCGGGTATGATGTTCGGTTCCTGACTGGAATGGATGAGCACGGTCAAAAGATACAGGAAAAAGCGCAAGAGGCCGGACTGCCACCGCAGGAGTTTGTCGATGGTATCGCAGAGACAGCGAAAAAGGTCTGGAATACAATGGACATTTCATATGACGACTTCATCCGTACGACGGAAGAGCGCCATAAAGTGATTGTCGAAAAGATTTTTAAAACATTCCTTGATAACGGCGATATTTATAAAGGGGAGTACGAAGGATGGTATTGCCTACCTTGTGAAACATACTTTACGGAAGGGCAGCTTGAAAATGGCAACTGTCCTGATTGTGGACGACCTGTCAAAAAAGTGAAGGAAGAATCATACTTCTTCAATATGAAGAAGTATGCTGGAAGACTGTTGAAGTTTTACGAAGATAATCCGAAGTTTATCGAACCGGAATCGCGTAAAAACGAAATGATTAATAACTTTATCAAACCGGGGCTTGAAGACTTATCTGTTTCTCGTATGTCGTTTGATTGGGGCATAAAAGTTCCGGGGGATCTGAAGCATGTCATTTATGTATGGGTCGATGCGTTGACGAACTACATCACAGCGCTTGGCTATCAGTCAGATGACGATTCGTTATTCAAAAAGTATTGGCCGGCGGATGTCCATGTTGTTGGAAAAGATATTGTTCGTTTCCATACAATTTATTGGCCAATTTTCTTAATGGCACTCGATTTACCGTTGCCGAAGAAAGTATTTGCGCATGGTTTCATCATGATGAAAGATGGAAAAATGTCGAAATCTAAAGGCAATGTCGTCTATCCGGAAATGCTTGTTGAGCGCTACGGACTCGATGCGACACGTTATTTCCTTCTTCGTGAATTGCCGTTTGGGCAAGATGGTGTATTCTCACCCGAATCCTTTGTGGAGCGGACGAATTATGACCTTGCAAATGACCTCGGAAATTTATTGAACCGATCAATTTCGATGATCAATAAATATTTCGACGGAGAGATTCCGACACAAGGCCTTGTCGCAACAGATTTCGATGACAGCTTGACGAATTTCATGACGACTACAGTTGGGAAATACGAAGCGTCAATGGAGAACATGCAGTTTAGCGCTGTCCTTGGCGATTTGTGGGCTCTTATATCGCGGACCAACAAATACATCGACGAGACGTCTCCGTGGGTGTTAGCGAAGGATGAGGCGGATAAAGGGAAACTAGCGTCTGTTATGATGCATCTTGCGACTTCACTTCGTCACATTGCTGTATTATTGCAACCGTTTATGACGGAAGCGCCTAAACAGATTATGACGCAACTGGGTCTGGATGAAAAACTGCTTGCTTGGGATACGCTGGGTAATTTCAACGCGATTCCGACAGGCACAAAAGTTGTAGAAAAGGGTGTACCAATCTTCCCGCGCCTGGATGCGGATGTTGAAGTCGTTTATATCCGTGATCAGATGGCGATTACTGCACCGGCTGAGAATGCGCCTGCCGAGCAACCTGCAAAAGTGGAAGTTGAAGAGCCGGTAGTGGCGGAGATTTCAATCGATGATTTCCTGAATGTCGATTTACGCGTTGCGACAGTAACTGCGTGTGAAAGAATTCCGAAAGCAGATAAATTGCTGAAGCTCCAACTAGATATGGGTTATGAGCAACGACAAGTTGTATCGGGCATCGCAGAACATTACGAACCTGAGGCACTAGTCGGGCAGAAGGTAATTGTTGTTGCCAACTTGAAACCTGTAAAATTACGTGGAGAGCTATCCCAAGGTATGATTTTGGCTGGGAAATCAGATGGTATTTTGAAACTTGCCACAGTCGATCAGTCACTTGAAAATGGTGCACAAGTTAAATAAGAATAGAAACGGCGTCCCTCATGGAAACGCCGTTTTTCTTTTTTTGAGTATATTATCAACTATATATGTTGAATTAAAGAATCCCATTGAATCTGCAGTGGTACTCAATAATGAGAGAGTTGTAATTCGGGGTGTGGATTGTAGAACACTTGGCGCTTTGGGGATGCCTCTCACCGTAAGCCTGGATTAGCGCTTCGCATCTGTCTTACGGCTTCGGCGACCCCTTTGCCGCGCCTGCGCTAGGATGTTCATTATCGAGAGAAATGTGATTTCGAGATAATAATGTGATTACTAGTTGATACTACTTATAGTCAAGAGAGACTTACTCCAACTTGCAGATTTCATCACAGATAACGAAGTGCGCTATCTCAAATAGACCATCCAGCGAAGGCGCGACTTCGTGGTAGCCGGAGCGATAAGACTGAAAGTGGTCTCCTTTCTGGCTTATCGCGGGAGGCATCCACAAAGCGTCGAAGCGGTATTCGTAAGATTTCTATTTCATTCCAATTATTAGGGTTTTTTCAGTGGCTTCTCGAAAGCCCTTGTAAAGCGCATACGTCGTATTCATTTGTTCAACATATATAATAAACGATAAATATTGAACATATAACTACAAGTGAAAACTAAGCGAAGGTAATATTTATATCAACATATATAGTATGTAATGGAAGCTATAATCCGTTCGATTAAAATAAAACAATTGTGAGGCGAAAATAATGTATATAGATACACACGTTCATTTAAATGCAGATCAGTATGAAGAAGATATAGATGAAGTGATTCAACGTGCCCAAGAAGCCGGTGTCGACAAGATGGTGGTCGTTGGGTTTGATCGCAAGACGATTTTGAAGGCAATGGAACTGACTGAACAGCACGCTTTCATTTACGCCGTTGTCGGTTGGCATCCTGTAGATGCAATCGACTGCACAGAAAAAGACTTGGAATGGATTGAATCACTCGCCGCGCACCCTAAAGTTGTTGGTATTGGGGAAACAGGATTGGATTATCATTGGGATAAATCACCGCGGGATGTACAACAGGAAGTGTTCAGAAAACAGATTCAGCTTGCCCAGAAAGTAAACCTGCCAATTATTATCCATAACCGAGATGCAACGGCGGATGTCGTTCGTATCTTGAAAGAAGAGGGAGCAGAAAAAACGGGCGGAATTATGCATTGTTTTGGTGGAAGTGTTGAGACTGCAAATGACTGCATAAAAATGAATTTCATGATTTCATTGGGAGGACCAGTTACATTTAAAAATGCAAAGGCGCCAAAACAAGTTGCAACGGAAATTTCGCTTGATCATTTATTAATCGAAACAGATGCGCCTTATCTCGCACCCCATCCGTACCGTGGAAAAAGGAATGAACCAGCATGGGTGACGCTTGTTGCGGAAGAAATAGCGAGACTTAAAGGTCTCCCCGTTGAAGAAGTGGCAAAAAGAACGACCGCAAACGCTTTGAAAGTATTTAACATAACATGAATAAGATGGTAGGAAGTTTTCCATATTTTTCATATGAAGGGCTTCCTAAATTTGTTATGCATCAAATTCATACGGGTTGACATGCCGAAGAGTACCCTTTATAATCAGCCGAGTGATGAAGGAGGAGTTTTTTTCATGTCAAAAAGTACCATGAAAAACCTGTTCTATAAGTCATTGAGGAGTAAAAAAGTAGCGATTACCGTAGTTTCGCTAACGCTATTTGTTACTGTTATTTCACTTGTTCTCTTTGAGGGAACAAAAAAATCGATCACGCTGGACGTGGACGGTAAAGAACTTAACATTAAAACGCACGCACATACAGTTGGTAAACTTCTCTCCGAACAGGAAATTGAAGTTACCAAACACGATCTAGTAATACCCTCAGTGAATACACCTATCGAGGATGGTCTATCGATTAGGTGGGAACAGTCGCAACAAGTTGTAATAAATGTCGATCAGGATACCAAATCCATATGGACGACTAATCATAAGGTGGAAGAGATACTTGCTGAAGCAGATATCGAAATTACCGAATATGATGTTGTAAACCCGGTGCTAGATGAACAGCTAGGGAAAGAAAATAGCATTACCGTCCAAAAAGCGTTTGAAGTAACGTTGAATGACGGCGGAGAAGAAAAGAAGGTCCGGTCAACTTCGACTACGGTCGCTGACTTTTTAAAGAGAGAGAACATTCATTTGAATGATGACGATCGTCTGAATAGAAAGGCAGATGGGTATCTAAAGCCTGGCTCTATAGTGGAAGTCGTACGAGTGGAAAAAGTCACCGATGTAGTGGAAGAACCGGCGAACTTTGCAGTTGAAACACGCAACGATCCATCTTTACTGAAAGGGCGCGAAAAAATCGTCCAAGCGGGAAAAAAAGGAACGGTTTCACGGAAGTTTGAAATTGTGAAAGAAAACGGGAAGGAAATTTCCCGTAAGCTACTAGAAGAGAAGTCAATAAAAAAACCACAAACGAAGATCGTTTCCATAGGCTCGCAAGTGATGGTCGCAAGTGCATCAGCTGGGATGTCTAATTCAAAAACTGTATCGCGTAACGATTCATCCGCGGAAGGCGGGGAGTTCTACGTAACCGCTACGGCCTATACGGCGCATTGTAATGGTTGTTCTGGAATTACACGTACAGGCATTAATTTACGTGCGAACCCTAATTTGAAAGTCATTGCAGTCGACCCAAGCGTTATCCCGCTCGGTTCTAAAGTGTGGGTTGAAGGATACGGCTATGCCGTTGCAGGGGATACAGGCGGTGCAATCAAAGGCAAGAAGATTGATCTGCACGTAGCAACGAAAGGCGATGCCTATAAATTCGGCAGACGCCAAGTGAAAATTAAAATCATCGATTGATATATACATCCGCAGGACTGATATTAGTCCCGCGGATTATTGTGTTATAGCCATCTTCTGCTGAAGGAAGTTAAACCTCTGGGGGATATTATAAATTTTGAATTACGCCGAGGCGTAATTGATCGCCTGCCCATCTGTACATCCGCTTGCCGTCAGAGTAGAATTAGGGAAAGAATGCAATGGGAATGAGGATTTTTGTGAACATTAAAGAAATTATTGTTGTTGAAGGCAAGTCTGATACAGTAGCCGTGAAACGGGCAGCAGGTGCGGATACGATTGAAACGAACGGTTCTGCAATCGACGAGTTAACGCTCACGCGTATTCGGCATGCTCAGGAAACGCGAGGCGTCATCGTATTCACGGATCCCGACTTTCCTGGCAGAAGAATCCGCGCCATCATTGAAGAGCGTATTCCAGGTGTTAAACATGCTTTTCTTGAAAAGAAGCTGACGATTGCCAAAAATGGATCGGGGCTAGGTATTGAGCATGCACATGATGAGCATATACGGGCTGCGCTAAGTGCGGTTTACACCGTGGACGACCAGCCTGCTGTTGATATACCACTAGCAGATTTGATGACGGCTAGGCTTATCGGACATCCTGATGCAAAAAGGCGCCGTGAGCGCTTAAGTGAGCTGTTGCAAATCGGTCAAGTGAATGGCAAAGGATTAAAGAAGCGGTTGGAAATGTTCCGAATTGGTTATGATCGATTGGGAGAAGTATTAAAGGTTCTAGACGAGGAGGAAACGGAAAATAATGAATAAAGATATTGCGACTCCGGTCAGGACGAAAGAGATTCTCGCTAAATACGGTTTTTCGCTCAAAAAAAGTTTAGGTCAAAACTTCTTGATTGACCCCAATATTTTACGCAATATCGTTTCGCACGCAGGCTTGTCCGAAAAAACAGGTGTTATTGAAATCGGACCCGGTATTGGTGCATTGACAGAACATCTTGCAAGAAGCGCAGGAAAAGTCGTCGCTTTTGAAATTGACGGACGCCTCCTTCCTGTATTGGAAGATACCCTGTCGCCTTACGACAACGTGACAATCGTTCATCAGGACATACTGGAAGCTGACCTTCTACAAGTAATGCAGGATCACTTCGCGGATTATGAGGATGTTGTAGTTGTTGCAAACTTGCCTTATTATGTGACAACGCCAATTATCATGAAATTCTTACTTGGTAAAGTTCCAGTATCAGGTATGGTAGTTATGATGCAGAAAGAAGTAGCAGATCGCATTACCGCCGTTCCAGGGACAAAAGCATACGGTTCTCTATCCATAGCTATTCAGTACTATATGGATGCCGAAGTGGCTATGATTGTACCGAAGACGGTATTCATGCCGCAACCAAACGTTGAGTCGGCTGTTCTACGTTTGACAAGAAAAGAAACGGCGCCAGCAAAAGTAATCGATGAAGACTTTATGTTTGTAGTTTCTAGAGGTTCATTCGTCCAGCGCCGGAAGACGATCTTGAACAACTTGCAATCGTCACTTCCTAATGGCAAGTTGAAGAAAGAAGTGATCTTGCAAGCTTTCGAACAAATTGGCATGGACCCTGGCCGACGTGGAGAAACACTGACAATAGAAGAGTTTGCAAACTTGTCGAATGCCTTGTATGAGGACTTCTTTGAGGAGAAGAAAAAACGATAGAGTTAGAAAGTTTTTATTAGAAAAATACCCTTTTTTCTAATAAAAAGATTGACAAAGTAGACAAGCAATTGTTAAAATGAAGATTTTAATTGACAGAAACTTTTAAAAGTGTTATGCTTATACTTAGTGAGGTGTAAGCGACGTGCCAAAAACATTAGCGGACATTAAGAAGTCATTGGATTCTCATCTGGGAAAACGTTTGCACTTAAAAGCAAACGGTGGTCGGAAGAAGACAATCGAGAGAGCTGGAGTGCTGCGGGAAACATATCGTGCAGTATTCGTAGTTGAACTTGACCAGGACGAAAATGCATTTGAAAGAGTATCTTACAGCTACGCAGACATTTTAACCGAAGCGGTTGAAATAACAATTCTTGAAGGTGCAGATCCTACTGCATTCATTATCAAATAATTACAGTCTTAATGATTTAATTCATTTTTAAACAACACCTGTGCAAGCATTCTGAAAATGGATGTCTTGTGCGGGTGTTTTTTCTTTCGTTTGGTTCATACTACAATTGTCAGCCAAAAGGAGGAAAACCGAATGGCGAAAAAACGTGGCATTATGTCTGAAGGCTTGAAGGTAGAAATTGCGAAAGAGCTTGGATTTTATGATGTTGTGGAGCGAGAAGGTTGGGGCGGCATCAAATCACGCGACGCGGGCAATATGGTGAAGCGAGCAATTGAAATGGCCGAACGAGGAGTAGCACAAAAGAAATAACGCTATGAATTACCCATTATCCAACTAACAGGCTGACAAAAGAAGAGCTGAATCCGGGCATCAAGATATCCGGCCAGCTCTTCTTTTTAGTGCCTGGGAAGTTGTGCGATATAGATAGGATTGGTCGTCCGTTGTTTATGATTGGTAGGTATGATTATATGGTCGGTTGTGTTTCCACATTTGTTCTGAAACCGAGGCTTTCAAAAATCAATTATCCTATTATTATCATTTCACAGCGCAAATATTTCACCCTATGCTAAAATAGGGGGATACAGACTAGCTGGAATGGAGGGAGCCGGATGCTTTATGAAAAGGCACCAGCAAAAATCAATTTAACACTCGATGTATTACATAAGCGACCGGATAATTTCCATGAAGTCGAAATGATTATGACTACGGTTGATTTAGCAGACAGAATCTGGCTTCGTCCGACAGATAACGGGAAAATCATCATCAAGGCATCAGAACGACATGTACCCAATGATCGAAAGAACTTGGCTTATCAAGCTGCTGAATTGTTACAAATTGAATGTGGTATTACAAACGGTGTTGAGATTACGCTAGAAAAAAGTATTCCTGTTGCTGCAGGGCTCGCGGGCGGAAGTTCGGATGCTGCTGCTACACTACGGGGATTGAATAGGCTATGGAATTTAAAATTGAGTGTTGAAGAACTCGCGAGGCTTGGGGCACGGATTGGTTCGGATGTTTCATTTTGCGTACATGGCGGTACAGCACTTGCGACGGGGCGCGGAGAATTAATTGAAATCCTACCTCCCCCACCAAATTGTTGGGTCATTCTCGCGAAACCAGCCATTTCGGTTTCGACAGGAGATATATACGGAAAGCTGAATTTATCTGCGATTGATCATATCGATACGGTTCGAATGATTGAAGCATTAAGGGCGGGAGATTACGACAAAATGTGCAACTCAGTCGGGAATGTCCTAGAAACCGTCACAATGGATCTGTATCCACAAGTCGTTGTTCTGAAAGAGCAGATGAAAAGATTTGGTGCAGATGCAGTTTTAATGAGTGGTAGCGGCCCGACAGTTTTCGGTCTCGTTAAACATGAATCCAGGGTACCGAGAATTTATAACGGGCTAAAAGGGTTCTGTCCAGAAGTATATGCGGTTAGAATGGTCGGTGGACATACAATTCTTGATTAAATACGTACGATTGTGGTAATGTACATTAAAATATTCGGGTTTAGGAGATGGTACTATGAAGTGGAAAAGGAGCGAGCGGCTTGTAGATATGACTAGCCAATTGTTGGAATCTCCACATGAACTTATTCCACTGACCTTCTTCTCCGAACGTTACCAAGCGGCTAAATCCTCGATTAGTGAGGATTTGACGATTGTAAAAGAAACGTTTGAGGAAAAAGGCACAGGAAAACTGGTGACGGTTTCCGGAGCAGCGGGAGGAGTGAAGTTCATCCCGAAGATGGTAGAATCCGACGTTCGTGAAGTGATGTCGCTTCTAATGGAGAAACTTGGGCATTCGGATCGATTGCTGCCAGGCGGTTATTTATTCATGACGGATCTTCTTGGCAATCCGCGCATTATGGATCGTGTGGGTAAAGTATTTGCTTCAGCGTACGCGGAGACAGACATTGATGTGATTATGACGGTAGCGACGAAGGGTATTCCGATTGCTCATGCAATTGCGCGTCACCTGAATGTGCCAGTCGTTGTCGTTCGCCGTGATAGCAAGGTGACCGAGGGACCAACTGTGAGCATTAATTATGTATCTGGTTCAACCAGACGTATTCAAACAATGGTATTATCGAAAAGAAGCATGCAAAGCGGACGAAAAGTCCTCATTACAGACGATTTCATGAAAGCAGGCGGTACGATGCTTGGGATGAAGAGTCTTCTGGAGGAATTTGGTTGCGAACTGGCAGGTATAGCTGTTTTAGTAGAATCCGATCATGCTGAAGAGGTTCTCGTCGATAACTACTTATCTCTTGTTAAGCTTCATGCAGTAAATGAAAAGAATGGGACCATCGAGTTAGAAGAAGGAAACTATTTTGCGGAAGGTGGAAAATGATATGAATTATGTAGCGACAGAAAACGCACCACAGGCAATTGGACCTTATGCACAAGCGGTTAGTGTGAACGGAATGGTATATACATCCGGGCAAATTCCATTGACACCGGAAGGGCTGCTTGTTGAGGGGACTATCGAAGATCAAACGCACCAAGTGTTCGCCAATTTAAAAGAAGTGCTGAAAGCAGCAGGTTCATCTTTGGATAAAGTAGTCAAAGCAACTGTTTTTATTAAAGATATGAATGAATTCGTTGCTGTCAATGACATTTACGCACAGCATTTTGGGTCTCATACACCTGCACGTTCAACTGTTGAAGTTGCTAGATTACCGAAAGACGTAAAAATTGAAATAGAGGTTATTGCTCTAGTAGCCAAATAACAGATACCCGCCCAAATATCACTTGGGGCGGGTTTTTTATTTCCGTGTCTTTCAAAATGTTTAAATAATTGTGTTTATAAAGAAGGGAAACGCTTACTTTTGTGGAATATAGTCGTCATGCACTGTAAAGACAAAAGGAGTGGTAAGAGATGGAAGTAACAGATGTGAGGTTACGAAAGATGGAAACTGATGGAAGGATGAGGGCAATTGCTTCGATTACGATTGACGATGAATTTGTCGTGCATGACATTCGGGTCATCGATGGAAATGAGGGATTGTTCGTAGCGATGCCGAGTAAACGAACGCCTGATGGAGAGTTTCGTGATGTAGCACATCCAATTAATACAAGTGCTCGAACCAAAATCCAAGATGCAGTAATGGCGGCATACCACCTTTCTGCAGAAGAAGCAGTATTTGAAGGCGCTGGTGCATGATATGGCCCCTTCGTTTTTACCTATACTTATCGTGAAATAATATAGACAGCCTGTGGATAATTTACAATATAGAAGTTTCACGTCTAGGCTCCGGGCACAAAATGCTCGGAGACCTGCAGGATGTGTGTTCCGTAGAAGCGGGATTGGACTACGATTCACTTTGTGCTAGATGATAAGGACAACTTAGGTTGTGTTCACTTGCAGGTTTCCTGCGCTTTTTTTATGGATTTTTTTGGTATTAAAAAGCTGGATAAAAAAAGAGAAAATAATGATAAAAGATTGTAATCAACTTGTCAAGAGGTATGAGGTTGAAAATTAGCCCGTTTTCAGCTATAGTCAATAGTGAAAACATTCGAGGGGGATTCGCCTTCATCCCTCATTCATGGGGGCTATTAAATGACAAATACATACGCCGTTGTCCTGGCTGCAGGGCAAGGTACACGGATGAAGTCCGATTTATATAAAGTACTGCATCCCGTTTGTGGAAAACCGATGGTCGAACACGTAATTGATCATATACGCGGTCTTGGTATTGGTCGAATTGTTACGATTGTTGGACACGGTGCAGAAACGGTAGAAGAAACGCTTGGAGAGAAAAGTGAATATGCGCTACAGCAAGAGCAATTAGGCACGGCACACGCTGTTCAGCAGGCTGAGAGGCTTATTGGTGACTTGGATGGTACGACTATCGTTGTATGCGGAGATACGCCGCTCATTCGTTCTGAGACAATGGAGGAATTGATTGCGCATCATAAAACAACAGGAGCAAAAGCAACAATCTTGACGGCTAATGCGGATGATCCAACAGGATACGGGCGCATTATCAGGGGAGAGAGTGGCCAAGTCCTCCGAAATGTTGAACAGAAAGATGCAACTCCTGAAGAACAAAAAGTGACGGAAATCAATACAGGGACCTATTGCTTTGACAATCGGACACTTTTTGAAACGTTGAAAAAAGTGAAAAATAATAATACGCAAGGGGAATACTATCTCCCTGATGTTGTCGGTATTTTGCAATCTGAAAATGCACTCGTTTCAGCATACGTGACAGGGGATTTCAGTGAAACACTCGGTATCAATGACCGCGTAGTCTTGGCAGAAGCAGAGCGTGTCATGCGTAGACGTATAGCTGAAAAGCATATGCGGAATGGTGTAACAATCATCAACCCTGAAAGCACGTATATAAGCGCGGCAGCCGAAATTGGGCGTGATGTAGTTCTTCAACCGGGTACGATGATTGAAGGTCATACCGTTATCGGTAATAAGTGTGTAATTGGACCAAATAGCCAGATTGTAGACAGTGTAATCGGTGATAATACAAATGTGCATTCATCTGTTGTTCTATCTAGCAGAATTGGTTCAACTACGGCAATAGGACCGTTCGCACATATCCGCCCGGATTCTGATCTTGGCGACAGTGTGAAAATCGGTAACTTTGTGGAAGTGAAAAAGGCGACACTAGGTGAAGGTAGCAAAGTGTCACATTTAAGCTATATTGGTGACGCAAAAATTGGGTCGCATGTAAATGTGGGTTGTGGAACAATCACTGTTAACTACGATGGCAAGAACAAGCATCTTACAACAATCGAAGATAATGCATTTATTGGTTGTAATTCCAATTTAGTCGCTCCAGTTACAGTTGGAAAAGGTGCATATGTAGCAGCTGGATCGACAATTACTAAAAGTGTGCCAGAAAGTTCACTTGCAATTGCGCGTGCACGGCAGGAGAATAAAGAAGGATATGCAAACAAACTAAATCTCAGTTAAACAGGGGGAACATGATGGCTAATCACTATCCTAACGATAAACTTAAGATATTTTCTTTGAATTCGAACCAAACACTTGCGGTGCAAGTAGCGGAAAAAATCGGACGTCCACTTGGCAAATGCTCGGTCAAACAATTCAGTGACGGAGAAGTCCAAATCAATATCGAAGAAAGTATCCGTGGCTGCGATGTATTTGTCATCCAGTCGACATCGTACCCTGTCAATGAAAACTTGATGGAACTTCTTATTATGATTGACGCTTTGAAACGTGCGTCAGCACGCACAATCAATGTCGTTATGCCTTATTATGGCTATGCGCGCCAAGACCGTAAAGCACGTTCACGTGAACCGATTACAGCGAAACTTGTTGCAAATTTACTTGAAACAGCAGGAGCCCACCGTGTCATTGCAATCGATTTGCATGCACCACAAATCCAAGGTTTCTTCGATATCCCAATCGATCATCTTGTTGCTGAGCCAATCCTTACAGAATACTTTAAAGGAAAAGGTTTTAACACTGATGAACTTGTTATTGTATCACCGGATCATGGCGGTGTAACGCGTGCGCGTAAGATGGCGGACCGCATGAAAGCACCTATTGCGATTATTGACAAACGTCGCCCACGCCCAAATGTTGCTGAAGTGATGAATATCGTTGGCAATGTTGAAGGGAAAACAGCAATCCTAATTGATGATATTATCGATACAGCAGGGACAATCACAATTGCGGCGAGCGCTTTAATCGAAAGTGGAGCAAAAGAAGTGTATGCTTGTTGTACACACCCAGTGTTGTCAGGTCCAGCAATCGAACGAATTGATAATTCGCAAATTAAAGAATTGGTTATTACAAATTCAATTGAGCTTCCGGCAACGAAAACATCCCCAAAAATCAAGCAACTTTCTATCGCTTCATTGCTTGCAGAAGCGATCGTGCGTGTGTTCGAAGAGAAATCTGTTAGTACATTGTTTGAGTAAATTTAATTTAGATGTTTCATGTCGCTTGTCATTGGGTATTTATTAGTTAACACAACTTTTTTTAAAGAAGGGTGATTAAATAAAATGAGTACAACTATACAATCAGAAGCGAGAGTACCATCAAAACAATCAGCACTAACTGGATTACGTAAAGAGGGCTATGTTCCAGCGGTCGTCTACGGTTATAAAACAGAAGCTACATCGATTTCAGTAAAAGAGCGAGACTTACTGAAAACATTACAAATAACGGGCCGTAATGGCGTTATTAAACTTAATATTGACGGGAAGGACCTTAATGTTGTCCTAAACGATTATCAATCTGACGTATTAAAAGGTGAAATTCGACATGCGGACTTCCTTGCTATCAATATGACAGAGGAGCTTGAAGTAGATGTTACTATACATCTTATTGGCGAATCTGTTGGCTTGAAAGAGGGAGGCGTACTTCAACAACCGAACCGTGAAGTGACCATCAAAGTGAAACCTTCGGATATTCCGGAGACATTTGATATCGACATTTCAAAACTTCAAATCGGCGAAACGATTACAGTAGCTGAAATTCGTGCGAATTCGAAATATGAGATTTTAAACGAAGATGATCATGCACTTGTTCTAATTTCATCACCACGTACAGCGGCGGAGATGGAAGAACTTGAAAGTGAAGCTTCTGAATCAGAAGAGCCAGAAGTAATTGGTGAGAAGAAAGAAGCGAAGTAATACAAACATGAGCGCACGGAAATCCGTGCGCTTCTTTTCTGTTTCATAGTTAAGTAATTATAAGTTTTTTAACTTGGAATAGTGTCTTGGCACTAGTCACAAGGATCCTAGGATATAGCTATGCAGTCGTTTGCGATAGGAAGTCGCTCACTTAGACTGCCTTTTTTGCTCTCTTTAAGCCCGTGGCATCTGTATCGTATCCTTGTGCTTTTCTCAAGGATAGGAAAGTATAACTTTATCTTTATCTACATGAATCGGTGTCTAAACTCTAGCGCTTTTCTAAAAGGTAAGAAGTATAGGTTTTGCTACTTGGATCGGTGTCTAGGCTCCAGACGCCAGCCCCTCGAGTCGCTTCAGTCTTGCCGAAAAGGCATAGTACGCCTTTATCTTCAAGACTTCTAGCAAGGAGGGATTGAACTGCATCCCTCCTACTTGTCGGGGCTAAACGGCGCCTTGCGCTTTTCTAAATCATCTAGTGTAAAAGGAAGATGAAATTTATGAAAATGATAATTGGACTCGGAAATCCGGGTAAACAATATGAAAAAACACGCCATAATGTGGGGTTTCATGTCATTGACGAGCTTAGTACTCGTCTGCCAATCACTGCAGTACAATCGAAATTTGGTGGCATGTATACGGTTGTCCATCGTCCGGAAGGTAAAGTAATGCTTGTCAAGCCGCTTACTTATATGAACCTATCTGGTGAATGTGTTCGGCCATTGATGGATTACTTCGATATCGACGTAGAAGATATCGTTGTTCTGTATGATGATCTTGATATTGCCCCCGGAACAATTCGACTGCGTCAAAAAGGCAGTGCGGGTGGCCATAACGGCATGAAATCACTTATTGCTCATCTTGGTACGGACCAGTTCAATCGAATCCGAATCGGTGTTGGTCGTCCCATTGGTGGTATGAAAGTGGCTGATTACGTTCTAGCACCTTTCGGCAAAGATGAAAAACCATTAATTGAAGACATGGTGAAAAAAAGTGCATCCGCATGTGAAGCGTGGCTAGGCAAACCATTTAATGATGTCATGAACAACTTTAATGGTGTATAAGGAATAATAAAGCCGTCTTGCGCCTATACTTTGAGAAAAGGGGCGGAGACTAAAATGGCGATCCGTTATACTTGCCGGCATTGTGAGACTGAAATTGGCACACTTCCGTTTGAATCTGCAAAGGAGGCTATCCTTCTGCTGCACAAGATGGACGAAGAGGAAGTTGAGCATTTTCTGACGTATGAAAAAGACGGGTCATTGACGGTACGATGCATATGCGAACAGTGTGAGCAATCGCTTCAACGATTCCCGGACTACTATACACTTAACAAATGGCTTCAATAAGATGTACGCTTTGGCGCTAAATGCGTCCAAAGCTTTTTCTGTTTTTCTGTCTAAAGGTAGTTGTGTTGAACTATTAAATTGTTTTGAATTGGCTGCGGTTACTTTATGTCCAGTTAATGAGATAATTTTCAGCAAAGGCGTCTACTGGGTTAGCCGCAGCAATAAGTCTGACAGTGATTTTCTATCCGACTTATTGTGGGAGGCATCCCCTAGTGCCAAGCGTTGTTGGTAGGATTCTTTATTACAACATATATAGATAATTATTTTTCCAATATATAAATATAGTTTGGACTTGGCGCACTTGAATGGCCTAGCCCTTTTTGAACGCCTACTATTATTATGAAAGAAAGGATGTGTAGCATTGGAATCACTAATAGATTTGTTTTTACAAGAGAAAGAGATTGACGAACTAGTGGGAGAGTTGGAGGCGGGAATAGACCGTCAACTTATCGCGGGATTGTCAGGCGGGGCGAAGTCGATTCTTTTCAAAGTGCTTCAGCAGTCGAGCAAACGGCCCATTCTTATCGTATCTCCAAATTTATTGCAAGCCCAGCGTACATATGAAGACCTCGTCAAAATGTTGGGCGATTCACTCGTCCATCTTTACCCTGCAGAGGAACTCATTGCTGCGGACTTTTCTGTTTCGAGCTATGAACTTCGCGCCCAGCGCATCGATACATTAGATCATATGGTACGAACTGGGAAGGGGGTTTATATCACGCCGATTGCAGGCATGAAAAAACTATTACCTGAAAAAGCACGCTGGCTATCCAATTCATTATCAACGACAATAGGCGCAGAAATTAATATGGAAGAATGGCTTGAAAGACTTGTGTCAATGGGTTATACGAGACAGTCAATGGTAACAGCGCCAGGTGAGTTTGCATTGCGTGGGGGTATCCTGGATTTGTATCCGCTGAATTTGGAAGAACCCGTACGGATTGAATTATTTGATACGGACGTTGACTCGATTCGCACGTTCTCGGCGGAAGATCAGCGCTCAACAGGTAAGTTGAAAGACGTATCAATTCTTCCCGCTGCCGAATTTGTTTGGAAGGCTGAAGATTTGACGATCATCGCAGAAAACCTGGAGAATGCGCTTGGCGTTAGTTTGAAGAAGATGAACGATGTGGATGCGAAAGAACGGTTAACCATTAATATGAAGGGGGATATTGCTTTAATGAGGGAGGGATCCATTCCGGAAAACATGTTGAAATATGCATCGTTTTCAGCTGGAACGACTTCCCTTGAAAGCTATTTTCCAAGTAACGGAATCGTTTTATTTGATGAAATCGGACGGGTCCTTGAGGTTGTTGCATCACTAGAGTCGGATGAAAAGGAATGGATGGTTGCTCTTCTTGAAGAAGGGAAAATTGTTCATGATGCAAAAACTTCATATTCATTCGAAGAGGTACATGGAACATTAAAGCAACGAAAAGTATATTTATCCCTTTTCGTGCGCACAGTTCCAGGAATTGTTGTGAAAAAGACAGTGACGTTTTCTTGTAAACCGATGCAGCAGTTCCATGGGCAGATGAGTTTATTGAAAAATGAGATAGAACGCTGGCACCAAGGACGTTTCAATATTTTCATTATCGCAGACGGCAATGAACGAATGCAGAAAGTCCAATCTATCCTTGAAGATTACGATATGCAATCTGCCTTGGCTGGCAAACCGTCAAAAGCAGGTGGCATAATTGTCATCGATGGCGATTTGTCTGCTGGCTTCGAGCTGCCGTTTCAACGGATGGCAGTTATAACAGATTCTGAGCTCTTCAAAGGGACACCGAAACGGAAAGCACGTCCGCAAAAGATGACCAATGCAGAACGCATCAAAAGTTACTCGGAAATCAAGCCAGGTGATCATATCGTTCACGTTCATCATGGGATTGGGAAGTATTACGGGGTTGTAACGCTCGAAGTAAGCGGTATTCATAAAGATTACCTCGACATCAGGTACCGCGGAGAAGATAAGCTATTCGTTCCTGCCGACCAGATCGATTTAATCCAGAAATATGTCGCCTCCGGGGAAAAAGAACCGAAACTGCATAAGTTGGGTGGGGCAGACTGGAAGAAGACGAAAACAAAAGTTATCGCAGCAGTACAAGACATTGCGGACGACCTAATTGAGCTGTATGCCAAACGGGAATCGGAAAAGGGACATGCATTTGCAGTGGATGACGACATGCAAATGGCATTTGAAAACGCGTTCCCTTACGACGAAACCGATGATCAGCTCAGATCTATAGCTGAAGTGAAACTGGATATGGAAAAAGAACGTCCAATGGACCGCTTACTTTGTGGGGATGTTGGTTATGGTAAAACGGAAGTTGCAATTCGTGCTGCATTTAAGGCTGTATCAGATGGCAAGCAGGTAGCATTCCTTGTACCTACAACGATTTTAGCGCAACAGCATTACGAAACAATGAAAGAGCGTTTTTCTGGTTTCCCAGTTGAAGTTTCCCTCTTAAATCGTTTCCGTAAAAAGAAGGAACAAACGGAGACGTTGAAAAGATTGAAAGCGGGAACAGTCGACGTTATCGTTGGTACACATCGCCTTCTTTCTAAAGATATCGCCTACCATGATCTTGGTTTACTTGTTGTCGATGAAGAACAGCGATTTGGCGTAACGCATAAAGAAAAACTTAAACAGTTAAAAACACATGTCGACGTCCTGACATTGACCGCAACACCTATTCCACGGACGCTCCATATGTCGATGCTTGGTGTTCGTGATTTGTCCGTTATTGAAACGCCACCAGCAAACCGTTTCCCTGTCCAGACTTATGTTATGGAGCAAAACTTTGCACTTGTCCGCGAGGCAATTGAAAGGGAGATGGGCCGTGGTGGGCAAGTATTCTACTTGTATAATCGGGTGGAAGATATGGAGCGTAAAGTCGATGAAATCAAGCAGCTTGTGCCTGAAGCGCGAGTTGGATTTGCCAATGGTCAGATGGGCGAGTCAGCACTTGAGTCGGTGATTTTAAGTTTCCTTGAAGGTGAGTATGATGTTCTTGTAACGACAACCATCATTGAAACGGGTATCGATATTCCGAATGTCAATACACTTATCGTTCAAGACGCTGACCGTATGGGGTTATCACAGCTCTACCAACTACG
This sequence comes from Sporosarcina sp. FSL K6-6792, assembly GCF_038004885.1. Classification (NCBI taxonomy): domain Bacteria; kingdom Bacillati; phylum Bacillota; class Bacilli; order Caryophanales; family Caryophanaceae; genus Sporosarcina; species Sporosarcina sp. FSL K6-6792. The sequence continues at coordinate 3,085,456 of NZ_JBBOSA010000001.1, forward strand.
TGGGCGCGTTGGGCGTTCGAATCGTGTTGCCTATGCCTATTTCCTTTATCAGCGTGATAAGGTGCTGACAGAGGTTGCAGAAAACCGTCTTCAAGCAATTAAGGAATTTACGGAACTTGGCTCGGGTTTCAAAATTGCGATGCGTGATTTATCAATTCGTGGTGCGGGTAATTTACTTGGTTCTCAGCAACATGGCTTCATCGACTCGGTTGGTTTCGATCTTTATTCTCAATTGTTGCAAGAAGCTGTTGAGCAGAAGCAGACAGGTATTGTAAAAGCGGATATACCAGACTTGGAAATTGCGTTGCCGCTTAATGCATATATTCCAGATGAGTATGTACGTGATGGATTCCAAAAGATTCAAATGTACAAAATGGTTAAAGCGATTGAAAATGAAACCGACTACAATGAACTTGTCGATGAAATGACAGATCGATTCGGTGATATGCCGCTCGAGGCTGACCTGTTACTACGTGTTGCAAGGGTAAAAGCTTGGGGACGTATCGCGGGTGCCGAATCCATTAAGAAACAACAATCGCTTATTGAAGTTCGCATATCGCCTGAAGGAACTGCGAAAACAGACGGCGCAAAACTGGTATCCGATTCAATGGCGTTTGGTCGTGCAGTTGGGTTCACGATGGAAAATGGTTGTCTTATCATGAGAATCGATGAGCGTCATACAGGGAAACAGACTGCATTTGATGTACTTGAAGAAATGATGCGAATTCTTCAGTCGTCTTTAAAGGAAACTGTTGTTAGTGATTCCGTCTAAAGGGCATGTTGCATATTTTGTCCATCCTTGATGCATACTACAATTGAAACAAAGTTAACGTTCAATTTTGTGGAAAGTGAGGCATCATGTATGAAGGCAACGGGAATCGTCCGCAGAATCGACGATCTTGGCAGGGTAGTTATCCCTAAAGAGATTCGAAGGACACTAAGGATTCGTGAAGGGGATCCACTTGAAATTTTTACCGACCGGGATGGCGAAGTAATTTTGAAGAAGTATTCGCCGATATCAGAACTCGGTCAATTTGCAAAAGAGTATGCGGAAACATTGTACGAAACACTAGGCACGCCTGCGCTCATTAGTGACAGGGATGAAATGATTGCCGTGTCCGGATTATCGAAAAAAGATTATTTGAATCGCCAGTTGTCGCCTGATCTCGATGAGATTATGACAGGCCGTAAAATCGTTACCGAAAAACTTGAAAAGGCGATTGAGTGGGTGCCTGGACAAGTGGAGCAGGTGAAGTCTTATTGTATTGCACCCATTATTGCTGCGGGGGATACGATTGGTGCTGTTTACCTGTTATCAAAGGTGCATTTTATCGGCGAAACTGAAATGAAAGCGGCGGAAACGGCCGCGCATTTTTTAGCGAAACAGATGGAACCATAAAAACAGCCCACACGAACCGGATATTGACGGTTTGTGTGGGCTGTTTTTAACGTCTAGGAAATTATAAAATCTCGAACTGAGGATAATTTCCAACATAGAATTTATACGTCTAGACTTCGGACGCAAAATGCGCGGAGGAAGTGAGTTACGCAGTGGGTAGGAATTGACCTAAATCCCCCCTTATTGCTGCAAGACGGTGCAAATTTGGAATATCTTCTATATGGCTTTATGGCTGTTGCCTCTGAACTTAGGCGTTTGTACTTTTACTCTTTGCCAGTGGACAATAGGGGCATTTTTCCGTGTTCGGAAGCTCCTTATACAAACAACATGTTAATCGTTTATAATTCGCCATAGCGTCCAGTGCCTGTTGGTTGTTCAAATATTGTTTGAAAGGGGAGCGGCGCATTGCAGGTTTCCAAGCTTCATCATCCAATAAAACATCTAAATCTTGCTGTGCAAATAAGGAATTTTCTTGAAGCAGCATCGAGTACATCCATAAGACGTACCCCCATATGTTTTCCCACAAAATTAACTTCGCAATTTTTGCACGCTTGCTTAAATAGTCAACGACAGGGTATCCGTAGGTCTCAAGAATAAAGCGGATATCTTTTTCACGGTTTTGTACGAGTCTAAAGCCGGCAGGTGGAACGGAAAAAAAGATTGTATCATTTTCGATGAATAACGATACATCGTCCAAATCACCAGCCCAAAGTAAATTATGTTCACTCATTAAATGTAGTTGGGCAGCAATGAAAAAACCATGCCTTCTCATATAAATAGATGTAGCGACAGTATTCGTTGGGGCACCAGACAAACTTTGAATTATCTCAAATAGTTTGTCGCAACCTGATTCGGATAACATATCTGCCGCCGACATAAACGTGGTCGCCTGTTCACCGATACGCACACTGAAACGTTCTAGTGCAGAAATGTGTTCTGCGTGTAACTTAAGCACCCGTATTTTTCCGAAGTCCCGGTACGATACAACGGCCCCGTCCGAATGGAACACAGTGTGGTGTACCGAAAAGAGGGTCTGTGGAAACTTGACACTCCATCCCAAACACAGCTCGGACTAAATCGCAGGTAATAATATTCTCTGGCTTGCCTTGCGCATGAACACCGCCATCTTTAATGGCGACGATATTGTGCGCATAACGGGAGGCCAAATTCAAATCGTGTAGCACCATTACAATGGTACGGCCTTTTTGTTCATTTAATTCGAACAGTAGATCAAGAATTTCAATCTGATGCGTCATGTCGAGGTAGGTCGTTGGTTCATCCAATAAAATGACGTCTGTATCTTGAGCCAGTGTCATTGCAATCCATGCACGCTGCCGCTGACCACCTGATAACGTGTCGATCGATTGATCTCGTAGATCACTTATCCTAGTCGCTGTCATTGCCGCTTCTGTTTTCTTCGTGTCCTCTTCAGTCCATCTTGAGAGCCACGATTGGTGTGGATAGCGTCCTTGTTTCACAAGATCATGTACCGTCAGCCCTTCAGGTGATACAGGTCCTTGTGGAAGAATACCCATTTTCTTTGCTACATTACGTGAAGACAGCGAGTGGATATCCTTACCTTCAAGTAAAATAGAGCCGTCAGATGGTTTTAAAAGACGGGCAATTGAACGGAGTAACGTAGACTTACCACAGCCGTTACTACCGACGAAAACAGTAATTTCGCCTTTAGGAATCGATAAATCCAGGTTTTCAAAGAGAAGATTATCTTGATAGCCAATCGATAGGTTTTCAGCTTTTATTGAGGTATGCATTGGAATGCCTCCATATCTATAGGGAATCTAAATGATTTTCATTTTCAATTAGAGATAAGCATAGCATATTTAGCATCTATTGAGAATGATGGTCATTTATTTTTGAATAAACTTTACAAAGCCGTCTAATCAAGTTTAAACTACTAAATGAGAATAATAATCAAGATATAGATAAATGGAGGAATGTTAAGTATGAAGAAGTCTTTAAAATCCCTGCTTATTTTAGCGCTTTTTGCGGTGTTGTTGGTAGGTTGTTCTTCGAAGAAAGAAGATAAAGCTGCAGACAATAAAAAAGTAGAAAATAGTATAACAATTACGGGTGTTAACGGTGAAGTGACGCTTGATAAGCCTGCGAAAAAAATCGTTGTTTTAGAATGGACATATGCGGAAGATTTATTGGCAGTAGGCATTCAGCCTGCTGGGATGGCGGATATACAAGAATATCATGATTGGGTGAATATCGATGCAGAGCTTAGCAAAGACGTAGCAGATGTTGGAGGTCGCCAAGAACCGAATTTGGAGGCGATTGCTGCATTGGAACCGGATTTGATCATCGGTACTAGCTTCCGTCATGATGGGATGATTGCGGATTTAGAGAAAATTGCGCCTACAGTCATTTTTAATCCGTATCCTGAAGATGAAGAAATGGATTTGTATCAAGAAATGATAACAACATTTAACGAGATTGCAAAAGCGGTTGATAAAAAGGATGAAGCGAAACAGGTATTAGCTGACCTGGATGTGAAATATGAAGAAGCGAAAACGACTATCGAAAATGCCGGTTTGAAAACAAAAGATGTTGTCTTAACACTTGCCTATACGGGACCTCAAGCACCTGAAGTTCGTGTATTTACGCCAAACTCAATGGCTTCAATTATGTTAGAGAAAATTGGCTTAAACAACATCCATATTCCAGATCAATTTGAAATTTACGGTTCGAGTACGTATAACGTCGAAGGTCTAACGAAGTATGAGGATGCAAACTATTTGTATATCGTTCAGGCCGACGACAATATTTATGAGAAACAATTAAAAGATAATGCAGTTTGGAAGAACTTGAATTTCGTGAAAGAAGACCGTCTGTATGATCTGGGCGGAGATACTTGGTTATATGGAGGTCCTCTTTCAGCTGAAACACTGCTTAATAAAATTACAAGCACGATGGTAAGTAAGTAATGGCAAGAAAGACTTCAGGAAAACGATCCTTTTTAGTTATGATTATTGGGTTGTTCCTGTTGGTTTTATTATCTTTTATTCACTTAACACAAGGTCAAGCGGATTATACTGTTACCCAATTAGTAAAAGAAGTGTGGACAGAGGGGCGCGTGCAGGACATCGTGCTCTCTCTGCGTCTTCCGCGGTTAATAATCGGGATACTTGCTGGTGGTGCCCTTGCAGTGGCGGGGGCTGTATTGCAGACGTTGACGAACAACCCATTAGCATCTGCAGGCACACTAGGAATTAATGCAGGCGCTTATTTTTTCGTCGTTGTTTCAATGATTTTCTTCCCATCGCTACTCGGGAATTTTCCGTTTATTGTTGCATTGATGGGTGCTGTACTGTCATCCGTTCTCGTTGTAATGCTAGCAGGTAAGCAAATGGAGCCCGTTCGTGTCGCGCTGACAGGAATGATTATTTCGTTATTGTTTGCGTCGATGACAGGTTCTTTGCAACTATTATTCGAAAACCAGACGAACGGTCTCTTTTTATGGGGCTCCGGTACACTTGTTCAATTAAATTGGGACGGTGTATCGTTTGCAGGACCGGTTATCATTGTGTTCTTCGTCCTCGCGTTAGTGTTGGCAAAGCCATTGGATACGTTGTCGCTGGGTGAAGATATTGCATCGTCTCTTGGGCAAAATGTTAGGTTTGTTAAATTACTCGCTTGGGCTGTTGCAATTGTCCTTGCGGCTGCAACAGTAAGTGTAGTCGGCCCAATCGGTTTTATCGGATTAATGGCCCCGCATATTGTTCGGATGCTTGGCGTTCGGGGGCATTTGAACATTCTCCTCCAGTCATTTTTATGGGGAAGTGTCATGCTGATAGGAGCCGATGTGTTGGGGCGATTGGTTCAACCTGGACAAGAAGTACCGGTTGGTGCAATGACAGCGTTGATCGGCGGACCGTGGCTGTTGTACTTGGCATGGAAAACTGCAAAAACGCATAGTCGGGGCGACCGTCAAATGGGCGGTACATTGAAACCAGTGAAACTATCGGTTGTCATTACAATCGTTGTCGCACTTATTGTTGTTATTATTTCATTGGCTTTATCATTCAATGGCACTGCATGGACGACCGAATGGTTGAAACCTGTTGTGTGGAATTTCCGAGTCCCGCGCGTGTTAACGGCGTTCATCGTCGGGGTTATGCTTGCAGTTGCGGGGGTATTATTGCAGGGGGTATTACGAAATCCATTGGCGGATGCAAGTATTTTAGGTGTTACATCAATGGGTGGTGCCGGGGCGATGATGCTTCTCGTGTTATTTCCTGCCATTCCGATCAAATATATGCCGCTAGGTGCAGTCGTGGGAGCTGCCATTGCACTCGGTATAATTTTAGGGACGTCATGGAAAAACAATTTCCAACCGATGCTTGTAGCACTTATGGGAATTGCGATTTCTGCATTCGGCTCGGCCGCCACACAAGTGTTTGTCGTGAAAGCGAAACTCGCCGTAGCGGCTGCGCTCGTCTGGTTGTCGGGAAGTACGTACGCAAAAGGATGGGACGATGTACAGCTAGCCTTGTTGCTATTTGCGTTGTTCATCGGTCCGGCCATTTTCTTGACACGCAGTTTGGATACGTTGACGTTCGGTGATGATGTGGCGGCGGGTCTTGGACTTTCAGTAAAGTCGACCCGTGTTTGGGCATTGATCGTTGGTGTCGCGATAAGTACGGCAGCCGTTTCAATTGTAGGGACGATTGGCTTTGTCGGGCTCGTAGCACCTCATATTGCACGTAGATTGGTCGGTTTCCGTCATCTGCCTTTGCTTGCCGTATCTGGATTATTAGGCGGACTGCTTCTTGTCACAGCAGATTTTGTCGGAAGGATTCTTATTGCTCCGAAAGATATTCCGAGTGGTCTGATTGTAGCGCTGATTGGCACGCCATATTTGCTTTACCTTCTTCGGAAAATGAAATGAAAAGCGAGTCGCCACTGGCGACTCGCTTTTCATTTTGATATATATAAAACCCATTAAAATCAATCATTCTCCAAAAAAGGAGTCCTTCAAGTATATACTTATTTCGGTATACTGATTTCCGTGAATGGGTAAATCCGCAGTTTCACTTCACCAATGACAGCATCCTCAGAAATGAATCCGAAATATCGACTGTCATTACTCTTTAAGCGATGATCGCCAAGTACAAAAAAAGCGCCTTCAGGTACTTCCTCTTGCCCTGTAATTTCCGCTAACGTGAAATCTCCAGTTATCCGATCCGTGATTGGATCTCCATCAATACGCTTAGCATAAGGCTCATCATACACACTTCCATTAACGTACAATATGTCATCAATCATCTCAATACGATCTCCGGGTACTCCGATGACCCTTTTAATGTATTTATCTGTTGCATTCGGGGCATTAAAAACAATCAAATCGAATCTGTCAATCATGCTCACTTTACTCACAATAACACGGTTATTATCTTCGAAGGTCGGCAACATGGATTCTCCTTGCACCTTCGTTGGTACAAATAAAAACTGGTAACAGATAAAAACAATTGCAGATGCAAATAATAGTGATTGTATCCAAGAAAACAACTCACTTTTCACAGCTTTCTCCAATCATATCTCCCCTTCCGATTAACGTCTTTATCTATTAGTGTACAAGACGGGACCCATTATTAATACTTTAAACATGAATTTTACCCACTATAAGTAAATTTAGGGTGATGATTAGGGGGATACATACCTATGTAGGAAGTAGATAATTGAAGAAGGATTTAATAGTTAATGGATTTCACTTGGATTATATAAAGGGAATTTGAAACATTGGAACAAATTGAACGTCTAAATATGTTGACATAAAAAATCCACTCAACAACGCTCGGCGCTAGGGGATGCCTCCCGCAATAAGCCAGACAGAAAACCGCTGTCAGTCTTATTGCTTCGGCTACCCCTATGAGGCGCCTTCGCTGGAGATTATATAGAATCATTAGTTCAACATATATACTATATTTTTTGTAATAAATATTCCCTTTTTAAATCCGCTTCGGCGACTCCTTTAAAGGCTTCAAAACTATAATCTATATTGTGTATCTTTCTAGCAATTTTCTGTATAACGATCTTTTGGAGTTTGAGTTATTTTTTTGTATATTCGGCGGGGAGCCGTGGGACATAAATATTAATAGTGCCTGTTCAACTTAAAAGTAAGCTAAACAAGCAGAATCTAACTATGCAAAAAGGAGAATGATTTTATTGAAACCTATTATAAAGGCTGGATTTATAATTGTAATCTGCATGTGGCTTGTAGCGTGTGGAAACAGCGTACAAGTGGGACATAAAAGCGGAGAGATTTTTACACCACATGAAACTGACATTGTTCAAGTAGGAAGTGATGTAGAGAACTTGGAAGTTATGGATCAATTTGTAGAGGATTCAAAGAATGAAATGGAAAGAGAAGTTCGCTATGTAGTTTTTGAAAACGAAAGCGCTGATCCCACAGCAGTTTATACGTTAAAAGCTCGTAAAGACTTGGAAGCTGGACAAAGTTGGGTTGAGATATCACGGGACTGGAACTATGATGCAGAGGGTCATGACCTTATTGAGCCGCAACAGTGTAGCAGCGTGTCCAAGGATATAGAACGAGGTGCATTTTATCTGAATGAATGCTTCCATACGTGGGAGATTAAACTTATGCCCATTGGTGAAAGTAATAACAATACCTCAGATGCCACAGCCGCCTTTGGAAAGATGGATCAAAATGATACCTATTATGATACAGAAACTGTACATACTATATCGCCTAGCGACACTACATGGTGAATTTGCGACAATACTTACACTAGAGCAAGTCCTAAAAAAGTATTTATAGCATTTTTCTTTGACTACTGTGAAAGTTAAACTTTGTGGGTACATTAGCTTTATGGATTTTGTGAATAATATTCTGAAAATTCGTATTCAAACATATCAAATTGACGTATAATAGAGTTATATAACTCATTCTTACTACCTCTATAAACATTATTATATTGTAGCATTTTTTGCATTTTGCATTTTGTATTTTGTGTTGTAAAACAATAGATTTTAGGAGGTATTTGTCGAGTGTAAAACTACCCTGTACTAATCAGAATTAAATTTTGATTGTAAAGGGGTAGTAAGAATGAAGAGTGCATCTTTCCGTTTTCTTTGGATTGGCCAATCAATGGCCAATTTGGGTGATATTTTTTATATTGTGGGGCTCATTTCAATTTTATATGCTTCGACAGAGTCACCATTTATATTGGCATTGGTACCATTTCTCAGTATGTTTGGTCGTTTTATTAGCGGGATGATTTCCCCGCTACTGTTAAATCGATATCCATTAAAGACCCTGCTTGTTCATTCGCAAGTAAGTAAGACATTATTATTGTGGTTGCTAGCGCTTATCTTAGTATTTCACATAACGTCGAGCATACTCGTTATAATAAGTTTCGTATTTACAATTGCATTCTTAGACGGTTGGGCAGCACCAGCAAGCCAAGCAATGTTACCGCGCTTGGTTCCCAAAAACGAACTTGTGAAAGCCAATAGCTACTTCTCCATCATTTACGAAACAGTAAATTTAGGTGGCTGGGCAATTGGCGGTCTGCTTGTTGCATTTTTAAGCGGTCAAGATGTCATTTTAATCACGTTGGCATTGTATCTGGTTGCTACTTTACTGATGACTAAAATTGTTGATCCAACCGAGTTTTACAGGAAATTTTCCGAAGGTCGTCAAAGCGGTGAGCTAAAAGAAGGTTGGCAAATCGTTTGGAGAAACCCGTTGTATAAGAGTCTTTATGTGATCATCGCATTTGAAGCAGTCGCAAATGTTGTATGGATTGCTTCTATACTCTACGTCTTCGTGGCTGAAATTCTTGGTGAGAATGAGTCTTGGTGGGGATATATTAATACATCGTTCTTTTTAGGAATGGTCGTCGGTGGGATTATATGCTCACGTTTTACCATGGTATTTGAGAAAAACTTAAAGTATGTTTTGATTACTTTTTCCTTTGGAATCAGTATCCTGACACTTCTTTTCGGTTTAACGACAATTGCTTGGCTGTCTCTTGTCCTTATGGGACTCATTGGGGTTTTTCAACAACTAAAAGCAATTGCTGCAAACACATTTCTTCAAAAATCAGCCAGTCCCGAAGAACTCCCAAAAATTTATGCTGTAGAGAGTTCGCTGGTGTCGTTATTATTTGCAGTTTCCTCTTTACTGTTTGGCGCACTTGCCGAAATATGGGATGTGCAAATTACTTTTATAATTTCAGCAATATTGTTAGGAATAGCAGCAATATATGCTGTGATTCGCCATCGTCATTTTTCTGTAAAGGAATCAATGATCAATCAGTAATGGTGAAAAGTGCAAAAAGGAGCTAAAACCATAGCGGTTTATAGCTCCTTTTGCCGTGTTATATAGTGAAGTATTGAACCCAGTGTAGGCGCCTTACAGGGGTAGCCAAAGCGTTATTCAGTGGAATCATTTAGTCAGCTCGTATAGTTGACTATTTGTGTTCAGAAGACGACACATCATTAGGTCATTGTATAGCCCGGATCCCCTGATATCGATTCAATAAGGTGTCCAGCTCTTGGCTACGTGCAACGACAACCGGATGACTCAAACCAAAATGCTTTGCCGTCGCGTACATATCATTTCTTTTTAATTTTATTAATACGGATAGAACACGCTTTTTAGGAATTGTTTTTACCATCCTTTGTCCCCTCCTATTTACCTTTTTTTATCATTCTATTCTTTGATATAATTTAACAGTTAAATGTTTACAAAAACTTATACCTATGTCTTTCCCATAACGTTGTACAATTAAACCTCTTATTAATTTAAATTAGAATACTCGATGTTATCCTGAATATCGTCATTATTCGTTCATGATATAATGGGTGTACTATGTACGAAAGAAAGAGGCACGATTATGGCGCAACAATGGGACATGAAAACGTTTATGAAAGGTGCGTCGATTCTGACCATCTCTGCAATCATTGTGAAATTACTTGGGGCAGTCTATCGAGTTCCGTTCCAAAACCTTGTCGGTGACAAAGGGTTTTATATTTATCAGCAAGTGTATCCGTTCATTGGCATTTTTATTGTCTGGACGTCGTACGGTTTTGCCGTGGCGGTATCGAAACTGCTTGCGGGAAGTACGAGTCGCGGTGAAGCAAAAGCGATGATGCGTGTGGCATTTACCTATCTACTTTTATTATCAGTGGCCTTTTTTGCTCTATTAACTATTTTTGCGCCATTTTTCGCGCGCTCCATGGGTGATGTTGAGCTCGTACCTCTCCTGCGGGCTGGCGCGTATATTGTTTTACTGATGCCGGCATTAGCGGTTTTGAAGGGTTCATTTCAATCGGAAGGTCGGATGGTACCTGTTGCGGTTTCAGGCGTTGGTGAGCAGGCTTTCCGTGTAACGGTCATTCTCATAGGTACATGGATTGCGGTGCGGTCAGGTGCTTCTCTCTACGTGGCAGGTGAGGTAGCGATGTGGGGGGCGGTTGTCGGGGAAGGTGCTGGCGTTATTATACTTGCACTCTATTTTCGGAATACGTTCAAAGGACCATTAGAAAAAGTGGACACGTGGCGAGTGGTGAAAGAATTGACTGTTGTCAGTTTAGGGGTCAGCGCAAGTTCACTTATTCTCCTGATGTTTCAATTGGCCGATTCATTTACAATCTATAATATCCTGCTATCTAATGGTTTTGCGGCGGATGCAGCCATGGTGATGAAAGGTGTCTACGATCGTGGGCAACCGCTCGTACAAATGGGGATTCTAATTGCTTCGACATTAGCGCTCGCGATTGTTCCGCTTATCGCTCATCATTCGGCAAAAAAAGCGGGACGAGGGGCATTACCGTTTATCCGGCTAACGTTCCGAACCGCTTTCCTATTCGGTTGGGCTGCAGCGGCAGGGCTTGCACTTGTTTTGCCTTATGTGAATGAAATGCTGTTTGAAACGCGTGATGGTTCTGTAGCCCTCATTATTTTCTCGTTACAAATTCTCTGGTTATCGCTTATTTTACCGTTAACAGCGATGCTTCAAGGTGCGGGGAAAGTTAAAGTACCAACGCTCCTGCTTATCGGTGGGTTGGTTATAAAAATCTTCGCAAATCAACTTCTGGTTCCTCTATGGAATGTTACGGGAGCGGCGATTGCGGGCAATATCGGTTTCGCAGTAATTACGTTTGGGTTACTGCTTTACTTTAAAACAGTATGGCCAATTCGCCTTGCACCAACACGTTTTTACGGATGGGTGATAGGGGCAACTACTCTCATGATTGCGGTTGTTTTACCGTGGATGCTCATTGCAGACGGGTTTTTATTTGACCAGTTACCGGGTCGGATTGAGGCGACACTTATCGCATTAACATCTGTTTCGGTGGGAGCGGTTGTTTTCCTTTTCGTCATTATGAAATCACGTATAATGGCAGAGAAGGAATGGTTTCTTCTGCCATTCGGTAAACGTTTAGCTACATTGCAATTACGACTTATTAAAAGAAAAGGTGAATAGTATGCATCAGTTAACAATTATTGGTCTCGGCGCGGGTGATCTTGACCAATTGGCGCTAGGGACATATCGAAAGTTGAAAGAAGCGAAATATATTGTCGCGCGTACGGACCAGCACCCTGCTGTCGCTGAATTAAGAGCGGAAGGCATTGTTCTAATGAGCTTCGATGAAATTTATGAAAAACACGACTCGTTCGAGCATGTATATGATGAAATCGTAGAACAGCTGCTCCTTATGTGTGCACAACAACCAGTGACCTATGTAGTACCGGGACATCCGCTTGTTGCGGAACGGACAGTCCAATTATTAGTCGAGAAAGAACGCGAAGGTTTAATCCAAATGGAAATTGCGGGGGGGAATAGTTTTCTTGACCCGATTTTTGCAGCGTTGCGCATCGATCCGATTGAAGGATTTCAACTACTCGATGGTACGGATATGAAACGCGATGATGTCCAGATGAAGCAACATATTCTAATTGGACAAGTGTATGATGCGTTCGTGGCATCTGAAGTGAAACTGTCATTAATGGAGAAGTACGCCTACGACCATCCAGTGACGGTTGTAACGGCGGCAGGTTCTACGGGAGAACAATTGATTACAGTTCCGCTATTTGAACTGGACCGTGTCACTGAAATTAATAATTTGACTACCGTTTATGTACCGCCTGTAGTTGAAAGAGAAGCGCGATTGAAAGATTGGTCGACGTTCAGGGAAATCATCGCTGCACTGCGCGCTCCGGACGGGTGCCCATGGGATCGTGAACAGACGCATGCATCGTTGAAGCGGTATTTGCTTGAAGAAGCACATGAACTGCTTGAGGCGATCGATAATGAAGATGACGACGCAGTGATTGAAGAGCTTGGTGATGTACTGTTACAAGTATTCCTTCATGCTCAAATTGGCGAAGACGACGGTTATTTTGCCATGGAAGACGTGCTTCAATCGGTAGGATCGAAAATGATTCGTCGCCACCCGCATGTTTTTGGAGATAAAAGCGTGGTAAATTCAGAAGAAGTTCTGCAAAATTGGCAAGAAATCAAGCAACAGGAAAAACCGCAAGCCGACTCACTCTTGGAAGGTCAAGAACGTCCTTCTTCATCACTTTTAACGTCACTTAATTATCAAAAAGAGGCGGCAAAGGTTGGGTTTGATTGGCCAACGATTGACGGTGCTTTAGAAAAATTTGATGAAGAATGGCTGGAGTTCCGTAAAGAACTAGAGAGTGGTACGAAATACAGTCAAATGGACGAGCTAGGTGACGTTCTGTTCACAATCGTTAACATTTCACGCTTCCTCAAGTTATCTCCAGAAGAAGCAATGGTCCATGCAAATCAAAAGTTCAACAGACGGTTTTCATTTGTCGAAAAGAGTGTGAAAGATGGACAAGGCAAGTTTACTGACTATACACTTGATGAACTTGAAGAGTTTTGGAAACTAGCAAAAAAAGGGGAAGATAATGATGAGACTCGATAAATTTTTGAAAGTATCTCGACTAATTAAAAGACGGACACTCGCAAAACAAGTAGCTGATCAAGGGCGTATAACAATAAATGAAAAAGTGGCAAAAGCGTCATCGGTTGTAAAAGAAAGCGATGAATTGGCCATCCGTTTCGGTCAGAAGATTGTAACGGTAAAAATCAACATGCTGAAAGAGACGACGAAAAAAGACGATGCAGCCTCAATGTACACGATTTTGAAGGAAGAGAAGCTTGAAAAAGTGGAACCAGAATTCATGGATGATGAAGACTGAACAACATGACAGGGAATTTTCCTGTCATGTTTTTTTATGTCCTAGCATAAGATAGCTGTGAACGTACAAGCAAAGGGGGAAGCATATAATGCAATTTCAAACTGATAGTCCTACGTACGCAATTCCATCAGGAGACCATGTCGTCACTATGCGCAACAGAAAACGGATGGATCTCACGTCTGTAAAATCAATCGACCGCTTCGATCAGGAAGAATTTCTCGTTCGAACATCGCAAGGATTATTGCAAATCCGGGGAGAGGAACTGCGCATTGTTCATCTCGATGTCGATAAAGGGCTTCTAACGCTAGAAGGAACGGTCGGCACTATTCAATACGATGAAGAAGAATCAGGTTCAAAAGGTTTCCTCCATAAATTGTTTGGATGAGTCTATCCGTTCAATTTCTTAGCCTGCTTGCCATGATTGGGACGGGCATTGTTGCTGGGGCATTCATGGACATGATTGGAACAAGTACCGCGCACGCCGGGAAGAAATCGATTATTCGAAAGCGTGCGGTTTGGCTTGAAGTCATTGGATGGGTACTCGTCGGATGTTGGACGTTTTACATCCTTTATCTCGTCAGGGATGGGGCGTGGCGGATATATGATCCAGTTGCACAGATTAGTGGAATGTTGCTATACGTAACTATTTTTTATAAGCCGTTCCGATTTTTCGGGAGGATCTTGTTGGTGTTGTTAATAAAGCCGCTCTTGTTCCTCGTGCGTCTGATTGTATCTATTATCAGTCTAGTCATTCGTTTTATTGTGAAAGTCTTTGCAGTCCTCTTTACACCATTTGTTAAAATATTCCGTATCATTTCCGGAAAACTCTTTAAAAGAAGGGTGAAATGATATATAATTTATGGACTAACAAATTGTAGTGTGTGAAGAGGGGAAGTGCAGGACGTGGAACAGAAACAGCAGAGGAAATCGTCCGAAAGGGTCGCATCGATTCAAACTGAATATGTCCGCTCACTTCAAAAGAAAGAGACTAGGAAGAATGCGCGGAAAGTCCGTTTATACCGTAGACTGGCTGTTTTTGCTATTGCGGCAGCCGTTATTCTAGGTGGTCTGACGAATATGTTCATCAATCAGAAACAGACGTTGGCAGCGAAAGAGTTGCAAAAAGTCGAGGTGCTGGCCCAGCTTGAAGGGGTGCAGGAAGAACAAGAAATGCTAAAAAGACAACTTGTGAAATTGAATGATGATGACTATATCGCAAAACTCGCACGCAAGGAATATTTCTTGTCTGAAAAGAGCGAAATCATTTTTTCAATACCCGAAAACAAGAAAAAAACAGATGAACAAGACAAAGGAAAAGAGTAGTCTTATTGACACTCTTTTTTTATTGGCTATAATGGAAGTAAGGATCCTGCAATTTGCAGGGCTCATTAATACGGTTGCAAGGCTCCCAGCGCGGGGCCCGCTTAAATTTTAAGGAGGAGCATTTTTTTTATGTCAATTGAAGTAGGCAGCAAGCTAGAGGGTAAAGTAACAGGAATCACAAACTTCGGGGCGTTTGTTGAGCTACCGAATGGCTCAACAGGCCTGGTCCATATCAGTGAAGTGGCGGACAATTATGTCAAGGACATCAACGATCATTTTAAAGTCGGTGACATGGTTGAAGTGAAAGTGATGAACGTCGGTGCAGATGGTAAAATTGGGTTATCGATTAGAAAAGCGAAACCTGAATCTGAACAGCGTCCAGAACGTCCTCAGCGCCCGCAACGTCCGCGTCAAGGTGGTGGCCGTCCTGCTATGGATCGCCCAGAGAACTTTGAACAAAAAATGGCAAAGTTCATGAAAGATAGCGAAGAGCGTCTCTCTACTTTGAAAAGAGCGACAGAATCGAAACGCGGTGGCCGTGGCGCAAGCAGAGGGTAACTTGCTAGCTGTTTCAATTCATGAAAAAGTGTACGAATAGTATGAAGAAAAGCAGTGAACAAATTGTTCGCTGTTTTTTTGTGCGGAGAATTGTCATGGTAAATGGCGAAACTGTGATGGAAATCGTGAATTGTCATGGCAAACGGTGAAACTGTAACGGCAATCGTCTGAACTGTCATGGCAAATGGCGAAACTGTGATGGCAATCGCGAATTGTCATGGTAAATGGTGAAATTGTGACGGCAATCGTCTGAACTGTCATGGCAAACAACGAAACTATCACGGGAAATCACATAAACCGTCACAGCTCCCCAAACAATCGCGCATTTTTTCATTGCAAAAAAAAGCAGTTCCTACATCGTGAATTCACGATGTAGGAACTGCTTTTTTAGTAATTTATTGTCCAGCTCCTGGACGTTTGTATCTGCATTTCATAAATGGCGGCAGAGGGGATCGAACCCCCGACCTCACGGGTATGAACCGTACGCTCTAGCCAGCTGAGCTACGCCGCCTTTGTATATTCTAGTTAGCACTTGTTGCCGCTTGATCAGAACAACAATACTTATAATACAAGTGAATCAATGCAGTGTCAACCCGTCTTAGGAAAAAAGAAAAAACAGTTCGGAATGAGTCGAAACATTTTGTTTTCTTGTTGTCATGAACAGACAATTTCTTTCCATCTGCCTATGTATACTCAAGGCATAGCAGACATAGGGGGAATGAGGAATGAAACTAATTGATCATTTAGCACGTCCAGTGGGCCATCCAATTGGTATGTATGTCGAGATGATTGGAAAACGAAAAATGCACATTTTAGTTGCGACTCTATTCTTGTTTGGATCTTTTTTCTTGTCGCAAGCCGTATTGTTCGATGCAGCGGTTCCTTTTTTCTTGCCAGTGTGGGCACTTGCACGGGCTCGCTTCAGAAAGCATCTCATATGGGTGTTCATTGGTGGGATGTTTGGAAGTGCATTCCTTGGTCTTGGACAGGCTGTTATCCATCTATTGATGCTCGCGTTATTTAATGCGGTTATTAAATATCCGCTCATGCGAAAATCAGTACCGCTAACAGTAGCGGGATGCATTATCGTTGTTCAAGTGTCGTGGCAATTCATTATGCATATCGGGCAACCACCAGTAAATGTTCAATTATATATTGGCTTTGAAGCAGTTCTTGCTTTGTTCATGACTTTTTTCCTCTTTGTTGCTTTTCCTGCCGCAGATCGAATCTTCTTTGGTAAATGGACACCTGAACGTCTTGGAGCGGCTTGCCTTGTCGGTGCGTTGGCTACAACTGGCATGAGTGGACTTATGCTAGGTCCTGTTTCGGTTTCAGGTACGCTCATTCATCTGACAATCTTGCTTGCGGCGCTTGTGGGGGGGCTTCCATTTTCAACAACAATCGCAATGATCATCGCTGCTATTGTGGGGGTGGCAGAATTGTCCTTCACCGGAATGATGGCGGTGTATGGTATGACTGGATTTTTTGCAGGCACACTCCGCCGTTTCGGGAAAATTGGCATCGTGTTAGGAGGGGCCTCTGTATCGGGATTTTTCCTAATGTATGATCTGACCTTGCCTCTTGATACTTCACACTTTATAACACTCGCAACCGCGACGATTATTTTTTTACTGATCCCTTCGAAAAAACTAGAGTCGATTAAACGCATTTTTTATCCGGAGAATACAGAGACTACTGACAAACAACAAAAATGGTTAGCAGAGCGGCTCGATGAACAACTAGCTGATTTCAAAAAGTTCTCTGAATTTATGTCGACGCTTGTTGGCGACCGATCTTCCCCCCACGATAATGCAGATGTATTACCTCAGCAGGTTATACCAAAAACTTGCCAGTCTTGTTTCCGTTATGCCAAGTGCTGGGAAGGTGCAGATAATGATATGGGTGGGCTTCTTAGTGAGTGGGAAATGACCTATTCTATGACGAAAAAAGCTAAGCGTCATCGTGTTGAGGAGAAGATTAAATATAAGTGCGTCCGATTCAATGGATTAGTTACGGAACTTGAAGAACAAGCTGCCAGTCGTTTATTGACGGGACAACTTCAGCATGGACGAAAAATGCTTGCCCTCCAGTTGCGTGATATGAGCACCCATCTGGACAAAATCATGAATGAAGTAAAAGAAGATTTGACTGTTTATAAGCCTGCCGAGGAAGATTTGGCAAAACGGCTCCAAGAGAAAGGGATTGAGTACTTCCAGATTGATGTTTTACCAGGAGAGAGGGGTGCGCGTCGCATCATCTGCTGTATTCCTGAGAAAAGATCTGATTTTGAAACGGATACGACAGTTGCCGAAAGGTTTATACTACCAATTCTTGAAGAAATGTACGATGAGCCGTTCAGGGTCGCCAAATCTGCCGTTTTACAGGACCCTTTTCCACATATACAACTAACGTTTGGTTCGGCAGTTCGTTTTACCCTTGATTATGGTATCGCGGCAACAGCAGGCGGCGAAACCTTTCACGCAGGTGATGCATATGAAGTGTTCCCAATTCATGAAGGGTTGACGGCGGTTTTGTTGTCGGATGGAATGGGCCAGGATTTAAATGCATATCGTGAGAGTCGAAAGGTAATTCGTTTAATGCGAGAATGTTTGGACCGGAAAATGGATCCTGAAACAGCCATGCATACGTTGCATTATATGATGTCATTGAATGGGCTTGATGATATGTACGCTACGCTTGATCTGGCACTCGTAGATTTGCAAGATGGTCGCATTTGGTCTTGGAAGGCCGGATCGATGAGCACATATATTAAACGCGGTGACGACTTTTTAAGACTGGATAGCAAATCGGTCCCCGTCGGTTTTCTTCCATCCTTTTCTGTGGAGGCAAAAAAAGAAGAGTTGAAGTCAGGAGACATTATACTTATGTTAACGGACGGGATTTTTAATGGGGATATCCCGCTTGAGAAGCAAGAGAGGTCGTTGTACAGTACGCTTGAAAAATATGGAGGATTCGAATGTGACAAAATTGCAGACCGTATTATGCATGAAATGGAGCGGAAGTTTGGTGTGATTGGAGACGATCGTACTGTGTTAGTTATGAAAATCGATCATGTTCTGCCGAAGTGGTCAAGTTTCACACCCTATTCACAAACTATTTCCCGGGAAAGGGTCATCGGATGAATATGTAAGTAAGTGAGTCCCCTCCTTTAGATATTCTATGGTAAAATTCGAGTAAGAATAAATTAGAAAAGAGGAGGGAGCGGAGCAATGGATAAATTTAAACAGACGATATTCCGTTTTATCAAGGAATGGTCACTCATCGCTCCGGGGGACCGTATTTTAATCGCCTGTTCGGGCGGAGTAGATTCGGTAGCGCTTTTACATTTCATGGCTTCAAATCAAGACAGCATGGAGATTGAAGTTGCCGCAATTCACGTCGATCATAATTTGCGCGGAGAAGAGTCCGCGGCAGACGGCACATTTGTGGCAAGGCTGTGTGAAGTGTATGGGGTTCCTTTTTTTGGTGGAAGTGTCCCGGTTCCGGCTATTATTGAGAAAGACGGTGGCAATGTGCAAGCTGTCTGCCGAAATGGACGGTATGCATTTTTCGAGGAGATCATGACAAAGCATGGTTATGATGTTTTAGCAACGGCACATCACGCAGAAGATCAGTTGGAAACGGTATTGATGCAAGTAACGAAAGGCAGTCAGCCATTGGGGATGTCGGTGAAGCGTGAAGTTGAAGGTGGAATTCTTATTCGACCTTTCCTTCCGGCTATGAAAGCGAACCTCTATTCATATGTTGGA
This sequence comes from Sporosarcina sp. FSL K6-6792, assembly GCF_038004885.1. Classification (NCBI taxonomy): domain Bacteria; kingdom Bacillati; phylum Bacillota; class Bacilli; order Caryophanales; family Caryophanaceae; genus Sporosarcina; species Sporosarcina sp. FSL K6-6792. Next base: position 3,104,735 of record NZ_JBBOSA010000001.1, read on the forward strand.
GAGCATGAATTACATTTTCGAGAAGATCCAAGTAATGAAAGTGATGCCTATCTGCGTAATCGTTACCGTCACAAAATCGTTCCGTTTATTCTGGATGAAAACCCGGGAGCTGCTGAAAATGCAGTGAGAATGTCTGGTTATCTACAGGAAGATGAAGAATTGCTTGAAATGCTGGCGCAGGAACGTTTTGATGAAATTACTAAGTTCACAGAAGCGGGCCTGCCTGTCGTCGACGGAAATGCTTTTTCCCGCATGCACCAAACTTTACAAAGGCGGATAATTACACTACTATTGAGGTATCTTTACAATGGGGAAATTATGCCCGTAAAATATAATTCCGCGCTTATAAGTCAACTGTTACACCATCTATCTTCGCAAGACGGGAATGTATCCATTCACCTTCCACGCGGTTACCGATTCATTCGGGAATACGGCGTGCTGACGTTCGTTCGTGATACATCAATTGAAGAAGTGGAGTTGCAAAAAGTGTTGCCGAAAGGCGTTTGGACCCGTTGGGGAAATGATTTTCAGCTTTATTGGAATGAAGTGAGTAATCTCGATACAGAGTTATTCATGGATACTGATGACATCATGTATTTTGACTTGCCTCACTCTGCACTTCCCTTGTCTATCAGGAGAAGAGAGGATGGGGATCGAATCTTGTTGCCGGGGATGACACACCCGAAACGTTTATCCAGGTTGTTTATCGACGAGAAGGTTGGCATGACAGAACGCGACCGATTGCCGGTAATCATTACAGCGCAAGGTGAAATTTGTGCAGTTCCAGGAGTGCGGTACGGAGTGATATTTTCACGACACAAGACAGATCAAAGTAAGTACATAGTTAGTACAAGAAAGTTATAATGATCTGTATGAAAGAGGAGGAATTTCGATGTTGGGGAAAGATATCGAAGAGGTACTAATTACAGAAGAACAGATTCAAGAGAAAATCCGTGAACTTGGTGCGGTATTGACAGAAGAATACCAAGACAAGTATGTACTAGCGATTGGTGTGCTTAAAGGTGGATTACCTTTCATGAGTGACCTTATTAAGCGTATCGATGCTTATATCGAACTCGATTTCATGGATGTTTCAAGTTACGGAAATGCAACAGTGTCATCAGGGGAAGTTAAAATCGTCAAAGACTTGAACACAAGTGTTGAAGGACGCGATGTACTCATTATTGAAGATATTATCGATAGCGGAAAAACATTAAGTTACCTTGTCGAACTGATGAAATACCGAAAAGCGAATTCTATTAAAATTGTTACTCTCCTTGATAAGCCAACTGGTCGAAAAGTAGACTTAAAAGCGGATTACGTTGGTTTCGACGTACCGGATGCGTTTGTTGTAGGCTACGGCCTTGATTATATGGAGAAATACAGAAACTTACCTTATATTGGTGTTCTGAAAAAGGAAATCTATTCTTTCTAAACAATTGCAGGAAAATCTTTTAAGGGTCGTGGAATTCTACATTGATGATAAGAGGCGCTTGCGCTTTTCCGTCAAGGCATTTCCTTTGTAGGATGAATCAGACCTGTGATAAGATTTACACTAGTTTTCTGTCTAATGAAATGAGGAGGCTTGGGATGAATCGAATACTTCGATACTTTCTATTATACGGACTGATATTTCTTGCAATCATGGGGATATTTAGTTCACTAAACAATACAAACCCGAAACAGAAAGAGATTCGGTATGACGAATTTATTACTGCGTTGGAAGATGGAAAAGTAACAACAGTAAGTTTACAGCCAGTTCAACTTGTCCTTAATGTGAAGGGCACAATGAAAGGCTATAAAGAAGGCGAAGAGTTCGTCACGAATATTATGAACGATACCAAGACGCAGGAAGATATCCGTACACTTGCTACGCAAACTCAAACGGAAATCAACATCTTGCCGACTCCAGTTGCGAGCGCGTGGGTATCCTTCTTCACGGGTCTTCTACCGTTCATCATCATCTTCATCTTGTTCTTCTTCCTGTTAAATCAGGCGCAAGGCGGAGGAGGCGGCGGTGGCCGTGTTATGAACTTCGGTAAGAGTAAGGCGAAGCTTCATACAGACGACCGCAAAAAAGTTCGTTTCACGGATGTTGCTGGTGCTGACGAAGAAAAAGCTGAACTTGTGGAAGTTGTTGACTTCCTGAAAGATTCACGTAAATTCGTTGAAGTTGGCGCGCGTATTCCGAGAGGGATCTTGTTAGTTGGACCTCCTGGTACGGGTAAAACGTTGTTAGCGCGTGCGGTTGCAGGTGAAGCGGGTGTACCGTTCTTCTCGATCTCAGGTTCTGATTTCGTTGAAATGTTCGTTGGAGTTGGGGCATCACGTGTACGTGACCTTTTCGAAAACGCTAAAAAGAACGCACCATGTATTATTTTCATCGATGAAATCGATGCGGTCGGTCGTCAACGTGGCGCAGGCCTCGGCGGTGGACACGATGAACGCGAACAAACATTGAACCAACTCCTTGTTGAAATGGATGGTTTCGGTGAGAACGAAGGGGTTATCATTGTTGCGGCAACAAACCGCCCTGATATTCTTGACCCTGCACTTCTGCGCCCAGGACGTTTTGACCGTCAGATTACAGTTGGTCGTCCGGATGTAAAAGGAAGAGAAGCAGTTCTTCAAGTTCATGCGCGCAATAAGCCGCTTGACGACACTGTCAACTTGAAGGCACTTGCACAACGTACACCTGGATTCTCGGGTGCAGATCTTGAAAACTTATTGAACGAGGCAGCACTTGTTGCTGCAAGACGCGATAAAACGAAAATCGATATGTCAGACATCGACGAAGCAACGGACCGTGTTATTGCGGGACCTGCGAAGACGAGTCGCGTCATTTCGAAAAAAGAACGCGATATTGTAGCGTTCCATGAAGCGGGTCACGTAGTTGTAGGGCTAATGCTCGATGACGCTGAAATCGTTCATAAAGTAACAATCGTCCCTCGCGGACAGGCGGGCGGTTATGCCGTCATGCTTCCGAAAGAGGATCGTTACTTCATGACGAAACCTGAACTTCTCGATAAAATCGCAGGACTTCTTGGTGGTCGTGTTGCAGAGGAAATCGTTCTTGGCGAAGTTTCAACTGGAGCTCACAATGACTTCCAGCGTGCAACTGGTCTCGCGCGTTCGATGGTAACTGAATACGGAATGAGTGATAAACTCGGACCAATGCAGTTCGGTCAGGCTCAAGGGCAAGTATTCCTTGGACGCGACTTCAACTCTGAACAGAACTATTCTGAAGCGATTGCGTATGAAATCGACCAAGAAATGCAACGTATCATTAAAGAACAATATGCGCGTACGAAAGAAATTCTTTCGAGTAAACGCGAGTTGCTTGATCTGATTGCAACGACACTTCTTGAAGTGGAAACACTCGATGCAGAGCAAATTAATCATCTGAAAGATCACGGCACATTGCCTGATCGCCCATATGGCCGTTATGGCTTGGACAATAAAGATGAAGCGGTTAAGAGTGTGGATATTTCGAAAGAAGGAGATGACACAGTCATTTCTGATGCAACTGGTGCGCCTACGGACCCAGCTATCGGTGATTTACCGAAAGAGTATAAAGTGGACGAAGCTCTTAAATCAATTAACGAAGAACGCAAAGACTGAACACCTAATAAGAGCTGACTGTTTCTTTTGAAGCAGTCAGCTTTTTTCTATACCCGGATATGTGGTATGATGTGTTGGAAAATGACGAAGTTAGCGAGGAAACCATTATGCTATTAGTGCTAGATACAGGAAATACGAATATTGTCCTTGGCGTCTATGAACAAGGACAGCTTAAACATCATTGGCGCATGGAAACTTATAGACATAAGACAGAAGATGAATATGCGATGCAAGTGAAATCTTTATTTTTACACGTTGGACTCACTTTTGACGATGTAACCGGCATTATCATTTCATCAGTAGTCCCGCCAGTCATGTTTCCTCTGGAGCAGATGTGCAGGAAGTATTTCAACCAAAAACCGCTTATTGTTGGCCCTGGTCTCAAAACCGGATTGAATATCAAGTATGAAAACCCACGCGAGGTTGGTGCAGATCGGATTGTCAATGCCGTTGCGGCTGTTCATGAATATGGAAGTCCGCTGATCATCGTTGATTTTGGAACAGCAACAACCTATTGTTATGTGAATGAAAAAGGCGAATACATGGGTGGAGCAATTGCACCAGGTATCGGAATTTCCATGGAGGCTTTGTTCGACAGGGCATCTAAATTGCCAAGAATCGAACTGGCAAAACCGGATCAAGTTGTAGGGAAAAGTACGGTAGCTGCTATGCAGGCTGGGATTGTTTACGGTTATGTTGGGCAAGTTGATGGTATTGTTGCCCGCATGAAAGCACAAAGTAAGGAAGAACCGACCGTCATCGCTACGGGAGGGCTTGCTGGTTTGATCGCAAGTGAAACGACTGTGATTGATGTCGTTGACAACTTCTTGACGCTAAAAGGGCTTCATCTAATTTATGAACGAAACATGTAAAAGGAGCAGATAAGAAATGAATGATTATTTAGTAAGAGCGCTTGCGTTCGACGGGACAATCCGGGCATACGCAGCTCGCTCGACCGAAACAGTATCAGAAGTGCAACGTCGTCATTTGATGTGGCCAACTGCAACGGCAGCATTAGGACGTTCAATGACAGCGGCAGTCATGATGGGTGCGATGTCAAAGGGTGATGATAAACTGACAATAAAGGTTGATGGCAATGGACCAATTGGTTCGATGGTCATTGATGCAAACGCGCATGGCGAGGTTCGGGGTTATGCATCTAATCCGCAAACGCATTTTGATTTAAATGAGCAGGGTAAACTTGACGTCAGGCGTGCAGTTGGAACGGACGGTATGTTGTCGGTTGTCAAAGATCTGGGGCTTCGTGATTTCTTTACGGGGCAAGTTCCAATTGTATCGGGTGAAATCGCTGAAGATTTCACGGAGTACTTTGTCGTTTCGGAGCAGGTACCTTCTGCAGTAGGACTTGGTGTGCTGGTTAACCCGGACAATACAGTGAAAGCTGCCGGTGGCTTCATTATCCAAGTTATGCCTGGCGCAACGGAAGAAACAATTGTGACGTTGGAAGAGCGTATTGCCAACGTTGAACCAATTTCAACGTTGATTGCCCGTGGCCTTACCCCTGAGGAGATTCTTGGTGAGGTTCTTGGCGCGGCGAACGTGGAAATTCTTGACCGGATGGATGTTTCATTCGCATGTAATTGCTCGAGGGAACGTTTTGGAAATGCGATCATCGGTCTTGGGGAGAGCGAAATTCGGGATATGATTGAAGAGGACGGACAAGCGGAAGCACATTGTCACTTCTGTATGGAAACATACGTGTATCCGAAAGAAGTTTTGGAAGGTTTTATCAATGAAATACAATCGGAAGCCTGAAGGGACAACAAGTTTACAGAAACGAAAACTGAAGACGAAACCGCTCATTCTGTTAATTGGAATCCTTTTAGCCTTCAATATCTTCTGGCTTGTTGGGTGGCTTATACCGGACAAACCGAAGCAGACAGATGAAGAAGTTGCGTCGGTAGCTGGTAAGCCTATTACGAGAGAACAATGGATGTCGGCAATGGAAAAGGAAGTTGGACGTGAAACTCTTCTTGACCTTGTGAATGAAAAAGTGATGGCGGTAGCTGCAGAACAATACGGGATTGATGTATCGGATAAGGAAATTGATCTCGAAATTGCGCTTATTCGTTCCGTGGACGGTCGCTCTCATTCTGGTCAAGATGAGGAAGGAATGCGGAAGAAAATCCGTTCTAACCTCATCCTTGAAAAGGTATTAACGAAAGATATCGTAGTTAAAGATAATGCGGTAAAGAAGCAGTATGATGAAAATACTGCACTTTACAATATTTTAACTGCTTACAGAACCGCTATTATTGTTGTTCCAACGAAGGCTGATGCAGAACAGACAATTGAAGAGCTTTCAAAAGGTTCAAGCTTTGACGTTCTCGCAAAAGAGCGATCGACGGATTTGGCTTCGGCTAGTCTAGGCGGAGATATAGGCTATATCAACGATTCGACTGATTCGATAGACAAGGCAATCGTAGAGACTGTAGCCGATGCGAATGAAGGAATGACGAGTGGAGTTATTGCTTTGAGTGATGGTACATATGCGGTTACTCATGTAAGTGAAGTGGTGAAAGGGCAGTCGTTTAAATTTAAAGAAGTAAAAGATCATATCAAGCGTGAAATTGCACTTGAGCAACTTCCGCAAACTGTTAGTCCGGAAGCGTTTTGGAAAGAATTCGACGCAAAATGGTTTTACGGTAAATAATAGAAAGCTGTTTGGAAACCGATATAAATTGGTATTTCCGGACAGCTTTTCTTAAAAGGGAAGAAAGTATAAGTTTTTCTACATAAATCAGTGTCTAGACTCCAGGCTGCATTCTTTAGCTTCAGTCTGAAAGCGTTGGGTAAAGAATACATATAGTGGGCGTTCAATTGTTGACAATGTTCACATAATGGTAGTAATATTAATATTATAAGACATATCAAAATAGTAGGAATTGGAGAGGGTATAAATGACGCTAGTTGGAAACTCTATTGCGGATCTTGTTGGGAAAACACCCCTTGTTAAAATGAACAGAATGACAGGCGCAGATGATGCGGATGTTTATTTGAAACTAGAATATATGAATCCAGGATCTAGTGTTAAAGATCGTATTGCGCTTGCGATGATCGAAGCGGCTGAAAAGTCCGGAGATTTAAAAGAGGGCAGTACAATTATTGAACCAACAAGTGGTAACACGGGAATAGGCCTTGCGATGATTGCTGCGGCAAAAGGGTATAAGTCTGTTTTGGTTATGCCGGATACGATGAGTACAGAGCGGCGCAATCTACTTCGTGCTTATGGCGCGGATCTTGTGTTAACGCCAGGTGCTGAAGGAATGAAAGGCGCTATCGGAAAAGCGGAAGAACTTTCAAAGGAAAATGGTTGGTTCATGCCGCAACAGTTCAACAATGAAGCAAATCCCGAAATTCACCGTTTAACGACAGGCCCTGAAATCGCAGATGCACTAGACCGTGTAGATGCGTTCGTTTCTGGAATTGGAACGGGTGGCACGATTACGGGTGTGGGTAGCGTCTTAAAAGAACGTTTTCCTGAAGTAAGTATCATTGCTGTTGAACCGACGGACTCGCCTGTACTATCAGGTGGAAAGCCGGGTCCGCATAAAATTCAAGGAATCGGTGCTGGATTCATTCCAAAAGTGCTCGATACTGATATCTATGATGAAATCGTCCAAGTAACGAACGACGAAGCGTATGACACAGCAAGACGTGCAGCACGCGAAGAAGGTATTCTTGGTGGTGTTTCATCCGGAGCGGCAATCTTTGCAGCTCTACAAGTGGCGAAGAAGCTTGGTAAAGGGAAGAAAGTCGTTGCGATTCTTCCATCCAACGGTGAGCGCTATTTGAGTACTCCGCTATATCAATTTGACGAAGAGTAATAGTGTGGGAGGGGGAAGGGCTGAGATGCTCTTTCTTTTTTGTTGTTTAAATTTGTTTGTTATGATCGGTCTGTGGTGGGATATGGTCGCTCCTCAAATGAAAAGAGGTCATCTGCTTTTCTTTTTATAGCGTAAAACGGCTTTCACGCGGTAAGATGAAGATACTAATTGTTATCGGGAGGAAACTGGGATGAACAAACAAAAGATCGCTTATACAACATCAGCAATGACGAAAGAACAGCTCTTCTATGCTTATAAAGAGTTGGCACACAAGCATGAAAGTCATATCCTTCTTGAAAGTGGACGCGGCGGTGCGCTATGCATGGCTGGAATTGACCCGCTCGTTACGTTACGGACGTTGGACGGCGACAAATTACAACTTGTCTGGCGTGATGGTACGGAGGAAGTAAGAGAAGGAAATCCGCTTGAATTGCTAAATGATTTTGTTCAATCCTATGAAATGGAATCTATTCCTGAACTGCCAGACTTCCAAGGCGGTGCGGCAGGATTCATCAGTTACGATTATGTCCGTGCTTATGAAAACATCCCAGTCGATACGATAGATGATCTCGATACACCTGATTTGTTCTTTTATTTATTTGACCGCTGGGTAGTGCTTGACGTTAAGACTGAAATGGCTTATTTCATGACACTTCCGAATTGTGGATTGGAACCAGCAGAGTTGGAAGCTGAATGGATGACAGCGGCTTCGGAAGGACTAAGCAAGCAAGTCTTCACGCTAGGAAAAGCAACGGACGTATTGTTAAGTGAAGATGATCTTGCTGTATCTGTTACTGGACCGCAGTTTGAACAGATGGTCCGAGACGTGCAGACTTACATTGCTAGTGGAGATGTTACTCAAGTCAATCTTTCAGTGAGACAATCAAAACCGCTATCAGTACATCCGCTAGATATGTACGAAGCACTTCGTTCATTCAATCCGTCACCTTATATGGCCTCAATGGGTTCGCCGGAATTTGCTGTCGTATCTGGTTCACCGGAACTGTTATTGAAAAAGCGTGGGGATGAAATAAGTACACGACCAATCGGTGGAACACGGCCGAGAGGGAAAGATGAAAACGAAGATGCTGCGCTTCAAGCGGAATTATTGTCGAATGAAAAAGAGACTGGCGAACATATTATGCTCGTAGATCTGGAACGGGAAGACTTTGAGCGGGTTTGTGCACCGGAAACGGTGGAAACGGATGAATTCATGGTTGTGGAGAAATATTCTCATGTTATGCACCTTGTATCGAACGTTCGTGGTACGGCTGCAGAGGGTATTTCGAATGCGGAAATCGTTAATGGCGTGTTCCCAGGGGGTTCAATTACCGGCTCACCAAAACTCCGGACGATGGAAATTATTGAAGAACTTGAGCCGACGCGAAGAGGGCTATATACAGGATCTATTGGCTGGTTCGGCTTTAACGGTGATTTCGAACTGAATATCGTTATCCGTACGGCTTATATCAAGGATGGTATTGCGCATATACAGGCTGGTGCAGGTCTTGTCGCTGATTCAGTACCGGAAGCGGAGTATATAGAATCATTGAATAAGGCAAAAGCGCTTTGGCAAGCAAAGGCGATGGCGGAAAAGTAAGATTGGGGGATTCGGTATGTGGTGTTGGATGAATGGTGAATTCCTGCGTGCGGAGGAGTTAAAAATTTCCCCGTTCGATCATGGATTTCTATATGGTGCTGGTTTTTTTGAAACCTTCAGGACATACGGCGGCAATGTGCTCTTGTATGATAAACATATGGACAGGTTGCATACGGCACTTACGGAGTACCGCATTACGATGCCTTATGATGAAACCGAAATTCTTGCGGCTGTGCGTAAACTGGATCACTTAAATGGCGGACAGGATGGCTATTTTCGGTTGAACGTCTCTGCGGGTGTCCATGATATCGGTCTTGCACCCTCTTCATACGCATCACCGAACGTGATCTTATTCAGAAAAGAATTGGCTCCGACTGTTCGTGGTACGGAAAAGAAGGCCGTCTGGCTAGGTACTCCGCGTGATAAACCGGAAAGTACTGTGCGCCATAAATCACATAACTTTCTTAATAACGTACGGGGGCGGCTAGAGCTTCCTTCATTGAAAGAGTTGGAAGGCCTTTTCGTTACCGAGGAAGGTTTTGTTGCGGAGGGTATTACGTCAAATGTTTTTTGGGTGAAGGACGGCGCGTTATTTACTCCAGCTATCGAAACAGGGATTCTGCCAGGGACGACACGTGCGTTTATCATTGAATGCGCTAAAGTTGCGGGAATTCCTGTGAATGAAGGATTTTACGGTAAGGAACATGTAGAAGGAGCGGACGAGTTATTCGTCACGAATGCCGTGCAGGAACTTGTACCACAATCTATGATTGAAGAAATCTCGCTACCAGGGGCAATGGGCGCTTATTATAAAAAACTACATGCATTTTATATGCAGGCAATAGATGATATGGAAGAAGGTTGCTGTTGATGGAATTGGCTCGTGCACGTGATAAATATCGGTTTGGTAAGACGGAAATGGATTTCAAAAAAGAAACGGTAATTATGGGTATTTTGAATGTGACACCGGATTCGTTTTCAGATGGTGGAAAATACGGTCGTATCGATGCGGCGCTTAAGCGCGCGGAAGAGATGCTTCGCGACGGGGCAAAAATTATCGATGTGGGTGGGGAATCAACGCGCCCTGGGCATATCCCGATTTCATTGGAAGAAGAGCTAGAACGAACGGTTCCGGTTATCAAGGCTTTGACGAGAGAGCTTGGATGTACGGTGTCGATTGATACATATAAGGCGGGCGTCGCGGAAGAAGCGATTCTTGCGGGTGCGCAGATTATAAATGATATATGGGGAGCGAAGCGTGAACCGTACATCGCGGACATTGCAGCAAAACACGGTGTGCCGATTATATTGATGCATAATCGTGAGCATGCAGAGTACGAGGGCAACTTTATGGATGAGGTTATCGCTGACTTGGAAGAAAGTGTTGGTATTGCGATTGCGGCAGGTGTAGCACACGATAATATCTGGCTCGATCCGGGCATCGGCTTCGCGCGAAATGCAATTCAAAACATATGGACGATGCAAGGACTCGATCGAATTTCTGAAATGGGCTACCCGGTTCTTCTTGGAACATCGCGGAAGTCGCTAATCGGCAACGTACTTGGATTGCCGGTCGAGGAACGATTGGAAGGTACAGGCGCAACGGTATGTTATGGAATCGAACACGGCTGTCATATTATGCGGGTTCATGACGTGAAGGAAATCGCGCGAATGGCGAAAATGATGGATGTACTGACGGGGAAAACAGATTTTGAACAATAGGAGGGTGCGCTATGGATTATATTCATCTAAATGAATTAGAGTTTTATGGTTATCATGGGGCGTTGCCTGAAGAAACGAAACTTGGCCAACGTTTCCGTGTGACGGTCTCTCTTGCTACGAATCTTTCGGAGGCTGGAAAAACGGATAATCTGGATAAAACGGTGAATTATGCGGAAGTATACAGTGTGTGTCAATCGATTGTTGAAGGCGAACCCGTAAAATTGATTGAGACGGTTGCTGAAAAAATTGCAACTGCTGTATTAGCCCAATTTGCGGATAAAGTGACTGGTGTTCGTGTCGTGCTTGTGAAACCAGATCCGCCGATTCCGGGTCATTATGCATCGGTGTCCGTTGATATCACAAGGGGGCATTTCCAGTGAACGTAGCTTACCTCTCGATTGGCTCGAACATCGGTGATAGGTTACATCATCTGACAGAGGCGGTGCGGGCACTTCATTCACACGAAGGTCTAACAGTTACTTCGGTATCGTCGATTTACGAAACAGCGCCCGTCGGCTTTACAGATCAAGCGGACTTCCTCAATATGGTGGTATGCGTGGAAACGGGTTTGGCGGCGCAGGAACTTCTGGACGTTTGTCAAAAAATTGAACACGGGCTTGGTCGGATTCGTGATATAAGATGGGGTCCGCGGACTGCAGACCTTGATATTTTGCTGTATAATAACGACAGTATTGAAACAGAGAGCTTGGTTGTACCGCACCCAAGAATGCATGAGCGGGCCTTCGTTCTTATTCCACTTCTTGAAATTGCTCCTTTAATGGGCAATCCAATGGTAGACACGGGTGTCATACTTTGGAGGAAGGTTAATGGGGTCAATGATTTATTGCAAGAGGGCGAATGAAAATGCTAAAGCAAACAGGGATATCATCCGTCAAATGAAAGAAGCGGTGTCGATGCCTATAATCGGGAACACCAATGTAGAAACAGCTGCTGACTTAATCAACCTAATGAACGGCTTTGCCGATGAAATGATGGAACGCGAAGAAGTGGCGGTTAGTGTAAGTGCTGTTTGAGTCGGATAATCCAGGCCGCCACGTATTGTGGGGGCTCTTTTTTGTAAATGAATCATACAATGCGAATAAGTAAAGCGTGTCCGGGCGGCACAAATTGTGTACAATAGATGCATGCTATCTAATGCAGCGGATAATGATGAAGGAGTGAAAGAAATGTCACACTTAGATGAAATGAACGACCAGCTTTTGGTGAGACGCCAGAAGATGGAAGATATACGAGAAAGTGGATTAGATCCATTTGGCTCAAGATTCGAACGTACACATCTATCGAATGAAATCCGGGAGCGGTTTGATGAGATTTCGAAAGAAGATCTTGATGAAACGCCTCACGAAGTAACAATTGCAGGTCGTATCATGACGAAGCGTGGAAAAGGGAAAGCTGGATTTGCAAATCTGCAAGATCTTGGCGGTCAGGTTCAAATTTACGTAAGACAAGATGCAATCGGTGAAGATGCTTATAAACTCTACAATAGTACAGACCTAGGAGATATTATCGGAATTACAGGGACAATCTTCAAAACGAAAGTTGGAGAACTTTCTATTAAAGCGACTGAATTCACATTCCTTACAAAAGCGCTACGTCCGTTACCTGAGAAGTTCCATGGTCTAAAGGATATTGAACAACGTTACCGTCAGCGTTATTTGGATTTGATTGCAACGGAAGGCAGTAAAGAGACGTTTATTCTAAGAAGCCGTATCATCCAGTCGATGCGTCGTTACTTAGATGGACAAGGTTTCCTTGAAGTTGAAACGCCAATGCTACACGCGATTGCGGGGGGAGCTTCTGCACGTCCGTTTATCACGCACCACAATGCACTCGATATGGAACTATATATGCGTATTGCAATCGAACTCCATTTGAAACGCCTCATTGTAGGTGGACTTGAGAAGGTTTATGAAATTGGACGTGTTTTCCGTAATGAGGGAACTTCGACGCGCCA
>NZ_JBBOSA010000001.1:3122500-3125000 GCF_038004885.1 Sporosarcina sp. FSL K6-6792
TCCTTGTCGGGTAAGTTCCGACCCGCACGAAAGGCGTAACGATCTGGGCACTGTCTCAACGAGAGACTCGGTGAAATTATAATACCTGTGAAGATGCAGGTTACCCGCGACAGGACGGAAAGACCCCGTGGAGCTTTACTGTAACCTGATATTGAATTCCGGTGCAGCCTGTACAGGATAGGTAGGAGCCTTGGATTCCGGAGCGCTAGCTTCGGATGAGGCGTTGGTGGGATACTACCCTGGCTGTATTGGACTTCTAACCCATGCCCCTTATCGGGGCAGGAGACAGTGTCAGGCGGGCAGTTTGACTGGGGCGGTCGCCTCCTAAAGAGTAACGGAGGCGCCCAAAGGTTCCCTCAGAATGGTTGGACATCATTCGTAGAGTGCAAAGGCATAAGGGAGCTTGACTGCGAGACCTACAAGTCGAGCAGGGTCGAAAGACGGGCTTAGTGATCCGGTGGTTCCGCATGGAAGGGCCATCGCTCAACGGATAAAAGCTACCCCGGGGATAACAGGCTTATCTCCCCCAAGAGTCCACATCGACGGGGAGGTTTGGCACCTCGATGTCGGCTCATCGCATCCTGGGGCTGTAGTCGGTCCCAAGGGTTGGGCTGTTCGCCCATTAAAGCGGTACGCGAGCTGGGTTCAGAACGTCGTGAGACAGTTCGGTCCCTATCCGTCGCGGGCGCAGGAAATTTGAGAGGAGCTGTCCTTAGTACGAGAGGACCGGGATGGACATACCTCTGGTGTACCAGTTGTCTTGCCAAAGGCATCGCTGGGTAGCTATGTATGGACGGGATAAATGCTGAAAGCATCTAAGCATGAAGCCCCCCTCGAGATGAGATTTCCCATTACGCAAGTAAGTAAGATCCCTCAAAGAAGATGAGGTTGATAGGTCTGGGGTGGAAGCACGGCGACGTGTGGAGCTGACGGATACTAATCGATCGAGGACTTAACCAATTTTGAAAAGGGCTTGATTACCCTGATTCATGTAGCACAATGTCTGTTTTATTCAGTTTTGAGCGAATAAGTACCGTTCACAAAAAAAGTACTTGCAATTATATTTCCTATATGATATAATGAATAATGTCTCTTGAGAAAGATGACAAAAGTCTGGTGACGATTGCGAAGAGGTCACACCCGTTCCCATCCCGAACACGGAAGTTAAGCTCTTCAGCGCCGATGGTAGTTGGGGGTTTCCCCCTGTGAGAGTAGGACGTCGCCGGGCTTGTACATTCATTACATAGATGTTCAAAAGGACAAGTAGTTTATTATTATCTAACTTATACCCAGGAGGATTAGCTCAGCTGGGAGAGCACCTGCCTTACAAGCAGGGGGTCGGCGGTTCGAGCCCGTCATCCTCCACCATATTATTTTATAGCGAAATTTATTAGCCGGAGTAGCTCAACTGGTAGAGCAACTGACTTGTAATCAGTAGGTTGAGGGTTCAAGTCCTTTCTCCGGCACCACTTTTCGAGCCATTAGCTCAGTTGGTAGAGCATCTGACTTTTAATCAGAGGGTCGCAGGTTCGAATCCTGCATGGCTCACCATTTTTATGACTTTTCAGTTATAATTTTATATTGCGGGTATGGCGGAACTGGCAGACGCGCTAGACTTAGGATCTAGTGCCTTCGGGCGTGGGGGTTCGACTCCCTTTACCCGCACTTATAATGCGGAAGTAGTTCAGTGGTAGAATACGACCTTGCCAAGGTCGGGGTCGCGGGTTCGAATCCCGTCTTCCGCTCCATTTACATGCCGGGGTGGCGGAACTGGCAGACGCACAGGACTTAAAATCCTGCGGTAGGTGACTACCGTACCGGTTCGATTCCGGTTCTCGGCACCAAATACCAATTTTTTTAACACTATTATTATATGCGCTCGTAGCTCAATTGGATAGAGCACCTGACTACGGATCAGGAGGTTGTGGATTCGACTTCTGCCGGGCGCACCATTATATTTTTAAACTTTATAATTATTCGGGACGTAGCTCAGCTTGGTAGAGCACTTGGTTTGGGACCAAGGGGTCGCAGGTTCGAATCCTGTCTTCCCGACCATTAAGATTTTTAAATAGATTTCTTGTTTAAATAATCCTCAATTATATTGGGGCCTTAGCTCAGCTGGGAGAGCGCCTGCCTTGCACGCAGGAGGTCAGCGGTTCGATCCCGCTAGGCTCCACTTATGAACCTTGAAAACTGAACAGCAAAACGTCAATGAAACACAGCGAAAGTGCTAACGCACTTGAGCAAAACGTTTCTAATTAAATCGGCTTCGGTTGGTTGAAAAGAAACACACACAAGAATCTTCGGATTCGAGTCAGCAAGAAATGAGCTATTCATTTTCTTCTATTATGGAGAGTTTGATCCTGGCTCAGGACGAACGCTGGCGGCATGCCTAATACATGCAAGTCGAGCGGAATGATGAGAGCTTGCTCTCTGATTTTAGCGGCGGACGGGTGAGTAACACGTGGGCAACCTGCCCTACAGATGGGGATAACTCCGG
>NZ_JBBOSA010000001.1:3127500-4645392 GCF_038004885.1 Sporosarcina sp. FSL K6-6792
GGGAGTGAAATAGATCCTGAAACCATGTGCCTACAAGTTGTCAGAGCCCGTTAATGGGTGATGGCGTGCCTTTTGTAGAATGAACCGGCGAGTTACGATTCCATGCAAGGTTAAGCAGTGAATGCGGAGCCGCAGCGAAAGCGAGTCTGAATAGGGCGATAGAGTATGGGGTCGTAGACCCGAAACCAGGTGATCTACCCATGTCCAGGGTGAAGGTAAGGTAACACTTACTGGAGGCCCGAACCCACGTACGTTGAAAAGTGCGGGGATGAGGTGTGGGTAGCGGTGAAATTCCAATCGAACCTGGAGATAGCTGGTTCTCTCCGAAATAGCTTTAGGGCTAGCCTCAAACTTAAGAATCTCGGAGGTAGAGCACTGTTTGGACTAGGGGCCCATCCCGGGTTACCGAATTCAGACAAACTCCGAATGCCGATGATTTATGTTTGGGAGTCAGACTGCGGGTGATAAGATCCGTAGTCGAGAGGGAAACAGCCCAGACCACCAGTTAAGGTCCCCAAGTATTCGTTAAGTGGAAAAGGATGTGGCGTTGCCCAGACAACCAGGATGTTGGCTTAGAAGCAGCCATCATTTAAAGAGTGCGTAATAGCTCACTGGTCGAGTGGCGCTGCGCCGAAAATGTACCGGGGCTAAACGAATCACCGAAACTGTGGATTGACATCTTAGATGTCAGTGGTAGGAGAGCGTTCCAAGGGCGTCGAAGCTAGACCGTAAGGACTGGTGGAGCGCTTGGAAGTGAGAATGCCGGTATGAGTAGCGAAAGAAGGGTGAGAATCCCTTCCACCGAATGCCCAAGGTTTCCTGAGGAAGGCTCGTCCGCTCAGGGTTAGTCAGGACCTAAGTTGAGGCCGAAAGGCGTAGACGATGGACAACAGGTTGATATTCCTGTACCACCTCCCCGCCGTTTGAGCAATGGGGTGACGCAGTAGGATAGGGTGAGCGCGCTGTTGGTTATGCGCGTCTAAGCAGTGAGGTGTGGAATGAGGCAAATCCCGTTCCTATAACATTGAGCTGTTACAGCAAGGGGATTTATCCCTGAGTCCCTGATTTCACGCTGCCAAGAAAAGCCTCTAGCGAGGCGGGAGGTGCCTGTACCGCAAACCGACACAGGTAGGCGAGGAGAGAATCCTAAGGTGATCGAGAGAACTCTCGTTAAGGAACTCGGCAAAATGACCCCGTAACTTCGGGAGAAGGGGTGCTCTGGTAGGGTGTTAAAGCCCGAGAGAGCCGCAGTGAATAGGCCCAGGCGACTGTTTAGCAAAAACACAGGTCTCTGCAAAACCGCAAGGTGAAGTATAGGGGCTGACGCCTGCCCGGTGCTGGAAGGTTAAGAGGAGAGGTCAGCGCAAGCGAAGCTTCGAATTGAAGCCCCAGTAAACGGCGGCCGTAACTATAACGGTCCTAAGGTAGCGAAATTCCTTGTCGGGTAAGTTCCGACCCGCACGAAAGGCGTAACGATCTGGGCACTGTCTCAACGAGAGACTCGGTGAAATTATAATACCTGTGAAGATGCAGGTTACCCGCGACAGGACGGAAAGACCCCGTGGAGCTTTACTGTAACCTGATATTGAATTCCGGTGCAGCCTGTACAGGATAGGTAGGAGCCTTGGATTCCGGAGCGCTAGCTTCGGATGAGGCGTTGGTGGGATACTACCCTGGCTGTATTGGACTTCTAACCCATGCCCCTTATCGGGGCAGGAGACAGTGTCAGGCGGGCAGTTTGACTGGGGCGGTCGCCTCCTAAAGAGTAACGGAGGCGCCCAAAGGTTCCCTCAGAATGGTTGGACATCATTCGTAGAGTGCAAAGGCATAAGGGAGCTTGACTGCGAGACCTACAAGTCGAGCAGGGTCGAAAGACGGGCTTAGTGATCCGGTGGTTCCGCATGGAAGGGCCATCGCTCAACGGATAAAAGCTACCCCGGGGATAACAGGCTTATCTCCCCCAAGAGTCCACATCGACGGGGAGGTTTGGCACCTCGATGTCGGCTCATCGCATCCTGGGGCTGTAGTCGGTCCCAAGGGTTGGGCTGTTCGCCCATTAAAGCGGTACGCGAGCTGGGTTCAGAACGTCGTGAGACAGTTCGGTCCCTATCCGTCGCGGGCGCAGGAAATTTGAGAGGAGCTGTCCTTAGTACGAGAGGACCGGGATGGACATACCTCTGGTGTACCAGTTGTCTTGCCAAAGGCATCGCTGGGTAGCTATGTATGGACGGGATAAATGCTGAAAGCATCTAAGCATGAAGCCCCCCTCGAGATGAGATTTCCCATTACGCAAGTAAGTAAGATCCCTCAAAGAAGATGAGGTTGATAGGTCTGGGGTGGAAGCACGGCGACGTGTGGAGCTGACGGATACTAATCGATCGAGGACTTAACCAATTTTGAAAAGGGCTTGATTACCCTGATTCGTGTAGCACAATGTCTGTTTTATTCAGTTTTGAGCGAACAAGCTCAAAGAGTCTGGTGACGATTGCGAAGAGGTCACACCCGTTCCCATCCCGAACACGGAAGTTAAGCTCTTCAGCGCCGATGGTAGTTGGGGGTTTCCCCCTGCG
The DNA here is from genome assembly GCF_038004885.1 of Sporosarcina sp. FSL K6-6792. Taxonomy (NCBI): domain Bacteria; kingdom Bacillati; phylum Bacillota; class Bacilli; order Caryophanales; family Caryophanaceae; genus Sporosarcina; species Sporosarcina sp. FSL K6-6792. The sequence goes on from NZ_JBBOSA010000001.1 coordinate 3,130,071, forward strand.
AGAGTAGGACGTCGCCGGTCTCATTGAAAAGTCATTACCTTATAGGTAGTGGCTTTTTTTGTGTTTATTTATAATGTTAACTTTTTGGAGAATTTATGGGTATGTGGTCGGAAAAAGGAATGGTTCTTTATTGTCGGAAATCTGCATTTGGAATTAATCCCACTGGTTATATAATTGGTTAGGGATGAGATATGTGATTGATTAGCAATGGGATATGATCGTTACCAGGATTATATGATCGGTTAGCAATGGGATATGATCGTTACCAGTGTTATGTGATCGGTTAGCAATGGGATATGATCGTTGCCATGATTATCTGATCGGTTAGCAATGGGATATGATCGTTACCAGTGTTATCTGATCGGTTAGCAATGGGATATGATCGTTACCAGTGTTATCTGATCGGTTAGCAATGGCGTATGATCGTTACCAGTGTTATCAGATCGGTTAGCAATGGCGTATGATCGTTACCATGATTATTTGATCGATTAGCAATGGGATATGATCGTTGCCATGATTATATGATCGGTTAGCAAGGGGATCTGATCGTTGCCATGATTATCTGATCGGTCCGAGGCACCTACTCTCAACCAATAACTTAATACAATTCACCTCTATATATATATTCTATATCCCTTTATAGTTATCCTATGGCATTCTTTAGAATAGGGTATATTGAAGTAGAGGGGGTTGCAAATGACAATTATTAAAAATGTAGTGGTTCGTTTTTTTAATGAACGCTTTTTTGATCAGGCAGCACAGACTGCATACTATCTTTTATTGTCCATGTTTCCATTTTTTCTTTTCATCCTTTCCTTACTTAGTTTGTTTCCCGTTGATGAAGAGATGCTTTTGACATTTCTCAGGCCTTTCACGCCTGATGAAGCGTTTACTGTAATAGAGGAAAATGTTCGTGCGGTTCTCAATAAAGGGCATGGGAAGGTGCTATATGCAAGCCTTGTAGCAGCGTTCTGGATTACTTCCATGGCTGTACAGTCGCTTGCGCGTTCACTTGACCTGGCGAATGGCTATGTACGTCGCTATGCATATTGGAAAGTACTGATACGTGATCTTGGAGTAACGCTTCTTTTTATGTTAGTCATTCCGTTATCATTGTTTCTTCCAATTATCGAAAAGGCTTTATATAGAGTTGTGACTTATTACGATACGATTGAGGAATGGCAAGGTTGGTTTTATATTTGGCCGAATGTTAAATGGGGTTTGGGAACGTTATTTCTGTTTCTATTCTTCTTATTGTTTTATAAAGTGGTGCCAACAGGTAAGATGAAGTTTAAAGAAGCACTTCCGGGCGCACTCTTTTCTGCTATTGGTTGGCAGTTATTTTCACTTGTGTTTGGGAGTTATGTTTCGAACGTTGACTATACTCGCTTATATGGACAATTGTCGGGTATTATCCTACTTGTTATTTGGTTTTATTTGACGGCGGTTATTATTTTGCTGTCAGGTTTGTTAAATGCGGAATGGCGGAGGTCATCCGGTAGAAAGAGGAGGCGCGTAACATGATGAAGATATTGGTGGTAGACGATGATCCTAATATTTTGGAGCTTGTGAGCATTCAGTTGACACAGGCCGGGTATACAGTTATGAAAGCAGCGGATGGTTTTGAGGCGCTGGAGTTATTGGAAAAGGACTTACCTGATTTGGCAGTCGTGGACGTGATGATGCCAAGAATGGACGGCTATAAGTTGACGAAGAAGCTTAGGGCAGAGGCGGATATACCGGTTTTATTGCTGACGGCCAAAGGGGAGCTAGAAGATAAGGAAAAAGGGTTCCTTGCGGGTTCCGATGATTATGTTGTAAAACCTTTCGAGCCAAGGGAATTGTTATTTAGGATAAATGCAATTTTGCGCAGATACGATAAAGCAGTTGATGTGTTCATTCAAGCTGGACCGATGAAAATAAATCGGCAGAGCTATGAAGTCTCTGTTGGCAAGAAAGTGCTTCTTCTTCCGTTAAAGGAGTTTGAATTACTTTCAGTTTTGGCATCACGGTCAAATCATGTATTTACTAGGGAAATACTAATTGAACGGGTATGGGGTTATGACTATGAGGGCGATGAACAGACGTTAAACGTTCATATCAAGCGAATTCGAGACAAATTGACAAAGCTGACAGGGGAAGTAACCATCTCAACAGTGCGTGGTGTTGGGTATAAGCTTGAAGTGTCATCCTCATGAGATCACTGTACGGAAAATTTATCGCGATGACAACCGTTATCATGATAGCAAGTGCGCTGATTGCTTTTCTAGCGGTCAATACATATTACCATCAACAGTTGAAAGGGCAAAACGACGAGAAGAATATGAGCATTGCGAAAAGCATTGCGTCATTCATTGAATCGGATAAGGAATTAGATCTGGTAAATTACCTTGAAACGCAGTCTGCGGTCGGGTATAAGCTCTACGTTGTCAATGAAAACCAAGAAGCCACGATGTATGGGGAAGCATTTCGGGTAGAAAATCTTTCAAACAACGTTGTAGAACAGGTATTGAATGGTGACGTGTATCACGGGATGAGAGATCTCCCAGGCGAAACGTTCGTAACCGGATTTTTCTCGAATGAATTAGCAAACACCGTGGGGGTACCCTTTGAATATAGTGGGGAAACGTATGCCCTTTTTCTACGCCCAGACATTAAGATGCTCTTCACGGAAGTGCACTATATCCTTGGTGGGATGGTGCTGATCATGGCAATTATCAGTTTGCTGGCGATGCTGATTGTGGCTAAAATGTTGATTGATCCCATTACAGAGTTAACTGCTGCGACGAAAAAGGTTGGCGAAGAACAGTTCTCTGGAACGCTCGATATTAATCGAAAAGATGAAATTGGGCAATTGGCGAAAAGCTTTCAGCTGATGACGAGGAAACTTAGTGAAAATGATCGGATACGCAAAGAATTCATAAGCGATGTGTCGCATGATTTCCAGTCACCGTTGCTTAATATAAAAGGATATGCCGAGCTGTTGTTGGACGATAAACTCACGGAAGATTCACGGAAAAGTTATGCTAACGTTATCCAATCCGAAACGGAACGATTGTCTTCATTGACGAAACAGTTGCTGCTTCTCACATCACTCGATCAGTTATCATCCCCACTCGAAAAGAAGATCTTTGACTTGGACATGCAGTTGAAGGAGACAGTCCGCAAGTTTAGATGGTTGCTTGAAGAGAAAGAAATGACGTTAGAAATGGATCTTGAAGAAGTTCGTTTCACCGGAGACCCTGCATTTCTTGAGAAAGTTTGGGAAAACCTGCTATCGAATGCACTAAAGTATACAGAGATTGGTGGTGCGATTGAAGTCGTGTTAACCGAACAGCCGGATTATGTTACAGTTCTTATCCAAGACAATGGAATTGGCATTGATGAAGAGGGACTTGAGCGCATTTTTGACCGTTTTTACCGGGCAGATGACTCGAGAACACAGGAAACAGGCGGAACAGGACTTGGCTTATCGATCGTCATGCAGGTTGTTAAACTGCATGGTGGAACAATTAACGCTGTTAGTCGTAAAGGGCAGGGTACGACTTTTACTGTGATGTTTCCGAAGTTGTAATGTCCTGTTCATCTTGCGTTCATATAAGATGTTTAAAGTAAGGGTATAACATTAACATTACAGGAGGAATTTAATATGGAAGCAAAATGGAGTCTACGATTGATTCGTATAGCAGCAATTTTTGGTTTGATCGGGACAGTATTAGGTTCACATATGGCCGGAGCAGGATCACCTGCATTCCGTCCAATTCACGCGCACATTCTATTAGTTGGTTGGTTGTCTCTATTTGCCTGGGGCGTCTTCTATCGAATTTACAAAGTCCGAGCCAAAAAACTGATTGCGATTCATGGATGGACGGGGATTATCGGAGCAATCGGTCTGACGTCAGGTATGTGGCTACAATTCATGCGACCGTTTGGGGTGAATGAAACACTGTCACTTATTCTGTACATCGTTGGTGGAACAATTTTACTCATTAGCTTTGCATTGTTTGTTATTATTACATTTTTAACTGAAAAAGAAAGTAAACGATAAGTGATTACAGTATTTACAATATGATAGATTAATTCAACACAAAAAGTCACTTCCTTGATTTGAAAAGGAGGTGACTTTTTTGTGTTGAATTAAAACTCAATATTTATTTTCCCGTTAACGAGCGTTAAGCTCGCATCAAACTTCTTATCAGAATTGGAGACGAAACCCTTAATAACATTCGTTTTCCCTTTCGTACAGAGAAGCTTAACTTGAGTGGGTGTGAGTTTCTTTTTTAAGAAGACCGCAGGAAAAGTCTGCTTGCAGCCACTTGCATAGGCACTGCAACCGTAGAATTCTTTGCGTGCAATAATCATACCTTCTTTACAAGCAGGGCATGGAGCGACTTCGACTTGTTGATAGGAGGTCCGTTGAGGCATCTTGCTCACTACATTGGCGGCTAGTTTTGCATCAATGGGCTTGGCGTTTAATTGGCCCGGTACTTCTTCCAATAAGCTGTTGATGAACTTCGCAATGCTGCCGAGAAAACGTTCCTGTGTTCCTTCACCATTGCCGATCTTTCGTAAATACGCTTCCCATTTAGCAGTCATGGACGGGCTTGCGAGAAGATTCCCTTCGATTGCTTGGCAGAGAATGCGCCCTTTATCCGTAATGGAAACGATGTTTTTTGTTACGTCGATATAAGCATGCCGTTTGATCGTTTCGATAATTCCACTTCGGGTAGCTTCTGTACCAAGTCCTTCAATTTCTTTTAAAATATCGGTCTCTTTTTTATCCTCGACAAGTTTTCCGCATGTTTTCATCATCGCGATAAGTTGGCCTTCTGTATACGGTTTCGGCGGCATCGTTTTGCCTTCTTTAATGCCGATATCACTTTCCACAGGTTCGTGCATCACAAGTGGCGGTAGCGTTGGCTCGTCCTTGTCTTTGTCATTTTCTTTCGCCGAACGGATGAACAATGCTTTCCAGCCCTTATCGCGTTCCGTCTTCCCGATTGTGAAGAATGGGAGCTTGTTGACTTCTGTCGTCACTTTCGTTTCAGTGTACAGGTAATCAGTATGGAACATAGCGAGTGTGGTGCGGACAACTTCTTCATATAAGTTACGCTCGATAGTCGAGAGCCCAGCAAGTACCCCTTGTGACGGAATTTTCTTCGTTGGAATGATTGCATAATGCTCCTGTACTTTTGAACTGTCGACATAGCGCTTTTTCGGAGCGAGTGATGCGACAGGGAAAGTATGACCGATAAGCTGCTGATACTCGGTTACTTGTCCAGCGAGATAGGTGAATTCACTTGGTGTGATATATCGGGAATCCGTCCTTGGATACGTCACGAGTTTCTTTTCATAGAGCCCTTGCATTGTCTTCAATACATTCGCAGGACTTATTTTCCATAGGCGGTTTGCCGTTGCCTGTAGTGTAGACAGTGCATGTAGCTGTGGAGGCGGCGTTCGTTTATCTACCGTTTCCACCGAAGTAACGACACCAGGTGATTTCGGGTGGATATTATGTTTTGCGAGAAGGTCCCGGATAATTTCTCTTTTCGAATCCTTTGCTTTGGCCTTCCCTTTATATGTCCCGTTTGCGGCAGTAAACGTCGCTTCGATTTCATAAAATGGTTCAGAAACGAATGCTTCAATTTCTATTTGCCGCTGATAAATAAGGTAAACAGTCGGCGATTGCACACGTCCGATTGAAAACACATCTCGAATGCCACGTGCTTGCAACAGAAGGGAATAGAGACGAGAACCATTCATCCCGACAAGCCAGTCACTAATTTGTCGGGCTTTCGCCTCCTCATACATCAGAAGATCTTTGCGATTGTCTTGTAAATTCGCGAATCCTTTGCGTACTTCATCGACTTCCAGCGAATTAATCCAAAGCCGCTTTATCGTTTGGTTTTTGGCGCCTGTTTGATAATAAATACTATAGAAGATATTCGATCCTTCACGGTCCACATCACAAGCATTAATGACAGTATCAGTAGCTTTAATCAGCTTTTTTACAATGGCGAACTGCTTGGTTTTATCCTTTGCGACCTGAAACTCATAGCGTTCCGGCAATATTGGCAAACTGGCAAGCGACCACTTGGCCCATTTCGGATCGTACTCTTTAGGTTCTTTTAGTTCGACAAGATGGCCGATTCCCCATGTAATATATGCACCTTCAGAAAAAATAGGGGAGGGCAATAACTCTAAATAGCCTTCATGTCGCCGTACAGAAAAAGCGTCTGCGTATGCCTTCGCTTGGCTTGGCTTTTCGGCTAAAATTACTGGTTTCATGACAAGACCTCTTTCACTGATAAGGAAAAAACGTTAGTTCTCCTATTATCTCATAGATTGAGAAGGTTTTCTAATCAATAGTTAGGGTGAAAATTAGTGCTAAGCTATGTGGAAGTTTATTTGGTTTTCAAGTAGAAAAGACAATACTCAACAAATAGTTGAGAAGTGACAAGTAGAATTAATATTGTTGATACCGTATTGTCATTCTTGGTGATTATCAAGCTTTTGATAAGGATAGTATCATTAAGAGACATGAGGAGGGCTTTCAAGCAGGCTATTTTGATGAATCATTAAGGGACCACCTAGCGAATGCTGCAATTAATTACTATGCAAATAAATCAGCTGAAGATTTAAAGTTAGAATTAACTAGAGATGTAAGTCTTGCTTCAATGTCCTTAATTTTATTAGTAAATGAAGCTGGTTTTGAAACAATCACTATGTCAGGTTATGATTCTAAACAATTAAAGGCGACTTTAAATATATCTGAAAGGTATTTAGACGTTTTGCTTATAGCGATTGGTAAAGGAACTACAGCCGGTCATAAAACAGTAAGACATGATGTGAACAAGGTACTTTATAAAGACAAGATACTGTAATTATTTTCTTCAGCAATATGATATATAAAGAGTTGTAATTCTTTTTAAATTCCTTCATCATAAATCGGCAATTCAATCGTTATGATAAATCTATTCTTATTTATAGAAGCTTTTATTTCACCTTGCATTAAATGAACTAGATTCTTTGATATACTCAACCCAATCCCTAGATGTCCTTTAGGGTTTCCATTTCTATATTCACCAGAATAATATCTATCAAATAGTTTAGATAACTCTTCCGGTTGCAAGTGATGTCCATCATTTGCAACCGAAATGTAAATCGTTTGATGATTATTCCAGCCTTTCATTTCAAATGTATTCATTGCATACCTGGTAGCGTTATTGACTAAATTACTAACCACCCTTTGCATATGGTCCTGATCCACTTTAATTCGACAATCATTCTCTATTTCATTAATCAGAACACAAGGTATTCCCTGTAAGGCTATGGATAGGTTACACTTAGTTGGACTATTAAATTAGGGGCTAGTAGAATAATACACAAGAAGCGAGGAGATCTACTATGTCCGTAAAAAGAAGAACGTTTTCCACAGATTTCAAAAAACAAGTGGTAGCCCTATATGAAAACGGAAAAAGCCGACAAGATATTGTCAAAGAATATGAATTAACCGCATCTGCTCTTGATAGGTGGATTACACAATTCAGGCAGTCAGGTTCTTTCAAAGAAAAAGAAAATCAATCTACGGAAGAACAGGAATTGATTGCCTTACGGAAGAGAAATAAGCAACTAGAAATGGAAGTAGATATTTTAAAGCAAGCAGCGCTGATCATGGGACGAAAATAGATGTGATTCAACAAAATCGTCACAAATATTCGGTATCAGCAATGTGTAAAGTCCTAAAAATAGCGCGTAGCACCTTCTATTATGACACTGAAGTATCCGCTCAAAAAGAACAAGATAAGCGTGAAGAAGAACGCGTATTAAAAGAAAAGATCGCTAAGGTTTTCAATGAAAACCGACATGTTTATGGTACTCGGAAGCTAAAAATAGAACTAGATAAAGAGACAGAAGGCCTTACAATCTCGAGACGCCGAATTGGAAGATTGATGAGCGAACTTGGACTTCAATCAAAATACGCCAAACCTTCCTATAAACCAATGGCGACAAGACCAAATGAAGAATCCGTTCGAAACGTATTAAATCGAGAATTTGAAGTGGACAAAGAGATGTCCGTGTTAGTAAGCGACTTAACATACGTGAAAGTAGGATATCGCTGGAGTTACGTTTGTTTCTTAATCGATCTATACAATCGTGAAATTGTCGGGTGGAGCGTAGGAGCACAAAAAGACGCTGCTCTAGTTCAACGTGCCTTCGATTCTGTTAAATACCCATTGGGAAATGTGAACTTGTTTCATACAGATCGCGGTTCTGAATTTAAAAACGTTGGTATCGATGAATTATTAAGTGGATATAAAATTAAAAGATCACTTAGCCATAAAGGGAATCCTTATGACAATGCGGTGGCAGAGGCAACATTTAAGATTTTAAAAACAGAATTAATCAACGGAGCGCACTATCAAACCCTTAACCAGTTGTCCCTTGAGCTTTTCGATTATGTCAATTGGTACAATAATATCCGTTCGCACAGTACATTAGGCTACCTAAGTCCGGTTGCTTATAAAAAATTAGCCCTTAATAATATCGTTTGATTTAGTGTTGACATACCAGATACGTTAGAGCAATATATGCAGGCTGTTGCTAATCAGGATCTGCAAAGTGTGTCGAGTTATACGGCGGTAGTTACCAAGGACTCATTAACTAATTTCCCGAAACAGACACTAATGACAAGTTGAAATTAATTGATCAGTATCTGAAGCTACTGCCAAGGAGCTCACTGAATGAAATTCTTGAACAGACCGTAGTTACCAAGGACGAATATAAATTCGTGATTACGTTAAAGTTGGAAGACGGAACCTTGTTCCATACGAGGGAGTTTGACACGATCACCGAAAAGTTTACTTACACAGTTAAACGAGTCGATGGCAAGCTGAAAATGATGGAACTTCCTCCATACCAGGCTTAGTTTGATGGTAGTCAGGATGAGTTGAAACTGAAGTTGACATCATTGAAAGCGATGATGTTAACAATAGTAAATACTAAGGTATATCGTGCATAACTTTTCATTCATATTGATTAAAGGCTATATAAAATCGACTGATGGACTTAATAAATTGAGATTCTGATTTGAAATTGGGATAGTGTAATAACCCGAGTTGGGAGAGCGTCACGCTGACGGCATGAAGGTCGACGTTTCGCACCCGGTATGCACCATAAAATGAAATGCGGTTTGAACTCTTGATGTATAAGGGTTCTTTTTTTGATTGTTAATTGAATCTAAGGTGACAGTCAGAGCGACCCTTCCTTTAGACTCGCTACGGATGAGTACAATCTTCAGGCGAAGCAATTGAAAGATGGTACCAGTGGGATTGGGTTTAACAGGATAGATTATGTGGGTGACTGACATCCTAAATGTAGTGTCGTTTATTCAAAAAAAAAAGCGAGTCACACTCCGATAAGAAAAAGGGCTGACTCGCTTAGTTATATTCTACTTGTTGAATAAGTCCAGACTGTCAAATTAACGGAAAGTATCTCAATCTACTTCTCTTGCTCTCTGTGTATCCCTAACATTTTTCTGAACGGTTATCGCTGCAAATATACTAAGAACGAAAGCCATACCATAGAACCCTTTTTCACTTAAGACAATACTTCCTGCGTTGTATAAACCGATGGCCATTAATAAAATAGATATAATAAGTGCTAACCAACTAATACCATAATAAATGTTCGTGACTGGTATTCCTTCTTCTTTATCTCTTACAGCTTTTTGTAACGAGACAGATGAATAGAGTCCGAATACTAAAATTGCAAAGTAATATCCTTGTTCATTCAGTTCCATAGCTGCATTATACAAGCCTAAGAGATAAGCTGATACTCCTATTACCAGTGCTGCCCATGAAGCTCCTTTGAAAACCGGAGTTGGTTCTCCATCTTTTCTTTTTATTTTCATTTTTGGGGCGTTTTGTTTTTCCTTATCAAATAAATCTTCATTATTATTAGTCATTGAATGTTCTCCTCCCCTTTCGACAATCATATCCGAACGAGTATAAATCAGCAATGTTTTTTGGGAATAGTCTAACTCCTTTGAAAAGTCGAACCTAATTTTAAATCTACAAAAGTGTTAGCTTTAACAGGGATCATCAAGGATTATTCGCAAATGAGTTCGTTTCTATCATTCTTTGAACATTGCAGCTGATTTTTTGTGTGAGCTTTTATAGTATGTAAATAAGAGGAGATTAACTAGTCGTGTATATATAATTTTATGGGATATATACTGCGTATTGGGAGAAAGAAGAGGTATACAAAAAAGCATCTATGATGGTGAGAATTCTTTCCAAAGTTATATTGGACAGCAGGGGATTGGTTAAAATGATGCAGTCCATCTAAGTAAGTCTCTTCTTGTATTACAATTTTCTAATGGGTTACAGCCCATTCGAAATAATACATATTATTTTAACGTAACTACCAAACTGGACAAACTGACGAAAATCGTACACTGAATCCAAATGGAAATACTCGATCCCGATTGGACTTGTGGAAGAAAATGATAGCAGGCGATACTGTAGCTGTTAATTACATATTATGATTGACAGGTTTAAATATTACAGGGTGAAAATGAAAAGGGGGAGGAAACAACATGTTTAACCATTCATGAGAGTCTTCGAGGGAGATCAAATCATACAAAAAGGCCACGCTTTTAAAACTCATTCTTAACTTTTAGGTATAATACATATGAACTAATGCGGCTAGTTAGCTAATTAATATAAGAGTCTTTATAATTAAGGTATTGACATCCATGAATACTATTTGAAGGATGAAAATAAGTTCTAAATCTGGAAGGACTACAACCAAAACAACAACTTTTCCTTTCTAGCTTGCGTGAAACAGAAAAACTTCTATTTCATAAAGAAATTGAAGTCATGTACATTGTTGAACAATCAGTCATTAACTCATTTATTGAAAAATAGCTTACACGAGACATTATCAAGCGCAGGAAAAATTTATTTTACAACTACTAAATAATCGGAGGAGAATGACTATGGCGTACCTACTACAAGTGGATTTTAAAATGGATGGACCATTCGGAGATGAAATGGCGGAAGCGTTTACTGATTTAGCAAAAAGCATCAATGAAGAAGAGGGATTCAAGTCGAAAGTTTGGACAGAAAGCCCAGAAACAAATGAAGCCGGTGGAATTTACATTTTCGAAACAAAAGAAACAGCTGAAAAATATCTAGATATGCACACTAAAAGATTAGCCGGATTTGGAGTCACAGCTGTCAACGCAAAAATCTTTGCGATTAATTCTAAACTTACCGAAATTACTAAAGGGTCGATAAAGTAAATAAAAAACCTGTAAAATTCACGGATTTTATATCGTCTCTTATCAAACGAAAAGCAGTACATCAGTGCTTGAGTAGAAACTCTTTCTGTAAAGAAAGTTCAGGCTACTCTTAAGAATTGCATTAGTATCTAGCCGGCCCCCTTGAGGGAACAGCTATTTGACCGTCCGATCTATCAAATCGGAGGTCTTATTTTTTATTCAATTTACTTACTTGATATATAGGATGCAATGCGCAAACCTGCATATAAGATTGGATAGCTAACAGGTAGGATCTTCATTTCTACAAGTGGATTTTTGTGAAATGGGTCTTTTACAACCGCAATTTCTTTTGAGTGAATAGGAAAAAAAGCTGATATTATTCGAATAGTATCAGCTCTTACCTATTACTACTTAACGGGAAGTGTATCCAGCATCCACATAAAGGGATTGTCGATCTACAAATGAATATGGGGTTTCCGTGCAACAATTATCTTGCACGGAAACCCCACACTAATATCAGATTAAGTTTTTCACGACTTTTGACATTGTTCCGCCGTCTGTTTTCCCAGTAAGTAATGGTTTTGCGATTTTCATGGCATCACCCATGTTCATACCTTTGGTGATTCCTGCCTCTGTCAACATTGTTACAATTTCGTCTTCGCTAAGTTGTTTAGGCAAGAATTTTTTGAGCAGAACTAATTTTGCTTCTTCTTGTGCAATTAAGTCTTCACGCTGTGCTTTTTGTGCGCCTTCCAGCGCTTGATTGGTCTGTTTGATTTCGCGGTTGACGATGGCAACTTCCTCATCAGTTGAAAGAACTGCACCTTTTTCCTTTTCAGCGCTATCGAGTGCTGCTTTTACTAATGTTAGTACTCCTTTTGCGAGCACATCCTTTTCCCTCATGGCATTCTTTAAATGTTCGAATACGATTGTCTTTAACATTTTTGAATCTCCTCCTATTAGTGGTTAAAAGTATAGAAGAGATGCATGTGAAAAGCAACAAATGATGATTTATTTATAGTAACTTGAATCAGCACAAACTCCCTGCTCTGCTGATTAGTGGAACTCTGGCTAAGGTCGCCGCGTCCTGCGGATGTCCGTTCTTTTTGCATGGTTATTTAGCTAGCTCTATTCATAATTGTATGGGGCCTCACATAAATAATAGTGTATCTTAGGGAATTAACTTGTGGGTACAGGAGGCAGGAATAATTATGAGAGAAAACAATGGAGGGGAATCAGGCTCTTCCACGCATTTTAACAGAAACGCATCAAAAGTAAGGGCTGAGGAAATGCATTCACAGACTGTAGGTGAAAGAGGTCCTGTACTGGAGCAGGACAGTATTTTACATGAAACATTGGAGACCTTTGTCCATTCAACAATTTTAGAAAGACCAGTGCATGTTAAAGGCTTTGGTGCTTTTGGTTACTTTGAGACTGTGTATTCTATGGCAAAATACACAAAGCTGTGCTTTTTACAAAATCCTGGGCAGCAAGTTCCAGTTACTGTGAGATTTTCGCTTGCTGTAAGTAATAAAGGTACTCCGGATACCTCACGAAATGTGCGTGGATTTTCTACTAAGTTTTATACTGAAGAGGGTATTTTTGATTTGGTCTTCAACCATATTCCTGTATTTTTAGTACGAGATGCTATACGTTTTCCAGAGACCATTCAAGCTTTTTTACCCTCGCCCGTAAATAACTTGATGGATCCCGAACGGTTCTGGAGCTTCATAGCCAGAGCACCAGAATCAACCCATTTTGTTGTTCGGCTTTACTCTGATGCAGGCACAGTAAAAAGCTTTCGCCACATGCCGGGTTATGGTGTGAATACCTACGTTTGGAAGAACGGGGAGGGGGTACGCAGTTATGTAAAATATCACTGGGTTCCTTATGCTGGGGAGCAGTATATAGATGCTCAAGAAGCCGCCCGATGGAATGGCGAGAACCCAGATATTGCAGGTCAGGATTTGTATGATACCCTAGCAAAGGGAGAGCCTGTTGTATATGGGCTTTATGTGCAGCTTATGAATCCGAAAGATGAAGCCACTCTTCCTTATGATCCATTGGATGATACAAAAGTTTGGGATAAACAGCAGTACCCTCTGATGCCGGTTGGCCGTTTGACGTTGAACCGCAACCCGGATAACTATATGGAACAAGTGGAGAAACTGGCCTTTTCACCGTCCAATCTTTTGGAAGGGGCCGAATTATCAGATGATAAGATGCTGCAGGGACGCGCCAATATTTACTCGGATTCCCAGCGTCGGCGGCTTGGACCAGATTTTCGTAAAATACCTATCAATCATCAGGAAGACTGGACACCAGCAACACAAGTGACAAGCGGCAACGGCAGATTTGTGGAGGGGCATCTTGAACGATCCGATTTGCCAAAACCGGATGATTTTACGCAGGCCGGGCAATATTATCATGCTCTTCCCCCTGAGCAACAAAATCACCTAGTAAATAATCTTTCTGCTGATCTTGCCGGCATATCCGATGAGACACGACGCATTGTTTTGACGTATCTGTACAATGCATCGCCGGAAATGGGAGAACGGGTTGTCCGACAAATTAAGACACAGACAAAGGGTTAATTCGATAACTTTCACTAAAATGGTCAAACCTTATTATGAATTTATCAAGTTTAAGTACATGTACAATACACTACTCAAAAAAATACAATTGAACAATAATAAAATGAAGATTGGACATGTACGCGGATGTCTAATCTTTTTTCGTGTTTATTCAGAAGTTAGAAAAAATAAAAGCACCAAGGGAGTGCTTCTCTACATGCATGTCATTGAATGAAAATGAGTTTTGTGATTATTAATTTTGTGAAGACTTTTGAAGACAACTAGTACAATCTATATTTTCAATACGGTTAATTAATCTAAATAACAGCGTTAAGATAAAGAAAAAGGCATTATCACAGCCTGTACCAAAATAGGAACGGTCATGAGAATGCCATTATTGAATATATTCACCTTCCCGCAAATCGGAAAGATTCAAAAACCTGTAATTATTCCTAGTTGACGTTTTCTTAGAAATCATTTCGTTAATTTCATATTTTCCTTTTGTGGATAGGTAAGGATATGATTTTATGTTTCTTCACTCTCAATTTCCACCCATGACTGTGACCAATTTTCTATTTCTTTCAAAACCGGCTCTAATGAAAGCCCTTTTTCCGTTAAGGAGTACTCAATAATAACAGGTGTTTCAGGTATAACATCACGCTTTACAATCCCTTGTTGTTCTAAATCTTTTAAGCGTTCTGATAAAACTTTGCCACTGATTCCGATAGAAGATTGAATTGTACTAAATCGGTTTGAGCCCGACAATATTTGATTGATAATCAAAGCCATCCAGCGCTGACTTAAAAGCGAGATGGCTTTTTCAAATCGGGGACAAATAATAGATTGCTTCATTTTTTCTTTCACTCCTTTATATGCAGTATATAACATGATGGGTTTATTTCGTAAGTAATTAACTTACTTGACAACTATAACACTCTATAATATAGTTAATTACATAAAGTAACTAACTATAAAGGGGAATAGAGAAAATGAATAAAAATGATGTGGGTACGGTTATTTTGCGTTTGGTTTTTGGTCTTACTTTTTTCATTCATGGAGTATCTAAGTTTCAAGGGGGCTTAGCTAACACTGCTGGTTTTTTCGATAGCCTTAGTATTCCAGGATTTTTAGCTTATGCCGTTGCAGTTATAGAGTTAATTGGCGGTATTCTGCTGATACTTGGTATTGGAACACGAATTATTTCTGTATTGTTTGCTGTTATTATGCTGGGGGCAATTTTTACAGTAAAACTCTCTGCAGGATTTCTTGGCAATGATGAAATGGCGGGGTACGAATTGGAATTGGCACTACTCGCTATGTCCATTTTTCTCGTTTTTGCAAACAGCTCTCGTTTCTCATTAGGTAATAAAATCTTTCATTCTGAAGGACAAAAATAAAAAATGGAGGTAATAAATATGGAGTTTCATAGCAAACCAAACACTTTTGTAGGTCATGTAAACATTAAGGTACAAGATTTAAATCGATCACTTACGTTTTATCAGGAGATTCTTGGTTTTCAAATTCTAGAACAAACTGAAAAAACGGCTAAACTAACAACGGATGGTAAAACGAGTGTACTATCAATCGAACAACCAGAAAATGTAGTACCACAGTATGAAAAAACTACGGGTCTATATCACTTTGCCCTTCTTCTACCTAAACGTTCAGATTTAGCTGAAATCGTGCATCATTTCATGGAAATCGGTTTGCGGTATGGATCATCAGATCATCTTGTAAGTGAAGCTTTATATTTAGCAGACCCAGATGGAAATGGAATTGAAATTTATATAGACCGCGAACCTTCCGAATGGACTTGGAGTAACGGTGAAGTGGCAATGACAGTGGATCCATTGAATTTTGAAGACCTTCTATCCGAAGGGAGACCGCAGCCATGGAAAGGTTTACCGGCTGGGACAGTCATGGGTCATATTCATTTACATGTATCTGAATTGAAAAAGACCGAAGAGTTTTATACTAAGGGCCTCGGTTTTGAAGTGGTTAACCGGTATGGTAATCAGGCGCTTTTCATCTCTACTGGTAAATACCATCATCAAATTGCCTTAAACACTTGGGCTGGAGTTGGGGCTCCAACACCACCTTTAAATAGTGTTGGACTGGAGTCGTTTACTATAGTTTTAGCAGATGAGGTAGCAAGGAATAATGTTATCGCCCAGTTGAAGAATATTGGTGTAGCTGTGACAGAAGAAAACGGTTCTTTTGTTTCCTATGATCCTTCTGGGAATCGTATTTATCTAGGAATTTAAGGCAGCGATTTATAAAAGTAGAGTATTGAAGCGGAGATAAATAAATCGTATAGGTGGTTATTATATGGGGTTTTTAGATAGACTATTAGGTAGATATAATGAGGAGGAAAAAACAATGACAAACGAAAAATTGAAAATAGGTATTGTTCAAGGTAGTGTACGTGAAGGGCGAAACGGTGATGCTGTAGCAAAATGGATGGTTGATTTTGCGGAAAAACGTAATGACGCGGAGTATGAAATCGTAGATCTTGCAAATTACAATCTTCCATTCTTGGGTTCAGCGAATGCACAACCTGGTGCTGAAGGACAAATAAAAGCTTGGTCAGAAAAAATGGCTTCTTTCGATGGTTATATTTTCATCACACCTGAATATAACCATGCAATCGGTGGAGCGCTAAAAAATGCACTTGACTTTTTAAACCCAGAATTGAACAATAAAGCAGCTGGTTTTGTTGGATATGGTAGCTTGGGCGGTACGCGTGCACATGAAAACCTACGCCTGATTTTGGGCGAACTACAAGTTGCTGACGTACGTACGGCAGTTACGTTCTCACTTATGTCTGACTTTGAAAACATGAGCGTGTTCAAACCTGCTGACTACCACGCAGCCAATGCGAACACCATGCTCGACCAAGTCCTTTCTTGGAGCGGTGCATTGAAAACTGTACGATAAATTAACGATTTTGTGCCAAGTGCCACTCCACAACTTTTAATTGTGTTGGTACTTGGCACGTTTTTTTATAGCGTCAAAAAGGGATAAGTTTGAGGATGACCTTTTGGTAATTTAAAGTTCATTTGCGTTATATCTATTGGACATAGAAATGAGGAATTACACATGTGTTGATTAACCAAAGGAAACCAGTAAATGACTGCTTAACTTTGTGTTAAAACACTAGTCGTCTTACGTATTCTTAACTGTCATTATAATTGACTAGCATCTATCTTAGTGGAATTTTTCCCCTTAACCTGTTTTAACGTCGCTACTATAAGAAAGCTGACAATTACTAATAAGAGCCATGAACTTACCTTTCCTAGATGAACGAGACTCCATGCATCGGTTTGGTTTGGGTATTTCCATGCACCAAAGAACGTTGCAATATTTTCAGCTATCCATATAAAAAATCCGATGAGCACAAAAGAAAGTGCGAGTGGCATGCGGTAACGAGTTCCATCAACCTCGTATGTGACCCATGATTGCCAAAAGACGATAATTACAAGTCCAGATAGCCACCACCGAACATCGATCCAATAATGGTGAGTGAAAAAGTTTAAATAAATTGCAGCTGCAAGAGGCACAACTATCAAAAACGGTGGCCACTTAACCAGTTCAACCTTTAACCTCCTCCATGCCTGGCAAAGATAACTCGCTACACTCGCGTACATGAATCCACTATATAAAGGCACTCCAAAGATTTTGAAATAGCCATCCTCTGGATAAGCCCAGGAGCCCATATGTACTTTGAAAATTTCAAGAGCAAGTCCAATAAGGTGGAACAATGTGATAACCTTTAGTTCATCCCGTGTTTCAAGCCCAGAACGCACCATCCACCATTGCATCAGAAGGAAGATAATGAGCAGCCAGTCATAACGTGGTAGGAACGGAAGTGGGATGAATTGTGTAAAAGCCAAAGAGGCGAAAATGACGACAGGAAACAAACATGATAGGGCCTGCTCCCGGCCAAAACGAACGAGTTGTTTTGATGCTCTCATGATTTGTGTCTCCATTTTTGGATGGTTAAATTCATGAGTAACTCCCTTTTTATGAAATAATGTAAAAAGATGTCCTTTTTCTTTCAATGTTAAATACCTCCACTTTGTTAACCTTGGTTGTCTTCATCACTTCGGTATTCCAAAATATCTCCAGGCTGACAGTCCAAAGCTTTACAAATCGCTTCTAAAGTTGATAATCGAATCGCTTTTGCCTTTCCATTTTTCAATATAGAAATGTTAGCCATTGTTATTCCAACCCTCTCTGAGAGTTCTGTCACGCTCATTTTCCTTTTAGCCAACATCACATCAATATTGATTATTATTCCCATTGTTTTCACCTCAGACTGTTAAATCATTTTCTGATTTTATATTAATAGCTTCTTGCAAAAGTTTTTGGAGAACGGCAGCAAAGACTGCGATTACCATTGGAGCAAAAATAAAGAGCATTCCAACCAATATGACACCCGGGGCGTCGTCTAACTCCGCAAAGATAAAGAAGAAGGGCATACCAACCACATATAAGCCACTGATTGAGATTGCGCAATGTTTTATATTTTTCAAAGCTTTTACAGATATTTCCGAGAACGCTTTGCTCTTATCAATATAATTTAAAAGTTTAAAAGCCTGATACAATGCAACGAAAAATGGTATCGCCGAAATATACATAATTATTACAATGCCGTATAGTACATAAGCAAACTCCGAATTACTTTCTGCTGCATCTTTAGCTAGCAGGGGCAATCCAAATATACATAAAGCAACAATAGGAATTCCAAGAAGAATAACGGCTATTTTTAAAAAGTTTGTTGAACCTCGTTTCAAAAAAAGCACCTCACTTATTTATTAGTAATTTCATTTTAGCACGTTTTTTATCGATTCGCAATAAATGTTTATCGTTTTTAGTTGTACCTTATTTTATAAAAACATCTTTTTAATTTTAGGCAAAGATAAAAAGCATTTCTCATTACAGGGAAATGCTCCATAACTTTAAACTATTCAATTTATAACTTGTGCAACTACTTATTTATCCATGGCTCACTCTACCTGAATTCGCTTCTGATTAGACTGCCCTTTTAACACCATACATGTGCTTGTCGAATAGGCGACTAGCTCATCCTTTTCATCAAAGATATTACACGTTAATAAACCTATTGAAGAGCCTTTTTTCATTAACTTCCCCTCAGCACGTAACTTACCTCTGAAAACTGGTTTGAGGAAATTCGTTTTTATTTCTACCGTTGAAAACAGTTCGTCTTTCTTGAGTGTGGTCGCAAACGCATAGCCCATTGCGGCATCTGCGATATCACATATTATTCCACCATGAAGTGTTCCCATCGGATTGTGTAGTTTTTCCGTCACGTTGAGTTCAATGATCACCTTTGCATCCTCCGCTTTGGTCACTCTAAATCCAATTAAATCAGCAGCAGGTGATTCAGGCAATTCGCCCTTAGCAACCTTCTGTAATACTTCTAAAAAATTCATCGGTTTGCCACCATCCTTATAAAAGTAAAATCCTTTTTAGAACGGTCATTCTAAAAAGGTCAGTCTAAGACGCTCAATATTGCATTAATCACATTCCCAAGTTTCTGCTTATCAGCTGTGGTTTTAGCTAAAACTAGCATATCAGTGTTGGAACATTCAGTAAAATAACGAGTGCAATACAACCTATAAATACTTATTACTTCTTAAAAAGTTAAACCATAACTCTGCTATTTCTAGCTTCGATTCCTAGTATCTGGAGTCTCAGAAGATCCATCTTCAAATTCACTTGGGGAAAGCTTTTTAATCCATGCATAAATAGAAAAAGCTGTTTGTCCCATACTTAGGAACAAACAGCATCTTACAACAGTTCTCTTTCAAACCCATTTCCCTTTCCAGGTTGAAAATGAATGGTTTGCGAATTAATTGAGAACCGAAATACCAGTTATACTTCAGTCAGGCTAGTTTTGCTACTTTCATTCATCATTTCTAAGAATTTAAGCGGAATATTGAAGTCATTCTTTTCATTAAAAAGAGGTGTAGTAAACTCTTCATCCATTCGTTTAATTTCATTAACTTCTTTTTGAAGATTCTCCATCTTTTGATCCAATTCGTTGGCAGATTCCGCGGCTTCTTTCAACTCTTTCGTAATTTTTTCAGGGACAGATTTGTTGAATTTATAAAAGATTTTATGTTCCAGACTTGCCCAAAAATCCATAGCAATTGTCCTGATTTGCATTTCCACAAAGACGTGCTCTACCCGATCTGTCATAAACACAGGAATTTTTAATATCAAATGAAGACTCCGATAACCATTGGGTTTGGGATTTTGTATGTAATCTTTGTACTCAATCACTTCAATATCTCTTTGCTTTTGAATCATTTCACTTAGTTTATAAATGTCGGAGTTAAAGGAGCAGTTAATACGAATGCCTGCGATATCCCGCATATTTTCCTTTATGGAAGACAGGGACAGTTCAACATTTTTACGATGAGCCTTTTTAATAATGCTTTCTGGTGTTTTCAAGCGGGTATTAATATGTTCGATGGGGTTGTATTCATGTATTAATTGAAATTCTTCTTCCAAGATATTGATTTTGGTGCTCACTTCGTCTAACGCAAATTTATAGGCTAGCATGAATCTCGTCATTTCTTTTTTTAGATGATTCAATCGGCTATAGTCTAGTTCATTTGTCAGTTTCAAAATAAATTCCTCTTTTCTTTACGCTCACTATGACTAAGATGTTCTATAGTAGGCTTTTACTTTAGCTTCTCTCTTGCAATTGAATGGTGACGTCCGGTAGAAATACCATGCGATGTAATCTTCTTTGCCTTCGCATTTTCATATCCTTTTTCAATAAATAGAATGCATTTACTCTCAAATAAAGCTGTTCACTTACTTTGGGAACGTTCTTGTTTGTGCATCTACTTATCGCCAATTGAATGATAGCACGAATACAAAAAAACTTTACTTGAGTTCTAGCTATTTTAGCATTTCTACTGGATATTTGCTGTTTCGTTCACTCTTTATTCGAAAAGAGGAAGCGGGTCCCGGGAGATAAATCAGTTCTCCTTCTTTGCCACAATCCTCTGTTATTCAGGAAAGTCTAGGCGATGACCCCATCCAGATTGTTACAATAGTAGCAACGATATGTGTTATTTCAAGAAATACGATAAACTTTATCGTAGAAAATGAAAAGTGGATTATGCTGACCGGAAAGCTATTTCCATTGAGGTGGGAATGCAGAGATCTGGGCTCGGTGCCGCATTGGCAGCAGCACACTTCTCACCACTTGCAGCTGTGCCGAGTGCCATCTTTAGTGTAGGGCATAATATTTCCGGCTCACTACTCGCAACATAGTGGAGCAAAAGATCTGAAAAAGTTAAAGAAACAGATGAGGCAAGTCTGAAACCATTGGAAAATTAAAGTTTTTAACAACTTATTAATTTTTTAGGCACCCACTCGTGGAACTATATAGACATGGACAATCTTTTAATTGAATTACTAATCCATGATCAAATGTTTCCCTGCAAAATTTGCAATGCCTGTTGTATTCGGCATTCTATTACTACAAGTCTTAGCATCATTGTTCGGCAAAGTCTTATAAAAATATCAAGTGAATTTTTGTTCATAGTGTGAAGCCATACAGGTATAAAGAAATCCGCAGGCGGGTACAATTGCAGGGAGACCCTTTGGATTTAAATGACTTTATTGTTGTTGATCACATATGTTAGTATTTTACGGAAAAGTGTTCACGTCGTAATTGCTGCAATGATATTCAATTAAAGTACCCATTCGTAATAAAAGGTCAACCAGATATTCCTGGTTGACCTTTTTATATATGGTCTGATTATAACGGTAATCGGGTTAGTAAGAGTTATCTATACTCCATCTTTAATTGATGATTTTCATCATAATGAGAAGTAGGGTGATATGGGATAGATGGAATTTCCTCGAGATTGTGTAAACGCTTTTTATATTCATCTAGGTATTGTTTTCGGTCTTCTTCATCATGTGATGGAGTCCAAGAGATGAATGGTTCGACGGGTTCAAAGCCAGCAAAGTAAAGCATTCCGTGATTAATAGGATAAAGTATCTTCTCATTCATATCACCGTCCATTCCATACGGCGTATACGCACCTTTAGGAGAGCCTGTTGTAGCGGACAACATTGCTTTTCTACCTTTGAGACCGCCAGTATCATATCTATTACCTCTCGAATAAATAAAACCAGAAGCAAATACTCGATCAAACCACCCTTTTAAAATGGCAGGAACAGAATACCACCATATAGGAAATTGGAAAATGACAAAATTCGCCCAAAGAAGTTTATCTTGTTCTTCTTGAATATCTGGAGAGAAACTACTCGTCTTCGTTGCATGTTTTTGTTCGACTGCATATTTTAAAAAGTTCTCGTTTTGAAGTGATTGAAAGTCATCACGGTCAGCGACAGCTTTGAAATTCATAGCATATAAATCTGACACTTTGACTTGATGACCTAGAGATGTTAATTCTGAAACGGCAAGGTCTTTTAAAGCACTATTGAATGATTTTGGTTCTGGATGTGCGTAAATAATTAATATATTCATGATCTCAGCTCCTATAGTTTAAATACATTATTCACGAAGGTGAAAAATCCCATATTCATTAAAAGTCGATTTCCAGTTGTTTTTTAGATGTAGAGTTTGCTATCAGTACACCAGTTAAAATGAGCATCGCAGCAAAATAGCCTTGTAGCCCCATATTTTCATTTATGAAGATGAATGCAAATATAGCTGAAAAAATGGGTTCAAGCGAAAAGAGAAAACCGGTGCTTTCAGGTGTTGTGTACTTTTGAGCAATTGGCTGCATAACAAAGCCATAAGCAGAGCAGATGAGTGCTAAACCGAGTATCGCAAACCAATGAATCGCACTAGCTGGTAAAACTGGTGTCTCAAATAGAAAGGTTCCAACGGTTGCAAAAAAGGTAGCAAATCCCAGTTGGTAAATACCTAGCTGCAAGGCATCAACCTCGCGCACAAAGCGGTTTGTCACGATAATATGGACTGCATAAAGGAGGGCAGCTACTAAACAATAGTATGCGCCGGATGCAATAGTAAAATCATCTCCAATCAGTAGTAGTGCTAAACCGGTAGAGACAATTAGAACGCCGCATACAATTTTTCTACTGGGGAGTTTACGTGTAATGAATATTTGTAAAACGGGAACGAGGATAACTGTTGTACTCGTCAGAAAACCGGCTGTAGAAGCAGTCGTGTTTTTTACGCCGTACATTAATGCAATGAAAATCCCACATAGCAGAGCGCCTACAATCGCACTATACTTTAACGTTTTAGCGTCTACACGGATTATTTTTTTAAAGAATATCAGTACCATAACGATAAATGCAATGCCGAATCGTAAAGCGACAATCGTTATTGGAGGAATTACATCCACAGTGATTTTCATGAAAATATATGATGCTCCCCAAGCCAATGAAACCGTAGCTAAAATTAAGTTTGCTTGACGCTGTGTCATGCTCGGAATTCACCCCCTTCCATCTGTTTATCTATATCGTATCACCGGTACTTGTATTAATATCATGAATATTTATAATGGAACTATTAGATTAGCTAATGTAAGGGAGTGAGAGAAGATGAATCCGTATGATGCTTTTGTCAAAATCATTGAAACCGGCAGTTTTACCAAAGCAGCTGAAGAGCTTCGCTATACGCAATCTGCCATTAGCCAAATGGTCCATTCATTAGAGAAGGAGCTTTCGACCACGCTGATTTTACGCTCCCGCAAAGGAATTACCTTGACGCCAGATGGCGAGGAGTTTTTACCTTATATTAAGAATATACGAAATTCACATCAGGAATTAATAGAAAAGCATAACGAGATGCAAGGACTGCATAGTGGGCTTATCAGAATTGGAACGTTTTCGAGTGTTTCATGCAATTGGTTGCCAGGACTGATGAAGGATTTCAAGGAACAGTATCCAGCTGTTCATTTTGAATTACATCAAGGCGAATATACGAATATCTCCAATTGGATTAAAGAGGGAAGCGTTGACTTTGGCTTTGTCAATCCAACTGCTGTCACGAATCTGACAACCATTCCGCTGCAAGAAGATGAAATGCTTGCTGTATTGCCAATGGACCATCCTTTAGCTACGCACCGCAATGTTTCCTTGAAAGAATTAACGAATGAACCCTATATTCTTTTGGATGAGGGCGAACTAAGCGAACCGTTAACCATTTTTAAACAAAATAACTTAGAACCCAATATACAATACCGGGTGCATGATGATTATTCGATTATGGCCATGGTTGAACAAGGGCTTGGGCTTACTATTTTACCTAAGCTTGTCTTAAATAGGTGCCCGTATAACATTGTGACGAAAACGATCTCTCCAGCTGTTTTTCGTACAATCAGTTTGGCATACAAGGATAAAAAGGTATTGCCGATAGCAAGTAGATATTTTATTGACTTTATCATAGAGAGAAATAGCAAACTCGTTTGAAGTTTAACACCGGATTGCAAAAGAATTCCCAATAAAACCTCGCAACTTATAACTTTATAAGAATGATAAATTGGAGGAGGCTGCTGTTTTATCGGTTGTGCACATCAGTAGGGTGAAGAGGAAGCCGCAAAATAAAGCATTACAAAGACATTCATCTCGGCTGTCTGTATTTACGTTTGGTACAAATCGAGTCGGGTTTTCTGGATTCTAGTTTGGAATTTGATTGACAGGCAATTTTTACTGTAACAAAACTTTATACCCTTGTGCTTTGTACTCATAGACGTTTTTTACACTTTATTCTAAAATTAACATATGGAAATATTTGAGTATTTGCATTTCAGTAACTAGGATGAATTTGTGCAAAGGGGCCTATTATGACGAATGACTATGAAGGAAAACGAAAACAACTAAAAGTGATTCAATTTGACAAAGCGAAAAATACGCTAATTGAAAAGACAGAGCCGAAAGAGACGTTTGCGGATGTTGGCGGTTTGGAGGATGTTAAAAAGAAAATTCAGATGAACTTCATCCTTCCACTTAAGAATCCAGAGTTTTTTAAAGCGTATGGCAAAGAAGCTGGGGGAAGTTTACTGTTATACGGACCACCGGGTTGTGGAAAAACATTTTTGGCAAAAGCGATTGCGGGTGAAATAAATGCCAGTTTTCTACATTTGGAATTACAAGCAATTTTGTCGATGTACGTAGGGGAAAGCGAGCATAATCTCCATGATGTATTTGAAGCAGCGCGAGAAAATAAACCATGCGTCTTATTTATTGATGAGTTGGATGCAATTGGTGGAAATCGGCAAAACATGAGACAACATCATGAGAGGATGCTTGTCAATCAGTTGCTCCTTGAGTTGGATGGTCTAAATTCTCATAATCATGGTATCTATGTTATTGGCGCAACGAATACGCCGTGGTATTTGGATTCTGCATTACGGAGACCTGGCCGTTTCAATCAGTTGCTATTCATCCCACCACCTAGTGAAACGGAAAGAGAAGTCATCCTAGAATTAAAACTGAAAGACAAACCTCAGTCTTCGCTTAATCACAAAAAAATTGCTAGTAAAACTGAACATTTCTCTGGGGCTGATCTTGGCCAACTTGTCGGGGATGCAATCGAGTCTGCATTACACCGTTCGTTGGAAACGGGTGAACTACAACCGTTAACGAATGATGATTTAAGTGGAGCATTGAAGCAAAGGAAGCCGACGACTTTGGAGTGGTTTTCCACGGCTAAAAATTACGCCACCTTCAGTGATGTGAATAAGGATTATCAACATGTGCTTGATTATATAAAAGAGAATAGAATTAGATAGGTTGTGAGTTGCGATGGACGAAGAAAAACAATATGCACAACTCATGCGGATTGAACAATTGTGTGAGTGGAGTCGTTTTAAAGATGCCATTAAAGAGACGGAAAACTACATTCAACAATACCCCGAAGATGCGGATGGTTATGCGCTGCTCAGTAAAGTCTATTTAATGTTAGATGACTTTGAAAAATCTTGGCATTGGTCACAAGAAGCATTAAAGAAAGAACCAGAAAATGAGGTCGCGTGGGAGGTTAGGGTATCGACGCTTTACACAGAAGGTAAATATGATGAAGCGATGACCGCGATTAAAGAAGCTTTAACCATTTACCCCGAAGAAGGCCATTATTATTTTTTGAAAGGGAATATTTATAATCAGCGTGGTAATTATAAAAAAGCGAAAGAAAGCTTTCTCGTTGCTTTAAAATTTGAGACTTCTAATGCACTCTATCTTGCAAATTACAGTTATGTTGAAAGTATTTTGGGGAATCAAGATCTTGCTCTTCAGGCGGAAGAACAAGCATTGGAACTAGAGCCAGAAAATTCAACTGTCTTTATGTATTTAGCTTGGGCAGCTGATCAAAGGGGAGATCATTTAAAGTCATTGCATTACTTGGAAAATGCGGTCCGATTAAAACCTGATAATCGCCAATTAAGAGAAGAGTACCTGGAAATTTTACAAAAGCAATATAAAGTGTACCGATTATTCTTGGTGCCGTCTAAACTATTAACAAGAGTAAAACCGATATATGCATTCCTACTTTGGATTGTGGCCTGGATTTTATTTAAGCCACTTGTCGTTGTATTTATTGTTTTATATGTCCTGGCCCATTGGACGACGAAAATTATTGTCAATGTAAAGGTGTTTGGTCGTATAATTGTAAAGGCATGAAATCTTGTATTAATGAATAGATATGAAAAAAGGTACCTAGTTCTGAATTTCAGAAAAAGGTACTTTTTTAGGGTTTTTATGGGGATTAAACGATGTCGAAGGCGATAATAATAGCCTCCGTTTTTGGATGTCAGTTATAGTAGTGAACGAAAAATTTGAAGAATAAAGTCTATTGATTGAAATCAGCTAAAGAACTTTTTCTGTAGCAAAGGGAAAACAATGCATCGAATAACTGTATAAGGTATCCATAAGCAGTTAGAATGCGAAGAAACTTTATTATCTAAATGTATTGACAATTATAAAATGGAAATGGTATCCTAAAGTAGTTAGACTTACAAAAAAAGAGGGAGGCACGGAAAAAATGATTAAACGTGTATATTCTACCTATAACTTTATAGTCATTCCGTGCGTAAACAATCTTTCTTTTAACTAATTAGTATCGGAATGGCATATATTCTGCCGTTCTTTATAATGAGCACACGCTTATTTTAATAGGCGTGTGCCTTTTTGAGTTCAATTTAAATACAAATTGGTGTTTCCACGCATTGCGTGTTGCATAAATAAGTAGAAAAGGAGTGTTGACTATGTTTTACGTAATTCAGCAAAGAAAAGTATTGAGGAAGGAATCTACAGAGAGCGGATAGTGAAAGATTTTAATACTTTAAGAGTTAATTAAAAATAAGATTGAGGAGGAGAATAAAAGATGATCAACAAAATTGTAAATAACAGATTGAATAAGCGATTCGGAGAAAATAAATTGGAGTCACCAACAGTATATTTAGGTGGTAAATATATAACAAGAATGGTGTTTGCCATACCTTTACAATAAACTTGGAAGTGCTCCTAAGGGAGTAATAGAATGTTTGAACATGATATAGAATACGTCCGTGAACGGATGCGTGAATTACAGAAAGAAGCAAGAGCTCATGAATTAGCACGTCGCTGCATGAGCATGAAAAAGAAAAACAGAAAATCTTTTTGGGTAATTTTAATGAGCTACTTTGAGAGATGAGTAACTAATCGGTTACTTCTGTTAGAGGGCACATCATATAAATAGAAAAAAACATCTTTGTCTACAATGAAATCTAGTAGATAAAGATGTTTTTTTATGCATTATAACAGTTTTTTGATTAATAGTGCATCAACTTTCAATAGAAGCACTAAAGCCAGAGATCTATATTATTTCTAGCTTTACATTTGCCTACACAAACTTCCGTGTCTAGCGAACAATCGAAATTAAGATAGCATAATCTATATAGATATAAGTTCGATTAGCAACGGAGGTTAAGGGATGATAAACTTTAAAGCTTTTAATGGTACGGTAACGACGATTGATGATTTTTCGATAGGGCAAAATAACGAAGCCGGTTGCTATAAATTAATAGCCGTGGAAAATGGGAACGGGACGTTAGTCAATTTCGTAGTGGCACCCACTACTTACTTTGTAGATCATGTAATGGTGGCAGTAGGAGATAAGATAACTGGGTTTTATGATGCGAACGCGCTAGTCCCTCTCATATACCCACCACAATTTCGAGCGCTTGTAATTGCCAAAGACACTCCCTATCAAAATGTGAAAGTATCCTTTTTTAACAGCCAATTAGAGAGTAGCGACGGCGCATTAAGATTAAATATATCTTCGCATACCCAAATCTTATTGGAAAACGGGCAAGCCTTTACCGGAAGTATTGCAAATCGAAATCTAATTGTTACCTATGGTGCTACTACTAGAAGTATCCCAGCCCAAACTACACCCAATAAAGTTATTGTTTTATGTTAGTGGTTTGGAGCAAATGATTTCTATCTATGCCAGCAAACTACAATTGCATAAAAAAACTCAGTCATTAACAATTAGACTGAGTTTTTTGTTGTATATGATTTTATTGGTACTAGCGTGGGCTGTATTATGGTATTGTTTACTACCCTCTAGTGGTTTAGTGATTTCTAACTATCAAGCAAACTCACTTGGAACTGGATTAGCACATGTTTAGGTTCACCTAAAATTATAATAAAAAATTTAAATGATAGAATCGACTGAATAACTCCTTGAGTTAAATCTGTTTGATTTCATTTGAAATATCGCGAAATTCTACTGATTCTAAGAATCCATTAGACTTCATCTTATCCAAAAACTCAATCAGTTCAATTTTCATTTGATATAATTGCAGATCTTTATATTCACCATCAAATTGCTCGTTTGTCGTTTCCGTAGGCATAATCTCACTCCCTTCGAAAGAATGGTATGAATTTATCCACTAGATTTAACATATTGGAAATTGCTTTAGAATCCGGAACCCCTATTTTATTATCTATACATTGACTAGTGCCTTTATCTATTTTAATTACCTTAACGGTTTTATGGGGATAAATGTCTTCAATTCGCATGCGTACTACCCCTTATTTCTTGCTAAGTTAAACATACCACTCATAAGTCTAAAGTAATACTCAATTAGGTTGGGACATTTTATTTGGAATTATGCATTATTTGAGACTTTCAGTAATTAATTTCTCACATTAAAATGGTATGATTAATGTTAAGTATGTATTATGCTGTAAAAGAGAGGGATTCGCTAATGAAAGTTGGTCATTTAATAAAGACAGAACGAATTAGGCAAGAAATGAAACAATTAGTATTAGCAAAAGGAATCTGTACGCCATCTTATTTATCTAAAATTGAACGGAATTTAATATTTCCAAGTGAAGACATAGTCACATTATTATTTAATCGTTTAGGAATAGATCCATCGAAGTTACAGAAGAATAATCAGCAAACTGAAATTGATTTCGAAAAAATGCTAGAGGCTACTTACAAGGAAGTAATTACAAATCAAAATGTGAATTTTACTAAACAAAAACTGGGGTATTTAGAACAACATAGTCCCTTATTTGAAAACCGAACGCTCTACTACACTTATCTGCTGATTGTATTAAGGTTCCGCATTATTTCAGGCGGGAAAATGGATGAAATAAAAAAGGAAATAAAAGATCTTGAAGAATTGAGCAAAGATTTTAACCCACGGCAAACCTATTTATATAAAGTAAATAAGGCATTTTACTATTATTCAACAGAAAAACGCAATAAATCGATTGAATATTTAGAAGATGTGTTATTATTAGTCGATGACATTGCATTAGAAGCTTGGGAAAAAGCGGAATTGAATTATATGATAGGTGTAGTTTACACAGCAGATAGCCGAATCTTTACTACTATTGATTATATAAGAAGTGCTCTTGGTTATTACAGAGAAAATTTTTTAATGAAGAGAGTGTTAGATTGCTACATACTTATTGGGATTACTCGCAAGAAAAGTGAACAATTTCAAGATGCGTTTGAATCCTATTTAAAAGCAATGCAAATATGTGATGAGTTTAACTTGCCTCACAAAAAAGGGATCGTTTACCATAACCTTGGTTCGTTATCTAGTATAATGGGCAATAGTGAGGAAGCAATTCGTTACTATAAAGAAAGTATTGAATTTGAAAAAGATGAAGATAGCGGCCTAATTTCGATATTTTGTTTAGTGATAGAGTATTCAAAAATGAATAACCAGAGGCTTGTTAATGATTGGTGTGATAAGGGGATTTCATTACTTTTACAGTTAAAAGATAATAATTTCACATCGTATTACCATCATTTTAATATTTTCAAATCACTTCATAGTGAACAAGGTTTATCTGAAAGAATTACTAAAGAAGCGATCGAATATTTTAAAGAAAAACAGAACTATCAGTATGTCCGTAAATATTCGATTGCACTAGCCGAATGGTATTACAATAATAGAAAATATAAATTATCATCTATTTGTTATCAAGAAGCAATTAGATATGATTATATTTATAGAAAAATAAAGACATGGGAGGATTTATAATGAAAAAGCTATTATCTATACTTATACTTGTTGTAATCTTCAGTGGAGTTGCTGGGAACCAAGCTTTTGCATCTCAAGACCGATTGCCTGAACTGTTTAGAACATCTAGTTTTACAATTGAACTCCTAAAATAAGCAAAACAAAGGGAACAACTCTTAATGGGGTTGTTCCCTTTGTCATTTTAATCGGTACAACAGCGATTCCGATAAAGTACAGTTTTATTAATAGTGCAATAAGTAAAAATGAACAAACTAGTAATAATCAATGGGCGTGGCGGGAGTTTTTAATTTTGGTTTCCTGTTACATATTTGGAAAGTGAAAATTTAAACAATTTTATCTTGAATTCGAGGTTTATAACTTGATTCTCCATCACTTGTGTGGTAAAGTGATATTAAAGTTAGTGATGAGGAGGCGAAACAAGATGCGTAATAATACGATTGGCTCGTTGATTTGGTTACGTTTAATGCGTTTTACAAACCAAAGTAACCAACTGTCGAATGAGTTTTTAAAGCGTTTTGAGTTAACAACTGCCCAATTTGATGTACTTGTACAAATTCAGATATACCAGCCACTCACACAAAGTGAATTAGCTGAAAAAGTGACCGTTACGCAAGGCGGTATTTCCCGCATGCTCGCACGACTTGAAAAAGAAGACTATATTGTACGTAAGCAAGACTGGAAAACGAAAATGATTAGCTTAACTGACAAGGCTGAAGCGATTTTAGAAGAGGCGATGCCAGCTCAACTGGCGTTTCAAACGTCATTTTTTGCTGATGTATTAAACGAGGAAGAAGAGAAAACACTTTACAAATTAATGACACGCATCCATAAACATAGTCAAAAAAAAGAATTGCCGCTGGAGTGATTTTTTTTGCACTATCACTTGACTAATCAATTTAAAAACTAAGGAGGAACTAACATGTATAAAATACTAGGACATCACCATATTTCAATGATTACAAAAAGCGCTCAAGCGACTAATCATTTTTACCGAGATGTACTAGGCTTGCGCCGTGTGAAAAAGACGGTTAACCAAGATAGCCCATCCATGTATCACTTGTTTTATGGGGATTTAACGGGAAGTGCAGGAACGGAGTTATCCTTTTTTGAAATGACGAACGCTGGAAAAACCGTCCGTGGAACAAATGCCATAACACAAATCGGCTTACTCGTGCCATCACTTGAAAGTTTAACGTATTGGAAAAAGCGCTTTGAGCAATTGGATGTAGAGCACGGAGACATTACAACGTATGCAGGTCGAGCAGCGCTGCCATTTGAGGATACAGAGGGGTTACGAATGATCTTGCTTAATAATAATGGCGAAGCGATACCTGAATTTTGGTCGCCTTGGGAAGATTCAGTTGTGGAGCAAGAGCATCGTATTTTAGGAATGGGAACTACGGAAATAACAGTACGTTATTTGGAACGGACGGCTAAAATGTTGCAAGAGATGTTTGGCTATGTGGAAGTAGCTCATTCTGAGAAAGAAGTTATTTATCAGTCGGTTGCTGGGCAAGCATTTGGTGAAATTGTTTTGAAGCAGTTGGAGGGACCGAGTGAAAAACCGGGACGAGGAAGTATTCATCATTTAGCGATTCGTGTGAAGAACGAGGAAGAGCTGCGCTATTGGGACGGAGTCGTGAAAGAACGTGGCTTCGATTCATCTGGTGTTATCGATCGTTTTTATTTCCAAAGCTTATACTTCCGAGATTCGAAAGGCATTCTATTCGAAATTGCCACAGATGGACCTGGATTTACAGTTGATTCAGCAGTTAAAGATTTAGGAAAAGAATTAGATTTACCACCATTTTTAGAATCAAAACGTGCAGAAATTGAAGCGAAACTACAACCAATCGATTAAAAAGGGGAGAATTTAAATGGAGAAATACCGTATTGACACAACTAAAGGACTTGAATTTGGTTTATATTCGATTGGGGATCATTTACTAAATCCGTTAACAGGAAGTCGTATTAGCGCAGAGCAGCGTATTCACGAATTGATTGAAGCAAGTAAGTTGGCTGATGAGGCGGGACTAGATGTTTTTGCAGTAGGGGAGAGTCATCAAACGCATTTTACAACACAAGCGCATACGGTCATTTTAGGCGCTATCGCACAGGCAACAAAAAACATTAAAATTGCGAGTTCTGCAACAGTGTTAAGTGTATCTGATCCTGTTCGTATCTATGAGGATTTTGCCACGATTGATTTGATCTCAAAAGGGCGGGCTGAAATTGTTGCAGGACGTGGTTCACGGATTGGGGCCTATAGTTTACTTGGGTATGATGTTCATGACTACGAAGAGTTATTTGAAGAAAAATTAGAGCTTCTGCTAAAGATAAACGATGAGGAAACCGTAACATGGCAGGGGCAATTCCGGGCACCATTGGAAAACGCTACTATTTTACCGCAACCACAAAATGGTCATCTGCCAATATGGCGTGCAGTAGGAGGCCCACCCGCGAGTGCGATTAAGGCTGGGTATGCAGGAGTACCGATGATGCTGACAACTCTTGGTGGACCAGCGATTAACTTTAAGGCGTCGGTGGATGCCTACCGTGAGGCGGCGCAGCGTAGTGGTTTTGATCCAGCAGCGTTACCAATTGCAACAACGAGCCTATTCTATACAGCAGAAACTTCACAGGATGCGCTTCGTGAATATTATCCACATGCTAATGCAGGTATGCAGGCGTTAAGAGGCGGCGGCTATCCGAAACAACAATTTGCACAATCAACGGATACGCGCGATGCATTAATGATTGGTAGTCCACAGCAAATTATTGAAAAAATGCTCTATCAGTATGAATTATTCGGTCAACAGCGGTTCATGGCACAAATTGACTTTGGTGGCGTTCCGTTTGATAAAATTATGAAAAATATCGAATTAATTGCGACAGAAATACTACCAGCAGTTAAGAAATATACTGCTGGAAAATAAGGAGATGCTAGCATGAAAATCGTCTTACTATCGGGCTCCAATGTAGGGTCTAAAACAAGAACAGCGATGGATTATACAGTCAAAATAGCGCATGAAAAATACCCGGATGCAGAGATTACATTACTGGATCTGGCTGAATTTGAAATGGTTTTTAGTGACGGGCGTAATTATTGGGACTACGAGGGTGACACCAAGTATGTTACAGAAACGCTTATGGCCGCGGATGCAATCATTATTGGATCGCCAACGTTCCAAGCTTCTATTCCGGCTACGCTCAAAAATATATTTGATTTATTACCAGTCAATGCGTTCCGGGATAAAGTAGTGAGTATGCTCGTAACAGCAGGTACAGCTAAGCATTATTTGATGGCGGAACAACAGTTAAAGCCAATTTTAGCGTATATGAAGGCACATATTGTACCTACTTATGTGTTTATAGAAGAAAAGGATTTCCATCGCAAAGAAATCGTTAATGATGATGTTCTCTTCCGTCTGGAGCGCTTAGTGGAAGATACCGTGCTTCTTGTCGATGCTCATGTAGGGATTCGAAAAGCGAAAGATGAGGAATATGGTTTTTAACTAGTTCATAGCAGTAGTCCACATTGTGAGCAGGAAACTTAGAAAGAAAAAAGGTAGTACTGCTTAAAGTGAAAATCTAGGGCGTTACAAAAATCCCCACAATCTCGTAGAAGTTTACGACGAGATTGCGGGGATTTTGGCTAGTAGTGACTGTCACTTATTAAGAATGAAGCTTTATCTTTTTTTCGTTTTTAAATAATAGATAATGGGCTTTTCCTAATTTTTCTTCTATATAGTCGAGTGAATAGTTACCGGATGGATCTGCTAAGTCTCCAAGTGCCCGAGATAGATTATCAACCGCGAGATTTAGCGTCTCAAACTGTCTTTGCTCATTCCCTCTATTCATTTCATGCATGATTTCATGAGCTAGTTGCTGGATTCGACGTAAGCGTACTTCTTTCGTCTGCATGATATCCTCCTCCATATATCAACTTATATAGCCTAACTATATGGCTAATGATAGGAGTTCATGAGTAGATGTATAAATTAATTCGGATAACCGCTTACAAGCACTACTTATATATGTTGAACAAATGAATATGGCGTATGCGCTTTACAAGGGCTTTTAGAAGGCAACTGAAAAGGATGAAATAGAACTCCTACCAATACCGCTTTGGCGCTTTGTGGATGCCTCCCGCGATAAGCCAGAAAGAAGACCGCTTTCAGTCTTATCGCTCCGGCTACCACGAAGTCGCGCCTTCGCTGGATGGTCTATGTGAGAAAGAGCATATCATTAGCTGTGATGAAATCAGCAACCTAGATTGCTGATTTCTTGAATATAATTATACATGTTGAATCCGGTATATATACTGAGCGAAGGCGCCTTAACAGGGGTAGCTGAAGCCATTCAATGGAATTCTTTAATTCAACATATATAGTCTCTAATTCGAAAAATTACTTATTAATGATCGTAATAAGCTCGCGAATATCCGTGCGTGGTTGAGCTTCTGGTATATGTTTAGGATAGCCGATCATCAACGTCGCTACTACTTTTTCGCCAGGTAGGACATCGATGGCCTCCCTGAATGCCGGATCGTATACCCAATCGTTAGTACGCCAAATCATGCCAATTTCCCTTTCCCATGCCGCAAGTTGGAAGTTTTGAATTAGTGAGGAAACTGCCCCGTAATCCTCATCCCATCTTCTTTGGCGGGGATCTTCAGGCATAACGACTACAAGATGAACGGGTATATCCCGGAAGTATTGTGCTTTTCTATTCACTTTTTCTGAAACTTCGCCATCTACTTTCGGCTGCGAATCAATGTAGGCCTGAACAAATTGTTCTTTTCCTTCATCCACGTACAATTGAAAGCGCCACGGTTCCGTCAACTTGTGGTTCGGTGCCCATTTCGCGACATTTAGCAGCTCGATGATTACTTCAGCACTAATCGGATCTTTTTTAAAAGATTTGATTGTTCTTCGGTCTATAATGTTTTGTTCAACCACATTTTTCCCTTCTTGCTGACTCATCTGATAATCCCCTTTATGTTTAGATAGTATATGAAGTTTTTGAACTTCAAATGAAAATCATTCTCAATTAAATACCCATTTAGTATAGCATGACAAGTAATAATAGCTCAATAAATCTAATCTTAAATCAAAACAGAGTTCATCTACATTGTGAGAGGCAACTCGATGGGTATCATATGCAAAATTTACGACCGAATTTGCCCAAATAATTTTCCCGTGCCTGTCGACATTCATTGAAGTTGTATGAACCGTGAGTATTTGATATATTAAAAGTAATATGAAATCTTTGACGTGACCAAGTAGACAAGAATTGTGAACCAGAAAGTATAGCGACTTACTGAGAGCTATATCACCGCTTCTTGTCGAAACCTACCACTGAGATGTTATGACAACATAACCGAGTCGTTTTCGTTACCAAACGTTTTAGAGGGCTTGAATTTAACTTAATTCAGCTGAATTAAGTTAAAGCCTCCGGCGGATGTCACAGATTTTGAATTGCGCACATGCAATTCGAAATCTGGACGCAATTACACCGGGGCGCAATTGATTTAGGCTAAACTAAGGTGGTACCACGTCCATTCAGCACAAAGACGTCCTTATTATAAGGGCAACTTTGTGCTTTTTTGATGTCTAGATTTCAGGCAACCGAAGGATTTCTTTATTATTTTAGGAGGGGAAATTAATGACCAATCAACAGAAAAATGATTTTACAAGCTGGTATATCGACACGATTCAAAAGGCGGATTTAATGGACTACACGCCAGTTCGCGGGTGCATTGCATTCAAACCGGATGGCTATGAAATTTGGGAGCATATCCAAGCCGAGATGGATAGACGTTTTAAAGAAACGGGGCATCGAAATGCCTATTTTCCAATGCTTATTCCAGAGTCGTTTTTTGAAAAAGAGAAGGATCATATCGAAGGGTTCTCACCAGAACTCCCTTGGGTTACCGAAGCTGCAGGTGAAAAGCTAGAAGAGCGTTTAGCGCTTCGACCAACGTCTGAAACGATGGTTGGGCATCTTTATTCGGATTGGATTAAAAGCTATCGAGATCTTCCTGTGTTAATTAACCAATGGGCGAACGTCTTCCGTTGGGAAAAGAAAACACTACCGTTCATTCGGACGTCTGAATTTTTATGGCAGGAAGGGCATACTGCTCACGTGGATGAAGAAGAAGCACGTGCTGAAACGATGCAAATGCTCAACATTTATAAAGAAGTTGTCGAAGAGTTGCTGGCGATTCCAGTATATGATGGTCAAAAGACACCTTCCGAGCGTTTTGCAGGAGCCGTGGATACGTATTCCATTGAAGCAATGATGAAGGATGGAAAAGCAGTTCAAGCAGGAACTTCACATTATTTAGGAACAAAATTCGCGCAAGCATTTGATATTAAGTATTTAAATAAAGAAAATAAGCATGAATTTGTCCATACGACATCTTGGGGGACTTCTACCCGATTGATAGGTTCTGTTATTATGGTGCATGGCGATGAACAAGGGCTTGTATTGCCGCCACGTGTCGCACCGACGCAGGTTGTATTAATTCCAGTAGGGCCATGGAAGAAAAATCCTGAAATTATAGAAAGACTTGATACGATTTATGCGGCATTAAAAGCCAAAGGGATTCGCGTACGTTTGGATGATTCTGATCAATCACCGGGTTATAAATTTAATGAATGGGAACTGAAAGGTGTGCCGGTTCGAGTTGAATTAGGGCCACGTGACTTGGAAAATAACCAAGCGATAATAAAAGCGCGCGATGAAGAAGAAAAAATAGCTGTTGATCTTCCAACTATAGCTGACTGCATTGAAGGTGCACTTAACACGATGCAAACTCGCTTATTGGACAAAGCACGTGCTTTCCGTGAAAAGCATTCCCATACGCATGTCGATTCACTCGAGCAATTAACGCAACATATTGCTGACTCGACAGAAAATGGAGAAATCCCAGGTTGGATCCTTGCGGGCTGGTGTGGAGATGACGCCTGTGAAAAACAAGTGAAAGAAAAAACAAAATTCACGACGCGTAATATCCCATTCAATCCACCCGCTACAAAGTCAACATGCATCAATTGTAGAACAGCAGCAAAATATACTGTGTGGTTCAGTCGCGCTTATTGATTAACTAACTGGAATGAAAAATGCTCCCCCGAATAAATCGGAAGGAGCATTTTTCATTCCATGTACATTCATTGTTGTTACGGAGCAACAGCCCCAGCGTGTATTTTGAGAACTATATATGTTGAATTAAAGAATCCCATTGAATCTGCTGTAGTGCTCAATAATGAGAGAGTCGTAATTCGGGGTGTGGATTGTAGAACGCTTTGCGCTTTGGGGATGCCTTTGCCGCGCCTGCGCTAGGTTGTTCATTATCGAGAGAAATGTGATTTGGGGTGTATATAATGTGATTACTTTTTGCTACTAATTATATTCAAGAAAGACACACTCCAGGTTGAAGATTTCATCGCAGATAATGAAAAGCTCTTTCTCGCTTATCGCGGGAGGCATCCACAAAGCGTCGAAGCGGTATTCGTAGGATTTCTATTTCATTCCAATTATTGGGATTTTTTCAGTGGCTTCTCGAAAGCGCTTGTAAAGCTTATACGCCGTATTCATTTGTTCAACATATATATTAGCTCATTCGTTTTTCGAATGTACTTTCATTCATACAATTGAATTTACTTATGGACCTAGGTTGAATATGCTAGTCATATAGAGGTTTTCACTGAAAGAAGGATGCTATATGGAATACATCTTGCTTTATTTCATCGGATTTGCTGCAACAACACTTGGCACATTAGCAGGAGGTGGAGGACTTATCAGTTTGCCGGCCATGCTGCTGATGGGATTGCCAGTTCACTCAGCAATTGGGGCCAATAAAGTATCAAACACAGTGAGCTCATTTTCAAGTTTTCTTGTGATTTATAAAAATAAAGAAGTAACGGTCAAAGAAGCATTTACGGTTGTTCCAATCAGTCTTGCTGGAGGAATTACAGGCGGAGTTATCGCTTCCTTTTTGAAAGAAGAATGGATGATTGTTATCGCGATTATACTATTAACGTTCGCATTCATCTCATCATTTCTTGGAAAAGCGGATTTTGACGGTAATGAATCCTTTCGTGCCACTAAAAAAAGTGCCATTTCATTGTATGGAATTGGCATTTACGACGGCGTTTTTGGTCCGGGTAGCGGAACGTTAGCATTGTATTTATATGCTCGATTGAAAGTTTCTTACTTGAGGGCAGTCGGCTTGTCTCGTATCATGATTTTTTCAAGCTGTTTCGGTGCCTCAATCAGTTATATTTCGACAGGGAAAATAATATGGCCACTCACAATTGCATTAATGCTTGGTTCGATAAGTGGTGCACAACTTGGTGTTCGACTCGCACGTAAATTGAAAACAGAGCATGTTAAACCACTACTACGTATCGTAACCGTACTCCTAATAATACAGATTGGTGTGAAGTATTTTGGGTGAGGCACTTTTAAGAACAAAGAAAATTCATTTGGGGTATTTTTCATAAGTAGAGCATTTGATAAGTATGATGGAACAATAACTAATTGAAGCTAGATACTTTAAAAAGGGGGGCTACATATTAAAATACTTGTCGTAGGTGCAAGTGGAACGATTGGTAATGCGATTACTAAAGAACTGGAGAAAAATCACGAGGTCATTCGTGCGGGACGAAATGGTGCCGATGTATCTGTTGATATTACGTCAGTAGAGAGCATTAAAAAGATGTATGAACAGGTTGGCAAAGTTGATGCGGTGATTAATGCAGCAGGTCGTGCTCATTTCGACGCAGTTACGGATATGACACCCGAGTTGAATGACGTCGGGATTGATAGCAAACTGAAAGGGCAAGTCAATCTAGTGCTTTTAGGTTTTGATAATATGAACGATGGTGGGAGTTACACGTTAACGACGGGGATTATGATGGATGATCCAATCACGAAAGGAGCATCAGCGGCTCTGGCAAACGGCGGCGTCAGGGCATTCGTTAAAGCTGCGGCTATTGAAATGCCAAGAGGAATTCGCATTAATAGCGTAAGTCCAAATGTGTTACAAGAGTCGATACACAAATTCGGCACCCTCTTCCAAGGGTTTGATGCAGTACCTGTAAGGCGTGTAGTTCTTGCTTTTGAAAAAAGTGTCTTTGGCCTACAAACTGGTCAGAACTTTGAAGTCTATTAATAAGTATGTGAAAAGCCTTCTGGGAGTGTTTCTCAGAAGGCTTTTCGTATTTATTAATTTCTTTAAATCTCTTGCAAGACGTTTTTAATTAAATGTACAAATGCACTTCGAGATTGAGCAGCAACTTTTATGACATCCTCATGACTTAATGGTTCATCTAGAATCCCACATGCCATATTCGTTAAGCAAGATATTCCTAATACCTTCAGCCCTGAATGAATCGCAACAACTGCTTCAGGCACTGTTGACATGCCAATTGCATCTCCACCTAAAATGCGAATCATACGGATTTCAGCAGGTGTTTCGTAAATAGGACCACTCCACCAACCATAGACGCCTTCTCTTAATGTAATGTCATTCTCACGCGCTACTTTTAACGCTATTTCTCTCATTTCGCGATTATAAACCTCAGAAACGTCTGGGAAGCGCGTTCCTAAATCATCGTTGTTTTTACCAATCAATGGATTAATGCCAACTAAATTAAGATGATCTGTAATTAGCATTAACTCGCCCGGATTAAAGTCAGTATTTACCGCTCCACACGCATTCGTGATAATTAGTTTTTCTATACCTAATGCTTTCATCACTCTGACAGGGAAGGTAACTTCGTCTAAAGAATAGCCTTCGTAGAAGTGATAACGTCCTTTCATAGCCACGACTGTTTTACCTTCTAAACGCCCGATAACTAATTCATTTGCGTGACCAACTGCAGCTGATTTCGAGAAAAAAGGAATATCCTCGTATGGAATGACAACTCCGTTTTCTATCTCATCGGCAAGGCCGCCCAATCCAGAACCTAGGATAATTCCGATTTCGGGAACTTCTTTTGTTTTACTAAGAATGTAATTTTTAGCTTCTAAAATTTCTTCTGTTTTATGCATTAATAGTACCTCCTGTTATTTCTATGGAATTGTTTATCCCGCATTAACGGGCAGTAAGACCCCACTTCAAGTCTTCAAGGACACAAGAAGAATAAGTGGGGGATCAAGACATCCCTCTGATTGAAGATTAACTTTATTAATAGTGATGCTTTCATAGTTTAGTGCTTGTACTAAAAAGAATCAAGAATGATTCATTGTAGATTGGCACCAACTCAAGGATTTACAAGTTCATCAGAAGCTTTTGAAGTTCTACCTAGTTTCTGCGAAAGGAAGTAGGCAATTGTGGAGGATAGGAGGATGAATAATAAGGGAATAGTAGAAGTCCCTCCAAATACGACCTCTTGATTCAATGTAGATTGCATTAAAGATATATCCGGCTTATAGAAAGCTGTAAGAATTGCTCCTGATGAAAGTTGGAATAGCGTATACAACGCTGCAAAACTAATGATAAAGATCAGATACTTTTTCAAAATAATCACCCCTTTCTCTATTTACGTTTCGATTTCACCAAAGTTTCATATACCTTAGTTTTCGTCACATGAGTCTTCCATTACAGTCAGTAACTCCTCTGCGGATACCAATCGTTCACCGCCACCTTGGACAAACGCATCATTCCCGCCGCCTTTTCCGTTAATCAGGGGAAGTGTAGCAGATGCGATTTGTTTCATGCTTGTTTCTACAGAAGCTCCTCGAGCCGCGACAAACTGTAATCGATTATCACTTTCAGCAACGAGAAGTACAATTACTTCATCTGCTTTAGTCACAAGAAGTCGGGCAAGTTTCTGTAATTGCTGGACAGTTCTATCTGTAAAGAGTGCTTTCACAACGCCATTTTCCTGTTGCTTCAATAATGCTTGCGCTTCAAATGCTAAAAGTGCTTCTTGCGTATCTGACAACGATTTTTCAAGTGAATGATTCGTTTCTAATAACTTTTGTACTGCATCCGCAATACCATCTTCCGGCGCACTTAATAATCTGGACGTTTCCGCTAACACCTGATTTTTTCGTTGCAATTGTTGTAATACACGTCCGCCGCAAACGAAATACACGCGTACTTTACCTCGATGCTTCTCTGTCGATAAAATCTTCAGTGCGCTTACTTGTCCCGTTGTACTTGGATGTGTACCACCACAACCGTTATAGTCAAAATCAGGGATAATGACAAGTCGAATTTCGTCTGTCACTGCTAGTTGCTTACGAAGGGGATAGTGATGAAGCTCATCTTCAGTTATCCATTTTATTTCAATCAGTCTATTTTCTGAAATAATGTCATTCGCTAATTTTTCCACCGCCTCCAATTGCTCTGGAGATACATCCTCCATCTCCAAATCAATCGACACAATTTCTTTACCTAAATGGAAACTTACTGTTGGAAACTCGAACAGTTCAACAAACGCGGCTGATAAAATATGCTGTCCTGCATGTTGTTGCATATGATCAAAGCGCCGCTGCCAATCGATAGCGCCCTCTACTTCGGTTGCAGAACCGAGACTTTCAGCCAAAGTATGGCGAATTTCATCTTCTACTTCCTCTACATTAAGTACTTGAATACCATTTAATGTCCCCGTATCATGCGTTTGACCGCCGCCTGTCGGATAAAACGCTGTATTATCCAACACGACATAGTGATTTCCTTCTGCATCTTGTGCCGCTTTTATAATCTGAGCCGTAAACGATTTACAATATGGATCTGCATAATACACACGTTCTTTTAACATAGACAATCGACTCCCACTCTTTGTTTTGTATATATTAACATTATACAGAAAAGAAGGGGGTTTCTCGTTGGTCGAAAACTCGACTTTTGAGAAAACCCCTTTTCTTGCGGTGTTTTTTGACTATGGCGGTGATAACCCCGTTCGTAGCGGTGATAAACTGCTCCAAGACGGTGATAACTTATCCTATAGCGGTGATAACAACCATGGAGCCGGTGATAACAAGTCATTGCACCCTTATAATAAAGATACTAAGTCAAAACAAGTCCTATGTTCATTCTTACAATTTCTCGGAAGGAGTTAAAACCGTAACTTCCGGTGTATCATCGGGTTCATCTTTCTCTTCAACAATCGGTTTCTTTGACCAGATCGTGGCGAGGATTGGACCTGAAATGTTATGCCAGATCGCGCCCCAAACGCTCGGCAGTGCTGCAAGCGGGCTAAAGTGAGCAGTCGCCAAAGCCACGCCTAATCCAGAGTTTTGCATGCCTACTTCAATGGAAATGGCCCGTCGATCATTTTCGTTCAGGCCGAGCATTACTGCTGTCAAATAGCCAAGTAGTAGACCGAATCCGTTATGAAGGAAAACGGCGATGAAAACAACGAATCCTGAACTTGCAACATTATCCGCATTGGCGGCAGTGACGGCTGATACGATGATTAAAATCGCCGCTACTGAAATGAGTGGTACAATCGAAATGCTTTTTTCGACAGCTTTCGGGAAAAGCTTTTGGACGGCAAACCCTAATATAATTGGGATGATGATCACTTGGACGATTGACTTGAACATCGAAACTGGATCAACGGGTAGCCATTGTCCCGCAAGTAAAAGCAATAAAAGTGGTGTGACGACTGGAGCCAATAAAGTGGAAAGGGAAGTCATTGCAACTGACAACGCAAGATTTCCTTTCGCAAGATAGACCATAACATTGGAAGCCGTACCGCCTGGAACACACCCGAGAAGCACTAAGCCCGCCGCCAATTCAGGGGGCAATTTGAGCAAGTGAGCTAATGCGAATGCAACTAGGGGCATGATGATGAACTGAGCGCAAACACCGACAATCACGGGTAGCGGTTTTGTCAGGACAATTTTGAAATCAACGGGCTTTAACGTCAGTCCCATTCCGAACATGACGACACCTAGTAAAATCGTAATATAGCCACCTAAGCCTAAAAAAGGTGTTGGAACCATAAAGGCAATGACGGCAATTGCGATAACCCAAAAGGCAAAATATTTCCCTGCAATTGTGCTAAGTGTTTCAAGTATTTTCATAGTAGATATCCTCCCTAGTCCATCTTCACGATTTTATTTGGATTCAATAAATTGTCTGGGTCAAGTGCTTTTTTTATTTTTTCCATAACGAGAAGTGCAGCACCGTGCTCCCGTTCCTGGTATTTCTGTTTACCAATCCCAACCCCGTGTTCTCCAGTACAAGTGCCACCACGCTCAAGCGCATACATGACGATTCGTTCATTCAACTCATCGGCTTTCGCAACTTCTTCTGCATCGTTCATGTTCATCATCAGCAGTACATGGAAGTTACCATCGCCTACGTGACCGACAATTCCTCCGGTCAATTCTAGCGACTCGACCGTTTCGCGTGCATGTTCAACGGCACCTGCTAACTCTGAAATCGGGAGA
Source organism: Sporosarcina sp. FSL K6-6792 (assembly GCF_038004885.1). NCBI lineage: Bacteria > Bacillati > Bacillota > Bacilli > Caryophanales > Caryophanaceae > Sporosarcina > Sporosarcina sp. FSL K6-6792. The sequence continues at coordinate 3,173,885 of NZ_JBBOSA010000001.1, forward strand.
CAAACATCCGTTACCATCATCTTTTTCCCCGGATAGCCGTGGATGAAGGCATAGGCTAAATTATGCCGCGCCTCCCATAGTCTGTTGCGTCCCGCGTTGTCCGTTTCAAATTCGATGTCTTCACAATGATGGTCTTTAACAATTTCTTTTGTGAAGTCAACGTCTTGTTTTAATCCTGCTTCATTCCCATGAAATTCTAAGAATAGTGTTGGTTTTTCTTTATAGTTGGTTTCACTGTAAAGATTCGCCTGTTTTATAGATGGTTCATCGACTAATTCAACCCGTGCAATCGGAATACCAGCCTGTAGAATGGACACAACAGCTTCGACCGCGTCATTGACAGTAGCGAAGGAAGCTCGGGCCGCTGTGACGTGTTCTGGAATTCCGTATACGCGTAGTGTTAATTCCGTAAAGCAACCAAGCGTGCCCTCAGATCCTACGAACAGACCGTTAAGATGAAGGCCAGATGCAGACTTCGCGGCCATATTTCCAGTATGAATGATGGTTCCATCGGCCATCACAACTTCCAAATCACGGACTTGATCACGCATGACGCCGTATTTGACGGTCGTTGTTCCACTTGCATTTGTTGCCGCCATACCACCTAGTGTTGCATCCGCTCCCGGATCGACAGTGAAAAACAGCCCGTGCTTTTTCAGTTCTTTATTTAACTGTGTACGGGTTACACCAGGCTGTACTTTAACGAGAAAGTCATTCTCTCGAACTTCGATGATCTTGTTCATCAGCGAGAAGTCAATCGTGATTCCTCCTTTTGAAGGGATTACATGTCCTTCCAGGCTTGAACCGAGACCGAATGGAATGACCGGAACCTGGTATTCTTTCGATACTATCATTACTTTACTAACATCTTCAGTCGATTCTGGGAAAACAACAATGTCAGGAAGTCCTGCCGCGTGATACGATTCATCCCTGCCATGAAGCTCTCTTACGGTTTCATTGATGGTTACCTGCTCGTCCTTAAGTACTTTTGTTAACGCTTCAACTATATTTACTGTAGAAGTTTTCATTATATTTTCTCTCCTTAATCAACTAATTTGTCATACCAATATTTTATGTAATTAGAAATTTTGAATTTTGGTCCAACCACTTTTCATTATACCTAATAATCTGAACAGTGCAACGATTATTTCGGGATATTGATTATTCCAAATTTAATTGATATCGTTAAAGTCACGAAAGAGGTTCGATGTAAGGGGGGAAATCGTTGAATCTGCAGAAGAAAAAGACCTACGAAGTTATTGTTGAAAAGATAGAAAAGTTCTTTTTAAATGGAAAACTAAAATCGGGTGATAAATTGCCGCCGGAAAGAGAATTGGCAAGTCGGTTTGGTGTGAGTAGGACGTCTGTGAGAGAGGCACTTCAGGCATTAGAGATTAGCGGTGCTATTGAAATCAGACAAGGCGGGGGGAGTTTCATCAAAACGTCTGAAGTTCAGTTAGTAAGTGATGCACTTTCAACTACAATTATTCAAGCCGAAAACAATTTGGTCTATGAAATGTTGGAGCTGCGTCGTGCGTTGGAAGTTGAATCGGTATCTCTTGCCGCACAACGAGCAACTTCAGCAGACTTGGAAAAGATTCGTCAGTCACTAGAACAAATGGCTGTATCCGGGCAAGATGCAGAAGCGGGGGTACAGGCTGATCTGCATTTTCATTTGCAAATTGTCTATGCTACGCAGAATAAACTACTTATTAATTTGGTCCAAACGCTGACTGAACGAATGGAGGATACAATTCGTGCGACACGGAAACACCGGTTTTTAGATGAGGATCGCTATGAGGATACATTCGAGGAACATAAGGAGATTTATATAGCAATCGCATCGGGCAATGCTCAGGAAGCGAAGAAACTAATGGAAGAGCATATTACGCGTGTTCGGAGAGAATTAAGCGAAACATTTTTGCCGACTTTTGAATGAAAAAGTAAATAATATAGGGGGATCATTTTGAAGATTGATCATTCTAATTAAAAATAAATAAACATGAAATTGACTTAGATATGTTAAACAAATGAAAGACTATTTAAACTGTGTGAAGGCGCCCTAGCGAATTAAATGGGGTTCTTTATTTCACATATATAGATCCGGAGTTTATGTAAAAGGGAGAATGTCATGAACTACATAAAGTATTTAAGGGGATTCATAGGAACAAAACCTATTATTGCCCCGGGATCAGCAATAATCATAATGAATATGGAAAATGAATTATTACTACAATTACGTTCAGATACAAAAGATTGGGGTATTCCTGGTGGTGGTATGGAGATGGGGGATACATTTGAAGAGACCGCTAAAAGGGAGTTATTTGAAGAAACTGGTCTTGTAGCAAATCAACTAGAACTTTTGGGAGTGGTTTCTGGCAAAGAATTATATTTTAAATTTCCACATGGTGACGAGATATATAATGCAACTGCTGTTTACAAAGCAACAGAAGTTACTGGAACACTAACAAAAGACGAGGAAAGCATAGAGCTATCGTATTTCCCTTTAAATTCTTTACCAAGTTTGAACTATACAACGTTAAAAATCTTGCAAAAAGTAGGGTATATAGTGGATTAAATTAATAAATGGGGGAATAATTGGAGAGAATTGGACCTCGGTATGGAGAAATTTGAAGATGTATCGAATAGGGGATGCGAATTTTTAGAAGAAACATTGACTACATATACAGATAAGCGAGTGTTGGTAGTGAGCCACGGGGCTTTAATAGGTCTGACGTTACAATGCTTGCTGCCAGAAAAATTTCCAAGTACATACATCGAAAATGCGTCAATAACTATTCTTAAAAACGTTGAGAACAAGTGGGATTGCACTATTTATAATTGTACGAAACATTTAGGTGGATAAATAATTCATTTCTTTCATCAACAATGATTAAGTTAACTTGATTGGCAACACTTTTTACGGAATGAGGTACGAAAACAGTAGAAACAAGTTCCGAAATCCAAAAATTATTGAATTAACCTGAGCAAGAGTTACTAAAAAAAGGGGGAATAAAAAGTATGAAGATAATTGAACAATGGAATCAAGACGATAGCGACTATATAAGAAGTAAGGTCATAGAATATAATATGGAACAGCTCCCAAACGAACTTAAAACCTCAAGGGAAAGTATTAGCTTCGTTATAAAGGATGACAAAGGAGAAGTAATGGGTGGAATTACTGGAGATATATTTTGGCATCATATGCATATTGACTTTTTGTGGGTTGATGAAAGTGTTAGGAAAGAAGGTTATGGGAGTATCTTATTGGAAAAAATTGAAAGTCTCGCAAAGGCAAAAGGATGTAGGCTTATTCACTTAGATACATTTAGTTTTCAAGCTCCTGAATTTTATCAAAAAAATGGCTATGAAGTTTTCGGTGTAATTGAAGATCATCCAAAAGGGTTTAAGCAATACTTTTTGCAGAAAAGATTTTGTGATTCATACACTTGAGAATGAGTATAGTAAGAGACAAAAATATAAAAAAAGATACGACTAATTAATAGTCGTATCTAAGGTTGTAGACAAACGTATACTTATTTTATCTGATTACAATTCGAAAGCGATAATAGACTACTTACTCCTTTGCCTTACTTGGCTTTCAGAAAACGTATCTCTTTTATACGAATAGAGACTAACCAAGTTATTAATCTTTCATAGTTCTCTTTCCATAGTTTTTTCATTATCAACGTCAAGAACAGCAGGGATAACAAAGATAGAAGAGAGATGATGCTTGTTAACTGGAAAAAAAGAGTTTCTTTAAAACCACCATAACCAATGCAAATGATAATGCTACTCGCAAAAACTATTGATACAACAGGTAACAATTGAAAAAATATGTCGTAGTTTCGTTTCTTGATAAATCGCATCATAGTCGGGGAAATTAAAGCAATCAGTAAGATATAGGACATAACGACGAGTACGTCTATTACGACTAAGAATAAGTCCATCTCGTTTCAACCCCCTTATCAAAACCACCTATAGAATGACCCTCTTAGAAAAGGCTATATAGTTAAACTATACCCTTTGAACCCTGCGATTATGCATCGAAACACGCTATTTCTTTGCAATGAACATAAAAAAGAGGATGGTGTATCACCCATCCCCGTTACGCTGTCGTTATTCTATTACCCCAGGCTTTTTAAGCGATGCAATCACGGAACATTAAATAGCATTACTGAATTTAGTAACCTCTTCGCATAATCATTTTTTGCAAGTAGTAGATTGGAGCTTTCTAATTCCTCAACAATTTCTCCTTGATATAGAAAAAGAATTCTATCGCAAATATTAGCGACGACCTGAAGATCATGAGTTATAAAGAGGTAAGTCATATTCATGTCATCCTTAATATCACGTAGTAGCTGAAGAATTTCCGCCTGACTCGAAACATCCAGGGAACTGATGGCCTCATCAAGAACAATAAATTTAGGCTTAGTTGCAATGGCACGTGCAATACAAACACGCTGAAGTTGTCCTCCGCTCAACTCATGCGGATATTTATGGATCATTGTATGTGGGAGCCCGACTCTAGATAGGAGCTCAGCGATCCGTTCATCTAGATTTTTATTATCTCCTAGAGCAATTAGTGGTTCTGCAATTATACTTCGGGTTGTGTATTGTGGATTTACAGACGAGGTGTAATCTTGAAATACTACACTCATTTTCCCTTTATTCTTCTTAATCCATCTAGAAAAAGGTTCTCCCTCAAACATTACTCTGCCCCGACCTGGTTTCTCTAGACCAAGAATGATTTTGCTCAGCGTACTCTTACCGCTTCCACTTTCACCAATTAACCCTAGACATTCGCCTTTTTTAATCTGAAGGCTAATATCGCTCAAAACCTTGATTTTAGACTTTATAAAAAGACCGCCGTCTTTATTATAGCTTTTTGATACGTTCTCAACGTTTACAAACATGATAATAATCCCGGCGTCATAGATTGCTGAAACGGCTCTGTTAGGCTCAATCGGGTATTGATTAAGTACTTCGTGAAATCATGCTTCGGGGAGGAAAAGACTTCCTTAGTCTTTCCGTATTCTAGACAATTTCCATTTTGCATGACTAGCAATTCATCGGACAAATATTGAACAACCCCTAAATCGTGGGAAATGAAGATAATCGAAGTGCCTGTGAGTTCGCGTAGCAACTTGAATTGCTCTACAATATCACGTTGATTTATGGAGTCGATTGCTGTTGTGGGCTCATCAGCGATTATGATGTCCGGCTCCATCATAATCACAATAGAAATCATTACTCTCTGTAGCATCCCTCCCGAGAGCTGATGTGGATACATCTTCAAAACTTGCTCAGGATGATGGATATGTACACGATGCAACGCAACTTTTGCCATGTCTATAGCGAGCTTCTTTTTAACCCCTAAGTTTTCGCGAAATGTGTCACTCATTTGTCTGCCGATAGTATTGAGTGGATTAAAAGCTGTCATTGCATCTTGAAGAATCATACAGACTTGTTGTCCCCGGATTTTTCTCATCACCCCGTTTGATTGTCCGATTAAGTTCATTCCATTAAAAATGGCTTCACCCGTAACATCTAACCATGGGGAAGTTAAACCGAGGATTGCTCTTGCGGTTATTGATTTTCCACTTCCGCTTTCACCTACAATTCCGAGGCAGCTGTTCTCGTTAAGAGTGAAATTTAAATCTTGTACAATCTGCTGCCCACTTCTCGTGTCAATAACGGATAGCTTTTTTACTTCTAGTAAAGACATTCAAGCGACTCCTTTTCTTTTTCATCTGAAAGTGTTTAGGATTTATGGCTGAATGTAAGCTGTCGCCAAGGAAGTTGAACGCAGCAACGACGATTACAATTGCAAGTCCTGGAGCAAGCATGTGTGCTGGGTGGGTAATCATTACGTTTCTCGCTTCATTTAACATCATGCCCCATTCTGGTGTCGGTGCCTGTACTCCTAAACCTAGGAAGGAGAGTGCTGAGATATTTAAAACAACCCATCCCGTATCAAGGGTCGCAAATACCGCTACTTCGCCTGATACACCAGGAAGTAAATGTTTTCTCATAATATGTCCTGTGCTACAACCGGATACTTTAGCGAAGCGAATATAATCTTTGTCTATATATTGAATAACCACTGATCGGATCATACGTGTATACCAAGCCCATTTGGCAAGGATGTTGGCAATTACCACATTTAACAAGCCTGGCCCAAGGACCCCTACAATCGCTAAAATCATGACTTCTGATGGGAAAGATAGCATAATATCACAAAACCTCATAATAATTTCGTCTACTTTCCCACGGAAGAACCCTGAAATAATTCCAAGCAATGTTCCGATCGTAATCGTAATACACATTGTAACCAAAGCGAAAAAGACGGTTGTACGAATTCCAAATAAAAGTCTGGATAAAATGCATCGTCCTAATTGGTCTGTTCCTAATGGGTAGGTTTGGCTGACTCCTGCATATTTCTGAAGGATATTCATTTCTAACGGATTATGAGGTGCAAGAATGGGAGCGAAAATACCGGCAGTAATAACCAAAAGTAACAATGATAAACAAAGAATGGCCAATTTATCAGTCTTTAAACGTCTCCAAACATTCATACTATAATTCCTTTCTCATGCGTGGATCAAGCATTGTATTAAGAATATCAACTAGAAGATTACATATAACGAACAGCATGCCCATAATTAATATGTAAGCTTGGATAATTGGGAAATCCGAATTAAAGATTGCAGTAACGCATAATCGTCCAATACCTGGCCAAGCAAAAACATTTTCGACAATAACCGTTCCAGCAATCAGCTTAGGAATCGACATTCCTATGGCGGTCATGGAAATTTGAAGAGAGTTTTTAAAGACATTTCTGGTGATTGTACTTTCCTTTAAGCCACGAACCCTAGCATAAAGTACAAAGTTTTCACTTTTGTTTTTAATCATATTGTTTCGAATCAGGCGGACATAAGTTGAAATAAATCCTAAAGACAGCGTGACAGCCGGGAGAATAACAGAACTTGGCCTTTCCATACCGCTAGTGTCGAACCAATTCAGCTTGACAGAAAAGAGCCAGATAAGAAGAATTCCTATCCAAAAACTTGGCATGGCTGTGGAGATGAAAATCAATGCGCGCATCACTTTATCACCGATGCTTCCTTCGTAAATCGCGCACAGCATGCCGATTATAATACTGAAGGAAAGAATAATAACTAACGCAATGAACGCGAGCTGGAGAGTTGCCGGCAGTGCAGTTGCCAGTTGATCAGCAACTGGCTCATGCGTTACATAACTGTTACCAAAGTCCCCTTGAAGGTTATTTCCGAGCCATGAAAAATACCGGACTAAATAGGGTTTATCAAGACCCAGTTCAATTCTCATTGCCTCTATCATTTCATCTGTCGGTGTAACTTGGTTTACTCGCATTGCAATTTCTGCCGGATCACTAGTCCGTAAGTTAATCAGTACAAATGCTAAAAACGAAATGCCAAGGATAATTGGAATGATAGCTAGCACACGTTTTAATAGATATATTTTCAAGGATATTTCTCCTAACAAGATATTTTATCAAGTAAAATCCCCGACCAATCCTCTAACTATAAAAGCATAAACGGTGAGAATTCTATATCTATATAAACTGAGCGAAGGCGGATTAAATGGGATACTTTATTTCAATACATTTATCTATCAAAGGATCGTTTGATTTTATTCTTCGAAGTACATTTTTTCAAAAGGAATTTCGTACTGTGAGACATTAAAATCAACTCCTTTTAGCGCCTTACTATGAACGGCCTTTGTTACGGAATAGGTTAATGGTATATAAATATTTTCGGAGTGAATATACGTTAAGATATCCTTATACATTTGCTTACGATTATCTTCGCTTTGTTCACTCATAAGATCAGTGATGACTTGATCCAGCCATTCCTTTTTCTCAAGCCCTACTTGTGCTTGATAATCGGCATGAGAAGGCACTCGCCAAGACGATACATAAGTTTGTGGATCATAAGGCAGTCCCCATGATAGAGAATACATTAAATCGAAATCTCCTGTTTTTTGTCGGTCAAAATAGGCTTGTTTCTCTTCTCCAATGATTTTAAGACTGGCACCAACTTGTTTTAAATCATTCTGCATTGATTCACTGATTGTCCGTTCCTGAGCGTTATCGGAGTTATAGTAAATTGTAATCTCAAGTTTATTTCCATCTTTATATCGATACCCATCTTTACCTATTTTCCAGCCGGCTTTTGTTAGCAATTCATTTGCTCTGTCTTCACTATATTCTTGTTTTATTAAGTTCACATCTGCATAGGGGACAGATGGTGCAAGGAGGGTATCAGCTACTTGCTCCGCCCCATTTAGAATTCCCTCTGCAATCATTTGTTTGTTAATCGCAGATTGGAATGCTTCGCGAACTATTGGATCTTTTGTAATCGGTTTTTGTGAATTTAAGACAATTGCTCGAGAACCGACTGGACGGCTAACAGCGGTGCTGTATTTGTCTTGCTCAGAAAGAGCCTTGAAAGAATCGTTATCTACCATATCTCCATCGGAACCGAATAGTAGATCGATTTCACCTTTTCCAGAGCTAGAAGTATGGTTTGATGATCGGGCATCACTTTCCATTTAATAGATTTGATTTTTGGCTTATCGCCCCAGTAGTTGTCATTCTCCATAAATACGGCATATTGATTTTTTTTATGCTCTGTCAACGCATAAGGACCTGTTCCTGCATAGCTACTAACTCCATTAGCTGTTGTTCCGGCGATAAAACTTTTGGGTGAAATAAACCGAAAGGGGCGAGTCAGGCCGAGTTCTTCTAGTGTAGGATAATAGGGATTCTTCAGTGTTAACTGGAATGTATACCTATCCAAAGCTTTTGTTTCTTGGATTTCAGCCACAAGATTCAGCCATGCATTTTTTTCAATGTTTTCTACTACAGCATCTACATTCATCTTTACAACTTCCGCATTAAAGGGCTCACCATCTGTAAAGACAACTCCTTGCCTTAGATAGAAAGTATATGTTAAACCATCCTCCGAAATATCCCAGTTTTCAGCTAAGGCAGGTTTTATCCCTTCATCCGTATTAACTACCAGAGATTCAAATACAATGTTTTGGGCTGGCATTTCACCCGCATAGAGATGCGGGTTAATGTCTCGAATATCTTTTGTACTTGCAAAGACAAGGTCATTAGTAGACTTAGCTTTGGAGGTCGGGACATTTCCGTCCTTTTTATCGAAGCAAGCCGAGAGTAAAATTACAGTAAGTATGATTAGGAATATAGAATAACTTTTTTTGTTTTTCAAAGCATAGTCTCCCTTTAGTTTTTGTGTTGCAGATCCTCTTATCAAATCGTAATCATTACGATTTGATAGTTAGCTTAGCATGAAAAATATATTGATGCAATATCTATTTCGGAATTCAGAGGGGGCCTACCGACAAAACGGTATGGTGAAATATATGCAAGCGCTCAAAAAAAAAAGACCGTCTCTTGACGGCCCGCTCAAAAAAAGGTATTATTCTACGATTTCAAAGCTCTCCAACATATGGTGGAACCTTGCTCCGTGGCCTTCCGCAGCTTCGAGGAAATAGTTTTCTGTAATGACGTAGCTACCGTCTTTGCCGTTGCTGATGACATAGGCATGAACAACTTTAGCATCCCAATCGCTACCGTTCAATCCGTGTAATAAATAACCTTCAACTGGTTCTGTCACTGTTTCGACTGCTCTTAGCTCCGGGAAGTCTTTCTTTAACTCGGCTTCAAACTTTTTAACGAGATCTTCGGGTTTCTGATCAGCTACTTGTTTAATTTCCATTGTCACTTCCGGGTACTTTTCTGGAAGGGGTTCAATTGTTGTAATGACGTCTGCTTTATTGCCGTTGATCATTTTATAGCGTGTTTCATCGACATAGATGATGTACTCGGAGTTTCCACCTTCATTTAAATTAACGTCGGTTTTTTCGTCCTGTCCTTCAATGCTTTGAGTAATTTCCTTTTCTGGGACGAACATGTCTTTAATACCTTTCATGAATGCCATTCCTGTATCCGTTTGTAAACTGAATGCGATGACAAGGGCGGCGGCAGTTGTAATGATAATTGGAATTACACGATTTTTCTTTTTCATTTTCTTCACATCTCCTCTGTTAACGTTCTCTTCGCTGAATAGTTCTTTTTCTAGACCGTTCCATATTTCATCTTTTAGACCAAGCGTTTCTTGTTCAGTCCGTTTATCGAGAGCCTCTTTTGCTCGTTCGTCGAAGTTACTCATTGTGATCCCTCCTCCTTATTCGTCGGGTCTAACTGTTCTTTTAGTCGTTTTCTACCTTTAAACAACCGTGACTTTACTGTATTGTGATTTAACCCTAGAATGTCCGCAATTTCTTTTTCGGTAAAGCCCTTCACATACTTTAATATGATTGGAATTCGGTGTATGTCATCAAGCGATTGAATCGTATCGTATAAATCGGATAGCTGATTGAAAGATTCTTCGGCAAGAGATGGGTCATTTTCCAAGTCGGGATGTTCAAATTTTGAAAGAGGGGACTCTTTCTTTAGGTAACGAAGACATTCATTCATTAAAATCCGGTAAAACCACGGGTCAAAGGGCAATTCAGGGTTGTAGCTACCGATTTGCCGATAGACGCGGATGAACGTTTCTTGTACCGCATCTTTGGCCATTTCACGGTTGCGCGTAATAGCAGAAGCCGTTCGAATTGCGTAGTCTGCATATGCTTCGTAAAATTCGCGAAACGAGTCTTTGTCACCGGTCTGTATGTTTCGTATCAATTTTTCTATCTCCACTCGGGTTTCACTCCTTCCAAAACAACGGTATTTTGTTGCTCTTACTATACTTACCCTTAGAAACACTAAAAAGTTTTCAGGGAAGAAATTTAATTTGCAAAGTTGAGTCGAATGATAGATGTGAATCGTGGGTATCGTGTAGAATACATGTTAAAGAATGGAATATGTAAAAAAGAGGAGAGAACTTGATGAAAATTGTAGCGATTGTCGGGAGTTTACGAAAAGATTCATTCAACATGCAGTTAGTAAAAACGGTTGAAAAGAGATACAGTCACCTTTTCGAAATAGAAATTGCGGATATCGGAAATTTGCCGTTCTACAATGAGGATGAGGAAAAGTCACCTTCTGAGAAAGTACAAAACTACAAGAAAATGGTTGCTGATGCGGATGCTGTACTCATTAGCACACCTGAATTCAACTGGTCCATGTCGGGCGTTTTGAAAAATGCATTGGAATGGCTATCCAGAGTGGACAAGCCGATAGCAGGTAAACCGGTATTGCCGATGGGAGTTTCTCAAGGAGTGTTAGGGACGGTTAGAGCACAATTGCACTTGCGACAAGTATTAGGGAGTATCCAAGCAACTACACTGCCTCCTGCGGGAAATGAAATATTCATTGGCTCAGCCGGACAAAAGTTCCAAGATGGTTATCTGACAGACGAAGGCACACTCAAGTTTTTGGATTTAGTCGTTGATAAGTTTGTTACTTTCGTAAAAGAGCAAGAAAGTAAATAAAGAAAACCGCCTTTTTGATTTCTAATGGATAGAAAACGAAAGGGCGGTTTGTATAGTGAAAGAAAGTCACGTCTGTTGATTAACCACTTTCTTGCATTAAGAGCAGGTAAGAAAGGCTTGAAAAACACCATTTTCACTTGATCATTTCCGGTCCGCTTTCAGCGAAATAGTCATGACAACTTTACCGAGGGGAGAGTGTGGCTAGAAATGACTTCGTCATTCCTAGCCACACTCTTTTCAGTAATTCTGTTACGATTAGTTGCCTGTCGCGTTCCTACAACGTTTAAGTGAAAAATACAGCTACTTTTGAAAAAAAGATTAGATGACTCTTTAGAAAGGTTGTAAGTGCCCGAAGATACAATTTCGGGCACTTTAGTACTTTGTACAAGGTGTTCCTTGCTTACTATTAGTAAAGAGTATGCACCTTATCATGCGATGGACTATAAGAAAGTGACTCTTTCTTAACTAAAAAAGACAAGACTATGGAGAAGGCTTCAGCCGCCAAAATTGAATCTTTGGTGGCTATTATCCAGCTAAGAAGCCCCGCTATTCTTTCGTCCCAAAAAGTTTTAGCACTTCGTGTACGTATACATTTGGAGAGCGACGGATGAATAAGCACCATACGATTACCGAAAAAAATGTGTAGGGATGCGACGAAGTCGTATTCCTACACATCAAGATATCTCGTTAATCGTATAGAGGTCGTTCAATCCAAAGCGATCCAAAGTAATTGTACACGAAGCGCCTAGTGTTGGATTTAGTTATTTACTGGTTGTTTTTGGTTAATCAACACATGTAAAAGAAAATATAAGTTTTTATCTGGAGTGGTGTCTAGACTCCAGCGCTGTTCTTAGTTAAACAATTTTCACCATATGATGAAAAGGTTCACCAATGATTGTCCAGGGTGAGACGATTTCATAACCCAGCCGTTTGTATAGACGAATAGCTGGTTCTTTTTGTGTTTCGACGTTTAAAGAAAGCTTTGCACTGTATTTTTGTTTCGCGACTTCTTCTGCGTACTCAAACAACTCCGTACCGATTCCTTTACCGCGAAATGCAGGATCAATACAAACTGTATCGATGTAAAGTTCGTCAGCTAACGATTCCGCTTCGACTTCAGAGTTAGTAGCACCTTTTTTAGCAAGCCACTCACTTAAATTCCGATCGAGTTCAGGGGCATCTGCGCCTGCATACAACACCATAATACCTGCTACTTTTCCATCCAGCTCGGCAATATATGTATAGAGATGGGAGTGTCGGTTATCCTCACGCTTGAAAAGTACGCATAGTTCCTGCTCTACCTTGTCCCATTCTGTTTCGCCTGTCATTCTTTTAGCGATATCACCGATTGCGTCGATAATAAGCGGTGCAGCCTGTTCGGCATCAGTCGGTTGTGCTTGTCGAATTGTTATGTCCATTATTAAAAACCTCCTTCTACATCCTCTATTATATCAAATACTAACTGTTGTAAAGAAAACAACCCACCTGCAAGTGCAGTGGGCTGTTGAAACTATCAGTTGTATTTCAATCTTCTCTGCGCAATGGTCGGTAACGTCATACCAATTACGATAATAATAATACCAATTACTTGGAAAATTGTCAGCGCTTCGCTCAATAAAATAACGGACGCGGTGACAGCAACGGGAAGTTCTGCTGCGCTTAAAATCGATGTCATCGCAGTCCCAACTTTCGGTACTGCAATTGAGAAGAGGTAAATCGGAATGACAATCCCGAACAATCCTAGGATCAAACCGTATACCCATAAATTTTCGTTAAACAACGTACCGTTCCAGACGATTTCGGGCGATTGGAAAAAGAAGATTGCAATTGCTGCGAAAAACGATGTGAACAGTAGACGCGTTTCCGTATCCATTCCTTCAACTTGTCGTGAATTAATCATAACGAATGATGCAAAGCTGACAGCTGAAGCCATTCCCCATGCCCAACCTTGCCAAGGAATTCCGCTAAGATCTGCATCGATAATACCGGCTGCAAGAATTGTACCGCCGAAAAGGAAAAGAAGTGAAATGACTTCAATCCGTTTTGGAAGGCGTCGTTTCGCGATACAGTCGAACAGCATTCCTACCCAAGTGAATTGGAATAGCATAACAACCGCAAGAGAAGCAGGCATGTATTCAATGGCTTGGCCGTATACCGTACCAGTCGTTGCAGTAAATAACCCTGCAAGAAGGAGTGTCACACCACCGCCAAACTTTGGGACTTTACGTCGTACAAAGACGAAGATAAGTAGAGCTATGAAAAAACCGACAAAGTATTGGCTCGTTACTGCTTCAGCAGCAGTGTAACCATCTTGAATCGCGAGTTTAATAATTGTTGAAAGAATACCATAACAGCTTGCTGCAAAGACGATAAGTAGTGGATAAATCCATTGTTTCATAAGAAAATCCTCCCGTTCCATCCAAACAGTATACCACGATTAGGGAAAGAATTACAGGTCAGAGGTCAGACAACTAACATGAATTTAAATTGTGGGGTGTAATGATTCGATTATAAAGTCACGTCTGTTGAATAACTATTTGTTTGTATAAAATACTGGTGAGTAGGGCTTGGAAAAATCCGTTTTCACTGGATCATTTCCGGTTCGCTTTCGGCGAAATTATCACGACACTCTTTTCAGTAATCCTATTGCGAATAGTTGCCTGTCGCATCCCTACATATCCAGACATCTCGGTAATCGTATAGAAGTCATTCAATCCAAAGTAAATTATATACGTAGCGCCCAGTAGGTGATCATGTTATTCACTAGTTACTTTTGGTTAATCAACAGGCGTGTTCCGAAAGCGCCGAAGGGGATTGGAAGAAATTCTTTATTTCAACTTTTAAAGCGATATATTTCCGTACTCTTCCTGTAAATCGTGTTCCATGATACGATTGGGAAAAATAAAGTGATAGGGTGTACATTCATGATTGATGCGAATAAAAAACATGTTTTAATTTACGGCGATGCATTCGTCGATTATATAGCGGAAGACCAGTCCAATTCAACATTCACGACGTTTCTTGGCGGAGCAACGGTCAATGTGGCAGCGGGTATTTCTAGGCTTGGCGCTTCGTCCGCATTCATCACCGTGACAGGAGATGACGAAACTTCCGAATTTGTTCGGAATGAATTGAGGAAAGAAGGCGTCGACTTGACGTTTGCTAAACTGGAGAATGACAAACGGGTGAGTGGCGTGTATGTCCATTTGACGGATGACAACGACCGTATTTTTCATACATATATAGATGAGACGCCTGATATCCAGGTAGAAACTACTGATTTGTCTATAGAGGCATTTCAAGATGCTTCCGTATTGCATATTTGTTCGGGCACAATGTTTCATTTAACAGCTCTACAAACGACGCGGGAAGCGGTACGTCTAGCTAATAAGTTTGGAGTGCCTTTGTCATTAGACGCAAATATCCGCCCGCTAAGGTGGAAGAGTGAAGCGCATTGCCGTGAGACAATCATGTCATTTGTTGAGAACACCAATCTGCTGAAACTGACCGAAGAGGAGCTTTTTTTCCTAACGGAGACAGATACGTTGAAAGATGGAATCCTCAAGTTAGCACCTTATCGGATTCCTGTAATACTCGTCACCGCGGGTGAGCTCGGTACGTTTGCTGTCATTGACGGCAGCATGACACATGTAGGCGTTGAACCCATCATAGCTGTCGATACGACGGGAGCAGGCGATGCATTCATTGCAGGAATTCTTCGCCAAATCCAATTGAAAGGGAAACCAAAAACCCGCGATGAGTGGATTGACTATATTTCCTTTGGCAATAAACTCGGTGCACTCTGTGCAACAAAATCGGGCGCATTGTCGGCAATGCCTCGGCTTGAAGAAATAGATGAATAATGGAATCCTCCCTTTTTTATAGGGAGGATTTTTTATTTGATATTCCAATTAACTAAATAGTGGTGTATATTTAGAATTATCACTATTTTTAACTATTAAAGGGGATGGGATTAAATGAATAAGAGAATAAAACTGCTATTTTCAGTCTTGATGATGTTCACGCTAGTTGTGCTGACAGCTTGTGGAACCGATACGAAGGATGCGGGCGACAAAGAAACAGGAGCAGATGGCCCGGTAAAGGCTAAAATAGGTGTCATTTCTTATTTAACTGGACCAGGAGCTGGCTATGGAGAAGCAATTACGAATGGCTTGAAACTGGCCAATAAAGAACTTAAAGAAGCAGGGGAAGTTGACCTGGAATTAAAGATTGAAGACTCAGCTGGTAAACAAGAAGAAGCATTATCAGCTGCACAGAAATTGATGAACTCAGATAATGTCGATGCAATTATTGGGCCTACGCTTAGTACAGAAATGTTTGTTGTTGGACCTGAAGCAGATTTA
Organism: Sporosarcina sp. FSL K6-6792; assembly: GCF_038004885.1. Classification (NCBI taxonomy): domain Bacteria; kingdom Bacillati; phylum Bacillota; class Bacilli; order Caryophanales; family Caryophanaceae; genus Sporosarcina; species Sporosarcina sp. FSL K6-6792. The sequence goes on from NZ_JBBOSA010000001.1 coordinate 3,189,757, forward strand.
AATGGTGTTCCAATCATGGGGACTTCAAATACGGCTGAGGGGATTCCTCAACTTGGGGATTATGTATTTAGAAACTCAATTCCTGAGACACTAGCGATTCCAGCGTCAGTACAAAAAGCAATTGAAAAATATGATGTTAAAAAAGTAGCGATTTTATATGGAAATGACGATGTATTTACAAAAGCGGGTTACGATGTAATGAAAAAAGTAGCAGAAGACTTAAATCTGGAGGTCGTTACGACAGAAACATTCCAGTTAGGTCAATCCGATTATAAAGCACAATTGACGAAAATAAAGAACTTGAACCCGGATTTGATTCTTGCATCTGCTTTGTATAATGAAGGTGCGGTAATTTTAGACCAAGCTAGAAAAATGGGGCTTGATGTTCCATTTGTGGGTGGGAATGGATTCAACTCACCGGAAGTTATCAAAATTGCTGGAGATGCATCCAATGGTTTAATCGTTGCGACACCGTGGTTTGCTCAAAAGGATGACGAAAAAGTAAAGAACTTTGTTAAAAACTATACAGAAGCATATGGAGTTGAACCAGATCAGTTTGCTGCACAAGCTTATGATGGATTGTATCTAATGGCTGAAGCGGTTAAAAATGCAGGTGTAGCTGACCGCGATGAAATTCGCGATGCGTTAGCAACACTCAAGGATTTTAAAGGTGTATTGGGCACAATGTCATTTGATGAAGACGGAGATATTGTCATGGAACCAACTGTATTAATTATTGAAGGTAATGAGTATGTAGTGTTCGAATAAATGATTGGCAATCAGGTTGAGATGTTTGCAGCCTGATTACATTTCTATTTTAACTATTTAAAAAAGCTGAGAATGGATAAGGAGGGTGCACATTGCTAATCGAACAATTAATAAATGGTCTTACATTGGGTAGTATTTATGTTGTTGTTGCCCTCGGTTATACGTTGGTGTTTGGTGTCCTTAACATTGTCAATATGGGGCATGGGGAAATTTTTATGTTTGGTGCATTTATGGGCGTTATTGTAACGAATAGTTTAGGTTTACCATTATATGTGGCCTTTTTGGTCGCAATTATTGTTACAGGTATATTAGGTTATTTCCTTGAGCGTTTTGCATTAAGACCACTGAGAGGTAAAGAGGGCGTGTCCCATCTTGCTCCGCTTATCAGTACGATTGGGGTATCTATTTTTCTTGAAAATGCTGCTCATCACTTTTTTGGAGCTGGAAATCATCCATTTCGGACAAGTTTTTCAGAGTTGAACATTACGATTGGTTCAACAACCGTCTATTATGTCCAAATTCTTATCTTCATTATTGCGATTCTATTAATGTTTGGACTCACATTTTGGCTATCGAAAACAAAGGCGGGCAAGGCATTACGTGCAAGTGCGGAAAATTTAGCTGTTGCAAGCCTACTAGGTGTTAATACGAAAAGGATGATTACACAAACAGTTATTATTGCATCTGCAATGGGTGGAATTGCTGGAATTCTAGTTGGGATTGCATTCAACTCAGTTAATCCACAAATGGGTTTATCATTCGGATTAAAAGGTTTAGCTATTATCATTCTTGGTGGTTTAGGAAACGTTCGTGGTGCGATGGCGGGCGGGTTAATATTAGGGCTTTCTGAAACGTTTTTAGTAGCTTATGGAAATTCAGGCTATCGTGATGCGATAGCGTTTTTAGCTATTATCATTATTTTAATTGTGAGACCACAAGGACTTTTCGGTACGGCAACATCGAAATCAAGGGGGTGATTATATGTTAAGCGAATTAATAAACCCATATTATTTGCAAGTTGCAACTTTTATTTTATTGAATATTATCCTTGGTGTTAGTATTTACATAACACTTGGAACAGGGCAATTGTCACTGGGGCATGCAGGATTCATGAGTATAGGTGCATACACGTCGGCTATTTTAACGCTTAATTATAATGTACCTCTAATACTCGGTATTATTATTGCAGCTGTATTTACAGGTTTTATTGGCGTGTTAATTGGTTTTCCTGCCCTAAGGTTACAAGGCGTATATCTTGCGATTGCGACGCTTGGGTTTGGGGAGGTCATTCGAGTACTGTTTATCAATTGGGAAGGTTTAACAAATGGTGCTATTGGGATTCGGGGTATCCCTCATCTTGGGCGAGAGATTTTGAGTTTTAGTAACAGTTTAGGTTTTAGTCCGGAAATGATTGGATTGAAAAATAACCAATTTATAAGTTTAGCAGTTTTTCTTGTATTACTGATGATTAGCATTGGCGTTATTTGGTTCTTTATTAGACAAAGTAATTCTAGAATTGGGCGTGCATTTGCTTCTATTAAAATGGATGAAGAGGCATCGGAAGCAATGGGTATTAACATTACATACTATAAGATTCTAGCATTCGGTCAAGGAGCGCTACTTGCTGGATTTGCAGGTGCATTATATGCACATTTAACGGCTTATATTAGTCCATCAGATTTCGATTATCATCGTGCTGTTGAAATTCTGATCTTTGCTATATTTGGAGGAAGTGAAGTCATTTGGGGACCGATATTCGGTGCTATTTTCCTTTCAACAATGCCAGAGTTTTTACGTGTTATCAGCGAGTATCGTTTCATGATTTACGGTGCACTCCTTGTATTGATGATGGCGTTCCGGCCACAGGGGCTCATTGATATGAATGTCGTCAATTGGATTAAACGTCCAAGATTAAAGAAGAAGGAGGGAAAACATGGTACTGGAAATAAAAAAGATAAGTAAAAACTTTGGTGGGATTCAAGCATTGACAGATGTTTCTTTTTCAATAGAACAAGGAGAAGTGCTTGGCTTGATAGGGCCAAATGGTGCTGGGAAAACAACAATGTTTAATATGATTACCGCCATGTTTCCTCCTAGTTCTGGTGAGATAGAATTTACAGGACAGTCGCTTGCAGGTTTGAAACCGCATGAAATTACGAAACAGGGCATTTGTCGTACATTCCAAAACATCAGACTCTTTTCAGAGTTAACTGTTCGCGAAAATGTAATGGTAGGAAATCACTGTCGTCTCACTACTGGTGTTTTGCAAAGTGTGTTTCGGACGAAATATCAAAAGCAAGAAGAGGAAAATGTTCTGAAAAGCTCGGATGAGATTCTAGAAATTGTTGGATTGTCAGAATACAGTCAAACGATTGCGAAAAACCTTGCTTACGGTCAACAACGTAGATTAGAAATTGCAAGAGCTTTGGCAAGTCGACCTAAATTATTGCTTCTTGACGAGCCAGCTGCGGGAATGAATGAAAAAGAGACAAATGATTTGTTTGATTTGATCAAGAAAATTCAAGCGCTAAATATAACTATTTTATTAATTGAACATGATATGCCACTTGTTATGCGGATTTGTAGCCGTATTGTGGTATTGAACTTTGGAAAGAAAATTGCAGAAGGTACACCGAGCAGTATTCAAAACAATAAAGAAGTAATTGAAGCCTACCTCGGGGTTGAGGAGGAAGATGAGCTTGCTTAAACTACAGAATGTCAGTACTTTTTACGATAAGATTCAGGCATTGAAAAGCGTTGATGTAACGGTTGAGGAGGGGACGATAGTAACCATCCTCGGTGCAAACGGAGCGGGGAAAACAACGATGATGAATACGATTGCAGGTTTATTGAAACCGAAAGAAGGTAGTATTCATTATTTGGGTAAGGATGTAACTGGACAACGACCTGATCAGCTTTTAAGAAAAGGGTTAGCTTTAGTTCCAGAAGGACGAGGTATTTTGGCTTCTATGACTGTTTTAGAAAACTTGGAAATGGGAGCGTATCATCGAAATGACGCTGAAGTGAATGCTGATCTTGAAAAGGCGATGGATCGATTTCCAATACTGAGGGAAAGAAAATCTCAGCTAGGAGGTACACTTTCAGGCGGCCAACAACAAATGCTGGCGATTGCGCGAGTAATAATGTCTAAGCCCAAGTTACTTTTACTTGATGAACCATCGATGGGACTGGCCCCATTAATCGTTGCAGATATCTTTAAAATAATTAAAGAGATTAATGAAGCAGGAACGACTGTTTTGCTGGTTGAACAAAATGCACGTCAGGCTTTAAAAGTTGCGGACTATGGCTATGTGCTTGAGACAGGTAAAGTGGTCGCGAGTGGTAACGCGAAAGAGCTGCTGCAAGATGATACGATAAAAAAGGCTTATCTAGGACATTAATAACTTTGAAGTACATCGACGGTAACGATTTTTGTTGCCGTTTTTTTGCGTTGAACTTTCAATCCAAAGTAATTCAAAAGCACCTGTACATAAAGTGCTTAGTGTTTCATCACAAAAATAAGCAGTACTTTACTGGTTAATCAACACACGTGTGAAATTCCTATACTATATTTACCATTAACAAATAGAAAAATTGTGAAATTAATGGTTGAACTCTCAAGTATTCCTCGGCTATCTGCATTTGAATATACAGAAATACTTGCGTGGCTAAGCAGGTGTCATAAGGCAAGCAAAAAAGACATAGGAATTTGTCGGTCTAGGAGAAGCGATGAACGAAAAGACGGATACTTTTCCGGGGGAATGAAACAACTATTATTACGTAGGCGATTGTCCATAAACCAAAACTGTACCCCAATCACATTATATGAATGGGGTACAGTTTTTTACTGTTTTTTAAGTCTAGAGCCGCGGAATTTCTCTTCGCTGGATGAATTACTTTTGGAATCGTGATGATGTTTCTCTTCCCGTTCTTCCAATTTTAAATCTTCCAGAGGAATAGAGTCGACAGTTTTCATATCTTCATGCATATCGTAAATGCTTTCCTTATCAGTTCGGAGGTTTTCGGGATTATCCATGTATGGTCCTTCAGCATCCTTTCGGTCACGTTCAGTAAATACTTTTTTGTTAGTCATCAAAAACAGACTCCTTTCATCTTCGAGTTTGCCGTGGAATATTCTCTTGTCCTTATGTTATTCACTCTTTTACAGAAACTAAACATCCGATTTGATGGAGCAGTGCGTTTCTTAATGGTTTGGACGGGTACAATAAGAAACAAAGGCAATATCATCGAAAAGGAGGATATTTGTAAAATGGAAAACAAGAAGTATATCGGTACATTTCATTCCATTGATACAGTTTTATATAAAATTACAGAATTGAAAGCGCAAGGCTATGATGAAAGTGATATGTATGTTGTTACCAATGAAGAAGATAATATTTCAATGCTTCGGGGACAGACCGGTGCCGAACTCCTCGGTACAGCAGATGATAATTGGTTAGATCGTTTTAAACTATTTTTGGGCGGTGAAGAACCCATTCTGAATGCTTTTTCACGCATGGGGTTTTCAGAACAGCAATCAAGGGGCTATTACAATGAGGTTAAAAATGGTGGCGTTGCTCTATTCGTTAAAAGTAAGGCACTGGATGAGATGGATAGTAGTACAGAACGTGGCCTGAGCGGAGAACTATTGGATGGTCAGGATGGAAACCAACAAATGATTGATAATGACGGTACGGTCCCACGCCTCAATACAAGAAACTTATGAGTGGCAGAAGACGGCTGTTTACCCATTGCAAACAGCCGTACTATTTTATATATATGTTGAACAAATGAATACCTAAATAAACTAAGCGGAGGCGCCCTACAAGGGGATCTTTATTTCAACTAAAATAGTTGTTATTACGGTTACCCTATTAGTTTCGCAAAATTTACATTCACGCCTTAATAATTTCACACTACCTCAACAAATTAAAAAGCCCCCTCCGTCTAAAAAAGGGGGACATACAGTCATATAATCAAAAGAATGATGCATATTGATACACTTATTCCTATTTCTTAACAGGTATGGACTTATAGCTATCACTGTTTGATAGATGACTTACTTTTTAAAGATTATCGATTGTTATTATCGGAAATTTTATCTTTTAGTTCTCCGATTTTCTTTTGCGCTTCGCCTTTTAACTTATCAAACTTACCTTCAGCTTGTAGTGAAGGATCATTTGTGGCATTGCCTATCTGATCCTTTGTTTCACCTTTCACTTTGTTTACTGTCCCTTTGACTTTGTCTGAGAAACTACCGTTTGTCATTGTAAAGCCTCCTTTTTATTCTTGTTAGATAATAGATACCCTGCATGAAAAAACATTAAACATGGGAGAAAAAAATAATACTCAATGGTATTTGTTCAGAATAGGTTCAAAAGGTCTAATTTATTGTATAAAAAGGTGACTAAACTTATGTACCCAACCTTCGATATATTACATATAATATAGGTAGATACAAAATAGTGGGAGGAGATGGGATGATTAGAAAAGGTCGATTTGCTTTATGGGATAAAAGGGAGTTTGAATTGGCTTCTTATCAACGACAATACTATTTGCAATCGGCGGATCCTTTAGACTTAAGGAATGGGTTCGTGAAGAAGAATGGATCTAACCATGTTTATATTAAGACTATTTCCGTCGAGGAATTAGAGGATGCGTATGAAGTCATTCCATATGGGATGATTGAAGGCTACCGTTTTGCAGTAGAAGGATATGATGATAAGACTGGGAAAGTTGCATTGGTAACAAACAATCCATTTGTCAAAGAACGGATCGAAGTGCGTCCTTATGGGGAATTTCAATACATAATAGAAATACTTCTTGAAGATATTGTAATTGAGGAAGATCGGGTTCCTATACTTGGATTTGATGGTTTATACACATAAAAAGGCAATTGTGCATGTCGATAAGACAACACGATTGCCTTTTTATTGTTTTAATAGCTGTAGTACGGACTGGGCTTGTTGCATGTGCATAGCGAGTACGTATTGACCGGCCTGAAGTAGAATGTTTGCTTTCGTGAGTGCCATCATTTCCTTGGCGATGTCGACATCTCTTATGCGGGATTCGGCTGCGATTAAGTTTTCTTCCATGACGAGTGTATTGTTGTAAGCATGTTCAAGCCGGTTTGTATAGGCACCTATTCTAGAGCGTTCTGAGGATACGTTTTTAATTGCATTGTCGAGTAATCCAATTGCATCATTGGCCTTGGATTGGGTTGAAATCGATGCGTCAGACAAACCGATTGTCTCTGCACTCATATCACCAATGAAAAATTCAATTGATTGGCCGGCATTCGCCCCGGCTTGAATCTTCAAGGAAGAGCGTGAACCGTCTAACAGTGGCAATGTATTGAACTCTGTATCTTTTGAAATACGAGTGATTTCCTTTTTTAGTTCTACAAATTCTAGAGAGAGGGCTTCACGATCGGAATCTGTCACTGTTCCATTGGCAGCCTGTACGCTTAGTTCACGCATCCGTTGCAGTATGGCGTGTGTTTCATTTAAAGCACCTTCAGCTGTTTGGAATAGGGAAATACCGTCTTGGATGTTGCGTCCCGCCATCGATAGACCTCGGATTTGCGCACGCATTTTCTCTGAAATTGCAAGGCCTGCTGGATCATCTGCAGCTCTGTTTATGCGCATACCTGAAGACAATCGCTCCATCGACCGCATTACTTGATTGTTTTGCATAGTCATATTGCGGATGACATTCATTCCTGTCGCCTGCCATATTCCAAGCATGGCACAACCTCCTCTTTACATGTTATATCGGTGATAATTGAGAGATATTAACAAACCGTCATAATCATGTTTGAAAAGTGATGAAAAAGGGTAGCCCATAGAAATAGGTATCTGCTCAGAATACGTATAAAGATGGTTGAACAGTTTAATCATAGGGGGCGAAATGTGTGCTTGAATTTAAAAATGTGTCAAAGATTTATGCTGGAGGTAAAAAAGCTGTAGATAACTTAGATTTACATATCAATGCAGGTGAATTTATCGTCTTTATCGGTCCGAGTGGTTGTGGAAAGACGACAACTATGAAGATGATCAATCGATTAGTTAAACCCACAGAGGGTAAAATATTGATCAATGGAGAAAATATTATGGAAAAGAACATCGTGCAATTGCGACGTTCAATTGGCTATGTCATTCAACAAATTGGTCTTTTCCCCCACATGACCATTCGAGAAAATATTGCACTTGTCCCGCGGCTTATGAAGAAGTCGGTTGAGGAGCGAAACAATAAGGCTGATGAGTTAATCGAACTTGTCAATATGCCGAAAGAATTCCTTGATCGCTACCCCCATGAACTAAGTGGAGGTCAGCAACAGCGTATCGGTGTACTTCGTGCATTAGCAGCTGATCCTCCCCTTATCCTTATGGACGAGCCTTTTGGTGCGCTAGATCCGATTACCCGCGATTCGTTACAGGCAGAATTCAAACATCTTCAAAGGACACTTGGTAAAACAATTATTTTTGTCACGCACGATATGGATGAAGCAATTAAGCTCGCAGATCGCATTGTAATTATGAAAGATGGCAAAATTGTGCAAATGGGAACTCCAGACGAAATTTTAAGAGATCCGGCCAATGAATTCGTAGAGGATTTCATCGGTAAAGACCGTCTTTTGCAAGCTCAACAACGTATACAGACGGTGGGACAAATTATGAACCCGAACCCTGTCTCCTTCAAAACGGAAGGGACACTGTCTCAAGCAGTTCAGCTTATGCGAGAGCGCCGTGTGGATTCGCTTCTTGTCGTTGATGAAAACAATGTACTGAAAGGTTTGCTCAATGTCGAGATGATAGACAGAGGCCGCAATATGGAAACGCAGGTCAAGGAAGTCATGTCTACGGAATTGACCGTCGTTCAGGAAGATACGCTTCTTCGTGAAGCAACGCGAAATATTCTTATACGTGGATTAAAATACGTAGCTGTTGTCGATGAAGATCGGCGTTTGGTCGGCTTGATTACAAGAACGAACCTTGTGGATATCGTCTATGACTCCATTTGGGGAGAAAGCGAAGAGCAGACACTTGGTCAGGTGTAAAGGAGGTTTTTGAATGAACGGATTTATTGATTTTTTCTCGGAGTATGGAAGCCAGTTGGCAACGAAGACTTGGGAACATTTGTACATATCATTTATTGCACTTTTTCTTGGAATCCTTGTTGCAGTACCAATTGGAATAATGCTTACAAAAGTGCCGAAGATAGCTGGTTTTGTATTGGGGGTAGTTGGAGTTATCCAGACATTTCCTAGTCTTGCGATTCTTGCGTTCTTCATACCACTTCTGGGAATCGGGAAAACACCCGCAATTGTTGCTTTATTCCTTTATTCGATGTTGCCAATCCTTAGAAATACGTTTATCGGTGTGAAAGAGGTCAATCAGGATCTCGTGGAGGCAGGTAGGGGAATGGGAATGACGGCGTTTGAACGTACGATGAACGTTGAACTTCCTCTGGCAATTCCTGTTATTATGGCTGGTGTAAGGCTGTCTGCAGTCTACCTTATTGGATGGGCAACACTTGCATCATTCATTGGTGGAGGTGGGCTTGGGGACTTTATCTTTGATGGTCTGAATCTATTTAGGACAGACTTGATTATTGGTGGTGCGATACCAGTTACGTTGCTTGCGCTACTAGTCGATTTCCTGCTCGGTCGTTTTGAATCCTTCGCTACGCCAAAAGGACTTAAAGAAAGCAGAAAAGTGGTTTCTTAAGGAGGGAAAAAGAGTGTTCAGAAAAAGTATGAAAAGAATAGTACTTCCATTATTGGCCGCCAGCCTGCTGATTGGGGGTTGTTCACTTCCAGGCCTCGGAGGAGGTAATGACACAATTCGAATTGCAACACTTACAAGTACGGAAACATCGACACTGGGTCATATGATTCGACTTATGATTGAAAAAGAAACAGATTTGAATGTTGAAATGGTGGAAAATTTAGGAACTTCAATCATTCAGCACCAGGCGTTGACGAGCGGGCAAGTAGATATTACAGCTGCACGCTACACGGGTACTGATATGTCGAGTATTTTAGAAGTAGAGCCCCTAGCAGATCCAGAAGAGGCAATGACGCTGGTCCAGGAAGAGTTTGATAAACGATTTGACCAGGTTTGGTACGATTCATACGGGTTCCAAAATACGTATGCGCTCACGGTAACAGCCGCCCTTGCTGAAAAAGAAGGACTTGAAACTGTCTCGGATATAGAAAAGATAGCTGATGATTTAACGCTGGGTGTAGACAACTCATGGTTGAACAGGGCAGGAGATGGCTATGAAGGATTCGTTGATACATATGGATTTACATTCGGAGAAGCATTGCCCATGTCTCTGGGGCTCGTCTACCAAGCGGTGAATAGTGGTAAGATGGATGTCGTTTTGGCCTATAGTACTGACGGACGTTTGAAAGCATTTAATTTGAAGACGCTTGAAGACGACAAGAAGTTTTTTCCGCCTTATGAATGTTCACCTGTGACGCGAAAAGATGTAATCGAACAGCACCCAGAAATTGATATAATCCTGAAGAAACTTGCAGGTAAAATCGACGGAGAAACAATGACACGTTTAAATTACGAGGCAGATGTTAATAAAAAAGAACCTGCAATCGTGGCACAAGAATTTTTGGAAGAAAACAATTACTTCAACTGAATCACGGGGGGTGAATGAATGGAAACGTTACAAGAACTTTGGTCATACTACACAGTGAATGGCACGTATGTGTGGGATCAGTTTGTCAGGCATTTCCTTATGTCTGCATACGGAGTCCTGTTCGCGGCGCTTGTTGGGATTCCAGTGGGTATTCTTATTGCCCGATACGGTAAATTGAGTGGATGGGTGTTATCGGTAACGAATATTATTCAAACTATTCCAGCCCTTGCAATGCTTGCTGTTCTAATGCTTGCGATGGGTCTTGGGCCGAACACAGTTGTTATGAGTTTATTTTTGTACTCTTTGCTACCTATTATAAAAAATACGTATACAGGTATAAAAAGTGTAGAAAAACCTATTTTAGAAGCTGGTCGTGCAATGGGGATGACACGGACGCAGATGCTCTTCATGGTAGAACTTCCGCTATCGTTATCAGTTATCATGGCAGGTTTGCGGACCGCTCTTGTTATTGCAATTGGTGTGGCAACAATTGGAGCTTTCATAGGTGGTGGAGGACTCGGCTCCATTATCATTCGAGGGACGAATGTGACAGATGGAGCATCCATTATTTTGGCCGGAGCAATTCCAACCGCATTAATGGCGGTCATCGCAGACCTCTTTATGGGATGGCTGGAACGTGTTTTATCTCCAGCAAACAGAAAAGCTGTAGCAAAACAATCAACATCTCCAAATACAGTGGCATGAAATTCCCCCCTTTTCTTTGAGGGAATATAAGCCTGAAAGTGCTTAGGGCGGGGAGGAAGAAGTTCTACATGAGCGAAATGGAGGAGATGAAGAGATGATTGAGAAATTTAATGTGAGGAAAGAAATATTTGAAGATACGCCAAATGAAACATTACACTTCGAGTTGACGTTGGACAGTAAGGAATATCAAGGTCATTATAAAGAGAATGAAGTGAGCTGGTTTCAAATGCAGCCTGATCAAGAAAATCATGAGATGAAGCTTGAAGATTTAGAAGTTGAAGTGAAAAAACGTATTAAAGAGTGGAAAGAAGATTAAATTAAATCAAGATTTGATTGAAAACTACCTAGTGACTGGGTAGTTTTTTTATATACCGTCAAGTGAGTTGTTTCGAGTGGCACTGATAAGCTTCTTTAGCATCATAACTATTTCGGTACTCCTGTTATATACAACGTATAACAGTCGTGGTATACTGAATTTACCATTAATAGTTAGAAAGGGTGTGAAGTTTATGTCTGAGCTCGCGAGTATTCCTTGGAATCTACTTATGCCATTGATTGTACTTCAATTCATTTTGATGATTGTTGCACTCGTTGATGTTATTCGCCATAGACGGACGAACGGTCCATTTATCATGTGGATTTTCATCATTGTTCTTGGCAGTTTGATTGGATCAATACTGTACTTTATCTTTGGGAGGCGGCAAGTATGACAAATTTACTTCAAGTAGATAATTTGACGAAGAAATATATCAATAATCATGTAGTGGATGCTGTCTCGTTCGAACTTGAAGAACATACAGCAACGGCTTTGATAGGGCCAAATGGAGCTGGAAAAACTACGACACTGTCTATGCTTGCAGGGTTAGTCTCGCCAACAAGCGGATCAATACAGTTCCAGGGTGCTGCAAAGCAGGATATCCGTTCGATTATCGGATTTCTTCCACAATATCCAAAGTTCTTTCCTTGGCTATCTGCACTTGAATTTACTGAAATGGCTGCACGACTAAGTGGGGTGGAAACAAAACAAGCAAGAATAGAAGCGAAAAAGACCTTGGAATTTGTAGGCCTAGGCGAAGCGATGAACAAAAAGACGGGCACTTTTTCCGGAGGAATGAAACAGCGTCTGGGGCTTGCGCAGGCAATTGTCCATAAACCAAAACTACTTTTACTCGATGAGCCGGTATCTGCACTTGATCCAGTTGGGCGCCGTCAAGTGATGGATTTGTTGAAAGACTTGCAAAGAAAAACGACGATTTTATATTCAACTCATATTTTAAATGACGCTGAAGAAATGACAGACCAGTTGCTGTTCTTACGGCATGGGAAACTTGTCGAACACGGTTCACTTGATGAAGTACGTGCGCGCTATGCGGAACCGAGAATCGTCATTGAATTCGAAGGGATGCAAGAGTTGCAGCGCTTTATGGAAGCAACTGCATGGCAAGTGACATCAAAAGGGTTGGTTGTTTCGATTGACGTTCGGTTGGAAGAAGCTGAAATGTCATCGGTCCTATCCATGTTAACCGCAGGCAAGTTCTTAGTGAGAAAAGTGGAACTGCAGACGGCGAGCCTTGAAGATATCTTCATGAAAGTGGCGGTGGTCTAATGAATGGATTTAGTGTGTTATTGCAGAAAGAATGGCGTGAACATACACGGAATTTCAAAATGTTATGGATTCCTCTCGTCTTTATTATATTCGGTATTTTGGAGCCCGTAACGAATCATTTTTTGCCTGAAATTATGAGAAGTGTAGGTAATATGCCAGAAGAAGCTGAATTCTTATGGCCAGAGTTCAAAGGAGAGGATATCTTCCAGTCATTGCTGGGGCAATATCAAATGATCGGTATTCTCGTTATAATTCTTGCTTTCATGGGGACGATTTCAGGAGAGCGGAAAAATGGAACGGCCACATTACTATATGTTCGCCCAATGTCATTTCGAAATTACTTTTTAAGTAAGTGGCTGGTCGTTAATGGGATTGTACTTGGAAGCGTCTGGCTCGGCTTTATGGCTGCCTGGTATTATATTGAAATCCTTTTTAACCATGTAGATGCAGGGGCAATATTTGCTTTTGTTGCGACGTATAGTTTATGGCTCGTCTTCGTTGTCACTGTTATTTTAGCGCTAAGCGCATGGCTTCCGACAGGTGGGGCGGCGGGCCTAGCGATTCTAATTACACTTGTCTACCAAATTATAGATTCGCTTATCGGTACCTATTGGACAGTATCACCATGGAAATTGTCGATGTATGCATCCTATTGGTTCGATTCGAACTCTGAACTGTCGGATTTATGGATGAGTTCGGGTCTGACAGTGATACTAATCGTCATCTTAATCGTATTCGGAGTATTTATGTCGAAACGGAATGCGGCAAAAACAACAGTGTAAATAACCCTTTGTGGTATAATTCGTATAAAGACGAATTATTCTGAAAGGGAGGGGTTCTAGATGACTACACGCAATTCAGATCGCTTCATATTCGCATTTAACCGTATTGAAAAATCTTTGGAAAAAATAAGTGGCTTAAGCAACTATATGTCTTTCCAGCGATTGATTGATAAATCCAAGCATTTGAATGCGGTTATTCGGAAATTTGAGCGGGATTTGCGGGAATGTGGTGATTTACGCAATGCAATTGTCCATAATCGGACTGATATTGAATATGCAATTGCAGAACCACATGATGATATTGTGGAACTAATTGAATATATTGACCGAGAACTTTCGAAACCTGTTACAGTCGGTGATATGTTTTTACGAAAAGTCCATATATTACAAGCTACTGATACACTTGCCTACGGATTGAGACTAATCCGGGAAAAAAAGTTCAATCAGATACCAATTTATCAGAGCAATAAATTCATTGGGCTTGTTACTGCGACAGGCATTACGTATTGGCTTGCAGATAATATGACAGATGAAATAATTTCCCGGGAAATGCCGACACTTCTCGACATTTATTCCCATGAAAAACAAAAAAACACGTATCGATTTATAAGAATGGATCTTTCTGTTTATGAAGCGGAGGAATATTTTAAAAAGTCTGTTGCTGAAGGAAAACGTCTTGAGGCACTTCTCATTACGGAAAGTGGAAGACCGGAAGAGAAACTACTTGGAATTATTACACCGCTGGATCTGATGAAAATAGATTAAAAAGCAGTGCCCATTCACAATAAGTGAATGGACACTGCTTTTTTTAGGGATTGAGGGAATTTACTTTGCTCGATATAGCGTTTTCTGTAATAGGCAGTTGTTTCTTTGTTGATGTTTTCATTTTAAGTTATTTTTGAATGGTGAAGAACTGATTCTTGCTGCTTGTACTCGTATGGCATTCTCAGAACAGTAATCACGGGTTTATTATGATGGGATAAAAGTTTGAGGGATTGCGCTATTCATAGATACTCCGAATCCAATTCACAGCGTTAGAATGAAAGTGGAATAATCAGTGCGATGAAAAACTATATATGTTGAACAAGTGAATACGGCGTATGCACTTTACAAGGGATTTTGGGAGTCCGCTGAAAAATTCTAATACTTGGAACGAAATAGAAACCCACCAATACCGCTTCGACGCTTTGTGGATGCCTCCCGCGATCAATGAACAAAATCGGACAAAAATCATGGGATAGTATGCTCAAGAGTATTGAAAAGGACCATGGTGTTAAATTGGTAATGTTGCATTGGACATCAATGAATAAGCTGATTTACTTACTATCAAATTCAAGTACAACAATTGGTGATGCATTAACAGACTTTCTAGTTACTAGTGCAGGTTTTAACTCGACTTTTGCCGAAATTATAGCTAGGGGGTTCGTATTGGTTTTCTTATAATATAGTCGAATATGTAGAGAGCTCCCAATTAAAAAAGTAGCTCTCTTTTTTAAAAGTAAGTCTTTAAATCTATAAACACAACAAGAACTCTATTTTATCTTCACAAAAGTACAGTCTAAAAACATTCGGGTTATTTGCTCAAGCAAACTCCCTCATAACTCCCTTTTAATTATTATGTTCTATTCTAGAAAGAGAAATTATATAATTGAAAATTGTCGGAGGTGCTTAAAATGAATGCAAAGAAGAAAGTATTGTTAGGAATCATAATAGCTTTGATGATTTTTGTCGTAGTATTTCATGTGATTTTAGGAATTGAGTCGAAATGGATGCAGATTTTGATTCTATTTATTGTTTTTCTGTGGGGATATTTTTTGCTTGGAAACTTTAATGATACAAAGGGGTCGGATAAAAGTTCCCGATAGTTTAGTTAACATATTTCCTCTCTCTTTTTCGAGTTTAGTACTCATATTTAGACACCGTTTTCATGATTATTGTATGATACTCCGTCTTGCAATCATTGAACTCGCCACGAATCGAACACAAAAAGGACTCCCTCTCAAATGGTACCTATTTATAACTTCAGGTAAAATGTCAATTATAAAAGTTATATATAATTGATGATAATAATTTAAGGGGAATTCAAAAATGAAAAAAAGGTTTAAAGCTAAATTAAAAGAACACTTAAGTGGAGGCATTATTAAAATTGTAGTAGATACCGAAACAGGTGTAAATTATCTCATGACAAGTGGTTTGGGATTGAGTGGAATGACACCGTTACTAGATAAAGATGGGAAAATTGTGATCGATTAATATCTAGATAAAAGTTCCTTTGGATTCTTATCGTGGCATACTAGCGATTTATACATGATTTCAATGGTCAAATTTAACATCAGTTGAGAATGAGGCCTTACCAATAAGTGTGCACACAACTACTTAAAAGTATAATAGGTTTGAGTAACTAGTTTTTATTGTTAAGAAACAAAAAGGCGCAAAAAAATCGTCTTCAAGGGATTCATTTCTCTTGAAGACGATTTTAAATTTTATCCTAAATACAATGAAGATCAATGTTCAGAGCTCAAGGAGAGTCCGATTACCAGCCTTTCATCTTTGTTCTTCGTAATGTATTCAACATACACAACACCCCTTCTCAATTTTCCATCTTTAAAATACAAACTTAAATTTCTCATTAATTGGTGGAAAGACTGAAACAATTGCAAGTAGCGTAGAATTCAAATCATCTACCCCAAAAGAAGACCCCTTTTAGTCTTATCGCTCCGGCTACCATGAAGACGCGCCTTCGCTGGATGGTCTATGTGAGAAAGCGCATTTCATTAGCTGTGATGAAATCTGCAAGCTGGAGTGCATCTTTCTTGAATATAATTAGTATCAACTAGTAATCACCTTATAATCTCAGCATATACATCTCAAAATGACATTTCTCTCGATAATGAACACCCTAGCGCAGGCGCGGCAAAGGCATCCCCAAAGCACCAAACGTTCTACAATTCACACCACGAATTAAAACACTCCCCTTATTAAGCGCCACAGTAAATCCAATGGAATTCTTTAATTCAACATATATAGTAAAAAAACAGCTTTTTTATGTGTAATTCTACCAGTTTTTTTTGTGGAAATATGACGAAAAATGTATACACAATTTTCAATCTATTATGTATAATGGATATATAATATAACTAGTGGGGGAGATGAAGTGATAAGAAAAGGACGTTTTGCTGTATGGGGAAACAAAGAGTTTGAACTAATTTCCTATCAACGACAATACTACTTACAATCGGAAAATCCTTTAGACATGGAGAATGGGTTCGTAAGGAAAAATGGGGAAAAACAGATTTTCATTAAACCAGTTTCCATTAGGGAATTGGAGGATGCGTATGAAATCGTTCCGTATGCGATGATCGCAGGCTATCGATTTTCTTTAGAAGGATACAATGAAAAGACTGGTAAAGTTGCGCTTGTGACAAATAATTCTTTTGTCAAAGAGAAGGTCGACGTGCAAGCTTACGGGAAGTTTGAATATATAATTGAAGTTTCGTTAGACGAGATCCGATTAGAGGAAGATCGAATTCCGATACGTGGCTTTGAAGGTTTGCACACATAAAAAGGTAATCGTGTACGCTGAAATGACAGTGCACATGATTACCTATTATGGTTTTAACGGCTGAAGGATTAATGATTTTGGGGAAAAGATAAGAAATTATACGTTTTTCACTTGAAGTAGTGTCTAGACTCTAGGGCTTTTCTTATCTGATAAAAATTGATCGAAAAAGAAGTACCTTACTTCATGTAACGGGAACAAAGGCACTGCTTTTTACGAATCAGTTTTTTGAGTTAGATAACGTACTTTTAGTGTGGATCTTCCAATGTTACTTTTTATTAGTAAACTTGTCTTTCAGTTCACCGAACTTATCTTGTGCTTGCCCTTTAAACTTGTCGACCTTATCGCTGTCCATTGCGGTTCCGATTTTGTTTTTCACTTCGCCAAATTTGTCCTGCGCTTGCCCTTTAAATTTGTCAACCTTGTCATTGTCCATTGCGGTTCCGATTTTGTTTTTCACTTCGCCAAATTTATCCTGTGCTTGCCCTTTAAACTTATCGACCTTGTCGTTATCCATTGCCGTATCGAATTTGTCTTTCACTTCGCCTTTTACTTTGTTTACAGCGCCTTTGAATTTGTCGGAAAAACTGTTGCTCATAATAAAACCCCCATTTGGTTAATTATACAACTATATACCTGACAACGAATATAGTAAACGTTATAGCAAGTTTGGTAAGAAGCATCATTTTATTAGCTATCGATTTTCGGACTACAGGTTTCGATAGGGGTCAAGTTATCTTCGAAGACAATCGCAAAGCTGACAAATGCTACGATGTGAAATGAATTTCATGATTCAAGTAAGAAATCGCTGATAAATGTGCATGATAGGAATGGCAAACTGTAAAAAGAATTAACTAAATGGAGGCGATGTTATGATCGGAAATTTTAATGTGCGGAAAGAAATATTTGAAGATACACAATACGAAACGTTACATTTCGAGTTGACGTTGGACGGAAAAGAATACCAAGGACATTATAAAGACGAGGAAGTGAACTGGTTTCAAATGCAGCCTGACCAGGAAAATCATTTAATGAAGCTTGAAGATCTGGAAGCTGAAGTGAAAGAACGTTTAAGAGAATGGGAAGAACAATGAACCGGAAGTTGTTCAGATACCGCCTACCACTAGGTGGTTTTCTTTAAAGATACAAAACTATAAGTTTTTCATCTGGAGCAGTGTCTAGACTCGAGCGCATAGCCCCTGGTCCCACATGAAGTAGGCCATGCAGTGGAGAGGGGCTAAACTAGATCACTCTTCGTTGCGACAGGAAGTCGGCCAGCAAGTGTCGGGGCTACCAAGGGGCTTGCGCTTTTCTTATTAGTGCAAAACCTTGTAGTATTGGACTCATAAGAAAGTATTCTGGGGGGCAGGAAAGATGACAGCGAAAGGTAGAATTGGGATGTACGGCGGGAAATTTTTACCGGTACATTTAGGCCATGTGAATGCGATGGTAATGGCTTCAACAATCGTCGACGAATTACATGTCGTTGTTTCATATGATGAAGAATATGAGGAAGAAGTTTTCGAAGGGACAGGAATGAAACCAATTTCAGCGGTTCAACGACTTCGTTGGTGGAGCGAAATTACGGCTGATTTGGATCATGTATTTGTACATAGTGTTGAAGAAAAGCAAACAGGGAAATTTGAAGACTGGACGGCAGGTGCGAAAGCGATTAAAGCGTGTATAGGGAAAACAATCGATACGGTCTTCAGTTCTGAGAGTAGTTATAATGAATACTTTAATGAGTTATATCCAGACGCTGAACATATCGTGCTTGATAATGATCGTGAGCTATTTGACATTTCGGCAACAAAGATTAGGGATGAAGGGCCTTACGTTCATTGGCATATGATTCCCCAAGAAGTCCGTCCCTATTTTGTGAAAAAGGTTGCTGTCATTGGGACGGAGAGTAGTGGGAAGTCAACGCTCGTTCGAAATCTAGCACGCGTGTATAATACGTCATATGTTGAGGAATACGGTCGTACATATTATGACAAATTCAAAGATTCTATGTCGATTACGCTAGAAAGTGATTACCATGAAATTGCGTTTGAGCATAAATATCATGAACGTATGCAAACAAGGACGGCAAATAAAGTGCTTTTTATCGACACTGAAGCGATTGTTACCCAGTATTATTCGGAGTTATATGTCGGGAAAAGGCTAGATATCCTAACTGAAGTGGCAAAGTTACAAGAGTATGATTTACATATTTATTTGGAGCCCGATGTGGCGTGGGTGAACGATGGTATACGTGTTCACGGAGATCAGTCCATTCGAGAAGAAAATAACCGTAAGTTAAAGAAAATGTTTGATGATGCTGGCGTTGACTATGACATTGTAAGTGGGGATTATGAAGAGCGATTTGAAAGATGTAAGGCATTGGTGAAAGCGATTATGAAGTAAATAGAATGAGGCTGCCTGTATCGGGGAGCCTCTTTTTCATTTCATAGGAAACTATAAAATCTCGTACTTTGAATAACCTTCAAAAGAAGCTATTTCACTTCTAGACTCCAGCGCCTCTGACCAGGCGCTGGCACTTTTGGTCGGTTTTTCTAACACCTATTTCAAGCGATATAGCACATCATCATCTTCGGCAGGGTTCCCTCTACCATCGGTATTATTTGTTATGAAAAATAATGACTCGCCATCCGAAAACACGTCTCGGATGCGGCCATAGCCTTCTATTTTCTCAAGGAGTTTGCCAGCCAATGGGTCAATGACAAGAATCGCCTCACCGCGGAGTGCAGCAACGTACAACAATCCCTTGTGAAAAGTAATGCCTGATGGCGCCCATGTTTCTCCAGTACCAGAGGTGAGAAGTGGTGTTTCCATGCCTTCTGCTAATTCCGTTCCCTCGATGATTGGCCATCCATAATTGTTCCCGGCTTCAATTTTATTAATTTCATCATTTGCAGATTGACCGTGTTCTGATGCATATAATACTCCGCTTTCATCCCACGCAAGCCCTTGTGAATTTCGATGTCCGATGCTCACCAATTCAAATGTGTTGCCATCAGTTAACCGGATTATTTTCCCGTTGAATAAATCAGTGTCTTGTGCTGAATCAGGATTTGCCCCATCGCCAATTGTTGCATATAAAACACCATTCGGAGAGAGTGCAAGACGCCCGCCATGATGGACTGGACCTGATACGATTCCGTCCAAGAGTATGTCTTTTTCATGCCACGAAGTTCCGTCGTAGTGTAATGTTACGATTCGATTTACAGGAGTACCTTCTAAATCATATGTGTAGTAGGCATATGCTTCATGCGATTTCAGAAAATCCTTTTTCAACACGAAACCAAGCAGACCAGATTCAGCTACATTTGCTAAGGACTCCGAAAGAAAGACATCCTCGCGTAAAGTTTGACCGTTTCCCCATACCTTAACAACTGACCCTTCTTTCTCAGAGATGAAAAAATGTTCTCCATCGAAATCAATGGACCATGGTGCGATGAGATTTACCGTAACTTTTTCTGCGAGATTAGGATTCGCATGGGGTGAAGGACGTGCTTGATCGGTGCAACCAGCTAATATTAATAGAAAACAGAAGAGGAAAAGGCGTTTCATTGGAAAACTCCTTTCGTATTTCGTTTTTTTCAGTATATCCCGTTATGCGTGTGAGTAAAAATTAAGTTGATCAAAAAAATCCATGTATTGTATAAAAAATGGATAGGACTGCCATGCTTTGTGCTAGGAATCATTATATAGACGACAGTCATACTGAGGAGGATAAAGGATGGCAGTGGAAAAAAAAGGCTTATCGAGACGAGACTTTCTGAAGACAACGGGAATTGCAACAGGGGCTCTCGTGGGAGGGGGGCTCATTGGGGGACTTGTCGGTTACAACGTCAACAAGGAAGGTCAAGTTGCCGGCACGGGTGACCATAAAGGAGCTGGCGGCGAACCGACAGCTGTTAGCAATCGGGGCTTAATGTACTTTACAAATATGGCTGAATTCAATGTATTGTCTCAAGCAGTTGAACGGATATTCCCTGAAGATGACCTAGGACCTGGAGCAATTGCACTTGGTGCTCCGTATTTCATCGATAATCAGCTTGCAGGCAATTATGGAAGCAATGTGAAGGAATATATGCAAGGACCGTTTTTTGCGGGTGAAGCGACTCAAGGCTACCAAAGTAAGTTGACACGTGCAGAAATCTTTAGACAAGGTATCGCAATAATGGATGAGCAAGCAAACAAGCGGTTCAAACAAGGGTTTGTCGACCTCGAGGGTGCCCAAATGGATGAAATCATTACTGCATTCCAAAAAAATGAAATTGATATGAAGGGCGTATCGTCAGAATTTTTCTTCAAGCTTCTTCGACAGGCAACATTAGAAGGTGTCTACGCGGATCCAATTTATAACGGCAACGTGAACATGGATGCTTGGCGTATGAAGGAATTTCCGGGCAATCAAATGACCTATATCGCCGAAATTGAAAATGAAAAATTTGTGAAGTACGAACCAGTATCACTTACGAGTATGGAACATTAAGGGGGGAAATAGCGTATGGCAACAACGTTGGAGAAAGTAGATGTTATTACAGTTGGTGTTGGATGGGCTGGTGGTATCATTGGCGCAGAGTGTGCAAAAGCTGGTTTGAAAGTACTTGGACTAGAGCGTGGTAAGGAAAGAAGTACAAAAGACTACTCATTAGTACATGATGAGTTTCGCTACGCGATTCGTTACGATTTAATGCAGGATCTCTCAAAGGAAACGATTACGTTTAGGAATTCCCGGAAGATGCGGGCACTTCCTATGAGGCAGATGGGATCGTTTCTTCTTGCGGAAGGTCTCGGCGGTTCGGGGACGCATTGGAACGGGCATACTTGGCGATTTCTTCCGTATGATTTTGAGATTAAATCGATGACGGATAAGAAATATGGAAAAGATAAACTCTCAAGCGACTATCTGATTCAAGATTGGGGCGTTACATATGACGAGCTAGAGCCTTATTTCGATAAATTTGAAAAGACAGCCGGCATCTCTGGAGAGAATAAAAATCCATTTGCGGGGAAACGCTCCTCAGAGTTTCCGACGCCTCCTATGAAGCGGACACCGATTCTAAAAAAGTTTGAAAAGGCAGCAAGCAAACTTGGGTATAGTCCTTTCATGTTACCATCTGCAAATTTGTCCGAGTCGTATGAAAATCCAGATGGAGAATCAATCATGGCGTGTCAATATTGCGGTTTTTGCGAGCGGTTTGGCTGTGAATACGGTGCGAAAACATCTCCGGAGATTACTGTCATTCCGACTGCAAGAAAAACGGGGAACTACGATGTCCGTTTCTATGCAAATGTCGTCGAAGTGTTGAAGAAAGGCAATAAAGTGACCGGAGTTAGATATATCGATACACAAACCGGTGAAGAATTCATCCAACCAGCCGAAGTCGTTGTACTTACAAGCTATATGATGAATAATGCGAAGCTTCTTATGGTATCGGGAATTGGAGAAATGTACGATCCGGATACTGGAAAAGGAACGCTTGGTAAAAACTATGCGTACCAGGTTTTGCCGGGGGCAACAGGCTTTTTTGATGAACAAATGAATGTCTTCATGGGGGCGGGGTCGCTTGGGATGTCAATTGATGATTTCAATGGTGACAATTTTGATCATGGGGATCTAGATTTCATTCACGGGGCAAGCCTATCCATAACACAGACGGGTGTGAGGCCGATTGCGACCAATCCTCTTCCGCCAGATACACCTGTGTGGGGTGAAGATTTCAAAAAATCATCGATTTATAATTACACGCGCACGCTAAATATTGGCGGGCAGGGTGCCTCACTTCCGCATAAGGAGAATTTCTTGTCACTTGACCCAAATTATAAGGATGCATATGGAGTCCCATTGCTTCAATTGACATACAATTTTACTGAACAAGATAAGAACTTGCACAAGTACTTAACTGAAAAGACGGCCGTCATAATGAAAGAGATGGGTGCGAAGACAGTGATGGCTGGAAATCCAATTACCAACTATGATATTGTGCCATACCAGACGACGCATAATACCGGCGGAACAATTATGGGAGCAAGCCCGGATGATAGTGTCGTCAATACACAATTACAACACTGGGATGCAGAAAATCTATTTGTTCTTGGAGCTGGAAACTTCCCGCATAACGGCGGCTACAATCCAACGGGAACAGTTGGCGCGCTCGCTTATCGCGCAGCAGAAGGAATTGTTAAATACAGTAAAGCTGGTGGGTCACTTGTTTGAAAATGAAGGGAGACTTAGGCAATGAGTTTAGCGAGTATTGGCGTACCGGGTTTAATCATCATTCTTGTTATTGTTCTCATCTTGTTCGGGCCGAAAAAGTTACCCGAAGTGGGAGCCGCGGTAGGGAAAACACTTGCTGAATTTAAAAGGTCAGCGAAAGATATTATGGAGGATGAAGAACCAGTAGCCCCAAAGGAAATAAAGAAAACGGACCAACTATAAGCAGGTGAAAGTATGGATCCATACGGAGATCACGGTCGTAAAATTTTAAGTCCGCTTGATAAAGTCCAAGTTGAAAAGACGAAGATTGTTATACCCGTTAAAGCGGAAATAGAATCTGACATTACTCGGGATAACAAGGTCGTGGAAAGCAATTTTGAAGCTGCTCCGTCTCTTGTTGACCATCTCACAGACCTAAGAAAACAGCTCGTCAAAAGTGCAGCCGTTTTCCTTTTTTTTCTAATCACAGTGTTTTCGAGTATTAATTTATGGTTCCCGTATATTACCCGCGGCCATGAGCTAATCATTCTTGGACCACTCGAAGTTGTGAAGTTTTACATGTCGATTTCCACAGCACTTGCATTGGGTTTATCAATCCCTTTTCTCTGTCATTTTCTCTGGCAATTTGTTAAACCGGGACTTAACGAACGGGAAAGCCGGTTTCTAAGCATGTATTCGCCTGTAATGTTACTGCTTTTCCTTATAGGTGTATCATTTGGTTATTTTATCGTCAATCCGCTTAGCTATAAGTTTCTTGTCTCATTGGGAGCCGTGAATTTTAATGTAATGGTGTCGGCGCAAGAATACATCAGTTTCTTGCTAATGACGACTATGCCAATCGGGATATTATTCGAGTTACCAATTGTTGCGATGTTTTTGGCGGCAATCGGGTTACTTACAGCGGAATCAATGAAAAAAGTGCGTAAGTGGTCGTATCTTGCCATCGCAATTATTTCGGCTTTGATTACACCGCCGGATTTTGTGAGCCAACTCATTGTACTGATTCCAATGGCGTTGCTTTACGAAGCGAGTATCTTTATTGTCTTATATACGGAGCGTCGAAATGCTGTTGTAAACTAATGCTATATTCGACATTTTCACAACAAAAACGGCAACCTATTTAAGGGTTGCCGTTTTTGTGCAAAAGTTTTTTCGCATAATCGTTTATAAAACAATTTTACGAATTACTTTGCGATTCGCTTTTCTTGGAAAGTGTACCTGTGAACGATTCAACCTGTTTCATCAGCTTGTTCCTAGCATCTTTATTTCTCATTAAATATGCTGCGCCAAGTCCAAGTGCTGTCACGGCCATCTTGTTCATCATATAATCACCCTCCTTATTTTTTTGTTCATGATAATATGCCCGAGTTACAGGATTTTAGTCGGAAAGTCTGCAAGAAGATTGTTCCAAACTGCGTTAGGTTAGACATTGAACATCCTGCTCTTTATAATTAGGAAGTATAGAATTACATTTTTTTGGAGGTTACTATGTTTAGAAGGAAAACAAATGCATATATTATTTTTATTGCTATTTTACTCGTTATTGCGGGTTGTGGAAACAAGGAGAAAGAAACTTCGAAAACAAAAGAAAACCGACTTGTCTATGCGTCGGAAACTGAATTTGAAGGGCTTAATCCGCTACTGGAAGAAACGAACCTGGATGCGCTATTATTCCGCGGTCTGATACGGTTCGATGAGAACAATGAGCCAACAATGGATATCGCTGAATCATATGAACTATCACCTGATAAGCTAACGTATACGTTTAAATTGAAAGAAGGCATTACGTTTCACGACGGCGAACCACTTACTGCTGACGATGTGATTTTCACAATTGAGAGCATACTAGACGATAATAATGCTTCGTTTTTGAAGTCGGATTTCACGGAAGTGGATTCGGTGACAAAAATTGACGACTACAAACTTGAGTTGAAACTAAAACGCCCATTCACGCCGATGCTTGATAAGTTAACGGCTCCAATTTTGCCCAAGCATGCTTTTGAAGGCGTTGAGATGAGGACAGCTGAATTCAATAGTCATCCAATCGGCGCGGGTCCATATATGTTTGATAAGTGGGACCGTGGCAACAGTTTAACGTTAAAAGCCTATAATAATTTTCATGGAACAAAGCCTTCTATTGAAAAAGTGATTTTTAAATTCATTCCGGATAGTAATGTCCGTGCATTGCAACTCAAGTCTGGAGAAGTCGATATTGCACTACTTGACCCGGTACAGGTTGAAGAGTTGGAAAAAGAAAAGAATATTAAAATTTACGATATCGAATCTGCGGATTACCGCGGTATCCTTTTCAATACGACCATTGACTTGTGGAAAGATGTCGACGTGAGGCGCGCATTTAGCTATGCAATCGATCGCGCTCAAATTGTTAAAGGTATTCTGAAAGGGTACGGGACAGAAGCGTATTCACCACTTCAAAAACATGCATTTAACAATGAAAATGTAGAGAAGTATGCATACGACATTGAAAAAGCAAAAGAGCTTCTAGACGGAGCAGGCTGGAAAGAAGAAAAAGATGGTTTCCGTTATAAAAATGATGAAAAATTGGCGTTTACGATTACGGCACCTGTATCGGATACAGTACGTGTAAATATGGCGAACTATGCTGCCGAAGGATTTAAGAAAATTGGCGCTGATGTGAAAGTAGATGCGCTTGACTGGAGTGCCATTACAATCGAAGATGCAGAAGCATTCATGGTCGGTTGGGGTAGTCCGTACGATGCGGATCATCATACACATATTTTGTTCCATACGGATCAGTCGGTTTTGACGAGCTCTGGTTATAACTACGGTAGCTATTCGAATGCAAAAGTAGATGAGCTACTTGAAAAAGGCCGTTTTTCGACAGATGCTGAAGAACGCAAAGCAATTTATATGGAGTTCCAAGCTGAGCTTGCGAAGGACCCTGCATTTGCTTATATCGCGTACGAAGACGCGGTTTACGGGATTAATAAAAATCTAAGTGGTGTGAAAGAACGAATACTTGGCCATCATGGATCTGGTTTCCTCTGGAATGTTGAGGAGTGGACGTGGAATGACCGTTAAATGGATTGGGAAGCGAATGATGATGGGGATAATTGTCCTCCTCATCGTGAGCTTCCTCTCTTTTTTCATCATGCATGCAGCTCCCGGTGATCCGGCAGCGGCTTTTTACGGAGGGAATGCACAAACATTGAACGCGGCTGAAAAAGAACGAATCAGCCGTGTTTTTTCGCTTGACCGACCTGTCATTGCGCAGTATGGTACGTGGTTAGCGGAAACAGTGAAAGGGAATTTAGGTGTTTCGTATAAAGAAGGGCGGCCCGTATCGACAATTCTTATGGAACGGCTGCCAAATACATTACTTCTTTTCGGCGTGACGCTATTTTTTATTAGTATAGGTTCAATCTGGCTTGGAACGACAGCGGGCATGAAGGCGGGATCGGTGTGGGATAAAGGATTATCGACAGTCAGTATTGTGACTTCTTCGATTCCAGCGTTTTGGCTTGGTATTTTATTTATTTCATTTTTTGCAGTCAAACTCGGCATCCTTCCGTCATCTGGAACAGGAGATATCGGCGGTGAAGGTGGATTTTGGGATAAATTGCGTTATCTACTCATGCCTGCAACTGTTATCATTTTGACTCACGTTGGGATTTATGCACGCTTTCTCCAAGAAAGCATCAAAGTAGAAAGCCGTAACTATTATGTAACGGTAGCACGTGCCAATGGTGTAGCGGAGCAAGTCATTCGAAAAGGGATTTTGCGCAATGCATCTATTCCTTATTTAAATTATATCGGGATGACCATTCCTTCATTTGTTGGCGGGTCGATTATCGTAGAATCGCTCTTTTCATGGTCGGGACTTGGTCAACTAACCGTAAAAGCGGTGGTTACGAAAGATTTCCCATTGTTGATGGGTGGTATTTTACTAACGGGTTTAATCGTTGTCATAAGCCTTTTCGTTATTGACCTCATTACGTATTTATTGAATCCGAGGCTACGGAAAGGGGATGTGCGATAAATGAAGTCACGAAAAGCATTGATTTTTTGGTGCGCTGTCCTCGGTTTTATTATTATCCTAACTACTTTTGCAGGCTTCCTATCGTCGTATGAACCAAATGATATGAATCTCGATGAAGTATATGTCTCTCCCGGTGAAGGCCATCTGTTAGGGACGGATCATCTCGGGCGCGATGTCTTTTCACGTCTTTTGGAGGGCGGAAAAGTAACGTTAACTGTTGCAAGTATTTCTGTACTAGTATCGCTTGTTATTGGCGTTCTATACGGCGGGATTAGCGGTTATATTGGTGGATTCGTCGATACTGTTATGATGCGATTTTTAGAAGCGCTCATAACGATTCCTTCGCTTATTATCATCTTAGCGTTTCAAGCATTCATGCAAGGCGGAATGTGGAGTATGGCTCTCATTATTGGCGTTACAGGTTGGTTAGTTACTGCACGTATCGTCCGCTCTGAATTTATTCGATTGAAGGATGCGGAATTTGTGAAAATGGCGATAATGTTCGGAACACCGATGTGGAAAATTATCTTTAGTCATATGCTTCGCAATAGTATTCCGGCTATATTCGTTGTTACATTGTTTAACTTTGCAGGAGCTATATTCATTGAAGTGTCGCTTAGTTTTCTGGGGATTGGTGTACCACCAGCGATTCCATCATGGGGTAATATGTTGTACTATGCGCAAAATGATATCCTAATTGGGGCTTGGTGGATTGGATTGTTCCCAGGCATAATGATTTTCATTACAATACTTGCGATTAACTTTATCGGTGAAGCGTTGAAAGATCCGGAACGGAGGCGTTTAAATGCTTAGGGTACATCAATTGTCGATTGATATCGATGGTAAATCGATTGTGCGTAATAGTTCGTTTTCTGTTCCACTCGGAAAGATTACTTCCATTATTGGTGAAAGCGGCAGTGGGAAAAGTATGACGGTTTCCGCACTGCTCGGAATAGTGCCAACGGGAGCGAAGGTAACTGGACAGGCTATATTTAACGATAAAAACTTGATTACGATTTCGGATAGAGAAATGATGGAAATTAGAAAAAAACACCTATTTACGATTTTCCAAGATGCGGCGAACAGCTTTAATCCCTCTGTAAAGATGAGGCATCAACTTTTTGAGTTTTCGGGAAGGAAAACGGGCGATACGATTGAAGAATTTCGAGTGAAGATGGAGGGCATTTTGGATGATCTTGGCCTTGCATCGGAAATCATGGAACAGTATCCATTCGAATTATCGGGCGGTATGTTGCAACGATGTATGATTGCGTGTGCACTGTATATGGAACCGGCCCTTTTAATTGCAGATGAACCCACTTCCGCACTCGATATGGTGCTACAAAAGGAATTCATTGGGCTGCTAAAGCGATTGAACGAGCGGCATGGAACAACAATTCTTCTTATAACGCACGACTTGGATATCGTTGCAGAGGCGGCACATGACATGGTTGTTATGCGTCATGGTGAAGTTATTGAAACTGGCAGTGTGGTGGAGGTATTTGATTGTCCTAAGCATCCTTACACGAAGCTTTTGTTGGATAGTAGGTTTTAAAGGAATGGAGGTGTGACGGTGTTAGTGATGGAAAGTGTATCAAAAAGGTATGGTAGTGGAACTAAAGCGAAAGAAGTCCTTCGTGCAATCAATCTCACAGTTGGAGAAGGTGAAATCGTTGGGCTTGTCGGGGAAAGTGGAAGCGGGAAAAGTACGCTGACACGTGTAATTATGCAACTTGAAGCGCCTGATGACGGAACAATTTTATTCAATGGTTCGCTCGTCACGAGGCAGTCCCGAAAAGCATTTTACAAAGGGTGCCAACTCATCTTTCAAAACGCATCGGCTGCCCTCAATCCATTATGGACTGTACGTGAAATCTTGATGGAACCGCTTCGTAATAAGAAAGGGGACCGGGATGCTCATATTCGACGCATGCTCGGCAAGGTAAAGTTAACGGAAGCTCATTTACATAGACGTCCTTCCGAACTGAGTGGTGGAGAAAGGCAACGTGTTAACTTGCTCAGATCAATTCTCGTGGAACCTAAACTACTCGTATGTGATGAAATCATTTCCAGTCTGGATCGATTGATTCAAAAAGAAATTATTGATTTACTAATAGAACTTAACCGTGAAACCGGCATGGCCTTACTTTTCATAGCGCATGATTTGCAAGCTGTTGCGTATATGTGTGACCGGCTATATGTGATGAATAACGGGGAGATTGTCGATGAAAGTGTGAAAGTGGAAGGTAGATTCGATTTTACACATCCGTATTCGGTAAGACTTTTTGGAGCGGAATTTAGGAGAGGATAAAAAGGGGGGGACGGTGTAATTTCATTTTACTAAAGAAGGGTTCGAGAATAGATCACTCGGGCTTTTTTTGTATGAAAAAATAAACCCGTTGCTTCTATTGAAGCAACGGGTTCTAACTAGTATTACTTACTTTTATCCGTATCTAAAATGTTGAATATGATTTGTGCATGGTCTGTATTATCGAGTAACCCGGCAAAACGATCTTTAGATGGACCGAAAGCATACACAGGTACGTCTTCACCAGTATGTCCACCTGTTGTCCAACCTGTATAAGAACGCTTGTCAAAAATTGATTTGATTGCGTTATTGATATCACTCGCTTTTTCACCAGCAGTTTTAACAGATTCGATTTCAACTTCTGTCAGTGGTAATAACTCTTGATCAATATAGCTTTTTAAGGTTTTCTCGACATCAGCACCATTAGCAATTTCATCTGCCATGAAGGACGGTGTCCGTTTTGCGGCTTTGATTGTATCAGTGAGCCAGTTATAATTACCGTCTGCACCTATAGAAAATCCACCTGTAGAATGGTCAGCAGTTGCTACGACTAGCGTATGCTTATCTTTTTTTGCAAATTCAATAGCTGCATTAAATGCTTTTTCAAAGTCTTCCATTTCGCTCATTGCACCAACAATGTCATTATCGTGGCCAGCCCAGTCAATTTGGCTACCTTCAATCATAAGGAAGAAACCATTGTCATTTTTACTTAAGCGATCGATTGCTGTAGTAGTCATTTCTTCAAGTGAAGGGATATCATCTGGACGATCAATCATTTTGGGAAGACCGCCAGTAGCAAATAACCCAAGTATTTGATCATTAGTATCTTTTAACAGTTCATCTTTAGTGGTTACATAACTAAATCCATCTTTTTTAAAGGATTCTGTCAGATTCACATCTGAGCGCTCAAAATTTGATTTCCCACCGCCTAGGAGGACATCAATTTTATGCTCACCATTGATTAATTCATTGTAATAATCATCGGCAATTGCATCCATATTTTTACGGTTTTCATTGTGAGCACCGAATGCAGCAGGCGTTGCATGAGTAATTTCTGAGGTAGCAATAAGTCCAGTCGATTTGCCTGTTTCTTTTGCAGCCTCTAAAACAGTTTTTACGTTAGATTTGTCGTTATCCACAGCAATTGCGGCGTTATATGTTTTTACACCTGCAGACATTGCAGTTGCAGCGGAAGCAGAATCTGTTATTGTTTGTTCAGGATCTTCTGGGTAAGTCATTTGCTGACCAACGAGGTAGTTGTCAAATGCTGTCTTCTCAACAATAGGTGTAGTAGGATCATCTTTCAAGTAACGATAAGCGGAAGTATAGGATACGCCCATTCCATCACCAATGAGGAAAATCACATTTTTGATTTCTGCATTGTTGTTTAGTTCTGCTTCATTTGCTTGGACGCTTGGATTAGTGATTGCACCGCTCCAACTTGCGACCAAAACAGTAGAAAGAACTGCGATGGGGATAACCTTTTTAAAGAATTGCTTTTTCATCAATGTAAAACCTCCTATTTAGTCTACTATCACATTTAACTATAAAGTGAAGTTGTTAATCTAGCATGAAGGACATGTAAATTTGTGTTAATAATTTGTAAAGAAATGAAAGGTTATGCAATCGATCTTAAACGATGAGATAGGAACGTCCAGTGGCGTTGTAACCAAAGGATCTAATATTTAATCTACAGATGCAGTCGAGTATAGTTTTGCCTTTGAAGGACGGATGTTAAAAAGAAACAGTGTAATGGAAATCACCAACATCACAAATGTCCCTACAATGACAACATACTGAATAGAAATGAGTTGAGCTGCCACGCCAGCTATGGTCGTTGCAAGTATGATTAAAACAGCTTCAATTAATCCGTAAATACTTCCAACTCTCCCCATCACATCGACGGGGATATTGTTTTGGTAAAAGGTATGGAAGCCCGTATTCGCAAAGGCGAGAGAAAAGGAAAGAATAAAAAACCCAATAGCTGCCATGAAAAAGATAGTGGAAAAAGCGTAAACAATATAGCCGACAGAAACGAATAGGGAGCCTAAACCAATTAACAAAGAAGTCGATGATTTAGTGGTAATCATCGCATTAATCATCGCACCTATTACGATCCCCGCTCCCGCTATGCTGACTAAAAAACTATATTCACTATCCGATAAAGAAAGGACCTCTTTAGCAAATGCCACTTCAAGTGAGTCAATGGCTGTAGCCATGACCATTACACAGCCAAAAAGAAAGTAAATGAACATGATATAGGCGTAGCGACGACTAAAATTCAACACAACAGTCCAATCTTGCTTCACTACTTCAAAAGATATTTTTTCATTTGTACTATTAAACTGTATGTGTTTTTCGAGATTGGGCATCATCATAGTGACTAATCCTGATAATAATAAAGCAATGGCGTTCATGTAAATGGCAAAAATGGGTGTGCCAATGATAAATAACAATCCCGCTATAGCTGGCCCAATTAGAAAGCCTCCAGAATCGATTAAACTGCGTAATGAATTAAACCGTTTTCTATCCTTAGGGGGAATTAGTTTTGTAATATAAGTCATAGATGTCGGGTCAAACATAGAGCGTGCTATATTGATCAAAAAAACGACTAGATAGATCGACCAAAGAGAAGAAAGAAAAGATAAGGTAGCGATAAATACCGCACTAACCAAGTTAAGAGTGACCATTAAATTACGTTTATTTAACCGGTCTATGACGCTACCTGACCAAAAATTTGTGCATAACGTAGCCAGAGGTTTAAGAATATAAAGGACAGCCACTGCAAGCGGAGAACCTGTTTTCTCAAGGATAATCAAATTAAGCGCAATTAAATAAATCCAGGCGCCCACATTAGAAATGCCAATTCCAGCTAACAACATCAAAGGATATTTCCAAGATTCAACTACGTTCCCAAGCCTCATTTGGTTTTCCTCCTCTATCATTCATTTTTTGACAATAAAAAAATCCCACCCCCAAGACCTTAAGTCTTGAGGACGAGATTGTATCAATCGTGGTGCCACCCCAGTTTATTACGATGTTGCCATCGTAACCTTATCAGGTACGGCAAATAGATGCGTATACCCTGGCTCTATAACAGGAGCTCCTGTCACTCTATCCCCATTGCTGGTTCCGGAGTGATGCTCAGAGACTTGTTTCGATAACGTATTCTTACTCCTTTTCAGCAACCGGAGCTTTCTGCAAAGAATGAACGTTAGCTACTCTTCTCTTCAACGCATTTGATTTTTATAGATAATAGCACTCTTAGGATGAATTGTAAATAGAACATTCCATCTTGTCTGCTAATAAAATAAGGAGAAATTTTGTTATTTAGGACTGATAATACGGGCTATATATGTTGAATTAAAGAATCTCATTGAATTTACTGTGGCGCTCAAATAAGGAGAGAGTTTTATTTCAGGGTGTGGATTGTAGAACGCTTGGCGCTTTGAGGATGCCTCTCACCGTAAGCCTGGATTAGCACTTCGCACCCAGTCTTACGGCTTCGGCGACCCCTTTGCCGCGCCTGCGCTAGGGTATACATTATCGAGAGAAATGTGATTTTGAGATGTATATGGCGAGATTGTAAGGTGATTCCTATTTGACACTATATAAATTGAAATAAAGAATTCCATTGAACCGCTACGGCGCTAGGGTATGCCTCTCACCATAAGCCAGATGAGGTATTCTTTAACCTATCTGGAATAACCTCTTGGCATTAACTGTATAATTTCTGCGAAGAACGCAGAAATTATACAAACCGAACTCTTCGTTGTTCGGTTGGCTACCCCTGTTAAGGCGCCTTCGCTCAGTATATATACCGGATTCAACATATATAATTATAGTCAAGAAAGACGCAATCCAGGTTGCAGATTTCACCACTAATAATGAAATGCTCTTTCTCACATAGGCCATCCAGCGAAGGCGCGACTTCGTGGTAGCCGGAGCGATAAGACTGAAAGCGGACTCCT
This sequence comes from Sporosarcina sp. FSL K6-6792, assembly GCF_038004885.1. NCBI lineage: Bacteria > Bacillati > Bacillota > Bacilli > Caryophanales > Caryophanaceae > Sporosarcina > Sporosarcina sp. FSL K6-6792. The sequence goes on from NZ_JBBOSA010000001.1 coordinate 3,223,363, forward strand.
TTCTGGCTTATCGCGGGAGGCATCCACAAAGCGTCGAAGCGGTATTAGCGGGAACTCCAATTCGTTCCAAGTATTAGGACTTTTCGTCGGCCTCCCAAAAGTCATTGTAAAGCGCATACGCTGTATCCATTTGTTCAACATATATAGATAATTTTGGACCCAGTTAACTAGGAACCATCCTCATACAATAAATGAACGCTCACTTTTGTATGGAGGTGATCTTATCAACCTATGGATCGATATATCCACAAGGAAACACCGATTAAAACTTTACGATGGTCATCACTTAATGAAAATATATCCGATTGCGGTAGGGAAAATGGTCACAGCGACGCCAATGGGGACATACAGAATTATAAACAAACAAAGCAATCCTGGTGGACCTTTCGGGGCTTTTTGGATGGGGTTATCAAAACCTCATTATGGGATACATGGCACAAATAATCCTTCATCTATTGGGAAAAGCGTGTCACATGGATGTATCCGAATGCATAATGAAGATGTTCTAGAATTAGCGTCTATGGTCTCGATTGGAACCACTGTTACTATTCATAAATGAAACACTTACTACCTTGTAATTTGTATGTTTCATATGATTGGTGGGAAAGTGAGTAGACTGCTAATATTACTGGCCAGATTAATATCGGAGTATCGAGATTACATTGAATCGTATTATATTTTAATAAAAAAAGCCAGCATCAAATACAATTCTAAATTGAGAGTTGTATTTAATGCAGGCTTTTTTGAGTTACCTATTAAATTTTCTTTTTCTCTGTTGATTCTTTATCGTCTGATTTAAACTCATCTGTGACATCGTCCATGATGTCTTTCGTTGAATTCTTAAATTCTTTCAGTGTTTGTCCAACAGCTTTGCCTAATTGAGGCAACTTGGATGGTCCGAATATGATTAAAGCAATCACTAGAATTATAATTAAACCGGGTACACCGATACTTGATGGCATGATTTGTTCCTCCTTTGAATTCATGTACATTTATTTGGGAATTGTACATGCTTACAGCTACTTGAATCAGTATAACATTCCTGATTACAAGAATGCTTCGATCTTAATCCTTCAACATCTTCTCTCGTCTTACTTCATTTGCACGCTTTTTTTTCAGTGACCAGCTTGATACCAGAATGCTGATCTCAAATAGTAGTAATAAAGGAATAATGATCAGAAAGTCGGAAATGAAATCAGGTGGTGTTATTGAAACTCCGACTACTACAAGCATGAAGTAAGCGATCTTTCTCATTTTTCTCAACTTTTCTGGTGTTACAATACCTAACTTCGTTAAAAACAGGATGACGACCGGCAATTCGAACACAATACCTATTGGAATGATTAAGTTAAACATGAACGTAAAGTATTGCTTCATCCCATATGTTTCAACTGCACCAATCGATTCATTGATATTTGACATAAAGTTCAACATTAAAGGGAAGAGGAGAAAATAACTAAAACTGACCCCCGCCAAAAACAATAAAAAAGAGGCCGGAATAAACATGACTGTTCCTTTTGATTCGTCTCTGGACATTCCCGGTTTTACAAATAACCACGTCTGGTACAATGCAATGGGTAATGTAATCAGAATAGCCAACAGTAAAGCACATTTTACATAAATCATAAGCCCATCCGTATAGCCGAATACGTTCCATTCGACATGACGGGCTGTAGGTTGCATTTTGATGAACGTTAATATTTTAGGTGCAATACCGAAACCTATTGCCAGCGATATTATAAAAGTCACGGCTACAATAATTAGCCGTTTTCTGAGCTCCGTTAGATGTTCGACAAAAGTATATTCTTGTTCTAGTTTCATGCTTCTTACCACCCACCATCTTATAATGCTAAAAAGTAAATTCAGAAAATATAAACTTTCTTGTTTACCAAAAATAATAGCTTTAATTCATACTAAATTGAAAAAATGTAGTAGAATTAAGAAAGGTAATCTAACTACCCTACACATTATACACATCAAAAATGAATTGTAAATAATAGGACGCTCAATAATTAAGAAGAGTAAATTCGGAAAATAATAACTTTCTCGGATGAAGGGAAAGATATTTCTAATCCATATCAATAAGGAAAAAAAAGTAGTAGAATTAAGAACGCGTTGATTTGGACCACAACATACAATCCGTTACTAAATCGATTTACTAAATAATAGGACGTTTATTCACGGAATCGAAAGAAAGGAGAATGAAGGTGTCTCAGTATTACATTGAAGAGTTTAAAATCATCAGCCAGGTATTTTTACCAATCTTGTTAATCGGTGGATTGGCTACGTTTCTTATCGTTTTTAATGATGGTTATCCTTGGTATACATTCATCGGTGCCGCAATTGGCTTATCTATTATTATAGTTTCATGGACAGAAAAAAAGTATGCAATTTTCATAACATCCCTGTTGATGTGCGCAATTATCTATTCTGCTCTTTCTAGCCTTTACAACTAGAATGTTTTTGTTATTGTCTGATACTTAGCTAGATAAATAATTAGAGTATATTAATACAGTTAGAATTTGGAGGTTTTATCATGTCGAAGCAAGAGAAGAATTCATTTGTAGATAAACGTTCTTCAAGGCGTACGTTTTTAAAAAATTCAGGATTGACGGTAGGCGGTGTAGTACTGGGTGGCGCACTGGGGAGTTTGTTAGGGAACGATCCTAAAACACCTGCACCGGTAAAACAAGCACATACTCCTACTGCAAATCCGAACATTGCATTAATATTCTTTACAACCGAACAATATCAATTAACACAAGCAGCAAGCGAACGAATTTTCCCAGAAGATGAAAATGGTCCAGGAGCAAAAGAATTAAATGCTGCCATCTATATTGACCATCAACTTGCGAGCCCATGGGGATTAAACGTGAAGGATTATCGCTTAGGGGCATTCCATACACCGGAACCAACACAAGGCGGACAAACAAAAATGCTTCGTAAAGACTTGTTCCCGGCAGGTTTACTAGCATTGAATACCTACAGTGTTAAACAATTTGAAAAGAAATTTACTGAATTGGAAATAGCGGAACAAGATGCTGTATTAACCGATTTTAGTGAAGGGAAAACGACTGTTTATAAAGGTGTTTCTTCCACTGAGTTCTTTAACTTATTACGTTCATTAACGATGGAAGGTGTGTATGCCGATCCATTATATGGCGGTAACAAAGAGATGCTTGGTTGGAAAATGAGGAAATATCCTGGCTCACGGATGACTTACCTCCAAGAAATTCAAAGTGAAAACTTCGTCGTACTAGAACCGCAAGGCTTAAACAGCCACATGGGACATTGATTATAGGAAGGAATGAATGACAACAATGAGTACAAAATTACCTAAAGTACCTGTCGTTATCGTAGGTATGGGCTGGGCTGGCGGTATTATTGCAGCCGAACTAACAAAAGCAGGAATTCAAGTCGTGGGACTAGAACGTGGAAAAGATCGATCAACTGCCGATTACTTAATGGGGCATGATGAACTGCGTTATCAACATCGGACGGAGCTAATGCAAGACTTATCGAAAGAAACGATTACACATCGTAATAATCTTGAGATGCGTGCACTTCCAATGCGTTATTATGGATCATTCATCGTTGGTGATGGAGTTGGTGGAGCGGGAAGTCACTGGAATGGTCAAACGTATCGTTTCCTTCCATATGACTTTGAAATCAAAACTTTAACAGAGAAAAGGTACGGTAAAGGGAAAATTAAATCGGATATGCCCATCCAAGACTGGGGTATAACATATGACGAAATAGAGCCTTATTACGATACATTTGAAAAAATGGCGGGTATTTCCGGCGAAACAGTGGAAGCTTACGGAAAACGTTCGAATCCATATCCGACAGGTCCAATGTTGAAAACTCCTGTTTTAAAAGTCTTCGAGGAGGCAACGAAAAAGTTAGGCTATACACCTTATATGGTTCCTTCTGGGAATTTGTCGGAGTTCTACGAAAATCCAGATGGTATTTCACGTGCGGCCTGTCAATATTGTGCTTATTGTGAGAACTTCGGTTGTGAGTATGGTGCGAAAGCGGATCCAGCCGTAACGGTTATTCCAGTTGCAAGAGAGACAGGAAAACTTGACCTACGCACACACTCAAATGTAGTACGTATTTTAAAAGATGGAAAAAAAGCAACAGGCGTTGTTTACGTGGATACGATTACTGGGGAAGAGTTTGAACAACCGGCAGATGTTGTAGTTGTTGCAAGTTATGTATTTAACAATGCACGACTTTTGCTCAATTCTGGTCTCGGACAACCTTATAATCCGAAAACTGGAAAAGGTTCAATCGGGAAAAACTATTGCTATCAAGTAAGTACTGGTTCTTCAATGGCATTCTTTGAAGATAAAGAATTCAATCTGTATGCAGGTGCAGGGGCATTAGGCATGGAGATTCCTGAATTCGTTGGCGATAACTTTGACCATTCGAACGAGAACTTTATTCATGGTGCTGGAATCCGTATGTTCCAATATGGTGCACGTCCAATTGCAAACAATGTTGTACCGAGCGGCACGCCTACTTGGGGGCCTGAATTCAAGAAACAATCGATCAAATATGCGAACAGTTACTTGAAGGTTGCTTCACAAGGTGCGAGTATGCCTCATCAAAATAACTACCTTGATCTTGACCCTGATTATAAAGATGCATACGGTATGCCGTTACTTCGCATGACATATGATTACACAGAACAAGATCGCGAATTGGTGAAATATATGTCGAAAGTGACACGTTCAGTAGCAGAAGCAATGGGGGCTGACATCATTGATACCGCTGATGAACAAGGTGAATTCAATGTAAACAAAGATACAAATACGCATAATACAGGCGGCGTAATTATGGGTGCTGACCGTGAAACTTCAGCCGTTAACTCGTACTTGCAAATGTGGGATGCCGAGAACGTTTTTGTGGCGGGTGCTTCTGCATTCCCTCATAACAGTTCTTTCAATCCAACTGGTACACTTGGCGCTCTATCATATAGAGCGGCAGAAGGAATTCAAAAGTTCCTAAAACAAGGCGGATCACTTGTATAGGTGACAGTTATCAAGATAACTGTTTGTAACAAGTACGATGATTATTATTGGTTCGAAAATTAATAAAGAAGCCTTAAATCGGTTATCGATTTAAGGCTGTTTTTATTCACTTTAATCAAAGCCGTGAAATTCACCTAAATAAATATGGGAAATTTAATATTAAAGTTAAATTAAAAGAACCATCAAACTCAATATGATGAATGAGCCAATTTAGGGGGAAACTCTTAGATTGGTTTTTTCATTTTCAAATAATTCATTGACAGTGAGAATTGTTATCAGTAGAATGGAAACCACTGAGAATGATTATCATTATTAATTGGGAGTGTGGAAAATGAAGAAGGTATCATTACTTTTATTATCTGTACTGTTGTTACTCGTTTTAGCAGCATGTGGTACGGAGAATGGTAAAGCAGCAGTGAAAGAAGAGGATCCAAAAGATAAGGAGAAAAAAGAAGAGGTCACGTCAGCTATTGAAGTGACAGATGCATCGGGTGAAAATATAACGTTTGAAAGTGCTCCAGAATCTATTGCAGTTTTAAATTCAGGAGACTTAGATATTTTACTAGCATTAGGTGCTAATGTGACTGGCCGTCCAACGGCAAGTGGACCTGTTTCAAAAGAAGTAGAAAGTATTACGGAAATCGGTAATCCACATCAGCCAAACTTTGAGAAATTAGCGGAAGTTCATCCAACTGTTTTAGCCGCAGCAATGAGTTTCAAGCAACATGCTGAGAATATAGAACGACAAGGAACGAAGGTTATTTACACTAAAGCAAATTCAATCGCTGATATTCAAGAAACGATTCGTCTATATGGACAACTATTTCAAAAAGAAACAGAAGCTGAAAGTATGAATAAAACGATTACGGAAGAAGTAGAAAATAGCGGAAAAACCAATTCTGATCCAGTGAAAACACTATTGGTATATGGTGCACCAGGTACGTATCTAGCGGCTCTTCCAAACTCTCTTACAGGTGATTTATTGGAAAAAGCGGGTGGAGAAAATATTGCATCCGATTTTCCACAAGAAGAGAATTATCCGCAGTATGCGAGTTTAAGTGTTGAAAAGATTATCGAAAGAAATCCAAAAGTTGTGATGCTGATTACACATGGCGATCCAGAAGGGGTAAAAGCGGCTTTTGAAAGTGAAATGGAAAAGAATGCAGCTTGGAAAAATCTTGATGCAGTAAAAAATGGCAATGTATTTATTTTACCTTCACATTTATTTGGTTCAAACCCAGGTACAAAAGTAGTAGAAGCACTTGAGGTGATGAAGGAAAATCTAGCGGCGGTTAAATAAAATGGAAGCGGTAGAAGTTCAAGTATCTAAAAATGTTCATCCACTCGCAAAAAAACGAACAATTGTAGTTATCTCTTTTAGTATCCTTCTTGTAGTTGCGTGTACGGTAAGTTTAATGATTGGGCCTGTTTCATTTACATTCAGTGAAGTTTGGAGTGGTCTTTTTCACTCAGATGATTCATTGGCTAGACGAATTATATGGGAGTTACGTTTCCCACGGGTTTTAATCGGAATGATTGTCGGAATGTGTCTCGCGGTATCTGGTGCTATTTTACAAGGCGTAATGAAAAATCCACTAGCAGATCCGGGAATTATAGGGGTGTCGTCTGGAGCTGGTCTCGCCGCAACGACTATTATGATTATCTTCCCGGCGTATATCCTATTCTTGCCTTTAGCAGCTTTTATAGGGGCTCTCATCACTGCGCTCATTATTTATGCGTTCTCTTGGAAAGGCGGCACTTCACCCGTACGTATTATATTAGTCGGTGTAGCCATTAATGCCGTAATTGGTGCGTTCATGAGTGCACTCATGCTGTTATATAGCGACCGTGTGCAATCAGTTCTTCCATGGCTAGCCGGTGGCATTGGGGGCGTGGGGTGGATTCAATTTGAAATGATTATTTATTACGCGGTTGGAGCGCTTGTATTATCTTTGTTTGCAATCAGGCATATTCGCATTTTAAGACTTGGTGATGAAGTTGCAAAACTGCTTGGCCACAATGTTGAAAAAAGTCGTTTTTTCCTGATTGTTCTTAGTACACTTCTTGCGGGAATAGCTGTAAGTGTTGCCGGTTTAATAGGTTTTGTTGGGCTTGTTGTGCCACATATATTAAGAATTATGATTGGTGGAGATTATCGCTATTTACTGCCTGCATCCGCACTTGGCGGAGGGTTGCTCGTTGTATTGGCTGATACAGTTGCACGGAGTGCTTTTAATCCAATCGAGTTGCCAGTTGGGATTTTGTTGGCATTCTTAGGCGGCCCATTTTTCTTATATATGATTCAGAGAAGGAGGGACTCATTTGCTTCTAACTAAAGATGTCGCATTCGAACATTCACCTTCCTTTCAGTTACAAGCGATTGACTTACACGTAAAGGAAGGTGAAATCGTCAGCTTAATAGGTCCAAATGGGTCTGGTAAATCGACATTGCTCCGACTTGTTTCACGTCTTATAACTCCGAAAAGTGGTGAAGTAATCCTAGATGGACAAATGATTGGTTCAATGAAAAGTCTAGATGTCGCAAAAAAACTTGCCATGCTACCACAAATGCAAGATCATCAACTCGATTTGACGGTAGGCGAACTCATCGAATTTGGAAGGTATCCACATCGGGGGGCTTACGGCAAGTTGACTAAAGAAGATGATGAAATCGTTCAATGGGCGATGGAGGTTACGAGGTTAACTCGATTTAAAAACCGGACGTTACAATCACTTTCTGGTGGAGAAAGGCAACGGGCATGGATTGCACTGGCTGTTGCCCAGCGGCCAAAGATTTTACTGTTAGATGAACCAACAACATTTCTTGATATATCACACCAATTAGAAGTGATGGAGCTTGTCGAAGAGTTAAATACAAAGTTTGGCATGACTGTTGTAATGGTCTTGCATGACATCAACCAAGCAGCACGTTATAGTGACCGCCTTGTCGTTTTAAAGGATGGGAAGGTTCAGTACGATGGTATTCCGCAATGCGTGTTATGTAGGGAGATGTTTCAATCTATTTTTGAAATAGATGCAGATATCTATAAGGACAACGGAAAACCATTTTTCACACCAATAAGGTTACGAAAGGAAGAAATTACATGAGAAAAGGGCCACTTAGCAATGAGTTGGTAAGGGCGTTTATTATTGCTGCACATGGAGATTTTGAAGAGGTAAAGAGGTTAGTAAAGCAAGAGCCGGCGCTTCTTCATTCCATTACGAACTGGGGAGGTGACGATTGGGAAAGTGGGCTTGGGGCAGCAGCCCATACAGGTAATCGTGCAATTGCAGAATGGCTACTCGAACGTGGTGCACGAATGGATATCTTCGCGGCAGCGATGCTTGGCGAACTAAGTATCGTAAAAGCAATAGTTGCTATACAGCCTAATGTCATTGCGGCTCCAGGTCCGCATGGTATTGCATTGCTTCGACATGCGCAAATGGGTGGAGAACCTGCACGGACTGTATACCAGTATCTAGAGTCTTTAACACTGAGGGAGGAAGTTGAATTATGATGAAAGCAGTAAATACAATCCGTATCAAAAAAGGAAACGTAGAAGAGGTTCTTGCACGTTTTCAAACACCAAAATCTGTTCATACATTTGAGGGATTTGTTTTAATGGAAGTATTGAAAAAAGAAAATAGTCCGGAATATGATGAGTTGAAAATCTGCACTACATGGGAAGAAAGAAAGTTTTTTGATGAATGGTTGGGTAGCAGAGCATCTCAAAAAACGCATGATAAGAAAAATGAACAAAAATCAGCGGATAATCCAATCATAAGTTCACAACTGACTACCTTTCAAGTGGCAATTCAGCACAAACCTGCAAAGCAGGAGGTTTGAATTTTAGTGGATGACGGTCACCAAGACAATTATGAAATAAACACAGTAATTTATAAAACAACCTTAAATCGATTATGATTTAAGGTTGTTTTATGCGTATTAATATAAATACTATCCTATTCTACCGCTATTATTAACGGGATTTGTAAATTTTTCATTTTGTCTGCTGACTACTTGTTTTGTAGCATCTTGTCTCGCTTTAGGAACCAAAAACATGATCGCTATTAACGCAAGTACTGCGAATATAACGTTGGTAATAATTCCGGCAGAGGCTGCCTTTTCAATATTGCCCGTCATCGTCATTGTACCGTACACGGTGGCAGATATGGCAACGCCAAAGGAGCTGCCGAGAGAACTCGCCATTTTGTAAATACCTGACGCTGAACCGACTTTATCTTCAGGGGCACTTGATACAGCTGTGTCAGTGGACGGTGTTGCATACAGCCCAAGTCCTACACCGAACAGGATAAATCCGAAAAAGACAACGATGATATAAGCTGTGTCCGGTAAAAATGTCAAAGCCATTAACCCGATGCCAATTGCCGCCAGGATAGAGCCTGCCATCATTGGTAATCTAGCACCGGTTCGTTGCAGTACTTTTTCACCGACACGGATCATGACAAGGACTGCCACTAAATAGCCAATTGATAGCATACCTGATTGAAACGCCGTGAAGCCTCTTCCGACTTGCACATATGTATTTGCTACAACGAGCGTACCAGCAACCGCGTTTAATAAGAAGTTGGAGATGGTAGCACCCGTATACGGTTTGTTTTTAAATAATTTAAAATCAATCAAAGCATGTAATTTACCTATTTCTATTTTGATGAAGAATAGCATTCCAACTAGCGTAGCGACAATTAAACTTAATGTGAGCGGGCTTGTCCATCCGAAATCTGCACCGCGCGTAATAACCACGTTTAATGCAATCATCGTTAAAACAAATGCAACTAAGCCGGTAAAGTCGAAACGGGAAGAGCCTTGCTGTTCAACTTTGCTTTCGGGGGTATCTTTGATCAAAATCATAGCCAAGATGGCAAAAATAATTGAGAAAACAAAGATCCATCTCCAACCCATAGAAGTTGCGATAGCTCCTCCTGCAAATGAACAAACACCCGAACCACCCCAAGACCCGATGGACCAATAACTAAGTGCACGTTGCCTTTCAGCACCTTCATAGTACGTTCTCATCAAGGCAATCGTTGCTGGCATAATACAAGCAGCCGATAATCCTTGGATGATCCGTCCGATAATTAACAGCGCGGCACCATTCGTAAATACGAGGCAAAGTGAGCCAATGATACTTAATATGAGCCCAAAATAGGTCATTTTCTTGCGACCAAATTTATCAGCAAGCCCGCCTGCTGCCACGACGAAAATACCTGAGAATAAAGCGGTCAAACTGATTGCAATATTAAGTACACCCAGTGAAATTCCTAGATCCGATTGGATTGCGGGAACAACATTGACCATGGATTGCGCGAAAAGCCAAAACGTTATGACACCAAACACGATTCCTGTAATCATTTTATTCGTACCTTGATAGCTTGTGGTCATGATCTTCCTCCTCAAAATAGAAAGCAGCTTTCGTGAGAGTTTTATCTCGTCTATCAAAATTTAGTGTTTTACTACTTTAGCATAGTAGAGCGATGGGGTGAAGAAGAAAACCGTGATTTTTCTATTTTAAAATGATTGCCAATTGCGTGACTAGTAGGTAGTATCAATATTTCAACCACTTGAGTAGTCGTTTACCATAAGTAAAACAAAGATAATCCCTAATGATGTCGAAAATCTTGAAATATGGGAATGGATATAATGATTCGAAATATGGACACAATTTAATAATAGTATTATTAAATCGTTATGATAACCAAAGTGAATCAAGTTCATTGTTCGGTTTTTGCGAATAAAAATAAATATTTCATTATATTTTATATGATTTTATTGCGTTAGTTAGAATATATCCTATCATTAGGTAAAATTCAATACCAATCGTTCGTCTTTTTCGGATCGGTATAAATTTGGAATAGTTCAGCTATATATACTGTATAATGATTTCGAGAGGTTTAAATACATATTTTGGGTTATTTGGTCATGGAGATGGTAGTTTATATGTAGGAGGGAATTCACCAAGTCCCAGACAATGAGGAGGAGTTACGGAATGAATAAAATTATGGTCATCGGGGTGTCAGCGGGTGCTGGAAAATCAACATTTGCACGTCGATTAGGCGAATTGACCGGAATCGAAGTAACACATTTAGATTGTTTGTATTGGAAACCAAATTGGGTGGAAGCCCCGCCTGAAGAGTTTTCATTAGCTCAACAACAAGTTGTCCAAAATGAGCAATGGATAGTTGAGGGGAATTATTCAGGGACATTCGATATACGAGAGCCATATGCAGATACCGTTATTTATTTGGAGCTCCCTCTCCGTGTCTGTTTGTACCGTGTATTAAAGCGAAGAGTACAATTCCATGGGAAAACGAGGAATGATATTGGTGAAGGTTGTAAAGAGAAGATTGATAAGGCGTTTCTGAAATTCATCCTCACAACATATGGGGCACGAAAAAGGAAAATGCTAGAGCGAATACAACGCTATGCAGGTGAAGGGAAGAACGTACATTATTTGAAAACACCTGCGCAGATTGAAGGGTTTTTAAAAACGTATATAAAAAAGTGAAACAACAAATAAGAAAGTATAAGTTTTCGACCCGGAACAATGTCTAGCTCCGGGCGTCAGGTGCTCGGAGTCAAAAGTCGATCTAGCTAGGAAAGAATGAACTGTATCCTTCTGGGGCAAAGGAACGTCGCTCCACTGTCCCGTCTTATGTCTGTCGCATCTTAGAGGGCGCCTGCGCTTTTCTTAACGTTCAAAAACCCTCGTGTTATAAACAGCTCAGAGTTATGAAATTGATTAAGGTTAGAAACTTTGGGAATTTGTATACGAACTGTTTCACTATAATAGCTTATTAAACAAACTATCCATATGGGGATCATTAAATGTATATAATTTTTTATCGAATTTTCCAAACTGAGAAATCGTAAGTGCTTTGACTAAAGCGCGACCTTTCAAAAGAGTTTCTTCAAATTCTCGTTCAGGATCAGATAAAATTGTGATTGCTCCACCCACACCTACAGTAGCCTGTTCGGGAGTCATTATAATCGTTCGAATGACAATATTTAAATCTGTAGTACCATTTAAGCTCAAAAATCCAATTGCTCCCGAGTAAATGCCACGAGCATTCGTCTCTAATTTATCAATATAATCCATGGTTCGTATTTTGGGAGCTCCGGTCATCGATCCTCCAGGAAATGCTGATCGTATACAATCAATTGCTGTTAATTCCGCTCTTAACGTCCCTTTAATTGTTGAAACGAGTTGATGCACTGTTTGATAAGATTCAATAGCCATCAATTTCGGTACGTGAACACTTCCAATATCACAAACTAAACCCAAGTCATTTCGAAGAAGATCAACAATCATCAAGTTTTCTGCTCTATCCTTTTCACTAGTACGCAATATTTCAGCCAATCTGAGATCGTCCTCGATATTTTTCCCACGAGCAATCGTCCCTTTAATTGGTTTAGCTTCGACCACTCGATCTTGATCAATTTTTAGGAAACGTTCAGGAGAAGAACATAGAACACTCAATTCCCCGAACTTAAGAAAGGACGAGTATGGAGCTGGATTAATATTTCTAAGAATACGATATGTAACTAATGGATTGAAATGTTCATTAATATTAATTCTATTCGTTAAGCAAACCTCATAAGTTTCACCTTCAGTAATATACTTTTTACATTCTTCTATCTTTTTTACATACTGAGCGTACGATTGACTTAATTCAAAGTTAAGTGGTGTGCGGGTATCATTGATTGTTACTTCCACGGGTGCTATAGATGGAACGTTTTGTAGTTGCTGTTCCGTAGCGTCAAACCATTCAGAAGCGGATGTAGGGGCATTATATGGAACAATACTAACTAAATATATGCAGCGCTCATTGTGGTCAAAGGCAATTAATCGGTCGGCTAGAATAAACAAGGCATCAGGATTTGAGGATACATGGTGTTCATTGGCGCCGCATTCAGCTTTCAATTCATATCCAAAATAACCTACAAATCCGCCATTAAAATCAAACGGTAATTCATTAGAATGTTGTTGCATTTTATGGATCTCAGAATCAATATAGTTGAAAATATCTTCTGTAAGCTCAGTTTGTCCCTGTGCGTCACTAATTTGAACAAGCTGTGTTTTTGAGTCGTACTTAATCACTTTACTTAATGGCCCATTAGTTGCTCCCATAAAAGAAAAACGAGATAGGTCAGATTCGACACGACTACTATCAAGCCAAAAAGCATATGCTTCTTCAGCAAAAAAATGCTGAAAAACTTCTTCTGGTTCTACAAAATTTAATAGTTTTCTACTCAAAACCTTTACAGTGGGTAATGCAGTAGACATTTCACGAGACATGCCCCGTGGGACTATCGAAATCTCTGGGATATTTGTCAACAAGAACATCTCCTTGGAAATACTGATTTATCCATAAATAGTAGTTTTTTTATTCATTAACGAAAAATTTTCTAGTATTTGATGTCCGAACTCAGTGCAAATGGATTCAGGGTGGAACTGCACACCGCATATTGGTTTTTCAGTATGCTGCAAGCCCATTATAATTCCATCAGCAGTCCATGCTGTTTTTTGTAAACAAGTAGGTAAATCATCCTCGACAATAAGTGAATGATAGCGAACTACTTTGAATTCTTGGGGTACTCCCTTAAATAACTCAGAATCGTTATGAAAGACTTTACTTATTCTTCCATGCATTGGCATAGGTGCTTTCACAACTTTTGCGCCAAAAGTATGGGCGAATCCCTGATGACCTAAGCAGACCCCTAAAATTGGCACTTCTGATAGGCGTAAAACATCTCGACAAACACCAAAATCTTTTTCTTTCGTTGGTGTTCCTGGTCCTGGAGAAATAATCACATTATCAAACGAAATGGATTGTAATTCGTTCCATGAATATTGATCATTCCGAACTACTATGGGTAGTTCTTCGTTTATAGAGGCAATGAGTTGATAAAGATTGAATGTATATGAATCGTAGTTGTCGATTAGCAGCGTCCTCATAACTCCCACTCCTTCTAGTACAATAGAACATCTATTTATAGAGTATACATTTTCAATTAGTTGAAACTACTCTTTCTATAATCGAGGGGTTTAGGAATACGATAGTCGGATGAGTGTGAAAAACATGTGAATTCTTATGCTTTTTCATTAGGAGAAACTGCTTCACGCTCAATCCACTTCTGTGACCAATTCTCAATTTCTTTCATAATAGGCGTAAGAGACATTCCTTTTTCAGTTAATGAATACTCAATTCGCACTGGTGTTTCAGGGTAAACGTGGCGGATGACAAAGCCTTGCTGATCAAGATCTTTTAAACGTTCTGAAAGTGTTTTTCCACTGACACCAAGTTTGTCAGTCATTGTGCAAAAGCGCTGTGGTCCTGCCATTAATTGATACAAAATAAGGGCGGTCCAGCGTTGGCTTAGAATAGATACGGCCTTCTCGAAACGCGGGCAAAGTTCAAATTCATTCATATCATTGAAGCTCCTTTCGCCGAACATAATGTGTTGACAACTGTCATTATAACATATAAAGTTAGTTACATAAAGTAATTAACTTACTGTTATCGATAAGGGGGAATAAAAATGAATTTTCATACAGCACCGCATACGTATACAGGGGAAGTACATCTCAACGTTTTGGACATAAATAGAGCTGTCCAATTTTATAAAGAGGTAATTGGATTTAAAGTACTTGAAGAAGCCGCGGCTAAAGTTGTCCTGACAGCAGATGGCAAGACGCCTTTACTGATTATTGAACAACCGGAAAATGTTATGCCGAAAGAGGCGCATAAATCTGGATTGTATCATTTTGCATTATTGTTGCCGAGGAGAGCCGATTTAGGGGCAATTATTAAACATTTCATCCAACAGAATGTACGAATTGGGGCTGCGGATCACCTTGTGAGCGAGGCGCTCTATTTGTCAGATCCGGATGGCAACGGAATTGAAATTTATATAGATCGTGATCCTGCTGTTTGGAGTTGGGACAATGGAAAAGTTGCAATGAGTACAGATGCGCTTGACGGAGAAAGTATTATTGCAGAAAGTGGGGAGCAGACGTGGGATGGTCTTCCTGTCGGAACGGTTATGGGCCATGTACATTTACATGTAGCCAATTTGCCTGAATCGGAAATATTCTACAATGCACTCGGCTTCGAAGTCGTTACGGACTATCCGCAAGCATTATTCATGTCTAACGGGAAGTATCATCATCATATTGGCTTGAATACATGGAATGGCGAAGGTGTATCACGTCCAACTGTGGGAAATGTTGGACTTCAATCGTACACGCTTATTTATCCGAATGAGGCTACATTGAAAGAAGCGATTACGAAAGTGGAAGCATTAGATGGAAAAGTGGAATTGAATGGTAGTGGATTTGTAACGGTAGATCCTTCCGGTATTCAAATTAATCTTAGAGTTGGGTGATTTTTTCTATCAGCAGTGTGTAAATGGGCTGTCCGAATTGGGCAGTCTTTTTTCACTTCTGGGTCTTTGGGTATAGGTGAAACAGATAGTATCCAAATTGTAGTATGGAAGTATAAGTGGCGGTACTGGTTTAAAAGCTTGGACTTTTTTTGAAGGACCATATGTTTATCATTTCGTAAGGAAAAGTTGAAACTTTCTTCGACGCCAAGCGTATAACAACGTATACTTAAAATAACAATACATAATTGAAAAGGAAGTGGGATATGTGACGAAAAAGTTATGGTTTCAAGTAGGTGTCGGAATACTGCTTGCTATGCTAATTATTAAATACTTTATAGAGATTCAAGGGATTTTTTCGCCTTTAGTAATCATAGCAAAGGCAATATTCATACCATTATTACTTGGCGGAGTTCTATATTATATTACGGAACCGGTTCAACGTTTTCTGGAAAAACGTAAAGTACCAAGGTGGGGAAGCATTCTTTCGGTTATAGCGATTCTCGTAGCAGTCGTTTGGATATTCGTAGCAATTATTGCTCCTCCAGTAACGAATCAAATTAATAAATTAGTCGAAAATACGCCTACTATCGCCCAAGAAATAAATGATTTGACATACACATTACTTCAACAAAAAAGTGATTTACCACCAAAACTTGAAGATTCAATTGATAGTGCGGTTGAATCACTTCAATCCATAGCGGTTAATTTTGGGAAATGGGTTGTTCAATTTTTACAATCCTTCTTTCAAGCAATGTTCCTGCTTATATTAGTCCCGTTTTTCTTCATTTTCATCCTGAAAGATCATGAAAAGTTTGCTCCGTTCATATACAATTTCTTTTCGGGAAAACGTCGGGAATGGATCAAAAAGACCTTACATGATATCGATACTGTACTCCGTTCTTATATCCAAGGGCAGTTGTTAATCAGTTTTCTATTAGCAATTCTGTTGTTTGCAGGTTATATGATTATTGGACTGGAGTATGCACTGTTATTAGCCATTTTTGGATTGTTCATGAACCTCATTCCTTTCATTGGCCCATGGATTTCAGCTGTTCCTGCAATCATTATCGGTTTTATACAGGATCCGAAGATTGGTATTTTAGCTGCAGTCGTAATGGTGATCGCCCAGCAAGTTGAAAGTAATCTTATTACACCAAATGTAATGGGGAAATCACTGGATATTCATCCACTTACAGTCATTACTGTTATATTGGCAGCAGGTAATATTGCAGGTTTTCTCGGTATCATCGTTGCTGTTCCGGCGTATGCAGTTGGTAAAGCGATCGTTAAGAATATTTATGCAAGGCGGAAGGAAATCAAAAGCGCTGCGACGAAGACTGTTTAAAAAAGAAATAGAAGACTAAAAAAACGCTAGATAAAATCTAGCGTTTTTTCATACCGTTTAATTGGAAGATGTAACCTTTTTTTGGATTACTCCGTCTGATTGATTAAATAGATAGGGGGATTCTATGAAGCGAAATGTGGTTTTGGCTCTACTATTATCAGGCTTACTTGTATTTATGGCGTCCTGCAGTTCAAGCGAATCAAAGAAAGACATTCAGATGGAGAGCTCATCAACATCGCAAGATATGGCAACTACAGAGCAAGAGAATAGAGCTGAAACAGAAGAGTTAGCCAACGAACAATCTAAAGTGATCCCAACGAATAGGAAAATCATCCACAGGGCGGAATTACAGCTCAATGTGAAAAAACTTGAAAATACTCAGCTTATAATAGAGAAAAAGGTGAGTGACTATGGAGGTTATATCGTTGAATCGAATGTGCATCGGGAAAGCGAGGAAAGTATAAGTGCTCGGCTCACTGTTCGAATCCCAGAGCAGCACTTTCAAAAGTTTTTAACGGATGCCGAAGGGGAAGCGGCTGAAGTTTTGAATCGTAATGTGACGGGGGAAGATGTAACCGAACAATATATTGATCTAGAGTCCAGGGTGAAATCAAAACGAACAGTAGAGGAAAGGCTACTCGAGTTTATGGGGAAGGCAGAAAAAACAGAGGATTTATTGAAAATATCGTCTGATTTATCCAAAGTCCAAGAGGATATCGAATTAATTGTAGGAAAGATGAAGTATCTAGAAAATCAGACGTCATTTTCTACTATTGAAATAACAATGTATGAAAATAGTGTTATTGTTCCAGGACTAGACGGTAAAAATTTAGACACGTGGGATAAAACTAAAAAACAACTTGCTACAAGTACAAATTTTATCTTTGCGACGGGTTCGGGCCTGATTGTCTTTTTCATCGGAAACTTACCAGTACTTCTACTTCTACTACTCGTAGGTATAGGGATTTATTTTGGCGTTAATAGAATGAAAAAGCCTAAATAGGTTATCAAATATAACAAAAGCAGCATGTTGCAAATGCTGCTTTTTTCCTGTTTTAAGTTTGGAAATAAAGATTTTTATGTAAACTACATCCGGGATTAAACAGTGCTGAACAAGTAAGGCACTTCGATCCACAGGTCAAATACTCCGAAACAGTTAGTTCATAACCACATGCTCCACAAAGAACTGCTTTTTCACCAAACATCTCAGTGGGCCAAACGTCAGGATTGCCACAACCGTCTTCTTCATGACATTCATAGCAGGGATAGTAGGTGCCACAACAATAAAACTTTATCGCAATCCGGTCGATTTCGGAATGATAATGTGCACACCGAGTTTCTTCATCAAGAACTTTTCCTCGAACTGTATGGCCTTTGATTTGCATGTTCAATTCCTGCCCTTCATCTTCAAAAAGTGTATTGAATTATAAGTGTTGTGGGAAGGCTAATGTGAAAAAGGATTGATTTTATGTGGAATGAGTTCCCGATTATCCATACAAACGTCTGGGATGCTTTTTGGGCAATACCCGCTATTCTTCTAGGAATATTCCTGTTGAAACTTTTATTTAAACTCCCTGAAAGTTGGTTTTCAACCGCGGCAACAATTATTGGACTTATCTTGTCTATTTTCATCAGTCATCCAGGTAACTTACCCGCGGGTATCTTCATGGGTTTTTTCTATGGTGGAGCGGTCAGTGGAACTATATATTCGATGAAGGTCTGGTACAATAGCTATCGCAAAAAGTAACTGAATCATGTTATTTCAATGGACAAAATCCACACTGCATGAG
This sequence comes from Sporosarcina sp. FSL K6-6792, assembly GCF_038004885.1. Lineage (NCBI taxonomy): Bacteria > Bacillati > Bacillota > Bacilli > Caryophanales > Caryophanaceae > Sporosarcina > Sporosarcina sp. FSL K6-6792. The sequence goes on from NZ_JBBOSA010000001.1 coordinate 3,241,942, forward strand.
ACCGGGTACATCTTTTGAGAAACAACATGTGGTACGGACTTCTGTATTCAAAAGTGCGGACGGCTCGCATCCTTTTAAGTAGGTGGCAAATAAAGAACGAGGTGCGATTCCTTCCCACAGCGTGTCGTCTTTCAATATGTTGAGGTCCGCGCGTGCTTCTACGGAGGTACCTGGATTTTCCAAAAGAACATGGTACTGCCAAAGGAGAAAACCAAAGATATTTTCCCATAACGTCAATGGAGAAATAGATGTGACGGTGCGGATTTGTCGGATGACAGCTCCGCATTCATCCTGCAGAATCCGCTTAATGACATCTCGCCGTTCCGCGTCTTCTACATATCGCCAATCCTTCGCGGATGCAAACGTACTAACAGCCAGTTTTCCGTATTCTTCTTTTGCACCAAAATGAAGTTGTTCATTGTTTCCATCCCATACTTCATCGTATGCCGCCAGGTTATAAAATTGCATCGCGGTAAACATACCGAAACGGCGCATGAAATACGATGCTGCTACAGTTCGGTTGGGGCTTCCGCTCACTGCTTGGACGACATTTAGTATATCTTCCGTTTTTTGACTATCGAGTAGCATTTTCAATGTGAATAAATTCCGTTCGGGCGAATCTACATAAATGCTGTACATATTCAGTTGTCTGAGCTGGTCCGTGGTTAAGTTTGTCATAGATCGATTATAGCGTTCTTACTAGTCAATCATCAAGTTGAGCAAGCGCTCAGTCTGCTGTATACTAATTGAATAGGCGGACTTTTATAGGAGTGAAAAAACGACGTGGAAAAACGATTGAGTGCAGAACAGTTTATTGATTTGATTGACGTAGAGGCTGATATTATTATCCCGATTGCCAATGGGGAACCTCATCGTCTACTTGATATATTGGAAGAGAACCATTCGGAATTACAGAACGTTAAGATTCATCAAATGCTGGCTCTTCGGGAGCGGGATTATATAATAGGTAAAATGAAAGGTCATCTTTCACATGTCTCCTACTTTTTAAGTGGTGCAACACGGAAGGCTTATCAAGAGGGCAAAATAGCATTAGTTCCCAACGTTTTCCATGAAGTCCCGCGCATGTTGAAAAAAGTTACGAACATGTCGATGATAATCACAGTTGCTTCTCCAATGGATGAACACGGTTATTTTTCATTGGGCACACAGGCAGACTATATTTCCGAATTCATTGGTCATGTTCCGTTTGTCTTGGAAGTGAATAAGCATATGCCACGTACATACGGTGAAAACCAAATTCATATTAGCCAAGTTGCGGGATACATTGAAAATGATGCGACTTTATCAGAAGAAAGCTCTCCATTAATTGGTGAGAAAGATCTTAAAATTGCTGAATTTGTAACGAATGTTATTGAAAATGGGGATTCACTCCAAATTGGTATTGGAGCCATTCCGAATGCGGTTATGAGCATGTTGAAAGACCACCGTCATCTTGGTATCCACACTGAAATGCTGACAGACGGAATCGTTGACCTTGTGCAAGCAGGAGCTATCGATGGGACACAGAAATTCACACATAAAGGGAAGATTGTTGCGACATTTGCATTCGGATCACAGCGTTTGTACGATTTCCTCCATGAAAACCCTGCGGTTGAATTTTTACCTGTGAGTATGGTGAATGATCCACGTGAGATTGCGAAAGAAGAAAGAATTGTATCCATCAATGCGACGACGGAAGTTGACCTTTATGGACAATGTGCTTCTGAAACAATTGGAGGACGCTATTATTCATCAACCGGTGGACAAGCAGATTTTGCACGCGGAGCACGTTTTGCAAAGCATGGTAAAGGGTTCATCTGCATGCATTCAACAGTGAAAAACGACACCATTTCGCGCATTAAACTGCAATTGTCGCCAGGTTCTGTCGTAACGACGTCGAAAAATGACGTCGATAACATCGTCACGGAATACGGCATCGCTAGTCTGTATGGCAAATCGTTATCTGAACGTGCAAAAGCGCTTATCGACATTGCCCACCCGGCGTTCCGAGAAGAGTTAGTGTTTGAGGCGAAGAAAAACGGCATACTTTATTAATAGTGAAGCAGCGTCCTTTACAGGGAGCGCTGTTTTTTTATATTGTTTGCTAAAACCACGCAACTTCAGCCAGCCCTTTTTAAGCTTTTTCACAAGGGCGAGGCTGTTAATTCCATGTGGCTAGAAGTGAGTATGCCTGTAGTATCAACTATTATTTTTCTCCGCTTTTTGAAACAGCCACAGAGCCACCTGTAAGATCAAAGCATCCTTGAACTTTCTAGGATCATACCCCGTTTCTTCTATAATTTTATTCAAACGATAGATCAATGTATTTCTATGCACATATAAATCGTTCGCCGTTTTTTGGATATTTAAATCATTAACAAAGAAAGCTTCCAATGTTCTTGCTTTGTTTTCATCGAAACTTTTCAATACGCGATGAGAAAAACGTTCGGACACTCGTTCATCAACTTGATAGATCAATGCCTTTGCTTCAATTTGAGCAAATGAAACAATATCTCTCTCGGGGTTGCTTATCTTCATTGTAATGTCACAGTCTTTATACGATTGGCTGAATGTATCTAATGTACTAAAAGGTAGGCTATAAGCCATTCGAGAGATAACATTCAGTGATTTTAATAGCATGTAAATGGCTTCTATTTTTACAACACTTTCTTTTTCCTCAATGCCAAAAATAGTGATAAATATACGGTTAACATTTACAAAACTAACAATTCCATTTTTAGAGCCAATTATTTCTTCTATTTTTTGAATTAATGTGCGGTTGGGCACAGATCTCTCTGTTATTTGGATAATCATCGTTGTAAAAGGTGGCCTAAGGTGTAAGCCAAGCAAACTGAGGCTTTGATCAATACTGGTAACAGAAGCATCACTTTTTAACAATTGTTCAATTATTGTCTCTTTTGTTCGCTGCTTCCACTCCATTTGTGAATCCATAAATTCCTGCCGAATCATAAGTTCTGTAGTCATTTTAACCAGCTCTCCAATACTACCCATTTCATCGGGATCCCCAGTAATTCCAATAACACCTATAGTTTTTTCAAGAAAAACAATTGGGAGATTCACCCCAGGCTGGGAACCTTCCCAGTTGTTGTTTTCATTAGCATGAATAGTAAGTGCTTTTCCACTTTTAAGAACTTCTATTGCTCCGTTATGAATTGAACCAATTCTAGATTTATCTTGTGTGGCAATGATTATCCCATCCGTATTCATAATATTAACGTTGCGATGAAGGCGTAGAGAGGTCTCTTTTACAATCTCATTTGCAATTTTCCTCGTAAGCATATGCATAGGTTTTCTCATCCTTTAGTCGAAGTAGACAAAAAATAGATAGAATATAATCTTACTTTCATATGGTATAGCTATAGACTAGTTGAGTCAAGATTCATATAATTTAGATTAAGTAATTGAAAGCGCTTACGACAGGAGGATTTCATGAAAATTATTATAGCACCAGACTCATTTAAAGGAAGTTTAAGTGCCGTTGAAGCGGCAAATGCCATAAATAGGGGGATTAAAAAAGTATTTAGTGAAGCTGAAACCGTACTGCTTCCTATCGGTGATGGCGGCGAAGGGACGATGGAAACTTTAGTCGCGGCAACTGGTGGAAAAATACTAACTGTTTCCGTTATAGGACCCTTAGGAAATCAGATAGAAGCAGCGTATGGAGTATTGGGAGATGGTGAAACATGTGTCATCGAAATGGCATCTGCATCCGGACTGCACCTGGTACCAGAAGATAATTTTGTTCCCCTTAAAGCAACAACCTATGGCACTGGACAGTTGATTCAACAGGCTCTCAATGACGGTTTTTCATCCTTCATTATTGGTTTGGGAGGATCTGCAACAAACGATGGAGGAGCAGGAATGCTTCAGGCACTAGGACTTCGAATTTTGGATGAACTAGGAAATGAAATCGACCAAGGGGGGGGCGAATTAAATAAAGTGAATCGACTCGAATTGGATTCTTTTGATAAACGAATTAAAGATAGCAAATTTATTATTGCTTCCGATGTTCAAAACCCACTCATTGGTCCAAATGGGGCTTCTCATGTTTTTGGTCCCCAAAAAGGAGCTACAGCTGAAGAAGTTGACCTGTTGGATAGTAACCTCACCAATTGGGCAGATGTGGTTGCGAAGGAAACAGGAATCAAACTTCACAATCAACCAGGAGCTGGTGCAGCAGGTGGCATCGGAGGAGCCTTTCAAGCATTTTTCCCAGTTGAAATGAAGCGAGGAGTAGATGTAGTTCTTGATTATATTAAACTTGAAGCTGAATTGATAAATGCCGATCTTGTAATTACAGGAGAAGGACAAGTTGATAGTCAAACAGCATTTGGAAAAACCCCACTTGGAGTCGCTCAGATGGCAAAAAGTAGAAATGTTCCAACCGTTATTTTAGCAGGATCTATTGGGGAGGGAATTGAGGTACTGCATGACTTTGGTGTCGTAAGTATAAATAGCATTATTAATAGTCCGATGTCTTTAAAAGAAGCCATTGATAATGCGGAGGAATTATTAGCATCGAGTGCAGAACAAGTTATTCGATCTTATTTCCATCAAAGTGTAAAAGAAAAAGGGAGGTTATCTATTTGAGGATAAAAGAAGCTATAGAAAAAGTACCTGGGGGCATGATGGTAGTTCCGCTCTTACTAGGGGCTACACTGAATACGATTGATCAATTGCATATTCCTGTAGTAATGAACATTTTGAAGTCTTTAGGGACAGCACCAACAGATGCTGGTTATTATGAGTTTTTGAGAATAGGCGGATTTTCGCAGGAATTATTTAAAGATAGTGCATTAGTACTTATTGCTTTATTTTTATTCTGCGTAGGGAGCCAGATGAATTTAAAAATAGGTGGTAGAGCCCTGGAAAAAGGCGTTATATTAACTAGTACGAAGTACTTTACGGGTTTGGCGGTAGGTATAGCTTTCGGTTTCTTCTTTGATCCATGGACTGGAGTATTGGGGCTTTCTACTTTAGCGATTATAGCTGGGATGACAAATAGTAACAGCGGAATGTATGCTGCTTTAACTGGGCAATATGGGAATCGATCCGATGTAGGTGGGCTATCTATTCTTGCTATTAATGATGGTCCTTTTTTAACACTGGTATCTTTAGGGCTTTTAGGAACTACCCTCCCGATGATTGCATTCATTGCCGTTTTATTACCAATTGGTATTGGGATGATTCTAGGGAATTTAGATCCCAAAATACGTGAATTCTTAAAGCCAGGGGAGTCGTTAACGATACCATTTTTTGCCTTTGCACTAGGTGCTGGCATGAACTTGGCGAATTTCTTTAATCCATCTGTCCTCGCGGGAGGGTTAGCTATTGCTATCCTAACTTTCGTTCTCACTGGAGGAATGGCTATCATCGCATTTAAAATAGCTGGAGAAAAAAGTTTTATTGCGCCAATTGCGGAAGCTTCTACAGCAGGAAATGCCGCAGCAACACCTGCCGCAGTATTGGCGGCAGCCTCAGTAGCATTAGGTTCAGGTGCGATGAGTATGGCAGATTTCGAAATGATACAGAGTATTGTGCCCATTGCTACTGCACAAATTTCTATATCAACAATTGCAACCTCTCTGCTCTGTCCACTTGGTGTTATTTTGATGGATAGATATCAAAAGAAACGAGGGATATATGGCACTGAGGAATACCCTGGAATAAAGACAAAGAAAAAAACGAAAAAAACCAAAGAAGCATTAAATAATTAGTAGATTAATTAGTCAATAAGATGCTTCTCCCGCTATCATTTTATAGGGGAGAAGTGTTATCGTAAGAATAGAATTACAAATTATCAGAAAAGTGGTGTATTCAGAATGATTACGGAAATACTCTATGGAAAAGAAGGTATTTCATTAGATTTACCGGATAATTCTTTTATCATCGAACCGAAAAAGTTGTCTACATTAGAGAACGACAAAGATGCAATTCGACAAGCGTTAGGAAGTCCAATTGGCTCATCGCCCTTAAAAGAATCAGTAAAATCTACGGACATTGTATCTATTGTAATTAGTGATATTACTAGACCAACTCCGAATCATATTTTAATACCTTTATTAATTGAAGAGTTAGGCCATGTGCCTTTGGAGAATTTCGTGATTATTAATGGAACAGGAACACATCGCGATCAAACGAGGGAAGAGTTTGTTGGAATGCTAGGTGAGTGGATCGTCGATAACATTCGGATTATCAATAATAATTGCCATGATAAAGAAACACTCGTAAACCTTGGTCAAAGTAAATTCGGCTGTGATGTTTATCTGAATAAAGAGTATGTAGAATCAGATTTCCGTATTGTAACAGGTTTTATTGAACCACACTTTTTTGCAGGATTTTCCGGAGGGCCAAAAGGAATAATGCCTGGAATAGCGGGAATTGAGACAATCATGACCTTTCATAATGCAAGAATGATTGGCGATCCCCTTGCTACTTGGGGAAACATGGTAAATAATCCCGTCCAGGATATGACCCGTGAAATAAACGGCATGTGCAAACCCGATTTCATGTTAAATGTTACGCTTAATCGTGAAAAAGGTATTACAGCAGTTTTTGCTGGAGAGCTTTATAAAGCGCATGACTTGGGCTGTGCGTTTGCTAAAGAACATACAATGTTCCGCTGTGATGAACGATTTGATGTTGTAATTGCCTCGAATTCCGGCTACCCACTTGATCAAAATCTTTATCAAGCTGTCAAAGGAATGAGTGCGGCACATAAAATTGTTAAAGAAGGTGGCTCTATAATTATTGCATCTGAATGTTCAGATGGACTTCCTGATCACGGAAACTATTCCAAGATTTTTGAAATGGCAGATACACCGCAGGGATTACTCGATATGATCAATAATCCTGACTTTAAATTATTCGACCAGTGGCAAGTACAAAAACAGGCAGTAATCCAAGTCTGGGCGGACGTTTATGTATATTCCGAGCTTACAGATGAGCAAGTCGAAGGAACTATGTTGAAACCAACGCATGATATTGAAAAGACAATAGAAGAGTTAAAACAGAAGTATGGTGCAAATATGACAATAGCTGTTCTCCCTCTGGGTCCTTTAACGATTCCATATGTTGAAGAAAATGCATACGTTTAATACTATCTAGTGTATAGATAAAATATCAAAATGAAACGGGGCTAAAATTATGAACAAAACAGTTGAAAAAAATCAGCATCTAGGCAAAATCCTTTCCGGCATGAATCGTGTTCTCGTAGCATTTTCAGGTGGAGTCGATAGCACATTAGTCTTAAAAAGAGCACAGCAAGAATTAGGCTCTGCGAATGTTCTTGCAGTTGTCGTTGCATCTGAGTTATTCCGTGAAGAAGAATTTGAGAGTGCGGTTAAACTAGCAGAAAAAATGGGTGTCAACGTCCATCAGACTGAAATAAAAGAATTAGAAGATGAAGGAATTGTAGCAAATACTCCTGATAGCTGGTATTACAGTAAGAAGTTGCTCTATTCTCATTTAAATCAGCTTGCTAAAGAATTGGGTTATGATTATGTGTTAGACGGTATGATCATGGATGATGTAGCCGATTTCCGCCCTGGCATGAAGGCAAGAACAGAGGCAGGGGCTCGTAGTGTATTACAAGAAGCCGACTTATACAAACAAGAAGTCCGACAGCTTTCTAAAGAACTTGAGTTGCCAGTATGGAATAAACCCGCATCATGTAGTCTTGCATCGAGAATTCCCTATGGAACAAAACTAGATAAACGTAAAATTGAACAAGTCGATCAAGCAGAAAAATTCATTGCAAAACTTGGATTCGATATGGTGCGTGTACGCTACCATGACAATGTAGCTCGTATCGAAGTTACTCCAGAGGAAATTACTGAACTACTGAAGCACCGGGAAAAAATCCAGCTGAAGTTAACGTCACTTGGCTTTAATTATGTATCACTGGATCTGCGCGGCTACCGTACTGGTAGCATGAATGAAGTATTGCCGGCTGATTTATTGAAGATTGAAGTTAATTGATTAGTTTTTAAAGAGATGGAATTATATAGAGAGAAACGAACCCGATTTTAGTACAGTATGGGTTCGTTTCTCTTTATAAATAGGAAATGTAAGAACGGTGTATAACAGCTATTATTATGATGAAGAAGTAGGTGAGGATATGGAGAGTTTTGAAGACTTAGGATTTTGTAAAGTAGATTTTGATCGAGAAAAACGTCAGGGTTTTCCAGAGGTCATTTATGGTGAAGGGAAAACGGTTGAGCAGATTCAAGCAATTATGAGTAAGCTAATTGAAAAACATGGAAAAGTAATGGTTACAAGAGTGGACATGGAGAAAGGAGCAACTCTTGTAAAAGCATTTCCTTTAGCTCAATATGACACTACATCTCGAATTTTATTATATGGTACTTCAACACAACAATTTGGTGGAGAGGTAATGGTATTGTGTGCAGGCACTTCAGATCTTTTTGTTGCCGAAGAAGCAGCGATTACGGCAGCTTGGATGGGTTGCAAGGTGACTAGATTATATGATGTTGGCGTAGCTGGGATTGATCGATTATTGGCGTATCGCGATGACATCAACAAGGCCAGTGTGTTGATTGTTGTAGCGGGAATGGAAGGGGCTCTTCCAAGTGTCGTAGGTGGACTTGTTCAACGACCAGTTATAGCTGTACCAACTTCAGTCGGATACGGAGCTCATTTGCAAGGAGTAACACCATTACTAGCCATGCTAGCTTCCTGTGCTTCAGGAATGAGCGTAGTGAACATCGATAATGGATTTGGTGCAGGTTATCAGGCTGCACTTATCCTTAAACTTGTTTCAGAGGGGGTAAACCATGAAAATCCTGTATCTTGATTGTCAATCGGGAATTTCAGGTGATATGACACTTTCAGCATTAATTGATTTGGGAGCGAACATAAATTATATTAGAGAACAGCTAAAGGCGCTGCCGATTGATCCCTTTTCGTTAGATGTAAAACAAGTGGATAAGAGAGGGATATCATCCAAACTGTTGGATCTTCAGTTTGTTGAATCAGCTTCAGTGGAACTCGATAATGCTCATAGTCATAGTCATAGTCATAGTCATAGTCATAGTCATAGTCATAGTCATAGTCATAGTCATAGTCATAGTCATAGTCATAGTCATAGTCATAGTCATGATCAAGAAGACCATTCACATGATCATTTACATACGCATGGACATGAACACACGCACGATGACCATCAACATCATTTTCACCGAAAAGCATCTACTATTTTAGATATGATTAAGAACAGTGAACTGCCAGTTCGGGTGAAGGAAAGAAGTTTAGCTGTATTTCAAGTGATTGCAGAAGCTGAAGGGAAAGTACATGGGATGGATCCGAAAGACGTTCACTTTCACGAAGTAGGCGCCATGGATTCAATAATTGATGTAATCGGTGTTTGTTTGGCACTAGAAAGTTTAGATGTCAGTAAAATAATTGCTTCTCCAGTACCAACGGGATATGGAAAAGTAATGATCGCACATGGACTTTATCCGATTCCCGCTCCAGCAACCGCTGAAATACTAAAAGGTGTACCCCTAGCGGACTTTCATGTAAAAGGGGAGTTAACGACCCCAACAGGAGCAGGGTTTATTAAGGCATTATCGGATGAATACGGTTATATGCCCGCCCTTACAATAGAGAATATTGGTTACGGAGCAGGTAAAAAGAATTTTGAACATCCAAACGTCTTAAGAGCCGTCCTTTTTAATGAAGAGAAGGCTCCGCAACGTGAAAAAATAATCGTTCTGGAGTGCCAACTAGACGATTTAACTGGTGAGGCTCTTGGCTATACTATGGAAAAGGTATTGGCGGAAGGAGCTCTAGATGTTTATTTCACACCTGTGACGATGAAAAAAAGCAGACCTGGAACATTAATAACCGTTTTAACAAAGCCAGAAAAATCTCTTGCATTAGAGAATCTTTTATTACGTGAAACCAGTACTTTCGGTGTTCGTAGATCAGAATGGTCACGTAAGATTTTAGAGCGAGAGTTTAAGTCGGTTGAAACGGCTTATGGAAAAGTAACCGTTAAAATAGGTAAACTTGAAGGGGAAATTATGAAAATCTCTCCTGAGTATGAAGATGTAAAAAAAGCCGCTGTACAATATGAAGTTCCGCTCGTGGATGTCTATCTTTCAGTCCAACAAGCAGCTAGAGAACAAGCGGGAAATTAGAGGATTCCCTCAAAAAACTACGTAGAGTATTAGTCTACGTAGTTTTTGTGTGGAAAAAAGGTGAAAGATGCTCGTTTATCAGCATATGCCCAACACACATTTTTAGGCAGATACATACTATTTGAATGAAGAGGTGGTGGACGTTGAAGAGAGATGATAAGGCTGTCCGATACGATCCGTTTGAAATCGAACAGCGTGAATGGAAACAAAGACAAACGAAAGAACGGTTAAAACAGCTGTTGACGATTGCCTCGCCCCTATTCCTGCTCATTATGTGGGAATTCTTGTCGAGAACGGGAATGATTGATATCCGCTTCTTTCCGCCTCCATCTGCAATTGTGGGGACATTTTTCGGAATGATTTCAAGTGGTGAAATGGCGGGTCATATCGGCGTTTCATTGTACAGGATTCTTGTCGGATTTTTGCTAGGCGTCATACCCGGAATCATCATCGGTTTGTTAATGGGGCTTTATACGCCAATTCGACATTTTGTTTCGCCAATTGTCATGGCGCTCATGCCGATTCCTACACTTGCTTTGCTTCCAATCATTATTATTATTTTTGGGATTGGTGATTTATCGAAAGTTGTAACAATTGCTGGGAGTGTTTTTTTTCCTGTTGTCATTAATACGGCAGCTGGAGTCATTAATATCGATTCAATCTATTTGGATGTGGCAAAAAATTATGGAGCTAGTAAACTAGACTTTTTTACGAAAATTGCTTTGCCCGGTGCGATGCCGGTTATGTTGGAAGGGATTCAGATGGGGCAGGCGATTGCGCTTCTGACAATTGTCGCTGCGGAAATGATGGGTGCTACATCAGGGATTGGCTATCTAATCTGGGTTTCGTACAAAGCGTTCTTACTGCAAGAAATGTACGTTGGGCTCATCCTCATTTCGTTTTTCGGTTATCTGTTCTCGCTATTGCTACGAGGAATTCAGAAAAAGATGTTACCGTGGAGGTGAGTAGATGAGTAGGAAAGCAAAAATCATCATTCGTAATTTAACAAAGGCATTTTATAAAAAACAAGGCAGTGTTACGGCGCTAGACGATATTAATGTAACAATCAATGATGGGGAATTCGTTTGTATTGTTGGACCGAGTGGTTGCGGTAAATCAACGTTACTTCGAATCTTGGCAGGGCTTGAAACCCCGAGTATTGGTGAGTTTACGATTGCAACCGCGACGGATGGAGAGGATCGACCATTGCAATCGATGGTGTTTCAGGAAAAGGGTATCATTCCATGGCTCACTGTCGAGAAGAATGTAGCGTTCGGACTCAAAATGCGTCATTTGCCGAAAAAACTTATAAAAGAGCGTACTACGTATTATTTGAAAAAGACCGGTCTAGAAAAATTTTCAACCCTTTATCCGAAAGAGCTATCAGGGGGCATGAAACAACGGGTGAGTATTGCGCGTGCATTTGCCAATGATCCGGAGATCCTGTTGATGGATGAACCGTTTGGTGCACTTGATGAGCAAAATAAATTCATCTTGCAGGAAGAGTTGCTGTCGATTTGGTCGGAAACGGGGAAGACGATTCTATTCATTACCCATAGTATTGATGAAGCGTTATTGCTAAGTGATCGTATTTTACTGATGAGTTCGCAGCCGGGTAAAATTATTCAAGAAATTATTGTCGATATGCCACGCCCGCGCAAAATTGAAGACATACGAGAAAACCCAGTTATGGCAGGGCAATTCGTGGAAATATGGAAGCACTTGCAGGAAGAAGTACAGCGTTCAAGACGAGAAGATGGATAGAAAGGGAGAGGTTCGATGGCAAAGTGGATGAAAAACGGATGGTTGTTGTCGTTATTCGCGATAGCGCTAATCGTTGGTGCCTGTTCTCCTAAAGAGACGGCGAAACCGGTAGTAGAAGATGAAAAACCTGAAGAAGTAGCTACAGTTAATCCTTCTGGTGATTTGGCACCGCTTGAAAAACGTGAAAAAGTTGTCATAGCGGAAGATGGGGCGGCCTCTGGTGCAGGTTTCTATATTGCAAAAGAGAGAGGATACTTTGAAGACTATAATATCGAAGTAGAATTTGCTCAGTTTGCAAACAGTGATGACATGCTTCCGGCATTAGCGGCTGGCGAGGTGGATATTGCGGGAGGCGTTTCGACTGCATCTTTCTTCAACGCGATTGCACAGGGAATTGACGTGAAAATTATTGCAGATAAAGGACATAACGTGCCAGGGAAGTCGTATTTTACTCTCGTCATAGGTAATCATATGGTTGACGTAATAAAAGACTATAAAGATTTAAAAGGCAAGAAAATTGCAGTGTCATCACTTAACTCAATTGATTGGTATATCTACAATGAAATGCTTAAATACGCTGGATTAACCGAAGATGACGTTGAATTTGTCCTTATGGGTGATTTTGGTAGTATGCTTGGCGCAATTAGCAGTGGAACAATCGATGCTGCCGTAAATATCGAACCGCTTATCACACAAGGTGTTGAAAAAGGGTTCCACGTCCGATTTGGGGATGCAACTGATTATGCGCCGGAATCTCAAATTGCATTGGTTCTTGGATCACCAGACTTCATGAATAAAGAACAAGATGTTTCGTTACGCTTCATGGCGGCTTATTTGAAAGGCGTCCGCGATTACAACGATGCGTTTATCAAAAATGAGGGAAAAGATGAAATTATCGACATCATGACGAAGCATACAGCATTAAAAGACCCGGCTCTTTGGGAGAAAGTGAACGTCACTGGCCTTGATCCTGATGGCAAGATGTTCATCGATGATATTAAAAAGCAATATGATGCGTACAAATCAAATGGTGCTATCCGCGGTGATATTGATTTTGATAAAGCGATAGATACCTCGGTAACGGAAAAAGCGGTCGAGACGATTGGGGAATACGTACGGTAATCAGGTTTGCTGAATTGTTAGCAAATATGGAATAGCTCACAACTTCATTGGTTGCGGGCTATTTCCTTTTCACGAATGTAAGTCTTGAAACGATGTGGTTTTTATAGATGCTTGGGAGGGCGTAAACGTAACCTTAGTTTGTCAGTTAATTTAAAATGCGATATACTGGTTTTATGGAAAAAAATAATATAAAACAAATTATTCGACCGACATTAAAAGACCAAATATACGAGTCGCTCAAAAATGCAATTGTCAATTTAGAATTGCAACCAGGACAGCGATTGAATGACAATAAACTTGCGGAACAATTTGCCGTAAGTAGGACTCCGGTGAGAGAAGCATTGAAACGACTGGAAGATGAAGGGCTCGTCGAAGCATTCCCGGGCTCTTCGACGCGTGTGACGGAATTGGTTGAAGAGGAAGCAAAACACGCATTTACCGTTGTAGCTGCGCTTCATGCTTTAGCTACAAAATTGGCAGTGCCGAAGATGACGGATATAGACTTTGCAAAGTTGGAGGAAATTAACCACTCATTAGCCGAAGCGCTTGACAGTAAAGATAGTAACCGAGCAATTAATGCTGATGAGCATTTCCACCAAGTTTTTCTTGCGGTTGCGGGCAATATTGAAATTGACAAAGCTCTTGAAAGAATTGTGCCGAAAATTCATCGGCTAACGTTAAAAAAGTTTGATTCGGTGGATAGTTGGACTTCAATCAATCAGCATGAAGAAATTATTACTGCTTGTAAAAAGGCCGACAAAGAAAAAGCCGGACATCTTGTTGAAGATAATTGGCTTACCCTTGGTCGAATACTTTCCGAAGTTGAAAGTTAATTATATAATATAAAAAAGGCGTTACAACAATTCAAGCATTGTTGTAACGCTTTTTTATATTGATTCATTCGAAGCAGTAATGAAGTTTTTTGAATGATTTACGCATTTCAAGTGCTTCTTTCTTGGCAACGTCCAAGTCCTTATTCGATATGAGAATATCGGCGATCAGATTTGCAATCGTCGCCATGTCCTTTTCTTTCATGCCTAATCGTGTCACTTCGATTGTTCCGATTCTGAGTCCGCTCGGCCGATCCCAATCTTCAGGACGATCACTTGGAATTAAGTTCTTATTCGTAATGATGTTTGCCTTCGCAAGTTCATGCCCAACATGAAGACCCCCACCAAATTCTTTCACATCCAGAATCACTTGATGCGTTTCAGTGAATCCTTTATGTGCACCAAGTACAGTGATTCCACGGTCGTGGAATGCTTGACCTAGCGCTTTTGCGTTTTTAACGATTTGTTCCATGTATGCTTCTCCAAACTCCAAGAACTCGGCTGCAGATGCAGCAAGAGCAGCTACACGATTCACTTGATGAGTCGCGGCAAGGGTAGGGAATATAGCATCTGTTAGTGGTTTTGTCAGTTCAGGATCATTCCAAACGATAATTCCACTTTGAGGTCCGCTGAATGTTTTCCCCGCTGACCCAGTCATCACGCTTGCTCCTTCTTTTAAAGGATCTTGGAATTGTCCTCCGCCGATTAATCCGAGTTGGTGGGCGCCGTCAAAGAATATCTTCCCACCCCACTCTTTCACGATTTCGGACATTTCTTTAATCGGAAATGGGAATAGTGTCATTGACGCTCCAAGTGTTACAAGCTTTGGTTTCAATTCCTTTGCAACTCGTTCGAATTCTTTTAAATCAACGGTGAGTTCTTCTGTATTCATAGGAATATCAGCGATCTTCAATCCGCGAATTCCGGCAGGTCCATCATGTCTGTTACTCGAATGTCCGCCTAATGGCTGTGCAATCGTCATGATTTGATCTCCAGGTTCGGTCAGAGCTGCATAAACGGCCATATTTCCTATCATACTTGCAACTAGACGATGATCCGCATAATTCGATTTGAATACTTTTTTCAATAACTCTACGCAAAGAGCTTCAATTTCGTCAATATGCTTCGTACCGGCAAACCATCTTTGTTCGGGTCCGATATGACCTTCTGCTGCACGGGTACCGACTTCAGACGCTAGTAAATCACGTACGGTTTGACTTGTAGGAGCTTCGGGGGCTAATAAATTCAAGCACTCCTCTCCCCGCCAAACAGCATTTCTTTCCACTGCGTCTATAACTTCTTGTTGTATTTGAGCGGAAGTATTATTTTCAATGATACTTTTTGCCTTATTCAATGCGGTGACGTCATGGACTTGGAAATCTTGTTTAATAGGTGTAGTTGTGTTCATACTCAAAATCCTCCCTTTTCATAGTAAAGTGAACTTGTAAACCAATATATCACTTCGGGAAACGAGAGTCAACTAGATATTAGAATAGTTTGATTATTTACGAAAGAAAAATGACCTCCAATCCAAATGGAGGTCGTCTTAACTTATTATCAGTGTACTTTTAATTGTTTCTTTCTACCAAGTGCAGTTTGGAAACTATGTAATCCCATACCAACAATAATTACTGCGATCCCAAAGAGTGAAAGGGCACCAGGGAGTGCAATGCCGAGAATCAGCATTTCGCCCAGCATAACAAAAATAAGTTGTGTGGACTGTGTTGCTTCTACAGCGGCGAGTTTTCCCTGATCTCCCCGTACGCGGTCAGTGGCCATGAAAAACAAAGTTGTAGCAATGACGCCAGAACTGATACCAACGATGAAAGACTGGCCTAACTGGCTCATAGAAGGGGGACCGACCGTCCATAACGCATAGATGGAAAACCCAATCCAGACTGGAATTGTCATAAGCGTCATACCGAGCACACGTTGAAACGTATCAAGCCTGCCGCCAAGAAGCTCCATCATTTTGCGGTTACCAAGCGGGTAGGCAAATGCTGCTAAAACAACTGGAATGATACCGAGCAGCAACGTACGTGGTTCAACACTTTGTGCGTGCGGAATTTGGATAAGTACGACACCAGCAAAAATAATAAGTGTAATTCCAAGTGAGACAAGCGGGATCTTTTGTCGAATCTTTTTTTCGCCATCCGAGGTTTTAACAATCAACGTAAAGAAAGGGGCGAGCAGGACACCCGCCACAATTGTCAATTGCCATGTGCCGGCAAGAAGCCATCCCGGACTGTAAGCTGCCGCGTATGTAAGTGGTGCGTAGAATAAGACAAAGGCCGTTACGCTCCAAATGAAAAACGGGGCGGGTTTATGGACGAATTCCTTCTTCACGTCACCAAGTCCTTTTCGGTAAGCGACGATAGCGAATAAAAAAGGTACCATAAATAAATAGCGTAAGGAAGCACTCCAAAGCCAACTTCCCCCCGACAGTTCCATAGATCTGTTCAAAATGAAGGTCACTGCGAAAAAAACGGAGGAAAGGACACCAATCCAAATTTCTTTCATAAGCTACCTCCCTCTTACTTATGCACGTTCTTCAAAAAGTTTCACTGCTTCGATGATGACTTTAGTCGCTTTTACCATGTTATCGACTGAAACATACTCGTATTTCCCGTGATAATTTTCTCCACCTGTGAAAATGTTAGGCGTTGGTAAGCCCATGTACGACAATTGGGACCCATCTGTACCGCCGCGTACGGGTACGATATTTGGTTCGATATTGAGATTTTTAAATGCATCGGACATGATCTCAACTATTTCCATGACGGGTTCAATTTTTTCACCCATATTGAAGTATTGGTCTTGGATTTCGAGTGTGACCGCATTTTCGCCATAGTCGTTTCTTAGATTGTCTGCTGTTTCAATCATTAGCTGTTTTCTTGCTTCGAATGTCTCACGGTCGAAATAACGGATAATATAGCCTAGGGTTGATTCTTCAATGGACCCGTTGGACTGCATGAGATGAACAAATCCCCCGTAACCATCCGTTTTCTCAGGGATCTCATCTACCGGCATTTCAGCTTGAAATTGGTTGGCTATTAAAATCGAGTTGACCATTTTACCTTTCGCGGTACCTGGGTGAACACTAGTCCCGTGGAATGTTACTTTTGCACTTGCGGCATTGAAGCTTTCATATTGTAGTTCCCCAAGAGGGCCACCATCCATTGTATAGGCAAATTTTGCTCCGAATTTTTCGACATCAAACTTTTGTGGACCACGCCCGATTTCTTCGTCAGGTGTGAAGGCAATTCGCAGCTTACCATGTTTTAAGTCAGGATTCGCAATCAAATACTCCATTGCTGTTACGATTTCAGCAATCCCCGCTTTATCGTCCGCTCCAAGAAGTGTTGTCCCGTCCGTCGTAATAAGGGTATGGCCGGCATAATTTTTCAGCTCGGGAAAAGCGTTCACTGTCATGACGATGCTGTCGTTCAGTTGTATGTCTTTGCCATCATAGTTGTCGATACGCTGTGGCTTAACGTTTTTTCCGGTAAAATCCGTGGTCGTGTCGACGTGTGCAAGAAAGCCGATAACTGGCACATCCCGGTCCGTATTGGCGGGAAGCGTTGCAAATAAATACCCGTTATCGTCGAGAGTAATGTCTTCTAGACCGATATTCGCTAGTTCTTGTTGTAATTCGTGCAGAAGGTCCCATTGGCCTGGTGTTGTCGGCGTAGAATTGCTTCCTGCATCTGATTGTGTATCGATTTTTGCATAACGTACAAGACGTTCGATTAATTTTTCTTTCATTTTTAAAAATTCCTCCTAATAATGAAGTACTGATTCATCTATCTTATCAGATTGTTCCGGTTTACGGAATACTTTACAACCCGACTTCCAATGCTAGCTGCTATGAAAACTTGCGCCGCATAATACGTCACCATAACGAATGCATCCCGGTATGGAATATCCAGAACGAATCGATCGATTGCAAGAACTGAATCAGAGAAAATGAACAGCAGTGCGCCGATAATTGCGAGCGACATTCGTGTACGAATAGCCATCCAGCCCATCGTTAAAATAACACCGATGTAGGCGATGATGGCGATACCAAGCACGGTTTGACCAGCAGAAAATTGTGAACCGGCAACCCAAATAGCCATACCTGCACCGTAAAAGAGGAGAGGGGCGGCAACCCAGATTGGCATTGGTTTCTTCGCGCCATGACGAAAAGCAAAAATATAAAAAATATGACCAATGAAGAAGGTGATAAGTCCGGGTAAGAACCAATAGATGACGCCATCGGCAATCATGCAAACGAACAGTCCACCGATTATAATCCGTTTGTATGTACGGGAAAATAGAGGTCTTGTCATTAATGCAAATAGGATAATAAGTGCCATCGGAATCAGTTTCATTAAAATTTTGAAGCCGACCGGATCCGCTGGGATAAAGAAAATATAAACGATACCCATTACAATAATTGCAGTGAGCACTAGATTTCGAACCACAAGAAAAACCCCCTTTTCTACTACTTTTCTAGGAATGACAGGAGAAACCCTTTTTCGGTCTTGCAGTTTTTGGGTTAGGTCGAGCGTCTTTACCCTTTTTTACTTAGACTGAAGCTCTTCTAAAAAAACGGTGACATGCTTTTTGGCAGCCATCAGGGGGGAGTACAAGGTCGAGAAAATACGCTTTTGTAAAGGGACATCGACCTTCAATTGTACAAGCTTTCCACTATCAAGTTCAGCTTTCACTGTATGAATGGAAACGGCCGCGATACCGAGCCCACATAGAATCGCTTTTTTCACACCTTCATTCGAACCGATAACTGTTTTCGAGGGCTTGACATTACCGATTGACTGAAGTAAATAATCTGTATACTCCCGTGTACCAGAACCAACTTCTCGCATGACCCAGTGAGAAGTTTGGAGGTCAGCTCCTTTAGGGTGGCGAATACTTGCCAAAGGATGTCCGCTCGCTGCGACAAGGATGAGTTCGTCTTCCATGAATGGCTGGATGATAAGCCCTTTTGCTTGCACACTACCTTCGATACAACCGATATCCGACCGGAATTCGCGGACCGCAATTTCGACGTCCTCGGTATTTGCAATTGCAACTTCTACATGTAAATCAGGATATTTATAATGTAGCCTCGTTAGTATCTCCGGCAATACGGACTCCCCAATTGTGTAACTTGCAGCGATGCGAAGAATTCCGCTAACCTCATTGTGTTGCCATAAAATTTCTTCTTTTGTTTGCTCTGCGAGATGAAGTAATTGTATCGCACGTTCATACAAAACCACTCCGGCGGGTGTAATGTGAAATGTTTTATTTGCACGTACGAGCAATGAGGCTTTTAGTTCGTCTTCCAAATGTTTGATATGGAGACTGACAGTTGGTTGAGATATGTTTAGTGATTCACCGGCCCTGGTGAAATTCTTTTTTTCAATTACCGCAACAAACGTTTTCAATTCTTCGAGTAGCATGATGATAAGCTCCTTTCTATTAGTAATCTTAATCGATTTTATCATATATCCTCATTTTACTGATGGATGAGATGAGATTATACTATAAGAAATGGAAGAAGGTATGGCTATGAAAAAAGGATTCTGGCTTGGAATTGGACTGACGTTTTTCATCGCAGTCATCGCAAAATTGGCAACACTACTCCCTTATATTTCGTTAATTGGTCCACTTGTTTTTGCAATACTAATCGGAATGTTATGGAATACGTTTTATCCTGTTCGCGCAGAGTGGGAAGGTGGTATTGAGTTCGCGTCAAAAAAATTATTGCGTGCAGGGATTATCCTTCTCGGCATGCGATTGAATCTGGGCGATATTGCATCTGCAGGATGGCCAGCATTTTTATGGGCAGTGGGTAGTGTTCTAATCGGTATTGGAGCTGTATACGGTATAGCCCGTGCAATTGGGGCTGATAAAACAATCAGTTTTCTAACTGCTTGTGGAACAGGGATCTGCGGTGCAGCTGCCATTGTTGCAGTGGCTTCACAAGTAAAGGCAAAACCCGAGCAGACCGCAATTAGTGTTGCCATCATCGCTATTCTTGGAACGTTATTCACATTTGTCTATACTTTAGTATATCCAGTGTTAGAACTTTCAAGTAGGGCATTTGGCATGTTTGCAGGTGGGACACTTCATGAGATTGCACATGTTGTTGCAGCAGGAGATGTTGGGGGGACTGAAGCACTTGATTTTGCGCTTGTCGTGAAATTGACTCGTGTCATGTTACTCGTCTTTGTTGCAGGAGGAGTAGGAATCTGGATGTCACGGAAGAATAAACAGTCGGCAGAAAAATTCAATTTGAAGACACTTCCAATTCCATGGTTCATTTTCGGTTTCCTTGCAGTGAGTGCGCTTTATACCACGGGGATTGTACCGGAAGCAGTCGCATCAGTATTTGTCACGCTCGCTTATCTATTAATGGCGATGTCAATGGCTGGGTTAGGTCTGAATGTGAAGTTCGAGGCATTCCGTAGTGCGGGGATGAAGCCATTTGTTGCAGGACTAGGAGGAACGGTTATTCTTGTACTTGTCGGTTATATGTATGCACGTTTTGTATTATAAACAATATAGAGGCACAGAAAAAAGGCATCGCTATTGAAGCAGATGCCTTTTTCTTATATTTATTAAACGATTGAGTAATTCTTATGTGAAACAACAGTCAGATTTGACGCGGCGCCAATAAGTTCGGCGTCCTTCGATGAGATTTCAACGATGACGGAATTCTCAAGTATTTTAAAAATAGTACCATTTACTTCATGTTCATTACGGACAAATGAAATTTCTTCATCGATTTTGCGCGCTGCGACAAAATCCGACACTTCTTTTTCCCTACGTGGAAAAGCCATTCGAATTCCCCCTATTATCCATTCTCATCTTGCCATCTAGTTAAAGAGTGCTTCGGGGAAACCCGCAGCAACAAGTAGATGAAGATGGAAAACAACTAATCGTAAACGATAACACACATGCTGTCTACTATTAGTATACCATATTTCAACGAAATTTGCAGGAATGCAGACTTTAATAGCTATGCTTAAGTTCAGAAACTTTTATCTTAATAAAAGCAAAGGGGTTGACATTATACCTGTGGGGGTATAATGTGTGGGTATAGCTTAAATAAAAGGAAGTGATAAGTATGGAATACGATGACAAAGTAAAAAACAGGTTAAAACGAATTGAGGGTCAAATCAAAGGGATTTTAAAAATGATGGATGACAATAAAGACTGTAAAGAAGTAATTACACAATTGTCAGCCTCACGTTCAGCTATAGATAGAACGATTGGCGTTATTGTCAGCTCCAATCTAATTGAATGTATACAACAAATGGATGACAGCGATCCAAGAACACAAGAGGATATTGTAAAAGAAGCAGTAGAACTACTAGTAAAGAGTCGATGAAACAGTGGACTCTTTTCTTTTTAATAAATAATATACCCTGCGGGGTACAAAAAAGAAAGGGAGATTTGATTGTCTGAGACGAAAAGAACTACCATTGTATTATTCAGTGGAGATTATGATAAAGCAATGGCGGCATACATCATTGCGAATGGTGCTGCAGCTTATGATCACCAAGTAACGATTTTTCATACATTTTGGGGATTGAATGCACTACGAAAAGAAGAACTAGTCCCAGTAAAAAAAGGCTTGCTAGAAAAAGTATTTGGCAAAATGATGCCGCGAGGTGCAGATAAGATGGGTATTTCCAAAATGAACTTTGCTGGAATGGGTCCTAAAATGATTAAACATGTTATTAAAAAGCACAATGCGATGACACTTCCGCAACTGATTGAACTAGCTGAAGAACAAGATATAAAGCTTGTTGCTTGTACGATGACGATGGATCTTCTTGGACTTCAACAGGATGAACTGCTGGATGGTATTGAGTATGCCGGAGTAGCGGCGTATCTTGGTGATGCACAGGAAGGCAATGTAAACTTATTTATTTAAATTGGAGGTTTTTAGATGATTGAAATAACACCAATAGAAGTTCAAGAAAAGTTAAAAATGAACAAAACGATTCACCTAATTGACGTGCGTGAAGTAGATGAAGTGAAAGAAAGGAAAATAGCACAGGCCATTCATATTCCGCTCGGATTATTGGAATTCCGTATGCATGAATTGGATAAAGACATTGAGTACACAATGGTTTGCCGTTCAGGTGGACGTAGTGGAAGAGCGGTGCAACTGCTTGAGGCGCACGGTTTTAAAGTGGTAAACATGGTTGGCGGTATGAATGACTGGGAAGGTCCAGTGGAATAACATTATTTTTTTACATTTAAATATACCCATACGGGCATTGGTAGAAGGAGAAGATGACATGATAGAAACGGATTTCGTACTCGATGCAAAGGGGCTGGCTTGTCCAATGCCAATCGTCAAAACGAGAAAGATCATGAAAGAAATGGAGCCAGGAAATGTGTTGGAAGTACAGGCAACTGATAAAGGATCTACGGCGGATTTAAAAGCATGGGCTGAGGGTTCTGGACATTATTACCTTGGCACGACTGAAGAAGCAGGAGTTCTTACACATTATGTTCGGAAATCAAGCGAAGAAGAACAAGTTGAGAGAAAGCACCCAAACGTCGTGTCGAATGAACAACTGAAAGCCATTTTAGAGGGGCATCGTGAAGTGCTTGTGCTCGACGTTCGTGAATCGGCAGAATACGCATTTAATCATATTCTAGGGGCAAAGTCTTTACCGCTTGGGGACCTTGAAAGTGAATCCATGAATCTTGATAAAGAGGCGGAAATTTATGTCGTATGCCGAACTGGAAATCGTAGTGATTTAGCTTCGCAAAAACTTGCTGAATCGGGCTTTTCAAGAGTGAAAAACGTTGTGCCCGGTATGAGTGAATGGAACGGACCTACAGAAAACTTTTTGTGATAAATGAATGTAATTACTAGGGGGGTATATAAATGATAGTTCAATCAATGACTGCGAGTACAATAGCGAAAAAAGTAGTGAGTAAAGAGCCCTTTTTCATTCTAGACGTTCGTAATGAAGATGCATTTGTGGATTGGAAAATTGAAGGAGAGAACATTCAGTATCTCAATATCCCTTATTTCGATTTACTCGATGGGGTTGAAGAAATCCTGCATCAGCTTCCTGCGGATCAAGATATTGTCGTTGTCTGCGCGAAAGAAGGATCTTCCATTATGATTGCGGAAATGATTGCGGAAGAAGGGCGTGCAGTTCATTACTTACAAGGTGGCATGAAGGCCTGGAGTGAACATTTGGAGCCAGTGAAAATTGGTGACTTGAAAGACGGCGGAGAGCTGTATCAGTTCGTACGAATTGGCAAAGGTTGTTTGTCATACATGATCGTTTCAAATGGAGAAGCGGCAATTGTCGATGCGACACGAATGACTGATGTATTTCTTGATTTTGCGAAAACGTTGGATGTTAAAATTACGCATATTTTAGATACACATCTCCATGCAGATCATATTTCCGGGGGACGCAAAATTGCAGAAGCCGTCAATGGAACGTACTGGTTGCCTCCAAAAGACGCTAGTGAAGTAACGTTTGCCTATGAGTCATTAGAAGAGGGGCGAACGATTATAATCGGTGATACGACGATTGCCATTCAACCTTTGTACTCACCTGGGCATACGATTGGTTCTACATCATTCATAGTAGATGACTCGTATTTACTTTCCGGTGATATCTTGTTCATCGATTCAATCGGACGCCCTGACCTTGCTGGTTTGGCTGAAGATTGGGTTGGAGATTTGCGGGAGTCGTTGTACAAACGCTATAAAGAATTGTCAGAGGAATTGATTGTTCTTCCTGCGCACTTCATGATTATTGAAGAATTGAATAGGGACGGTAGTGTATCTGAGAAACTTGGTACATTGTTTGCTGAAAATCACGGTTTGAATATTCAAGACGAAGCGGAATTCAGGGACATGGTGACTGGGAATTTACCTCCACAACCGAATGCCTACCAGCAAATACGTGAAACAAATATGGGGAAAATATCACCTGATGAAGAAACCCAGCGTGAAATGGAAATCGGACCAAATCGTTGTGCGGTTAGATAATTTATTGAAAACTAAGGAGAGATTAGTGATGGAATCAAACAAAGTATTAGACGCTAAAGGGTTGGCTTGTCCAATGCCGGTTGTACGTGCAAGGAAAGTCATGAAGGAAATGGAAACGGGTGAAGTGTTGGAGATTCTTGCGACAGATAAGGGTTCCGTCGCTGATTTAGCTGCATGGTCGAAATCCGGTGGGCATGACTTAGTGAAGCATACAGAAGAGGCTGGCGTATTTACGTTTTGGATCCGAAAAGGTTAATTTGAAACGGAAGGGTGTCTGCATAGTAGATGCCCTTTCTCCTTTTGAAAGGAGGAAAATGTGGTGGATTTCGCGTTTATTGTGACAATATTTTTAATTGGATTTGTTGGTTCTTTTATTTCAGGAATGGTTGGTATTGGCGGTTCGATTATAAAATACCCAATGTTGTTGTATATCCCGCCCCTACTTGGTGTTGCAGTCTTCACTGCTCACGAAGTATCCGGAATTAGTGCAATTCAAGTCTTTTTTGCAACAATTTCAGGTGTATGGGCGTACCGTAAAAGCGGTTATATTAATAAAACATTGGTTATTTACATGGGATCGAGTATCTTAGTCGGTAGTTTTATCGGCGGATACGGCTCGAATTTGTTATCTGAAGGTGCTATCAACCTGGTCTACGGTATATTGGCA
The DNA here is from genome assembly GCF_038004885.1 of Sporosarcina sp. FSL K6-6792. Lineage (NCBI taxonomy): Bacteria > Bacillati > Bacillota > Bacilli > Caryophanales > Caryophanaceae > Sporosarcina > Sporosarcina sp. FSL K6-6792. Next base: position 3,266,533 of record NZ_JBBOSA010000001.1, read on the forward strand.
ACAATCGCTGCGATTATGATGTTCATTCCGAAAAAAGGACTGGATGACATTCCTGTTGATAAAGTTACATTCAATAAGTGGCTAGCAACGTTGTTAGCGTTCATTGTTGGTATTGCGGCAGGAATTGTAGGGGCTGCAGGAGCCTTTATTCTTGTACCAATCATGTTAGTTGTTTTGAAGATACCTACGCGAATGACGATTGCAACTTCTCTTGCGATTACATTTATATCCTCAATCGGCTCGACAATAGGTAAGATCACAACGGATCAAGTGCTGTACGGACCTGCGGTGGTTATGATTGTTGCAAGTATTATAGCGGCACCCATTGGGGCGAAAATTGGTCAAAAAATGAACACGAAAGTACTTCAATGGTTATTGGCACTTCTTATTTTAGGAACTGCTATTAAAATATGGTTGGACTTTTAGCAAGCAATAAAATCCGTTATCACTCATTACGTGAGTGATAACGGATTTTATTTGTAATTGGATACAAGGTGGACAATATGTAAGGGATTCAAGTCTTTACATGCACCATTTGTTTAATGAGTATTGAAAAAAATGAAGTATAGTGAATGTGATAGCGATATTTTTTAAAAAGGGCTTAAATAATATAATTTAAGGGGTGACTTAGATGCGAGCACGAGATTTAGGGTTGAAATTTGAAGGAGAAACGGGATTACATAACGCAATTACTGACGTTCCAGGGGTTACCGTTGGGTATTCAACAATCATTGAAGGGGAAGGTCCATTAGATGTGGGAAAGGGTCCAATTCGCACCGGAGTAACTGCCATATTGCCACGTGGTAAACAAAATGAAATGAAGCCGATCTGGGCTGGAACATTTTCGTTTAATGGCAATGGTGAAATGACAGGTACACATTGGATAAACGACGGCGGATACTTTTTAAGCCCGATATGTATTACAAATACGCATTCAGTTGGTACTGTCCACCAGGCGGTAGTCAAATGGATGATAGATAATTATCAAGATCAATTCTTAAATGAACATTTATGGGCTATGCCTGTCGTTGCTGAAACATATGACGGTGTTTTAAATGATATTAATGGGCTTCATGTTAAAGAAGAGCATGTTTTGGCTGCAATACAATCTGCCCAATCAGGCGAATTGAAGGAGGGCAATGTTGGCGGAGGAACTGGGATGATTTGTTACGGGTTTAAAGGGGGAACGGGTACTTCTTCTCGTAAATTAGATATCGATGGAGAGGAATACCACATCGGAGTACTTGTGCAAGCAAACTACGGTAAAAGGGAATGGCTAAAAGTTTCAGGTGTCCCAGTTGGAGAACACTTGACTGAGAATATAGTACACACAAAGGAAATGGGCTCAATCATTGTAATTATCGGGACTGATATTCCAATGTTACCTCATCAACTAAAAAGACTTGCGAAACGTGCTTCCATTGGAATTGGACGAAGTGGTAGTCCTGGGGGAAATGATTCCGGTGATATATTTCTTGCATTTTCAACCGCAAATGAAATGTCTATTCATCAAAAGGAAGACCCAATCCTAACTATGAAAGTCACAAATGATCAACAGTTTGACCCGATTTATGAGCAAGCTTGTCATGCAATTGATGAGGCGATTATTAACGCTATGATTGCAGCGGAAAGTATGTCCGCTCTTAAACCAAGCGGGAAAGTAGTTGAAGCTATTGATCATGAACGACTGATGGAAGTCATGAAGAAGTATAATTGTTAATAAATAAAAAATGAAGATGAATGCGTTGGCTCAGCTATTAAGAAATGGATAGGTATGTATCGAAATAAAACATCCGGTATCGCTCATGGAATGGGCGATACCGGACTTTTAGATTTATTAGCGAAGCGTTCTTGAAGAAGCTTGTATAATTCCCTTCTTCAATTCTTTGATACCTTCTTTCTTTCGAACAAAGATGAAATAACAAGCGATGGTCAACCCAGCAATGAGCAAGGTAAGTACTGCCTGTACACGTAACGATTCAATGACAAGCATTGCAATAAAGATTCCTGTAATAACGAAAATAGTCGCATATGTTAGATAAGGGAACAACCACATTCTAATTTGAAGTGCTTCAGGGTTTTCACGTTCTAATCTTCTGCGCATTCTTAGATGTGTGAAGGCGATGACAAGATACACTAAAAGTGCGACAGCTCCTGATGAATTGATGAGAAATAAAAATAGTTTATCGGGTGATACGTAACTGAATATGACCGCTATATAGGAAAAAACCGTGCTGAATAAGATTGCTCGAACAGGAACACCCTTCTTACTCAATTTTAAAAAGGCTTTTGGCGCTTCGCCTTTCTGAGCCATTCCAAACAACATGCGTGAGTTGGCATATAATGCTGAATTTAAACAAGAGAGAACCGCCGTTAATACAACAAAGTTCATGATCTGGGCTGCGGCAGGTATTCCGATATAATCGAGAACGGCAACAAATGGACTGACCAGCAGATTTGCAGAGTTCCATGGCAACAAAGTGACCACGATCGCAATAGAACCGATATAGAAGATAAGAATCCGCCAAATGACACTGTTTGTCGCAATTCGGACCGCTTTCGCCGGATGATCTGATTCGCCAGCAGCAATCGTAACAATCTCGGTACCCATGAATGAGAAAATGACTACTGTAATTCCTAACAAGACGGAACCGAATCCTGTTGGCATGAATCCACCTGTCCCTAAGAGGTTTACTGTTCCAGGTGCAACAACACCTGGATACCATCCGAAAATCACGCAAAGACCGAGGACAAGGAATAAACCAATACTTACAACTTTTATGAGTGAAAACCAATATTCAAATTCCCCGAAAGATTTTACTGAAAAAAGATTTGTCAGTGTTAACAAAATGGTTAAGATTAATGCCATTAACCAAAGTGGGAATTCTGGAATCCAGTATTGCATAATAGCAGCACCGGCAATTGCTTCAATTGCTATAACGACAACCCAGAAGAACCAATATAACCATCCGATTGTAAAACCTGCCCATGGTCCAATCGACTCGGTTGCATACGTCGAGAAGGATCCGCTTGTTGGATGAGCAGCCGCCATTTCACCGAGCATGCGCATGACCAAGACGACAATTGTTCCTGCAAAAGCGTAGGATAGAATCGCACCTGGTCCAGACGCATTAATAACTGCTCCACTTCCGATAAACAAACCTGCTCCGATAACACCTGCAATTGAAATCATACTAATGTGTCGGATCTTTAAATCTGGATTTAACTGTCCCTGTTGATTAGACATATACATTCCCCCTTGTGTAAATAGTGATTTTTTTAAGATGTAAGCGTTTCCAATCATTTGTTATAATATTCTTTTAAGTTGTTAAGTCAATCATACAGAAATAAATCTGGAAATTTGTAGACAAGTTGTAAGATGAAATGAATTTAAATTTTACGGAGTGTAAAATAAGGACTTGCTGCACTATTTTGGTCCGGTCATTGAACATGAAAACCGGTTTGCGTTTAGTAGCGCAACCGGTTTAACTTACTTATTACCTAACAATCGAGAGGTCATGATAGCACCCTCAATCGCTAGGCGCTTAGATGGCTCCATAAAGTCTTCGCCTAGAAGTAATTCCAACTTTTCAAGACGGTGGTACAGTGTTTGTCTAACTATGAAAAGACGGTCTGCAGTCTCTTTTTTTGATCCACCGCATTCGAGATAAACACAAAGTGTTTCAAAGAGGTTGCTTTCCATCTTCAGATCGTAGTCGAAAACTGTAGATAAGTAATCTTGGACATATGTTTCAAGGTAACCGTTGTTCTCTACTAATAGAAGAAGCCTATAAATGCCTAAGTCTTCATAGAAATATGATTTTGTAATGCCAGACTCGCGCAGTTTTAAAACATCTCCAGCTTCTTTGTAACCTTTTTTTGCATCCGTAATTTCTTTGTAGACCGTACTTACTCCAAATGTACATCTGGTTCCGTCAATGAAAGTGTTGTCTTTTATGTTTACAATATGTTCAATGATTTGAGAAAAACGATTAGTCTCATCTATCAAGTGATCTGCAGCGATGAAGGATGCAATGATGACAATCTCACTTTTACTGGATGCAACTGCGGGGAAGAACCCATTACGTTTAAAGAGTGACCGTATCATCATCGAGCGTTGCAGTTTAATCTCTTCCCATTCTTCTTCACCAAGATTCGTTTCGAATGTCTTCATCTGTATGATGAAAACTCTGAAATACGTATTGCGGCTTTTTGAGGGCAAATAGGCATGAAGGTCTTCCAGTTCAAAGGATCTGCCGCTCAATAAATTCCGAACGAATTCATCTTCGTTATTCTGTTTACGCTCTTCTATTGTTCGGTTGCGTAACAAAATTTGAGCGATTGCAAGTGCGGCACGGTCTAATATGAGAAATGGAAATTCATCCGACAGTTGTTCTGTCACCTCGAGGAATAGATATCCCCAAATTTGTCCTAGCCCACTAACAGGCATTTGTGCAAATTTCTGATCTTTCAGCATGAGGAATTTCTGTTCTGTATTGATCAATGGGGATCGTTCAAGATGGACTCGGATGGTCATTTCCAACTCTTTGATCTCAGACGGATAGTAATAAGGCTTCGTATCATCACTAATGAACAGGATATTATGTCGGAAAAATTGATTTAGTTCTTGTAGGATTTTTAAAATACCATTGGGTGCAAGAGAAAGTGTAATGAATTTCCTTGATAAGATGTCGAGTTGCGAAAGCATCTGGTGATGTTGATTAATGATAAATGTATGAAGGTCTTGAGTTATATCGACAAATTTTACAGTTTGTTCGAAGACGATGAATGGAAATGCGTGTTTGTCTGCGAGTTCAATAATTTCAGGTGGAATTAGCTTAAAGTAAGGTCCTACTTCTATACATATACACGCCACATCTTTTTCGATCAGCCTCGATACATACTTCAATTGGCTTGAAAGATCGAGTTGTAGGCTAACGCCTGTCGTAAGAATCATCTCTCCTCCATTTATTAAGGCATCGAATTCTTTTACCTCTAATACATGAGACCATTTTACTTGACGGTCCAATCCTTCTTTTCCTGCAACGACTTTAGCGTGTTTGAACGAGCTTCGTGAAAGAACATCGCGGACAGTAAGTTTTAAGGTATTCATTATAGGTGTAGACCTCCATAACGTTAAAATAATCGCCTAATGATTAGACAAAGTGTAAATTGAAAGTAATCAAAATTATTTGTAAAGTATAATATGAAGTCTAGCGAAGATAGCGTAAACTAGCAAGAACAATAGAACGGGGGAATGAAAATGATTATAACTCAGGTAGAAAAGAAAACGCTTACAAACTTCATCAATGGACAATGGGTAAAATCAACGACAGATAAATATGAAGAGGTACCAAATCCAGCGACGGGAGAAATATTGGCCGAAGTTCCTATCTCCACACTAGAAGATTTGAATAAAGCGGTAGAGGCGGCGAAAACAGCATTTGCGAAGTGGAAGAAGGTTGCTGTTCCTCAACGGTCAAGAATCTTATTTAAATACCAGCAATTGTTAATAGAGAACTGGGAAGCACTAGCGAAAATTATTACGATTGAAAACGGCAAAAATTATGCTGAAGCATATGGTGAAGTACAACGCGGGATTGAGTGTGTTGAATTTGCTGCAGGAGCCCCGACGTTAATGATGGGGTATCAGCTTCCTGATATCGCAACGAACATTGAATCGGGTATGTATCGTTATCCAATAGGCGTAATTGGTGGAATTACACCGTTCAACTTCCCGATGATGGTCCCTTGCTGGATGTTCCCACTTGCAATCGCGAGTGGAAATACATTCATCCTAAAACCTTCAGAGCGTACGCCACTTTTGGCGAACCGTCTTGCAGAATTATTGCATGAAGCAGGTCTGCCTGACGGTGTTTTCAATATCGTCCATGGTGCGCATGAAGTCGTAAATGGTATTCTCAATCATCCAGATATTCCTGCCGTGTCGTTCGTAGGTTCACAACCGGTTGCTGAGTATGTGTATAAAACAGGAACTTCAAATGGTAAGCGTGTCCAAGCATTAGCAGGTGCGAAAAATCATACAATCGTTATGCCGGACGCGGATATGGATTTGACGATCACAAATATTATTAATGCAGCTTTCGGATCCGCTGGGGAAAGATGTATGGCTTGTGCCGTTGTCGTTGCAGTTGGTGATATTGCAGATGAACTTGTCAAGAGATTAGTAGACGAGTCGAATAAACTGACGATTGGTAATGGACTAGAAGAAGGGATTTTCCTTGGACCTGTTATTAGGAATTCACATAAAGACAAGACACTGGGTTACATCGAATCAGGTATTGAGGAAGGCGCCAAACTATTACGAGATGGCCGTGAAGACAAGTCTACTTTCGAAGGCGGTTATTTCGTCGGTCCGACAATTTTTGATAATGTCACTCAGGAAATGAAAATTTGGAAAGAAGAGATTTTTGCTCCTGTGCTATCTATTGTAAGAGTGGATACATTGGATGAAGCAATCGAACTTGCAAATAAATCAGAGTTTGCAAACGGGGCTTGTTTATTTACAGATAGTGCAAGTGCAATTCGGAAGTTTAGAGAAGAAATTGATGCGGGGATGCTTGGCGTGAATCTTGGTGTTCCAGCTCCGATGGCATTCTTCCCGTTCTCTGGTTATAAAAAATCATTCTATGGTGACTTGCATGCGAATGGTCGCGACGGAATTGAGTTTTACACACGGAAGAAAATGTTGACTGCGCGTCACTAATACCAGAAATTAATCGTGAAATTAGGAGGGGGTAGAGAAGATGACTACAGCAAAAGAGACTACAGGGTCATTAGTTGAAAAGGACCGGGAGAACGTTTGGCACCATATTTCTTCCTATAATGAAAAGAACCCACCAATGGTAGTGGAGAGTGGGGAAGGAGCTTGGATTACAGATCATAATGGCAACCGTTATCTAGATGGAATGTCTGGACTATGGTGTGTGAATGTCGGTTATGGTCGTGAGGAGCTAGCGCAAGCTGCCTATGATCAGATGAAAAAGATGGCCTATGCCCCGATGACCCAAAGTCATGAGCCTGCTATTCTGCTTGCGGAAAAGTTGAATGAAATGCTTGGTGGTGACTATAAAATATTTTACTCAAACAGCGGATCCGATGCGAACGAAGTAGCGTTTAAACTTGCGCGTCAATACCATCAGCAAAATGGGGAACCGTCACGCTACAAATTCATTTCCCGCTACCGTGCGTATCATGGGAGCTCCATGGGGGCACTGGCTGCGACTGGTCAAGCACTGCGGAAATACAAGTATGAGGCACTTGCCCCGGGGTTCTTGCACATCGCGCCTCCGGACAATTACCGCAGACCTGCGGGACAGTCAATTGAGGAGTACAACATACAACGTGCCCAAGAGTTTGAAGAGAAAATCATTTGGGAACAGAAGGAAACAATCGCTGGGATTATTATGGAACCGCTCATTACAGGAGGCGGTATCCTCATCCCGCATCCAATCTACTTGGAAAAAGTCCAGGAAATCTGTACACGCCACGGTGTACTGCTAATTGTTGATGAAGTCATTTGTGGATTCGGCAGAACTGGGAAAGACTTCGGTCATCAGCATTTTAAGTTGAAACCGGACATTATTACGATGGCAAAGGGACTAACGAGCGCTTACTTGCCACTTTCGGTTACGGCTATTCGAAAAGATATTTATGAAAAGTTCGATACAGGAGAAGATAACAGTCATTTCCGTCATGTTAATACATTTGGTGGGAATCCAGCGGCTTGTGCAGTCGCGTTGAAGAATCTTGAAATCATTGAGAGAGAAAGTCTTGTTGAACGGTCGGCTGAGCTTGGCGAGCGTCTTCTAAAAGAGTTGGCAAGCTTAATGGATCATCCTTTTGTTGGCGATATTCGCGGGCTCGGATTCTTGTTAGGCATTGAACTTGTAGAGAATAAAGAAACGAAAGAGCCTGCTACAAACGCCCGTGTTGCAAAAATCATTGGCGAATGTAAGGCGAATGGACTTATTATAGGAAGGAACGGCGATACAGTTGCTGGCTATAACAATATTCTAGCGCTAAGCCCACCGCTGTCTTGTACTGATGAAGACGTGGACTTTATTATTGCGGTGATGAAGAAAGTGTTCAATGAAAATGAATGAGTTAGGTTGAGATTTTTAATCTTGCTAAACCAAAAACGGAGAACCTCCAATTATAGGGGTCCTCAGTTTTTGGTTTTATTTTTTCTAAAGACCATTGAAACGCGCTTCTCGCTACGCTCTTTCATACGCTGAAAATTCTCGAGATGTTTCCAAATGGCGATTGCAAATAACAAAGTTGCTATTACGACTGGCCAGTATCCGTCTGCCAATACTGCCATCGCGATGAGCGTGACGTAGAGCATCAGTACACCAAACACGAGAAAGTCTGTTATTAGTGCTACGACGACAAATAATGCAAAACCAATGAGCCCGATCTGCCAGTCGATTGCAAGCAGTACACCAATTATTGTCGCTGTTCCTTTTCCACCGTTAAAGTTCATATAAAATGGAAAGTTATGCCCAATAACGGCTGCGGCGGCTGTAAGAAATAAAAGTAAAGCCAAAAAGGCTTCTGAAAATCCTGCGTTTTCTGCGAAATAGTGCACAAGTAAGACAGCTCCTGCACCTTTACTGATATCGATTACTGCAACTAATGCGCCGAACTTCTTCCCGAGAACAATGGTCGCATTCGAGGCACCGGCATTTTTCACACCGGTTTCTTTCAAGTTAACGCCGGATATTTTCTGCGCAACAACTGATCCATGCAGGCAACCAACTGCATATCCCCATAAGAGCACGCCTACAATCCATAACCACATATCAAGTTCCTCCTAAAATAACGGTAGTCTAAGTGTAACATTCCACATAGACACAAGTTTCAGAAATATTATTCGGTAAACTATTGACAAAGTATTGAGATATCTACTATACTATGTCACAAGATGGAAAACTGAATATCACAAACTCTTATCAAGAGCGGCGGAGGGAATAGGCCCTGCGATGCCCGGCAACCAGCAAGTGACTAACTTGCAAAGGTGCTACTTCCTACAGATTCGTGCGAACGGTCTGAAAGATAAGGGGAGGAATAAGCGAAAGCGTAACCCTCTTCTTAAGCGAAGGGGGTTATTTTTCATTCCAAAAATACCCCTAACGTCTCCGCCCATTACAATCAAATCCATCTAAAAAACTCTGGAGGTAATGACGATGACAAAACTTCAACCCGAAACACTTCTTCTGCACGGTGGACAAAAACCGGATCCTGTAACAGGTTCACGCGCAGTTCCAATTCATAGAACCTCATCATTTGTATTCCGTGATACAGAACATGCTCAAAAACTATTTGCACTACAAGAAGCAGGCAATATCTATACGCGAATTACAAATCCGACTGTTGCAGTTTTTGAAGAGCGTATTGCGCTTCTTGAGGGTGGTACGGCGGCAGTTGCATTCTCCTCAGGTATGGCAGCTATCGCTTTCTCTATCTTGAACGTAGCTGGTGCTGGAGATGAAATTGTCGCAGCAAGCAATTTATATGGCGGTACTTATAATTTATTCGCCGCTACACTTCCACGCTACGGTATCAATGTAAAGTTTGTCGATGCAACAGATCCTGAAAACTTCCGTGCAGCAATTACAGATAAAACAAAAGCAATATTCGCAGAAACAATCGGTAACCCGAGTCTTCATGTACTCGATATTGAAGCGGTTGCGGACATTGCGCATGAAAACGGTCTACCGCTTCTTATTGATAGTACATTTGCTTCGCCATATGGTTCGAATCCTATCGAATTTGGTGCGGATGTTGTCATCCATTCCGCTACAAAATGGATTGGCGGACACGGTACCACGATCGGTGGAGTTGCTGTTGATGCGGGTACATTTGACTGGACGCAAGGGAGGTTTCCTGGCTTCACAGAGCCTGATGCGTCATATCATGGTCTCCGTTACGGAATTGATACAGCAGCGGCGGCATTTGCGACTAAACTACGCGTTCAACTATTGCGTGACTTCGGACCTTGCTTAGATCCAGATAGTGCATTTAATTTCCTCCAAGGACTTGAAACACTGCATTTGCGTGTGACAAGACATAATGAAAATGCCGTTAAAGTAGCGGAGTTCTTGAAAAAACATCCATCTGTCGAATGGGTAACATATACAGGCAACGAAGATCACCCATCTTATGACCTTGCGAAAAAGTACTTGAAAAACGGCTTCGGTTCCATTATTGTATTTGGTATTAAAGGTGGACGTGATGCAGGCCGGAACGTGATTGATAACGTCAAAATCTGGTCGCATGTTGCGAATGTTGGGGATGCAAAATCACTAATTATCCATCCAGCTTCAACGACGCATCAGCAGCTTGGGCCTGAGGACTTGAAAAAATCAGGTGTGACTGAAGAATTGATCAGACTATCGGTGGGCCTTGAATCTGCGGAAGATATTATTGCAGACCTTGCACAAGCAATCGAACTAGCGGTACCAGTAACAGTATAATTTTTTGGTGACAAGAAAGGGCGTGACAATCGTGGAGACGGGGATAGTGGAAATCGGGCATCTGGTATTGGAATCAGGAGTCGTCTTGGTAAATGTACAGCTTGCCTATGAAAGAACGGGCAGGTTGGATGCACCCCATGTACTTGTTTGTCATGCCTTGACAGGAAGTCACGTGACAGTTGGAACGGTTGACTATCCGGGTTGGTGGAGCGGTCTTGTCGGCAAAGGAAAAAGTATCGATACAAATGAATTATCCGTTATCTCTTTTAACGCACTTGGCGGAAGTGACGGATCAACAGGACCGTTAACTGTAAATCCGGACACAGGCGAGCTGTATAGAAATTTATTTCCAGAAGTAACGATTCGAGATATGGTGCATGCAGAACGGAGAGCGCTGACGGTACTAGGTGTCAATCGGTTAAGGGCGGTCATCGGGGGGGCGCTCGGTGGCATGCGTGTACTGGAATGGGGCATTATGTATCCCGAGGCTATGGATATTCTTTTCCCGATGGCAGTGACACCACAATCAACTAAAATTGGGAACATGGCATCTCCTTTTGGGAATAGCAGAAATGACATGGAGAGCTTCTACCCCTTAATCCGTGCGATGAATACGCATGACATCGGCCGTGGTCGAGGAGGCGTTGAACTAGCTTCCCGCCTGATATCTGCAAAAGTGGTGGCGTTTGCTTTTACACACGATCCGATGTATCCGACGGATGAAATTCGAACGTTCGCCTATATGATTCCCAACTCTATATATTGTTTGGTCAATACAAAACATGCCTATGAAAGTTTTTTAACGGAATTTGAAAAATGGGGACTCATCATCAAACAGTCCATGGAGGTGGCGTTATGGCGTCAATCAAAGTCGCTCTACTTGGCTTCGGCACTGTAGGTGAAGGGATTTATAGGATTTTGAATGAAAGGAAAGAAGAGATTAAGCGGGAAATGGGCTGTACAATCGACATTGTTTCCATTTTGGTCCGGGATAAGGAGAAAGAACGTCTAGCGACACCTGGAACGAAGATAACGGATGACATTCAAGAAATCCTGTTAAATCCGGACATTGACCTCATATTTGAGGCGATTGTTGGAGAAGAACCCGCTTATACGTTTCTTTCGGATGCAATAGAAAAAGGTTTTCATATAATAACTGCGAATAAGACGATGTTTGCGAAACATGGTCCGGCGTTACTAAAACATGCGGAGTTCCGTGGAGTTTACGTTGGGTATGAAGCAACGACGGCGGGTGGTATACCGATTATCCGTACGGTGACAAACTTGTTACCGACAGACCGGGTGTTACGAATTAGAGGTATTTTGAATGGCACTTCCAACTTCATCTTAACGAAAATGCGGGAAGAGGGAATTCCATTTAAAGCCGCGCTTCACGAAGCACAGGCGCTTGGCTATGCGGAAGCGGATCCATCGGACGATATAAGTGGCAAAGATGCCTTTCGAAAACTGATGATTTTGAGCGCACTTGCATTCGGTACGCAACCAAATTGGCAAGACGTTTCGGTTGTTGGAATCGACAAGATTACTATTGAAGATGTGGCGGATGCATCTAAGGCTAAGCTTCGTTATCGGCATGTCGCTGATATTTTGATTGACGAGAAGGGGACATTGCACGGAAGTGTTGGCCCGGTACTTATCGGAACTCATCATTCGCTATATGGTGTCGATGGTGTGGACAACGCAATCATCGTTGAAACTGACTATCTCGGTGCCTTAACACTTGTCGGTCCGGGTGCAGGTATGTACCCGACGGCAAGCGCAATGGTCGGAGACTTCCTTCAAATGATTGGAAAACGTGAAAAGGTTCTTGTTCATAGTTAAGAAAAAGCGATTCCATTTATGGAATCGCTTTTTCTAGTTATTACTTTAATTTCATCAACTTTAATTCGGCTTTCAACGCTTTGAGCAACGCGACAACCATGAGTAGCATGACGAAAGAGAACGGCAATGCAGCGATGATGATCGTGTTTTGCAAAGCGGTGAGGCCGTTGACAGATAGCAAAATGAGCGCAATTGTCGATTGGATAACGCCCCAAATGAGCTTCACATTATTCGGCGGTGTCAACGAACCATTCGTTGACTGCATGCCAAGGACAAATGTTGCTGAATCGGCTGAAGTAACGAAGAACGATACAATCAATAAAATTGCGAAGACTGATATCATGAACGACATTGGCATAACATTGAACATTTCGAAAATCGTCAGTTCTGTACTGGATTGCGTCAAGTCGACAAGCCCTTTTTTCTGGATATCAATCGCTGTCGTTCCAAAAGCTGAGAACCAGAACGTAACCAGCAAAGTAGGTGCAGCAAGTACGCCAATCATGAACTCCCTGATTGTACGGCCTTTTGAAACACGGGCAATGAACATACTGACAAACGGTGCCCATGAAATCCACCATGCCCAGTAGAATATTGTCCAGTCGTCAAGCCATTTCCGGTCGGTAGAGTCCAATGGTGCTGTACCGAAACTCATTTGGACAAGGTTTGAAAAGTAGCCGCCAAACGAATCAGTGAACATATTGAAAATGAGTAATGTCGGTCCAAGAACGACGATAAATCCAAGCAGTGCAAGAGCAAGGACTAAATTTGTATTTGATAAATATTTTATGCCCTTACTTAATCCTGACCATGCAGATGCAACGAACAGGACCGTGACGATTGCGATGATGACAAATTGTGAAAAGATATTGATCTCAACACCAAATAAGTAGTTTAGGCCTGCATTAATTTGAACAGCGCCGAAGCCGAGTGATGTAGCGACGCCGAATGCTGTTGCGAAAACGGCGAGTACATCGACGAGAGTACCCCATGGTCCAACCATTTTTTCACCGAATATCGGCTTCAATGTTGCTGAAATTAATCCCGGTTCCCCTTTGCGGAACTGGAAGAAGGCTAACGATAGCGCAATGACTCCGTACATGGCCCATATGTGAATCCCCCAGTGAAAGAAAGATTGACGTAAGGCTTCTTTGAAAGCAGCATCCGTATTTGGATCTTCCGAAGCAGGACTGATTGCAAAGTGTGATAATGGTTCAGCGGCACCATAAAAGACTAGGCCGATACCCATCCCAGCGGAAAACAGCATGGCAACCCATGTAACTGTTGAAAACTGCGGACGGTCCGTATCTTTTCCAAGCCGGATTTTTCCGTATGGACTGACGATGAAAAAGAAACTGAGCGCTAACATAAATGACATGAGCAGCATATAGTACCAACCGAAAGACGACGCAACAAAGTTTCGGACATTCGTTGTAACAGCCTCAAAACTTTCAGGTGCAAACGCGCCATATCCGACGGTCAAAATAATCAGACCAATTGTGATGTAAAAGACATTTGAAATTTTCTTCATAATTCCCCCTCGTGGAGCTGGTAATTTGGAAACAGCTTCTTACTATACTAGCAAAGCATATTGAAAGCAACCAATCGATGTATTTAGTATTTTCTCTTATAGCGATTTCCATACCTTTAACGGAACGATACCCTATCTTAAATAAAACAAAACCGGCTGAAAATCCGTAGATTTTCAACCGGTTTTTCAATCTTCATCTTTAATGTCACGATCGGGTGGAATAGGTTCGTTCCGCCATTCATCGATTTGGTGTTTTAACATTTCGAGCTGTTCTAAATAGAGTCCAAACTGATCTTTGTTAATAAGGAATTTTTCACCATCATGGACGGAACGGATGCGACCTTCCCGCACGTACTTTTCTACTTGTTCGACAGGCATACCTAGATGTTCAGCGGTTTCTTGGATTGTTATGTACATCGATCCATCTCCTTAAAAAATCCCTCTATTTCAATCGCTAACAGTGAAATGGAGGGGATGGGTTATGTTAAATAAGTTTTTCGAATTTCAAACGTTTATTTAAAATCATCATAATCGGAATCCCGATAGCCATAACGACGAATTCACCTATTGCGACTGTTAACCAGGTAAGTAGGAAAGGCAGTTCTAATGCTAGGTTCAACTCGAAAGCAATGATGAACATTGTAAAGGTGAAGACAAGCGTGTTGAAGACCATTCGCTTGAATATTCCAGATATGAATTTAGCAGAGAAAATTGTAATTGAAAGGGCTAGGATTGATTGGCTTACCCCAAAAAATAAGTCATACATACCAAGTGGGGAAAATAAGTTTGTCACAAATACACCAAGCACAATTCCAAATATGAGCTTTTTATTGAACACGACAAGATGGTTGAACATCTCAGGGATTCTAAATTGGATGGCTGAGTATGCTAATGGTGCTATTAATAGGGAAACAGCTACATATAAAGCGGCGATAATCCCGCTAATGGCCATTGTTTTTATTTTCATTATTCATTTCCTCCTAGTTTTTTTAGCGTGGGATGGTTGACGAACCACGTGTTAAAAAGCCTGCAATCCAGTGTATCATAGTGTTTTTGATTCGTACATGTCAATACATGTGAAAAATGAAGAAGTAAGAATTTGGATAGGATAAATATCGATGTTCGAAGTCTTGTTGTGGCCATGAAACAGCTCGGTATAAATGATTGAGCAAAGTGTAGGAAGATGAATGTGGTTAATCAGGGCGAGGGAAAAGAGCTATCAACCTCTAGGGGAAATAGCTCTTCTTTGGGAGTTTAATGAATTTTCTAACCCTTCGGATCTAAAGGTTTGTTCGCTTTTCCATCCAGTTCCGTATGGCAGTAATAACTTCTTTTAATTCCATCCCGCTGTCCGTTAGCTCATATCCAACTATAGTAGAAGAAGGCTCAAGTTGTTTTTTTGTAACGAGGCCTTCTTTGATTAATTCATTCAGTCGTTCTGTTAAAAGTCGATCTGATATCCCTGGAATACCCTCAGTGATTTCATGAAAACGCTTGGGTCCGGACATCAGTGTATAAATAATTACCCCCATCCATCTCTTACCAATAAATTCAATTGTATCGTGAAAGTTGTTGCAGACATGTGATGAATTCCCACAATTTTTCGGTTGATTCACTAGTCGAACCTCCATTCTGCTTTATCTTTCATCTATCTTAACATGTATCGTTAGGGTTGACATAACAAACTTACTAATGGTAAGTTGAATGCAGTTACTTACTATTAGTAAGTTTTAGAAAGGGAGGCAATACAATGACTACAACATTGAACTCACATTTATATAGTGTAATGAAGGACAGAAAATCGGTAAGGGTGTTCGATCCGAACGCTACAATCGCAAAAGAGGAAATTGCAGAAATGCTGAAGCTGGCAACAATAGCTCCTTCATCTAGTAACCTGCAATCTTGGAGTTTTATAGTTATCCAGGACCCCGAGGTGAAGAAAGAACTGCAAGTAATCGCTAACAATCAAGTCCAGGTGGGGGATTCATCTGCCGTTATCGCTGTCTTAGGTAATATCGATGCGTATAAAAAAGTGGAGCAAATCTATACACAAAATGTTGCAGAAGGTCATATGGATGAGTCGATTAAAGATCGTACGATTGCCAGTACGAATGCGGTCTATCCAACTATTCCAAGAGAGGCAAGAATGAATATCGCTTCTTTTGATGCGGGGCTTGTTTCTATGCAATTGATGTTGATTGCCAAAGAAAAAGGCTATGATACTTCAACAATAGGTGGCTTTGATAAAGTGAAATTTGCTGAGAGATTCGACCTTCCTAGTGATCAATTCCCAATTGTACTGATTGCCTTAGGAAAGGCCGCTGCCCCGGCATATGGGTCTTCCCGCTTGCCTTTAGATGAAGTTGTGCGTTTTATATAAGAAATTTCTTGCCCGGGATGCTACATGCATTTCGGGCTTTTTTGTATACAGATTTTTAGCTTATATTAATAACAATTATTGACATTATGTTAAGTTGTATTTATGGTTAATACTAATTAACTGTTAATCGGAACGAAAGAAGGTGTTGTAATGGATTCTAGGTTATCTAACAATATGAAAGAGATTATTAAACGTAGAAGAGATGAATTGCAATCAGATTCCGAATACCAAGATGTGATTGATAATAAGGCATCTGCAAAACAAGCGAGCTAACGACAAGGTTAAAATTTAAGTCAAATACTGTAAGTTAATTATTAACAGACCTGAGAAAAATCAATAAAGAAAATCGTAGGGAATTGAAAATAAAACTCAATCAATTAAGAAGGATAGCCTATTTCGAAAAACGTACATAAGTTGAGCAAACGATTAATGAAAATAGTAGGAAAAGTTAGGAATGAAGGATATTCAGGAGTTACATCGTATATATTTCAAAAACCGGAAAATATTATAACTCAAAAAAAGGGAGGTGGATAACATGGTATATAAAAGGGAATCAATCCATATTGTATGGCTAATCTTATTATTACTTGTTTTGGCTTCTAATTTTGCTTTATATCGCTCTTCCTTTGGCCTTAACCTGTTGCCTACGAAAACGAATGGTGTCGTACTAGGTTCCATCCTTGATTTAACCATTGTGGCACCCGTTTTATTTTTAGCTTGGCAACGTAAAATGAGTTGGAAGTATCTGATTGTGTTGATGGCTGGGGGCCTTATGGTTGCACGCTTTATGATTCCGATGGAGTATTTAGCTCCTTTTAAGACGATTACGTTAGCAGGTTTTGCAATAGAAGGTGCACTCGTTTTACTTGAAGTTCTGTTGTTAGTAACTCTTTTTAAATATTTACCCGAAATCATTCGAACGGTGAAGAAAAGCCCTTTACCACTTTTATTTTCTTTCTCTCATGCAGTGGACGAAAAGGTAAGAAAGCATCCGATTATTCAAGTGATTTGTTCGGAAATGCTCATGTTTTATTATGCTTTTTGTATTTGGAAAAAGAAACCGCAAGAAAAAGACAATACGTTCACACTCTACAAAAAATCAAGTTTAATCGCCTTTCAAGTGATGATGATCCATGCAATTATGATTGAAACAATCGGTATTCACTGGTGGTTGCATGACAAATCATTTATTTTATCGCTTATTCTGCTAGTGATAAACATCTACTCAGTCCTGTTATTTTTAGGTGATATTCAAGCACTACGCTTCAATCCTTTGCAGATAGAGCATGAAAGTATGTATGTTTCTCTAGGTTTGATGAAGCGTATGGAAATCCGATGGGAAGATATTGAGGAGATAATAGAAGACCCTGATGTATTGGAACAAAAATTTTCGAAGAATACGATTGATTTTATTGCACGTGATTTTGAGAAAGTGTACCCGAGTGTCCTATTAAAGTTGAAATATCCAGTAGAAGCGACACTGTTGATGGGGGTAAAGAAATTCTATGATCAAGTAGCTATTCGAGTAGATGATTCGGAGAGGTTTAAAGAACTGGTGAAGCAAAAGTTATGAAGATAGATATTGTACCCCACCAGTTTAGCTAGGTTCGTATAATCAACTGTGGATTCAATTAAGTAGAATTAAGGTATTGGAAAATTTGATTTATGTGGTATCTTCTACTGTAGAGAGAGTAAGGGGGAATCACTTTGTCACAACGTATTTCATATCTAGTCGTGCTGGTAGGTGCGATACTTTGGGGGACGACTGGCACAGCCCAAACATTCATGCCGCAAACGATTCATCCGTTGGCAGTTGGGGCATCGAGGCTTGCTATAGGGGGTTTTTCGTTACTAGTTATTTTGCTCATTATGCGTAAAATCGATTTTCGAAATTGGCCGTGGAAATCTACCTTGTACGCAGCTATTTCAATGGCTATTTTTCAATACTTATTTTTTTCTTCTGTAAGACTAACGGGGGTTGCTATAGGCACGGTCGTCACAATCGGAAGTGCTCCAGTTTTTTCTGGAATCATTGAATGGTTACTATTGAAACGCCGCCCGACCCGGGTGTGGATCATGGCGACAGCACTTGCAATTATAGGGTGTGCACTGCTCTTTTTAAATAGAGATGGGATTGTTGTCAATCCAGTGGGAATCGCGATGTCACTTGGAGCTGGATTGTTGTTTGCCTTTTATACACTCGTCAATAAAGACGTACTAGACAAGGTAGATCCTGTGCCTGCTGTTGCGGTTATCTTTTCGATGAGTGCGATAATGCTCATGCCATTCTTGTTTTTATTCGAAACGGAAGGGCTTATGACGGGGCGTGGAATTTCTGTTGTGTTGTATCTTGGGATCGTCACAACCAGTGTGGCATATATCCTGTTTTCAGCCGGGTTGAAACGGATACCTTCATCGTCAGCAGTCACGCTGTCACTTGCTGAACCACTTACTGCTGCTATATTGAGTGTGATTGTTGTAGGTGAGCGACTGACTGGAACGTCGTGGATGGGTATTGCGATGTTGCTTGGTGGAATTCTTGTGTTGACGTTGAGTGGTAGGAAAGTGAAAGTTTGAACAGTCTTGTTTGTTTTTGAAATTCAAAATACAGGAAGCTTTAAAGGCTTCCTGTATTTTTTTTGTTTTTCGATTTGGAATAAAGCTTTGTAGCGATAAAACCGACCAAGATTAGCATCGTTGCTAGGATTCCACCTTCTAGACCGAATGCACCACCAGTCAGCCAATCATGTCCCTCGACTAGTTCAACACTATAGATGCCATTTGGTGCAGTACCGCTTACCGCAAATCCAAAAACATTCCCTTGGAAGTAGTTCCACGTAATATGATAACCAATTGGAAGCCACAAACTTTTTGTGGCGTCAAACATATAAGCGAATAAAAGCCCGACCAGTGCAATATTCATTAATCCTAAAAGACTTACATTTGGATTTGCACCATGGGCGATGCTGAAAATTAAAGCGGATGCTACGTAGATAACCCACTTTTTATTTCCCCTACTTGCCATGGTGGACATGACATATCCTCTAAAGAACATCTCTTCAAAGATTCCGACAAGAATAAATAGAACTAGAAAAGTAATCATAAATATTGAGAAGTGAGGGTTTGACAATGAATTAAGGAGTGTCACATTGCCGGTCGCCATCAATACAATAAAAATAAAGATAATCGATAATGCACCAAGAAACAGTCCAAACCATAAGTCTTTCAACGAACCTCTAAAGCCGAGCTCTTTCATGGAACCCTTATTTATAAAACGCCATAGTAAAAAAGTAATCACTATTCCACCGACTGTACCACCGCCTTGCATTAAAAGGAAAATCCAAGGGTGTGAATCGAAAGCAGTTTGCATATCGAGATAACTAAATCCCTCACTAAAAGGTGCTTCAGTGAACATCAATAAAAGAATCCCTGGAAGTGAGAATAACTGTTGAACAATTAGCATGGCTATAAAAGTTAGTAAAATAAGCCAGCCAGCCCTTACTTGACCTGATTGGTTTTTAAACATCTTATCCCTCCCAATTTCCACTGTTTTCATACCGAATAGTCGTGAGCTGGCTGTCGCGGTTGTGCTTGCCGAATGGCTGCAAGTAGTAGAAGAAACATGATATCCATAACTAAGGCGCCCATTGTCAGCATGAATGTAAGTGTGATCCATTGGTCCTCAGCTATATTCATGGAAAATGACATGAGCATAAGCACGGATAAGTGGATAGCTATATAAAATGTATAGACACTTTTCGTCTGGTTTATCAATGCTTGATTAGCATAGTCATTGACAATACTTTTTAGAACAGCGAAAAGAAAATAGGCGACAATCAGTTTTAGGACGAGTAAAGCAAGTGAATAGACTTCCCAAATACCGAGATAATGCGCAGAAAGATTAACGAAAATTGCCGGGAAAGAAATGACTATGCCTAGTCCGGCTACGATTCCTGCTTTTTTTGCATGAGGATATTTATCGATAAGCATGAAGCATCCGGAGTAAATCAAATAATATCCGACAGGGTCAGCTAGCCAATCAAAACCAATATGGACCCGGAAAAAAATGAAAAGATACCCCCAGAACATATACCTTAATGCTTTATCCATTGGTATCCCCCTTTGTTTTCTCCTTGATAATTGCATTGACATCTTTTTGTTCCAAATAAGGTTGATGATTGAATCTGACGGTTGTTGAGAAAACCCTGCCTGACTCTGACTTTCCGGACATATGTATACTTAAATCAAATACTGCTTTGAGGTTTTTAGAAATGCTACTGTACACGCTTAGTCTTTCACCATTCTTCAAGTCGAATGGAAGTTGAACATTTTTCAAATCTAGCCCAGGCAACTTCCTCCACTCTTTTTCCATCGGATCGAGAAACTCTTTCTCAGTGGGCTGGGAAACTGTAGGGTTACTCGGCGAGTTTATTTTAATAAGGAAATTATCCTGTAAGACTTCTTGATATGAACCTTTAATTGTATCGACTGTAAGGGGCTCAGTAGCTCGATAATCTGCGTTATTATAGTTACTACCCATCATTGTACTTACTTGTTCGAGTGGGACTCTTTCATTGAAGTACGGAAAGATATTCACGATGCCAATGGGGGTTGTTATCTTTTTTCCATTTGAAAAAAAGATGTCCATTTCAGTGAAAGAATAAATTTCAGGAACAGAGGGTTGTTCTAAGTCGAACCTCACATTGACACTTCTTAACACATGATTATTAAATGACTGTCTATTTTGAATTCCTTCGTCTGTAAAATAAGGGTCTTCTGGATAGCCGATTAGTTCACCAGTAGAAACAGACGAGACTACTGAAGAGTCATTCTTGTTCGTTAAATAATAAAACGTTATATATATATAATCCTGCAACTCCACATCAATATAATGATCCAAGAAAATAGGCTTATCTAGTTGCTTGGAGTGAGCGTAAATAGAGTTTGAAATCCAACTTATACCAATCAGGATTAGTGCGATCCAAAATAAACGGGGTTTCATAATATATCCTCCTTTGTTTGTTAATTGGTATATTACCTTAGTATACCAAATTGAAATGACCGAGTGACAGTCACCTGGTCATATTTTCTTGAAACAGCCTAATTTTACCTAATAAAAAAACACCCTCCTGTGTAGTTAGTTTAGTTACTAACTGAATCGATACAGGGGGTGTATATTCAAGTTTTACATGGTTGTATTAGGGCTACTGAACTTTATTCAACTTGCTGAGTTTTCATCACTTTGTTCATAAAACATGCACCTAGAATTGCGACCAAACAAATTGAGCCTACTATCCAAAATGCCAAAGAATTTATCCCACTGAACACTTGTTGATAAAATAGAGCTCCAAATACTCCACCAAGTAATGGGCCAACAATTGGAACCCAAGCATAACCCCAATCGGATGATCCTTTTCCGGGAATCGGTAAGAAAAAGTGAGCTATTCTTGGACCTAAGTCACGTGCGGGGTTAATCGCAAAACCGGTTGTTCCTCCAAGTGACAAACCAATGGAGAGGACAAGAAATCCGATGATTAGTGGATTAAGTCCTTCCGTAAATTCATTTGCACCAATCGCTAATATCCCGAGAACGAGTACGAATGTACCGATCATTTCACTTACTAAGTTGGAAATAGGCTTTCTTATGGCCGGAATAGTTGAAAATATAACTAACTTTTGGCCTTTATCGCTTGTTTCTTCCCAGTGTGGTAAATAGTTAACGTAAACAATGACTGCTCCGATAAAAGCACCAATGAGTTGAGCTAAAATATACGACGGAACATTTGCCCAAGGAAAAGCCCCAATTACGGCTAATCCTACTGTAACTGCCGGATTAATATGGGCGCCACTTATCCCGCCTACGGCATAAATAGCTACTGCTACAGCGAGACCAAAGCCCATCGTGATCACAATCCAACCGGAATTTTGTGCTTTAGTTTTATTAAGCACAACTCCGCCAACAACACCGCAACCTAAAATCACTAAGATCATTGTTCCAACTAATTCACCTATAAATGCCGACATAGGAAATCCCCCCTGATTGTCGATACGGGATAGAAAAACATCCACAGCTCGTTTTCGAATTTCCGAAGATTTTGTCGTGGATGTTATCATCTATGTTAAAAGAGTTATCTCTTTATCAGTCCGTGTGGATCGATAACAAACTTTTTCGCTGCGCCTTTATCAAAAACTTGGTAGCCATTCGGTGCCTCTTCTAATGAAATAAGTGTAGCATTTACTGCCTTGGCAATTTGAGCTTTCCCGCTCAGTATTGATTTCATTAAAAACTCATGGTACTTCATGACAGGAGTTTGTCCCGTAACGAAATGATGTGCTTTTGCCCAGCCTAATCCCATTCGGATTTTCAGCGTCCCAAATTTGGCATCTTCATCAGTTGCTCCTGGATCTCCAGTTACGTACAAACCTGGAATTCCTAATTTGCCTCCAGCACGTGTCACTTCCATAATTGAGTTAAGAACAGCTGCAGGTGCTTCTCCTCGATTAGGTCCGTTACCATGTGCTTCAAACCCGACGCAGTCAACAGCACAATCGACTTCAGGAGTACCAAGTATTTGTGCAATTTGTTCGCCTATATCATCATGCTGACTAAGGTTGATCGTTTCACATCCGAAACTTCTCGCTTGTGCCAATCGATCTTCAATCATATCTCCTACAATGACACATGAAGCACCGAGCAGTTGTGCTGAATGAGCGGCTGCTAATCCCACTGGGCCAGCGCCAGCTATATATACAGTCGACCCGATTGTGACTCCAGCACTGTATGCTCCGTGAAATCCTGTTGGAAAAATATCTGATAGCATAGCAAGGTCAAGAATTTTTTCCATCGCTTGTGCTTTATCTGGAAACTTTAGTAGTTGGAAATCAGCGTAAGGAACCATTACATACTCCGATTGTCCACCGACCCACCCACCCATATCAACATAACCGTAAGCTGATCCAGGACGGTCTGGATTTACGTTTTCACAAATATGAGTGTCTTGTGATTTACAATTTCTACAGCGACCACAAGCAATATTAAAAGGCACGGAGACAAGATCTCCGACTTTCATGAATTCTACGTCCCGACCTGCCTCAATGACTTCGCCGGTAATTTCATGTCCTAATGCTAGACCGCTTGGTGCAGTTGTCCTACCGCGCACCATATGTTGATCACTCCCGCAAATATTTGTAGCAACGACTTTTAGAATGACACCGTGATCACACTTACGTCCGACATTTAATGGATTTACCCCGGGTCCATCTCGTAACACCAAGTCCGGAAAGCCAATATTTTCGATTGAAACTATTCCAGGCTTATTGTATACAACAGCACGGTTTGACATTAACATTACCCCCAATAGTAGTTTGTCCTTGCACCTTATCAATATGTAAGTCTCTGTCCAAACATGCAATAATCATTTGAATTGATGGGGACAGTCACTTAGCTAATTCAAAAGCAAACACAAAAGTTTGGATTAACGTGTTTGTTTGGAATCTTGATACAACACTTCTTAAGACTTTCTTCATAATTACAATTGGTAAATGTTAAGATTTGGCGGGTACAATTGGTATCATAGAGTTAAGAAAAGCGAGGTGCGGAAGATGGCGAAGTTCACGGTGTTGGTAGCGGATGACGATCAGGATATCCGTGACGGGATTGAAATTTATTTGAAAAATGAAGGATACGACGTACTAAAGGCGGCGGATGGCAAAGAGGCGATCGAGTTATTGGAGTCGAACGACGTCCATCTTCTCATTCTCGACATTATGATGCCGAATATGGATGGTATTACGGCGACATTCAAAATTCGAGAAGTGCGCAATATCCCGATTATCATGTTAAGTGCAAAAGCGGAGGATTCAGATAAAATTCACGGTTTATCTGTGGGAGCCGATGACTATGTGACCAAACCGTTCCATCCAATGGAATTGATGGCACGTGTGAAGTCTCAATTACGTCGATATATTCAATTTGGTACATATGACGGTCAGAAAAAAGTAGAAATCGACGGACTTGTTCTTGATGAAGAGGCGAAGGAAATAACCGTCGATGGTGATGTAGTAAAGCTGACTCCTATCGAATACAAAATCACAGAATTACTGATGAAGAATGCAGGACGTGTGTTTTCTATCAGTGAAATCTATGAACGGGTTTGGAACGAGGCGGCGTACAATGCTGAAAATATTGTCGCAGTTCATATTCGTAAAATTCGTGAGAAAATCGAAGCAGATCCGAAAAATCCAAGGTATGTAAAGGTGGTATGGGGCATTGGTTACAAAATCGAAAAATGATTATACTACTTTCTGGTCGATTCTTGCAATTGTTATAGCGGCACTGAGTATTGGTTACTGTTTCTCCTATATCATCGACTTGGTCGGCAATGGTGTGGAGCGTTCTAGTCGGGCCATCGCCCAATTAAACAGGCTAATTAAAGGAGGCGTTTAATGATGAAGATTAATAAATCGCCCCTAATATTATGGGCTATACTTGCAGCGGTGTTTTTAATGGCACTGATTTCAATTGTACAGAAGGGTCCTCAATATATCGGAAATAGTTTCGTCGAAACGGAAGACTTTAAATCCAGTATGAATACTTTTTATGAAAACATCGGTCCAACCGTTTTGAATCCGGTTAATTTGGAAGAAGCAGAAAAAAAGATTCTGGTAGCGAAATCGGAAATTGAGGAACACCGTAATCAGTACGGATCATTGTCAGAGCAAATCGCCAATATCCAAGACCAATACGTGAATCGGATTGCTGATGCAGAAGCGGCGAAAAGTGAAAAGTTGAAATCCACATTAATCAAGGAAAGAGACGATAAAATAGATGATATCCAACAAAATTTTGAAAGTGATGCGCATGTAGAAGCAAAAATTAGAGCTGAAAAGGCAGCTTTCCTGAATCGCTATTTGATTGAAAATCAAGAACAGAGCTTTGAAGGTTTCCCAGTTGCATATAAATTTAAAGATACCAAAACAGGAGAAACGTTCACTTCAGGCGATATCAATGCTTCTGCTGCTTATAAAAGAACCTTTAATGAAGGAAATGGTTATTTTAAAGCACAGTCAATACCAGCACTGGAGAATTGGGGTTCCGTAGGTTATGTGAGAAGTGAAATTGAAATGGACTGGGACGACATGTTATCAATCAGCAATCCTGCGCGGGCATTTGAAGGAGTAGTCATCGTTCCGAAAGTTGCTTTGAAAGATGGATTACTCAGTCATGAAGTAAAACGATATAACCAGGACAGATACTTTTCGTTTGTTCTTTGGTTAGTAGGGGCACTCGCATTAGTTGTGTTATTCACAAAACTAAAGTTTAAAAATGAATGGGTAACTCAAAATCGCATAGTCTTGAAATATGATCAACTCAAAATTGATATGAAAGTAATGCTATTGGGTATTTCTGTTTTCGCACTATACGTTGCATTAACTGCCATGTCACACAGGTTCTCATATTTCATTTTCGTGAACAGTATGGAGTCTTGGATAGCGATCGTGATACAGTTTGCATTTCTTGTTCTGTTCTTATTAGTAACTGTGTTTCAAATCGTTAATGGAATAATAAGATTGGAACATGAAGGGGTACTTGTACAAGACATCGCAGACAGTTACACAGTGAGATTCCTTGGAGCTTTTAAAGAGATGTTTTTGAAAAAGTCAATTGGCGTTCAGACATTCATTTTACTCATCGGCTTTTTCCTTGCTGGAATTGGTTTCGTAGTCGTTTTACTGATGCCTCCGTCTTTAATTCTCTACATTCCGGCTGTACTTTTTCTAGGCTTACCGGCACTTTATATGTTGGTGAAACGTTCGGCCTATTTGAACCGAATTATCTTGGCTACGGAAGAAATGGCGAACGGTCGCCTTCATGAAGAAATTAAGGTCGAAGGGAAGTCACCGCTTGCCGAACACGCGAAGAATTTGAATAGCTTGCGTGAAGGTGTCCATGTATCAATGACTGAACAGGCGAAAAGCGAACGACTGAAAACAGAACTAATTACGAATGTCAGTCATGATCTCAGGACTCCATTGACATCAATTATTACCTACACGGATCTCTTGAAAAAGGAAGACATTACAGCTGAAGAACGTACAAAATATGTAGACATTTTAGACAAAAAGTCACAGCGTTTGAAGACGTTAATCGAGGATTTATTCGAAGTATCGAAAATGGCAAGTGGTAACTTGGAGCTTAACAAGCAGCGTGTTGATATGACGCAATTACTCCAACAAGCACTTGCAGAGCACGAAGAAGAAATCTCGAAATCAGGACTGGATTTTAGGGTGAATTTCCCTGAAGCTGCACTCGTTGCTTATGTGGACGGGAAAAGATGGTGGCGCGTATTGGATAACTTGATTGTTAATGCCATCAAGTACACATTGCCGGGTACCCGTGTCTATATTACGCTTCGAAAAGTAGGGGATACGGCCGAATTCGTCGTGAAAAATGTGACGAAGTATGAGCTCGGTGAAAATATCGACGAATTATATGAACGCTTTAAACGGGCGGATACATCACGCCATACAGATGGTTCAGGACTTGGTCTTGCGATTGCGCAATCCATCGTTGATTTGCATAATGGGAATATGAAAATCGAAGTAGATGGGGATTTATTCAAAGTAACGGTCGTCGTGGCGGCGGTTTAACAAATAGATATACAAATAATAAGCTGTATGCAAAGCCCTTATAGAAGGGGAATGTGTACAGCTTTTTTTGTCATGTGGCCTTATTCAATAGAAGTACATGATATAGACACCGATAAGTAGTACACCAATATCTGCACACATGTGAATCGTCCAAGAGGGCAAAATTGTTCCGCTTTTTTCATTGGCAAGTTGAAAGATAACTCCACCAACCCAGAGCCCTGTCACAGCGAGTATAAGAAGAGCTGAGCTGAACCATGGAAGAAAAATTGAAATATGATAAATGGCAAACAGGAATGACGGTAAAATAAACCGAATCCGAGACTTGCCAACAAGATTTGGCAACAGACCGCGGAAGTAAAATTCCTCTAACATCGAATTGCCGAACAGTATATAGAGAGCGATGAACGGGAATGTTGTAGTCGTTATACCTGCACTAGCAAGGTCAACTAGAAGTGCAGCAATATCTATGAAAGGCTGTAAGATGATGAACGCCGCAAAGATAATCCCCATAATCGCAACTCCAGAACCAATCGCAATCAACATGCTTTTTCGATCAGTTTGGACCAAGCGTAAGAATGGGAATCCCGTCTTGCGGAATAATAGGAGTGGGACGAGCAGGAATAGAGTCACTTTCGCCGCCGTTTTCCAGATGTATGTAACTTCTACTGATTGTTCAATCCACAGTAGAAAAGTGATGCTGAATAACGATAAAATAATTCCCCGAATCATAGTAGATCCTCCAATCATTGATTCAGTATTGGACGACCAAATAATGTATAAAGTTTCATTAAAATTAATAAAATGGAAATATGGAAAGGGAGCGCTTTTCAAGCGCTCCCTAAGAAAAAAACTATATATGTTGACCAAATAAATACCCATATAAATTGAGCGAAGGCGCCTTTTAAGGGGGAGCCAAAGTCATAAGACTGGCAGGATCCCCTAGCGCAGTAGCAAATTCAGTGGTTTCTTTATTTCAACATATATAGCAAGTATGCTGGTACTAGATGCACAACATCCTTAATTAACCAATGAAGCAAGCACCGATAATAATTAACAGGATGAAAAGCACAATAATTAACGCAAATGAGCTTCCGCTCTCATATCCTCCGTATTGACCCATTGTCAACACTCCTTTCATGAATGGTCTAATTTAGCTTATGCAAATAGATTACTAGGCACTAAGTACAAACGCCTTTATGACTGCCAAAGAAATAATTGCTTTTGGTTATTTAGAAGAATAGTTTAGCTGACAAGTAGATGGATAGACGTGGTAATTGGAGTGGCCATCCTGCTGTCTAGTATGGGATTCTACTTGCTTGTTTAATGAAATGTGTTGTATCATTAGTTTAAAATATGGGAATAGAATCACTATTCGAAGAAGGAGGATCAATAGATACTATGACAAAATCAGATGGTAAGTACCCAAACAAAGAAGATCTTGAACCGAAAGTGAAAGGGGTAGCTAATTCCGATGAGCTTCCACTCGCGGATCCATCCGATTCGAATACATCGGATGTCTTTAGAAAAAACACCTTGGACAAGACTGGTGAGAATGAACAGTCAGCATACGGAACATACAAAACAGACACGGGTTATAATAAGCCAAGGTCGGGCGAACAATACCCTTTTGGTGAAAAACATCAAGAAGATAACAAGTTTGATCACGAAACACACGAAAAATGGAATAAAGAGAAACCGAACGAAGATCCATTTAAACCATAACTTAGTAGCGGTCGCCCCTTTGTGGAGCGACCGTTTTGATTTGTAGGTAAGATGCGGTAGAGTAGAAGAGAAGCAAAGAAAGGGATGATTATCATCGAAACAATGAATCAGTTAAAATTCACACGTATTTATACACTTGGCCGTCTTGTAAAGTCAAAAGCAGAAGCTTGGGATGCACAACCAACAGGATTCAATAACACGATTCGTTGGAATGCGGGTCATATTTTTGTAACGATGGAAACACTCATTCAAAAAGCGGTGGAAGGTTATGAACCTGTCCATCCCGAATGGATCTCTCTTTTTGTGTCGGGATCAGGCCCTAACGACTGGGAAGGAAATGCTCCATCAACAGACGAGCTCCTCGCGGCTTTAGAGGAACAGCCAGAACGTGTCGTTAAAGCGCTCGAAGGTAAACTAAGCAATACGTTACAGGAACCGATGTCAATTGGACCCTTGCATACAATGGTGACAGTTGAGGCAGTCGTTCAATTTGCAGTGTGGCATGAAGGCGTTCATGCAGGCATGATTAATGCTTTGAACCGTTTGGCTTCAGAATAATTCATTAAAAAAAGCAGTCATCACACGTCAGGTTAATCTGACGTAAGATGACTGCTTTTCAATTTACTAATTCATGCTTAAATGCATAAATGACTGCTTGTGTCCGGTCTTGCACTTCTAGTTTAGATAATAGATTGCTAACATGTGTTTTCACTGTTTTCAGTGCAATAAATAAATCATCTGCGATTTCCTGGTTCGTTTTACCTTTCGCAAGGTGCAATAATACTTCAAGTTCACGTTCCGTCAACTCATCATGGGGCTGCCGTTCATTGCCTGCTCGCATTTTGCGCATCATTTTTGTTGTGACTTCAGGTTCCAATACTGTTTGTCCTTTTAATGTTTCACGGATGGCCTCTGCAATTCGCTTCGCATTCGATGTTTTTAATATATAGCTGATTGCGCCTGCTTCGAGTGCTGGATATACTTTGTCATCATCTAAAAAACTTGTCACGATAACGATTTTTGCTTCCGGCCACTCCTTAATGATGGCAGCAGTTGCTTCGGCACCGTTCATTTCCGGCATCACCATATCCATCAATATAATATCGGGGCGTAACTCAAGTGCTTTTCCTACGGCTTCGCGCCCATTTACCGCTTCGCCGATGACTTCCATATCGGGCTGAATCTGTAGATAGGCAGAAACACCGATTCTCACCATTTCATGGTCATCCACTAACAGGATCTTGATCATTCGGGCCATCTCCTTTTCGAGCAGGTAATTTCACTTCCACAATCGTCCCTTGAGAGGGAACGGAAACGATTTTGCATGTTCCACCGATTTCAATTGCACGTTCTTTAACGTTTTGCAGACCATATGAGCCGCCTTTTCCATCACTATCTTTGAATCCGATACCATTATCTTGCACCCGGAAAATTGCGAGCCCGTCTCGTTCCACAAATAGCACATCGACTTCCGTGGCTTGTGCATGGCGCAGTGTATTGGACAGCGTCTCCTGCGCGATTCGGAATAACTGGTCTTCCGCACCTTTTGATAATGTCACTTCTTCCAAACGGAATCGGATATCGAATAGCACTTTTTCCCTTAATTCAATTAAAAGTTCTTCAAGTCCTTCGGCAAGTGATTTGTTATTCAAGGGCGCCGGTCGTAAATGGAGTAGCAAGGCGCGCATTTCCAGTTGCGCCTGTTGGACGATTCGCTCGACTTGGAGTACCGGTTTTTGTGCTATAGCAACTTCGTTATTTTCCGTAATAGCGGATAATAGCATCGATGCGGCGAACAGTTGCTGGGATACAGAATCATGTAACTCGCGCGCGAGTCGCTGTCGTTCTTGTATAATTCGTTCTTGGATAAGTTTGTCTTGCTCCTCCGCACGCTCATCTATGATCCGTTGCAGACTTTTTCGCTGCGTATGAATGACCGTTGATACGGTCCCGATTGCCCGGTCCATACGGGGAGAGAACTTCTCGATTGAATCAGTTTCTAGCTCAGTGTCGATCAACCCTGTTATTCTTTGCTCGATTGCTTTCTCTTTTGAACTTCCTAAAAAACCTGTCCATATAGCGATTCCCCAGGCAAGCAAGAAAATAGTAGTCAAAATCCACAAGCCAAGCGAAACATTCGCAAATTGCAATTCATAAAATGCAAACCAACTTTCTTCTATTGGCAAACCAAGAAGGAAATAGATGTACACCGCTGCAATCGCAATAAATAAAATTGATAAAACAAGTCCGCGTCCGATGACTGCCTTCATTTTCGTGTCACCTCGACATCTCCGCCCCAAGTGGAAAGCGTAATGATAAGTTCAGGGGAATCAGCAGATTTCCCTTCATAGCTATCTTTCATATGGAGCGATTCATTAATGAGCCGTTTCCGATAAATATTGAAAAGCTTAGCATCACCGATTAATGTCGTGTAATGAATGCGTACGGGGATTTCGTAAGGTAAGTCAATTTTTATTTTTCCGATACCTTGCCTAACAGAAATTAAAGAAGTTCCTTTTGGCAGTACTGTATCCGTTACATCGATGTGAATATCACCAAAGAATCCGTGGATATGGATGTCCTCCCATTCATAAGACGCAAAGGGGGATGACTGGACGGAAAATAGTTTGTTTTTCCAAATTCCGTTGGGCGTTTCTCGTTGAAGATCTTTGAGAGGACGCATTATTTCCTCCGACGGCACGCCCTTCCATAGTTTTACGAGGACGTAGATGATGACGGTGAAAATGAGCATCCGTAAACTCCACAATGTGAAAAGTGCCATTGCGATAAAAAACAGGCCAGGTAAAAATAGCAGCTTCGATCGTTTCCGCAAACCGTAATAAATTAGTCCGGCACCAAGAAGGACGAACACGATATTGCCGTTATGAAAGAAAGCTGCCTCCACAAAAATGAGTAGCAGGAAAGTTAGCCCCCAAAATGTGATTTTGCTTGTATCGATTCGTTTCATTTTGTTATTCTCCCTTCTTGAGGTCAGATTATCTGTAAATAAGAAAAAAGGTACGCAACCTCAGTACACCGATTCCTGCGGCGACGGTTGCATACCTGCATCCTACAGTCTATTTTACACAATTTCTACTTCTTTTGCGGATTCTTTCTCTAATGTCTCAAGGCGACGGTCCATTGATGACGTCTCGTACTCACGTTCAATCTTTCCGCCAAGGTTTTCGATATACTTTTTCATATCGCCAACTGATGCCATTTTACTGTCTGCATTTTCAGGAGAGATGATTTGATCCATCCGGTGATGGGCGCGGGTCACATTCTCTTTCCCCATCAATTGCAGCTGACGAACTTTCATATCTTTCACTTTATGTTTCATTTCCTCGAATTTACGCTCCAGTGAAATTAATTCATAAGCCGTTTCCATAACGCTTTCCGAAAGTTCTGCTGCACGCGTATCGTACGCAGCGATTTCCTCCTCGGCAAATGCGATTAAGTCTTCTTCACCAGCAGTTTGTGCAAGTTCAAGCTGACTACGACGTTTTTCTGACATTTTTTCAGCTTCTGCCAACTCTTTCTGCAGTTCTGTTTTTAGTTTGCTTTGACGTTCAAGCAATTTCCCGATTGACTCGGTCTGTTTTTCTGCCTCGCGGATGTATTGATTTAACATGGCAATTGGATTTTTGCTTTCCTTTTTGTCGAGCACCGTGTGAAGATCTGCTTGTACCGAGTATTTAAATCTATTCCAAAGTGAGTTCATAGTTAGTTCCTCCTCATTATTTTGTAATTTCATTCCACTGACGTTCGAAGTTTACGAATGGATCGTCAGTAGGGTTATTGATGATGTTACTGTTTTCTGAGCCATGCCATTTACGCCAAACATACAGAACACCGACTAAAGCAATGATTCCGATGAATGCCGGTACATTTGCTATTGCTGTTAACAAGCCAATGACAAGTACGCCTCCCCAGAACAATTTCGAGATTGTGGAAGTGCTCTTTCTGAAATAATGGAACCCCGCGTATGCAATCAATGCTGAAAATGCAAGTGCGAGAAGTGAGCCGAGATTCGCAAGGGCAACGATTGCTGCTGTAATACCAAGTGCTGCAAGACCTAGTTTTTTCATTTGTTGTTCCTCCTTTCGTTTGTAGCTTAATCTTATAACGATTTCCGGCTCGTCCAAACGGGCGCTAAGCGGATTTCCACCTAGGACTTGAGGCTGATTCGATCTAAGTCATACTAGATTTTGTAAGTGTTTTCATGTATTCTATTATTATAAGAAAAGTTAATTAATTCGGGTAACGGGGTGTGGGTATGAAAGAGGTTGTTATTGTTCAGGGGGTTAGAACTGCGGTAGGTAGGAGAAAAGGGAGCTTTTCGGTCTACAGACCTGATGAACTTGCGGCTGTGGTACTTGAGGAACTTATGAAACGTGCAGGGATAAACAAAGAAGACGTGGAAGACGTCATTCTTGGTTGTGTTACCCAATCAGGTGAACAAGGTGGGAATATTGCTAGGACAGCAGCGCTCATCGCTGGATTCCCAATACATGTGCCTGGTGTGACAATTGACCGGCAATGCGGATCGAGTCAGCAAGCTGTTCATTTTGCGTCACAAGCAATTCTGTCTGGGGATATGGATATCGTCATTGCAGGTGGAGTTGAAAGTATGACGCGTGCACCAATGATGTCCAATATGGGAGATGCTAAACCAAGTACAAAGCTCCTAGAAAAATATGAAATTATTAATCAAGGACTATCAGCTGAACGAATTGCTGAGAAGTGGGAACTGTCGCGGGAAGAACTAGATCGCTTTTCATTCGAAAGTCACCAAAAGGCGATTCACGCAATTAATGAAGGGAAATTTGAAGAAGAAATTGTTTCAGTTGAAATCACGAAAGAAGATGGCACAACAGAACTATTTTCTAAAGATGAAGGCCCTCGTCCCGAATCGACAACAGCAGTGTTGGCAGGATTACGGACGGTCTTTGATGAAAATGGCGTAATTACAGCGGGTAATGCAAGTCAAATGAGTGACGGGGCATCTGCTGTACTCCTTATGTCACGCGACAAAGCGGACGAACTTGGCGTGAGGCCGATCGCACGCATTGTTGCACGAGCTGTTGTTGGCTCTGATCCGACGTTAATGCTAACTGGTCCAATTGAAGCAACACGGAAAGTACTTGAAAAGGCCGGTCTTACAATAGAAGATATGGATACGTATGAAGTGAACGAAGCATTTGCACCAGTGCCGCTTGCTTGGCTGAAAGAAACGGGTGCTGATTCTACGAAATTGAACCCGAACGGCGGCGCCATCGCACTCGGTCATCCACTTGGCGCGACAGGCACGCGATTACTGGTGTCGATGATTCACGAATTAAAGCGGACTGGCGGACGTTATGGGCTACTCGCAATTTGCGAAGGAATGGGTATGGCGAACGCGACAATTATTGAACGTATTTAATTTCATCCAGTGAGGGGTCAAACCCCTGCTAAATGAAATTTAGGTGTATTCGATTAGGGGGATTTAGGTGTGGAAATGGAAAAAGTAACAGCAATCGTGACAGGTGGAGCATCCGGTCTTGGGGAGGCCACTGTAAGGAGGATAGTAAACGCCGGAGGAAAGGCAGCTATCTTCGACAGGAATGAAGAGCGTGGACAAGCACTTGCAAGAGAGCTTGGAGAGGAAAGTGTTTTATTCCTCAAAACGGATGTTGCGGATGCGGAAGAAGTGGAAGTAAACGTTGCTTCCGTAAAGGAGAAGTTTGGAGAAGTAACAGCCGTTGTTAATTGCGCAGGTATTGCGACGCCGGGGAAAGTATTGTCGCGTAGCGGTCCGATGGTGCTTGACCAGTTTGAACAAGTCATTCGAGTAAACCTGATAGGCACATTTAATGTAATTCGTGTGGCGGCGGCCGCAATGCAAGGAAATGAGCCAAACGAAGAAGGGGAACGTGGGGTTATTGTAAATACTGCTTCCGTTGCTGCTTTCGAGGGACAAATTGGACAGGTTGCATACAGTGCTTCAAAGGGCGGCGTTGTTGGAATGACATTACCGATTGCACGTGAACTCGCGGCATTCGGTATCCGAGTGATGACAATTGCACCGGGTCTTGTAGAAACACCGTTATTCGAGGGGCTACCGGAAGCCGCACGTAATTCACTTGCTTCAATGGTACCGTTCCCGAAACGACTTGGGCGACCAGATGAATATGCAAAGCTTGTTGAAAGTATATTTACTAATACACTGCTCAACGGTGAAGTAATTCGGTTGGATGGTGCGATTCGGATGCAACCAAAGTGAGTTGGAAACAATGGTTCGCCGATAAACATGGCAACTCGAACACGTTCCAAAGCACATGTTACAAAAGGAGGGGCTAGACCGTTGGCGAGATACAGATTTGAAATGGATGAGCACGTCATGTTTCGAGATTCACTTCGGAAGTTTCTTCAGAAAGAAGCAGTTCCACACTACGATACATGGGAAAAAGATCGGCTTATACCAATCGCATTTTGGAAAAAACTTGGGGAGATGGGGTTCCTCTGTCCGCAAGTGGATGAAAAATACGGAGGGCTTGGTCTGGATTTCAGCTTTAGTGTAATCATCGGGGAAGAACTTGAGCGTGTAGGCGCGGGTCTCACAGGGGTAGGCTTGCACAATGACATCGTTGTTCCATATATTGAATCGTTCGGCACAATGGAGCAGAAAGCGCGTTGGCTACCTGGTTGTGTAAGCGCTAACAATATTACCGCTATTGCAATGACAGAGCCAGGAACAGGATCGGACTTGGCTAATATCTGGACGACGGCAATTAAAGATGGGGACCATTACGTCGTGAATGGTCAAAAGACGTTTATCACAAACGGTATTAATGGGAATCTTATACTCGTTGCTGTAAAAACTGACCCATATGCCGAACCAAAACATCGTGGCGTCAGTTTGCTTATTATAGAAGAAGGTACGCCAGGTTTCACAAAAGGTCGAAAACTCGATAAAGTAGGGTTGCATTCGCAAGACACGGCGGAATTGTTCTTTGAAGATTGCCGTGTACCTGTAACGAACTTAATTGGCGAAGAAGGAAAAGGATTTAGCTATCTAATGGAGAAACTACAGCAGGAACGGCTTGTTGTTGCGATTGCCGCACAAACGGCATCAGAGGATATGCTAGAAATGACACTTGAGTATGTAAAATCGCGGAAAGCATTTGATAAGCCGATTGGTTCGTTTCAAAACACGCAGTTTAAACTTGCTGAAATTGCAACGAAAGTGGAGATTGGAAAAGTATTTCTAGAATCACTTATCGAAGATCATCTAGCGGGAAAAGATGTCGTCACAAAAGTATCGATGGCGAAATATTGGCTGACCGATACGGCGCGAGAAATTTCGGCAGAATGTATGCAGTTGCACGGTGGGTACGGTTATATGGAAGAATATAAAATTGCGAGACGTTACAGGGATATCCCTGTGGCATCGATTTACGCAGGGACGAATGAAATTATGAAAGTCATCATCGCGAAGAATATGGGCTTGTAGAAATTAGGGTTGCTTAGTAAGTTGATATAAAGAACGCCATTGAATCTGTCTTGGCGCTCGGCTACCCATTTAAGGCACATACGCTCAGTTTGTACACCGTATTCAATACTGCAAACTATATAAGTAGGAATAACTTGGTTTCGTAGGGCATATTATCTTTCGGGACCATATGAGATGTATACCTACTATTATAATGCACTGTTTACGTAAAAAATATTCTACATGAAAAGGGGCGAGATTAGTATGATGCAAACACCACTATTATTATCTTCCTTTATTAAACGAGCAGAGCAATATTTCCCTAACAAATTAATTATTTCACGAACAGGAGAAAACTCGATTCACCGGATTCCATATAGTGAGTTCGCAAAAAGAACACGCAAACTGGCGGATGCCCTGACGAAACTCGGGATGGAGCATGGAACGAAAGTTGGCTCGTTTGCTTGGAATCACCATCGACATTTAGAAGCGTATTTCGGTGTGCCGGGAACAGGTGCCATCCTTCATATGATCAATATACGATTATCTCCGGAACATATTGCATACGTTATCAACCATGCTGGGGATGAAATCCTGCTTGTCGATGATAATCTGTTTCCGCATCTTGAAAAACTTGCGCCTTATCTGAAAACGGTGAAACATTATATCATCATGGGAGACAGCACTGAAATACCTGAAACATCTCTCGAAAATGTCCATTCGTATGAAGCACTTCTAGCTGAAGCATCTGAAGACTTTGTATTCCCAGAGGATCTCGATGAGAATACGCCAGCTGGCATGTGCTATACATCCGCTACGACGGGCAATCCGAAAGGAGTCGTCTATACCCATCGCGGACTTGTTCTGCACAGTTATGCGCTAGGACTAGCTGATGCTATGGGTTTATCGGAGAGAGATGTAATTCTGCCAGTCGTGCCAATGTTCCACGTCAATGCATGGGGAATGCCATTCGCCGCAGTCTTTTTTGGTACAACACAAGTCCTGCCGGGGCCAGGCTTAAATCCGAAGCTGTTGCTGGACTTGATCGAGCAGGAGAAGGTGACTGTAACAGCGGGAGTCCCGACAATTTGGCTAGCAGTGCTGAAGGAGCAGGAGGAGAGCC
Source organism: Sporosarcina sp. FSL K6-6792 (assembly GCF_038004885.1). Classification (NCBI taxonomy): domain Bacteria; kingdom Bacillati; phylum Bacillota; class Bacilli; order Caryophanales; family Caryophanaceae; genus Sporosarcina; species Sporosarcina sp. FSL K6-6792. Next base: position 3,303,754 of record NZ_JBBOSA010000001.1, read on the forward strand.
CGAGAGACTTGTCATCACTTAGAGCCGTTGTAAGCGGTGGTTCAGCTTCACCAAAAGGATTGATCCGTGCATTCGAAGAAAAACTAGGTGTTCCGTTCATCGTTGGCTATGGCATGACTGAAACATCGCCACTAGTCAGTCTATCTGTCTATTCGTCAGGGATGACCGATTTAACAATGGATGAGAAAATCGATGTCCGTGCACTTCAAGGTATGCCGATGCCGGGTCTTGAAGTCCGTATTGTTAATGAAGCCGGAGATGCGCCTTGGGATGGTAAAACAATGGGCGAATTAGCTATTCGGGGACCTTGGATTGCAAGTGAATATTACAATGATGAGCGTACAGCAGAAGCTTTCCGTGATGGCTGGCTATTCACAGGCGATATCGCAGTTATGACAGAGTTCGGCTATCTTAAATTGATGGACCGCACAAAAGATTTGATCAAGAGTGGAGGCGAATGGATTTCGTCTGTTGACTTGGAGAATGCGCTGATGACGCATGAAGATGTTTTTGAAGCGGCAGTGATAGCAATACCGCATGAGCAATGGATTGAACGTCCACTGGCGTGTGTTGTCTTGAAAGAAGGGAAGGTTGCTGACGAAGAGATGAAACAGCGGTTGCTAACCTATTTGGCAGGCCAGTTCGCTAAATTATGGGTGCCGGACGATGTTGTCTTCTTGGATGAAATCCCGAAAACATCCGTCGGTAAATTCCTGAAAGCCTCATTACGTAATCAATTGACGGAACATTATCAGCAAGTGTAAAACACACAAAAAGGGGCCGTAACCACACTGGTTTGGTCTTTTTTTCATTTCAACGTATATAGATCAGTATCAGGCCTTAATAAGCTCCGCAATGAGAACAGTATACATGTCTAGATTTGCACTTGTACATTTCCGACTCGCTTTGGACGATATGATTACAACACCTTTCCCGCCACTTCCCTTGGAGAGGAATTGCAATTCATTCCTCCTTGGTCAGCCTGTTGCGACTATCTGTCCGTCGCGTAACTACAATGTTCAAGTGAAAAATGCAGTTGTTAGGAAGAAAAGAATAGATGACATTCTATAGAGAGTGTAAGTGCCCGAAGATACAATTTCGGGCACTCTAGCACAGATTATAATGCGTTCCTTGCTCACTTTTAGCAAAGAGTATGCATCTAATCATGTAACACCTTATAGAAAGTGACACCTCTTTACTGGTAAAAAAGAAAAAACCTTAAACAAGGCCTCAGCCGCCAAAATTGCATCTTTGGTGGCTTTTATCCAGGTCGATGCGCCTCTATTATTTCGTCCCAAAACGCTTCAACACTTCGTGTATGTAGGTATTTGGAGCGCGACGGATGAATAAGCACCATACAATTACCGAAAAAAATGTGTAGGGATGCGACGAAGTTGCATCCCTACACATCAAGACATCTCGTTAATCGTATAGAGATCATTTAATCCAAAGCGATCCAAATGCGGCTGTACATAAGGCGTCTAGAATTTTGTCATAAAAGTATGTAGTCATACTGGATGAATTTGGTTAATTAACCTAGTGTGGTTTAGTACTTGAATAATCAACCCGATAGTTAGTACTTTAGTGAATCGTATTCCTGATATTCGGTATAAATATAACTTACCAGACTATGGACTATATATAGCTTGGTGGGTAGTGTATAACTCCATTGATCATTGTGGAGGGATTGTTAACTGGGGAGGAAATTGTGGATATCTATCTCTAGAATTTGATTAATAACCTAAAAAGATGATTTCCGATAGAAAATTCTGAAACTATAAACATTTTTCAGAGTTATCAACTGATGACTGTTGATAACTCGGCACTTTATGAAGTTATCAACAAAAAATGAATGATCCTCTAGGATGATTCAAGCGGGTAATACCGACGTAGAATCATAGCGATGGACTCTTTCGCATAAAATAATTGATAAGAAAGGCAACTTCTTCTTATAAAGGAACGTCTATTCATTTCACGAAGTCAGTTTGCACTTGCATTCGGTATTTAGTAAAGTAATAGTTGGTGGGGGCGAAGCGTGGAAAATTGGATTACTGAATTTATGGACCAGTTTGGCTATTTTGGTGTGTTTTTATTAATCATGATTGAGAATGTGTTTCCACCAATACCATCTGAAGTTATTTTGACATTCGGTGGATTCATGACGACTTATTCGGATATGACTCGAATGGGTGTAATCATTGCGGCAACGGCTGGATCAATTATTGGGGCGATGATTTTGTATAGTATCGGGTTATTTCTCGATGTGGCACGCCTTGAGAAAATTGTTGATCGGTGGGGTGGCGTTTTACGTCTTACTCGAAAAGATATCCGCAAGGCCGATGCATGGTTCGACAAATATGGTCCGTGGACAGTGCTGCTCTGTCGCCTAGTTCCACTAATACGGAGCCTAATCTCGATTCCAGCAGGTATGTCGAATATGAACTTCCCGCTATTCATTTTACTTACAACAATCGGTAGTCTGATCTGGAATACGGCACTTGTTATGATCGGCGCAGCAGTCGGCGACAATTGGCAATCGATTGTTCATTATATGGACATCTATTCGAACGTTGCGTACGCACTGCTAGCAATTGGCGGAATTGCGATTTGCATTTGGTATATTCGCTTCCGTAGAAAGAGAGTGTAACTAACTTATGGAATTATTTGATTTGATTAAAGCGTTAATACTTGGATTTGTTGAAGGTATGACGGAGTTTGCACCTGTATCATCGACGGGTCACTTGATCATTGTCGATGATATGTGGCTGAAGACAGAAGAGTTTTTAGGTAAATATCCCGCGATTACATTTAAGATTGTTATCCAGCTAGGATCGATTTTAGCGGTTGTCGTCGTATTTTGGAAACGTCTTTTTAGCCTAGTCGGACTTTATAAGATTGATGGTAAAAAGATGAATTCACGTTTCAATTTAGGGCATGTCATTATCGGTATGCTTCCGGCTGTCATTCTTGGATTTGCGTTTAAAGATCTGATTGATGATTATTTATTCGGAGTGGAAACGGTTATTTTTGCCTTGGTGGCAGGGGCAATTCTTATGATAGTGGCTGATAAATTTGGTCCAAAAAAACCGAAAGTACAAACGTTGGACCAAATCACATACAAACAGGCATTCTCGGTTGGTCTTGTCCAATGTCTGTCATTATGGCCAGGATTTTCGCGCTCAGGTGCTACGATTTCGGGTGGAGTACTGTTCGGCATGAACCATAGAACGGCAGCAGATTTCACGTTCATAATGGCTGTTCCAATTATGATGGGTGCAAGCCTTGTATCGGTTTTGAAAAACTGGGAGTACTTATCAATGGATAATCTGTCGTTTTATATCGTCGGATTCATCAGTGCATTCATCTTTGCGCTTATCTCGATTCGCTTCTTCTTGAAGCTCATCTCACGCGTCAAGCTTGTACCGTTCGCAATTTACCGACTTATATTAGCAGCTGTGCTAGCGGTTATTGTGTTTTTATAAGAATCTGAAACGACTCCTGCACATTGGTGCGCGGGAGTCGTTTTTTTGTCTTTGCAATGCAGTCTGAAAATATCTGATCTACTTATAAATTGGTGATTAATTACTGTTCGAACCTAGTTTTTCCGAAATCCGTCTACCTGTTTCCATAACTTTTTCAATAAGGAAATCCATCCGATTTTCAGTCAGATTGAAACTGACGAAGCCTATACTGATTGCCCCGACAACTTCTCCTAATCCATCAACAATGGCCACCGCGACAGAAGAAGTACCTTCCGTCCTTTCACCGTGACTCGTAGCATATCCTAGTTTTTTTATCTGTTTTAGCGTTACTTCAACTGGAGCCAATTGTTCGAGAGGCAACAGTTTCTTCAAAATGTCCGTGGACTTAAAAGAAGGCATATTGGCAAGCATCGCTTTATTAGCCGCACCGATATTCATTGGAATACGCAAACCGAGTTGGTCATAAATCCGGATTGTATTATTTTCACTATCTATTCTCTCTAAAATAATTGCTTCTAATCCTGCGGGGCGGCTTAGATAGACACTTTCATCTACTTCATGGCTCAAACGTTCTAGCTCTGGCCTTATTTTAGTGACATAATCCATCGAGTCATACACTTGCAAACCGTATTCTAACCAAATCGTTCCGAGCCGATAGCATTTCGTACGCTCATCCTGCTCCACCATACCTTGTTTAATCATCGCTTTCAGCAATCTATGCATTGTACTGAGTGGTAATTCGCATTGCTTGGAAAGGTCTGAAATAGACACTCCGTTTTCTGAAGTGTGTGTAGCAAGAGTTTTGGCTACGATCATAGCGCGGTCAATTGATTGCATTTAAAGCACCACCTGTCATGTAAATAACTAAGTAAAATTCATTAATCTGAAAAAACAAATTAAAAGTATTTGAAATACATTGACATTGTATCATGAAGAGAATATATTTTATATATAAACTTTCCGTTCTTCGGAAACGTTTTCCACTATGCGGAAAAGGGTGACGTAAATTGACTTATTGTTCATCAATGTACAGTCCATTAGAACGGGTGATTGTAAAGCATCCAAATGAAGCTTTTCAAAATCAAGATCATCTCACGGATCAATGGAAAACATTCAATTACCTTGAGGAACCGAATTTTAAAGAGGCGGTTCGCGAGTATTCTAACTTTATAGGAATTCTTGAAAAATATGTTCCACAGATTGATTATTTACCTGCATCGCCTGAAGTTGGTATGGATTCTTTGTATGCACATGATCCGGTGAAGTTTACGCCAGCAGGAGCAATCATTTTGAAATCAGGTAAAAAACTGAGACAACCGGAAGCGGTAGTATATAAAAAGTTTCTTGCAGAAAGAGAAATTGCTATTGTTGGTGAGTTGACAGGAGACGCAGTGTCAGATGGCGGTGATATTGTTTGGTTGGACGACAAGACACTTGTTGTAGGCCGTGGATACCGTACGAATGATGAAGCAATCCGGCAATTGAAAGAAATGACAGCGTCTTTCGTCGACGAATTCATCGTCGTTCAACTACCACATGATCAAGGAGAAGCGGAATGTCTGCATCTTATGTCGTTCATCAGTATGGTCGATCGTGATTTGGCAGTCGTGCATTCACCACTAATGCCTGTTTTTTTCCGGCAGTTGTTGATTGAACGAAAAATCCAGCTAATTGAAGTTCCGAAAGATGAATATGACACACTTGGTTGCAACGTGTTGGCACTGGCACCACGGGTTTGTGTAATTGTTTCTGGAAACGCTTCCACGAAAAAACAATTGCTCGATGCTGGAGCTACAGTTTATGAATATAAAGGTGAAGAAATAAGTGTAAAAGGGACGGGGGGGCCAACGTGTTTGACTTCTCCCGTAGTAAGAAACTAAAAATGAGGAGTGGAATGGATATGTATTCAAACGTAATTGTAAAAACACCTGGGGAAAGCTATTTGAATGGATTGACGACTTCTGATTTAGGAAAGCCCGTATTTGAAAAGTTACTAGATCAGCATAAAGAGTATATTGAAGCGTTGGAAAAGTGTGGCGTGACTGTTACACATCTTCCAGCAAGTGAAGAATTCCCGGACTCGACATTTGTAGAAGATGCAGCCGTGTTGACATCTGATTTCGCGGTTATTACAAATCCAGGAGCGGAATCACGTAATGGAGAAATCAAGGAAATCGAAGCTACTCTAAAAGGATTTTACGAGAAACTTCACTATATAAAATCGCCAGGAACACTAGATGGCGGCGATATTCTTCAAGCGGAGAACAATTTCTATATTGGGATTTCTGAACGGACGAATGAAGAAGGAGCACTTCAATTGAAGGGGATATTAGAACAACAAGGTTATGAAGCTACGATTATTCCGTTAAAAGAGTTTTTCCATTTGAAAACAGGAATTGCTTACCTAGGAGATAACCGGATGGTCGTTGCGGGAGAATTTGTGGATCATCCAGCATTTGATTCATATGAAAAAATTGTTATAGGTAAGGAAGACGAGTATTCAGCCAACTGTATCCGTGTGAATGATTATGTCATTATTCCGTCAGGATATGAAGAAACAAAACGTAAATTTAATGAAGCGGGCTATGAAACAATCGAACTGGAAATGTCTGAAGTTCAGAAGCATGACGGCGGATTAAGCTGTTTGTCATTACGCTTCTAACCGTAATCGAAAAGTAAATGGGGAAAACAGGGGAGTGAATATCATGTCAAACAAAGGGGAACAACCGCAAGATAATCTATTAAAACGTTCTATGAAAAGCCGTCACTTGTTTATGCTCTCTCTCGGAGGAGTAATTGGAACAGGTCTGTTTCTGAATGCAGGCTATACAATTAATCAAGCCGGCGCGGGGGGAGCGCTGCTTGGATACTTATTCGGTGGTTTGATTTTATATATGGTTATGGTTTGTCTTGGCGAGCTGGCTGTCCATATGCCTGTGACAGGGTCTTTCCAAACATATGCAACACGTTATATTAGTCCTTCGGCTGGTTTTTCACTTGGCTGGATGTATTTTGTAGGTTCGGCTGCCACTGCGGGAGTGGAATTCACTGCTGCTGGAATACTTATGCAACATTGGTTCCCAAATGTTCCGATTTGGATTTGGTGTTTGATATTTATGGTCCTCTTATTCTCTTTGAATGCGCTGTCGACGAGAGGATTTGCAGAAGCTGAATTCTGGTTTGCAGGTATTAAAGTCCTTGCAGTTATTTTGTTCCTTATCATTGGGTTTGCGGCGATTTTTGGCTTCATTCCTATGGAAGGTCGTTCAACACCCTTCTTAACAAATTTAGCTCCTACAGGGTTATTCCCAGCGGGCATCGCGATCGTGTTTGTGACGATGATGAACGTTATCTTCTCCTATCAAGGTTCGGAGTTGGTTGGAATTGCGGCAGGGGAAACAGAAAATCCTGAAAAGAACATACCAAAAGCAATCCGAACGATAATTTTTAGAATTGTCATTTTCTATATCGCTTCGATTATTGTTTTATCGGCTATTTTTCCTGCATCCGAACTTGGTTTACTTGCCAGTCCGTTTGTGACATTGATGGAAATTGCCGGCGTTCCGTACGCGGCGGGTATTATGAACTTTGTTATCTTGACGGCGATTTTGTCAGTGGGAAATTCGTGTTTATATGCGTCAACGCGACTTCTATGGGCAATGTCAAACGAAGGGATGGCACCTAAGATGTTCGGGCGATTATCGAAAAACAGAGTACCGCTCAATGCACTTATCTTCACAATGTCGTTCTCCCTTTTATCATTATTGACAAGTGTGATGGAAGCAGAGGCAGTGTTCGTATTACTCATGTCGATTGCAGGAATAGCTGTCACAATTTCGTGGATGGGGATTGCGACATCTCAATTGATGTTCCGTCGTCACTATTTGAAAGAGGGCGGGAAATTGGAAGACCTAAAATATAAAGTCCCTTTCTATCCTTATGTCCCATTGTTTTGTATCGCCTTTTGTCTTCTTATTCTCGTCTTTTTGGCATTCGATCCAACACAGCGGATTGGGTTATACTACGGCGTCGGATTTTTAGTTGCATGTATGCTGTTTTATAAATTCAGGTTGGAAAAAAAGAATAAGGTTAGTGTTGAAACTGAAGTGAAACCTGTAAATTAAAGGAGAATTACTATGAACCAATTACTATGGGGCACACCCTCTACACTTCGGTCACTGTTATGTGAACTCGTTAGCTGGGACAGCCGTACGTTAACTGAAGGGGAGAATACATTTGCTCCCAAATTAGAGGCAAAGTTAAATGAACTAGCGTATTTCATAAATAACCCGAATCAGTTGGCACTTCACGATGCAGGGCTTGGTCGTCAAGCTGTCACTGCTTTGTACAAGCATCCCGAAGCAACAGAAACGATTGTTCTTATAAGTCACTTCGATACCGTATGGACTGAAGAATATGGTGTGTTGGAGCCGTTTGCATTTTATCCGGAGATGCTGACGAAAATGTTGTCTGAACCCCAGCATAATGCTGATCTTCCAGAGGATGCACGCATCGACCTGGAGACCGGAAATTACTTGTTTGGTCGAGGCACAATGGATATGAAAATGGGGCTTGCGCTTCATATGCAACTCATTGAAAAAGCCAGTGTTGAGAAATGGCCAATCAATCTATTATTAGCTACAGTTCCTGATGAGGAAGTTAACTCAGCGGGCATGCGTGCTGTAGTGAAGGAGCTTGTCCGTATTCGTGAGGAGCAAGGGTTAACGTATAAACTATTTTTAAATAGCGAGCCATCGTTTTCCCAAAACCCAACGGATATTGCTGAATATGTCTACTCGGGTACCATCGGGAAAATCATGCCCGCTGCATTGTTCTATGGCAAAGAAACGCATGTTGGGGAGCCAATGAAAGGTATGACTGCGAACTATATTGCTTCATATCTGACACAACGGATGGAATGGAACGAATTATTCCGTGAGACGGATCTTGGAGAAAGTACGCCGTTGCCGGTTTCATTGCAACAAAAAGATTTGAAGCTTCAATACTCGACGCAAACGCCTTACCGCGCAGTAGCATTATATAATGTTTTCCTGATGAAGCGTACGGCATCGGAAGTGATGGATTTGTTCGAACAAGTGGCACTTGAGGCAATGGCAGCGTGCAACGATAGCTACAAGATTATTTGTGAACGAGAGCAAGTGAAAGGCGTAGGAGAAGTGAACGTTTTGCGTTATGAACAGCTCCTTGAACATGCTTTGCTAAAATTAGGGGAAAAAGAAGTGGATCGCTTGAAGCAAGAAGTACTCCATAACGAAGAGTGGGATGATCGTGAAAAATCGCTTCGTATCGTCGATAACTTGATGATCCAATGCCAAGAACTTGCGCCGGCAACTGTCCTTCTTTATGCACCACCTTACTATCCAGCCATTAACTCGTCGGATAACCCGCTTGTCATTCAGTCGATTGAATTGATGAAGAAAACAGCGGAAACATTAAATAATACAGTCGAACAGATTCATTACTTCAACGGTATCTGTGACCTAAGTTATGTTAACTACGATGACGACACAAATGGCTGGGCTGCATTCGAAAGCAATACGCCGGTATGGGGCGAAACGTATAGCATTCCATTCACTGAGATGGCCCAGTTGAAAGCGCCCGTGTTCAATGTAGGTCCGTTTGGGAAAGATGCACATCAACGGACGGAGCGTTTACACGTCGACAGTGCTTTTGTGGAAATGCCTGTTATGCTGGAAACGCTTGTGAAGAGCATGTATGTCACGAATGAAAGTTTGGAAACATGTACAGGCTAATATAACTGAAATGTGGAGACCTTCGGAAATAGTGAAGGTCTCTATTTATTGTCTGCATCTGTTAAGATGAAAGAAAAAGTGGCAGGTGAATCGAATGAAAGAGCAAATCTTAATCATCGAAGACGAAGAAAATATCGCACGTGTCCTTCAGCTTGAGCTTGAGTTTGAGGGCTATGAAACGGGCATTGCACATACAGGACCAGACGGGCTTATCAAATATCGTGAACAACAATGGGATCTTGTTCTATTAGATCTTATGTTACCTGGATTGAATGGATTAGACGTATTACGACGGATTCGAGCAACAGAAGCAGACACGCCCGTCATATTATTGACGGCGAAAAGTGATGTGGAAGATAAGGTGGCGGGGCTTGACCTCGGGGCGAATGATTATGTGACGAAACCTTTTGAAATCGATGAATTACTCGCAAGGATTCGTTCGGCACTTAGATTCTCTAAACCTGTGGCGTCTGTAGAAACTAAAGACGAACATCTCTTTGAATTTGCGGGTTTGTCTCTTCATGAGCAAACACGTGACGTAACAAGAAATGGCCGCTCCATTGAGCTAACACCACGGGAGTACGATCTTTTACTTCATCTGCTGAAACACCCAAACCAAGTGTTGTCACGTGAACAGATGCTAGACGCCGTTTGGGGGTTCGATTATTACGGTGATACAAATGTCGTGGATGTGTACATTCGATATGTCCGGAAGAAAATCGAACAAGGGGAAAAAAGCACGCTTATCCAAACGATACGGGGTGTTGGTTATGTTTTAAAGGAGCAACAGGTTAATGAAGCTTAAAACAAAGATCCACCTTTTTTCTACGTTGCTGATGCTCGTTATCTTAACGTTGACGAACACGGGCATCTATTTTGTGTACAAAAAAATTGCGTTTGACACGGAATACCACCAGCTAACTACGCAATCGCAAGATCTTATTGCTTCACTTAGCCGAATGACCGGACAAACCGATCCAGCGACGGTGCTCCGCGCCTACATTCCGCCGCAAGGTGTAGTTCGTATTGTCGATCCAACTGGCAAGGTGAAAGTTGAAGTCCAATCGACGGAAGGGATTGGGAACTACCACCCTGAAATAAAACCAGGCGAACGCTATTCAATCGGTGAATTTGACAATACACCGATACTTACGATGCGCGAGCCAGTTATTTGGACAGACGGAAAAGTGGTTGAACTGCAGACGATTCAACTGCTAAGTGATGTAAAACATAATTTGAGCTTGCTCAAGCTTATCCTCTTCGGAGTGACCCTTATCGCGATGATTCCCATAACGATTTCAAGCGTTGCGCTTGGTCGCATCGTGATCCAACCAATTGATAATCTCATTAAAACGATGTCACAAAGCCGGCAAACGGGAACATACGAGAAGATTGAGGTCCCAGCCGAAGGGAAAGACGAAATGGCGCAGATGGGCCATGAGTTCAACGATATGATGGGGCAACTCGAGAGCAATTTTAAAAAACAAGAACAGTTCGTTTCCAATGCCTCGCATGAATTAAAAACGCCGCTCACTGTTATAGAAAGCTACGCGCGGCTTCTCTCACGCCGCGGATTTGATGACCTTTCGGTGGCAAAAGAGGCAGTCGGGGCAATTCTTGGGGAATCCATTCGGATGAAGGATATGATTGAGCAAATGCTCCACCTTGCAAGAAATCAAGAACATGTTGCGTTTAAGTTTGAGGAAACGGATATTAATTCGTTGGTTGAAAAGACCTTACAACCAATGCGTCAAGCACATGCAAGAGATTTCATTCTAGAAGGGAACGGTTCTGTGGTTGTGGTAACGGATGCTGAAAAACTTAGGCAATTATTATTCATCCTCCTTGATAATGCACGAAAATATAGCGAACGAGAAATTAAAACGACTATTTCGGAAAATGAAACTGCTATTTCCATTGCTGTTACTGACTATGGAAACGGAATCCCTAAAGAAGCCTTGCCGCACATTTTTGACCGATTCTATCGAGTCCATGAAGACAGAAACCGTAAAACAGGTGGAACGGGCCTTGGGCTGGCAATTGCTAAGGAACTTGCAGACGGTCTAGGGGCAGAATTGAATATAGAAAGTAGCGTTGGCGTAGGAACCACCTTCCGGATCATCATGCCCAAAAAACAGATTCTCACCGATTTTTAATGTTGGAATCGTATGATGAATGAAAGGAGGCGAGGAGTATGCATTTTTTGAAAAAATCATGGTTTATTCCGTCCCTGTTAACCATAGTACTTCTAACAGTGGGCGGATTTTATATAGGAAGTTTGATCAATAAGCAGGAACCGATGGCGGCTGATACGATCCGAACTCAGTTGGAGAGCATGTACGGTGGAACTGTTGACCGAATTTCAATAACGAACGGTGTTTATCAAGCTGAAATGAGCCGAGGTGAAGCGTTTTATTCGGCTGAAGTTGACGCAACGACAGGAAGTGTTTTATCGCTTACCCAGACTGGTGAAATGAAGGAAGAGATTCCGGACGTGCTTTCTGAGTCTAAGGTGAAAGAAATTATAGCGGGGAAATATAGCGGTGAAACGGAACGGATTTCATTGATTACAGGCGGAGAAGCCCCGATTTACGAGGTGAAGCTGTCGAAAGACCCGAAGTTTACAAAGGTGACAGTCGACGCCATGACGGGGAAAATAATCACTGAAACTGTGAAGGAAACGACAGGGGAAAATGCGCTTATTACCAAGGAACAGGCGATTGCAATTGCGCAAACTCAACTAAAAGGTGATGTAGATGACTTTTCGTATGAAAAAACAAGCGATGGGGGTTACTACCTAATCGAAATCGAAGCAGCTGATGACCGGGAAGGTACCTTCCAGATTCATGCAATTTCAGGGAAAATAATGTCTGTCACATGGGATGACTAATCTCTCATCAAATTCTAATACTCCTCACAATGTCCTCTCATGTTCGCCGAGTAATATGAAGGTAACAACAAAAGGAGGAGATACAAGATGAAGAAATGGATGATGATTCCAGCATTGACTGGCGTGCTTGTAATAGGTGGAGTTGCAGTGGCTGGGAACGCGGGACATAGTTTCGCGGCGACGCCAAAAGGTTTATTGACGATGGAAGAAGCGGAAGCAATTGCTGTAAAATCAGTAGGTGGAACAGTGACTGGAATTGAATTGGACCGTGAACTAGTGGGTGATATTTATGAGGTTGAAGTTAAAACAAACGGCTTTGAATATGATCTCGATATCGATGCGAAAACAGGAAAAGTATTGCGCACAGATAAAGAAAATGATAATGATGACGACTTTGATAACGACGATTCAGACGATAAAGTGATTGCTCCAAATGGTAAATTCATAACAGAAAAAGCTGCTGTCAATATTGCGATGAAACAAGCAAAAGGTACTGTGGCAGAAGTGAAATTAGACGAAGATGATGGCCTAGTAGTCTATGAAATCGAAATTCGAGATGGGAAATATGACTACGACTTCGATATTGATGCAATTTCAGGTGAAGTTCTGAAATTTGAAAAAGATAGTGAAAAAGATAATGATTGAAGTAAAGGGGCTGTTCCTGAACAGCCCTATTTTTATGGAGAAAAGTAATTTAGACTTCGTATACTTTCCCAACTTCAGCAAGTTCAGTAGGTCCATCATATACAACAACAGCCGCATCAAGAATTTCTTCAATATTTCCGTGCAACGGTAAGTGGGTTAACACAAGTTGTTTTACTCCCGCCAATTTCGCCATTCTTCCAGCTTCGCTTCCGCCCATATGACCTGGTGCTTTCCCGACGTGTTCTTCATATAAATTGGCCTCGCTAATTAAAAGATCAGCGCCGCGTGCGAAATCAATCAGTTCATCTCGCCATTCTGTATCTGCGGTGAGTACAATGGACTGGCCACCGACCTTGAATTTCATTGCCAAGCAATAGACGGGATGTACCGTCCGGCAAAAGCTCACTTTAAATGGACCTATTTGAATGACATCATCTTCTGAAATACCAATGCCTACTGTTTGATCTTTGTACGAGAGTTTTGCGAAATTCTCTTGATCCATAGTGTGCCCATAAATCGGTAATGGGGGAGCTTGATGACCTAGATAAAAATTAATGATCCTGCTGAATTGGAGACTCCCGACATCTGCAATATGGTCTGCATGATAATGACTGATGACGACGGCGTTCAGTTTTTCTAAAGGTAAATAATTTTGCAATGAGGAAAGTACGCCACTACCGCAATCAATGAGACAATGAAAGTCATCGTGTTCGATCAAAAAAGACGATGTGGCACTATTTGCTTTCGGGTATCCACCCCAGATACCGATTGGTGTTATTTTCATTATGAATTCCTCCAATTCCATTGTAAGTGAAAAAAGTGTACCTTGAAGTGGACTCAATTGAAAGTAGTAAGTGTAGAATAATATTGACCCTGTAGGATATAAACACTATAATGTATTCAAAGAATTCAAATAAAGGTGGGTATTAACTAACAGTGACAGAATCTACACTCGAGCAATTGTGTACTATATATACGGACCTGTCAGCTGATGATATTCAACAATTAAAAAGTGTTGCTTCTACATTACAAATGTATGCGGATTTATCGGATGCTTATATGTTCATTGATTGTAAGATGAAAGACAATGAACAGGCAATTGTTGTAGCCGAGGCTTTTCCAAAGTCTATTAATGCTGTTTATGAAAATTCGGTTATTGGAAAGATAGTGTTTGATTCCTTTGAGCCGGGTGTGTTTTACAGTTATCGAAAAGGGAAGAAGTCACTAATTCGTCAGGCGGTAACACAAGAAGGAAGATCTGTGGAGCAAAGTGTAGTTCCTATTAAAAATAATATGCATCAAGTAATAGCTGTACTTATACAAGAGAAAGAAGTCTATCATGCCATGCCTTACATTAATAATCTTGAAGATCTTCCATTTGGACAGGAGTCAATCGGCTATGTCTTGGGGGATAAGAATAGTGAAATGCCGATAGTTTCGGACTTATTAATGGAAATTTTCCTGTTGACTGACCATGAAAATAAGTTGACTTATGCAAATCCAGTAGGTGTGAAATTCATAACAGAGATGAGTCATACGGAAGAAATACAAAATGTAAACTTAGTAGAGTTATTGCCTTTTCTTAAACCTGTATATGATCAACAAGATGACGTTTTTGTATCTGAATTAACATTAGACCGTAAGAATCTCGTTGTCAAAAAAATTCGATTGCGAAAAAAGGATGAAATGAGAGGGACCTTACTCGTTATCCAAGACTTAACTGAGCTCCGTACGAAAGAAAAAGAACTTATGATGAAATCCGTTGTTATTCAAGAAATTCACCATAGAGTGAAGAATAATCTTCAAACCGTGGCAAGCTTACTTAGGCTACAAATGAGGAAGGGGATTTCCGAAGAAAGTAAATCCTACTTTGAAGATACGCTAAACAGAGTATTTAGTATTTCCTCCGTTTACGAATTGATTTTGGCTAATGAAGATGCAGAAGATGATGATGTGGATATCATTGAGCTTACAAAAAAGGTTTGTTCAACAATGACAATAAATGGCCCCAATAAAAAAGTGGGCTTGATTATTAGGTCAAATGGCAATAGAATATTAACATCATCAAGGAAAGCGGTTTCAATTGCACTAATTGTTAATGAGCTCGTTCAAAACTCCTTGAAACACGCATTTCCTGGAGACACTCGCGGTGAGATTATTGTTAACTTTTATTCGAAGGCAGACTCTTTGGAGCTTCATATTTCCGACAACGGTGTTGGGATTAAACAAACGAAGTCATCACTTGGTTTAGAAATTGTACGTAATTTAGTTGTGAATGACTTGAATGGCGAATTTAGTTATATGCCGGAAGACATAGGAACACACGCAGCAATTATGTTTCCAGTAAGTCCGGAGGTTATTATTTATTATGAGAAAGAAAATATTGATAGCTGAAGATGAATCCTTAATTCGTATGGATATCAAGATGATGTTAGAAGACCATGGCTACGATGTTGTCGGTGAGGCAGGGGACGGTGATCGAGCGATTGAACTCGCATTTTTACATAAACCAGACCTGATTTTGATGGATATTAAAATGCCCAAGATTAACGGACTACAAGCCAGTCAAATTATTGCTAATCAGTTAGACTTACCGATTCTAATCATTACGGCTTATAGTCAAAAAGAATTTATCAAGAAAGCACAACAGGATAATATTGTAGGTTATTTGGTCAAACCTATTGCAGAATCAAATTTAATACCAGCAGTTGAAATCGCACTCCATCAGTCGGGTAAAGCAAAAAGACTGAAAGAGGATATTAAAAACGCGAAACAAGAAGTTGAAAAAAGAAAACTGATTGAACGGGCGAAGGGAATTCTAATGCAAATGGAACAAATAACGGAAGAAGAAGCATTTAAACGAATGAGAGATTCCAGTATGACCAGACAAATGACAATGGAGTCATTGGCTAAGGAAATTATTGCACAACAAAAGTGAATAACAACAAGCAAAGGCGCTTAAAGAGATTGTTCTTTAAGGGCCTTTTTGTATTTATTTGGGGAGGTGATTGCTAATTGACTACTAAATAAAGAACAAAATGATAACGTTTTTATTAAATTACTACATAATAGGGGGAATACTAATGGCGATGATAGGCACAGTAATTGTATATATTATTATGTTTTGTGCAGTTTTGGGGGCGTTTGCGGCAATTAAAAACCCGGAAGATGGGCTTGGTAAGGAATTTATGTCTGGTCTTCATGCGGTTGGTCATATCTTTGTACCGGCAGCTGGTATCATGGCATCCATACCTTATTTAACATGGTTTATCAGTAAGTTTATCGGACCTATTTTTGATGCTATTGGGGCGGATCCGGCAATTGCCGCGACGACAATCTTAGCATCGGATATGGGCGGGTATCAGTTAGCAAATGCATTGAAAACTTCCTATGAAGGCTGGGTAATGGCATTAATTGTAGGATACATGGCGGGGGCAACAATTGTATTCTCGATACCTATGGGACTTGCAATGCTTGATAAAAGAGATCATAAATACATGGCACTTGGCGTAATGTCTGGTGTTCTAACAATTCCGATCGGTGCATTTATTGCTTCTGTATTGGTCGTATTGTTTAATACTGAAATTCGTGATGTCATAAGCACAACATCCGATTCTACGTATGAATTTGTCATCAGTTATGGACAAATACTAATTAACCTATTACCGTTACTCATATTCGTACTTTTAATCGCGGCAGGGTTGAAGTTCTTCCCACGTGGCATGATTGCAGGGTTTATGATTTTTGGACGTGTAATGGATGCGGCTATCAAACTAGTGTTAGTCTTCTCGATCGTTGAAATATTCACGGGTTTATTCACAACTATTTTTGGCGCATGGGGCTTCGATCCAATTATGGCGGATGAAGCAGATCAATTCCGCGCACTTGAAACGGCTGGTTATATTGGTATCATGTTAGCAGGGGCATTCCCAATGGTTTACTTACTACGTAAATATGCAGCGAAACCATTGGAAGCAGGTGGACGTAGGATTGGACTATCTTCCACAGGGAGTGCTGGTATCCTAGCGACAATGGCTAATATTTTAGCGATGTTCTCGCTAGTTAGATACATGAGACCGAAAGATAAGGTCATTAACATCGCATTTGCAGTCTGTGCAGCATTCTTGCTAGGAGATCACTTGTCCTTTACGGCAAACTTCCAACCAAATATTATTTTGCCAGTAATTATTGGTAAATTAACAGCCGGTATTTGTGCAATTGGGATAGCGTACTGGTTATCTGTTCCAACAGCTCTGAAACTTGAAGAGAAAGACCGTGCAGATGGAACCATTCTTCCAGGCGAGTACTTAGAAGATGAAAAAGCCGAGAAGTAAGATTAAGCCTGATTGTACTAACCTTTTAACTATATAAGTTGAAATAAAGATTCCCTTCCAATTCGCTCCGGCGCTTAGGGGATGCCTACGCTAAGTTTTACATGTATAAATATTTTTGATATATATCTAGCAGAAAGGGGCAAATAAAGTGAGTGAAGAGAAAAAAAGGTTTATCCAAGAATTTGTACCCGGTAAGCAAATCACATTAAGTCATTTAATCGCTAATCCGAATCCTGATATGTTTCAAAAACTTGGTATTCAACAAGCAGGTGCGTTAGGAATTATGACATGCACACCAAGTGAAACAGTAATAATCGCGGGTGATTTGGCAACAAAAGCAGCGAATGTATCGATTGGTTTCTTAGATCGATTTACGGGAAGTCTTGTTATTGTAGGTAGTGTTTCAGAAGTCGATATGGCTATGAGTGAAATTAATCGATTTTTATCTGAAAGATTAGGATATACGCCAGCACTCATTACAAAGTCGTAAGGACGTGTTTGAGAAGATGAAAAACAGGGCGATGCTTATTGGTTCAATTGGCGCTGGAAAATCTACGTTAACGAATGCGTTATTAGGAAAAACAGTCGAGGCATTTAAAACACAGACATTGACCTATTACGATTGGATTGTAGATACACCTGGTGAATATACAGAGAATCCAATGTTTTATAAAAGCATTATGGCTACTGCTTTAGAAGTAACCCATGTGTTTTACTTGCAGGATGCGACAAACGGGAAAATGATTTTTCCGCCTGGATTTAGTATGGGGATTACGAAATTGCCGATTGGTGTGATTACCAAAAGTGATCATCCCAATGCAGACATAGCGCGGTCAATTGACATGATAAAGTCTGTTGTTTCGAGTGGGCCCATTGTCATTACTTCATCAGTTGAAGGAATTGGCATTGAGTACCTGAAAGAATTAGTGAAGTTAAATGATATGAATTCAATGAAAAACTTCGTAATCGCCGCTAAGGACGATAAGCTTTTATTCAACGACTACCTTTACACTTCACGTAATGTTTGATATATTAATACTATTAAAAGTTAATGAACACGGCAAAGGCGCCTTTACTACTCGGAGAGTTTTCTTCGGGTCTGTAGAGGCGCTTTTATTTTTTGTCTAGAGTCAGGCGCCTTGCGCTTTTATATCACTTAAATGAGGTGTGAGTATGGGTGGTTCCAATCGCGAACCGGAGACGATGATTAGTGCGGGGATTGACATTGGCACGAGCACAACAAAGCTAATTATTAGCCGATTTTCATTGATGAATGTAGCAGGTACCACTCATGTTCCCAAAATTGAAATTGTAGATAAAGAAGTTCTATACAAGAGTCCTATTTTCAGAACACCTTTAACCAATCCTTCGACGATAAATGTTGTGGAGATTGAAAAAATTGTTCGTTCAGAATATGCAAAGGCCGGTATCGTTGCTTCGCAAATTGCAACCGGTGCAGTCATTATTACCGGTGAAACGGCGACAAAGCAAAATGCGAGCGAGATGCTTCACTATTTGTCAGGTGAAGTTGGTGATTTCTTAGTAGCTACAGCAGGACCGGATTTAGAAGGAATTATAGCTGCTAAAGGTTCCGGAGCATATGACTATTCTAGTCGTAGCGGAAAAGTAATTGCCAATATCGATATAGGCGGAGGAACGGCGAACATTGCTGTTTACAAAGATAAGGTACTTCTTGGCACATGTACATTGCATATTGGAGGGCGACTCATAGAATTTCATGAGGGGAAAGTAAATTCTATTTCTCCGCCTGTACAAAAGCTTTTAACGGAGCAAAATATGTTATTACATGTGGGCGATAATCCAGAATCAAGGAATATAAAATTTGTAACCGATTTCATGGCGGAGTCGTTGGGAAGAATACTGAAAAATGATGTCCTAGAAAAGGATGAAGTGTTTTTGCTAGGACATCATCCCAACTGGCACGAAAAGATTGACACGCTTGTTTTTTCGGGTGGTATTTCTGAGTGCATGTACAATCATGAACCTGATAAGGGGCAGAAATCGAATTACGATGATATAGGTGTACAGTTGGCAAAAGCTCTTCAAAGGAATGAAGCATTGCAAAGCTATTCATGGTTGGAGCCTGTTGAAACAGTACGGGCAACAGTACTTGGAGCGGGCACGCAAACAACAGAAATTAGCGGTGCAACAATCCAGGTGGCATCGGATGAATTACCGCTTAAAAATATACCAGTTTACAATTATGCGTTTGGTGAGAATCTCCAAACAGGATTAGAAAACTTTGAAATAGCCGTTAAAAATGCAATCGATATATATGATGCGGCCAGAGAAGGACAGAACTTTGCATTATACATTTCCGAACTGCCTTATATGGGCTTTAGAGCTATTCAAAAGTTAGCGGCCGCGATTATTCAGGTGATGGAACAACGACCTGATCCCGATCAACCGATTGTTCTAATTTTACAAACTGATCATGCAAAAGTGTTAGGTCAAACTTTGATTGCTATGCAAGTCAGGCAAAGCGTTATATGTATCGATCAAATTACTGTCGAACATGGTGATTATATGGACATCGGAAGAGCACTTGAATCCGGAGTTGTCCCTGTCGTCGTCAAAACATTAACATTTCACTCATCGTGAAGGAGGGTGTCTACTTTTGATATTAAAAACAACTTTAGGCGGCATTAGTTATAATTTCGCCGATCTGAAAGAAGTAATGGCAAAAGCAAATGAAGAAAAGTCGGGAGATCGGCTGGCGGGTGTTGCAGCGGAAACTGTACAAGAACGAATTGCTGCAAAAACGGTCCTCAGTGAAATTTTATTAAGTGATATTCGTAACAATCCTTTAATACCAATCGAAACGGACGAAGTTTCCAGAATTATTGAAGGCGATATAAATGAACGGATTTATGCAGAATTAAAAAATTGGAGTGTCGCAGAATTACGGGAATACATTTTAAGTAATAAAGTGGGCGACCGTGAACTGAAACGTATTAGCAGGGGCTTAACTTCCGAAATGATTGCTGCTGTTGCGAAGTTAATGTCTAATCTTGATTTAGTACATGCGGCCAATAAAGTTGAAATATTAACAACATGTAATATTACGATTGGTCAAAAAGGAACGATTTCATCTCGGTTACAGCCAAATCATCCGACAGACAACGTGGATGGAATGATTGCATCTCTGAAAGATGGATTGTCATATGGAATTGGCGATGCAGTAATTGGGATTAACCCTGTTGACGACTCCGTTGAAAGTGTTAAACGGCTATTGCATGCGACAAAAGATTTCATGCAAGAATGGGAAATACCTACTCAAAACTGTGTGTTAGCTCATGTAAATACGCAGATGAAAGCAATTGAACAAGGTGCTCCCGCAGATATGATTTTCCAAAGTATTGCAGGAACTGAAGTAGCAAATCGCTCATTTGGTATTACTGCAGAACTGATTGCAGAAGCAAAAGATCTCGCTATGAAACAGGGAACGGGTTCAGGCCCACAAGTTATGTATTTTGAAACGGGTCAAGGGTCAGAGCTGTCGGCAGAAGCGCATCATGGAATTGATCAATTAACGCTAGAATCTAGAAATTACGGATTCGCAAGACATTTCGATCCGTTCATCGTAAATACGGTGGTCGGTTTTATCGGACCTGAGTACTTGTATAACAACAAACAAGTCATACGTGCTGGTCTCGAAGATCACTTCATGGGTAAAATGCACGGCATTCCGATGGGTGTGGACATCTGTTATACAAATCATATTAAAGCAGACCAAAATGACATTGAAGATTTAGGTGTCTTATTATCTGCAGCAGGTGTCAACTTCATCATCGCTACTCCTATGGGAGACGATGTAATGCTGAATTACCAATCGATGAGCTTCCACGATGTAGCAACGCTTTTACAAACGTTTGGTAAAACACCGGCGCCGGAATACTTAAAATGGCTTGAAAAAATGGGGATTTATGAAAATGGTCGTTTAAGTGCTCGAGCAGGCGACCCTACTATATTTACACGTTAGGAGATGACATCTGTGAATGAACAACTCATTGAAAAGATTACGAAGATGGTCGTTGAAAAACTCCAAACAAGTAACTTGAAAACAGATGATCGTGATAATGACAACAAACAGATGCCTGTTATGTTGTTTCAAGAGACTTTAGTAGGAAATCATTTTACAGAGGAAACAGTGCGTGCAACTCCTGATGGAAATGTGAAATTCTTCGATACGGCGCTAGAGGATAAAAAGCCGAAAAGCGTAAATCTGCAAGTAAGCAAAAGTAAGCCTGTAATAGAGGAATCAAATAAGGAAGCGTACTTAGCTGATCTTCGTAAGAAAACACCTGCACGGATTGTAGTGGGAAGAGCAGGTACTAGACCGAAAACAGCTACCTGGCTCCAATTCAGATTTGACCATGCAGCAGCTGTAGACGCTGTTTACGGTGAAGTTCCGCAAGAAATATTGGAACGATTGGGCTTCCTCCAATTGCATTCAAAAGTGTTGGACAAAGAAGAGTATATCCGACGACCTGATTTAGGAAGAAGATTATCGGATGACTCTAAAAAAATGGTTACGGAAAAATGCCAGCGCGCTCCAAGGGTACAAATTGTTGCTTCTAACGGACTAAGTGCCAAAGCACTTGAAGTGAATTTAGAAGATGTCTACTTATCATTGGAGCAGTCGTTAAACAATTTAAATATTGAGATGGGTACCACTATTTATGTTGATAAAGGCAGAGTTGCTTTAATGGATGAAATAGGTGAAATCCTGCAGCCTGATGTCGTCATCATTTTAATTGGGGAGCGTCCAGGACTTGTCTCGGCAGAATCATTAAGCGCCTATATTTGTTACAAACCCCGCATTGGAACGATTGAAGCGGAACGCATGGTCGTTTCAAATATTCACAAAGGTGGAATTCCACCGGTGGAAGCAGGAGCCTATCTTGGAACTGTTATCCAAAAGATATTGAAGTATGAAGCAAGTGGCGTTTCACTTGTTAAGAAGGAAGGATAGGAGGTGTGTAGATGTCATGAAGAAAATTCATGCAGAAGTGTTGTCTATGCAAGTTATTCCTAATGTAGATGCTGGGCTAGCTACGAAGTTTAATTTAAAGCCTTACCAACGGAGTTTGGGGTTATTTACAACAACGATTGATGACGTGGGTTATACGGCTGCCGATCAGGCAACGAAAGATTCGGACGTCGAAGTGGTCTATGCAAAAAGTTTTTACGCAGGATCGGCACATGCATCGGGTCCTCTTTCAGGAGAATTCATCGGCATCATAGCAGGTTCATCTCCGGATGAAGTGAAAAGCGGCCTTGATTCGATTCGTACCACAATCGAAAATACGGCTTACTTTGAAGCCATCAACGATGATGAAAATCATGCGTTATATGCGCATACAATTTCAAGCTGTGGAAGTTATTTGGCAGAGGTTGCTGGGATTTCACCCGGCCAATCGCTTGCTTACTTAATCGCTCCGCCAATCGAAGCAATTGTAGGACTGGATGCGGCGTTAAAGTCGGCAGACGTTAGTATGTGTGAATTTTTCGCTCCGCCTTCTGAAACGAACTTTGGTGGAGGGTTACTAACCGGCAGTCAATCTTCTTGCCAAGCAGCGGCGGATGCGTTTAGAGAAGCCATTTTGAATATGGCGAAGAGGCCTTTAGAATATTAGGAAAGGAGAGAGTGCAGTGGTAATAGCAATAGATGCTGATTTATTAGCTCTCCAGGAAATGCGTACAGCAGTGCAAATCGCTAAGGAAGCACAATTAGCTTATATGAGTTTTACACAAGAGCAAGTGGATCGTATCGTTAAGGCGGTTGCTGATGCGGCGTACGAACAGTCTGCAAGACTAGGTAAGATGGCAGTAGAAGAAACAGGAATGGGAGTAGCCGCTCATAAAACCATTAAAAATGAAGTTGGTTCAAGAGATGTTTACGAAAGTATTAAAGATTTAAAAACAGTCGGTGTAGTCGGTGAGGATAAAGTTAAAAAGGTTGTTGAGATAGCTGCTCCTTTTGGAGTGGTGGCAGCAATCATTCCAACAACAAATCCAACGTCAACCGCGTTTTTTAAAACATTAATTGCTTTGAAAACGAGAAACTCAATTGTCGTAAGCCCCCATCCCTATGCAATTCAATGTACAAACGAAGCGTTAAAGGTTTGTGACGAAGCGGCTGTGGCGGCGGGAGCACCAAAAGGGTTGATCCAGTGCTTAACGATGGCTTCGATGGATGCGACACAACAATTGATGAAGCATCCCGATGTGAACTTAATTCTTGCAACGGGTGGCAGTGCATTGGTAAAAGCGGCATACAGTTCAGGGAAACCTGCATATGGAGTCGGTCCCGGCAACGTTCCCGTTTATATTGAACGTTCTGCCAAAATCGAAAAAGCTGTTAAAGATATCATCGACAGTAAATCGTTCGACTATGGAACAATCTGTGCAACAGAGCAAGCAATAGTGGTAGACCGCAACATTTTAGAGCTAGTTAACCGCGAATTAAAGAAAAACGGTGCGTATATTTTATCAGATGAAGAAAAGCGCATCATGGAAAAAGTAGTTTCACCTGTTCCGGGAAAAGTGAATCCTAAAATTGTTGGGAAAAGCCCACAAGTCATTGCGAAATTGGCAGGCATTACACTACCCGAAGGGACACGTGTCATCGTTGGGATGGAAACAAAAGTAGGAAAAGAAATTCCTTTCTCACTTGAAAAGTTATCCCCTGTTTTCGCAATGTATGTAGCATCTGATCTGAATCATGCAAAAGAACTTTGTTTATCATTATTAAACCTAGGCGGCCGTGGGCATTCGCTGTCCATTCATACAGAAACAGACGCTATCGCACGTGAATTTGCGATGGATATGCCTGTCTCACGTATTTTAGTAAACACGATGTCATCCGTTGGAGCGGTTGGGGGCACAACAGGTTTAATGCCTTCGATGACATTAGGTTGTGGGACATTCGGGGGAAATATTACATCCGACAATGTAACAGCTAAGCATTTGTTAAACATTAAACGAATGGCTTATGGCATTAAAGAAGTACAGCTTCCGAAAAATACAGCTGATTCAAGTGAAGACGTAACAGAACAAGTAGTCTCACAAGTATTGAAATCTATGAGTTCAAGTGACAATGTCAATCCTGAAATGGTAAAAGACTTAGTCAACGAAATCGTGAAACAATTATCTAAATAAGAATACTTCAATACCTCTGCAAACTAGCGAAGGCGCCTTAAAAGAGGCATCCCCAAGCGCTGCAGCAGATTCAATGAAATGCTTCATTTCAACACACCAAACTAAAAATTACTAGGAGGAAACAGACATGAATAGAGAAGGTACAGCATTAGGAATGGTAGAAACTAAAGGATTAATCGGTGCAATCGAAGCAGCAGACGCAATGGTGAAAGCAGCAAGCGTACATCTAGTTGGTAAAGTACACGTAGGTGGCGGAATTGTAACTGTTTTAGTACGTGGAGATGTAGGTGCAGTTAAAGCGGCGACAGATGCAGGAGCTGCAGCGGCACAACGTGTAGGCGAATTGCTATCTGTTCATGTAATTCCAAGACCGCATGATGAGCTTGAAATGCTATTACCTAAATCAGATAACTAATACTCGCATGTTTTTAACAGGAAGGCGGTAACGACATGGATCAGCAATTGATTGAAAAAATTGTGGGGGAAGTACTTGGCCAATTAACAAAAGCAGAAATTGAACCAAAACAAGCACCTGTACTTCCTCCAAATACAATACCAATCGCTGTTTCTGCTCGTCACGTCCATTTGTCGCAAGAACATGTTGAGATACTATTTGGTAAAGGGTATGAATTAACGAAGAAAGCTGATTTATCCCAACCAAATCAATTTGCAGCGAATGAGACAGTAGTCATTGCAGGTCCAAGAGGGAGCATTGAACGTGTTCGTGTACTTGGTCCTGCGCGCTCGTTGACGCAAGCAGAAGTCAGTTGGACAGATGCTATGAAGCTTGGCGTTAAGCCGCCACTTCGTGAATCAGGTAATATTGCAGGTTCAGGAGCATTTACGTTAATCGGGACAAAAGCAAGTCTATATCTCGATGAAGGGTTAATCATTGCCCAAGCTCATATTCATATGCAGCCCGAGGACGCAATGCAATTGGGCGTACAAAATGGCGAGTATGTAACGGTAGAAGTAGCTGGAATACGACCGATTGCTTATCGTAACGTGAAGATTAGAGTTTCTGAGCGGTATCGTTTAGAAATGCATATCGATACAGATGAAGCAAACGCAGGTTTAATCACGCAGGGTACGGTTGGGCATGTCATTCGTTCTGGTGAAGCTCGTTCAAGCGTACTAGTCGACAATAAAACGTCAGAGATTATTGTTGAAAAACAGCATGATTTTAAAAAGAAGTTGCTGTCAAATGATGATGTCAGAGAAATTACGGCAACTGAGATTATCGTTGAAAAAGGAACAATCGTCACAGCACTTGCGCGTGATACAGCAAGAGATTTAGGTAAATCTATTTCCGTTAGAAAATAGAAAAAGGTGATAGTCATGCGTTTAGGAAAAGTGATTGGAAACGTTTGGGCAACACGCAAAGAAGAAGGATTACAAGGTGTGAAATTACTGATCATCCAACCTGAAGATGCGTATGGTAACCCGGTGAGAACACATTTTGTAGCCGCAGATCGACTTGGCGCCGGAATTGGTGATCAAGTCATTGTAACAAGTGGCGGTTCATCGCGTTTTATAGATAAAGATAACCCCATTCCAATTGATGCGGTTGTGATTGGAATAATCGATTCAACAGAAGTGAAGAGAGGTGAAATCGATGAGTCAAGCAATCGGAATGATTGAAACAAAAGGATTAGTCGGTTCCATGGAAGCGGCAGATGCAATGATTAAAGCGGCTAATGTTAGATTGATAAAACAAGAATTTATTGACGGCGGAATCGTGACGGTTATTGTTCAAGGTGATGTTGGCGCTGTGCAAGCAGCTGTCGACGCCGGCCGTGAAGCTGCGAAGCGTGTAGGTGAACTTTTAGGAGCTCATGTTATTCCGCGTCCAGACGAATCTGTTTATAAAATGGTTAAACCCCTTGACTATAATGAGTTTGAACAACAGAAAAAACAAGTGAAACTTACACCTGCACCTACTACTAAAGAGCAGGTAACAAAAAAGACTGATAGTTAATGGTTATGGAAGGGTGAGCATATTTGGCTTTTCGGAGAAATAAAATCGCCGTAATTGGTGCGGGTTATACCGGTGCCACAGTAGCTTTAATGCTAGCGCAAAAAGAGTTGGGTGATATTGTATTGCTCGATATCCCTGAACAAGAAAACCCTGTAAAAGGGAAAGCGCTTGATATACTACAAACAGGTCCTGTTCAAGGTTTCAATGCAAAAGTAATGGGGACTTCCAATTACGAGCATATTCAAGACGCGGATATGGTCATCATTACTGCAGGTATTGCAAGAAAACCTGGTATGAGTAGAGATGATCTTGTCAATACGAATGCAAAAATTATGCGTGCTGTATCGGAGCAAGTGAAAAAATACGCACCCGAAAGCACTGTTTTAATTTTAAGTAATCCTGTAGATGCGATGACATATGTCTGTTATAAAACGACGGGATTCCCTAAAAATAGAGTCATTGGTCAATCGGGTGTGCTTGATACAGCCCGCTTTAATACGTTTGTCGCTGAAGAGTTGAATATTTCAGTGGAGGATATTTCCGGGTTTGTTTTAGGGGGGCACGGGGATGATATGGTTCCTCTTGTTAGGTATTCCTACGCAGGTGGGATACCCCTTGAGAAAATCATTCCTCAAGATCGCATGGATCAAATCGTAGAGCGAACGAGAAAAGGCGGCGGTGAAATTGTTTCCTTACTTGGAAACGGAAGTGCATACTATGCGCCAGCTGCTTCACTTGTCGAAATGGCCGAATCGATTATTCGTGATAAGAAAAGGATTTTACCGTCAATTGCTTATCTAGAAGGAGAGTACGGCTATACTGATTTATATTTAGGTGTCCCGGCTGTGATTGGCGGGAACGGTATAGAGAGCATTATTGAGCTTCCGTTAACGATTGAAGAGAAGGCCGCGCTAGACAAGTCGGTTGAATCAGTTCGTTCCGTACTTGAGATATGTAATAAATAATCAAGGGCATTCCGGTTATTCGGAATGCTTTTTTTGATGCCTTGGAAAATTAAGATATCGGGATAGGCGGTGATAAATCCATTCGAGTCGGTGATAAAGTGCTTCAAGGCGGTGATAACCAAGTTCATGGCGGTGATAAAACCAGCAATTCAACTAGGCGATGGGAAGCTACAACTAATGGAAAGGCGAGCATAGCATGCCATGTGCTGGTCAAAAAAAGATAATAAATTGAATACTCTTTTTAATGATGGTTTCTGTGATTAGAATATGGTACGATTTCCTTAAGCAGACGTCAAAAACTAGCAAGGAGGTTGAGGAAATTCATCAGTAAACGAAGAAAGGAACCATTGCTACTTGAGGGGTTAAACGCGGCTATCGAGCGTATAGCGCCAGAACAAGGAACGATTCTTCCTCTATTGAAGGCTAGATACGCATCAGTAAAAGCTGGGTTCGGCGGAGAACAGCAACTAGACAGGATATTTGAAAGCTATTCTTTTCCGATGAAACACCAAGTCCTGTATGATTTATCTCTTACATCGAGTACTCATTTTCAAATGGATACATTATTCATCACACCGTCGTATGCAATAATTTTTGAAGTAAAGAACATTGCTGGAAAACTTAAAGTAATTAATAATCCACCACAATTAATCCGTACACTGGACAACGGGGAAGTGAAGGGTTTCAACAGCCCTATTACCCAAGTGCAGAGTAATTGTGAGCTACTGCGGGACTGGTTTCAAGCACGCGATGTCTATTTACCGATTTACGGTGCAATCGTTTTGGCTTATTCAACACAACGTATTGAACTATTTGACACGGAAATTCCATTCCTATTCCCAAAGGCAGTTCCCACTTACATTCGCAGTCTTTCCACAGATACCCCACTGTTGGACGATGCAAGCTTCAAAAGGCTAGGGCATGAACTTGTTGCCAGCCATCGCGAATTTATTCCACCCCCAATCAGCTTCACCTACCCTGATATTCAGAACAAAATTATAACAGGCGTTGCATGCCCATCATGCGGTCTTTTTGGAATGGAAAAATATATGAAAGGTTGGCATTGTACAGCATGTGATGGGACAAGTCCAGATGCCCATAAAAAAGCAATCCGTGATTGGTTTCTTTTATTCGGAGGGGCAATGAAAAACAAAGACTGCCGTGAATTTTTACACATTGATCGCCAACAAACAGCAAATCGGATTTTAAACAGCATGGATTTACAAACGGAAGGGGCGAATCGAAATCGAAGTTACTCGATGAATCTCAGATTGAAATGTGAAAAGCGCACCTAATTCAAGTGCGCTTTTTCATTTTGAGTTATTTTGGCCATGACGGTGATAAACTGGTTCGAGTCGGTGATAAAGTGTCCCATGGCGGTGATAATCTCGTTGGAGTCGGTGATAAATCCACCCATGTCGGTGATAACCCTAATATCAACCGTTAAAGTGGTCACAATTCGTACGCCCATTCCTCTTTCAAGATCAAGTATAGGACAAGCAAAGTGTTTTCTAAATCAAGGTGGCTTTTTCCTGCTATTTCTAATCCTAATTTAGGAAATAATAATCCGGCCATTTGTAGGGTAAGTTCAGATCTTTCGTTTGTTGGCAACTGCATAAGACGATTACTATAGGTGTTAATGAGGTTCCAATCTTTCTGGCTGAGTGATTGTAAAGCCCACTCATCAATGGTGAAATCGTCTTTCGTTAGGCCTTTTTCTATGATTTCTTTTTCAATCGGTGAAAGCTTCTTCTTTCGTTTCGCTTTTCTCTCATGAACGACGATTGTACCAGCCACAAGGTCACCAATTCTTTTATGTGTTGGATGGAAGTAAATCATTATGATGCCCAGAAAGTAACCTGCCGGTAAATTATCAACAATCCGAAGAAAGTTACGAATAAAACTAGATAAGAGTGTCAGACTATGGCCATTTTCCTGAATGGCTCGAATCCCGACGATTCGCTTTCCAATTGTTCTCCCGCCTGAAAAGTATTCGAGAGCGATAAAATACCCTGAGTTAATAATAAAGAGGCCAACGATTGTAAGTCCTAATAGAAGGGAGTCTGTACCTGCATAAGCCAATAGGTCCATCTCGCCAGTAAAAAGGATAATAAGAGAAATAATGATTAACGCATTCACGACGAGTAGAATAAGTTGGTCGATTATAAACCCTGTGGCTCTACTACCAAGACCCGCAAGCTGAAATTGAAGAGATACGAATTCCGGCGTTTTAATTCCTACTTGCTCTTGTTTCACAATGATTTCCTCATTTCTGGTGGAGTTTTCATTTTATTACAAGTTGTTCAAGTTCATCTGCTATACTTGTATTTATATACATTTGTTACTAACTATATATGTTGATATAAAGAATCCCCTCAACAACGCTCGGCTACCCCTATGAGGCGCATACGCTGGAGATTATATAGAATCATTAGTTCAACATAACTAGACAGAGGTATTTTGGAAACTCTTTCAATCAATAAAAAACAAGAAGGTGACTAGATGAATATAAAGCAATTTGTAAAGTTGCATCGTGATGATTGGAATCAGCTTGAAGATCTAGTATCAATCATGCATAAAAGGAAATCCGGTATGACGGGTGCCACGATTGATAAATTTTATCGGTTCTATCAAAAGGCAACTCAGAATCTATCCTATTCACAAACGTATTTTCCCGAGGACGAAGTAACACTTTACTTAAATGGACTTGTTTCGAAATCGCATAATCTCTTATATAAAGACCAAATATCGAGTATGAAACAAATCGGGCATTTTTTGAGCACAACATTTATTCGCCTATTTTTAGAACAATGGAAGTTTATCGTTGCTGCAATGCTGTTGTTTACATTAGGTGGGGTAGGAAGCTTTTTCGCGGTTGTCAATGATCCGCAAACGATGCATGGGATCTTACCAGCAGAAATAGCTCAAGGTGTGAATCCTGAACAACTAGGTAGTGCAGATGGTCAGGTTAATTCTTCGGTGATGTCCGCCAGTATCATGACAAATAATATTAATGTGGCGATCCTGGCATTTGCCGGCGGGGTCACATTTGGTTTATTAACAGTCTATGTACTCATTTATAATGGTATTGTAGTGGGGGCCCTCGCTGGCTTGTTCTTTCATTATGGGAAATCATATGAGTTTTGGGCATACATCGTTCCCCATGGAATGATTGAGCTTACAGCTATTTTTATCGCAGGTGGTGCCGGTCTGTTAATGGGCTATAAGCTCTTTGTTCCAGGACAATTTTCCAGAGGCTATCAGTTAAAGATACAGGCACAACGTTCTGTCCAACTTTTGATAGGGACAATTCCTTTATTTGTAATTGCTGGATTGATCGAAGGTTTCATCACCCCAGCAGCGATTCCCTTGGTAGCGAAGTATAGTGTTGCATGCATAACCGTGTTTGGCTTAGTTCTGTATATAGTGATTGGCAGGGTATTACTAGCAAAAAGACAGCTTATAAAAGATTACGATTCATAATATCGATATAATGGGAAACTGCAGCTACTGCAAGTTTGTCCTCGCGGGCCTCAATCATTTGTAGGCCTTGCTTTTCCCATTTTAATTTTTCTTTTTTCTTGATCAAAACTTGCTGCTGGGCAATGCTTTTTTCCATCGCGCTTCGAACGTCTACGGGTACCTCATTGGCTTTCTTCAAAATCGCCACATCTTCAATTCCGATCATCAAAAACACATGTCTTTGTCTAAGACGCTGTAAATATACTAGCGCGCTTTCCTCATGAAGAAATGTGCGTACATCACTAAATAAGAGTAGCAAGCTTCGTTTCTTTTGCATCGTTTCCAAATAAGTGAGCACAGCCGCATAATTTGACTCTGCTGTATCGACTTTAAGGTTGTAGACTGCCTGAAGGATTGTTTGTAAATGTGTCATGCCTTTCGCGGGCGGTATAAATACTGTCACTTCTTTTGAAAATGCTACTATAGAGACATAATCACCTTTTTGTAAAGCCGCCGCGGTCACTGTTAATGCGGCTTCCAGCGCTTTCTCAAGGCGATTGCCTATCGCTAGTTCCGAGCCCATCATTCGCCCGCAATCAATTAAAATGGTTACATACTTTCCATGCTCAGGTTCATATTCATTAGTCATCACTTCTTGAAGCTTTGCAGTTTGCCGCCAGTTGATCATCCGTGGATCATCACCTACAACATAGTTTCTAATCTGTGCGAAATCTCCTACACCGCGTTGTTGCTTGCGAATTTTCGAGCCATCATATAATAAAAAACGCTGAGCGTTCCCTAAATAGTGTTTCGTCTCTGTTAAATCGGGAATCACTTTTACAGAATCGACTAATTCAATCGTCTGTTGCTTTGCCCATAACCCAAAACGACTTGTATAACGAAAGTACAGCCGCTCAATGTCGTACTTACCTCTAACGGGTGCATTTGTTTCGTATGTAACTATACTTGCGGATACCCTCGGAGCCTCCCCACGGAGCGGAAAAGGTCGCTCAAATGACTGGGGAATATCATCCACTAGGAAAAAGCGAAGATCAAATTCGGAAGTATTACTTACTTCAATCTCTACTGTATAGCTGAGATTACGCTCTAGTTCTTTAGTGATTGTCCGTCGAAAGCTCAGTTGACTTTTCTTAGGTGAATAAATTAAATCCAGTAAACTTACTAAAATAACACCGACGTTCAAGGTAATGATCAAGGACCAAGTAATATCGAGTAGGCTTCCAAGTAAAATGACAAGCAACGAAAAGATTAGGTAAGCACTGAGTAATCGTTTCGTCGGTAAAATTCCTCTACCTTGGAACAGGAACCGAGCCCACAAGTTCTTCAATGATTTGGTCAACGGCCGCTCCCTCCATTTCTACATGTGGCGCTAATTGAATCCGATGCCTTAATGAAGGTTTCGCTACTATTTTAATATCATCTGGCGTCACATAGTCTCGACCCGCTAAGTAGGCCCATGCTTGGCATGCCTTACCAATCGAAATCGCTGCTCTTGTACTCGCACCAAAGCGGATTGAATCTGTTTCCCGGGTCTTTCTGACAATCTGCATAATGTAATCTAGCACGCCATCCTCAATCGTCACACGCTGAATTTCTTCTCTAATTGTCAAGAAAGCCTCCATATCTAGTACGGGAGTAACCAGGCCTGTATCAAAAGTTTTTTCAATCACTTGTTTAAGTACATTTTTTTCTTCTGCAAATGAAGGGAAATCAATTTTTAACTTAAATAGGAAACGATCTTGTTGAGCTTCAGGCAAGGGATACGTTCCTTCGAATTCAATCGGGTTTTGTGTCGCCACAACAAAAAACACATCTGGTAATGGATACGTGTTTCCTTGAATGGTAACTTGTTGTTCTTCCATCGCTTCTAAAAGTGCTGCTTGCGTTTTTGCTGGCGTTCGGTTAATTTCATCTGCCAAAAGGATGTTGGTAAATACAGGTCCTTTTAGCGTTTCAAACGTGCCTTCTTTCATATTGTAGATCATACTTCCGGTAATATCACTTGGAAGTAAGTCTGGTGTAAACTGGATTCGGCGAAAACTTCCGCCAAGAAGTTCTGCGAGCGATCTAACCATTTGTGTTTTTCCAGTTCCCGGAACTCCTTCGAGTAGAACATGTCCTCCTGATAAAATTGCAGATAATAGAAGCTTGAGGTTAGTGCTTTGACCTATAATACGTTCTTCATATTTTTCTAATAAGGTTAAAACTTGTGCTCTCATCCTTCTTCAACCTCTTTCCTGATCTTCTCTAGTCTTTTAGACCATAACAAGTATTCCTGCTTGCTCACTGTGCTCTTTTCTAACATATCTGCCAAACCACTTAATAGGGAGTGAATCTCTCCTTTTTCCAAATGTGGCCACTTTCGTTCGAATTGTGCGGTGAGATCCTTCCATTCCTGATGATAAGGAATTCTCCAATGTTCTTGTAGCAAAGTCATGACATAATTAGCTTGAATAACTAACGAATCATGATAACGATGCCCTCTAATATACCAGGCAGCTAAAGCTTTTATCCCTTCATCACTGAAGCGAACTGTTTCTTGTCTTGAAATGAAAATAGGTCCGAATCGCTTTCCATGGTGCCACAGCCAAAGAATTGTCAAAAGGGCACCTTGAATCATTAATAACAAAAACCAGCGTGGATAAATGTTCAAAATGGTTGTGGCATTTTTCACATCATGTATGTATTCGTCAAATAAAATGACTTTGCTATCCACGTCTTTTAGAAGTGCTAAAATGAGTGCAAGATGATCATCCGTTACTATTTCTCCGTTCATAATCCATTTCGGTGAATTCGTTACAATCAATTGACCCTCACCAACTACTCGCTTTAATGCAATTGTGCCTGCATCATCAGATAGTAAGATTTCATCTTGAGCATTTTCTAGAAGCCTCACTTGGCTAGTCACGTCAGTTTTAGTACGATAACTAGCACCTGCTGGGTCAAACACATTTACTGCGTCAGTTTCCACGACTTCTGTTTCTAGTCCAAACATCCCTTTCGGATTTTCTTTGAATAACAGGATTGTATTTCCTGCTTCCATAAAGCGGTTGTAGCTGTCCAGTTCTGCACTGTTCGGTGTAAAGTATGGTTCGATCATAATGAGTAGTTGATTTGCTGGCTTGTTTGGCAATTGGCTTGGAGAATCGGACCATCTTTTGACAACATCCTGATGATTCAGTGCGTATGTATAAAATGCCTTCACACCTGTAGGAGAAGGAGAATCAGAAGCATACATTGGATACTCTTTTAGTTGTCCTTGGATTAAGATATACCGTGAAAACAGTAGCACAGTCAAAAGAATTACTAGCCATACCCATATTTTTTTATTCGCTATTGGGTTCTGCAATCTATCTTCCTTCCTCCTTTCTCCTGAACGCTTTGCTTATTCATCCGCTTCACTTAGGTATTTCATTACTTCCTTCTGAAATTGAACGTAGTCCTCTTTTTGTACTTCTCGCTCTCCATATGTGGCTTCATCGAAAAAATAGGCGAGATGTTGAAATTGATCGGCTGATTGTTGATTTACTTTCTTTAATTCTTCATAATACTCCCAGTTAGTTTTCCAAATCCTTGCTTCTAACCATTCTTTTTCATGGAAATACAGGAGCAATGCTATAAATAGATGACGAGTAGCGGAAGAGAACTTTTCCAAGTCCTCCTGTTTCATTGCTTCAGTTACATGCATTTGATACGACCAATTAATTTCCTGCGTTGACTGCAGGGGAGGTGTCTCACGGAACTTCCTTTTTCGACTACGATTACGTATAACAAAAAATAGTACGGTTACCATTAATAGAATCGTAATGACAATTATAATCGTCAAAATCGGTCCAGCTAACATACTCGTTGTTTTTAATGCAGGAAACAAATGGTCTAATTGATCTGCAATCCAGTTTTTAGCTTTTTCCAACCAAATCGAAAATATAGTACTGGGCTGATCACTATAATTCGTATACTCAGTTTCGTTTAAAATCTTTTCGAGTTCATCTCTTGCGTCATCTACATTATCCATAGATTATCACCTTTAATTGTTTCATTATTGAACCACGTTATAATCATCAATCATTTCTTTTAAATCGTCTGCATCATGCCTGACTTTTAAATCTAGGTACATGACTGCATAGCCAACAGAGAAAATCATTGTCGTAAATATACTCGCCAGGGATATTATCATCGAAAGTAGCACACTACTTCCTAGAAATATGCCGAAAGTTAATTCAATTGTGAAACTAATGACGCCAATAATTAAAGAAAAAATAATATAGAGTCCTATTAATGGCCACCCGCGTTTACGAGTTAGTCTCCAACTTCTTGTGAAACCTGGAGAACCTTCACCCAGTACAGCAGATCCAAGATAAAAGCTCCAACGAGTTAACAGGTAGCCAACACCGATAGCAAGTGCTATGAATAGGATAATCCCTAAAACTATTCCAACAGTTGAAGAAGTGGCAAGGGAGCTTATTAGTGAAAACACTAAAATAAACACTGGAATAAGGATCAAGCCAATTGTTATTAAAGAAAATAAGATGGTACTACCAATAATAGGACCGTAACGTGAAAAAGCTTGTTTAATGACTGAACCAATGGTGTATGTTTCATTTTTTCTTATCCGATTAACGACTATTAAAATGGCTGCCGTAGCGACTGGAAATAAGAAGAAACTAGTAATTCCTACAAGAGAAGCTGCGAGATTGGCTCCTAGACCCGTGGATTCCGCTCCCTCGAAGCTTGAAATTATTTTTTCATGCCAAGCTTCACCAGCACCAAGTTCTCTGAAAAAACTTACCCCTGAAGCCAGACTAATCAATGCTTGAATCAAGTAAATTGGACCCATAAAAATAAGGGAAATAATGAAAAAATCCCGAAACCTGCTTTTGCTTAAACTAAATGTTAGGTCAAGGATTTCTCCAAATCCTTTTGGTCTGTTAAGTCTTTCATTCATTTTATTCATCTCCTTAAAATTCTCATATTTACTATTCTAACACTATTTTGATAGTGAGTGTTTTGCGAACCAGAAGAAGTATTCGGAAAAGTCCATGTCATCTAAGCTTTTAGGCAAAAAAAATAAGCACCATGAAGGTACTTATTTTCAACCGTGTGTTCGAACTCACGGCTTATTTTTCTTTTATTAATCCTGACTCAATAAGGAAATTTTCCGCAACTTGTTCGACCATCATACCGTCATTGTCGACTTTCGCATTCATTTTCTGCATTGCTTCTTCATCAATCATTCCTTCAAGCATAATGAGCACCTCTTCAATTTCGGGGTACTCCACTAACGTCTCTTTCCGTACGATTGGAAGTGCATGGTATGGTGGGAAATAGGATTTATCATCCTCTAGTACACGTAAGTCATAATCTTGTAGCTGACCGTCTGTCGTATATGAGTTGATAACATCCACTTCTTTCGCGCCAATGGAACGGTACATGATACCATGGTCCATACCTTTGACGTCTTTGAATTTCAGTCCGTATTCTTCTTGAAAGCCTGGTAAACCATCCGGGCGGTCGATGAATTCGAAGACTGCACCTAGTATGAAGTCCTCTGAAACTTTAGCGAAGTCACTGAATGTCACAACACCGAGTTCTTCGGCTCTTGATTCATCAAGGGCGAGTGTATACGTATTGTTGAAACCAAACGTATTGAACGCAATCATACCGTCGCCATCCACGAGTCGTTTCGTTGCTTCCAATGTTTCTTCGGCTGTGCCGGGATCTTCATGGTAATAGTTGACGACGATTGTCCCTGTATAATCAGGAATAACGTCGATAAGGCCGTTTAACATTGCGTTCCAAACAACGTTGGAGCCGCCAAGGTTTTCTTTATAAATGACTTCAATATCTGTTTTATCTTCAATTAATTGCCCCATGACATGTGACAAAATGATACTTTCTGTATTGTTCCGTGAACCGAGTGTTAGTGACTCTTTTTCGATGAAAATACAGCCCGACAGCATACTCACAATGAGCACTGTCGAGAATAGAACTAGGAATTTCTTTTTCATAGTTACTTCAATCCTTTCGGCGTTGTCCAGCGTTCAATCCCACTAAAGAGTGTTTCTAGGATAATCGCAAGGATTGCTGCCGGGATTGCCCCAAGTAAAATCAAACCATCAATTCCACGAGTAATACCTAGGAAGATGAAATCACCGAGTCCACCTGCTCCGATGAAAGCGGCAAGTGTTGCTGTACCGACGTTAATGACTGCTGCTGTACGGATACCAGCCATGATAACGGGGATCGCAAGTGGTAGTTCCACTTTTAACAAGACTTGCATGCTTGTCATACCCATCCCTTTTGCAGCCTCGGTTGTTGCTTTGTCGACATCTTTAATACCAGTGTACGTGTTTCGGATAATCGGCAATAAGGAATAGAGGAATAGGGCAGCGATTGCTGTTTTTACGCCGATTCCGAAAATCGGGATCATGAAACCGAGCAATGCAAGACTTGGAATTGTCTGCATGACGCCTGCTCCACCCAGTACAATCGTGGTGAGCTTTGGAACGCGTGTAATAATAATACCAAGTGTAATACCGAGGACAATGGCGATAAGCATCGAGAAGAAGACAAGTTGAATATGGACTGATGTCGCTTCAAGTACTTCTTTCCAGCGCATTTGGGATTGTTCAACAAGTTGTTGCCAAATAGTTAATTTATTCATTGGATATCCCCCGTTTCTGTCCACTGGCTGGACATGGCGGACAACAGCGAACCTCGTGTAACAACGCCTACTAATTTTTGTGTTTTATCGATGACTGGGAGAATGCCGTAAGGTGCTTCATTCATCATGATAATAGCGTCTTTAGCCGTCGCAGTATCATATAAAAACGGCTCTCGCGAAACCATGATCTCTTCAATTATTTTAATGTCGTCTAATTTTTTAATAAGATCATGTGCGGATACAATTCCAACTAATATATTGTCATCATCGACAACGATAAGGTTCGTAATTTTTCGCTGACGGATGAATGAAAGTGCTTTCTCAGGTGACCATTGAGGGAGAGCGGTGTAAACCGATTCTGACATGATGTCGATAACGGGCATGAGTTCAGGGTTTTGGATAATCCGATGTTTCCCTATGAACTCCTCTACAAAGCCGTGGGCTGGTTCGTGAAGTAATTTCTCTGGGGTGTCCAACTGTAGCAGCTTACCATCTTTCATAATGGCGATGCGATCGCCCATTTTTAGCGCTTCATCCATATCATGTGTAACAAAAACAATCGTTTTTTTCAACTTCTTGTGCAAGGAGAGAAATTCATTTTGAAGTTGTTCACGTGTCAGTGGATCGAGTGCACTAAAGGGTTCATCCATCAGAATAACATCAGGATCCGCTGCAAGCGCTCTTGCGATACCGATACGTTGCTGTTGTCCGCCTGAAAGTTCCTTTGGATAACGAGTTGCATAAATTTCAGGATCAAGACCAACTAATTCAAGAAGTTCGTTAACGCGCGCCTTAATTTCTTTGTCGTTCCAACCTTTTAGCTGGGGTACTATTGCAATGTTTTTTTCAATTGTATAGTGGGGGAAAAGCCCGATTTGCTGAATGACATACCCGATGTTCCGGCGTAGTTCAGAGGCGTTGTAGGAGTTGGTATCCTTACCGTTGATTGTGATTTTACCGCTTGTGTGGGGCTCCATTCTGTTAATCATTTTCATTGTTGTCGACTTTCCGGAACCACTTGGTCCAATGAGGACAAGAAACTCTCCTGTTGGAATATCGAAACTGACAGATTTTACTGCTTGAAATCCACCATCGAACACTTTGCTTACATTTTCAAATTTGAGCATGTGTACCTCCCTGTAGTTTTTCACAACGAATTTATTTCCGAATAGTAGATGAAAAAATCATTCGGAGTTAAAAAAAAGCAGACACTTTGCACTCCAGATAACGATCGGAGTGATGTCTCACTCCTTTAGTATATCATATTCGGAGCAGGTTTTGAGTTTTTTTTGCATGATATCCCGGAAGTGTCCAAATTGCCTGTCTGTTGTATGTTCCTTTAGAATGGATAATAGAAGGGAAGTGCATCGGCAATGGATATGACAATTTTCGTCGTAGAGGACGATAAAGCAATTTTTGATTCACTGAAAGAGCGACTGGGGCAATGGTCTTTTAATGTAACTGGACCGAATGACTTTCATGATGTCATGGCCGATTTTATTAATGAAAAACCGCATCTTGTTATTATGGATATTCAGTTGCCTTCCTATGATGGCTTTCATTGGTGCCGCGAAATTCGTGCAATTTCGAAGGTACCTATTATCTTTCTATCATCGCGAGATCACCCGATGGATATGGTTATGGCGATGAATATGGGAGCGGATGATTATGTTCAGAAACCATTCCATTCAGATGTATTGCTTGCAAAAATTCAGGCACTCTTAAGACGGACATACGCATACGGTGAAGAAGCGCCGGATGTACTCGAATGGAATGGAGCGATGATTGACATGAAGCGCGGTGTCATCCGTTTAGGCGGCAATGAGGTCGAATTGACGAAAAATGAATTTTTCATATTAGCGGTGCTTGTTCAATCAAATGACGAGATTGTTTCACGGGATGAGTTAATCCGTAAGTTATGGGATGATGAACGTTTTGTTAACGATAATACATTGACGGTGAATGTTACGCGCCTCCGTCAAAAGCTCACGGAACTGGGCCTCGGTGAAGCAATCGTCACGAAAAAAGGACTGGGCTATATGGCGACTACGCTGTAGGAAGGGGCTATTTTTTTGTTTATAAGTTATCTGATGGATATGAAAAGTTGGATTCTCTTTTTTATAGCGGCACTCGGGTTTGCGGATATAGTTATTTGGCTGGACGCTGGAATCGATGCGGCATTTTCATCTGTTTTGTATTTTAACGTTTTACTGCTGAGTGTGTTCTTCACTTTTTTCATATGGCGCTATTTCAAGGAAATGAAGTTTATGAAAGCATTAATCCCGCCCAATGGAATAATTGAAGAAGATTGGCAAGAAGCGCTGCCGGAGCCGTTATCAATACGTGACACAATAACGAATAAGATGTTGCGGCAAGTTGCGGATGATTATACGAAAAGATTGTACGATTTAAAAGCAACTAACGTGATTGAAAGTGATTATACGGCAGCTTGGGTACATGAGGTGAAAGCACCACTGACTGCTATGAAATTGGTGATTGAAGCCAATCGAAGTGAACCGGCATTGCAGAAAATCGAAACGGAGTGGCTACGTGTTCATTTGCTCATCGACCAGCAGTTATACATTTCCCGTTTGCCTTCTTTGGAATCGGATTATGTTGTCGGAAAAAGCGGCATCCACCAGCTTGTAGCTGCGGAAGTGCGCGAGCTTGCATCGTGGTGCAGGCAAAAAAATATGGCAATCGAATTTGAAGATGAAGCGATTGAAGTTGTAACGGATAGTAAATGGTGTCGGTTCATAATCCGTCAAGTGTTGACGAATGCAGTGAAGTATAGTCCGTCAGGCGGAACAATTTGGATCACAACAAACGTTGTAGAAAGTGGCAATGTGGTTCTAACCATAAGAGACGAAGGACCTGGTATTCCATCGCATGACTTGCCTCGGTTATTCGATAAGGGATTCACTGGCGGTACAGGAAGACTACATAATGCAGCAACAGGTCTAGGACTTTACCTCGCACAAACCGTTGCTGTCAAGATTGGCATCACACTTACTGCGCAATCCGAAGCGGGGCAAGGAACGACAATGCGACTGACATTCATGACTGAGAATGAATTCGACTCCGTACTAACGTGACGTTTATGTAACGTTGGACGACCTGTTTGTCATGCAAATCAAACGACCCAATGCACTAGGCGGGATAAGATAGGGACATAGCAAACAGGGAGGCCATTTTATATGAATAAAACACATACAACAAAAAAAACAGTTCTGCATGCGCAGAATATTCGAAAGTCCTATGGATCACGCAGCAATGTCCAACAAGTACTAAAAGGCATCGAACTTCGTGTCCATGAAGGTGAATTTGTCGGGATTATGGGCTCTTCGGGAGCAGGAAAGACAACATTGCTCAACGTCCTTGCGACGATTGACCGTACGACAGAGGGGTCTATCCTCATCGGTGATTCCGATATTTCGAAGATGAAAGATCGGGAACTTTCCGCCTTTCGTCGTGAAAAATTAGGATTCATTTTTCAAGACTATAATTTATTGGATACATTGACTGTGAAAGAAAACATCTTGCTGCCTGTATCACTTGGTAAGATGAATAAAAAAGAAGCGGAAGCTGAGTTCACGGCAATCGCAGACATTCTTGGCATTAAAGACCTCGCACACAAATACCCGCACGAAATTTCAGGTGGTCAAAAACAGCGGACATCTGCTGCACGTGCTCTTATTAATAGACCCTCTATGGTATTTGCAGACGAACCAACAGGGGCCCTCGATTCTAAGTCAGCATCTTCCCTATTAGGCACATTAGAGGATGTCAATAAAAAGCGGGACGTCACAATCATGATGGTGACGCATGACCCGCTTGCTTCGAGCTATTGCAGCCGCGTTGTCTTTTTGAAAGACGGCACCATTTACTCAGAATTGTACCGTGGCGATAAAACGAGACAAGTCTTCTTCCAGGAAATCCTGAAAGTTCAAGGCGTTCTCGGGGGTGACAGCGTTGACACTATTTGATCTTGTCATCCGCAGTATGCGGAAAAATATCAAGCATTATTATTTGTATTTCTTTGCACTGATTTTCAGTGTTGTCCTTTACTTTGTATTCGCGACGTTGCAATATGATTCTGCAGTTATTGAGCAGGCAAATAGCTCCATGAAGATGGATTCCGCATTCAAGGTGGCGGGCATTTTGGTTCTATTCATTGCTGGCATATTCGTTATCTACGCCAATTCGATTTTCCTTCGGAGAAGAAGTAGTGAAATTGGACTGTATCAATTGATTGGATTAAGGAAAGGGGCAGTTGCACGGCTCCTTATTATTGAAAACACACTTCTTGGAGCCGGAGCGCTCGTTATCGGAATCGGTGTCGGGATGCTTTTATCCAGAGTGTTTTTATTGATACTTATGAAATTGGTCGGCTTTAATGACATTGTAGAGCTATCGTTTTCGATGGGGGCCGTTTTACAGACAGCACTTGTATTCGTTGTTATCATTGCGCTTACATCGATTCAAATGGTGTTTAAAGTGTATCGTAATACATTGCTTAGCCTATTCAATGCAGACAAACAAGGGGAACAGCCGAAGAAGCCGAAAAGTGGGCTATCGGCAATACTTGCTTTGCTTGGTATCGGATTGATTGTCTTTGGTTATTGGTTATCGGCACATATGTTGAATGAATTGTTATTCTTTAATATGCTTGGCGTTTTATTCTCAACGATATTAGGAACCTATCTTCTATTCCGCGTGACAATCAGTTGGTTGTTCTATCAAGTACGAAAGAGAAAGCAAGGACATTTAGGACTTTCCAATAGTTTGTCACTTGCCTCACTCATGCACCGTCTAAAAGGGAATGCGAACTCGCTCACCATTATTACAGTTTTATCTGCAGTGACATTAGCGATGCTTGCAGGTTCCTATTCGCTTTATTATTCAACGGAAAAAGAAACGCGCTACATGATGCCATTCGATTTTGCGTTTGAAGAGGGGGCGGAAACACCGCTTTCAGACAACGAAATATCGGCAGTGGACTTTGAGGTTGAGTTAAAAGAAAATGGAATTGATTATACAACTGGGACAATCGAATTACTCGGAGTGGAAGGAACTCATGAAAAAGATGTTTTCCCTTCTTTTCTTGATATGAGGGAAGAAACTTTTAATGCCTATTTTGTAAATGCTAAGCAATTACAACAAGCAGGTTTCGAGGCTGAAACGCCGAAAGATGGATCTGTCATTTTTCATAATGCTTCCATGGTGGCTATGGCAAAAGATATAAAGATACCATTCGAGATGTATATTACAAGCGGTGAAACAAAAAGTATATTTACCGCTGTGAAATATGGTGAAGGGGACGTTGTGAACGCAGTTTGGGGATCTCAACTTGTAGTGAGTGATGCCGATTTTGAAAAGTATAAAAGAACGATGAAACCAGAAAAAATAGTTGAGATGACCCCAGAGAGTATAGTAAGGAATGTCCGCGTTTTTAATGTAGTAGACAAAGACCAACTTGCCATTGCATCTTCTATCCGCAACCCAAATCAAGACAACGTATCGTCATACGGCACCGATTATTACTTGACGTATGTAAAATCCATGCAAAGTAATGGACTTCTCATCTTTATCGCCGGATTTTTAGGATTGGTGTTCTTAATTTCAACAGGTAGTATTTTGTATTTCAAACAAATGACGGAAGCTGAACAAGAGAAAAAAAGTTATGTAACACTTCGTCAACTTGG
Organism: Sporosarcina sp. FSL K6-6792; assembly: GCF_038004885.1. Taxonomy (NCBI): domain Bacteria; kingdom Bacillati; phylum Bacillota; class Bacilli; order Caryophanales; family Caryophanaceae; genus Sporosarcina; species Sporosarcina sp. FSL K6-6792. The sequence continues at coordinate 3,346,859 of NZ_JBBOSA010000001.1, forward strand.
CTTTACAGTTAAAGATATTATGCGCGGAATTATCCGCAAACAAGTATTTGTCTTTGGCTTGCCGCTACTGATTGGTCTATTGCATTCTATCTTTGCGATAAAAGCGGCGTCGTTCCTATTCATGTCCGATATTACAGTACCTACAACGATTGCTATGGGCCTTTATGCATTGATTTATCTCGTATTCGCATTCTTGACAGTCGGCTATTATCGGAAAACGGTGAAAGCCGCACTATAATTGATTTTAACTTTACGAATAGATCTAATTTCGAAGTGGCACTCTTTCATGTAAAAGTGAATTGGGTGCCATTTTCGATAATAGGGATTCATTTCAAGAATACGTTAGAGGTAATGGTTAGGAAGGGGGGGATTAATTGCAAACTCATATAATGCCAATTTTCATCGCATTTATTGTCTGTTTTATGCTCGCATCATTTTTGACTTTGCCATGGGCAATCTACCAATACCGAAAATATGGGTACATTAGTTTTTGGCGTACGTTATTGATAATTAGTTTCCTGTTTTACAGTTTAAGTGCCTTTTTTCTTGTGATTTTACCCTTACCTATAGTACGGAATAATTGTCAATTTGCAGATCCGATAATGTCGTATATGCAATTACGACCGTTTCAATTCATCCAGGATATAGCACATGATACAGGTGTAGTTTGGTCAAGGCCCTCTTCATATAAATCATTGGTTGGGGCTCTCTCGGTGTATCAAGTCGTATTTAATGTACTCCTATTATTTCCAGCTGGCGTGTTTTTACGTTATTTATTCAAAACGAAGGACAAATGGTTTTATGTGATTTTCATTGGATTCGGCGTGTCTTTGTTTTTTGAAATTACGCAGTTAACGGGTGTTTTTGGGATTTTTACATGTCCATACCGGCTGTTTGATGTCGATGATCTAATGGCGAATACACTTGGCACCTTTCTTGGCTTTCTTTTTGCACCCCTGTTTTTAGCGTTTATTCCTTCAAGAGATAAGTTAAATGAAGAGGATGAAACGCATATGAATGAAGAACAATCGACCATAGGTGCACAACTTTTTGGACTTATTTTGGATATTATTCTAGTTAGGTTCATCACGGGTGTTGTTGTGAATGTGATGAAATGGACAGGTGCGTTTACCGAATTTGCGCTCTTTACGGTTGTCCTATTTGTGGGAATTGTAATTGTACCGATGATTTGGAAGGGCTATACACTAGGTTCAAGAATTGTTCGGATGAAATTACAGCCCGACACGACCAAATGGTTTACAAGTTTAAGCAGACGATACCTTGCGATTTACTTGCCTTATTTCTTCAGTGGACTTGCAGGTGTAGCAAATCAGTTTGCAAGTCAAGCAGAATTACTGTTACTCCTTTTCTCAATCGGACTTGTTTTTTTATCAGTGCTTTTATGGATGACTGTAATCGGACATATACTAATTCGTTGGATAAAAAAAGACAAGCCACTTTATTTTAATGAGTATAGCAAAATAAATTCTATAAGAAGAAATACGAAAAAATAAATGAATAAATAAGGTTCTTATTCTACCTGTAAGAAAGAGGAGTGTTGGATGAACCCAACAATCGCAAAAAAAGAACGAATTATTTCATTGGATATTATCCGTGGAATCGCATTGTTTGGTATTATGCTTATTAACATACCTGCTTATCAAGTTGTTATGGAAGGTGATATTCTCCCCGTAAATAGTGGTATGAATCATTATGTAGATATGCTCATTCATATCCTGGTGGAAAAGAAATTCTTCTCCATATTCTCCTTCCTGTTCGGTATCGGTTTCTACATTTTTACATCACGTGCCCAGCAGCGTGGAGATAAGCCAAGATGGCGTTTTGTTCGCCGTTTGCTTAGCTTATTGGTACTCGGTATCATTCACGCAATCATATTTTGGGGATCTATTTTAGCAGCCTATGCTGTTATCGGATTTCTTCTCCTCCCATTTTACAGGGTACAAATCTCGACCATCAAAAAATGGCTGGCAGGCTTCACTTGCGTTTACCTGATTGCGCTGATTATGGCGTTAGTCATTCCGACAATGGCCAGTTCCATGACTTCAATTGGAAATGATGATGCAGTACTGGTTTACATTATGTTTTTAGCTGGTTTCTTAGTTGCAAAAGCGGACTGGCCACGACAAATTGGCCGATTGCAAAAGCAAGTCAGATGGATTCAGATTGTGACACTGCCAATCGTTATTTGTTTTTCTGTATGGATTTGGATGTCAATGCAACAAGATGCAGAAAATGTGAATCTAATTATTTCTCTTGGCACAATTCCTGCCGTGCTGTTTTATCTGTCAACGATGTTCTTAGTGCTTGAAAATAAGACTATTGTGCATTTACTTCAACCTGTTGCCCGCGTTGGTCAAATGGCTTTGACTAACTATGTTGCTCAAAGTTTCATTGCATTGACAATCATGTCACTAATGGGAATTAAATTTGTATCGCCAAGTCAAACCGTCTTGATTGCCAGTATTATTTTCATTATCCAAATACTTTTCAGTGTCCTATGGTTTAAATTTTTCAAGATGGGGCCATTGGAGAAGTTATGGCGTTTTATGACCTATGGGCGAAAAAATCCAACTACAAATAGATAAGGAGCAAAATCATGAAGAAAGTAATCGCAACAATTGCAGTCATAGTTGTTATCATTGGTCTCCTAACGGCCTTGAGAACTGTGGGTTTCAATCGATTAGGAGCTGAAAGTTATTATGTTCAAATCACGGAAAGTGGTACTAAACTCGAGTACAAATCACCTAGCGGAGAGCTATATGTTCGATACGAATACACACTGTCGGCATTTGATAAAAAAGGAAATGAAAAAGAGTTTACGTTTACAGGTGATCATGAATTGCGTAAAGATGCATATTTGGAGTTGTTTATAAAGAAAGGAAAGGGAGTAACTTCCTATCAAGAAGTGAAAAAGGAAGAGATTCCCGCAAAGGCAAAGGACATGTTGAATTGAATGAAAGATGAATTCTAAGGTGATTAATATTTATTAAATCATGAATGTTATACAGATAATTGCTATAGCAACTTTGATAATCGCGTTAAAGGTGAAAGTATGAGTATTGGGTTTCTAGTTCGAAAACGGCATCGATATCGTTATCTTCGGTATTACTATATCAACTATATACGGAAAAAGTAGTAAACATTTCACTGGAAAGTTAGTCGGACAAAATGGCGATAATCAAGTGTAAACGGATTAGTTATCTGAAATTCCTTGATTAGCAGAATAGGAAAGCATCAGACTATAAAAACACCGGATTCCAATTAGGAATCCGGTGTTTTTACTAGCGATTGGAAATTGGGTTACTCTTTACGGAATGATGAAATTTGTGAGGTGAAAGTCCAAAGCTTCCCAACCAGGCTTAAATAATACAAGCATTCTTTTTATTATGATAATCCCTCCATCTTTAAGATGCAATTTTACTTTTTAGGGATATAAAAAATAGAAGGAATGTGAGAAATATAAAATTCGCCTGTCGATAAAAGAAGTATCAGACAGAGGTTTTTGAATTTTGATTATTCGTTTTTTAAAAGCGAAATGTTTATTTTTTACTCACGTTTGTTTAGGTTCTTGTCGCGAAAGGCTAATGGTTAGCGAACAAAATAAGGTGGATTATTTCTGTTTTGGGGTAGAGAATGATAAACAACTAAAAAACTTAATGAGAAAGTGGGGTATCGCTATGTTTATGGATGCGCTAATGGTTGGTCCAGCGAATGATTTTATATGGACGTACATACGGATGTAGCTAAGCAAATCGATGGCATTAGAAAGGAACCTCTTGCGAGCGCATTGAATGCAGCAGGCTATAAATACAGTAGTGCAACTCCAAGGGGTGGACCTTCGTTGGCGACAGCGATGAACCACTTGATAAAAGCATTTTCGACTTTGTGAAATCCAAATCATCGGCCAAGAAATCACATTCACAACCGGTTCCCAAGATCGTTACAAAAGATTCACATGCTATTCTTGAGCAATTCACTGAAGACGAAATACGGGCCATCAAAGAGATGTTAAAGTCATGGCAAGAATCAGCCCCAACAATCGAAATGGAGCTAACGCTTCACGATCGAATTAAACAGCTTCCACAAGAAGAGAAAACGCGAAAGACCATTGTGATTGATCAAAGCATCGGGGAGCGCTTTGATGTGTTTTGCGAAGCAGAACGTCTCAATAAATCGGACATTTTACATTTAGCTTTGGTTGATTTTATGGATAAATTCGAATGCCCCCCCATGACTTTCCAGGGAGGTTTTTTTATCTGCTCATCGTTGAGGTAAATCTGCATAATTATTCATGTAGACAGGCCTGACGTTCACCAGAAAGCCCGTTAACTCAACAATGTATATTTGATGCATACAGAAAACGAAGGACCGTTGGAGATGAAATGAGGGTTTATAAGGGGTTATGGCGTATGATCAACTTCCGAGAATTCTTATTGCGTAAAGAAGTTAACTACTTCCGTGAACTGATGTTATGTCAACCAGTTGTGTATGGACTATACAAGGTCGTTCAGCGTTCTATTATTTTTTGATTGAGAAGGAGAAATCATTTCTGTTAGATTTTATCCACCATCAACATGCTCCTTGTTTTATAACTTTGTTTAGGAACTTGTTTAGGGTATCCTTCAAAGTCTTGGCACTGCTAGTTTAGTAGATACCCAATGACACACAGCGAATTAAATGTGTGTTTTTTATTTAAAATTGCTATTAAATATTCACTGATACAGATATTTATAACACAATACCACAAAAAAGAAGACGTAAAAAAAGAGAAGAATAAGATAAAATTCCCCTCAATGATTCTCCATTCCTATTTCCTTGTCATTTAATTCTTTCAACTTTAGAAACTCTTTATGTGCAGCAGGATCAATTTCTTTTAAGTGTTCTAGGAACTCTACATATTCCCATTCAACGATAGACTTTTTCCATTTTAGAGTTATATTTATTTTCAAATTTCTTTAGTTGATTGATGTCATCCGAAACAATGAAAATCAGCAAATTGTTTACATTGTACAGTTCATAAAAATTTGTAATTTCCATTGTAGCCGTTCTCTCTTCAAATGCCTTTACCGCAGCTGCAATATCTTCTTCACTATACAATTCAAAAGTGACTAACTCAACGTCTTGTATCTTCAGAACGGTGGGCGTAACACCTAGTAAATCAGGATGAAAAACCTTATCTTCTGGATCAATTTCCACCTCTGATATGTTATTTTGGTTTTCAAATTGCTCCTTGAGATTAGTTACATTTGAATGAATATCATGATTTGCTTTCTCGCCTGCAGATCTGATTGTGGTAATTAACTCTTCTTTGTTAACTGGTATATTTTTCATTTTATATTCTTCATCTGCTTGCTGTTCAACAACTTGAATGTTGGGTTCTTGGTTATTTAAAGTTTTAATAGTGCTTTCAACGATTTTAAACTTACCTTGATAAGCACCTAATGGAATATAACCCTGATTAGCTAATTGTGGTCCACTAAAGGTTTTTAAAAACAATATATAATCGTCCTTACTGTCCATTACTTTTACGCCATTTAATTTCATTTCAACCTTATCTCCAAAAACACCTTGTTCTAGCTCAGGTTTATATATACCTCCAGTTTCAATAACACTAATTACATCCCCCTTACTTATATCCCCTTTATAGTTATTAATTATATGAAATTCTGAAACAGTGAATGGAAGACCTTCATAAACAATAACTTCTTGACTGTGCACTCTTCCTTCAACTATTAAATTTGATTCATTCTTTAACTCATCAATAGAATGGTATTCTTCATTTAATTCTGATGAAGTATTAATCGATAAAACTTGATTTGATTTATTACAACCGACTAAGAAACATACAATAAATATGAAGAATAAGTATTTAATTTTCATGGACTACTTCACGCCTCACTTTTATTGATAAAGGGTTTTAACTCCTGTAATGTCATCAACTTGAACAAATCTTGTAGTTCTATCACGATTCTTATACATAATTGAATTTAAATCGTCGGAATGAGCGAGACCAAGCGCGTGTCCAAATTCATGTTTAGTAGTGGCTCTAATGTCATTAACACTATCATCAAACAAAACAGTGTGATTAAGTTTTAATTGGGAATATTCATAGTTTTTTTGTGGGGCCATAGCCCTCAGCTGAAATTTGCCCATCACTATAAGTGAAAAAAAGTGCAACTCCATTCCAACCAGTATTTCCATAACCGCCCGCCCAAAAACGTGTTTGCGCACCATGGTTAGAGTTAATCTCAGTAAAGTGAACATCTACATATCCATTTACTCGGTCATTCCAATCTGTTACTGCATCGCGCACTAATGAACCGTAATTAACACCATCTAAAGTTTCTCTTGCTATATAAAAAGTTCTATAGTTTACACCTCCAATCAATTTAGCCTTATTAGTCCAATGGTTGTAAGCATCTGAAACCAACGGAGCCATGAAAGAAAATAGCATAACTACAACAAAAACAAAAAACAATTTATTCTTTTTCATCTACTAACCTCCTACTTTATACTTTTATAAGTATAGACAATTTTATTATAGGATATAATAGTTTAAAATGCTATATATTATGAAATTTAAGTTTATTTAAAAGTAAAATAATCCAAAAACCCCTTATGCTCTTTCTAACTTTTTTCCGAATTCGGGCGTTATGTCAACTAATGATGTATAGGGCATACAATTTTATTTAATAGATTATTTATATCATTGGATTTGTGGTAAAATCTTGTAAAATATCAGATGAATGGATGGGATTAGTAATGATTCAAACAAAGGATTTCAAAATACCCCATGTTGTAGAAAGTATTGAAGAGGATGCAAAAGAAATTGGATTCACAATCAGAGGCCTAATTTCATCGTTCTATTAATTTCAAAGGTGTTTTTAGAGCATAAAATAAGAATTTTATGACTCAATCTCAAGAACAAAGTAAAAGCGACCTATCCACAATAATGAACTGAACCCCAAATGGTAGACACTTTAAAAAAGTGACACCATTTGGGGTTTTTTCTGTCTAAAAGCTTAGGTATACTGAAGATAAATATCCTGACAGGAGTGTTTTCAATGAGTAAAATACTTTTTAATGAACACCAGCGTAGATTATTAGAAGCGAATCCTAATGTGAACTCAGTTTCAGATCGCTCTATCCAATATAAACCTGAATTTAAAGTATTAGCTGTCAAAGAGAATCAGAGCGGTAAAGGTCCTTCTCAAGTTTTTATTGAAAATGGATTTGACTTAGAAATGATTGGTACGAAGAAAGCGAAAGAGTCACTTAGTCGTTGGAGAAAATCCTATCAGCTTCATGGAGAAGAAGGATTCTTTGAGGAGCGTCGCGGAAAAGGAAGTCCTGGTCGTCCATCAACTGAAGGATTATCTCCTGAGAAAAAACTTGAAAAAGCTGAAGCACGTATTAAATATCTTGAAGCCGAGGTCGAATTGTTAAAAAAGCTCGAGGAACTAGAGAGGTAGGTGAAAAAATAATACTAACATCAGCCGAAAAATATCAGGTGATTAATGAAGTGATTCGTAAATTTCAATTACATAGGTTCACAGATCACCTATGTAAAGTCGCAAAAGTACATAGAAGTGGCTACTATGCATGGCTCGAAAAAACTGAGGTCCATGCTATACGTGAGGAAAATGATTATCAAGACTACCTTTTACTTAAATGTGTTTATGATGCGTTCAAAGGGAAAATCGGATATCGTGGGCTTTACATGGCGTTAGTGGAATTACTTGAGATCCCCATGAATCACAAAAAGATTCTTCGTTTAATGCGCAAATTTAATCTCTTTGCTAAAATACGTAGAAAAAACCCTTATAAGAATATAGCTAAGGCTACCCAAGAACACCATACGGTGCCAAACCTCTTAAATCGGCAATTCACTCAAGATGAACCTGGCAAAGTTTTTGTTACCGACATTACTTATCTTCAAATGAAAACTGGACAGACTGCTTATCTTTCTTGTGTGAAGGATGTAGCTAGCCGTGAAATTATCGCTTACGAACTTTCGGTTAGCTTAAGTATGGGTATTGTCTATCGAACTTTGAGGAAGCTTAGCGAAGCACTAGCAGGAAATGTACATCCAGAAGCGATGATTCACTCTGATCAAGGTTTTCATTATACGCACCCCGAATACCAGACACGTGTTAAAGCGATGCAGCTCACACAGTCAATGTCCCGAAGGGGAAATTGTTTGGATAACGCACCTATCGAATCATTTTTCGGTCATTTTAAAGACGATGTAGACTACAAGGAAGCATCCAATCTCTTAGAGTTAAAAAAAATGGTAGATGAATACATGGAACACTACAACTGTACGCGTAAGCAATGGGATTTAAAAAAGATGACTCCGGCTCAATACCGAAGTCATCTCATAGCAGCATAGACTAAAACGTCACTTTTTTTAAACTGTCCATTAAATGGGGCTCAGTTCATAAAATGTGGACGGTCGCTTTTTTTTCATTTTTTATTCTTTTTTTTATCGGAAGCAAGGGACCAAGCCATGATAGTACTAAAAATTAATAACCCAAATGCAATTAGAAAAAGTTTTTCATATCCCATAGAAGTAATCATCAAATCCTTGTGCCATTATAGGGCCTCCAATTATACTAACGGCACCATAATAACCCCATCTCCACTTTTTATACTCTGATGGAGAAACGCCTAGTTTTACTTCAACTTGACGAGCTGCATATTTCCCAGCAGCATAAAAACCAAGCCCTAAAGCTACAACAGCAGATACTATTGTACTTACTTCCTTTAGGTAAGGAATTTCTGCATAAATAGTATATTCATCTTCATTTATCAATTTACCATCTTTTATGAGCTTATCTATTTCCTGATCGATTAAAAGCATTTGTTCTTCGGTAATACCATATTCTTTTGCAATTTGTAAAGCTGCTTCGTCTTCCAATGGAGAGTATTCTTCGTCGATTTTCTCAGGAGCTGCATTCGCATTTGCCACCGTTGGAAGGAACTGGGCAAAAGCTAAAAGTAAAGCCAAAAAAACAAAGATATTTTTCTTCAATGAGAAAACCCCTATTCGTTAGTAGATTTGGTAGAAATTACTGTTCTAAAATGATTACATACCTAGCCGAAATTATCCGATCATTAAGCCTCGGAAGATCAAAAAGCGCTTCTGCACAGAAAGTATCATTACCTAGCAACCAATAACTTTTCTACATCTACCCTCCCCATTAGATCTGGTTTCAACTTTATCACGACATTTTTAAAAGGTCCAATATTTGGATTAATTGATTCTTTTTTTACAAAAGTTAAAACTCATTGTCAAAAGAAGAAGGAGTAAATCCCTCTTCTTTTTTTATCGCTTTTTAAAAAAACGTGCGAAAAGACCTGGCTTTACTGGTCTAAACGATTTAATAAGATTCAAAGGTAAAAATGCTTATTAACTATAAAAAAACAAGATTAATTTACCACTCGCCTAAATAATCCATGAAAAATAAAGTTCGTACTAGAAAAATACGCTTTTAATCGATTTAAAGCATCAAATTAAGGTGAACAGAAAGTTTCTTGTGAATTTGGTATAAAGAAAGTAAAACAGCGCTAGAAACGATTGTGAAATGCTTTAAAACACACTATAAATTCAAATTGAAAAAAATAAATATAAACACTTTCAATAATCTGATTCACAATAGACTTTATTTACCTGTTCAACACTTTTCCAATCGAATTCCCCACGGATCACTCATGAATTAATCAAATATTCCATAAATATTTTCTACTGTTTTTTAGTGACATTTGATGGTAAAATGATACACTGTTAGGAAAGTGTGCATCATCAGGAAGAAAAAGGAGGTTTTGATTATTGAATATTTCGAAAGAAAATTAAGACTTACAAATTTAGAAGTTTGGGATATCCAATGCGAAGAAGAGATTTATCGGATGTTTATTTTAGATGAGAATCGTTTGCCTAAATCAACAGATTTGAACTTACCAACTAATACTGTAGAAGAAGATTTAAGAAAAAATTTAATAACTGTCAGTATTTATTCTAATGACCCAGTAAAAGATGAACATATTGAATGTTTGGATCAGTTTGCAAAAAAACTAACAGACCATGTAGCATTAGGCCATTGTCATGTTGTAGTGAACTTTTATACAGGGGTTATAGACGAGATTTTCGAACGTTTTTTAAAAGAAAAATTTAATTTAGAATATGAAAAAATACCTTTAATGCAATTGTGGCACTTAAATCAAAATTAAATTTAAGAAAGAGTGATTTTTTCGAAAAAAGTATTAATTAGTTTAATGGTCCTTATTGTTCTTTTATCCAATTTCCCACCTAAGAACACTAAAGCTGCTGAAATAGAATCTAAGAGTACAATAATAGATATCCCTCAAGATGTATTAGATAATATACCAGAAGAAATAAAAGCTATGATTGAGGGAAAAAAGATTACAAAAGAACAATATGATTTATATTTAGAATTGATTGAAAAAGAAAGTAATCCTGTATTGCCTAGTACAACAGAAGAAATTACGCCCTTTGCATCTAACGTTAATCCCAAGAACTGTACATTCGATTTAGGGAATACTTATTGTTTCAGAATTGATCCAGCTAATAGCTCTACAAAAGAACCCTATCATGTACACATTTATAAAAAGCAAGTTCATTACTATTGCATGAGATTAGACAATCTAGAAGAGTGCGATAAACTTAAAAATCAAGTCCATAAGTATGATGATTTGCCTGAAGCCGTAAAAGTAGGGGTTATGGCAAATAAAAAAGTTCAAGAACGAATAATAGCTTATAATCCCAGCGCTCCAAAATGGGCTAACAGTATTCCTTTTATAAAATCGTTAGCTATTTCAGTTATAGTAATAGCTCTAGTAGTTACTCCTATTCCTGGAGATGAATATGTAGCTTGGGCTTATTTACTAAAAGCACTTTGAATCTATATATAGATTGGTATCAAATTACTCTATATGTAAAAATATTTAGGAGAGTAGCATCCGCTACTCTCCTTTTATTAAATAATATATTTACTGCTCCTTTAAGCACAGTGTGACCTCAACTGATTTATCTTTTCTATGAAAACTTGAACAAATTTTCATAAAGTATCGAATTTACATCAACCAATATTAAAACTTGTTTTTCATTCTCATAAACCACTTTTGCAAAATAACGCTAAAGGAAACGAAATGAATACAAGCCGACATACTAAAAAGAGAAGTAGGAATTACACCTTATTTTACTTAGGTGGGAAAAAGATTTAAATGTCCGAAACCGAGAGGATTTATCCTGCACATGTGTTTTAGGGCATTTTCGCATCTAAGGGCAACAGACAAACTAGGGAAGGAAGAACAAATGGTATGCGTTTTAAATCGATTTAAAACGGCTTTTCTTACGTTTTATCCACTTGGTGTATTTTAGTATTCGAAAATTTTTATAACAGCTTAAAAATGAAAATGAGAGCTTCAGGAGGGAAGCTAATGAAATGTAGGCAAAAAAAGATACCCATTTCGGGGATCTTTTTTGTTTTTAGGTTCTGAACTAAAATAAACCCCTATTTTTTGTCTTTTTTATCTAGATGGTGCTTGTTCAATTGACGGGTACTTTAGTGGAAGAATCGGCTGCCTTTACAGGGCAGCCGATTCTTATTGAAATAGAGCTAAATACTTCCATGAACGAGTGTTATGTCAACCGATGGTGCATTCTTCATACATCCATGCCAAGTACAAGAACAAGGATCAGGATGTATGAGCCTAAAAATTTCTGGACTTGACAGTAAACCTCGATAACCACTGGTAAACTGCGATTTTTAATAGTTAACTCAAATAAATCGAGTTAACTAACACGTGGAGAAAATCAAGAGAAAGAGAACTCATTCTAAAATCCGGAAATCAAACCTTCAAAAGTGTCTACAAGCCTTTTGAAGTCCTTTTAAGAAAAACCACATAATAAATCTAAGCAAAAAGCCCTTAAAGCGCTCAGAACGAATTGTGAAGCACTCCAAGGACTTTTTTTCCTTTAAAATTCATTATAATCTATTAGAACAAAATCCTCTTTACAGAGACCCATTTTCTTCTCAGCCTTATAATCCATTATATTCCCCAAAAATTTACGTACTGTTTCATCCAGAGCTTGTTCTACAGTCATTCCAAATCCTATTCCACCTTCATAGCCACCTAATCCCATTGGATCCTTTAATCTAAGATTCGTAACCCCTGTAAATCCATTACTCTCATAAGGTCTAAGTTGAATATTTTGATTCTCATAAACCTTCACTTTAAAAGCACCGTAATGGATAGTATCTCCTTCGTATACCTTTTTTAAAAAACGTAGAGCAGTAATTTCGAACTCACCTACACACTTCTCTACATAATCAATGTGATCAATTTTAATATCTCTCCAACTCAATGAATAGCCTCCCTTTTACTTAAATTCTCCATAAGATTTGATTATATCACCTGAACCAAGGGTGAATTAACCTAATGGACTGATTTATAAAGGGATTTCTAATTAATAGTAGAAGTGTTCTTTATCATGAAAAAGCATTAGGAAAAAACAACGGCTGCAGGCGGAGATTTTTTTGTTTTTGAACTTGGGGGGGAAGCGGTTTTTGTAACGTTCGACAAATGTTCCGCATGTTTGTTAGGTAAATAATTAACCAAGAAGGAGTATGTTATTTTGGGGAGACATGTGAACAAGGTCAAAACAATTGTGATTTGTGGGCTTATAGTAGCCTTTATTTTATTGGGAATTGTCTTGTTTGAATTTGTATTACTAAAATTACTAGGATTGCAATATGATTCATTTGGTGCTTTAGTAATTTTCTTTTTAATTTACTTATTCCTAGAAGTACCACTTTCGCTTATTGCAGATAATATACCAAGAGCTCTAAAAACTGTTGGAGTTATTGAATCGAGTAAGGGATGGTTGTCATTTATATTAGATATAGGATTAGCTTTTATATTAATTGCAACTATTGATCATTTCATGGAAACTATCATGATTTCTTGGCAGGGCGCATTATTATTTGCTCTGATAAGTGGGATTATTAGTCGGAAATTAAAGGAAAATGATTCCGAACCTCCAATGATTGATAGCAAAGAAATAGAGGAATTACATAGTAAACTAGAAGATTTAGAATAATGAAATTGGTATTTTTAATTAAATTTAATGGTAGACTTTTTGAATTAGAACAATAGGTTTATTAAATTCTGCTCAAGAAAACAAAATGAATCTAACACAATGTAAATATGTTGGATTCAAAAAACAGCTTCATCCCTTGGTACACAAGGGATGAGGCTGTTTTTTAGCCGTGCATTTTTTCTATTGCTCATTTGAATCTAACTTAACGTATGTTAGAATTAGCTTAAGTTGGATTGGGGTTTGTACGTTAAAATACGTGAGGAGGTGTATCCCTTTTGCGTAATGGGATACTGAACATATGAAATTCGTGGAACCAATACGGGATCTTAACAAGATTAGCAGCATGAAAAAAATCCTTTTGGCGCAAAGCGAAAGGAACTATCTCTTATTTACGCTTGGCATCAATTCCCCCTATCGCATTTCGGATTTAATCAGGGTGCAATTCAAGCATGTATTAGATTCCAAAAATAGCGTGCGTTCGCACTTAATCATGATTGAACAAAAGACAGGGAAGGAAACCAAGGTGGCTCTTTCTAAAGGAGTCAAAAAAGCGATTGAGGCGTATGCTGGCCAGTATTATGAGGGGGATCCGGAAGCCTATTTATTCAGGAGCCGGAAAGGGACGAATCAAGCGATTAGCCGGGTCCAGGCCTGGACCATTATGAGTGATGCAGCGAACGAGTTAGGCATTGAAAACATCGGGACGCATTCCCTTCGGAAAACGTTCGGTTACCATCAGATAAAGAGAGGGACCAATATTACGCTCTTGATGAAGATGTTTAACCATAGTTCCGAGAGTGTTACGTTACGGTATATCGGCATCACACAGGACGATATGGATGCTGCTGTTCAAGCCCTGGACCTCTAAGGCCATCCATCGGAATGCCTCTTAACGTATCAACTGTATACTAATAACAAAGTCTGTTGAAAATGATAGGTTCAGGGAACTTTATTCGAAGCAACCTGTTTCCATTCAGTAAAATAAAGGTGTTTAAAAATGTAGCGTAAAGATGGAGGGACACTAATGACTATTTCCAATAAGTACAACCTTAATGAACGGGAATCGAAATTTTTATTAAAGAAAAGTGTAATTGGCCTGATCCATTCAGCTTCACGCTTAGAAAAGGTGAACACAACCTTTCCGCAAACAAAAACAATTGTAGAAGGGATGAGTGTAAGTGGGATTAGCATGGATGATGTACAGATTATTCTCAATCTCAAAAACGCGTATCAATATGTATTGAAACTGCCTAGTGATACTACATTTAGCCTGATGACAGCTTGCAAAATAAACAGTTTTATATCCTATAATGAATCACTGGAGTGGGGCGTTTTGCGAACAGGGAATGTAGGAATACACGGGGTTGACTATACACCTACAATTCCAATTGAATCAGAAGTCGTCTCTACACTTAATGAAATTATCGGTAGCGAAGGCTCACTCACATACAAAGCCTTGAAGTATATGTATTATGCGATGCGAACGCAGCTATTTTGGGATGGGAATAAGCGAACAGCAATTGTCTCTGCAAACGCGATTATGATGTTAAACGGCTTAGGGATCGTTAATATCAGTGAACAACAATTAGAGCATTGGAATCAATTGTTATCAGAGTTCTATGAAACGAATAATGATGAAAAAATCATTCAGTGGACATATGATAATTGCGTTCATGGAATTGATTATTGAAATGCTGGGCAATTCGAACATAGTAAGTAACTCTATTGTCATTTAGGGGCTACAGCTACTACAGGGCCAAGGGAAAAGAGACGTAAAAGCTCGCAAAGAATTGGCTGCTCGTAGATCAGATCGCTGTTTGTACAGTTTGATCTTATGTAACTAATCCTTTTCCTTCTCCAATTAACTTAGGCAGGTTAGTTGGAGAAGGGAATAAAGATTTATGTCGTATTTGACACATAATGCGAAGTAACGAAAGGGGAGCAGAAAATGACTGAAAGAATGAGTGATGAAGAGATATTTAAACATTTTCCAATATTAAAACCATTTGCTGATGTTTTGCATGAAATGGCACAAAAAGAAATTATTTGTTTAATTTGCGGTAAATCAAAAGCCAAAAATGAATGCTTATGTACAGATGAAGAAAATAGAGACGAGCAATTTTAACGTCACGGTACGACCATAATGTGAAATTGTAGAGTAGGTGCTTGTTCAATTAACGGGTCCTCTAGTTGAAGTATTGGCTGCCTTTCATGGCAGCTTATTTATTGAGTAATAGAGGTACCTACTGCCATGAAAACTTCTTTTCTAGTTTAATTTATTGTTGGAAAATCCATATAATTAATCTAACGAACAAACCGTTGATACGGTTTGTTCGTTCCTGCTTTGTTCTTAAATTTAACCAGGCTTAATTATAAAATAAGGGGAGATAATAGTTATGGAATTAAAAGAAGCAAAAAAAATAATACAAGCTGGATTAACATGGGCTAACTGGACAAGTGAACAGCAAGAAGCTATGAAAATAGCGTTGCATTCAATAGCTAAAGTTGAAGAACAGCAAGAAGTCAAAGAGCTAGGAGAAATAAAAGCTTCTCTAAAAGAAAGAAAAGAACAAATGTCAATCATGCTGACACCAACGCATAAAAAGGAAATCCGTAAAATAGCTGATAGTTTAAATATAAGTGTAAGCGAGTTAATTGGCTACTGGGTGGACCAATATCCATTAAATTAGAGGGCATCCCGAGAGTGGTGTCGTAACTAAGTATCATAAGTAGACCGCAAAAAAGGGGTAACTACTTCCGGGAAGAGGCATTATGTTAACCTATTCTGTATTGTTTAATGAAACGAGGGTGAATAGGAGACTGCAACCCCTGTTGGATTTCCCCCAAATAAAATTCGAGTATAGCCAATTCGGTTTCTTTTCGAACGATTTCTTTCTCTACGTGGAAGTCTGCCAGTAGAGTTGCGACATTTCCCGTTGATAATTGCCACATCTTATCCTCTTTCTGCAACAAAATAGAAGAAAAATATACATTCAATTTGGTAAAATGATACATGATACCCTGTATCTGGTTAATCCTGTGTGTGATAATCGATTTTGGCTTTAAAGTAAATATTTGGAGGTAGTTATGAATGGAAAAGATGAAAAAAGTTATTACGTTATTAAGTCTTTTAGTTTTATTCAGCACTACTATTTTGGTTCCTTTAGCAAGTGCAAAAGAAAGAGAGGTTCTAACTTCCACCGATTTTAACCGACTGGAAGAGAGCCCACAAAGTGAGCTTACTAAGTATGATTTGAAAGTACTCGAAATAATAAAAGAGTTAGAGTCATCCGATGAAGGAGTTTTATTAGAAGATTATCAAGGAGATGATATATATACTGTTTATGGTGGAAGCATAAAGGAAGCAGAAGCAGCTGCAAAAAAACTTGGTTATAAAAAAATTAGTGAGAAATGTGGTAAAGCCGCGATTTTTGATAAGGTGAAAAAATCCACAAAAGTGCCTGGTTATATATCTCGTGATATAGATAATCATAGCGGTAAGGCTGCTTGGAAAGGTGGCACTTCGCCGCAAAATCTCTGTTCAAAAGATAGAAGGAGTGGTACGTATGATACGAAACTCGACAGGGTCGCCGACTAAATCGATTAATACTAAGTCCGGGGTTCTCCTAACTGAACCGTGGAGTTCTTCTATGTATTTTGATGCACCCATGGAGAATCGTGTTAGATTCTCCACGGATTTTTTTAGTGAAGTTCGAGTAAAAGGTATTCAAAAGTTTATTAACGACCTCACGATGGGTGAGCCAACTATCGATCTATTCATTTCCCTAGAATACAATAGGAGAAAGAAATATATTTCTAATAACTTATCAAAGCGTATATGCTTAGTTAATTGGAAAGAATATAAACTAACAAGTGAAGAGTTTGATCTTGACGATGGGTTTGGTAAGATTGCATCAATAAAAGATGTACCAGTAAGTGAGGCAATCTTATATACAATAGATGTACTTCTCAATAAAAACACTTGTGCTTTCAATGCTTTATTTATTATTGTTACGAGTAAGTATCTAATCCATTTCGGAGCGAGCGGAGACGTAATCAATATCCTTTCTAAAGACCCTAAGAATATTGATTATATAAAAATGGGTTATAAGGGTATTTTTGATACTGTTCACGATGAACCTTTAAGCTGAAATCAAAGTCAAGATGATTTGTTAAAAAGCGACCTATCCATATATCTGAACTGGACTAACCTAAATTATTGAGACAATATAAAACACCTCCGATGTAAGTACACTTGTAAAATGTACTTACATCGGAGGTGTTTTTGCATGGGCAAAAACGTATATTCAAGCGAAGTTAAATGGGCAGTTGTTAAAGATAAACTAAGTGGTGAATTGACAACTAATGAAATTATGGAAAAACACGGAATCAAAAATAAATCACAGGTTGAAACTTGGATGAAATGGTACCGTGCGAAAGAAATTTATCGATTTGATCAGCCAATCGGTAAACAATATACATTTGGTCACGGTCCCGAGTTAGCCAGTGAAGACGACAAGCGGGAACGTCAATTATCTCATTTGAAGATGGAGAACGAAATCTTGAAAAGTACATGGAGATCGAAAGGGAGTTAAAAAAGAAATAGTTCTACAGAGTGTAGAGAAACTTAAAAAGAAGTACACGATTACAGCCATTTTGTCCGCGTTAGGAGTACCACGGGAGAACTATTATAGATGGTGTCTTCAAGCTATCAATAAGCCGCTTTCAGTAGAAGAGAAATCCATTATGGAACTGTATAAAAGCACTAGGTATCGGAATGGTCATCGAAAAATAAAGGCTATGTTGAAGCAGAACTATAATATAGAATTGAATCTCAATACAGTTCAGAACCTCGTGCAAAAGCATAACTTACAGTGTCGTATCAAGCCAAAACGGAAGTGGAAATCCCAAGGTGAAAGTATCATAATTGCCCCTAACCTTCTTAACCGCGATTTCACGGCTAGTAAACCGAACAAGAAGTGGGTGACAGACATCACATATATCCAATATGGCAGTACTACAAAATATCTTTCGACTATTATGGATCTATTCAATAACGAAATTGTCGCTTACAAATTATATGATTATCAACAAACCCCGCTCGTGATTGACACGTTAAAGGAGGCGCTGGTTGTCCGTAATCACCTCGAAGGCGTGATTGTGCTTTCAGATCAAGGAAGTGTCTACACGTCATATGCGTACCAGGCCTGCATTAAGGATAACGACCTCGCCAGCAGTATGTCGCGTAGAGGAAACTGTTGGGATAGTGCGGTGATTGAATCTTTTCATTCGAACTTGAAGTCTGAGGAATTTCAATATGTTAAATTTAATTCATTACGTAATCAAGACGTAACTGAGCGGGTAATTACCTATTTAAATTATTATAATGAAGAACGTATCCAAGAAAAATTAGGCTACCTAACACCCGTAAAGTATGGTGTCACGGCAGCCTAATAAAGGTGTTTTATATGTGTTTCATATCGCTATGTCAGTCTACTCAGGTGGTTTTTTAATTTTGTACAGGTTTGTGTTGGGAGAAAATGGTATACTTTGTGGTTAGTGATACGTTCCAATGACTATAAATGTTGACATAGAGAATCCTCTCAACAACGCTTGGCGCTTGGGGATGCCTCCCGCAATAAGCCAAACAGAAAACCGCGAGGCCACTGAAAAAGTTCTTTTTTATAGTAAGAACTAGTTGATTGTAGTGAAGAGCGGCGACTCCGGTGGGAACAGCGCGAGCTGAAGACCCCGCAGGAACGCAGTGACGAGGAGGCTGAAGCCGTGCCCGCGGAAAGCGTCCGCTCGGAACGGAAATCAACGGTATTGAAGGTAATCGTACTTTTTCAGTGCCCTCGAAAACCGCTGTTAGTCTTATTACTTCGGCTACCCCTATGAGGCACCTTCGCTGGAGATTATATAGAATCATTAGTTCAACATATATAAGATTGGATTAAGAAGTAGGATAGGTTTGATAGGGTAGAAATACTTAGAGTTCAAAAAAACAGATACTCTGCTACAAAAAATATACCAAATAAGTTTTTGAACAATAGGAGAAAAAGAGTTGGAAAAGAGATTCGTATTTTGGCCTAATATAATAGATGAGTAAGGAGGAATAAAATTGTCAGCTTTGAAAAGGGATGCTATTACATTTTTTAAAGTGTTAATTTATTTGGCTATTGGTTTCATCCTAACTGAAAATGTATTAGGGGTAATTTATGAAGATTTCGGGATTAGTTTTATGGGGAACGTATGGGTTAATTGGTTCGGGTTGTCGTATCTTTTGTATTTTTTCTATACAACAATCCGTGTACTATTTACAAATGAAAATAACCAATTGTTTAAAAAACGTATGAAATCCAAGGTTTTTTGGGTACTTTTTATTGTCTCGGCTTATGTCGTCTTTATTCCTTTTAATAAAGGAGAAAATCCATTCTAGCTCAACTAATGATAGTTAGTTGAACAAAGAACAAGTAATCAACAAGAGAATTTAATGAATCGCGCTAGTGAAATGCCAAACGTAAATGTTTGGCAATTCACTAGAGCTTTTTTTCTGTTTTTTTACCGCTGAACGGACCTGTTGACTTCGGTATGATTTATTTCCGATCACATCTCCTCGGGTGCCTTCATGCCTAACAAACGTAACACCTCTTTCAAGACAATCGCGGTACTCGTGATCAGCGCAATTCTGTACGGTAGATGGTCTGTATCTGAGAGCACTTTGACATTGCCGTAAAACGAGCTAAACGTTTGAGCGAGATCGATTGCATATTTTGCGATGATGGAAGGGTCTAAATCATTCGCAGCGCGCTTGACTGTTTGTGGGAATTGCTCCAATGCTCGAATGATTTCCCATTCGAAATCATTGACGTCATCCACGCTATAGGGCTGTATGTCGCCAGCTTTTCTTAACACTGATTTGGCCCGTGCGAAAGCATATTGGACGTAGGGACCGGTTTCACCTTCTGTCTGGAGCATTGTTTCTAAGTTAAATTCGATATCGTGTTTGCGATGTTGTTTCAGGTCACCGAAAATGATGGCACCGACGCCAACTTCTTCAGCGACTTGCGCTTTATTCGCTAAGTTTGGATTCTTCGTTTCAATTGTCGACTGTGCAAGTGAAATCGCCTCATTCAAAACTTGTTCTAGCAAAACAATTTTCCCTTTGCGGGTGGACATCTTTTTTCCAGCTTTTAATATGAGACCGAAAGGAATGTGCTGGATATCGTCTGCCCACTCGTAGCCCATTTTACCGAGTACTTTCTTGAATTGTGTGAAGTGGAGACTTTGTTCATTTCCAACGACATAGAGAGATTTCACGAAATCATACGTTTCTTTTCTATCGATTGCAGCGGTTAAATCGCGTGTGGCGTATAACGTCGCGCCATCTGACTTCATAATCAAACAAGGCGGCATATCCTCACCCAGTTCAACGACGAGTGCACCATTCGATTCTTTTAAAAGTCCTTTATTCGCCAAATCTTTAACGATGGGTTCCATCTTGTCATTATAGTAGGCCTCGCCGTTATAGGAATCAAAGGCGATACCGAGTAAATCATAAATGCGTTGAAATTCCTTGAGGGATTCCGTTTTGAACCACTTCCATAATGCCAGCGCTTCTACATCTCCGTCTTCCAGGGCTTTGAATGCCGCTCTGCCTTCATCGTTAAGGGAGTCATTTTGTTCCGCTTCTTCGTGGAAACGGATGTACAGTTTTAGCAGCGTCTGGATTGGCGCTTGTTGGACCTCTTGTTCGTTGCCCCATTTCCGATAGGCTGTCAGTAGCTTGCCAAACTGTGTGCCCCAATCGCCGATATAATTGATTTTCACGGTCTTAAAACCATTCTTTTCAAGTAGTAGCCCAATCGAATTCCCGATGACTGTGGAGCGTAAATGCCCCATGGAAAACGGTTTGGCAATGTTTGGGGACGACAAATCGATTGTGACAGTCCCGCCATTCCCTTCATTAGATGAGCCATAGGAAACGGATGGATCCAGAATTTTCTGCAGTAGGGCACTGGTAATTGTAGTACGGTTCAGAAAGATATTCACATATCCGTTGACGGCTTCTGCTTTACGAATTAGCGGATGTTCGATTGCCAGGGCGATTTCATTGGCAATGACAACAGGCGATTTTCTAAGTTCCTTTGCGAATGGGAAGCATGGTAAAGCCAAATCGCCTAAATGTGCATGGACAGGCTTTTCTAGCATGTTTTCATTCAAGGGAATCGGACTAAATTGTTGCAGCACTTGCAAGACATCCATTTTCATTGTCAACACTCCTTTTGGTTGATTGAACTAAAAAAGCGTAAAAAAAAGCCCTCATCTCAAATTAATGAGACGAAAGCTTACTTCCGCGGTACCACTCAAATTGCCCGTATAGGGCCACTTCCTCATAACGGCGAGACACCGGCTTTTCCTAAAAAGCTTGGAAAAGCATCTCCGAAGTGCGGTTCACAAGTATTCTTTACCGGGCTTCCACCTTCCCCAGTTCGCTGAAAAAGAAATCATTGCTACTCTCTTCATCACAGATATTGTAGTTGAATGTATCAAAATGGTGATTGGGTGTCAATGGAAAGTAACAATAATTCACAAGTGAAAACTGTTTGGAGTTAACTTCTAAACTATGTGTAGAACACTGCATTTAGTGCTGAATGACAAAATAGAACCAACATCGAGAAAAAAGGATATTTTTTTAGATTTTAAATTAATGTTTATAACTTGTGTATCGTTTGCAAGAATGACGATGATGACGGTCAAAGCGACACGAGAAAATGACTGTGGATATGTGGATAAGTTATTGATGGTAGGGCAAGTAAACTTTTTCCCTATTTACGATTAGACCACAACATGTTAGGGTATGTATAATGATTAAGACACTACATATAGTGTTAGTGGCGAAATTGAACGAAAGCTGTATTGTTGACAAATAGGAATTTAGAGTGTCAAATAAGTTCTTGACTACCTAACTACAGCCAACAAATTATCCCTCAGTAAATAAAATTCATAAACGATGGGTCTGCCTGAAAAAGGTGGGATTATCGTTTTTTATTGGAAATAGAAAAATTAGGTTTGATAAAGGAGCCGATGAAAATGACAATGAATATTACTAAGACGAGTACGGAGATGCTATTGGAAGACTTACAGAACGAGTTTGGTGGGGAGAAGATTCGTCCATTATTTACTGCAAGTGAAAAATGGAATGAGCGTCATCCTGGAGCAAGCGCATCAGAATGGACAAAAGCGATGATTCTAGAAACGCTCAGCAATATCGATGAGGTATCGACGTACTGGACTTTCGTTGCGGCCCGAATTCACTTACGTGATGTTTACAATCGTCAAGCTCAGCTTCGCGGTGCAAAGGTCTATACGGATTTTGCTGAAAACGTTGCTCGTCTAGTCGAGCAGGGATTATACACACCCGTCTTAACGGAAAAGTATTCACGCGAAGATCTTGTTATTCTCGGTAATCTAATCGAACCAGAACGGGACAAGCTATTTACATATATCGGTTTGAAAACACTTATGGACCGTTATGTCGCTGTTGACTTTAGCAAACAATCGGTTGAACTTCCGCAAGAACGCTGGCTTGTCATTGCGATG
This sequence comes from Sporosarcina sp. FSL K6-6792, assembly GCF_038004885.1. Classification (NCBI taxonomy): domain Bacteria; kingdom Bacillati; phylum Bacillota; class Bacilli; order Caryophanales; family Caryophanaceae; genus Sporosarcina; species Sporosarcina sp. FSL K6-6792. Next base: position 3,369,606 of record NZ_JBBOSA010000001.1, read on the forward strand.
ACATTGATGCAGGATGAGACAACTAACCGGCTTGAAAAAGTAGCGGAATCATACTGGGCGATGAGCAGTCTCTATATGACGGTTGCAACACCGACATTGTCGAATGCTGGAAAACCGCACGGCCAGTTATCAAGTTGCTTTATCGACACGGTCGACGATTCTTTGCAAGGCATCTATGACAGCAATACGGATATCGCTAACTTGTCGAAATACGGTGGCGGCATTGGTGTTTACATGGGGAAAGTCCGCAGTCGTGGCTCATCCATTCGTGGATTTAAAGGCGCTTCAAGTGGCGTACTTCCATGGATTAAGCAGCTGAACAACACGGCAGTAAGTGTTGACCAGCTTGGTCAGCGACAAGGTGCAATCGCCGTTTATCTCGATGTTTGGCACAAAGACATTTTTACGTTCCTTGACCTCAAGTTAAACAACGGAGACGACCGCTTGCGCGCACACGATATTTTCACGGGCGTCTGCCTTCCTGATATTTATATGGAACAAGTTGATGCACGTGGAGACTGGCACTTGTTTGATCCGCATGAAGTTCGGGTGGTTATGGGTTATTCACTAGAGGACTTTTACGATGAAACAAAAGGGGCAGGTTCGTTCCGTGAGAAATACGAAGAGTGTGTTAATAATCCTGAACTTAGCCGGGAAATCGTTCCTGCTATCGATCTTATGAAACGGATTATGCGTAGCCAATTGGAAACAGGAACGCCGTACATGTTTTACCGTGATGAAGTGAACCGTGCGAATGCCAACAAACATGAAGGCATGATTTATTCGTCGAATCTTTGTACAGAGATCACGCAAAATATGAGCCCGACTGAATTCGAGTCTGTTACGCTCGAAGACGATATCGTGGTGACGCGCTCAAAACCGGGTGATTTCGTCGTCTGTAATTTATCATCCATTAACCTTGGACGCGCTGTTCCAGCAAGCGTTTTGGAAAGACTCATTACAATTCAAGTGCGTATGCTTGATAACGTCATCGATCTTAATAAAATACCGGTTGTCCAAGCGCAGCGAACTAACGCGCGTTACCGTGGAATCGGTCTAGGGACATTTGGCTGGCATCATTTGCTTGCCTTGCAAAACATTCAATGGGAATCAAACGAAGCAGTGGATTATGCTGATAAATTATATGAGAAAATAGCTTATTTGACGATTAAAGCTTCGATGCAACTGGCTACTGAAAAAGGATCGTACCCATTATATGAAGGATCTGAATGGCAGTCTGGCGTTTATTTCGACAACAAGAACTATGACTCGAAGGAATGGCATGAACTCCGCATCGATGTTGCAACAAATGGTATGAGAAATGGTTATTTGATGGCAATTGCACCGAATAGCTCGACGTCTATTATCGCAGGATCAACTGCATCAATTGATCCGGTTTTCAAACCGTTTTATCATGAAGAAAAGAAAGATTATAAGCTTCCAGTTGTTGCGCCTGACCTTAATCACAACACATATGACGTCTATCGACGCTCCGCTTATATTGTCGATCAGCGTTGGTCAATCAAACAAAACGCAGCAAGACAGCGCCATATTGACCAAGCAATTTCTTTCAACATCTATGTTCCGAATTCAATTCGCGCATCGGTTCTGCTTGAACTTCATTTGCAAGCGTGGAAGTCTGGTATGAAAACGACATACTACACACGTTCAACTGCGACGGATATCGAAGAGTGTGAATGGTGTCATTCTTAATCGTCTACGCATCGTGGAGCGGAAACACGCAGGAAGTTGCTGAAATGATTGAAGAAACGCTAGTAGCAGAAAATATAGCTGTTACAACGTATCGAATCGGTGGGGGCGTCATTCCGAACCCTCGTGATTTCGATGCGATGCTCTTGGGGTCATTCACGTGGGAGCAAGGCTCAACGCCTGATGAAGTAAAAGACTTTGTAGCGGATGTAGGGTATAAACCGGATAATGTATACGTCTTCGGAACGGGTGATACCCAATTTGGCGGCGATGCATTATTCTGCCACGCAGCGGTGAAGTTAGCGCGGTTTTACGCATCCCCTTATGAGCCGCTTAAAATCGAACAAAGTCCACGTGGCATACAGCAAGAAAAAGTAATTGAATGGTCGAAGGGAGTCATCAGAAATTGGAAAAACTTAAACGAGTGAAGGTCTTGGAACCTGCACATCCAAACAAATCAACGGCTATTTTCGGGGGCAAGGCGAGTGGTATCCTCAACTGGAATGACATCGCACATCCCCATTTCTATACATTGCGTCAACAAATCCGTTCACTATTCTGGACGGCCAATGAAGTCGATATGACACAAGACGTTAAGCAATTCTCGACGCTGACAAAGCCGGAACAAGACGCATTTCTTAAAATTATTGGCTTACTTGCGACACTTGACGGACCACAGACGACAATCGCTTTGAAAATGGCGGATTATACAACCGATCCTTCTGTTAAATCAATTATGGCCACAATTGCCGATCAAGAAAGTGAACATAATCACAGCTATGCGTACGTACTATCTTCCGTTACGACACTTAATAAGCAGATGGCTTCATTTGAAATGGGCCGCTCAGACGAAGTGCTATTGAAACGGAATGAGCGCATTGTAGAAGTATACAATGACTTCGCCGAGCGTCCGACAATCGAATCAGCATTGAAAGCGATGGTCTATACGACGCTGCTTGAAGGGCTATTTTTCTATAGTGGATTCGCATTCTTCTACAATCTCGCACGCAATCAGAAAATGGTCGGTACTTCGACAATGATTTCGTACATTAACCGTGATGAATTGCAACATGGGAAAGCAATTAGTGACATTTTCCGCGCAGCACTTGCAGAAAACCCTGAACAAAATACAGATGAATTCACGGCTTGGATTTACGATCAGTTCAAACATTCGGTCGAACAGGAAGTCATCTGGAGTCGTTACGTACTAGCAGATATTGAAGGTATCGAACTTGCCGAAATGGAAGGCTATGTGAAATATCGCGCGAACAAAATGCTTCGCATGCTCGGACTTAGTGAAATTTATCCGGAGTTCACTGACAACCCAATGAAATGGATTCGTGCATATGTCGACAGCTTCGACGATACAAAAACGGACTTCTTTGAACAATCTTCACGTCAATACGTTAAAACAAGCGATCTTAATGGATTTGATGATTTGTAAGTATATGAACGCACACGTGAAAAATCGTGTGCGTTTATTTTTTTCAAGTAAGAAGGGATTTGAATGGGGAGGTAGTATCTTAAATAGGGCAAACCCTACTATCGGTACGAATTGCTGCCTTGTAAACTAAGGGTGAGAATAATTCTCATTAAAACAAGCAGAGGAGGAAATAATTATGAGTCGACTAACACTTGATACACAAGTTTGTGATATCGTCACGGAGCTCCCTCAAAGTGCTGATTTGTTTAGAAGTTTGCGCATCGATTTCTGTTGCGGTGGAAAAATTGCTCTTGAAGATGCAGCCAAAGAACGAAAACTCAATCCTGAAGAGGTTCTAAATAGTGTCAAAAAAATAGAGGAGAAACGCGAGCAGCAAAGTGGAATCGATCCGACGTCATTCGGTTCAAAAACGCTCGTCTCCTATATTCAAGAAAAGTATCATACTGGGCTACGGGAAGAATTACCGCTTCTCGCACCGTACATTACAAAAGTTGCCCGTGTCCACGGAGAAAATCATCCGCATCTACTTCGCGTTCAAGAGATTTTTAAAGAATTACGAAGTGAACTTCTTGATCACACGGCAGACGAAGATGCCAACGTATTTCCGCTAATTCTGGAGTTTTTAGAAAATCCTACACCTGAATTGAAAGAAAAGGTTAAGCCGCTTGTAACGGAACTTGAGCAAGAGCACGAACACGCAGGTAAATTATTATTTGAAATACGTGATCTAACGAATAATTTCACGCTACCAGACGAAGCCTGCGGAACGTATAGACTCGTGTACGCACGTCTTGCACAACTTGAAAAAGACACATTTGAACATGTCCATCTCGAAAATAACAACTTATTCGACCGTGTCAGGGTCGCACTGTGATTGATTAAAGGACAAAAACCACCTATCTACAAAGGTGGTTTTTTGTGTGTAATGGTTTAGCGAAGTCCGTTATGACTATAGAAATAGATATGAAAGAGTCTGGGATAGTATGAAACCACTTGCATGGCTAGGTTTGCTAGCGGGGGTCGTTTTAACGTTCGCCAGGGTGCTCGGTAAGTTTGGAGCAATACTGATAGAGACAGAGAAAGTAATAACACGTATATATCGTTTCGAAAAAGGTCGCTTATTCTAGTCCGTAATGGGCAGAGTAGGCGGCTTTTTAATTTGAAGATAGAAACTATAGATTTTCAACATGGAACGTTGGTCAGCTCCGGGCGCTTTCCGCTTTTCTTTTTATAAGGGTATTCCCCACATCAAATAGGCACATCCCTACTAGGAAAGAATCAGGATGATACTTAAAATTAATAGTATGTGAATGAATAAGTCTTTGATTCCCGTCATAGATCGTTAGTTATTCTAAAAAGGAGTGAGCTATTCCAATGAAGAAAAAATTTGGACTTAATTATTTCAAGCCAGTTGAACGTTTTTCAGGAAATTGGTCAATTTTAGAAGAAAAAAGTCGAGATTGGGAAAATATGTACCGCCAACGTTGGTCTCATGACAAAGTGGTTCGGACAACGCATGGCGTGAACTGTACAGGGTCATGCAGTTGGAAAGTATTTGTGAAAAACGGCATTATCACTTGGGAAAACCAGCAAATTGATTATCCTTCATGTGGTCCTGACATGCCTGAATTTGAACCGCGTGGATGTCCCCGTGGAGCTTCATTTTCCTGGTATGAATATAGCCCGCTTCGCGTGAAGTATCCATACATACGAGGAAAGTTATGGCGTATGTGGACTAAAGCAGTTTCTGAACTGAAAGACCCTGTAAAAGCATGGGCTAGCATCGTAGAAGATCCTGATAAGGCAGATGAATATAAAAAAGCGCGCGGCAAAGGCGGCCATGTCCGGGTTAACTGGAGAGATGCAACCTTAATGATTTCGGCACAGCTTATTTACACAATCCAAAAGTACGGTCCCGATCGGATAGCTGGATTTACACCGATTCCAGCAATGTCAATGGTCAGCTATGCGTCGGGTGCACGATTCCTCTCTCTTCTTGGCGGCGAAATGCTTAGCTTCTATGACTGGTATGCGGATTTACCACCATCTTCACCACAAATTTGGGGTGAGCAGACAGACGTCCCTGAATCGAGTGATTGGTTTAACGCTGGTTACATCATTATGTGGGGATCGAATGTACCGCTAACAAGAACGCCAGATGCTCACTTCATGACAGAAGTGCGCTACAAAGGAACGAAAGTAGTTTCTGTGGCCCCGGATTACGCAGAAAGTGTTACACATGCGGATGACTGGATTGCGGCAAATCCCGGAACGGACGCTGCAGTTGCTCAAGCAATGACGCACGTCATTCTCGATGAATTTTATGAACAGCGTAAAGAGCCGATGTTCTTGAATTACGCGAAACAATATACAGATATGCCTTTCCTGATAACACTCGATACACATGAAGATTCTTATAAAGCGGGTCGATTTTTACGGGCAAGTGATATAGGGCAAGCATCCCAGCACGCTGAGTGGAAACCGGTTATTTTTGATGAAACGACAAATGAAATTATTGTTCCGAACGGTACGATGGGACAACGTTGGGAAGAGGACAAGAAGTGGAACCTAATTCTTGATAATGCAGACGGAACACGCGTTGAACCGGCTTTGTCAGTGGCTGATCATGGGGCGGAATGGAAAGAAATTGTTTTCCCATTCTTCGACAACGTGTCAAACGGAACATTCAAACGTCCGATTCCGGTGAAAAAAGTAACACTTGCAGACGGAACCGAAAGTCTTGTAACAACTGTTCACGATTTGATGCTCAGCCAATATGGTGTTAACCGAATTGGCAGTGATTTTGAAGCGTCTGGTTATGACGATGCAGAATCATTCTACACGCCGGCGTGGCAAGAGAAAATCACAGGTGTGAAACCTGAACTGGTTACCCAAATCGCGCGAGAATTCGCACATAACGCGCTTGAAACAGGCGGTCGCTCCATGATTATTATGGGGGCGGGTATTAACCACTGGTTTAACAGTGACACCATTTATAGATCGATCCTTAACCTCGTTATGTTGACTGGTTGTCAAGGCGTTAATGGTGGTGGCTGGGCCCATTACGTTGGTCAAGAAAAATGCCGTCCGATTGAAGGGTGGAGCACAATCGCATTTGCACGTGACTGGCAAGCGCCGGCACGACTTCAAAACGCGACATCTTATTTCTATTTTGCAACTGATCAATGGAAGTACGAGGAAATGGGCGCGGATCTTCTTATGTCACCGACAGGAGGAAAAGCCCGCTATCAGCATCCCGCAGACTATAACGTCTTGGCTGCACGACTTGGTTGGTTGCCATCTTACCCTCAGTTCAACAAGAACAGCCTGACGTTTGCAGAAGAGGCAGCCAAAGAAGGAAAAACAACAACACAAGAAATCGTTAATTATACACTGGAACAAATCAAGTCAGGCGAAACAAAATTTGCAATTGAAGATCCGGATGCACCGGAAAACTTCCCGCGCTCTCTATTTGTTTGGCGCTCCAACTTAGTGTCGAGTTCTGCAAAAGGTCAGGAATACTTTATGAAACATTTATTCGGCGCTTCCCACGCTCTGCTTGCAACACCAAATGAAGATGTTAAGCCTGAAGAAATTGTTTGGCGCGATGATGTGGAAGGAAAACTCGATCTTCTTGTGGCACTGGATTTCAGAATGACAACAACTCCGTTGTACGCAGATGTCGTTCTTCCAGCAGCAACTTGGTATGAGAAACACGATCTTTCTTCAACAGATATGCATCCATTTGTTCACCCGTTCAACCCAGCAGTTGACCCGCTTTGGGAATCTCGTTCTGATTGGGATATTTACCGCGCACTTGCGGAAACATTCTCGGAAATGGCAAAAGTTCATCTTCCAGGCGTTTATAAAGACCTTGTCACTTCACCACTTGCGCATGATTCTATCCAGGAAATTGCTCAGCCTTATGGCGAAGTGAAGGACTGGAAAAAAGGTGAAGTTGAAGCGATACCGGGTAAAACAATGCCAGCTATGACAATTGTCGAACGTGATTATACACAAATTTATGATAAATACGTCACGCTTGGACCATTATTATCGACTGGTAAAGTGGGAGCGCACGGCGTCAGTTTTTCTGTAGCCGATGAATATGAAATGATGAAGGGCATCAACGGCACCTATTTCGATGAATCTATCAAAAACGGATTGCCTAAACTGCACACAGCAAAACATGCGGCAGAAGCAATGCTGACACTATCTTCTGCAACGAATGGTCGCGTTTCTCAAAAGGCTTTCGTAGCAGCAGAAGCAGATACCGGCGTTGAACTGAAAGATATTTCAGCCGATCGCGCGGCAGAGCGCTTCACGTTTGCAAGCATTACTGCACAGCCGCGTGAAGTCATACCGACACCAGTATTCTCCGGTTCGAATAAACTCGGGCGCCGTTACTCGCCTTTTACGACAAATATCGAACGACTGGTTCCGTTCAGGACATTGACCGGAAGACAGCACTTCTACATTGACCATGAATTATTCCTGGATTTCGGAGAAGGTCTACCCGTTTACAAACCGACGCTTCCACCAATGGTATTCGGACCGCGAGACAAAAAAATCATAGGCGGTCAAGATTCACTTGTACTTAGGTATTTGACGCCGCATGGTAAATGGAATATCCACACGACGTACCAGGACAACCAGCATATGCTGACGTTATTCCGTGGGGGACCGACTGTCTGGATTTCCAGTGAAAATGCCGAAGAGCATGGTATTGACGACAACCAATGGCTTGAAGTTTACAACCGAAACGGTGTTGTTACTGCACGTGCCGTAGTCAGTCACAGAATACCTAAAGGAACCATGTTCATGTATCACGCGCAAGACAAGCATATTCAAGTACCAGGCTCTGAAATTTCAGAGGAACGAGGCGGAAGCCATAACGCGCCGACGCGAATTCACATGAAACCGACGCAAATGGTTGGCGGCTATGCGCAACTCAGTTACGGATTCAACTACTACGGACCAATCGGAAATCAGCGAGATGAGTACGTTGCAGTCCGTAAGATGAAGGAGGTAAACTGGCTTGAAAATTAAAGCACAAGTTGCAATGGTAATGAATCTGGATAAATGTATTGGCTGCCATACATGTAGTGTTACGTGTAAAACGACGTGGACAAATCGTGAAGGTGCAGAGTATATGTGGTTTAATAACGTCGAAACAAAACCGGGGATAGGCTATCCAAAACGCTGGGAAGACCAGGAGCTTTATAAAGGCGGATGGCAAATTAATAAAAAAGGTAAACTCGAATTGAAATCCGGTTCGAAGCTATCAAAAATTGCTCTAGGGAAGATTTTCTATAACCCGGATATGCCTGAAATGAAGGACTATTACGAACCATGGACATATGACTATGAAAAACTAACTTCGGCACCAGACAGTAAACATACGCCCGTTGCTCGTGCAAAGTCTGTTGTGACAGGAGAATACATTGATCTAGAATGGGGTCCAAACTGGGAAGACCAACTTGCTGGGGCTCACATTACGGGACCAATGGATCCTAATATTGAAAAGATAGAAGAAGAAATTAAATTTAACTTTGAACAAGCATTTATGATGTACTTGCCAAGACTCTGTGAGCACTGTCTCAATCCGAGTTGTGTGGCATCCTGTCCATCAGGCGCCATCTACAAACGCGATGAAGATGGAATCGTCCTCGTAGACCAAGAAGCGTGTCGAGGCTGGCGTTATTGCATGACCGGTTGTCCATACAAGAAAGTCTACTTTAACTGGAAAACAAATAAAGCCGAGAAATGTACATTCTGTTTCCCGAGGATTGAGTCGGGACTACCAACGGTTTGTTCTGAAACGTGTACAGGCAGAATCCGTTATCTTGGTGTTCTTTTATATGACGCAGATCGCGTTTTAGAAGCGGCTTCTACACCGAACGAAAAAGATTTGTATAAAGCGCAAATTGATTTATTCCTCGATCCAAATGATCCGGAAGTTATTGCTCAGGCTAGAAAAGATGGTATTTCCGAAGAGTGGATTGAAGGCGCACAAAATTCACCGGTTTATAAACTAGCAATTGAATATAAACTTGCCTTCCCGCTTCACCCTGAATACCGCACGTTGCCGATGGTATGGTATGTCCCGCCATTGAGCCCAATCATGAACTATTTTGAAGGTAAAGACTCGATTAAGAATCCTGATATGATTTTCCCAGCAATTGAGGAAATGCGTATTCCGATTCAGTATCTCGCAAATATGCTTACAGCAGGAGATACCGAAACAGTGAAAGGTGCACTGCAAAGAATGGCAATGATGCGTTCATACATGCGTGCCATGTCATCTGGTAAAGAATTCGATGAATCACGTCTAGAACGTGTCGGTCTGACTGCTCATCAAACGAAGTCAATGTACAGACTTCTGGCGATTGCAAAGTACGAAGATCGCTTTGTTATCCCGACAGCACATAAAGAAGGTCATATGAATGCATACCGTTCACAAGGATCTGAAGGCTATGTGGAAATGGGCGACTACAGTATGGGTACTTCAGAAAGTCCATACAACTACGCAGGTATAAAACAAGAAGATAGTAGCTGTGATGGTTGTGGTACACAACCACAAGCGAAGTCAGGTAAAGAAATTTACGAAGAGAACTTTTACGGGGGGATTTGGCGTGATTGATCTGCAGAAGCTGTATAACGAAAAACACACATTTGGCTTCTTCGCACAGCAACTTACGTACCCGGAAAAGATAAACTTTCATCCGTCAGTCATGGAAGAGTCAGTTGACTCTTCCCATCCGGCGTATGTGCATATTAAAACTTACTGGGAGTTAATGCATGACTACAGCTTTGATGATATCCAGGAAATGTATACATATACGTTTGATTTCCAAACGGATTCAACGCTGTTCATGACTTACGTAAAGTATCAGGATGCGAAAGATCGCGGTCAAATGCTTGCTAAATTAAAAGTGCTTTATGAAATGTTTGGCCTGAATATGCCAGACGGTGAACTGTCCGACTTCTTGCCGCTTATGTGTGAATTTATCTACGCATGCGAATGGATAGGTGACCCGAGGGCAGAACAAAGTTTTGGTATGTTACTCGCTGTTTTGGAAGACGGAACATATCATCTGTTAAAAGCGCTGGAGAAATATAATAGTCCCTATTTCCATCTAATTAAGGGGATGAGGGAAACCTTTAAGTCATGTGCTCGTCAGGAGGCGCCTACAAATGGCTAATCAATTTCTATGGGTCATTTTCCCTTATCTGTGTATGGCAACATTTGTTGTAGGGCATATTTTCAGATACCGGAACGACCAGTTTGGCTGGACTGCAAAATCAAGTGAATTTATAGAAAAGAAACAACTGATGATAGGTAGTTTACTGTTCCATATTGGCATCATGCCCGTAATAGCGGGCCATGTCGTGGGGCTTGCTGTCCCGAAGGAATGGACGCAAGCGCTTGGTGTTAGTGATCATATGTATCATATGGGCGCTGTTTGGGGTGGAGGATTTTTTGGTGTAGTCACATTTGCGGGGATGTTTATTTTGACATATCGCCGTTTTGCATTAAAAAGCGTACGTAAGTTGTCATCTGCATCAGACTTAATCGTCAACTCCCTATTGCTGTTCATCGTATTCATCGGTATGTACAGTGTAATTGCAACTAGTATTACACAGCCAGAATTTGATTACCGAAGTTCAATTTCAATATGGTTCCGTTCCTTGCTGATTTTCCGACCGGAAGGTGCCTATATGATAGGTGTACCACTGGCATTTCAGCTTCATGTTTTATCTGGGTTCCTCATTTTTGCAATGTGGCCGTTTACCAGATTGGTTCACGTCTGGAGTGTACCGTTGAATTATGTAGGAAGAAGCTATATCCTGTATAGAAGGCACCGTGAAAACTAATGAACGAAAAAAGGCAGCTTTGCCTTTTTTCTATATAGGGAGAAATAGCAATGGATGAACAATTAAGATTTGATTATCAGCAAGAAATAGAACGGTTACAATCGATTTTTGGTTTCGACTTTGTCGCTCTGGCTCTTGTTGAGTCAGCGGAAATGCGTTTCGTCCAGAAATGGAAATACGTAACAGGCAATCGTAGCAACCGATATAAACGTATCACTTTGCAAACTGGAAAAGGTGTTGCAGGGCATGTTTTTAAATCAGGAAAACCATTTTTTGTTCACGATAGAGACCTGGAACTTGATTCAATGGATCTGTTTAACTATCCAATTATTATTGCAGAAGACTTAAAAAGTTTTGGAGCGATACCTCTTTATAAATATAATCGCGTCCATGGTGTGTTACTTGTAGCTTATCGAGAGGGAAAAAGGATGACTGCAGAAGAATTTTCAGGCTTTATAAATCATGTCGGCCTGAGATTCGGTCCGTATTATAATAAGGAGATGGTAAAACAGTGATGCAAATCGGGAGTTTTCAGTTGACAGACTTGTTAATGAAAATGTACGACAATTCAGCTGAGGCCATCTTCTTTTTTGACTCAGCTGGAAAAGTAATTGCTATGAATAGTGCGGCGGAACTTATTATAGGTGCGGAAGTACTGAATGGAATGATTGCGGGAGATGTAAAAGCAATTTGCATGTCTTGTAAAGGGTATACAAGTGAATCGGAACTTCAGACATGCCTATCCTGCTATTTGGTAAGTCCACAAAAAGATTTCAGCTCATTTCAAGTTTACCTGGACACGCAAGGCAAAGGAATAACTCCGTACACGGCAAGTTATCAGACCATCGATGAAGAAAATGGAATTCGTGTCTTCATGTTGAGAGATTTGACGAAGCAGTACAAGACACAAGAAACACTTAACCAGAAAACCATGATGAAAAATGTCATTAAAGCACAAGAAGATGAACGCAAGAGGTTGTCGAGGGAATTACATGATAGCGTAGCCCAGGAAATGTTAAGTTCCCTTGTTGACTTGCGTGTGTTGAAATACATGAATGTCGATTCTGAAGTACTCAAAAAGATTCAACAAGCGGAAGGCTCATTGATGCGTTTACTGGATGATATTCGTCACTTGTCTGTTGAGTTACGACCAGCTACTTTAGATGACCTTGGCCTCGAGGCTGCTTTTAGGACACATTTTAAATGGATTGAGAAAAATTATGGATTAATCGTTCATTTTACTGCTGAACTTGAAGCTAAAAGATATGAAGGTGAAATTGAGACAGTTGTCTATCGGATTTGCCAGGAGTCCATTCTCAATGCGCTTAAGTATGCAGAAACGGATGAAGTTTACGTTCGGTTGTTTGAACGTTCAGGAAACCTTGAATTGAGTGTGTATGACAAGGGTGCAGGATTTGATAAAAATAAAATCAATCCAATTGGTACGGGTCTTGGCCTTTATGGAATGAGAGAACGAGCAGAACTGGTGAATGGCCAGTTCGTTATTCAATCGAGTATTGGTAAAGGTACTTCTGTACGATTGGAAATCCCACTTAGAGCGTCTGAGGAAGGGGAGGATAGCAAATGAAAATAATTATTGCGGATGACCACGCCGTCGTTCGTAGTGGCTTTATGCATATCCTGAATTTCCAAAGTGATATGGAAGTCGTTGCCACTGCCGCAGATGGTCTAGAAGCATATGCTTTAGTCGCAAAGTACCGACCAGATGTATTGCTGTTGGATTTAAGCATGCCTCCCGGAGAGAGCGGTCTAATTGCTACCGGTAAAATTAATGAAGATTTTCCAGAAACAAAAATTCTTATTTTGACAATGCATGATGATGAAGAGTATTTATTTCATGTGTTAAAAAATGGAGCATCGGGCTATGTTCTAAAAAATGCGCCCGATGGTGAATTACTTGCCGCAATACGTACAGTTCACGCCGGTGATACGTATATTCATCCTGCTATGACCACTTCACTTGTCCGTGAGTTTGTTAAAAAGGGCACGGAAGTGGTAGAAGATGATCCTTTCAAGATCTTAACAAAACGCGAAATTGAAGTTCTTCCGCTTGCGGCAAAAGGGTTTGGAAACAAAGAAATTGCAGAGAAACTATATATTTCTGTTAAGACTGTCGAAGCGCACAAAGCTAGGATTATGGAAAAACTGCAGTTGAAAAGCAGACCTGAACTCGTTGAATATGCGTTACGCAAAAAACTATTAAACTTTTAGCAGAAAGGTGTGTTTCAAATGGCTGAGGCACAAAAGTTCAAGTTCGACTTACCAGCATTACGTGTGCTTGAAAATGAACATCGCTATTTAGAGTATTTAATGAGTGGCTGGCATACAATTGTTCTGGCTTTTGAACGGGATATCTATACTGTCAAAGAAGGCCACGAAGCATTGAAGTCACTTCGGAAACTCATCGTTGATTTCATTGAACCGTTAAAGAATCATACAGACAAAGAAGAAGAATTTTTGTTTCCAATGCTTGCCCAATACGTCGGTTCAGAACAGGGACCAGTCAATGCAACGGAGGAAGAACATGGTGAAATTGATGCCTACATCGGTCATTTTCTTCATCACACACGCGGTGATGTAAACCACTTTACGCTGGAGGAAATGAAGAAGGTTGTTCAAGACGCCGCAGAAGCATTTGAGGTTATCACTGTTCATTTTGTGAAAGAAGAATCTGTACTATTTTTAATGGTTAATAATATCCTTACTATCAAAGAGCAGGATAAACTCTATGAACAATTATATACTTCGATTCTTTAAGCATATTGCGTAAATTGCTAGATGTAGGGAAAACCCTTATAGGTTATCGGGGACTACCTACTATTTTACACTGAACTAATTCAATTATAATTAAAGCAGGGAATCAATGTCGGTTTCATTCAAAATACAATGATGGGATTGATTTGAATGAATAAAAAATTACAACTTCCATTGCAGACGGCGAACTTAGTAGTCGGTTTTATGGTATGGGTACTCATATCCTCACTATTGCCATTCATCCGGGAAGATATTGCTATTCCTGCCGAAAAACTTGCGATTGTAACTGCTGTTCCGGTCGTTTTGGGGTCTATCCTTAGAATTCCACTTGGCTATTATGCAAATATATTTGGCGCAAGAATTATCTTTTTTGTGAGTTTCATTTTACTCCTGTTTCCGGTATTTTACATAAGTGCTGCTTCAACGTTCGCGGATTTGATCGTTGGCGGTACGTTCCTCGGAATCGGGGGGGCTGTATTCTCCGTGGGTGTAACATCGCTACCTAAGTATTACCCGAAAGAGAAGCATGGTCTCGTTAATGGTATTTACGGTATGGGGAATATGGGTACTGCAATTTCAACGTTTGCTGCGCCAGTAATTGCCACACAAGTCGGTTGGTCAATGACCGTCAAATTCTATCTCGTACTGTTGCTTATCTTCGCGGCTTTGAATTTCATATTTGGTGACAAGCAGGAAGTGAAAGTGAAAACACCGATACTTGAGCAAATTAAAGGCGTTTATAAAAATGAAAAACTGTGGTTCTTCTCATTATTTTATTTCATTACATTCGGTTCGTTTGTTGCATTTACAATATTTTTACCGAATTTTTTGGTCACATACTTCGAACTGGAAAAAGTGGATGCAGGCATGCGAACTGCAGGTTTCATTGCAGTGGCAACATTCCTGCGCCCGGTCGGAGGATGGCTTGCTGACAAATTCCAACCGTTGTTCTTATTGATGGGTGTCTTTGCAGGACTTACATTTGCAGCTATTATTCTCGCATTTTCACCTACTATTGCATTATATACAGCGGGTAGTATGTTAATTGCTGTTGCAGCAGGAATAGGTAATGGTGTAATCTTCAAACTTGTTCCGTTTTACTTCAACAAACAAGCTGGAATTGCTAATGGGATTGTATCGATGATGGGGGGGCTTGGTGGATTTTTCCCACCTTTACTACTATCGATTATTCATTCGATGACAGGTTCCTATTCAATCGGTTTCATGGCATTCTCTCAAGTTGCACTTGCGAGCTTGGTCCTTGTCATTTGGCTTTATTATATGGATCGACTTAGCATGTCTGCAGAAGTCTTCAATTCAACGGGTCAAGGGATTCTTGTAACAGATGCTTCGGGAACAATTCAGTCTGTGAATCCTGCTTTTACAAGGCTGACAGGATATACCGAAGAAGAAGTGATTGGAAGTAATCCGAATATGTACAGTTCAGGTAGACACTCGAAAGAATTCTACACGTCTATGTGGAGTCAAATTGGTCAAGATGGATTATGGCAAGGTGAAATATGGAATAAACGTAAAAATGGCGAAGAATACCTTGAACTGCTGTCAATCAGTGCGGTGAAGGATGGTTCCGGAGATGTAACTCGTTACGTCGGAACATTCAGTGATATAACGCCGCGAGGCTAAGAGGGCATCCGGTCGTAAAGACCGGTAGCCCTCGCTTCAATTTATAGGAGGAGTGGACATTGGAAAATCGCTATACAAGGCAAACGCTGTTCAAACCAATTGGGAAATTAGGACAGGACAAGTTAAGTTCTTCCCACGTTGTTGTCATTGGGTGCGGGGCTTTAGGTTCAGCTGTTTCAGAGACACTTGTCCGTGGTGGAGTGCGAAAACTGACGATTGCAGATCGAGATTATGTAGAACCGTCTAACTTGCAAAGACAACAGCTATTTACCGAGAAAGATGCACGGGACGGCATACCGAAAGTGGTTGCTGCTGAAGCTCGTTTGAAAATGATTCGGGAAGACATTGAAATCGTAACCGTGCTTGATCATGTGGATGGATCCATTATGGAACAAATTATTGATGACGCTGATTTAATCATGGATGCGACGGATAACTTTGAAACGCGTCTGTTGATAAATGATATTGCATGGAAAAAAGATATTCCCTGGATTTATGGTGCGTGTGTAGGCAGTTCAGGTACAGTTTTTCCATTCATTCCAGGCGAGTCAGCTTGTTTCCGCTGTTTGCTACCGGTTTTACCGTCGGTTAATGAAACGTGTGATACGTCAGGAATCATTGCGCCTGCTGTTCAAATTACAGCGGCACATCAAAGTGCAGAAGCACTGAAATGGTTAACGGGGAATAAAGATGCAATGCGCAAGAAGCTATTCCATTTTGATGTATGGAACAATAAGCATATAGAAGCAGGGATTTCCCGTATGCGAAACGAAGTATGTGAGACATGCGGAAATACACCGACCTTCCCGGCGTTGCATCGAGCAGAAGATACCGGATACGCAGTGTTATGCGGTAGGGATACAGTGCAAATCATTCCGAACGCAAACCGCACATTGACGATTGAGGATGGGGAAACAGTCGCTAAAAGGCTGGGGTCACCCTATAAAGTGACACCATTTTTTGTGGAATTTAATGCGGATAGTTATCGCTGTATTCTATTTGGCAATGGTCGTTTGTTAATTCATGGATTAAAGGATATAAAGATAGGACGTAAATTGTACCATCAATTTTTTGGATGAAAGGGAGGAATCAGATTGTCACATTTGAATGAATCGGACAAAGAGAAGAAACTCACTTTTTGCGTACTGACGACGAGTGACACGCGTAATGTCTCGAATGATCGCAGTGGCTGGACAATTCGGCAAAAGCTTGAATCGGCAGGTCATCATGTATTTGAAACATGGCTTTGTCAGGATGACGCGATGGAAATTGAATCAATTGTCGAAGAATGGCTACGGAATCCTAACGTTCATGGCATTATTTCTACAGGCGGGACGGGCATTGGTTTTCGTGATGTTACTATTGAAACTGTGTCGACCTATTTCACAAAAACGATTGATGGATTCGGCGAGTTATTCCGTTACCTTAGCTATACAGAAGATGTAGGTTCAAAGGCGCTATTAAGCAGGGCTGCGGCAGGCGTGGTAAAAGAGAAGGTGTTTTTCGCGCTTCCCGGATCCGTTAAAGCAGTGGAACTTGCAATGGACAAGCTAATTTTGCCTGAAATTCACCATATTGTACATGAACTTACCAAACATCTAGAGGACTAACTTAATTCCGTAATTACTTATTTTAAATAAAAACCTAACGCTAACGAAATTTCTATATCGATTATTAGTTTGCATGGATGAGTTCCGTTGATTGTAACGGAAGGCGTCCGCCTGGAGTGTAAATCAACCTTGTAAGGATTTCAATACAAAATCCACTATTATAAAATTGGTTCTACTGACCAAAAAACTCACCTGAAGTGAGTCGTGGAAGAGAATTAGAATTGTCTTTCGTAATCGCCGTTTTTTCCACCTGTTTTACGTAATAGCATTGTTGGTCCAATAACCATTTCTTTGCCGGCCGCTTTGCACATGTCGTAAATAGTGAGTGCAGCAGCGGAGGCAGCAGTAAGTGCTTCCATCTCAACACCGGTCACACCTTTTGTCTTCACTTCCGCTTCAATCAATACTTCATAATGAGCAGATGATTTATCTATATTCCATTCGAAATGGATGTTAACACCTGTCAGTGGGATCGGATGACACATAGGAATTATGGATGATGTACTTTTTGCTGCCATGATTGCCGCGACCTGAGCGACCGCGAATACATCGCCTTTCTTATTGGTACCTTCTGTGATTTGTGAATGAATTGTTTCATTAACAATGATGGACGATTTTGCGATAGCTGTTCGAGTGGTTTCTGCTTTGTCGGAAACATCGACCATTTTTGCACGGCCTTGTTCGTTGAAATGTGTGAGCTCTGACAATGGAGTCATTCCTTTCGTACATATCTAATACATTCAGTATAGCAGAAGGAGGAGAATCTACATGGTAGAAATGAGAAAGCCTATCTTAGTATCTGAGGCTGTTCGACTCGTCATGGAACATAGCTATCTAGGTGGAACTGATACGATTCCACTTGAACATACATACGGAAGAATACTTGCGGAACCGATTATCGCAAAGCATGATGTCCCATCATTCGACAGATCGCCATACGATGGATTCGCTGTCCGTGCAAAGGACACAGAGGGTGCTTCTGGAGATAATCGTATACCTTTCACTGTAATTGGTGAAATTGGTGCGGGTCATGTAGCAGCTCGTGGAGTAGGTCCTGGAGAGGCATACAGAATCATGACGGGTGCCACGATACCGGATAATGCCAATGCGGTTGTCATGCTCGAACAGACGACAGAAGGAAAAGATCGTTTTACATTGCGTAAACCGTTTAGCGAAGGGGAAAATATATCCTTTAAGGGTGAAGACGCAAAGGAGGGGGAACTCCTTGTTGAATCGGGAGCATTTATCCATCCCGGTACAATCGCGTTATTAGCGACATTTGGTTATGCAACAGTCAAAGTTGCGAAACGACCAGTTGTTGGAATTCTTTCAACGGGAACGGAGTTGCTAAATGTGTCAGATGAACTTTCCCCTGGAAAAATACGAAACTCGAACGGATCGATGATAGCTGCCCAGTTAACTCGTATGGGATTAGGTTACAAATCATATGGCATGCAAGAAGACGATCTAGATGCATGCACAGAAGTCGTCAGAAAAGCTCTCATTGAAACAGATGTACTTATTACGACAGGCGGTGTTTCTGTTGGTGATTATGATCATTTACCCACAATCTATGAAAGGCTGGGAGCTAAGGTCCTATTCAACAAAGTTGCAATGCGTCCGGGTAGTGTAACGACGGTCGCCGTGCTTGGTAAAAAGCTATTATTCGGTCTGTCGGGAAATCCGTCTGCTTGTTTCACGGGTTTTGAATTATTCGCTAGACCTGCCATTCTTGCTATGCAAGGTGCAAACACACCGTATATGCCGCGCATGCAAGCGATATTAGGTGAAGATTTCGGAAAGCCGAACCCTTTTACCCGCTTCATTCGTGCATTCTGGGAAATGACATCGGAAGGTATTGTTGCAGTACCCGCAGGCTTTAATAAATCAAATGCAGTATCATCGATTGCCCGGGGAAATTGCCTTATCGCTCTTCCAAGCGGAACGCGCGGTTACACAGCAGGAACCCATGTTGATATTTTGCTGCTCGGTTCTGAGCAAGGCGTTAGTGAGTGGGTATTATGAAGACACTTCAAGTTGTCGGTTATAAAAATAGTGGCAAAACGACACTTACATCGAGATGGATTTGTTTATTGAAAAACAAAGGACTTTCAGTCGCTGTATTAAAGCATCATGGCCACGGTGGGCAGCCTGCCATGCCAAATCCATCGACGGATACGATGCAGTTTTTTGGTAGTGGGGCAGACGTTTCAGTTGTTGCAGGTGGGGGTGCGGTTCAAATCCTGTTGAATGAAGAGCCCGAATTTGCCGAGCTTAAGGTGCTGGCAGCAATCGGAAAACCGGATATTCTGCTCATTGAAGGGTATAAGAAAGAACAAGGGGAGAAAGTAGTCCTTCTTAGGGATGCCGGGGATTGGGAATCGTTAAGCAGATTGGATGGCATACAGCTAGTTATCGGATGTCCAGAAATTACAGCTGTTAGTTCACATATTGAATCTGCGCAGAATGTTGAACAACTCGATTCGTGGCTACTTGACTGGATTGAAAAGGAGGATGGCAATGAAACCGTTTGAAATTGTTGAAACAGTGATTGAACCGCAAAAATATACTGATTATGTCCTTCATGCTGGAGCAGGAGCTGTCACTGTTTTCACAGGACATGTCCGGGAATGGACACACGGGGTCCGAACATTATATTTGGCATATGAAGCCTATGTACCAATGGCCGAAAAAAAACTGGCGGAAATCGGTGGAGAAATGGAAGCGAAATGGCCAGGCGTGAAAGTGGCGATTGCTCACCGGATTGGGGAAATGCATATCTCGGATATTGCGGTAGTCATTGCAGTTTCCTCCCCTCATCGGAAAGCAGCATATGAAGCGAATGAGTATGCAATTGAACGCATTAAGGAAATAGTCCCTATCTGGAAAAAGGAAATCTGGGAAGACGGCGAAGAATGGATTGGCGGTCAAAAAAAGTATCCTGAAAAAGGAGGCGAACAAAAGTGATTAAAGTGAACTATTTTGCAAGGCTGCGCGAATTGACCGGCAAGGCGGAAGAAACCATCGAACGGGAATCGATGACTGTCCGCGAGCTGCTGGACTGGGCGGAAATGATGTATCCGGGTTTTGGGAAAGATACAGTGCATGTTGCAGTGAATGAAGAATATGCCCTAAAGGAAGATGTCATTCATTCGGGAGATATTTGTGCATTCATCCCACCTGTGAGCGGGGGATGAATGAGACAGTAGGCATCGTTCTGGCGGGCGGATTGTCGCGGCGGTTCGGTTCACCGAAAGCATTTGCTAAACTCAGAGATAAGTACTTTTATAAAATTGCAGTCGAAGCAATGTCGGCATCCTGTGACGAGGTTGTTATTGTGACACTACCTGAACTAATGGAACAATTTGGTGATGGTGAAAACCTGATGACTGATAAAGTGGAATATGCTGGACTCGGTCCGCTTGCAGGGATTCTGTCCGCGATGGAATCCGTGGAAGCGAACCGCTATGTAGTATTGCCGTGTGATATGCCGTTTGTAGATGATAAGGCTATATCGAAGTTGATAACGCTTCATAACGAATGTGTCACGGCTGTCATTTCGGATGGTAGATATCATCCTCTCGTGTCTATCTGGGATACGCAAATGAAAAATGCAGTGAAAGAAGCCTTGAAAAACAACCAACTGAGTGTAATGAAATTACTTTCTATTAGTACTACAGCGTGGGTTCAAGGAAGCGTTCTGACTGACGATGAAAAACGGATGTTCACGAACGTGAATACGCCGGATACCCTGGAAAGGGGATGACGAAATGGAAACAGTTAAAGATAAGCTCGGACGTCCGATCCGGGATCTCCGAATCTCCGTAACGGATCGCTGTAACTTTAGATGTGCCTATTGCATGCCAAAAGAAGTTTTTGGTGATGATTATGTTTTTCTACCCAAGAACGAACTGCTTTCATTTGAAGAAATTGAACGGTTCGCGAAGCTATTTGCGTTACTTGGTGTGAAAAAACTCCGCTTGACGGGCGGCGAACCGCTTATGCGGCGCGATTTGCCAAAACTGGTTGAAAAACTGATGAAGATTGAAGGAATTGAAGATATAGGGTTGACGACGAATGGTGTACTGTTGAAACAATACGCACAACCTCTTTATGATGCAGGTCTGCGTCGTTTGAATATGAGCCTCGATGCACTTAATCCGGAAACATTCGGTAAATTAAATGGACGCGGAATTAAACCAGAACTGATACTAGCCAATATCGATCATGCACAAAAGATCGGCTTTGAAATCAAGGTGAACATGGTTGTTCAAAAAGGCGTAAATGAGGAAGAAATTCTACCAATGGCCGCTTATTTTAAAGAGCGTGATATTACGTTGCGGTTCATAGAATTTATGGATGTCGGTAATGATAATGGATGGAGCTTTGAAAAGGTTGTCACGAAAAAAGAAATTTACGAAATGATCAGTGCTGTTTATGATATCGAACCGGCGGAAGAAGACTATTACGGAGAAGTTGCAAAACGTTATCGTTACTTGGATAATGGAGCACAAGTCGGTTTTATCACGTCTGTATCAGAATCATTCTGTTCAACATGTACGCGGTCCAGACTGTCGTCGGACGGTAAACTGTATACGTGCCTGTTCGCATCAGAAGGGTTCGATCTGCGTGAATTAATTCGCAGTGGACTGACAGACGCAGAATTGTTGGAAGTCATTACAGGCGTGTGGCAAAACCGTGGAGACCGTTATTCAGATGAGCGAACTGAACAGACAGCGAAGAATCGGAAAAAGATTGGTATGAGTTATATAGGTGGGTGAAGCGTTGCTGCGGCGACGCTTTTTATTATGGAGAGAGACGGAGGGGGATGCTGACTTTGTTTAGTTTTATGAGACTGTTGCTTAGTTTCACGGGAGTATTGCGAAGTCCATTTAAAACGTTTGGAACTTAAGTTGCAACGTCGCCTAGTTTGGGCAAAACGTTGTTAAGTTGTTCAAGTGTTGTGAAGTTTCGTGGAAACGTTGTTAAGTCTATTTAAAACGTTGCTTACACTCTTTAATAAAAAAACGGATCGCCTTACATCTAAGGCGATCCGCTTTCGAAATATACGTTCGCTATTAACCTTCATCTTCCACGACGACTGAGCGTCCTTTGAGTTTCAGCAACATTGGAACAAGAAGCCATAATGCAGCTACTATGATGAAAACAAGCGATAGCGGCTTTGTGAAGAAGATGCTGAATTCACCGTTCGAAATGGTGAGTGCTCGCCTCATGTTGTTTTCAATCATTGGACCTAATACGAGTGCCAAAACTAATGGAGCTACCGGATAATCATTTTTTGATAGTAAATAACCCGCTACACCACAACCAAGCAACAAGTATAAATCGAAAGTCGTGTACTGTACGGCATAAACTCCGAAAAATGAAATGGCGATAATAATAGGCAATAAGTACTTCTTAGGCGTTTGAATGATTTTTGCAAACACACGAACGAGCGGCATGTTCAGTACTAACAGCATCAAGTTGCCGATAAACATACTTGCAATGAGCCCCCATGCGATATCCGGGTGTTCGTCAAAGAGAAGGGGGCCAGGCTGAATGTTATACATGATAAGTGCGCCCATTAATATGGCTGTTGTACCGGAACCAGGGATTCCTAATGTAAGTAAAGGAATCATTGCGCCCCCTGAAGCAGCATTATTGGCAGATTCAGGACCCGCTACTCCGGCAATGTTCCCTTTTCCGAAGCTTTCGGGATTTTTACTGAACTTTTTCTCTGTTATATAGGAGAAGAAAGATGCGAGTGTTGCCCCGGCGCCTGGAAGTACCCCGATGAAAAATCCTAGTAGGGAACCGCGTACAATGGGAACTGCGCTGTCTTTCATATCTTGTTTTGTCGGGAGGATGCGATTGATTTTTGCAATGGCTCCGTCTTCTTCATCGCGTTCCAATACCGTTTTGAATACTTCACCAAGCGCAAACAATCCAACAGCAATTGTTAAAAATTCCAATCCGGAAAAAAGAATAGGCTGGTTGTATGTAAAGCGGGCAATTCCTGAAACTGCGTCAATGCCGATTGTTCCAAGCATAAGTCCGAAAACAGTCATCATCAATGCTTTCGTCATCGACTTTCCAGCAAGTCCACTTACAGCAGCCAAACCCAATAGCATTAAGGAAAAGTATTCTGCAGGGCCGAACTTGATTGCGACATTGGAAAGAGGTTGCGCTAATAAGACCAGACCGATTAGCGAAATGATTCCGGCGCAAAATGAGCCGATTGCCGAGATAGCCAAAGCTGCTCCGGCACGCCCTTGCCTAGCCATTTGATAACCGTCGAGCGTCGTGACGACAGACGAAGATTCACCAGGGGTGTTCAGTAAAATCGATGTTGTAGAACCTCCATACATTGCTCCATAATAGACTCCGGCAAGTAAAATGATTGAACTGGCAGCGGCTGCTTCTGTCGGCATTCCAGAAGTGATGGTTGCAGTAACGGGGATGAGAAGGGCAACACCGCTCATTGGACCGATGCCGGG
Organism: Sporosarcina sp. FSL K6-6792; assembly: GCF_038004885.1. Classification (NCBI taxonomy): domain Bacteria; kingdom Bacillati; phylum Bacillota; class Bacilli; order Caryophanales; family Caryophanaceae; genus Sporosarcina; species Sporosarcina sp. FSL K6-6792. Next base: position 3,393,164 of record NZ_JBBOSA010000001.1, read on the forward strand.
TAACACGCCGACAGCCGTGCCGATTATGACCCCGACGAATGCAAATAATAGATTATGCCATTGAAAAGCAACACTGAAACCATCGGCTAAAAACTGTAAAGTGCTCATAGCTTAACTCCCTTCACGCTAAAATACAGGAAATCCTGGCAATGACCCGCCAAGAAGTTTCGCGAACAAATAATAAATTCCAAATGAAAATGCCGCTGCAATGATGAAGGAGGGCAGTAATCGGCCACGTTCCATTGTTTGGAAAGAGATGAGTAAAAATAAGAACGTTGAGATGACGTATCCGACCATTTCCAATAGAAATGCATACAAAACCGCGCTGCCAATAATAATAAGGAATTTCTTGTATTGAAGCTTCATTCCAGCTGTCGTTTCAGATTTGTATTTAAATGTTTCGAATAGCAATCTCAAACTTAAAAGAATTAAAATAATACCAAGCCACATTGGAAAGATTTTCGGTCCAACTGATGATCCGTAAGCACTGTCCGAAATTTTTTGACTTTCGATTACAAATAAGAGACCGATTAGTAAAAAGACGATGCTGGCATATCGATCGAACGTTTTACTCATAGTCTTTGACACCTCCCTAAAAGAAAAGGCGGCGCTGAAGCCGCCCGAATAATGTTATTTCTGCATTCCAAGTGCCGTTAACAATTCCACGATCACTTTATCTTGTTCTTCCAAATAGGTAGTGAAGTCGTCAGCATTACGGTACTCGCTTTCCCACCCATTTTTCTCTAATTCTGCGTTCCACTCATCTGATTCCACCATTTTCTCTAGCTTCTCGGACCAATAGTCATAAGCCGTTTCCGACATTTCCTTTGGACCGAAGATGCCGCGCCAAATGGTGAATTCGGCGTCAATTCCTTCTTCTTTAAATGTAGGGACTTCTGTCAATTCACCGCCAAGCCGTTCGGAAGAACTGACAGCGAGGACACGGACATCGCCGGATTTCAGATACGCCCCAATAGTGGAGGCATCTGTGGCGATGACGTCTGCATTTCCACCGAGCAATGCTGCGACTGCCTCTCCGCCGCCATCATACGATACATACTTTACTGTTTTTGGATCAATTCCATATTCAAATGCGGGCAAGACGCCGACAAGATGGTCCATCGATCCCGGAGCCGATCCGCCGGCAAGTGTTACCGATTTCGGGTCTTTCTTAATTGCTTCTAGTACATCCTTCAATGAATTGAACTTCGAATCCGCCTTGACGACAATAGCTCCGTAGTCACGCGTCAGTTGAGCCAATGGTGTTGTGTCTTTATAGCCGTAAGCACTGTTTCCTTCCGCTTTGTTATTGTTGATTAAGATTGGCGGAGATTTTACAAGAAGGACATGATCATTTTTTAGTTCTTTTGTTGCAAATTCTGCCATGTAAACAGCACCACCGCCGCCGGGTTTGTTTTCAACTACGATTGACTTATCGATTAGCTTTGTTTCACTCATCGTTTTTGCAATCGCTCTGGCAGTTAAATCCCATCCACCGCCTGCGCCGGATGGAGCGACAATTGTTATGTTACTCTCCGGATATTTCGAGGTAGCGCCTTCCACTTTTCCTTCAGATTCATCCGCAGAACATGCTGTGAGGCCGAGTGCCAGCATACTTGCTAGGGCAACCGTCGTAAGTTTCTTCCACATCTTCATGTAATCCCCCTTATAATTAAAAATGATGACAGCGTTTTCATTCGCTGTCATCAATCTATCAGAATATTTATTCAATTAAAAGTTATCGTTTATAAGTTCGATAATGAGAGTAAACATCATTTTGTTCATACTGTTCAGCGTTTTTTTATGAAGTATCTTCTTTCGGGACGCCCGACTGAGCCGTATAGAAGTTCTGTAAATGCACGTTTTTCTGAGACGAGGTATTCTAGATAACGTCTTGCGGTCGAACGGCTCACGCGGATTTCCAATCCAAGAGTTTCTGCAGTAATTCCGCCTTCTATGTTTTTTATATGGCTGACCACTTTCTCTTTCGTCATGGGGTCAATCCCTTTTGGTGGAATGAAATCAGGGTTTGATGAAGCGGGTAGCGTTTTATTCCAAAGAGATTTGATGGAATCTTCCTGTATGAGTCCTTCACCTGAAAGTGTTTCCCTTTTAACTTTATAAGAAAGGAGGCTTTCCTTAAATCGGTCGAATGTGAGCGGTTTTAGGATGTAGTCGATGACTCCGTGGCGAAATGCCTTTTTTACAACTTCAATCTCTGCCGCAGCAGTGATGAAAATAATGTCTGTTTCAGGGCTGTTTTTGTGGATGAAATCCATCAGCTCTGTACCAAGTGCATCGGGTAAATAGACATCGAGTAAAACGAGGTCTGGCAACAATGCTGAAATCCAATCTTTTGCTTCATCACCGGTATGAGCGGAACCTACGACTGTAAAGCCCTCTATTTTCTCGATGAACCGCTGATGGATGTCGGCAATTCGTAAATCATCTTCAATAATTAAGACTTCAATTAGAGTTGTCATCTGAAAAACCTCCTTTCGGTATGGAAATGATAAACAATGCACCGCCTAAATCTCCTTTTTCGAGTGTGATAGAACCGCTGAGATTTTTCACATTCTCTGCTACTTTCATAAGTCCGTATCCACGGTGACCCTGTTTTTTTGTCGATACCTTTTCTTGAAAGAGTACATTCAGCACTTCATCAGCTATCCCATGTCCTGAATCTTCAACTTCAATTAAAATCTCTTCGCCGTTATCCAGAATGAAGATGCGGACCATTCGTTTTTCTTCCGGAAAAGAGTCGGTCGCTTCGAAAGCATTTGTAACTAAGTTTCCAATGATTGAAACGAAATGGTTTTTTTCTAAGTGTTTCGGGAGTTTTTTTAAGAGACTATCTTCATCAAGAAGGAAGCGGACCTTCAATTCCTTTGCCCGGTTGAAGAAACCGATAACAATTCCTCCTAGAAAGGGATCCTGCAACCTCTTTGTCACGAATTGGATGAGCGATTGATGTTCAGCTGTTTCCTCGTGAATCAGGCTTAGTGCCTCGTCGTATGAATTGAGTTGAATGAGACCCGATATTGTATATAAAAAGTTATTGTATTCATGGGTTTGTGCACGAAGCGCCTCCGTATACCGTTTCACTTGTGATAATTCCATTGCGAGTTGGTCAATGTCTGATTGTAGCCGAAAAGTTGAAACCGCACCGACAATCTGTTCGCCAACACGGATGGGGATGCGATTTACAATTACCTTTTTGCCGCGAATTTCCATCGGGCGATCGAGATGCCGTTCTCCGGTTTCAAGTACCTTCGGAAGAAGTGTGTTTGGAAGCACTTCCTGAATCGTCCGACCGATTAGTTCCGATTGATTAGGGAGGGAAAGGGTTTCATATGCAGCCACATTCACAGTTGTAATGATACCGTTTGCGTCAACCATAATGATTCCTTCTCGCACAGACTCAATAAGAGCGTTTCGTCCGGTGAATAAGTTCGCTATTTCCGCAGGTTCTAAATTAAAAAGTTCTTTTTTAATATTGCGCGCCAGAATGCTGGAACCAATAATACCTAGAATGATTGCGATAAGTACGATATAGGAAATGTTGTCGGCATACTGAAAAAAGATAGAGGACATATTCTTCTTTAAAAAACCAACGGAAACAATCCCGATTATCTCGCCATCTTCGTTAAATACTGGTGTTTTCCCGCGTAAGGCGGCCCCAAGTGTCCCAGTCGCCTCGGAAATATAGGATTCGCCCAGGAGAAGCGCACGTTCATTATCATCACCCACCATTTTCTGCCCAATCCGTTCAGGAACAGGATGAGCATACCGAATACCTTCGCTGTTTCCGATAACGACATATTCAGCACCAGTTTTGAGTCGTACCGCTTCGGCGATAGGCTGCAATATTTCCGTTGGATCAGCATGTCCAAACCCTGCACGGACATCGGGGCGGTCTGCTGTTGTCCTGGCTATACTTAGCGCCTGGTCCCCAATCTGTTGCTCGATACCTTGCGACATTGTAAAGTAGAAGGATACACCGATAATGATTGCTATTATGGAAACAAAGAGTGCGCCATATGAAAAAATGCGGGATTGTAAAGTAGCGGGTTTCATGGAAATCATCTCTCAATCTTGAAGTAACCGTATCTACTTGCATTAGTCTTGGGCAGGCTTTCTACACAGTTGATCGTCGACCAATTGGTTCACACTATATGCTACACTATTGTTAATTGTTAGAATAGGGGGATTTAAGTGAAGCCAAGAATTTTCATTACAAGAAAGCTGACAGAAGAGGCGGTTGCGCCGCTTCATGAAAAATTTGATGTGCGGATGTGGGACGAAGAAAGTGTAGCGGTTCCTCGCGCTGTTTTATTGAAAGAAGTGGCAGAAGCGGATGCACTATGGTCAGTTTTGGCGGATAGCATCAATCGCGAGGTTTTTGAAGCGGGTACGAAGCTTAAAATCGTTGCAAATATGGCCGTTGGTTATAATAATATTGACTTGGAAGCGGCAAAGGAATATGACGTCATCGTAACAAATACACCGGGGGTGTTGACTGAAACAACTGCAGATCTTGCTTTTGCACTTCTGCTAGCGACGGCACGTAAATTGATCTCTGCAGAAAATGAAATCAGAAAAGGCAATTGGACTTCATGGGCGCCGATGAGATTTACAGGCATGGATGTTGGAGGAGCGACACTTGGCATCATTGGCATGGGACGAATCGGTGAAGCGGTTGCGCGCCGGGCAAAAGGCTTTGATATGCAAGTTCTTTATCATAATCGCAACCGCAAGCCGGACGCAGAAGCTGAGTATGGACTTGAATTCAGGGAGTTGGATACGCTGCTGAAAGAGGCGGATTTCGTTATCATTCTAGCTCCCTTTACACCGGAAACCGCCGGGATGATTGGTGCACGGGAACTTGACCTTATGAAAAATACGGGCGTTCTTATTAATGTCGCTCGTGGTGGAATTGTTGATGAGGCTGCTCTTTATGATGCATTGAAAAACGGTACGATTTGGGCGGCGGGGCTCGACGTGTTTGAAAAAGAACCAATACCACTCGATCATCCGCTTCTTACATTGCCGAACGTAACAGTCCTTCCGCATATCGGAAGTGCCAGCATTAAGACACGCCTTGCGATGATGAACTTGAACGCACAGGCAATTACGGATGTACTTGAAGGCCGCAAGCCAAAAGGTATCGTTCAGTAAAGAACAGCAGACGAATGAATTATGTCTAAATTGACTTGATGACTGTCGTCGAATAGGAGGAGGTAACAATATGAAAGGTCCAATCATTCCATATCTAACGTTTTACGGAGAAGGAAAAGAAGCGGCTGAATTCTATGCGAATTTGCTAGGACTTGAGGAAGTCGGAATGCAGAAATATGCGGATGCTAATTTTCCGCATCCGCCGGAAGCAGCAGATTATCTCCTCCATTGCCATCTGAAAAAAGGTGAATTTCAAATCATGCTTGCCGATTCTGCGGACAAGCCGTCTGAATACAACAAAAACGGCGTTACCCTTCTTATCGACTGTGAAAGCGTGGAAGAAGCGAACCATCTCTACGACGGCCTGAGGGAAGAAGGAGAAGTACTAATGGCCCTGCAAGATACGTTCTGGGGAGCTAAGTATGGGAAAGTGAAAGATAAGTTTGGCTTTACGTGGGATTTGAACTGCGAGAAAGAAGGATAAAAAAGGAAGACTCTTCGTCGAAGGAGTCTTCCTTTTTTATTGCCAGTTCAATTTTTACCGATTTGCGAACAAGTTAAACACACCCAGTGCATCAAGGAAAACAATAATGATTGCGATAGGGGTCAGATATTTTAATAGGTAGAACCAAATGTTGAAGAAGGTCTTTCCGACTTTCGAACCTTGCTTCATCTCATTGAACAGATCTGTTTTAGCTATTTTCAAAGGGATGAATATCGAAATCAATAATGCGCCAAGAGGCATCAATATATTGCTTACTGCGAAATCGACTAAATCGAATACCGTTTTATCGAAAAACTTCACATCAGCCATTACTCCATATGATAAACAAGATGGAATTCCAACAACGAAAATTGCCATTCCAATTATCCAAGTGAATCGTTTTCGTTTTGAAGGATCATTTTTCGTCATTGTTGCAACAATAATTTCAATCATAGAGAAAGCGGAAGTTAAAGCCGCGAATAGGAATAAAACCAAAAATGCAATGAAGAAAAACACCCCAAAGGGCATTTGGTTGAATACAGCTGGCAGTACTGAAAAAATCAATGTCGGTCCTGCATCCGGTGCCATTCCAAATGAAAACACACCCGGGAAAATCGCTAGGCCGGCTAACAGAACGATGACGATATTCATAGCGATAATAGACATCGCCGAGCTCGGCAGGTTTTGCGTTTTAGGAAGATAGGAAGCATACGTAACCATGACAGAGGCACCTAATGTGAGAGTGAAAAAGGCTTGTCCCAAAGCGAATAAAATCGTTTCAGACGTTAATTTAGTGAAATCCGGTACCAGCAGAAATTTTACGCCTTCCATTGCCCCATCCAAGCTAAGAGAACGGGCAACGATAATGATAAATAATATGAAGAGAGCAGGCATCATAATCTTGCTTGCTTTCTCAATCCCTTTTTGAACGCCTTGGGCTACAACAACAATTGTTAGCACCATAAAAATCAGTTGACCGGCTAACGTAGCGAATGGATCTGCAATGATTTGGTCGAATAACGGTCCGAACTGGTCTTGCGAAAGTCCGGAAATACCACCGGTTAATGCTTTGAATAAGTAGAGGATAATCCATCCTCCAACAACACTATAAAATGATAGCACTAAGAAACTGGTTACGACGCCAATGATCCCTGTTATATGCCAACCTGAATTGGGCGCAAGCTTTTTGTAGGCAGTAATTGCGTCACTTTGACTTTTACGACCGAGAATGAATTCACCGATTAAGAGGGGGAATCCTAATAACAGCGTAAATAATAAAAAGACCAGTAGAAAAGCGCCGCCACCGCCAGTCCCGGCTACATAAGGGAACTTCCAAATAGCGCCTAACCCGATTGCTGAACCGGCAGCAGCTAGTATAAAACCTATTTTTGATTTCCAGTGTTCTTGTTGAGGCATAAGGTCAGTCCTTTCGATGAAACGAATATGTATGTACTTAAAACAAGTCGTTTAGTTTAAGGGTAGCGTATTTTAAGGAGGCTGTCATTAAAATAACAGGTTTCAGAACATTATAAGTATACGGCTTAGAGGAGCGATTATGAATAAAACCTGTGTATGAGTATCTGAACGAACGAAAAAGCTTCCCTCATTACATGGAAATGTAATGAGGGAAGCTTACTATTATCAATTGAATAGGTTAATCGTCGTTATAATAATTGGCATCGCAAATACATCGATGAGGAAAGCACCAACAATCGGAACAACGAGGTACGCTTTAGTCGAAGGACCATATCTTTCAGTGACGGCCGCCATATTTGCCATAGCATTAGGGGTGGCGCCGAGACCATGTCCTGTAAAACCAGCTACCATAATGGCTGCATCGTAATCTTTGCCGAGTAGACGGAACAAGACGAAAATCCCGAACAGGACGATGAAGACAACTTGGACGAAGACGATAACAAGTAATGGAAGGGCCAAATCGGCAACTTCCCACAATTTGATGCTCATTAATGCCATTGACAGGAAAATCCCCAGTGTAACGTCGCTGATTAAGCCGATACTCTTCATGTCGATCGCTTTAGGATTAATTTTGTCAACGATATTCCGAACAAGAACAGCAACAAACATGGCTCCTACGTAACCCGGTAGAACGAACCCTGTTGCGGTTGAAAATAGTTCACCCAAATACGTACCAAGGGCCATACAAAGTGTGATGAGTAGAATTTGTGTGAAGAACGAATCTGTTTGAATCGGCTTTTCTTTCTTTTCAATAGGAATACCGAGATCAGTATCCGTTTCAGATGACTTGAGATTGTGTTTTGAAATAAGATATTTTACAGTAGGACCACCAACGAGACCTCCTGCAACAAGTCCAAATGTAGCTGCTGCAACTCCAATCGAAAGGGCTGAATTGATACCCATGTCTTCGAGCGTCTGTCCGAATGCGGTAGCGGCTCCGTGTCCGCCTTCCATTGAAACTGCTCCAGCCATCATTCCAATAAGTGGATGCAGGTCGAACAAATAAGCCATGGATACACCGATTGTATTTTGTGCGAGCGCTAAAAATCCACATGCCAGCCAGTAGATGACAAGAACCTTTCCGCCGAGTTTAATGAGTTTAAAGCTTGCTCCTAAACCGATTGTTGTAAAAAATGTAAGCATGAATAAACTTTGCAATGATGTATCAAGTGTAATTTCTAGCCATCCGAGAGACTTAAAAATGGTCGCAAAAACAGCGAATAATAATCCGCCGACAACGGGAGCAGGTATGCAGAATTTCCGTAAGAAACCAACTTTCTTAACTAACACCATCCCTAAAGTTAGCAATGCAATGGAAAGGAAAATTGTGGTGACTTGATTAAGAACTAGCGTCATGAATTTCCCCTCCTAAAAAAGTTGTAATTGCTTCATTTGTTAAGTAAGCACCGAGTTTAACTGTACGGTTGTTTTCATCTAAAACGGGATTCACTTCCGAAATATCGAACGACAGTGTTTTGTTATGTGTTGTAACTGTTCGAATGATTGAACGAACAACGGAAGGATCTAATCCGAATGGTGAAGGAGCACTGACACCGGGTGCGAAAGCAGAGTTCAGTACGTCCGTGCATAATGTTAGAAATACATAATCATGTTGGTTGATGAATTGTTCGAGATCCGATGTTAATTTGTCCATATTTCCGATATGCATATTATCTTCGTATTCATATTTGACACCGAGCCTGTCGGCTGTATCGAACAATTCCTGCGTATTTCCATAGCGCTGGATTCCGACGACGAAATAGCTGCTCATGTTATCATGCTCCAGGATTTGTTTGAACATCGTGCCGGAAGACGGTTGTTCATCGTATGAGCGTAAGTCGAAATGGGCATCTATGTTAATAATTCCAAGAGAAGCTTCCATACCAATTGATTTTCGGACTCCGAGATAGTGACCGTAAGCGGTTTCATGGCCGCCACCAAGAATAATCGGTGTCATTTTTTTCTCTAATACGTTTGCAATCGTATCGCCTAGCTGTTGTTGGGCTTTTTCCAGGTTGGTATCCATGTATTGAATATTTCCAACATCGATAAGCCTTTTATTTACCGGGAATTTCCATGGCAATTTGGCAAGTTCACTGCGAAGTGCATCGGGAGCTTTTGCTGCACCCAATTGCCCTTTGTTGCGGCGGACGCCTTCCTCGCTTTCGAAACCGATAATTGCACATGTGTTGGGTGACTGGGAGATGACCTCGAGATTTACTAATTCAACCACTTGGTGATATCGGAAACTTGTTCTATTTTCAGTATGATCCGTACGTCCGGTCCATACATGTTCATTTACCTTATTAAGCAATTGCCTCACCCTTTCTGAACTTTCAGATACAGCGTTACTCATTTATTATAAAGTACATGATTTATTAATTCTAATATATAATTACTATATACTTATAGCCTGCATCTATAATTGAGTGGAGGAGTGGTTAGTATGGATTTAAAGCAGTTAAGTTATTTTGTTTCAGTCGTGGATCATATGAGTTTTTCTAAAGCGGCAGAGAAGTTGCATATTTCTCAACCATCATTAAGCAACGCCATAAAAAACTTGGAACGAGACTTGGGGTTTCAAATCATTGAACGCAATACAAGGAATAGTAGATTGACAGAAGCTGGAGAGGTTTTATACGGCAGGGCGATTCATCTTTTATCAGAAATGGCGATTGTAAAAAAGGAAATGGAAGAAGTAAAGCTTATTGGTAAAGGTGAACTCCAAATCGGTATGATTGAATCGGTGAAGTATTGGATTCCAAAAGTGATTTCTCTATACAATAAAAAATTTCCCGAAATGCACATTCGATTGATGGAGGTGTTAGGCGGTGACGATGTGAAGAATTCGTTGAGGAAATATGAAACGCATGCCATTATCACGAACCAGCAAATTAAAGAAGTGGATATAGAAACGGTCCCTTTGTATAAGGAAAAACTTGTGTTAGTCCTTCACGAAAACCACCCGATGGCTACAAGGGAATCAATTATGCTGAAAGATTTGGAACAGGAGCCGTTCATCATTAGCACCGAAGGGTTTCAGACGAGGGAGGACATATTGCGTGCTTTTGAATTGGAAGATACTGTCCCTACAATTAAATATGAAATTGAGCGTTTCGAAACAGCATTAAGTTTAGTCGGTGAAAATTTAGGTATTGCGCTTATTCCAGAAAATTACTTACAGGGGCCTTATAATCTTTCGATTGTAAGTAAGATCATCGATTCCCGGGCACTTGAAAGGACCGTGTATTTGACGTACATGAAAAACAGGTATGTCTCTCCAGCTATACAGGCGTTCATAATGGAAGTAGGGGGTTTTTTCGAATACAAAGTTTCTGATTAATTCGTTGCAAATCAGTCTGTCTGTTATGATTAAATAAGGAGTAAAACGATTTTTTGTAACCGAAAGGGGAGAATTAAATGATTGGACGAAACGACCCATGTTCTTGTGGAAGCGGGAAAAAATATAAGAAATGTTGTGGAACGGAAGGAACAGATCTTGTTGATATGATTGTCAACGAAGAGCTTGATCGTGTGCTCGTCGGTTATTTTAATGACTATCCGAAAGATACAGACCGCCAGGAAATGATGCAGATGATGCGGGAGTGGGTAAACCGCCTTACAGGTAGCTGGGAAAAGGAACATATTGAAGAGGCGGCAAGTGAGTTTTATTTATTCATCCACAATAAAAAGATTTGGCATACATATTTAGCACAGCAGCTTGAACAGATGAAACGTGATTCGGTTATTTCAGTATTACAAAAGTGGGACGAACCGTTTATGCTCCTTGCAGAAATTACCGAAGTTGAGTCAGGTAGACTAAAAGTTCGGGAGCTGTTTGGTGAGCGGGATTATTTTGTGACGCGCAATGAGGGAATGCCGGCAGATTTGGGGACGTTACTATTTGGTGTAGTCCTCCACGATCCTCGAAAAGGGGACTTCGGGGTTGCACCTGTTTCTTCAATGATGTTTTTGGCGAAGTGGAGCAAGCAGACGAAAAAATCGCTCGTTGAATTAAGAGATGCGGTATCGGACAAGTCGACTGAGCAATTTCTAGATGACCACACGCTCGATATTTACGAGTTGTTCATTAAACGGAGCATGGCTTCCATGAACGAGCTTGTTGAAGAAGTATTGGTACCCACACAATTGAGTGCGCTGACCGCACTTGACATCACACTTCGTGAACTGAATCAAAGTGCGGATGGACGTGAAATCATGCACAAACTGGCCGTCGCTTACTTTCTGAATGAGAATAAAGATGTTCCGATAGAAGGTGATTTTCTTGCTGCTGCAGTGAAAACGGGCATTCAACTTGGAGTGCTACAGGATACAGGGCTTATAGAAGATGACATTTTACGGAAGTACAGTGCATCAAAAGAAGGAATGCACTTGTATGAAGTGGAACTTGCCTCCCTTTATGCAGACATGATGGATAGCGGGGATGAACCGGTGGCGGCACGACTTTACGATATTGGAACAGATCCTCGGCCGACAGAAAAAGCACTTTGGGAAACATCGATGACGACGGGCGGGGTTATTCAGCCTGAACGGAAGCCTGGCATTGCAGAAGGTCGTGCGCAACTTCTTGCATATGAGGCGTATCGCGCGGAATCCGAACAAGCACGTCGGAAACTTGCGAAGAGTGCTATGGAAATCGGACCAAATAATCCGGATGTCATCTTACTTCAAGCGGAAGTTGAACAGGATGCTGAGAAAGCGGCTAAATTGTATGAAAAAGCAATCCAGTCTGCAAGCAGGACATTTGAACCGGGGGAGAACCCTTGGCAAAACATACCGAATCGGCCATTCATGCGCTCGGCATTTGCGTATGGTGTTCACTTGTTCAGTCGCGAAGAGTATGGAGAGGCGGCGGAGATGTTCACGGATCTATTGAAGATGAACCGTACGGACAACCTTGGGGCCAGATATGAAGCGGTGGCTTCGCTCATTCACGCCGAACGGTTCACAGAAGCGGCGGAAATCATGGTGCGCTATGAAAAAGGTTCCGAGCATGACGCGGCTTATCTTTATCTTGACTGGAAGCTTGAACACATAGCATCCGAAGGGAAATCGTTAGATGCTGAAGAAATGTTGAATGCTGCAACGAAATTGAATGGCCATGTTAGGCATTTGATGACATTCAAAGCGAAAACGATTCCGTACCCGAGATTTAAAGCGATTGAACCGGGTAGTGAAGATGAAGCCCGGTATATATGGCTGTTGTTGAATGGTGTGAAGTAAACATAAGTTTTGCTTCATTAAGTGAGATTTAATACTAAAAGGGTTATATCGTCGGTCGAAAAATAGATCGATATATAACCCTTTTTTAGTTTGGAGAGTTTTGGATGTAGACGATTGATAATCCAACGTTATGTCTACGAATTAGTTATTTACCGCCAAGCATATTGAACAAGCCGCCTGCAATGCTGCCTTCGTCACGTGATCCTCCACCAGGTGTTTGCGGTGCAGCTGCAAAGACACGGCTTGCGAGTCTAGAGAATGGGAGTGATTGAATCCAAACAGTTCCAGGTCCCTTCAGTGTTGCGAAAAAGAGTCCTTCGCCGCCGAATAATGCTGTTTTTACGCCTTTTACCATTTCAATGTTGTAATTAACGTTGTGTGTCATTGCCACGAGGCATCCCGTGTCTACACGTAATATTTCGCCCGGTCGCAGCCTTTTCTCGATAATCGTACCTCCAGCGTGGATGAACGTCATACCATCACCTTCGAGTTTTTGCATGATGAACCCTTCACCACCGAAAAAGCCGGTGCCGAGTTTCCGTTGAAATTCAATTCCGACGGACACGCCTTTTGCGGCAGCAAGAAAGGCATCTTTCTGGCAGATAATTTTGCCGTTATGCTCACTTAAATCCATCGGAATTATTTTTCCAGGGTAAGGGGACGCGAAAGAGACATGCTTTTTGCCTGCCCCCGTATTCGTGAATGTTGTCATGAATAAACTTTCTCCAGTCAACATTCGTTTTCCAGCGCCCATTAGTTTGCCCATAATTCCTCCACCTGATGAGCCGGATCCATCACCGAAGATTGTTTCCATGGCGATGCCGTCTTCCATCATCATCAGCGCGCCTGCTTCTGCCACTACCGTTTCTTTTGGATCAAGCTCGACTTCTACAAACTGCATATCATCGCCATGTATTTTGTAATCAATTTCGTGATTGTTCATCTTGTCTCGTTCCTCCCTAAAATAAGTTTTCTACTACTCAACTATACGAAATGAAGTCGGAAAAGTTTCAAGAAATTGAGACAGAATTTCGGTTACTCTACCGTGTCTATATAGCGCCAAACTTTATAAGCAAGCTCGTGGGCTTCAGGTTCATGGGAAAATCCTTTGAAAGCTTCTCGGAACGAGCGGACGACAGATTCCAGCACGAATACCCGTGGAGACTCGGCGCGTAGTTCATCCAAAAGAAATTGAACATATTGTTTGCCAGCAGGAAGTGTATCATCTCCAAGAAACTCCAGAAATCCTGTGAGACGTTCGAGTAATTGCTCCTTTGTTTCTGTTTGTTCTACTTCATCCCCACTTAACTTGAAAAATACATCTTCAGTGAAGAAAGCGTCTTTTGTGCTGATCATACCCAAGATGATGGAATCGATTCTTCGGAGTAAGAATCTCACAAGTTTTGAAGTGTCCATTTCCTCTTTCGAAACAGCTGACCATACATGAAGTATTTGTTGCATCATTCCGAACAGCATCACTGCACAATCGGCTGCATAAGGCACAGCAGCTTTGCCGTACACATCCACCAGTCTTCTTGTTAACCAAGAAAATTCAGCTAAAAGCATGTTCTTGATGTAAGTTCTTAGGTCGCTATCACCAGAATGGAAAACTGCCTCAAAAATTGGCATCAAGTTTTGTTCGCGATTCACGTGCATACGAATTAAAATCTGCTCTACCAGAACGTTCTTATCTGATAAGTCTTGTCCAATAAGCAATTCACGTCTTCTTACAGTTGCTTCATCACGTGCGTGTACGAGTATCGCGATGAGGCACTCATTTTTGGACGAAAAATAATTGTAGAATGTCCCTTTCGATATACAAGATTCATCTAAAATATCTTGGACAGACGTGGTAGAAAATCCTTTATCTATAAAAAGTCGCTGCGCTGTTAATAAAACCTGGCGTTTTCGATCATTCATACTAATCACCTTTATCCTAAAGTTAGTTGTTGAACCTATTCGGCTTATCTGACGGGTGTTAATAAACTTATATATGTCGAGTTTCCCTGGAAATGAATTCAGGTTTATACTATCAGTACATTTATTATGGTATATCCAAAAGGTTGATATATCAACGGAAAAAGTTTTTATTGTGTGAAAGCGTTTTCTAAGGTTGCAAGTTTTGGACTATCGGTATAATATGTTTAACATGATGTACATGGGGTACAAATTTTATACGTTACGTATTAAATAGGAGGAAGTAATAATGGATATAAAAAAAATGCACGAAAAACCGCCTTACGGCATGATAGCAATTTTATTTATAGGTGCTTTTGTCGCTCTACTAAATAATACATTGTTGAACGTTGCATTGCCGACAATTATGGTTGAGTTCGATGTGAAACCGTCTGTTGTCCAATGGCTAACGACAGGATATATGCTTATCAATGGTATTTTAATACCAGCAAGTGCGTTCTTCATTCAGAAGTTCACAAATAGAAGGTTGTTCTTAACAGCAATGGTGCTGTTTACTCTAGGGACGATTTTAGCGATGATTGCACCATCATTTGGTGTACTCGTTGCTGCTCGAATGATTCAAGCGTGTGGATCTGCAATGATGATGCCGCTTCTCATGAACGTTATGCTTACGGCATTTCCGATTGAGCGCCGGGGAACGGCAATGGGGATTTTTGGGCTAGTAATGATTACAGCGCCAGCAATTGGTCCAACTCTGTCGGGATGGGTAATTGAACATTATACATGGCGTACACTTTTTGGTATCGTTTTGCCGTTTTCAATTCTGACACTTGTTTATGCGTTCTTTAAATTGCGCAACATTACACCGAACCGTGACATGAAATTAGATGTATTTTCACTTATTTTGTCAAGTATCGGTTTCGGCGGTCTTCTTTACGGCTTTAGTTCAGCGGGTGATAAGGGATGGGATTCACCGCTAGTCTATGGAACAATCGTTATTGGTGCAATCGCACTTATCGCGTTCATTGTGCGTCAACTACGTATGGATGACCCGATGTTGGATTTCAAGATTTACAAACATCCGATGTTTGCTTTATCATCGGCCATCTCGATTGTACTATCGGTTGCAATGTTTTCGGGCATGATTCTTACGCCGCTCTATGTCCAAACCATACGGGGAATTTCACCGTTCCATTCAGGTTTGCTGATGTTACCAGGGGCAATTGTGATGGGGCTTATGTCGCCGGTTACAGGCCGTTTATTCGATAAGTACGGCGCAAGAATTTTGGCGGTTATTGGTCTTACCATCACTGTCATTTCAACATTCTACTTAAGTAGACTAGGTATGGAGTCTGGTTATTATTACATTATGTGGATTTATACGATTCGGATGTTAGGGATTTCAATGGTAATGATGCCGGTTATGACAAACGGGTTGAATCAATTGCCAATGATCTCGAATCCACATGGTACGGCTATGAACAACACGTTACAGCAAGTGTCCGGTGCTATCGGATCCGCAATTCTGTTAACGATTATGACAAAAAGGATGGAATCGACGGGTGCAGGACTATTTGCGGAAGCCCAAGCATCTGGCAATGCTCCAACAACCGCTGAGGGACTTGCGAAATTACAAGAGCAACTCGAAGCACAAGCGATGTTGGATGGAATTAGTTTCTCATTTTTCATATCGACAATCGTTGCGATCGTTGCCTTGGTTCTATCGTTCTTCATGAAACGTGTAGCACTACCAACTAATGAAAAATCATTTACTAATTTAGAGGAAAGTAAAAAATAAGCGATGGATTAAAGAGTGCTCCGCATGGGTATATATATATACCACTGCGGAGTTTTTTTGTTTCTGTTACTATTGAATGTGAGGTAAATATTATTAACGTATAATTGTTAGGACGTGGGAAAATGGTTGGACGAAACGATCCGTGTCCATGTGGGAGCGGAAAGAAATATAAAAAGTGTTGTGCGGAGAAAAATGAATCACCTTTAGAGACGCTTATTGATGAGGAACTTGAGCGTATCATCTTTGGTGCATATGAACAGGCTACAAGCCCAGCTGATATATCAGAGTTCGAAAGCCATAGAAGACACTGGAAAAGTAAACTTGAAAAACTGATGGGACCGGATGATGTTGAGGAGGCTGTTAGTGAATATTTCTTATTCGTTGCACGCCGTGATTTGTGGAAGCGTCACCTCCTAAGAGTGTTGAATAGCCCGATAAGAGAGACAGTTCGATCCGTTCTGGAATTATGGAAAGAGCCTGTTGTACTGTTTGCTAAGGTGAAAGAAGTGAAGGAAGGATATGTTGTTGTCCAAGAAATACTTGGCGAGGGCATATTCAATCTTGAAAAGAAAGAAGGAATGCTACTGGAAGAGCATTCATTCATATTCGGCATTGTTTTACCCGATAATCGGGACCAGAACAATGATATCTATGTAATTTCTTCGCTTATGTTCATTAATGATTGGAATGGTGCACTCGAAAAACAGATAGTTGAACTTGCGGAGTCAAGCGGATTCGATAAGAGTCTTGCGTTCTATAAAGAGCATATGACGGATGTCTACGAAATTTTGCTTGCCAGGGATTCACGAACAGTAGATGAACTCATAGAGCATGATTTTACACCGGTTCAGCAGGAAGTAATCGAGAGTCTGGATGAAGTACTTGAGTTAAGAAATACGCCTAAAGAAGCGCGTGAATTACTGAGAAATATTGTCGTAACGTACTTTTTGAAAGAGCGCCCCAATTTCCGTAAACCTGGCGTTATTGCCGCTGCCGTATTTTTTGTAGCAGTTGATTTAGGAATTATGGAGGATGAAGAATTGACGAACGCTGAAATTGCGAAATTGTTCGTTGTATCGACAAGTTCGATGATGAAACATGCAGATAACATCCGTGAATTTGTCATTGAAATGTACGAACGGAGCCGTCAGCAAGAAAAAGAATAATCCGTAGTATTAGCAATAGTGCAGAAATGGATATACACCAAATGGGTATTACATAACCTGAAACCAAAATAACGTACAAATTTAATATTTTTTCATTATGAAAACTCCGCATGGGATTGATACATCCAGTGCGGAGTTTTTCTGCATTTTGTCACATGTGTTGATTACCCAAAAACGACCAGTAAATAACTGAATCCAACACTAGGCGATTCGTGTGCAATTACTTTTGGATCGCTTTAGATTGAACGACCTCTACACGATTACCGAGATGTCTTGATGTGTAGGAATGCGACTTCATCGCATTCCTACACATTTTTTCGGTAATCGTATGGTGCTTATTCATCCATCGCGCTCCAAATGGATACGTACACAAAATGCTAAAACTTTTCGGGACGAAAGAATAGCGGCGCTTGTTATCTGGATAATAGCCGCCAAAGATACAATTTTGGCGGCTGAAGCCTTCTCCATAGTCTTGTCTTTTTTTAGTTAAGGAAAAGTCACTTCCTTATAGTTCGCCGCATGATAAGACGCGTACTCTTTACTAAAAGTAAGTAAGGAAAACATTGTACAAAGTGCTAGAGTGCCCGAAATTGTATCTTCGGGCACTTACAACCTTAATAAAAAGTCATCTATTCTTTTTAAAAAACAGCTGTATTTTTCACTTGAACGTTGTAGGAACGCGACAGGCAACTATTCGCAACAGGATGACCGAAACAAGTATGGCTAGGAATGACGTAGTCATTTCTAGCCATACTTGCCACTTGGTAAAGATGTCATGAATAGTTCGCCGAAAGCAGACCGGAAATGATTCAGTGAAAATAGAGTTTTTCAAGCCTTTCTTACCTACTCTTTATGCAAGAAAATGGTTAATCAACGGACGTGGTATTTTGAATATGAACTTTAACCAGGGATGAAGGTGAAGAGAAATTATCTCACGTTCGGTGTGGTGCTGACAGAGAGAAAAATTCGAGGAAATGGGGTTCATAGTATGAATAATAATCTCATCCCTCGAATAGCTTGGTTATTGGGGGTTTTTCATAGCTTATTGTGTTTAAGTAGGAGGGAAGTAAAATTATAGTTGTCGGAAGATTAAAGGAATTGCGTAGGAAATGTCGAAATTAGTTAAATAGATGTGAGCGCTTTCAAAATGCTGTGTTATAGAAAGGGGAATGTTGCAATGCAACTGAACAATTATATCGGAGGTACATGGCAGGAGGCAGAGGGAGCAGATTATACTGCAGTCTTGAATCCAGCAAATGGTACGGAGTTGGCACAAGTAAGATTATCGACTAAAGAAGATGTGAGTCTTGCAGTAAAGTCGGCTAAAGAGGCTCAGAAAAAATGGGCACTCGTTCCCGCACCGAAACGTGCAGACTTTTTATATGAAATTGGACGACTTATGAAAGAAAAGAAAGAACACTTATCGCAAGTGTTGACGAAAGAAATGGGGAAGGTCATCGAAGAGGCACGCGGTGAAGTGCAGGAAGGCATTGATATGGCGTTCTACATGGCTGGTGAGGGACGCCGTATGTTCGGGGAAACAGTGCCTTCAGAGCTTCAAGACAAGTTCGCAATGAGTGTCCGTGCACCAATCGGTGTTGTCGGACTTATTACACCTTGGAACTTTCCGGTGGCGATTGCGACATGGAAATCGTTCCCGGCAATTGTCGCGGGAAATACATTCATTTGGAAACCGGCGACGGAAACACCTATGATGGCGTATGAAATGGCGCTTATATTTGAAGAAGCAGGACTCCCGGCAGGCGTTGCGAATATCGTTTTTGGGTCGGGAGCAGAAGTTGGGACGGCGATGATTGAACACCCTGATGTTCGCGTTATTTCATTCACAGGGTCGACTGAAACGGGTCGTCATGTTGCGGAAACAGGTGGACGTCATTTGAAAAAAGTATCGCTTGAAATGGGCGGTAAAAATGCGGTCATCGTTATGGATGATGCGGATATCGAACTGGCAGTGGAAGGGATTCTTTGGAGTGCATTCGGAACAGCGGGTCAGCGTTGTACGGCATGTAGCCGCGTCATCGTGCATACAGATGTAAAGGAAGAACTCGAGCAAAAACTCGTGGAAGCGATGAAAGTGTTATCGATTGGCGATGGACTGGACGAATCAGTGAAAATTGGCCCAGTAATCAATCAAAAAGCGCTTGATAAAATTCATGGCTACGTCGGAATTGGTAAGGATGAAGGTGCGAAGCTTCTTGCAGGTGGACATATATTAACAGATGGAAAGCTTGCAGATGGTCATTATTACGAACCAACTTTATTCACAGATGTGAAATGGGATAGCCGCCTTGCGCAAGAAGAGATTTTCGGACCTGTTGTTTCGCTGATTGAAGTTTCAAGTCTAGATGAAGCCATTGAGGTTAATAACAGTGTGAAATTTGGACTTTCAAGTTCGATTTTCTCACGCGATGTCAATAAAGTATTCCGAGCACAACGTGATCTAGATACAGGTATTGTCTACGTGAATGCGGGGACGACGGGTGCCGAAATCCATCTGCCATTTGGCGGAACAAAGGGTACGGGCAACGGACACCGCGATTCTGGCGTTGCTGCACTGGATGTCTTCACTGAATGGAAGAGTATTTATATAGACTTCAGCGGGAAATTGCAACGGGCGCAGATTGACACGGATTAATTCCTAACGTAAGGGGATGGGGAAATGAAGGTTGTCATACTTGGAGCAGGTTTAATGGGGAAAGAGGCGGCACGCGATCTAGTGAAGGCTGATGACGTTGAAAAAGTTTATTTAGCGGATCTGAACGTCAAGCAAGCGGAAGACTTTGCGGAGGAACTCATGTCCGATAAGCTTGATATCCTGTTACTGGATGCTAAAAACGATAAGCAATTAAGTGAAGTGATGGCACTAGGGGATGTGGTTATCAATGCGCTATTCTATACGTTTAATGAAAAGGTTGCCCGAATCGCAGTAGATATCGGTGTCCATTCCATTGATCTTGGCGGTCATATCGGTGGCGCTACGGATGCGGTGCTCGGTCTGGCGGATCAGGCGATTGCGAAAGGCGTGACAATCATTCCAGATCTAGGGGTAGCTCCTGGAATGATTAATATTCTTACTGGTTACGGGGCGGGAAAACTCGAAAAGGTTAATTCCATCAAACTATATGTTGGAGGAATTCCGATAAAGCCGGAGCCGCCACTTAATTATAATGTCGTCTTTTCACTGGAAGGCGTGTTTGATCATTACACTGACCCTTCCCACGTTATTCGAAACGGGCAACTGTTGGAAGTTCCATCATTGTCCGAAATCGAAACAATCTATTTTGATAAATACGGCGAGCTTGAAGCGTTTCATACATCAGGCGGCACGTCGACACTAACGAAGTCGTTCCCGGACGTGGAGACACTTGAATACAAGACGATTCGTTACAAAGGGCACGCGGAGAAGTTCCAGCTGCTTGTCGATCTAGGTTTGTTATCTCGGGACAACGAAGTGACTGTTGACGGTCAAAAGGTGAAAGTCCGCGACGTCATGAGAGAGCATCTGTCGCCTCAACTTCGCCTCGGTAAGAAATCAGATGCAGTGTTGCTACGCGTTATTGTGAGCGGTGAAAAAAGTGCTATGCCAGTAACATACGAATATGACCTTATTACGGAGAAAGACACTGCAGTAAACGAGACTGCGATGGCTCGTGCGACGGCAAATACGATTTCCATCGTGGCACAAATGATTGGCAATGGCACTATTTCGAAACGTGGAGTCCATCCGCCAGAGAATATCGTACCCGGTGAATTGTATATTGAAGAGATGAAAAAGCGCGGTGTCGTTATCGAAGAAAGTATCGAGTCGAACAATGTTCCATGTTGAAAACGTATAGTTTCTAATCTCACTAACGACATAGTGGTTTATGAAAGGAGATGAAGAGGTGGACTTCGGATTTACGGAAGAACAGAAGATGCTGAGGAAAACGGCGCGTCAGTTTGTCGACGCAGAAATTATGCCCCATATCCAGAAATGGGATGCACAAGGTGGATTCGATCAGGCGATTTGGAAGAAGCTTGCGGATCTTGGCTTCATGGGCGTGTGTATACCCGAACAATATGGTGGCAGTGGAATGGATTATAATTCGCTCGCAATACTGTGTGAAGAATTGGAGCGTGGAGATACGGCGTTCAGGACAGCGGTATCGGTCCATATCGGCTTGAACTCGATGAGTCTACTGCAGTGGGGTGATGAAGAACAGAAGCAGAAATACCTTGTACCACAAGCGAAGGGTGAAAAAATAGGTGCATTCGGGTTGACAGAACCGGGTGCAGGTTCCGACGTTGCGGCAATGGCAACAACTGCCGTGCGTGACGGAGATGACTATGTATTAAACGGTCAAAAAACATGGATTTCCCTTTGTGATGTCGCGGATCATTTCCTCGTTTTTGCCTATACGGATAAAGCGAAAAAACACCATGGTATTAGCGCGTTCATCGTCGAACGAACGACACCAGGTTTTTCATCGAAAGCGATCAAAGGAAAATACGGTATTCGTGCAGGCAATACAGGCGAACTATTTTTCGAGGATATGCGTATCCCGGCTGCGAATTTAGTAGGTGAAGAAGGCGATGGATTTAAAATTGCCATGGCGTCACTTGATAATGGGCGTTTCACTGTCGCTGCGGGAGCGGTTGGCTTAATCATGGGTTGCCTCGAAGAAAGCGTGAAATATTGTCATGCACGGGAAACGTTCGGTAAGGAAATCGGCAGACACCAACTCGTCCAACAAATGATTGCTAACATGGAAGCGGGCTATCAGATGAGCCGACTTCTTGTCTATCGAGCAGGTGACATGAAAAATAATGGCTTGCGCAATACGCGCGAAACGTCGCTGGCGAAATGGCAGGCATGCGATTTTGCCAATAAAGCAGCGGATGATGCATTCCAGATTCATGGGGCTTATGGTTATTCGGATGAATACCCTGTCGCCAGGTTCCTGCGAAACTCAAAGGCGCCTGTCATCTATGAAGGAACGCGTGAGATCCATACGGTTATGCAGGCAGAATATGTGCTTGGGTATCGTGAAGATAAGAAATTGAGTAATCGGCTGCCAGAGTGGCCGTTTGAATGAAGTTACAGTCCTGAAGGGGAAGACCTCTCAGGATTTTTTCTTGGTACAATGACAGTCGAAGATTAAGTTTCGCCAATAAGTAATAGGCATTGTTACGAAAGGGGAGATTTAGATGGGGAAATATACGATTAATGAATTCATTAAACAAACAAAGCAGGATGAGCGGGAAAGTGAATACTTTGAATTGGAAACACCGCGAATTCTGGAAGTGAATTTAACCGACTTTGTATGGGCAAAGATGGGCTCCATGATCTCATATGCGGGTCAGATTAAATTCGAGCGGGAAAAAGTGCTTGAGCATGGTGTAGGCATGATGTTTAAAAAAGCGCTCACGGGTGAAGGTACTTCACTGATGAAAGCAACAGGGAATGGTCGGCTTTACTTAGCGGATCAAGGGAAGAAGATAACCATTTTCGATTTGAATAATGAATCGATTACGGTGAACGGCAATGATCTTCTTGCGTTTGAACCAACTATTGAATGGGATATTAAGCTAATGAAGAAAGTGGCAGGCATGATGTCTGGTGGACTGTTCAACGTAACGTTGAAAGGGAAGGGCAAGGTTGCGATTACTACCCATTTCGAGCCGCTAACGCTACTTGTCCACCCTGGAGAACCTGTCATTACAGATCCTAATGCAACAGTCGCCTGGTCTGGCGATTTAACACCGGAGTTCCGAACAGATATTAGTATTAAGACCTTCTTTGGTCGCGGTAGTGGAGAATCGATTCAAATGGAGTTTAGCGGTGAAGGTTTTGTTATCATTCAACCGTTTGAAGAAGTTTATATGACTGGGAATGGATCCTCGTGACTAACAAGCTTATCCTGTTGAATTCAAAGATATAGAATGCCACGTCTGTTGATTAACTAACCAGTAAATAAAATGATCATACACTGGTGTTACGTGCATAGTTGCACTTGGATTGCTTGGATTGAACGACTACTCTACCATTATCGAGATGTCTGGATGTGTAGGGATGCAACACAGTCGCATCCCTACACAGTTTTTCCGATAATCGTATGGTGGTCCTTCATCCGTCGCACTTCAAATTCATAAGTACATGTATGAGGGCACTGAAAAAGTACGATTACCTTCAATCCCGTTGATTTCCGTTCCGAGCGGACGCTTACACACTATATAGAATGTCATAAATTCTTTTCTTCCAAAATAACTGCATTTTTCACTTGAATAGTGTAGCCACACTAGTACCCCTCAGTAAATCTGTCATGAATAGGTAGTCGAAAGCGGGCCGAAAATAGTCCAGGGGAAATGGGGGTTATCAAGCCCTTCTCGCTAGTATTTTATGCGAATAAATGGTAAATCAAATTACCTTTTTTACAACCTTATTTACACTAGCTACATAGTTTGTGATAAAATACTCCTTAAAAACAATTTCCCACAAACAAGGAGTGTTTCCCATTGAAGATTGAACCTTCGTTAAAAATGTCCATTTTTGCACCTGCCATTTTCGGCGATTTAAAAGTAGCAGCCGAAGCGAAAAAAGCAACGGGCGCTGAAGTCTTTGATTTAAGTCTTGGGAGTCCGGATCTTCCTCCTGACGAAAAAGTGAGACGTGTGTTATCAGAACAAAGCGCTCTGGCGAATACATATGGCTATACACTTGGCGGCACAAAACGGTTTAACGAAGCCGTCGCGAATTATTATGAACGACGTTCCGGTGTTATGCTCAATCCTGAAACGGAAATCATTCAAACAATGGGTTCTCAAGAAGGACTTGTCCATCTGCCACTCGCTTTTTGCAATGAAGGGGACTTTGTGTTGACAACGAATCCTGCTTACGTAGCTTATGAGGCTGGCATTAAGCTTGCTGGCGCTGTTCCATATGAGATGCCATTACGTGCAGAAAACGGGTTTCTACCTAATTTGGATGAAATTCCTGAAGACATTGCACAAAAAGCTAAATTGCTGATTTTGAATCTACCAGGAAACCCTGTTCCTGCTATGCCGAATTGTGCATTTTTCGAGAAAGTAGTAGCTTTCGCCAAGAAATACAATATTATTGTGCTTCATGACGCTGCTTATTCTGAATACTATTTTACAGGTGATTCTCCAATTAGTTTTCTATCGACTCCCGGTGCAATGGAGGTCGGAATGGAGATTAATTCATTATCTAAAAGCTTTAGCCTTGCCGGTGCACGTATCGCCTATATCGTAGGTAATGCTGAGATAGTACATATTTTAAGACAACTCAAATCAAATTTGGATTATGGAACGTTCGGTCCGATTCAGGAAGCGGCTGTCATGGCGCTCGATAATGCGGAAGAGATTACGGATCGCCTGCGGGCAGAATTTTCTGCGCGCCATAGGGTATTAATGAAAGGCATGGAGGAGATTGGTTGGTCTGCTACTCCTTCAAACGGCGGGATGTTTGTATGGGCAAAATATCCGTTTGAGATGGATGATAAGGAATTTGTATTTAAAGTAATCGACCAATGTGGTGTTGTCATGGTTCCGGGTAGTATCTTCGGTTCTGAAGGCGCTGGATACGTTCGGTTGGCGCTTGTTCAGAAAGTAGATGTGCTGCAGAAAGCGGTTGATCGATTACGGAATTTAAGTATTTAAGCGGTGTAAGGTTAGCGTGGGACGGAGATATCTGTCCCTGCTAACCTTTTTATTGGGAGTTTATTTAAGTACGGGTCAATCTTGTAAAGTGTATTTATAGATTGAATTGGGTTAAGATTTTACTATAAACGATAATCAAGCAATCCTAATAGTCTGCACACATTATATGAATAGTGAACGCCCGGATTTGATTCCTGTTAATATAGTTTAAGTAGTCAAGTGAATCCTGTGCAACTTTTCTCGCGTATTCAACGTTATGATGATCCGATTTTATGGGTACATTTGTAATAATATAACGGGAATAATCCGTCCCGAGAACTTGAATGGACTTCTCGGTGATCCAATTTGTAAACCAGGGTATCTTACCAAGTTCCTTTGGATAGATGCATTCAAAATAAGTTGTTGGATTTATATATTTCGAGTGACAAAACGAAGTTTGTTGATATTGAGTTTACATATATCTACTAAAATGAACTTATTAAAAGATTTAACGGAATGGAGTTAAAAACTATGGACAAGAAAAAAGTCGGCTTGAAGCCGTTTTTCTCTCTGATTTTATCAACAGGAATCCCGAAGCTAGCTTTGGCTGTCGGCTTGACGGCAGGTGTGTTGACAACACTTGCAGGTTTGGTTGTTCCTTTACTAACGAAAAACTTAGTGGATGGCTTTTCAGTTGCCTCGTTAAGCGTCCCGATAATGATTGCTATCGGGGTAGCGTTTATTGTTCAAGCAGTAATTGATGGGGTATCCATTTATTTGCTAAGTTATGTAGGACAAAAAGTAGTTGCGAGATTACGTGAAAGAATGTGGACAAAACTGCTTCGTTTGCCTGTCAGTCATTTTGACAAGGAATCTAGCGGTGAAACGGTGAGCCGTGTCGTCAATGATACGGGAATCGTGAAAGAATTGATTACGCAACATTTCCCGCAATTCATTACGGGTATCATTTCGATTATAGGTGCGGTGACGATCCTGCTTATTATGGATTGGAAAATGACACTTATCATGTTGATTTCGGTTCCAATTACAGTGGGAATTATGATTCCATTAGGCACCAAAATGGCGAAAATTTCTCGTGGATTACAAGATGAAACAGCTATATTCACAGGCAATATTCAACAGACACTCGGCGAAATTCGCTTGATGAAAGCTTCTAATGCTGAACAGAACGAAGAGGCGAGTGGAAAAGCTGGAATCGGGAAATTACTCGGTTTTGGCTTGAAAGAAGCTCGAATCACTGCTCTGATTGCTCCCTTTATGTATCTAGTTGTTATGGTGGTCATTGTCATGATTATTGGGTACGGCGGTATGCGTGTTGCAAACGGTACAATGTCGACAGGTGCACTTGTTGCATTCCTATTGTATCTGTTCCAAATTATTTTTCCGATTACATCATTTGCGATGTTCTTCACGCAATTGCAGAAAGCGAAAGGCGCAACAGAGCGTATTATCGACATTTTGGAATTGCCATTGGAAGAAGGACAAGATGGCCTGGTGATGGATATTACGAACAAACCAATTCAAGTTGTAGACGTATCGTTTGCCTATGAAGACGACGAGCCGGTGATTGGCAATGTGTCCTTTGAGGCCCAGCCTGGTGAAATGATTGCGTTCGCCGGACCGAGTGGTGGAGGGAAAACGACAATGTTCGGATTACTTGAGCGTTTTTACGAACCGACATCCGGTGAAATTCAAATTGGCGGCGTGCCGATAAAAGAGTTGTCGATGGCGTCGTGGCGTAGTCAAATCGGTTACGTTTCACAAGAGAGTGCCATGATGGCGGGGACAATTCGTGAAAACTTATGTTATGGTTTAGAAAATGGGGCAAACATTTCGGATCAAAGGCTTTGGGAAGTCGCCGAAATGGCGTATGCCGACGAATTTGTTAAAACATTTTCGAAGGGATTGGACACAGAAGTCGGCGAACGAGGTGTGAAACTTTCGGGAGGGCAAAGGCAACGTATCGCCATCGCCCGTGCTTTTTTACGGGATCCAAAGATCTTGATGATGGACGAAGCAACTGCGAGCCTGGATAGCCAATCGGAAGGTGTCGTTCAAGATGCACTGACGCGATTGATGGAAGGGCGTACAACATTCGTCATTGCCCACAGATTATCAACTATTGTCGATGCAGATAAAATCATTTTCATCGAAAATGGGCAAGTGACGGGCAGTGGAACTCATAAAGAATTGATACAATCACATGCGTTGTATCGTGAATTTGCTGAACAACAATTGGCGTAGTAGGAGAACGCCGGAAAAATATTCCTCGAGTAACGGTAATAATGGTGTTGTCCACAAGTCGGAACTTAAACGACTAATAGGGCAACACTTTTTTTGTGCCAGAATCATTGTGTAGGTGACTGACGATTGATTTTGTGTTAAACTATTCTTACTATTAGTGAGCGGGGGTGAGGAATGATGTTAGACACTGTGTATGCACGTGAAAGTCTATTGGAATATTTAGCCACTTCATGTGCGATTACTCATGAAATTACAGTCAACGGGACGAGTCTGTCCTTTTTTAGACAATTTCAGTAATTACACAGCTGTTTAGCATGCACTCCTTACGATATTTTTTCAAGAGGGAAGGCCGCTTACACGCGGTCTTTTTTTGTTGTCTAGACTCCAGCGCTTTTCGGGTCTACCAAGGCGCTTCCTCTTTTCGTAAGATGCTTCCAGTTGTGAAAACAGAACGAAGGGAAGCGGAAAATGATGATATGTACAGTTCAACAAATAAGCAAAATGCTCGGTGGGAATATGATTTTTGAGAATCTTTCTTTGGACATTAAAACAGGTGATAAATTAGGTGTTGTCGGACGAAACGGTAGTGGGAAAACAACGTTATTTAAGTTGATTTCGGGAGCGGAGCAACCTGACAGTGGGGCAATTCATTTTAAAAAGGGTACAAAGATAGGCTATTTAGCGCAAATCCCTCTATATGAAAAAGAAACGACCGGTTATGATGTGCTCAACAGTGCATTTGTAGAACTAAAAGAAATGCAGGCGAAAATGTCGGAGTTAGAAGCAGAGCTAGCCAATGCCGGAAACGCGGACATGGATAAGTTGCTTCGGGTATACGGAGATTTACAGGAGGAATTCGCCAATCGTGAGGGCTATGCCGTAGATTCGGAAATTGAGAAAGTCATCAATGGATTGCAATTGAAACCGTTTGTTGGACGTTCTTTTGGGCAATTGAGCGGTGGCGAACAGACGAAGATTATGCTTGGGAAGCTATTATTAACGAAACCTGATTTGTTATTATTGGATGAACCGACGAATCATTTGGACTTATTTGCAGTTGAATGGTTGGAAGCATATTTAACGGATTACTCAGGAACAGTAGTTATTATTTCACATGACCGTTACTTCTTGGATTGTGTCGTGACGAAGGTTGCGGATCTTGAAGAAGGGGAGATTCATCTTTATTACGGGAATTATTCTGCCTTTATTCTAGAAAAAGAAGCGCGTCTCATGAGGGAATTCCAAAATTACGAAGAGCAACAAAAGAAAATTAAAAAAATGAAAGAGGCCATTAAACGGCTCCACCAATGGGCAAATGAAGCCAATCCTCCAAACCCTGGATTGCACCGACAAGCGCGCAATATGGAACGGGCGCTAGAACGGATGGAAAAAGTAAGAAAGCCACTTATCGACCCGAAGAAAATGACTTTGTCGTTTGAAGCTGCGCCACGGAGTGGTAAGGAAGTCGTTGTAATGGAAGGAATCACGAAATCATTTGGTCAACAGGAGCTATTGAAGGGTGCGGACTTCCATGTGTATTGGAAGGATCGAACAGCGATTGTAGGGCGGAATGGGTGCGGGAAATCGACCGTACTGAGAATTCTTTTAGGTGAGCTTCCGATTGACACTGGAATGAGTAAAGTGGGAAGTAATGTGAAAATCGGATTCTTGTCGCAGCACTTTGAAATTTCGGATCCGAAGGCGCGTTTGATAGATGTCTTTCGGGGTGAAGTAACTATTGCCGAAGGGGAAGCCCGACATATATTAGCGAAGTTTATGTTTTATGGTCCAGATGTATTCATGCGAGTTGGCGACCTAAGCGGTGGAGAGCGCATGCGGCTTCGATTGGCACAGCTGATGTACCAGGACGTCAATTTCCTTGTGCTTGACGAGCCAACAAACCATTTGGATATTGAGTCACGTGAAGTGCTTGAAGAGGCACTGGAAGACTTTACGGGCACAATCGTTGCCGTTTCACATGATCGTTATTTCTTGAACAAATTATTCTCTCGCACAGCATGGTTGGAAGATGGACTCATGACGACATTTGAAGGACCCTATAATTGGGCACGTGAGAAGTGGCAAGAGCTTCAAAGTCGAATGGTAGTCGGAGTGCCTGAACCCATTGCAGTGAAAAAGCCGAAGATAGAAAAGAAGGAAAAAGAAGTAATTATAAACGTGGAACAAGAAATAGCCAGACTTGAACAAAAAATCGATTCATTGGAAAAGGAAGCGGCAGACGAATCTGATTGGATGAAATATGAATCAATCATGGCGGAAGTTACCGTGATTAAACAAGAACTAGAGTCTTATTATGAAATATGGATGAGAGAAGTAGAATAGGTACTGAATGTATACAGTCTGGGAGGGAGTAATCCTTTCCCAGACTTTTTCGTTCTTAAGAAAAAACTTGCATAATTCTTTCAGGCGGAGTAATATAATGACTAGATGACCGAAACGGTTTTATGGTCAATAAAATAATCCATTCAAAGTGAGGTGGAAAAATGGACCGCAGGCAAGAAATTCTCGAGGGAGCCGCGAAATCATTTTCGCTGTTCGGCTATAAAGCAACAACGATGGACCAAGTTGCGAAAATTGCAAATGTCGGCAAAGGAACAATCTATACGTTCTTCTCCAATAAAGAAGAATTGTTCAATGCCATTGTATTGAAGATGATTAACGAAATGCGGGCGGAAGCAGATGCTGTTTCTGTTGAAGGTGCACCTTTTGAACAAAATGCCCATGCTAGACTGATGCAAATGCTCAAATTCCGTGGAACGCATCAATTGTATGTGAAGTTAATAGATGAAGAAAAAGAACTGCGTACACCTGCCGTAGGTGAAGTGCTACAGGCAATTGAAAAAGAAATCGTTTTTTATGTAAAAGAGAAGATTGAAAAGGGAATTGCCAAAGGTGAAGTAAAGCCTTGCGATACAGAACTTGTCGCATATATGTTATTTAAAGCATACCTCGCACTTGTCTCAGACTGGGATAAAACCCACGATGAAGAGCTATCGGAAGAGCGTATCGCTGCATTATTAAATGGGACCATTTTTAAAAGTCTCTTAGTTTGAGACTTTATTTTTTATTCTGAAATGACTACTTGAGGAAAGTGGTCAACCAGTACAGGAGGAAGTAAATAGATGAAAAATTCAATGACATGGGCAGAGTGGAAACTGCTCTTACGTTCAAAAAAAATAATCGTTCCACTGATAGCTATATTGTTTATCCCTGTCCTTTATGCAGGCATGTTTTTATGGGCGTTTTGGAATCCATATGCCAATATGAGTGATTTGCCTGTTGCAATCGTCGACCTTGATAATGGGGCGGAAATGGACGGCAAACAGTTGGCCCTTGGGAAGGAACTGACCGATAAATTAATTGACAGTAAGCAGTTTGATTTTAAGAAAGTATCAAAATCAGATGCAGAAAATGGGCTCGAAAATGAAGATTATTACGTCGTAATTGAAATACCGGAAAACTTCTCCGAACATGCAACAACACTTTTGGATGATGAACCGGAAAAACTGACAATTGTCTATAAGCCAAATGAAGGGTTCAACTTCCTATCTGCTCAGATAGGAGAAACGGCAATGGATCGGATCCGTGCAGAAGTGAATGAACAAGTCGCTTCAACGTACGCGGAAAAGCTCTTTGATTCCATTACTGAAATGGGCGATGGATTCGGTGAAGCGGCGGACGGCGCCGGTGAATTACATGATGGTGCCGCAAAACTATCATCAGGTGCAGATGAATTGAAAGGGTATCTTGAAACGTTGGCAAGTAGCACGATTACACTTGCGGATGGTTCACAGAAACTTGCACAAGGAGCGAACGATGCAGCTAAAGGTGCCACTGAGTTGAATAAAGGACTCGGTACTTTATCGCAAGGGTCAAAAGATCTTCTTGCAGGTGCACAAAAGGCGTCAGCAGGAGCTGGAGGACTTAAGGATGGCATCGTTGGCTATACAGAAGGTGTCGGCCAATTGACCGCAAGTTACGGTCAAATGGGTCAGAAGGAACAAGAATTTAACGCAGCTGTTGGGACATTGAAAGAGAAATCAGGGCAATTGAATGGTGCGGCAGGTCAGCTTTCTGGTGCGGCCGGAAATTTAACTGCTGGAATTGAGGGGTTGTCTACACAGCTCGCTCCTGTTCTTGCTGAACTTTCAGAGGAACAACAAACGGCAATCAAAGAAACACTTGGCCAATTGAAACAAGGAAGCGCTGAACTTTCTGGCGGAATGAAAGAATTATCTGCTGGTACAGCTTCAATGGCGGCAGGTACCACAGATTTAAATGGCGCTGCAGGTCAACTTTCCGGCGCACATAGTCAAGGACTTGCTGGGTTAGAGAAATTGAACGGGTCTTCCCCACAACTCATTGAAGGGGCGAACGCTCTTGCGTCAGGCAACGATACACTTGCAGCTGGATTGAAACAATTTTCTGAAGGCGTCACGGCTGCACAGAAAGGGTCATCCGATCTTGCAACAGGCCTCACTTCATTAACAGAAGGAACGGGTACACTACAAACAGGAACTGAAACACTTGCATCTAAATCACAAGAACTTGCTAAAGGATCAGCGACAATTGCTGATGGTATAGTTGAACTTGATGAAGGAACATTGACACTGCAAGAAAAACTTGCGGAAGCAAATGGAACTGCCAGTGAAGTGAATCCGACAGACAAAACATATGGAATGGTCGGGGCACCTGTAGAGGTTGAGAAAGATGGCATTAACCAAGTACCGAACTATGGTACCGGTTTTGCACCATACTTCTTGTCACTTGGATTATTTGTTGGTGCGCTTCTTCTTTCCATCGTCTTCCCGCTAGTCGAACCGGCTATTAAACCGACAGGGGCATTCGGATGGTTCACAAGTAAAGTTTCTGTGCTGGCAATCGTCGGTCTATTGCAGGCACTTATTGCAGCAGGGGTTGTGAAATTTGCACTCGGCATGGAAACAGTGAATACACCGTTGTTCGTCTTGACTGCGATTATCACGAGCTACACATTCATTGCGCTTGTACAGATGTGCGTGTCCATTCTTTCAGATGCGGGACGTTTTGTAGCAATCCTTGTCCTGATCTTGCAATTGACGACAAGTGCAGGGACATTCCCGCTCGAATTAATACCGGCACCACTGCAAATTTTCAACACATTATTGCCGATGACATATTCCGTCCAAGCATTCAAAGCCGCCATCTCAACAGGCAATATGTCATTCCTTTGGATGAACAACGGTATTCTCATCGGATTCATGGTCGCGTTCCTTGCAATTACATTCGGATACTTTGCACTTCTTTACAAAAAGAGGTATTCAAAAGAAACAGTAGAAGCATAAATTAAGTTAAAGTAGTCCCTCTAGGCGGAATAAATTCCGTGATAGAGGGGCTTTTTGTTGATTGCTATAAGTTCGTGACGTTTTGGCTGAACAAGACAACATTCTTCCAAAAGTAAACAACGCATTGCGCCGACTAGACAACGTTTGCCTAAAACTACACAACATAATCCGGAGTACGCAACGTAACCAAAGAACTAAGCAACGTATCGCATCAACTAGACAACACTTTGCAGAAACTAAACAACGCGCAGTAATATACCTTATAGGAATTCCTACGAATGGTTATACAATCCGTTCAAGATCCTACAAAATCGCCACCATCAACATGTATTGTCTGGCCAGTCATATAACTGGAATCACTTGAAGCGAGAAACACATAGGCCGGCGCATTTTCAGCAGGTTGGCCGCGACGTTTAACCGGCGTGTTTGCTCCATGTTCTTTGACTTTCTTTGCGTCAAACGTGGCCGGAATGAGCGGTGTCCAAATTGGACCAGGCGCAACGGCGTTGACACGTATTCCTTTTTCGGCCAAGTTTAGTGCAATAGAACGTGTAAAGGAAGTAATCGCACCTTTTGTTGCGGAATAATCGAGCAATTCTTTTGACCCATTATACGCCGTAATAGATGAGGTATTGATGATGGTATCGCCGTCAGTCATATGATTCAAAGCCGCCTTCGTCATATAAAATAAACCGAAGAAATTCGTGTCGAACGTTTCCCGAAGCTGATCGGCTGAAATCAACGAGATATCTTTTTGTGGAAACTGTTTACCGGCATTGTTGACAAGAATATTCAAACCACCGAATTCATTAACAACCTCATCCACCAATTGCTCGCAATGCTCTTCCTCACTAATATCGATTCGGATTTTCAGTGCTTTCCCACCATAGCCTTCAATGAGCTTCACCGTTTTATCTGCGTCGAAATCCTCCTGTTCACTCAAATATGCAATCGCTACATTCGCACCTTCTTTTGCAAAGGCGACGGCTACTGCCCGACCGATACCGCTATCGCCACCTGTGATTAAAGCACTTTTTCCTGTCAATTTGCCTGAACCTTTATAATTCTCATCGTCATAAATCGGTGCCGGATTCATTTCCTCCTCTACACCGGGTTGCTGATCCTGAGTCTGTCCCGAAATCTGATTATCAATTTTTTCGTATTTATCTTTTGGCATAATAATTCCTCCTCTGCTGATTGTCGTATAGAGGGATTATTCCCTGAATCGATTTCTATAAACACATTGTTTAACTATAAAAGAAGTGTTTCACCGGTTTTTTTACCATTGAAAGAGGGAATAGGAAAATAAGAAAGAAGGTGATTTCATTGAGGAATCAAACAGTTTGGGACCGAATTAAACTGCCGGTTGCCTCAATCAGTTGGCTCTTGTCGATACTAGCCATATTGATCATTACATACAATGCGGTACCGCTTTATTCCTATTTGGCATTCGGTGTTCTAGCATTATTATTCTTCAGTGTGTCGGACAGAGCTGCATTTTTCTTTTATATCACATTAATGCTTGTGACAGTATTCTATATTCTCTTCCTAGCATTTAAAGAAGGCTGGCAACCGGGTGAACAGGCGTTGGGAATCGGTCTGCATTTCATTTTCTTAATTCATTTATTTTCGCTTTATAGCTTATCAAAATATGTCTATCAGATTGGTACGGAAAATAGGTTACTAAAAAGCCGTATTGCTCAGTTAGAAGAATATATTTTGGAAGAGGGCGTTTTGACGAAGCATGAATTTGAGAAACAGGCGATACTTATATTGTCTAATATGAGCCGTCGTCAGGAAACGGGCTTCTATTTAAAAGCAGATTTAAATGATATGAATCGGACGGTTCAGAAAAAAGTTATGCATACCCTTGCAAGTATGATGTATGCGGCGTTTCGGAAACACTATGATATTGTCTGTCAATATGATAATACAACACTGATAGTTCTAGTTCAGAATACTGAAGAAGAAGGCCTTGGTATTGTAAGGGGACGGCTCGAAAAACTCATGATAGAACGTCTAGAAGAGGGTACCATCGAGAAGATTAGGTGGACCGTAATAAAAATAGACGGAGATAAGGCCATGCGTGAATCGGCGGTGGTCACATGAAAGGTCGAATTTGGGTTCTAATTCTGAGTTTTTCTCTGTTTCTTACTCTGCTTGTAGTCGCGGTGATATTCAATGTTAGATTGTTACTGTTTTTTACTACAGCACTTTTTTTAGTATTGCTCCTTTATTATTCTATTTTAACGATTGCTGGATTGTACAGCCGACTTACAAACAAAAAAATCCCAGTATTGGACTATTATCCGGGTGTAGATATTTTAATCCCAGCTCACAATGAAGGTGTTGTTATTAAGGACACAATAGAAGCGATGGTGGCAATCGATTATCCAGGTGTTCTGCAAATTTATATATTGAATGACAACTCATCTGATAATACAGCCGAAATCGCGGAGGCGTTTGCAAATAGCCTTTAAAAATGTCCACCATATAAAAGTACCTTCAGGTGAGCCACGTGGAAAATCGAGGGTACTTAATTATGGTCTAAGTATTTCGGATAACAAATATTATTGTGTGTATGATGCGGACAATCAACCGGAACGGCACGCGCTTGTAAAGTTGGTCGCAATTGCAGAGACCCAGGAACGGGCAGGCGGAGCTGTCGGATATGTACGAACGATGAATGAATCAGCAACTTGGCTCACAAGAATGATTTCTATTGAGTTTCAAGTATTTCAACTGCTTATGCAATCGGGAAGGTGGCAATTGTTCAAAACGGGATCACTTACTGGCACGAACATGCTTGTAAAGCGATCGGTCATAGAAGAACTTGGAGGATACGACCCATACGCTATTGCGGAAGATGCAGAATTGACACTGCGTATTACACAAAAAGGGTATTATTTGCCGATTGTCCCAGAGTCAATCACATGGGAGCAAGAGCCTGAAACGCTTGGCGTCTACTTGAAACAACGGACAAGATGGCTGCAAGGGAACTTGTATATTGTAGAAAAAACACTAACAGAACCAGGTTATTTCAAAGGCAAGCTGCTCGTCCATTCCATTCATCAGCTGCTTGTTTACGTCATTTTTTGGTTTTTTCTTGTGTTTTCCTATATATGGTTTGTGCTGGGAATCCTTGATGTCTTTTTTATCGAATACACCTATCCGCTCTTATTCATCTGGTATCTTGCCTATATTGTGTATACAGCGCAGTTATTTGCAGCACAGGCGAGTCAAAGAACCTTTTCACCAGTTAATATTTTTGTCAGTGTCATTATGTACTTTACGTACGCACAGCTATTTTCCTATTTGTTCGTGCGCAGTTTAATTTTTTATATAAAGGCTAAGAAAAACCGCCAAACAATTGGCTGGGACAAGACAGAGAGATTTAAGGCGAAATAAAAAGAGTTACTTGGGCAGTCGATGTCCAAGTAACTCTTTTTATATTATAGAAGTCCAATCCATTTCCAATACGTAGCACTAAACAACAGGATGAGTAAATATCCGATCACCGTTAGCGCTATACCTGATTTCAAGAAATCCTTTACCGTGAATGAACCGGTACCGTAAGCGAGCATGTTTTGCGGTGCGCTGACCGGAAGAAGGAATCCGAAACTGATAACGAATTGTTGGATCAAGACAAATCCGACACTATTCGCATCCAAGGAAATCGTCGTGGTAAGCGCGATGAAAATCGGGATAAGTGCCGATGATAAGCTCGTCGCACTGGCGAATCCGAGGTGAATGAGAATGTTGAATAATGACAGCAAGGCAATCGTTGCAAGAAGCGGCATATTTTCAAGGCCCATTGCACCGAATACTCTATTGGACAGCCACTGAGCGCCTCCTGTATCTAAGAGGACGGTACCAAGTGCAATCCCCACAGCGAAGACGATGATCGTGCCCCATGGAATAAGTTTTTCAACCGTTTTCCAGTCAAATACGCCGATTCTTGGTGAGAGAAGAATCGCAATCGCGACAAGAGTCACTGTCGTCGTATCAAACGGGTGGAGTACTTCTTCTGTTGACCAGAAGAACAGCAGTGCAAGTGCGACAACAATTAATCTTTTTTCTGACGACTTCATCGGACCAAGTTCTTTTAGCTGACCTTGGATCAATTCTTTCCCGCCTTCGACAACCTGTGTTTCTGGCTTAATCAGCTTAATCATTATGAAATACAAAGCAATAGACATAAGGATTGCCCACGGAGCTGCATACAAGAACCAAGCTCCCCAAGAGACGGATACACCCATTTCCTTTTCAATGAAACCGAGCGCAACCATATTTTGTGCGGCACCGGTTTTGATTCCTATATTCCAGATTGAGACGGATTGGACAGCAGTGATGACCAGAAGTGCACCAAGCCGACTATTATGAGGTAGTCCGAACGCTGCAACCATTCCGAGTAGAATCGGAACAACTGCGCCCGCTCGTGCTGTTGCACTTGGTACGAAGAACGCAAGTACAATGGATACAATTATGGCGCCGAAAACGATAGCCCCTGTTTTAACCCCGACTTTTGATAGGATATAGAGCGCCAACCGTTTGTGAAGATTTGTCGCTTGCATTGCTGCGGCTAAAAATAGAGCGGCAGCAACAAGAGCAACTGCCGAATTGGAGAATCCGCCAAGGGCCATTTGAAGAGCGGATTTTGTGCCTAGCATGACATCGGGATTTGCCATATCTGGCGCAAGGCCGAGCGTAACCGCAAGTAGACCGATAATCATTGCTGAACTTACCGGATAAGCCACTGCTTCCGTCATCCAAAGAATGACCGCAAATGCCAAAATAGCGAGTGCACGTTGCCCCATTACAGGCAAGTCGCCAGAATTAGGAAGAAGCATGATGACAATCATGACTGTGAATGCAAGGGCAATCCAATACGGTTTTAAATTTCGTTTTGGCTTAGTAATATTTTCTGTGCTTTCCAAATGTATTCGACCCTTTCTTATTTAAATATAGCTACACTTTTAGGTTACCCAACAAACGCAGGCATTGAAACTAATAGGCTTAATAATCTAAAGCAATTCGATGGAACTTGTGAACTTAAGTTGTAAAACGTAAATATATGAGTTTTTGTAAGGTTTTTTCATTTTTGACTTGCATTATTAAATCTCTCTGTGTAATATTTAAAACGTAATCATTACGATTTAGGAAAAGAGGACAGTCTATTATGAATGAAATAAAAAAAGTTCCAGTCACGGTGTTGAGTGGTTATTTAGGAGCGGGTAAAACAACCGTTTTAAATCATCTTCTTGCAAATCGCGAAGGACTACGAATTGCAGTTATCGTCAATGACATGAGTGAAATCAATATTGATTCGGCTTTAATACAAAACAACGGTTTTTCACGTACGGAAGAAAAGCTTATTGAACTGTCGAATGGCTGTATATGCTGCACATTACGTGAAGATTTAATGATAGAAGTGGAAAAACTTGTGGCTGAAGGTAATATTGACTATATCATCATTGAATCGACGGGTATTTCCGAACCAATTCCCGTGGCACAAACGTTTACGTACATTGATGAAGAAGTTGGAATCGATTTATCCAAAGTATGTCGACTCGACAGTATGGTGACAGTTGTGGACGCGTTCCGTTTCTGGAAGGACTATGAAAGCGGGGAAACGTTGCTCGATCGCAAGCAAACCGATGATGAAAACGATCATCGAGATATAGCAGATCTATTGGTAGATCAACTTGAATTCGCTAATATATTATTAGTAAATAAATTGGATCTTATTAATGAAGATTATAAAGAACCATTTTTTGCATTCCTTAAGAAAATGAACCCAGACGCAGAGATTATACCGATTGAATTCGGTCGTGTGGATCCTGTGAAGATTTTGAACCGTCAGTTGTTTGATTTCGACAAGTCGAGTCAAGGGGCGGGGTGGATAAAGGAATTAAACGAGGAACATATACCAGAAACCGATGAATACGGCATTACATCTTTTGTGTACAGGAGAAGACGTCCATTCCATCCGGAGAGATGGCATGAATGGCTGACAGGGTTCCCACAAGAAATTGTTCGTTCGAAAGGTTTTTTCTGGTTAGCAACGCGCCCGGAGATGGCAGGATTGCTATCGCAGGCTGGTTCTTCAATTATATTCCAAGGGGCAGGTCAGTGGATTGCAGCACTTCCGAAGGCACAACAAAAGTTAGTTTTCGCTGACGACCCGGAATTGTTGGAACGTTGGGATGACAAGCATGGTGATCGTCAAACGGAACTGGTTTTCATCGGACTTGATATGGACAGAGAAGAGATTGAAGAGGACCTAGATGATTGCTTGTTGACAGATGAGGAAATGGCGATGGATTGGTCTGGATTTGCAGATCCGCTACCGAAATTCGTGGCGGCTGAATAAGGGGAATAATCCGTTCATGGGGTTATATGATCAGTCGAGCGAAGGTTATGATCGGCCATGAGGTTATATGATTGGTAGAGCGAAGGTTATGATCGGTTCGTGGGGTTATATGATTGGTAGAGCGAAGGTTATAATCCGTTCATGGGGTTATATGATTGGTAGAGCGGAGGTTATGATCGGGTTCGTGGGGTTATATGATTGGTAGTGCGAAAGTTATGATCGGTTCGTAAGGTTATATGATCGGTCGACCGTGAGCTATGTTCTACCATCCCCCTTTTCTCTTATCCTTACTAAGTTCATACTTTGCTACTCATTCAATCGTTTGTTTGTAGTGTATTGTTATAAAAAAACGACAACTAATAAAAATTTTCAGTTTAGTGAAACGAAATCGCCCTATCAGAGTCTAATGGTGTAACAAACCAAAAGGAAAGGGTTGGTCAAATTGAGAAAAAAGGTTAGTTGGCTTTTTATTACGGCATTCATTACAGTAGTTGCAATATCTTTCGCGTTTTTCATCGACAAAGTGACTGTTACGGCATCCAATATTGCACTTTCCGATCAAGGATGGCACGCAAACTTTTCCACGCCGTTGAAAAAAGAGGCAATAGGATCAGATGATTTATATATAACAGATCGAAATGGAAAGCAGGTAACTGCCGAAGTTACGCTTGAAAACGCTGGTAAGACCCTATATGTAAAGGGCCTCGCACCAGGGGCATATACACTTCACGTCCAGAAAAATGCGTTTAATGGCAAGGTCTTAAAATCGTTGCCAATCGATGAAATCAAATTTACTATCCACGAAACAATCGAATCCATCGCATCAGTAAAAGAGTTGGAAGTCTATTTTGAACGGGCGAAGTCCATGCAACAATCAAATCCTACCGTAACAGAAGAAAGAGAAGATTCAGCAACGTCAAATACTGCAACATCTGAATCTGCTAAAAGTAGTAGTTCAGATCATTCGACAACGAACAATCAGGTCGAAGGAGTCGATGAAGCTGATAGCGTAAAGACAGACGGTAACTATATATATACTGTAATGGGCAATAACAAAGTCACCATTACCGATATTCGCGACCCGAAGAAAATCCGAAAAGCTTCGGAAATTAAAATGGAAGAAGAATTTTATCCGTCCCAGTTATTTCTCCACGGCGATACGCTAATTGTCCTTGGTGAGAAATATGAACCTTACAACAACGAAGAGGACACGAACGAGGCAAGGATCAGCAGGCCAATGAATGGAATGACTACGGTTCGAATGTATAATGTGTTGAATCCGAAAACGCCTAAACTTATTCGAGAAATTGGAGCGGAAGGTTATCTAAACGGCGCACGGAAAACAGGAGATATGCTGTATTTTGTAACGAATGTACAGCCGAACTTCTGGATCATGAATGAAATCGACGGAGACACGCTTCGTCCCCGCGTATATGATTCCATAGTAGGCGATGATTCCGAACTGATTGACTACAAGGACATCGCGATTCTACCGGGTGCGATGGAACCGACGTATTCCGTCATTACAGCCATCGACCTTTCATCGCTAGTAGAAGGTAAGGTTGTGACAAAAGGATATCTCGGCGGTAGTGAGCAGCTCTACATGTCCGAAGACAATTTATACCTCACAGCGACAATTTACGAAACGAACACCTCCACATCGAATAAAATGATCTGGAATCCTGGCACTGCAAACAGTGAGTTATTCAAGTTTACATTGAACAAGACAACTGTCACATTCCAAAACTCTGCCACACTGAAAGGGCATTTACTCAACCAGTTTTCGATGGATGAACATAATGGTTATTTCCGTGCCGTCACGACGGAAGGGAATATGTGGGATGATAAAAAACCATCTAAAAACCATCTCTTCATTTTGGATGAAAACCTTAATACCACAGGATCCGTCGAGGGTCTTGCGAAAGGCGAACGCATCTACTCTGCACGATTCATGGGGGATAAAGCTTATATGGTAACATTCCGGGAAACGGATCCGCTGTTTGTCATTGATGTGGCCGATCCGACTGCTCCAAAAGTGCTTGGCGAGCTGAAGATTCCTGGCTTTAGCAATTACTTGCATCCGCTTGACGAAAACCATCTCATTGGCTTTGGTTATGAAACGGTTGCTGAGAAAAATCCACAAGGGGGAGAGCCACTTATTTTGACGATGGGTATGAAAGTTTCCTTATTTGATGTGACTGATTTCAATAACCCAAAAGAGAAGGACACTGAAATCATTGGTGGTCGTGGAACATACTCACAAATTCAATATGATCACAAGGCATTGTTCCAACATGAAGGACGAAATTTATACGGTTTCCCGGTATCGATTTACGATGAAATCGGGAAAGACCATAACATTGATTTTCAAAGTTCCGGCGCACTTGTTTACGAAATTACACCGGAACATGGTATCGTCCTAAAAGGGGATTTACTGAAAGTGAAAAGCCGCGGAGAGCAATACGGGGATTGGGAGAAAGAAATCCAACGTATGCTGTACAGCAAAGACATCTTGTATACAGTTTCAATGAAGGAAATCAATAATTACTCGCTCGATACGTACGCTCCAATTGGTAGCTTGCAAATTGACTGAATAGGATTCAAAGTTGAAAGATCCGGACTTCACGCCGGATCTTTTTCTTATGAAGAAAGTTAGGAAATCGCTTTGTTCATTGTCATTTGCCTTCAGCTTCGATAAGATTATTTAATGGAGAGGAATTGGGCTATATTTCTCATATATGTTGAAGTATTGAATACGGTATATTTACTAGCGCAGGCGCCTTACAGGGGTAGCCGAAGCGTTATTCAATGGAATTTATGCCACTTGAGTTAGGAGGATTGAATATGTCAATAGTGGACAAAGAGACAGCAATCGATTGTTGTCTGCTCGCGGGACGTCTTATGATGGAAGCTGGAGCTGAGACGTACCGTGTAGAAGATACAATGGCACGAATGGCTGAAACACAGCAGTTGTCAGCCACTCATAGTTTCGTTACGCCGACAGGTATTATTTTTTCACCAGGTAGTCCGCATCATACGAAGCTGATTCGGATAAAGGACCGGACGACGGACCTTGAAAAAGTTGCACTCGTTAATGACGTTTCACGTAAATTATCTGCAAATGAATATACACTTGAAGAAGCGTATACTAAGCTCCAAGAAATCGAAAAAACAAATGTCATGTTTCCGCTTTGGTTGCAAATTATTGCAGCAGCTGTCGCAAGTGGATCCTTTCTAATCTTGTACAGCGGTCTTTGGACAGATGTCCCCGCGGCGATCTTTGCGGGAGGAGTTGGATACGTCATAGTGACAAAAATACATGAGTTGACCAGGGTGAAGTTTTTTGCCGAATTCGTTGGCTCATTATTTATAGGGCTTATCGGATTTGCAGCGGTGCAAACTGGACTAGGATTGGAACTCGATAAAATTATCATTGGATCGGTCATGCCGCTCGTTCCAGGCCTACTCATTACGAATGCAGTTCGCGATCTGATGGCGGGTCATTTTATGTCGGGATTGTCAAAAGGGGCGGAAGCATTTCTGACGGCATTTGCAATCGGAGCTGGCGTAGCACTTGTTTTATCTTTCTGAATGGAAAAGGGGTTTGAGTTTTGACGTGGATTGTACAAGCAATTCTTAGTTTCCTTGCTGCAACAGGGTTTGGAATTATATTTAATGCCCCACGTAGAATGTTGTTTTATTGCGGTTTTGTAGGGATGACGGGTTGGCTTATTTATAGCCTGTTTAATGGAATATCGGGAGATCCTATGCAAGCTTCATTCCTGGGCGCATTCATGGTTGCACTCGTTGCCCATATTTTTGCTAAGCGTTTTCGTACGCCGATGATCATATTCAGTGTCGCTGGAATCATTCCGCTCGTGCCGGGAGGGATGGCTTATAATGCGATGCGGCATATCGTTGAAAAAGATTATTTAACGGCAATCTCATTTGCATCGGGTGCATTTATGGTATCGGGTGCGATTGCCATGGGGCTTGTTTTTGCGGAAGTAATAATTCAGCTTGTTTTCCGGTCCGGTATTGGAAGGAAAAGAGTGAAAAAAATATGAAAAACGGAGTATTCTCCTTATGAGAGATACTCCGTTTTGTTATTTTATATCCTTAAATTGGATGTCGTTAGAGGGTATCGGCATGCCGATATAATGACCTTGTACGGCATCTGCGCCCATTTTTTCGAGAAGCTTGTACTGCTCCTTTGTTTCAACGCCTTCTGCAATGATGTATAATCCCATCGATTTGCAGAAACGTATCATCCCTTCGACGAGTTTATGCGTTTTTGGCTGTGTCGTCAAGGAGTCAATAAATACCTTATCAATTTTTACTTTCGTAATCGGTAGATGCTGCATATACCTGAATGATGCATAACCAGTACCGAAATCATCTAGTGCGAACTCGACCCCGGCGTCTTGAAGTTCTTTCATCTGAAGGACGATTGAGTTTTCCTCTTCAGCTTGAAAAGCGAATTTCTCAGTTATTTCAAATTGAATGCAACTTGGGGGGCACTTCGTCTTATTAAGGATGTCTATCACTTTGTTTTTCATTTGTGCATTACTGAACTCGCGAACGGAAGTGTTTACTGAAATATCTACATGACGGCCTTGATCATTCCACCGTGCGGCGAGGGTCGCAGCTTCCTCGAGTACGAAAGCTCCAATATCGTGAATGAGACCGTTCTCTTCCGCGATTGGGATAAGCTCGTCAGGCGTAATAGTACCAAGATCTTCATCCTCCCACCGAACGAGGGCTTCGTAAAGTGTCACTTCTCCAGAGGCAAGATCGAATTGTGGTTGGTAGACTACTTTAAAACTTTGGTGATTTAGGGCAGATAACATTTTTTGGTCGATAATTGCCCGCCGATTTAGCACTTTATGTGAAGCTGCTGAAAGTGAAGAAATCTTACCGCCACCATTATTGATAACATCTTTTGTAGCGGCCAATGCGGCTTTCATAAGATGGTTATAGGTTTTTTGGTCTTCAGGATAGCGGACAACGCCACCGCTAATAGATAACGGAATGGCAATATTATTGATATAAATCGGTTGCTGTTCAAGGAATAGTAGAAAGCCTCGCACATACCAATCACCGAAGGCGGTAAGAACGATAAATTCATTTGCACCGACTCTGGCTATGGGATTATCTTGGAAGTATCGCTTAAGTCTATTTGAAAATGATTTAATAAGTTCTATCTTTGACTCGGATGATTGAAGGTCTTTCAATGTATAATAGTGATCAATGGTTATGAAGACAAATGAGAAACTTTTTGCCTCTTCAATAATTTCTGTCACGGTC
Organism: Sporosarcina sp. FSL K6-6792; assembly: GCF_038004885.1. Classification (NCBI taxonomy): domain Bacteria; kingdom Bacillati; phylum Bacillota; class Bacilli; order Caryophanales; family Caryophanaceae; genus Sporosarcina; species Sporosarcina sp. FSL K6-6792. The sequence continues at coordinate 3,437,376 of NZ_JBBOSA010000001.1, forward strand.
GTTTCAAGTTTATAACGACTCATTAGCCCGGTCTCGTAGTCAATGAATGCAATTTGTTGTAGCTGGTCCCGTAACTGTACGTCTTCAGTGATATCCAATTCAAGAAAAGTAACGGAAAACGGTTTATCATGTGACGGCATGCTGGGAATGGCAATCATATTCACGAAATATGGCTTACCCAAACGTGTTATTTTTTCAATCATACCGAACCATGTTTTCCCGGCCGTTATACTTTTCCAGATGGCATGTGCCTGACTTTGACCTTCAACAGTTTCCGGGAACATTTGCCATAAAGTTATTCCGAGCACCCGCCTTGGTGTCCATTTACTTGTTTCCAAAAAGTTTTTGTTTGCGTAAATAATTGAACCTTCACTATCTGCTCGGGTTACCATATAAAATTGTTCAAGACTATTCATTATGTCCGGCAGTTCCGGCACGAATTGTCCATAATCTGGCTTCATATAAATGTCCCCTTCCGGATATGGATGTTACTACTATTATAGAGAAGTTCTCGTGTCTGTACATCATGAAAGTGATAAATCATTAATTAATTAGCCATATTTGTAGTTTAATAGTCAAATTAGGAGGTGGAAAGACATGGATAGATTAAAAGGTATTGCTCTAATTGTTTCGGGTGCGGTACTTTGGGGGGCAACGGGTCCTATGATGGAATGGATGTTGCTACACAGTGAGATGTCAGTTTCCTTCATGCTGACAGTTCGCCTCCTACTCGCAGGCTCATTTTTACTAGCTATGCTGAAGATGCAGGGGAAGCGCATCACTCTTCCATGGCGACAAAAAGTATGGGCACGCCAACTTCTTCTTTTCGGAGTATTTGGCATGCTCGGGGTCCAATACACATTTGCCGCGTCTATAAATACGAGTAATGCAGTAATTGCGACATTATTTCAGTTCTTGGCACCGATTTTTATTATCATATTTGTAACAGCGTCCCAAAAGACCTGGCCACCGATCGTGCAGGTACTTGGAATGTTCGTGACATTAGTAGGATTACTCCTCCTATTGACTGACGGATCGTTTGCTGGTTTTGCAATGAGTAAAGTTGCTGTTTTTTGGGGACTTGCGCTTGGTTTTGCCTTCTCGTTTTACACGTTATATCCCGTCCGGCTGATGCAGGAATGGGGGGTTTTGCTATCCATTGGTTGGGGGATGATTATAGGGGGGATAACGCTTTTCGTTTTGAATCCATTGACAGTTGTGACCCACCTGGACTATTTAGCAGATTGGACTGTAGCGGGCATGCTCCTCCTCGTCATTATCGTAGGAACCGTTGCCTTTATTTTATTCATGAGTAGCATGAAATACATATCACCAGTGGAAGTAAGCATATTGTCGAGCTTTGAACCGCTGACAGCAATGGTTATTTCCGTTATCTGGTTCGGTCAGGTACTTGGCATGTGGCAATTGACAGGGGCGATAATTATGCTTATCGGGGTGACTTGGCTGTCGGTTGCGGGTAGTAGGGCAAAAACATAGAATAGTAGAAGGACCGGTTCCCATTGGGGGGCCGGTCCTTTTGTTATTGGTTGCTTAGATATATGCAAAGACCGCGGACTCTTCGTTGTCCGAGTTTGCAATTAGAAAGTTGGAGTTGCAGTTAGGGTGTCCAGGTTGCAATTACAGTAATTAAGGAGAATTCCTTGCTTAGATTGAAGCAAGGGCCTTTGAAAAACTGTTACTCATACTTATTAGGAGATCGATTTTAAGATAACCTACAATTCAGTCGAATTGGCTATACACAATTGGGTCGCTGTGGCATAATAAGTTCTATCGAGAAGTAATTCGTGAAACGAAAGAGTTTCTGGGGGTCAAAAAGATGAAAACAGTTTTTTCTTATGCGTGGCCATATAAATGGCCAATTGTCATTGCGTTATTTCTTATGTTACTGGAATTATCTGTAGAGCTAATTCAGCCGATGCTCATCGCTAAAATTATCGATGATGGCATCATGGCTGGGAATGAGGCTGTTATTTGGACGTGGGGAAGCGTTATGATGGCGCTGGCGTTTGTGGCGTTCTTTTCGGGGGTCATTAATTCATTCTTTGCTGCACATGCGGCGCAAAGTTTTGGGTTTGATCTACGACAGGCGTTGTTTCGTCAAGTTCAAGCGTTTACCATGGCGACGTTTCTTCGGTTCCCGACATCGGGACTCATCACACGGTTGACGAGTGACGTCACGATGGCTCAAAACGTACTGTTTATGGGGTTACGGATTATGATGCGTGCACCATTACTCGTAATTGGAAGTTTGATTATGGCCTTTTTTGTTAATGTCAAACTAGCATTATTTCTTGTAGTTGGGGCACCATTTCTGCTGATTTTTCTTTATTTCATGGCGAAAAAAGGGGTCAGTTATTTTTTGCATGTCCAGCACAGGCTTGACCGAGTAAACCGTGTTATCCAAGAAAATTTACAGGCTGTACGACTTATTAAAGCGTTTTTACGTGGGGCTTATGAAGCGAGTCGCTTCTCAAAAGTATCTGATCTGTTAAGAAAAGATACGGTAAAAGCGATGCGGATGATGGAACTAATCTTGCCGATCCTATTGTTTGTTATGAACGCCAGTTTGATGGCTGTACTATGGTTCGGAGCTATTGAAGTGCGTGATGGCGGCGCGCAGGTGGGGGAACTAGTAGCGATTGTTAACTATGCAATGCGCATGACAGGTGCGTTCTCGATGTTCTCATTCATCATTGTGGCATTCTCGCGTGCAAAAGCATCTTCTGAACGGATGGAAGAAGTTCTGCTTGCGAATGAAGACTTGGAAATCCATAGTTCGGAAAGTACAGGACTGTTACACAATGAAGGTGATTTGAAATTCGACAATGTGTCGTTCATGTATCCAGGTAAGTTGGAACCGATTTTAGATAACGTGTCATTCCATGTTTCACCGGGAGAAAAGCTCGCCATTATGGGGGCAACAGGGTCTGGAAAATCTACATTACTCAATCTTATTCCACGTATTTTTGAAAAAACACAAGGGAAGATCTATGTTAGTGGAACAGAAGTAGAGGATTGGCCGTTGAAAGATTTGAGGGATACGATTGGACTCGTACCGCAGCAATCGATTTTATTTACAGGGTCGATTTTGGATAACTTATCGTGGGGCGATATGGAGGCGGATGTCGACGAACTGGAAGAGGCGGCTAAAAAAGCACAAATCCATGAAGCGATTGATCTGTTCCCGTTAAAGTATGGTACAAGGGTCGGACAGAAAGGCGTCAACTTATCGGGTGGTCAGAAACAACGATTATCCATTGCAAGGGCGCTCGTTCGGAAACCATCTATCTTGATTCTCGATGACAGCACAAGTGCACTTGACGTGAAAACGGAAACGGCGCTATGGGATGCGCTTGAAGGGGAAGAAGCGACGATGCTCGTTGTCACACAGAAGATCCGAACCGCACAAGGGGCTGATAAAATCCTCCTTTTAGATGAAGGACAAGTGGTCGGCTATGGAACACATGACGACTTGATGGAGCAGTCCGCACTGTATCAGAAAATTGCGGAATCCCAATCCGATGAGGAGGTGGCAGCCGATGTTACGCGCAATTCGTAAACCGTTCGGCTACGAGCCGATTCTATCGAAGGAAGATATTAATGGTACTGGGAAGAAGAAAAAAGAACGTGCGAGTAACTGGAAATCAGTTCTTTTCCGGATTTGGCAACTTGTCGATGAACAGCGGGGGCTACTCATTGCTGTGCTCGCGCTTGTTTTTGTCAGTTCAGTCCTGGCGCTGCTTGGGCCATTGATGATTGGTAAAATTATTGACCATTATATTATTCCGATGAAGTTCGCGGGTTTAGGCGGCAGTATCGGGTGGCTTATCGCTATCTATATAGGCTTATCACTTGCGATGTATTTTCAAAACTATTGGATGGTTGGCATCGCACAACAAACCGTTTTTCGTTTACGGACGAGTTTGTTTGCTCATCTTCAAAAGCTGCCAGTCACGTTTTTTGATAAACGGCAGCACGGGGAACTGATGAGCCGAATTACTAATGATATTGAAAACGTTAGCCAAACACTGAACTCGTCTTTCATCCAAGTATTTTCGAGCATCTTGACACTAACCGGAACGCTTGGGGTCATGCTTTACTTAAGCCCGTTATTGACACTACTCACGATGATCATTGTTCCAGTGATGTTCGTTGCGATTCGGTGGATTACGCGCCGTACAGGACCTTTATTTAAAGAACAGCAGCAAGCAGTGGGCGAGTTAAACGGCATGATTGAAGAAACGATTTCTGGCCAGCGCATTGTCAAAGCATTCTCGCAGGAAGAACGTGTAATGGAAGAGTTTGCGCAGAAGAGTGAGCGACTTCGACGAACTGGTTTTTGGGCGTTGACCTACTCAGGTTTTATCCCCAAAGTAATGAATCTGTTGAACAACGCGAGTTTTGCGGTTATTGCAGGGGTGGGTGGATTGCTTGCGTTAAGAGGGGACGGTGTTATAACGGTGGGAACAATCGTCATTTTCTCTGAATTTGCACGGCAGTTCACACGTCCACTTAATGATCTTGCAAACCAATTTAACACAGTGCTATCGGCAATAGCTGGAGCAGAGCGAGTCTTTAAGATTATGGATGAACCGGTCGAAAAGGATGAGGCGACGGAATATACGGATATGATCCTCAAGGGGGACGTTGAGTTCCGAGATGTTTCCTTTGGTTATGCAGTCGAAACCGATGGCTATACAATTGACGATTTATCATTTCGTGTGAAGGAGGGGGAAACAGCAGCATTTGTCGGGGCCACGGGCGCTGGGAAGACCACGATTATGCAGTTGCTTGCTAGGTTCTATGAAGTTGATAAAGGAGTAATCTATATCGACGGTATCCCAATTAGCAAGTTGCCGCGGAAAACGCTTCGTAGCCAAATGGCATTTGTTTTGCAAGATCCATTTCTTTTCGAAGCAACAGTCCTTGAAAATATTCGTTATGGAAAACTTGATGCGACAAATGAAGAAGTCATGCAGGCGGCAAAACAGGCCAATGCGCATAGTTTCATTAGTCGGCTGGAAGATGGCTATGAGACTATATTGACGGCAGATGGCGGCGAGATCTCACAAGGGCAGAAGCAGTTGCTGTCAATTGCAAGAGCACTCGTTGCAGATCCAGTACTACTCCTTCTTGATGAAGCCACAAGTAGTATCGATACAGTTACAGAGCTAGAAATCCAAGAAGCACTCGATCGCCTTATGGAGGGCAGAACTAGTTTTGTTATTGCGCATAGACTGAATACCGTACGGAAGGCCGATACCGTTTATGTCATGGAGCAAGGGAAACTGATAGAATCCGGAAGCCAAGAAGAATTGATTGAACGGCAAGGTGTATTTTACAACATGTTGCTAGAATCGAAAGTATAGAAAAGCGGAAGCGGCCTGCCTAAACGTGGCAGGCATAAGGCGTGCCAGCGGAGCGGCGTACTTTGCCGCATAGCTGGAACGACTTATGACCCGAGCGTTTGGCCGCTGTAGTCTGGACAGTATAGAAAAGCGGAAGCGCCTGTGTAGCTCGTGAAGGAAAAAGGGAAAGAACCGGAAGCCGTTCTTTGGCTTATGGGTCTTTCATCATTTCCACAGCGAGCTAGGCGCTGTAGTCTGGACAGTCTAGAAAAGCGAAAGCGCCTGTGTAGCTCGTGAAGGAAAAAGGGAAAGACCCGGAAGCCGCTCTTTGGCTTATGGGTCTTTCATCATTTCCACAGCGAGTTAGGCGCTGGAGTCTAGACAGTATAGAAAAGCGAAAGCGGCACAATAAAAGGCCACAAGGACATTATATCCTTGTAGCCTTATTTTTATTATTTTACGTCTTCAATATCGAGCAACGTACCATCGTCAAAATCAACATCAAGGTCAAACTTTGAATAAGTATCCAAACCATACCATTGGAGAATCTTATCAATCACTTCTTGTTGGGGTGTATCTTTTGTGATACGAATTTCTATAAACATTTTACTAAGCTCATCCATCGCTTTATTATCTTTTAGTTTGATATTCTTCAGTTTATTTTCATAATCTGCATCTGCTTTTTCGGTCACATCGTAATCAGCATCAATTGCATCTTTACCATCGACATCGATTTCAAGATCGAATGACGAAAAACCGAATCCATTACCGGTTTCGATGGATCCGCCAGCTTTCTCATCTTCATTAATAATAATTGCTTCTTCACGGTTTGGCTTATCTGCATTTTTCCCGAAGTTGCCGCATCCGCCCATTAGCAATGCACCTGTAATTACGATTGTACCTACAGCATTCAATTTTCTCAAAATACTCACTGCCTTTCGGATTCATTGTCTTATCTATTATTTTGCCTTAAAATCCACTTTCTAAACAAAATACTTGTACAAATAAGAAAAGCGTAAGCGCTGGAGGGAGTTAAACTAAAGGAAAGTAGTTTAAATTAGTGTTTCCCTGTTGCAGAGAGTGGGGATGTAGTTCAATCCCTACCCACTGCTCCAGGTGAAATACAATTTTACTTTTTTATCGTATAAAAAAACCGGCATTTTAGCCGGCTAGTAAAAGTAATGTATAATGTGCGAATATAATTGTGTTAGTTACCATTTCGCGATATGTTCTTCCGAGGTGCCAAGCATGTTGCGGATTTGTAGGGTGGAGCCGTCATGTAAGCGCACTGTTCCGTTGAAGTAACCGACAACTTGATGGACCTCCGTGCGTACTAACCGGACATTCGTCATGGAAACACGTTCAAAAAAAGGTGTAAATGTTATGTTGACTGTATCTGAAAACTTCGTTCGAATTTTCCAAGGCATCATGAAGTTTTTATTATCATATGTAAATAGAACATCCTCATGAATTTTAGTCATCAAACCATCAACAAACACCGCGTTTTCAGTCATGCCTGTCCCATCTGTCCATTTACCACCGAAATTAAGTCCAATGCGACGACCACCAAGACGCTGAGATGCCATCGCCCAGTTCCATTCTGCTTTTCGCGGCCAGATACCTCTGCCGTAATCGAGAACAGCAAAACTATAATCTGGATTGAAATCGTACCGTTTGTCCCCGATTTTAACGAACCCGGATGTTGGTAATGAATGATGCTTAGCTGTGAACTGGAAAACGTCCCTGCTCCTGGGTATAACAACATTCAATGATTCATCGTTAATTGGATGACCAATATGGAAATCTGCATGTAGTACTTCATTATCAAAGTCTGGGATTGTCACGGACAGATGGGTTTCGCCTTGAATATGTATGATCTGGACAGTTAGATTATCATTCACGAATTTAACGCCATCCAACACGTTTTCAGGCATCTTCACATTGCGCCCAATTGGAATCGTTATTTGCTTTTCATAAAATCGCTGCGTTTCATAATTTAAAATATAGACAAAGCAGACAGCTGCATAATCAAGATGGCTAATCGTTGCGGAAAATAACAAATCTTCCCCGTACACACACCAATAATTCCACTTCTTCTTCCGCATGAAGTGGTTCTTGAGATTGCTCTGGATGAAAGGCTGACGTGCGAAGCCGATTGCTTCTGGATTCAATAACCCTTTGTTGTCACATAACGCAACGGGTTCGGTAATTTCTCTTTCTGCATGCTGCATATAGACTTCCCCCTGCCTATTGTCTTTTTCAAATCATATTGCTATACTTCTTATTGTATCAAAGATACGGGGCATTAGCTCAGCTGGGAGAGTGTCACGCTGGCAGTGTGAAGGTCAGGGGTTCGAGCCCCCTATGCTCCATAATACAAATTCATTGAGTCTCGAATAATCTCAAAGCCCTTGCATATCAAGGGTTTTTTCTTTTGCTTTAGTACATCAGATTTCATTGAATCGTATTCAAAACCGTAGTCATCTACCTACATCTCAATATAGTTGATGAACTTCAGTATTACTTCTTCTTTCGCTTCTTTTGAAACTGAACGTGAAAATCTTTATATGAGTGCTTTTCTAATACTCTAAAAGTTAAGTTTTTAGTATTATATATTACGAAAAATTTCACTACTATTACGTATTCGCAACTATGAATCGTGCTATTCTTCTAATAGGAACATTAATGTTTTTAGCATACTATGGTTGGTTAGCCATTGACATTTAATTTCCGCTAGAGCGCTCATTTAATTAGGGGCGCTCTTTTATTATGTCGAATTATGTTAGTGAAAACCGTTTCCATTCGCATTGTAATGAGTGTGGAGGGGTGAAAATGATTGGTCAGAGTTAGAAAAAGAATAGGAAACAATTATAGTGAATTGGCTTTTGAAAGTACTCTAAATAAAGACAATATTTTAAAAAAAGATAAAGAAAAAATGAGTGTAGGTCATTTGGCAAATGAACTTAATTATAAATGAATTATAATTGGTATTAATTATAGCTATATGTGTTTCTATTTCAAAAAGATGTATGGCTTTGATGTGGTTCAATAAGGGTATTAAATATTAAAATAGGATAAGGTAGTTCAATTGTCGAAGTTAAATTGATGTGAAGTTGTTCGGTGAAACCTTTTAAAATGTCATTACATAGGGTTTCTCGTTAAGAGGTAAGTACACGAATATCATACTGGCAGTGTGTAGATCAGGGATCCGAGCACCTATGCTCCATATAGGTTTAGAAGGGTGTCCAGTATAACTGGGCCCTTTTTTTGTTCGAAAATAGTCTTTCGTGCTGCGAGTAGTAAAATGGAAATCCATACATAATTAATCCAACGATAAATACTGTTAGCTCCAAATCTTGTTCTGTGAGAACGAGGTTAGGAGCTAACAGTATTTTTAAAATTCATGATAAAATAAAAATAAACGCACGATTATATCATATTTGCTAACTTTATATATTGAACCACGTCTGTTGATTATCCACTTTCTTACATGAGCTAGCTGTAAGAAAAGCATACAGCACACACTTGTACATTTTCGGCGCGTTTTGGACGAAATAATCACTTTGTTCTTGATTATTGGAACAGAAAAAGTGAAGAGGAGAAAAACGGATGGAATTATTAACGATTATCTTGATGTTGCTAGTCTTATTGCTTGTGACAAACGTTATTGGGAATTACGTGACACTATTACCAACTGCATTAATCCAAATTATTGTGGGGCTTATTTTTGCATTAGCTGTTAAAGATTTTACAATTGAAGTGGAGACAGAATGGTTTCTTCTACTGTTTATAGCACCACTTTTATACAATGAAGGCGCTCATTTTCCGCGAGAGGAATTATGGAAAATGCGTGCGTCAATTTTTGGGAATGCTATTATTTTAGTACTTCTAACTACGATACTTGGTGGAATGTTTGTCCATTGGATGATTCCAGCAATTCCTTTAGCAGCTGCATTTGCGCTAGCAGCAATTCTATCACCAACGGATCCAGTTGCTGTAAATGGCATTGCGAAACGTATTCAAATTCCAACTCATATTATGAATTTGGTGCGTGGGGAATCTTTAATCAATGATGCTTCAGGACTTGTTGCATTTAATTATGCTGTTTTAGCGGTGGTAACCGGTTATTTTTCAGTTCAAAAGGCAACAGGAGACTTCTTATATATGTTTATCGTTGGGGCATTGCTTGGTATCGGGCTTGGACTTTCGATTAATTTGCTTCGCTACGTTCTACGTAGAGGGGGATTTGTTGACGTAGTATTCCATTCACTATTACAAGTTTTAACGCCATTTATTATTTTCTTTATAGCAGAGGAAATGTTCCATGCATCAGGTGTTATAGCGGTTGTAGCAGCGGGGATTATCCATGCGCTTGTAAGAGAGCGTACAGAAAACTTTAGAGCGCAGGAGCAAGTGTTGACGGATAATCTGTGGTCAATTATCGCATTTGTATTAAACGGTTTAATTTTCTTACTGTTAGGTTTAACACTCCCATCTGCAATGCGTTCATTACTGGAAAATGAACAGATGAGTAATTGGCTGTTGTTAGGGTATGTTCTTGCGTTAGGTTTCGTCGTACTCGGTATACGATTTTTGTGGTCGCACACCATTAATCATTTCGATTATTACATTTTGAAAAATGTGACAGAAAAACCATCTCTGAAAACGAGTCTAATTACGAGTTTGGTAGGTGTCCGTGGAACGATTACAATGGTCGGTGTGCTATCGATTCCATTTTTTACATCAACGAACGATTTGTTCCCAGAGCGTTCACTTATTATCTTTTTGGCGGCAGGCGTTATTCTATTGACACTTATTATGGCAACAATATTTCTGCCTGTCCTAAGTAGGGGGGAAACGAGCACGCATACGACCAGTTCAGATTTAACGAATGAAAAGCAGCGCATGATCATGGGAGCTATTCAGAAAATCAATTCGGAAAAAACAGAAGAAAATGCTTCGATTGTCTATGAATTATTAAACGACTATACACTCATGTTGCATATGTTGCGGTCGAAAAATAAAAACGAAGAAGAGCTACGTGAATATAACGAGCAGCTGAAGATGGAAAGATTGCATTCTTTAATGTTGGAGCGTCAATATACGGAGGAATATATGAGTGTGCACGAAGTGAAGATTGCTACGTTAAAAAGTATCGAAAAGTCGGTTTCGATTCGTGAAAAGGCGGCAACAAGCGGTGCGAATCACTTTATCCGTCAACGGTTCTATCAAGTACTGAGGGATTGGAAACGTGGGCGCTTAAGTGACCGAGAATTAGAGCAGGTTCAGGAAATGGAAGATGCAGTGCAAATATTTACGTTTGAGAAAGTACTAGCGGGTTTGGAAGAACGAGCTTCTATTAGTGAACAACCAGAAGTTCTACACAATATGATTTATTATTATAAACGCCTTCTGAATAAAAAGGAATTGCCCCATAAAGTAGAGATGGATCAATCCATTTTAGACGAACAAAAGGAGATTCTATGTTTGAATGCTATTGAAGTGCAGAGAAAAGAGATTTCAGAAATGTACAAGGACGGTGCCATCAGCACGGTAGAAGCGAAAGAGCTTCGACGTTTTGTAAACTATATGGAAAGTGTAGTTTTATACGAATATGTCGAATAATGTTAGCCGAAGAGTGGTCGTTTAGAATATCCGGATATTAATTCAGGTGATTATTGAAGAGCGTTCATAAGCTGACATTCACGCTATTAGTATGAAGGTCAGGGGTTCATATATCACTACACTTCATAGGATTACGAAAGCGTTCGGTTTATCCGAACGCTTTTTGTTGAATTAAAAGAGTAAATATACATTAATATAAGTATTAATTAATAGAGTAGTGCTATATAACTTAATCCCTTACGGATAAAGCTTGAAGTCTTGCATATTTTAACAAATACATTAATTTATTGTATATAAATGGTTAGAATAATTTAATTATTCTTGTAGACAGATTAATAGCGTTACTTTATACTTTACATAATTCATCAGAATGGGTGAATGTTATTTACATAATACTAAAGGGGGATGAAAAACAATGAAAAAGTGGTTAACAGCGACATTAATGATTGCAGTTCTACTTGTTGCAGGGTGTAGTAAAGATGCTGGGGGCGTCACTACAGAAAACTCGACTCTGCAAAACGTGGCGAAAAACAAGAAGCTAGTAATTGGGATGTCGCCAGGGTACTTCCCGTTTGACATGAAAGATCCAAATGGTGATTTTGTAGGCTATGACGTTGATACTGCAAATGCTATTGGTGAATGGTTAAAAGTAGATGTGGAGTATAAACAATTCACATTTGACGGGCTTGTTCCGGCACTTCAAACGGGAGAAATCGACATGATTCTTGCAGGTATGACAATCCGAGGAGACCGAGCACTTGTTGTCAGTTTTTCCAATCCATATTATAAAACTGGCCAAGCGCTTATGGTTCCTGCCAAAGATACTTCGACGAAGTCTTGGGAAGAGCTTGATGTGAAAGGGAAAAAAATTGCAGTTGGTATTGGAACAACTGGGGCGCTCTTAGCGAAAGATCTTTTCAAAAATGCTGAAATAATGGATTTTGAAGAATTCCCATCTGCTGCAACAGCAATGGCGCAAGGGCAAGCAGATGCTGTTCTTTATGACGAACCAGCCATCGCTGTATGGAAACTTCGCAATGGCAATCAAGTCAGAGCTGTCGAAGGCCTAATTTCTTCAGAAAATTTAGGAATTGCAGTAAAGAAAAATGACATTGAAACAATTTTGTGGCTTAACTCATTTTTAGCGAACTATATTGATAGCCCAGCTGAATTGGCTTCAAGAAATAAGTGGTTTGAAACAAGCGATTGGTTGAATGAAGTCGTAGAAGAATAACCACTTCTTCAATTTCAGAGGGGGAAATTAAATGGGCGGCTATAATTATGACTGGAGTATTATAACAAACAATATGGATATATTTATTGATGGAGCGTTGAAAACGTTGGAAATTTCAGCGATAGCGCTTCTGATTGCTATACCCATAGGAATCATTTTTGGACTAGGACGTATTTCAAGAAACAAATTCTTTCGACTTATTTCCTCTTTCTATGTGGAAGTGATGCGCGGTGTACCATTACTTGTTCTTCTATTTTGGATATTTTTTGTACTTGGTCAATTCGTTAGACTTGGATCTTATTGGTCTGCCATTTTAGGTCTTGCTATTTTTTCGGGGGCGTTTATCGCAGAAATTGTTCGCTCGGGAATTCAAGCAGTACCAAAAGGACAAATGGAGGCTGCGCGTTCATCGGGCATGTCCCACACGAATGCAATGCGATATATCGTTTTACCACAAGCGTTTCGACGAGTGTTACCTCCTTTGGCATCACAGTTTATCATTTTAGTTAAAGACTCTTCTCTTGTGTCTGTTATTGCAGCGACGGATTTAACGTTGAATGCAAAAAATCTTGTCGCAACATCGTTCCGCTCGCTAGAAATATGGACATTTGTCGCGATCGTTTATTTAATTATGACGTTCAGTATGTCGATGATTATACGATATTTTGAGAAACGACTTTTATCGCGCGAGAACTGAGTGTAAGCTTGTTATGAAGGAGTGTTTTTATGATTACCATTAAAAATGTTAATAAATCCTTTGGTGCTCATCAAGTACTAACGGATATATCACTTGAAGTACCGAAATCCAATGTAATCGCACTTATTGGACCGAGTGGTGCCGGAAAATCAACGCTCATTCGGACATTGAATGCGCTAGAACCTATTGATAATGGTGAAATCATTGTGGATGGCGTTTCTATTCACGATAAAAAAACGAATATTAACAAAGCGCGCATTAATATCGGATTTGTATTTCAGAATTTCAACTTGTATCCATTTTTGACAGCGCTTCAAAACGTGACAATAGCGCTCTTGAAGGTAAAAGGGATGAATAAAGAGGCTGCGGACAAGAAAGGGAAAGAATTGCTTATCTCTTTAGGCCTTGGCGACAAATTCGATGCATATCCTGGTCGGCTTTCTGGTGGACAACAGCAACGTGTAGCTATTGCACGGTCGCTTGCCATGGATCCACAAGTAATGCTATTCGACGAACCGACATCCGCACTCGATCCGGAAATGGTGACAGAAGTGCTTGATGCGATTCGTAAATTGGCACACGATGGCATGACGATGGTCGTTGTTACACATGAAATGGGCTTCGCCAAAGAAATTTGCGACGAAATTGTCTTTATGGCGGAGGGGAAAATTGTAGAAAAGGCTCCACCATCAAAATTCTTTACGAACCCAGACTCTGAACGCGCGAAGAATTTCTTATCCAAAGTACTGAACCACTAATTTTTTAGTTTTTCCTTTATTGGATAGTTAAAAAGCGTCAAACTCATGCAATTAACTTGCATAAGTTTGACGCTTTTTTAAATATAAATGAACTTTTTCCATCTTTGTGTGTCTAATGAGTAGGAACGGTGGAAATGGGGTGGCATTGTGAATGAAGTTGACCTTGCTAAACGAGCGATTAAACGCGATGAGCAAGCATTTTTAGAAATCATTCATCTATTAAAAGTATACTTTCAAGCGTATCCGAACTACATCAATGGAGATATTTCCGTGGAGCTTAAATGAACTTTTTAGATGAAATAAATGCGCTGCAATTTGTCAGAAAGGCATTCCTACTTTGTCTTATTCATACGATGGAATAAGGAGGGGTTTGATCATGTACAACAGGGAAGCGGCTGTTCGCTATGCAAACCAGTGGTGGAATGGCCGCAATCCGGCATTTCCATCATTCGATGTAGATTGTACTAATTTCATTTCACAATGTTTGCTTGCGGGGGGAGCACCAATGCATGGTTACCCGAATCGCGAAAGAGGCTGGTGGCTGCGTGGAGGAACGTGGAGTTTCAGTTGGTCGACGTCGCATTCGTTGCGTTGGTATTTAGCGGGTTCGAAAAAAGGATTAACTGCAACACAAGTTTCATCAGCTGAAGAATTAGGGCTAGGGGATGTCATTGTCTACGATTTTGAAGGTGATGGCAGATTCGATCATTCGACCATCGTCACCGCAAAAGATGGCTCAGCACCACTCGTTAATGCACATACGTTCGACGCACAGCATCGTTTCTGGGCATACAAAGATTCATATATGTTTTCGCCAAATGCAAAGTATATCTTTTTTAAAATTAATGACCAGTTTTCATGATGACTATAGTTGCGAATGTAATCGTAAAAAAAGCAGTCCGTCAACTTAAGACGGACTGCTTTTTTTACTGTCTAGACTCTAGCGCTTTTGTTTGTTCAGTCAAACCATAGAACTGCGAGCGTTCCCTCGCCGGCGTGAACCGCAAGGACGGAGCTAATATCTCCAATTTTCACTTCAAGATCGGGTATTTGTTCCGTGATTAGAGTCTTCAAATGCTCTGCCTGTTCCAAGACATTGCCTTGCATTAAATGAATTTTCGTTCGGCCTGGATGGTGACCAGCGACTACTTTATCGACCAAATATTGAAGTGCTTTTTTCTCGGAACGCACTTTGTCTACTGGTTGTAATTCGCCTTCGGACGTAATGTGGACAATTGGTTTTACTTTCAACAAGCTCCCAATGAAAAATTGTGCAGCGCTCATTCTGCCGCCTTTGTACAATTGTTCAAGCTGTCCCATTAGGATATAGTTATGCATCGTGCCAGCCATTTTCTTAAGCCGCGCTTCAATTTCTGGAACAGTTGCACCTTCGTCTTGCATTTCTATGCCCCGTTCGATTAATCCTGTGACCCCATAGGATAAGGAAAGTGAATCGATGAATGTAACAGGGAATCCCGAAATTTCTGAGCCTGCTATAGAGGAAGCAAGTGTCCCACTCATTTTACCGGACACATGAACAGCAATTGCTTGCTCGTACTGTTCCGCGATAACCTTGTAACGTTCAGCAAATGCACCCGCAGAAGGTTGTGAGGATTTTGGGAATTCTTTAGCGTTCTTGATTTTCTCGTAAAGTTGCTGAGGATTCAAGTCTACACCATCAACAAATTGTTTTTCACCGAAATGTATATTTAAAGGTACTGAAAAGAAGTCTGGGTGTTGACGAAGTTCCTCTGAAATGTATGCTGTGCTGTCTACAATCCACGCAATTGGCTTTTTTATCATGATTAAAATCATCCTTTATCACTATAATATACGCTACTATTACTATACCATGAAAAGTAATAAGAACATATTTAGAAAACACTAAATATGTCGAAATTTAGGCAGCTTCGCTAAAAATCAATGGTTAAGGTATAATAGAAGAAGTATGTGTAAAGGGGAAATGAGTTATGAATGAGCAAGCTTTATCTGTCAGAGATGCGATTATTACGCGTCGTTCAATAAAGAACTTTAACGGTCAGCCGGTTGATCCGGAAAATATTGCCGAAATACTTGAAGATGCGGCATGGGCACCAAATCATGGCAATCGAAATCCGTGGCGCTTTGTTGTAGCTGCTGATAAGGGATATGTGAAATTCCTCGATATTTTACGTGAATATGGTGTACCGAAATGGAAAGAACTTTCGGAAGAAGAACTTGAGAAACAAATGAAGAAATTCACAGGACCGGGTGCAGTTGCATTTGTTATTGTCCCTGAGGACCCTCGTCAGAAAGAGCGTCTAGAAGATTATGCAGCGGCGAGCATGTTTGTTCAGAACACCATGCTACTCGCATGGGATAAAGGAATCGGAACATGCTGGAAAACACCTGGCTTCCTGGATAACCCGAAATTCAGAGAAGAACTTGGCGTTAAACCAGGTGAACGCATTATCAGTATGCTTCAATTTGGTTATTATGACGAAAGACCAAAGGCTCGTCCACGTAAACCACTTGAAGAATTTGTCACGTATTACGGTGAGGAAATCGAAGAAGCATAATGATATTGAAGTGGTTTTTGCTCGGATTGCATTTGATAATGCGATTCGGGCTTTTTTGCAGTTCTATATAGGTGGTGTTGAGCGACCCGTGCGTTGTGAAGTTGCGTTTAGACGTTGTTAACTTTATTTAAAGTGTTGTCTAGTTCTTCAAAAGCGGTGTTGAGCGACCCGTGCGTTGTTAAGTTAGACAGAAGCGTTGTGAAGTTGCATTTAGGCGTTGTTACCTTAATTGAAAGTGTTGCTTAGTTCTAAAAAAACCGGACCCTCACAAGGAGAATCCGGCACACGTGTCACTTTTTCAATTCATCTTTCTCAAAGCCTGCAATTTCATAATAATAATCGCCGATGACACGTAGTCCTTGGTCGAAGTTTTCCAAATGGAAGTGTTCGTTCGGTGCGTGGAAGTTTTCTGACGCAAGTCCGAAGCCCATCAAGACGACAGGTAATTCTAGTATTTCATCAAATGCTGCAACGATTGGAATTGATCCGCCACCACGTGTATAGGCAGTTGGTACATTGTAAACCTTTTCGTATGAACGTCCTGCAGCCTGAATTGCAGGGTGATCGAACGGTGTGATGAAAGGTTTCCCTTTATCGAATTCAGTGACTGTAACAGTTACGCCTACTGGTTTATATTTTTCGATATGCGCTTTCAATTTCTCAATGATTTCATCTGGATCCTGGTCAGGAACTAAACGGCATGTAATTTTCGCGCCTGCTTCAGCCGGCAATACTGTTTTAATGCCTTCGCCTGAAAATCCGCCAAATACTCCGTTCACTTCAAGAGTAGGACGAGTCCATGTACGCTCAAGGTGCGAATATCCTTTTTCTCCGAACAGTTCTGTCACGCCAATTTCTTCTTTCAATTCATCTTCGTTGAATCCAAGTGCTTGGTAGGCTTCGCGCTCTTCATCCAATAGAGGACGGACATTGTCGTAGAATCCTTCAATTGCAATCGTTCCTTCTTTGTCACGGAACGAGGCGAGAACTTCTGCAAGCGAATGAATCGGGTTTTGGACGCCTCCACCATATAAGCCGGAGTGAAGATCGCTTTTCGCACCTTGCACGTCGATTTGCACGCCGCACAGACCGCGAAGTCCGTAGCAAACTGCAGGTTGTCCAGGTCCTTGCATGCCTGTATCAGAAATGACGATGACGTCAGCTGCGAGCTTGTCTTTGTTGGCCTCAATGTATTTTTCGAGATTTGGACTGCCAATCTCTTCTTCACCTTCAATGATGAACTTCACATTGACTGGTAAACCGCCTGTCTTTTGCATAAGTGCTTCAACGGCTTTCACATGCATGAATACTTGTCCTTTATCATCACTGGCACCGCGCGCATATAATTTGTTATCACGAACTTCGGGTTCGAATGGTCCAGTTTCCCATAAATTCAGCGGGTCAACCGGCTGGACGTCGTAATGACCATAGACTAGAATTGTCGGTTTTCCTTCTGCGTGGAGCCAATCGCCGTAAACAACAGGCTGTCCGTCTGTTTCGTCGATTGAAAGGTTTTCAAGTCCTGCTTCTTTGAATGAATTCAGCAACCACTCAGCAGCCTGTTGCATATCGTTTTTATGTTCGGATAAAGCACTAATACTTGGAATACGGAGGAAGTCTTTTAATTGTCCAAGATGTTCGTCCCGTTGTTCTTTAAAATACTCGTCAAGCGTCTCTAAATGATTCAACACAATCCCTCATTTCAAATAATTTCGTGAATAGAAATAGTATAGCAGATGATGTAGATAGTGAGTAAGAAAGACGAACGCAAATATGAATAATATGGTATGCTGTTTGAAAGTTATTAATTGGCTGAATATATAAATATGAAATTATTTCCGGGAGGAATCGCTTTTGTTTATCGCACTTGGATTATCTTTATTCCTGTCTTTTTACTTGTCAGGAAGTGAAACAGCACTTACAGCAGTAAACAGGAGAAAGGTCCAGTTTCGAGCAGATCAGGGAGACAGGCATGCGATTAAGCTGCAGAAACTGATTTCGAAACCGGACCGTATGATTACAGCAATACTTATCGGGAATAATACTGCGAATATTCTAATGCCAACTTTAGTTACAATGATAGCAATCGACAAGGGGCTAAGCGTCGGAATCTGGACCGGAATTCTAACGGTTATTATCATTGTCTTCGGCGAAGTATTGCCAAAAACGATTGCAGCGACATTTTCCGAGCGAGTCGCTTATATGGTTACACCGTCAATTACACTGCTTGTGAAGTTACTAACACCTTTGACGGCTTTACTTGGTCTTTTCACAAATATATTCATCCGCATCATCTCGAAAGGGGCTGTAACGAAAGCTACGCTCACAAAAGATGACCTCCGTTCGATGGTTGACATTGCTTCTATAGAAGGAACGTTTGAGATGGACGAATCGAATCGGTTGAAGGAAGTACTCGACTTTGCGGAAAAAGATGTGTCCGACGTCCTTGAAACTCATCGTATGGATATCATCGGATTACCGATTGAAGCGACTTATGAAGAAGTTCGCGACACAATTTTGGAGCATTCTTACACGCGTTATCCTGTCTACGAAGAAAGTATGGATACGATTTTAGGTGTATTTTATTCAAAAATGTTAATCAAATGGTCGATTGATCCTGAACAGACTCTTGGTGATTTAATTGACCGCAATACGTTTTACGTAGTGCAGTCTGCTAGCGTTGAAAAAGTATTCAAAATGATGCTGTCGAAAAAGAAACATATGGCAATCGTTCTGGATGAATACGGTGGAACGCTAGGTATGATAACGCATGAAGATATTATCGAAGAAATGATTGGCCAGGACATTGAAGATGAGACAGATGATGATGAAGAAGAACTTGTCTATGAAAAGACTGATACTAGGTTAATCTGTCATGGCAGGCTTGAAATCGTGGATGCGATGGAGTTACTCGATATTGAATTGCCAATGGATCATGAGACGCTTGGAGGATTTGTACTGCAAGAGCTTGGTCACGTTCCAGAAGAAGGCGAACGCTTTACATACGATCATCTGCGTTTTGAAATCGAGGAGATGGAACGCAACCGGATTATCCGTATGACAATTACAATCAGTGAAGGTAAAAACTGATTAACA
This sequence comes from Sporosarcina sp. FSL K6-6792, assembly GCF_038004885.1. Lineage (NCBI taxonomy): Bacteria > Bacillati > Bacillota > Bacilli > Caryophanales > Caryophanaceae > Sporosarcina > Sporosarcina sp. FSL K6-6792. Next base: position 3,456,713 of record NZ_JBBOSA010000001.1, read on the forward strand.
TGCACATCCCTGTAATCGAGTAAAACGGTTACGGGGATATTTTTTGACTAGTGTCGGGCGTTCGATACATGGTGGTTCACAGGATGCATTCCTTCGAAAGATGCCTTGCGCTTTTCAATGTCTAGCTCCAGGCGCCAGCCGCTTGAGTCATAAGCAACCCAGCTGTGTGGCAAAGAGCGCCACGTCGCTGGGTCGACTTATGCTGCGTTCCTTATAGGCGCCTTCCACTTTTCAAGCTTACACGTTTGTAAGTATACTGAAAGAGAATACGATGGTTTGAAAGGTCCCGATTGCCGATAATAAGAACAACAGGTAGAAGACGGGGGCGTTATGTTATGAACAAAAATCTAAATGGGTTGTATGAAGAATATGGCCGTTACATATATCATTTATGTCTTAAATTAACACGTAATAAAGAGGAAGCAGAAGATCTTATGCAAGATGTATGGGTGAAAGTCGTTCGCTACAACGATCGGATGGATAGTGTCGACCATATGAAAGCATGGCTTACAACAATCTGTATGAACACATTCCGAGATCGTTACCGCAAAGACGTCAGAAGAAGCAAGCATGTGATGAACCAACCGGAAACGCTCGATGTGCCGATTCTTGATCTTGTTCCGAGTGATAGTTTGACACCTGCGGAATTGCTAGAGCAAAATGACATTCAATCAATTGTTCAGCAAAAAATTGGTGAACTTGATGTTATTTACAGAAAAACAATTGAGTATTTCTATGTACATCAATATTCTTTGATTGAGATTGCAGAAGTAATGAAGGTATCAATTGGTACGGTAAAATCACGGCTATTCCGCGCGAAAAAGTATTTGAAAGAACTGATGATTGCAGATACAGCAGTGCACGAATACGTCACTGCATAAGAGCGCAGCCAAAGGAGGCTGTGTTTTTTGTTTGTAAAAAAGTGATAGAGGGAAATTAGATAAATAGATTGATATGTTTGAATGGGGATGGTTGTGTGATGAAAAAGAACAAAAAGAAAGGCTGGAGCAAACGCAAGCGAATTATTGTGATAGTGCTGTCAGTGTATGCTCTTTTTTATATAGGTGTTGTTTTACTGAATACATTTAAAAAACTCCCCGAAGGAATTTCATACGAAGGTGATTTGCACTGGACGGACGAAGTTGATATGTTTACGGACTTGACCTATGCACAAAACAAAGACGGGGACAACATGGTGCATGAGTTGGCGATTTTCGATGAAGTCTACGCGATGATCGACCGGGCCGAGCAATTTATCGTGCTCGATTATTTCCTATTCGATCATTATTACGATGAAGACATAGAATTCCCAGAAATCGCACAAACAATGACAAAGAAACTGGTGGAGAAAAAACAGCAACATCCTGAAATGCCGATTATTTTTATCACAGATCCGTTGAATACAGGATACGGTTCTTATGAAACAGAATGGTTCACAAAGATGGAAGATGCAGGGATTGAAGTTATCTACACTGATTTGGATCCGCTCCGCGATTCAATTCCAATCTATTCTGGTTTATACAGGACGATATTCCGCTGGTTGGATATTGAGAAAACGAGCTGGATTGCAAACGCTATGTCAAGCAAGGCACCTAAAATGACGCTGGCTTCTTACATTACGTTACTGAATGTTAAGGCGAACCACCGTAAAACTGTTGTAACGGATAAAGAAGCACTGGTATCATCAGGAAATCCGCATAACGCAAGCGGTTTTCACGGCAATGTGGCATTGAAGGTGAAAGGCAGTGTACTGAACGATATTTTAGAGGCGGAAGAAGCGGTCGTCAACTATACGAATGGTGGAAAATTGCCACGCGTAGAAGTGCCGGAACAAAACGGGGGAAACTATGCCGTCCAATATTTGACGGAGAAGAAAATCTTGGATGGGCTTCTTGGCGATATTGCGAAAGCGCAAAAAGGGGATACAATTCGAATTGGGATGTTCTTCATTGCAAAACGTGATCTTGTCAATGCACTTATCGATGCTGCGAACCGCGGTGTCGATGTGAAAATGATTTTAGACCCGAATGAAAACTCCTTCGGTAAAGAAAAGTCTGGATTGCCGAACAGGCCAGTTGTACAGGAGATGCTGGAAGAAACGGATGGGGAAATTGATGTTCGCTGGTACAATACGGTTATTGGTCAATACCATACAAAACTCGTGGTTGTTCAGACAGCTAAGGAAACCTACATTGCGAATGGCTCTGCTAATTTAACTGAACGCACGCTCGATAATTATAATCTAGAAGCCAATCTGCGGGTCATTGCTCCGAATGACAGCGAGTTAACTAAAGAGATAGATACTTACTTTAGTAGACTATGGAACAATGAGGATGCGCTGTACACGCTTGACGTGGAAGAATTTCAAGATGGATTCACTTTCTTCCAACGAGGTATTTATGGTTTACAGAAATTGTTGAAAATGACGACTTATTGAGGTTGGAAATACTTTTATAGCTATATATGTTGAACAAATGAATACGGCATATGCGCTTTACAAGGGCTTTTGGAAGGCTACTGAAAAAAACTAATAATTGGAATGAAATAGAAATCCTACGAATACCGCTTCGACGCTTTGTGAATGCCTCCCGCGATAAGCCAGAAAGGAGGTCGCTTTCAGTCTTATCGCTCCGGCTACCACGAAGTCGCGTCTTCGCTGGATGGTCTATGTGAGAAAGAGCGTTTCTTTATCTGTGATGAAATCTGCAACCAGGAGTGTGTTTTTCTTGACTATAAGTAGTATCAACTAGTAATCACAGTATAATCTCGGCATATACATCTCAAAATCATATTTCTCTCGAAAATGAACACCCTAGCGCAGGCGCGGCAAAGGGGTCGCCCAAGCCGTAAGACTGGATGCGAAGCGCTAATCCAGGATTACGGTGAGAGGCATCCCCAAAGCGCCAAGTGTTCTACAATCCACACCCCGAATTACAACTCTCTCATTATCGAGTACCACAGCAGATTCAATGGGATTCTTTAATTCAACATTTATAGTTTTTGAGTTGATAAGCTGGTTGCGGAATATTTATGGTTGGTCAGCGAGGAGATATAATCGGTCTGCCAGCAGCTATGGTCGAATGGAAAAATGCATAACAAAAAGGCTATCCTTTGTCCCGGATAGCCTTTTTGTTCATTCAAATTCAGCAAGTTGCTTGTTCAGTTCCGCGAGACTTTCTTCCAACGTTGCAAGACGCAGTTCAGCTTTCTTGACGAAGCTGTCATTACCGGTCGATTCGAGCTTCTCGATATCACCTTGCAAACTGATATAGTCCATTTTGAGTTCCATGATTGCTGTTTCTACTTGACGTTTGTTCATCCGAAAAACACCTCAGCTTTTACCTCAGTGTAGCATATCGGACGTTTTTTTTCCTGCGCCGCCACTAGTATTGCGCTTCGGATACTCGAGGTAATAGCGTATCGCTTCGCATACAGCATCTTTTCCGTCCCCGAGCCCGAGTGCGGTTTGTCGTGCAATCGCTTTTTTGCGTAGCGGTTCGTGCAAGAGGGGTTCCATGATGGCGTTCAACAAACTCGATTGTTTTACTTTTCGACCGAGACCAAGATGAATGAAACCGTGCTGTTCTTTCGGAAAAGCAAGCCCCACTTCGAAATCGTTCTGTGCGAGCACGACGCAAGGGATACCCATTACAGCGACTTCATAAGGCATGTAGCCAGAAGCGCATAAAATTATATCTGCTGCGGCGTAAATTTCGGCGTAGTTATACGGAGGCACCAATACGGTTGTATTCCGCCTTTCGAGTGCCATCATACGGATTGTGCTTGTATCATGGGCATACTGTTCACCGATGAGAACGGTCACTTTGAGTGGGATTTGAAGTTGCATAATATGACGCAACGCCCGGTAGGTCAAGTTTCCTTCATCCTCTTCGCCAAATGAAATCACTAAATGGGGAAGAGGTCCCAGTTGGGCTTTGCGAAGTCCAATGTGCTTAACTGAAGCCATTTGTTCGTCAGCAATGAAACTCTCTCGTCCAAGTACGTAATGATCTGGCGCACTATCATTCGATTCGACATACAATGTCTGGAATACGAGGTCAGCACATTTACCACCGTCGCCAAAATCATCGAAATGGATGATGGAGGGGACGAGTTCAGTTATTTTTTCAATCTCCTCTTGAATAGTAGAGCCGCTATCGCGGAGAAGTAGATCAGGTTTAATCGACGCGAGTGCCTGTAAAAATAGCGCATTGCTTGGGGTTGAAATTGCTTTAAATCCCTCGGGCACTGGCGGAGAATCCACTCCGCATAAGTATACGATATCTATTTCGTCAGCCAAGGCGTTTGTAATCATGGCTGCTCTGCGTGCGGGGTATGTCCCTTTTCCGTCCGACCTGGAAATATGGATGGCGACTGTTTTCTTTTGTTGTCCGTCTATTGGAATCACCCTTTCTTGCTAGATTGTTCAATTCATCCCTATAACCTTATGTATTGGACGATTAAGATATGTCTATGTAAGTGTATGGGTGATTTTTGTGAGAGGATTCGATTTCATTCGCCCGACATGCATCCAATCGCGTTCTCCCGTATAATCGATGTATGAAGAAGGGGGATTTACCTATGTCTAAATCACTTGTATTAGCTGAAAAGCCATCCGTGGCTCGCGATATCGCGCGGGTACTCGGCTGCAATAAAAAAGGAAATGGATTTCTTGAAGGAACCAATTATATCGTGACGTGGGCGCTGGGCCATCTAGTGACACATGCGGATCCAGAAGGCTATGGCAATGAATTCAAGGAATGGAAACTTGAACATTTACCGATTATTCCTGCACCGTTCAAACTGGTACCCATCCGTCAGACGATGAAACAGTTTAATGCGGTTAAAGCGCAGCTTCTGCGCAATGATGTGAAAGATATTATCATCGCGACGGATGCGGGGCGGGAAGGGGAACTTGTTGCACGCTGGATTCTAGAACAAGCGAAAGTTCGCAAGCCTGTTAAACGGTTGTGGATTTCATCGGTCACCGATAAAGCGATTAAAGATGGTTTCAACAACTTAAAAGACGGCCGCGCTTATGAAAACTTATATCAGGCAGCAGTAGCCCGTGCGGAAGCAGACTGGGTTGTCGGCATTAATGCAACGCGTGCGCTGACCGTTAAATACAATGCCCAACTTTCAACGGGACGTGTTCAAACTCCGACACTTGCTATGATTGCAGAACGTGAGCATCAAATCCGTGATTTTAAGCCGAGATCATTCTACGGTATGCAAGCATTGACGGAAACCGCGAAGTTTACATGGCACGATAAAGCGGGTCAAACGCAGTCGTTCGATAAAGAACAGGTTGAAAAGTTACTCGAGAAAATTGACGGGGTTCATGCTGGAAAAGTGATAGAAGTAAAAACGACGCCGAAGTCACAGCCAGCACCGCATTTATTTGATTTAACAGAGCTCCAGAAAGAAGCGCACCGTCGTTGGTCGTGGTCAGCGAAAGAGACGCTGTCGACATTGCAAAATTTATATGAGCGCCATAAAGCGGTGACGTACCCGCGTACCGATTCGAAGCATCTGACATCAGATATGGAAAGCACGTTGAAAGAGCGCATTAAAGCTGTGGATATTGGTCCATACCGTAAAGCGACTAACTCACTTCTGCGTGCTGGCACTGTTAAACCGCAGAAAGGCGTCATTGATGACAAACGTGTATCAGATCATCATGCCATCATTCCTACCGAGGAAACGCCAATTCTTCAAAACTTATCTGATAAGGAACAGCGTTTATATGATTTAATCGTCAAACGTTTTTTAGCTGTCTTCTTCGGTCCGTTCCGTTATGACCAAGTAACCGCTGAACTCGCAGTTGGCGGGGAGACATTCAAAGCAAAAGGCCGTACTGTTACGGATGAAGGCTGGAAAAAAGTTTATTCGACAGAGGAAGAAGAGCTAGACACGGATACACTTCCACCATTTACAAAAGGTGAAGAAGTGAAAATTCAGGCCATCGTTATGACGAACGGTCAAACAAAACCGCCTGCTCGATTCAATGAAGGAACTTTGCTTGCGGCGATGGAAAATCCTTCGCAGTTCATGCAGGGGGAATCAAAAGAGCTTATCAAAACGATTGGTGAAACAGGCGGACTCGGAACAGTTGCAACACGTGCAGATGTCATTGAGCGGCTATTCAACTCGTTTGTTATGGAGAAAAAAGGTAACGATATTTACACGACATCTAAAGGACGCCAGTTGCTTGAGCTCGTTCCAGAAGATTTGAAATCACCAGCACTAACAGCGGAATGGGAACAAGGTCTAACAAAAATCGCGAATGGCCAGATGAAAAAAGAAGAATTCATGAAAAATATGATTGGCTTTTCGAAGCAAACCGTTACTGAAATTAAAACAGATGATAAAAAATATAAACATGATAATGTAACGGGGAAAGCGTGTCCAGATTGCGGTAAACTACTGTTAGAAGTGAACGGCAAACGTGGAAAAATGCTAGTTTGTCAGGACCGTGAGTGCGGTCATCGTAAAAACGTCTCCATGCTGACGAATGCTAGATGCCCAGTTTGTAAAAAGAAATTGGAGATGCGCGGAGAAGGCGACGGGCGAATTTTCGTTTGTAAATGTGGTCACCGTGAGAAGTTATCGGCATTTGAGAAGCGGAAAGAAAACTCGGGTGGTAAGAAAGCTGATAAACGCGATGTTCAGAAGTACATGAAAAAACAAGGAGCACCGGAAGAGTTGGAGAATACGGCGATGGCAGATGCGCTAAAGAAACTATTCGATAAGTGATTCCTTTATAGCGCTTTCGTAGGGTTTATTCTTCAAAATGAATTGGGTATACTTGAGTTAATAGATTTATGCAAATACGACAGTGTGGAGGTGAAGTAAGATGAATGCCGTTATGACCCAGGCTATAGCAAGCGATCCTATACAACGATATGATGCAAGCAGGCGCAGGAATGCTGAAAGTGCTTATAATCGTAATGTGCAATACAATGGGCAGAATCAGAAAACGGTTGAAAATCTAGAGGCTTTGTTGATAGGTAAGAAAGAACCTGAAATCGATCAATCGAAGAGGCCTGAACCTCGGCAGCTTGGCGCAGGACAAATGAAGCAGATTGCGCTGCCGATTGGAACGACGCTTGAAGAGACGATTGCTAGTTGGAAAGATGTGCGGGCTGAAGCAATATCAGAACCGGAACCGACAACGGCGGATTATAATCTTGCAGCAACTGCATCAGCAAAAATTATGCGGACAGAAGCGCAGATCATATTGCACAACAGGGCTCAATCCGAAATTGACATTACCTCAGCACGTGAAGAAGCCGATACTGCAAAAATGGCATCCAAAGAACTTCCCTCCGATCTCGAGCGCGAAATACTCATTACGCAAAGACGGTACGAAAAGGCGATTTCATCTTATTCTTTTCAAGTTTTAATGAAACAGAAGGGATTTGAAATCGATCGGCCGAGCTTTTATAAAATTGCATGAATGGATACGGAAGGTCGCCTAGTAAATGGCGACCTTTTGTTGTTGGAAAGGTGAGATGAACGAATGGCAAAGCAAGGTAAGCAAGTAAAAACGAATGCAGTGCGGATTTTGGATGGGGAAAATGTAATCTACGAACTAATGGAATATGACGTAAACGATGGTTTGGTGGATGGGATTTCCGTCGCTGAAAAAACAGGACAAGCAGTGGATGTCGTTTATAAGACGCTTGTCACGATTGCAGGACCGCGTGAACTATTCATTTTTTTAGTGCCAGTAGCGGACGAACTTGATTTGAAAAAAGCGGCAAGAGCTGCTGAAGTGAAAAAGCTTGATATGCTACCGTTGAAAGAGCTGACGAAAGAAACGGGCTATGTGCGCGGAGGCTGTTCAGCTGTCGGGATGAAAAAGAAATACCCGACATTCATTGACAAATCAGCCGAAAGTCTCGACTCGATGATTGTTAGTGCGGGTAAACCAGGATTACAAATGAAACTGATTCCCGGAGAGTTGGCTAGGGTGACTGAAGCACTTTTTATCGACATAGTGAAAAGTTGACGGTCTGTATATAGGATAGAAGCCATGTTACAATGAATAGATTACAAGTAAGACATTCACGCAAGCTACGTGAGTGTCTTTTATTATTGCTAGCTACTTACACTATCATTAGGGAGAAGGACTTATATGAGAAAGATATTAATATGGAGATGGACATTCTTTTTGGTGGGTATGATGGTTCTGTCGCTAGGCATTTCAATGACGATAAAAGGTCAAAAACTTGGAATTGCCCCGTGGGATGTATTGCATGTCGGATTGTACAAAAACTTTGGCTTGACGATTGGAACATGGGGGATTATTTCAGGATTCATTATTATCATTTCAACTGCCGCTGTTTTGAAAGAATGGCCGCAGATTGGCACATGGCTGAATATGATTTTAATTGGACTCTTTATCGATTTATTCAACTGGCTGCTACCAGATATCACTTCGATGGGTGCGCAAATACTTATGTTCTCAGTGGGTGTAATTGTTATGGGGTATGGTGTTGGGATCTATATTTCACCAAATATTGGCGCGGGTCCTCGGGATAGTCTTATGCTCGTCTTTGTTAAAAAAACGGGAGCCAGCGTAAAAAAAGTTCGTACTACACTTGAAGTCATTGTCGCACTTATAGGCTGGTTATTCGGAGGGCCAATTGGAATTGGGACAGTGTTAATTGCTTTATTCTTGGGGCAAATTGCTCATTATACATTGCCACAATGCCGCAAGTTCTTGTTGAAAGTTATCGGCGAAGAGGAAGAAGAGGCTTTATCCTAAATCAAAAATAATTATTTTTTTCAAGCATGTGCCTCGAAGCCGTGCTTTTTTTTATTGTCTGAGCATACGTTAATCGTATGTACAGAAAGGATGATCGGTATGTATGGAACGATAACCCAATATATGGGGACAGCCTATACAGGTGCTGGTATCTCCCATAAATATGACAAACTAATTGCATCCGCTTCACAAACGTTTTTTCTAAAATGTCCACCGACAAACGCCATCTCAAACGTGTTGAATGAAGCTACTACGCATTACTTAAAGCGTGGCTATGACGTCGATCGATTCATGGATCCTGTGCAACCCGACAAAACGGATGCAATTTATGTTAAAGGACCGAACTTGCTTATTCTACAAGCGTCACATCCAGTTGCACTCGAACCAGCGGATATCGGCGGTAAGCATAAAGTGATCAGCTTTTACGATGTCTATGATGAAGTCAAGTTGGTTGGGCAAAATGGAATAATTGTGGAGAAATTAGCGGAGTCTGGAATTGCACTCGGCAAAGCATTGCAATCGCTAGCGGAAGCAAAAGATATTCATGACGATTGGGAGAAAGTGAATATCAGAAGGATGATGTGGGAGGTTCATGAAAACAAAATAGCATCATTAAAAGAAGAATTATTTGGAACAATCAAGCTGAATAAGGAAGCGGCTGTCTCGCACAGGCTAATCGGTTCATTGACATCAGGAGGGGCGCAAGATTTCATCCCATCCATTACGAAGCGTTTGGAACGGAGAATTCTTATTAAAGGCCTTCCGGGAACCGGGAAATCGACACTTATGAAAGCGCTAGGCTCCGAAGCGGAAAAGCGTGGATTTGACGTTCAATATGGCTGGTGTGGGCTGGATCCAGCGGGAGTCGATTTAGTTATTTTCCCTGAACTGTCGGTATGTCTTCTTGACGCAACGAATCCACATGTTTACGATGTGGAATATCCCGGGGATGAATTGCTAGACCTCGTGCATATGTGTGAGGAAGATGCAGAGGCGGAAAAGGAAATCAGTGTCATTCATGAAGCCTACACGGAGAAAATGCTTGACGCGGCCGGCTATATGCAGGCCTATGCACAAGCGGAAAATAGCATGAAAGCTACGATGGATACTGCGATTATGCCATCCATTTTTGAAAAGAAATCGAAAATTCTTTCGGAACTAACTTAACAAGTATGCGCTTTATACTACGATTGGGCCGGTCGTATGCTAAAATGGGGGTATCATTTGTTTGAAAGGAAGATTACATTGTCAAAAAAACTCACTGCATTTTTACAGGAGAATCTAAAAGAACTTCGTGATCAAGGACTTTACAACGAAATCGACCCTATTGAGGGACCAAACGGCCCAATCATTAAAATTAAAGGAAAAGACCTTATTAACTTGTCTTCAAATAACTATCTGGGACTTGCAACAGACGAAGATTTGAAAAAATTGGCGATTGCAGCAACTGAAAAATACGGTGTCGGTGCAGGTGCAGTCCGTACAATCAATGGTACGCTCGATATCCACGTTCAGTTGGAAAAGAAGCTTGCTGAATTCAAAGGAACGGAAGCTGCAATTTCTTATCAATCGGGCTTCAACTGTAATATGGCGGCAATTTCCGCTGTCATGACTAAAAAAGACGCGATTCTTTCGGATGAATTAAATCACGCATCTATTATCGACGGCTGCCGCCTTTCCGGTGCGAAAGTAATTCGCGTTAATCACCAAGATATGGACGACCTCCGTGCAAAAGCAAAAGAAGCAACGGAATCCGGCCTGTATGAAAAAGTGATGTACATTACGGATGGCGTGTTCTCGATGGACGGCAATATCGCCAACCTTCCTGAAGTTGTGAAAATCGCGAAGGAATTCGACTTGATCACTTATGTCGATGACGCGCACGGTTCAGGCGTTACTGGTAAAGGAAAAGGGACCGTCAAACATTTCGGTCTTGAAAAAGAGATTGACCTCCAAATGGGTACCCTATCGAAAGCAATCGGTGTTGTCGGCGGCTATGTTGCAGGAACGCAGGAATTGATTGACTGGCTGAAAGTTCGTTCACGTCCATTCTTATTCTCGACGGCACTTCCTGCAGGGGATGTCGCTGCGATTATGGGCGCATTGGACAAGATATCGGAATCCACAGAGCTACATGATAAACTGTGGGAAAACGGTAATTACTTAAAAGCGGGACTTAAGAAATTAGGTTTCAATATCGGTGCTTCTGAAACACCAATCACACCATGCATCATCGGCGAAGAGAAGCTGACACAACAATTTTCTAAACGTCTTGCGGAAGAAGGCGTATATGCTAAATCAATCGTCTTCCCAACAGTCGCTAAAGGAAAAGGTCGCGTCCGCAACATGCCAACTGCAGCGCATACCAAAGAAATGATCGACGAAGCACTCGTCATTTACGAAAAAGTTGGTAAAGAACTGAATGTAATTTCATAATAAATGAGGAATCCCGGATGGCTTGTATGCTATCCGGGATTTTTTGGGGGTTAGAAGGATCGCTGTGGAGTCATGGCAAAGGGCATTGAATTCATGGAGTAGTCGGATGAGTTCATGGCGCTGTCGCAAAGTCATGGCAAAGGGCATTGAATTCATGGAGTAGTCGGATGAGTTCATGGCGCTGTTGCAAAGTCATGGCAAAGGGCATTGAATTCATGGAGTAATCGGTTGAGTTCATGGCGCTGTCGCAAAGTCATGGCAAACAACGTTAAAGTTATGGAGCAGTCGGGTAAGTTCATGGCAAACTGCAAAAACGATTCGCTGTTAATGAAAAAAGTGTAATATCAACGAACAAGCGCATACTTATACAAACAAATAAGCCCTTAACTAGGGGCTTTTTTCATTTGTTAAATTTAAAATCGACTCCTTATATAGAGTGGCATACTAATCACGTCGTCGTGGACCTCAAGTTTAACGTTAATTATACCGGGAATCTCGGTGGGGATTCATCAAGGTTAAAAACAACGTTGTCTTTTCCGGGAGAACGTTTTATAATGGATTAAAGCTGTAGAATCAATAAAAATATAAAAATATAATATAGGTGTACTCTCCATAAATACAAATGTTTGAAAGTGAGGAATAAGTAATAATGAAAAAAATCATGGTTACGGGTGCTTTAGGTCAAATCGGTTCAGAATTAATTACAAAGTTACGTTCAGAATATGGCACAGAGAATGTCTTGGCAACAGATATACGTCGCACGGATGCAGCAACAGGTGGCCCATTTGAAATACTTGACGTGACAGATGCGAACAATATGCATGCGCTTGCAAAGGATTTCGGTGCAGATACGATGATGCACATGGCTGCATTATTATCTGCTAAAGCGGAAGATGAGCCATTATTTGCATGGAATCTCAATATGGGCGGTCTTATGAACGCACTTGAAGTATCACGCGAACTGGAAATGCAGTTTTTCACGCCAAGTTCAATCGGTGCATTCGGTCCTTCAACACCGAAAAAAGATACACCGCAAGACACATTGCAACGACCGACGACAATGTACGGTGTCAATAAAGTTGCAGGTGAATTACTATGCGATTACTATTTCCACAAATTCGGAATGGATACGCGCGGCGTTCGGTTCCCTGGGCTCATCTCGTATGTAGCGCAACCGGGCGGCGGAACGACGGATTACGCGGTCGATATTTACTACAAAGCACTTGAAGAAGGGAAATACACTTCTTATATTGCAGAAGGAACGCGCATGGATATGATGTATATGCCGGATGCGTTACAGGCGATTGTTGATTTAATGGAAGCAGATCCAACGAAACTGATTCACCGCAATGCATTTAATGTAACAGCGATGAGTTTTGAACCGTCTGAAATTGCGGCTTCTATAAAAAAACAGATTCCTACTTTTGAAATGGCATACGATGTAGATCCAGTACGCCAGGCGATTGCTGATAGCTGGCCAGATTCGATTGATCCAACAGCTGCTATAAATGAATGGGGCTTCAAAGCGAACTATGATTTGGATAAAATGACAGTGGACATGTTATCGAAACTGAAAATTAAATTGAATGTGTAAAATAAAAGCCGCGGGAAATTTTCCGCGGCTTTTATTTTGGAATGAAAGATGGCACTTCCTTATCGAACCGATCATATCCTATGCCAATCGGCCAAATCCCATGTTAATCGATCATATCCCACGTCGACCGATCATAAGCTACGCCACCCGATCATAACCCACGCGAACCGATCATAAGCTACGCGACCCGATCATATCCCATGCTAACCGATCATATCCCACGTCGCCCGATCATAACCCATGCTAACCGATCATAAGCTACGCGCCCCGATCATATCCCACGTCGCCCGATCATATCCCACGCGAACCGATCATAAGCTACGCTACCCGATCATATCCCACGTCGCCCGATCATAAGCAACGCGAACCGATCATATCTCACGTCGCCCGATCATAAGCTACGCGACCCGATCATATCCCATGCTACCCAATCATACCCTACGCCACCCGATCACATCCCACGTAGAACCAATCATAACCACCCACAAAAAAAGACCTTGCACTAATCTGCAAGGTCTTCATGTTTCATTAAAATAAAAGATGTGCCACTCCTGCGATAATCGGTAATGAGATGATTGTGCGCAAAAGGAAAATGGCAACAAGTTCGAAAAAGTTTACCGGAATTTTTGAGCCTAGCAGAAGTCCCCCAACTTCCGCCATGAAAATGAGTTGTGTTACTGAAACAGTGGCAACAACAAACAATGTCAACTCAGATGTAATCAGACCATTCGCAAGAATTACAGGCAGGAACATGTCCGTGAATCCGACGACCATAAGTTGCGCCGCATCTGCCGCCTCAGGGATACCTAGGATGGACAGAATCGGTTCGAACGGTTTCCCTAAAATCGTGAAGACACTTGTATACTCTGCAAGAATTAATGCAATTGTTCCGAAAGCCATAACGACTGGAATAACACCAATCCACATATCGAGGACGTTTTTTAGGCCCTCAGAAAAAGTTTTAACCATAGAACGACTGTTATTCGCTTTTGTTAATGCGTTTTCAAGTCCGTGTGAAAAAGCACTGTATCCTTCTGGTAGTTTTTCTTCATCGCCAGTAAATGGTCTACCGTCTATGTATTCTTCTTTCTTTTTTGAAAGAGGATAAATCCGTGGCATAATAAATGCAAGGATCAGACCAGTTAAAACGACCGTACCATAAAATGGTAAGAAGTAAGCGCCAAGTCCAACTTCTTCAATGATAACGATAGAAAATGTAATCGATACAACAGAGAAAGTCGTTCCAATAATGGCTGCTTCTTTCTTCGTATAAAAACCTTCTTCATATTGTTTACTTGTTAGCAAAACACCAATTGTTCCATCCCCAATCCATGATGTCAGTGCATCGATGGAAGAACGACCCGGTATTTTGAAAAGAGGGCGCATAACTTTTACCATCATTGTTCCAAAAAACTCAAGTAAACCGAAATTTAGAAGAAGTGGTAAGAGAATTCCTGCGAATAAAAAGATTGTAAACAGGAATGTAACGAGACCGGTTTCACTTAGCAGAAGTCCCCCCGTATTTTCATTCCAAATAGCTTCTGGGCCAACTTGAAGCAAGGTAAGTACCGCTAAAGTAGCACCTATAATTCGGACGATTGTCCAAAAGAGCGATACTTTGAATAAATTTGTTATAAAGGATGGCTTGGCCTTGTCCCCTCGGATAGCCAAAAATACAACCGAACCAAGTGCCGCAATAATTAAAGTAATTGTAGCAACCCATGGCATAACCGGAGCAATCGCCCCTGATAGTAAATCAGCAAATATGGCAATTGGTATTTTCCATTCCCCGGAATACTTCATCGGTATCATGAACAAAAGAATACCGAGAATTGATGGAACTAGAAAATAGAACCATGTGGATAAAGCAAATTTTTTCATTTTATATTCCCCTTTTTGTAACAGTATAACATGTATATGGTGAATAATTATACATATTATATTGTTTTATATCTTAATGAATAAAGTATATACTATTATAACTTTTCAGTCTATTGCTTTCGAAAAACCTTGTAGCTATCATATAGTAACGAATTGTATTCTAGGGTATAAATAGTTTGATTAGTTAATAAAAATACATAAAAAAAGAGACTATAAAATCAAGTTGATTTCGTAGTCTCTTTCAATATAAATATTCCTGAAGAGAAGCATTTATAATCCTCTTATTCGAAGTCTTTATCCCACTGATAGGTATAAAAACGCTCAAAGTTAAGCCATTTAAGTGCATCTGGGTCCTGCGCTTTCCATTTTATCTCCATATCTTTCATCATCCAAACGGTTTGGGATGCATGAGCTTTGAGTGTTGCGATTTTTTTATCTGCATTTGCTGAAATATCGTGAATGACATCGGGCTCGCCGAGGACTTCAACGGTATTATTCGCAAAGGCGAGTGTATGAAGTGTAGGACGTTCTGTTTCCGGCATTCTTCGGACTGCACGCACAACTGCACGCGCAGTAGCGTCGTGATCGGGATGAACGGCAAGTCCGGGATAGAATGTGATGACGAGTGAAGGTTTCGTTTCTTCGATTAAATCTGCAATTAGTTTAACCATTTTTTCATCATCTTCGAATTCGATTGTTTTATCACGGAATCCCATCATCCGTAAATCATCGAGTCCCATTGCTTCACACGCTTTTTTCAATTCTTCTTTGCGAATTTGAGGCAATGTTTCGCGATTTGCAAATGGTGGATTGCCAAGGTTACGTCCCATTTCACCTAGTGTTAAGCAAGCGTACGTAACAGGTACGCCGATATCTCTGTAAGAAGAAATGGTACCGGATACACCGAATGCTTCATCGTCTGGGTGGGGGAATACGACAAGTACATGACGTTCTTTTTTAATCATTAAAAAATTGCCTCCTTAATTAATATGTGAATGGTGTTTCGCTGATTTCAAGTGCGACTGCAAGTTTTCCTTCTGAATCGAGTCCCGCCATAAGCAAACGCCCGTGTTCGTCGAGTTTATAATGAGTGATGCCTTGCGCATAAATCCAGCCAGATGGCAGTTTTAATCCGATGCGGTGAGGCGAATCGCCAGCCACTTTACCGAGTTCGAATTTGATAACGATATTGCGAATGAATGCTCCAGCGTTGAAAACACTTTCATTGAAGTGGGTAGCATATGAGCCGTTCGTTGTTTCAAGATGGATGTACACATCTTTATTAACAAAAGAAGTTATGAGTTCCTGTAAATGATCTGGTTTTACTAATTCCATGAATAGCCCTCCTTAAAACTGTAAACGTTCTTCTCTTTAGTATATAGAAAGGGGCTGTTGAATGCGATTCATGGGTCTTGACGTGAAGAGCGTTCGACGAATCGAGGAGTTTCCGACGAAATTGAAGAAGTGTCCAACCATTCACGGGAAGAGTCCAACAAACCGTAAAGCTTCCAACGAAGTTCGTGAAGTGTCTAACCAACTCCTCGAGGTGTCCAACAGATTTGTAGAAGTGTCCAACCATTCTCGTAAAGAGTCCAACAAACCGTAAAGCTTGCAACGAAGTTCGTGAAGTGTCAAACAAACTCCTCAAAGTGTCCAACAGATTTATAGAAGTGTTCAACCATTCACGGGAAGTGTCCAACAAACCGTAAAGCTTCCAACGAAGTTCGTGAAGTGTCAAACAAACTCCTCGAGGTGTCCAACAGATTTGTAGAAGAGTCCAACAAACCGTGAAGTTTCCAACGAAATTCGTGAAGTGTCAAACAAACTCCTCGAGGTGTCCAATAGATTTATAGAAGTGTCCAACCATCTACAGAAAGCGTCCAACAAACAGAACAAAAAAAGGCCAAGAGACAACAGCTCTTGGTCTTTTAATTGAAATAACGTTATTAAATTTCAGTTGTTGTGATTTCAGGTGCGCCGAAACGGTTTTTCGCTCCGTGCATAACAGGTCCGACGTATTCGTTCAGTTTCCAGCCGTTTGCAATGGCTGCTGTGACGAATTTTTTCGCCTCAAATACAGATTCTTTTACATCTAGGCCATTTGCTAAGTTGGCTGTGATTGCTGCGGCAAACGTACAGCCTGCGCCGTGATTGTAAGTTGTCGCTGTTTTTTCCGCTTCAAGAAGAGTGAACGTTTGGCCGTCAAAGAACAGATCCACGGCTTTATCGTGGTCAAGCTGTTTGCCGCCTTTGATGACAACATTGCGAGCGCCTAGTGAATGGATTTTTTCTGCAACTGCTTTCATATCTTCAATCGTTGTCGGGGTTTTTGTGCCAGCAAGTTGTCCTGCTTCGAACAAGTTCGGTGTTACAATTTCTGCTTTTGGAAGAAGGAACTCAACCATTGCGTCTACTGTTCCAGGATTCAACACTTCGTCTTCACCCTTACAAACCATAACTGGGTCGATGACTACATGACTGAGGCCTGATTCTGAAATCGCGTTTCCTGCAATTTTGATAATTTCTTCTGTGCTAAGCATGCCAGTTTTAATGGCATCGATTCCTGTTGAAAGTGCAGTTTTGATTTGCGATTTCAAAACATCGACTGGCAATGAGTAAACGCCGTGTGACCAATTATTGTCTGGATCCATTGTCACGATGACCGTAATTGCTGTCATTCCATATGTACCGTGCTCTTGGAATGTTTTTAAGTCCGCAGCAATCCCTGCGCCGCCTGATGTATCGGATCCTGCGATTGTTAAAGTCTTTTTAAGCGTCATAATTGGTCTGTCTCCTTTTTTGGATAAATTCTAACTTAATCTTATCAAAAAAATCGGAAATTACAATTGTCCGATGTTATCAGCTTTCATCATTTTGAAAACGGAGTATGTGAGCAGTGCCGCAATACTACAAATCACAGCAGCACCGATAAAGTTTTTGCTTATCATAAGCCCGATTGCAAGAGCTAAAATGACGATAATTCCACACCCTATAAAGATAAGGAAAACGATAAGTCCAGCGTTTTTAGAACGTTCCGGCACGCAGTTACCATGTTTCGCGGCTTCAGAAACTTTTTTCATTTTGTCGCGTAATTGCATATCAGCCATGTCGCATCCCTCCCATACAATCGTACCATGTCTTTCTAGTTGTTTGAAAGGGAACTTTCCTATAATGTTAACGTATAAGATAGTGTCGGAAAAAGAGGAAAAGAGGGATGAAGTGGCGGATGACAAGAAAATCGAACAGCTAATGAAAGAATTAAAAGCTTCCAAAGAACAAACAGCAGTGACGATAGAAGAAGTAGAAGACCGTCCGCACGGATTTTGGCGTGTCGGGAAAGTGTTTTTTTCGGTATGGAAAAAGTCGTTCATCGCAATTGCCCTTCTAATTTTACTGTTGATTGTCGCTTTGCCGTTTGCAACATTCTT
Source organism: Sporosarcina sp. FSL K6-6792 (assembly GCF_038004885.1). Classification (NCBI taxonomy): domain Bacteria; kingdom Bacillati; phylum Bacillota; class Bacilli; order Caryophanales; family Caryophanaceae; genus Sporosarcina; species Sporosarcina sp. FSL K6-6792. Next base: position 3,474,825 of record NZ_JBBOSA010000001.1, read on the forward strand.
CATTTTAAAACAAGGGAGCACATTTACAGAACAAAAAGGCGCATTCCTTGAACAAATCCAAGACTTGAACGAACTCGCAACTGCTGAAGCTTATACCAAGGTTATCATTGAACGACAAGATAATACATTGTTTGGACAAAGCATCGGACTCAATTTACCAGGAACGAAACGGCAGTTGTTGGTTGTTATTCCAGGATCAGTGAAAGCTGGTGTCGACATGTCCGGCCTTACGGAAAAAGATGTCGTTGTCGATGAAAAGAAAAAAACAGCAAAACTTACTTTGCCGCCTGCTAGCTTTTTAGGAGGAGCAGAAATTTATTTTGATAAAGTTGAAGTGTATTCCTACGAAGGAGTCTTCCGAGAAAAAGCGAATATTGAAGAGGCCTATGAACTAGCGGCTGAAGCAAAAGTGCTTATATTGGAAGAAGCCACAGGACAAGGTGTCTTGCTAACGGCGCAGCAGAATGCCGAGAAAACACTAAAAGAAATGTTTTCATTTGCAGGCTACGATGTGACGATTGAATTCAAGGAGCAGTGATGGGTTGTGCATAAGGAACTTTTCGGTAACGATTGGGATGAAGTCTTGAATGATGAATTCGAGAAACCCTACTATAGTAAGTTGCGTGAATTCCTGAAGAAGGAATACGAGGAAGAAATGATTCATCCACAGATGGATGATTTGTGGACTGCATTTAAATTGACTCCTTTTAATGAGGTAAAGGTCGTTATATTAGGACAAGATCCGTATCATGGACCTGGGCAAGCACATGGATTAAGCTTTTCCGTGAAGCCCGGCGTCAAAATACCGCCTAGTCTTCGCAATATGTTCAAGGAACTCGCAACTGATATCGATTGTCCGTTGCCAGAGGGCGGGACATTGACGGGGTGGGCGCAACAAGGCGTACTCATGTTAAATACGGTACTTACTGTAAGGGATGGACAAGCGCATTCACATCGCAAACAAGGGTGGGAGACGTTTACGGATGAAGTAATCCGGCGTTTGTCGGAGCGAGAAAATCCAATCGTCTTCGTCTTATGGGGCCGTCCTGCGCAAGAAAAGAAGAAACTCATTGATGTATCGCGACACGCAATCATCGAATCGGTTCATCCAAGCCCGTTAAGCGCGAGTCGCGGTTTCATCGGTAGCCGTCCGTATTCGAAGACCAATCAGTTGCTTGAATCGTGGAATGAGACGCCGATTGACTGGTGCCGAATAGGCGGCGTGCTGTAAGTAGAACGGTGATAGTGCTAAAGTTGAGAGAGAAAAGAGGTGGAGCATTGTGGCAGTGAATTGTTTTCAATGCCAACATTTCTTCATAACATGGGATCAGCGAAATCCACGTGGCTGCAAAGCATATGGTTTTAAAACGCGAGAAATGCCATCGGTCGTCGTGAGGAGATCGTCTGGCATGGACTGTTTGCAATTTGAACAGAAGAAAGGGGACACTAAACAGTGATACCATACGACCGGATTATCTCTGAAATGGAGCGGCAACTAAGTGTTGCGAGGCGCGCCAATGATGAAAGTACGATGCGGGAAGCGTTTTCCGCCGTCAGATCACTTTGCGAAGTTGCACTCGGTGGGCAAAGTAAGCGTGAAGAGAAAATTGTTCCTAAAATGCTTACAACCACTAGCGCTGTGCAGTCAATCACATCGTTGGAAGGTAAACTGCTTGAAGAAGAGGATGCAAACGGCGGCTCGCTATTTGATTTTTGATAGACGATTCGAAATGCTGATATATTGAAATCATAATAAGAAAGTAGGAGCTTATATGCCATTTTTCATTATTGCAGGGGCTGTTAACGCAGCCATCGCCGTCGCCTTTGGTGCATTCGGCGCTCACGCTTTAAAAGAGAAACTATCCGAACATTATTTAGCAATTTGGGAAACCGCTGTACAGTATCAAATGTTTCACGCACTCGCTTTGCTTGCAATCGGAATTCTTATGAGTCCATCGCTTTTTGGACCAGTCACACAGCTAAGCTGGGCAGGTTATTTGATCCTCGCGGGTATCATCATTTTCTCTGGTAGTCTGTATGTACTGAGCCTCACGGGAATCGGCATACTCGGTGCTATCACACCAATCGGTGGCGTTGCATTCATCGCAGGCTGGATCATGCTGATTGTTGCAGCTATTAAATTTTCAAACTAAAAAAATCTTCCGCGAGGCCCTATACGAGGCTCGCGGAAGATTTTTTAAATTCAGGGCTGTTGTGGAAAATACTTCACTTCATTATCAAATTCAGCATAATCAAAATAAATCATAGGAAATAGAAAACGATGTCCTGTTGTCGAATCACTTAAGATAACATGGTCACGTCCAGCAGCCTCTACGGTACCACGTACGGTTTTCGTATTTTTACCAGAGTCCAGTGCATGTTCGAATGAAAAATGGAAAGTTCCAGGTTCGCCTCTGTTTAATCGTAAAATATTTTCGATGTATGACTGTTCACGTCCGGGTGGTCCGGGTGGCCTACCTCCAGCTGGAAGCGTTACTTGCGGCGGTGTGACATGCTGATTTTGATAGGGCGGATTCCAATAGTATTGGACCATTTCTTCATCCTTTCTTCTTTTGAGTTACAGGTTAGGGCAGTCTTGAACCGTTGGGGAAAAGAAACAGTGTGACTTGAATCTACCTGTGTTCCATTGGTTATACCACTGTGCCGGGCAATCTCCTGTTGGCATGAAAAACCATAATGATCGTTCTCCCGGAGTGAAACGTTCGCCGTTGACAACGCGCCTTGCTAGATTTCGATCCAGTTCGCGAGCACGCTGATAAAAATACGGTTTCGTCGTAGCCTCGAAGCCTCCTGGACTTTGGAAAACCATATCTTGCAAACTTCGTATATCATTGAAATCGAGACATCCGGAACGTACGCGATTCACTCCGACATTACCGACTAAAAGCATGCCTAATTGGCCATCGCCTTCTGCTTCAGCGCGCATTAACCGTGCAAGTAGATCCAGTTCAGCATCCGTGTACTTTATTACTGCCACGGCACAACCCCCTTGGGGAATCATATGCGCAGCTGGAATGAAACATGCCTACCAAATACAAAAAAGCCTAACTGCAAAGTCACAGTCAGGCGATATAATTTACGATTTAGATGTTGAAAAATGCTGCTTTTTTGTCGCCTTCTAAAATCGTACCCACAAAGAATGAGCCGAATTCAGCGTAGCGTGCGCTTACTTCGTCAAAACGCATTTCATAAATCAACTTTTTGAACTGAAGAACGTCGTCCGCGAACAGTGTAACGCCCCATTCGTAGTCGTCGAAACCGACAGAACCGGAAATGATTTGTTTCACTTTTCCAGCGTAGCTGCGGCCAATCAAACCGTGTGCGCGCATCAATTCTTTGCGTTTATCCATATCGAGCATGTACCAGTTGACATCGCCATCGCGCTTCTTGTCCATCGGGTAGAAGCAGATGTATTGGCTACGTTGAAGTTCTGGGTACAGACGTCCGCGTACATATGGGTTTTGATAAGGATCATCAGTGGACTCGCCTGCAAGGTAGTTCGATAGTTCAACGACTGACAGGTATGAATACGCTGGAATCGTGAAATCAGCGATTGCGAGTTTATTGAATTCCGTTTCAAGCTCCTGCAGTTCGTCCATTGTCGGACGCAAAGTCATAAGCATGAAATCAGCTTTTTGGCCAATTACTGTATAGAAAGCATGTGCTCCTGTTTTATCGTCATCTGTTTTTTGAAGTTTTTCAAGGTAAACAAGAAATTCCTCTACTGCTGCTTGGCGTTCTTCTTTTGAAACTAATTTCCAAGATGCCCAGTCCATCGAGCGTAAATCATGTAAAACGTACCAACCATCAAGTGTTTTTGCTGCTTCGATCATATGAAATCAAACTCCTTCATTATGAATTAACTTCTTAAATGAGTGTAGCATAGAAGGCTGTAAAACGTCCTTTGCTAGCGCTGTTGTCACGAATTTGACATGAAGTGAAACGCTTTTACCGTCTGCATCATTGGTGTATGCTTAGAGCATGAGAGTATGCGAAAGGTGGATTTCTAATGGCTGATTTATTTAAAGGAATTAAAGAAAGTTTAAGTGGTAAAAGAAAGACGATCATCCTACCGGAAGGAACGGATATCCGCGTACTAGAAGCGGCTTCACGCTTGCAAGGGGAAGGGCTTGTGAAGCCAGTTCTTCTTGGCAATGAAACCGAAGTGCAAGAAGTCGCGACTGAAGCAGGAATTGATATTTCGGAAATAGATGTCATTGATCCCTTGAGTGTTTCTTACTTTGAAGAACTAGTTGAAAAGTTCGTGGCACGTCGGGGTGGCAAAGCGACATTGGAGCAAGCACGTAAACAATTGACAGATGTAAATTATTTTGGAACGATGCTCGTTTATACAGGGCGTGCGGACGGATTGGTGAGTGGGGCAGCGCATTCAACTGCAGACACCGTACGACCGGCGCTTCAAATTATTAAAACAAAGCCAGGTATCTCAAGGACTAGCGGGGCCTTTATTATGATGAAAGGTGATGAACGGCTCGTCTTTGCAGATTGTGCGATTACGGTTGCACCAACAGCGCAAGAATTGGCTGAAATTGCGATTGAAAGCGCCAAAACTGCGCAGGCATTCGGAGTCGATCCACGTGTTGCGATGCTGAGTTTCTCTACAAAAGGATCTGCCGTAACGGAAGAAACAGAAAAAGTTGCGAACGCGGTGAAAATCGCTCAATCGCTTGCACCTGATTTGCTACTCGACGGTGAGTTCCAATTTGATGCGGCCTATGTTCCGGAAATTGCTGCGAAAAAGGCACCTGAATCAGTCATTAAAGGTAACGCGAACGTCTTCGTTTTCCCATCACTTGAAGCGGGTAATATTGGTTATAAAATAGCGGAGCGTCTTGGCGGCTACGAAGCAATTGGCCCCATTCTTCAAGGATTGAACGCTCCCGTAAATGATTTGTCACGCGGTTGTTCCGCTGCTGATGTCTACAAGCTTGCCTTGTTAACCGCGGCACAAAGTCTATGAGCAGGAGAAATTGGAATGATATCATATGAGTCTTTTTTAACTATTCCCACATGGCGTTTTGTGGATGAATCCATGACAACCCGTACGCGTTCCGCACTAGAATCATTCGCCGCCGACGATACGCTTTGTCATCTCGTCGGCCAGCAGATAAGCGTCCCGACAGTTCGTACATGGGTGCACAATCAAACGGTCGTGCTCGGTATCCAGGATCATCGGCTACCGCATGTTACAGAAGCAGTTTCGACACTTGAAAATGCTGGTTATAACGCGATTGTCCGCAATTCAGGTGGACTTGCAGTAGTGCTTGACGAAGGTGTATTAAACATATCAATTGTTCTATCTGAACTCGACTCTTCAATCGATATTCCAGCAGGTTATGAAGTAATGCTCGCATTTGTTCGTATGCTTTTTCCGGAAGCAGGAGACCGCATTGAAGCCTATGAAATTGTAGGGTCATACTGTCCGGGCTCGTATGATTTGAGCATTGATGGCCGCAAATTCGCCGGTATTTCACAGCGTAGATTGCGTCAAGGTATCGCAGTCCAAGTCTACCTTTGCGTTGAAGGAAGCGGGGCGGAACGTGCTGAGCTAATCCGTGATTTTTACGAAACGGGCTTGCAAGGGGAAGAAACGAAGTTTACTTACCCGGTCATTAAACCGGAAGTGATGGCATCCCTGTCAGAACTTCTGGACATGCCGCTCACGGTGAACGATGTCGTTATTCGTATCCAGCTTATGTTGCGCGAGCTTGCGGATCATGTGGAGATAGGTGGCTTGAAACCAGAAGAAATGGAACTATACACCTTTTATTTGAACCGAGTCTTCGAACGCAATCAAAAAATGCTGGCGCGCGGATGAACAATCGGTTTAGTAGTGGGAGAAAGCGTTAATTTGGCGGGGAGACAACGTTTTCGCCAAACTAAACAACGTTCCGTCGAAAGTAAACAACATCATCCTAAAACTAAACAACGTTCCGTCGAAAGTAAACAACATCATCCTAAAACTAAACAACGTTCCGTCGAAAGTAAACAGCATCTTCCTAAAACTAAACAACACCCCAGCAAAACCAAAGAAAAACCGCCTATCAATGATGATTGATAGGCGGTTCTTTTGAAACTAGGTTTCCATTTTGCTCCATTTTGAAAACCGGTGCTGTGCGATCAGCATCATCATCTAGCGTGACGAGACGGCGTGCGCGGTTCATAATTTGAACAAATTGTTCGTAATCGGCGCGCAGGGTTTTATTTTCCTGTTGCAGTTTTTCGATTTCTTTTTGGAGTTGCTCCGACTTTTCATTCGCGATTTTAGCAGTTTGCCTCCAGCGAAGTGACTCGTTATCTCCCACGCCTGTGTGATGCATGCGGACAAGAAATGCGATAACCGTATCGAGTGAGAGTGCTGATAATGGAACGGAAATCTTTTGTTCTTCCTCTAGTCCTTGCGAAGGACTATATAATTGTTGTCCCCGTCGTTTAAAGTCTTTTCCAAGTACACGTATTGCTTGTTTGCGTTCTTTCTTCGCGTCCGAAAGCTCTTTTTCATAATCACGTCTTACAACTGCGTTCCATCTGAACCCGCAAGCTGCTGCCGTTCTGTTGAGCGCGTCCCCAACTTCTTCGAAAGCGCTAAGCTGTGTACTACCTTCGCGAACATGTCGTAGTACTGTGTCGGCTAATAAAGTATCGTTTTCTTCAATCCAAGCATCCTGTCTAACTTTCACCATCTCCGTGCCTCCAGTCATATGTTCATAGTCTCTTTCTACGGTCAGTGTGGACAGGATTTCGTTACTTTATTCATAATGAAAAAAGCATTCTATCTTTTTTTCACTCAAATGAACCTTTTTCCATCTTCCTACGAACCATTTTTACGATTATACTAAAGGGAATGAGTTGACGGAGGTGCACTATGGAATACAAAGATGAAAAACTGGTCGAAGAAAAAGTTTTCAAAGATCCTGTGCATCGCTATATTCACGTGCGCGATAAAGTGATTTGGGACGTTATTGGCACAAGTGAATTTCAGCGCCTTCGCCGGATCAAACAACTAGGCACAACGTATCTCGTATTTCACGGGGCGGAGCATAGTAGGTTTCACCATTCGCTCGGTGTCTATGAAATCGTCAGACGCATCATTGACGACGGTTTCAGCGGTAGGCCTGAATGGAACAATGAGGAACGTCTAGTAACGATGTGTGCGGCGCTGTTGCATGATCTAGGACACGGTCCGTTTTCGCACGCCTTTGAAAAAGTGTTCGATCTCGATCATGAACAATTTACGCAAGCGATTTTGTTAGGGGACACAGAAGTAAATGCAGTGCTTCGTCGTGTGGCACCCGATTTCCCACAAAAAGTGGCTGATATAATTGGGAAAACCTATCCGGATAAGCTTGTCGTCAGTCTGATTTCAAGTCAAATTGATGCGGATCGGATGGATTATCTACAGCGTGACGCTTATTTTACAGGGGTGTCGTACGGTCATTTCGATATGGAACGTATTCTGCGTGTCATGCGACCTACAGAAGAACAGGCGGTTATTAAATATAGCGGTATGCACGCAGTGGAAGATTATATAATGAGCCGTTACCAGATGTACTGGCAAGTCTATTTCCATCCAGTGTCACGTAGCGCTGAAGTTATTTTGATCAAAATTTTACATCGTGCAAAGCAATTACATGAAAGCGGGTATATCTTTAAACAAGAACCTGTCCACTTCCGCTCTTTCTTCGACAAGACATTTCTGCTTGAAGATTACATTGCGCTTGATGAAAGTATTTTATTAACCTATTTCCAAATGTGGATGAAGGAAGACGACGCAATCTTGTCGGACCTTTGCTATCGGTTTATCAATAGAAGATTGTTCCAGTACGCAGAATTTGATCCGGCAACAGAATACCGGAAAATCGGTGAACTCGAGCAGTTATTTAAGGAAGCAGGAATTGATCCGGCCTATTACCTGGTTACAGATTCGTCGTCAGATTTACCTTACGACTTTTACGGTCCAGGTGAAGAAAACGAACGCTTACCGATATACTTACAAATGCGAAATGGGGACTTAAGCGAATTATCGCGTTCATCGGATGTCGTAGATGCGATTTCGGGTAAAAGACGAACAGACCATAAAATCTATTTCCCGGAAGATGTTTTGGAAGCAGGAAAAGAACAAAATCCGCTGTATGGCCGAATTTTAGATATGCTGAAAGGGTAGGTGTGAGGGAAGGTGTTATCAGAACACGCTAAAATTGTGCAATTCATCTCAATGGCAAATGAAGTCACTGGACGAAAAAAGTTACAAAAAATGATTTATATTGCGAAAAAGATGAATTTCCCATTCGCTGAAAAATATGAGCTTCACATGTACGGACCCTACTCGGAAGAATTAACGTTGCGTATTGAGGAATTGTGCGAGATGGGATTTCTGGCGGAGCAGTGTACGGACAAAGGATCGTACGTCCAATATAGCTATCAAGTGACAGGTGAGGGGGCGGGTTTCCTCGAAATGGCAGGTGATGCCCATGCAATGCTTGGAACCTGCATCGACAGCATGAACGTCAAGAGCTCCCGTTTCCTCGAACTCGTTTCGACATTGCTGTACTTTGATCATCTTGACAAGGACGAGCAAATCGCTAAAGTCCTTATCGTGAAAAATAAACTGAACTTCTCTGCGGAGGAGATGACGGCTGCATTTGACTTCATAAGTGAAATTCAAACGTACGCGGTTCAGTAAATGAACGCAGCCTAAGTTCGCCGCGTCCTGCGGCAATAAGGAGGGATGTAGTTCAATCCCTCCCTGCTACATGACCTGCATCCTGCAGGCCCAAGCGGAAAGCGTCGTTAAGCCCCGACAAGTAGGAGGGATGCAGTTCGATCCCTCCCTACTGAATGGCCTAAAATAAAGACGCTCTTTGTCTTTATCTTTAGGACAGAAGCGACTCGAGGGGCTGACGCTTGGAGTCTGGACAATAATAAAAGGCTGCCCCATGTCGGAAACTTTCCGTCATGGGGCAGCCTTTTTTGAAATTAATTACTGATCGCTTGGACGTTTTCCAGCGATGGAATAATGGTTTTTCGACATTTCTTCAATGATGACAGAAACATTTTGAGCAGGTGCACCAGTTGTTTCAGCAACAGCTTCTGTCACTCTTTCGCATAGCGCACGTTTTTGTTCATCTGTACGACCTTCCAACATTTTCACAGTTACGATTGGCATTACATTTCCCCCTCCCTGTATATATTGGGTATAGTATACATAGTATCAGATTTGGAGGGGACGAATAAATGACAAATGAAAATAAACCGAAACAGAAATTGGGTTTCACAATTATAAAGGACGATCCAACTGACGGTCATGGCGGGTATGGGATTGGTTCGTTGTCACTTGAAAACGTGTCACCTGTTATTATCGATGTCAATGAAGGCGTTGCGCGTATTGAAATAGGTGCGATGCATGCTAGAAGCGACACAGAACGCGGTGTCAAATTTACGCTGAACCGCGAAGATTCAGAAGGTGGCAAACCATATTGGCTTGTCTGGGTCACAATCGATTTCCGCGAACAAGGGCCTTATTATGCGGGCGTTACAGCGTGTGAAATGGTCGTTAATCGTGAAAAACGCCGAGGGTATAAAGTGCTTGCCGATCACGTTAATCGGATGGATAAATCGATGAAGCGGAATATCATTGTTGATCATATGGATGATAAATCAAAGCAGATTTTAGCTGAATTCCTTGCTGCTCATAACAAGGAAATGTGGGACAGAAGCGAACCAAAACTGCATGTTGATTTGAGTGTGGATTCGCCGGAGTTGTGAACAAAAAGTGACAAATTCCGCATACTTCTCAATCCGAGGTTGAATGTCAGCTTGAAAGGCAGTACACTGAAATCACAGCTTGCAATTGTAAGCTAGGACAACCGGAATCGTGCACTCCCTGATGAATACCGTATCAAACAAACCCAAGCGCGATACACCATTTAGCAGGACGCCTTGAACGGTAAAAAAGCTTTCCTTCCCCGATTTAATTCGGGAGAGGAAAGCTTTTTTGATTTTGATGAATTCGGGAGCGCCGCCCGATCATATCCCACGCAAACCGATCATAACCAGTGCCGCCCGATCATATCCCGCGATAACCGATCATAACCAGCGCCGCCCGATCATAACCCGCGCAAACCGATCATAACCCAGTGCCGCCCGATCATATCCCACGCGAACCGATCATAACCAGTGCCGCCCGATCATATTCCGCGCGACCCGATCATAACCAGCGCCGCCCGATCATATCCCACGCGACCCGATCATATCCCGCGCAAACCGATCATAACGAGTGTCGCCCGATCATATCCCGCTCGACCCGATCATAACCAGCGCCGCCCGATCATATTCCGCGCGAACCGATCATATCCTCAACACCAAAATCACTCAAAAAATGAAAACGGAAATAGTTCAAACTTCTTCCCGTCAGTTTCGCCTACTGTGCGCTGTTCTCGTAACACTTTATCCGTACATAGCTTTTGCGGCATATCCTTTTCTTTTACATAAACAAGCCTTTGTTTCTCGCATTCATTTACAGCGATACCACCTGTGTCAACGTCAATAATGACGCCATTGACTCCATTCGGAGGGATGAACGGTTCGGGTGGAAGACCGCGATTTACGGTCTCCATGAAGTCGATCCATATTTTTTTCGATGCCGCTTTATCCGTCGTGTCGGTCAGTTGCTTTCCGACATCATATCCGGTCCAAATCCCCGCCGTTAGTGAAGGGGTGTAGCCAATTAAGTATTGATCCGAAATCGTCGTTCCAGATTTTGCTGCATAGGGCCGCGTCTGTTTTGAGCGCATAGATAAACCAGTGGCAGTAGAATAATCGTTGAACACTGGATCGAACATACCAGTCATCAGATGAGTGAGAACGAATGCATCCTGTTCACTGATGACATGTTTCTTGCTCTTCTTCGGATGTTCATAGACCGTTTTTCCGTCTGCATCTGATATGGATAGAATCGTCGTTGGGACTGTTTCGATACCGCCTGACGCAACTCGGTTATAGGCATTCGTCATGTCAGAAAGTGTGACAAGCGAAGTGCCAAGTGCGGTTGCAGGAGATTCTTCGAATTCACCGTCAACGCCAAGACGTTCAGCCATTTTGCTGAATTTCTTATAACCGATATCTTCAAGCGTTTTCACCGCGTAAATATTATCGGAAATAGCCAGTGCCTGCGCAAGCGAGATAGGGTGGCCAGCAAATTTACCGTTCACATTGTTTGGTTCATACGTCGAACGGCCTTCATCATAAGTGAAAATGGTTTTTTCCGTCGATAAAAATGTCAGTGGACTGAACCCATCTTCGAGTGCAGCTGCATACAAAATAGGTTTCATCGCCGAGCCGGGCTGACGCTTTGCTTGGGTCGCCCGGTTGAATGGGCTTTCGGTATAATTTATCCCACCTATGAGCGATGTGATTGCACCCGTTCCTGTTTCTATCGACATGAACCCAACTTGTAAACCGCTATCCGGCATCCATTTAGCGATCGTTTCTTCGGCGGCTTGTTGGTGAAGTGGATCCAGCGTTGTCCGGATTGTCCAACCACCTTCAGCCGGATAGCGTCCTTTTGCCACAAGTACTTTTTCAGCCTCGCGCCACACTTCATCCAGAAAATAAGGGGCAACGCGCTTAGAGTCAGCCCATTCGCGGTTTTTTAACGTAATTTGTTCGTTCGTCGCCCGTTCTTCTTGGCGCGCAGTAATGTACCCTTGCGCCTCCATAAGTGACAATACCAGCAATGTTCGTTCCCTCGATTTCTCGGGATTTTCAATAGGCGAATAAACCGAAGGACCTTTCGCGATGGCAGTAATAACGGCGGATTCCTCTAACGTCAGATCTTTTGCTGACTTTCCGAAATAAAACTTACTTGCCGCCTCGACACCATACATGCCATGTCCGAAGTAAACAGTATTCAAATAACCTTCTAAGATGACATCTTTTTCGTAAAATATTTCCATTCGATAGGCATAAAGTGCTTCAGTGATTTTCCGTTTCCATGTCTTTTCAAACGTCAAATACAAGTTTTTCGCATATTGCATGGTAATTGTGCTGGCTCCTTCGACTTTGCGCCCGGATTTCGCATCTTTCAAAAGGGCGCCTGCAATCCGTCTATAATCAAAACCGTTGTGGCTATAAAAATTCTTGTCTTCTGTCGCAACGACTGCATCGATTAGAAACGGTGACATGTCATCGAGGTCTACCCAGTACCGTCGTTCCGCGGAAAACCGGTCGCCAATTTGCTTGCCATCTTTATCAAGAAAGACAGAAGCTTTTGGCACGCTTAAAGAAGGTGCACCTGTAATTTGAGCATAGAGCCTGAGCGATAGGAAGATGGTCAGCACCGCCATTATCATCGTGACGGATAGCAGCAACAGCCTTCGTAATGCCGAGCGTCTTTTTTTCTGTTTCACATATACTGTCCGTTGCATACGATCCCGTCCCGTCCATATCTTTGCATCTAGTATGGGACGCATGGAAACAGATTAAACGGAATATGCGTAAAAACATGCATTGCTCGGATAGATTGAAATGTAGACCGTAAAAAGGATATAATAAGAAGATGTTTTCATGAAAAGGACAGTGAGTATATGGAATCGCGGGAAAAAGGGCGATATGTAACGATTAAGCTCCATTCGTCAATTCGCCATCCAGGCCAAGACGAGGAGAAGCATGAATTGAATGCAAAAGGTTTGCTGATTGAAAAAGCAGGCAAATCTTATTTGAAATATGAAGAACAACAAAGTGGAAAGTCGATTCAAACAATTGTTAAATTGGATTCTACAGACGCACTTATTATGCGTCGTGGTGCAGTTACGATGCGATTGCCATTTGTTGCAGCTGGGGAACGTCCAGGAACGTACGGCAGTGGACCGGCGACGTTTGACTTAGTTGTCAAAACGGACAAGCTCGATTTCAAGGAGCAAGAAGACAATTCCGGAGGACGCTTCAATGTGCATTACGATTTGCATGCAGAAGGATCGCTTCTTGGAACATACGAACTGACTATTACATACACGGAGGGAACAATATGAACGCGGTAGAACAGATTCAACAAGAGGTAAAAGTGGCACTTCGTCAAGCTGTAATTGATGCGGGTTTGGCAGAAGAAACGGCAATACCGGACATTATGCTTGAAACGCCTAATAACAAAGACAATGGCGATTATGCGACGAACATTGCTATGCAACTGACAAAGTTAGCGAAAAAGCCGCCGCGTGCAATTGCGGAAGCGATTCTTGAAAAACTAAATACGGATGGTACTTCGATCGAATCGATTGAAATTGCAGGTCCTGGTTTCATCAATATAAAATTAAAAACGGATTACTTAGGCGGCATCGTCAAGACCGTTCTTGAACAAGGCGAGAACTACGGCCGTTCAAACTTTGGCAATAAACAAAAAGTCCAAGTTGAATTTGTTTCTGCTAATCCGACAGGTGACCTTCACCTTGGACATGCACGTGGAGCTTCTCTTGGTGATTCTCTATCCAACGTTCTCGATTTCGCTGGCTACGATGTGGCACGTGAATACTACATTAACGATGCGGGAAATCAAGTGCACAACCTTGCCAATTCTGTTGAAGCACGTTATTTCCAAGCACTCGGGTTGGATAAAGAAATGCCTGAAGACGGCTACCAAGGACCGGATATTATTAATATCGGTAAAATGCTGGCAGCTGAATATGGCGACAAATACGTCAACACGCCAGATGAAGAGCGTTATGCATTCTTCCGCCAATATGGCCTGGAGCATGAATTAGAGAAGCTAAAAACAGACCTTGCGAATTTCCGTGTGTCATTTGATGTCTGGTTCTCTGAAACTTCATTGTATGAAAACGGCAAAATCGATGTTGCTCTTGATAAATTACGTGCCAACGGCCATGTCTTTGAAGAAGATGGCGCAACATGGTTCCGTTCAACAACTTTCGGTGATGACAAAGATCGTGTGTTAATCAAAAACGACGGTACTTACACGTATTTGACGCCGGATATCGCGTACCATGAGGATAAATTGTTCCGCGGATTCGATAAACTTATCAATATTTGGGGCGCAGATCACCATGGTTATATTCCACGGATGAAAGCGGCAATCGAAGCGCTTGGTTACGGCAATGACACGCTCGAAGTCAGCGTCGTACAAATGGTTCAGTTATATAAAGACGGTGAAAAGTTCAAGATGAGTAAACGTACGGGGAAAGCCGTAACCTTGCGTGAGCTAGTTGAGGAAGTTGGTCTGGACGCAGTCCGTTACTTCTTCGCCATGCGTTCAGGTGACTCGCAGATGGACTTCGACCTAGATCTAGCGATTTCTCAGTCGAATGAAAACCCTGTGTACTACGCACAATATGCGCATGCACGGATTTCATCAATCTTGCGCCAAGCTGATGAAAATGGCATGGCTGTATCTGTGGATAATGTTTCTTTATTGCAAGCTGAAAAAGAGTTGGAATTACTGAAGAAAATCGGTGACTTCCCGCAAGTAATCAGTGATGCAGCGAGAATTCGTTCACCACACCGCGTTGCAACATATATCCAAGAACTAGCGGCTACATTCCATAGCTTCTATAACGCAGAAAAAGTATTAGATCCAGACAACCGCGAATTATCGGAAGCACGTCTGGCACTAATTACAATCACACGCACAACAATTGCAAATGCATTGAAACTTATTGGTGTTTCTGCTCCAGAAAAGATGTAATAAAATTGAACGCCGTACTTGAGAGATTGTTATCTCTCAAGTACGGCGTTTTTCACATGCAGATATTCTCTCTCTATATGTTGAACAAATGAATACGATGCATGCTCTTTTACAAGGGCTTTTGGAAGGCCGCTGAATAAGTCCAACTACCTGGAATGAATTAGAAATCCTGCTTATATCGCTTCGACGCTTTGTGGATGCCTCCCGCGATAAGCCAGAAAGAAGACCGCTTTCAGTCTTATCGCTCCGGCTACCACGAAGGCGTGCCTTCGCTGGATAGTCTATATAATAGAATGCACATTGCATTGTCGGGGAAAAGACCTGTAGCTCGTAGTATGTCTCTCTTCAATGAAATTAGTATAAAATAGTACTCACATTATAATCTCAGTCCAAACATCTCAAAATCACTTTCAATAATGTACACTCCAGCGCAAGCGCGTCAAAGGGGTAGCCGAAGCCATGAGACTGGATGCGAAGCGTCAATCCAGGCTCATGGCGAGAGGCATCCCCAAAGCGCCAAGCGATCTGTAATTCACACGCCGAATTAAAACTCTCTCATCATCGAGCGACACAACAGATTCAACGGGATTCTTTAATTCAACATATCTAAATCTACAAATCTCCCTCACTATCGACACAATAAAAATTTGTAGTATACTGAAAGTTGTACAAAATACATACCAAACATAAAGGTGCCCCGCATTAAAAACGGGGTTAAAAGGGAAGTCGGTTCAATGCCGGCGCGGTCCCGCCACTGTAAGTGTGAGTTAGTCGCAATGTGTCACTGGAAAAAGTTCCGGGAAGACGCGGCAAGCCTTGAACACGAGCCAGGAGACCTGCCTTTATGGATCACACGTACCCTACGAGGATAGGATTAGTGAAAATCGACGTCACTGTGCGTCCAGATTTTTACTCAGCTTATTCCTCCGTAGCAATTACGGGGGATTTTTATTTGGAACAAACAGGAGGAAAACAACATGAAAAAGATTTGGCAATTAGGATTAACGGCATTTTTGGCAGTATTCTTGCTCGCAGCATGTGGAACAGCTGCAACACCAGATAAGCCGAAAGTAGATGGGACACCGGAAGCCGAAGTGGTTAAAGCTGAATTCCCACTTACGCTAACGGACTCGGTTGGCAATGATATTACCCTGGAAACTGCACCGGCAACAATCGTTTCTATGGTGCCAAGCAACACGGAAATATTGTTTGAACTAGGTCTTGGGGATGCGATTGTCGGCGTCAATGACTACGATGATTATCCAGCAGAAGCACTTGAAAAAGAGAAAATCGGCGGCCAGGATTTCAACGTCGAAAAAATCGTTTCCATGAACCCTGAAATTGTTTTTGCACATGAATCAGGACTTGGAAAAGGCAAAGAAGGACTGCAACAAATCCGCGATGCAGGAATCCCAGTCTTTGTTGTAAAAAATGCAGCAAATTTCGAAGAAACGTACACAACGATTGAAACAATCGGTCAAGCGACTGGTAAAACAGTAGAAGCAGAAAAAATCATTACGGATATGAAAGCAAAAGTAGAAGAAGTATTGGCGAAATTAGTAACAGTCGACAATAAAAAAACAGTTTTCGTTGAAACATCGCCAGCACCAGACATTTACACACCAGGAAAAAATACATTTATGGATCAAATGCTAGAAATGATCGGTGCTGAAAATATTGCTGCTGATCAGGAAGACTGGTTTATGATAGCTCCGGAAGAAATTATTAACCGTAATCCGGATGTAATTATCGTGTTGTATGATTATATCGAAACGGCAGTTGCAGACGTTTATGCACGCCCAGGTTTCGATACGATTACGGCAATTAAAGAAAAAGCTGTTGTTCAAGTTAAAGAGAATATCACGAGCCGTACAGGCCCACGTCTTGCTGAAGGGCTTGAAGAAATAGCAAAAGCCATCTACCCTGAGGCTTTCGGTGAGTAAATCCAGCGTTGCCTACATCGTTTCCGCCGCCGCACTCGTTGTGGCGGTGTGGCTCGGTGTGTCAATCGGGTCTGTGAAAATACCGATTAGTACATTATGGAATGCGGAGGCGGATGCAACAGCTACCAATATTTTGTGGAAGATTCGTATGCCGCGTGTCGTGCTTGCCGGACTTGTCGGCGCATCGCTCGCGATTTCGGGAGCTGCTTTCCAAGGGTTGCTGAAAAATCCGCTCGCTGATCCATACACCCTCGGAGTGTCATCCGGCGCCTCGGTCGGTGCTGTTATGACGCTCTTTTTTGGTATTTCTATCCCGTTTTTAGGCACTTATACGCTTCCTATATTCAGTATGGTTGGTGCTGCATTAACAATGTTCCTCGTTCTTGGATTTGCACGCCTCGTTGACCGAGCGATGAAAATGGAAACAATTATTTTGACTGGAATCATTTTCGGTTCTTTCCTCGGTTCTGTACTATCACTTATGATAGCGCTCACAGGGGAAGAGTTGCGTCAAATTATTGGTTGGCTACTCGGCAGTGTATCAATGCGGGGATGGAATTATATTACGATGATTTTGCCATTCGTCGTCGTAGGTTCATTCATGCTGTGGCTGAATCGCCGCGAATTAAATGCGATGTTATTTGGAGAAGAACGAGCGCATCATTTAGGTGTCAACGTCAAACGCCGTAAGTTTGCCATTTTGATTGGTGGATCCATCCTGACAGGTTCGGCAGTCGCGGTGTCCGGCACGATTGGCTTTGTTGGTCTAGTCGTTCCGCATATGACGCGGCTTCTTTGGGGATCTGATCATCGCCATCTCCTGACATTATCGTTCATGAACGGTGCAACGTTGCTCATCATTTGCGACTTAATTGCCCGGACAATCATTTCGCCGACAGAACTTCCGGTCGGTGTCATCACAGCGTTTATCGGTGCACCCGTATTTGCATTTATCTTCTATAAACAACGGAGGAAAGGAGGCATGTGAAATGTTAAAAGTCGAAAATATTTCCGGGGGTTATGGCAAAGAATCCGTCGTGAAAGCAGTGACATTCAATGTCAATAAAGGCGAAGTACTCGGCATACTTGGACCCAATGGCAGTGGTAAATCCACACTTTTGAAAATTATTTCAGGAATTCTCCCGAAGGAAACGGGTTCCGTCACAATTGACGGGCAAGATGCTTCTACTTATTCACAAAAAGAATTCGCCAAAAAAGTAGCCGTCTTGCCACAACTCCATGCACATGCATTTTCCCACACTGTTCGAGAAACGGTAGAACTCGGTCGCTATCCGCACCAATCAGGACTATTTTCATCATGGTCAGATGAAGACGAGCGCGCTGTCACCGGTGCCATAAACAGTATGTCCATCACACGCTATGCGGAAAATTCGATCGAACTCCTATCCGGCGGCGAACAGCAACGCGTTTTCGTCGCACAAGCACTCGCTCAAGAAGCACCGATTTTATTACTCGATGAGCCAACGAATCACTTGGACATCGCTCACCAACAACAATTACTCGATACGATTCGTCAACAGGCAATCGACAAAGGACTCACGGTTATTTCAGTGTTTCACGATATCAATTTGGCTTCTTTATACTGCGACCGACTTCTCTTGATGGATAAAGGGCGGATTGCCAGAATAGGCGTGCCACAAGACGTAGTGATGGAAGAGGCAATCGAATCTGTTTACGGTGCGCGAATAAAATCACAGCCCCATCCTGAATTGCCAAAACCTCAAATTACACTGCTGCCGGATACCAAAGAGGAAATTAAGCCTTTCGCCGTTGTAAAAGAGGACTTTTCGATAGCATCGGACTTTGTTGCATTACGAACAAAATATCCGTTGAAAACCATTTCCTCCGCCGTTCATAATGCTGGAACAGGCTGGTATCGGTCGTTTGTCAATCGTCATGTTGATGCTGATTACAATGTAGACGACGTCAAAGCTGAAAATACTGCCTACCTTGAACAGCAAGGTTTTCATCTGACGGATACGGTCGGTATGATGACCGCGGTCATGACGGAGCATGCTGAAGTCGAGGAATACACTGGGAGTTTCGGAACGATTCTTATCGCAGTAACAGCTGGCGTCGGTAATGCTGTCGATGTGTCGCAAGCACTCACTCGTGATCAGAAACCTCGCGTCGGTACAATCAATACGTGGGTTATCGTCAATGGCCAGCTACCTGATGAAGCATTTATCCAAGCAATGATAACGGCAACAGAAGCGAAAACGAAAGCGCTCCAAACGGAATCCGTAACAGATCCGCTCACAGGCACAATTGCGACAGGTACATCGACGGACAGCCTACTAGTCGCGGCAACACAACAAGGAGAATTCCTCCCGTATGCAGGTCCGATTACGCCGCTTGGAAAACTAATTGGCCACGGAGTTTATGACTGCACAGTACGGGCAATCCGTGCCTACAAAAAGGCGAAAGGGTGGACAACTTGATTCCTGCACATTTTATCGCCATTGCAATTGGTTTTCTGCTCGACAGAATGATTGGGGATCCACCGAAATGGCCGCATCCAGTCCGCTTAATTGGGACGTTCATTGCCAAATTGACTAGTGTTATGAATAAAGGTCGGTTCCGCACATTAAAAGGGGCGTCTACACTCTTCATCACAGTCGGGATTGTGTTAGGCATCGTTTTTGCTTTAGTAGGTTTTGCCTATCAATTCAATATCTATGTAGGTATTGGTGTGGAATCAATTCTGATCGCCGTCGGGCTAGCACAAAAAAGTTTACGCGACGCTGCACTTGACGTTTACCGTCCGCTTGCTGCACAAGATTTACCTGCAGCACGAACGAAGTTGTCATGGATTGTCGGTCGCGATACCGATAAACTAAGAGAAAGTGGCATCGTACGTGGAACAGTTGAAACTGTGTCAGAAAATATTGCGGACGGCATTACATCGCCATTATTTTGGGCATTCCTTCTGGGTGCACCCGGTCTTTGGATGTACAAAGCAGTGAATACACTGGATTCGATGATTGGTTATAAAGACGAACGATATGAGAAGTTCGGTAAATTTTCTGCACGCGCGGACGATATCTTGAATTTCATACCAGCACGTGTGACGGGTTTTCTAATCATTTTATATGCGCCGAATAAAAGTCAGTTGTCCTTTTGGAAACGCTTTGCTGGCTGGAGTAAAGACGCAAGGAAACATCCAAGTCCGAACAGCGGATTTTTGGAGGCAGCGACGGCTTGGCAACTTGGCGTTACACTTGGCGGAACAAGTACATACCGCGGAATCGTATCGAAGCGACCTGAGCTTGGTCCAGGCAACACCCCGCTAACCGCAATACATATTAAACAAACAATTACACAGATGCATATCATAGTGTTTATTTTCTGGCTAGTAATGACGGTGATTGGAGTGGCTTTATATGCAGTTGCCTGAACATGGCGCAAATCCGCACAACCTTTACGCAACACTGGGCATTGAACAGCCTATACGTTTATTGGATTTCAGTGAAAATGTCAATCCGGCTGGGCCTCCTGATTCAATTACCAAGATGTGGCCAAGTTTACGAGATTTGCTTACGGCTTATCCAAATCCAGAAGGGGAGCCGTTTCTGTCAGCGGCGGCTGATTACCATGGCATTTCGACCGATTATATATTCGCAGGGAACGGGGCGGCAGAACTGCTGGCACTTTTAGCAGAGCGCTATCGTGCAAAGCGAGCGATTGTCGTGCACCCGACATTTTCCGAATACGAAGCGACTCTCTTGGCGAAGGATGTGGAGATCGTTCGCGTTATTGCATCGGAAAGTGACGGCTTTAAATTGCCGCTGGAAGCTATCCTTGAGGCGATGACCTCAGCATCAGTTCTGTACCTTTGCACACCAAACAACCCAACTGGAATCATGCCTGAACGCACGGATTTGAACGTAATTATTAGGCGCGGAGCTGAAGTAGGTTGTGAGGTCGTATTAGACGAGGCTTTTATCGATTTCGTTGATGAATCCCTGTCTTTCATCGCAGAATTAAAGAATAATCCGGACGTCATCATAATTCGCTCTATGACGAAAATGTACGCCATTCCTGGAATACGACTCGGGTATATCGCGGCAAATCCGTCGGTAATTAGGGGGATCAAAGCACTCGCGCCGCATTGGAATGTGAATGGTTTAGCCGCTCGAATCGGGGCGGTGTGCTTACAGGAAGAGCAATATCGCGAACAGGCAATTCAGTATAGTAATCGTGAACGGGAAAAAATGACACGGTTTTTAATAGACAATGCGTGCAACGTTACGAATTCAGTGACGAATTTTATTTCATTCACACTTAGTTCTGGCCGTGATTCGAATAAGTTGTATAAAGATATGCTCACACGTGGAATCGTCCTCCGCCATTCACAAAATTTCCGCGGCATGGATGGCAGATGGTTGCGGATTGGCATGAAAAAAGATGCGTCAATGAACATCTTGAAGGAGGAGCTGTTGCAATGGTTCGCGGAAAACTGACATTCATAAGTGGCGGCGTTAGAAGCGGGAAAAGCTCCTATGCAGAAAAGCTGCTTGTTCATGAAGCACAGAAAAATGCGGCCCGGCTAGTTTACATTGCCTCCGGCGTCGCAACGGACCCAGAAATGCAGGCGCGTATTGTACAACACAAATCTGATCGATCCACTCATAGTTGGACAACCCTTGAACAACCAGTCGAGCTGGAAAAGGTATTGCCCTCCATTCAACCGGGGGATTACGTGTTATGGGATTGCCTGACGACATGGCTAGCAAATGAGTTATACACAGGTTGGGAGTCAGGAAAACCTTGTATTGGACAATCGGGTTGTATGCAGCGCAAGGAAACACAGTTGTACACAACGATTGATGCACTGTTGTCGCAAGCAGCTCATCTCGTTATTGTTTCAAATGAAGTTCTAGACGAACTGCCATCAGAATACGCTGAAACGGAAATCTACAGTAAATGGATTGGCCGCATTCACCAAGCGCTTGTCTCAAAAGCAGATACAGCAATTGAAATGGATTACGGAATCCCAATCATATGGAAAAATGATCGGCAGGAGGTGACGCAATGAATGGGCTGATTGTTTTAGGAACAGCATCAGACTCTGGAAAAACGATGATTTGTACAGCGTTGTGCCGCATTTTATCGGACGAAGGCGTGCGGGTAACACCCTTCAAATCGCAAAACATGTCTCGTTTTTCAGCGATAACGGAAAATGGCGAAGAAATGAGCCGTGCACAATTCATTCAAGCAAAAGCTGCTAGAACGAAGCCGTCGATTTATATGAATCCAATTTTGCTGAAACCAGTTGCGGACATGAAATCGGAAGTATTTTTTTTCGGAGAGAAATTTGGTCCAATTGTTGGAATGGCGTATCGCGAACAGTTCTTCACGCGTGGAATTGAGGCCATTAACACGTCGCTTACCAAGCTGGCAGAAACGTACGAAACGGTCATTATTGAAGGTGCGGGCAGCCCCGCGGAGGTGAATCTCAACGACAGGGAAATTGTGAATATGCGCGTGGCAGAAATTGCGGATGTACCTGCTATTTTGGTGGCAGATATTGATCGCGGAGGTGCTATCGCATCAATCGTCGGGACGCTACAACTATTACCAACTGAGCATCGAAAACGTGTCAAAGCTATTATTATCAATAAATTCCACGGTGACGTTTCTTTATTCCAAGAAGGGATTGAATTTATAGAATCCTACACTGGAGTTCCAGTGGCAGGTGTTATTCCTTATAAAATCGATCATGGCATCGAAGAGGAAGATATGGATCGACCGGTAATGAAAGCACCGGCGGGAATCGACGTCTATGATGCATGGGCAAAACATGTTAAAGCGCATCTCAACTGGCCGCTTATCAAAGAAATTTTGTCACAACCTGGAGAGATGGAATGAACGGATTACTGCTAGCCATGCAATTTTTCACGGCAATCCCCGTTCGAAAAGAATTGCCACTCGGCCGAAGAGAAGTGACAGCAATGTATGTGGCTCTACCTTTCGTTGGAGCGGCAATTGGGCTCGCAATGTACGGAGTGTCGGAACTGCTAGTGAATTATTTACATGTTGGAACATTCCTTGCATCGGTTTTTATCGTATTGACGGCTATCATACTTACCGGCGGTTTGCACCTGGATGGCTGGGCGGATACGGGCGATGCATTCTTTTCATACAAAGATCGCGAAAAACGACTTGAAATTCTAGAGGACCCGCGACTGGGTGCATTTGGAACGATGGCGCTTGTTTTATTGATTATCGTGAAAATCGCTGTGTTCAATGAAATACTGATGCGTGGTTCAGGGAATAGTGCGGTGTTTATAGCGATTCCTTTCCTAGCAAGAGCCACTATGAACCTATATTTCTCTACTGTGCGTCTTGCAAAAGATAAAGGAATCGCACACTTTTTCAAAGAAAAGATTTCAATAAATATACTAATTAGCTGGACGCTAGTAAGTAGTGCAATGACTTTATTCGCGCTAGGGTTTATGTTGACAAGTGTACTAATTCCAATTGTGATAGCGGTTGTAATTGGAATCGCATTTTTCATGTTCCGTAACTGGTCGTTGAAACATTTCGGAGGCGTCACAGGCGACTTATGTGGTGCATTCATTGAAGGAATGGAGGTAGTGTTATGGCTAACCGTTTTGTGCTTTATCTAATCCGGCATCTTCCTACTTTGGGCAATAAAGAACGGAAATATATTGGCTGGACGGATGAACCGATTTTAGATTCGGCTAATTTGAATTGGCGTCTACCCGAAGCCCCGATACACGTTTACAGCAGTGATCTTCGTCGTGCAAAACAAAGTGCAGCTCGCTATTTTCCAGATGCGTCTATTGAAACAGCCTCTAGTTGGCGCGAATGTAATTTTGGCGAGTTTGAAGGGAAAACATACGCGGAACTTGAAAAGAATAAGGACTATCGCAAATGGATTGATGATCCATATGAATTCGCACCATTAAATGGTGAAAGTTTAACGGATCTAGAAAGGCGTGTAGTGGCTGCAGTGAAACAATTGCCGAACAAGGCGGTTGTCGTGACACATGGGGGACCTATTCGCGTAGTCTTGACGAAGTTTTCATCTGAAGATAAAGGTTTTTGGTCGTGGGACATCCCGCACGGAACGGGTTACCGATTTGAATGGGAAAGCGACAAAGCATTCGAGGAGGGGGAGTCATGCACGTCTATATCGGCGGTGCCCATAACGGCAAACGAGACTACGTAAGAAAATGGCTGACCGAGCAGGGGCAAGAAAACGTACACTGGGTAGAAGGAAATTGTCTGGGAGATAGTTTCATAGTGGATAGGGAAACCGTTCAGACGACTGTCATAGCTGGAGTCGAGAAGTGGCTTGCGGAAACGAATTTATCGGAACAAGCGGCCATTGACTATGTGATGAGTTGCATCGCTAAGGACCGTCAGACAGTTTTTATATTAACCGATATTGGACGGGGAATCGTTCCTATCGATGCAGACCAGCGAAAATTACGCGATGCTTGCGGCCGGCTTTATCAGCAATTAATGGCGGAAGCGGATGAAGTGACAAGAATTTGGTATGGCTTGGCAAAAAATTTAAAGAAAAGGGGAGAACAACAATGAAAATTTACACACGCACAGGGGATAAAGGGAAAACAAGTTTAATAGGGGGGCGCGTCGACAAAGACAGCCTGCGTGTTGAAGCATATGGCACGATGGATGAATTGAATTCATTTGTCGGTAAAGCAATGACGGAACTCGATCCTGCAATTTTTGCGGATATGCTGACAGATTTGGAAGCCATTCAAAACGAATTGTTTGATGGCGGTGGCGACCTTGCAAATGTTATGAAAGAACGTCATTATAAATTGTCTGAAGAACCGGTTGAAGTGCTTGAGCAACGCATTGATGTGCTAATGGAAGAAGCGCCGCCATTAGAGAAATTCATCTTACCAGGTGGATCGCCTGCTGCTGCAACACTTCATATTGCACGAACTGTTGCGAGACGCGCAGAACGCCAGACGGTTACCCTTTTAAAAGCAGAAGAAGATGTACCGGCAGTAGTACAACGTTATTTGAACAGGCTTTCCGATTATCTTTTTGTTGCAGCGCGCATTGCCAATTCTCGGGTTAACGTACCTGATAATGAATATGTGAGAAGTGCGAAAGTGTTCAGAACGGATAAGAAGAAGGAGGATTAATCAATGCAATTGAAACGGCTCACATTGGCGGCTTTTTTTGTAGCCCTTTGTGTCATCGGTGGATTAATCAAAATCCCATCCGGCATCGGTTCTTTGGCACTTGATACTGTACCGGCACTCATTTCCGCGGCTTTTCTCCCGCCGGTATTTTCGGGGATAGTCGGGATGCTTGGGCACATGGCCTCCGCTATGAATTCGGGGTTTATGTTAGGTCCATTGCATGTGCTCGTTGCACTTGAAATGTTCGTCATCGTTATCGTCTTTGCACGCCTACACAAAGCGGGACGCAATCTAACAAAGTGGATTTTTTTCATAGTGGCAAATGGTTTAATCGCACCGCTGCCGTTTTATTTCCTAATTTCACCGGCATTTTTCCTCGGAGCAGTTCCATTTCTCTTACTCGCGACAATCGTTAACGCGGTTGTTGCAGCGGTCGTTCTGCCGTCACTTCAGCATGTGGTGGATGGTCGCATGGGGGCACTTCGATGAGAAATGCCATTGATATCGGCAACGGTTTCATCGTGACAACGGATAATTCAGGTGGCATCGGCGAAAAGTTGCAGGATATAGTTAATGTTCCGGATCGCGTCACAGCGTATTTTGCAGCCCGCGTCGCATTGTTTGAACAATGGGCAACGCATGCAGAACCTGTTTCAATCCTCGTCCATAATTTTAGCGGCAGCACGAGTTGGGAAAATTATGTGATAGGCGTGACGGATTTATTCCACGAGGCGGGGCTTGAAGTTCCTCCTATCAATGGCAGTTCAGAAACCAATATGGAGCTTGTTCAGTCAGCGATGGCAGTAACGATCATCGGAAAAAAGATGGAAGCACCAGCTCCGAAAAATAGTGTATGGTTTACTTACGGCACACCCCTCGTTGGAGATGAAGTGCGAACTCGCGTAGATGAAATTGCGTCCGTCCGGCTTATTCACGAGGCAATGAAAAGTGGAATCGTCCATCAAATCTGGCCAGTTGGCTCAAGCGGAATTTTACAAGAGGTCCGTTTGCTGACTGGCATTAAGGAAGCACGCGTCGAAACCGCGCTGGATTCAATGAAATCAGCGGGACCGTCGACAGTGGTTCTCCTAGCCATTCCTGAAATGGAAATCGAGGAAGCAAATGCACTTTTCGGTGTCCATTTGAATAAACTAATGATGATTACTTAAAACCTGCATTGTCTTTGCAGGTTTTTCTAACTTTAAAAAGTGAGACCGATTATATAAACCTCCTGCCGATCAAATCTGCAGGCTTGCCGATCATATAACCGTCGCGCTGATCATATCTGCAGGCTGGCCGATCATATAATCGTCTTGCCGATCATAACTGCAGGCTACCCGATCATATAACCGTCGCGCCGATCAAATCTGCTGGCTACCCGATCATATAACCGTCTCGCCGATCATAACTGCTGGCTGACCGATCATATAACCATCGCGCCGATCAAATCTGCTGGCTAACCGATCATATAATTGTCTTGTCGATCATATCCGCCAGCCACCGATCATATAACCGTCTTGCCGATCAAATCTGCTGGCACCCGATCATATAACCGTCTTGCCGATCAAATCTGCTGGCTACCCGATCATATAACCGTCCTGCCGATCATATCCGCTGGCTACCCGATCATATAATTGTCTTGCCGATCAAATCCGCCAGCCACCGATCATATAACCGTCCTATCAATCATATCCACCACCAACCCTCCCACTAATTTCACCAATATCTCAAAACTATCAAAACTTTTAGTTGACTGAACGCTCATTCATAATTAAACTAGAAAATAGACATCGACACGATACTTATTTTCGACTACACTATCTGTACTATTCAAACAACAAGGGAAGGGGAGATAATAAATGCATCCATTGATCATTGCCAACTGGATTTTGTTTCTCGCGGTCGTGGCCTACGCGCTTGCGTTGTTCACATATCTAATCAAAACACGCATTCAATTTATCAAACTGGGGAGAAAAGAAGAGTTTGATAATAACATTTCGGAACGTCTCCGCAAAATATGGATTTACGTCTTCGGACAAAAGAAATTATTAAAAGATAAAAAGAGTGGAGCTATCCACGTTATGTTTTTCTACGGGTTTTTACTCGTACAGTTTGGAGCTATCGATCTTGTCTGGAAAGGGTTAAAACCGGGATCACACTTACCATTTGGTTCGGTGTATCCTGTCTTTACAATCTTCCAGGAAATCGTTGCTGTAACAATACTTGTCGCGGTTGTGTGGGCATTCCACCGCCGTTATGTTGAGAAGCTCGTGCGTTTAAAACGTGGGTGGAAATCCGGACTTGTCCTTATTTTCATCGGGGGACTTATGCTTTCAACATTACTTGCAAACGGTATGAACATGATTTGGCAAGGACATGAAACGACATGGATGGAACCAATCGCATCGACGATTGCTACAGTATTCAGTTTCATGCCGGAAACTGGGGCGGCCGTCATATTCTTCATTGCTTGGTGGATCCATCTGCTAATCTTACTGACGTTCCTCGTCTATGTGCCACAATCGAAACATGCGCACTTGATCGCAGGACCTGCTAACGTTTATTTCCACCGTCTTGATCATGCAGGCCGTTTAAAGCCAATCGACTTCGAAGCGTTGGAAGATGTAGAAGAAGGAGAAGAGATGCCGCCGCTTGGAGTAGGTAAAATAACTGACTTCACGCAGCTCCAAATGATCGATTTATACGCTTGTGTTGAATGTGGACGTTGTACGAATATGTGTCCAGCATCTGGAACAGGAAAAATGCTGTCTCCGATGGATCTCATTACGAAACTACGTGATAACCTGACAAATACAGGTGCACTTGTGACAAAGCAGAAACCGTGGGTACCAACACTCGCGTTCAATAAAACAAAAGGCAACCAGATTGCATTTGCAGCTGGACTTGAAGGCGCTACAATGGACGACATTTACAACCCGTCCCTCATCGGCGATATCATCACGGAAGAGGAAATCTGGGCTTGTACAACATGTCGTAACTGTGAAGACCAATGTCCGGTTATGAATGAACACGTTGACAAAATCATCGACCTTCGCCGTTATCTTGTAATGACAGAAGGAAAAATGGATCCGGATGCACAGCGCGCGATGACAAACATCGAACGTCAAGGGAATCCATGGGGGCTTAACCGTAAAGAGAAAGAAAACTGGAGAGATGCACGTCCAGATCTTCATATTCCAACGGTCAAAGAATTGAAAAAAGCGGGCGAAGAATTTGACTATCTGTTCTGGGTGGGTTCAATGGGGTCATTCGACAACCGTTCACAAAAAATCGCCTTATCATTTGTCCATCTGATGAATGAAGCGGGCATCAAGTTCGCCATTCTTGGTAATAAAGAGAAGAACTCTGGAGATACGCCGCGTCGTTTGGGGAATGAGTTTTTATTCCAAGAATTGGCTACAGCCAATATTGAAGAATTCGAAAAAGCGGGCGTCACAAAACTTGTCACCATTGACCCGCATGCCTACAATATTTTCAAAAATGAATACCCTGACTTCGGATTTAAAGCAGAAGTAGTTCATCATACGGAAATGCTTTACGAACTTGTTGTCCAAGGGAAGTTGAAACCGGAGCATGCAATCGACGAAACAATTACGTTCCATGATTCATGTTATCTAGGTAGATACAACGACGTCTATGATCCGCCACGTGAAATTCTTAAAGCAATCCCTGGCGTTAATCTAGTCGAAATGAAACGTAATCGTGAAGACGGCATGTGCTGTGGAGCGGGCGGAGGACTTATGTGGATGGAAGAAGACACTGGCCATCGTATCAACGTCGCTCGTACAGAACAAGCACTTGAAGTCAGCCCGGGGATCATATCATCCGGCTGTCCATACTGCTTGACGATGTTGTCAGACGGCACGAAAGCGAAAGAAGTAGAAGAGTCTGTCGGCACATATGATATCGCCGAACTACTAGAACGTTCGATTTTCGGTGAGGATTGGCAGCCAGCTGAAGAGGCTGAAGTAGAGTCTATTTTGCAATAAGCCATTGCGGAACAATCAGTATTGTCGTACAATTAATAGAATAGTGAACTATGATTTGTGAAATAAAAAGGAGTGGAAACACTCCTTTTTTCTTAAACTACTTATCGAGCGAGCGTTCAGTCGCTGGTGCCAGTTACTGACACAATTCATGATCTTCGAATTGTGGCAGCAGCTGGAATCGCAAATGAAAGCGTTACCAACAATCATCAAAGGGGCGATAGATATGGGAAGAACGGTCATAGTAAATGGGGCAAGAACACCATTCGCAAAATTAGGCGGAGCGTTAAAGTCACTGACGGCAAGCGATCTTGGGGGGATTGCTATCAAAGATGCATTAAATCGTGCGGGCGTGAAAGCAGATGAAGTCGGTGAAGTCATCATCGGAACGGTATTGCAAGCAGGCCAAGGTCAAATTCCTTCTAGGCAAGCAGCGACGAAAGGTGGACTTCCTTGGTCGGTGAAAACGGAGACCATCAACAAAGTATGTGCATCAGGCATGCGCAGCGTAACTCTTGGCGACCAGTTGATCCGTCTTGGCGATGAAGAAGTCATTGTTGCGGGCGGTATGGAGTCTATGTCCAATGCCCCTTACTACGTACCAAAAGCACGATTTGGGTTGAAAATGGGTGATGCAGAACTGATCGACGGTATGATCTACGATGGACTTTCTTGTTCATTCTCACCCGACCGCGTCCATATGGGCACATACGGTAACTCGACAGCTGAAGAATTTGCACTGACGCGCGTTGCACAGGACGCATGGTCACTCCGTAGTCATGAACGTGCATTGCAAGCGATTGACGCAGGATTGTTCGCGGAAGAAATCGTTCCAGTAGAAATCCCGCAGCGTAAAGGTGATCCGATTTTAGTCGATACGGATGAAGCACCACGCCGCAACACATCGCTCGAATCACTGGCGAAATTGCGACCGGCATTCGGCAAAGACGGCACAATTACGGCAGGAAACGCACCAGGCGTAAATGACGGAGCATGTGCACTTGTGTTGATGAATGAAGAGCGTGCGCTAAAAGAAGGAAAAACACCATTAGCAGTCATTATTGGTCATGCAGAAGTGGCTATTGAACCCGCAAACTTCCCACAAACGCCTGGGCTTGTCATTAATGCATTACTTAAAAAGACGGGTAAGAAACTAGAAGATATAAAACTCTTTGAAATAAACGAAGCATTTGCAGCTGTTGCTCTCGCAAGTTCACAAATTGCAGAACTGGATCCTGAAAAAGTGAACGTCAATGGCGGTGCAGTTGCACTCGGTCACCCGATTGGCGCAAGCGGAGCGCGTATTATCTTGACACTTGCGCATGAACTGAAACGCCAAGGTGGCGGTATCGGTATTGCAGCAATTTGTTCAGGCGGAGGCCAAGGCGACGCAATTATGATCGAAGTAGCAAAATCGGAATAATGTGGAGGCGTTAATCAATGGAAATTAAAAAAATAATGGTGATCGGTGCAGGACAAATGGGCGGAGGAATTGCTCAAGTCTGTGCACAAGCCGGCTTCGACGTAAAACTGAATGATATAAAAGAAGAATCATATGCTAAAGGGCTTGCAGTTATTACAAAGAATCTGTCTCGCAATGTCGAAAAAGGTCGCATGACAGAAGATGAAAAATCCGCAGTCCTTGGTCGCATAACGAAATCACTCGATCTGCAAGATGCATCGGACGTTGACATTGTCATCGAAGCAGCAGTTGAAAATATGGATATCAAAAAGTCCATTTTCGCGAAGTTGGATGAAATCGCTCCGCAACATGCAATTCTTGCATCCAATACATCTTCACTTCCAATCACGGAAATCGCGGCGGCAACAAAGCGTCCTGAACAAGTGATTGGTATGCATTTCATGAACCCAGTTCCAGTGATGAAACTAGTCGAAATCATCCGCGGTCTTGCAACTGCAGACGACGTGTACAAAGCGGTGGAAGACATGACAGTGAAATTGTCTAAAACACCGGTAGAAGTAAATGACTTTCCAGGATTCGTCGCAAACCGAATTCTTATGCCGATGATTAACGAAGCAATTTACACGCTCTATGAAGGCGTTGCAACCGAACAAGCGATTGACGAAGTCATGAAACTCGGCATGAATCACCCAATGGGTCCGCTTCAGCTCGCAGACTTTATTGGACTCGATACATGTCTATATATTATGGAAACGCTACACGAAGGTTTTGGCGATTCGAAATATCGCCCATGTCCCCTCCTAAGAAAATATGTAAAAGCAGGATGGTTAGGGAAGAAGTCAGGCCGAGGATTTTACGTTTACGAATAACTAATGCTTACATTTAAAGGGGAAATCATAATGGATTTAACATTCACCGAAGAACAGCAGATGATGCGCGACATGGTACAAAGTTTTGCGAAGACTGAAATCGAACCGTTCATTCCACGTATGGAAGCTGGGGAATTCCCACGTGACATTTTAAAGAAAATGGGCGGACTCGGCTTGATGGGCATTACTGTCCCAGAAGAATATGGTGGGGCAGGCATGGATTTCATCTCATATATTAGCGCCATCCATGAACTGTCGAAAGTAAGCGCCGTTGTCGGTGTCATTCTTTCCGTTCATACATCGGTTGGAACAAACCCGATTATGTATTTCGGTAACGACGAACAGAAAAACCGTTACCTCCCAAAATTGGCAAGCGGCGAATACCTTGGTGCTTTCTGCCTGACAGAAGCATCATCTGGTTCTGACGCAGGATCTCTTAAAACACGTGCGGTCAAAAAAGACGATCATTATGTGCTTAACGGTTCTAAAATGTTTATTACCAACGGCGGAGAAGCAGATGTCTACATCGTCTTTGCATCGACAGATCCATCTAAAGGGACTTACGGTATCTCAGCATTCATCGTCGATAAAGATACACCTGGCCTCGTCATTGGAAAAGATGAACGGAAAATGGGACTTCATGGTTCGAGAACAGTAGAGCTGTCGTTTGATCAAATGAAAGTTCCACTAGAAAACTTACTTGGTGAAGAAGGCGGCGGCTTCAAAATTGCGATGGCAAATCTCGACGTCGGTCGTATCGGCATAGCGGCGCAAGCACTCGGTATCGCAGAAGCAGCACTTGAAGCGGCAACTGGTTATGCGAAAGATCGTGTTCAGTTCGGTAAGCCGATTGCTGCTCAGCAAGGCGTAGGATTTAAACTTGCGGACATGGCAACTGCAGTCGAAGCAGCAAAACTACTCGTCTACCGCGCTGCACAACTGCGTGCAGAAGGACTCCCGTGTGGAAAAGAAGCCTCGATGGCTAAGTTATTTGCTTCAAAAGCGGCAGTCGAAGGATCAATTGAAGCAGTTCAAGTATTCGGCGGTTATGGCTATACAGAAGATTACCCAGTCGAGCGCTATTTCCGTGACGCAAAAGTAACTGAAATCTACGAAGGCACAAGTGAGATTCAACGTATTGTTATTTCGAAACATCTGATGAAGTGATGTACGCGTTTATTGTATAATTCCTGTACCCTTTGCAGGAATTATACAATGAATTCCAATCCTCTAATTAAAAACCAAATACCAAATAAGGTGGGAAACCCAATGAACTTTAAATTATCCGAAGAACACGAAATGATCCGTAAAATGGTCCGCGACTTTGCGGAAAATGAAGTTGCACCAACAGCAGCAGAACGTGATGAAGAAGAACGTTTCGACATGGATATCTTCAAGAAAATGGCGGACCTTGGCCTAACAGGTATTCCTTGGCCTGAAGAGTATGGCGGCATCGGCAGTGACTTTCTCGCATATTGTATCGCTGTAGAAGAACTGTCACGCGTTTGTGCGTCAACAGGCGTCACACTTTCTGCGCACACATCTCTAGCGGGATGGCCGGTATTTAATTACGGAACGGAAGAACAAAAACAACAATACCTTCGTCCAATGGCAGAAGGTACGAAAATGGGGGCATACGGTCTAACTGAGCCAAGTTCTGGTTCTGATGCAGGCGGCATGCGCACAACAGCGAAACGTGACGGCGACGACTACGTAATAAATGGTTCTAAGATTTTCATTACAAACGGCGGCATTGCGGACATCTACATCGTCTTCGCAGTTACTGATCCAGATTCAAAACATAAAGGAACAAGTGCATTTATCGTAGAAAAAGATTTCCCAGGCTTCTCAGTCGGGAAAAAAGAGCGCAAACTCGGCATTCGTTCATCGCCTACAACTGAAATCATGTTTGACAACTGTCGTGTACCGAAAGAAAATCTTCTTGGTGAAGAAGGGCAAGGCTTCATCATCGCTATGAAAACACTTGACGGCGGCCGTAACGGAATTGCTGCACAAGCAGTCGGGATTGCACAAGGGGCGCTTGACGCAGCTGTTGACTATGCGAAAGAGCGCGTTCAATTCGGTAAACCAATCGCTGCAAACCAAGGCATCGGCTTTAAATTGGCAGATATGGCGACAGCAACGGAAGCTTCAAGATTGTTAACATACCAAGCAGCTTGGCTCGAGTCGAATAATTTACCATATGGTCAAGCATCTGCAATGGCAAAATTAATGGCTGGAGATACAGCTATGAAAGTTACAACAGACGCTGTTCAGGTTTTCGGCGGTTACGGGTATACAAAAGATTATCCTGTTGAGCGTTATATGCGTGATGCGAAAATTACGCAGATCTACGAAGGAACGCAAGAAATTCAGCGTCTCGTTATCTCCCGAATGCTGACGAAATAAGCGGGGAGGTGTAGGAAAGTGAATAAACGAGAAGTGAAATCGTCTGTCAAAGATGAAAGTCTGATTGAAAAACGGCGTGAACAGATGATTCGTGGTGCGGTGAAACTTTTTAAAGAAAAGGGATTCCATCGCGCAACAACCCGCGAAATCGCGAAAGAAGCGGGATTTAGCATCGGAACGCTTTATGAATATATTCGCACCAAGGAAGATGTACTCTACCTCGTTTGTGACAGTATTTATAACGAAGTGCATGACCGCCTTTCTGCCCTGCCTACCCAGGAAGGGACAGTGGATGGACTGCGAGTGGCCATTAATCAGTATTATCATTTGATTGACGATATGTCGGACGAATTTCTGGTCATGTACCAAGAATCAAAATCACTACCGAAAGATGCACTGCAATATGTTCTGAAAAAAGAAATGGAAATGGTCGCTTTGTTCGAGAATCTTCTAGAAATGTGTGCAAAGTCGGGGGAACTGCGCATTTCAGAAGAAGAAGTCGGCATCGCGGCACATCATATCGTCGTACAAGGGCAGATGTGGGCATTTCGCAGATGGGCATTGCATAGAAGTTATACGATAGAAACCTATATACGTGTTCAAACTGACCAACTTTTTAAAGGGTTAATTGGGTAAAATGTTCATTAATGCAAAAGGGGTGTTCCACATATGGCAACAGTTGAGATTTATAAACCGAAACACCATATCCGGTTCGTTACAGCGTCGAGTCTTTTCGACGGGCATGACGCATCCATCAATATCATGCGTCGTATTATGCAAGCGAGCGGCGCAGAAGTAATTCACTTGGGGCATAATCGTTCAGTCGAGGAAGTTGTCAACGCGGCCATTCAGGAAGACGTTCAAGCAATTGCGATGTCTTCGTACCAGGGCGGGCATGTTGAATATTTCAAATACATGTATGACCTTCTTCAGGAAAAAGGGGCACCGCATATTCGCATTTACGCAGGTGGCGGCGGAGTTATCATCCCGAAGGAAATCAAAGAACTGCATGACTACGGTATTACATGGATTTTCTCTCCTGAAGATGGGCGCAAAATGGGTCTTCAAGGGATGATTAATCGGATGTTGGAGCAATGTGATTACC
The DNA here is from genome assembly GCF_038004885.1 of Sporosarcina sp. FSL K6-6792. Lineage (NCBI taxonomy): Bacteria > Bacillati > Bacillota > Bacilli > Caryophanales > Caryophanaceae > Sporosarcina > Sporosarcina sp. FSL K6-6792. Next base: position 3,509,486 of record NZ_JBBOSA010000001.1, read on the forward strand.
TCACAGCGACTGACAATGAAATGGAAAACCTTGAAAAAATAACTGTCGACCAACCCGAAATCCTAGCGAATGTCATTACGTACGTGGAAGAAATGTACGGTCAGGACGACGCGCAAGCGGCTGCAGTTGTTGAAAAAGCACGTACACTATCTAAAAACACGCCGGTTCTTGGGATTACTGGAACAGGTGGAGCGGGGAAAAGTTCGCTTACTGACGAATTAATTCGTAGATTCCTCCACGAACTACCGGAAAAAAGAGTCGCAATCCTATCGATTGACCCAACGAAACAGAAAACAGGTGGGGCTTTACTTGGTGACCGTATTCGTATGAATGCCATCTTCAATAAGCGCGTATTCATGCGAAGTCTCGCGACACGTGGTTCCCGTACAGAGCTTTCTGGAGCGATTCGGGATGTGTTAGACATTGTGAAAACAGTCGGTTTCGACCTAATCGTTGTTGAAACAAGTGGAATCGGGCAAGGGGATGCTGAAATTACGGAAGTTTCCGATGCTTCGATGTATGTCATGACAAGCGAATTCGGTGCGCCGACACAACTTGAGAAGATTGACATGATTGATTTCGCAGACCTGATTGTCATCAATAAATTCGAACGTAAAGGCTCTGAAGATGCATTGCGCCAAGTGCAAAAACAGTATCAGCGCAGTCATCTTCTATGGGATAAAGATCTCGATACAATGCCAGTGTATGGCACAATCGCAAGCCAATTCAACGACAAAGGGACGAATTCACTCTTTGCAGCACTCGTTTCCGTATTGAACGACAAATGCGGTTTAGACTGGGAAACGTCTTACGGACAATTCGTCAAAACACAAAAACAAAACGTCATCATCCCGAACGACCGTCAGCAATATTTACGTGAAATCTCAGATACGGTCCGTGGGTACCATAAAAAATCTGAAGTGCAGGAAACGCTTGCACGCAAATTATTCCAGCTCGAAGGAGCCATTCAAACGGTCAACGAACAAGCGCCAGACGATGCGCTCGTGACTTCACTGCAATCACTTGCGGAAGGCATTAAAGAAGAATTGACGTCAGAGTCAAAACGTATCCTCGCAAACTGGGATAAATTGAAAGAAGCCTACGCGGGCGATGAATTCATCACAAAAGTTCGTGGTAAAGAACTGCGCACTGCTTTGACAACTACAAGTCTTTCAGGATTAAAAATCCCGAAAGTCGCGTTGCCGAAATTCAAAGATTACGGTGAAATTCTTCGCTGGGTTTATAAAGAAAACGTCCCGGGGTCCTATCCATATACAGCTGGCGTATTCCCATTCAAACGTGAAGGCGAAGATCCAAAACGTCAATTTGCCGGAGAAGGAACACCGGAACGGACGAATCGTCGTTTCCACTATTTATCGAAAGATGACGATGCGAAACGACTGTCAACGGCGTTCGACTCTGTGACATTGTACGGAGAAGACCCGGATGAACGTCCAGATATTTACGGGAAAGTCGGGGAGTCTGGCGTCAGTATTTGTACGTTAGAGGATATGAAAAAACTGTACGAAGGTTTCGATCTGTGTGCACCGGCAACGTCTGTTTCCATGACGATTAACGGTCCAGCACCGATTATTCTTGCCATGTTTATGAATACAGCAATCGATCAACAAGTGCGCATCAACGAGGAAAAACTTGGGCGGGCACTAACGGTTGAAGAATTCATTGAAGTCAAAGAAGGAACGCTTCAAGCAGTTCGTGGAACAGTGCAAGCAGATATTCTGAAAGAAGACCAAGGGCAGAATACATGTATCTTCTCGACGGAATTCGCGCTTCGCATGATGGGGGATATCCAGCAGTACTTCATCGATGAAAAAGTACGTAATTACTACTCAGTGTCGATTTCTGGCTACCATATTGCAGAAGCAGGCGCAAACCCGATTTCCCAATTGGCATTCACACTGTCAAATGGCTTCACATATGTAGAATATTATTTGAGCCGCGGCATGAATATCGATGATTTCGCTCCGAATTTATCGTTCTTCTTCTCGAATGGTCTTGATCCGGAATATACGGTTATCGGGCGCGTTGCTCGTCGTATTTGGGCAGTCGCGATGCGTCAGAAATACGGCGCCAACGAACGTAGTCAAAAATTGAAGTACCATGTCCAAACATCAGGCCGCAGCTTGCACGCGCAGGAAATTGATTTTAATGATATCCGCACAACGCTGCAGGCGCTTATGGCATTGCAGGATAACTGTAACTCGCTCCATACGAACGCGTATGACGAAGCCATTACAACGCCAACGGAAGAATCAGTTCGTCGTGCGATGGCTATCCAAATGATCATTACAAATGAGCACGGCCTGTCGAAAAATGAAAATCCGCTTCAAGGCGCATTTATTGTCGATGAATTAACGGATCTCGTTGAAGAAATGGTCTTGCGCGAATTTGAAAGCTTAAATGACCGCGGCGGCGTGCTCGGTTCGATGGAAACACAATACCAACGCGGTAAAATTCAAGAAGAATCGATGCATTATGAAATGAAAAAGCATTCAGGTGAGTTGCCAATTATTGGTGTTAACACATACTTGAACCCGAATCCACCGTCGTCTGATGACGTCGATAACATGGAAATCGCGCGTGCCACACAAGACGAGAAAGAAACACAAATCCTCAACTTACGTGCATTCAAAAACTTGCATGCCGATCAAACCGAAGAAGCCTTGAAGAAGCTGAAAGAAGTAGCTGTTTCAGGCGGTAACATCTTCCAAGAACTAATGGAAACGGTGAGAGTGGCAAGTTTAGGGCAAATTACCAACGCGCTATATGAAGTAGGCGGGCAGTATAGACGGAATATGTAACACGAAAAGCGGAAGCGGCCGTTTAGACGCGACAGGCATAAGACGGATCGTCGAAGCGGTGCCCTTTACCGCGTAGCCGGTCTGGCTTATGACCCGAGCGTCTGGGCGCTGGAGCTGGACAATTAGGGATGGCAGCCTAAAAGCGCAACTGCATGATTTACATCCTATAGGCCACGAATCCGTGCAAACTTCGGTTTAGCACGGATTTTCCTTTTTGCGTGAGTGTGTAGTGCCGGTGTAAGTGTGAGTCGTACGCTTCGGGTGAATGCTCTATTGTTGCCCGTACTACCCAGTGTGTGGTGCCAGGTGCTGCCACAATTTGAAGGGCGCAAATGGTGTCAGTAACTGGCACAATGCGTTTTTCTGCACGCTACTGGGATTTCTTTATCCATGTAAATCAAGCGGAGGCGCCTTACAGGGGTAGCCGAAGCCATAAGACTGGCGGCGAAGCTGCTTGGCTTATGGCGAGAGGCATCCCCAAGCGCCGTAGCGGAGTTGAATGAAATCTCTATGACCTTTATGCCTTTAGGGGTTGTGTGGTATGTATTTTTTATTTAGTGTGTAGTGCCAGTTGCTGCCACCATGCTATTTTCTCCATGCTACTAGGATTTCTTTATCCATGTAAATCAAGCGAAGGCGCCTTAAAGGGGTAGCCGAAGCCATCCCCAAGCGCCGTAGCGGTATTGAATGAAATCACTATGTCCATTATTCCCCTGGAAAGTGTTTGGTATGTACTTTTCTTTTATATGGATATTGCTTGTAATTTTCACGTATAATAGAGAGAATGACTGGAAGGGGTGCGGGCGTGAAACTATATATACATATATTGATCATAGCCACCCTTGCCACCCTCTTTTTTCTGCTATATGATAAAGGATTAGGTGCTATCCCTTTTTTACTTTCTGGGGCTTATTTGGGGTTTATTTGTGTGACAGAACTTCGACACTCCAAAAAGAATAAAAGAATGTAGCATATTTTGGACTGTATTGTTTATAATGATAAGTATGTTTGTGTTTATAGAAAGGACGTGCGTTAATTGAACATCCGTGAAATGACGAAAGAACAACTGATAGAAGAATCGATGATTGATATCGCATATGCGGTTTTGGCGGAAAGAAAAGAACCGCTAACATTGCTTCAGCTGATGGACGCAATCCGTAAACTGAATGGCATAACTGAACGAGTTATGAGAACAAAATTACAACAATTCTATACAGACATGAACATTGACGGGAGATTCCTTGCTATCAACGACAACCGTTGGGGATTGCGCGAATGGTATCCGGTCGATCAAATCGAAGTAGAAACAGCTCCAGTCGTAAAAGTACGCAAGAAGAAAAAGAAAAAAGCGTTGCTTGAAGACGACGACATCATTGAAGACGAGGATGACGAGGATGAGTTGTTCGATGAAGAATTCGATGAACTAATCGATGACGATGAAGACGACGACGATGACGACGACGAGGAAGAAGAAGACGTTGTCGAGATCGAAGTAGATCTTATTGATCCAGACGACGAGCTTGAAATCATCCCTGATGATGCAGAGCTTGAGCTTGATGAAGAAGACGAAGAAGAGGAAGATGAAGACGAGGATGAAATCAAGGAATAATTACTTGACTTCACACGTCCGACACTATAACATTTTGACTGGGCTCCTTAAATGGACATGAACCAGTGTATATGCGCTCCTCCTGTAGATACTGTCTACAGACGGGGCGCTTTTTATTGTTTTAACATTATTCCGCAGAACTCCAAACCCCTGCTGAATAATGTTAAAGCCTCCGGCGGATGTCACAGATTTTGATGGGAATGAATTAAGTAGACTCACGGCCTGCATGATGCAGGTTGGTTAGCTGTTGTCGCAAGGAAACGACGCATTTACGCTAACTTCCTTACTTGATCTGTACGCAATTACGTCAAGGCGAATTTGATTTAACTAGAACGAACCAGACGAATGGAGGAGTAAAACATGACAAAGTATATTTTCGTAACCGGTGGCGTTGTCTCATCACTAGGTAAAGGTATCAACGCAGCATCACTTGGACGACTATTAAAATCTCGAGGACTTCAGGTGACAATCCAAAAATTCGATCCATACATTAATCTTGACCCAAGAATGATGAGTCCTTTACAGCATGGTGAGGTCTTCGTTACAGAAGATGGGGCAGAAACGGATCTAGACCTAGGTCATTATGAACGTTTTATTGACATCAAATTGAACAAGTATTCGAACGTTACGATGGGGAAAGTATATTCATCTGTCCTACAAAAAGAACGTCGCGGAGAATACAATGGAGCAACTGTCCAAGTCATCCCTCATATTACAAATGAAATCAAAAGCCTGATCAAACGTGCTGGAAAAGAAACGAACGCAGACGTCGTCATTACAGAAATTGGTGGCAGTGTCGGCGATATCGAATCCCTCCCGTACCTAGAAGCACTTCGTCAGATGAAAACGGATCTTGGAAAAAGTGACGTTATGTATATTCATAACACCCTTATTCCTTACTTACATGCAGCTGGTGAAATGAAGACAAAACCTACACAGCATAGTGTTAAGGAACTTCGAAGTCTCGGAATTCAGCCAAATATGATTGTTGTACGAAGCGAATATCCAGTACCGCAAGAAATGAAAGATAAGATTGCGTTGTTCTGTAATATCAAACCAGAAGAAGTCATCGAAGCACTTGACGCGGAAACGCTATACGAAGTACCGCTTAGATTGCATGAACAGAATATGGATCAAATCGTCGTAGATTTCCTTGAACTTGAGACGAAACAACCGGATATGACAGAAATAAAAGAACTGGTAACACTTGTGAAATCCCTTTCGAAAAAAGTTCGCATCGGACTTGTCGGGAAGTATGTTGAAATGCAGGATGCCTATATTTCTGCGGTTGAAGCACTTCGCCACGCAGGTTACGGTTTCGACACAGAAATTGAAATAAAATGGATCAATTCGGAAGATGTAACAGCACAGAGTGCAGCTGAATTATTATCGGATGTCGACGGAATCCTCGTTCCAGCTGGTTTTGGAAAACGCGGTATCGATGGTAAAATTGAAGCAATTACTTATGCCCGTATAAATGGCATCCCGTTTTTCGGAATCGGCTTAGGCATGCAATTAGCTGCAGTCGAATACGCACGCAATGTTATGGGGATCGAAAAAGCTCATTCAGTTGAATTTGATAAAGACACGGAAAATCAAATTATTGAGAGTCCTCCTGAAAGTAATGGTAATCCAGAAAGTTACTTCAGACTTGGCGCTTACCCATGTAAATTAAAAGAAGGAACGAAAGCGCGTGCTGCTTACGGCGAAGAGTTGATTTACGAACGTCACCGTAATCGCTATGAATTTAATAATGAATACCGCGAGCAATTCGAAGCTGCAGGTATGAGGATTTCTGGTATAAGCCCGAATGAACAACTCGTGGAAATCATAGAATTAGAAGATCACCCATTCTTTGTCGGTGTCTCGTTCCACCCAGAATTTGCATCACGCCCAACACGCCCACAACCGCTATTCCGCGAGTTCCTAGGAGCGATAATCGCTGGAAAAGAATAACGTTTCGGTTGCAACTTGTTGGACTAGCCATATATAGCGCACGACCGATCATATATGTTGCTCAACCAAGCATATCGGGCATCTAACTGATCGTATATATCATGAACCGAGCATATCCATCGTCTACTCGATCATATGTGTTGGTAACCGAGCATAACCGTCTTCTACCCGATCATATATGTCAGGTACCCGAGCATATCCGGCATCTACCCGATCATATATGTCAGGAACCAAGCATATCCACCAGCTAACCAATCATATATATCAGGAACCGAGCATATCTGCCGTCTACCCGATCATATATATCAGGAACCGAGCATATCCATCGTCTACCCGAGCATATCGGTCACTCAACCAATCACCAACTAAAAAAAGCTGCACATAAACGGAGAATTCCCGCTTATGTGCAGCTTTTACTTGTTTTTAATCCTTGTCTAAAATCATTTCATCATAGGCAATCTTCACAGCTTCATAAATAAACAACGCACTGAGTGCATGCGGCTGAACAATCCGTTCACCGTCGTCACCTGGTAATAAACCACGTGTAAGCTCAGTCGATATATATGTATATGATAATTCTGCAAGTTCATTGCTGCTGCCCGGTTTTTCAGCGGCGAGCGCGGCAAAAGGAATGAAGCGTCCAGCAAGTTGCTGTGCAAGTTCCAATGCAGGCCTATCCATCGCAGACCGAGTTAATAGCCAAATCCGGTCGGCTGCTGTTATGTCCATCCCAAACTCATAACGAACGGCACCACTAAGTGGATCGGTACTGTGAAAGGCGGTTGCGGTAACTGCCTCCATTTCACCGAATCCCGCAATAATAACACGACCTTCGCCAATTGTTGCTTGTGCGAGAAGACGGGCTGTTTCTTCAATAGATTCTTCACCATTTCCGGCGATACGCTGAAGAAGTCCGCTGATTTGTGTCGTCAACATTTTCAAAACTACCACCTCCACCTCATTATAGGAAGAGGGAGCATGGAAAGCAAAGGACAAAGTTTTGTCAAAAAAAGAAGGGTATCTGTGACATTTGTCAAATAAGTAGGTATAACAACATGGGATTGCAGAAAGAGGGAATGGAGATTGAAAAGTCTTTTAATTGTGGATGATCAAAAGGGGATTCGACTTTTGCTGGATGAAGTGTTCCGCCGGGAAGGGTTTAAAACAACCCTCGCGGCGAACGGATTAGAAGCGCTCCAAGCGGTGGAACAAGAAGTGCCAGGCTGTGTCCTGCTTGATATGAAAATGCCGGGCATGGATGGATTAGAGGTTTTAAAAAGATTAAAAATTGGCTGGCCAGAGATACCAGTCATCATGATGACTGCGTACGGTGAAATTGAATTAACAGAAGATGCATTGAAAACTGGGGCTATGAAATATTTTACTAAGCCGTTTGATATTTATGAAGTCCGTGATGCGGTGAACGCAATGTTTGAAAACTGACAAAGCAGGCAGTGGTAAACACTGGCTGTTTTTGTTATGATATTGGTGGTATACAATAATCACACTATTCTTTTCAAGATCCTAAGGAGGAATTCGCATGGCACTTGTCTCCATGAAAGAAATGATGATCAAAGGGAAAAAAGAAGGGTACGCAATAGGTCAGTTTAATATAAACAACCTTGAATATACGCAAGCGATTTTACTAGCGGCACAAGAAGAACAATCTCCTGTTATCCTTGGGGTATCCGAAGGTGCAGCACGTTATATGGGCGGTTTCACAACGGTTGTCCACATGGTGAAAGGTCTTATGCACGATTATAAAATTACAGTTCCTGTTGCAATTCATTTGGATCACGGTTCAAGCTTCGAAAAATGTAAAGAAGCAATTGAAGCAGGTTTCACTTCCGTTATGATTGACGCTTCATCAAAACCACTTGCAGAAAATATTGAAATTACGAAAAGTGTAGTTGATTATGCGCATGAACGGGGAGTTTCTGTAGAAGCAGAACTTGGGGTCGTTGGAGGCCAGGAAGACGATATTATTGCTGAAGGCGTCATTTATGCGAACCCTGCAGAATGTAAAGAGCTTGTGGACAAAACAGGAATCGACTGTCTTGCACCTGCATTAGGATCAGTCCACGGACCATATAAAGGCGAGCCAAACCTTGGTTTCAAGGAAATGGAAGAAATCTCAAGTCAATCTGACCTACCGCTTGTCCTTCATGGCGGAACAGGTATTCCGATAAAAGATATCCAAAAATCTATTTCATTCGGAACGGCTAAAATTAACGTCAATACAGAAAACCAAATACAAGGAACAAAAGCTGTACGTGAAACACTTGCGGCAGACGCTGAAGCCTATGATCCTCGTAAATTCTTGACGCCAATGCGCGATGCCATCAAAGTAACGGTTATCGGTAAAATGCGCGAATTCGGTAGTTCACAAAAAGCTTAATTATACGTAGTTAACAGAAAGAGGAGAAACATCAATGGTGATGTATTCTCCTTCTTTTAAGAGTTTTTCGGAGCTCTTCATAAAGTATTTACTATAGAGTATTCATTCATTATAAGGGGGATTTTATTCATGAAGTTTTTCATCGATACAGCTAATTTTGAAGAAATCAAAGAAGCGCATACTTGGGGCATACTATCAGGAGTTACAACAAATCCTTCACTTGTTGCGAAAGAAGATGTACCTTTTCATGATAGGTTGCGAGAAATTGCAGCACTTGTCCCTGGTTCAGTCAGTGCAGAAGTCATCGCACTTGATGCTGAAGGCATGATCAAAGAAGGACGAGTATTGGCGGAAATTGCTCCAAATATTACGGTGAAATTGCCAATGACACCTGAAGGATTGAAAGCTTGTGCGGTCTTTTCACAGGAAGGCATCAAAACAAACGTAACACTTATCTTCAGTGCAAATCAGGCACTTCTTGCAGCACGTGCAGGAGCGACATATGTTTCCCCATTCCTCGGCAGACTCGATGACATTGGACAAGATGGCATGGCATTGGTCTCTACAATTGCAGATATCTTCTCAATCCACAATATCAAAACAGAAATTATTGCTGCATCCATTCGCAGCCCACAGCATATTACAGACGCAGCGCTAAGTGGTGCAGATATTGCAACGACACCTTTCAACGTGTTGACGCAGCTATTCAAGCACCCACTTACGGATAAAGGAATCGAAGCATTTCTTGCGGACTGGGAAACTAGAAAGAACAAGTAAGGCATCAAAGGAGAGTCATATGGACGTTTATAAAATAACAGGCGGCAAACCATTACGAGGTTCAATTAAAGTGAGTGGCGCTAAAAACAGTGCAGTTGCACTTATCCCTGCTTCTATTCTGGCTGATTCCCTAGTTACAATCGAAGGACTGCCAGAAATTTCGGATGTCGTTACCCTTCAGGCGCTACTGGAAGATATCGGTGGGAAAGTTGAATTTAATAAAGGAACGATGACGATTGATCCAACAGAAATGATGTCGATGCCACTTCCAAACGGTAACGTGAAGAAGCTTCGTGCATCCTACTATATGATGGGCGCGATGCTTGGAAGATTCAAGCACGCAGTCATCGGCTTGCCAGGTGGTTGTCATCTGGGGCCACGACCTATAGATCAGCATATCAAAGGTTTCGAAGCGCTAGGCGCGAAAGTAACCAACGAACACGGTGCTATTTATTTGCGTGCGGAAGAATTACGCGGTGCAAAAATCTATTTGGACGTTATCAGTGTTGGTGCAACAATTAATATCATGCTCGCAGCAGTTCTCGCAAAGGGTCGTACGACAATTGAGAATGCAGCGAAGGAACCTGAGATCATTGACGTCGCTACACTGTTGTCCAATATGGGTGCGAAAATCAAGGGCGCAGGAACGAATGTCATTCGTATAGATGGCGTGGAAAAACTTCACGGTACAAAACATACAATTATACCTGATCGAATTGAAGCAGGTACTTTTATGATTATGGCCGCAGCAGCGGGCGATGGCGTTACAATTGACAATGTCATACCGTTCCATGTTGAGGCGCTCACGGCGAAACTTCGTGAAATGGGTGTGGATATTGTTGAAGGAGAAGAACAAATCTTCATTCCAAAGTCGAGAAATCTGCAAGCCGTCGATGTGAAAACACTTGTATATCCAGGTTTTCCAACGGATCTCCAACAGCCATTTTCGGTGTTACTATCGCAAGCAGCCGGACCTTCCGTCATTACGGATACGGTTTACTCGGCTAGATTTAAACATATTGACGAGCTCACTAGAATGAATGCTGATGCACGCGTTGAAGGGCGGTCGGCGATTCTAGCTGGACCGACGCCACTTCAGGCGGCAACAGTACGCGCATCCGACCTTCGCGCAGGGGCCGCGCTCGTTATTGCGGGACTCATTGCCGACGGAGTGACGGAAGTACAAGAAATTCAGCACATCGAGCGCGGGTATAGTTCCCTTATCGAAAAACTTCAGGGAATTGGAGCGGATATCCGCAAAGTGTCGATTTCGAAAGAAGCAATCGTGGGCGAATGAACGACCCAGCACTAGAAAAAAATATGCTATAATTAGTCAGAGTGGCAAAACTTACGGGATTTAACCGTATACCAGGAGGAACACAAATGGAACGCAGTTTATCGATGGAATTAGTTCGTGTTACAGAAGCAGCAGCAGTATCAGCTTCACGCTGGATGGGACGCGGCTTGAAAAATGAGGCGGATGACGCTGCAACAACAGCAATGCGTACAGTATTCGATACTATTCCGATGCAAGGGATTGTCGTAATTGGTGAAGGGGAAATGGACGAAGCACCGATGCTTTATATTGGTGAAAAGCTAGGGACTGGAATTGGTCCTGAAGTGGACGTCGCTGTTGACCCGCTTGAAGGAACAAATATTGTCGCAGCAGGCGGCTGGAACGCACTTGCAGTTCTTGCTATTGCGGATAAAGGCAATCTTCTTAATGCACCAGATATGTATATGAACAAAATCGCTGTTGGCCCTGAAGCGGTTGGTAAAATCGATATCGATGCATCCGTAACTGAAAACCTTATGGCTGTTGCTAAGGCTAAAAATAAAAATATTGGTGACATTGTTGCAACTGTTCTTAACAGGGAACGTCACGCTGCTATCATCGAAGAAATTCGGGCTTCAGGCGCACGCATTAAGCTTATCAATGATGGTGACGTTGCAGCAGCCATCAATACTGCGTTTGATGAAACCGGAGTAGACATTTTATTCGGACTTGGCGGCGCACCAGAAGGTGTTATTGCTGCAGTTGGATTGAAATGCCTTGGCGGCGAAATACAGGGTAGACTGGTTCCTTCAAATGATGCAGAACGTGAACGTTGTATCAAGATGGGAATCGACGTCGACAAAGTGCTTTACATGGACGACCTTGTCAAAGGGGACGACGCCATATTCGCTGCAACTGGCGTAACAGATGGAGAACTTCTTCGTGGCGTGCAATTTAAAGGCGGTTACTGTGAAACACATTCATTAGTCATGCGTTCGAAGTCCGGCACAATTCGTTTTGTTGAAGGCCGTCACAGCATGGAGAAAAAACCTCTGCTTGTCATGCAAGACTGATATAGCTCATCGCCCGGTCATAAACCGGGCATCTTCGCTTGTATAGGAAGTACCTGTATATATCCAGGAGGTCCTCGTCTGAAGTGGACCTTCAGGATATATTCATTATGATATACCTTCCTAGATTAACCTCAAAAATTCAACCCATTAACCTAAAGAGTGGTGCCAAAAGATGACAGTGCTAACAATATCAGCGTTGGAGAATATGATTTTAAAAGAGTTATATGCCCATGCAAAAGAATATAAAATTGCTTATTACAGCAAGTTGACGAAAAGGGAACTTATTTTTGCTATATTGAAATCGAGGGCGGAACAAGAAGGCTTCTTCTTCATGGAAGGTGTTCTTGAAATTATTCAATCCGAGGGCTACGGCTTCCTTCGTCCAATCAACTACTCACCAAGTTCGGAAGATATTTATATATCCGCTTCACAAATCCGACGTTTCGATCTTCGAAACGGTGATAAAGTAAGTGGGAAAGTTCGGCCACCAAAAGAATCGGAACGCTATTACGGTCTTCTACAAGTGGAAGCTGTCAATGGAGAAGATCCAGAAGTAGCACGTGAACGCGTGCATTTCCCAGCACTAACACCTCTTTATCCAGACCGTCATATCAAACTTGAAACGGATCCATTAAAGCTATCGACACGTATTATGGATCTTATCTCGCCGGTTGGTTTCGGTCAGCGTGGACTCATTGCCGCTCCGCCAAAAGCAGGAAAAACACTGTTGTTGAAGGAAATTGCGAATTCAATTACAATGAATCATCCTGACGCGGAACTGATTGTCCTTCTGATTGATGAAAGACCAGAAGAAGTGACTGATATCGAACGCTCCGTTAAGGCTGATGTCGTCAGCTCAACATTCGATGAGTTACCAGAAAACCACGTCAAAGTGGCGGAACTTGTATTAGAACGGGCGATGCGACTCGTAGAGCATAAGCGTGATGTAATCATTCTTATGGATTCCATCACACGACTTGCGCGCGCGTATAACCTTGTTATTCCATCAAGTGGACGTACACTGTCAGGTGGTATCGATCCAGCTGCATTCCATCGTCCAAAACGATTTTTTGGGGCAGCACGTAATCTTGAAGAAGGCGGTAGCTTGACCATTCTTGCGACGGCTTTGATCGACACAGGTTCACGCATGGATGAAGTCATCTATGAAGAATTCAAAGGAACAGGCAATATGGAACTGCATCTTGACCGCAATCTTGCAGAACGACGCATCTTCCCAGCGCTCGACATACGCCGCTCAGGAACACGGAAAGAAGAATTGCTTATTCCAGCTGACCAGCTTGAAAAGCTATGGGCAATTCGTAAAACATTTTCCGATTCACATGACTTTACAGAACGTTTCATGAAGAAATTGCGTCTGACAAAAACAAACGAAGAGTTCTTCGATAAATTAAATGACGAAATGAAAGCCCACCGTAATGGTAAAGGGTTGCTATAATCGAATTCAATTTCTTTGATAGATGGAATGCTTGAAGATAAAGGCTGTGTGGTCTCCCGTTGGCCTATTTTCGGTTCGCTTTGGACAAAGTGAACGCTACACGATTACCGTCAGAACAAGCGCCAACCTTAGTGAATTCGTCACTGAGGTTGGCGCTCTTTTCGGTAATCCTGTTACCGTTATTTGCCCTTCGCTCCCCTATAATGGCCAAAGTAATAGTGCGCTTGCTTTTTATAATAACAGAATAGATTCTTCTCTATTTATTTTCAAAGCACCCGAAGATAAAATTTCGGGCGCTACCCCCAATTCTATAGCTTGCCCATTTCTTAGAAATATCCAATGCAGGCGTCTTTCATTGCCAACTGAAGAGATAATAGTAAGAAATCTAACTTACCCCATATTTGGGACTGTATTTAAATGCATTCTCTCAGTTCATGGAACCACAGGTTGTAAAAGATCTCATCCCTGATAACGAAATGTGATTTCTAATATAAACTATTTAGCGAAGGTACGACTTCGGGGTAGCCGAAGCCAGAAGACTGAAAGCGGTTTTCTTTCTGGCTTATCGCGAGAGGCATCCACAAAGCGCCGCAGCGGTAATAGCAGGATTTCTAATTCAATCTAAGTATTAGAACAAGCGAATTCAATGGAATTCTTTATTGCAACATATGTCGTAGTAAATAAAATAGTTGCATCTACAAAAAAAACTTGTTATAATATTTTAGGTAACTTAAATAATATCTGCGTGCATATACGGTTGACGAATACGGACCGTGTAAGGCATCAGTCTTATAATACAACTCTGTTCCAGATGGTTCAGGGCGAAAGGAGAGAGATTGATGAAAGCAGCAATTCACCCAGCTTATAAAGTAGCAACTGTTACTTGTTCATGTGGTAACACATTTGAAACAGGTTCTGTAAGAGAGGACATCCGAATTGAAGTTTGTTCGGAATGCCACCCATTCTACACTGGACGCCAGAAATTTGCTCAAGCGGACGGACGTGTCGACCGCTTCAACAAAAAATATGGTCTCAAAGAAGAAGGCCGCGAAGAAGAAGGCCAAGAGTAAGATTTTCACAATACCCGTCAGGTGCACATGCGCCGGGCGGGTATTTCTTTTTGGAGAAAAATGTGACTAACACATTTAGGTCTGAAATAAAAGACGTTAAATGCGACTGGTTTTAGGGTATGATAGATAATCTAATGATATGAAAATAAATAATTATATAGAGGCAACTGGAAGGAGATTCACCATGTACGTAACAATGCAAGGCGGTTGGATTGAGGTCATTTGCGGTAGTATGTTTTCAGGGAAATCCGAGGAATTGATTCGCCGAATAAGACGGTCGCAGTTCGCTAAACAAAAAATTGCGGTATTCAAACCGGAAATCGATGATCGTTTTAGTGAAGAAGCCGTCGTCAGCCATAATGGGACAACTGTTATCGCGAATCCGATTGCCAGCTCAAACCATATTGAGCAGTTTGTCACCGAAGATTATGACGTAATCGCAATCGATGAAGCTCAATTCTTCGACGAAGGTATCGTTGACGTCGTGATGGAATTGGCCAATCGTGGATTCCGAGTAATCGTTGCTGGACTTGACCAAGATTTCCGCGGCGAACCATTCGGGCCGATGCCACGTCTAATGGCTGTGGCTGAACACGTTACCAAATTACAGGCTGTCTGCACAGTGTGTGGCTCGCCCTCTAGCCGAACGCAGCGTCTCATTAACGGCACGCCTGCGGGCTATGATGATCCCATTATTCTAGTCGGCGCTTCAGAAGCGTACGAACCAAGATGTCGCAAGCACCACGAAGTACCAAAAGGCGTAACAGCTGCAGCAACTGTAAAAGGATAACAGCAATCAAGCCCGTCCGGCAGAAGAGGGCGGGTTTTTTAGTGTGAAAGGGTGCGGGTGTTGGTGTTTCTTTGGAGTGTTGTCTAGTTTTTCTGTAACGTTACGAACTTCGAACGAAACGTTGCTTACTTCAGCGTCGACGTTGTCTACATTCACCAAAACGTTGCGAACCTCGCGAAACGTTGTTAACTTCCGCAAGAACGTTGCGAACTTCGTGCGAAGCGTTGTCTACATTCGCCGAAACGTTGTGAACCTATCGAAACGTTGTTAAGTTCCGTAAGAACGTTGCCAACTTGGTGCGAAACGTTTCTTACTTCCGCTACGACGTTGTCTACATTCACCAAAACGTTGCGAACTACACGCACAACGTCAGCATCAGTGAAATAATTGTATTTACTAAGAGATTTCCCGTACAATAAACGTACAAAACAGTCCTGAAAATGAGGTGTCAACAATGTTTGAAAGGTTACAAGCAGTAGAAGACCGATATGATCATTTGAATGAAATGCTCAGTGATCCCGCGGTAGTAAGTGACATGACGAAACTCCGTGAGTACTCGATAGAACAATCCGGCTTACAGGAAAAAGTTGAAGTCTATCGTGACTATAAACATGCAAAAGCTGAACTTAAAAGCGCCAAAGAAATGTTGAACGAATCTCTCGACGATGAAATGAAAGAACTTGTCAAAATGGAAGTTTCCGAACTGGAAGACCAAATCGAATCATTCGAAGGAAAGTTAAAGTTATTGCTCGTGCCAAAAGATCCGAATGATAACAAGAACGTTATTATGGAAATCCGGGGCGCAGCAGGTGGCGATGAAGCAGCATTATTTGCTGGTAGCTTATTCCGCATGTACAGCCGTTTCGCGGAAATGAACCACTGGAAAGTTGAAGTGTTGGATTCGTCTCCGACAGAACTCGGTGGCTTTAAAGAAATTATTTTCCTGATTAATGGAACGGGTGCTTATTCAAAATTGAAATATGAAAACGGAGCGCACCGTGTACAGCGGGTCCCGGAAACTGAATCCGGTGGGCGTACACATACATCGACAGCAACCGTCGCTTGCCTTCCTGAAGCAGAAGAAGTTGAAATTGTTATTCATGAAAAAGATATTCGGACGGATACATTTGCATCATCCGGTCCTGGAGGTCAGTCGGTCAACACAACAATGTCCGCCGTTCGATTGACGCATCTTCCAACTGGCATCACGGTGTCGATTCAAGATGAGAAATCGCAAATCAAAAATAAAGAAAAAGCGATGAAAGTATTACGGGCACGCGTTTCTGATAAATTCACACGTGAAATCCAAGATGAGTACGATGAAAAAAGGAAATCAGCAGTCGGTACAGGCGACCGTTCTGAGCGGATTCGCACATACAACTTCCCACAAAATCGGGTAACTGATCACCGTATCGGCCTGACGATCCAGAAACTTGATCAGATTATTGAAGGTAAACTCGATGAAGTTATCGACGCACTTATTATGGAAGAACAGGCATATCGGCTAGAAAGTTTGGATCGTAATGACTGAAAAAATCTATGAAGCTCTTCAGCGGGCTTCTTCTTTATTGGAACAACAAGGCATTGAACCACATGCTGCACAGCTCCTTATGGAATTCGTAACACAAAAGTCTAGGGCTTCTTTATTTGCGGATGTACAGGAACAACTTACAGGCGAACAACACAAGGACTTTTGGGATAAAACCGACGAACTGCTCGAAGGAAGACCCGTACAATATGTAATTGGTGAAGAAGGTTTCTACGGCTACACCTTCAAAGTGGATGAAAATGTTCTTATCCCGCGTCCAGAAACAGAAGAGCTCGTTTACGGTGCGCTTGAACGAAGCCAGAAACTCTTCGCCACTAAAAAAATTACCGTTGCAGATATCGGAACAGGTAGCGGTGCAATCGCAGTTTCATTCAAAAAAGAATGGTCCGAAGCTCTCGTTACTGCAACGGACATCAGTGAAGGTGCGCTTGCAATCGCGAAGCATAACGCAAAAGCAAATGACGCCGACGTGACTTTCCTGCAAGGCGATCTTACTGCACCGATCGCGAAGGACAAATGGGATGTCGTGTTATCCAACCCGCCCTATATCGCACATGATGAAGCGACTTTAATGTCAGGTACAGTCCTCGATCACGAACCGCATAATGCATTATTTGCGGATGAAGATGGACTTTACTTTTATCGAAAACTTGCTGAAACATTGCCGCCACTTATGAACAAGCCCTCCCTCGTCGCAGTCGAAATCGGTTACCTTCAGGGGCCAGATGTGCATAAGTTATTCACAGAGGCATTTCCGGAGGCTTTAGTTGAAACAGTAAAAGATATTAACGGCAAAGATCGAATGATATTTTGCGAGACTCGTGAATAAATCCCCCTTACTCTGGCAACAATGCAGAGTAGGAGGGGATAAAGATGTTAACAGACTACGAGATTATAAGAAAGAAAACTATAGTTCAAAAATTGGTGCCTTATATTGAATTTATTATCCTGCTTATCATTATTCAGGCCTTCATAGCGGTATTCCTAACGGCGACGGAAGAGGATGATGCTATCCGTTTCAGGTTGCTTGCCCATTCAGATACGCCTGCAGATCAGCAGATTAAAATAGGGATTCAACGTGAAATACAGCCGCTAATCGAAAACGCGGTGAATAAGTCACATTCGAAACAAGAACTTGGGGATAACTTGGTCGCACTAGAAAGTGAAATCCTTCAAATTGCTAACGCCATGTCAAACGGTGCTACTATTTCACTTGAACGAAAAGAAGCATTATTTCCACCGAAGCGGTCGGGTCTATTTATTAGCCCACAAGCAACATATGATGCCTATATTTTGACAATTGGTAGTGGACGTGGGGATAACTGGTGGTGTGCAATGTTCCCGAAAATCTGTTTCCCGGATAAGAAAGAGGAAGAAGAGGAAAAAGTCACTTTTTTCGTCTGGGAGTGGATAAAAGGGCTATTCGCATAAAGTTACTAACAAAGTTTGTGGATAAAGTGGTTAAAATGTGTATAAGTGGGGGGTTAGCTCATGGAAACAAAAGTTTTTTCAGTGGATAACTTTATGGATAACGAAAGAAACTATAAACAGGCTGTGGATATTTTAAAAAGTGGCGGTGTCGTCGCGTTTCCTACGGAGACAGTATACGGTTTAGGCGCACTTGCAACTGATGAGTTAGCGGTACAAAAAATATTCGAAGCAAAAGGAAGACCTTCCGATAACCCACTCATCGTACATATAGGTAATAAAGAACAAGTCTTCAACTATGCGACGGATATTTCCGCAGATGCAGAAAAGCTGATGGATACGTTTTGGCCTGGTCCATTGACGCTTGTCTTTCACAAAATACCAGGCGTCATCGCCCCGAACGTAACACCCGGCGTTGAGACCGTGGGCGTACGAATGCCGGATCATCCGGTTGCATTAGGACTTCTACGCGCACTCGGTGAACCGCTTGCAGCACCGAGTGCAAATCGAAGCGGTAAACCGAGCCCAACTGAAGCGGCTCATGTACATAAAGATCTTGATGGGCTCATTCCACTCATTCTTGACGGTGGACAAACTGGTGTTGGCGTGGAGTCAACCGTATTGGATATGACGACCATTCCGCCCACTATTTTACGGCCAGGGGGGACAACGCAAGAAATGATTGAGAGCATCGTTGGTCCTGTAAATTCTGAAACAAAGTCGCCTGGTGAACAAGCACCACGTTCCCCAGGTATGAAGTATTTGCACTATGCACCGGAAGCTCCTCTTTATGTCATTAATTACGACGTGGATAAAATTTATGCAGCTATTGATAAGCTTCATGCTGAAGGCAAGAAGGTCGCGCTGATTGGGCCAGATGAATTGGGCGTTTCAGGCGCTGATTGGTACTTTGCAATTGGTGTGGCAGGTAACAATGAAGCAATGGCGACAAATTTATACGGAGCGCTCCGTAAGTGTGATTTGACGGAAGCGGATCTTATTCTAGCTGTTGAAACGGACTTGGCTGGAGTTGGCGCCGCTGTCATGAACAGATTAATGAAAGCGGCCGAAGGAAAACACTTTATGAACTGAAGCTAATACGAATGACCTCCTCAAATGCCGCATAAGATGAACCGATGCGGTATTCGGGGAGGTTTTATTTTGGCGGAATTATTTGCGGCTGGCATTACGACCTTAGATGTTTTAGTCATTTATTCATTCCTGCAAGTAAATAAAGGGAAACTTACGTTAGCGCTTTGGACGTCATTTCTTAATATGGCTTTCCCGTTTCTTGGATTCGTTACTGGGGAGTTATCCGCACATATATTTACAGTGTGGAGCAGTATATTATCAGGCGTAATGCTTGGGTTGATAGGTATACATATGTTGTTACAAAGTGATACACCGAGCTCTTCATCGAAACAAGTTTCTCCTTTTATCATTGCATTCGCCGTAAGTATCGACGCTTTTTCAGTGAGTGTTTCATTTGGTATGCTCCAAATGGATAAAGTTCTATTTATCGTGGCATCGGGAGCGTTTACTTTTATTTTTTCCTGTGCAGCGCTCTTATTAAAAGGACGTCTTGGCCTTAAAAATGGGAAAGCACTAAGACTAATTGCAGGATTCGCGTTAATAATAATAGGAGTATTGTCATGTTTTCGTTGAAATTTGATGTTTCTTTATTCGCAAAACTCGGCTATTCTAGAGAGAGAGGGTGAAAAAATGAATATATATTTGATTTGCACCGGAAACACGTGTAGAAGCCCGATGGCAGAGGCAATTCTTCGTTCCAGAGGGATTGAGAATGTGTCAGTTCGTTCAGCGGGTGTTCACGCACAAGATGGCTGGCCGATTTCTCTGAACGCGAAAACGCTTATCGAAGAAGCGGACATGCTTTACACGCCCGTTTCAAGAGCTGTTTCAAGTGAGGATTTGAAGTGGGCTGATGTTGTTTTAACAATGACAGAAGGGCACAAAGCAAATCTCATTTACTCCCACCCAGAAGTAAAATACAAAACATTTACACTAAAAGGATTTGTGAAACCGGATTCAACTGGCGATGTGTATGACCCGTACGGAGGCGATATCGATACATATCGGCATGTGTTCAATGAGTTGTCGGGAATTATCGATGTGCTTGAACAGAAATTGATGGAGGAATCGTGATGAGAGAAAAAAGGGGAAAAAAGTTTGGATTAAAGAGAAAGCTTATTCTATTTATAACAATACTTGCGATTGTCACTTACACAACGAGTGCCTTATTCATTAATGTCGTACAACCACAATTTTTTCCGAAATTTGAACCGTTCTGGTTTGCAGTGATGACATATGGAATGGGAATATTTTGGTCGGGCGTGTTAGCGGCACTCTTCAGTACGATTTTAACGAAACCATTACAAAATCTTGAGAAAGCGGCTAACAAAGTCGCAGATGGTGAAATCGGAACGGATATTGTACTGCCGAACTCGTCTGATGAAATCCGCTCAGTGGCGGAAGCGTTTCAGCATATGGTCCTTAATTTGCGTACGATAGTTGGGCAAATTGAGACGAATTATGAAAAGACGGCCACTACAGTTGATAGCTTATCTGCTGAAACCGGAGCCGCTGCGAGACAGGCGGATGCAGTAGCATCTACGATCAAGGAAATAGCCTCTGGCGCAGAGGAATCGGCGATCGCTATCCAAGAAACAGCGGAAGCGATTGAAGATGTTCGGTTATTGGCTGTTGAAGTGAGCAGCAGGGCTGAAGATTCATCTGAACGCTCAAAAGAGATGCTTGAGGAACTTGTACGAACGACAGAGGTATTCCGTATGCTTGTCGATGGCATCCGAAATATGTCTTCACAAAGTGAACTATCACTTGGCACAATTAGGCAACTGGATCATAATGCACAAAAAATCGGTGAAATCGTCCAGCTTGTCGGTAACATTGCGGCACAGACAAATTTATTGGCGCTGAACGCATCCATCGAGGCGGCGCGTGCAGGTGAACATGGTAAAGGATTTGCGGTAGTTGCAGAAGAAGTGCGTGTACTCGCCGATGAAAGCGCCAAAGCAGTACAGGGAATTTCTAATCTTGTAGTAACTATTCAAACCGATGTTACAAAAGTCGTGAAGGAAATGGAAGAACAAGTGAAGACGGCGGCGACCGAAGCAGACCGTGCCAATGAAACGAGTGAAAATGTCGAAGCAATGGCGTCTAAAGTGAACGGTATGGCAGATTCTGTCGTTGAAATCACGAAATTTGTCGAACTTCAGCTGACAAATATAGAGACAACCGCACGCCAATCACAGGAAGTTGCAGCAATTGCGGAACAAACATCCGCTGGTGCGCTTGAAGTCGGAGCAGCAACAGAGGAACAAGTTCAATCCATTGAACAGGCAGATGCGATGGCGAGTGAACTGAAGAGCCAATCCGAAGATCTTTATAATGTCATTAGCCAGTTCGACATAACGAAAAGCGGAAGCAGCCGTTAAGATGCGACAGGCATAAGGCGGATCTGCGTAGTGGCGTTCTTTGCCACATAGCTGAGCCGCCTTATGACCCGAGCGTCTGGCTACTGTAGCTGGACATAACGAAAAGCGGAAGCAGCCGTTAAGATGCGACAGGCATAAGGCGGAAAGGATGGCAGTCTAAGGTCGCGACGTCCTGTCGCAATGACTGCATGACCTGCATCCTGCAGGCCCGAGTGGCGTTCTTTGCCACATAGAGCTGAGCCGCCTTATGACCCGAGCGTCTGGCTACTGTAGCTAGACATAACGAAAAGTGGAAGCAGCGTGAAGACGTGACGTCCTGTCGTAATATGGGGGATGAAGTTCGATCCTTCCCCACTGAATCCTGCAGGTCCAAGGGTTAGGTGATGTAGCTGGACACTTAGAAAAGTGTAAGTGCCTGTTCAGCCCCGAAAAGCGCTGGAAGGCTTGAAGATAAAGGCGTACTTTGCCTTTTTCGGCAGTTCTGAAGCGACTCGAGGAGTTAGGTGTTGTAGCTAGACAATAAGAAAATTCGATTTACAGCCCAATTTTCATTAGGGCTGTGTTTTTTTTGCCGAAAAATGATAGAATGAGTTGTGAGTATATTATGAAAAGAGGGATCCTGTGAAAATCGCGATTTCTTCAGACCATGGCGGAAACAATCTTCGTCAGGAAATTATCAAGTTATTAGCAGAGTTAGGATTGGAATTTGTAGATCTTGGTCCGGATTCGAATGAGGCAGTTGACTTTCCGGACTATGCGACACCCGTCGCAAATGGAGTAGCATCGGGAGATTTCGACCGAGGCATTCTTATTTGCGGAACAGGGATTGGCATGTCTATTGCAGCAAATAAAGTAAAAGGTATCCGCTGTGCGCTTGTTCATGACGTCTTCAGTGCGAAAGCCACAAGGCAGCATAACGACTCAAACATCCTCGCGATGGGAGAACGTGTCATCGGACCCGGTCATGCAAGGGAAGTAGTTGCAGCTTGGTTAAACACGCAATTCGAAGGCGGACGCCATGAACGCCGCATCGGCAAGCTCATGGAACTGGAAAACTAACGAAAAGCGGAAGGCGCCGTATCAAAGGAACGCAGCTTAAGTACGCCACTTCCTGTGGCAATAGCTGCGTGACCTACATCCTGTAGGCCCGCGACAGGCATAAGACGTGAAAAGGAAGGCAGTCTAAGTTCGCGACGTCGTGTCGCAACGACTGCATGACCTGCATCCTGCAGGCCCAAGCGGCGTACTTTGCCGCACAGCGGGAACGACTTATGACCCGAGCATTTGGCCGCTGGAGCTAGACACCATAAGAAGGCAGGTGGTATAAATTGGACGCTTTGAATTTATGGAAGCTTCAACTCGAGCAGCTTTTAGCGGAAGTGGCTGAACAGACAGACCTTATACCGGGCACAATTTTCGTTATCGGCTGCTCGACCTCTGAAATTGCCGGTAAACGAATCGGTACTGGAGGGGCGCTTGAAATTGGAAAAGCGCTATACGACCCCTTAAAAGACTTTGCCAAAAAACATAAACTATTTCTTGCATTCCAAGGATGTGAACATATTAACAGGGCGCTGACAATTGAACGTCACGCGGCTGAAAAGTTCATGCTAGAGCCAGTTTCAGTCATTCCAATGATAGATGCGGGTGGTTCAATGTCGGCCTACGCCTATCAGCATATGAATGACCCTGTAGTTGTAGAGGAAATTCGCGCAAGTGCAGGCATCGATATTGGACAAACATTAATCGGCATGCATTTGAAACGGGTTGCTGTCCCTTTACGCACATCAATTGGGCAAATCGGCAATGCAGTTGTCACGGTCGCAACAACCAGACCGAAGTTAATAGGTGGAATTAGAGCAACATATTTAGAATAGCGGAAGCGGCCCGCATAGACGCGACAGGTGCAAGACGGTTTGCGAGGAGGCGTTCTTCAGCCCCACAGCAAAATGACTTGCGACCCCGAGCGTCTGGCCGCTGTAGACTGGACAAAAAATAGATGATGAAGGGGAATGAGAATATGGAATTGAACAAATTGGGCAACGTACAACGTGAAGATGAGGCAGTATACGAAGCGATTATGGCGGAGAAAAAGCGTCAACAGTCAAATATTGAACTAATTGCATCTGAAAACTTCGTAACAGAAGCAGTTATGGAAGCACAAGGTTCTTATTTAACGAACAAATACGCTGAGGGCTACCCTGGCAAACGCTATTACGGTGGTTGCGAACATGTCGACGTCGTTGAAAATATTGCACGTGACCGAGTGAAAGAAATCTTCGGCGCGGAATATGCAAACGTTCAGCCGCACTCTGGTGCACAAGCAAATATGGCTGTTTATTTTGCAGTACTTGAGCCTGGAGATACAGTTCTTGGTATGAATCTTTCGCACGGCGGTCACTTGACACACGGAAGCCCAGTTAACTTCTCAGGTAAATTGTATAACTTTGTTGATTACGGAGTGAGCAAGGAAGATGAGCTAATTGACTACGAAGATGTCCGTCAAAAAGCGCTTGAGCATAAGCCGAAAATGATCGTAGCGGGTGCGAGTGCCTATCCACGTGAAATTGATTTTGCTAAGTTCCGTGAAATTGCGGATGAAGTGGGCGCGTACCTATTCGTCGACATGGCGCATATTGCAGGGCTTGTAGCAGTCGGCGAACATCAAAACCCAGTTCCACATGCACACTTCGTCACTTCGACAACGCATAAAACATTACGCGGACCTCGTGGTGGACTTATTCTTTCTACAGAGGAATTTGGTCGTAAACTTGACAAGTCAATCTTCCCAGGAGTTCAAGGAGGACCATTGATGCACGTTATTGCTGCAAAAGCGGTGGCATTTGGCGAAGCACAGAAACCGGAATTCAAAACGTATATCCAACAAGTGAAGAGCAATGCGAAAGCATTAGCTGAAGCGCTAATAGCTGAAGGTGTAGACATCGTATCCGGCGGAACAGATAACCATTTGGTTTTGCTTAACCTGCGTTCACTTGAAATCACGGGTAAAATTGCAGAGCACGCACTAGATGAAGTCGGCATCACTACGAACAAAAACACGATTCCATATGACACTGAAAGCCCGTTTGTTACTTCGGGAGTACGACTTGGAACGCCAGCTGTTACAACACGTGGTTTCAAGGAAGAAGAAATGCGAGAAATCGCCTCAATCATGGCGCAGGTTCTGAAAAATCATGAAGACGAAGCTGTGAAGAAAGAGGCTCAGCAACGTGTTACCGCATTGACGGACAAATTTCCGCTATATGCATAATATCTAAAGAAATAAGCCGCTATCAATATGGATGGCGGCTTATTTTTCTTTTATTGGGAGGGGAATATATTATGAGTAATCCTAAAATGACGTATACAGATAAAGCTGAAAAAGCAATATTATTTAATTGGCTTCAGCGTTTTGGAAGCCGTTTTCAGACTGGTTTCATTTTGACGGATCCATCTGCCCCAGACGATCCGGTTGTTTTGATTAATGAAGCATTTACAAATATTACGGGTTACCCATCTGCAGAAGTGATAGGCCAGAACTTGCGATTCATGCAAGGCGAAGAAACTGATATGGAACTTATTGAGGAGATTAACAAGAAACTTCGTCAGGGCATGCCTGCGAATGCCGAGGTGCTGAACTATAAAAAAGACGGGACTCCGTTTTGGAATGAACTTATCATTCAGCCGCTTATTGACGGGAAAGGGGAAGCTCTATTTATTGCATCCTTCATTTTAGATGTGACTGAACGTAAAAAAGACGAATCCCTACTTCGATTACAAGAGGCGATTTTTTCAGGTATAAATGCGGGTGCAGAACTCTCTGATTTATTACAAAAGATAGGAACCGTTGTCGAATCTTTCTTTCCAAAAGGGTCTGTATGTTCGATTCTTTTCAAAGAGCAAAATGATGGGTGGTACATCGGAGCCGCGGATTCAGTACCTGATCAATTGCTTGGAGAAATATTGAATAATGAGGCACTTGAAACCAGTTATATATCAGAAGATGTGATTGTCATGGAAAATAATCGAGAGAAAGTTCTACAAGGAGAAAAACCGGTAATTGATTTCCATTCGAACTGGTCGGTTCCGACATTTGACAGTGAAGATGAAATGGACGGACTCGTAACGGTGTTCGTGAAGAAAAACGGAAATCCAACAGAAACTCAAATTCAGTTTCTCAAAAAGATGGTCCCGATTGTCCAAATGACAAGAAAGCATTATACACAGCAGGCAGAGTATCGCAGGCTTGCTTTTACTGACCCACAAACAGGATTGCCGAACCGTCATGCGTTTTTGAACCAACTTAAACATAATCTCTTAGATGGTCAAGGACATTTTGTTGCGGTCATAGAACCAGGTGAATACGCAAAAATAGTTGATCTATATGGAAGAAATGCAGCCGATGAATTGTTTATCCAGCTGGGCAAACGAATCGAAAAAGCAGGGAAAAGGAACTCGAACTATATCGGACGATTTTCAAGTGCATCACTTGTTATAACGGGCGAAAGTGGTGATGAGAACTACCTTTTCGAATTAGGTACGATTGTTTCGGAACCGTTTATTGTGGCGGGGCAGGAACTGTTCATCACACTAAAAATCGGAGTTTCATTTGCTGAAGGTGATAAAAAAAGTGAAGAGGAACTGCTGCGCCGGGCGGATATAGCTATGTCAGACGCGAAAAAGAAGCCTGGCAATGCGATGTCATTTTACAGGGATCTTCAAAACGAAGAAACAATCAAAGAAATGAAGATTTTCAATGAATTATCGAAAGCACTTATTGGACAGGAAATCGATGTCTACCTTCAGCCAAAAGTCGATTTGAAAGATGGAGCAATCATTGGCTTCGAAGCGCTTGCTCGCTGGTTTTCACCAGTGCTAGGCCCAGTTCCGCCGAATCTTTTCATCCCAGCCGCTGAAAATATGGGTAAAATCATTGAACTGGAAATAATTATATTATCTAAAGTAATGGAATGGCTGCGGAAACGTCAAAAGACAGGTGAAAAGATGTATCAGGTGGCCGTCAATATTTCTGTCCACCATTTCTTTGACCGGACTTTCGTCGAGAAGTTAATAAGGCTAGCTGATAACCATGACCTTTCACCCGAGCATATTATGTTGGAAATGACGGAGAGTATCGGACTCGTTGACATACAAAAGGCGAAATCGATTTTTCATGCACTAAATGCGGCAGGCTTCGAAATATCCGTCGATGATTTTGGTGTCGGCTATTCTTCGCTCAGCTATTTGCCTCAATTACCTCTTTGCGAATTGAAGATTGATCGAAGCTTCATTAGTGAGCTAGATGAACTGGGCACGCTTGCAGTCGTCAGAACAATCATTCAACTGGCTGAAAACCTTAATTTGACAACAGTTGCAGAAGGAATCGAAGAGGAAAGACATATTGAGATTTTACGTAATCTAGGCTGTAAAGTGGGGCAGGGTTTCTACTATTATAAGCCAATGCCTTTGCAAGAAATTGAACAATTGCTTGCCGAATAGTTAGACATTAAGTAGTCAGATGTCTAGCGTACCTGAACTGGAATATATCTGTTATAATGAACAGGACATTCTAATAAAGGGGCGAATATTAATGCCGAAAATACATGTTTTTGACCATCCACTTATCCAACATAAACTTACGTACATACGTGATATCGAGACAGGAACGAAAGAATTCCGTGAGCTTGTCGATGAAGTAGCGACACTTATGGCTTACGAAATCACGCGCGAACTTCCACTTAAAGAAGTGGAAGTTCAAACGCCGGTCTGTAAAGCTAAATCGAACGTACTTGCAGGCAAGAAGCTTGGAATCGTTCCAATCTTACGGGCAGGTATTGGTATGGTAGATGGAATTCTAAAATTAATTCCAGCGGCAAAAGTAGGTCATATCGGTCTATACCGTGATCCTGAAACATTGCAACCCATCGAATATTACGTAAAACTACCATCCGATGTATCGGTACGTGACTTCATTCTCGTCGACCCGATGCTTGCAACGGGCGGATCTGCAATTGCGGCGGTCGAATCATTGAAGAGCCGCGGTGCGAAAAACATTAAGTTCATGTGTCTAATTGCTGCTCCAGAAGGTGTGAAAGCATTGACAGATGCACATCCTGATGTGGATATTTATATCGCTGCGATGGATGAGAAATTGGATGAAAAAGGCTACATCGTACCAGGACTTGGTGATGCTGGCGACCGTCTATTCGGAACAAAATGATTTGGAAGGCGTGAAGATATTGACAAAGAAATGGAAAGTGATGACGATTTTCGGTACAAGGCCGGAAGCTATTAAAATGGCTCCGCTTGTGTTGGAATTGCAAAAGCATTCGGACGACATCGAATCGATTGTGACGGTTACAGCGCAACATCGTGAAATGCTGGACCAAGTGCTTCACACATTCGGTATCACACCAGATTTTGATCTTAATATCATGAAAGATCGGCAAAC
This sequence comes from Sporosarcina sp. FSL K6-6792, assembly GCF_038004885.1. Classification (NCBI taxonomy): domain Bacteria; kingdom Bacillati; phylum Bacillota; class Bacilli; order Caryophanales; family Caryophanaceae; genus Sporosarcina; species Sporosarcina sp. FSL K6-6792. The sequence continues at coordinate 3,537,617 of NZ_JBBOSA010000001.1, forward strand.
ACTTGTTGATGTTGCAACACGCGGACTCGAAGGGCTTGACCGTATCATGAAAGAAGCGCAACCCGATATCGTACTGGTCCACGGAGATACGTCGACAACTTTCATCGGTGGACTTGCAGCGTTTTACAACCGAGTTTCGGTTGGACATGTTGAAGCAGGGCTTCGTACGTGGGATAAATATTCACCGTACCCGGAAGAAATGAATAGGCAGCTAACAGGTGTCATTGCTGATCTTCATTTTTCACCGACAGAACAATCGGCTAACAATTTGATAGCCGAAGGAAAATCGAAAGATCGCATCTATATCACCGGAAATACTGCGATTGATGCGCTTCAAACGACAGTGCGTGAAGAGTACTCACACCCTGTTCTCGATAAAATCGGAACGGACAGGCTTATATTACTAACTGCACATCGTCGTGAAAACCTTGGCGAACCAATGCGCAACATGTTCCGTGCTATAAACCGGTTACTTGTGAAACATGATGATATCCAAGTTATCTATCCTGTTCACATGAATCCGGCAGTGCGCGAAGTAGCTGATGAACTTCTTGGAGGCAACAACCGCATTCATCTGATCGAACCGCTTGAAGTTGTTGACTTCCACAATTTTGCAGCACGATCACACATTATCTTGACGGACTCAGGTGGTATCCAAGAAGAAGCGCCTTCACTTGGCAAACCGGTTATCGTCTTGCGCGATACAACCGAACGCCCGGAAGGTATCAAAGCGGGGACATTAAAACTGGCCGGTACAGATGAAGAAACAATCTTCACATTGACGGATGAACTTTTAACCAATGAAGCAGAATACAGCAGAATGGCAAAAGCGTCCAATCCATATGGTGACGGACACGCTTCTGAACGAATCGTTGAAGCGTTGAAAGAGTACTTATCTTCTATAGAATAACAAGTAGCACGACGACCGGATAAATCCGGTCGTATTTTTTTGGAATAGGGTCATGGAATCTCAAAAAAATAGGGAAAGTCCTAATGGAAAACCCAAAACCATTAATATTCATCGAACAACCTTCCAATTTTGTCGAATGTTTGACAATGTGAAGTCTTTGTGAAAAATTTCACTGTAATCAATTGACATCAAAATATGCCTATTGTATGCTTACAAAGGGTAAGAATGATAGGGTTTTCATATATGAAACGGCGACATAATGTGAATGTTAAGGCTGTGTTAGCATCCTATCGTTTTTTGACGGATGTGCAGAGGCTTAAATAGCATCATGCATTTGATTAAACGCAGCATCTGCCGAATTGCCTTCCATTCGACAATACTCGCACAACTTACAGGTTCCATCCTTTTCAGAGTCTTGCCAAGAATAGTGTAAGCGGCCTGCTTAGACTGGACAAATAACTGGCTGGACAGCGAAACGGGACCACCCCGCTTTTTCTTGTGATTTGCTTGCTACTAAGCCTTATCTCAATCGAAGTTGCAAGGCTCCATACAATTTGGAAATACGAATCAGGAGAATCACCTACATGCAAACATTGCAAGAAATTCATAGAAAGCAAAAGAAGGCTCTCTTTTTTTTGCTCGCATTGTTCGTTCTAGGGTGGGCATTAACTGATTTGAAGCCGATTTTCGCAGGATTAATTCTCGGATCTCTGTTCGGATTGTATAATTTTTGGATTCTTGTCCGTAGAATGGAGAGATTCGACAAGATTTTTACGGAGGGTAAGAAAAGAGCATCACTTGGAACGCTGATGCGTTTCGCATCCGGTGTGGCTGCGGCGGCAGTCGCGATTTCGCTGCCGGAACATTTTAACCTGGTTAGTTCGGTTATCGGGCTTATGATTCCTTACATCCTGCTATTGGCTGATGGGATTATATTCCGTACAAAAAACCATTAAAGCTTTTTCGAAGAAAAGAGCTTACATCGATTTTTGCTTTTTCGAAGAAATGAGCTAACATCGAACTTTTCTGTTTCTCAGAAAATGCTTAAACCGATTGTGAAAGGGAGGTGAACGAAACGTGACCCACGAAAATCCGACGATAGTGTGGCTCGGATTGACATTTAACTTGTCAAACGTCCTTATGCTTTTCATCACGTGCCTGATTGTATTCCTTATCGCATTCATTGCAACACGCAAAATGCAACTGAAACCTACGGGTATGCAGAACTTTATGGAATGGATCATGGATTTCGTAAAAGGTATTATTAAGAACAATATGGACTGGAAAACAGGCGGGCGCTTCCATGTACTTGGAATAACGCTATTAATGTTTGTTTTCGTAGCCAACGTAATCGGACTTCCATTCTCTATTCAAGTGAATCACGTGCTGTGGTGGAAATCACCAACGGCAGATCCAACAGTCACATTGACACTTGCTGCAATGGTCGTTGTTTTATCGCATTACTACGGTATCAAATTATTGGGCCTCAAAGAATATGGGAAGGGTTATTTAAAACCAATGCCATTTATGGCCCCATTGAAAGTAATTGAGGAGTTTGCAAACACGCTGACACTTGGTCTGCGTCTTTACGGTAACATCTATGCAGGTGAGGTCCTACTTGGTCTTCTTGCAACACTTGGAGCAGGAAGTGTCTACGGCTTTGTCGGCGCCCTGGTTCCAGCACTCGCTTGGCAAGGGTTCTCGATCTTTATCGGAGCAATCCAGGCATTCATCTTTGTTATGTTATCGATGGTCTATATGGCGCATAAAGTCAAAACAGACCATTAAACATATACTGCCCGTTTAACGGGTGAACAAACAAAAAAACTCGAAAATATTAGGAGGAAATTATACTATGGGTTTATTAGCAGCTGCAATCGCAATCGGTCTTGGTGCACTTGGTGCAGGTATCGGTAACGGTCTTATCGTTTCAAAAACAGTTGAAGGGATCGCTCGTCAACCAGAAGCACGTGGCGTTCTTCAATCAACAATGTTCATCGGTGTTGCACTAGTTGAGGCGATTCCTATTATCGCAGTAGTAGTAGCGTTCATCGTTATGAACAAATAATAATTACCAACAGTAACAAAATGGCGAAGAGCGCACTACAAAGTCCTTCGCCATTCCTTTATGGAGAAAAATGTGTAACACAACTTACGAAATAATGAACAACTAACTATATTCGATGAATTATAAGCTCTTGAAGGGAGTGAAACAATCGTGTTTTTGGATACCTTCGTCCTATTGGCAGCAGATGTAGCCGATCCAGGATTCTTAGCAAAACTGAACGACAGAATAAACCTTGGTGATATAATTGTCACACTTTCGTTTTTCACGATTCTCATGCTTCTTCTGAAGAAGTTTGCTTGGGGCCCACTTATGGGTGTCATGGATCAACGTGCTGAGTTGATTGCAAATGAAATCGAATCGGCTGAAAAGAGCCGTGCAGAATCACAAAAGATTCTTGAAGAACAGCGTAACCTTTTGAATGAAGCGCGTAATAACGCTCAGGCGATTGTTGAAAATGCCCGTAAGCAAGGCGAAACTCAACGTACAGAAATCATCACAGCTGCTCGTTCAGAAGTGGGTCGTATGAAAGAAGAAGCAACTCTTGAAATTGCATCTGAAAAAGACAAAGCGATCGCGGCTGTTCGCGGAGAATTCGTATCTCTTTCTATCCTTGCAGCATCTAAAGTGCTCGGTAAAGAAATTTCCGAGGAAGATAATCGTGCATTGATTGAAGAAACGATTGCGAAGGCAGGCGAAGGGCGATGAGCCAATCGGTTGTAGCAAAACGCTATGCACAAGCATTGTTTGAACTAGCACAAACAAACGGACAAACTGGCGCAATTCAAGAAGATCTTCTTGAATTGAAAAAAGTTTTCCAAACAAATCCAGAGCTCGGTCAATTACTTCAATCACCGAGATTAAAATCAGCAAAAAAGAAAGAGCTTATGGCAGATTCATTCAAAGGCGCGAATCAGCTCATTTTGAATACTTTGTTCCTAATGCTCGATAAAAAACGCATAGACGAGGTTGTAAACCTTGTTAACGAGTTTATCTCTTATGCGAATGATGCAGCAGGCATCGCTGACGCGAAAGTGTATTCTACACGTCTGCTTACAGTTGATGAAAGCCAAGCTATCTCTACTGCATTCGCCAAAAAGATTGGTAAAACAGCATTGCGAATTGAAAACATCATCGATCCGAGCTTACTTGGAGGCATCCGTCTTCAAATTGGTAACATTATCTACGACAGCAGCGTAAGCGCGAAGCTTGAGCGACTGGAACGGGATCTTATCGGTTCATAAATCTGAAATTTGAGGGGTGACATGCATGAGCATCAAAGCTGAGGAAATCAGTGTTCTCATAAAACAGCAGATTGAAAATTATCAATCTGAGATGAAAGTGAGCGAAGTCGGTACAGTTATCGCAATTGGTGACGGTATCGCACGTGCTCATGGCCTCGACAACGTCATGGCTGGGGAACTTTTAGAGTTCTCAACTGGCGTCATGGGTCTGGCTCAAAACTTGGAAGCGAACAACGTTGGTATCGTTATCCTAGGGCCTTACACAGACATCAAAGAAGGCGATGAAGTACGTCGAACAGGCCGTATTATGGAAGTTCCAGTTGGAAAAGAATTAATCGGACGCGTTGTAAATCCACTTGGGCAACCAGTTGATGGATTAGGTCCGATCAATACGACAAAAACACGTCCAATCGAAAGCCCAGCACAAGGGGTTATGGCGCGTAAATCCGTTCATGAACCACTACAAACGGGTATTAAAGCGATTGATGCACTTGTACCAATCGGCCGCGGACAGCGTGAATTGATCATTGGTGACCGTCAAACAGGTAAAACGACAGTTGCAATCGATACAATTTTGAACCAAGCTGACCAAGATATGATTTGTATTTATGTAGCAATCGGACAAAAGGAATCAACAGTTCGTGGTGTTGTTGAAACACTTCGTAAAAACGGCGCACTTGATTACACAATCGTTGTTACGGCGTCTGCTTCACAACCATCACCATTACTATACCTTGCACCATACACAGGAATAACAATGGCTGAAGAATTCATGTTCGATGGTAAGCACGTTCTAATCGTTTATGATGATCTATCTAAACAAGCAGCGGCATACCGTGAACTTTCTTTACTACTTCGTCGTCCTCCAGGCCGTGAAGCTTATCCTGGTGATGTTTTCTATCTTCACTCTCGTTTACTTGAACGCGCAGCGAAGTTGAATGACTCACTTGGTGCAGGTTCTATCACGGCATTACCATTCGTTGAAACACAAGCTGGAGATATCTCTGCTTATATTCCAACGAACGTAATTTCTATCACTGATGGACAAATTTTCCTTCAATCTGACCTATTCTTCTCGGGTGTACGTCCAGCGATTAACGCCGGTCTTTCAGTTTCCCGTGTTGGTGGATCAGCGCAAATCAAAGCAATGAAAAAAGTTGCGGGTACACTTCGTCTTGACCTTGCGGCATACCGTGAGCTTGAAGCGTTCTCACAATTCGGCTCAAACCTTGATTCTGCAACTCAAGCGAAACTGGACCGCGGAGCGCGTACAGTTGAAATCTTGAAGCAAGACTTGAATAAACCATTTAAAGTTGAGCAACAAGTTATGGTTCTTTACGCATTGACACGTGGATTCCTAGACGATATCGCTGTCAAAGATATTCTTCGTTTCGAAAGCGAACTTTTAAGCTGGCTTGAAACTAACCACACTGACGTTTTAGATCATATTCGTACGACGAAAGACCTTCCAGCTGATGAATTGATGGCAACAGCACTCAACGCATTCAAGAAGATTTTCGCACGTTCTGAATAATTCTAGTTGGAATCAAATTTGACGTTCTTCGTCAAAGTGACCAAAAAAAACAAAAGGTGGTGAGAATTGCCAATGGCATCTTTACGCGACATAGAAAACCGTATTAAATCGACGAAAAAGACAAGTCAGATTACGAAAGCAATGCAAATGGTCTCTGCTTCTAAATTAAGCCGTGCCGAGCTGAATGCGAAAGCGTTCATCCCGTACATGGAAAAAATTCAAGAAGTTGTAGGTTCAATCGCAGCTGGAACAAGTGACTTGAGTCACCCGATGATGATATCTAGACCTGTTAAAAAGACAGGTTATATCGTGATTACATCTGACCGTGGACTTGTAGGGGGTTACAATGCTAACATCCTACGTATCGCAAAACGTGCGATTGAAACACGCCACACTTCGAAAGAAGAAGTGAGCATCATTTCAATCGGACAAAAAGGCCACGACTATTTCGAAAGACTAGGTTTCAACATAGCTGAAAGTAAGGTCGGTCTATCTGACCATCCTTCTTTCGACGAAATAAAAGATATCGCGAAGCGTGCTGTTGGCATGTTCACAGAAGGCGAGTATGACGAAGTGTACTTGTATTACAACCACTTCGTTTCCGCCATCGCAAGTGAAGTGACGGAAAAGAAATTGCTTCCGCTCACTGATATCACATCGACTGCCGCTACTACTTCATATGAGTTTGAGCCTTCAGGCGAAGCAATTCTTGAAGTGCTTCTGCCGCAATACGCGGAAAGCCTTATTTATGGAGCTGTAATTGACGGAAAAGCGAGTGAACATGCTTCCAGTATGACAGCGATGAAAACTGCTACTGATAATGCAGCTGATTTGATAGATTCTTTAACACTTTCATTCAACCGTGCACGACAAGCTGCGATCACGCAACAAATTACGGAGATCGTTGGCGGCGTCGCAGCTCTTGAATAAGAGTGGGCACTGTACGGCAAAGAGTAAGACAGGAGGGAAAAAGTATGAATAAAGGACATGTTCTTCAAGTAATGGGTCCGGTTGTTGACGTTAAGTTTGAAGACGGACAACTTCCATCTATTTATAACGCATTGAAGGTCCAAATTGAACGTCCAAACGCTGAGCCTGAAACGTTGACACTTGAAGTCGCGCTACACCTCGGGGATGATTCTGTACGTACTATTGCGATGTCTTCAACAGATGGTCTACAACGTGGTACTGTAGTTGATGATATGGGTTCTTCGATTACTGTCCCAGTTGGTGACATTACACTAGGACGCGTATTTAACGTACTTGGAGAGATTATTGACCTTGGTGAGGAAATCCCGGCTTCAGAACGCCGCGACCCGATTCACCGTTTAGCTCCAGTATTCGAAGAACTTTCAACTGAAGTTGAAATTCTTGAAACAGGTATTAAAGTTGTTGACATGCTTGCTCCATACATTAAAGGCGGTAAAATCGGCCTCTTCGGTGGTGCTGGTGTAGGTAAAACAGTTCTAATACAAGAATTGATCAATAACATCGCTCAAGAACACGGTGGTATTTCCGTATTCGCAGGCGTTGGAGAACGTACTCGTGAAGGTAATGACTTGTTCTACGAAATGACAGATTCCGGCGTTATTAAGAAAACGGCAATGGTATTCGGTCAAATGAATGAGCCACCTGGTGCACGTATGCGTGTTGCATTAACTGGTCTTACAATGGCAGAACATTTCCGTGACGTACAAGGCGCGAACGTGCTTCTGTTCATCGATAATATTTTCCGCTTCACACAAGCGGGTTCTGAAGTTTCAGCACTACTTGGCCGTATGCCATCAGCAGTTGGTTACCAACCGACACTGGCAACGGAAATGGGTATGCTTCAAGAACGTATTACATCGACAAACTTAGGTTCTGTTACGTCTATCCAAGCAATTTATGTACCAGCGGATGACTATACTGACCCGGCTCCTGCTACGACGTTTGCTCACCTTGACGCAACGACGAACCTTGAGCGTAAACTTTCTGAAATGGGTATTTACCCTGCGGTTGACCCACTTGCTTCGACTTCACGTGCATTAAGCCCGGAAATCGTTGGCGAAGAGCATTACAACGTTGCACGTCAAGTTCAACAAACGCTTCAGCGTTACCGTGAACTTCAAGATATCATCGCAATCCTAGGTATGGATGAACTTGGAGAAGAAGATAAGCAGTTAGTTGGACGCGCACGTCGTGTTCAAAACTTCCTGTCACAAAACTTCCACGTTGCTGAGCAGTTCACAGGACAAAAAGGATCTTACGTACAGGTTTCCGAAACAATTAAAGGCTTCAGCGAAATTCTTGCAGGTAAGTACGATCACCTTCCAGAAGACGCATTCCGACTTGTTGGAACGATTGAAGACGTAATTGCAAAAGCTAAAGGTATGGGTGTTGAAGTTTAATTCAATTCAGCAGGATTCTAACCCCTTCTGAATTGAATTATAGCCTCAGGCGGATGTCACAGATTTTTATTGGGCTTACTCGATAAAAAACTGGGTGTAAATACACCGAGGCGTACTTGATTAGAAGGGACCAGGAGGGAAAAAAATGAAGACAATTAAAGTCAATATCGTCACTCCCGACGGCCCTGTTGTTGAAACTGAAGCGAACATGATCATCGCAGTTACCGAAACAGGTGAAATCGGGATCCTTCCCGGCCACATCGCGATGGTCGCACCGCTTCAAATCGGTGGGCTTCGCCTGCAGAAGGATGATTCGACGGAACAAATTGCCGTTCATGGCGGTTTCATCGAAGTCCGTCCGGATGTTGTCACTGTTTTAGCACAAAGTGCAGAACTGGCTTCTTCTATTGATATCGACCGTGCTAAAAAAGCGGCGAAACTAGCAGAAGAGACACTTCAGGCAAAAAAAGAAGGCAGAGAACACGAATTAGCGGCACTGGATTTAGAACGTGCCCTCAATCGTATCAATGTCTACGAAACAAGAAAAAAATGAGTTGTTGATGTGGGCGGACAGGGGAAAAAATTCTTCTGTTCGCCTTTTCAATGTAGTCATACCAAATCTTCAATTCTAGCTTAATGAACAAGGGAGGGCTTCAAATGGGCGACATAATTGCATTTCAACCACTTTTGGCCATCGTATCGCATACTTTTTTTATAGCCATCTCGTTTTATGCACTACAGGCAATCATGCCAGAAAAAATTATTAAAAAGAACCGTGTCTTCCAAGCACAATTATTGTTCATTTTACTCAGTATTTTAATGGGTTGGGCAGTATCGAATTTCTTTTTAGAGCTATCCTATTGGTCAGGAAGACTTCCATTTATGTTTGGCTAAAGTTTCAATTTCGATTCAATATATGTACTTTTTATACGATGAGTTGATAAGATACATGTAGTCGCCGCGTATATGAAAAAGCCGTAGATGTCTCCGTAAGAATACTACTATGACTTGATAAAGAAATTCGTATTCGGGGCGATGACATGAAATTCATCACTTTGTGTTAATGTAAGGTTTGTTATTACTTAATACGGGGAACTTAAGTGACAAGCGGAGAGCTATTATGACACAAAACGGCAAAAGTGCACATAGTATAAACTACTTGGCGCTTAGACCGAAAAATAGACCAGACGTTACTTGTTTAATAAGCAAGGGCACTGTAGAATAGTATATGTTTTGATGATGAATTTTTTGCAAAAATAATATATAACTACAACATGTTTGGCTACAACTTAGGAGTCGGAGGGACTTGTTTTGGATAAAATAATTATCAACGGTGGACGTGTACTTAAAGGAAACGTTCGAGTCGAGGGCGCTAAAAACGCAGTATTACCGATACTTGCGGCTGCACTTCTTGCATCAGAGGGTGTAAACGTAATACGTGACGTTCCAAATCTATCAGACGTTGGGACAATAAATCAAGTACTGAAAAGTTTAAATGCGAATGTGGATTATACACCTGAATTAAATGAAGTCATTATCGATTCTTCGGGTACGCTTTCAAGTGAAGCACAGTTCGAATATGTACGGAAAATGCGTGCATCTATTCTTGTCATGGGCCCACTACTTGCGCGTAATGGCTTTGCACGCGTTGCCATGCCTGGTGGTTGTGCAATTGGATCACGACCAATTGACCAACATTTAAAAGGCTTTGAAGCGATGGGGGCAGAAATTACATTTGGCCACGGGCACGTTGAAGCGAAAGCGGAAAACGGTTTGAAAGGCGCTAAAATTTATCTCGATTTCCCAAGTGTCGGTGCAACTGAAAATATCATGACTGCAGCGGCATTGGCTAAAGGAACGACAATCATTGAAAACGCGGCGAAGGAACCTGAAATTGTTGACCTTGCCAACTTTATTAATGAAATGGGCGGTAAAGTTGTTGGAGCTGGTACGGATAATATCCGAATCGAAGGCGTCAATCAATTACATGGCACAATTCATCATATTATACCTGATCGTATCGAAACAGGTACATTCATGGTAGCAGCTGCAATTACAGGTGGCGATGTCATCATTGAAAATGCCGTACCTGAGCATAATGCTGCACTTATTTCGAAAATGGGCGAAATGGGCGTCGTAATTACGGAATTAGATGAAGGAGTTCGCGTTACTGCACAACTGCCTTTGAAATCCGTAGATTTGAAAACAATGCCACATCCAGGTTTCCCAACAGATATGCAGTCCCAAATGATGGCGCTTATGCTAACGTCGACGGGTACTGGTATCATAACTGAAACAGTTTTTGAAAATCGTTTCATGCACGTTGAAGAATTCCGCCGCATGAATGCTTCTATTAAAATCGAAGGCAGATCGGTTATTATTACAGGACCATCTGAACTTCAAGGCGCTGAAGTGGCGGCTACGGATCTTCGTGCAGCTGCAGCCCTTATTCTTGGAGGACTTGTAGCAGAAGGCGTTACTCGCGTTACTGAACTGGAGCATCTTGACCGCGGATATGTGAATTTCCATGGTAAACTTGCTGCACTTGGAGCGGATATCGTCCGTGTTTCACCGGAAATGCAAACGGAAAAATCAGCACAACTCGTTTAATCAAATTCAATACGTATTTGGAAAAGGCTGTAGAGCATTAACTGCGGCCTTTTTCGCATTTCATTTTATGTAATTATACGGGCAGGATGTTACGCACGTAGACTGCCTACGTTTGTAAAGGTACTCTGCACTTTCGCTCACCTCTAGACTACGCTCGAGGTATAAGTCAACCCAGCTAGAAAGGATTGAACTGCATCCTTCCCGGACAAAGAACGTCGCTTGGGTCTGCAGGATGCAGGCATTGCGACACGACGTCGCGAACTTAGACTACCTTCCTTTACTCATCTTATGCTTGTCGCATCTAGACCGAGTCCTGCACTTTCGCTAGTATGCCCAAAAAAGCAGGAATAAAACCCAATATGATTCATATAATTAATCATGGACAAACTACTAACAGCGTTATTCATTATACTTCTATTTTTCATCCCTCTATTATTGAGGCAGACGCCCGAAAAAGTCACTGAGCCCGGAGAACAGAAAGTAGAACTTTGCCCCGTAGACATCATGATTGCCGGTGCGGACAAGCCAATCTCGCTTGAGGAATATGTAGTGGGGGTCGTCGCAGCTGAAATGCCTGCAACGTTCCAGGAAGAGGCGCTAAAAGCTCAAGCGATTGCGGCCCGTACATATGCACTCCAGACAACAGATAACGGTAAAAAGGCAATTGCTCCTGACGTTTCCGCACAAGTCTATTCGTCAGAGGAGAAACGGAAAGAGCGATGGGGAAAAGAATTTAAGCGCAATGAAAAGAAAGTGCGTGCAGCGGTGGAAGCGACTGCGGGAGATACCATTGTTTATCAAGACAAAATGATATCGGCAATGTTTTTTTCCACATCTAATGGGAAGACTGAGACAGCACAAAACTTTAGCGGCAATGATATTCCCTATCTACAAAGTGTGGAAAGTCCCGGGGAGGGGGACGTTGAGGCAAAGGTAGAACGAACAGCCGAAATTCCGCTTGCTAAATGGAATAAAACAATCGGGGGCAAGTGGAATGCCGATAGTTTCAGGTCGTTACAACTTGTACGCAATCCAACGGGCCGTGTCCAAAAAGTCGTAACTTCTGAATTCCAAGCGAGTGGTAGGGAAGTGCGTGAATTATTGGGACTAGCATCCACGGACTTTGATATCGCATTTGATGTGACAAATAAAATAGTACATGTAACAACGACAGGATATGGCCACGGCGTTGGGATGAGTCAATATGGAGCAGAAGCATATGCTCAGAAAGGATGGGCAGCCGAGAAAATTCTTTTACACTATTACACAGGCACGCAAATAAAAAAATTCACATTACTTGATTCCCAATGTTTAAAAACTCCTTCACTTGCAAATAATAGCGAGTGAGGTGATGACAATGCGAGAAGAAAAACCGAAAGCCCCTTCTCAGAAGAACAAAAGTGCAAAGACAAAAAGCTGGTTTTGGCCTGTAGTCTATTCGGGTATCGCAATCGTCTTCGTCGGCATGATCTGGGGTTATAATGCATTCATGAAAGATGATGCCCCAGGATTTGCGGACGTTGCAGGGAATGACCCTAAAGACGGATTGACGGTCGAGACGAACGCTGTAAAGGAAATGCCTAAATATCCATTTCCTGAAGCGCTCATTGATGATGTGGCCATTCTGCAAGATTATTATGATGTAGATGCAGAGGAAGCCATGCGTGAAAGTGCTATGCTCGTATTCGATCAGCAATATGTGATGAACACTGGCGTAACCATTTCAGTACAAGGCAAGCCATTCGAAGTCGTCGCTTCACTAAGCGGCACCGTGGATGATGTCGTGCTAGACCCATTTAAAGGTGATGAAATCATACTTTCTCATGCAGATGGGTTGAAAACAATCTATCGATCCGTCTCAGGTATTCTCGTTAAAAAAGGTGAAGAGGTGGATCAGGGCCAAGCGCTCGGCACCGCTGCAGAAAACGATTGGAATAGTACAGTCGGTATCCACATTAATTTCGAAGTCCAAAAAGATGGAGTAGTCGTCAATCCGCGCTCATATCTTGCATTTTAAAACAGCACGTTCCCAGCCATTCCCGAATCAATCCGGAGTGGCTTTTTTTTTGTGTGAAATCAGACATAACCAACGCTGAACCGGTCATATCCCGCGCTTGCCGATCATAACCACCGCCGAATCGATCATATCTCACGCTTGCCGATCATAACTGCCGTGGAATCGATCATATCCCGCGCCACCCGATCATAACCACCGCCGAATCGATCATATCTCACACTGTCCGATCCTAACCGCCGCCGAATCGATCATATCCCAGGCTGCCCGATCATAACCGCCGCTGAATCGATCATATCCCGCGCCACCCGATCATAACCGCCGTCGATCCGATCATATCCCGCGCCACCCGATCATAACCACCGTCGATCCGATCATATCCCGCGCCACCCGATCATAACCACCGCCGAATCGATCATATCCCACGCCATCCGATCATAACTTCTGCCGAATCGATCATATCCCACGCGACCCGATCATAACTGCCGTGGAATCGATCATATCCCACGCTACCCGATCATAACTGCCGTGGAATCGATCATATCCCACGCTGCCCGATCATAACCACCGCCGAATCGATCATATCTCACGCTGCCCGATCATAACTTCTGTCGAATCGATCATATCCCGAGCCCCCCGATAATAACCTCCGCCGAATCAATCATATTCGCACGCCAACTAATCTACTGTCCCTCAACGACCGCCCGCATATCAAGCCCATTAATTGCATAAGATAAAGGAAGAATCGGACCTGACACGAAAGGAAGAGGGCGTGCACGAGCAAATACGGAGGCGATGCGTGCGCCTCGGAAAAATGTTGCTGGAAACTGGACTTACCGTACGGGCGTTAGCAAAAGCGACAGGCTATTCGAAAAGCACGGTCCACAAAGATTTGACGGAACGTTTGCCTAACGTCGATGTGGCACTGTCTGAAGAAGTCGCAAAAATACTTGCCTATCATAAGTCTGTCAGACATTTACGGGGCGGCGAGGCGACGAGAGTTAAATGGATGAACGAAACGAAAAAAGTAGGAAGCAGTTAGGATGAAAGGCGGATCGCAGACTCATTGCGATCCGCCTTTCATATTGTCTAGACTCCAGGCGCTAAACTCTCTCGCGATATGTCTTTCGCGTCTGAACGGTGCCTTCCGCTTTTCCTTTAATCTTTCAATCAAATAGTTCTAAAGTATATTCATTGCCAGTTAACTATGGTAAAATTGTTAGTTAGTAGCGTATACATACACGGGAATATCCGATGATGCAGGTGGAAGGGGAAACAGAAACAATGTTTGCAAAAGATATTGGAATTGACCTCGGTACGGCCAACGTCTTAATACACGTTAAAGGAAAAGGGATTGTTCTAAACGAACCCTCAGTCGTGGCAATTGATAAAAACACGAATAAAGTACTGGCAGTCGGAGAAGAAGCAAGACAAATGGTTGGTAGGACGCCTGCCAATATTATTGCGATTAGACCTATGAAAGACGGGGTTATCGCTGATTTTGATGTAACAGAAGCTATGCTTAGCCACTTCATTAATAAATTGGACGTTAAAGGATTTTTATCAAAACCTAGAATTCTTATCTGTTGTCCTACAAACATTACGAGTGTTGAACAGAAAGCCATTCGACAAGCCGCTGAAAAATCGGGCGGTAAGAAAATTTATCTTGAAGAAGAACCAAAAGTTGCAGCAATTGGAGCTGGAATGGATATTTTTCAACCGAGCGGCAACATGGTTATCGATATCGGTGGAGGTACAACAGATGTCGCTGTTTTATCGATGGGAGACATCGTTACATCGCGCTCTATCACTGTAGCTGGAGATACTTTTGACAACGATATTACACAATATATTAAACACCATTATAAGTTGCTTATCGGAGAACGGACTGCAGAAAATATCAAATTCAATGTTGGTACGGTTTTCCCAGGCAGTCGAAAAGAACAGATAGACATAAGAGGACGTGACATGGTTTCGGGACTTCCCCGCACTGTGACAATCCATTCAGATGAAATCGCTGTAGCACTAAAAGAATCAATCTATATGATTGTCCATGCAGCGAAAAATGTCTTGGAAAAAACACCACCTGAATTGTCTGCTGACATTATCGATCGTGGCGTATTTCTTACTGGGGGCGGTGCGTTATTGCACGGCATCGACCAATTACTCGCTGATGAATTGAAAGTACCTGTATTCATTTCAGATAATCCGCTCGATTGCGTTGCAATTGGGACAGGCATTTTATTGGAGAATATGGATAAAATCTCTAACCGTTAGAAATTGTTAACAACTCTAATTTTGAAGTAAGAGGAGGTGGACATATGTTCCGTGGATTTTACACAGTTGGATCAGGAATGATTGCACAGCAACGCAGAACAGAAATGCTGGCGAATAATATGGCGAATGCCAACACGCCAGGCTTCAAGGCGGAGCAATCGGTGATTCGCTCGTTTCCTGAAATGTATATGTCGAGTATTAACACGGCAAAAATCCCAACAGAAAATGGCTTTCAAATGAAGGGCTTATCTCCGGTAGGTTCAGTTTCAACGGGTGTTTACATGCAGGAGACGTTGCCATTATTCACGCAGGGACAATTGCGCGAAACTGAGCTGACGACCGATATCGCTCTGATTGACGGTCGCTTACCAATTGATGCAGAAACTGGAACTCAGGGTGCCATCTTCTTCAGACTTGAAAATGAAGGTGGAAGTGAGCAATATACAAAGAACGGCAGTTTCACACTTGATCCAAGCGGTTTTTTGACAAGTGCAGGTGGCGCCTATGTTCTTGATAATAACGGGCAACGGATTGCCTTGCAAAACGATGATTTTCGTGTGACGGATGAAGGCATAATTATGGACGGCGACACGGCTGTCGCAACACTTGGTATTTCATTTGCACAGCGCCCTGACATGCTTCTGAAACAAGGAGATGGCATGTTCGTAACAGAAGGCGGCGAAAACCTTGCAGCCGCAAACGGCACGGCAGGCGTCTCCTATTCGATGCAGCAAGGTTATCTCGAAGGTTCCAATGTTGATGCAGCACGAACGATGACGGACATGCTTACTGCATACCGTGCATTCGAGGCCAATCAAAAAATTCTTCAAGCCTATGACCGCAGCATGGAAAAGGCAGTAACGGAAGTGGGACGTGTCAACTAATGACATGCGATTTGAAAGGGAGCGGGATGCATGATACGCACAATGACGACAGCAACAAATACGTTGAGTCAATTGCAAAGTCAAATGGATATAATCGGAAATAACCTTGCGAACATTTCAACAAATGGTTATAAAGCAAGCGATGCTAAATTCCAAGAGATGTTATACCAACAATTCAACAATGACAAAGCAGATACTGCGCCGCGCCAATCACCTACCGGCATCCGCTACGGATCAGGTGCTGTACTTGGTCAATCACAGATGAACTGGAAAGCGGGTTCATTGCAAATGACGGGTCGCGAACTCGACTTTGCACTGACGACACCAAAACAATATTTCAACGTCCTAATGCCTGATGGAGGCGGGGAAAAAACTGTCTATACACGTCAAGGGAATTTCTACGTTTCTCCAGTTGCTAATGGGCAAGTGATGCTTGTAAATGGTGACGGATATCCGGTTGCAAACAGTGCGGGATTGCCAATTACGTTTTCCGATAATGTTACAAATTATACAGTTAACCCAGGTGGAAATTTGCAACTGACAAATGCAGACGGAACGACGCAAACAATTGAACTGGCTGTGACAGTGATGGAACGCCCAAATTTGATGCAGCGTTTATCGGGAACAAATTTTGCATTGCCTGAAAACTTGGCGGATCTTGGTGTCACGCAACAGCAAGTTCTAACTGAACTACAAGGTGCTGCGCGAAACGTAATTGGATTGGAAGGTCAGGCACTCGAAGCATCGAATGTTAACTCACAGAAAGAGATGACGGATCTCATTAGTGTGCAACGTAATTATCAATTTAATGCGCGGGCAGTGACGCTTGCAGATCAAATGCTCGGTCTGATTAACGGCATCCGATAAGTTCTTGATAAAAATAGTATCGTTCGGCTCTGAAGTGTATGAGACAGACGAAAAGGGTAGTCTACCTGCATCCGGTAGCTATCTGATGACCGGACAATTAGGGAGTACTGAATATGACAGATGAAAAAAGAAACAACTTGAATTCGAATGATTCAAGGAAAAAGGAGAGTGCACCGCCTTTAATTCGGTCTACTCGTAAAGAACGCGGAAGACAAAATAAGCCGGTTGAGGAAACTCCACCGAAAAAGCAATTTTGGGTCCAAATTCGCATCCTTCCGATTTGGCTTCGTGTGATACTTGTTCTCTTGCTTCTAGCCGGTGCAGCCTATCTTGGTGCCTTGGTAGGATACAGCAGTATCGGTGATGGGGATTCGAGTGATGTCTTTAAGAAAGAAACTTGGATTCACATTATGGATATCATTAATGGGAAAGAGTCGTAAAAGACTCTTTCGTTTTGAATAGAAAAGTACTGAAATGTCAGGAGGATGACTATGCTAACAGCAGAACAGATACAAGCGATTTTGCCGCATCGTTACCCGTTTCTTATGGTAGACCGGATTCTTGAGGTCGAAGAAGGAAAACGAGCAGTAGGCATAAAAAATGTGACAATCAATGAAGATTTCTTCAATGGACATTTCCCAGGTTATCCGGTTATGCCAGGCGTTCTTATTGTGGAAGCGCTCGCACAAGTTGGTGCCGTCGCTTTATTGCAAAAAGAAGAAAATAAAGGACGTCTTGCCTTTTTTGCCGGGATTGACAATTGTCGCTTCAAACGGCAAGTAACGCCAGGTGATACGTTAAAACTCGAAGTGGAAATCACGCGACTTCGCGGTACGATTGGTAAAGGTAAAGCAATCGCAACGGTTAACGGAGAAATCGCATGCGAAACAGAAATTACGTTTGCATTAGGACCTATTGTTTCAAAAAATGGGAACTAAATTTGCGAACACCTTGAAATTTGGTTACAATGGTCATTACGGTGCGGTTACAATGCACTTCTAAAGTGGGAGGTAACAAATCAGTATGTTTAAAGATCTTTCTCCAAATCTAAAAAGTAGCATTACTAGGTCCATCACACAGACATTCGAACAATACATGAGCGATATCGAGTGGTCCGGTGAAAAATTCAGTATCGATGATTATATCGCCAGCTGGCGTGAATATATTACCGTAAAAGCACTCTGGTATTCAAAAATTCCAGAAGACATGAAAATTGATCCGGAATTCCATGAAGACCTCGCGCAGCGTATCAATGAAATCATCGCCCGCATCCTCAGTGAGCCGCCATCTGAAGAACAGATTGTGGAGATCCAAAGCATGCAGGAAGAGCTTGATACTCATTACGAGTATCACTGTAAAGCCGAAGCGGTATACATTGACACATTGCTAAAAAAATATTTAGAAGCTTAAAAAAGAAACATGGATAGTTCCCTCATTTCGGGCAAAGCTACGAAGTATCATACAGGTTTGTGTGATAGACGGCTTGTGGAGAGGAGGGAATCTTTTCATGTTCAAAAAAGCGATACCACTTGTTCTTATGTCGGGACTAGTCCTTACAGCTTGTGCAAACAACGATGCAGTTCCGAATAACAACGAAACTCCAATGGAAAAAGTGGAGGATCGAACGAGGGACATAACACCCGAAGTGAACGATGAGCAAACAGGACCGAATATGGATGGTCTCGAGAACGATCGGGATGTAAATGGTGTAGATGAAGGAGTCATTAATGACAACAACGGAGTACGTAACGGAGTTATTAATGAAGAAAACACGACTACTCCGAACGAAGTCATCATCGAAAAAAACTCGAACGAGAACAAAACGAACGGAAACAATCGTTAACCGCAAGCCGTGCGGGAACCGCCTCGTAACACTAGAGGCGGTTTTTTTTATACAAAAGCGGAAGCGCCTGTTCAGCCCCGACAGGCACTGAAAGACTTGAAGAAAAAGGCGTTCTTTGCCTTTATCTTCAAGTCCGAATATAAAGGAAGGCAGTCTAAAATCGCGACGTCCTGTCGCAACGACTGCATGACCCACTTCGTGTGGTTCCAGGGGCTAGGCGCTGGAGTCTAGCCGTATGCAAAAGCGCAGGGCGCCGTCCAGACGCGACAGGCATAAGGCTGGTAAAAGGAAGGCAGTCTAAGTTCGCGACGTCGTGTCGCAACGACTGCATGACCCACTTCGTGTGGTTCAAGGGGCTAGGCGCCCGGAGTCTAACCGTATACAAAAGTGCAGTGTGTCTTACAGTTTTTCTTAACAAAAAAACTGCCCGTATTCCAGGCAGCACGAAGTCATTCATTCTCTTTTTCTTGATCCTTTTTTAAACGTGGTCGAGAGCGCATATCGGATTCGAACCGCTGTAGCAATTCGGCGCCGCCCATTCCCTCACCAATCAATTCTTCCAGCAACTGTTCTGCATACTGTGCACGTGCTCGTTTCAAGCGGCCTTTCATTAACACAGAGACATTATCCCCAATCAACTTAACCCCTTTGACAGCAACGCGAAAAGCAGCTGGTTCATTTTCAGGATAAGAAATAACGACTTTCACTTCAAGTAATTCTTCATCAGCCATCCATTTTTCAAAAATGGGTTGATGTTCCTTATCAATGAACATTTCCAATATCCACATACGGTGACTGTTCTCCTGATTGATTATAATTCCGTCTATGAGAGGGAAATCCAGCATTCGCTCTTCGTGTAATATTCCGACAGACAACATTTTGAATGTTTTCATCGGTATCCACCTCAATCTTTTTCCTTTTATTATACCATAGGCACAAATTTCACCGACAAACTTAAAACATGGCAAACTTAAATTATTGACGAATCGGATAAATTCAAGTCCGGCATACGGTTATGCCGTTTATGTAGATAAATGTAACTTCGTAGTTAAGCAAATAGGGTTTTTATAGCGAATAATAGACAGAAAATTGGGATATCGTGTATTGCACAAATTAGACTAAACCAAGTAAGATGAAATTAATAAACGAGAGAGGAGGAAATCGATTGAATCAAGTTGCACTGGTTGGACGTATCACAAAAGATCCAATTCTGAGAAGAGTATCAGAAGGAAGGGTACAAACAAGTTTTGTACTCGCTGTGAACCGCAATTTTAAAAACCAAAAAGGAGAAGTGGAGACAGACTTTGTACTTTGTACACTGTGGGGAAAGGCGGCGGAGAATACTGCTAAACATTGCGGTAAAGGATCTCTAATCGGCGTAGGCGGGCGCATTCAGTCTAGGTCCTACGAACGTGAAGACAAGAGTAGAGTCTATGTAACAGAGGTGATTGCTGAGGATATACGGTTCATTTTAACAAAAAAACGCACCAATGACAACTTGTATAGTGAACAGGTAGGTAGAATGACACTTCCAGCGGAGGAGAAAAGTGATGCTGAGCATTTCAATCTCCCCAGCCGTGAAACAGAAGGATTACCGATTTTTTGACCAGGCACAATGATACATAAAAAGCCGGGGAATGGTCGTGAAAAGGAGGGGATAGACTAGCCGGACGACAAACCGGGGCGGTACCGACAACTGAAAATGGATAGGTAGTAAGCAAAGCTAATTTTAGCGGAACGCAGCCTAAGAATACCACAAGAGGAAGGCAGTCTAAAGTCGCCGCGTATTGCGACAACGGCTGTATAACCTATATTCTGTGGGCGCTAATAGGCTATATGTGAGGAAAAGAAATAACCGTACATGTCAACAGAAGGGGTTCTGCCCATGTTCGGTCAGAGTGAGAGTAAAGTATCGCGAACAGATGCTCAGTGGCGTCTGTTCGCGGTAAATAAGGGGAATGTAACGCTAATATCCGATGGGGTCGGATATCTTACGTCGAAAAACGCTAATGGGGATCCCAAGGACGGAGGCTGTTTCCGTAAATGGGATCCACGCAAGCGGATTATGAAAAGAAAGGAGTGTGGAACATGACTACAATTAAAAAGGACATGAAACGGATGGAAATGCAAATTGAACAATTAATCAGCATTGTAGCCAATCAGAACAATCGCCTGAATCGAATTGAAGACCTAGAAAGGAAGAAAAAATTCGGAACTGTACATATTATTCCACTTGCGGAACGTGTGTAAGAGGATTCGACAACGGTAAGTAAAAAGACCCCAGTGCCACTGGTGGCTCAGGAGTCTTCTTACATAGCATAATTTTAGTTGTCAAACGATAATAGATCGTCCAGTTCCGTTTCGGACAAATCAGACAGCCATTGACTTGATTGGATGAGATCCGCGGACAATGCGGCTTTCTCGACAAGCATCTTGTCGATTTTTTCTTCAATAGTTCCAATCGTCACGAACTTATGGACATGGACAAATTTTGTCTGGCCTATGCGATATGCACGGTCGGTAGCTTGATTTTCGACGGCTGGATTCCACCATCTATCAGCATGCAATACGTGGTTTGCACCAGTCAAGTTCAGTCCAGTTCCACCTGCTTTTAACGATAAGATGAAAATAGGGAATTCGCCTTCTTGGAAAGCCTCGACAAGCCGGTCACGCTGACCTTTCGGCATACTGCCTGTCAAGAATGGTACATCGATTCCATGAAGTTCAGACAAGCATTGACGAATAAGTTGCCCCATGCCAATGTATTGCGTGAAGATAAGGCATTGTTCCTTATTAGCAGCGATTTCAGCTGCCATTGAGACAATTAAGTCTAGCTTATTGGATCTAGAAAGTAATTGTGTTGCTGGAGCGTGCGGTTCTTTCAAGAATAAGGCCGGATGGTTACAGAGCTGTTTTAATCGGCTAAGCATTTTTAAAATAAGGCCTTTCTTTTCAAAACCGGTAAGTGTCTGCAACTTGAATTTCGTTTCTTCAAGGAAACTTTCATATAAGGCAGCCTGTTCAGTCGTTAAAGGACAATATTCATTTTGCTCAAGTTTTTGTGGAAGATTCAGTTGTAAATCGGGATCACTCTTTGTTCTGCGTAGAAGGAACGGACGGATTTTTGCTCGTAGCTTCCGCTTATCCGCTTCAGAATCATCACGTTCAATCGGGATGATGAAGTTATCCGTGAACTTGCGGAAACTGCCGAAGTATCCTTTGTGAATAAAGTCGAAAATCGCCCATAGCTCTGATAAACGGTTCTCGATCGGTGTACCGGTTAGTGCGATATGATGCTTGCCGCGAAGTTTTCGGATGACACGGGACTGTTTTGTCTGCATGTTCTTTATGTTTTGTGCTTCATCCAGTGTAATGCTGGCAAATTCCGTTTCTGCTAGCATCTCGCCATCCTGTGAAGCAGTACCGTATGTTGTAAGAACGACGTCGGGCTTCAGTTGAGCCATTAGTTCTTTAAAGCTTTCGTCTTTTGCACGTAATGGGCCATAGTGTGTATGGACAGAAAGCGTTGGTGCAAACCGTTCAATCTCTTTCTGCCAGTTGCCGAGAACACTCGTCGGACAAACGATGAGTGACGGTGAATCTGTATCAGGTCTTGCATGGATATTCAGTAAATAGGTGATAAGCTGAACTGTCTTACCCAGTCCCATATCGTCGGCAAGACACGCACCAAAACTATTATCACGCATAAAGGTAAGCCAGTTATAGCCGTCTTCTTGGTATGGTCGAAGTTCAGCAAGTAAATCCTTTGAAATACCGGCTGCTGGAAGCCCCTTTTTATCGGCTAGCATTTCCATATAGCCTCGAAGCGATTGGTGCATAGTGAAAGCAAAAAGTGGGTCATCGATATCTTCGTCCTCTTCAAGAGGAACAATCTCTTCCGGTACGTCTTGGAACAGCAGGTCTTTAACAGTCCACTCCCCAGCATCCGCACGATCCATTAAATCACGAATTTTTCTGAGCCAAAGGGGATCGATATGGAACCATTCATCACCAGAGCGGATGTATTCACGGTTTTCATCGACAAGCTTACGGAATGAATCCTGATCAATTGGATTACCAGCAAGAGAGAAATTCCAATCGAAAGATAGCACTTCGTCCAAGCCTGTAGCCGATTTATACGATTGTATGCCCGCGTTCGTTCGAATACGCAATTTTGATTCTGTCACCGATTTCAACCATGCAGGCAGGATGACAGGATAGCCGAACGATTGAAGTAGCGGAAGGTCTTCTTTAATGAATGTCCGTACTTCCGGATCAGACATCGGTGTGGACAAAAAGCTTTCGCTTGAAGCAAGCTCTACAGAGCCAAGGAATGATGTCATTTCGGATTGCTTTTTCACAACTTCATCTGCGAATGGTTTCCATTTAGCAGGAAGCGCATCAGCCGCAGGTGCATTCACTTTCCGGGCGGCAGGTGTCCAGTGCGCACCGCGTTCGCCGATAATAACCGTTTCAAGAAGCCATTCCGTATCTGTCTCGGCTTCTGGTTCAGTTAAGCGGAAGGCAACACTGATTGGAATTGTGGAAACAGATTCGCCCGGCCAGCCGTACATCCGTAAATGGGGTAGCAGGGAAGCTAGTAGATCGGGATTGATAGCAGATGCAGCAAGTTTGCTGCTGACTGCTTGGCTGATAACGGCTGCAGCCCCTTCTGATATACCCGCTTTGCTACCGTCAAAACGAATAGTGTTACCGTCTACTTCTGCATAATTCCATAGATTAGGGTCGGTCCAGGCGCTAGTTGCCTCACGAATTGAAGAAAGCTGAGTATCGTCTTCATCCGTCAGTCCAACGAATGTAACATAGGGGTGCATAACAGAAAAAACTTGAAGCAGTTGGTCTGCCTGTAAATATGCAACTTCGTCATCCATATTTGCAAGAAGCCCGTAAAGTGCACGCTCATTGTTGAAGAATAGGAAGGAAACAAGATCATCTGGGGCGACTGGCAACCCTCTGCCATCTTCAGCGGCAATGGAATATAGTTCGTCTTCCATCAAACGGATGCTCAGACGAAAAAGGCGGTTCAATGTGAATGTTCCTGTCATAAGTTCAAATTCCCTTTCTCCATTTCTTCCATCAATGCGCGTAGTCTACGGTTTTTTTCACGCACTGTATCGATATATTGATTCCAAAAGTCAGCTTTTCCGCTTTTCTTCGAACCAGTTTTCATTTGTTTAAACAATTTGACGGCGCGTCGATAACTGTGACGGTTCTTTTCTTTGATGAAACCCATAGCAAACGTATGGAGTAGGGGCAAGACGGCTGATGGATCTGAAGCCAGTGCGACTTTTAAGCCACCCGCTTCTGCACCGTCATATGAAACGCCGTATCTATGCATGAGAGCCGCCCATTCGCCGAATCGTTCACGTTCAACCAAAAAGTCAGCGTAAACATCGATGCCGGGTTCACCATATTGAGCAAACATGCTTTCACGTAATTCTTCCGAGAAATCTGCCGCTTCGAATAAACCATCGATGTCCCGCACGAAAGCAGGACGAGATGAAAGTGAAACAGAATCACTTACGTAATCGCCGATGAAGGGCAATAAAGCGTGCATAATTATAGATAGGGCCTTGGTTTCATCATTATTTTCCGCTAGTTTTGCAAGCGGTAGCCATGTAGCAACATTAGTAGCTGTTACATGTGTAACGAGTTTCGCTAACTCATCATGTTCTCCTTGAATCAAGTGGAAAAAGGCGATGAAAATTCGAGCTTCCTCAGATTCTTCATTCGTGAGAATCGTTAGTTCAGTGTCTCGGGCAGCTCGAAAAGGAAATAGCTGCTGCCAAAAAAGACGATAGACTTGGAATCGCTCATGGAAGAGCCCGGAATTTCCTAGGGCGAATGTTCGAACGAGACTTTTCACCCGTTCATGAAAAGCATCTGCTTCAAACAGTTTCGGTTTTGCACCGATTGCATTGACGCTATCATTCAGCTTTCCGAGCTGTTCCGTCAACCAGTTTTGCACATACCACTTCCCGTAGAAAAAGGAAGTTGGTTCACCGCCGAGATGGCCTTTTACATACGTCCATCCGGCATCCAGTACATGTAATCGATAATAAAGTTCAAAAAGAGGTTTCCATTCATATTCAAACGGAATAAGCGGAGTAGCTTTTTGATCAATTATAGAAGATTCGTGGATGAATACACCCGGATTTTCCGCAACTTCAATTGCCCGAAGCGGCTGAGTTAAGCGTGTCAGGACGTCGATCCATGCATCTGGGGTACGTTCTGAAATGGACAGTGCCATCTGTTGTGATTCAGTTCTGCGCCATTCGTGTAGCCATTCGCTCAAAGAATTGTGTTGTGAATAAAGATGAAATACGACTGCAATTCGGTGCGAACACCAGCCAGCGTATCCGCATGTACAATTCGCATCTACTTTGTTGAAAGAAAGGCGCACGTTTTCTGAGTCTACGCCAAGGAGAGTCGCTATTACTGCGCCTTCAGATGGCGCATACCTATAGGAATTGGTGGCACCATTTCTGACAAGAGCCACAGCACGTCTGATTTCGAGTGCATTGCGTTCTATATCTGGCCGTAGGGCATGTTTAATTGTATTCATAAATTCATTTATTTCATTTTCGTGCAAGTAGGATACACGTTCGACAGTCATATTCATCGGACCACTCCCTAAGAAAAGCATTCCTTCTATTATACCGCTTTTCTCCAGTGAGCGGAAATGAAGTTATTCCATATCTTGTTCTTTTGTTTGTTTATCTATAAAAGTAAAGAGCATATTCGTTAAAAAGCCGAAGAAGGAGTGAGGAATTGGAGAAGATTGTTCTATACGTACCTGATTTGGAGTCTCTGTTTCATCATAATAAAGAGTTTCAAGAAAGTATTACTCCATTATCATGCACGATTTCGCCCATCATTAATCATATCATCTACGAATCTGTGGAACGTAAATTATATTTTCGTTCGGTGGCATTCGGAACGATGGAATTTCAGTTTGTGCTGCTCGACTTTAGGCGTAACAATATTGTGTTCGTGAGAAAGAGGGATTCTCCCGGAGATGTAAACTGTGGCGTATATGAATGGTTGTCATCATTGAAATTTCAATTCGAGCCAAGAAAGATGTCATTTGTAATGGAAAGGCCAAACGATAATTATGTGTTGCGGCAACATATATAGATGAATAGCATACTATAATAATAAACTGTTCACAAACTAGCCACAGTTGTGATAAACTAATAACAATCAGAATGTTCTATATTGGAGGGGAGAAAGATGCTATCAGTTCAACGAATGACACCATTTTACACGAGTCAAGAAGATTTTCAACTCAGACTAGTGTTTGCTTATCAATACTTTTCCATTCTTAAAGGGGGGGACGTATTTCAATTCATCCCGTCAGAGGGAAAAGAAATTGTCATTAATACCAAGAGTTTGCAAGTCGAAAATCTCGGAGAAGTATTCGTTTTCCAACGGGGGAACCGTTTTATTCGATTACCGCTCTACCAATTGCTCCTTATTTCAGATCTTCATATCCATTTGACCACTATTCTTGAAGGAACGATGGGGCTGGAAATGGAAGTAGAGACGCTAGAAGTTGTAACATTAGAAGCGGTGGGTATCATTGAACAACTGGAAGCCGATAACAGGTTGCGCATGATTGATTATGCACTCGAAACAGACAACATACAAATGTTCAATGAACTGACGGAAGGACTGCAGCAAAATTGAAAAGTGAAACTTAACAAACACCTGTCGTTAGCGGTTAACGGTAGGTGTTTTTTTATTGCCCTGGCACCTATTGAATCCCGTAAAGTGGGCAAGTTGTCACATGAAAACTTCACCTCCAGACTCTGGTGATTTTGTTCTAGATAATCCAAATGAAAGCTCAAATTCCCACCATGGTGCTACAAACATTACTATATTATTTACGTAAATATGTTGAACAAATGAATGCCAATATAAACTGAGCGAAGGCGCCTGACAAGGGGTAGCCTCCCACCGTAGCGGATTTGAAAGGAACCTCTATGGCACCTTGTATAGTTCAACCTGTAATGAAGTAAAGAGCCACAATGAAAATGGTGGAACCTGTCAAACCAAAAAGAATGTCTTGCCATGTGAATGCAGAAATTCCCTCTTTATTCATAGCTATCCGCCCCTTTGTCGATTTCCCGGGAAATAAGCCGGTATTTATTCCCCAATAAATCATTCAGTTTTAGTAGAAAGTATAATTTTTTGACTTAGAATAGTGTCTAGACTCCAGGCGCCAGCCGCTCGGGTCATAAGCAATCCAGCTATGTAGCAAAGAGCGCTACGTCTCTGGATCGACTTATGCCCGTCACGTCTACCAAGCACCTTACGTATTTCTTAGAAGAATGGACAAAAAGTGCGCTTCTTAAACATGTTTTATATGTTTCTGGAACCCATTAAAGAAGGATAATAGTAAAAAATCATTGCTTACTAGCATCCAAACATTGCAAATCTCTCAATTTTTGCTAAAGTAATCATAGTAGATCAATTACGTCTCGGCGTAAATTCGCTTGGATTTTGAATTGCGCTTGCGCACGTCTAGTATCCGTGCTTAGGAGTTCGGGTTATAAGTAAAAGCTACTCTGTGGCAAAATCCGTCACGATGCATCTTCATCTTATACTTGTTACCCCTAGGCTTTTGAGAGATGAACTTGTTTCAAAATTTGTACTATCTGCCGTGGGCTTAGGTCGACGGGGAGGAATTGTAGTTTATTCTTCTTTGTTAAGGTGACTTCATCAAATTCAGCAATAGTGAGCAGAAAGGGATTACCGTAATGTTTTTTGACTTTAAGTTTTGGCATTTCTTGACGAATCCACATCAGTTGGCAAACCAACTTGAAAATTCTTCAATGCGCGGCTTCAAAAAACGTGTGTTATTCATAGCTTTTTTCGGTGTTCTTTTATTCGCCGTTCGTGATATATGGGGAATGAATACAGAGTCAATCACAGCACTCCTTTCCACAATGACCACAACAGACTATACAATTGCACGATATGTATCAGTACTTGGTGCACTCATGTGGGCACTTATGTATATGGCGTTTCATTTCTTTGGTTTTGCATACATATTAAGTCGATTGACGGCAATTCCGTTTAAAAAGTTATTACCTTTACAACTACTTGTGACAGGTATTCTATTACTCGAGAAAGCAGTTTTGCTTCTTGTCTTTACGATGAAGGGAGCAACAACAAGTGTTTCATTCCTATCATTTGGTCCACTTGCGATAACATTTCTCGATTCCTGGTATATCATCCTATTCCTCAATCAATTGACAGTGACAACTGCACTTATCATTGCACTTCAATCACGATTTATCGGTGCGTATACGGGTCATACCGAACGCAAAGGGTTTATCTGGATACTTATAGGAATCCACGTAGCAATGGCCCTTATAGTTGCGGCTATTGGATTTATTCCACTAGAAAGCTTGTTCCATTCCTTTGTAGAAGGGGGTGTTGGTAGTGAATAAAGTGACGAATATTGCTATCGCTGTCGCAATCAGTGCATTTCTAGCAGTGAATTTTTATCTGCTATTTTCCGATAAAAGCGTCATCACCAAATCAGTATATGTCGAACGCTATGAACGTATGACAAGCAGTGATCACCGAGAGGAGCTCGCTAAAGAAGGCTTTGTTGCACCTGAAGAAACCTATACAGTATACGTCGGTAATGACGATACGGTAGATTCGTGGCTAGTTAAAGAAGGCGACCCTGTTACAGTGGGGGAAGAAATTGCTATTCTACAAACAGAACGTGCAGAAGGACAGCGCGCTGTATGGGAAGCCGAACGCGAGGCTCTTCAACAACAGACATCATCTGTTCGAAGCATGATATCAGGTCTTGAGTCTGAGCGGGAGGAAGCTCAATCGGATAGTTCTTCAAATGTGAATCGCAAAGATAACGTGTCGGAAAATACAACCGACAAAAAAGTGGAAGTAGGACTGAATGTTGATGTCCAGGTAGATGTGAAGCAGGACGGATCATTTGCACAGGCAATCGCAGCGGCTGAACAGGATCTTGCAGAAATTGAACGCCAACAAACAGTTGTTGAGGCGCAATTATCACAAAATCCAGGGAGACCTGCTCTAATTAGCCCTGTTGACGGTATAGTTTCTAAAGTAACGCGTACCGGTTCCACGCTATCAGTTGATATTTTTAGCTCACAAAAAGTGATTGTCACATATGCAAAAAATGACGAGTGGCAAAAAATTCGAAATGGTGATCAGGTCTTAATCCAAGGGGATAGTATCGAAAATGCAGTAGAAGGAACGGTTCTTTCTGTTTCCGAGGCACCTGCAATCGACAACGAATGGCTCCAAGCCTACAAAGAACTCGACGAAACCAAAGTGAAGAATCCACTTGCTTATTATGAAGTACGAATTTTGACGGATGCTACTGATCAATCGGTGCCATTTGGAACAAATGTCAATGCAATCGTTATTGTCAATGAAGCGCTGGATGTCACTTCAGTGAAAGAAAAGTGGCTTCATGACTTGTACAAAGAAACGGCGTATGCATGGATAATTGATAATGAAGGTCGTGCTAAACAAGTGGCCATTGCGACACCGTTCACATGGGAAACTCGGGCGGTCGTGTCGCAAGGTCTCAATCTTGGAGATGTAGTTGTTTATGAACCTGAACTTGCTACGTATGGATATTCACCTACGGTATTCATGTCATTGCCTACAGAGTTGCCTTCCAAAAAACAATGGAGAGCATTCGGGTGGAAAAATTACGTGAAATATATACTTATAAGATGACATCAGAACCCCGAATCTTCGGGGTTTTTTGATGCTCTACTATTCTTTCGTTACGAAACTGTAATAGGAATGTAGCAATTGAAAGGTTTTAGAAGAACTAGAAAGGGTATTTTTAATACTAGCTAGCCAAATAGCTTATTGAAAAATACTAGGAGGCGTTATGAGATGGTAACACGACATGTAGTTGGCTATTATGATACAGAAACTGAAGCAATTGCGGCAATTGAAGATTTAAAAAGACAAGGATATGTGTCAGATGACATATCTGTTATGAGTAAACATACAGCAAATGCGGATGTTATTGCAGAAGAAACAGGAACATATGCAGCAGATGGTGCAGCCACAGGGGCAGCAACTGGCGGAATTCTAGGAGGACTTGGCGGCGTGCTCGCGGGAATCGGTGCACTCGCAATACCAGGAATTGGTCCAATCATCGCAGCTGGTCCAATTGTAGCAGGCATTACTGGCGCAGCTGCCGGAGCGGGAGTTGGCGGACTAGCCGGAGCACTTATCGGCATGGGTATCCCTGAAGAAGAAGCGAACCGCTACAACGATTACTTCAATGAAGGAAAAATCCTTGTCCTTCTTGATGGTGACTATTCAAGACCGAATGATCGATTTCCCCCAATCGTCTAATGTCATATAAATGCAGACAGCCACCCAATTTTAGTTGGGTGGCTGTCTGTTTGTGGTTCGGACGCTGACAGGGGGAAGTTGTACATATGATTGGTTGGCAAGGAGATATGATTGGTTATGCAGCGATTATGATTGGTCGTGTAGATATATGATTGTTCTTGCAAAAGATATGATCGGTTTACAAGTTATATAGTCGGTTGGTCGTGATATATGATCGTTTTTCCACTTTGTAGTGCGTTAAATTTATTGATTTTCATTGAAAATTTTTTGATCTGTCGCACGTCGTTTCAGAAAAGCAGAAATTAGAGTGCTAGGACCATTGAATGGTTTCCACTATTATCCATAAATCGTATGGACTACTATTCTTTGATTCTTACGAAGTCCCTTTGAACGATTTTTTCAATAACGCATGATTTTCCCCGAAATACACGTTTTGTATCATATTAAATCTATTTTTATTATGATAGATTCTTTATGTCGCACTATTTGATTAAGTGTGAATAAACGGGTAAAGGGGAGATGGGATTTGAAGAGGGGTAATTTCACTAAATTTTTCAGCGCATTTTTAGCTCTTGCAATGGTGCTTTCACTACTAACGCCATTCACAGCATCGGCAAATGCAGAAATGGCAAAACCATTCAAGCCGGATAATCACAGCGAAAGCATTATGCAACAGAAAGCAGCTATCGCCGAACAATTAAATCTGTTGGATGGTGGTTCCAAGTTACACAAAGACTTACAAGGGTTAACTGGAAATGGACAAGTCGCAGTTATTGTTCATTTATCCGAAAAGCCAGTTGCACTTGAACAGGGGATTAAAGAGTTAGCGGGGAAAACATTCACTTCTGCAGAAGCAACGGCAGTGAAAAAGAAAGTGAAAACGCAACAGACAGCTATGAAAAAAGAGATGCAAGTGAAGAACATTAATTTTACTGAGAAATTCGCGTACGATACTGTACTAAATGGTTTTTCTGCGACTGTACAAGCAGGAGATCTTGAAAAATTACTAGCTATTAAAGGTGTTACATTAATTGAACCGGATACTGAAGTGCATGCATTTGAAGCTCCAGTTTCATCTGGAACAGTAGATGCGAATATGAACACCAGCATTTCATTTCTAGGAATTGAAAGGCTTTGGGCTGAAGGAATTGAAGGACAAGGGATTAAAGTCGCTGTACTTGATACAGGAATTGACAAAGATCACCCTGACTTTGCTGGTATTTATAAAGGCGGAAAGAACTTCATTCCAAATTCTGCTACTTATACAAGAACCCGTGCAGATAATGATGCATCGGAAACGTCACCTGTTGAACGACCAGCGGGAACACCTGAATTTAGCGCAACTGGAAGCGCTTTCTACACATCACATGGTACGCACGTGGCAGGAACAATTGCTGCAATCGGGGCGAATCCGTACGGGGTTAAAGGGATTGCACCGAAAGTAGATCTTTACGCATACCGCGTTCTGGGAGCTTACGGTAGCGGATCTACTTCGGGAATCATCGCTGCAATTGAAGAATCAGTCAAACAAAAGATGGATGTTATCAATCTTTCACTTGGTGGGGGAGCAAATTCTGAAACTGACGGAGGTTCATTTGCCATCAATAATGCGATGATGGCCGGAACGATTTCCGTAATCGCAACAGGAAACTCGGGTCCGAAACGTGGAACGATGGGTACACCGTCGACAGCACGTCTTGGAATTGCAGTTGGCAACACAACGAATCCTGAAGCGAATTTTGACAGCAATGTACATGTAACAGTCGGAGACTATCAATTATCAAAAACCATCAACTTAATGGGAACTACATTTGGAGCAGATTTAGCAACGCAATTGTCGGGTGAATATGAAGTCCTAGCAGTACCTGGAATGGGTACTAAAGCTGACTATAACGGACTCGACGTTAACGGGAAAGTAGCACTTGTCTCCCGAGGAGATATTGCATTCGTCGACAAAATTGCCGTCGCAAAAGAAGCAGGCGCAATTGCAATTCTTATCCATAACTTTGCAGGCGGTTCAAATGCACCGAACGCTTCTGGAACATTCTTAGGAGATGCATTTGAATTCATTCCAGCTTATGATTTGTCACAAACAGACGGAGATGCAATTCGTGCAGCTCTTAAAGGTGGTCAAGGAACTGTAACGTTCGCTAATTTCAATAAAACAATGACAATTGGAGATAATGTCAACGATTCCAGTTCACGTGGGCCGTCGACTCCAAACTTTGATATCAAACCAGACGTTAGTGCGCCTGGAACGAATATCATGTCAACAATTCCAATGTACAAAGCAGATTTTCCAGCTGCAAGTTATGAAGAAGCTTTCACACGTAAAACAGGTACATCAATGGCAACACCGCATATTGCAGGAATTGCAGCACTTGTTAAGCAAGCAAATCCAGGTTGGAATGCTTTTGACGTGAAAGTCGCGCTATCCAACAGTGCAAAAATTTTAGATACGACCAAATACGATGTCATGTCTCAAGGTGCAGGACGTGTGCAAGCTTATGCAGCAGCACATCCGACTATCCTTGCATATGCAATGGATGAGGCAGTGTTGGATACAAGCGGTGAAATTGTCGACAATATTAAAGGGACAGTCACTTTCGGTCCTCAATCAATCAAAGAAAAAAACATTTCCGTTACAAAAGACATTCTTGTAAAAGATATGAAAGGTAACGGAGGAAATTATAATGTAACCGTCGATGTTACGAAATCATTCGAAGATGCAAAAGTGACTGTCGACAAATCAGCATTCACATTGAATGGCGAGCAATTGTTAACAGTTACATTAACGGCTTCGAAAAAAGCAAACGCACCACCAGGTTCCGAAATTCTGGGCTATATTCACATTAACGGTGAAGGCACTGAAGTTTCATTACCATTCGCAGCGGAGTTTGGCGGAGCGCCGGCATCTGCATTTGAAAACTTCGCAATCACGGAAACAGATCTTTCATTCAACAATGACGGTATAAAAGACTCAGCTGTTCTGTCATTTAAACTGACAGGCGATGTCACAACAAATTACATCGAACTATGGGATATCATGGATCCTGAAGGCGGAGAATATGGAGACGGCTATATCGGCTACTTACATGCAGGTACTTCGCTCGCAGCTGGTTCTTACACGCTCAACGTGGCAGGAAATTACAAACCTTGGACTGAAGGTGCAGCTCAAACAACAATTCCTGATGGACTCTACACAATTGACTTCACTGGACAAACAGTTTCAGGCGAACCGGCAATTCTTAGTGGCTACGTTGGCCCGGTCGTCGTGAAATCTGAAGCAGGTACAATTGAAGGAGCACTTAAAGGCACAACTGCTACAGGTAAAATCATTGACAAGTATATTGACTACCAAGCTGAACTTGTAAACTATGATTTAGGCTATGACGTAAATACGAAACTCAAAGCAAGTTACGAAGTGATGGAAAACGACACGGTGAAATCGTCCGGCCCTGTTAAATTAGCACAAGACGGATCATTTACAATCGACGTTGGTACGTTAACAAAAGATAACAGTGTCAAAGTGAAATATGTTGACGCTGCAGGCAATGCCGCAGAAAAAGTACTAGTCGATGATGGAACCGGCGTCAAGTATTCTGTGGATAAAGAAGAACTAGCACTGCAAGTAGGCGGTACAGAAAACCTAACAGTAACTGAAACAACAACAAAAGCGGACGGAACAAAAGAAGACAAAAATGTCACAGCAGAAGCAACATTCGTGTCTGCTGATGAAAAAATTGTAACAGTTAAAAATGGTGCAG
This sequence comes from Sporosarcina sp. FSL K6-6792, assembly GCF_038004885.1. Lineage (NCBI taxonomy): Bacteria > Bacillati > Bacillota > Bacilli > Caryophanales > Caryophanaceae > Sporosarcina > Sporosarcina sp. FSL K6-6792. Next base: position 3,571,428 of record NZ_JBBOSA010000001.1, read on the forward strand.
TAACAGCAGTCGCCGCAGGTAAAACAGCAATCACAGTAAGCTACAAAGAATTCACTGCAACAATCGCAGTCGAAGTGGCAGCGAAAGATGGTCAAGACCAAGTTACGTATTCTGTAAGCAAAACGAATCTTACAATAGGAGTTGGACAACAAGAACAACTTTTCGTCACACAAAAAACGACAAAGGCTGATGGTTCAGTCGTTGAAAAAGACGTAACAGGCACAGTGAATTATGATGTCGTCAACAGCGATATTGCAAAATTCGAGAAAGGTCTCATCACAGCACTTGCGGCAGGTAAAACGCAAGCACGCGTCATGGTTCCAGGACAAGAAGATATGTACGTTTACCTTGAAGTGACAGCAGCACCGCAAGATCAGGTTACTTATTCAGTTAGTAAAAAGAACCTAACAATCGGTGTTGGCCAATCAGAACAATTTTACGTTACCCAAACGACGACAAAAGCGGATGGCACAGTCACTGAAAAAGACGTCACAGGAAATGGCAGCTACAACGCAGTCAACAATAAAGTTGCTACAGTCAAAAAAGGACTCGTAACAGCACTTGCAGAAGGTCAAACACAAGTGCGCGTCATGATTCCAAACGAGGAAGCCATCTACGTTTACGTTGAGGTAGTGAAACTTCCTCAGGATATCATTACGTACAAAGTGAATAAAACAAATGTGAAAATGAATGTCGGCGACCAATTACAGTTGAAAGTGACAGAAACAAAGCTGACTCCGAAAGGACAAACGAGCACAAAAGACGTCACAGCAACAACTTCATTCAAAGTCGTCAACAATAAAATTGCAAAAGTTCAAAAAGGTCTAGTCACAGCGATTACAGGAGGTCAAACACAAGTACTTGTCACAATCCCAGATCAGGATCCAATCCTTGTCTACCTGAACGTGAAAGGCGACGTAATCACCTATTCAGTCGATAAAAACAGCGTCGCACTTAAAGCAGGCGCAACTGAACAATTAACAGTAATAGAAAAAACAACAAAAGCTGACGGCTCTGTCACAGAGAAAAACGTGACAGCAGATGCTAAATTTAAATCTGCCAATCCTAAAGTCGTCACATTAAGTAAAGGGTTAGTCACAGCAGTCGGACCAGGCGAAACGGCCATCTCTGTCACACACTCGAACTTTACAACGACAGTCACAGCGATTGTCGAGCAAGACGTAATAATCACAACAGAATTGATCACAAACCCAGCAACACTTGAATTGGTAGTCGGGGAATCTTCTCGCATTTCAGTTCAATCGATTGAAACGAAAAATGGTGAGGCGACATCGACAGACGTGACAGAAATTGCTGCATATAGCGGGTTCGATTCAACTGTCATCGATGTTCAGCAAGGCCAAATCATTGCAGTCGGCGCTGGTGAAACAACAATCACAGCTTCTTTCGGCAATGACGTTGCAACCATTTTCGTCAAAGTCGAAATGGTTTCAGTACCGGAAGCGCCTGAGGTACCTGAGTCACCAGGAGCTCAGAAATATAGTGTTTCAGAAGCAGAAATTGCAGCTTATGTGAACGATAAACAGGCAAAAGAAATCTTCATTGCACTACCTGAAAATGGAGAGGAAATCGCAATCGAATTCAACTCAACAATCCTAAATACAATCGTTAATGCTAAGAAAGGCTTAGTCGTCACTAGAGGCGAAACGTCATTCTTGTTCTCAAAAAAAGCAGTCGAGAAATTGATGCAACAAGCTGGCGGTGATGCTACAATCACGTTAAGCGAAGCAAATGCATCTTCAATAGCAGATGCAATTTCAGAAAACTTTATCGTTAATCTTGAGGGCGGTACTGGCGATAATCGATTTGCGTTGAATCAATTCAATGAGAAAATCGAAATCGTTCTCCCGATAGACGCGTCTAAAGTGATTAAGAACAACAAAATAGCGGTACGAGATCTACATTCAACTAACACAATAAAAGCGAAATACAACAATGGAGTACTTGAATTCACAGCGACTGGTCCAGGTAGCTTCGTTGTGATCAATACTTCCACAGCGAACCGCGCAGGTAACTTTGTCGCTATCAGCTATTAATTTAAAAAAGGAGCTCATTGAGTTTGATATGCTCCCCGATTAGATAGATTAAAAATAAAAGCTGGACTAAAGATTTTTTTAGTTCAGCTTTTATTTCACTTAATAAAAAAAAAATTAACTTCTACCTATTACAATCTAAAAACTCTATCATGAGACGAGTTTTAGACCTATTGCAGCACCTAAGACCATGCCTATAAAAATAAGTCTTCTCCAATCTTTTGATTCACCATATAAAAGCATACCTAAAATTGCTCCACCAGACGCACCAATTCCTGTCCAAATTGCATAAGCCGTACCCATAGGAAGTGTTTTCATTGAATAAGCAAGAAACACAAAACTAGCTCCAAACGCAAGAGTTAGAAATAGCACCGATTGCCAATTACGGTCTTTATGCAATTTACTTATCATTACAACACCAAACATTTCAAATAAACCTGCAACAATCAAAGAAACCCACGCCATTAAGATTCAGCTCCTTCTTTATCGCTATCTTGAGTCACTAATTTCAAACCAACGACTCCACCTAATAAAACCAGAATTAAAAGTACTTTTGCTAATTTAAATGGTTCATCAAAAAATAGGATGTCGGAAAAAACTGTTCCGGCTGTACCTAGTCCAACAAAAACCGCATAGACAGTTCCAACAGGTAGTTTTTTTCCAGCCATAATCATTAAATAAAAACTAACGATAATAGCAATAATTGTTCCAGTCCAAGTCCAAAAGTCATTTGCATGTTTTAATCCAATAACCCAAAAAACTTCGAAAAAAGCAGCGATTATTACTTTAACCCAATCTGTATTCATTTAATTAACACCTCCGTTTATATTCGTGCCCATCAAAAACAAAAAAAGCCCAAGAGATAACTGTTAAAAAACAGTTCCTCCCAGGCTTTTATCCTTCCGTGACACAGCATAGCTGTGAGTTTTCTCTCGGACCAGACCAACATTGACAGTTGCGGAACCCTAGAAAACATTCAAAGTATGTAATTACCTTGTATTATACACACTTTTAAATCGTAGTCAAATGTACAACATTATAAACAAGACATGATTTTAATTTACCTCATGTACAATCACTTGTCCTAATGGTCCGAAGTAGGCTGCTTTTTTTATCCATTTTATTTGAAGATTAAGCGCTATAAAAAAGGGTATTAAATAGTATAAGGAGAATTACTACTAAACAAAGGACAATAACCGAAAAAAAGGAAGTGCACCCATGACAAGCTGGAATACAGAAGCGATCGAATTACTTGAAAGGAAACCGAAGCAACAAAATTGGGGAGCAAGAAGAGCCGCAAAAGATAAGAAATATAAATCATCCTCCCAATTAGTGGATGATTACATCGTACTCGATTTTGAAACGACGGGTTTGCGTGCAGGCGCTGATAAAATCATTCAAATTGGTGCCATTAGGTATGTAAATCATGAAGTGAAAGACATGTTTAATACGTTCATCAACCCCTTCCGTCATATCCCAGAGACAGTTACACGACTTACAGGCATTTCAAACGAAACAGTTGAATTGGCACCTAGTATCAATCAAAAAATTGAAGAACTACTCGAATTCATCGGAGATTTACCAATCATTGCTCACAATGCATCGTTTGATATGGGTTTCCTTTATGCACTCGACAACATCGATGGCATAAGCATTCCCGAGTATATCGTCATCGATACCGTCAAACTAGCTAGAAAAAAAATCACCGAAGCCCCCAACCATAAACTAACCACATTGACAGAATTTCTACAGCTCGAACACGATGCCCATGATGCCATCGGAGATTGTGTGGCAACAGCAGCCATTTATCAATATTGCGTGAAAAAGCATTTTTAAAATAAACTCGCATAATCTACTAAGTCGGCTCTGACTGGCGGCGGATTTTTGTTAAGGTAAGAACAGGAAATTAAATGAATGGAAAGGGGGAAATTAAAGTGAGGAAAAATGTGTGGGCCATCTGTACAGCATTAGTTATAAGTTTAGTTTACGGCACAATTGTAGGCGAGGCAGAGGTGAAAAAGCCGACACATTACATAGGACTTCATGATCGATTATTGGACTTTAAAGACGTCCAGGTCATCGGTAATGATATGAAGATCCCACTTAGCGAAATCACAAAAGTACTCTACATCCCAGTAGAAAAAGAAGAAGGTATCACTTATCTTCGAAAACGAGGCACCGTTATCAGCTATGATGCTTCAACAAAATTGACATCGAAAGACGGTGTGGAACTTAGTTGGACTCCAATCGTCGACGTCAACGGCACGCTTTTCATTAGCGCAAAATACATCGCAAAAGTGACGGGATTCAAAGTAGAATACATCCAAAAAATGAAAACGTTGCGTATTTATCGTGATGACTACGAGCATATGAGCCATGCAGATTACGAAAAACATGTTAAACAATTGTTGGATAAAAAACAGCCGGCCAAACCACGAGTTAAGCCAGAAAAGCCCGGAGCGAAATCCGAAACAACAATCTACTTGACCTTTGATGACGGCCCCAATAAATTCACAACAATCAACAACGCAACACTGAAAAAATATAACGTCCACGGTACATTCTTCTTCCTAGGAAAACACATGAAAAAAAATGAGGACATCGTTAAAACAGTTGCTGGTGATGGTAACTACATCGGAACGCACAGCATGACACACGACAAAGACAAAGTATATAAATCCACAAAATCATTCATCGATGAAATGACCGAAGGAACCAAACTCATCAACAAAATGACCGGCATCGATGCTAAACTACTCCGTGTTCCATATGGCAGCAAACCGCATGTCACACCGGCCATGAAAAAAGAGCTCAACCAATACAACTACAAAATGTGGGACTGGGACGTCGACTCCAATGACTGGAAATACACCGACAAAGAAGCTGACAAAATCGTTAAAAACGTCCGTGACGGTGTCGATAAAGCCAATAAATCCGGCGACCGTAACATCATCGTCCTGCTACACGACCGCAGTCAAACAGCAAAAGCCCTTCCAGAAATCATCGAATGGCTACAAAAAGAAGGCTATACCATCAAAACATACGAACCCGAGCACCACATCATCCAAAACTTCCTAAGCGACACCACATTATAACCAAAAAACCGCCTCTTGCAGGCGGTTTTTGTGTGCGAGAAAATGGGGAGCGATCATATCCTCAGGCAAACGATCATATCTCCCGTGCAACCGAGCATATCCCGGCGCGAGCAATCCAAAACTAATTAGAAAGGAAGCTTTTGGCCTCGGCCAAAAGCAGATTTAAGTCAAATGCATAGATCTAAAATCATACCTTCCACCAAAGCGGGAAACCGATCATATATGATGTCGAACCAATCATATAACCTGTTCAACCAAGCATATCCCTATGCTACCGATCATATCTCCCATTGAACCGAGCATAACCCTGAGCAACCAATCATAAACCCCACAGAACCGAGCATATCCTTAGCCCAACCAATCATATCCAGCAACCGACCAGCCAAAAGTAAATCACTACATCGCCCACCAAAAAGAGCAAGTGTTCAAATCTCAAATATATAGCCAAAAACCATATCAAATATCAATCATGCCACCGTTTAACAAATACATAATTCGGCTTTGCCGAAAAGTATATAAAACCACCGAAAATTCTGATATCATTTTTAAGAGGTGATAAAAAATTGATTTATAAACAAAGATCAATGCCGAAAATACTAATTGGATTAAGTGCATTAATGCCCCGATTACAGGCGTCACATGCCGAAATGCTAAGAGTCAGTGAGGACTTTCGAATACGAAAAGCAGGCTATGGTGGGGAGCAACACTTTGACAAGCATCTATTAGAATTCAAACCCCATTATCCACACGCTATCTTGCACGACGTCTGCTTGAAACAGAACGGCGTTTATTTTCAGATGGATTCGGTACTTATCACGCCAGCTTTCATTCTGATTATCGAGGTGAAAAACCTTGCTGGAAAAATTACTGTGAAATCTAACCCCACACAGTTCATCCAAGAATCCCCGACAGGTGAACGAAAAGTGTTGAGCAATCCCATCGCTGAGCTCAATCGCAAGCAATTATTCCTCAATGAATGGCTCAAGCAAAGGAAAATAGATATCCCGATTAGCGGACTTGTTACTTTCGCATTCACCAATGAGTTAATCTTCGAAAACGTTCTCGAAACTAAAATCACATTCACCAATGAAACTCCGACTTATTTGTATTCCTTATCCGTCGATAAAGAAATCATAAGCAAAGATACTATACGGAAATTGGCATTCGAATTAAGAAATAACCATCAAGAATATGATCCTTTCCCGTTAACCAAATCAATGAATATATCCCCAATCGATATTTTACCCGGAGTCATTTGTCCGGCATGCAACACTAGAGGAATGAAGTGGAAGCCTAGAAAATGGGCATGTCCGACGTGTAATCATACTGGACCTGAATATCATATTGCGGCGCTTGCAGATTGGAGATGTCTCATGGGCAACCGAATAACCAACAGGGAATTCAGGAGTTTCATGCTGCTAAATGACAGACAAGTAACAACGAGATTCCTTGCCCGATCCGGACTATCACACGAAGGAAAGGGGAAAGGTAGCTTCTATGTCATGAATGAAAAGAAAAATAAGCATGAGTCAGCGCTTCATGAACTTTGAAGCGCTTTTCTACGAATAAAACTAGTAATCCGTCCAATGAAAATATCCTTTAAACTAGTAACCAATCATAACTAACACCAAACCAATCATAAAACCCTCTAAACCAAGCATATCCCCGACCAAGCGATCATATCCCGCATTCAACCGAGCATATCCCAAACCAAGCGATCATATCTCCCAAACAGCCGAGCATATCCCAATCCAAGCGATCATATCTCCCATACAACCGAGCATATCCCAATCCAAGCAATCATATCCCGCATGCAACCGAGCATATCCCAATCCAAGCGATCATATCTCCCAAGCAACCGATCATATCCCCGGCCAAGCAATCATATCTCCCAAACAACCGAGCATATCGCCGACCAAGCAAACATATATCCCAATCAACCAATCATATCCCCACATCCACACCCCAAAAAAACTTCGCCTCCCTAAACACCTCCATCTCCAGTATAATAAACTCACAGAACTATCCAACATCAAAGGGGGAACCATCAATGGACTACCTATATAACCCGAATCCATCCATACGCCATACCGCCTTCGCAAAAAACGGCATGGTTGCAACATCTCAGCCACTCGCAGCACAAGCAGGCATTGAAATTATGCGCAGGGGAGGCAACGCAATCGATGCGGCAATCGCGACCGCGGCGGCACTTACCGTCGTCGAACCAACATCAAACGGTATTGGCGGCGACGCATTCGCACTCGTTTGGGTCAACAACAAACTGCACGGTCTCAACGCTTCCGGCCCGGCACCGCAAGCACTCACAATCGACGCTGTAAAAGCGCAAGGCCACGACAAAATGCCAGTCTACGGCTTGACGCCAATCACCGTTCCAGGCGTACCCGCAGCATGGGCGGAACTCGCACGCAAATTTGGCAATCTACCATTGAAAGAATCACTCGAACCAGCCATCCGCTATGCCGAAGAAGGCTACCCGCTCACACCAATTCTCGGTAAATACTGGAACGCTGCCTATAAAAAATACAGCACTTCATTCACAACAGAAGAATTCGATGCATGGTTCACCACATTCGCGCCCGACGGTAGAGCACCAGAAATCGGTGAACTTTGGAAATCACCAGATCACGCCGCCACACTACAATCCATTGGGGAGTCAAATGGAGAATCCTTCTACACGGGGGAACTAGCCGACAAAATCGACACCTTCATGCAACAACACGGCGGCTTTCTCACAAAATCCGATCTGGCCAACTACCAACCAGAATGGGTCGAACCCGTCTCAACAAACTACCGCGGCTACGACGTTCATGAAATTCCGCCAAATGGCCAAGGCATGATCGCACTCATGGCACTCAACATCCTATCGGAAATGAACAGCCCAGTGCCGCACGACACGCAATCGCTTCACGAACAAATTGAATCTATGAAACTTGCATTCACAGACGGACAAGCATTCATCACGGAACCAACCGATATGCCAATTAAACCCGAACACCTTCTATCCAAAACGTACGCACAACAACGCGCCGCCAAAATTACAGCAACTGCAACATGTCCAGAACCGTATGAACTACCAAAAGGTGGTACAGTTTACCTTGCAACGGCAGATGGGGAAGGCAACATGGTATCCTTCATCCAGTCAAATTACATGGGCTTTGGCTCCGGTATCGTCATTCCCGGCACAGGAATCGCACTCCAAAACCGTGGCGCCGACTTCTCGCTAGACCCGAATCACCCAAATGCACTAAAACCGGGCAAACGAACATTTCATACCATCATCCCAGGTTTCCTCACAAAAAACGGACAAGCCATCGGACCATTTGGTGTCATGGGTGGATACATGCAACCGCAAGGCCATTTCCAAGTAGCCATCAATACAATCGATTACAAATTAAATCCACAAGCAGCCCTCGACGCACCGCGCTGGCAGTGGATAAAAGACAACCTAGTCCACGTCGAACCGGGCTTCCCGAACCATCTCGCCCAAGCACTAACAAGACTTGGCCACCAAATCCAGCCAACCCTCGACTCAGGCTCATTTGGTCGTGGCCAAATCATTTGGCGAAATCCTAAAACCGGCGTCCTATCAGGCGGCACCGAATCCCGAACCGACGGAGCAATCGCCGTCTGGTAAAATAGTTCATCGAACCCGCATAAGAATTACTTAGGCGGCTACTACCACGCTTTAAAAGGTGTATACTTAAGCATCATCAAACCCGACGCATAAGCGAAGTACCCAATAAACGTTGTTTACTTCTAGTGAAAAGTTGCCATCTTACCCTACAGTACTTCGAACAACCAATCATCACCAACTAAAGGAGGGGACGGCCCCATGTGGAGAATTTACGCACTCCTCACTACCGCAATGCTTATCTGGGGATTTAACCTGCCACTCCTCAAATATCTGCTCATATATGTTGGACCAGTTACCATGACCACATTCCGTATCCTGCTTGCAGGCATCACGGTATTCATCATTCTGGCGGCGTTCAAAATGCTTCGTCTGCCAACAAAAAATGAATGGAAATACATCATTGGAGGCGCGATGCTCAATGTCGTCCTCCATCATTACTTCCTTAACATGGGACTTGTTCGTACGACCGGCACAAACGCGGGACTGATACTCGGAACAGGCCCCGTTCTAACGGCGATCTCCGTCGCACTTATCATGCGGAATTACCCATCTAAAGTGCAATGGCTTGGTTTCATAGTCGGCCTGGGCGGCGTCAGCTCCGTCGTTTTAGCAGGCGGGGGAATTGGCGGTCTCGCGCTCGGTGATAGCTTCATTTTCATTTCAATCGCCGCTCAAGTACTGTCATTCCTAGTCATCGCAAAAGCAGCAAAAACACTCGATCCACGTATCATGACCGCTTATATGATGGTAGTCGGTAGCGCAGTATTACTCATCATTAGCCTGATTCAAGAACCCGGTGAAATCAAAGCATTTGCTACCGTACCACCTATGTTTTGGCTCGGTTTCGCAGCAAGTGCCATCATCGGCACAGCTGTCGGACACATGCTCTACAACTACGCAGTCGGAAAAGTCGGCCCAGCCAAAGCCGCCATCTTCATCAACTTCAACACCATGTTCTCTCTAATCGGCTCAGCACTATTCCTTGGCGAAATCATCACCTATCGCCATCTCATCGGCCTAGCCCTCATCATTGCCGGCGTTATACTAGGATCCGGCGCTGCAGAAGATCTATGGAAAAAACGTCGCAAGCGGAGTGAGAATGTCGTTTAGTTCACTAATCACGCAATCTTTTCCATATAAATTCATAGAACGTTGTCTCTTTCGAATAAACAATCACCACCCAATCAGCCATCCAGACCACCGGATGGCTTCCTTTATGCCCTTCAACTCTAAAAATAGAAGTCAAAAGCTAATTAGAAAAGGGCAGTCCCGAATAAAATAAAGAAGTTCACAACGTATCCGAAAGACTAAGCAACCAATCAACGAAACTAAACAACACATCGATCCAACTAAACAACGTACCGATCCAACTAAACAACGTACCGATCCAACTAAACAACGTATCGATCCAACTAAACAACGTACCGATCCAACTAAACAACATACCGATCCAACTAAGCAACGTATCAAACCAACTAAACAACATACCGATCCAACTAAGCAACATATCGATCAAACAAAACAACATACCAATCAAACTAAACAACACATCCCAAAAAGTAAGCAACATAACAACTAAACCAAACAAACACTCCCGCCAAACCCCTTGCCACCTCACTCAAAACCTGCTATTCTACCACTGAGAAAAGAATATTCAGACTATCGGAAGGAGTGAATCCCTATCTACACAAAACGCCAACCGCCGGACGATCTCATACCCCTGAAACGATTGCTCGCCCGGCTACCTGACAACCACCAGCAGTACAAAACAATCAGCAACAAACTATACCAGACGAAATCCGGCTATTCCGGCGAACTTAAAGTCGACCGTATCCTCAACGAAATCGACTTCCCCAAAGGTTCCGCCATCATGAAAAACATAACCGTGGACATCAACCCCAATTTCCGCGTCCAGCTAGACACTCTAATCCTAACCCCAAAACGCGCAATCCTATTGGAAATCAAAAATTACGCTGGCACCGTCCTGTTCGACGAAGCATCCGGAAAAACTACCAAAATCTCTGGCGACGGCGCAATCGAAAAATTCGACTGCATCATTCATCAGCTAGACCGCGCTACGTACGCCGTCGAAAAATGGCTCAACCAAAAACAAGTCGAATTACCCGTAGAACCAATCCTAGTAATGGCAAATCAGCGGACGGAAATCCCCAAAATGCCCTTATCCACTCCGCTCAAATTCGGGAAACAGCTACCCAGATATATCCGAGGACTCCCGGACATTCCAGACGAACTCACGCCGCTCCAAATCACAACAATTGCCAACCAACTTTACACAAACCAAGTCAAATGGAAACGCATTCCCGCTAGCGAAAAACACAACATCTCACTATTCGAGTTAAAAAAAGGTGTCCTTTGTCCAGACTGTAACACCATCATGCCAAGAACCCAAGGCCGCACATGGATTTGCAACCCTTGCGGAAAACCCAACAAAGGTGCACTCGAACAAGCCGTCGCCGACTGGTACCTGCTCATCAGCCCAACACTCACAAACAAACAGCTCCGCCAATTTCTCAAATTAAACTCAAAATCCGCCGCCAGCATCATATTCCGTCAGCTGCGACTCAACCGAAAAGGCACACCACCAAGAACCATCTACACCTGGGACTACAAATTCCCCTTGCATAAATAACAACAAAAAAAGCCGCCCTCTCCACCGGGCGGCTACCTTTATAAACAAATCAAACCCAAAACTTCACAACGTATCCAAGAATGTAAACAACGCCCCCGCCAAACTAAACAACATTCCCGTCCAACAAGACAACATCAAACGAAAACTAAACAACACTCTCGAAAAACTAAGAAACACCCCGCCTAAACATCACAACACTCCAATTCAACTAAACAACACAACACCCCCTCAACACCAAACCACACCCAAAAATCATCCCCCCACCCCCCGCATATACTACTACCCACCAATCAAAAAGGGGGAACCACCATGTCACTCACCATCAACCCGCGCGTCCAACAAATAGAACCATCCGGCATCCGCAAAATCTCAAACCAGCTCATAAATTACCCCGATGCCATCAATCTAACCATCGGCCAACCCGACTTTCCAACACCCGAACGCATCAAACAAGCCGCCCACAAAGCAATTAAAAACAACAAAACCACCTACTCACACAACGCCGGTCTCCTCGAACTCCGGCAAGCCGTATCCACCTTCTTCACCGATAAATACAGCTTCACCTACAACCCGCAAACCGAAATCATCATCACAACCGGCGCAAGCCAAGCAATGGACACCGTATTCCGCACAATTCTCGAACCAGGAGACGAAGTCATCGTACCCGCACCCATCTACACCGGCTACGAACCGCTCATCACACTCGCCGGCGCAACACCCATCTATCTCGACACAACAACAACCAACTTCATCCCGGATCCAACCCAACTAGAAAAGCTCATCACGCCCAAAACAAAAGCAATCGTCTTCAACTATCCATCCAACCCAACCGGCGTCACCATCCCGCACAAAACGATGGACGAACTAGCCGCAACACTCGCCAAACAAGACATCTTCATCATCTCAGACGAAATCTACAGCGAAAACACCTACCAAAGGGAACACCGCTCATTCGCTGAGTACCCCGAACTCAAAGACAAACTATTCCTCATCCACGGCCTGTCCAAATCCCATTCCATGACAGGCTGGCGCATCGGTTTCCTGCTCGCCGCCGAAAAGTGGATGCAACAAGCCGTCAAAGTGCACGCCTATAACACCATCTGCGCAGGCGTCCCATCCCAACACGCAGCGATCTGCGCACTAACCGAATGCCAACACACGCCTGCGGCAATGAACCCGGACTATATCCTACGTCGCGACTATATCTACACCCGGCTCACCAACATGGGCCTTCCGACAGTCAAACCGGGTGGCGCATTCTACATCTTTCCTTCTATTAAAGAGTTCAACCTAACATCCGAACAATTCGCCCATATTTTGCTCGATGAAGCCCGAATCGCCGTCGTACCAGGCACCGCCTTCACACCATTCGGCGAAGGCCACATACGAATTTCCTACGCCTATGCATTCGACCAACTCGAAATCGCCATGGACCGACTCGAAACCTGGATAACCAACTGGCGCAACAAAGAACGCCACATAGTTCCAAATCCACCGTTATTGTAATCAATAAAAAGTACCATTCTTGAAACAATCACCGAATAAAGGTATAATGTCTTTAGAAACGCATAACATAAAAAAAGACCGAGTGCGCTAACACTCGGCCTAGCAACTGCAAACCGCAAGAAGAGCGGTTGATCCGGTTTTAGACAGAAATAACCGTCATACCTTATCAGCGGGGGACGGTTATTTCTTTTTTACGAAGAAAATGATCAATGTGACTACAATTGTAAAGGCTGCTAACATTACAGTGCAAAGCTGAATTAGCAAATTTATCGATTCGTAAGTCGACATTGGCATCACCTCCATTCTCATGGAAGTGACCAACCGCCCACACTTCATATGCAATTACCAACTCTATCATAACACAAAAAGAACGTTTGTTCTATCACGCAACAACAAAAATCCATCAATCGATTACTAAGAAATCAATAAAAACAAGCCCCTCGCCATCAGCAAGGGGCTTTAAACTTTTCCAACCAAACAACAAACCTCTCAATCCCCCCGCCAAACATAGTATAATCATAGAAAAAGGAGGCACTACCATGAAAAAACACATCCCAACCCTACTACTCTCAGCAACTCTACTAATCGCATTCCAACCAGCCGCACAAGCTGCCACATTTACAGACGTGCCAACCGCACACTGGGCACACAAAGCCATCAACAACATCTCCACCCGCGGCCTCATCAACGGCTATCCAGACGGAACCTACCGCGTCAATGAGCCCGTCACCCGAGCCCAAGCCGCAAAAGTCGTCGCGCTCGCCATCAACGCCAAACCGACAGCCGCATTCAAACCGAATTTCCAAGACGTCAGCCCAGCCCATGGCGCATACGATCATATCCGCGCACTCACCGAACGTGGTATCTTCACCGACGGGGACAAATTCCGCCCGAACGAGCCACTCACCCGTGCGCAAATGGCGAAGATACTAACACTGGGCTATAAAATAATCGTCGACGACAATGACCTTATCAAATTCCAAGACGTCATTAAGCTCAACCAAAACTACGGCTACATCACAACACTCGCCGAACTCGGCATCACAACAACACCGCCAGGCGGTATGTACAAGCCAAACGACATCGTCACCCGCGCACATATGGCGGCATTCATCGACCGCACCACCAAATTCGAACTTGAGCGCGAAAAAGGCGTCATCTACTATGACAAAGCCCGCAGCATGTATATGGACAAATCCAAGCCTGATCCAATACCGCCAGTAATAGACGATCAAGATAACGCCCTCAAAACCGTTGAACTTGTCAATAAACAGCGGAAACAGCTAGGCGTAAAAGAACTCATTCTCGACGCTGACCTCTCAGCAATCGCTAAAGCCAAAGCACAAGACATGGCGAAAAATAACTACTTCGACCATAAATCACCAACATATGGCACTGTCGATGAAATGCTGAAGAAGTTCAACTACAAATGGACCGCATACGGTGAAAATATCGCAAGAGGCTACATCGCACCCGAATCAGTCGTCAAAGAATGGATGATCTCGCCAACTCACCGCGCCAATATCGCAAACAACAACTTCACACACGTCGGTACTGGTTATGCAACCGACGACAAAGGAAAACCGTACTGGGTCCAACTCTATACACAAAAATAAAAACACACATAACCAAACAACATTTCCACCAAACTAAACAACAAAATACCAAATCCAACCATCTTACAAACTTCAAAACTGGGTATAGGTTATAATATAAAAGAACATACCCGTGAAAGGGGACTCACCACATTGAAAAAAATCCAAACAGCATTCATCGCTATCATAACCCTGTTCCTATTTACACCAATCGCCCAAGCAAGTACACTCGACGACGTCAAATTCTTCGTCGAGACCTACTACTATGGTGACGTCCCTAAAAACCTCAACACCATGAAAAACGTAGACGAAATCGTCAACTCACTCGACGAATACTCGCGCTACATGTCCGCTGGGGAATACCGTACCTATCTATCAGCCGTTGCTGTGGATGAACACCAACCATCGTCAATCCAAAACGTAGCAGCAACAACACCGACTAAATCACCAGCAAAACCAGAGCACCCAATCACATCATCCATGCTCTACGGCAACATTGGTTACATAAAAATCGCCACGTTTTCCGCCGACCTGGGCAAGCAAGTGGAAGCACACTGGACGAAGCTCAAAAAAAATGGAGCAACCGGACTCATCGTCGACCTGCGCTATAACGGCGGTGGCTACGTCGACAGTGCTGAACAGCTTCTCGGCTTTTACCAAGGCGTGACAAACGCTTACTACCTATCTACACGCGAAGGCAACAAAATGATTAAACCGATACCAACCAAAACGAAATTCCCTAAACAATCATATGTGCTCGTCAATCGCTATTCCGCATCTGCATCTGAAATCGTCGCAGCGTCCCTCATCGATCAGCAAGCCGCTACCATAGTAGGTGAGACGACGAAAGGGAAGGGCAGTGTCCAATCCTTCTTCGAATTCGATGACGGCAGTGCACTCAAACTGACAATTGGGCACTTCAAAGGACCGGGAGGAACACTAGTCCACAAAAAGGGAATCCAACCTAGCATCAAAACCGAATCGAACAAAGAACTGTTAAACATCCATCAGCGGCTCCTCAACGAGTCATTCAGCAACAAGCACTACAAAAAAAACGACAATCTCGACAATGTACCAACGACTAAAAAAATGACTATCCAATTTACCCAGCCAATGAACTTTAACAACGCACAAACGTCCAATAATATAGAACTAGTTAAAGTAGGCGGCGTAGCCGTCCCAATCACCATCAACCAAAAGGCCAACAACACAATAGAAATTGTACCTAACAAAAACCTACAACCCGGCGCTTCCTATGAACTCATCATCCATCCGGGCTTGAAAAACACTAATGGCCGTACGGTTAAACAAGGCACATACGTCCCAATCACCGTCAAAAACGCTAGCTGAAGCCATTGGGTACTTGGAAAAACTGGTGTATAGCCCCGGTGATATGTACACGAACACCAATTGTGCTATAATCAACAAATGTATATTGGTGCATCTGACCAATTAGTATTTATAATAGAACAAGCAATATCCGGAAGAGAGGATAATCATAATGAATACAAACCAACCTAAAAATATATGCGTCATCGGACTAGGCTACATAGGCCTACCAACAGCAGTAATGTTCGCCAACAGTGGCGTCCGCGTACACGGCATGGACGTCAACGAAAAAGCAGTTAACATGATCGCTAACAAACAACTTCATATAGAAGAGAATGGACTTCAAGAGCGTCTGGAAGAAGCCATCGACAAAGGGTACTTCACGGTTTCAACACAACCCGTCGAAGCAGACGTCTACATCGTGGCCGTCCCATCACCAATCAACCCGGACAACACAGCAAACTTGGAGTACATCCGTAAAGCAACAGCGTCAATCGTTCCTTATCTAAAAAAAGGGGCATTGGTCATTCTCGAATCAACAGTGCCACCAAAAACAGTAGAAAACGTTATGTTGCCTGAGCTTCGCAAGTCAAACCTAGAACTAGGCGTAGAACTATTCGTCTCACACTCACCAGAGCGCGTCATTCCAGGCAAGATCTTCGAAGAACTCATTAACAACGACCGCATCGTCGGCGGCATTACACCTGAATCCGCTGAGATGACAAAAGAGTTATACCAAACATTCGTCCAAGGGGAAATCCACCTAACTGACGCAACAACAGCGGAACTCGTCAAAGTAATGGAAAACACGTACCGCGACGTTAACATCGCGTTTGCCAATGAACTCGCAAAAATCGCTGAAACAATCGACGTCGACATATGGGAAGCTATCCGCTTTGCTAACTTCCACCCGCGTGTCAACATCCATACGCCAGGACCTGGTGTAGGCGGACATTGTATCGCAGTAGATCCATGGTTCTTGGTGGAATTAAGCCCGGAAAACTCGGACATTATCAAGAAGTCACGCCTAACGAACAATGGCATGCCGAAATTCACAGCGCAAAAAGCACAAGCACTTCTGGAACAGCATGGCATTCAGGGCGGTAACGTAGCAGTACTCGGTCTTGCATTCAAAGCCGACGTTGACGATCTACGAGAAAGCCCTTCGACGGAAGTTATTAAAGAACTACAAAACTTGAATCTACAAGTAACGTCATTTGATCCACATATCAAAGAACTGCAACATCCGACCCAACGCGCATCACTAGGCGAAGCGCTTCAAGACGTCGACCTAATTATCTTGACGACGGATCATACGGAATTTAAAAACCTTAATCCGGAAACAGTAAACACTGGCGACACAAAACCACTCGTACTCGATACGAAAAACGCACTCAACCGAGACAAGTGGGAACAAGCCGGATTCCGTTTCTTTAAGCTCGGCGATGGCAAGAACAAAGGACTTTCTTCTATATGAAAGAGACCATTCTTGGCGTTCAAGTCAATACCGAAAACTACGACGAGTTAATACCGAAAGTCTTCCGCAACATCGAAGACAAGAAGAAATCTCTCGTCGTAGCCATCAATCCGGAAAAGCTTATGAAAGCAAAAGAAGACCCGGGACTCAAAGCGCTCCTTAATAGAGCCGAGTTCCAAATTCCGGACGGCATTGGAGTTATCATCGCGTCCAAACTAAAAAAGGGCAGTATCTCATCACGCATTACCGGAATCGACATGATGGACCGCATTGTTAGGGAAGCAGCACGTACTGGGCGTACAGTTTTCCTGTACGGTGCGAAACCAGGTGTTGCTAATAAGGCGGCGCAACAACTAAAACAAACCTATCCAAATCTTATCGTGACAGGAACACAGGATGGCTATGAATCAGACACTAGTAAAGTCTTAGAAACTATCAATAAGGCCAAGCCCGATATCCTATTCGTTGCGATGGGTTCTCCAAAACAAGAGCAATGGATTGAACAACATCGGGACAATCTATACCCAACGTTGTATCAAGGCGTTGGTGGTTCATTCGATGTTCTTGCAGGTAACGTCAAGCGTGCGCCAGCAGCATTTCAACGACTGGGTGCAGAGTGGCTATACCGTCTATTGAAAGAGCCAAGTCGCCTCAAAAGGCAAATGAATCTACCAAAATTCTTATTTGAAGTTTTCAAACAAAAAAGAAGTTGACACTCTTGTATTCTTTTAAAAGAGGTGCTAGAATACTAAAGTGTAAGGATAATTTCCTCTATAACATATATAACAAACGCCATGCAGATCGAAATTGGTTGGTTGACCACACAAAAAAACTCGAACAGTTCCCATCTGTTCGAGTTTTTTTGTGTCCGAAAAGCGAAAGGCGTCGTCCAGATGCGGTAGGAATAAGACAGAACTACGTCGCGTCCTACGGCAATGTCTACGTAACTCTCATCCTGTTAGCCTCCGAGCATCTGACTCCTGAAGCCTAGACATACCTGAAAGGTGGAAGCGCATGTTCAGCCCCGACAAGCGCTGGAGGGTTTGAAAGCAATGGTTCTTTTTGCCATTGATTCAAACTGAAGCGACTCGAGGGGCTAGACGCTGGAACTAGACACCATAGACAAGCGAAAGGCGCCGTTCAAGCCCCTGGTGCCAGTACTGCTACCCAAAGTTCCCGAGCATCGGATTCCTAGAACTAGACCCCGAAATGTGTAGGGCACTTATTTTAGGAATAATGAATGACAATCCTCCACTTTTGGAAAGAAAACCATTTTCCGCCATAAATTCAAAACAGAAGAAATTAAAAGGATTTGAAGTTTATGTGGACCCAGAAAACCATGTAAGTCCCACTTAAATACGCATAGGTAAGGCGAAAAGACTGGAGACCGCGCAAGAAATTCCAAATACATAATCAGCAGTAACTAGACACTAACAATTGAAATCGTTCTGTAACTTTAAACCAAAAGTCGTAAAATACTTGATATATATCAGATATGCGATAGAATGGTAGAAGCGGCTCAGGAATCTAGTAATGTTTCCAAAGGGATTTACTATATTACTAACTTGTAATTGACATCCTTGTCGTAATTATCTATACTTTAATCTGTAATGACTTCTATCTTTCATTTTGCCGTGGAAGTAGTTGACACAAATTTATTTTCTATCTAAGAGGAGGAAATTATTCAATGGCTAACCAACCATCTAAGTACAGCAAATTTTTAGTAGGGGCTGCATCAGCAGCACTAGTAGCATCCGCAGTAGCACCAATCGCAAGCGCGGCAGATTTCAAAGATACGAAAGGTAACACGCACGAAGAAGCGATCAACGCTCTTTCTGATGCAGGCGTTATCAAAGGCTATTCAGACGGTACATTCCTACCAAACAAAACGTTGACTCGTTCTGACGTTGTTAAAATGATGGGTAAATGGCTTGTAACTGAAGGGCACGCTATTCCTGCAGATGCAAGAACTAACCCACGCTTCACAGATTTGACTACTAAGTCAAATGCAGAACTTCTTGACTATGCTGCAGTAGTAAAAGACGCTGAAGTATTTATCGGAAGTAACGGTAAACTATTAGCAGTTGACAATATCACTCGTGAAAACATGGCAATGGTCCTTGTACGCGCATTCGATGCTGTTGAAGATATCGACTTAGCAACATATGTAGCTGGACAAGATTTCAAACGTGATGTAAAAGATCTTACAGCTGCAAAATCTGAAGCACGTGCTGCTATCGACGTTCTTGATTTCTTTGATATCACGAACCCAGCAGTAGCGACTTTCAATCCAAAAGGTTCTACAACTCGCGGACATTTTGCTACATTCCTACACAAAACAATTAACGCAGACTTCTCTAAAGTAGCTGGCGAAGCAGCAGAAGGCGTAGTATCAGTTAAAGCTGTTAACGCTACTACTGTTGAAGTAGCTTTCAAAGAAGCAGTTTCAGACGTTAACGCTCTTAAATACACGATCGAAGGTCTAACAGTTTCTAACGCAGCTGTTAAACAAACAGATAACAAAACTGTTATTCTTACAACTTCTGCTCAAGAAGGCGGAAAAGAATACACACTTAAAGCAGGCGAATCTACGCTAGGTAAATTCACTGGTATTTCTGAAGTAGTTCCAACTAAAATCACAACAGACACTACTTCACTTCAAGGTATTGTTGGTAAAGAAGTAACATTGAAAGCTGACATCAACGTGAAACAAGCAGGCGTTCCTGTAACTTTCAACGTTAAAGCTGACGATAAATTGAACAAAGATCAAGTAGTAGAAGCAATTACTAACGCTGAAGGTATTGCTACTTACTCTTATACTCAATATGCAGCAGGTAATGACGATGTTGCTGTTTACCCTACTGGTGCACCATCTGTACGTAGCCTTGCTAAAGTATACTGGGGTGTTGACTCAATCCTAACAATCGTTGCAGACGATAAAAAAGGTGAAGAAATCAACAACGGCGAAAACAAAGTTTACAAAGTAACTTACAAAGATGCGAAAACTGGTAAAGCAGTTGCTAACCAAAAATTGCATGTAACATTTGCTGAAAACGTTGATACAACGATTGACAAAATCACACATGCTACTGTTAATGGGAAAAATCCATCACAGTTGACTAATGGTAAAACAGAAGCTGTAACTGTAACAACAAACAGCAACGGTGAAGCTACTCTAACTGTTTCAGGTTTGAATACGAAAGCAACTCCGATTGTATTCCTAGACGATTCAGTAAACAACAGAGTTTCTGGTAACGAACGTCTAGAAAACACTGAACTTCAAGCTAAAGCTGCACAATTAGTAATCGGTGCTGTTCAATCTTCATACGCAATCGAAGTAACTCGTGACGGCGGAGAAGAAGCTGCAACTGGTTTAGCTAATGGTCGTAAATACAAAGTTACGGTTAAGACAAAAGACGGTAAAGTTGCAGCTAACGAAACTGTTAACGTAGCATTCAATGAAGTTGTTGATAGAAATATGAATACCAATACTTCTGCGATCTTTACTAATAAAGATGGTGTTCAACATAAAGATGCTCCAGGTAATGGACAACAACTATCTGTTAAGCTTGATTCAAAAGGCGAAGGATCATTTATAATCGCTACAGCAACAGCTAACGTAAAAGAGTATGCTACTCCAGTTGTTTGGCTTGACATCAATTCTAGCAACGCTAAAACGGGAACACTTGACGAAGGTGAACCTTCAAAAGTTGCTGACATCACATATTTTGCTGAAGCAAAACTTACTGACGGTAATGTAACTGCATTCGATTCTGCTGGTAATGAAGTTGAAGAAGACGAAGAATTCACTGGTATTCAATCGGCATTCTTCAAATTTACTGCTGCTAACCAAAGCGGAAAAGAAATGTCACTTCCATCTGGTTATGATCGCATTGAAGCAACATTCACAGTATGGAATACTGGAAGTAACGATGTGAAAGTTGAGGGTGAAGTTGTTTCTCCAAACCGTAGCATCACAGTTACACGTAAAAACTCTACAACTCCAACAATTGAAGTTGTATCTGTAGACAATAAAACAACTTCTGTACGTGTAGAAGCACGCGGAACTGCTGAACCTATTGTTAATAATAACAACTGGAACAACAACAACAACCGACTACAATCAATTAATCTTAATAGCCATACAGCTAAAGCAACATTCAAATCTACTAAAGATGTTGGTGTGCTTCACACTGGTCTAATAACAAGCATTGATACAAAAGATAAAGAAATTCAATTTGAAGGAAAAGACTTTGTAAGCTACAAAGGTGCTTCTTTCAAAAACTACTACGGAAACAATATCGACCAAGCTGTATTTGAAGAAACTATTAATAATGCTCTAGCTGCTGGGAAAACACACAAAGTAACACTTAGCAAAGATGGAGACAAAATCACTGTTTCTATCCTAACTGATGCGCCTGTTACGGCTCCTGTCAGCGTTATTAACCTACGTGACGTAAATGCAGTTGCTAATTCTATTGAGATTCCGACTGTGGCTCAAGAGCCTGGTGCTACGATCGCATTAACAGCTTCAACTAATGGTGTTAATGTTGCATGGGCAACATCAAACAACGGTTTACTTTCAATCGCTGGTAACACTGCTACAGTTCAACCAGTTACAAAAGACGAAACGGTAACTTTAACAGCTACAATCACTAAAGGTGATGCTAAAGTGACTAAATCGTATTCTGTAAAATTATCACCTAAAGTAGATGCTCCAGTTACAAGAGGACAGCTACTAGTTAAACAGGAAGCGGCTCAGCTTGAAGTAGCTAAAACTACTAAATACACTGCAGCATCAATCGCTACTTTACAAAGTGCTATCGATGAGGCACGTGCTGTACTTGCAAGTTCTTCACCTGCACAAGCTGATCTTAACAGTGCTGGAAAAGCATTGGATGTAGCTACTGCTGGTCTTAAAGAAATAGTAGTTGATGCACCTGCAACAGTTACTATTACAACTGCAACAGCGGTTGGAACTGATCTATCAGCATTAATTGGTAACTATACTTACACTATCGAAGGTACAGTTGCTGAGGATAATATTTCAGAAGTAACATTGACGTTTACTGATGGAGATGCAGACAAGACAATTACAGTTCCTGTAGTAGACAATAAATTCTCGAAAACTATTCTTCCAGGAGAAACTTTCGGAGTGTTTAATAAAGTGAACAACGAAAAAATCACTGTAACTGTTCAATAATAGAAAACAGTAAAAATTTGATTGTGAGTCTAATAGTTGCCTATTAGACTCACAATCTTAATTCTAAATATATTTTAGTGGAGGGTTTTAATTAATGAAAAAAACTTTTAAAGTGTCTGCGGCTGCTGCGTTAGCAATTTCCGCACTTACTCCTGTAGCTGCATTTGCTGCAGAATCAACTGTAGCAGCTGACGGTTTTTATACGAATAACAGTTTTGTAGCAGGCTCAGACTTTAGAGCATCTACAAACCCTGAAAAAGCAGCTATACTAAAAAACCCTGAAACAGTAATGGTTATTGGTGGGAAAGTATACTTTGCAAAAGATGCAATTCTTGCAACAACTAATGCTCAACTAGCAGAAATTGTTATGACAGAAGCAGATTTTGAAGCACAACATGGAGAATTAACTAAGAATGGTTATGAAGTAACACCAGTTACAGGAGAACTTAAAGTTGAATCGGTAAGTGCGATTAACGCTAAAGAAGTTACTGTAAATTTTTCTAAAGCAGTAGATGAAGATTCAGTAATCGATGCTTCAGGTGCCCTAATTGCGAACACAGTTTCTATTTCTGCAGTTGGTACAGCTACTGCTCCAGGAACATTAACACCAGAATTAAGTGAAGATGGTAAAACATTAACTTTAACTGCAACAAACTCATTCAAAGGTCAATACGCTGTTACTGTAGGTACTGCTATTGAAGATTTAGATGGAGATGCAATTAAAGCTTTTACTTCTTTAATCACGGTTAAAGATACTACTCGTCCAACTGTAACAGGAACTGAATACGCAGCTGATGGAACTGCAACTGTGACATTTTCAGAACCAGTAGATACTTCTAAATTCACCTCTTCTGAAGTTATTTTAAAAGATGAAACTGGTGCCGTAACAGGAGCTATAACTGCAACTATTGATGCTACAGGTAAATTCTTCACAATTAATGCAGGTTCAATTCCAGCTAATAAAGAATACACTGTTACTCTAATTGGTGTACAAGATGCTGTTGGTAACCTAATTTCTCCTAACCCAGTTACATTTACCCTTGTAAATTCAGTTAACGATACTGTAGCTCCTAAAGTTTCTTCAGTTGTAGCTAGTAAAGTTGGAGAAATGAAAATTACTTTCTCTGAAAAAATCAAATCAACTTCTGGAGTAGTTGGAACATTTGATATTAATGCAGCTGGTTCAGCTACAGATATCGATTTATCTGTTGGCGGCAATGCTACAGTTGATAAAACTGGTACGGTTGTAACTGTTACAGATGCTGGGTTAACAGCTGGTATTAAATCTATTACTATAGATGCGTTTTCAGACTTAGCTGGAAATCCAGGTACTGCTTATACTAAATTAGTTGAATTTGTTGCTGACACTACAGCTCCAAAATATGTTAGCCATGAAGTGAAAACTATTAGTAATGTACAATATCTAATTGTAAATTACGATGAAGAGGTAACTCCAACTAATCCAGCTATAGCTTATTCTTATGTAGATGAAAAACAAGTTACTAAGTCAGGTTCAATTGCTTCAGGTTCAGCTGTAAGTGCATATGATGCTACAGATGCTACTGCTACTGCTGCAAAAGCTATTAAAATTGACCTAACAGGGTTAAATGTAGGGAAATATGAATTTAGTTTACCAGCAAGTTTAGTGGCTGATGCTGACTCTAATATCTCTGCTGCTAAAGTAGTTACTCAACAAGTTGGTAAAGCAGAATTAACTGATAAAGATGCTCCTGAACTAGATTCTACATGGGTAGCAGCATCTGCAGTTAATGGTAATAAAGTAACTCTAGTATTTAATGAGAATGTTACTGCTACAACTGCTCTTAATATCGCTAACTACACTGTAGAAGGTGAAAAAGTATTTAAGTCTGCTATCTTTGATGGCGACGAAAAAACAGTAGTACTTACATTAAAAGATAGTGCACTATCTTTAGATGGAGACCGTTACTTAACAATTAAAAATGTTGCAGATTTAGCTGGTAACGTTATTGAGGAAACAAATGAAGTATTAACATTTGTAGAAACTGTTCGTCCTACTGTTACTTCTGCTGAAGTAACAGCTGAAGATGAAATTACTGTTACATTCAGCGAAACTGTTGCAAATGTAAATGATGCTGACTTTGAAGTATTTGTTGGTACTTCTACTACTGCAGACACTATTACTGTAACAGGTAGTGCTAAAACTTATGTAATCAAGTTATCAGCACCATTATCAACTCTTTCTACTGCAGTTACTCTAGATATCGTTGAAGGTAATGATATTGAAGATACTAATGGTAATGCATTAGCAACTGTTGGTTCAGTTACTGTAACTAAATAATTAAGAGTATTAGAAACATCCGGTGACAGTCACTCACACAACTCAGACACAATTCTGAGGGCTGCGTATGACACCGAAGAATATAGTCCTTTGATCCTTTATGGGTCAAGGGGCTTTTTCTTTTGCCTACCATTCAATACTTCTACTATTGCCTCTTTAAAACCGACTAAACGGGAATCATGAAACTGTGAAGAATGTAATGGTTTTGCATTCAAATGATCTGATTTGTAATGAAATAGTTAAAATTAGTGGCAAGGCTACTTCCATTCCGTTTCTACTTCACTTTCATTCATATATTATATTCCTGAATACAAATAGAAATACCTTACTTCCATCAACGGAGGTAGGGCTTATTTTAATTTCAGGAGGAGATTAGTATGAATATATACAAATCACAAGCACAACAATTGGAATTGTTGATGGTGAAGGAAGAGGAGAAACGAATGCGTGCTAAACGAGTGGAGATTGTGTCGTTACGGTTGGTGAAGGAAACGAGTTGTTGTACAAGGATCGTGCAATTCGAAGCCCAGAAGATGGCTACAACTTGTTTAAGCAGTTCCTTTGGGAAGTTGGACCGCGGGTATTTTTTCTTCATGTGTTTAACTAATAGCATCATTTTCGTTCATCGGCAATCGGACGATCACATCCTCAATCTGTTCCATTTTTAATTGTGAGCCAAACAATAGACTGTTCACTGTCAGCGTATACTATTCAACCAGAACTCTGATAATTGAGTGCGATACTAAAAAGAACAAGTCCCTTCGACCGAGCAATTGGGTGAGGGACTGTTTCTATTTTTCTGTGCGTATACTACGCATCCCGGTGGCCGTTAATGTTGTATTCAAAGGTCGATTCTTTATCTAGGTGCACAGTCACTTATGTAATTCAGAGTAAAAGGTTTTGAATCTCTATTTAATGAAATGAAAATTGGGGATATGAATCTTTTGTCATGGTTCATACGTATTAATAAATAGAGAGAGAGGTGAAAGTATATGAGCATAAAATGGGCGGATTATCTAATTTCCAAAGTTAGATATGATGATTCTCACAATTACATTAACGATTTGTTTATTCATAAAAATACCGGTGGTAACATACGAGAAGTGGGAGCAAAGGAACCCAGTCTGTGGTTCTCTTTTAGCTTATTTCCCTAAAATAAGTACAATAAGAATATTTAGAATTAGTCAACTGCCTAAAAGCGTAGTTGACTAATGTTTTAACCTAGGTGTAGGCATACTATCCCGATATCGTAAACTTGATTTGGATTGAATACAAAGGAGTGGATAAATTTCATTCCAAAGATTGAAAAATCCTGTCTTAACTTGGTACAAACAGAAAAGGTCCTCTTAATTGAGGACCTTTTTCTTTGGTCACTGGTAACTGAATATTCAACTATTATATCTTGACATAGAAATCCCTTTGATCATTCACGTCATTTTTTTAATTCTCAAAGATCAGCAAGATGCTTTATAAGCATAATATTTTTGTGATCAGAATATCGGGTGTCATTTCTTCAACATCATGACCCTCCTTTTGTCTAGCCATAAATTTGCGTAACTTTTTCTTAGATTGACCTTTCATCAATTTTAGAAACTCCAAGAAAGTTGAAACATCTGTTTTGAAAATTTTATGTAAGATGTACTTTTCTACTTTGGTGAGTGATTTGTATTCCTCACTGTCAAGGAAGCCATTTTCTTTTTCTTTGAGTTTGTGCAGCATATACCAAACGCGATGCTTACGTTTCTTCTTTACGTTGGTAATGGCGTACTTTGCAATAACTTCACTTCCATCAGGTGAAAAAACATATAACGTCTTTCTAGAAAAGTGAACAGGTACTTTTGCACCTTTGAATAATTCAGGAACACTATATGCGTTGTTTTTGAAGCTGATCATCCCTTGTTTATTCACTTTGCGATGATCTTTCCGATAATATACATAATCTTTTGAAGGGAGTTCTGTCCATGCAAGTTTTTCATGATGTATCAGATTTTTGCATGTGTCAGACTTTCGGGGATGCTTGCGTTTATTTAAATCATCGACAAGAAAGTTGACGTATTCAGAGAATTCATCCGTAGAAGCAAAGCTAGTAACAAAGGAGTCTTTGATAGCACTTTTAACAATGCCGACATTGTTTTCGACATTACCTTTTTGGTTTGGACAGTGTGGTGAACAAAAGTGTGCTTCGAAATGATAGTGTTTTGTTAGATCATCAAACAGCTGTGTAAGTTGTATGCCTTCCTCTTTTTTATGGAACTTTCTTGCGATTCTCATATTATCAAAGACGAAAAGTGGAGGAATCCCCTGTATATCTTTGATGAATTGCTGGAAGGCAAGCACAAATGATTCACTGCCGCTGTTAGGAAGTACATATGCCTTACGATAGTTACTATATGGAAATGAAAATACAGCCAGTGAAATTCTTTGGGATTTTCCTTTACCAATTTGTATATTCATTGTTCCCCAATCAAATTGCACCGCTCTTCCAGGCACATGAACAATCGATAAATGACTTTCTTTTAAAACTTTTCTGCCACGAGCGATTAAATCTAATGCTTTTCCTTTTGTAATATTATAACCTTGTGCCAAAAGTAGTAAATGGATTTCATCACATTTCAAACTATCCGTTTTTTGGCCTGCTACTGAAATCTTTTTGATTTGTAAGTAACCCAAAATTTGTTCTTGTATTTCATTGATAACGGGATCATAGATGGATACCCTTTTTTGTAAGGGCAAGATGCTACCTGTTTTTGAAAGGCGTTTTACTAAATCTGTAACTGTATTTTTTGATATATGCAAAATATCTGCAATTTCTCGGTAAGCCTTTCCTTTTAGCACAAAATGCAAAATGTTTTCGTATGTAGCATCTTCTAGTATCAATTGAATCTCTCCCTTTACTTAATAGTCTACTAGTATCTAAGGAAAGAGCGGATAAACATACGATGTCAGTCACTAATTCTACTAAGACGCTATTCTAACAATTGAATTCGAAGGGATTTGGGTGAGTACAAAACATAAAGTATGGAGAGAATGCGTAGAGGTTGAAATGCTCCTTGCATGTGAGATGTGTATACAGGATATACAATGATTGGGGAGATTCTTAACACTCACAACTTTACCACCGAGAGGCGGGAATAATAGCCTTGGCGGGTCACGCTAGCACGTGTTGCTGCTTTCCTGGCTAGGGACTCATGCTGGTGGAGTCTTGGTGATAAGTTATAAATCAGCTCAAGTCGCTATTATGGCCATACTGATAAAAATCGTTCTCTCCGCAACCGGCAAAATTTCAGGTGCCTTTGCATGAAAAGACTCGGAATATACAATGCAATTTTATGATAATACGATCAAAATCAGGTTTATGGCTGTCTACCGAACTATCTTTTTTAAAATCAATTGTATGAATTCATTGACTTTTTTTGATACGCACCAATTTTGAAAACAGGAATTTCTATTATAGGATCAACTAACCAAGATGTTATTGATATAATCTTGTATATAGTCTAATATTAATGGTACAAAGTATCTAAAATAGGAGGTAACGACAGATGAAAAGAATCATAGCATCAAGTCTAGCACTAAGCCTTCTCCTGGGGATAGGCAGTGTGGTAATAGTAACGACAGCACCAATCAGTACCGAAGCGAGCACCGACTATACGTACACAGCCGAACAACAAGAAGCCCTAAACTACCTAAACAGCATCCGTCAAGCATCGGGGCTGAACCCAGTAAAACTGAACCCGTACCTAAGCAAAGCCGCCGAGAACCATTCGAAGTACCAAACAACGCATAATGTAGTTAGTCATGCAGAAGAAACCAATAAAAAAGGCTTCACAGGTAATAATGCGTCAGAGCGTGTAAAAGCGGTTGGCGGGACAGGAGACATGACATTGTACACTAGTGAAGTAATTGGAACAGGAACAAACTATACAGCCGCAATAGATTCATTCATGACTACTGCTTACCACAGAGAAATACTGTTATCGAGCATAGCAACAGATGTAGGTATAGGACGTGATGGTCGAGTAGTAACAATAACGGGCCATACGGAAAACAGCGACGGATACAAAGAAGTAGTTTACCCTTATAATGGACAAAAGAATGTAGGAATAGGGTTTTACGGTGTTGAGACACCAAACCCACTAAAACAATTCAATGTAGAGAAGAGCGGATTCATCATCATGATGACACCCGAACGTTCCAATCAACCAACTTTAAAAGCCAAAATCAATGACAGCAAAGGCAACAACGTACCTTATTTCATCGAGAAATCAGAATCAATCTATTTCTTCCCTAAGCAAGAACTAAAGTACGACGAAACCTACACAGTATCAGTGGATTACGACGACTGGGACAAACGTGCTAACAAAACATGGTCATTCACAACAATGAAAGAACCTAAAGGAGCCGGAACGGTAATAACACCAACTCCTATAACACCAAAGCCTACCCCTAACCCGACAACACCAACAACAGCACCATCCAACACCCTAGGCACCAAGTACGTTGACTTCAAAACAGGAGAATACTGGTCTGAACCAATGGAATGGATGCTCCAAAGAGGTCTAATCGGTGGTAGCATCATCAAGAACCCTAAAACAGGCAAAAATGAAAACTCGCTCAAACCAAAAGACCCGCTAACAGAAGCCCAATTCATAGCAATTCTATACCGCTACACTGACCCTGCCAAAGCTAAAGCAACAAAATCGTCCAACCCAAGCGATTGGGCGAACGTTTATTACCAACTAGCGGCAAAAGACAAGCTACCAACAAAAGGCTCACTAGTAAAACGCAGTGCGGGTAACCAACCAATCACACGTGGTAAAATGGCACAAATCCTAGCATCGAAGCACTACGGAAAAGTAGTAACCGAACAACAAGCAGTCAAATTCATGTACGAAGCTAACCTATCAAGCGGTTATTCGGTAAACGGCGTTGCTCCTAAAACATATGAATCATATGGGCCAACTGACAAACTTCAAAGATCACACATTGCGGCATTCTTGAAGGGGTATGACACATACAAGGCTAAAATTAACCAATAGGACAATGACAGTTAAGGTTCTCTCATGAGAACCTTTTTTGTCCCTACAAATTATGTGTCTTCTGAAGCTTTACAAAACGTAATAGATGACGCTAAAGAATTTCGTTTTAGAGTAGATGAAAAAGAAGAGGTACTCATGAGAATTAATTGGCTAGAACGGTTAGCCAAGGTTCAACAAGACCTGAGTGATGTGCAGACTAAAGAAGAAGTAGAACAGCTGAAGAGGTCGATTTCGTCATGCCAAACGAGCCCACCCGAAGGAAAAGGTAGGATTGTCGAAACCCTCTTAGAAAATAACAAATGGAATGGGTTAGCTTCACTTGATAGAATGATTGCTCATTTAGATAAAGCCATCACAAATGAAGAACAGCAACAAGAGGAAGCTAAAACACAATTCTCACTTCGGATGGTTAGGTTCAATTAACTTATGTAACTGTATATCAAAGGAAATGATTATCATGAGAAAAGTGATTGAGAAAAACGTTAAAATAGATAAACTATAGAGGGATTAATTTGTCAGAACATCAAGAAGGCGTCCTCACCTTCTCTTCTTTGTTATAATAAACAAAAAGGAAACGAGGAACAATATATGAGAGAAAAAGCCCGAATTCAAAGAGTCTTGTCATTGATCGATGTCATCTGGCAGCAACAACCCGATGTGCGGTTTAACCAATTGATATCGAATCTGCAACATATGTATTCAGCACAAAACGAAGGATACGGAAAGAGAATAATGAAGGAACAGAACTTTTTGGGGAAAGAGGTGGATGTCAGTTATCTCGACTTATTCTATCTTGAAGATACTGAATGGGAGGCTTTTTTAGAAACGATTATTGCGAAAGGAAATAGAGGATAAGAAAAAGTGGATAAAAGACTACTGTGCTTATAGTGTAGTGCATGTGTAATGGTTGCAATATGGTATCTACCTCGCATTTCAATATTTAAGCTCTCTAGAGATATTGAAAAAAGAATATAATGCTCTCTTGAAGATACAATTACTTCGTTTTTCTGAAAGTTGCTTCCTTTCCTTTTTTTATATCTGGCTAATCTCGCATCTCTGTATTTGCCTTACCAATACAGAAGGAAGGGAGATTTCGTGAGATAGACAAAACATCCGGTGTCAGGCACTCACGCAACTCAGACACTGTTTTGACAACTGAGTACAATACCAGTGTCTTTCATAAACCCTTGTAAATTATCACACACTTATTATACTGTATATGTAAGTGTGGTGTAATATTACGAGATTTTATTTTCCGGAAATGTTCGGTAAAAAATTCCGATATATCTTTTTGTTTGGGAGATAGAAGTATGACCAAGAATAGAAAAAAGATCTTCAATGCTCAAACCAGCTTGATATAGATGATTAGCTCTGCTGATTCTAAACCCATTAATGGTATCAATATCCGGAATTAAATAAGGATTATTAATCCTCGCCCTTTTGATATAGATGTGAAGACGTCTACATAAGTCAGCACTTGAAATATTCATTTCGGTAAAGAAAAGCTTTTGATTGCCCACTAAGTCATTCTCTTTAATGTGTTGCTCTATCAATTTGGTAAGTTGGCTAGACAGTGGCACTTTCCTTGTTGTACCCATAGAGTTCAGTTTAATTTGAGGCGTATCTGTTAAATCAATATCCTCGACTTGAACAGTAGTCATTTCGATTACTCTAGCTCCGGTTTCATACAATAACGATAGTAGAACAAAATGCTGTCTTTCGGTTTTATCTGCCAAGTCAATGGTCTTCAGAATTTCATTAATCGCATGAACGGAAAAGAAGTTATTCGTCTTTCCAAATATCATCGAACAATCACACTCCAAACTAATTTTTATTAGAATTAGTATTGGGGTATTTTTTGTTATTCAAACGTTTAACTCCGAAATCTTTTACTAGCAAATTGGGAAGCGTGTCAACGGGTAAGGGATTGGTTTTTAGCGGAATGACCACAAAGCAGGATGCGTTGGATAATAACTTGACACTGAGTCTTTACGGGCTGAGTCCCAAGCAGGGAAAGCAGCTACACGTGTTGGCCTGCCACGTCAAGGTTTCCATCCCCGACTCCCAGTGTAAATTCCCATGGCAATTAATGCTGAACTAATCTGCTCATAGTATATTTCCAGGCAGTGATTGCCTCTCTCGCATTTCAATTTTTAGCTTACTAAAGGTATTGAAAAGGGTTGAATATAATCCATGTAAGGAGATACAATTATTATTTGGGGAAATTTCTTTATTTCCTCTATTTTATATCTGGCTTTCCTCAATTAGATCATCTAACCGTTCTGACCATTGCCGTTACTGGCTCATTTAGACATCTTCTTCTTTAGTTTTGTATCTCGCTTATTGATCTAACGGTGATAAAGTACATATATAACCTCCAAACACACGAGAAAGGGGATGTTTTCCCCCTATTGTAACCGTCAAGGTCAAAACGACAGTTTCTGCTCGTTTGAAATGAACACTTTCGCTTAAAATATATGCTGCCTATTTTTCATTCGATAGCTATCACTATTCATGTGAATCACTTCGACACGATGTAACAGCCGATCTAGAATGGCTGTCATAATCCCTTGATCCCCCATTAACTCCGTCCATTGTTCTGGGCTCTTATTCGACGTTAGAATAATCGAACTTCGTTCGTATAGATAATTGATGAGCTGGAAGAATAGATTTGCCTCACGCTGATCCATTGCCATGTACATTAAATCATCAATAATCACTAAATCAGATGTTTGAAGTCGTTTCATTTGAACCTGCGATTTATGCGCAAATTCTTGGGTTTTCAGAAGCTGAATTAATTCTCCCATTGTCACAAAGTACACTTGGAACCCTTTATGAATAGCCTCTAAGCCTAACCCTATCGCTAGAAATGTTTTGCCAACACCAGGTGGGCCTAATAAGATTAAGTTGTATTGCTGCTCTAACCAGCTGAACTCTTGTAACTGTGTCAGTTGACGAGATGTAAGAGCTGTTTGCTCCTCTACTTGAAATTCTTGTAACGTTTTAATGTAGGGGAAGCGCGCCCATTTAATACGACGTCCTATACTTTTTTCCTCGCGTTTGCCTAGCTCAAATGATGTGATAGCTTCCAAAAATTCTAAGTAAGTCCATGATTCTTTTTCAGCTTCGCGAAGGAGCTGCGGGAGCTCCTCTGCCGTTTCTGACAGCCGTAGCTGACGAAAATGATTCTGTAAGTCTTTCACCGTTTTATTCATGAGACAATCCCTCCTAGAATTCGTGTATACGTTTCTAAGGGGCGTGTTTCTACTTGAATATTCGTTGGAGTCATTGAAACATTCTGTTGCTCATGGAGTAGGGCTGATTCCTCTAGATTCGATTGCTTCAAGTAACGCACTACGTCTCTAAAGTCATTCGCACTATATAATTTTTCACGCATACACTTTTGAAGTGCTGAATCAATCCATTCGGGTTCTTCTTTAATCACCTTTTGTAGAATTATTAATTGATCTCTACGATAACGCACGTATTTCATACAAATTTCGTCCACATACATCAATGCGTCTTCTTGTTCTTCAAAATATGAAATGACGGTTTTCTTTAACTCTTCAATTCCTTTAGAACGGTCTCGGGTATGATTACGATTTTGAATAAGCTTTCCTTTTTCGCTACTAATTTGATGTTCGGCCAGCACTTCACCGTTTGACTGCTTACGAATAACCAACGTATCTTGTTGCTCACCTTGTATGTCTAAAACAACCTGATTCTCTGGTGATACTCCATAAGTTCCTAATGGAACTGAGTAACGGTTGGACGCAAAGCGAATCGTATTGTCCTTGCCTACATTTCTTGTTATAATATATGCATGTGTACTTTCATTTGAAAGTAGTGAAGAGACTGGTTCTAAGTGTTGCTTTTCGACGAGAAACACTTCGACTGGGCTCTTTTTTGTTGTGTTATGCACATTTTTATTTCCTGTGCGTTCCAACCACTGGAGCGCACGTTCATTCCAGTCCTCAATATCTTTAAAAACACGGCTGTCTGCGAAATTTCCCTTTATGTATTTCACTACATTTTCAATCATTCCTTTTGATTCAGGATCGGCTTTTCGACATAAATGAACACGGAACTTTTGATCTTTTACATACGCTTGGAATTCTGCTGTTAACACGATATCCCCAGCGTTTTCGCTGACTGATAGTAAGTGATCTTGGTCATACACAATTTCTTCCGTACGACCACCCAAAAAGCGAAAGGCATTTTCATGACAACGAATGGCATCCTTCGTAGTGAAAGGTCGGTCTTGCCACTCCATGTACTTATACCGCGAATGTGCTAAAACAAAGGCAATGAAGTATAATTTCACTTCTTTTTTCGTCGTCGTTTTCTGTCTTGTTTCTCCCCAATCCACCTGTATCTGTTTGCCCATCGGCTGTTCAGGAACGGCCTCATATTGCCTAACAATCGCTTTTTTCTCAATTTGATAAATCTCACGGATCTCTTTTACATAGGTACGAACTGTGCTTTCTCCGATTACCAAATCAGGATAGCGCTCGATTAACCAATCTTGAATTTGTGCTGCACTTAAATGTGGGTATTCTTCTAGCCATGCGACAACCCAATCCTTGTAGGGATCCAATTTCTTAGGTTTCTTCAAAGGATTCCCCAAATATTCTTGTGCTTCCTCAAATGACATATTCAAATACTTATAAACAGTTCCACGCGTTACTTTCAAATGTTTTGCAATCTGTGCAATCTTCATTTTCCGTTTGTATAGTTGCTGAATTTCGATGTATAACACTAACTTTTCCTCCAAGTCCTTACCTCCAGTAAACTAATAATCCTAGCTTACTAGATGGCATGATTGTTGGCGAAAGTGTTCAAGGCATTCGAGCGAAAACTGTCTCTTTTAGTATAGCGGTTACACCTATCCCTCTCTCGCTTCCTTCCTCTCTGTATTTCCCATTCCATTACAGAAGGAAGGGAGATTTGATTTTGTGAGATATACAATCAAAAGAGACCTACTTTCATAATGGAGTAGGTCAAATTTTATATTCAGATAAGGAACATTCTTAGACGGTAAACTAAAACCAAGTCGAAGGAAACTCTCCTTAGCCGTAAAATCGTTTGCTGACTATAAATGTTTTATCAAAGAAAAAAGATTCCACAAGTGATTATTCGCCCGCAGAATCTTTTCTTTTGTTAACATGTCGAATTAACATAACACGCGATGAATTCAATCTGGTATTTCATTTTTGGATTTGTTTGGATACCTCGTTAAAGAAAGATAGCATTATTCTTCTTTCCTCTTTCATAGTAGGCTTTGCAAAGGCAACAAACTTTTCAATATCCTGTTTATCATGAAACTCTTTTGTTTGTGCTTCACCTGAAATTTGCACATAATCATTTTTTGATTCATTTTTAAAATCAAAGGAGGTAAATAATTTTCTAGTGTATCAGTCGACCGTTTTTGTAGATGTGATAGAATTAAGATATTAATAAATGTGTAGAATTAAATAAGAACTGTTTATATTGCTAAGACATGTTTTAGTACAGATTTCATTTGTGTTACAGCAATTCATAAGTATTGGAGGATATTAATTTGAGGGAACCAATTGCATTAGACAGTCTTTTTAAAGAAAAAGTATTTCGTATTCCTGATTATCAAAGAGGGTATGCGTGGGGAAAAGATCAGCTAAAAGATTTCTGGGAGGATCTAATTAATCTTTCAGATGATCGATCACACTATACGGGTTTATTAACTATGCGGGAAATGAAAGAGAACGAAATTGCTGAGGAAGATAATGAATATTGGCTGATAGAGGATCACTCTTATAAAATGTATGAAGTTGTAGATGGACAGCAGAGATTAACAACAGTTGTCATTTTTTTGCAAGCATTTATCAATGTTGTTATGAAATTGAATCCTGAAAAAGACCCTAAAGACATCTACATAACGAATAGCCTTAGTCTTGCAGCAATTATAAATCGCTACCTTTATAAGCTGAAGCCTACTCAAACGCAATACAGAACTTATAAGTTCGGGTATGCCAAGGATAACCCTAGCGATGAATTTATGCGTCATAGAATATTAAACGAACCCAACGGTGGAACGATAAAAGAAACATTTTACACGTTGAATTTAAAAAATGCAAAGAGTTATTTTATTCAGCAATTAGAAGAATTATATGAGGAAGAAAAAATGGAAGGTCTTAAGAAAATTTATCGAAAATTAACCAAGAACTTTTTGTTCAATGAATTTATTATCAAAGATGAATTTGATGTCTTTGTCGCATTTGAAACAATGAATAACCGGGGGAAAAAACTCTCGGATCTGGAACTTCTCAAAAATCGTTTAATTTACCTTACAACATTATATGAGATTCAGGATCTCGACACGGCGGACCGAATTAATATTCGAAATGACATTAATGATGCATGGAAAGAGACTTATCATCAGTTAGGAAGAAATGACAAGCATCCTTTGAATGATGATGACTTTCTGAAAGCACATTGGATAATGTATTTTAAATATTCTAGAAAGCAGGGAAATGATTATATAAAGTATTTACTTGATGAGCAATTTTCACCGCAAAAAATTTATAAAAATATCGAAAAGGGAGTGAAATTAGAAGCTCCTGAAGAGCATAGAACTGATTTTGAAATCATTGAAAATGATGATGAGGCTAGTGAGATACAACAAGAACCGATAATTGAACAAAGAGCCCAGCTTCAACCCCTGGAAATAAAAAGTTATGTACATAGCTTGAAAGAGTCTGCTGTACATTGGTTCAATTCGCACTATCCTGAACTTGCAACCGAACTTACCTTAGAAGAAAAGAACTCGCTTGATAGATTGAACCGAATTGGAATGGGATATTTTAGACCGCTCATCATGGCAATCATGAAAAAAGAGCCAGATGTTGATGAAAGAGTGAAAGTTTTCAATAGTATAGAGCGTTTTATCTTTCTAGTATTCCGATTAGGGCAAGCTCGTAGAAATTATAAAGACAGTGAGTTTTATAACGCTGCACGTGAGTTTGATAAAGGAGAAATAGACCTTAAAAGCATTGAAGATAAATTGGTTAACGCTTCTACTTATTTGTTTAATGAAAGTGGGAAATTCAATGAAAAAGTGTTTTATGAGTTCATTGAAAAGAAATTTAATAAAACTGATGGACGTGGATATTATGGGTGGCATGGTCTTCGCTATTTTCTTTACGAATATGAGTTATCATT
The DNA here is from genome assembly GCF_038004885.1 of Sporosarcina sp. FSL K6-6792. NCBI lineage: Bacteria > Bacillati > Bacillota > Bacilli > Caryophanales > Caryophanaceae > Sporosarcina > Sporosarcina sp. FSL K6-6792. The sequence continues at coordinate 3,608,548 of NZ_JBBOSA010000001.1, forward strand.
GCTAGCTGGAAGCCGTCAGCAAAAAGTTCAATGGGATGATTTATTGAAATCACCAAAAGATCGAATTTCAATTGAGCATATCTATCCACAGACCCCAAAACATGATGAATGGCTCGAAAATTTCAAAATGATTCCTATTGAAGATCAGGTTTATTATCAAGGATCATTAGGAAATCTACTGTTGCTTTCAACATCAATTAATAGTTCGTTGCAAAACGACTGTTTTGAACAGAAAAAGAATCCGAAATTAAATATAAATGGAGAGAAAATTAGAAATGGATACTCAGATGGATCACATTCGGAAATAGAGGTATCTACTTATCGGGAATGGACACCAATAAGTATAAAAGAACGTGGAATGAAATTATTAACGTTCCTAGAAAAACGATGGAATATTGAATTTGAGAACGATATGTCAAAAGAAAAACTACTCTTTATCAAATAGTTTCAGATTAATTATTTCTTTTGGAGTTATTAACAGTTTGACTATTTCCGAATTCGCTACCACAAAAAGTAGAATTGTCGATATTTCTTCAAGACTACTTTTTCCCTTTAATTTTAGGCAGCAGTGCGTGACATTACTTCGACAATTCTATACAATTACATATTTATTAAGCATCCAACCCATCGACTAAAGACTGGTTAAACTACATATTGAAATGTTGGTTTTTTGCATTTTTCATTTAAACAGCTTCTTATCACATAATAACATTTCGAACAAATTAACACAGCGATGGTAGTGTAGAATGCCGGTTTCTAACACAATTCTGACCACACTTACCGCTATTATGATATAGGTTATTTAATCGGAGACGCTCCTTTGATCCCTTAATGGGTGATCTGACTCTCGTTTAACAACCTATCCCGCATCAATGGGAATTAATTGTCTGAATTGTGTTGGCGCAGTGGTACATAAACTTGCTGTTTTTACTTGCGGAAAAAATTTATAATACCTGCGCGCGAAACTACTCGGAATAGTAAACTAACTAATTTCTATTCGAGTATAAGGTAATAGGTGAGAACGCCGGATGTTCAATTGACACCATAGTGTTAAAAGATAATGTAGAGTATATAAGTTATAATCAATCGAAATGGTGTTCGGACGGTAACTCCTTGCTTCTCCGCCAGGGAGAGGCTTCAAGAAAAGCAGGAAATTGAATCTTAATGCCACAATAATAAAACTTCGAAGCCCTGATTAAGATTAATCAGGGCTTAATTTTTTTTAGGAGCCTAATTATGCTGGATATCCATACTTTCGCACAACTAAAAAGAAATCCATATGTTCCTAATATATCTTTGATGACATTTCAGAAATAGTACGTCCACTACTTATTAAACAGTAAGCCCGAACTGTTATTTTATGGAAATCAATTCTGTTACGATTTTACCGTCTGAATCTGCAGCTTTAATGACACCGTAGCCAGGGGCGAAGTAATATTTACTACCACTTGGGTATTGGATAATTACGACGTTTTTAAATGTTCCAGCTTTTACAGTGACAGTGCTTGTTGTACTTTTTACATCTACATATTCAAAACTACTCTCCCAGTTTTCATTGAGGTAAAATGATTTCGTTTGTTTCCCTTCAATCATTGGGTATGCTAAATCAAATAATATCCAGTCTGTTTCATTGACCCCCATCATAATACCTTTGCTACGTTCTATATAGGCGTATCCTTGCGTGTTAGGATCTTTATGGTTTAGGAAAACAGAGTATTCACCTCCATAAGATTCTTTGGAAACGGAAAACTTTCTTTTTGCTTCGTCAATGAAATCCGGGTAATATGTAAGATTTAATCCAGCTTTCGGAGCAAGCCCACCTGATACTCTATTTATCGAAACAAGTTGATTTTTTGAAGGTGTTTCATACTTTACTTTAGAATTTTTATGTATAAAACTACCTCCGCCTATACCATATAACCCCCCATTCTGTTTTTTATATTGATACACTCTATATCCTTCACCTTTCTTCAAAGTTCGTACAGTAGTTAATTTACCGTCACTTCCTAACTTTACTAAAGGCGTATTAGCTAATATTGTAACTTTCCCTATTTGACCAGCTTTAAATTCGGTCTTATCCCACATAACTATTGTTTCTCCATTTGCCGTAGTAACGTTGTAAGAACTGATTCCAAACAGCAAAACAACTAGTAAACTAACTTTAATAAGTTTATTTAACATTCTCTATTCATCCACCTTTCAATTTACTATAATACTACATTTTGGAAATAGAAAAGTCTATAGGCGTATTTAAGATATCTGTACTCACTATCCCTATGTCCGATTCAATACTAGCTACTCTAAAGCAACAATTGCATCCTGGCTATCATCTTCTTTTTAGTGTTCTCTATTATACGGGTTCGCTTCTAAGTCCTGTCGTACATTGGAAAGAAACCATGTTGGCTTGGAAGAGAGTGTTATTTACTTTCTGAAGGTGAAAGGGGGGGAAGAACTTATATTTGCCTATACATGAGCAGTCGAAAGAACTGTTCTTCGTGTATTTTGCAAAGCATCTGGTCGTGGATCATTTTCGGAATCCGTTGAATTTGCTTTGAAGAGTGCATGGGGAAGTAATACACGAAGTTATAATATAGAAGAAAGGCCTTTTAGAAATGGGACTTTCTTCTGTTTACTTTAGTGAGTTCACTTGTATAGAGTAATTGCCATGAGTAGCCATGAGTAGCCATGATGGTCTGTAATAACCAAAAGAAAATATGGGGTTTAATGTCTTAGGGCTATCACCAAGTGGAACTTAAGCTCTCAGGGATGACCCATTTATAAGTTGAATCATTATTAATTGGTTGAAGACTATAGGTAGTGCCCTTAATGAGCTGTGCCTGTTCTGATGCTGAAATTGTATAGTTAACTGCATATAATTGCTGTCCATTTGTAAGGTGGCCAGTATAGAAACTACTTGTCCGGTTTACGTTGATAGACTCCTTTCCAGTGGCAATTAATTTGAAAGTAGTTGTAGATTTGTCTGAAAATGATCGAGCCTGTCCATCTTCCATCTCAGGGATCCATTCAGCGATGTTGACAGCAAAACCATAATCTCCATTATTTTGAATACCGAAATCTCCCATAAAACCCAACGGAACTAACGAATTACCTTTTTGAAAAATATGATTCGCAGTACCTGTGGTAGTTTCTTTATATTCTTGAAGTACTCCATCAAAATAATTGAAGAAAATCAGCCAGTCGATTAGAATTTGTTTTTCAGATTTACCGAAGAACTGTTTCGCGAATTTTTCTTTTTCTTGTTGTGAAATAGTGATTTTACCCTCGAAAACCTCTGTAATAAAACGTGTATATTCATAGATCTTATCATAGCCATTTTGTTCAGAGAGGTACCAGAATAATGACAGAGAGATGCCTTAATTATTTGAACTTGCTTTGTAGATATCATCAAAAGAATCTAATTCTATATTATAGAGAAGGTTCTTTTTATTCCCGCCTTGTGCCTTTGCATAAGCTAAAATAGATTCCTTGGTGGGCTGTATAAAGTCTGTTGTTAATCCATTTTTATTGTTTTTTGGATAATCATAAAAGAAATAACCAGCGTATTCAGCTCCACCTTCCAGTAGCCAAAATCGGTAGTCGGGGGCCCATTATTTCTCATAGATTCTAATATTTTTGGATTCATTAATCGCTGTTTGATAATCAAAGTAATGAATGAATTCATGGACATTAGAAGTTCGGAATTCATACGGCATCTTGCTGCTATTCATAAGCATTTCTGTTGGAGAAACTTTTCCATTATTCCCATAAGGAGAGCCAATTTGTGCCAGGACATCTGAAGGTAATGCTGTATTCGATTCATTGGTATAGAAGAATATATTCAAAGTGCCCAATTGAGTAGTTTAAGGTTTCGCTTTCCGTTTAGCTTCGATTGATTTAATCATGGATAGCATCTCTTCATAAGCAAAGCCTTTGCCATATCTTTGCTCATAATCATTAGTCACATAAATATTAATAGGATATCCTTCCTTTAGGTTTACTATATAATGATTGATGCCTTTGATAAGTTGATCATTTGCAAAATAACTTCTGACATCCTTTTTACCTTCGTAAATCAGTCCTCCTGATTCGGTTGAACCGATTGATTCAAAATTCATTTTGTATCTCCTGTCCCCAATGAAAATTCTCATTTCGTAAGTCGTGTTCGGTATGAACTGATGTGACGGTTTGACAAATGCCTGTCTACCGTTGACAGTAATTTCAACTGGGACAAAATTACCACCCTGAAAAATAACAATACCATCAATGTCCTCTATAGCCACTAATTTATTAAAAGTCACCGAAAATATTTTAGATGAGTCGATATCCTTCATCTCGGGCAGTGTAATCCAATCATTTACAGCAGCATTTGCCACTTTCGTGCACCCCATTGTGAAAACTAAATTGGCTACTAACAGTCAAACGACCATTTTTACTAACCTCATAATTATCCTCCTTGTTCTCGGAAATACGTTACTATTTTACTGTGAATATAGTCATGAATACTAGTTAGTTTTTAACTAAAAATCATTAAATGGAAAATGGGCGGTAATGCCCCTAGGGGTAGCCGAAGCCCTAAGACTGGTGGAGGTACTTGGTTTAGGGGGAGGCATATATCCCCGAATATCCTGCTACAGCTTGAAGTATTTGACCGCTATGTTGAGGCGTTAGGTGGAATTGAAGGTGTTCACTTTTTGCCTGCGCTTGAAGGAACGTATTAGAATCGATGGTTGACTGCAGTAACGTTAGACGCGGATTAGGTGCTCACGCTTTACGGGGTATGGATGCTTTAGAACATCGAAGTACGTCCAGTGTGGAAGTCGGTGCATTGCACCCTTTGTTTGAGGAGTGTAAGTTCTATCCGCATGGAGAAGACGGGGGAGTGAGTGAGCGGTTGTTTGTAGAAGGGCTTTTTCTGAATTCGGGGTCGAATATGATGGTGGAAGGGCAGGAGAGAGTTATAATGGTTTTACACATGCATCGTTCATGAGTATAAATTTATAGACTTGGAAGGATGGGGAAATAATGAGTATGACGATTATTACGGTTGAGGGTCCAAAACAAGCGGCACAGCATGTTTTGGAAATTTTAAAAGAACAATTGGGTAAAGGAAAGTTAAATGTACTCGGTCTTGCGACGGGAAGCACAATGATTCCTATCTATGAGGCATTGGTCAATTCGGATCTATCATTCGAAAAGGTTACAGCATTCAATCTCGATGAATATGTTGGGCTCGATGATAGAAATAAGAACAGTTATGCATTTTTCATGCAAGCTCATTTATTTAGCAAGAAGAAATTTAAACATACCTATATTCCAAATGGTGTTGCTGAAAAACTTGAGGAGGAATGTGGATTATACGAGAAACTTCTCAGTGAATTCCCGCTAGACGTTCAACTTCTTGGCATCGGAGAGAATGGGCATATTGCGTTTAATGAGCCAGGTACATCATTTGATTCGGTTACGCATGTGGAGACGTTAACAGACTCTACACTTGGTGCAAATAGTACCATGTTCGACAATGATGAACCGATACCCGCTACTGCATTGACGATGGGTATTTCATCGGTCTTAGCAGCGAAAAAGATCATTCTAATTGCATTGGGCGAGCGAAAGCGCTTTGCTCTTGAAAGGCTGTTGGAAGGAACAGTGACTGTGGATTATCCGGTGACTGCACTTATGGGGCATGGAGATGTGACGGTTATTACGGATATAAAGAATTTAGCTGAATAAGTAAGATGCCTTCTAGAGATATTCATTCCTTTAGGGGGCTTTTTTTGACTAGGATTGAACGTCAAACCATGTAAGTAGCGGCCAATAACGTGCTGAATAGAGCAATAGGTAAGGTTTTGATATTATCTCCACCTTTTCCCTTGCTCTACGCCGTGCGACTTTCTTTGCGGACGGCGTTCCATCTTTTAATTCTTTTTAGTACTGATAGACTCGTAAGCATAAAATAAAGGCTTAAATCTTAGAGTTATAGCTTCAATATTAGCAATATATCACTCATTTTATTCGAAAGTTTCTTTTATGAAACGTAATGATTCTCCTAAGTCATTGTCGAGCTTTTCTTCAGTTGCATTATCGGAGAGATCACGCCAAACTTTTATATCTCTACCTACTTGTCCTCCCGTTTTGACAAATGGCTCCATGACGATGTATTGGTTATAATGGATGTCTTTTAAAGCTTCCCCAATTTCACTCCACGGCAACGACCCATGACCTGGGACCTTACGGTTGGCTTCTCCAATATGCAAATGCCCTAAAAATGTATCTGCGTAGCGAATGGCATCTGCTATATTGTCTTCTTCAATATTCATATGGAAAGTATCCAACATGATTTTAACATTTGGTTCATTGACCTCTTTTACGAAATTGATAGCTTCTTTAGCATCATTCAATAAAAATTGTTCAAAACGATTCAGCGTTTCTATTAGTAACGTGATGTTGTATTTTTGAGCGTATTGAGCGAGAATTCGTATGCTATCAATACTGTGCTTAAGAGCTATTGGTTTTTCGATAGGAACAGAATAGTCAACGGGCCAATAAGAATAAATTGTGCCACCAATCCGGTCTATTCCCGCCATGTGTAAATTGTCAATCAATTTTTTCATGAAAGTAATTCCGTTTTCACGTGTTTCGTCATTTGAAGAAGAAACGTCATACTCTTTTGGCAGTCCAATGCCTGCTGTCAGAATAATATTATGGAAATCGGCTAATTCTTTAAGACGTGTTAATTTACTGTCTGATAAATGAACCAGGCCCAGTGCTGCGACTTCTAAAATATCAAATCCAAGGTTCTTCGCCTTTTCAATATATTTCTCAAAGTCAACCTCCCAAGAGTCTTCCCAATATGCAAAGTAAATACCGTATTTCAAGTTGTCCCCTCCATAAAAAGTAATGTATCATTGTCATGATATTGCAATATTCCAACTACATGTTATAATAACTAAAACAATAGCTTTTAGTCAAGTCAGAAAGTTTGGAAAAAGGTTTATTGGAAAATAGAGGTGTTTAATTTGACGGAAAAACTGGATAAATCAGTGCCAATCCCGCTTTACTTTCAACTTAAAGAGTTAGTACAAAAAAAAATTGAAATAGGGATTTATCAAGTAGGCGATTCGATTCCAACAGAAAAAGAGTTAAGCGAAGTATATGAAATTAGTAGAACAACAGTGAGGCAAGCTATTACAGAATTAGTGCAAGAAGGATTGTTGTATCGGGAAAAAAGCAAAGGTACATTTGTTCGGGCACCAAAGATTTCGCAAAGTTTTGCTCAAGCATTAGGATCATTTAATGATCAGATTAGAGATTTAGGCATGACCCCAACAACAGAAGTTTTGAATTTAGAAGTAGTAGAAGCTTCAAAAGAAGTGATTGAACATTTGAAATTGCAACCGAATGAGAAAGTCATTTATATACATCGTCGTCGTTTTGCGGATAACGAACCTATCGTTATGGTGAAGACTTATTTGCCCTATGAAAAATGTAAAAACGTATTAAAGCATAATTTTGTTGAAGAATCACTTTATCCGGTACTAAGTATGAATAAAGAGACAAAAATAAATAAAATTAAGCGGTTTATTGAAGCAGTTGAAGCAATAGAATACGATATGGAAAATCTCCATTTGGAAAAAGGTAGAGCCGTTCAAAAGTTTATATCTATTGGATTCAATATAAAGGATGAACCGATTGAATATACAATTGCACGTTACCGTGGAGATAAAAACCGTTTTGAAATTGTAATATCAGCGACAAAGTAAGCAGGTATACAAAGGAGATTAAAAAGAAATGACAAAGTATATTTTGGCTCATGATTTGGGTACTTCTGGTAACAAGGCAACTTTGTTTGCTGTTTCTGGAGAAATGGTAGGTAGTAGTATTTCTTCTTATAGTACACATTACTTTAATGAAAAATGGGCAGAGCAAAATCCCGAGGATTGGTGGAAGGCAGTATGTACTTCTACGAGACAATTAATTGAACGATTAGATATTTCGCCGGCGGATATTCAAGTTGTCAGTTTTAGTGGTCAAATGATGGGTTGTCTCTGTGTTGATAAGAAAGGAGTTCCGCTGAGAGATTCAATTATTTGGGCAGACCAACGTGCACAGAAACAAGTAGAAGAGTTAGAAAGACATTTGACACAAGAAGAGTTTTATAGAATAGTCGGTCATCGTAATACAGCCTCTTATGGTATTCAAAAACTGATGTGGATACGTGATAATGAACCAGAAATATATGAAAAAACGTACAAAGTGTTAAATGCAAAAGATTACATCGTATTTAAATTAACGAATACATTTTACACGGATTATTCGGATGGTAATGGTATGGGTTGCTTTGACCTGGAAAACTTGAGGTGGTCCGATAAGATTATTAGTAGTAGTAGAATCGATTCAACTAAATTGCCAGATTTAAAACCGTCCACGTTTGTTGCAGGTAATGTTACGGAAGATGCTGCAAAAGCAATGGGATTGACAACGCTTACACAAGTTGTCATAGGTGCAGGTGATGGGGTAACTGCTAATATAGGGGCGGGCTCTATTAGTGAAGGGAAAACATATTGTTCATTAGGTACTTCTGCATGGGTAACTACTACTTCGAAAAAACCTATATTTGACCCTGAAATGCGAATCGTCACATGGGCACATGCTATTCCAGGATATTATGCACCGAATGGAACAATGCAATACGCTGGCGGTGCATTCAATTGGATGAAAGAGACGATTTGCACTTCGGAAGAACAAGAAGGAAAAAAAATGGGGAAAACAATTTATGAAATGATTAATGATCAAATTGAGCAAGCCCCTGCTGGTTCCAATGGATTGCTATTTCTCCCTTATTTGCTTGGTGAGCGCGCACCGCGTTGGGATTCGTTTTCAAAAGGAACATTTATAGGAATTACATCAGAAACGACACGAGCGGAAATGTTAAGAAGTGTTCTTGAAGGTGTTACTTTCAATTTAGCGATAATCTTGGATGTTTTACAGCAGCATATTAAAATTGAGGACATGATTATCATCGGTGGTGGAGCGAAAAATGAGGTCTGGCGTCAAATTATTGCAGATGTTTTTGGACTAACTGTCAAAGTTCCTAGGTTGTTAGATGAGGCAGGCTCGATGGGGGCAGCTATTATCGGTGGTGTTGGGATTGGACTTTATGAAAACTTTGAAGTAGTTGAAAAATTCATTGCCATCAGTCAATCACAACAAAATGATTCGACTAACATTGAAATCTATGAAAAAGCAAAACAGCGTTATGATGATTTTTATTTCGCTTTAAGACGTATTTATGAAAAACATCAAATGGAGGGAGTTACATTCTAATGGCTCTAGTGACTGGTAATGAAATATTACAGCATGCAAAACAAAATGGGTATGCGGTTTGCGCATTCAATGTAGAAAATATGGAAATGGTTCAAGCGGTAGTAGAGGCTGCTGAAGAAACGGATTCACCCGTTATCATTCAAACTTCGGCTAATACTGTGAAATACGCAAATATGGACTACTATTATGCGATGGTAGAGGCGGCACTTAAGCATGCGAAAGTTCCTGTTGCTTTGCATCTTGATCACGGGGATAGTACAGAATTGGCACTTCAAGCAATTAGAGCAGGCTATACATCTGTCATGATAGACGCATCTAAACTATCTTTTGAAGAAAATATAAAGCAAACAAAAGCAGTAGTAGATCTTTGCCAACCAATTGGAGTATCTACTGAAGCGGAGCTAGGTAATGTAGGTGGTAAGCCGGGTGACGAGGATTTCGGAGCAAGTGGCTATACGAAACCGCTTGAAGCAAAAGAATTTATAGAGAGAACTTGTGTAAGTTCATTAGCAGTTGCGATAGGAACTGCTCATGGAGTATATAAAGGCGAGCCAAATCTAGATTTAACATTACTTGATGAATTAAGTAAAACTGTTGATGTGCCTCTTGTTTTACACGGAGCTTCTGGACTTTCTGAAAATGATGTTAAACAGTGCATTGAGAATGGAATAAGTAAAATAAACTATGCAACGGAGTTGCGTATCATGTTCACTGAATCTGTAAAAGAGTATTTTGATACTGAGACAAGTTTTGTGGATCCTAAAAAATTCATGGAATATGCACGCACAAAAGTAAAAGAGTTAGCAAAAGAAAAAATGTATACTTGCGGCAGCAACGGAAAAGCATCTACATTTCATTGATTCGAGGTTGAACTATGGAAAAATTATTGTTAGGAATTGACATTGGAACTTCATCCTGCAAAGTTGCTATTTTTAAGTCGGACGGTGAGGTGGTGAGCCAAAGTTCATCACATTATCCAATATATTATCCTAAGCCAGGATGGGTAGAGCAAAATCCAGAGGAATGGTGGATGGAAGTATGTAAATCGATTCAAAAGTGTTTAGAAAGTAAATTATTAATTGATAATGAGATTGTAGGTATTGGAATTGCGGGTCAAGGTTGGTCAGCAATTCCGGTAGATAAAGAAGGTAATTGTTTGCATAATACGCCAATTTGGTTAGACACACGAGCAACTGATATCATTTCAAATGTTGCTAGTTCAATTACTGATGAAGATATTTACAACGTGTCTGGAAATTCTTTCTCTCCTACATATACAACACCTAAAATTTTGTGGTTTAAGAAACACATGCCAGAGTTATTCAATCGAACTTATAAATTTTTACAAAGTAATAGTTTTATAGGAATGAAATTGACAGGGAAAATGTCGTCTGATCGTAGTCAAAACTATGGTTTGCATCTTTATAACCCAATAACTTATCAATACGATTTGGAAATGGCCAGTCGTTTTGGAATACCAATCGACAAATTACCAGAAATTTATCAATGTCACGAAGTCATAGGTACTATAACTGAGGAAGCAGCTGCAATTACAGGATTGAAAGTAGGGATTCCAGTAATTGCCGGAGGTTTGGATGCTGCATGTGGAGCTTTAGGAGCTGGGGTTATTCAAAATTATGAAACTCAACTTCAAGGGGGACAAGCTGGCGGTGTCAGTATATGCCTTAATGAGCCAAAAACACATCCGAAACTTATTTTTTCACCACATGTTATTCCAAATCGCTGGTTATTACAAGGTGGAACCGTAGGAGGTGGAGGTGCTCTTCGCTGGTTTAAAGAGGAGTTTGGAGAGCATCTCAGTTTTGATGAGTTAACGAAAAGAGCGGAACAAATCCCAGAAGGATCTGATGGGGTTGTATTCTTGCCATATTTAGCAGGAGAGAGAAGTCCACTTTGGAATCCGAAAGTAAAAGCTATGTTTTATGGACTGAGTTTTAAAGAAACTAAGTCTCACGCGATTCGTGCAGTGTTAGAAGGCGTTGTGTTCTCCGTCTACCATAACTTACTGATAGCAAAAGAGGCTGGAGTGGACATCGAAAAACTAGACATTTCTGCAATGGGCGGAGCGGCAAATAGCATGCTATGGATTCAAATCTATTCAGACGTAACAGGTTGTCGGATTAAAGTACCAAGTTCCGATACAGCAACTACGCTTGGAGCGGCTTTACTGGCCGGTGTCGCAGTGGGTGTTTACAACAACTTTGATGATGCGGTTGAACAGACAGTCAAAATCAATCGACAACATTTACCAGATTTAAATAGACGAGAAAAATATGAAGAATCTTTAGCTTTGTATTTAAAATTATCTACATGGCTAAACAAGGAAATGTTTATCTAAAGGTATCGAATGAATTAATTTAAAATTCTAGTTTCATCGCGGCAAATAGTTCAGACAGAAGGAGAGTGTCTAAATGAAAGCGGGAGTATTACATGGAAGAGGAAATATTGTTTACGAAGAAGTAGAAATGCCATCACCAGGGCTAGAGGATGTCCTGGTGAAGGTCAAATTTACCGGTATTTGCGGTTCAGATATTCCAAGGGTAAATGCAAATGCCGCTCATAATTATCCGATTATTTTAGGACATGAATTTTCAGGTGAAGTAGTTGAAATTGGACCAAATGTGAAGAAGTTAAAAATAGGTGATCGAATTGCTGGAGCTCCATTGTTGCCTTGTATGAATTGCGAACAATGCGAAAAAGGTGATTATGCACTTTGTGAAAAATATAGTTTTGTAGGTTCAAGAAGAAATGGTAGCTTCGCTGAGTACGTTGTCATTCCTGAAAAAAATGCTATTTATTTAGATCCATCGATTTCCTATGTTAAAGGGGCTTTTTTTGAACCAATAACCGTAGCTCTTCATGGAATTAAGCGTCTAAATTTCCGACCGGGATCTTCAGTAGCAGTATTAGGTATAGGTAATATTGGTTTTTTTACTTTGCAATGGTTGAAAATATTAGGAGCAGGACAAATTACTGTTTTTGATATTAGCGATGAACGACTCAAACTAGCGAAACGATTTGGTGCAGATGAGTGTATCAATACAAGTGATGAAAACTACTTAAGTAAATTGAACAACAGTGGTAATGTAAAACAATTTGATTTTGTATATGAAACTGCAGGTAATACTGAAACGATTAAATCTACATTTGAATTAGTGAGAAAAAAGGGTTCAATTTGTTTAATAGGCACACCTAAGCAAGAAATAACCTTCAGTATTGATGAATGGGAAAATATTAACAGAAAAGAATTAACACTCACTGGATCTTGGATGTCATACAGTGAAAATTTCCCTGGTGAAGAATGGATTGCAACTGCAAAACATATACAAGCCGGTGACATTCAGATTGATGATTCGTTACTGTACAAAATAATTCCGCTAAGTGAAATTGATGAAGCATTCAAACTGTTTAAAGTTCCAAGTACTGTAAAAGGTAAAATTTTAATTGATAGCGAGAAGTAAGGGTGATTTCATATGATAATAACCGTCACGTTAAATATTGCACTCGATAAGTTTTATAAAGTTCCGTCATTCTCTATTGGTGATGTATACAGAGTAGAAAAAATGATTCAAACTGCGGGAGGAAAAGGTTTAAACGTAGCACGCATTATAGATACTCTTGGCCATCCTGTCAAAGCAATTGGTATTACAGGAGGATATACAGGCAAGTTGATTTGTGAATTGCTCGCACAAGAAGGTATTGACTTTGAATTTACGGAAGCATCAATTGAATCTCGTAATTGCATAAATATAATGAGTGAAAATGGAGTGTCGACTGAACTACTGGAGTCGGGTGATGAAGTGCGAGAAGAGACAGTATCTTCTTTTCTAAGCCATTTTGCGAGACAGATTGCCTCGGCGGAAGTTGTGACTTTATCGGGAAGTGTACTAAGAGGCATGCCACAAAATATTTATGCACAATTAGTTGCTATTGCTAGAAAACAACAAAAAAAGATTATACTAGACACAAATGGCGAATATTTAGTGCATGGAATTACAGAAATACCAACAGTGATTAAACCAAACCGTCAAGAAATAGAACAAATCATGGGCATTGAAAAGGCATCCACTGACCAAGTAATTGACTATTGTATGTCGTATATCAATAAGGGAATAGAAATTGTAATGGTGTCATTAGGTCATGAAGGAGCATTACTAATTACAAAAAACGGTGTATGGAAGGGTACTCCACCTGAATTACAAATTGTTAATACAGTAGGATCTGGCGACTCAATGGTAGGGGCTATCGCAATTGGGCTAGTGCAAAAGGAATCTCCCGAACAATTATTGCGTAATGCAATTGCGGTGTCAGCTGCGAATACATTAACGGAATCGACAGGGAAAGTACAAATAAGCGATATTACAAAAATTTATAAACAAATTCAAGTGAGTAAAATACGTTGAGAAAAGGATGATTGAATTGTATGGATATGCTCAAAAAGTTATTTTCATTAGAGAATAGAACGATTTTGATAACAGGTGGTTCTAGGGGAATTGGACGTGTAGTAGCAGAACATGTTGCTGCAGTTGGTGCGAATGTTGTTATTTTTGACATACAAGGCGATAAAGCTGCTGAAGCAGCGAATGAAATTGCAGAAAAGTATGGTTGCCAAACTTATTCTTGTGAAGTAGACGTAACTGATTATGAGGGTGTAAAGTCTTGTTTACAACAAGCTGTTGAACAGATGGGAAGAATTGATTTACTCTTTAATAATGCAGGTATCGTCATACAAAAGCCTGTTATTGAAACAACTCCAGAAGAATGGAATAAAGTAATTGATGTTAACTTAAACGGTGTCTATTATGTTGCACAATTGTTCGGTAAATATTTGATAGAGAATGGAATTAAAGGGGCAATTGTCAATACAGCATCAATGTCGGGACAAATCGTTAATTATCCACAGCTTCAAGCATCATATAATACTTCAAAAGCGGGCGTTGTGCATTTAACTAAATCACTTGCATATGAATGGGCTTCACATGATATAAGAGTCAATTGTATAAGTCCAGGTTATATTTTTACAGAGCTAACTTCATTCGTAAGAGAGGATTGGAGAGAACAATGGGCTGAATCGACACCAATGAGACGTTTAGGGAAACCTGAAGAACTCGCTGGGGCTGTCATCTATTTACTATCAGATTCAGCTTCATTTGTAACAGGTAGCCAACTTACGATTGATGGTGGCTTTACGATTATCTAATGTGAAATATGGAAAAGTGATAATATTAAAAGAAACTACTGAATTATTAAAAAAGTTGTTGAAACCGCTATCATTAAACTGTATAGTAGTAATACATTGTATTGTCGTAACATTACAATGATTTAAAAATTATAGGGGGTTTGTTCATGAAGAAGAACATGTTTATTATTGCAGCGCTTCTATCCGTTATGTTAGTTTTTGCAGCTTGTGGAAAGTCGTCAGATTCAAAAGCTGAAAATGGTGATACAGATTCATTTAAAGTTGGTTTTGCTATTAAGACACAGGATTCTCCATACTTCGTTTCTCTTGTTGATGCAATGAAAGAATATGCAAAAGAAGAAGGTTGGAAACTTACAGTATTAGATGCAAATGGAGATACAGCTAAGGAAACTGAGAATATAGAAACATTTATTGCTCAAGGTATGGATTTAATCTATGTAGATGCTATTGAACCAGACTCTGTCGTTTCTAGTATTAATAAAGCTGCTGAAGCTGGTATTGGCGTTATTAACTTGGATAGTGGTGTTAGCGATGAAGCAGAGAGCATCACTACAATCTATTCGGATAATTTACAAAACGGACGTTTAGTAGGCCTCGCATACGCGGAAAAGATGAGCGATGAAGAAGTTGTTTCTATTATTCTAAGTGGTGCAAAAGGTAATGTAGCCGGTGAAGAGCGTCGTACGGGATTATTTGCTGGAATTTTAGAAGGAAAACTCGGCGTATCTGAGGACGAAGCATGGAAACTAGCTGCAGATTTGGAGAAACAATTAACAAATGAAGGTAAGGCTTCTAATAAAGAAGCGAAATTTTCTATTGTTGGTCAAGGTTGGGGAGCTTGGACAGAACAAGAAGGTCTGAAAGCAGCAGAAGACTTAATTACTGCTAATCCAAATTTAACAACTGTTCTTGGAGAGAATGATCAAATGCTTTTTGGTGCAATGACTGCTCTTAAAAATGCGGGTAACGATAATGTAGATATTGTAGCTGCAGCTGACGGCGCAAAAGAAGCATATGATTTAATAAAAGAAGGATTATATTTCGCGACTGGTGAAAATAGTCCTTATAAAGTAGCACAATTGGGGATTCAAATAGGAAAAGAAATTCTAGTTGATGGAAAAGAATCAAAAGACTATGACAAAATCACTCTGACAAAACCCGCGGCGGTTACAAAAGATAATGTTGATGAATATTACGAATTTGGATTTTGATTTTAGTTAAACTTGATAAAATAAAAAAATCCTCTCGCGTTTTGGGAGGATTTATTTATAGGTAGAACCTACCATAGGAAGGAGAAGTGTTATTATGACTTCCAATTATATCGTGGAAATGAACCATATTGCAAAACACTTTAATGGAGTTAAAGCGTTAGAAGACGTTCAGTTAAATGTAAATCGTGGAGAAATTCATGCACTGATTGGTGAGAATGGTGCAGGTAAATCAACTTTAATGAAAATATTGGCGGGCGCGTATGCAAAAGACGAAGGTACGATTATTATTGATGGTCAAGAAGCAAAAGTTTCAACTCCTCGTGCAATGATTGATATGGGGGTATCCGTAATCTATCAGGAATTTATGTTAGCTCCAGATTTAACTGTTGCTGAAAATATATTCATTGACAAATTAAGTAACTCGGGATTATTCATTAATTGGAGAGACTTAAAAAGAAAAGCACAAGAACAATTGTCGAAAATTGGTTTTGGGCATATTGATCCAAATAAAAAAGTTGGTGAGTTAAGCGTTGCTTACCAGCAAATTGTAGAAATTTGTAAATGCCTTGCGAAAAATTCAAAAGTTCTCGTTTTTGATGAACCTACCGCTGTACTAACCCATACAGAAACTGAAAACTTATTGAATTTAATAAGGAAATTAAAAAAGGATGGCGTAACGATAGTATACATTTCACATCGTCTAGAAGAGCTATTTGCCATCAGCGATAAAATTACGGTGTTGAAAGATGGTAAATATGTCAATACCGTTGAAACTTCTAAAATTACAAAAGAGCAGTTGGTCACATTGATGGTAGGCAGAGAGATTGAGCAACTGTTTCCTGAAAGACATGCAAAGATTGAAGAAGAAATTCTTCGTGTTGAAAACTTAAGTACTGCGGATTTAGTAGAAAACGCTTCTTTCTCCTTAAGAAAAGGTGAGGTATTGGGATTTAGCGGATTGGTCGGTTCCGGGCGGACAGAAACAATGCGTGCGATTTTCGGTGCTGACCGAAAAACCAATGGGAAAATCATCTATTTTGGAAAAGAAGTGAATATCAAAAATCCAAAAACCGCTATTAAATTAGGAATTGGATTATTACCTGAAGATAGAAAATCGCAAGGACTTCTCCTTAAGCAATCAATTCGAATAAACACTACATTAGTTACACATCAACGAGATGGCTTTATAAATCATCAAAAAGAAAAAAATCATGTTAAAGATTTATTAGCTCAAATTGCAACGAAATATGGTTCAACAGAAGATAACGCAGACAGCTTAAGTGGTGGCAATCAGCAAAAAATTGCGTTGTCTAAATGGTTAGCGATTGAGAAAAAGTTAATCATTTTCGATGAACCGACTCGTGGAGTTGATGTTGGAGCTAAAACTGAAATTTATAGAATAATAAACAGGCTCGCAGAAGAAGGTGTAGCTATCATCATTATATCTTCAGAGATGGCGGAGATAATTGGAACTTGTGACCGAGCAATAGTTATGCGAGAAGGTAAAATTGTGGGTGAGTTGTCGAAAGAAAATCTCACAGAAAATAACTTGATTAAATTAGCGATGGGGGTTTAGTATCATGTCAATATTCAAAAAAAAAATTGACTTGAAAGAATTTATCATCAATAACAATACATTTATAATCTTATTGTTATTGATTGTTGCAAGTTCTTTTTTATCAGATACATTTTTTACAACAATGAACTTACGAAATATTGCTCTACAACAAGCGGGTCCGATTTTAGTGGCCATTGGATTATTGTATGTTATTTTGGCCGGGGGTATTGACTTATCTGTTGGTTCTATTATGGCTATTGGTTCAACAGTATCAGCAATATTAATAACAGACTTCAGTATGCATTATACTGCTTCAATTGGTATTGCAGTTATTATTGGATTATTATTTGGATTATTTTCTGGTGTGCTCGTAGCGTATACCGGAATTCAGGGATTCGTTGCCACATTAGCTACCATGACAATTGCTAGAGGTGTTGCATTCGTCCTATCAGAAGGTCGGCCAATTAAGATTGAATCAGGCACGATTAATACGTTGGTAAGTAAAGATCTGATGTATCCCATTTTAATAATTACATTATTCATAATTGTTGTATTCACAATTATACATCGATATACAGGCTATGGACGTAAAGTAATTGCAATTGGTAGTAATGAAACTGCACTGCAATTAGCAGGTGTACGAACAAAGCAATACGTCATGTCTACATACGCAATTTCAGGTGCATTAGCAGCATTGGCAGGTGTTTTTCTTGCCGCAAGATCATCGACAGGAAGTGCGACAGTTGGTATGGGACAAGAACTGGATGCTATTGCGGCAGTTGTTATTGGTGGAGCCAGTTTAGCGGGAGGAAAAGGATTCGTATTAAATACAGTGGCGGGTGCTCTAATTCTCGGTTTAATCGGCAATATTATGAATCTGATGGCTGTTCCTTCTTATCCACAAGATATTATAAAAGGTGCAATAATTATTGCAGCTGTACTATTACAAATTGTAACAAGTAAAAAGGACCGTACAATCTAAAAAAAGGAAACGGAATTGGGGAGAAAAATGAAAACTGTAGTTGTTTCAAACAAAGGAGAATTACAAGTTTGGGATATAGACAAACCCCGAATTACAAGTAAGCAAGCTTTGGTCAAAACGGTTAGCTGTGGGATTTGTGGTACGGATGCTACGATAATCAACCAATCATTTAAAGGATTTGAAAAAACGTCATATCCTCTGATGCTTGGCCACGAAGGTGTTGGCGAAGTAGTGGAAATTGGATCTGAAGTTAAAGGTTTTAGTGTAGGAGATTTGATTGTCCTATCATTTGTACCCAATCATATGCACGATAATAGTCCTTTGGGCTCTGCTTGGGGAGCTTTTAGTGAATATGGTATTGTTGATGATTTTGAAGCATACGAACCAAATGAAGTTCCTGATGTTGCCTATGCGCAAAAAAAACTTCCAGATTTTATTGATAAATATGAAGCGCCTGTCCTTGTAACGCTGAGAGAAGTTTTTAGTTCTATCAAGTATTTCAATATTCAGCCCGGGGATTCTATTGTTGTTTACGGAAGTGGTCCTGTTGCCATGACTTTTATCAAATTGCTATCGCTTTTAAATGTTCAAGACATTGTCGCAGTAGTCCGAAACGAAAATAAAAAGCAATTACTTGAAAGTTTTGGATTGAAAGCAGTTATTAACAGTTCAGTACACAATGTAAAAGAACAAATTTCGGTTTTATATCCTGAAGGTATGAATTTTGTACTAGATGCAGTTGGTTCAGAAAATATTATAAACGAAGCGATTACACTTTTGAAAGATCGTGGAGAAGTTCTTTGTTATGGCGTACCTAAAGTGAATAACATGAATTTAAATTGGGCGAATTCACCATATAATTGGAAGCTGAATTTTCAACAAATGCCCTATAAAGAAGAAGAAGGCGCATGCCACGATCAAATCGTTCAATGGATTTGTGATGGTAAGTTAATATTGAGCGATTTCATTTCCGAAGTTATTGAATTTGAACATATAATAGAAACACTTCAAGACTTTGTAGATGGAAAGAAAACCAAAAAAGTGATTATAAAATATAAATGATAGGGTGATTTCATGAAGATGAAACAAGCAATTATGACCGAGCCAGGCAACATTGTATTTCAAAGTGTCGATATCCCTGAAGTTGGAAATCATGAAGTCAAAATAAAAATTAAGAAAATTGGCGTTTGTGGATCCGATATTCATGTTAACCACGGTAAGCATCCATATACATCATATCCAGTTGTTCAAGGCCATGAAATTTCAGCAGAAGTGAAAGAAGTAGGTAAAAATGTGGATAGAATCAAAATAGGAGATAAAGTAACGATCCAGCCACAAGTAGTGTGTGGCGAGTGTTTCATGTGTCAAAATGGAATGTATCATGTCTGTGAAGAGTTGAAAGTGATGGGTTTTCAAACAACAGGGATGGCTAGCGAATACTTTGTAGTTGATGAAGAAAAAGCAATCATTCTTCCCGATTCCATTTCATGGGATGAAGGAGCTATGATTGAACCGCTTGCTGTAGCAATTCATGCTGTTCGACGTGTATCAACAATTGAAGATAAAAATGTTCTAGTAATTGGTGGAGGACCTATCGGAAATTTAGTTGCACAAACTGCAAAAGCTCTAGGTGCAAAACAAGTCGTTGTGTCGGAATTAAGTGAAACAAGGATTAAAATTGCTGAACAATGTGGATTGAAAACAATCAATAGCAATAGCGAAGAACTATCAGATGGAATAGTTCGTTGTTTTGGTCATACTAAAGCGGATGTCATATTTGAATGTGTTGGTTCTAGTTATACTGTTGCTCAAACGATTGAAGTAGCGCGAAAAGGTAGTACAGTAGTTATCGTAGGTGTTGTATCTGATTTAACAAAAGTTAATATGGGATTTGTTCAAGACCATGAATTAACGGTTTTAGGAAGTGCTATGTATCAAACCGCCGATTTTAATCAAGCGGTAGAATTGATTAAAGATAAAAAAATAAACTTGAAATCACTAATAACAAACCACTTGGATTTTGAAAACTATTCTGAAGCATATTCAATTATTGATAAGAATAAAGATCAGGTAATGAAAGTGATAATAAATGTGTAAATAAGTAATGAATAAGAAATCATTATTTGCATATCTAAGGTTATAAGAAGTAGATGAAGCATCGGATTAGAGAATCATAAATTTAATAATAACTACTTCGATTTTAGTGCTATATCTAAGTTGATTAAAGGGTAAAACTGTGATTGTTATAAGTAAACACTACAAATTTAATATGATATGTAGTGACATAGTGATGTATCAACCCCCGAAAATACTTGAATGAGGTGAAAAGGTGAAACAAAAGATTCTGATTACTCCGAAGTCGTTTCAAAAATATAAAGAAAAGCCTATTGAAATGCTTGAACAACAAGGATTTGAAGTTATAGAAAACACAACTGGGCGTACGCTTACTGAAGAAGAGATAATCGAAATTGCAAAAGAAGGCGTCGTCGGAATCATTGTGGGTGTAGATCCGTTATCTGCACATGTCCTTGAATCATGTAGTCAATTACAAGTAATTTCAAAATACGGTGTTGGAATGGATAATATTGATTTAGAGAAAGCTCAAGAGTTAGGCATTAGAGTACAAAACGCTGGTGGTACAAATAACATTTCGGTAGCAGAGTTGGCTGTTGGACTCATGTTTGAAACTGCTCGTAACCTTTCCCAATCTATTCAAACTGTAAAAACGTTTGGATGGAATCGTGTGATTGGAAGTGAGCTAACAGGAAAGAATGTTGCAGTAATTGGAGGGGGACAAATCGGAAAAGAGGTTGCTAAACGATGTAGTGGTCTACAAATGGATGTTACTATTTATGACCCATTTTTTAATGATCAAGCATTTCTTGATGAGTTTAATGTACAACGATCCGAAAACTTCAATGAATTAATAAGTTCTGCAGATTACATTACACTTCATTTACCAGTAACGAAAGAAACAAAGCATATGATAAATGCTGATGTATTTAATCATATGAAACCTAGTTCCGCATTGATTAATACAGCGCGAGGCGAATTAGTAGATGAAAATGCACTATATAATGCATTATCCAATGGACAAATAGGAGTAGCAGCTCAAGATGTCTATTCTCAAGAGCCACCAATAGTGGGTGATTCATTAGTTTCCTTACCTAATTTTATTTTGACACCCCATATTGGAGCATTCACAAAAGAGTCCGTAGAGCGAATGGCAATTGTTTCAACTCAAAACTTGTTAAACATGATAATGAGTGAAGAGTAATGATGAAAACAGATTATCATAATATGATGCATATATTCTACAAATGCATTCAGTAAACGAAAAGGAAAGGAATGATAGATTTGAATTTGCCTGAAAAAGCAACAGTACCTACGATGTATTTTATTGGGGTAACGACAACTAAGTCATCTATTATGAAACTATTTCCAGAATGGGCAAAAATATTGGAACTTGAAGATGCTGTCTTAAAAGGAATTGATATGAATATTCATGCCGATGCTAAAGAGTATAGGGAAGTTGTAGAATTTATAAAACATGATGAATTATCTTTGGGGGCCTTAGTTACTACACATAAAATTGACCTCTATGAGGCTGCAGAAGATTTATTCGATTACTTGGATCCTTTTGCAAAAACGTTTGGTGAATTATCTTCTATATCTAAAAGAGATGGCAAACTTTGTGGTCATGCTAAAGACCCGATTTCAAGTGGTCTGGCTTTGGAAAGCTTCGTAGCAGATAGTTATTGGGATAATCATAATGGAGAGTTATTCATCATAGGGGCGGGTGGAAGTGCCATTGCTATCTCTTCCTATTTACTAAACTCGGATAGGGAGGGGAATGTACCTTCATTAATATTAATTTCAGATCGCAATCAAAAAAGACTGGATGAAATTAAAACTATTATTCATAAGGTGAACCCTAAAGTGAATGTGGAATATTATTTAACACCAGAAGCTTCTCAAAATGAAAAATTACTTAAAAAATTGAAACCACATTCTCTTATTATCAATGCGACAGGGCTTGGAAAAGACAGACCTGGATCCCCGCTTCCAGATGAAGCGATATTCCCAAAAGAGAGCTTGATTTGGGAATTGAATTATCGCGGAGAATTAGATTTCATGCATCAAGCGACTGCACAAGCAGAATACCGTAATCTACTTGTAGAAGACGGTTGGATTTACTTTATACATGGTTGGACACAAGTTATAGCAGAAGTGTTTAACATTGATATTGTAGGAGATAAGTTTGACCAGATTGAACAATATTCTAATCAAATGAGATGAATTACAACTAGGAGGAAACAAATTGACAAAAACAGCAAAAGCATTCACGGTTAACTTTGATTTAGTAACAGGGCTTTCAAAATCAGAAACATCTACAAAACGTTATTTATCAGATATGAAAAAAATGTTTTACAATGTAGAGGCTTTGGAAAAATCGATCCAAGAAGAAAATAACCATGTAATCTATGAGTATTATAGTTTGGAACTTCCCAAAACTGAAGGTGATATCCATTTTGGAACTAGCATCGTCTACCCAGGGATAGTGGGAGACGAATACTACATGACAAAAGGACATTTTCATGAAATCCTTGAAACAGGTGAAGTTTATTTTTGTCTTAGTGGGACTGGATATATGCTTATGGAAAATCCAGAAGGAGATTGGCAAATTGAGAAATTTGTTCCTGGACAAGCTGTATACGTTCCAGCACGTTATGCGCATAGAAGTATTAATATCGGAAGTGAACCCCTAATTACTTTCTTCTCATTCCGAGCAGACGCAGGACATGATTACGGAACAATCGAGATGAAAGGTTTCCGTAAATTAGTCGTTGAGCGAAATGGAAACGCTGAAGTTATTGATAATCCTAAATGGAAACAATAAGGAGGCTCTACTATGTATCGTAAAAGAGACATACTTACAAAGATTGAAGAGAGTGGACTCGTAGCAGTTGTGCGTTCGGATAATGCTGAAAAAGCAAAGCGAATCACAGAAGCATGTTTTAAAGGTGGTGTAGCTGCGATAGAGATTACTTACACTGTTCCTGGTGCAACCGAAGTCATTAAAGAAATTAGAGCTGAGTTTGGGAAGGATATCATTGTCGGAGCGGGCACAATCCTTGATCCAGAAACTGCCCGCATTGCGATTCTTGCGGGAGCACAGTATATCGTGAGCCCTTATTTAGATGAAGAAACAGCCAGGTTATGCAATCGGTACCAAATTCCATATATGCCAGGCGTCATGACTATTAAAGACGTAGTGAAAGGACTTGAAACAGGCGCAGAGTTATTAAAAGTTTTCCCTGGAGAACTCTTAGGACCAAAAGTCATTTCTGCAATAAAAGGCCCCATACCTCAAGCTAATTTGATGCCTACAGGCGGAGTTAATGTAGATAATGTTGGTGAGTGGATTCGTGCGGGAGCAGCTGCTGTCGGAGCAGGGGGTAGTCTGATTGGAAAACCAGATGTTCAAGGTTACGAGCAGATTACTGACACCGCTAAAAGTTTTATTGAACAAATTAATATAGCAAGAAATAATTGATTAGTTGGTATTAAAAATTCATCTTTTTTGGATAAGAGAAAGTAGACCCTAAGTCAATTCAAAAACGAAGGGATGAGTATTTATGGATAGTATCATTTTTGATTTGGATGGGACATTATGGGATTCTCGTAAAACTGTTGCCAAGTCATGGTCTGAGGTTGTGAAAAATTCTCCAGATGGTATAGGAGAAATCACCGAAGAAGATTTAAAAGCAACAATGGGACTACAAATTAAAGACATTGCTAAAATTGTCTTTGGTTATTTGGATGAAACCAAACAAATGGAATTAATTCTTGATTGTTGTCATAATGAACGATTGTATTTATTGGACGAGGGTGGACAATTATTTCCTGATCTAGAGGAAGTCCTACAGAAGCTTTCGGAACGATATAAATTATTTATTGTTAGTAATTGTCAAGAAGGCTATATCGAAGCATTTTATGAGTATCATGGACTTAAGAAATACTTCCTAGATTTTGAAAATCCCGGTAGAACAGGTCTCAGTAAAGGTGAAAATATTCAACTTGTCATCGAACGCAATCAGCTTAAATCTCCTGTGTATGTAGGAGACACACAAAGTGATAAAGATGCCACAGAATATGCCGAAGTACCATTTGTTTATGCTGCATACGGATTTGGACAAGTAGAAGGTTTCGATTACAAAATCGGAAAATTCGAAGAGTTGTTAACCCTTTTTATATAGGTTAAGGAGTCGCATGAACCCGTTCGAATGTGGACTGAATCCTTTCTTTTATCAGTTGGTTTGATTACCGCCATGAGAATACACCACTCATGGCATGTTATTTACCACCGAGTGACAAAGCCTTCCGCAATTACAGGGAACTCTCGTCAAAAAGTAACAAAGGTCATCAATCTGGATGAAAAGAAAGGATTAATCCGTCCTTTAGACGAGCTAATTGACACTTACGAAGAAGAGAGTGCTCATTCAGACATAATGTATGACTCGGAACTGGAAACCGAGTTACCTGAAGGAAATACGGCTGATACTCTAAGCGAAAAAGAAGAAATATCTAATACGACTTCGAATGATCACGAGAGAGCTGAGGTGAAAGAGGATTGTGAGGCTGAGTTTTGGGATGGTTATGCTGAAGGGCGGTACTTAAACGAAGATTATTCCTTCCGTTATGCTAATCCGCCTTTGAATCAGTCAGACATCTACACAGACTATAGACTGGCTCTTTTTCAATCAGATTTTATCGAATCGATTGACCGTGGAGAATTTCCAGGCTTGGCATATAAGGTGGGTATCCTATGGTTTCCAGTTTGAATGAAAGTGAAAATATGACATTCATTAGAAATATGGATAAAAGTCAATATTATATGATGGACTAAAATCAGATTGGCATTCTGCTAGATAACAATGAAGACTTAACATTAGCTGGAATGCTTTTACCAATCGAAACACAATTGGAAGAGTTTGTTGCTATGTACGGTGAACCACAAATTTTTTCTGATCCGGGTCCGCGTACGTATACATATTTTACAATAGAACATTACCGACTTATATTTCATGCAGATCCTTCGGATAACGAATTGCTACGTTTCCTGGAGTATTGGTGAAAAAGATGATTCATACACGACTCGAATATTTGCTATCAAGCATAAGTACTCTTCAAAAAAGCTCTTCGATCAAGCAAACGATCGAGGGGTTTTTCTGTTTTATACGTAATATGACTGAAGCAAGGATATGTTTCAGGAAGACAATTTCTATAAATGATGGCTGGATGATAAATATTCTATTTTGATCAAAGTTTTAAGAGCTTAAGTGAGAAGCTGCATTTACTCAAATGATATAGAACATAGATAGCGGGCATCTTTCCTGTATTTTGCCGGGATAATTTAACTAGTCAACAACAACGACTTTTTCCATTAGCAGAGATTTGTTCTGAAATCGAGTAAACATTTCCACCGTGTTTCTTTAAAATTACTTTTTTTCAAAGTAAGCAATACACCATGTATCGCCACAAACCTGTTCTTAAGCCGGTTTAAAAGATAGAATGATACGAATACCGGGAAACCGATTTCTTGTATAAAATTCATCCATTGTTCCATTTTTTGTCTCCTCTCTACGAAGACATAAAAACCGGCTTACCAGTTCGTAAACTGGTGAGCCGGTTAGTCCATCGTGTTATATGATTACAAGTTCAGTCACATTTCTCTCGACGATACGGACGCCTTTTAACGATTCAAGTGGAGCTCCATTTACTTCGAACACGCCAGAAGCAATAATCGCTTGCATCGTTGCCTCCACGGCTACTGCTGATAAGTTTGCCTGTGGATTGTCCACTGTCAGCATCACCTCTTGCCAGTCGTTGTTAGGCCACCGTCAAAATACACTCGACCAACGGCATGTTGGAATTCGAATCACCTCTCTTCATCCTCTAGATAGAAGAAAAGTGGGGACAAGGATACAAATGGTGTTGATTTTATTTTAGATATGCTTATTGGAATCTGCTGAGCTCAATCATAACGTGTTTTCATCCAACTTATCCAAAGTCATTCTACCTTCCATAATTCTCGCTGCGCTTTATAATCAAAGAAAGGAAAGGACGAGGTAAATGGATGAGCGAACATACGAGTTTGACGAGGGTATGCGACTGTTTTTGGAACACTTGGAACGGCAGTGTTATTCAACTGAAACGTCTAGTGGATATGGGAAGGATCTTGAATGCTTCAGAAGATTTATGATACGGAGTGGGGAAGGGATTGATTTCCCTTTGGATGTAATTGGGAAGGAAGAATTGCTGAAGTTCATGGATAATGGACGTACACGGGGGAATAAGACGAGTACGATTGAGCGGCGATGAAGTCGTTTTACAAGTTCCTTGTCTATGAGCTGGATTATCCTGTAGATGTGGCCGCCAGAATCCGGATTCTGAAAGTGTATACGCCACTCAAAGCTATTTTAACGGAAGATGAAGTGATGCGATTGCTCTGTTCGGGGCAACAATTGGATTCACGCTTAAGTCCTGTCCGTACGTTGGAGAGAAGCCATGTTCGCTTGGCAGATCGCGTCATTTATTTTCCGAAGGTAAAAGGGGGGCAAGGATTTGTATTTGCCCCTTCATGATCAGTTAAAGGGGTTGTTTGAACAGTATTTTGCAAAGTATGATCTAGAGGAGCATGGTTACGTATTTCCATCTACGCTTTGTCCGGATCAGCCGCTCAGCGTATCGGATATTCGCAATAAGCTTCGTTGGACTGCCAGTCAAGCAGGGCTAAATTCTTTAATTACTCCACATACATTGCGTCACTGTACGGCAACACATTTAACGATACGCACGGTTCCGCAGCATACCATTGCTAGCATTTTAGGGCATGCTGATTTACGTTCGACAATGCGGTACCAGCACCTTGCTGTGGACCATTTACGCGATTCGTTGAATATGCTTTGAGAGGTGGGCATGATAAAAGTGACAAGGGCCGATGGTTGGTCCTTTTTTCTTTGCTTACAATCAAGTAATTACTGATGATTGCGTGAGTTGATAGGTTAGGGTGGTATAATAGGCGCATAGAGAAGATAGAACAGGGTGTAAAGAACTGAACGCTTGCTGTATTCATTGGGCGTATAGTTTAAGCGCATTTCATTGGCTATACACGAGTTATTTCTTCTAAAGCTAGAGAGTTGATACAAAAAATAGATGATGAGGATTTGGGGGATGGATATGAGGAATACTATTTGTATAATAATGGTTACCATATTATTAGTGGTGTCTTTCGTGATGCTACCAACTATGAAGACGATTCATGCCGATGTAGCGACAAATGCTACAAATGAATTGCTTGTCAAATACTCGAGTGATTATCGCTCGATGGCTAGTACGAAAATCCTGCAAGATGTTGAGACTATGGAATCAATTGCACCAGAAGTTGAGCTTTTGACATTTTCGGATGATGCGGATATGGAAGCGATTAGAATACAGTTGGAAAATAATCCGTCTATCGAATATGTAGAGCCAAACTACGAACGTCATTTGCTTACTGTTCTAGATGATCCGTATACGAGTAGCCAGTGGTGGCTTCCTCATGTGAAGGCAGAAAGTATGTGGAAACATGTGGCGGCTCAAAAGAAAAAAATAGTAGTTGCCGTAATTGACTCTGGGATTGACATGAATCATGAGGATTTGAAGAATCGGATTGAACCAGGTGGATATGACTTTTTCTCGAATACTACAATGATGACGGACCTACATGGACACGGAACTAAAGTTGCAGGCGTTATTGCGGCTGAAGCGGGGAATGGGCGAGGTATTTCTGGGGTTGCAGGTCCGTTTGAAATTTCGATTTTCCCTATTAAAGTGCTAGGTAGTAGTGGCACAGGCAGTACCTCGTCAATAATCAAGGCGTTAGAGTACGCAATTGCAAAGAAAGTCGACGTCATCAATCTAAGTCTTGGAGGTGCTAATTCTTCAGCAATAGAGAATGAAGTTATCCAGCGTGCAGTCCGTGCAGGAATCGTTATCGTTGCTGCCGCTGGGAATGATGCACTTAAGGGGAATTCAGTTTTTTATCCCGCATCATATGAAAATGTCATCTCAGTTGGAGCAGTGGATGAAAATAACAGTAGGTCAAGTTTTTCAAATTACAATCAATATGTAGATCTCGTCGCACCTGGTGAACGGATACTTACGACGTTCCCGAAGCAATCGTATAATAAGGATGGAGGAACTTCTTTTTCTGCACCCATCGTTTCAGGAACTGTGGCGATGATGAAAGCATTGAAACCACAGTTATCGCCTAGTGAGATTGAGGATTTATTGAAAAGGATGGCTCAAGATTTTGGGGCACCGGGGTATGATTCTTTTTATGGACATGGTGTATTAGATATTGAGAAATTGACTGACCGGCTTGTGGGTGCACAGTTTGTAGGTGATTTCTTAGAAATGACTGTTCCAATTACGAAGGAGTTCATCGTGTCATTCAACCAAGAGCTTGTTCTTGGTAAAGACTACACGCAGGATGTCATCGTGTCACGGAAATCTGACGGAAGTGAACGAGTTACTTTGTTCACCACAACAGTTGATCCAACAACACCCACGAACCTACTTATTGCACCGCAAACAAATTGGGACTTTGGGGAATATTATTTGAATATCACTACCGGAGTACAAAGCAAGGACAATAAATCATTAAAGAAAGATGTTCGAATGAAGTTTATTGTGGAATGAAATAGAAACACAGCTATCTATTTACCTTTACTCAGTTTCCAATACGCACTAAGGAAACAGAGATGAATGTTGAGGAAAAACAATATCTTGGTCTACATTTTTCATATAAAATGCTCCTTCATTTGTAGTATAGGGAACTGATTTGGTTATCAGTATCTATTCCACAGAAGGAGCATTTTTTTGTATCATTATTCAGATCAATATACATATATAATTTAAATCACTTTAATTTACTTCCATGCAATGCTTTTGACTACTCCTTGTAACTAACACAACTTGATTTTTAAATAGCCTAAAACTTGAAAGTTAGTCCTATTCAGAAGTTCC
The DNA here is from genome assembly GCF_038004885.1 of Sporosarcina sp. FSL K6-6792. Classification (NCBI taxonomy): domain Bacteria; kingdom Bacillati; phylum Bacillota; class Bacilli; order Caryophanales; family Caryophanaceae; genus Sporosarcina; species Sporosarcina sp. FSL K6-6792. The sequence continues at coordinate 3,637,917 of NZ_JBBOSA010000001.1, forward strand.
TACTGATATCCCTACTGGTGTTCTTTTGGCTATAACTATTCGGATTGAAATGGGGCTAGCTACCCTTGTCTCACTCCTCTTCCAGCCATTCCTGATTGTTTAAGATCATATCATTGATCTGTTTCTCACTGACGACTGCGTCTTTTCGGAAGAGTAGGTCTAAATAGGCCTTATGCGTATGGAGTGTCCGCTCGATGCTGCTAGATTGTTTGGAGGCAATCATTTTTGGCTTATACAATTCGTAAATGGTTTTGCCAATTTCGATAACAAATGCATTTTCGGTTGCTTCAAGAACCGCATAGTGGAATTCCAAATCGATAACGGCCAGTTCTTCAGGGCTTAACTCCGGCTTTAGCCGCTGGGCTTGACTATGATAGACTTCCTCAATTTTTTTAATCTTTTCTTCAGACCAATTGGTACGAATGATATTAATCATAAGAATCTCGAAATGCTGACGGAATTCGATCAGCTTCTGTGTGTTATTACTGTGCATGATTAAGCTGAAAATCAAGGGATTCAAGGAAAAATGGGAAGGATTATTGGTGATGTACATACCTTCACCGCGCTTAATCTGAATAACTCCGATCGATTCCAGTATCTTTATAGCTTCCCGGACTGGTGTCCTGCTAACGCCAAGTTGTTCGACCATTTCAGATTCTGTGGGTAGTTTATCACCATTTTTAAGTGTCCCGTCTAGTAGCTTTGCCTTTATGGCGGAGACAATCTCAGTTGATATTTTGTCAGAAGTTGTTAGTTTTTCAAAATGCATAGGGTGAATCCTCCGGTTGAGTTTACTTTCTTCTCTATAGATTATATCGGATAAACAGAATTTCACCTAAGTTTTATCAATATCATGATTATATTAAATATTCTGTTTACACGGAATGGAGAAGGTGATATCATTTATATCTACTACATCATATGTAGTATGTAGTCATTTTGGAAGGAAGTGTCGTGTTTGGAGAAATACACAATCGCTAGTATTCCAGGAGATGGAATCGGGCCAGAAGTAATCAAGGAAGCTATCAAGGTCTTGAAGGTAGTGGAGGAGATACATGGAAATTTGCATTTTGAAATCGATTCTTATGATTGGAATTGTAAACGGTATCTTGAAACAGGGCGTATGATGCCTGAAAATGGAATAGAAATATTGACTCCATATGACGCCATTCTATTCGGTGCAGTAGGTTCACCAGAAGTCCCTGATCATATTTCCGTTTGGGAGTTAATCCTACCGATAAGAAGAGAGTTCCAACAATATATAAATTTAAGACCTATTAAATTATTAAAGGGAATTGAAAGTCCTTTAGCCAATAAAGGTATAGAAGATATTGACTTTGTCGTAGTGCGTGAAAATACGGAAGGTGAATATTCAAATAGTGGAGGTCGTTTGCATGTTGGCACTCCATATGAAGTAGTTGTGCAGAATAGTGTTTTTACAAGAATGGGAAGTGAACGCGTCATAAAATATGCTTATGAATTGGCACGAAAAAGAGGTTCTAAGCAGTTATCTGTTGCAACAAAATCTAATGCCATTAATTTCTCCATGCCGTTTTGGGATGAAGTTGCGAAAGAAGTTGGCATTGATTATAAAGAAATAGAACCTATTTTTCACCATATAGATGCATTGGTTGCCTTCTTTGTATCGAAGCCAGAAATCTTTGATGTAGTGGTGGGTAGTAACTTATTTGGGGATATATTAACAGATTTAGGTGCAGCGATTTCAGGTGGACTTGGAATTACACCTTCAGGAAATATTAATCCAGAAAAAAAATTCCCATCTATGTTTGAAGCAATTCACGGTTCTGCACCAGATATTGCAAATAAAGGAATTGCAAATCCAATAGCACAAATTTGGAGCACTTCCTTAATGCTAGAACATCTAGGTTATCCAGAAATGGCTAAACTAATTGTCGATGGAATAGAAGCCACATTAGTAGATGGTAAGGTGAGAACACCGGATTTGGGTGGAACTGCTTCCACAATAGAGTTTGCAGATAAAATTATTGAAAACATTAGAAAGTATGCATAAGGGGGGATTTTTATATGGGACAATTAGAAGCTAAAGTTATTGCCGTCACCGGAGCTGGTGGGGGAATGGGGAAAGTGGTAGTAGAAAATCTGTTAGCAGAGGGCGCCATTGTAATTGGTCTTGATATTAATACAGATTCCCTATCTTCTATTGAAAATGAAAATTTACGTATCAAAAATATAAATCTACTAGAAGAATCGAGTATTAAAGAAACTTTCAAAGAAATATACAATGAGTTTAATAAATTAGACGGTCTTGTTAACGCAGCTGGAATAGCGCAAGCAGGAAAACCAATAACAGAAGTGGAATTATCGGAGTGGCATTTGTTAATGGATATTAATGCGACTGCAGTATTTTTAACAAATCGTGAAGCGGTTAGGTATATGAAGAAAACAAACAATGGATCTATTATTAATATAGGCTCCGTTTCCGTTACAAGACCACGTCCTGGATTACAAAGCTACGTTGCCTCTAAAGGAGCGGTAGAAGCATTTTCCAAAGCTTTAGCACTCGAAACAGCACCATTCAATATTCGTGTTAATGTATTACACCCTGGTCCAGCTGATACACAAATGCTAGGTCAGTTTTCTTCTCAACAGGCTGGTGAGGTAGTATTAAATAAAGACATTTTTGCGGAAAGTGTTCCATTAGGTAGATTAATTAGACCAACTGATATTTCTGCAACCGTTACACATTTATTAACAGATGGGGCACAGATTATTACAGGTGCAGTCATTCATGTAGATGGCGGAAGAAGTATCTAGAAAGGAAGTTCTAAATGGAAAAAATACAAATACTAATTGATGGAACATGGGGTGGAGATGAAAACGAACAATGGATAGATGTCATTAATCCTGCCTCAAGTGAATTAATCACACAAATTGTTCGTGGAAATGAAAAACATGCAGATCGTGCTGTCCAAGCTGCAAGGAAAGCATTGAAAAGTACAGAGTGGAGAGCTTTTAAACCATTTCAAAGAGGGCAATTTTTACAAGAAACGGCAAGATATATTAGAGAGAATGCGGAAGAATTAGTGGATCTTGAATCATTGGATATAGGGAAGCCAAGTGGACAGGCAAAAGCAGATATTGAAGCTGCTGCTCGCTATTTTGAATTTTATGGTGGCTTAGCAGACAAAGTGTTCGGTGATTCTATTCCGATTGAAGAAGACTTATTAAATGTAACAGTTATTGAGCCAATCGGAGTTACACTTCATATTGTACCTTGGAATTACCCTATCCAGATTACTGCGCGTAGTGTAGCTGCTGCAATTGCTACAGGAAATGTAGTCATCGTGAAAAGTTCTGAAGATACGCCACTTACTACAAACTTTTTAGCAAAATGGTTCCATGAAAAACTTCCTAAAGGGGTATTTCAACATCTTACAGGATACGGCGCAGAAATTGGATCTGCATTGACTTCTCATCCTGGTATCAATCAAATTACTTTTACAGGTTCGGTTCCAACAGGAATTGCAGTAATGAAATCAGCCGCCAACAATGTTGTACCTGTAACGCTTGAGTTAGGTGGTAAGTCACCAAACGTAGTATTTAAAGATGCAGATTTAGAACGTGCAGTTCCTGCAATCGTTAATTCAATTGTACAAAATGCAGGCCAAACCTGTTCTGCAGGATCTCGTCTATTAGTAGATGAAACAATTGCGGACGAATTACTAGAAAAACTAGTAGAAAAATTTAAAAACTTGAAAGTGGGACCACCGGTTAACAATGCAGATGTGGGACCCATTATAAATGAAAAACAATACGACCGAATTCTAGGGATTTTAGAGACTATTGATAAACAAGCGAAGATTTTAGTAGGTGGGGAAGCAGTTCAGGTTGAAGGTTATGAAAATGGCTTTTATATAAGTCCTACAATAATCGAAGCACCTAATCATAATAATTCTATTGTACAGGAAGAAGTTTTTGGGCCAGTGCTCAGTGTGGTACGTTTTAGTAATGTGGAGGAAGCCATTGAATTAGCGAATGCCACTGAATATGGATTAGTTGCTGGTGTTTGGACTAAAGATATTGATATAGCACATTATGTAGCGTCACGCATTGAAAGTGGTCAAGTTTTCATCAATAGTTATGGAGCTGCGGGCGGTGTTCAGATGCCGTTTGGAGGATATAAGAAAAGTGGCATTGGGCGAGAAAAAAGTCATTTAGCCGTTCAAAACTATATTCAAATAAAAAACATTGCCATCCAAGTTCGACTATAAAGTATTAAGAAAAGTGGCTAGCGCCTTGAGTGTAGCCACTGGTCCAGGTAGAAAAATATATGCTTTCTTATCTGTCAAAATAGACTCAAAAAAGGAGGTTTAAAATGAAAGCTCTTAGCAAAATTAGTAGTTTAGCTGGTAAACATTTTGCCCTTATAGTAATCGTGTTTTCAGTCTTAGCTTTTATGGTTCCAAGTTTGTTCTCTTCATTTGGTGCGTATATCACTATCTTACTTGGGGTCGTAATGTTCGGCATGGGACTTACGTTGAAAGCATCCGACTTTAAATTAGTTTTTACCAATCCAATCCCTGTTCTAATAGGAGTAGTTGCACAATTTTCTATCATGCCAACTATTGCATTTCTCATTGCTTATTCATTAAAATTACCGGCTGAACTTGCCGCTGGTTTGGTTTTACTTGGAAGTGTTCCTGGGGGTACTTCTTCAAACGTAATGGTGTATTTGGCAAAAGGAAATGTTCCTCTATCCATCACCATGACAAGTGTTTCTACATTACTGGCTCCAATTATGACGCCATTTCTATTATTAATTTTTGCAGGGCAATGGTTGCCAATTGATCCAATGTCTATGTTTATGTCCATTATTCAAGTGATCATTATCCCGATTATATTGGGCTTATTAGTTAATAAATTCCTACCTACTGTTACCAGTAAAAGCGAAACTGTTTTACCTCTAATCTCCATTGTTGCGATTACCATTATTGTATCTGCAATTGTTGCAAACAATAAAGAAAATATTGCAACTGCAGGAATACTAGTGTTCGTTGCAGTCTTACTGCATAATGGATTTGGACTTTTATTAGGATACTATGCAGCGAAAGCTTTAAGACTATCTCGTCAAGACCAACGTGCAATATCGATTGAAGTAGGAATGCAGAACTCCGGTCTTGGTGTAGCTTTAGCTGCTGCATATTTCACGCCACTAGCTGCATTACCAAGTGCATTCGCTTCCGCATGGCAAGTAATAACCGGAACTATTCTCGCTTCCTACTGGGCAAAACATGAGGTACCAACTGAACCTACCTCTACTTTAGAAGTGCAACCACTTCAAGATCCTTTCCCAGATGTAGAAGAGCTATCGAAATAATATAAAAAGAAGCGCTTGATGATTTTGTATCAAGCGCTTCTACTAATAAAAGAACTAATCATGGAAGAGATTATACGAAAAACTTCATTTGTACGGCTCCATGCAAGCGCAAATCTGAGCGCACTCACTAATTGTCTTTTTGATGATCATCTTCAAGAGGGGACGGACCTCAATTCTATCCATGTTTCGCAAGAATCCCGGAGATTCAATGAAATCAGTGAAGCATTTACCCCTCACCCAGTCATTTCCTTTCCCAGTTTAGCAAGCATGTGCTCCCGCCGTTTCTTCACTCCCGCAACTGTAATTCCGTATTGCCCAGTAAATTCAGAAAGTGTGAACCCTTCGATGAATAGGCGTTGGACGAGTTGCAGTCCGGAAAAAGTCAGCCGCCCCATAGCATTTACAAGATAATCTTTCCATTCAGCAGTAACCGGGGTTGCTATATCATTAATGATTTGAAGTGACTCTAGCGTAACAGTTCTTCACATGTCCGCATTGACACCTAGTGTCGAGCTAAGCGGCCAAGATCGGCCGTATTTAAATCAATGAGTCGACGACTAATTTGTGAGTGACCAATTGACGTAAGCCCCAAATCTCGTTGTAACGACTTTTTTGACCGAATGCCTTCTTCGATTTCACGAAGACTTTCCCACTTACATAAGTTGGCCATAATCAAGATTTGCAAAAGGGAAAAGTCAGTTAGCTTTTTCGCATCATAATTCATCAATGGACAAGCCAAAATGTTAGCTGACAATAGAGATTAATATTGGAGAAAGACTAAGTTTGCGTCTACCATTTTCATAAGGAAGCTCCTTTCTGTAGAGTAGGTAACTGATTAGTCGTCAGTTTTATTTTACAGTAGGAGCCTTTTTTCGCATTATTCAAACTCATTTTTATTAGCTAGTGACATAAAAATCATTATTTTACTGCTATGTAACGCTAGTGGGTACCGATTTTAAAGGGTACCTTAAAATTTTGCTATCTACTCTTGTTCACAAGCAGTTCTTTACTCTGTTCCTAGGCTTACTAGTATACTTAACGGATGATGGAACTCCCGCGTATAATTGTGTGTAGAAAAATACAAAGTATAGAAATCAATTGAATTAACTAATAGAAAGTGGGAAGATACGTGGCAATTATTCAAGTTTCTCAGCGTGAAGGATCCAACTACAAAACCATTCAGGTTGCAGTAGAGGCAGCTCTGCCAGGAGATACAGTGGAAGTTGATGAAGGTGTTTATGATGAACATGTGACAATCGATAAGCTGCTCGTTCTTCGAGGTTCAGAAGGTGAAGCGAGCTCAGTTCGTCTAACAGGAAGTGTTCGTATCGCGACAACGGAAGAAGTGCGTATCGAATCGATCAGTATTGGTGGAGGCACTGGTCCAGTGGACTATGGAATACATATTGAATCAGGAGATGTAACGCTTCACCACTGTCTTTTCTCTGAGATTCAAGGCGTTGCAATGCGAGTGGATGCAGCTGCTAAAGTATCCTCAGCGCATTCGATTTTTCAAAAAAACATACAAGGGATTGAGGTATTAGGGCGTTTGGCTTTGTTCGAATGCATAGTAGAAGACACGATCAAGTCTGCACAAATTAGTGTGCGCGCAGGAGGAGAAGTAGCGGTAACGAATTCCGGAATTTTAAGTGGGCAAGAAGAAGGCCTTTGCTTGTATGAAACGAGTCGAGCAACAATCACCAGAAGTTCATTCATCGGAAATCGCGGGGTTCAACTTCGTTTGGAACAAGACAGTTCTATGGACGTAGAAAGTACGAATTTTTATTTTGGACATGTCCAAGGAATCTATTGTGATCAATCTAAGGGTGTTCTGAAAAATTGTGTCTTTAAAAACCAGAGTTTGGAGCATGTAGCATTTACGAATGGATCCCATATCGAAGTCGAGGCAAGTACGTTTGAAAATGGTGAGGCTGAAGGAATGCACGTCAGTGGTTCATCAGTTGAGCTATCCGACTCACAGTTTAAAAACCAAAAAGGTGACCAAATTTCCTGTAACGAACAAAGCAAACTCGCGATTACAAAAACCCAGATCCTTTCGGGTGCGTCTAGAGGAATTGTCTCCGAAAATTCCACGTGTACACTTATCGAATCTGAAGTGAAGTACAATCAGATGACGCAACTCTCTGCGTTTACTCAAAGCGTGTTCACGATTCTGGGTTGTGAAATTGAGAGTGGAACCAATAAAGGAGTTTACGTGACAAGTAGTCAAGTGACTATTTCGGATTCTCTTATTAGCCATCATAGTGGTGTACAGATTTTTGCTTCTGAACAATCGGAAGTAATTCTGTCAGCGACCGAAGTAAAGAGTGGGGATAGTGCAGGGATAGTTGTGAAAGATTCCAAGTTGACGGCAGCCAATTGCATCATCTTCGGTCATAAGGGATCCAACGTCTTACTCAGTGCTGCGGCTAACGCAGAAATTACCGATTGTAAAATATCGAGTGGAGATAAGAACGGCATACTTGCAGGTCCTGAAGTAGTTATTTCAGTAGAACGGTCCATTTTGTTCAATCATAAAAGGCCACAAATAAGAGCAACGGAATCTGCAGAAGTCTTTATAACGGAGTGTGAAATCTATGACGGTACATCGTCAGGAATCGTCTTGAGTCAGGTGGAGCGTACTGAAGTGACGGTAACTCGCGTACATGGTCATCGGGATGATCAAATCATCTTGCAAGATTGTTCGGATGCTGTATTTACTGGGGTGCAAGTGATGAATGGAAAGAAGGCTGGGCTGAGACTCGAGCGCTCGGTTCCGATTCTTAACGACTGTTCTTTTGAAAACAACCAAGCAGGAGATTTAGTCCGCTTTGATGACAGTGTTCCTGTGCTCACCGATACGGACTTGCAGGTTCCACCAATCAGTAGTAGATTAGGCGGCAGTGCTGGACATTCCTCACCTACTGATCAGGTGGATGTTTTCATGAATGGTTTGAACGGGTTTATTGGACTGGAAGATGTGAAGGACAAAATCCAGGAGTTTAAAAACGTAAGCGATATTAATCAATTCAAATTAGAGCGTGGCATGAAAGCTAATCCGGTGGTAGCGCCTCATATGGTCTTTCAAGGTAATCCGGGTACTGGTAAAACGACAGTCGCTCGGCTTATAGGACAGATTTTTAAGGAACTAGGTTTATTAAAGACAGGCCACGTAACTGAAGTGAAGCGGGAAGATCTCGTTGGAACGCATGTTGGTGAATCAGAAGAACGAACGAAAGTAATTATTAAGGAAGCTATGGGTGGCGTCCTCTTTATAGACGAAGCGTATACGCTTGCAGCAGGGGGCAATTCTAGTAAGGATTTCGGCAAAAAAGTAATAGAAACGTTGCTTCCTGCAATGGAAAATTCTCGCGGTGAATTCATTGTCATCGCGGCAGGCTATACCGAAGAAATGAGCCGTTTCCTAGCATCTAATCCGGGATTGAAAGATCGTTTTACTGAAAAGATTCACTTTCAAGACTATACACCAGATGAGTTGCTTCAAATCTTCTTAAGCCAGTGTGAAGGAAGCTATGTGCTTACTCCTGCTGCCAAACAAGCCGTTTATGAGGAGTTCGTGGAACGTTATCGTATGCGCGATGAAACATTTAGTAATGCTCGAATGGCACGTATACTATACGATCAAATCGGGCTTGCTCAGTCGATGAGAATTGCAAAACTTCCGCGTGAAGAGTGGACGGAAAAGGTATTGACGACGTTTGAAGAACAAGACGTTGTACAAGCGGTACAAGAGCGTGGCGTGAAGACGTACGAAATTCCAATCGATGAAGTACTACTCGCCCATAAACGTGCAGAACTCCATCAGTTTATTGGCCTTGGTTCTGTGAAGGCTGAAATAGATAAAATGATTGAATTAATGAGATACTACAAACGAGAAAATCATTCTACAGAGAAATTGATGAACCATACGCTGTTGATTGGTAAACCTGGGACAGGTAAAACCGAGGTCGGTCGTGTGCTCGCTGGTATTTATCAAGCGCTTGGATTATTAGAACGAGGCGATCTGATTGAAGTAGATCGCAGCGATTTAGTCGGTAGCCATATTGGTGAAACGGAGAAGCTGACAGCCGGGCTGATTGAACGAGCGATGGGTAGTGCGTTATTTATTGATGAAGCGTACACACTTGCGAGTGGTGGAGAGAATGACTTCGGGAAAAAAGCAGTGGACGTGTTGCTGAAAAAAATGTCCGATCGACAAGGCGAGTTCCTCTTAATTGCCGCTGGGTACGAAAAAGAAATGAATCGATTCTTAGACAGCAACCCCGGACTCCGTCGACGTTTCGGACTAACGCTCCATTTTGAAGATTATACACCAAAGGAATTAATGGAGATTACCGACCTCTATCGTAAAGGGTACGGCATAACAGATGAAGCAAAGCGTGCATTAGTTCGTCACTATGAAGAGATTTATGCGCGTAGAGATAGTCATTTCGGAAATGCCGGTCTTGCTAAAAAAATAGCGAAAGAAATGACGCGTAAAGTCGATTATCGAATGGCTGTGGCGACCAATAAACAAAATAGGCTTGCGCTCGAAAAAGAAATTACGAAGGATGATTTAGTTTTGTTGGAGAGTTGAATGATTTTCAGGTGCCCACTAGCGTTGCATAGTATTCATAAATAGTAAAAAAAGATAGATTATACCACCTATAAAACAAAAAAAGGAAACACGTCCGTAAATGAAGAATTGTTTTCTTTTTTTATACAGTAGAGTTTTTTCTTAAAAAATGCTCTTTAGTAATCGGGCTTACAATCGCGAAATCTTCTCCAAAACGGATTTCTATCGGTTTGGAATCCGGCAACCTTTGCCTTCCTTTGCTTTTCTTTAACCGACGTTTACAGGTAGTTAAAAGTTGGCTGATTGGATTGAAAATATAGAGACGAAATACCCTTAAAAACGCCCATACTGACTTTTTAGGTTGATGAATGAGTCGCATGATTTCAATAAGGGCAAAGGTAATCAACGTGATAAACAGCTGATTCCAAATACCTGCGGGCGAATGGCTGAACAAATGGCTGACCTTTAAATGCTGCTTAATCCATTTGAAGAAGAGCTCGATGTACCAGCGGTTCTTGTATGTCTCTAAAATTTCTGCTTCACTTAAATCGAGACGATTCGTGATTAGATGGAAGGATGTGCCCTCAGAATCAACAAATTCAATGTAGCGTAACGGTTCTTCACGTGTCCGAATTGACACCAATTCATTTTTCACGACATTTGGTAGAGTGGGTGTATATGATTTGAGTGTTTCTGTCGTGAAAGTTTTCCGAACACGCACGAGAAATTGTATATTACGTTGCAACCAGCCACCCATCTTCGTTTTATGTGCATACCCTCGATCCATTACATACAAAGCATCATCATCGATGATGTGATTCACGGCATCAGAGTCCGCTATATTTCCCGTGGATGGAATCATTTTTTCGGGAAATATACTATTCGAAGAAGCAACTACTACACGAATATGCAGTTTAATCCCACTGGATACTTTGGAAATGGCTGTCCAATTTGATGCGTTGTCTGGTAGCTTGATATAGGTTCCATCAATAATACGCAAAATCCCGACTTTGGGATTTATCCCTTCTGCATGCCTTTGTAATAGCCAATAGTGTCGAGCTAAGCGGCCGAGCAAGTCGGCCAGATCAGCCGTATTCAAATCGATGAGTCGACGACTAATTTGTGAGTAACCAATTGACGTAAGCCCCAAATCTCTTTGAAACGATTTTTTTGACCGAATGCCTTCTTCGATTTCGCGAAGACTTTCCCACTTACATAAGTTGGCCATAATCAAGATTTTCACAAGGGAAAAGTCAGTTAGCTTTTTCGCATCATAATTCATCAATGGACAAGCCAAAATGTTAACTGGCAATAGAGATAAATATTGACGAAAGACTAAGTTTTCCTCTACACTTTTCATAAGGAAGCTCCTTTCTGTAGAGTAGGTAACTGATTAGTCGTCAGTTTTATTTTACAGTAGGAGCCCCTTTTTTTGCATTATTTGAACTTCTTTTCATTAGCTAGTGACATAAAAACCATTATTTTACTGCTATGCAACGCTAGTGTCAGGTGCCTGTGCAAGAAACTATTTTGACAATTCACTACAATTACATATTTATGAAAAGGAGATTAGATAGGTACCTAACTATCTAATCTTTATTGGGTTTTTATACTATTGGTTGAATTGTTTGTTGTATTTTGTTGCACAGGTACACAAACAATTATACTTCATCATCATGAACAAAGAGTTGAAGGACCAATAATTGAGATGCCTAGTAGATACCATGATCTAGGAAACAAAAGACAGTATCCATTTGGAAATAAGGGTGGAGTTGGCGGTGGAGAAGCGAGGCAGGAATTCAATAAATGGCGTAAAGAATATTGGAAAGCTAGATATGCCAATGAAATGATTAAAAGGGGGATAATTGAATGAAAATAGAATTGTTAAATGCAATTGATGAAGAGTTTGAAATGTGCCCTGAAGCCTTTGGAGGGCCTGTTAATATTGAGGAAGTAATACAAGCTGAAGATGAACTCAAAGTAAAATTACCAGAGGATTATAAAAATTTTCTTTTGAGGTATGGTTCGGGAGCAGTTGGTGAAGCAATTGTTTTAGGATTGAGAGAGGCGGAATTTTTTGCTACACCTTCATTTGTAGAAAAATCTCTACAGTTTAGAAATATTCTTCCTGAAGGGCATGAGGATTTTATTGTTATTGGACTAGACGGTGCAGGAAATCCAGTAGGTTTTAATTCTTCTAATACAGAAATCATTACATTTGACTTTGATTTTGGTGGAAAAGAAATAATAGCAGGAAGTTTTGAAGAATATTTAGAAAAAGCGATTCGAGAAGAATTGAATATACATTTTTAATCAAGAGCTTATAAAAATGTTACTATTAGAAAGTATTATGAACAAAATCAACTGTGCGGATGAAAGCAATAAGCTTAGCGAGATGACAACTTTATTATTACTGGTAACAAGACAATAACTTACGAAATTAAATAGGCTTGTTGGTTTAAAAATAGAATTAGTAATGAATTACTTTATATAAACATTTGATTTTTGTGAGAAATTTAAACATGGGACGACATGGATGATGCTTTACTGAAATTCATAACTCATGAAGGTTGTACCATCAAAACATTCGTGCTGAGCCAATGGGATGTCCTTAAGTTTAGAAGTGACATTAGAACAGAACTTTTCCCAAATTAGTGTCAGGTACCAGTGCGTGACGCTATTCCGTCAACTCGCTACAATTACATACTTATAAGGCGTGGACTAGGTATTTACTACTATTTCTAATTCATTGGATTTTTTATGCAATTTCGTGAATCGTTCGTTGTTGTTTGTTGCACAGGTGCAAATTTTATGGGTAAGCCAAATCAAATTCCAAAAAAGTAGGAGGTGAATAATATGAACTTAAAAGATTTAAAAAATAGACATATAGAGTATGACTGGAAAACTATTTTTGTGGGTGTCCAAGAAAATTATTTTAGTAAAGACGTTATTTCTGACTATGCGGTAGAGTTGATGGAGATTGGTGATGAAAGTGGGTTTGTTAGTGAACTTGCATGGGGAGTATCTAGTGAAGATTTAGGTAAAGTGATGTTAGAAATAAAATCTAATTATTTCCCTCAATTAAATGAAGAAAGCACAATATTAGTAGAGGAGAATAGAAAACTCAGATTTGTTTGTTTGGCTGAAATGAGAAAAAGATGTAAAGAAGATAATGAATTATTAAATAAAATTGCAGAGTTTTATGGAAATCATCACTACCCAGAAGATATGGTGAGTTTTGTTAATTATATGCCTCAAGAAGTCCCAACTACGAAAGAAAATATGGTAAATAGGTTAGATGAATTTTTAAAATTAGAGAGTGTGAGATTTAGTTAGCTATTTTACTTGATTCTATGGGCAGAGAAAGAAGAACTTAAAAGAACAAGAGAAAAAGTAAACTATGGGCATTTTTAGCTGAAACAGTGGTCAAGGACTAAACAAAGTGTTAACTAATTTACCAGTTTAGTAATCGTGTCTAATGGTTGTTACTACCACTTAAGACGCCGTTAATTGAAAAATTGGGATTGAGTTGTGTGAGTGGCACCGAAACTAGTCAAAGAGCATTGGCTGGCTCTAGGTCATTTACTTTCTGACGTTGAAATTGAAAATGCGTAATAGCGAGGGAAAAGGGCGCCACAACAGTATATTGTTGTGACGCTTTTTTTGTTTGTGAAAAGCATAAATATACAGATAACATAGTCCATCAGAACATCACGATGCTTGATCGTTTAGGCAATGAAATGGAAACCATCCAAGAAGGAGTTCAAGGACTCGTTGTGATGGAAGATTCGTTGAAAGGCGAAGGGAAAACGCAATTCGTGCATTTTACGTGGACTGCCACTTGCCATTCCTTCAGTGTTTCAAGCTATTTTAGAACCGTTTCACAGACGCTGCCACCTTATGATGAAGGAATTATATTTGAGGGTATGAGGAAAGTAGTAGGTGGAAATGGACCGGGAACTCCGGATGGCATTGCGCCTTATGCCGTGGGTGCGTTTGACTTCTTTACGGAAGATATCGGTACTATGTTAAGCGCTGATGCGACGGAAAACGAACGATTTGAAGCCGCTCTATTCACGTTCATTAAGCCAGCTAAGATGTATGATACTGCACATGATGCTTTGAAAACTGGTGAAAAGGCTAAGGATGCTGGGAAGGGTATAGTTAATCCTCTACTACCAGGAGAAGGAAAAGTTGGAACATATGAAGAATTAATAGATGAAGGAACACGCGGAGACAATATAACTCCTCACCATATGCCTTCTGCAAAATATCTGAAAACAAAAGCAGAGGTACAAAAAAATGATGGAGTAAGTATGAATATGGAACAGCCTCATCCAGGAAAAGGGGGGAGGCACCGTCAAACCGAAACATACGGAATAACTGGTAAGAAATTAGAAGACTACCTTATTCTTGAACCACGTGACGCTTTAGCTCGTGATATTATTGATGCAAAGAATATTTATATAAAAGAAGGACTTTACACTCCTGAGATACGTTCAGGACTGTTGGAAATAATAAATTTAAATAAAACAAAATACCCAAATATTTTTGAGAGGTAATAGGAGGTGGGAAAGTTGGATATTATAGTCGAACTTACCGAATTAAAGAATAATCGTTTATTAAGAGATGAAAGTGAAGTGAGAAAATTTGAAAAATCGATAGAAAATATTTTAGACATGAAGAATGTTAATCATATAGAAATATTATGTCAAGGCTTTGATGATTTAACCGAAAAAGATGAAGTAATGTTTGGGTTAATTCATGCTATAGAGTCGTATGACAAGATTGTTAGTTCTGAAGTATCGCTTAAATTGTTAGCTAATTCTATTCCTAAAATGCTTCCTCATGCTAAGGAATGGTTAAAGATACTTCACAAAAGAATATTAAATCATGAAACATCGAGAAATATTTATAAAAAAATTATCCCCACATTAAACAATGATACTCAGAAAATTGTTGTTTCTCAATTAACTAGTATTAAAGAAAGGAACCCAAGTTGTTTTGAAAAAAGTGTGAATTCAATATTAGATTTTTTAAAGTAATTTAAAAAACCTTGATTGGCAAAGTGCCTTTCAAGGTTTCTCTGTGTGATAGGCATGGGGAAACGCTGGTCCACTACAGGCTTGGCAGTAGGAACTGTTAGCAGGAAGCAAGGTTGATTTTTTTCTCATTAATGTTTGAAAGGATGTAATAAAGGTTAAAGAAGACTATAGCGAAATATTAAACTACAAAATAGGAGATGGACAGTATGAGTTTCATTTGGTTTTTAATAATTGGCGGGATTATCGGTTGGCTAGCAGGTATGATTTTGGGGAAAGATATCCCAGGTGGAATTATTGGTAATATTATCGCAGGTATTATCGGTGCATGGATTGGTGGTATGCTTCTTGGAAGTTGGGGGCCTAAAATTTCTGATTTCTACATCATCCCTGCTTTCATTGGAGCAATTATACTTGTGTTCATTGTAAGCTTAATTATGAGATCAATGCGTAAAGTTTCGTAATGGTAAATAGACCTTTCAGTTTATTTCTATACGGTTAAGTGAATCATGTGTAAGCGACAATTAATGGTGACTGTGTATATAATAAAGAGTGGCCTTCCACGATCTAATCTGTGGAGGACCGCTTTTTACTCATTCTATAAAACCAAAAAAGGAAACACGTCCGTAAATGACGAATTGTTTTGTTTTTTTACATTAGAGTTTTTTCTTGAAAAATGCTCTTTAGTAATCGGGCTTACAATCGCGAAATCTTCTCCAAAACGGATTTCTATCGGTTTGGAATCCGGCAACCTTTGCCTTCCTTTGCTTTTCTTTAACCGACGTTTACAGGTAGTTAAAAGTTGGCTGATTGGATTGAACATATAGAGACGAAATACCCTTAAAAATTCCTATACTGATTTTTCAGGTTGATGAATGAGTCGCATGATTTCAATAAGGGCAAAGGTGATCAACGTGATAAACAGCTGATTCCAAATGCCTGCGGGCAAATGGCTAACCTTTAAATACTGCTTAATCGATTAGATGAGCTTGAAGTACCAGCGGTTCTTGTATGTCTCTAAGATTTCTGCTTCAGTTAAATCGATACGATTCGTGAGTAGATGGAAAGACGTGCCTTCGGAATCAAAAAATTCAATGTAGCGTAACGGTTCTTCACGTGTTCGTATGAATTGTTCGTTGTTGTTTGTTGCACGGGTACCAAATTTCAAATAGAAATTGCGAAAGGCGATCATTCATGAAGAATGATCGCCTTTTTCTGATAACCTTTGACAGCATCAGAGTGCATTTTATTGGAATTTAAGCATAACACTATTCAGTTTGTTCTGTCAATGATGAATTAATTTTAGGTGCCGATTTTTAACTTTCACACGTCTTCTTATTTTTGGAATAAATGAAAAATAGTAAAAACAGTGGTATAGTAATAGTTAAGGAGGAAACTTATGGAAAATAAACATTTGAAGAGTTGCATAGAATTGATCAAATTACTGGAGGGGTTTTTATGAGAATCACAGTTGTAGGAGCAGGACATGGTGGAACAACAATCGCTGCTGATTTAAAACGTAAGGGTCATCTAGTCACTTTGTTAAAGACTTCAAAGAGTTTGCATAACGAAAATTTTGATTACCTAACGAATAATAAAGGTCAAATCACCATTGTGGATGGCAAGGAAGAAAATACCGTATATCTAGATGTAGTGACGACGGATGTTGAGGCGGCAATCAAAAATGCTGAAATAATTATCATTTATGTACAAACGAATTACCATGAACAAGTTATTAAACGTATATTACCTTTCATGAATGAAGACCAAATCGTGTTGCTAGAGCCGGGCTATTTATCGACAGCTTATTTCTTGAAACATGAAAAGAAAAAGCGCTTTACAATTGTTGAAGCACAAAGCTCACCAATTGACTGTAGAATTATTGAACCTGGTAAAGTGAAGATATTGTTTAAAAATGTTAGAAATCCGATTGCGATCTATACGGAAAAAGATAAAGCAGTTATTCAAGAAAAGTTAAATACGCTACACTATCATTTTGTTTACCTCGAATCAGTCATCGAAGCTGCTCTCCACAACCCCAATTTAATTGTCCATACGATCGGAGGAATTATGAGTATTCCTCGAATTGAATATACTGAAGGCGACTATTGGATGTACAAAGAAGTGTTCACACCCCACGTCTGGAATATGGTAGAAAGCCTCGATAAAGAAAAAATGGATGTGCTGGAGAAAGTGGGATTGGAACGATTGTCTTACGTGGAAGCCTGCAAATTCCGTAACTTTGAAAATCCAACAATTGATGCGAAAGAAGCATTTTTAACCTATGCTAAAAACAGTTCACCAGAAGGTCCATTTGTAGCGGATTCAAGATTTATAACAGAAGACGTTCCCGAAGGTCTCGTATTGCTGGAATCATTGGGGCTGATGTTAGATGTCGAAACGCCTACATGCACAGGTTTGATTAACATCGCGTCTGCTGCTCTTGCTACGGATTTTAGAGAGAATGCGAGGACTGTCGAATTACTTGGTAAAGAAAACTTGGAGAAGATAATCGGTACTCTTGTTGTTTCAGTAGATTGAAAAGCGATACCTGTGCACCAAAGGAGTCCTCTGGCCGAAACATGGCTGGAGTTTTTTTATTTTCAATCCAAATTTCCACCACTACTACAAACTCCTGAAAAAATAGTTTCAGTGCTCAATGATTACGGTCTCATATTTTCTAGATGATTAATGTAAAAAAACATACGTTATTGATATACTTGTTGTACTAATTTAACTGATTTTCAATAAGAACTGTATTCAACAAACGGACCATTTAGGTAAAGGTTTTAGGAGTGGAGAAATGAACAACTTTTATACAGCATTAGCCTATGTAAGTAAAATCATTTATGAGCCCAATCACTTAACTGTAAAGTCAATACAAGAAGAAAAGCAAAATTTTAAGTATGGTGCGGGTACATTTGAATTATCTTCTAGAACAGTTCGATTCAGAGTTGCGAATAGTACGCCTGCCAAAGTAGGGCAGTTTGTTGCATTTTGGGAAAAAGATGAAAACAATAAAAATCAAGCCTATTCATATGCGGAAGCACCGGATTTGTTAGTGATTACTACCTTTAAAAATGAAAATGAATTCGGGCAATTTATTTTTCCGAAAGAAATTCTTTTCAAGCAGAACATTCTTAGGTCCAGTTCAACAACGGGAAAAATGGCAATAAGAATTTTTCCTAGTTGGGATAGTCCAACAAGTAAACAAGCGATGAAAACTCAAGAATGGCAGTTACCCTATTTTGTTGATATGAGTAACTCGAATAACTTAGCTATAGATAAAATACTAGAACTATATTCTTTGCAATTAGAATGAGTAACGCAGTAAATTAATGTTTTTTATACTTTGCTACGGGGGTACTTATGAAAACTCACTATTATTTAGGTTGGTTTAGCAATTTTTTCCCAGAGAATCTGGGTAGGGTGTTACAGGAGGATATAACTGATAGAAAATCGCTTGCTATGATTAGCTCGAATCCATCTATTCATGAAGATGATGGTGCTACAGAACGCTCGTGGCTTGACCAGGCTGGCATTAAGTTTGATGAATATCATTTAATCAATTATCGCGTACAAAAGGAAGATGCCCAAACGTTAATTCAAAATGCTTCCGTTATTTTCTTGTTGGGTGGCAATATTCTTAATCAAAATCGTTTTTTGATAGACTATGAATTATCGGATTCGATTAAAAAAAGCAACGCCGTTGTGATGGGAGCAAGCGCTGGAGCAATCAACATGTCCGCTAAATGGTTATGCTCGAAAAACTTTGGAGATGAAGTTGAAATGAGCTCTGTTTACGACGGAATCGGTCTTGACAATTTTTCCGTCCTGTCTCATTTTGATCTTGAAAATAACATGGCGCTGGTTCAAAGCGAACTATCTCCCTTATCGGAAGAAATGAATATTTATGCGTCTAATAAGGATTGCGCTCTACGTGTAAAAGGAGACAAAATCGATATTTGGGGCGATGTATATTTAATTTCCCAATCAGAGATTCAGAAATTGGATGAGACGTTCTAGTTGAAAAGCGATGCTGTGCACCACACAATCCAATTTTCCACCATGTTTGGTAGTAAGCTTAAAATACTCCTCACCTCCTAACCATTGACGTTATGTGATAATCACATTAACGTCAATGGTTAGGAGGTTTTTTCATGACAAGAGACGAACTTTGGTACGCACGGATTGAAGCATTTAAAGCGAGTGGTGAATCTAGCGTTACACCTGGTGTGCTACAAATAATATCTGTGTTCGAAATATGTATGCTTGGCTAAAAGATTGGCAAAAAACAGATGCTGCACCCATAGCCCAATAGTGGCTTTCGTTTGGTACACTCGCTTACAAGAGATTGGAGCCATGCCCGCGGCAAGCATTTACCTAAAGTGTAAATCAACATTGTTAGGATTTTAATATGAAATCCTATATTATCAAATATACTCACATAGCATTACAAACCAATAAAGATTTGCAACTTTACATGAGTGATGACATTTTATATTTGAGGTTCCATGTGAAGTTGTGACATTATGTACTCAGCATTGCACAACTCTGCACTTTGTTATTGCAAAATACAAAAAGACCCACAATCGATTAATTCCTTGTCGATTGGTTGTGGGTCCTTTTTAATAATTATTACCCTACGTGAACATCATTGCTAGGGTGGCTAGTATATTTGCTGATTTCACTTTGTAATTCACTATCACGATTGAAGACTTCTATTTTTTTAAAGCCAGCCACTTGCATATTAACCTTGAATAAATGATCATTTATATCGAAGAAATAATAATATTTCGCTACCTCTTTTTCTGGACTAGTACACTCCATTTCACAGATGACACCTTGTTCGCCTTTGTAGTAATTTACATAGCTATAATTATCTAGTTTTACATTTTCAAGTAAATTATACGGCGTTAAGATAGGTGAATTCAGCAAATCATAAATCTTTTTTATATCGGTTTTCACGATTTACAACCCCTTTCTTAAGGATATGCCTCTTAGTTATTTTACAGTAAAAGATTACGCATTGAAATAGTCCTCAAGGATTTTCACAACATACTCTTCAATTTGTGGCAACTTTTCATACGCTATTTCATAATCATCAATCGACCAATCATTTCTAACCCTTCCTATTTCAACTTTCAAATAAGTGCTAAAGTAGACAGCTAACATCCCGCCATTATCCCGAATTCTTGACGGTATCCATCTGTAAGTACCCCTAAACAATCCACAATTCTTAAGGCTATCATCTTTTTTATCAATACAAAACTTTACTAATAGGCTTGGCACTATATTTTCTTTAATTGTGCTGTCTATGTCTTTTCTCTTCCTGGTAAAATAAAGATCAGGTCTTTTGATTTCTGATTTTGTGGTGGAAGATGTATCGAGAATTCTGGCTGCTTCTTCTCGCTCGATTTGTAGTAACTTTTGAAGGTCCAAAATCTTTTGTTCTCTTATTCTGTCTTCCGATTTCTTTTGTTTTATTAACTCTGTTGTTAAATAAACATCCCCAATGACTTTACCAGTTCCAATTTCAGTGGCACCGCCTATGCTTAGGTCCTTTTTATTTGATGTTTCTTTATCTACAGAATCAGTTTCTGGAATTAAAAAATCAATATCTTTTAAATGCTTAATAATCTCGCTTTCCTGAATTTCTGTTTTATAGTAATCCCAGAGTTCTTCAATTGCTAAATGTTTGTGCGAAATAATTTGTCCGATATTATCATCCGTTTTTTTAACTTCATTTGAAGGGATTATCCTAAGTATACGACCAATAAATTGTGCGTAGGGCAGCGGATTTCTAAATGCTCTAAAAATGGCGGCTATTGAAAGATATGGATGATCGTAGCCTTCTCCTAACATGGAAACATTAATAACAACATCAACGCGATTATTTTTTATATCACTAAATGCTTTTTCCTTTTCATCATCGAATAAGTTACTATGAATAATTGTATTTGAAACGCCATATTCATTATAAAGTTTTTGTATAACTTTTGCTTGATTAATATCTGGAGCAACAGCAATTACCTTATGAGGAACAGATGTATTTTGTCGTTTAGCTTTCAGTAACTCAATGCTTTTCTTTACGACGCTTCTAGAGCATTCAACAGAATAAGATACTGATCGGCTTATCCATTCTTCATCTTTCAGGCCTAACTTTTTCAACTCTTCTATTGTGTACTCCACTGTTTCATCTCCATCAATAGTTAAAAGGAGTTCTTCAGGGATATAGGTTAAATTTTCTAGAGATTTAACGTAACCATTAGCCATTGCTTGACTGAGCTTATACTTATAGATTAAATCCCCCGCTATCTTTTCTTTGTCTGTTCTAAAGGGAGTTCCGGTAACTTTGATTACTTTCGCTTTTGAAAAGTGTTGTGTTGTTTCAACCCATGTACGTGCGGTGGAATGATGTGCTTCATCAATAATTATCATGTCGAAAAAGTCTTTAGGAAGATGATTTAATGGAGATGAAACTAGCCTACTTTGTAATTTTTGTATATTGACAACGACAATATTTGCAACTTCTAAAACCTCATTTTTTGTTTTATTACCATCAAATTCGATGAGGGAGGGAAGTTCGTGTGGTCGATTAAATACTTCTCTTTGTAACCAAAAGTTTGTGGGTTGATCTGGATTTAAAGCATCAATGACGGTGTCCTTAATGACGATTTGTGGTGCAATAATAAGAACCCTACCCTTACTAATATGAAAAGGCAATAAAGCCATCAGACCGGTTTTACCCACACCAGTTGGTAAGACAACGAGTGCATGTGCTTGTCTTTTTTTTACCATAAAATGCTCATATACATGAAAATAACTTTGGATTTGCGGTTCTCTTAAATTTTTATTATCCTCGATAAAAGGGTTTGAATTAAGAAAGTAGTTTTCATTATAATCGAAGCTCATATGTTCTTCCGCCTTTCGTCTATTTTTACAAATGGTAGATTATACTTAATATTCTATCTAATGTCTCGGATAAAGCAAGTTTCTAAAGCGATGCCTGTGCACCGCACAAATCAGACACTAGTCAGACAATTGCAGAAGTGAATAAAAGGAGTCCTCTTGCCGAAACACGGCTAGAGGTTTTTTATTTTCAATCCAATTATCCACCACCTCTTTTTTGTTGGCGATGTAATCGAACTTTTTGTCTGCCGTAATCGCATAAATTTTGAATGGGTTCGGTGTTGCACTTCAAGCCCTAGCAGCACTACTACATTCTCCTGATAAAAATAATTTCAGTGCTCAAATCTGGTTTATGGACCTCCTGTTGGATATAGCAAATGAATTGAGCCAGTCTTGAAAGGGTTACTCGAATTGATACCTAATACCAGAACTGGATGAAATACATTACAATGGACTTAAGATTAAATAACTATTTTGAAAAGTCGAAAACATAAAGGGGGAGCATGGTGAATTATTTAATACCTTACGTAGATCCAAAACGAAATGATGGAGAAGAAGATCCGATGTTCAATGAGTTCACTTATGGTGACAAAGGTTCGAGGGGATATAAGTTGCTTACAACAGTAAACAAAGGGGATTATTTGTTTTTTCACACGAGCATAAACAGAAAACGCTATATCACAGCTTTTTACGAAGTGGAAACCATTATGCCGATTGAGAAAGCAAGGAAGAACCCTTTAATTTCGAAAAAATACCAAAATCCTCATTTAGTTAACAAGGTTGTTGCAGAGCATGAAGTAATCGTTTTTGGACATCCCATCCAATCGTTTGAACTCGTCACTCCACTGGAAATAGACGAAGGACTGCTTGATCAGTTAGGTATCTTTTTTGATCCCTATACTAACCCAACTATTTTTGGTTCTTTGACCTCCAAACTAAGAAACTGGTGCTCTTTGGATAATCGCCAAGTGCGTTTCCTTGTAGATAGCATTTTAAGTTTGCCGCAAGAAAAGATGGTATTGTTGGGCAAACAGCTATCGACAAACGAAATTCCACAACTGTTGGAACGGGACATCGAGGATTTCGTTGCCAACTGGCCTGAATTGATTGGCCCATATATGAAAGTGAAAGAGCGTCAATATATATTTGTAAACAGCAATAAACGCCTAGATCTTCTTCTAGAAAATGAAAAGACTGGCGAGTTGACAATCGTTGAAATTAAAAAAGATGCCATTGATTTAAATGCTTTATCCCAACTGAAAAACTATATAGAAGAATATAAGAAAGATACAGGAGCTCTTCACGTCAACGGTGTACTTGTCGGGAATGGTGTTTCACCATATTTTGAGGAACAGATTATTGATAAGGTCAGAAAACGTGGCTGGAAGTTGCTGAATTACGGATGGTTGTTATCGTTAGAGGAACCGTACAAGAATTTAATGGATGGAGGGGCTCAGAATATAAATCCTGTTTCACTTTCATTCAGTAAAACGTCAGACGGCGTCAAAGATTCATATAAACTCGTCTTATCTAATCAAATGGACCAAGACCTTGATCGAGTAAGGATTCATATAAAAAATCATTTGAGTGGTGGAACCCATGTAAGTCTCGATAATATTGTTGGAAATGAACATGGTGAAATTACAGACCTGGTGTATCTTGATATGGATAATATAATGGAATATATCGTTACAGGTGTCACTTCTGAATCATGGATAAGTCTTTCATTTAACAACGAGAAATTGCGTAATACGGTAAGCAATCAAATCGAAACAGGCGAAGAAGGTTGGCTTATACCTTGTATTGAGACGGAAGTAATCTCAATTGCTGAAATTGTGCGTGTTCTATTCAAAGACCAATATAATGTCGAACCTTCACGTGAGAATAAATACTACTCAACATTGTTTACGAAACATCCACGAATCGAAGGTATAATGGAAGAGTTGTATGGACTAGTGGAGGACTATTATCGGGGAAGAAAAGCGTACCGTGATTCTGAAATTTTGGAAATCCTGCAACAGGAGTACAAGGTGAAATTTGAAAACTCAGAGGGCACGGAAATATTACTTGCCTATTGTGAAGCTAGCCGAGAATATTTTAAGTTATCGAGTGAGGAAGTAGCGAGGATGTTTATAAAGTTTGCCTTGTAGTGATAAGGGGGTCGACCATTGCACAGGGTTGTATTCTGACAACTCACTACAGTTATATACTTATGAACTGGAGATTAGATAGCTGATAATCTATATTGTATTTTTATATAATTGGGTAAAATTTTTGTTGTATCTTGTTGCACAGGCACACAAACAATCAAGAAACCTCAGAACCCAATTTTCCAAATACACTAGGCCCGAAAACCGGATACTTAAAGAGTATCCGGTTTTCGGACCTTTTAATAAATTAGTAGGTAACGATATTGAATCTTGACTGCAAAATGTATGGAGTCGAGTTAAATGTTCTAATTACATCTCCGTTTTGAAGCATTAACATTTGAATCCCTGATAAATTGGGAAGCCGTTTTCCAAAAGAAACAGCAGCCCCTCGAGTCGCTTCAGTCTTGCTGAAAAGGCAAAGTCCGCCTTTCTCGTCAAGCTTTCCAGCACTTTTGGGGACTAAACGGTGCCTTGCGCTTTTCTAGGTTAATGCACGTTTCAATTTCGCTAGCGATCGGTATCTTCGTTTCCTAACCCCTTCAACCGTAATTCCAATTCGTTCAGCACATTCTGTAAGCGTATACCCTTCGATGAATAGCCATTGCACAAGTTCCTTCTCGGCGGGGGACAACACGTCCAGTGCATCCGCAAGTCTATTTAGCGCTTCATGCTGGTCAGCGATTTCCGGCACCATTATATACGCCAAGGACTCGTCTTCCATCAACGTGATATTCTTTTCAAATACGTTTTCCTTTTTTAATTCATCGAGCATGCCACCCCGTATGCTTCGATAAGCAAATGGCGTGAAACTCCCTTTCGCTTCGTCAAAGCGGCTCCATGCTTGCCATAAAGCGACTCTTCCTGCCTGCCTGAAACTGTCATGGTTGCGGTGAATATTCAATTTGCGGATAGATGCAGAAATCATCGGTTCATACTGCTCCAAAACATCTTCAAAAGTCATCATTTGTGCGGCCTTCCAGACCGTGCACGGTGCTTTGTATTCCCGGGTGACTACATCGTAGTGCATTTGAAATAGGGAATCCAATGGGCGTTTTGGATGTTTGGGCTAGCAATAGATGATAAAAGCGTAGATGAAAGATGATGATTTGCTAGGTGAAATTTTGAATATCTAACGATTTTTACAATGGATTATTTCAATCGTATGTTTATACTTCACAAATTTGAGTTTGCACAATGGCGTAAACTACTGTTGCTCAACTGTCTTCGTACTAGTTGTTGGGTTAGTGCGCATTGAATATGATAAAATGAAAGATACAGTAAGTCGACTGAAAAAAAGTATTATAGGGGCTGGATGTGAAATATGGACATTAATAAACTTCTTTTTCATATGACACATATCAAGAACATCCCATCTATCCTCGAAAATAAGGGGTTATTAGCTAATTCAGAGATTGGTGAGAAAAAAATTTCATACCAAGATGTAGCTAATTTGGATATTCAGTCACGTAGATCAGGAACCATTGTCCCGCTCCCGCCGCATGGAGATTTGCACGAATATGTACCTTTCTATTTTGCGGAACGCTCACCTATGCTGTATTCGATAAACAACAATGGAATAAATCAACGGGAAATCGTCTACTTTGTAACAAAAACAACCATATTACATGAGAGTGGATTGCCATATGTCTTTACTGACGGTCATGCGATTATGTTCTTAACTGAATTTTACTCCCAGTTGAATGATTTGGATAAAGTTGATTGGACAATTATGAAGGAAAAGTACTGGGCTGATACTGAGGAAGATCCCGATCGTAAACGAAGGCGACAAGCTGAATTTCTTGTCCATCGAAAAGTTCCAATGGATGTATTTCTTGGTTTTGCTGTAAAAGACGCAGCGATGCAAGAGGAACTTGAAGCACTTTTACAATTGCACCATATTGATAAACCTGTGTACATTCGACCAAATTTCTATTATTAAGGAGGTGAATGAAATGATTGTTTTAACCACTGGAAACTTACTTGAGGATCAGTCCGAAGCATATGTCAATACAGTTAATACAGTGGGTGTGATGGGAAAAGGGATTGCATTACAGTTTAAACAGGCTTTTCCCGATGTCTTCAAACAATATGCGAAAGACTGCAAGCAAGGACTTGTAGAAGTGGGAAGTATGCATGTTGTTTCTGTCGAAGGTTTGACAAATCCAAAGTATGTCATTAATTTTCCAACGAAGAGGCACTGGAGAGATCCTTCCAAAATGGACTATATCGAGTCTGGTCTAAAGGATTTAGTTAGGGTGATAAAAGAGTTAGGCATCCGGTCCATTGCGATTCCTCCTTTAGGCTGCGGAAATGGTGGCCTTGATTGGAGTGAAGTACTTCCAAAAATCGAGCAAGCCTTTATAAATGAACAGGTAAAGGTTCATTTATATGGTCCGGCAGGTGCTCCACAGCCTGAGCAAATGAGAATTGGTACGAAACCGCCACAGATGACGAAGGGGCGCGCGTTGCTTTTATCATTGATGGACAGTTATTCAGTTCCAGGTTATCGCCTTTCTCACTTAGAAATCCAGAAGTTGGCCTATTTTCTTCAAGAAATCGGGGAACCCATGAAATTACGCTTTGAAAAGAACAAGTACGGTCCCTATGCAGATAATCTGAACCATGTATTACAGAGAATGGAAGGTCACTTCATTCGTGGTTATGGCGATCGGACAAGGGAAGTAGATATTTATCCCTTGGATGATGCTTCTGAAAAAGCAGCAAAGTTTCTGCAAAAAGATCAGCAATCATTGGATCGACTGAGTAGAGTAAAAGAAATCATTCATGGTTTTGAGACTCCTTATGGTATGGAATTACTTGCAACAGTTCATTGGGTAATGAAGAAAAATCCGGAAAAGTCGAGGGATTTAACTTTTGTGACGGAACAAATCCAAAACTGGAATGTGCGTAAGAAGGAGTTATTCACGGCGAAACATATTGAAAAAGTTTGGCGTTATCTTAACTCGACAAATCTTGTACTATGAATTAGCGGTGGAACTGTTAAACAAAATCGGTTTGACGACTAAAAGTATTAATTTACAGATGAATAGCGCTAAAACCCCGGTTCAGACACTGCCTCTGAACCGGGGTTTTTAGGTTCCGCGCAATAACACTTGCGACTTAGTCTAGAAAATTTAGTACCTTTCCTGAATCTATAAAAAATATATATATAATAATGTAAATACGCAGATTTGTAAAGGTTCTAGTAAAAAAAGAACTTAATTTATAGCTTGTCATTAAAGTGACTGAAGATTACGGTAATAGTTAGACAGTTGAGGAGGTGACGTATATAATAGGCAGAATGGAATAGGAGGGATGAGATATGTCTAATACAGGAGTGCTAGCGAAAATAAGCGGAAAGATGTATAAACAGTTCGGAAAACAGGTTCTATCTACCCAAATGAGGTTTGCGACATTAGAGGCGATGTTTGAAATAGACCACGAAGTACAACGTCAGCTTGATCCTAGAAAAAGGGCTGACATTCGGGATTTTATCATTGAATCTATCGAAAAAAACGACCACTTTTATTTCTCAGCATTCATCTTTTCGAGCAGAAAAGGGGTTCAACAAGTCGATGGAGGATTTGAACTGGAGTCAGGGAGTAAGATGTATGTCCTTGATGGACAACACAGAATGTCCGCCCTATCATCTGCGATTAGTCACCTGAAATCCAAAAAAGAAATAGCGGAGGAATCGAATAATTATGAGGAAGCAAAGGTGGTACAAGGGTACATCGAAAGCCTTATCAATTATCCGATTGCGATGCAAGTCTACTTGGACTTAAGTCAGCAAGAAGAAAGACAACTATTCACAGATTACAATACAGAGCGAATAGACGCCCATAAAGGACTTGTCATGCAATACGATCAGCGTGATGCGTATATAGAACTCACGCGACAAGTGGCAAATAGGTTGAAAAATGGTATGGATATTGAGTTCGAACAATCAAGACTAACTGCTCAAAACTCAGCGATTACATCTTTAACGACAATGCGCAAATGCCTTATCGCACTATTTGAGGGAATCATAACAGTAAAATCGGGAAGTCCATATGACCGAAATTGTAAACCTAGCGAAGTAACTGGGATAGCAACACAGTTCTTTCAGTCATGGACGAGCCTGTTTCCGCGAAAAATGGCTAACCGGAAACAGTATGTTGCAGGACTTACTGGCATACAAATCGCATTGGCAAGTACAGTCTATGCACTAACGAAAGAAGATTCAATTACTCATTTGGAAGCGATCGACATGTTGAAACTCATAAACAAGCAATGTACATGGCAGCATGATGATCCGCTCTTTGCACATATGTATGATCCTTCATCCAAAAGAATTAAAAGCCATTCAACAACAACGGCTATCAATAAAACCGTGCTAGAATTTTTGTTGGTTATCAATGAGGAAAGGGGATTAATGGAATGATTATCAGTGATGTATTTACCAAGCGCCAGTCAATCGTAGTTTATACACTTCCAGAGTTGCTTAACATGCTGGAGGACAATCGGTTAACAGTACGGAAAACGAATAATCTTCAAGTTAGAAAGATTCGAAGGTATATATTCGATAATGTGCATACGAAACAAATCTACTTGCCGCCGATTGTTGCTTGGCTTGAAGAAGGGAGTCTAGATGAAGGAAAGCCAGATAAGATTTCCGTTATCGATGGAACGCAAAGGGTAATGGCTTTGTCACAATTGCGATCAGTTGTGCTTCAAACGATGAACAGTGAGGATGAAGAAGAACAGAGAAAAGCGTTGAAATTGCTTTATATGTTCGACAAGATTGAGGTGGCAGTTCAAATCTTTGAAGGTCTTTCCCGGAGCGAGGCCGATCAGATGTATGTGGATTTGAATACGAAGGGTAAAAAAGTCTCCTTATCGAAACGGATTGCCTACGACTCACGCAATGATATCAATCAAACGACGAATCGTATTTTACAAAGTAACCACTTGTTAAGGCAGGCAGGCGTAGAACAGGAAAAACATGCCGTCATGCGTCCAAAAAACAAAAATTTGATATCCCTTTCTCAACTTCGTCAGCTAGTAGCGTTATTTATTACAGGGAAGGCAATTACAAGCAATTTAGCACTTGATACGGGTATGCAGCTGCAAAGTGAAGAGAATATTGAATTGATTAATACATGGTTTGAGGAACTATTCAAACTGTATCCGATCGAATCAATCGGAAATTATGAAGTGTCGATTTTAGCAAGTTTTCCTATGCTGACAGCGATTGCTACTTATGCGGTTGAAGGAATGGAAGAAAATTCTTTTAACGAAAAGAAACAAGGTATTATTGACCGGATGAGAAAGTTGAAAGCGATTTCGTGGCAAAGAGAAAGCCCAATTTGGAGAGAATTTGAAGGATCTGAAAGAGGAAGGGAAAAATATTATTACTTAGCAAATGATAAGAAAAGTATTGAAACGCTAGTCGCTTGGCTGCGCCAAAAAGGAGGTGAGTAAGGTGTGAAGTTAAAGCATAACAAGGAAAACCCCGAGTCACAATAGTCCTGCAAGACTGACTCGGGGGGCAGATTGGAGTATACCAACCTATGGCTAGTATACTCCCTTTTATGCAAAATCGATAGAAACAAGAAAAAAGGGGAGATGGGAGTATGCCGCATTCAACTAACTTTGTACTCGATCATGACACCATTTTGTTTTTACCTAGATATGACGAATCTGGCTGTTTGCAAGCGATTGTGAGGGATGCCAACGGGTCTTTCGATGTAGACCTAGCTCCGACTTTACTAATCGATTATAACTTGCGCTATTACGGTTCCAGTCTAAGAGGCGCAATAGACGGGACTAATATGATTTTAGGGTATGGTCACATGAACCCAGTGATTGTAAATGAAAAGCTCAGTCTTTATTGGTTTCCAAGTAAATCACCCTATAAAGACGACTGTGAATGGTTTGCATTACATCATATTAAGGATTATTTCGATATTGGTGGGAAGAGAACAAAGATCATCTTTAGTGACGGCAGTACCCACATCATCGATATGAGTAGATCCTCATTCGATTTAAAAGTGCAAAAAGCTTATAAACTAAAGGGCAAGCTTGAATATAGGACAATGGGAACACCAATGAAAGTGTGAGAAACGAAAGAAGGAAAACGTTATAAAGGTACAACTCAAAACAGAAAATACATGGTGGGCGACAGTATATATATTTGTTGCTCATCATGTAAGTTTTAGTTGTACAGGCGTCTAACGAACCTATCGAAGTGTTCAACAAAGCCCGGCAAGTGTGCAACGAATCCATCGAAGTGTTCAACAGAGTCTAGCAAGTGTGCAACCCCCCCCGCAGAGTGTCCAACCAACAGGGAAGTGTCCAACGAACCCATCGAAGCGTCCAACAAAGTCTAGCAAGTGTGCAACCACCCCCGCAAAGTGTCCAACCAACAGGGAGGTTTCCAACAAACTTCCTGAAGTGTCCAACAGAAGCCTGAAGTTGTCCAACCAACACGGCCAAGTGTCCAACCAAAGCCCGTAGATGCCAACTATCCGCATCCTGCTCTAACCAACCTCCTCAGATTTTTGACGGGCTATGATTTTATTAGTGAAATTGACAGCAACGTAGAGAAAACTCGTTTGCGACAAGTATTTTTCTTTAAGTTCTTGTTAGATGTTGGGAGACAGTTAGTCGCCAGTTGCTCGTCTGCCAATGTGCTGTTAACGTCTCAACTAACCCTCGCAAAACTTCGTATTTGGCAAAGGTTATGGGACTATTTTATGCTGCTAATCGGTCTGTTGGAAACGCGAATCTAGTACTTTATTTCATCGGCAGAAAAATCCCTCGACTGGCACGTCATAATCCATGAAAGCCTCGCTGAATAAAGCCTTGCCGATTAGTTCGCGCAAGACGCCAGAATAATAGCCAGGCAGATTCCGGATTTTTTTCTGTTTGGTTGTTTGAACCGCAATACGAAGGGCGTGCATGGCTAATTGCTCGAACAGTTCTCCTTTGTCTTCGTGAATACTGAATTTCAGCATTTGCAGGGACTGTTTCCGATAGACGCCGTAAAAATTACGCGCTAATTTACTTTCTCCGATTGTTGAAGAAAGAAGCGATTTCATTTTACCGAAAAGTGTAGTAGGCACAATTTCCGTAGGAGACGTTCTTTTAAGATCTTTAGTACTTATCGCTTTAGAGAGAAAAGCTTCGTTTTGCGGTTTAACAGGTTCAACCTTACTGCCAGAAGGCTTTTCGTCCCTCTCCGGGGTGTTCAATTTCGACTGGTCATTAGTAGGTTTAATGACATAAATGTTAGCGCCTAGACCGCTCATAACGGGGCGGATATAGTGAATGCGTTCGATGATTTCGAGCTTTTCTAACTTGCGGATGGCGCGTCGAACAGTTGCATTTGATTTCTTGATAGCCTTTTCGATTGTTTCGTGTTTCAAATGTGCAGCACCGTATTTAACGGAGTAACGACGAATCATATCGAGAACAGCCCGCTCTGTTTGGTTCATATCGTTCCAGTTCGTGAGTACGTGTTGCCTTGTTGCTGCGTCTAAATCGTGTTTGTTTGTGAAGTGTGCGTATTCAGATAGGTAAGTTGTCATAAAGAATATCCCCTTTATTCTTTATATAGAAGGGAATTGAGGTTTAGGGGACAATGTTGTGAAAAAAGTTTTTGTGATTTTTTTAGAAGATGGCAAGCGCATTAAATAAAAATAATCCAGTGAGAGGGAATGGAGCATACTACCGCGTTGGCGGATACTACGTAGTAGGAGTAAGAAGATATCAATAAACATGGTCTGGCAGCATTATTATTACTTCTTCTTTCTTAGTACGCAGTAGGACCAAACAGGGTAGTAAAGATACTTCAAAAGTTTTTTTAGGTACGTTGTACGTGAAGGTATTCAGAACATACAAGGAAGTCTCCAACAAAGCCCGGCAACTGTCCAACCAACTTCGCAAAGCCTCCAACCAATCGGAAAAGAGTCCAACAAACAGGGAGGTTTCCAACAAACTCTTCGAAGTGTCCAACGAAAGCCTAGAGTTGGTATTCTGTCAAGAAAGTGGACATGAATTAATGAGCAGTTATTTTAAAAAGCCTACCGCGCTGCGCTTGCTGTACTTTCGTGGAAGAGCAGTTAAAAAGCCAACTGCTCTTCCACGAAAGTTGTGAGTGGTTTCTGGGCATTTTTCTCTTTCAATTCTTGATACTGTGACTCGAAAAAATTAGGGGAGACATAGTCTAACGTGGAATGGATGCGTTTCTCGTTATAAAACGAGATGATGTAATCCAACACTGCCGTCTCTGCTTCCTTTCGTGTCTTGAACTTCATTCGGTAAATCAGTTCCTTCTTGATTGTCGCATGGAAGGATTCAATACACGCATTGTCGTAACAGTCACCTCTACGACTCATGCTGATTTGGCACTGCTTCTCTTTAAGCAGTCCAGTATAAGCAACAGACGCATACTGGGAGCCCTGATCTGAATGGTGAATCAACCCTTCTTCTGGGGAACGGAAATGAAAAGCACGCTCCAGCGCCAGTTGAGGCAGCTGCGTGGATAAGGTGTTCGCTAAGTTAAAACCAATGATCTTACGAGAGAATAAATCCATCACCGTAGCCAGGTATAGCCACCCCTGACTTGTCCAGATATAGGTGATATCCACGACCCACACTTGATTGGGATGATCCGCATGGAAGTTTCGTTTTAACAAATTAGGATAAATCGGATGTTCATGATTAGATTGAGTTGTCACCGTATAGTGAAAAGGCACTGTAGCGCATAAGCTCAGCTCTCTCATATAGTTTGAGACAGTCTTCTCTGAAAGTGGTACCCCTTGTTTCTTCAGAATCCGTTGGATTCGGGGGCTTCCATAGACCTCCCGATTCTCGTAAAAAATTTGTTTGATTAACTTTAATGCCCCTTCTTTTTTCTTCTGCGAGGCACTTTGTACTTTTTCTCGCCATTTATAGTAGCCGCTCTTTGAAACCTTTAGAACTTCGCACATCCTATTCACGCGGTATTCTTCCCGGTGCTTTTCAATAAATGAATAGATCACTGCAGGTTTTTTGAAAAGATGTGCATGGCTTTTTTTAAGATTTCATTCTCTTCCTTCAGTTCCTGGATTTCTTTTTCAAGCGCTCGTTGCTGCCTTAGCCGCTCGGTAGAGGTTACAAATTCTTCCCCATTACGTTTTCCTTCCAGTTCTTTTCGATGTTGACTTACCCACTTTCGCAAGGTACTAACAGGCACATCCATCTCCCGTGAAATTTCAATCTGTTTTCTTCCGTCTTCCACCACCAGCTTGATCAAATGCTCTTTCAGCTGATTATCTATTCGTTTCTTCATAATGGACACGCTCCATTCAGTTAGTTTGTTCTCTCCATCCAAACACGCTCATTGGATTGTGTCCACTTTCTATACTACATTCAGAGTTGTCCAACAAACTCGGCCAAGAGTCCAACGAAAACCAGGAGCTGTCCAACAAACTAGTCCCAGACTCACTCGTAAAAGCCCAATTGCTCCTGAAAATGAGCAATTGGGCTTTTTCATACTTATTATACCTCGGCACCCTTGACCACATTATCTTTCGCCACTTTAGCAAGTGCAGCTGTCGTCAACTTCCCTGGAATTCCGTCTGCAACAAGTCCAAAAGCCTTTTGAAACGACTGAACCGCGGACTTTGTAGCAGGCCCGTTTAGTCCATCCACAGCAATCTTGTAACCTACTTTGACGAGCAAGCTTTGTATTTCTTTTACTTCATGATCGACAACATAATATAACGGATCAACCGCATTCGTAAACTTGTTGTTCCAACGACCAATGTGGACCTCGAAATGAAGATGGATCCCTGTACTTTTTCCAGTCATACCTTTCACGCCGATACGTTCGCCCTGTTTGACAATCTGCCCGACTTTCACACTGATAGAATGTAGGTGTGCATACACGGTTTCAAACGTCTTTCCACCGATTGCGTGGACAATCATAACCGTGTTGCCATAACCATTTGTAGACTTAGAAAAAGTAACTTTCCCAGCAGCTGCTGCAACGATCGTATTGTTTGATGAAGTATTTCCGTAATCCACACCCCAATGCATCGTTCGCAAATGCGTAATCGGATGGATGCGGTAACCAAAAGGAGATGTGACACGACCCTCGCATGGTTTAATAAACATTAATTCCCTCCTTTCTCCAAATTAAGTTCAACTAGTACCCAGCAACGCAACGCGAGTGAGTAGCCCTACTGAAGTTTCCATTGATGGGAGATGATTAAAATCACTGCATTTTTAATGAAACCAACACATCATGGATCGCAACGAGTTTTGTTTCGAGCCGGTGCAAAAGATAGAATGATACGAATATCGGGAAACCGACTTCCTGTATGAGACTCATCCATTGTTCCATCTCGTTTCCTCCTCTCTACATACATAAAAACCGGTCCCCAGTCCGAAAACTGGTGAACCGGTCGTTTCTGTTTGTTAGCCGTTTACAAGTTCTGTTACATTGCGCTCAATAACCCGAGCGCTAACAACTGTTGCGAGTGGAGCGCCGTTTACTTCGAATACATTTGCAGCGATGATTTCCTGCATCGCCGCTTCAATGCTTTGCGGCGTCAAATCTGCGCGGGGTTCATCCACCGTCAAACTCACCCTTTTCCCGCTTGCTGTGTTGAAGTTCAATTGTAGTGTTTTAGCCATTTTTTATCCCTCCTTTCCCCATTGTCTAGACTTCGGGCGCCAGCCGCTTGGTCATAAGCAATCAAGCTGTGTGGCTAAGTACGCCACGTCGCTAGATTGACTTATGCCCGTCGCGTCTAGCGGGCGCCCTGCGCTTTTCCTAATTTGTTAATTGGTTAGTCAATCAAACTCGATGTTTCCACGAGATCCGCTCCGATGAACAACAAAGTTGAGAGCCGACCAAGTTGCTCCAGCGCTTTGTACAAGTCCTCAGCTGGTGCATTTTCTTTGATATAGCGGTACGTCTTCGATTTACGGATGATCTTTCCGTCCTCTGTCAAACCACCGTCGAAGAGAACGCGGCCCGCCGCGTGTTGAAATTCGATTGTTGCAGCCATGTAATCACCTCCTTTCACCCTCTATATAGAGTGATAGGGAAGGAAAGGGGACATTGTTTGTGAAATGTTTGGTGTTTGTCGAACATTTATATAAAGGCCTTCTTAGAGGCTACATCTCTAAAGAAAAGGCGATTTCAGATTTCTCTTGGGATGCAATGAAACTCATTTATCAAACATAAAAACAGCGCTAGTGTTAAGTAGCCACTAGCGTTGCAAAGAAGTGGAAATATGTAAAATACCTTCAATAAGGAAATGGGTACACAGATTAATAACTTGGAGAAACAAAAAAAACTCCTAATGTAGATAAGGAAACGACGACTAAATTTCAGGTATTTGGTGTATGACGCTATCCTGGTAACTCACTATAATTCCATATTTACAAGGCATGGACTAGGTATTTACTGCAATTTCTAATTTCATTTGAGTTTTTATGTAATTTCATGAATTGTTCGTTGTTGTTTGTTGCACCGAATATCAAAATAGTAAAATCTTGATATATCAAAAAAATATGCCCTCAATTGACCAGCTAATTGGGGGCATATTTAGGGTTAAAGTTTAAGGAAAGTGATATGAAAATGAACAGCTACTAAATTAATGAAGGCGGCTTTCTCTTTTAGAAAGAAGCCTTCGTTGCTCGATTGCCCTATTTTGTCCGACGCCCTAGTTCCTTCTGAACCATTTCAAGCTTGGCCAACCGGAGCTTGCGCTCGTATGGGTCAGTCTCGGATTCCGGCTTGGCGAGATAGTCCTCGTTGTACTTGATTTCGAGATAGAGAATGTCCGTCGATTCCATGACGGTGTGGCGTTTGGACTTCTCCACCTCTGCCTCGATCTTTCCCGCCTCGTACTCCGCAGGGTCTCGCTGGGCAATCTCCGACAGGATGACCATGATTGACCTGGTGTCTGGTGACTTTTCGTTGTTCAGCAGCGTTAGCCGTTCATACAACTTCCTGTTGGTGAACTTCTTGACCTTAGCTTCACTGTATCTCATTTGGACAATCCGAACATGAAGTCAGCAGCGAATACTGCAGACTTTTCATTAATATCCAGAGCATCGAATTTGCCACGAAGAAGCGTCTCATCTCTAAAATAAGCTATTTCAAATTCTTTTGTTCGTTCACTGTAATACAATCTCACAATTTCTCCCCCTCTGTAAAAATTAGCTTATTCTAACATTGAATTAGTGCTTATTAAAGAGAGTGTAAAATATCTTGTGTAAATGAATAAATACAAAAAGGAAGACCTTTTCTTGGTAGAATTAAGTTACCACAACAAAACCTAGAAATGAGATCTTCTTTTTGACTCAGTTTACAACAGATATTGTTCAAGCACTAGTACAAAGACAAGATATTACCGAGGTTTTTCGTTTGCAAAACGATGCCTGTTCACCGTTCAAGAAAGAATAGTTTATTTGTTAAATAGCCCGGATAATTATGGAGTTAGATTAGAATTTCTTAATAGCCAAATAACAGTTGAGGAGCAATTAGCATATTTTGCCGTGCGTGATAAAAAGTATGACCTTATAACAAGTAAATTAGAAAGACTAGAATAGGTTATTTCTAATACCAATACTTCGGAAAAAGATTATTTTTGGAATCAAAGTCACTTGAAGTCAAAACTATAGAGATGGTAACAGAGATTGTAGAGGAACTATTTGATAAAATCTGGTATGACAGACATCAAGGATTAAACTATAGAATTGTAAATGGACTTGATACAATTCACCCTGACATTTGGGAAAGTGCGTTAAAATCTGCTAAAAGGGTAGAAGAGAAATATGGTGAAGAAAATTTGGATCCTTATGATGACTTTGAATGGGGAATGCTGAACGGTAAACTTTCTGCAATTAGGTGGTCACTTGGTGATGAATGGGATATGTTAGATACATGAAAAAGTTCCAGGTAAGCTAAGCTTGAAGAAATTCGGAATGTACATTTTGATTTTAAGGAGAGGAGAGTCAATATGGAAGTAGTGTATTTTGCAGGTGGATGTTTATGGGGAGTACAAGCATTTATAAAAACGTTACCTGGAGTTACGTTTACAGAAGCAGGAAGAGCTAATGGAACAAGTCATACACTTGAGGGTGATTATGATGGGTACGCCGAATGTGTAAAAACAGGATTTGATCCGACAGTTGTAACGATCAGGGAATTAATGGGGTATTTATTTGAAATCATTGATCCATACAGTTTGAATAAACAAGGACAGGATGTTGGCGAGAAATACAGAACAGGCGTATATAGTGAAAAGCCTGAACACTTAAAAGAGGCAAAGGCGTTTCTTAGTGAGAGAAATGATTATGACCTCATAGTTGTTGAAGTATTACCTCTTACAAACTATGTGAGAAGTGCAGAAGAACATCAAGATAGGTTAGCTAGATGTCCAAATGATTATTGTCATATTCCAGAAGAATTATTAACTAGGTATAAGTAAGGTAGAATAGTAATTTCAGGTACTGTGTCGACATTCTGACTACTCGTTACAATTACATATTTATAAGGCGTGGATTAGGTATTTACTATAATATCTAATCTTTTTTTTGCGTGTTTATGCAATTTCGCGCATTGTTTTTTATTACACAGCTTTGCTACAAAAAAAATATAGATCCATGACGTCTTATGCCTAGACGAACGATGCTTTCATGCTCTATATAGACAAACCATTCGAAAAAAGGGTACAACGTGATGACATTTATTTTTTCTTCACGATGGTAATGATTATGACCATAAGAACGAACCACTTCTGCCATATTTTTTACCAGCGATTGCCGTTAGACTTACCATTCGGTGCCAATGAGTTTACCAGTGGCGGAACGATAAGAAAGTGGAAATTTACAGTGTTAAGGGTTTTGAAAGATAAAAAAGCCTAACCCCTCTAGTCTTTGTGCAATTATGTGAATTGTACGTTATTGTTTGTTGCATCCACACATTTAATAGGCAAATATAAACCTCAACTATTTATTTATTCTGAATTTATGATACTATAGACTTATAAGAAGCACGTGCATAAATTCTGAATTATGTCCGAGTTATTCAACATAAGGCTAACTTTCTGCACTTGAATATGGTGTTTATTAAAATGGAAAGTGGGGTTATATGGATGAAGAGAGCTTTTATTATATTGGGTAACAATAAAGACACACAGGAATTGATTGATAATCTGAGAAAGAGGGATAGTGGGACGATTACCATCGTTGATGAAGAACTTGGAAATGGGCTATCTAGAAGAGGTGATCTTACCTATGTGAATTGGACTTATGTAGAAAGCGTCAAGGACATGGATCTCCCATTCGTCTATTACCACCACATACCACCAATGCATCGTAGGGATGGACGGAAATGGAGAAGGAGTTTAAGTAGTGTAGGGTGAATGGTGACGGTGCATTATATAATTTCAGATACCTGATAATCAAATCTTTATTGGTTTTTTATACGAATGGGTGAATTTTTCGTTGTTATTTGTTGCACATGGCCCCACGCAATTAGTTGTACATTTTGAAGTGGCTAGGATTTATTTGACTTGCATATAAGTTTACATTGTTCACGAAAACTCGCTTCATAACAATTGATATCAGGAGGGGTACATTGGAGAGAATCATTCAAATGCATATGGATTTTTATAACCGCCTAAAAGATGAAGCCAATGTATGGAAAGCGCTCGAACAGAAAAACATTCAAATCTTAGACGGCTTTCAAAACCAGATTGAACTCGTCCGTCTGTACTATCAACGTATGTATACAAATAAAAAGCAACGCATCGTCTTCTGTGGCATCAATCCTGGAAAAAATGGCGCAGGAAAGACGGGAATACCGTTTATTGATTTTAAAGGTGCTTCCCGACGTAAATGAAAACAGTAGCGAGAATAGCGCGCAATTCATCCTATCAGTCTATTGATGAGATTGGTGTTCAGGAATATCATAATCTTGTCTACATGACGAACATTTCATGGTATGGATTCAAGAATGACAGGCTATCAACTGGAAATACTATTGGAAAGAGCTCTTACTTCTAATACAGGAGATGCCTGTGAGGTAAACATAATACTCACCTTAGAATAATGATTACAAAAAACACGCTTATCCTTTTAAAAAAGGATAAGCGTGTTTTTTGATAACATGCAGAATAATTAATTGCTTGGTAATGGGGTATGTAATAATTTTCGTTATTATATTTTTCGGTATTTTTACCCAATTCAAAAAAGTTATTGACATAGTAAAACTATTCCGTTTATAATATAATTATCAGTTAATGATTATTGATTATCACTAGATGATAATTTACTGGAGGAGAAATGGTGAGTACTGAAAAAACATTAGACATATTAGATTTGTTTGATCTCAACGATAGGGCATTAACGGTTGCTCAAATTTCGGAGAAAATAAAACAACCACAGAGTTCCGTATATCGTTATGTTAGATTGCTAAGGGAACGTGATTTATTAAGGGAAGAAAGAAAGGGGGTCTATTCGTTAGGGTATAAAATGCTGAAGTATTATCGAATCCTCCGCTTGGATTCGAATTTAGCTGTCATTGCTGAAGAAGAGATGAAAAAGTTAACGAGTGAATTAAATGAAACTTCCATTTTACTAGTTCCTTCAAATTTGCAGGCTGTTTGTATAGCTACTGTGTCCTCTCAACATAAAATTAAGGTTACCTCGGAGCCAGGGGAAATTTTACCTCTATACGGAGGGGCATCTTCAAAGTCATTACTTGCCTATTTAGATGAAAGAGTATTAGAAAGTTTATATACCAAAACTGAAGTTCTTGCATATACAGAAAATACAATTACTAGTCTTTCTGAAATGAAAGCGCATCTACAGGAAATTAGAAATAAGGGCTATGCCTTTTCAGATAGTGAAATTGATGAAAGTGTTGTCGGATATGGGGTGCCTATTTTTGATAGTAATAATACTGTTGTTGCTTCACTGAGTGTTGCGGGTCTGAAAGATAATATGCTGAAAAAAGATAGCAAAAAAATAGTCCAGTCGTTAAAGGAAACAGCAGAGAAAATACAAAACTTTTTATGAGGTGAATGAGAATGAGTTATGAAAAAGTATTAAGAGGGAAAATTGTTCAAGA
Organism: Sporosarcina sp. FSL K6-6792; assembly: GCF_038004885.1. Lineage (NCBI taxonomy): Bacteria > Bacillati > Bacillota > Bacilli > Caryophanales > Caryophanaceae > Sporosarcina > Sporosarcina sp. FSL K6-6792. The sequence goes on from NZ_JBBOSA010000001.1 coordinate 3,678,076, forward strand.
TAGAGTGTTTGACGGAGAAATTGGAATTAGCAACGGGAAGATTGAAAAAGTGGTAGAAGGAAAAAATATATTGAAATCGGATAGTATTGAAGAATTTGAAAACGCTTTCATATTTCCGGGATTCGTTGATGTTCATGTCCATTGCTTTAGTAATCCTAATGAAGGATTTACAACAACGTCAAGATCAGCAGCTGTTGGAGGAGTAACAACGTTTTTGGACATGCCTTATGATCTTCCTAATCCAGTAAACAATGTTGACTTTTTCATTGATAAAGTGAAGCGTTTAGAAGAGGAAGCCGTTGTTGATATTTGCCTGTGGGGAACGATTTCAAAAACGGGTGGCCTAGATCAAATTATTCCGCTAGCTGAGGCCGGAGCTGTCGCCTTCAAGATGTCTACATTTGAAACGGATTCGTACCGTTTTCCACGGATTCCAGATGATGAAATTTTAAAGGCGATGGAGTTAATACAGGAAACGGGCTTAATCGTCGCTTTTCATGCGGAAAATGACGAAATTATCGTAAGTCTAATAGATGAATATAAAAAGGAGAATAAAGTATATCCAAGAGCCCATAATGAAACAAGACCGCCAGTTTCAGAAACGACTGCTGTATTGAAGCTAATGGAATTTGCGAAATGGACGGGTGTAAAGCTGCATATTGTTCATGTTAGTCATCCTCGTACAGTTGAACTCATTGAGTATTTTAAATCTACTGGTGTTCAAGTTACATGCGAAACTTGTTATACGTATTTACTTTTGGATGTCGATGATTTGGATAAGCACGGTCCTAAGGCTAAAATCAACCCACCTTTGCGACATAGGGAAGATGTAGATGGTCTATGGAAACACATTATGGATGATCATATCGATTTAATTTCTTCTGATCATGCTCCTTGGGAAGAAGAACATAAAGTAAAAGGAAATGACAATATTTTCTTAGCAGCATCTGGTATGCCAGGTTTAGAAATCATCGCACCGCTATTATTTAGCGAGGGAGTGACAAGTGGGAAAATTACTCCAGAGAAGTTTGCTAGGTTAATGGCGACAGCTCCTGCTGAAAAGTTTCAAATTCAAAATAAGGGTTCGATTAAAGAGGGGTATGACGCAGATTTCGCAATTATTGATCCTACTCAATCTTGGGAAATCGACGAGAAAAGATTTAACTCTTATTCAAAAATCTCACCATTTAACGGGAAAATAGTGCATGGAAAGAATATTGCTTCATTCGTTAGAGGAGAAAAAGTATACGATGGTGAAAATGTATTGGTCGATCCGGGGTTCGGTAAGTTTGTACCAGGCTTTGCTTATAAAGAAGAAAACCAAGTGAGAGGATGAAGATTATGAAAAAACATAAAGGTTTAGCTATCCTGTTTTTTGTAATATCTCTACTAGTTTTATCTGCTTGTGGAAAAAGCGAACTGAGCGGTTTGGAGAGTATAAAGGAAAAGGGGAAGATTGTAATTGCCACTAGTGGCGATAATCCTCCAACTATCTTTCCTAATGAAAATAACGAACTGGTTGGAATAGATGCGGATTGGGCAGCGATTATTGCTAAGGACTTAGGCGTTGAAATTGAGTGGAAAAGAGTAGACTTTAAGGGGATTATCCCAGGTATTACGTCGGGCAACTTTGATATTGGTATGTCGGGAATTTTAGTGACTGAGGAAAGAAAAAAAGCAATTGATTTTTCGGAACCATATGCAATTGATGAAGCTGTAGTAATCTTTCCGGAAGAAGTTACAAATATTAAAAGCCCGCATGATATAAAGGATAAAATTGTGGGCGTTGTCACTGGAAGCTCTAATGGAGAAGCTCCTGTAAAAGAAATTGGTGGCTATAAAGAGTTGAAACAATATCCAGGTGTGGCACAAGCGTTAGCAGATTTGCAAAACGAAAGAGTAGATGTTGTTGTGACTGGGAAAGTTGCAGCGGCTCACTGGTTAAAGAGTGAAGGAAAAGGATATAAAATGTCTGAAGAAGGCATAGCGGGAACAGGTATGGCAGCCGTTATCTCAAAAGGAAACACAGATTTAACGGAGGCAATAAATAAAGCCGTCCTAAAAGCAAAAGAAGAAGGAAAGTATGAAGAAATTGCGGAAAACTGGTTGGGTACAACGTTTTCAGAATAAGCAAAGTGGGTGAGGAAATTGTCGTTTGATATTGAAACAGTATGGACATACTTACCGGTCCTTCTAAAAGGTGCGCTGGTGACAATAGAAATATCCGTCATTACGTTAGTCATTGCAACTATTGCCGGTTTATTTCTAGCCCTTCTTAGAATTTCGGATAATAAATTAGTAAGGACTTTGGCAGCAACTTATGTATGGGTTTTCAGAGGAATACCACAGTTACTAATTCTGTTTTTCGTCTATTATGCTTTCCCAAGTTTAGGATTAAAACTACCAGCATTCACAGCGGCGATTATTGGACTAAGTATAACTGCTACTGCATATAAGTGTGAGATTTTCAGATCTGGTATCCAGGCGATACCAAAGGGGCAAATCGAATCCGCAATAGCTATTGGTATGAATTATGGTCTGATTATGAGAAGAATAATTATCCCGCAAGCAATCCGGATTGTAATTCCACCTTACATTAATAATGCGATTCTAATGCTGAAAAACTCCTCATTGGTCGCTGTTATTACGGTAGCTGATTTAATGCTTGTAAGCCAACAAATTTATAGTGCGACATACAAACCTGTAGAAATACTTGGGTTGGCAGGGGTGCTTTATTTGGCCATGACAAGTGTACTAATGATATTCCAAATTTGGGCGGAAAAAAAGGTGTCCTACTACACTAATTGATAGGAGGAATTTATATGAGTAGTACTTCAATTCTATCCGTTTCAGATTTAGAAAAGAGTTATGGAGATATTCATGTTTTAAAAGGTGTAAGCCTGGATGTGAAAAAAGGCGAAGTTATTTCGATAATTGGACCAAGTGGGACAGGAAAAAGTACATTATTAAGATGTATTAATTTCTTGGAAGAACCTAGCGGTGGGACAATTGATTTTGATGGCGAAAAGTATTGTACACTTGAAAGTCATTCCCGTAAACGAATGTATGACAAAAAGTTGATAAAATTAAGATCGAAAATTGGAATGGTATTTCAACAATTTAATCTATGGCCACATATGACGGTCTTACAAAATGTTATCGAAGGCCCGATGAAAATAAAAGGAATGTCTAAGGAACAAGCAACAAAAATAGCCAAAGAGACGCTCGATTTGGTTAAAATGGGTGAAAAGGCAAACCAATACCCAAACAAATTATCCGGTGGACAACAGCAACGTGTTGCAATTGCAAGAGCATTGGCGATGGAGCCTGAAATTATGCTTTTTGATGAGGTTACTTCAGCTTTAGATCCTCAACTTGTTGGTGAGGTTCTCGATGTAATGACCAGTTTGGCTAAACAAGGTATGACGATGTTAGCGGTTACTCATGAAATGAGGTTTGCCGAAAAAGTGGGCACACGCGTGATTTTCATGGATAAAGGAAAAATATTATCAGAAGGAAGCCCCGATGAGTTTTTCCACAATAACAAGAATGAGCGGGTTCAGGAATTTCTATCATCCGTTCGGAATACGTAATAATAATTAGAGTGAAAGTCAGCTGAAATAATGGTTGGCTTTTTGAAACATATTTTTTCGGAATATGTTTAATGGAAGGGGAATTACGTTGATCGGTTTATTAACATTAGGGACTAGTCCTAGAGAAGATTTAGAAAATGTCATTTCACCCATCATTTCACAAGATCATTTACTGCTACAAGGAGCATTAGATAATTTATCAAAAGATGAAATAGTAGCTCTTTGTGATATACCTGGAAATTATCCTTTATTTGTACGTACTGTTTATGGTTCATTTACGATACAACGAGAAGCCTTGCTTCCCTTGCTAACTAATAAGGCGAAAGAAATGGGCGGAATGGGAGTAAAAGCAATCATATTACTTTGTTCAGGTGATTTTGAACCTTTTTCGACTGAAATCCCATTAATGATTCCAGCTCGATTAGTAGAAGGTGGCGCAAAATCTATTGCTAAAAAAGGCGATATCGGCATAATCGTGCCCGTAGCCGATCAGGTTCCAGCAGCCGAAGCCAGATGGAGAAGGGCAGGATTCAATCCAATCATGATGGATGTAAATCCGACAACTGCGGACGCTGAAGAGATAGTAAAGAGCTTGGAGCCGCATTTCTTGGAACAAATTGTACTTGATTGTATTGGTTACTCACCAGAGTTGCAGAAGGAATTGAGTCAACGATTCGGTCTACCTGTATGGCTTCCATTAACCTTGGCAGCTAGAGTAGTAACAGACCTATACCCGGAAATCAGAACGGACCCGGATGCGTAAGGGATTTAAGGAATAGTTAGGGAGGGTATAATGGGAAATCATTGGGAAATGAATGAACAACGACTTTGGGGAAATATCATGACGCTGGCTCAAATCACAAATCTAGATAAGCCTTGGACTCGTAGACCTTTTACAAGTTCGTATGAAGAAGGAAGAGCGTTTGTAACTGAATTAATGACTGATGCTGGATTGACTGTATATAAAGATGCTTCATCAAACGTAATTGGTAGAATTGAAGGTACAGAGCCGAATTGGGCTCCGATCTTAATTGGATCCCATACAGATACCGTTTCAAGTGGAGGCAGATTTGATGGAATCATTGGTGTTCTAATTGGAATAGAAATCGTGAAATGTCTTCAAGAGCAAGGGCAAACTTTACGGCATACAGTGGAAATTGTTGACTTTACAGCAGAAGAGCCAACAGATTTTGGCATATCAACTGTTGGAAGTAGGGGAATGGTCGGGACTTTAACTAAGGAAATGCTCAGTTTAAAGGATCCTGAAGGTAGAACTTTAGAAGAAGCGATTCGTTTTGCTGGAGGTAAGCCCGAAGAAATTGAAGGGGAAATTAGAAAAACTGGAGATGTAGCGCTATATTTAGAAATTCATATTGAACAAGGCCCAGTTCTAATCGAATCTGAAAAAATATTGGCAGCTGTAACAGGAATAGTTGGAATTCAACGGTATCGTATCACACTAACCGGACAACCTGATCATGCAGGGACAACGCCTATGAGCATGCGAAAGGATGCTTTAACCGGAGCCGGGCAGCTTTTTACCGAGTTGGAATCAATTTGCAACGAGGAATACGATTCACCTATCGTAGGAACGGTAGGCACTGTTTCTGTCTATCCAAACGCTGCAAATGTAGTGCCGGGTCAAGTAACATTCACTTTTGAGGTTCGCAGCATTGACGCAAATTTAGTAGAGCAAACTTGCCAAAGGTTCATATCCTTTGCTGAAAATATTGCAAGCGAACGCGGCCTCTCTATTAACGCTGAATTACTGTCCAAATCGGATCCGATTGTAGTATCCGATGTTGTTCGAAATATAATTGTGGAAGCGTGCGAAGAGACGGTCGGACATGCTGTTTCCATACCGAGTGGTGCGGGGCATGATGCCAACCAACTGGCGAAAATTGCTCCGGTAGGTATGATTTTTGTGCCTAGTAAAGGCGGACGTAGTCATTGCCCAGAAGAATGGACTGAATCTAGTCATATCGCGGACGGAGCTAAAGCGTTGAGCAGAGCATTGATTTCTTTTGATGAAAAGATAGATAATCCTCGATTTACTTTTTAGGGTACCCGTCCAATAGGCTATTGGGAGAATACGCATAGTGTCAGGTGCCTGGTGTATGAAATAATTAAATTACAATGATTAACCATAGAATCCCTAGCGACTTCAAGTAAGATATTAGTACCTGGGTGTTCAATCTCATCACTACACTCACAAATTAAAGGTTCCTGCATGAAGCTATTCTGATTTTTAACTACAATTACATATTTATAAGGCGTGGATTAGGTATTTACTATAATATCTAATCTTCTTTGTTTTTTCATTCAATTGTGTAAATTGCTTGTTATTTACCGTTGCAATAATCACTATTATTAATCAATTTTAGCTATGGACGCAGTTACCTATCGAGAAAGGGGCATTCCTTCAGTGAATTGTGGACTTACTTCATATAATATGGGAAATATATATAGATTAATGAATTAAAAGATGTAGCTAAAATTCATACGCTAACAGCTTTTGATTATCATTCTTGGGGAATGGAACTATGAAATAAACCTAAAAGTAACTCTGGAGTTAAATCAGAGTTACTTTTTTTAATAGAATAGTTGATGAAATTTCAGGTACCTATTTTCAAATCTAATAGAGGTTAGCTTTCACTTTCGGTAAAAATTGGGGAATGAGGTTATATTCAATAGCTGAATTGGAAAGAGTGATAGTGATCGTGATTTTTAATTATCTGAACTAGAGAAAGTGGTGTCAAGATGTTGGAATTTATGAAGGATATGCTCCTTATATTAGGAAGAATAGTTACTATTATACCGTTGTTATTGTTTACCACCCTATTTATGGGGAAACGTGCCATTGGTGAATTGCCGGTATTTGACTTTTTAATCGTCATTATATTAGGGGCACTTGTTGGAGCTGATATTGCTGAACCTGATATTAAACATTTACCGACTGCTTTTGCTATCATTGCGATCGGCGTTTTTCAAAGGATTGTTACGAGATGGAAAATATCTAATCGTAAAATAGGCAGATTACTAACATTTGAACCAACCGTTGTTCTTCAAAATGGAAAATTTGTGAATGAAAACTTAAAGAAAATTCGTTATTCTATTGATAATATCCTTCAAATGCTTAGAGAAAAAGATGTATTTGATATTAACGAAGTAGAAACAGCAATTATTGAAGCAAACGGGGCATTAAGTGTATTAAAAAAACCACAAAAGAATTCGGTGACGCTAGAAGATATGAATATCATAAAACCAACGTCTACGATTTCCTTTCCAGTTATCGTAGAAGGAACACTTTACACAGACGTGTTAAGGGATGTTAATTTAGATGAAGCATGGCTACAACAAGAATTAGACAATCAAGGAGTTAATGATCTAAAGGATGTTTTTTTTGCCTCTATCAATCACAATCGTGAACTGCATATTTCTTTAAAAAATGAAAAGAACTTAGCCATACCGACTATAAAACACTGAGTGTCAGGTAGCTGCGCGCGAAACTAATCAGTTTGAATGTCAGGTACCTATGCATGGGGTTATTTGGGCAATTCACTACAGTTACATATTTATAAGGCGTGGATTAGGTATTTACTATAATATCTAATCTTCTTTATGTTTTCATACAATTCAGTGAATTATTCGTTGTTGTTTGTTGGACTGGCACCGATTTTTTTCTCAAAAGAGCGTAAGAACCGCTTTTGATTGTCAATAAGATTGGTTATCCTCCAATTGAGGCAGAAGATGCGAGGCTGTTTTTCAACTTATTGATATGCGATATGAAAAGAAGAGTATGATCCTGACGGTAAATGTACATGGGACGTATTCTTTCAGGAAGCAACCGCAATTTTAGACCGGGTTTTACGTCACACGACCATTGTTTAAATAGCTTGATGTTTATATGGATTCGAGGATCATTTAATGAAGGAAAACAAGTGATTTTGTACAAATATACATAGTTATTTTGGTGGTTATGCCTACTTATTGCTGAGAAATCAGCGGGAAAAGTACTAAAATTTTGTCTTCCAAAGTTGTCCTTGACAAATAATTTGAAAAAGGTCATAATTTAAACGCAGGCTCTAGTTGATAACGATTATCATTTTCGTTTAGGAGGTAATAATAGTAAATGAGAATGAAGGTTAGTAACGTTGAAGTTGGTTACGACAAAAAAGTAATTGTTAACGGCTTAACAATTGAGATTCCTGATGGGAAGATTACCACAATTATAGGGTCAAATGGATGTGGAAAATCTACATTATTAAAAGCAATGACAAGAATTATTCCTTATCAAAAAGGACAAGTTTTGCTTGATGGAGCTGATATACAGAAGCGGAATACAAAAGAAATGGCAAAAGAACTATCAATACTACCACAAACGCAAGATAGTGCAGTTGGACTCTTAGTTGAAGAATTGGTCTCTTATGGACGTTTTCCATATCAATCAGGTTTTGGAAACTTGAAAAAAGAAGATAAGAAAATAATTGAGTGGGCAATGAAATCTACAAACGTTTATGAATTTAAAGATGACTTAGTAGATGAACTTTCAGGAGGACAAAAACAACGCGTTTGGATTGCGATGGCTCTGGCACAAAATACAGACATAATTTTTTTAGATGAGCCTACAACATATTTAGACATGGCACACCAACTCGAAGTGTTAAAACTGTTACAAAAGTTAAATGTACAAGAAAATCGAACAATTGTTATGGTGTTACATGATTTAAATCATGCGGCAAGATTTTCACATTTTATGATTGCTCTTGAAAATGGATCTTTAATAAAATCTGGAACGCCAGAAGAAGTGATGACACCAGAAGTTTTACATAAAGTCTTCGATATTGATGCCGTAATTTGTAAAGACCCTCGTTCAAACAAACCAATGTGTATTACATATGATCTTATAAAAGGAGAATAACGATGAAAAAACGGCTTATATTTATAGTAGCAGCTTTAATGCTTGTATTAGCAGCATGTGGAAATGAGGATTCAACTAAGGAAGAAACAACAAAAAATGACGATACAGAAACGTCTAAAACAACATCTGATACAATCACTTATCAATCAGAATCAGGTCCAATTGAAGTGCCCGCTAATCCTCAACGTGTAGTCGTTTTATCATTATACGCGGGAGATTTAATCCAATTAGGTGTTAATATTGTCGGCGTAGATTCTTGGTTAAAAGATAATCCAAACTTTGCTGAAGGGTTAGCAAATGCTGAAGTTATAGCAAGTGATGATTATGAAAAAATTATCGAACTTGACCCAGATTTAATTATTGGTTCAGTAGATGTGGAAGATGCTGCCAAGTTACAAGAAATTGCGCCAACAGTGTTATTTACATACGGTGCTGTAGGCTATCTAGAACAACATATTGAAGTTGCTAAAGTTGTTAATAAAGAAGCTGAAGCAACTGCTTGGGTAGAAGATTTTAAAGTACGTTCTCAAGCAGTAGGTGAAGAAATAAAAGAAAAATATGGTGAAGATGTAACGGTTACTGTAGCAGGAAACTATGATAAGCAAATCTCTTTATTCGGAGATAACTGGGGACGTGGAACGGAAATTATCTACCAAGCGATGGGCTTGAAAATGCCCCAATCTGTAGAAGATGTGGTACTTGACCCAGGTTATTTTACAATTTCAGAAGAAGTATTTGGTGACTATATTGGTGATTTCTTAATACTAAACGTGGTTAGAGAAGGTCAAGATACTTCATTTCTTGACTCAAAATGGTATAACAATATCCCGGCCGTAAAAAATGGCAATGTCTTTTATGCTGAAGGTCCCGCATTCTACTATAATGACGCCTATTCGTTAGATTTTCAATTAGACTTCTTTGAAAAATCTTTTTTAGGTAACTAAGAAAGGGGTATGTGATGAAAGCATCTTATTCCGTTATAAGTAAAATGCTCCTATCATTAATTGTATTGATACTAATAATTTTAGTAGCATTAGGCTTTGGGGCAGCAAATACAAGTTTTCAAGATTTGTATGAAGCAATAATCGCAAAAAGCGGCGGCTCCTATTATGAAATTCTCAGAGAAATTCGTATACCACGCGTCATCGCAGCATTTTTTGTAGGTGCAGCATTAGCAGTTGCTGGTGCAATCATGCAAGGAATGACGAGAAATCCGCTTGCCGATCCAGGGTTACTCGGGTTAACTTCGGGTGCTAATCTAGCTCTTGCATTGGTTTTAGCTTTTATACCTGGCCTCCCGTTTTTAATGCTTATGTTAAGTTGTTTTATCGGTGCAGCAATAGGGATGCTAATTGTCTTTGGTATAGGTGTCTCTTCCAAAAACGGTCTATCTCCTCTAAAACTTGTTTTAGCAGGGGCGGCCGTTTCTCTGTTTCTACAAGCAATTTCGGACGGAATTGGCATCGTTTTTAATGTCTCTAAAAACATTAGCATGTGGACTGCTGGTGGTTTAATCGGCACAACATGGCCTACTTTGATTATCGTTCCTTTCATTATTGTTGGACTAGTTATCGCTATTATATATAGTAAACAATTAACGTTACTTAGTTTAAATGAAGAATTAGCAATAGGGCTTGGACAAAAAACAAAAGTAATCAAATCGCTTTTAATGTTAATTGTTATTATATTAGCTGGTGCAGCCGTTGCATTAATAGGGAGTTTATCTTTCATCGGCCTATTTATTCCCCATATCGTTCGTAAAATCGTTGGTGCAGATTACCGATTCATCATACCGATGTCCATTATTGTCGGAGGAACATTTATGATTTTCACAGACTTTATTAGCCGGAAAATTATTGCTCCATTTGAAATACCTGTAGCTGCATTAGTAGCATTAGTTGGTTTACCTTTCTTCATATATATAGTAAAGAAAGGTGGTCGTACTTTCTTTGTATAAAAAAAATAACAAGCTGTTTATGTATTGTTTAATGATCGTTTTATTACTACTAAGCATAATTGCAGGTATTGGCTTAGGCCCCTCTTCGATCGGATTTAGTAAACTTATTCCGACAATTATAGGAGAAGGTACATTTAAAGAGGAATTCATCTTATTTTCAGTTCGTATGCCTCGTGTATTTGTTCTTGCTTTAGCCGGAATGTCACTTGCTTTATCTGGTGCGATTTTACAAACATTGACGAGAAACGATTTAGCTGATCCAGGGATTATTGGAATAAACGCTGGGGCAGGTGTTGCCATTACAGTGTTTTATTTATTTGTCGATGCTAAATTAGAATATTATTCCTATGTATTACCGGCAGTTGGCTTTGTAGGCGCACTAATTGTAGCTATGTTTATATTTGTTTTTGCAGTGGATAAACGAAATGGAATTCAACCAATAAAACTAGTTTTGATGGGTGTAGGATTTGCATCAGCCTTATCAGGTTTAATGATCATTTTAATCTCGGGTGCAAAACAAGAGGACGTACAATTTGTTGCAAAGTGGCTATCTGGAAATGTTTGGGGAGCAGATTGGCCATTCATTTTGGCACTTCTTCCGTGGCTTATAATAGCGGTACCTATTTTATATGCGAAACAAAAATCGATGAATCTACTAGCTTTGAATGAAACTGTGGCAAAAGGATTAGGTGTTTCGATTAAGCGAGATCGCATACTATTACTAATTATCGCCGTAGCATTAGCAGCCTCAGCCGTTTCCGTTGTAGGAAGTATTAGTTTTATCGGATTAATTGCACCTCATATTGCAAAACAATTGGTCGGTTCAAAACATCAAAACTTTTTATTTTTGTCACCCCTTATCGGTGCGGCAATATTAGTTTTTGCTGATACAATTGGTAGAATCATTTACAGTGAGGCAACTATTCCAGCTGGAATTATCGTTGCTATTATAGGAGCACCGTATTTCTTATACTTATTAAGAAAAAAGGTATGATTCCTTACTTATTTACTCAAATTTCGCCCAGTGAATTAGGAAAAAAACTTGATGTAACTAAGCGGACCTTCAATCCATTTATTCCGGTGAGTGGAATTGTCGGTGTAATTCTTGTTTTAACAGGAGGTTGAATTAGGAAGGCGATATTCGCACCTGTGGAACTACCAGTCGGGATTGTCATCTCAATTATAGGGGGGCCATATTTCATTTATTTATTAATAAGGAATAGGCGAAAAATTTCAGGTTAAAGAATGGAGATATGTTATGAGTTATACACATGTAGTGAAAACAATACGTCACCCTTTGTGGGAAAATGCATATCGAATTACAATCGCAATTCCAAAGGAACGGGCACCGGAAGAAGGATACCCAGTCCTCTACGTTTTGGACGGTAACGCTTATGGTGTTCTCTTTGAAAATGTTGTGGCATTGCAGTCGCTACATACTGAAAGTACAGGTGTGTCTCTGTCGGTGATTGTATCGATAGGATATGAGCAAGAAGATATCTTTCCTCCTCAACGGGTATATGACTTCACACCAAAAAGTGAAGTTATCAACTTACCGGAATATCCTCCTGGAGCGCCTTGGCCTATTTCTGGAGGAGCAGAGCATTTTTTAGAACTATTAAAAGAAGTGAAAGAAATCGTTCGACAAATGCTTGATATGAATGATGAACAGCAACTTATATTTGGGCATTCTTTAGGTGGATTACTTCTTGTTCAGACGCTCGTTCGAGAACCTCAATTATTCTCACATTATTATATCTGTAGTCCGTCTCTTTGGTGGAATCAAGAGCAAGTATTACAAGAAGCTTTGCAGATTTCACAAGTAGAATGTGCGATTTTCATTGCAGTGGAGCAAGAGGTAAAACATCGGATGTATGAAAATGCACGGTCCTTATTTTGCCATTTGGAATCATTACCCTTACAATCGGTACAATTTCATACATCACCGCATGAAAATCATTTGTCAATCGTACCAACGAGTATAAGCCAAGCATTGCGATTTTTAATGAATAAGAAATGATAGCTGTTGAACCGACTATTATTTGGAGAATGTCTCATGAATGCTCGTTAGCATGTGACGATTATAATTAGTGCTAGCGTATAATGTAATATAAGTTAACCGCTATGTTTCACGAAAAATGGCCGCACGAAACCAATGACTTTGAATCTCAGGTACCTGTGCACGGACCTATTCTGGCAGTTCACTACAGTTACATATTTATAAGGCGTGGATTAGGTATTTACTATAATATCTAATCTTCTTTGTGTTTTTATACAATTGGGTGAATTATTCGTTGTTGTTTGTTGCAGATACCGAATATTAAAGTTGTCCAACCAACTAAGCCGAGTGTCCAACGAAAGCATTAAAGCATCCAACCACAGTGAGGTATCCATTGAATTCTAACTTGTCTATTTACCTGGCACCTATAATCCGCTCTCCCTGGACCGGCTCATTGTATATAAGAAGTTTCTTCTCCCAAATAGTTTTTTAAAATTGATTTCCGCGGCAAGTACCCCGAGTAACACAAGGACAGCCCCTACATATCCTTTATTTGTAAGGATTTCACCTACGAAAATAAAAGCAAAGAATGCCGCAAATACAGGCTCTAATGAAAAAATCAGACCAGTACGTGTAGGTGTTGTATGTTTTTGGGCTACAGCTTGGCCAATAAATCCAACTGCACTGCACAGAATGCTTAATGCCAAAATCGCACTCCAAGACTCGACGTTGCTTGGAAGTTGTGGTTTTTCAAATAATAGTGAAAAGAGAAGTCCCCATGCACCTGCAACCCCAAGCTGTATGATCCCAATGGAGATGGCATCCACATTTTTTGTTGCTTTCCCTGTAACGATGATGTGAAGGGCATAAAATAAGGCACCTAAGATGCACAAGAAATCGCCAGCATGGATGTGGAATGCCTGGTTTAACGTTAAAAGACCGATTCCAGTAATCGAGATACACAAGCTAATCATCACTCTTTTTTTAGGTTTCTTTCGAGAAAAGAGTGCTATTAACAAAGGAACAAAGATAACCGCGAGACTAAATAAAAATCCGGCATTTGAAACTGAAGTCGTTTTTAAACCGATTACTACAGCGGAAGTGCACAAGAATAACAGCGATCCGAGTAAAAATCCATATGTGATCGTTTTACCATCAATTTTCAGAATGCGTCGATAAAATACGAGTGCAGCTACAAGAAAAGCAATCCCAAAACGTAATGCAATTAGGTTATACTCTTGAATCGAATGGAGGCCCATCTTCATAAACAAATAGGATGCACCCCATAACATTGTCACCATGACCATCATCAAGTCCGCTTTTACTTGTGTGCCCCTACTTATTGGATTATCCATCTTACACCCTCCAGTTCCATTCATTGTGCCAAAATTCAACGAAAGTCATTGATTGTTTTTTAGTATACATGTTAAGTTTAGATAATAAAAATGAATGTTTTTAAGCCGTTAAATGAATAAAATTCATGTGAAGGGAGTGGGGAAGTTGTCACTGGTCAAGTTTGAAATATTTAGCACTGTTGTAGAATCAGGGAGTCTCAAACAAGCAGCAGAGATTCATGGGTTAACGCAATCCGCCGTGAGTCATGCAATTGCCAGCCTTGAATCCGAATGGGGATTTACCATCTTAATTAGAGGACGTGCGGGGATCAAGTTGACTAGTAATGGAGAACGCGTATTAAGGCATATCCATGAAATGTTAAAGTGGAATGAACAAATGATGCAAGAAATAGCGAATATTAAGGGTCTTGAAATTGGCACCGTCCGCATTGGGACTTTTTCGAGTGTTTCCGTTCAATGGCTACCAGAAATCCTGAAAAGTTTTAATGCAGATTTACCTGCTATCGAAATCAAGTTGTTAGAGGGGGATTACGATACGCTTGAGCACTGGATCGCAACGGGTGCGGTTGATTTTGGCTTTGTCTCATTACCGACTTCGAAGTCATTTGAAGTGATTTTCTTGAAAAAAGACCGTATGTTGTGCGTTCTTCCTGACGAGCATCGCCTCGCAAACCAACAGGAGGTCAGTTTTGCAGACATTAAAGAAGAGATGCTGATTATGTCGAAGAAAGGGAGCGATAATGATTTAAAGCGGATTTTTCATGAAAACAATGTAACCCCTCATATTAAATTTGAACTTGCAGATGATCAAGCAATCATTTCGATGGTTCAAAATGGGATGGGAATTAGTATTCTTCCTGAAATGGTTTTGTACCGTGTTCCGCATAATGTTCGCATCCTGAGCTTGGAAGGAGAACATTATCGCTCCATCGGTATCGCAGCCCCATCCTTCAACACTATTTCTCCAGCCGCTCAAAAATTTATTGAATATATGAAAGCATGGTTGAACACCTCCCACCGCTAAAGTGGGGGGAGGTCAAGGTACTCATGAAAGGTCCCAATTACCTACTGCATTCTGAATTGCCCGGGTAGCTCTTATCTTAAATTGACTTAATCATATGGAATAAAGTCGGGATGTTAAGTAATGACGATATGACCCCACTTTAACTATGAAATGGCGATCGAATTTTAATTTCGGGTCGAAAATAGAGTGTAATTATTTTGAGGTTTTTTCAGTTATAGCCTGAATTTCAGGTGCCTGGACGAGAATAAAAAGAGTGACCGTGATAAAGATGTAATTGTGTGTGAACGATGATGCTAATAAAAGGTCCAATCCAGAATTCGTATCTGGATTGGACCTTTTTAATGTCTATTTTTTCTTTAAAACTTAAATACTATATATGTGGAATTAAAGAATCCCATTGAATCTATTGTTGCGCTCATTCAGAGAGAGTTTTAATTCGGAATGTGGATTGTAGAACGCTTGGCGTTTCGGTGATGCTTTTGTCGCACCTGCGCTAGGTTGTTCATTATCGAGAGAAATGTGATTTTGAGATGTCTATGCCAAGATTATAAGGTGGTTACTAGTTGATACCACTTATATTCAAGAAAGATGTACTCCAGTTTGCAGATTTCATCACAGATAATGAAATACGCTTTCACACATAGACCATCTATCGCGGGAGGCATCCACAAAGCGTCGAAGCGATATTGCTAGGAGTTCTATATCATTCAAAGTATTAGAACTTTTCAGCGGTCTCCCAAAAGTTCTTGTAAAGCGCATAGGCCGTATTCATTTCTTCAACATCTATAGCAATGTCAATTTGGAAAAATGTGAACGTATGTCGGAGAAGGGAATAAAATTCGTTCAATATAATGGCTTTGGTTCAATTGCGGCAGTTAATCTGTTCTCATACCGTGCAGCTTCGCATAGAGTGTTGGTAACAGTTGCGCGGAGTCATCCGTAAAATAAGGAATACTTGAAAGCAGCTATGGATGAAGCAGAAATAATCGTTGTTAGGCTGAGCAAAAAATTGTTATAAGAAAAATAAAGTCCAATGTGACATACCATTAATTTTTACTGGAAAATGGGAGGGGAATATGAAAACTGTAAAAAAGGTCATTATACCTGCGGCAGGTTTAGGAACTAGGTTTCTTCCTGCTACGAAGGCAATGCCGAAAGAGATGCTTCCTATAATAGATAAGCCTACTATTCAGTACATTGTTGAGGAAGCAATCGCCTCTGGAATAGAGGACATTATTATTGTAACTGGTAAAGGTAAAAGAGCGATAGAAGATCACTTTGATCATGCGTTTGAATTAGAGGCAAATTTAGTGAAGAAAGAAAAGTTTGACTTGCTTTATAAAGTAATAGCGTCATCTTCTATAGAAATTCATTATATACGACAAAAGGAACCATTGGGGCTAGGTCATGCAATTTGGTGTGCCCGGAAATTTATTGGTGATGAACCATTTGGTGTTCTTTTAGGGGATGACATTATCAAAAGTGATACCCCAGCTTTGAAACAATTAATTAATCAATTTGAAAAAACAGGTTCGAGTGTATTAGGTATACAGGAAGTTAACGAAGAAGACATACACAAATATGGTGTAATTGATCCTGTTTCCATCGAATCCAACCTGATAAAGGTAAGAAGTTTTATTGAAAAACCTTCAAGGAATGAAGCCCCATCAAATTTGGCAATAATCGGACGTTACATCCTGACTCCGGAAATATTTCAATTTTTGGATGAAAAAAAGATTGGAAAGGGTGGAGAAATCCAATTGACTGATGCTATCGAGCAGTTAAATACTATGCAGGATGTTTATGCCTTTAAGTTTGAAGGCAAAAGATTCGATGTAGGGGATAAACTTGGATTCATTGAAACTACATTAGATTTTGCTTTGGACCGACCCGAATTGAAAGACGGAGTCCTTGAGTTGATGGGTAAATTTATCAATGAAAACAAAGTGAAGATTACGCTATGATTAGGCAGTTAACTGTAAGCAATGAGCAAAATCGCTGACAGTGGACAAGCCAATATAGTAAATCAAGTGTCCTACTCAATTATGTGAAGCTTAATAAGGCGGTAAGTAAGGCTAAAATAGTTAACCTACTTAGTTTCTGTAAATTAACATTCTCTTTTTAGGGGGCTTTCACAGCATTTATTCTGTCAAGATTATATTGTTTCATAGCTTTGAAGTGATAATTTGTCCTTGGTCATTAATACTCACTTTCCATTTAGTTCCGTTCGGAGAAACTAACTTCACGGATTGCCCTTTTTGTAGTTCTAAATCTCCATATAATGTACCGCCTGTAGTTGGCAACCAAGAGGCACCATGTTGTAATGATGATTTAGCAAATATCCGATTAATACGAAATCGTTTGTGCTCTTGCGTGTAACCGCTTAGTGTTAACTTAACTTTATACAACGTAGCTGCTCTTACCTCCGAAATAACAGTGTTTCCAACATTAAATGGGACATTTTTAGCCACTATCCATGGTCCATTTAAACTTTGTTGGTATTCAATTAACACATGGCTCGGACTTTCATTCCATCCAAAATAAATACCAAAGCAATTCAGCATTTTAATAGGCTGTTTTGAAAAGTCTAATTCGATGACAACTGGCTGGGAACTAGGCACCTCCAAGTAATTCACGCTTTGCTCATCTAGTAAGTTAAAACAATTATTTATAGTTCCTCCATAGGGGGCTTTACCCAAAAGTTGACGTACAGTATATCGGACGTGTGCATTTACTAATATATCATCTTGGTTCCCAACCAGATGTGCTTTCCCTAATGCAAGAGGGGGATATACAGGAAGGGATTCTTCATGAGGTGACGTGTAACGATTGTATTGACCAAGATCTAGAATGGATGTGGAAACTTGATTCGAGAATAGGTAATTATGATGAGAAATGGAGGAAAATTCAATGACAAGTGGAGGATCATCCATACGGTTGGTATCCCAAATCAATCCTTCAAATACATTATAGGCACCCGAGCAGCGGATTACCTTTTTTGTTTGTTTCCGGCATTGAACTTGGATATCGGTAAAGGTGTTACCAGAAATTTCATATGGTAAATCACTATTTCCGTCAATCTCTATACCATACTGACAACCATCTATATAAATAGAGTGGAAGGAGTTCGCATTAATCCAACACGGGGTATTTATATTTTGAAGTTTTTCTGTTTTAAAATAGAGGGCCGTATGAAAGTTTGTGATTTGTATGGAGTTTGCTTTAAAGAAGCTGATGAAATCCCATGCATTTTTACAGTATAGTTGAATGGCTATACCCTGGTATGTTGTTGTACGGTTTATAATATTAATATCGGAAATAGAAGTGTGATTATGAATCTCTATTTGTTGGGCACCAGAAAGGAAGATAACAGTTGAATTAAAGCTATTATCCAAGATTTCAATCGTTCCACCCGAGATTGAAGCATCTTTTTGAAGCTCAAACACTTGAAAATCACCTTTGACTAGTAATGTAACAGTAGAATCAATTTCGAGACTTACATTTGACTTAATGACAATGGGCGAGGAAAGGATATATTGTTTCTTCCCTGTGATGACAACTTTTGAGTGATTATTAGCTATACAATTATTAATGGCTTCTTGAATGGCTGGGGAATTGTCTGCTAAATTTGGATCAGCTCCAAAACAATCAATATTAACAACATCTCTATTCTGGCAGTCTTCAGAGTCCATCATTTTAAAACACTCCTTTTCTAGTGGGGTGTTATAGAATATGCTTTTTTAAAAAAGATGCATAGGTATAAAAAAACAAACGAATGTATCGTTTGTTTTTTAAATTTGATAGGTTTTCAATGTAGAATGAATCATATTTGAAAGAGAAAAAGATTCTTCTACTTTTTGTCTTGCTGTGCTTCCCAAATCTTGTCTTAAATCTTCATTATCGTGGAGCATCATGATTTTTTCTGCAAATTCTTTTTCAGAATGATGTGAAATGAGAATCCCAGTTTCATAATCTATAATTGCTTCTTTAATGCCACCAACATCTATAGACACTATCGGCGTTCCTGTAGCCATTGCTTCAAGGACAACCATTGGAAAAACTTCTCTGAAGGATGTTAGGAGTAACAAGTCCATATTGCAAATAAATTCATATGGATTGGAAGCCTGACCTAAAACATTTATTTTATGGCTTAACTTTAACTTTTTTATCTCTTTTTCGACAAATTCCCTCTCAGGTCCATCACCCGCAATGTGAAACGTAAAGTGATCCATATTCCTTAATTCATTGGCAATAGTTAAGAATAGTTTATGGTTTTTTTCTTTTGATAAACGAGCTAAGATTCCGATATTGAATGTTTTCTGAGCTTGCAGTGGTTGAAAAGAAAATTGCTCCAAATCGACTCCATTATAAATGGTCCGAATAAGTTCTTTCCTTACTCCAAGTTGTTGTAAGTTCTCCTTTTCAAAATTGCTAACCGAGATAATTTGATCAACATGCCGATTCAACACTTTTTTAAAAAGGAAGGGAATCTTTTTTTCAAGCATTGTCACATTATGTTTGGTATAGACCAACTTGATTTCTCTGTTGGTAATTTTCTTTATTGCGATGGAATAGAGCAACATTCTTAAACTATTTGCATGAATGACATCAATGGCCTTTTGAATTACTTGTTTTCTCAGTGTCTTTAGATTACCAAGGTGATTTTTTAAGCTTAAAGGAATAAAGTTACTTTTATTATGAATTTGATTGTACATCTCTCCAGCTGCGGCTGCTGAGTAAAACGTCATGTTTTCATCCTTGAGGTGGTTTTCCAATTTACAAAAATACATCTCGGCACCACCTGTTATGAGTTTATCAGTTAGTAGTAGAACAGTGTACATTCTTTATTTACCCCCATTTGGTAAAGACACTTTGTTTTTATTGTATGCATGATAGGCATATTTACCAAAGTAAAAGTTGGATTTTACAAGGTTTAACTTTTCTTGGCTTCGTAAGAGTTTCCAATATCGATAGGCAGCTTTGAATTTATTCCTTGAGGCGGAGTTACAAACAATACGATATCTTGATAAAACCTTTTGTAAGCCATATGCTTTATGCCCTTGCCGAAGTAACAACAACCATAAGGCAGTATCCTCAGGCTGAATATCTGGCATTTCTATCTGTTTAATTTGTTGTCTATCTAACATTACAGTTAGGCAGCCAATAATTGTATTTCCAATCAGATACTTATAATCCACTACTTTTGGTGCTTTTACTTCTATATCCATATGACTACCATCTTCATTAATCAACGAATAGGAAGTAAAGGAAAAAGTAAGATTCCCCTTTTGCATAAAAGCAACTTGTTCTTCTAATTTAGTAGGTAACCATAGATCATCGCTATCAAGAAACGCTAAATAATTTCCTGTGGCCATTTTAATGGCTGCATTTCTAGCCCTAGCTGCACCACTATTTTGGGTTAAGGAAATTAGTTTAATCCGTTGATCGTTTTTTACATATTGTTTAATTACATGGATTGAGTCATCCTTCGACTTATCGTCAACAATGATCATTTCCCAATGGGGATATGATTGGGCCTGAACGGATTCAATGGTCTCTCTTATAAAAGTCAAGCTGTTATAAGAGGGAGTAATAATGGATACCAACGGAATATTATCCTCTTGGGCGTTCATCATAAAATTCAGCTCCTTTTTTATCAAATACAGAAATATATTTGAAAGCCAGTGCTAGAAAAATAAAAAATGCTTCATTAATTATGAGGGACAGGGACACCATCTGTAGTGAAAAAGCGAAGAGTGTAAGTACGATGTAGGGGCTTTGTTTATGTAGCTTAGTCCTAAAGAAGGCGATAACTAGCATCACCAGAAAAGAACAGTAAAAAAGAAATCCAATAATTCCTGATTCCACCAAGATCTCTAGATACGTATTATGAACATATAGTTTCACATCATGATCAAATGCGTAGTAATCAGAAAAGTTGAAAGCACCAATTCCAAAAAGAGGATGTGCCATAAAATAGTTTAAGGCTTGACTCCATAATTCAAATCGGCCACTTCCTCCGTCAGTAGAAAAATCAGTGATGCGACTGGTGAAAATCTGATTAAAGTCTACTTGAATGAAAGACCCTGCAGCATAGAGAAACGCTAGGCCTAACAAAGAAACGGTCATCATTTTTATCTTTTTAGAAAAATTCACTAAAATTATATACAAAAAGACAATTAGTAGGAGAGCGACAATCCCACCTCTTGAAAAAGTAAGAAGGGAAGTAATTACACATAAGGTAAACCCGATTGAGTGTTTGAATCCCTTTAAATGCGTTAGATAATAAGAGAAGAACAATGTATTGAAAAAAATGAAAATATTTGGATCGTCAAGTAATCCAATTAGTCTTGGATAATCTCGGTCTACTAATAATCCATAAGAGATAATCTCAACACCTTTTGGTGATCCTCCTGTCACCTGCAACCCAATTAAGTACAATAACAGGCTAATGGCGTTAAAAACAATACCAACAGTGGCAATAGAAGTTTCAATTATAGGAATCGAGGTTTGTTCCAGGATAAATCTCATGATGAAATAACAGCCAAGGATGAGAATTACGCCTAGAATGACCCGAATGCTTTCTTCTGGATACTGTGAAAAAGCACCACTTAGGCAATAGATAAAATAAAATAACAACAGTAAAACTTCATAATGATAGAGGGGACTAAAGTGAAAAGATCTGAAATAAATGCACAGGAAAAAGACCAGAAAAACCATATATATTTTCAATGAAAAACCGATAGACAAATTATATTTACCGAGTGTAATAAAAAGTAACAAAAGGGAGACTGGCCAGGTAGAGGTGTTTTTGTTAATGTGCATTATTTTCATCCTCTCGTTGTCTCCCGCTTGTTACATGGGATATTTCCTGTTGCTTTTTCTTTTTTATAAAGCCCTTGATTAAAGCTCGAGTCGACTTATCAAATAGATAAATCATCGCAGACACAGAGATGAAAGTAGTTAATATAGCCATAAAAGGGTACTTGGATAATAAATAGTGTAAAAGGATAAAACTTATAGAAAAGTATGAGCCATATGGAAGTATAACCTTGGTTAAAATCAAATTTCTTGTTGGATGTGTCAGAATATACCCAACGAATGATACAATTTCCATGGCTAAAACTGCAAAGGCTGCACCGACTACTGCATAGGAAACGCTCAGATAATAGAGGGACATAACACCAATAGTAATGGTGATAAACTGTACAATAGTACGACGGTTCTGCAATCCTCGAGTCGTAAGGCCGTCTGCAATGGCAATGTTAAATCCTTGTAAGACGATAATGAAGGACAATATTTTTAAAGGTTGAACAGCAGAAGCCCATTCATCCCCGAACAAAATAGTGACTAAGAATCCAGCCAAATAGAATAAGGATATGGTCATACATATCCCAATATAGGACATAATCTTCATTTGTAAAATAGTTAATCGTGTATGTTCCTCTAGCTTTCCTTGATTATAAGTCTTAAATAGCAAAGGGAAAAATGCACCTGCAATAACCCCTGGTACTTGGTATAGAGCAGAAGGAATCCGGTAAGCTACCGCAAAGAGACCTACAAGCGTTAAGGGGAGTGTCTTTTCTAAAACTAATGGACCTAATTGGGGAGTCAACATAATAAATAAACCACTTATTAAGAACGGACTAAGATTAGCTACCAACTGGTTTTGAAAAGGAGACTTCCATTTTACTTTTACATTTTTTTGAAGTAAATAGAGGCTGTAAAGGCCGGCTATAAAATAAGAGAAGCCGTATAAAAAGGCTGTCAAACGGACATCTACTTTTAAGGCCATGCACAAAGTGATTGAAACGATTAATAAAATCGCCGAAAAGATTTTAATGGATGCGATGAACTGCATTCTTTCAGTTAATTGAAAATAAGTGATTCCTATACCTTGCATCATTAGGCCAATAACCATGGGAATCAGTAAGCTATACATCATATAAAGAATCTGTAGTTCTTGATAAAAGGTATGAATACCAACCGAAAAAACAATAATTGCTAAAAGTAAACAGACAACCCGGATCTTTATATAGGAAGAAAATGTATTGCTTAGGCTTTCCTTCTTCGATCCTTCTCGAAGGAACGTGTTACTTACTCCAAGGTCTGTAAAAAAGTTCATGATCATAGCAAGCGCAAGAGCCACACTAAATATTCCATAGTTCTTTGAGTTGAAAAAGTTGGCCAATAGTATGAGCGTGGTAGCATTTAAGATATTGGCTAGAATCGTACTGTAGAATAAATGAATTATATTTCTAATTATCGAATTTTTCTTATTCACTTGTTTTTCACTCGATTTGAAGCAATACATTCGTAGATTGCATTGTTGTTGAAGGTTCTTCAAACGAGGCACTAGTAGGCTGATTTTGCTTAAGATAATATTCATATGTATTCGCAAGACCTTCTGTTAGCGAATATACAGGTTTCCAATCTAACTTTTGGATACTCTCTTTATTACAAAGCAAGCTTTCTTTGATATCTCCACTTTTAGGTGTTTTGTAAATAGGATAGATATCATTTTGACTTAACGATTGAATAATGGCGTATAGTTGATTGATATTTGAACTAGTTGTTATTGAAATATTGAAGATGCCACTTCCTTCGAATCTAATGGCTTGAAGATTGGCACTCGCAACATCCTCTACATAGATAAAGTCTCTAGTTTGTAAACCGTCGCCATAAATAATGGGCTGCTCCTTGTTTATTACTTGATTCGTGAAAATTGAAATGACCCCGCCTTCACCACCTGCTGTTTGCCGTGGCCCGTACACATTACTATAACGAAGTATTACATAGTCTAAATCGAATAATTCTTTTGCGAGTATTAAATAATCTTCAGCTGTTTTTTTTGAAACACCATAAGGAGATAAGGGTTGAATAGGATGTGAGACTGGAATAGGCAGCACATTAGAATGTCCATATACAGCCGCAGAAGAGGCAAATACGATCTTTTTTACGGCATACTTCTGGGCAAGTTGGATGAGATTTATTGTACCTATGATGTTGATTAGTGCATCATTCGAAATATCCGAAATGGAGTTTTGTATACTAACCTGCGCGGCTTGGTGAATCACATAGTCGGGCTTGAACGTCACTAATGCCTTTTCTAGCGACCCCTTATCTTCAATATTCCCTATAAAAACTCCGGCTTCTGAATGGACATTCTTAATAGATCCAGTGGATAGGTTATCATAAACGGCAACTTCATAATTATTAAGAATTAATGTATCTACAATATGTGATCCGATAAATCCAAGGCCACCCGTTACTAGTACTCTCGGCATTTTCAAAATCCCCATTTCGTCTTTTATCTAGCACCATTTCCAGTAAAGACAATTAACAATGTTAGTATCAAAATCTTGATATCCATAGCAAGCGATTTATGCTGACTATAATATAAATCGAGAGTCAACTTCTCTTCAGGGGTTAAATCGTATCCGCCATTCACTTGTGCCCACCCGGTTAATCCAGGTTTTTCAAGTAAGCGGTTTTTAAAGGTAGGGAGGAACTTATCAATTTTTGTATAGAAATATTCTCTTTCCGGTCTAGGACCAATCAGTGACATATCCCCTTTTAAAACCATAAGAAGTTGAGGTATTTCGTCAATGCGGGTTCTTCGTATAAAAATGCCGACTTTTGTAACTCTAGGATCTTCTTTGTTTGCCCACTGAGGGCCATTTTTTTCGGCATCTAAACACATAGATCGTAATTTTATGACTGTAAATGTTTTTCCGTTTTGGCCCAGGCGCTGTTGAAAAAAGAAGGGATTGCCTGTTGAAAAAATAGGGATTAGAATACAAAATATAGCCAAAATGGGGGATAGGAGAAGTAACAAAAATAATGATGTGATAACATCCATAGAACGTTTAAAAGCGTAATAGGCTGAGATCGATTGTGGTCTTGTTAGTAATTCTTCTTGTATATTAACCTTAAACTTTGAACTCAATGGTTCGCTTCCTTTTTAATTAATTAGTACCGTACCGGTTATTCCATATTTTGCACGTTCAAATTGTTTTTTTACACTTACAATCTTTTCTAACTTGTCTTTACCTTCTTTAATCACTAAAACAATACCATCACAATATTTTGCCGCGATTTGTGCATCAGGCGTGTTTTGACTATTGGATGTGTGAAATAGGATGATATCAAAATGCTGTTTCCACTCCTTAGCGAGGATAGGAAGGGTCTCTTTGGATAACAAGGTCGATGGCTCATAATGGACTTCACCTGTTGGTAAACAGAATAGATAGTCAGTTATCAATATCGTATTATCACTATGCTGGAGCTGTTCACCTAAAAGTAAGGATGTTAGACCAGATGAGTTATCAATCATAAACAAATTATGCAGCGAAGGTTCACGAAGATTACCATCTACTACTAACACGCGTTTTCCTTGTTCCGAAAATGCAAGGGCTAAATAGGCTGTAGCATTCACTATGGTTTTTGTTTGTGTAAGTGAAGTGACCATTAATAATGTTGGATTGACCTTGGTGAGGTTAGATTCAATATTGTTACATATGGTATAAAACTGCTCTTTAATTTTGATATTCTTTGGCTTAAATGAATGTTTCCTCTTAAATTTAATAGTCAAAGTATTCACCGCGTTTCGCTGAGTTTAAGGTGTTGAAACGTGTTTTGCGTGTTTTTTTATTTCTATGGGTGTTTAAGTTCACTCTGCCTAACAAAGGAAGACCAAGTCGGTCAAGTTCACGATCACTAAAGGCTGTATCATCAAAATGTTCCCGGATAAGCGCCAATGCTATTCCGGTAAAAAAACCTAACACGATTGAAATGGCTATAACGAATTTAGGTTTTGGAAAAAGAAGCTCAGATTCTTCAATGACATTAGGATCGATTAGAATAGTAATTTGGTTTACGTTTGCAAAGTCTTTAAACTTAGTTATGGACTGATTTGCGACAGACAGTGCAATGGCTTTAGCTAACTTTGGGTTAGAATCTTTGACGGAAATAGTAATGATTTGTGAACTATCTCTATTGGTAACGGAAACTTGCTTTAGTAACTCATAATTTGAACGAGTTAGCTTTAACTCTTTTTTTACACCCATCATGATTTGAGGGCTTTTAATAGCATCCATATATGAAAGTGCGAGCTGTCTGTTTTCTTGCACTTTATTTATCGAGGTTTCCTTACTATTCATACTTAAAGATCCTGCCAGAACCTGAGTAGAGTATTGATAAGCAGGTTTCATTAGAAATAGAGTCGAAGCAATAATGAGACCAGCTGTACAAATTGCAATAAGTATTATGATTAAGAATCGTTTCTTCAAAATAAGTACTAAATCTTTTATCTCTACTTTTTCATTCATCATTATTACCTCTTTTTTGAGTTAGTAGGAGAATTTGCACTCCTTCACATTTATCTATCTTGTTAGGGGATGATCCGCTGGTATTACTAAATCCACTTTCTTAGCACTCTTAGTTAAATACCGCCCAAGACTTATGCATGGTTTTTCTACAAATAGATAAGACAATGAAGACAATAGGATAGAACATATAAAAGAAAGAATCAAAATTACGGTGATAGATAATTTATCATAAAAGAGATAGATGAATGAGTATAAGGAGATTAGATGATACAAATAAAGACTATATGAAATTTTTCCGAGAAGTATGAGTATTCTATGCTTCAATAATGAACCAAAAGTTTCCGAAGAAACACTCATTATAAATAGGATACAGACGCCGAAAGAGACTACGTAGTTTCTAAATATATAGTTATTTAAAAAAATTATTTCACCAATCAATCCTTCATACATAAAACAAGTAATCGCTAATGATAGAAGTATAAATTTTATTGGTTTTATCATTTTCAAAGTAAACGTAATGAGTATATGGCGATATTTTGCTAGTAAAGCGCCTATTAAAAAGATAGTTACGTAGTGAAAACTTAAAAAAAGACTAGTTAGTTTTATACCTGAGCCAAGCAAATATAATCCCAAAACAGAAGAAAAACATAATGCAATTAAATAGACTAAGGATTTTTTGAGATTTTTTCCGATAAAAGGGAGTATTAAGAATGGAAATACTATTGAGATTCTCATTTCATGAACAAGAGACCATATAACGTTGTTATAGATGTCTGTATTGTACTGCCCGATAAAAAAAAGATGGCGCACTAATATGGCTGGCGAATCTGATACTGTCCAGGATTTACTAAACCAGTTACTAATAAATGGTAGGTTATTATGACTTATAAGCATTTTAGCTAAAATAGCAATTATGATGGCTACGAGATACGGTATATAAATTCTACAAATTCTTTTAATTATATATGTGGGATAATGGAACTTGGAATTATTTATTGATACATACAAAACAAAGCCACTCAATACAAAAAATAAAATGACAGATTCATTGCCGCTACTGAAGAACATGCGAAGAGGGGTTTCCTTAACCAAATAGACTATGAAAGGACTATTTAGTTCATACCTGTAACTCTCATAGGTAGGAAATATCATCAAATAATGTCCAATTAGTACAATAAGTGCTGCTACTCCTCTTAAAGAGTCTAATTCTCCATATCTAATCATCCTATTATCCCTCGTTTTGAACTGTATATTTTATTTTTTGTTATTTGTAGCATTTCGATTATATTAATTAGTTCCCCCCTTTCTTCATTATTTTCCAAACCATCATATAACTACCATATTATTAATTAGTTCTAGTTATCATACAAATTGTATAAAACTATTTGGAATTTATCTGTTTACCATTCGGATGGAGGCGCCAAATACTGCCACGTTTAACTTGATTCAAATAATCCAAAACAACACCCCCGACTAAATTATATTCAGACAAGCTGTGGAATATTTCATTTTGTAGTAATTCATTTTGTTTGGCTTAATATATCCTCTAGTAACAGTCATCCCTAAAAAATCTCATATATAAAAGTGGCAATTGACGATGCAGAAATTATCGTTGCTGAGTCGATGGCGCATGTTGCACCGCCTGACAGCGCATAATGCGGTACCATTGAATGAAGCGTATGGAATCTATAGCTGGTGATAAGGATGAAAAGTATGTTGCAAAACACATTGCTGAACGATTTGAGGGGAATGATAGATTTGTGTATTGCTGTCAAACAGCGGGTGGTTATAAGATAATGGTGATATATGTGATGGGTAAACTCCAAAAAGAAGGAAGTGTTAAATGATGAATGTAGAGTTGATTATGCAGGAGCTTGAAGCCCTTGGCAAGGAACGAATGAAGAAAATGTACATGTCCAATGGTGCGCATGAGCCGCTTTTTGGCGTGGCTACAGGTGCTATGAAACCAATCGTAAAGAAAATTAAAATGAATCAACCTTTAGCTGAAGAGCTGTATGCCACAGGGAACTATGATGCAATGTACTTTGCAGGCATTATTGCAGAACCAAATGCTATGACGGAGGCGGATTATAATCGTTGGATCGATGCGGCGTATTTTTATATGCTGTCTGATTATGTAGTGGCTGTAACTTTATCAGAGTCAGATATCGCACAAGAAGTTGCTGATAAATGGATCGCAAGTGGTGAGGAACTGAAAATGTCGGCGGGCTGGAGTTGTTACTGTTGGCTGTTAGGGAACCGACTAGATGTTGAGTTTTCAGAAACCAAGATTTCCGATATGCTTGACATGGTAAAAAATACGATTCATGATTCGCCAGAACGAACGAAATCCGCTATGAATAATTTTCTATACACCGTGGGGATTTCCTATTTGCCCCTTCATGAAAAGGCAATCGAGACCGCAAAGGCGATTGGAATAGTAGAAATAAAGCGGGACAAGAAGAAAAACAGTTACCTAAATGCTTCCGAGAGCATTCAAAAAGAAGTCGATAGAGGCAAGCTTGGTTTTAAACGCAAGCATGTAAGATGTTGAAATTAATTATAGGTACCTGTTTTGAAAATACAAAAGGCCTGGAAACCGGATACTTTAAAAGTGTCAGGTTTTCGGGCTTTTTACTAAATTAGCAGCTAACGGTACTGGATCTTAATTAATTTGAGGTATCTGTGTATGAAGGAATTCAGTGGAAAATCCAATCCGTTTTTACGTGAACTTAAATGTTGATTTAATGATGAAAGTAACGTGATTATTGTTGAGATTTACTATTTTGCACCTAACAAGTGAACCTGTTATTGGACGTTTATGAAGAAATAAACAACCAATCAATTTAGGATATTTATTGTCTTTTTCATTGTATCCGCTTATTATCTCACATCACACAGGCACCACTATCATTACGTTTACAGCTTAAATATAGCGAGAAAATTATAAAGAAGCGTATAACATGACATACTATTGTCGAGTTATACGCTTTATACTATTGTTGAGGTGAGTGTATGCAGATAAGTAGGCTTTTTGAAATTATATATATTTTGCTTAGTAAAAAAAATATAACAGCTAAAGAACTGGCAGAACGATTTGAGGTATCTGTACGAACGATTTACCGGGATATTGATACGCTGTCTTCAGCGGGAATACCCATCTATGCGCGTCAAGGAAAAGGCGGTGGCATTTCACTGCTGGATGGATATGTCCTTAACAAAATGGTTCTTTCAGAAAATGAACAAAATGAAATACTATACGCATTGCAAAGCCTAACCACAACACAAAATCCGGAGACCGACAGAGTGCTTTCAAAATTAAGCAGTCTGTTTAATAAAAACAAGGCCAATTGGATTGAAGTAGACTTTTCTTCTTGGGGTAGCGATAAAAATCAAGCATGTGAATTTACTATCCTCAAGAATGCCATCCTTAACCGCCAAATAATTGAATTTGACTATTTTAATGCATCCGGAGAAAAAAGCAATCGAAAGGTTGAACCTGTAAAGCTTGTCTTCAAAGTGAATGCATGGTATTTGCGAGGGTACTGTTTATCTCAGAATGCATATAGAACCTTTAAAATTTCACGTATGTTAAAGGTTCAGATGACACCGAATCAATTCATAGAAAGAGCATCAGAAGAGCTAGTTGAAGACACTCAAGAGAAGGGGGCACAGCAGTGGATAAATGTGCAATTGAAGATTTCTTCTCAAGGAGCCTACAGGGTATTTGATGAGTTTAGTGAAAAAGAAATTACGAAAAATCAAGACGGTTCTTTTACTATTGCAGCCTCGTTGCCTGAAAGCAAGTGGTTGATTGGCTATCTCCTTTCCTATGGTGCTGATGTTGAGGTCTTATCGCCTCAGAATATCCGCGATAAGATTCGAAATCGAGCAGAAGAGATACTTGGCAACTATAAAAATAAAGAATCATAACTTGACGTGATGTAGTCAGGTTATGCTCGCTATAATCGAAATAGGGTTAGCAACCTTAAAAAAATGAAAACAAGGGGATCAGAGAATGGGGAATTCAACTAATAACGTCTTCAATACGAAGGAGCTGGACAACAAGCACGTTCTAGTCACAGGCGGGACAAAAGGAGGTATTGGTGAAGCGATTGTGGAACGTCTAACTCATGCTGGGGCAACGGTTATAACGACTGCACGCCAGACGCCTGATGAGCTGAAAGGTTCACATTTATTCATCGAGGCGGATATTAGCACAGCGGAGGGAACGACAACGATTATTAATCATGTAATAGAACATTTTGGTGGTGTGGATATTCTTGTCAACAATGTCGGGGGATCCTCTGCCCCATCAGGTGGAGTTCTTGCACAAAGCGATGCTGATTGGCAGCATGCATTCGAAACCAATTTATTTGCGGCGATTAGGTTGGACCGAGGATTTCTGCCGTTAATGCTCAAACAGAACCATGGTGTTATCGTTCATATCACATCTATTCAGCGGCTACTTCCCGGTGATAATACCATGGCATATTCGGCAGCCAAGGCAGCACTGACAAACTATAGCAAGGGATTGGCAACCGAACTTGCACCAAAAGGAATACGTGTAAATACTGTCGCACCAGGTTTTACGGAAACAAAAGGCGCACAGGGGCTTATCAAGAAAATAGCGCAAAACTCCGGCACTGATTATGATGGTGCACGGCAAGCTCTGATGAATTCCCTCGGTGGTATTCCAATTGGACGTACCGCACGCCCGGAAGAAGTAGCAGAACTTGTTGCCTTTTTGGTATCTGACCGCGCTTCCTATATTATTGGCAGCGAGCATATCATTGACGGCGGCATTATTCGCACGATCTAAAAATAGCCTCAAATACAAAGGAGAATGATTATGATTACAAAATTACCTCAATCCATTGAAACTTACTTCCAGGCAGCAAATAGTCATGACAATAGTCTACTGGCAGACTGTTTTACTGAGGATGCTGTTGTACACGACGAAGGGAAAGATTACCACGGTCTTGCAGCAATCAAGAAATGGAACGAAGCATCCAGTAAAGAATATGACTTTACTCTAGAATTAATCTCAGCAGTTGAAGAAGGTGGACAGACCATTGTTACTACCCAAGCTTCCGGCAACTTTCCAGGGAGTCCTACAGCTATTAGATTTCATTTCACAATCAAAGATCAAAAAATTACATCGCTAAGCTGTGGATAAACTGCGTCCAGCTTGATGAAAAAATGCGGTAATACTGAAAGTTTCAGGTGTCTGCTAATCTAATCTCTATTGTTTTTTTGTACAGGCACCCACACAAATATGGGGAAACCTTACACTATTTTGAGGATCAAAAAAGCCTAATTTCTCGATGTTAAATGAGAAATTAGGCTTTTAAAAAATGGGGATATCTTCATTTTTATACGATATTTCTTGAGGTAGTGAATTAATTGAACACCATACCACCATCTGATAAGATGTTTTGCCCAGTGATGTAATCAGCGTTTGATGAAGCCAAGAAGGATACAAGATTAGCTACATCTTCAGGAGTTTGTGAACGACCAAGTGCAATTCCTTCAGTGAATTTCGCAAACGCTTCTCCTTTTTTCGTCCCCATGTGTTCCATCATTTTTTCATCTAGTCTATCCCACATACCTGTCCCAACAATCCCAGGGCAATAAGAATTGACGGTGATTTTATCTTTCGCAAGTTCTTTTGCAGCAACTTGTGTCAACCCTTTAACCGCAAATTTACTTGCCGAATAAACACCTAACATTTCGAATCCTTCTTGACCAGCAATCGAACAAGCGTTAATGATTTTACCGCCAGTCCCTTGTTTCTTCATCTGATTTGCTGCCGCTTTAATGCCATAAATCGTTCCTTTAACGTTAACGTCAAACGTAAAATCAACCGCTTTCGGATCAACATGTGTAAGCGGTGCAACTTGTCCTTCTACACCTGCATTGTTAATAAATACATCAACACTGCCGAACGTATTAACCGCATGTTGAACAAGTGCTTCTTGATCGTCGGGATTGGCTACGTTACCAACGAACGATGTAACTTCAAATCCATTATTTTTAAATTCTTTTTCGGTTTCAGTTAGAATTTGTTCGTTAACATCGCTTAACACAATTGAAAATTCTTCATTCGCTAAACGTTCAGCTAACGCTTTCCCGATACCTTGACCTGAACCTGTAATGACTGCTACTTTTTTCTTGCCCATTATGAATTCCTCCCTATTTTTTTCACGAACCTTCAAAACGCTACATTCAATTGCATTCCCCAAAAACTAAAACCTCAAACGATATGGAATATAGTGTTTTTCACAATAGAGGATTCTTTAGTTAGTAGGAATTGAATTTATGAAATCTAATATATAAGGTATGGACTAGGTATTTACTTCAACATGATTCAGAGCATTGAAAGGGGGAATTGTCCCTTTAGATTTTGATGTTTGTTATAATGACGAATATGTAGCTTAAATTATGTACTAAATAGGGGAGCGGAATATGGAAAATAACGTTTTTGAACAGATGGCAAAAAGATACGACACAGAGGAAAGAATTGAATTAGCTAAAATACTAGTTAAGGAAGTAAGACCAGAATTACGAAATAGTAAATCGAAATCTTTAATAGACTATGGAAGTGGTACTGGTCTAGTTAGTTTAGAACTATCAGATTTAGTAGATTCTATTTTGCTGGTAGATTCATCAAAACAAATGTTGGAGGTTGCGAAAGCTAAAATTTCTCACAAAGGAATCCTCAACTCAAAAGTACTTTATTCAGATTTCACGCAAGAAACTACTGAACTTAAGGCAGACATCGTTTTAATGTCACTAGTCCTTCTTCATATTCCGGATACTAAAAAAATTCTACAAGGATTGTTCAATATTTTAAATGATGATGGCAAGCTAATTATTATTGATTTTGACAAAAACGATGAAATATATCATCCGAAAGTTCATAACGGTTTTTCGCATGAAGAATTGAAAAATAGATTATCCGAAGTTGGATTTAAATCAATTGAAATTAAGACATTTCATCATGGAAATCGTATTTTTATGAATCAAGATGCCTCAATGTTTATATCCAGCAGTATAAAGTGATTTCTTGTTTTTTCTTGAAACACAGGCACAAAATTTCCATAAAGTAAAAGAGGGATGCAACCATATCTACAAATGGTTGCATCCCTCTTTTTTTTATTCGGAGCCTTGAGTTGACGGAATGCAGTCATGCGTCAGTTACCCTTCAACTTGGCCATCAACAAATCATGGAAAGCGTCCAACCAACAGGCGAGTCTCCAACGAAACAATCAGATTAACAAGTTATTCAATAAAATTGTTGTTGTTTTTCTTCTGAATATGTTCTACAATACAGAAGCAGTTGATAATGATAATCGTTATCAGTTAAGCAGGTGATTGTAACGGAGGTGAAATATTGAAGAAAAAGGATCTAAGCAAGCTAGGGATGGGCAAAAGTTATTATCTATTTATTTTTCTTCTCGTAGGCATCATTTTGCTATCGGCTGTCTTTTCAGTATCAATTGGACAAGTTAATATTCCTTTCACGCAGGCTATGGACATATTATTGCATGCATTAACAAATGGAAGGCTTGGATCACTCGATCATGTCCAAAGCGAATCCTATTTAAATATTATTTTACAGGTGAGGATGCCACGTGTTATTTTCGCACTGCTTATCGGCATAGGGCTTGCTTTATGTGGGACGGTTATGCAAGCAGTCGTGCAAAATCCACTTGCTGACCCATACATACTTGGTATTTCATCGGGCGCATCATTAGGTGCAACTTTTGCCATTCTCGTTGGATTTGGCAGTAGTGCATTTTTGTCTCAGTTTGGCGTGGCATTTGGAGCCTTTGTTGGTGCGATGATAACGTCAATGGCAGTACTTATTTTATCGAGCATCGGCGGTAAAGCAACATCGGTAAAACTCGTTTTATCAGGAGTTGTAATCGGTGCATTGTGTAGCTCCTTTGCTAGCTTAATTATCTATTTTGCCAATAATGCAGAAGGGATTAAGACCGTTACTTTTTGGTCAATGGGAAGTCTAGCTTCAGCAAGTTGGGATAAAACACCGATTTTAGC
Organism: Sporosarcina sp. FSL K6-6792; assembly: GCF_038004885.1. Classification (NCBI taxonomy): domain Bacteria; kingdom Bacillati; phylum Bacillota; class Bacilli; order Caryophanales; family Caryophanaceae; genus Sporosarcina; species Sporosarcina sp. FSL K6-6792. The sequence continues at coordinate 3,712,319 of NZ_JBBOSA010000001.1, forward strand.
CATAGTTGTTCTGCTTGGATCAGCGCTATTTCTTTTCCAACATCGCGTGTTAAACACGATGCTGCTAGGTGACGAATCAGCTATTACACTAGGCATTAACTTAAGTGCATTCCGAAAACTTTATATGATCATCACTGCTCTTGTTACGGGAACAATGGTTGCCTATTCAGGAATGATTGGCTTTGTTGGGTTAATTATTCCGCATATCACTAGGGGGATTTTCGGAGCAGATCATAAGCGTTTAATGCTTGGAACACTGCTTTTAGGAGGACTTTTCATGATTTGGGCCGATATTTTGTCAAGAACGTTAATACATAATGTTGAATTGCCCATCGGAATCATTACCTCTGTTATTGGATCTCCATTATTTATCTACATGATTGTAAAAAGAGGCTACAACTTTGGAGGGTAGAAAATGGAATTAATTGCAAAGGGAATAGATATTACTATCGGGAAAAAAGAGATTGTGAAAAACATTTCGATCCTTGTGAAAAAACAACAATTTGTAGGGCTGATTGGACCAAATGGTTGCGGAAAATCAACGCTGTTAAAGGCTATCTATAAGAGCCTTGTTCCTCAAAAAGGAATGGTTTTTTTAGACGATGTGGATGTACTGAAAAGTTCAGAGAAAAAAATTTCACAGCGATTAGGTGTGGTGGGGCAATTTAATGAAATGAGTTTTGATTTGTCTGTACAGCAAATGGTGATGTTAGGCAGAACGCCACATAAAAGAATGTTGGAGTCAGACAAACAAGAAGACTATGTGATTGTGGAGGAAGCTTTGAAAACCACAAATTTACTCGATTACAAACAGCGTGGTTTCTTATCGTTGTCTGGTGGAGAAAAGCAAAGGGTTATTTTAGCGAGAACCATTGCGCAACAGCCAAAAATCATGGTGTTAGATGAACCGACAAACCACTTAGATATACGCTATCAGCTTGAAATTTTATCATGTGTTAAAAATTTGAACATAGGTGTATTAGCAGCTCTCCATGATTTAGAAATGGCAGCACATTACTGCGACTACCTGTATGCCATAAAAGATGGGGAAATCTATGCACATGGAACACCAGAAGAGGTTTTAACGCCAACTACAGTTGAAGCATTATATCAAATTAAATGTCAAACATATACCAATCCCGTTACAAATGGATTAGGTTTTGCATATGGCATATAGGAGGAGCACCATGAAAAGAAAATTATTGCTTGGTATCGGTTTAGCTGCACTTCTAACATTAACGGCTTGTGGAGATTCGAGTAAGGATACTTCAAAGGAAGCCGAAGCGAAAGGGCATTACCCGTTAACGATTCAAAACTATACGAAAGCGGAAGGCGGAACAACTTGGGATAAGAAAGACCAAGTATTTGATGCAGCACCTGAAAGAATCATGGCTAATACGCGTCCAGCAGCAGAATTATTATTGCATTTAGGCTTAGGCGATAAAATCGTTGGGGTAGGGGCAAACTTCGGAGCTCCTGACAAATCAGTAGAGGAAGAATACTCGAAATTAACTATTCTAAGTGATGAATATGTCGGCAAAGAGGTGACATTAGGAACCAATCCAGATTTAGTTTTTGGTCGAGGCGGCTTATTTGATAATGCGGATTGGGGTGTAGGTACAGTAGATACACTCAATGATATGGATATTAAAACGTACGTAATAGAGTCATCTGTTACAGGCGGAACGTATGATTCTATTTATAAAGATATTGAAAACATCGGTAACATTTTTAGTGTCCAAGACAAAGCGGATAGCTTTATAAAAGAGCTTAAAGACAAACAAACATCGATTACATCAAAATTAGAAAGCATTCAAGACCATAAAACATTTGCTTATTTGCATACAAATGACCCAAATGAGATTTATGTCTATCCAGCAGGCGATGAAACATTCTTCAACGATGCCTTTAATATGGTCAAGCTAGATAACATATTCAAGAAGGAGACTGCTGATGTAAGTATTGAAACGCTTATTGAGGCTGATCCAGATGTATTAATCTTACCGGAATGGGATGACGCAGACCTTGAAAAAGTGAAAGAAGGGATCTATGCAAATCCGAAATTATCAAGTATGAAGGCCATCAAAAATAAGCAGATTTATGTAGTGGATTACAATTATATGTTTGGCTATGGTTATAACACGATCGATGGAATGGAACTATTAGCAAAAGAAATTTATCCAGACTTGTTTAAATAACATATGAGAGCTGCCAGTTTTGAAAATACTTCAGACTTATTTTTAAAACTGGTGTCTTAATTCAGGTACAAAACTACTCTACTAATTTACTTCAATTGCATAGTAATAGAAGGAAGACCAAACAAGTTACGACTGTTTGGTTTTTTTGTATGGATAATCAGACTTTTGAATTGTTTGCCGTTGTTTGACCACATGTACTGATTTTAATTTGAAAACGCGCCATACACTGGTGCAACAGTATGGAAGAGGTTTTACATCTTTTCAATCGGGTATGCTTTCCATAGGTTATCTATTTGCTATACTTGCAATGATCCGTGATGGAGAAAAGATTCTTCAAAAAATGGGTGCAGCATCGGGTATATATAATGGCAAGTTTCCTCGGTTCTGCTTTCTGGGTTGCTATTTCTACGACTGTCTATGATATGATCGCAACCAATAGTGGTGTAAGTGCAAAGGCAACTGGAGGTAGTATTGCCAATTTGAAATTCGCAGTTATCGAATGAGTATCAATTATCTTCATAGTTCCAAATAATGCTGACAAAAGTGACGTTAAATAAGGGGTGTTTGAGGTATGAAAGAAAAATTAATGGACATGTTGGATGAACGTAAAGATGAAATGATTCTAATTCGTCGTTTTTTACATGAACATCCCGAATTATCATTTAAAGAAGAAAAAACGGCTCACTATATTACTGACTTTTACAAAGGAAAAGACGTCGATGTACAAACGAATGTCGGGAATGGTTACGGAATTATTGTAACAATAGTAGGAGGGAAACCTGGAAAAACAATTGGATTGCGTGCAGACTTTGATGCGCTTCCAATTGTAGAAGAAACACCCGTACCTTTCAAATCGAAAAATGAGGGTGTTATGCATGCATGTGGACATGATGGTCATACAGCATATATGTTAATTCTTGCAGATTGTTTAATTCAACTGAAATCAGAACTATCCGGAACCATTAAAATCATTCATCAGCATGCTGAAGAGGCTCCACCAGGTGGGGCAAAAAGTATTGTAGAATCTGGACTGTTGGATGATTTGGATGAAGTGTATGGAATTCACTTGCTGCCAATTGCTCCCGTTGGAATGGTTGGTTACAATAAAGGATATGCTTTCAATGGACGGGCCTACATGAAATTAAAAATACAAGGCAGAGGTGGGCATGGTTCTTCTCCTCACTTAGCAAATGATGCCATTGTCGCGGGTGCTCATTTTGTAACCGCAGTTCAAACGATTATAAGCCGTCGATTAAGTCCATTTGACATTGGCGTAATTACAATTGGTTCATTTGATGGAGCTGGTACATTTAATGTGATTAAAGATAGTGTAGAGCTTGAAGGTGATATCCGTTATATGACTGTTGAAACGAAAGAAACGATTGAACGAGAATTAAAACGTCTTGTCAAAGGACTTGAAACAGAGTTCGATGTAGGTTGTGAACTTACGTATACACCAGATTATCCACCCTTATACAATAATCCAGAACTTACAGAAAAAGTGGCCGAAGCACTTAAAAATGCAAATGTGAAAGAAATTACAGAGGTGAAAGAACTGCCACCAATGGCGCCTTCGGAAGATTTTGCTCACTATGCAGAAAAATTCCCTGCTTGTTTCTTTTATATTGCGTGTACACCAAAAGGCGTTGAAACCCCATATTTCAACCACCATCCAAAGTTTGATATCGACGAAGATGCACTCCTAGTTGCAGCAAAAGCCGTTGGACAAGTTGTTTGTAGTATGCAGGAATAAAATAGTAGAGTCGTTCAATGTATACTTATTGAACGACTTCTTTGTGATTTGTCCAATGAATGGGGGGGGGTCCAACCAACATCGGGTAGTCTGCAGCCAATCCGGGAATGCGTCCAACCAATGAGGGGCTCTGCAACGAAACCATCGAAGCGTCGAATTTCAGGTACACTGTGCGCGAAAAAACTCGGAATATACACTACAATTTTATAATCTTAAATGTTGCCTCGGCCACCGCATTATCATACGGATTCTCTTTATGGCTGAGTGAGCTTTTAATTTTGTATCCACTTAATAATTCATCGATACCAACGTTTTTAAATTCAGAACCGCGATCTGTATGAAATAAGTTCACATTTCCCAATGGATATTTAACAGAATCGAAGGCACGCTGAACTAAAACAGCGTCTTTTTGTGCTCCGACGCTCCACCCGACTATTTCACGATTGTATAGATTGATTAAGAAACAAACGTAACTCCAGCGGTATCCTACTTTTACGTATGTTAAGTCGCTTACTAACACGGACATCTCTGTGTCCACTTCAAATTCTTGATTTAATACGTTTCGAACGGATTCTTCATTTGGTCTTGTTGCCATTGGTTTATAGGAAGGTTTGGCGTATTTTGATTGAAGTCCAAGTTCGCTCATCAATCTTCCAATTCGGCGTCTCGAAATTATAACCACAAATAACAGTAGAGTTGTAATTAACTCAGATAACCTGTTAGAAGTTTACAAAGTGGACAACAAATAATTTTTTTTAGGTATTGTACTTAAACTCCCATGAGTGCTACTCGTGTAGAGTGCGACAGTCTGTGATGCACCGTAGTTGTTGGAGTCAGACTAACGGATGGGCTCTATGGCACCATAGTTCATCGACCTTCTTCGCCAGCCGTTCTAATCTACACCCATTCCGCACACATTTTCATCCTCTGTGGTGTAGTGCTGTTTTTGTGCTACATGTATGGCTAACGGGTGGTTTAGTGTAACAACAGTACTGCATTTCATAAAAGTTATTTTACAAATTATGTGAAATTAAGTAAAGAACTTTTTATCTTATTAATAAATATATGACGACGTATTCATTGGTTTTTGAGGTGGGTTCAGTAAAGAACTTTTTTGTTAAACAACACAAATCCAACAATTGAACCAGTATGATATGACAGAGCTTGCTAATGAATCCTTACAAATGGCGAGTGCTTATGAAGTAGCTTAATCTGTTACGACTCGTTGTGAGTTTCATTGTAATAAAAACTTAAGAAGATTAAACATGAAAAGCGGAGGTGAAAGAACTAGATCTTCTTGGTGACTATCTTGATCAAATGAATAAATAATCAACTTCTTTTAGGTTGTCCTTACTCCATATTCATTGGAGTGTGACGGCTATTTTACTGAAAATTAGAAGCTGTTTTTTGAATTTCAGGTACCGAATAGCCTTGCGTGAGAGTGAATAAAAGTAATTTGAAACTACATATGAATACTAATAATGATGATTATACAAAAAATGCTACTTCTTTAGAATAGAGATTGACAACCAAATCAGTTATCTACACTACAAATGAAGGTGCATTTCATATTTTTTAGCTGAAAAAACTTACATAAATTTACTGATCCAGGATGGTAGTGGACACTGCGCAGTAATTTTCACTTCCATCATTAAGATAACCCAACTTCATATTCGCATGGAATTAATACCTAGCACTAAAAATGGGTGAATGTTATAATACTTCTAATAATTAACAAGAGTGGGGGTGAATTAATTGAGGAAGATATTCCTTTTATGTGTGACTTGCTTTAGTTTATTCCTAATCGTACCTACTATTGTTCATGGTGAAAATCCGAATGCTTCCATTAGTGAGGATGTTGGAAAATCACGAATCACTTTGTTTGGCAACGTAAAGAAGGTAGATAATGTATTGAAAGATAAAACGGAGTCTATTGATACAGTTCTTCAAGAAACAGTGAATGGTATGCAAAAAACAGAAATAAATTCTGTTACTTCTGGAATTAAGAATACAGGGGATTTACTAAGTAAGACAGTTACCGATACTGTGGAGAAAACAACCTCTGAAGTGACAAATGTGGTCAATGACACAGTGAATTCGGTCGTATATGGATTACCAACCGTTCCTGTCGTCCCCCCGGTCGTTAAGGATATAAATGAAACAGTTAAGAAAACAACTTCTTCTGTTCAAACGATTGTAGAAACCACAGGGGAATTTGTTAATGAAACTCTGAAATCTACAATCGATGCATCAGAAGACGAGGTTATTGAACCTGTTGAAACAGTGGATACCGTTCCTAAAGTTATAGAACTTCCTGTTGAAATCTTTGAGGAAGATAAAAAAATCAGTAGTGGGAATGTAAATATCTTCACTAAACTAAAAGAGTGTAGTCGTGATGTCAGGCCAGTGCCGAAACGGGACCCTATTACGCCTTTAGCGCCTGAAATTAAGACAGATGTATTAAGTAAACAAGTTGGTACTAGTGAGCTAGAGAAACATAGTGATATCGGCTTGGATAATGAGAGTGAAAGTAGTATGAATGACGAGGTTAACCTAAAAGTAGATTCTATTTTAGTAGAAACTTCTGTAAATCGGCAATCGATTGATAAGAAATTAAAAGTGCTTGAACAGGCGAATGGTTTGATTGAACCAATTATTAATTCTAAAACTGTCGAGTTAGAAAAGAAAGATGTTGATAATCCTAATCATTCAACTAAATCAAGCCAGGAAGAGGGGAGCCTACCGCCACCTATCATTATGGGAGCACCTTCGCCTACAGCCTCCTTAACTTTAGAAATGGGCGGACAAACCGATTTAAGTTTTTTGGGAATCGTTGATGTGTTCATGCTAAAATCTTCAGGCGGCGGAAAGTGGATACATTTGAATGAGGTTGCAATTACTAAATGGGCACATGCTCCTCCCGGGAAACCGCCACAACAATCTCCTTTTTTGAATGTGTGATAAACATTATAAAAGGGGATGAAAACAAATGAATAACATCGTGGAAATTAGGGATTTATCGGAGAGATTAAAAATTAAAGAAATGATACAAAGTACAGACCAACATGATGTTGTTGGACAACTTGCGGCAAGTATTGCCCATGAAATACGAAATTCATTAACAACTATTAAAGGGTACACGCAATTAGGAAAGCAGGAGGCACCAACTAAAAATTTTGATGTAGTTATGTTGGAAATTGAAAAGATAGAAGAAATAATAAATGATTTGTTACTTTTAGCTAAACCGCAAATTTCCACTTTTGAAGAATTGGATATACAAAAGGTTCTCGATAATTATATGGAAATGTAGTCACCCATGCATAAAGTGAAAGGCAACCGTAATAATATTTGGTTGCCTTTTTTTTGAGTTTTTTTACTATAGAATTGTCATAAATCAACCATGAACTTTTGCTATTAACTTTAGGTATGCTGTGCATGATACTATTTCGGTCAATTTAACCATTCTTAATTTATAAACACTGACATCATTGTAGGCTTTTTTTCATACTATATTTTGGGGTGAAAAAATGCCAAGAGTGAAATACCGAGATTCAGACATCGACTTACTGGCAAGGATGATGAGAGCGGAAGCTGAAGGTGAAGGTAAACAAGGAATGCTGTACGTTGGCAATGTAATTGTTAATCGTCTCGTGGCAGATTGCTTGGACTTTACAGATTTAAGATCAATTGATAATGTCATTTTTCATGTGCAAGGAGGAAATTATTCTTTTGAGGCTGTTCAAAAAGGTAATTTATTTTATGAAAGAGCAAGACCTGTTGAAAAGAGATTAGCAAAACAGACTTTGGATTACTGGAGAGACCATCCAGGGAAATATGCCCTTTGGTATTTTAATCCGTCTGGTGCATGCCCTTCAACATGGTACGGTCAACCTTTTACTGGTCAGTTTAAAGAACATTGTTTTTATGAACCAGTAGCTGGAACATGTGAAAGTGTTTATATCGGTTAGGTTGACTAATGAAGATTATTAATTCTGGAGTTTAATTGTAGTTGTGCTTTTTGGAAATACAAATACAACACTATTAGTCGCTTCTTAATTCGGGGTGTGGATTGTAGAACGCTTGGCGCTTCGGCGACCCCTTTGCCGCGTGTGCGCTAGGGTGTTCAGTATCGAGAGAAATGTGAGTTTGAGATGTATATGGCGAGATTATAAGGTGATTACTCTTGATACTACTTATATTCAAGAAAGATGTACTCCAGGTTGCAGATTTCATCACAGATAATGAAATGCTCTTTCTCACATAGACCATCTAGTGAAGGCGCGACTTCGTGGTAGCCGGAGCGATAAGACTGAAAGCGATCTTCTTTCTGGCTTATCGCAGGAGGCATCCACAAAGCGCCGAAGCGGTATTAGTGGGAATTCTAAACCGTTCCAAGTACGAGGGCTTTTTCAGTGGCCTTCCAAAAGCCCTCGTAATGAGTATACGCCGTATTCATTTATTCAACATATATAGCCAACAAAACACGTTCCATTCAGTTATTGAATGAAGCGTGTTATTTTTATTGTCTAATTACGGAAGAGGAAAATCAGAACTGTTTTTCAAAATAATAACCCGTAGAAACAAGATGACTATCTACTCGAAAATCAATGACAATGTTGCTGTTAAAACGTTGTGAAAATTCGCCGAGTTAAAATTTCGTATTCTTAAGTCGTTGAACAAAAGCAGTTTTGAAAACGGAAATAGGAAAAGGAAAGTATTGAACACTGGATAGTAAGAATCATACTTGGCGGTGAAAGCGCTTATTTCAGTGATGTATATACAACCGGTTTGGTATAAACGTTTTTTGTTGCTTGAAGAAAGACAATCATCGAAACATCCATGTGACATCTTAATGAGCTAATCGAATAAATGGTTCCTTATGGATTCCTGCATAGTGCTCATGCGCTTAGACGGTAAATGAAAGTTTATGGGATAATGATGATGTATGCAAAGGTAAACTAGTAGAGTGGAAGTTCCGAAAAAAGGTATTGCTAATCGATTATTGACTGATAGTCTTTTTAAAATGAATTACTTACACAGCGGAGATAAGGGGGAGCTGGGTTTTGAAAACAACATATGATCATGCATTATCTTTTGTGTCATGCAAGAAACATACAGTTAAAATTGGATTTGCATTAAAGAAGATTACTGTACAAACGAATGGATTATTTTATATTACTCGCGGTAGGGCGGTAGTCAGCATTAACGGGGTAAAACATCATATTGAACCAGGTACTAGCATTTTTCTGGATTCTAACGCAGCAATAGAAATTGGCGCTACGATAATGAACGAAATCCACTTTTATTATTTGAAGTATAGGAATATACCTGCATCTAACCTAGATGAAAGCAGCTCATTTAACATGATAAGCATACAAATTATCGCGCAAGCAAGAGTGATATCTTTGTTAGAAAAAATGAGTGAAAAAGTGAGTGATGACCCATACATATCATGGTTAAGGAAACAGGCATTGCTTTACGAATTGCTGTATGTGATTTCTAAAAACAAAGCAATACAAGAAAAGAATAAAAATTCCCCAATTAAGCTCACAATTGATTATATGATTAAGCATTCTGAAGAACAGTTAACGATAAGTGATCTTGCTCGTTTAGCATTTATGACACAGAGTTCCTTTTGCCGTGCTTTTAAACGTGAAACTGGATTAACGCCAAGTGGATACTTACGCAACTTACGAGTAGCACAAGCAAAAGATATGCTAAAAACATCCAGTTATTCGATTAAAGATGTTGCACGCACTGTTGGAATTGCAGACGAGTTATATTTTAGTCGTTTATTTAAAAATTCGGAAGGTATATCACCTACTATTTACCGCAAGAAGTATGAACCGAGAATTGCCATTTTTAGTGATCTTTTTCTACAAGATCACTTACTTGCTCTTGGGATTAAACCTGTAGCAGCTCCTTGTTTTCCAACAGAATGTCCAACTGAAACTGGATTTCCCAAATACTTAGAGAATCAATTGCAGGGGACCAAAAGATTAAATGCTGAGATTCCATTAGATTTACAAGATGGATTGACTATGGAACCTCATTTTCTTCTGAAACTAAATGATAGGAATAACAACGATAATAATAATGAAGTTCTTATTCATACAGATACGAAAATTATCCATTTTGATAGATTTCTTAACTGGAAAGATTATCAAAGGTTTATTGCGAAAGTAGTGGGGAGAGAAGAACTAGCGGAAAATGTTATAAATGATATTGGTAAAGTGGAGCAGATGGCCAAAGATAAATTAAAGAAAATTACGAGAAATGGTAAATGGACAATTATGCGCATCTTGAAGGATCGTATACTGATCCATGGTGTGACGGGCCATCCCATAAGTGATTTAATTTATGAAGGTTTGGGATTCCAATGTGATGACAGGTTAAACTATTCGAGTTGTAGAAATTATTCAGTAGATGAAATGGTTGAGCTTAATCCCGAAAGAATAATTATTCTTTGGAGTGAGCAAGAGTCACTAAATGATTTATTTGAAAATCCATTATGGCTGGAATTACAAGCCGTTAAGAAAAACCATATTTACATACCAGAGAGTTTTGCTTGGGATCCGTGGGGGCCATCTGGTAGGAGATATATTATAAATGAATGTGTGAAGTATTTTCAGGAGCGTTACTTGTGAGGACAAACTTGTCCATATCCATAAGGCAAAATTGTCTATAGATAAGTAAAGGGCAAATTGATAGCATTATAAATGAGATTGATTATCATTATCAATCCTATTTCTAGGGAGGTTATCAGTTTGTTAAAAGAAATAAAGAGTAAATTTGAAAAGAGGATTTTTATATTCTCGATTTTAGCCATAATCATGCTCGTACTTAGTGGCTGTGGAGATAAGGAGAATAATACGGATACTTCAGCGGTAAGTGCTGATGTAGAAACTGTTGAAGCTGAAGAAGTTGAAGAAGTTCGAGAAATTCAGCATGCAATGGGTATTACAGAAGTAAAGGGGACACCGCAACGTGTTGTAATCTTAACGAATGAAGGAACAGAAGCATTACTAGCATTAGGAATTAAACCAGTTGGTGCTGTGAGGTCATGGACTGGAGAACCTTGGTATGATCATATTAAAGACGAGATGACTGGTGTCCAGGAGCTTGGTTTTGAAAACGAGCCTAATTTTGAAGCTATTCTTGAATTAGACCCAGACTTAATTATTGGCAATAAAGTAAGGCATGAAGAAGCATACGAACAATTAAGCAAAATTGCACCAACTGTGTTTTCTGAAGATTTATCAGGGCAGTGGAAGATCAACTTTGAATTGTATGCAGACACATTAAATAAAAAAGCTGAAGGTGAGCTGGTCATGAAAGCATTCGATGATCGTGTTGCTGAGGCAAAAGAAACATTAGGTGATAAGGAAGAAATTAAAGTATCCGTCGTAAGATTCTCTGCTAAAGATGTCCGCATATACCAGAAGGACACATTTAGTGGGGTACTACTTGAACAAATGGGTGTGGGTCGCCCAGAATCTCAGGATGTAGATAATTTTATGGAAACTGTTTCCGAAGAGGCAATGGAAACGATGGATGGAGATATACTGTTTTACTGGGTTACGGAAGCAGATGTATATGAAAAGGCTAACCAATGGTTGGAAAATCCAGTATTTAAAAGCTTAAATGTCTCAAAAACAAATCAAGTATTTGAAGTAAATGAAACAATTTGGAACACAGCAGGTGGTATTAAAGCAGCAAACTTATTACTAGATGACGTAGTCGAGCGATTAAAATAATAATAATCCAGGATAGAAGTTTATTCAAAAGGCCCTTACACTAAGGCTAATTGTTTCAACTTCTATTTTATTAATTTCAGGTACCTATTCACTACACTACAATTATATAAAAATAGAAGGAAGATCAGACAATTCGGCGAATGTCTGGTCTTTTTATGTTAAATAAAATGTGTAAACTATTTGTTTTGTCGTCAAGCACAGTTTTCCTACGCTAATCTATTCATTCTTAGCGAAAATCTCTCCAGCGATACCCATTGCCTGAACGGCTTTAGGGAAACCGACATATCCGGCACACTGGATGATGATTTCGATAATTTCATCTTTTGTGAGGCCGACGTTTAAGGCTGCCTGCAGGTGAACTTTAAATTGTTCAAAAGCTCCCTGTGTGATGAGGGAAGTGAGTGTTATGAATTCCCGTTCTTTAAGGGTAAGACCTTCTCTAGTGTAAAGATCACCAAAGCCGAAGGATACAATCATCTCCCAAAAGTCAGGTGAGATTTTTTTTATGCCTTCCATGCCCGTCCGTACTTCTTGCGAGAATAATTCCTCCATTGCATGTAAACCGTACTCATACCGCTTGTTATTTTCCATATTATTGCCTCCCCATTGTTGGTGGAATTTCATTTTCAAGAACTAATGCTTCAATTACAATCGGTTTGTTGGTTTCTTTAATCATATGTAACGCTTCTTTTATAGCATCGGTTAAATCATAAGGGGTATGACATGTAGTTGCTGTTAATCCCATTGATTCGGCAAATTTAGCTACGTCGAGTGGAGTTTCATAAATACCACCGATGGACGTGCCAATCATTTTTTGCATTCCTTTTTCCACCATGTCTAATCGTCCATTATTCAAAACGATGAACAGGACAGGGGAGTTATAATTGTACGCTGTCGAAAGTTCCGTACCATGCATGAACATACATCCATCACCAACTAAACAAATAATTGTTTTTTCGGGGGCTGCTAGTTTTGCACCTATGGAATAGCCGATTCCGTTACCCATCGCACCGAATATATCATCAAAGAAGAAAGTCCCTGGTTTGTAAATATCAAAGTATTTAATGCCGTAGAATGAATGGCTTCCATCATCTCCAAAAATAATCGCGTCATCTGGAAGTGTATTTCGCATCGCCCGTAATACTTGGACTGCAGACATTCGCTCTCCTGGCTGATTATCCTGAAGTGGACTCACTTCGATTGCTGATAAAAATGCTTCGCTGTTTGTTTCCGGTATATCCTTTAAAATCGCTGTTAGATTAGATTTTATGTCGCCAAGCACAGGAGTAGTTGGTACTTGAATTGATTTCCCGATAAAGGTTGGGTCATAATCAAAGTGGATGATATGCTCCGGATACATCGCTTCGGATAAGCCAGCGATCGACATGTCACTTAATCTTGATCCGATGATAATAAGTAGGTCAACCTGCTCATTAAAGTATTCTGCTGCTTCCACGGTACCGCCCAAACCGAATGCTCCTAAAGAGAGATTATGATTGGATGGAAATGTACCTTTTCCACCTGGTGTGGTAATGACAGGAATGTTCCAATGCTCAGCAAGATGCTGCACTTCTTCGTAGGCTTTGCTGGAATGAACGCCTTTTCCCAGAAATAGGAGGGGACGCTTGGCCGCATTCAGTGTTTCGATTACATCATCGGTTTTGAGTGAAATCATTGCATTGGAAACTGGAAATTCCAATTGGAATGGTTCGATCTCTTGCAATAAAATATCAAACGGAATGGACAGGTGCACAGGTCCTTTTACATCTGATAATGCTTTTTCAAGGGCATGCTGCAGGAACGGCTGTAGCATATCACCGCGTTCTACCCGTGCACTGAACTTGGTGACAGATTTGAACATATCCACAAGATCAGTACCGAATATGCTGGAGTCTTGTCCCATTGCTTTTCCAGTATCTTTCAGTGAAGGGTGCCCTGTGATAATTAATAGAGGGAGATTGGAGGCTTTCGCCTGACCAGCAGCTGTTAGTAGGTTGGTCCCACCAGGTCCAGACGTACCAACTGCAACCCCGATCTTCTGATTCATTAAGGCATAGCCGGAAGCTTCGAACCCAGCAGCTGCTTCGTGTTTACTTAATACAAATTCCAGATCATGTGCTAATATCTCGAATAATATGGGGGAAATTGCCTTTCCCGGAATGCCGAAAATGTGATTAATACCCCAATATTTGAAATTTGCTACTAATACGGATGCAGTCGTTGTCATGCTGTTTGCTCCCCCTATTATCCTTATTGTACTAAATAAATTTCCTCAATCTCCTTAATTGGAAGTGGCTTGCTGAAGAAATAGCCTTGCGCTATATCACATTGGTGATTTGTCAGGAAGTCGAGCTGTTCCTTTGTTTCAACACCTTCTGCAATCACTTCCTTATGAAGGTTGTGTGCTAACGTGATAATGGCGTTTACAATAATGGCATCATTCGGATCGTTCATTAATTCACTAATGAAGGATTTGTCGATCTTAATATAATCAATCGGGAAGTTTTTAAGATAGTTCAGCGAGCTATAGCCCGTTCCAAAATCATCAATACTAATGCCGATGCCGAGCGATTTCAGCTTATTCAATACGAGAATAGAGTATTCGTACTCCATCGCCATATATTCGGTGATCTCGACTACGAAATAGTGCGGGTCGAGTGCTGTACGTTCCAGAACTTCCTCCACAAACGTAATGAGATTTCTAGTAAGAAATTGCTGTGTAGATAGGTTAACTGAAACTTTTACAGGCACCATTCCAGCATCCTGCCATTTTTTGTTTTGGGAACATGCCTCATTGATGACCCACTCTCCAATTTGGGTGATCAATCCGTTTTCTTCAGCCAGTTTGATAAATTTCCCAGGAGGGAGCAGGCCTAACCTTGGATGCTGCCAGCGTATTAACGCTTCAAACCCAATCAATTTACCAGTCTGGTTATGAATTTGCGGCTGATAATGAAGTACAAATTCATTATTATCAAGTGCTTTCCTTAAATCGATCTCGAGACTATATTCGTCCATCATATCTTCTAGTAATTCAGAGGTATGTACGACATAACGATTTTTACCCCGTGATTTTGCCTGATACATCGCATTATCTGCGTATACCATGAACCTCTCCATTGAAACGGGATAGGCGGGATAAATCGCAACTCCGATACTCGCTGTCGTATGCAACTCTTTCTTGCCGACTTGAAAAGGTTCATGAAACAGATTGAGTATCTCTTCGGCCTTTTTCGTCGGATAATCAGGACTACTGAAATCTGTAAGCAGGAAGATAAATTCATCCCCACCCATTCGGGCAAGTACATCCTGTTCCCCAAGACAACCACATAAACGCTCGCTTACCTTGGTAATGAGTTCATCCCCATATGAATGACCAAAGTTATCGTTAATGACTTTAAAGCGGTCCAGATCCATGTACAAAAGAGCCATCGTCCGATTTTGGCCAGCTTTTAGTCCCTGGATGATGATTGCTAGTTCCTTATTAATATATCGTCTGTTTGGTAGGTTTGTTAAATCATCATGATAAGCTAAGTAGTTAAACTTTTCCTGCAGTCGGTAACGGTCTGAAATATCCCTGAACTGGCCGAAGGCACCAATCATTTTATCATCTTCATAAATGGGTTGGGCATCGAACAGGCAGACAACTAGGTTACCCTCGTTATCTTTAAATTTGATTTCTTCGTTTTCGAATATTTTTCCCTGTTCCAATACTTCTTTAAAATAGTCTCCCGTTATTGACGATTCATAAATGTTTCTTCCAATAACCGATTCTCTGCTGTTATTCGATATTTTTTGGGCAAAATCATTAAACTCAGTAGTGATTCCGAACTCATCTGTAATAACAATCCCATTTCTTGTTCTGCTTAACATGATTTGATTCATAATATTAAGTTTTTTATTTTGTTTTCTTAATAAAAGTTCCCTTTCAATCGAATCAACCGCCTGGGTTAACATCGTAAGAAAAAGCGGGTTTTGAAATGAGATGGGCATCATGATGGACACACTACCAAGTAGGTTATTGTCATCAGTATAGTGAAATGCAGCCCCATAACACGCAATGTTATGAAGAAACGTATGATAATGTTGTTCGCCAATTAGACTGATTGGGTGTTTTTGTTGCAATGAAAGACTGACGACACTCGTGCCTGTATCTTCCTGGGTGAACAGGCTGCTTAGTCTGATCCCAAATTGTTCGATGGTAGACTTTATAGTTTCATCTCCTTCAATTTCAAGAAGATAACCGTTTGCATCCGAAACAACAACGAGTATCGGCGTGCCCTTTAAGGAGTTCAGTAGCTTATTCGAGAAAAAACTCACAATTGATAGAATTTCACTATATGATTTTCTTTTCTCGGCAAACTCCACTTCGCTCAAAAAGTTCTTTGGCCTCGATACCTCATTCGGATCCATTCCGGACGCTTTACACATTCTTTTAGACTCAGTAATATAGTATGGTTCCGTCATATTTAAGTCCCCCTCCCAATGTCCTTGTAAGAATTCTATATTTCCTTGCCTAAATTACTAGCTGGATTATTAATGAATAAGTAAAAAAAATCCTTTTCTGCCGAGGTTAAATCAATAAAAATAACCAGTAGAAAGGATTCTTATAATACCAATTTTACCGTAATTTCAGCTTAATATCAATCTGAGTATTGGCATAGTAGCTAGCTAAGTTGGTTTACTATTAAAAAGTGCTAAAGTTGTATAAAAATAGAATGTAAATAAGGCGAATTAGCCATTTCGAAGTTATTGGTATAATCATTTAGTCATGGATATTACCTTTAAACATCGCTCTAACTATTTAGTCCTTAAAGGTTATAAGTCTAATTTGTAGTGTTGATTGGCGGTTAGAAAACCACTCCTAATTGCTATCTATCGATAGTATACCCCTCAACTGCCACATTATAATCCATAAAAGCGACGCTGAATAATGCCTTGTCGATGAGTTCGCGCAAGACACCGGAATAATAGCCAGGGGCATTCAGGATTTTTTCTGTTTGGATGTTTGAATTGCAATAAGGAGGGCTTACATGGCTAATTGTTTGAATAGCTCACCTTTATCTGCATGAATACTAAACTTGAACATTTGCATGGACTGGTGGCGGTAGACGCAGTAAAAATTACGTGCCAATTTACTTTCTCCGATTGTTGAAGAAAAGAAGGATTCCATTTTCCAAAAAGGCATTTTAGTGAATTCGTTTAGCTATAGAAGGAAAAATTGATTTCCATAAGTACCACCCACAAAACTTAATTTACTATTTTTGAAATTTAGATTGTATAAAAATGCATAAAGATATATAATTATAGATAAATAATTGTAATTATAGGAGTGAATGCTATGAACAGAAAAAATATAATTATTATAGGCGCTGCAGGAAGGGATTTCCACAATTTCAATACGTTTTATCGTAATAACGAAGAATATCGTGTTGTTGCTTTTACGGCAACACAAATTCCTGATATCGATGGACGTAAATATCCGAGTGAATTAGCTGGTGAACTATATCCAGAAGGTATTTCTATTTATTCAGAAGATCAATTGCCGGCGTTAATTGAAGAGTTGGAAGTTGATGAATGCGTGTTTGCATATAGTGACGTTAGTTATGAATACGTAATGGGCATAGGTGCGATCGTGAATGCAGCGGGTGCTAACTTCACACTGCTAGGACCAAAAGGCACGCAGTTAAAAAGTAATAAACCTGTCATTTCTGTTTGCGCTGTACGAACTGGAACCGGGAAAAGTCAAACGTCACGAAAAATTATTGAAACGTTACTTGAGCATGATTTAAAAGTCATTGCAGTTAGACATCCTATGCCTTATGGCGACTTAAATGCACAGCGTGTACAGCGCTTTGCAACAGTGGAGGACTTAAAGAAACACAATTGTACGATCGAAGAAATGGAAGAGTATGAACCGCATGTGGAACGTGGAAATATTGTTTATGCTGGTGTAGATTATGCAGATATTTTAGCAGCAGCTGAAAATGATCCAGCTGGTTGTGACGTTATTTTATGGGACGGGGGAAATAATGATTTCTCGTTCTTTAAGCCTGATTTAGCCGTTACTGTCTTGGATCCACATCGCCCAGGTCATGAGTTGAAATACTATCCTGGCGAAGTTAGTTTGAGAACAGCCGATGTTGCCATTATTAATAAAATTGATAGCGCAACAGCAGAATCCATTCAAATCGTGGAAAATAATATTAAACTTGTCAGTCCTAAAAGTAGCATTATTAAAGCTGAATCAAAGATTACGGTCGATCAGCCGGAGATTATTGTTGGAAAACGTGTATTAGTCGTTGAAGATGGCCCGACGTTGACACACGGAGAGATGAAAATTGGTGCGGGAACAGTTGCAGCCGAACGTTTAGGTGCGAAGGAAATCATTGACGCACGTCCATTTGCAGTTGGCACAATAGCAGAAACGTTCAACAAATATCAACATATCCAAAACGTCCTTCCAGCGATGGGATACGGCGAACAACAATTGAAAGATCTTGAAGAAACCATCAATAATGCTGACTGTGATGCCGTGATCATTGGAACACCGATGGATTTAACTCGAATTATTTCAATCAATAAACCTTGTACACGTGTACACTATGATTTAGATGAAGTGGGTAGTCCAAATTTAAGCGATATTTTAAAAGGTTTTATCCAAGAACATAAACTTGTACGGTAAACAAATTTCACTCTGCGCGACGCTGTTCTGAAATTACACTTCAATTTCATAAACATACAATGAAAATCAGACATATTGGCGAATGTCTGATTTTTTTTGCGTTCATTTAGGTTATTCTTTCATTTTGCAGGTTTTGAATTAAATATTTGTCACTTACATGTGTTACTTTCTGAGATTTGTCTAAATACTGTTTATGTCCCATTACTCGCTTGAAATATAGAGAAACTTTTCTACACCATTATACATAATCACCTAAAATATTATGTAAGTTAATAGGATATGAACTACTAGAACCTATTAGTATGTCGAAAATCAATTAATATGTCGTAATATTTAAATTAATATAATGCCAATAGAATTGTATGCTTAGAATGGGGATATGTGAGATAGAGATAAAATATTGACATTATGTCATATTCGATGAAATTTATGACTAGGAGAGGATTGAGAAATTCGGATAAAATGGACAGCCCGACAGGAATCTTAATAAATTTACACGTCTGTTGACTAACCATCTTCTTGCATAAAGAGCAGGTAAGAAAGGCTTGAAAAACTCGCCTCGCTAATCTTTCGTCCCGAAAAGCTTTAGCACTTTGTATGCTAACTATTTGAAGCGCGAGGGATGAATAAGAACCATACGTATCCTTACACATCCAGACATCAGGGTAATCGTATTAATCCAAAGTAATTCCAATCATACTGTACACGAAGCGCCTAGTATTGATTCAGTTTTTTGCTGGTTATCTTTGGTTAATCAACACATGTGATAAATTTAACACTTTTTACAATGAAATAACAATACACGCCAATATTAATAATCACTTAACATTTAAAGGGATTTAGAATGGTAACCTTAATTTAAGGATTAACTCAATCCCTAAATTACACATGATTAAAGGAGGTCAGTAAATGAAGAAACATACCAATTCATATCAAAAAATATTCGGGGCGTCATTAGCTGTAGCGGTAGCAACTGGAACACTTGCAGTAGGTGCACCAGTATATATAAAAGCTGATGAGGTAAAAATTCCCACGTTTTCTGATGTAAAGGATATTGAAAGTCATCATTTCTATGACAGTGTTAGAAGTCTGGCTTCTAGAGGTATAGTAAAAGGTTTTGGCGATGGTACTTTTAAACCTAATCAGTCAGTAACCCGGGGACAAATCGCAAGCGTATTAGCGCAAACACTTGGATTAGACACGAAAAATGTGAAAAATCCGGGATTTAAAGATGTGAAAGTGACAGACCCGCATTATGGATCAATTGCTGCCCTTGTTGAAGCAGGTGTAGTAAAAGGGTATGACGATAAGACATTTAAGCCTGGTGGGTCACTGACACGTGCGCATATAGCCAAGATGCTAAGTATCGGATTTAATCTAGAAGAAGCCAAGCTTACGAATAGCCCATTTAAAGATGTAAAAGCTGAACACTGGTTTGCAGATTATGTTCAAGCTTTGATCACCAATGAAATTACAACTGGAACTACTCCAACTACATTTGAACCAAATGCTTTTGTAACAAGAGGGCAAATGGCTTCATTGATCGTTCGAAGTGAATCGGCTTCCCTTGTTGATCAAAATGACTCGATTATTAAAAATACAGCAAAATTGGTGAGTGTAACAAATGAGTCCGTTAAGCTATCGACTGGAACATATGCAATGTCCGCGGACATGAAGAAAGTTTTAAATGCTTCCAATTCGGCAGCTCTTTCAGGAGCAGTCTTAGACTATACAGTTAAAGACGGCGTACTCGTTGAAATGGCTTCAATTGAACTTACAGCGAATGGCAATGAATCAAACGACGTTGTACTAGATGGACAAGGATCTAAATTTGCAGGAACAGTACGTGTGAATGGTGATTATGTTTCATTGAAAAACTTAACGATTGCAGGCAATTTGGAGATAGGGGCAGAGGTAGAAAATAGTTTTAAAGCGAATGAAATGACGGTTTTAGGAAAAGTAAGTATTACTGATAATACCTCACTTAACCGAGTTGGAAAAGTGTTCGGAACAGCTGCTGTAGGAAAGAAAGAACCAAGTGTTGTATTCACGAACGCTATCATACAATCTGTTGAATTGTCTAAGAGCAAAAAAATAATCATTGAAGTAAAAGGGAATTCAACAGTACAAGGATTCACCCTTTTATCGAACGTCCATTTAAAAGCTGATAAGGGAATTACATTGCCAAAAGTGACTGTCGAAAAAGGTGCGACGAGCGTTACGCTTGATGCGTTAGTTGGAAGCCTTTCAGTGGACACGCCTAATGCATTATCGTTTGATGGAACAGCCACTATCAAAAATGTTGTCGTCGAATTTAAGATTAACTTGAAGCTCTTAACAGTAGGGGAAATCGAAAAAGTTATTGTTAAACTTAAAGGTACGACAATTACATTAGGTGCTAGAACAAAGGTTGGTAGTTTTGAACTGCCAAAAGGGGTAACAGTAAAAGATGTTATTGTGAATTTTGATGGATCCAATAGCGGTGGTACTTCTAATGGTGGAAACACAAGCCCGAATCCGCCAATTGGCGGTGGAGAAAAAGCGTTTAACCTTTCTTTGATGCACGTAAATGATATACATGCTAATACTGACAAAGCACCAAGGCTTGTTACAGCAGTGAAAGAAGTACGTACAGTTAAGCCGGATGCATTGTTATTAAATGCAGGGGATGTTTTCTCCGGTACTTTATATTTTAATGAATTTCTAGGCCAAGCAGACTTAGCATTTATGAATTTAATGAAGGTCGACGCTATGACATTTGGTAACCATGAGTTTGACCTTGGTTCATCAGCGGAAGGTCATCAAGCATTGGTCGACTTCATTAAAGCAGCAAACTTCCCCTTTGTATCATCAAACGTAGATTTCTCGAAAGATCCATTGTTTGATGGATTGTTCAATACGAAAATTTCAACAACACCTAAAAAAAGCAATATCTACACGGGAATTGTAAAAGAAATAAACGGTGAAAAAGTCGGTATCTTTGGACTTACAACTGCTGAAACGGCGGACATTGCAAGCCCAGGAAAAATTACATTCTCAAACTATATTGCAGATGCTAAAAAAATGGTTGCTGAATTTGAAGCAATGGGTGTAAACAAAATCGTCGCACTTACACATATTGGTTTTGATGACAATGCTGCTATGGACAACGACCAAGAACTAGCTGCACATGTAGCTGGGATTGACGTAATTGTAGGTGGACATAGTCATACGCAATTAGACAAACCTGTAGTTGTAGACAAAGATGGAAATGGAAAAGCGAAAGATAAAACAATTATTGTACAAGCCTATCAATATTCAGATTACCTTGGGACGTTAGATGTTGAATTTGATAAAAATGGTGTCGTTATAGGACATGCAGGAAAGTTAATTAAAACTGCAGATAAAGCAGAAGATCCTGAGGCAGTTGCGCTCTTAAAACCTTATAAGGATCAAATCGCAGCTGTAAATGAAAAGGAAATTGGAGTAACACTTGATAGTGCACTAGTAAGTCCTAGAATAACTGATAAAGATTATGTGCCAGGCACAAGTGTACGAGCTAGTGAAACGATTCTAGGGAACTTAATTACAGATGGCATGCTAGCAAAAGCGCAAGACTATGCAAAAGACAAAAAAGTAATTATGGCATTCCAAAATGGTGGTGGAATTCGCGCTGGTATTGGAGCAGGTCCAATCACAGTAGGTGAAGTAATCACAGTACTTCCATTTGGTAACACATTAGCGACAATGGATCTAACAGGTTCCGAACTAAAAGATACATTTGAAATTAGTTTTAAAGAGTATCCAAAAGAAAGCGGTGGGTTTTTACACATAGCTGGTGCGAAAGTAGAATTCGATTCTTCGAAACCTACTGGAGAGCGTATCGTTTCAATTGCCTATAAAAATGCAGATGGTACGTATACTGAAATCCTAGATTCTGAGATGTACACAGTAGCAACAAATGCATTTACTGCTAAAGGTGGAGACGGCTATGATGTTCTTAAAAAAGCTTATGAAGCAGGTCGTGTAACGGATCTTGGACTTTCAGATTGGGAAAACTTAAGAGAACATTTAGTATCACTAAAAACAATTCCAACTGTCATTGAAGGTCGTATTGTAGATCTAGCCGGTGTTGTCGAAGAACCGGGTACTGAACTTCCTGGTGGAGATGTTGCAGGCGAGGATTTCTCTGGTACAGTTAATGCGCCAAAAGTGTACAAAGGGGATGTGAAAGTATTCATTACAGACGTAGCTTCCCTTAAAAATGCAGTTGTCAAAGGAAACTTGATCCTTACAGGTATTCCAACGGGAGATGTGTCATTTGCAAACATTACCGTTGAAGGAAATTTGGATGTTTCAGGGGTTGATGGGAAAAACTTTGACCTTGATGGTATTACTGTCGATGGAGAAACGAATTTTTAAATCTAGTAAAGAATCTTCCAGTTTCGGCTGGGAGTATTTCCATGAAAAACTTTAGAAATGACGGGAGCGGAATTATGAAGAAAAATAAGCGGAAAGTAATGAATATAGGTTTAATATTCCTATTACTACTTAGCCTGATTACTCCGATGACTACCCAAACAGCTAAAGCAGCTGAAGTAATAAATGTGTCAGATGCAATTGCGAATAATACAGGAAAAGCAACGGTTAAAGGATATGTTGTAGGATATACCACTGGAAGTAAATCGATAACAAATGATCCTAGTAAGTTTAAAGATGATTTTAATCTTGTCTTAGCAGATGGTATTGATGAATCTGATAGTGGTAAAGTAATTTCAGTTCAACTTTCAGCGGCATTTAGAGCTGAATTTGGTTTAAACTCTAATCCTAGCAATATTGGTAAGGAGCTAATTATTACAGGAAACCTAGAAACATACAATGGTTTAGCTGGTTTAAAGTCGCCGACAGAAATGAAGTTCGCAACAGGTGGAGAACCTGAAGAGCCTGAAGAACCAACAGGAATTATTTCAATCTCAGAAGCCCGTGCTTCAAAAATTGGCGAAACAGTTACAATCAAAGCCGTAGTGGCAGCAAACTTAAAAAATACAGTGTCAGTTCAAGATGCAACTGGCGGTATCGCAGTACGACCTGCGAGTTTGGCAGCAACAGTTGGAGATGAAGTGACACTGAAAGGTTCATTAGCAGATTACAATGGCCTTCTTCAATTGGATGCAGCTACAATCGTTGAGAAAGTCGAAAACGTTGGAGCACCAACGCCTAAAGTTGTCACTGGAGCAGAAGTAAATGAAGCACATGAATCACTTCTAGTTCAAGCGAATAAAGTCACATTAACTGCGGTAGATGCGAATAATAACTTTACAGCGACTGACGGGACAACGGAATTTATTGTCCGTGATGAGAATAGTACATTAGGGTTAATTGTAGGAAGTAACTACGAATCGATTGCAGGAATCGTCCAGCAATTTGGTACGGCTTATCAAATCATTCCACGCTCACAGCAAGACATTGTTGTAGATAGTTCAATTATGCAACCTGTTACTGCGAATCCAGGGAGTGGAACGTTTGTCGGAGGGACGACTGTAACATTATCAACTAGTACGGCGAAAGCACAAATTCTGTACACAGTTGATGGTAAAGATCCAATCGTTGATGGTACTGAATATGGTACGCCAATTGAAATCAAAGAAAATACAACGATTAAAGCAGTTGTAAAAGCTGAAGATGGAACTACTAGTGAAGTGAAAACATTTGACTATACAATTACGGATAGTCTTCAAATTCATGATATCCAAGGTGAGGGACATACGTCCACATTTGAAAATAAAACAGTAGAAGGTATAGAAGGAATTGTTACCTATTCTTTCGAGTTAAGCGGTTCAACATATTATACTATCCAAACACCGGACGCATTAGCGGATAATAATCCGAATACATCAGAAGCGATTCTCCTTTACAGTGGTAAAAGTGCTTGGCCAATCCAGGTGGGAGATTTAGTAGCCGTAAGCGGAAAAGTTAGCGAATATGCAATCGATGGCTATGATGATCGACAAACAACTGACATGAAAACAACGCAAATTAATGTCCGAGACGATCAAAGCGGAAAAGTAAAAGTTGTGAAGAAAAATGTAGAATTACCGGCACCAATCATCATTGACAAAAATAACTTGCCAACAGAGCATATTGATAGCGATAATTTAGCAGTATTCAACCCGGACGTAGATGCACTTGATTTCTGGGAAAGCTTAGAAGGTATGCGTGTACAAGTTGGCGATGTAAAAGCCGTAGCACCACAAGATAATGGGGACCTTGTAACCGTTCTTGAAAGCAAGAAAACGAACTCCTTACACGGTGGACTCCTATTAGAAGAAAATAACCAAAATGCGGACCGCATCCAATTTCGCTTAGAGCCAAATGGTACGGCACGTAGCTTTGAAGTTGCGACTGGTGACAAATTCAAAGGGCCAATTGTAGGTGTAGTCGGCTACTCATACCAAAACTACAAAATTTATGCTTCGTTGGATGAAATGAAAGCGAAGCATTCAAAAGGAAATGCGAAGCCAGAGGAAACAACCATTGTAAAAGCAGATGACAAGTTAACGATTGGTTCTTACAACTTGGAGAACTTCTCAAATAATAAAAAATCTACAACCGATGACAAAGCTGAAAAATTGGCAAGAGCTATTGCTACAGACATGCAAAGTCCTGATATTGTTGGTGTAACAGAAGTACAAGACAATAATGGTCAAGATGCGGGAAACTCAGACGCGTCCGAAAGTTATGGGAGACTGATTGCCGAGATTAAAAAAGCAGGCGGCGTAAACTATGAATACGCAAATATCGACCCCGTTAACAATCAAGATGGCGGCGCACCAAATGCGAATATTCGCGTTGGATTCCTCTACAATCCAGCGCGAGTAACGTTAACGAAAGGTAATCCCGAGGGGGATGCAACAACGGCAGTCGGGTACAAAGATGGTAAGTTAACAGTAAATCCTGGTCGTATTGATCCGGCAAATGCCGCATTTAACAGTAGCCGTAAGCCTTTAGCAGCGCAGTTCGATTTCAAAGGGGAAAGTGTTATCGTCATTGCCAACCATTGGAATTCAAAAAATGGAGATACTCCATTATTTGGACAAAAACAACCACCGGTCTACGGTAGTGAAGTACAACGCCATAAAATAGCAAACATCGTAAATGATTTTGTGAAGGATGTAAAAACACAAAATCCGAAGGCGAACATAGTATCTCTTGGTGATTTTAACGACTTCCAATTCTCTGAGACCCTAAAGATTCATGAGGGTGATAATATGACAAATATGATTAACAAAGTGAACACGGCTGATCGTTACTCATACGTGTTTGGAGGTAACTCACAAGTATTGGATCACATTCTAGTTACCAATAATTTAGTTGATAAAACAGAAATAGATATCCTCCATATCAACGCGGATTTCACTGATATGGCAGGACGTGCAAGCGATCACGATCCAGTTCTTGTGCAAATTGACCTTGCAGGTAAGGATGTTATTATTCCAATCGTTGCAGAAAAAATATACAACATTAAAAAACTTGAAACGAAAAAATTAACAATTGGTAAGCCGAGCGTTTCTGTTACACTCGACGACAAGTCAGTTATTATCGAAGGTATTGTGTTCACAGGTGCTTATGCAGAATTCCATGGTGTAGGATTTGCAAGCACAGCAGTAACACTTAAGCCGGTTGAGTCTGGAGCGATTATTGATTTCAAGGGTACTCATGTAAAAGAAGTCATCATTGATGGAGCGAACGTAAAAGAAGTTAGAGACGCTGAAAACATTCAAGACATTAAATTTATCAACGGTGCAAGTAAGGAAAACATTATATTCACAAATGCGAAAGGGGAACCCATAGAGGTTCCTTTTTTGCCTGCTGGAAACAATGTGCCGGTTGTCAAGAATGCTATTCCGAACCAAACAGTTAAAAGTGGAGAATCAATTACTCTTGTATTGACTGACTACTACTCTGACCCTGAGAATGATGAGCTGGTATTTGTATCTACTCTGGGTATAATTGAAGGAGATTCATTAAATTTAATACTCTCTGAAGGCGGCCATATCGTAGGAGTGACAGCTTCAGACGGAACCAATTCTGTTACAACTAGTTTTTTGGTAACGGTAACTGCTGATATTGGATCGCCAACAGATATTGATCACCCTGAATGGGCGGAATTTATATGGAATCAGGTTGGTCCAGCTGATATGCAAATTGCATCTTGATGCTATATTATTGGTTTGGAACATTAATTGGTGGAATTCCTGCAATTGCATAAAGTGAAAAAGAGAACTTAGAAGTTTGTTCTTGGGCTGAATTTTTCCTTTTATATATAATCCAGTGACTTGTTATAATCACTCCTTACGTAGGTAGTTAAACAAGCAAAAGGAGATTAGACATCTACGTATTTGTCTAATCTCCTTTTGCACGATCCCCTATATCTATGAATTGATTTCCTTTATGTCGTGCACTTTTTTGCGGGGAGATAGAAAAATATTGGACTACTTCTCAGTGAAATAATTTCACCATAACTGTAAATATAAATACCAAAAAGCCCTTCAATTGATTTCATGATTGAGGGGCCATATTATTTGGCATCGATCTTTGTAGATGGGATAGTGACCGAGTAACGAAAGTGGTTAGGAAATTAATAAAAGGGCTGTTTTGAAACCGAGTAAACGATTCCCCCGTATTTCTTGAAATTCACTCTACTTTCAACGCAAGAAGTGCATCATGAATCGCCACAAGCTTCTTTTCGAGCTGGTGCAAAAGAAAGAATGATACAAATATCGGAAAACCGATTTCTTATATAAAACTCATCCATTGTTCCATCTCGTCAGCTTCTTTCTTTGAGTAGATAAAATACGGAAGTTCTTGTGGATACTTTAATTGGGGAATTACTCCTTTCATATTTACCTATAATTGGATACAATTAGAATAGGATAAGGATACAGGGGGAAATGGAAATAAAGAAGTCAAAAAGATGGACAACTACTCGAAATACTAGAAAAACCATTACATAGGGTAAGGAAGGAAGTTATTTATAATGAAAAAACATCTATTTAAAGCTACATTATCAGCGGCTATAACACTCGTTTTACTTATTTCACTCCTACCGTTACAGGTTAAAGGAGCAAGCGTGACTCCCCCTAAAAACGAGATGCGTGCGGCTTGGATTGCAACCGTTCAAAATGTGGATATGAAACCAGGCATGAATGCAGCTCAATATACTGCTTGGGTACAGAAAACATTGGATCACTTGAAAGCTAATAAATTCAATGCAGTTATTTATCAAGTAAAACCAACAAATGATGCGTTATATCCTTCTAAATTGGCGCCATGGTCATCCTATATAACAGGGGGGAAACAAGGGAAAAGCCCTGGTTACGATCCTTTATTAATAATGGTTAATGAAGCGCACAAGCGTGGTATGGAGCTACATGCATGGGTCAATCCTTACCGAGTTACAATGCCTGGCCAAACATTGGCAAGCCTTGCGCCTAGTAATGTAGCCCGTACAAATCCTGGCTGGGTAGTTAAATATGGTAAGCAATATTATTTGAATCCTGGACTTCCTGAAGTACAAAATTATTTAATAGCTACAGTTAAAGAATTAGTAGCTAAATATGATATTGATGCTGTTCATATGGATGATTACTTTTATCCTTATAAAATTAAAAATGAAACTTTTCCCGATCAAGCTGCATTTAAGAAATATGGATCTTCTTTCAAAAAAATAGCCGATTGGCGTCGAGATAATGTCAACCAACTCGTCAAAAAGGTTTATTCATCAATTAAAACAACTAAACCGCATGTGCAATTTGGGATTTCTCCATTTGGAGTGTGGCGCAATCAATCAATGGATCCTACTGGCAGCAGTACGCGAGCTGGTGTAACAAATTATGATGACTTATATGCAGACACAAGACAATGGATTAAAGACGGCAGTATTGATTATATTACGCCACAAATCTACTGGTCTAAAACACTGTCAGTGGCTAAGTATTCAACTCTATTAGATTGGTGGAGTAAAGAAGTAGACACCTATGCTGACAAACATCCTGTTAATCTATATATTGGTCTAGCTGATTATAAAGTTGGCGTTGACGCCGATAAAGCATGGAAGAACAAAATGGAGTTACCAAACCAAGTAATAGCTAACAGAGCAAACCAAATAGCTACGGGTCAAATGCACTTTTCTTTAAAGAGCATCCAAAAAAATCAGCTTGGTTATGCAACAATCCTGAAGCAACAACTTTATAATTATACTGCTTTAACGCCAGCAACTTCTTGGAGCAACGCGGCCATTCCAGCAGAACCAACATGGGTACAAGCTAACAAGGATATAGCTGGAATGAAGTTAGTTATCCAGGATCAAACGACTACGCAACCAAGAAAATATGTGATCTACCGTTTTGAAGGAAACCAAGTAGGATCCTATGAAAATCCTCATAGCATAGTAGATGTTGTCTATAATACAAAAGGGAATACCGTATTTTTAGATAAGACAGCAAACCGCAACAAACAATACACCTATGGAATTACTTCCGTATCCGCCACTGGCGTTGAGAGTGAGAATGCATATGTTGTGACGTCTGAAGAGGTTAGGCGCTAGGGAAATAACGCTAATTTGTATAGGTTGGACAGATGAATACCTGGAATAAACGAAGTGTAGGTACGCTATATTGAGCCTACAGGTGTTTCGGTAACCAAAGAAAAGTTAGTCATTCATAGCAAACAGAAAAGCCCTTTTAGCAATCAAAGGGCTTTTTGTGTTTTGATGATAGAGACAAGTTAATGTGAGTAATAAAATTGGTGGGGTCTCCAACGAATCGCCGAAAGTGTTCAATCTTTCACGGAAAGCGCCCAACCAACGAAGGAGTGTCCAACAAACTCAGGAAAGCCTCCAACCATTCCCAACCCGACGTCATCAATCCACACCAAAAACTCCAAAGAGAAAAATCCCTCCAGGTGTTCCACATAACCTAGTTATTCATCCCATGAAAAATCATGTTAGTCAATATCTGATTCCTGTTTCCTTTAGTCTCGACAAAATAAAAAATAATCCTTCGGTAGATTGAAACCAATATCAAACAGTCCCAGTTATGTAATCGGACAATAGTTAGTAACCAATTTGATTTTCCCAAGGTCTTACTATTTGCTCAATCCTTGTTTTTGATTGAAAAATGAATTCACTGACCTGTTGTGCATGGATGTTTAGACCTTCTCTTTCAACCTGGTAGCAATTCCTAAATGGCGGTGGATCTTCGAGTAAGCAGACGTCAATCCACCCTTGTTTATGAAAATTCCTGGCAATTGAAACAGGAACAACCGCCCAATAATCCCCTTTAGATAGGAACTCCAGTAGCATTTTTGCAGTGTCGATTTGAATATATGTATTAGTAGGTGGCCCCCAATGTTTCTCATGCCAAATATGATAATCGATTCCCCAATTAATATAAAGCTGATTTTCCGGGATAAGTTCATTATTGGGAATAATGCGATCGATAAAGTCATTTTCCTTACTTCGAATCAATACCATTTGTTCTTCAAACAATAGACTTACCTTTACGTTACGCAGAATACGATCTTGTAAAGAAAAGCCTATATCGATTTCTCTACGATCAATCAAGGAATAAATTTCATTGGATTGATGTGTGTGAATAGCAATACGGATATGGGAGTTTTGCTGAGAAATCAATGGATATATGGTATTCAATATATAATTATGCACACTATCGACAGCCCCAATTGTGATGGTAGCTTCCGTGCTCATCGATTTCAAATTTTTCGCTTCCAATAATAAGGATTCATACTTCAATGCAATTTGATAAAATCGTTCACCTTCATTTGTCAGTGAAACGCTTTTTACACCTTTTTCACGTTCCAATAATATGACACTGTATTCTTTTTCAATGTTATTCAAACGCTGGCTTATTGTTGATTGAGAAACATAAAGATGATTCGCCGCTTTCGAAAGACTACCCAGTCTGACAATAGACAAGAAAGTTTCGACTTGACTAAGATTCATATAATGCCCCCTATATATCTAATTTATCGATAATTAATAGTTATATATTTAATTTTACTATATATATCTTGCTTGTTACACTTAAAACTATGAAAGGGCTTTCACAATATTTCAAAAAGGGGGAATTGAAATGAAACGGTGGCTTAAATTACCATTGTACACGCAAATCGCAATCGGGGGGATACTTGGAATAATCCTTGGATTTATTTTAGGGGAGAATGCAAAATACATAGCACCTTTGGGGACGTTATTTATTCGCTTGCTCCAAATGTTAATTATACCGCTGGTTATCACGTCGGTTCTGGCTGGGATATTAAGTATGAAAGATGCAAAATCAGTTGGTAAAGTCGGCGGTTCTTTTTTAGTCTATTTGATCATTACGAGTATCATTGCAACAACGATTGGGGTAATTGTTGCGCTTATACTAAAACCAGGTAAAGGATTACAATCATTATTAAATCATGGAGAAAAGGTTGAAACGGTGGAGTTCGATTTCGTAGAACACTTTCTATCGTGGGTGCCTAATAATATATTCCAATCATTGGCGAATATGGAGATGCTCCAAATCATTGTATTTACAGTGATCATTGGACTTGTCATGCTTACCCTTGGTGAAGAAAAGGTTCCGACTATTACAAAGTTTGTTAATGAAGGTGCGAACCTCATGCTGAAATTAACGGGATATATTATTCAATTAGCGCCTTATGGAATACTTGCACTGCTTGCAAATCTGGTAGGGACATTCGGGTCAGAAATGTTATCTGCTGTTGTGAAATTTGTAGTTGCAGACTATATTGCATTGATGGTTGTATTGCTAGTTGTCTATCCGATCATGTTAAAATTTACAACCGGTTTAAATCCGATTCAATTCTATAAAAACATATATCCATCGATGCTCTTTGCATTTACGACATCTACAAGTTCTGCTACCATTCCGGTTTCACTCCAAGTTACAAAAAGGAACTTGGGAATTTCTGAAAAAACTGCTGGATTCACAATTCCGTTTGGTGCAACGGCGAATATGGATGGTTTTGCGGTTGCAATTGGGATCATTTCTGTATTTGCCGCAAATCTATATGGAATAGAAATTACATTTGGTTTAATAGTACAATTCGTTTTATTAGGATTGGTCTTGTCAATAGGTGCCGCAGGAGTGCGTGGTGCGGGAATTGTCATGTCTATTGTCCTTTTGGAAGCATTAGGGATGCCACTATTGATTATTCCAATTTTAGCAGCAATTTGGCCAGTAATTGATATGGGACATACAACATTGAACATTGCCGGTGATTTGACAGGTACAACAATCGTTGCCAAGAAGAACGACGATTTGGATGAAGAAATATTCAATGCGAAAAATAATAAAATAAAGACGGATGAACAAGAAGTCTTTTAATATATCACTGGGAGGTCGTGCTGTTATGTTAGAACGCAATACTAATTTTTTTCCACAACAATTACAAAAGTTGATATCTGACAGTTTCTTATACGTAAATGAGGATGCTTACGGGAATGATCGGCTATTTTTTGAAAATGCAGGGGGATCGTTAAGATTAAAATCTGCTGTTGACGCACAAACACAGTTATCCTCGTTGCCGGACTGTCCTGAGCGTACGCATGATATAGCAATGGACATTCGGAAAGTAATTGAAAAAGGAACGGAAGATATCCGACTTATTCTGAATGCCAAGGATGGTTCGATTGCAACGTCCCTCACTGCATCCAAGTTGATGTTTGAAATAATTACGACCATTGCAATGGATAAGTCTAGTGGTAACATTGTAACAACAGACATTGAACATCCTTCATCTTATGACGCATGTCAGTTTTCAGCAGAGCAGTACAAACATGAGTTGCGGGTTGCTAAGGCTGATCCAAAGTCAGGCAGCATTCCTTTGGAAAATATTCTGAAGCTGATTGACGAAGAAACAGTTCTTGTATCCGTTATTTTAACCTCCAATATTACAGGAGCCATGCATGATATTAAAGGCTATGCGGATGCGATACGTCTGAAAAATCCTGATACTATTATAGTGGTAGATGCCGTACAGGGAGCCCCCCATGGTCCAATTGATGTTGATAAATGGAAAATTGATGCTCTAAATATTGCTCCATATAAAATGTTCGGCAATCGCGGTGTAGGATATGCGTATCTTTCTAATCGCATTGCTTCGCTTCCGCATCATAGATTACTTGCGACAGATGATGATAACTGGAATATTGGTAGTCCGACACCTGCACAATTTGCAAGTTTCTCTAAAGTAATTGATTATATTTGCGAAATAGGCAGTTATTTCAACTCGTCTGACGATCGTAGAACATTAATTACGGAAGGGATGAATCGAATCCATTTGCAAGAGCAGGCTATCTTAAACCGGCTGATTAACGGATCGAATGAAAGGCCAGGTATAAAGGATATTTCGAATGTTACAGTACATTTCGAAGAAGCGAATGGAATTAGACAAGATCTTATTTTGGCATTGACCTTCGATAATATATCTTGCGAGGAGGCTGTCCAATTATATGGAGAACAAAATATTTTGGTCTACGCAAGGGAGTCGAGCAGCCACTACTCCAAAAGAATTCTGGATGCAGTGAATTTGGATGCCATTGTTCGAGTCTCTCCAATTCATTGCCATACGTCTACAGATGTAGATAAATTCCTTGAAATCACACAGAAGATTTCTGAAATAATACGGTGAAAGGGGACTGGAAATAAACTCTGTATTACGCGAGGGCGCTAAAATAAAAACAGCTTCAATTCAGACTTTATATCTGGATTGAAGCTGTTTTTATTAGGGTTCGAAGATGTGATAATGTCGAATTTGGTTAGGTGACACCGTAAGAATCTAACCATTCTTGGGTTAGTATCCAATGAATCCGCGGAAGCGTCCAGCAAAGGTTGGAGTGTCCAATCAAATCAGTAAAGTGTCCAACAAACAGAAATCCAATTATCTACTAACCACATAAATACCTTCATATCAAGGTATTTTCCGATTCTTGAAAATAGGGAGAATGAACCTAAAGTAATGGTTACGAGGCAGTCCGTAAGGTATCTTACTGTATTAGTAACAGTTTACTAGAATGGTATCAACTAATAGCAGACAATTGTTACTTGTTTAAATGGAATGGCATATTTCGTGTGGGTTAAATGATCTAAGCTTATATCATTGTATATTGTCTTTCTTTGACAGTTGGTTATCCTAGTGGTATCTATTAGTATTATGGAAAATTCATGTAAATCATTGATAGCGCTTTTTATATAGAAGAGGGACAACAATCTACTATAGACATTTGAGGTGTATTCATTGAATATTGGCTATAAAAACATACTGGCACTAACATTGAGCTCCTCATTACTAGTAGGAGGATGTACGGGTATGGATAATTTAACCAACAATGAAAAAATTGAGGTCAAGAAACCGTCGACTGAAAACAAGAGAAATGCGTACGAAATAGAGAACTTCGTACGTGTACAGGACTACACCGGTGAAGGTTATAAATTGCGCGACAGCAGACCAGAAACAGGAAAACTGGTTGAAGAACACCGGGGAGAAATCGAAGAAGCGGTCCAAAAGTATTTCTTAAGCACCTATAAAACAGAAGTGATTGTCCATAACATCATCGGGGCAGTCGATGGTGCAACCGTATTTGTGGAATCAGTAGGTGAACCCCATTTTTATACGTATGCAATTATACCAATCGATGTGGATAGTGAAACCGTGGAAAGTGATGAAGTCTGGTCCGAAGAAGGGCAAGTTGAAAATGCGATTCAAGGCGCATTATATGCAATGATTTATGAACAAGAATTTACAACGCTAGATGAATACTTGGATAGTATACTTCAAAAATACCCTGTTGTCGGAGTACCAATAGAGGCAATAGAAAAAGTCGGAGGTTCTGGATTCTCGAGTTCAGTGTACAGAACAAGCAAGCTCGGTAACGAATTTCAAGGGATATATGATATGTATTTAGAAAACCCGGAAATTAGTAAAGAAGAAATAAAAAAGAATTTGAGTAAAGCTGATTTCAAGCCCGATCAAATGTTGATTCTCATAGAATTATTTATGAAAGAATCTGACACGGAACCCGATCAGGCGGTCTTTGATAAAATCGTTTCAGATATTAATGAGATGGAAGGTATACCTAGAGGTGCGTATACAATTATTTTGAATGATAACTTGATTGATAAAAGAAGAGGTATCGGAACAAAGGATAATACGCTGGAAAGTATGAATCCAAATGAAATTTTGAAAGAATGAGGAGGTAGAAAAAATCCCTCAAGTCTCATATTCGGTGGATGAAGAACCCTCCCTCTGATTGAAGATTAACTTTATATAGCGATAAAGATTTAGTCGAATTGACTGGTTAATCTAAGCTGAGTACTCCCTTGTATTTTGGATTTTTTATTTCTGGCAAGATTAAATTCCATGATGAAAACCTCATACAAACCAACTTAGAAACGAAGGGGCCAATTGGAAGGAGTCTACGCGTTGAAACGATTACAAATGACAATCTTGATAGTTTTTACGATTTTGATAGTGGGCTGCACAGGAATGGAGAAATCGGGCGATAATGAAGAAACAACAACGGACCTTCCAGATACAATTGCAGCACAAGATGAGTTTACACGTACTTTCCTCGTTTCAACTGACGAAGTGGCAGAAGGGCATTATGCTTTTAAGCCATGGACAGAGGCATATACGATGTGGATACCTGTGGATGCTAAACTATCCGAAGGGTTTTATGAAAAGCGAGAAAAGCACTGGGAACGATTTTCTTATGCATGGCTAGATAACGAAGAAAATCTTTCCTACGGCTTATTTGCGCAGTTTGAAGATCGACCTGACTCTGAAGTGGTAGGGTTAGAACATTTGTCTGACTACGCTCAGTATGTGGGTGAATATAGTAAAAGTGACGATGAAAACAATATCTATTATTATGGTAAAAGTGTTTATGAGACTGGACAAGAAGGGGAGGAAAAAATTCCTGTCTATTCACATATAGGCTTCATTAAACATAAAAACAGTGATAAAGCATTGGGGATATTATTTGATCACCATTGCAGTGATTGGACAACAAATTGTAATGCAGATACAAAAAGTATTAAAGATCATTTTTGGGGATTGGTCAAATCAGTAAAATTTGAGGATTAAGCTAAATCATGGATTAACTAGCATGAGGAATCTAAAGGATGAACTCAGCAGTTATTAGATTTATTTTGCAAATTTGTATTTCAGCTATATTGTATTCCCTTCATCAAAAACACATACAAACCTACTAAAAAACGAAGGGTTCCATTGGAAGGAGACTACGAGTTGAAACGATTACAAATGACAATCTTGATAGTTTTTTCGGTTTTGATAGTGGGCTGCACAGGCATGGAGAAATCGGGCGATAATGATGAAACAACAACGGACCTTTCAGATACAATTGCAGCACAAGATGAGTTTACACGTACTTTCCTCGTTTCAACTGACGAAGTGGCAGAAGGGCATTATGCCTTTAAGCCATGGACAGAGGCATATACGATGTGGATTCCGACAGATGCAACATTGGATTCTACATTTTATGAAAAAAGGGAAAAACATTTTGAACGATTCTTATATGCATGGGAAGAAGAGGAAGAAAACATTTCCTACCTATTGTATGGCCTTTTTGAAGAACGACCTGATTCTGAAAAAGTAGGTTTGGATCACCTGTCTTTCTACGCAAAATATGAAGGAAACTACGAACGTTTCGAAGAAGGCGATAATATTTATTACTATGCAACTGATATTTTTGAAGTTGGAGAAAACAGTATACCTGTATATGCTCATATGGGTTTTATTAAACATAAAGAAAGTGATAAATCGATTGGAATAATATATGAACGGAATTGCAGTGATTGGACCACAAACTGTAATGCAGATACAAAAAGTATTGAAGATCATTTTTGGAAACTGGTCAAATCAGTAAAATTTGAGGATTAAAATAGATTATGAATTAATTATCCAAGTCTTGCTAGAGGGGAGGACAAGATTAATAAATCAAATGACGAATAATTAGATAAATAAATCCAACAGTGTACGCCGTAGTTCGTAGAATGTCTATTGAATATAGTGTTCCGGCGGGATTTATTCCCATGATGAAAAATACATACAAACCAACTTAGAAACGAAGGGTTTAATTGGAAGGAGACTACGAGTTGAAACGATTACAAATGACAATCTTGATAGTTGTTACGATTTTGATAGGGGGCTGCACAGGCGTGGAGAAGTCGGGCGATAATGGGGAAACAAAAACAGACCTTCCAGATACGATTGCCGTACAAGATGAATACACACGCTCTTTCCTCATTTCAACTGACGAAGTTGCGGATGGGCATTATGCCTTTAAGCCCTGGACAGAGGCATATACGATGTGGATTCCGACAGATGCAACATTGGATTCTGTCTTTTATGAGAAAAGAGAAAAGCACTGGGAACGATTTTTATATGCGTGGCTAGATAACGAAGAAAATTTATCCTATGGAGTTTACGGTCAATTTGAGGATCGACCTGACTCCGAGAAAGTAGGTTTACAACACCTGTCTGACTTTGCAAAGTTTGAGGGTGAATATAGTAAGAGCGAAGATGAAAACAATATCTATTATTATGGTGAAAGAATTTATGAGTCTGGTCAAGAAGGAGAAGAAAAAATCCCCGTCTATTCACATATAGGCTTCATTAAACATAAAAACAGTGATAAAGCATTGGGGATATTATTCAATCACCATTGCAGTGATTGGACCACAAATTGTAATGCAAATACAAAAAGTATTGAAGACCATTTTTGGAAACTGGTCAAATCAGTGAAATTTGAGGATTAAAGTAGATCATAAATTAATTATCCAAGTCTTGTTAGAGGGGGGGACAAGATGAATAAATCGAATGACGAACAACTAGATAAACTCAATTCCGCTATGCCCCATGAATAAAAACCCTCAGTCAATTTCCAAATCAAATACATCCCTTCATTTCAAGCATCTTTATATCGAGATATTATTTTAATTTTCAAAAACTTAAAATGAATCTAAAGTAATAGATTCGGAATGGAAATCTTGATTATCTATTAAATAATAACCACTTAACTAGATTGATATCAACCAATTATTACTCCGAAAAATAGATTTTAAATAGTTAAGTGGGCTTAAAGGGCTGAGTCTAATTTGCTGAAAATTGGTGTTCTTTGACAGCGGCTTATCCAAGTGTTATTTATTAATATAATGGAAACCTATGGGAATTAATTAAAATGAATTTTTAGCAAATAAAAGAGTCAGTAAAAATCAATCGAGTAACATATTCGTCGGCTAGCGATAAAGACTTAGTAAAATTGGCTGGATAATCTAAGCGGCGTCCTCCGAAGTTATAAGATTTCTTATACGAAGCCGTATTCCGGCAAGATTGAATTCCATCATGAAAAACACATGCAACCAACTAAGAGATGAAGGGTTCAATTGGAAGGAGACTATGAGTTGAAACGATTACAAATGACAATCTTGATAGTTTTTTCGATATTGATAGGGGGCTGCACAGGTATGGAGAAATCGGGCGATAATGAGGAAACAACGACGGAACTTCCAGATACAATTGCAGCACAAGATGGGTTTACACGTACTTTCCTCGTTTCAACTGACGAAGTGGCAGAAGGGCATTATGCTTTTAAGC
Organism: Sporosarcina sp. FSL K6-6792; assembly: GCF_038004885.1. Lineage (NCBI taxonomy): Bacteria > Bacillati > Bacillota > Bacilli > Caryophanales > Caryophanaceae > Sporosarcina > Sporosarcina sp. FSL K6-6792. The sequence goes on from NZ_JBBOSA010000001.1 coordinate 3,750,398, forward strand.
CATGGACAGAGGCATATACGATGTGGATACCTGTGGATGCTAAACTATCCGAAGGGTTTTATGAAAAGCGAGAAAAGCACTGGGAACGCTTTTCATATGCATGGCTAGATAACGAAGAAAATCTTTCCTATGGCTTATTTGCGCAGTTTGAAGATCGCCCAGACTCTGAGGAGATAGGTTTAGAACACTTGTCTGACTTCTCTAAATTTGAGGGGGAATATAGTAAAAGTGAAGATAAGAATAATATTTATTACTATGGTAAAAGAATTTCTGAGGTTGGAGAAGAAGGAGAAGAAAAAATTCCGGTCTATTCACATATAGGCTTCATTAAACATAAAAACAGTGATAAAGCATTAGGTGTTTTTTTAAATCACCATTGCAGTGACTGGACTACAAATTGTAATGCAGATACAAAAAGTATTGAAGAACATTTTTGGAAACTAGTCAAATCAGTAAAATTTGAGAATTAAAGCAGATCGTGTATTTACTATCCAAGTCTTACTAGAGGGGAGGACAAGATGAATAAACCAAATGACGAACAATTAGACGTACTCAACTCCGCTATTCTTAAAGCGCGAATTGCGCAATTAGAATATGGAACTATAGATGATGGGAAATTCACTTCAATTACGGTAGAGGAAATACGTCGTATTTATATTGAAGAAACAGGTGCAGAACCACCAAGTGCGATTACTTTATATAAATCCGATGATTTCAAAAGAGAGGGTAGAGATAGCGGTTTCGATGGGACGGTCATTCATTTCTACGATCCAGAGAAGGGCGTTAATCAAAGTTATACGATACCTCGTGGCTCTGAGCACGCAGAGAGTGGTGGAGAGGGAGACGGGCAACCACTCGACTGGATATACAATGGGTTAGGTATTTTCACTGGGAAAGTAAATGATCAATTGCAAGATGCGAAGGATTTCGAGAAATGGGCAAGCGAAGAAATAAATAAGGTAATTAAAACGAGAAATACGAGTGAAAACGATATGAGTATTCCAGAACTAAGAAAAATTGGCATAGGCCATTCGCTAGGCGGCAACCACATTCAAATGCTGAATTTAATGGGGGCAGATTTTGACGGAGTTTATGCATTAAATGATGCAGCGCCGACCGTCTATCAACTTGCTGCAAATGACACGGACTTTTTTAATGGAATTCAAAAAAGGTTCGGACAACACTTCCAAGATGTCGATGAACTATACGAACTCGACCCAAATCAACTCCGTACTTTCGCATTAAATTACTACAAATCAAAGGGCAAACACATCGAGCATATTACATCTGAAGAAGATGCGCTCTATCCCTTACATCTTACCAGAGGATTTATACGTTTTGGAAATGAACAAGTAGTCGATACGGACCCTAACATAACAGGACTTCACGATGTAATCAGTAGAATTCCGGATAAGCAGTTGCAATCATTGCAAAAGTACGTAGCGACAGCGGCACCTTACTATGAGGAGGCGGGGATGGATGGGTTATTCTACTTTGCAACGGGCATCGATAATAACTTCCTTCAAAATGTTAATGTCTTGCTGACTGGAGATCCCGAAAGTGAAGGGGCTTTAAGCCTGAAAAACATTGCGAAATTTACAATCTCCAATCCATTCAAGGCGGCAAAGAATCGGCATGCGGCTTTCAAGGGAATTGTTAACCAAATTCCTGTTATTCAAGAACGGCTGCTAACGTTGATCAAGCAGCTTCCGACGCTTATAGTGATTGCCGATGCAATGTCGGGGGAAGAGGGACAACGGATTTCAGATTATTTGAGAAGCATACAGGAGCGTGCGGAGAAGGTGTCGAATGTGTTGCTTGCAATTTCGACTTTTGATATCACGACAATAAAAGGGTTCAATGATAGCTTCAAGGGAATTAAGTATGCGATTCAACAATTGGATGGTATCGTATCTGACTTTCATCTTTTATGGGAATCAGGGAAGGACCTTCTAGCAGATGTATTAGGATCATTCGATGCGCATGCATTAGAGGCTCTTATCAACGGGCTTTCCCAACCGAATCGGCGCTATGTAGGGAATGACCTCATTTATTCCGCAGGAGGGGGAGCTTCCATTATCGAGGTGAATGTATCTTCTGCGACCCGGTTGTATTGGATGGGATTGGATAACTACGAAGAAAAGAGCCATGTCATCCAGCGTATACAACGTGCTTATATCGAGAAGTTTGAACAACCTTACGAGTCCAGACGAAAAGACATACTAACTCAAATAGGCTATATGGAAACGAATCCTCATTCATACAGTTATTTGCTTGGCGGTGGTGATCGCGAGATGATCGGTATTTCTGTTCAAGAACACATTCCGCCCATGCCGTCACAAATTACAAATGTGATGGATGGAATTCAAAGTTTCTACGCAGCCGATATAGAAAAAGGGAAGCTGTTATTCAGTCAAATGAAGGATGCAATTATTCAACTTTTTACTGAAGATCAGCAACTTACTGTGATGTTTGAGCTTCGCTAATGGAGGGGGAGTTGAAATTGGGACAAATCAATATGGATTATTGTTTTTTACCAAACGAAGACATGCAGCCCAGTGGTGTATATGTGAATGGTCTGCTGGGCGAAATGGAAGAATTGGCGCTTCGATTGAATCGGTTGGTTGATGCGGAATTACAGCATGCAAAAGGCACTATTGTTGAAAAAATAATAGCTGAAGTCGATGAACGAGCGATTGAACAAGTTAATATCAGCAACTTTCAAAAGTATTTTGTGACAGGTGCAACACGGGAATATAACACGATTTACAATGACCTTGCGACTCAACCAATCACAATCACTTATCGGATTAGGGAAACAGTAGAGACTACATCGATGATTCTTGCACCATAATCGCTCATCGAAACGGAAAGGAGGTGATGCCGCAAAAAACGCGAGTCTAAATTCAGAAGTTTCTGTATTGCGATAAGAAATTGTCGTTATTTATACAGTTATTTTATACATGCACTAAAATTCAAGGAAAAGGGAGATGTTTGGAATGTCAGGAATTATTCGCGTAACACCAGCAGAACTGGATGCAATGGCATCACGCTACAATCACGAATCAGGGGAGGTTGCTTCACAAATCGGCCGTTTGGACGGAATGATTGGTGAATTGCAATCCATGTGGGAAGGGGCTTCTAGTGCAGCGTTTGCGGAGCAATATGAGCGCCTTAAGCCAAGTTTTAACGAAATGCGTGAATTATTAAGCGAAGTCGGCGTACAGTTAAGCCGTGCAGGACAAGCATTACAAGACGCGGATCAGCAAATCGCTGGTCAAATTCGCGGCTAATTGTTCAGATTCAGAAGTTGAAAATAGTGGAGCGTCATTCCCTAAAAGGAAGGCGCTTTTCCTTCATTGAGGTGGAAATTATGTATATCGAAATTACTGTAGATCTTTCAAATTACGAGGGCGATATAATCGATCTTAGATTATCCGATTACTATACTATGAAAAAAATGATAGACATTGCTTGGCAGGCAAATTCTATTTCAATAAATCCGCGTGAAGGTCACTGGATACGGGTAGTTAATAAAGACAAGCTATTTCCAGGGCATTTGACACTGGCACATTGTGGGATTAGGACAGGTGACCGTATTGAAATCATTTGAAGGAGAAAAAAAGATGCCGACTCATGTACATACATATTTAAAAGATTTGATAGGTGTAGAGATCAATGAAGAAGAGAACAAAAGAACATTCATCTTCCAAAAAGAACGTTTCGGTTTTAAAAGAAGTACTGAGATTGTCTTTTTAAAAGAAGTCAATCCTGAAATCAGAAAAGAAATTGTCATAACAGATGACGAGTTAATCATACAAGCAGACATACCAAGTTCGTTGAAGCAGTTTGATGAAATTCAATCGGAAGATGCTAAGTCAAGATGGATATTTGCTCATCAGCTTGTAGAAAAGGTTGATGCCCATCCATACCCCCGTCTAAATCTGATCGTTTGTCCCGAAAATATAGTGTATAGCAAAGGCATGGCCCCTGTTTTCATCTATTACGGGGTGATGGAGAGTTTGCCGCCATTTAGAAATGATGCAGAGCGCGTCTGGCTGGAAACGAGGGCGGCAGTAGCTGCGGCAGTAGATGGCTCATTCACATATGAAGAATATTTAAAGTATAACGAGGTCCTGGAGCTTAATGAGACAAGTGCGAAAGTGATGTCCATTCAGAATAGCCGAGCGCTACTCGACTATATTGAGCAACAACTTGAAAATTTGGATATCAAAGAACAAAGCTTTGTGAAATTACCGCGTAAAAAGTGGAAAATGACTAAATGGTTATCTATCGGTCTTAGCGTGCTACTTATTCCAGCACTACTATTTGCATTTATTTATTTCATACACGAAAAGCCGAAAAATGAAGCGTACATTGATAGCCATGAATACTTTTTGCAGCGAAATTATAGTCAGGTCGTCACCGTACTAAGCCCGTACAGCATAAAGTCGATGCCTTATGTGATGCTGTATGAACTGGCTCATTCGTTCGTGACAAACGAAAAATTGGATGAAGAACAAAAAAGAAATGTGCTGTCGAATATCACATTGCAAACAGATTCGGACTACTTGAAGTATTGGATTTATCTTGGCCGGGGGGAAGCCGCGAATGCGGTTGATTTGGCTAGGTCAATGGAAGATGGTGAACTCATCACTTTTGGATTACTTAAAAGACGTGAAGAAATCCAAGCTGATCACACGCTTACAGGCGAAGAGAAACAATATCTGTTAGAAGAAGTAGATAGAGAAGTGGAAGAGTATGAAAAATTGATGGAGCAGAATGAAGAAGACGAGGCAGAAAAAGCCGAAGCCGAAGCAGAAATAGAAAAGCAAGAAAAGGCAGCTAAAGTAGTGGAACAAGAAAAGCTAGACAAAGTAGAGAAACAAAAAAAGGCAGCCGAAGTAGAAAAACAAGATAAAGCAGACAAAGTTGAAAAGCAAGAGAAGGTAGACAAAGTTGAAACAGTAGATAAGGAATGAAATTTGTAAGCGAAAACTAGGAACTAAAAAAAGAAGGTGTACATGATGAAACAACTATGGGTGTTTTACGGGGAACATTATCAACGTATCGATTTGGATGAAAATTCTTTTACTTCGCTAACTATCGGGCCAGCTATCGAAAATGATATCACAATCCTGTCGTACCCATTTACATCGGGCCATTTCACAGTAGCGAAGGAAAAGGATGGTTTTACGGTTCATGATGGAGTCGATCACGTCGGTCGAATATCGGACAAAGGGAGTTTGTCGATTGAACAAAAAGAACTAATTCTTCATTTATATGTCTTAACTGCTCCCGCTTCTACAAAAACGTACTATCTCGACTATGAAAATGAAGTTTCGTTTGATAGTCGACTTGAAACTGCAACATTCAATCGGGAAGAAGTTACTTTTTCAAATGTAGAATCCGGTCATTTTTCATTGAATAAGACATTGGCTGGCTGGATTATTAAGAAAAATTACAGTTGCCCGCTCTATGTGAATGGCAAACGAGTTGACATGAATGAGCCCCTTCAAATCGGAGATGTAGTTCAGTGGGCGTTCATGGAAATGAAATTAATCGAACAAGACATTTTAGAAGTCGTTACTGCTGCCCAGTACGAAACCCGACTGTCAGAAATTGACGTACCACAGTCTGAACTCGTTACGATGTATCCCGATTACAGACGGACACCCAGAATGATCTACGACTTGCCTGAAGACAAAGTGTCACTATCCTTTCCAACGCAGGAAAGTGATGATTCAGGACGCGGTCTTTTGCTTATTATTGCACCGCCGCTAGTTATGCTCATCGTCATGGGGCTTGTTGCCATTTTGATACCCCGTGGGATTTTCATCATCATTTCTATTTCCATGTTCCTCATGACCTTGGTCACTTCAACTGTGCAATTTTTTAAAGATCGGAAAAGACGTAAGGTAAATGAAGCGAAAAGACGCCGTGTCTACACAATCTACTTGCAAAATATGCGTCAAGAACTATATGAATTATCCAAAAAGCAAAAAGAAGTATTGGACTATCATTTTCCACCGTTTGAACAGATGAAGCAATTGACGAATCAGTTGTCGGGTAGAATTTGGGAAAAGACATTGGAAAGTCATGACTTTCTGGAATTTAGACTTGGTACCGGCAATGTGCCCGCTAGTTATGACATTAAGTTGTCATCGGGGGATTTGGCGAATAGAGAAGTCGATGATTTGTTGGAACAAGCACAGCGCATGGAAACGGTCTATAAGGAAATTCCAGGTGCCCCAATCACTGCCCGTATATCGCAAGGGATTTTAGGACTTATCGGAAAAGCATCGATTATTAAGCGTGAATTACGCCAGATTGTTGGGCAACTCGCTTTTTCTCATAGTTACCATGATACACGTTTCATCTACATCTTTAACAACAAGGACTACGCAGACATTGAATGGATGAAATGGTTGCCACATTTCACACTTCCAAATATGCATGCAAAAGGATTGATTCATAATGAAGAGACGCGCGATCAGTTGCTGTCGTCACTCTATGAAATAATTCGCGAACGCGATATGGATGACATGAAAGGGAAAGTGAGATTCACACCACATCTCGTATTCATCGTTTCCAATTACCCGTTAATTGCGGAGCATGTCATTCTAGAGTACTTGGAAGGGAAAAGTAATGAGGATCTCGGCATTTCTGTCATATTTGCTGAGTCGGCACAAGAGCGTATGACTGAAAATGTTCATACGCTTGTCCGTTACGTAAATGACTGGGAAGGCGATATCCTCATCAATGCTGGAAAAGCAGTTAATACGCCATTTCAACTGGATGCCTATGATGAGAAAACGAATGAACGCTTTGCCCGAATGCTGAAGTCGCTCAATCATCAGATTGGTATGAAGAATTCGATACCGAGTTCGGTCAGTTTCCTTGAAATGTTCGGGGTGAAGGATGTTAAAGATGTTCCGATTGGACGCAATTGGCTGACGAACGAATCTTCGAAGTCACTTGCCGTTCCAATCGGTTTCAAAGGAAAAGAGGAACTTGTCCATTTGAATCTACACGAAAAAGCGCATGGTCCTCATGGCTTGCTGGCAGGGACGACGGGTTCAGGGAAAAGTGAATTTCTTCAAACGTATATTCTATCGCTTGCCGTCAATTTCCATCCCCATGAAGTCGCTTTTCTATTGATTGACTATAAGGGTGGAGGAATGGCACAACCGTTTAGAAATATTCCTCATCTATTAGGTACCATCACAAACATTGAAGGCAGTAAAAACTTCAGTATGCGTGCACTTACTTCTATTAATAGTGAACTGAAAAGGCGGCAGCGTTTATTCGACCAATATGTTGTCACACATATCGATGATTACACGACGCTCTATAAGGAAGGAAATGCAGCTGAACCCTTACCGCATCTGTTCCTGATTTCAGATGAATTCGCAGAGTTGAAAAGTGAAGAACCTGAATTCATTCGCGAGCTAGTTAGTACCGCCAGAATTGGCCGAAGCCTGGGTGTCCATCTTATTTTGGCAACACAAAAACCGGGCGGTATCATCGACGAACAGATTTGGAGTAATGCCCGTTTCCGTGTCGCATTGAAAGTACAGGATGCATCGGATAGTAAAGAGATTTTGAAAAATGGCGATGCTGCCACAATTACTGTAACCGGTCGAGGCTATTTACAAGTGGGGAACAATGAAGTCTATGAATTGTTTCAATCTGCTTGGAGCGGCGCGCCGTATATGGAGGAAACATTGGAGGGCGAAGATGACATTGCGATTGTCACGGACCTTGGTCTGCATTCTCTTTCCGGTATCGAAACAAATATCAGCAAGAAAAGAAGCGGTCTAACGGAAATGGAAGCCGTAACAGCAAAAATTGCACAAACACAAGCGGATATGTCCATCCGGAAGTTAGCGAGTCCGTGGTTACCGCCGCTGGCAATGCGAATCGAAACGATGGAAGATCGTTCTGCAATACAAGTTGGCTTTCCGCTCGGGATGATTGATGAGCCAGAAAAACAAAGTCAAACACCAATTGGTTATGATTGGACGAAGGATGGCAATCTGGGTGTTTTCGGATCATCAGGGTATGGAAAGTCGTATACACTGCTGACGGCAGTTCTGGGAATAGCTGATCATCTACCGCCGAGCGAAGCGAACTTTTATATTTTGGACTTCGGCAATGGATCGCTACTACCACTCCGGCAACTACCACATACAGCTGACTATTTCACGCTGGATGAAGAGTTGAAGCGGGAAAAACTCGTTAAGTTGATGAAAGATGAGATTACGAAAAGGAAATTAGCATTCCAACAAGCGGAAGTCAGCAATATTAATATGTACAACGAATTGTCTGCGCATCGTTTGCCGCTGATCTACATGGTTGTCGATAATTACGATATCATCCGTGAAGAGATGGAAGAGCTCGAAATGCAACTGATCCAATTCGGGCGTGACGGACAGTCGCTTGGTATCTATCTGTTTATCGCTGCGACGCGCGTGCAGTCAGTTAGACAATCACTCATGAATAATTTGAAAACGAAAGTTGTTCATTATTTAATGGATGCGACAGAATCATTTACAGTCATTGGACGTGTCCCATTTGAGTTGGAGCCGTTCCCTGGCAGGGCCATTATCAAAAAAGAGGATCCACATTTCGCGCAAGTTTTCCTTCCGGCGCCGGGGGCAAATGATTTCGAAGTCCTGGAAGCGATTAAAATGATTGCTCGAGAACTGAAGGAGAAATACCGTGGCGAGGAACTTCCTCAACCGATTCCGATGTTGCCGTTCGAATTGACGTCAACCATTTTCCCTTCTTATGTATCAGGGGAACAGGAAAATGGACTTGTTGCAATCGGATTGGATGAAGAAACAGTACGGCCGATAAAGATCGACTTCAGGAAAAATCGCCATTGTCTGCTAGTTGGACAAGTACAGCGTGGGAAAACAAATACATTGAAGTGGATCCTTCATACGCTGATGGAGCAAGACGTTGGCTTCATCGCGATATTTGACTCATTTGACCGGGGCTTATCCATGTTTTCTGGAGACCCGAAAGTCGACTACTTGGAAACGAAAGAACGTCTCATGGAGTGGTTAACGCAAGCTGAACAATTCTACATTCAGGCTGAAAATGCGTATCTGGAAACCGTCCAGTCAGGAAATAGGGCAGCTGAACTTGTACCCTCTTATTTCATCATCGATGGCTATACACGGTTTTTACAAGTAGCAGATATTGGCATACAAGATCGCTTATCGAAGCTGATGAAAAAGTATTCCCACTTAGGGTTTAATGTCATTATCTCAGGAAATAATGCGGAAATCACGAAAGGCTACGACGCATTTACGAATGAATTGAAGCTGGTTCGCCAAGCGCTTATCTTCATGAAAAAATCGGAGCAGACATTATATACTGTTGCGTACGAACGCAAAGAAATGGATCTTCCGTTAGGATTTGCACATTATATTTTGAATGGCAATGCTAGTAAAATACAAATTCCGTTAAGTGAGATTGAGAGGAAGATTCTGCAATGAAAACGAATAAGAGTTTACTGAAAATTGGTGCGGGAATTGTACTGATACTAGCTGTTCCCATTTTGTTTTTTCAACTACTAGGTGTGAATCTGTTTAACGCGGATAGTTCCAATAAACGAATTATAGCGATTGTCAATGAAGACCAAGGTATGTCCAAGGATGATGAAACCGTCGATATGGGAGAAGAGGTTGTTTCCATTCTAGCCGAAGATTCGAAGTATGAATGGAAAGTCATGAGCCGTGGTACTGCCGTTAACGGATTAAAATCGAATCAGCATGAAGCGATTGTGTATATTCCTTCAGACTTCTCGGAAAGCATCATGTCATATGATCAGCAGAATCCTGAGCAAGCGGAATTCTCCTATGAAGTACAACGCCAAAAAGCGGGTTCAGAAAAAGAAAAAGTACTCCATGAAATTGAAACGGCCACAAACCGTGTAAACGAAAAGGTTTCGACACTCTATTGGAGTTATGTTGCACAAGAAATGGATCATATTAAAAAAGAGTTCACAACTATTCTTGGCAAGGAAACGGAATTCCTTACTGCGATGTCCGACTATTATAAACCAGGGTCCGAGAAGCTAGCGGAAGAGATGAAGAGCCAGAAAAAACAAATGGAAGGACTGCGCTCCGTAATCAGTGATGCAAATAATGGTCATAATGCCCGAATTGAAAATGCAGACTCATTCGGACAGCAAATGAACGGTTTCATCACATATGTACAGCAGTATAAAGAATTTCAGCAACAGCAAAAAAATATTCTTCAACAAGTCCAAGATGACAGTTTAGCTAAGATTCACGCTGCTGCGGCAACTCAATCGAGCCAGTTTAACGAATCGGTCCAGGTGCTTGAAGAAAATAACGAAAAGTTAAACGGTGAAATTGTCAAAGTGAATGAAAAAATTGACGCGAATAAAGAAAAATTCAATGCACTGTCCGATTTGCGTAAAAACGAAGTCGATCGACAACTAGTGGACCTTCTTGTCGTCCAAGGAACTGCGATTGACCGCTATAATAATTCGATTTTAGGTAATTTGGAAAAAGGAATTGCGGCTGGAAAAGACGGATCGGCTGTAGGTGGTACAACTAATCCAACAGCTGATCAGCAACAAATGAACGCGATCAAAGAAGAAATGGACCGCAAAGCCGGTGCTAAGCTCGCAGCTGCATTGCCAGGGCTCGAAGAAGAGCAAAATAAAGTGACTGCGATTTTAGCAGCATTGACCGCGATGAAAGCTAGTGTTGCCGAAGCGACTCCCGATTCTACATTCATAAGTGAATTGGAACAGCTTGAAGGCGAGCTATCATCGATGAACGCAGTCATGTCAGAAAAGGAAGCACTTTGGAGCGGTACAAAGAAAGAAGGAACGGATGATTATGTAAAAGCATCCACCGACTACAAGGATCTAGTTGGTGATTATGATGTATTGAACAAGGAATATGAATCGATTCAACAAATTTTGAATTCAGCCCCTGCAGATACAGCGCAGATGATTTATCAAATAAAGCAAAAAGAAGCATCCCTTCTTAAGCACGATGGATTGTCGGGGGATCAACGGAATAGATTAGCAGACTTGTTTGCGAAAGGTGCTGCTAGCACGGATACAAAAACATTGTTGACCTATTATGCAACGCTCGAACAATTTGGTTTTACCCTTGACGAGCAGGGGCAAAGTACGCATAAAGATGGCGTTCTAAAAGATGAAATCTTAACCGCATTATTGAAAAACGTTGTCGAGATGAATGAAATTGAACTCGAAGGCTGGACTTCTGTAGGAGACGGTATCCCTGAAACTGAGCTCGGTATGAGCGAGTTGAGTACAACGTTTGCTGCAATCATGTCCGGTTACAAAGAAACAGTGCAAGAGCAGCATGCTGCGCTATTGAATGATTTGAGTTTGATTGATGAGCAAGCAAACGTTTTGCTTAGCCAGATTCAAAATACTGCAGGCGAACCTGTTGCAGCAACAAGTGAAGGCGAAGTTGCTGCTAGTCAAAGAAATGTTAGTAGTCAACTTGTTTCGCTCAGCGGCATGATGGATTCATTGTCAGAGAGGCAAAAAGGTCTTGTCAATTACGCGAGTGATCTAACTGCAAAAGCGGATAATATGAAAGAAACGTCTACCGCATTCAGCGATAAGTGGGAAACGAATGTGGATGCAATGTCAGCATTTGATACGGATATTCAAGACTTTCTTGGTAACACCTATGTTGACGGCCAAGAGAATGGCTATGTGTTCAATCATTTTGTCAATCCACTCCAGGTAAAAGGAGAGGCCGCATTTGCGGATGAAGTGAGGAAAGTACCGCCTGTTATTCTACTACTCATTTTGCTTATTAGTAGCCTGTTAATTGGTTTCTTTAGTTATCAAATTAAAGAAGGTCCAATTGGCTTCCGTTTAGGATTGACTTGCATGCTGTCTTTACTCGTAGGTCTTATTATCAGTCTCTACAGCATAAATATGTATGTGCTGAATGACCAACGTGCAGTTGAATGGACAGTATTCACCATCCTTCTCCTATTGGCTAGTGCCGCGGTTATTCGTGCAGCACTTGAATTCGGTCAAACAGCAGGATGGATTGCGAGTGTCGTACTGATGTGTCTATACATTACGCCGCTGCTGATCCTTGCAGTACCTGAAATAAACATTCCAGATATTTTATCGACTGTTTATATGTCCATAAAATATGAACCTGAAACGAACTTCATATGGGGAGCGGTACTTACAGGAATCATTGCGATTGCGATGATTATGATTTCTTATTTGATCAATAAATACAAAACAAATGACACGTCAACGGCAGAACAAGCTCATGACAACTAAATCGACTTGGCTGCTACTTGTAATCCTGTTAATCGCTTGGACGGCGGGTCATAGTACCGTCCAAGCAGCTCCGGATGATGAACCCAATCTCGATTTGGAACCAGTTGTTTATGAAAAACTAAAGTTCAAGAAAAACACCGATTATTTGCATGACAGTAAAAAGGTTGAAATGAAAAATACAATTCCTGTTAAACAGTTTGATATTTACTTTGATGGTAGAAGGCAATTACCGAAGAGAAGCAATGGAGCCTATCTTTTCCAGACGAAGGAACGTGGAGTGAAAAGTACTGTCGCAGCAAAAACAGCCGAACTCGGTCTCTTTACAAGTGCTGAAAAGAGTGGAAAGAAAACCGACGCTGTCAAGATCATAGAAGAGAATACCGCTACTAATACGCCGCGGACACTGATTTTGTTGGCCATTATTGTGGCTGGACTCGTTACCTTGTTTACGTTTTTCTTGCCAAAGCTAGTCAACACTTCTGAAGGGGATAAACGAAATCTACGGAGTGATAAAACAACAGGATAGGAGGAAAAGACTTGCTGGCTTATTACAATGAACTATTACGGAAAAAGCTGGAAGAAGTGAGGCGTCTCACCAAATGCCAATCAGACTTAGGGATAAAACAAACGGAATTTCAATCGGAAGAAAAAAAATGTCTGGAACCAGAATTATCTGCGAGTACATGGCACGGTACGCTGGCCACTGCTTTTCAAGATATTCGTGAAGCGGGTATCCATACACCTTTCCTGGAAATAACCGGAGCCCAGTTCACGAACGTGTTTACTGCAATTGCTGACAAGATTAATTCGCTTAACGCTGAAATCGTTTCTATCGAACAGACCATTGCGCGTCTTGAGGCGGAAGCAAAGGCAGAAGCAGAGGAGGCAAAAACTAGATGACGACCGAAGTGAAAATTGTGTATGCAGATGTTGAAAGTAAAATCAGTGACATGAGCAATGCAACCACATTGCTTAATCCGAAAGCGGAACCCCCAATTACAGGAAATACACTGGATGTCGTGACGAAATTGACGGAGCTCTCGACTAAGCTAGAAACGTTATTAACGAGTTATCAAACGGTGCTTCTTGCGAATAGTGTAACGACGTCCAATTCAGTCAAGTTTATGAGTGAATCGGATGAAAAAGTAGCATCTGTCATGCAGTGCACACTAGCAGGACCGAAGCAGGTGTCACAATGAAGGTACTGGACGTCAGCCCATTTGAAGAAGGTTTGCAGAACAATATTACTATGCTCAGCCGTTTGGAAGGTGAGATGAAAGCAATTGAAACTGCTGTTGGAGGGCTCGTTGCGCTGGATGATTCCCTAAAGGGGCAAGGCGGAAACGCTATCCGAGCATTTTATAACGATTGTCATATGCCGTTCTTACAGTTTTTCGCAACGTTTAAAACCGCCTACGACAGCGTACTTACCCAAATGAAGTCCGCGCTGGATTCGCTGGAACCGGCTTCGAACGGTTACATCCAAGAAAGTTTTCTCGAAGCGGACGTTAATAAAGGATTGACAACGATTGACCAATTAACGCTGACTTTGACGGACGAAGCGAATGCTATCATTGATGAAGTCCGTGATATCGTCGCTCTTCCGCATTTGAATGACAGCGAAGTACATGAAGGCGTGAAAAGTGCACAAACGAAGCAGGAAAAAACGGTCACTGATCTCCGTGAATTCGATGCAACGCAGACAGCTGCATTAACGCAGATTGAAGCGGATTTGCTGACAATGGAACTGTGGTTGCTTGAAATAGAAGGTATGATGAGCAATGGCCTGACCGATATAGATTTTCAACCTGAACAGTGGGCGGAGCAATCGGAAAACCAACCGCTCAAAACAGAACTGCAACACCGAGTTGACGTTATGAATGGCGTTGTCGAAGACGGTTCAGAGGATGAAACGGGAGAGGTATCAACTGCTTCTGCCAATGACCAAGTTTTGTTATTGAAGAAAGTCGTAGGGTGGGCTAAAAAAGCAAATACAGGTTTATCTGGATTCCGTTCAAGTTATGGATTGTTCAATGCGGGCAAAGCCGGTGGTTTAAGTACTTCAAAACACGTTAATCTGCGAACAGGTGCCTATTCCTACCGCATCAATGCAAGCCAAAAAGCATTAGATAATTTACGTGTCAAACCCAGTGCAAGTGCGCTAAGTGACTTCAATTCGAGAGTGCCGAAAGGCGGCAAAAAATGGTCACCTAAACATTATGAGATTGCAGCGACCAATAAGACGACGTTGAAGTTCGCATCGCAAAAACCAGGCCAAAGTGGCTGGTCCGGCGTCGGTGAACAAGCATTGAAAAATCACCCATCCCTTGCTTATTGGAATCCCGAGGCGACACTAGGCCAAAAAGGGAAAACGGTCGGAGCCGCAGCACTTAAAGGTGCAGGCAATTCCTTCAAGGATATTGTTGACGTGAAAGGTATTGCGAAGAGTGGTTGGTTAAAAGGTTCCGCAAAAGCACTAGGTCCCGTGGGCGCGGGGTTAAACTATTACAATAACTATCATGAAGCGAAGGATGCTGGTTTAAGCACTGAGAAGGCTGCAACTAAAGCTACGGTCGACACTGCAATCGATACAGCTGTCGGAGGAGCGGTTCAAGCGGCTAGTATAGCACTAGGTACAGCGCTCATACCAATCCCAGGAGTCGGGACCGCAGTCGGTGTCCTTGTGGGATTAGGAATCAACGGCTTCTTAAATAGGAGATCAAAAGATGAGGATGGCAATGAGAAAAAAAACTCGCAGTTAGATAAACTCAAAGGTCTTTTCAAATGGTGATGAATGGAGGAAACCCTGTTTTGTTGAAAAAATTAACTGTTGAAGATGTATCGGTACTACGTGAACCACTGGTATCGGGTAGGCAAAGTCCCAATGCACTCGCTGGTGCACTTTTTTTGGGGGCCTTCATGCAAAGTCTGATTTACTATCTAGAATATACAGTACTGGGAAGTGTGACGAACTTCCCATATAAAGATCAGATACTAACAGTTCATTTCTGGATTACAGTAATTTTAGTTATCCTGTCCGTGATATATGCGATTCCATTTATTTATAAAAGAAGTCAAAAAACCCAATATCTACTATCTATTTTAGTTTCACAAAACGCTTTTACATTATCCTTTTACATCTGCGGGTTATTTTTAATAGGAGAGAATCAGGAAGTTTCAGAAAGTTCACTGGTGACATTTACAATGGTAACCTTGTTTTTAGGTGCTTTGTTATTGGTAGCTATAGTTATCCGATTTTCTATTTTATTGAGAAAAGGGAAATATCGCAAGGGTTCTAAACGAGATGAACTCCGGGCAAAATTCGAAACAAAAACGTATATTCCAGCCATTATTATTGGAAGTACCGCTCTTGTATTCATCATTCAATTTGCCGTTAGAACATTCAATTTGGCTGATATCGAGGATATTATGCTTATACTCATTTGCTTTACAATATTCTATACAATGATTTTTGTGTTGCCGGAGCAGCTCGTCATCTTGTATTGTAAGTTCCGCTTCAAAAGCTTTAATTTCAATAAAAGAGGTTATTTGGATTCTGAAGACTTAGCTAAAGGAAGGAAGTTGTGAAATGGAAATTGTCATACGTTCACTGCAATTTGACAATTGTTTGCGCTATGAAACAAGACAAAAGAAGGAAGATTGGCTGAAGCCCTTCAATAAGCTAGAAGATTTCATAGTCAGTCAAGACATTTACAAGAATGGCCCTATATTTTTCTCTGTTAATTCCAACCAAGAGGAGAATTTCACCTATTATTTACCTATCAACTCACCCGTCCAATTGCCAGAAGAAACGGATTTCAGTTTCCAGGATAGCTTTAAACTGGAAAAAGCATTGTTTTTGCGTCAGGCAGATGGTGTAATGGACGTTAACGTTGCTGTACAGAAACTAAAAGATTATGCAGATTTCAATGAAATCAAATTGGAAGATACATACTTTTTCGTTGTACATGAATTATATGATGACTACATCATTGATCTATTTTGCCCGATTCTAGAAGCGGGTGGTAACGAATGATTGTCGAAAATCATCAAATCGCCTACAGAAATGTGGCTTCTAAATACTACAATTTTCTCCCGGAAGAAATTGATCTAGCTATCCAAGACTTTGATGCTATATTAAGTGAACATGGGTATAATTCAGTTGGAAAGATGTTCTTTTCCATTATGAGCAATCCCACTGCCGAAGTGATGACGGCCAAGCTGTTTATTCCAATTGAAGAAAATGATTTCACCATCCCTAAAGAAGAGGAAGTTGATTTTAGCAGTTATTTCCTGATCGACCGCATGATTATGACTCGACTAACAGATGACTTTGATGCCCAGTCACAGGTGACGTTTTGGGAGCTTCTCACTTATATTGAAGAACATGAAATGAGTCGGAAAACGCCTATATTCGTAGAGTTCAAAGAAACGAATGCAGGGCAGACCAATGTGGAGATGTCTGTAGGCGTGCAATGATGAACAGGCGATGCGTTACTATTTGCAATTTGATTAGGAGGATTTAGATGAAAAAAACCATATTTTTTTTGATAGTAGTTTTACTATTGGCAGGATGTGCCTCAAAGGATAATAATAGGGAAAAAGGGGCTGAAGAAAAAGTGGATAAAACAGTTGAACAACAAGTTGGGGAAGAGACACTTTCATTGCAATTATTGAAAGCAGACGAAGAAGCCGGGGTAACGATTGAAAATAGCGAAGTCTATAAAGAGTTAAATCGAATGATTACGGAAAATGCAGATATGGGACTCGCCAATGATTTCAGTATTAATATTATTGATATCGTGGACAGTGGAACAGAAAACGCTTCATTGCTTTTCTTAGCCATTAATCGTTTGGATGAACCGATGAAAAACATCAAGTTCGACTATACATTAGGTCATGATAATGGTGCATTTGTGTGGGAGGGCGTTGAAGTGGACCTTTCCGAGCAGGAAACAGGTATCATTCAACCGAATCATGCAGTTCCATTCTCTCTGAGCATAACGCCTGAACAAGAAGCACTCATCGACACACTTGAACAAGATAACCAAGTCGTGAAGATGGATAATTTTAAATTTGATTCAGTAAATTAATGAAAGCGTTGCAATGCTACTTTTGATTGCAACGCTTTTAGTTGTTCGTATTATCGTTTATGAGCGCCCATAACCCCATACACGTGCGGCATCGTTGGAGATACCGTTCTATTTTTTAGCACGAAGATATTGCGGAAGTCTTATTAAAAGGGTTCGAAATAGAAGGTGAACTAGCTTCCTGGAAAAAGTTGTTCAGACTACTTGCAACAAAAGAAGTATGATAACTTACAATTTATGTTGAAGAAATGTATATCTGAAAAAACTAAGTCAACATGCTACAGCTTTTTACGAAGTTGTAGCGCCTTTTATGTTTAAAGTATGTAGGGAGGTCTAGAAAACGTGAAGAAAATAATAAGGAACGTATGGGAAGTGTTGAAACAAACTGCTTTGGAAATAAAGGCGACTTGGAAGTTTAGTCAACTCGTACAAGGAAGAAGTAAAAAGATGAGAATGTATGTATTAGTTTATATGAATACCTGTTTTTTTCTTGTCTATGCAAGTCTTTGTTTTATTTCCATGATTTATATTCTGTTTGGTATCATAGGCGGCACAATCCTAGGAATCACGGAAAGCCCATATTGGTTCTTGTTATTTCTATTGCCAGTAGCCGCGCTACCCTTTTTATATTTTGTACATAGCATTTGGACCTCAAACTATTCCGGCTTTAAAAAGGAATATTTAAAAACACATTCGATTCAAGTGCCTCAAGGGGAATGAATTTTCCAGTGCATTCCTATTGCAAGTTCTGCTTTAAAAGCTTTAATTTTAATAAGAGAGGTAGCTTATATAATGAAGAATAAGTAAAGAAACTATGCGGGGCGGACCTATACGGCGATAAGTGTAGAGCCCTTGAAGTGTCCAACGAATCGCCGCAAGTGTCCAACCATTCTGGAAAAGCCTCCAACCAACGAATGAGTGTCCAACAAAAACCTCGAAGTGTCTAACCAACTCAGTGAAGTGTCCAACCAATCCCCGCAAGCCTCCAACCATTTCTGGAAAAGTGTCTAATCAACGAAGGAGTGTAAGACAAAACCCTCGAAGTGTCTAACCAACTCAGTGAAGTGTCCAACCAATCGCCGCAAGTCTCCAACCATTCTGGAAAAGTGTCCAACCAACGAAGGAGTGTCCAACAAAACTTTCGAATTGTCCAACCAATCGCCGTAAGCCTCCAACCAATTTTGAAAAGCGTCCAACCAACGAATGAGTGTCCAACAAAACTTTCGAAGCGTCCAACCAATCGCCGTAAGTGTCCAACCAACGAAGGAGTGTCCAACAAAACCCTCGAAGTGTCTAACCAATCGCCGTAAGCCTCCAACCAATTTTGAAAAGCGTCCAACCAACGAAGGAGTGTCCAACAAAACTCTCGAAGTGTCCAACGAATCGCCGTAAGCCTCCAACCATTCTCGAAAAGCCTCCAACCTAAGCATGAAATTGTTCTTTTACCTAGATTGTGAGGTATTCTAAATAGTGTGACTACATTTAAGGGAGGCTTTTTTCCATGAAATATACGCAAATTAAACATACCGAACTCAACGCATCCAACATTATTATGGGGAATATGCGTTTGACACAGCTTTCTTTAACGGAAATAGAGCAGTTAATCCGCACTGCACTTGATGAAGGGATTAACTTCTTTGATCATGCAGATATTTATGGTCAAGGTAGGTGCGAAGAATTATTTGCTGAGGCAATCCAAATGAATCCAAGCATCCGTGAAAAAATGATTTTGCAAAGTAAATGTGGTATCAAAGGCCAAGAAAACTACTTTGATTTTTCCAAAGAACATATCCTCGACTCAGTTGACGGTATTTTAAAGCGTTTAAACACGGATTACTTGGACCTGCTGCTCCTTCATCGTCCGGATCCACTAATGGAGCCTGCTGAAGTTGCCGAGGCATTTGAGAAATTACACAGCAGCGGAAAAGTAAAACATTTTGGGGTGTCGAACCATAACCCAGCACAGATCGAACTGTTGCAAAAATATACACCACATAAATTAGTAGTCAACCAAATTCAGTTTAGTATTGCACACACCCCGATGATTGACGCGGGAATTGCGTTAAATATGAACATAGATCAAGCTATCAATCGTGATAGCAGTATACTAGAATACAGTCGTTTGCATGATATTACGCTACAAGCATGGTCACCATTTCAAAATGGGTTCTTTGCTGGTCCATTCCTTGGCGACTTAGAGAATTTTTTAGAGTTGAATAAAGTGATTGACGAAATTGCTGCCAACTATGACGTAACAAACACGGCAATCGCAACCGCCTGGATTAGCCGCCATCCAGCTAACATCCAAGTCGTACTCGGAACAACGAATCCTCAGCGATTAAAAGATGCATGTAAGAGCACGGATATTACGTTAACAAGAAAAGAATGGTACGACATTTATAAAGCTGCTGGAAATATCGTTCCGTAACAACACCATTATCAATTACAAACGAAACAACCTCCTGACCAGATTATCGGTCGGGAGGTTGTTCTGGTTTGAACCGATCATATCCCACGGAGTCCGATCATATCCCGCGTGGCCCAAGCATATATCGTGCTAACCGATCATATCCCGCACAGCCCAATCATATCTCGACGCAGCCGGTCAAATCCCACGCGCACCGATCATATCTCCGCGCCGCCGATCATATCCCCCGATGACCCAATCATATCTCCGCGCAACCGATCATATCCCACGATGACCCGATCATATCTCCACGGCAACCAATCATATCCCGAGCAAACCAATCATATATTAGCTGGAACCGATCATATCCACACGCAATCCGATCATATATCAGCCCCAACCAGTTTTTTCAGGGTATTCAATAAACTCAAAGTCTGTTAAGGTAATTATATAGTTCAAGAGGGATGCCTTCAGCCTGATCGCTATGAATGATTGGGATACAAGAAGGCGTTTTTTCATGCCTATAAACAGGTTCATACCCAAGAGGGTTAATTGAAAAGGAGGTTTTTGTTATGAAGAAAGTATTTACTGTCTTGCTGGCATTTACTATTGCGATAGGCTTCTCATTCAGTTCGGTGAATGTGGAGGCGGCTAGCCCGAAAGTCGTGACATATAAAAATTGCACAGAGTTAAACAAAGTGTATAAAGGCGGCGTAGCAAGATCTGCATCTATCAAAAATGTAGGCGGTAAAACGAAGTACAAGCCATTTGTATCTGAGGCAATCTATGATGCAAACAAAAAAAGCGACCGCGATAAAGATTTAATCGCGTGTGAAAAGTAACTATAAAAGTAACGAAACAGCTTCAGTCCAGATGGATAGGAGCTGTTTTTACTATAGTGTCTGGCTAGGCTTGGTTGTTGTTAGCCTAATTCTTATTTCAAATTCATAAGTATCCACTCCCGATGTTTCTTCATACCAGCTACTTTTATACCGAATTACCGCACATATTCCGCGAGTGTAAATCCTTTCCTATACAACAAGTGCACGCCTGATTAATAACTTATTCATTCAGCTATAACGGGAGCCACTAAACCGTGCACGATACATTGTATTCCAAGATGATTAAATCATGGTTCATTAGCAGTGGTTAAAATAACAGTTATTCGTTACGGATTACTGATGTTGTGTAAGTGGGGTAGTTGCATTTCGATAACAAAGTGTTACTGAAGGAAATTCCTTCATATAATATATCTTCCACTGTTTAATCATCCATGGAAATTTAGAATTGAAGTTAAGATGCTTCTTGGGCATAATAGAGAAGAAGAGCTTTGATGGTCTATTTTTAATTGAGATAGCTGAAGAGGCTCACCTAATGGGAAATGAGTTACTGCCCTATCTTGATAAAAGATGAGTGGGAGTTGAAAGTGATAGACTGTTATTGAACCCGTAGAAAGAAGTCGGACATGTTAGATGAATAGTAATTTATGACTTAAATTGATAAAACCACCTAGAAGGGGAGAATGTCGAATTGGTAATTCCGTTAACACTAAATCAATCACATGTATCTATAAGTAAGCTTGAGGAAGTATTTGGTACACAGGTGAAAACGATTCATCAAGAAATGAATAAAGGTACTTCTGAAGGTGCTGATTATTTGGGGTGGAAGAATTACCCGAATGAGATTTCGTCAAATGAATTAGAGGATGCTCTGAAGGCGGCGAAAAAACTGCGTGAAAATGCAGATTTGGTTGTTGTCATAGGTATCGGAGGTTCTTATTTAGGAGCGAAAGCGATTCAAGATGCGCTATCACCGTATTTCGAAAAAAACTCGGATGATCCTGAAGTACTCTTTGCTGGCCAAAACTTGAGCGGTGCGTATATGAAACAATTATTAAGCTATATGGGGAGTAAAGAAGTTGCCATTATTGTTATTTCGAAATCTGGAACAACGACGGAACCTGCAATTGCTTTCCGGATTATGCTTGAATATATGGAAAACCGTTATGGTTCATCCGCGAGTGAACGAATTGTTGCGATTACCGATAAATCAGAAGGTGCCTTGAGGGAAATGGCTGTCCGTTCAGGATTTACGTCTTTCATCATACCAAATGATATTGGGGGCCGTTATTCCGTTCTCACGCCAGTTGGTTTAATCCCTCTTGCAGTAGCTGGTGTCGATATTGAACAACTCCTTGCAGGAGCAAAAAAAGCCATTCATGATCTCTCGAACGCAGATATAGATTCGAATATAGCTTATCAGTATGCTGCTTTACGAACGCTACTGTTATCTGAAGGCTACAATGTCGAAATTTTAGCGAGCTTTTCCCCATCCTTTGAAACTTTCCATGAGTGGTGGAAGCAGCTCTTTGGTGAAAGTGAAGGGAAAGGCGGAAACGGTATTTTCCCTGCCGCCGTCGCATATCCTACCGACTTACATTCCCTCGGTCAATATATACAAGATGGTCAACGGATGCTCTTTGAAACGTTTGTCCATTTCACAGAAGAAGCGGAGGATTGTGCGATACCTTCATCCAAAGAAAACTTGGATGGCTTGAATTATCTATCGGATAAAACATTAAATGAAATAAATGAAGTAATGATGCATGGGGCAATGGAAGCGCACCGAGATGGAGGCGTACCTTTACTACGTCTTGAAGCGGCTAAACAAGATGCCTATCATGTTGGGTATCTCATATATTTCTTCCAACTTTCATGTGCAATGAGTGCTTACTTGCAGGGCCTAAATCCTTTCGACCAGCCAGGGGTTGAAGAATATAAAAACAATATCTTTAGATTGTTGGAGAAACCTGGGCATGTAATAGCGGCTCTATAACAGGTGTAAGCTTTAGTAATCCACAACTTAATAAAATGAAGATCAGACATGTAAGTAAATGTCTGATCTTTTTTTGTATATAGGAAATGATTGGGCTGGGGGGATGTATGTGTTTGGTTATGCGGGGGTTATGATCGGTTGGTAGGAAATATGATCGTTCGTGAGGTAGTAATGGTCGGTTGGCAGGTTATATGATCGTTCGTGAATGTAGTATAGAAAGTGGACACAATCCAATGAGCGTGTTTGGATGGAGAGAACAAACTAACTGAATGGAGCGTGTCCATTATGAAGAAACGAATAGATAATCAGCTGAAAGAGCATTTGATCAAGCTGGTGGTGGAAGACGGAAGAAAACAGATTGAAATTTCACGGGAGATGGATGTGCCTGTTAGTACCTTGCGAAAGTGGGTAAGTCAACATCGAAAAGAACTGGAAGGAAAACGTAATGGGGAAGAATTTGTAACCTCTACCGAGCGGCTAAGGCAGCAACGAGCGCTTGAAAAAGAAATCCAGGAACTGAAGGAAGAGAATGAAATCTTAAAAAAAGCCATGCACATCTTTTCAAAAAACCTGCAGTGATCTATTCATTTATTGAAAAGCACCGGGAAGAATACCGCGTGAATAGGATGTGCGAAGTTCTAAAGGTTTCAAAGAGCGGCTACTATAAATGGCGAGAAAAAGTACAAAGTGCCTCGCAGAAGAAAAAAGAAGGGGCATTAAAGTTAATCAAACAAATTTTTTACGAGAATCGGGAGGTCTATGGAAGCCCCCGAATCCAACGGATTCTGAAGAAACAAGGGGTACCACTTTCAGAGAAGACTGTCTCAAACTATATGAGAGAGCTGAGCTTATGCGCTACAGTGCCTTTTCACTATACGGTGACAACTCAATCTAATCATGAACATCCGATTTATCCTAATTTGTTAAAACGAAACTTCCATGCGGATCATCCCAATCAAGTGTGGGTCGTGGATATCACCTATATCTGGACAAGTCAGGGGTGGCTATACCTGGCTACGGTGATGGATTTATTCTCTCGTAAGATCATTGGTTTTAACTTAGCGAACACCTTATCCACGCAGCTGCCTCAACTGGCGCTGGAGCGTGCTTTTCATTTCCGTTCCCCAGAAGAAGGGTTGATTCACCATTCAGATCAGGGCTCCCAGTATGCGTCTGTTGCTTATACTGGACTGCTTAAAGAGAAGCAGTGCCAAATCAGCATGAGTCGTAGAGGTGACTGTTACGACAATGCGTGTATTGAATCCTTCCATGCGACAATCAAGAAGGAACTGATTTACCGAATGAAGTTCAAGACACGAAAGGAAGCAGAGACGGCAGTGTTGGATTACATCATCTCGTTTTATAACGAGAAACGCATCCATTCCACGTTAGACTATGTCTCCCCTAATTTTTTCGAGTCACAGTATCAAGAATTGAAAGAGAAAAATGCCCAGAAACCACTCACAACTTTCGTGGAAGAGCAGTTGGCTTTTTAACTGCTCTTCCACGAAAGTACAGCAAGCGCAGCGCGGTAGGCTTTTTAAAATAACTGCTCATTAATTCATGTCCACTTTCTTGACAGAATACCATTCGTGCGGCGTTACTGATCGGTTGGGGGAATATATGATCGTTTGTGTGGCGTTACTGATCGGTTGGCAGGTTATATGATCGTGCGTGAGGTAGTAATAATCGGTTGGCGGGATAAATGATCGTTCGTGTGGTGTTGCTGATTGGTTGGTAGGATATATGATCGTTTGTGTAGCGTTATGATCGGTTGGAGGATTATATGATCGTTCGTGCGGTGTTACTGATCGGTTGGTAGGATATATGATCGTTTGTGTGGCGTTACTGATCGGTTGGCAGGATATATGATCGTTTGTGTGGCGTTATGATTGGTTGTCGGATTATATGATCGTTTGTGTGGCGTTATGATTGGTTGGCAGAGGATATGATCGTTCATGCGGGGTTATGATCGGTTGGCAGGATATATGATTGTTCGTGTGGTATTACTGATCGATTGGCGGAATATATGATCGTTCACGCGGCGAATGTGATTGAGGATAAACATTTAACTGACAATGGATAAAAAATCCATAGGCAGCGTGCACAAGGAGATAATTCTCTTTTGTGACAACAAAAAGTACAGAGGGAAAATTCGAGGCGATTCTTTCAGGCTAGCACAAGACTTTTGTAAACGAATGAATTACAATAGTATTCATAAGATAACAAAAACCGACAAAGTTCGATAAAAAGTAGGTTTTTTGTGGATTGCTCTAAAGGGAAGAGGGTTAATTTCATTTGTTACATTATGAAACGCATAACTTAGGTCCTCAGCATGATTGGGTCGTATTTCTCCATGGCTTGGGTGGAAATTCAAATATATGGTATAAACAAATAAAAGAGTTTAAGAAGCATTTCAACCTGCTCTTCATTGACTTAAGAGATCATGGCGGTTCTGCTAATTATGAACCTGAAATGCTAACATATACACCTGAAATTTTAGCTAAAGATGTCGTAAAGGTAATGGATTGCCTTTCTATTGAGAAGGCTCACTTTGCCGGCATTAGTTTGGGTTCTGTTGTCTTACATGCGATGCATATTTACGCACCAAGTAGAATTAAAAGCATGATTTTAGGCGGTGCAATTATCCGTTTAACAAGTGTTGCGAAAGTGATTCTGAGAACAGGAAACTTGCTTAAAAGTGTGGTCCCCTACATGTGGTTGTATAAAACATTTGCACGTATCCTAATGCCTAAAGCACACCATAAGAAATCAAGGGACGTTTTCATCCTAGAAGCAAAGAAAATCCGTCAAAAAGGGTTTATTAAATGGTATCGATTTGCTGCCAAGGTATGTGAAATTTATCCGCGAATTGATTGTGAAAAACATGAAATTCCCAAGATGTACATCATGGGTGATCAAGACTATATGTTTCTTGGCCCCGTTGAAGAAGATACGATAAAGGATAAAAGCGCTAGATTGCATATTATTGAGCAATGCGGCCATGTCTGTAATATTGAGAAGCATAAAGAGTTCAATCAAATAGCCATACAGTTTATCAAGGAACAAGTTAAAGTAGAGCAGGAATTATTAGCAACTAGTAAGCTTGTTAGTATTGCGTAATGTTAAATGAGGACCAGCCTGGATTGTGAGGGCTGGTTTTTCGTGCTAGTTAAAAAGCAAGAAAACGTATTTCGAGTGTACATTTACAACCCCATTGTAGAAAGTATGTTCCTAAGCATGTTATGATTATAGTAAAGATACGTAAAAGAATAGTGAAAAGGGTGGAAGCGTCATGGATAAGAAAGAACAACAGTTATTTGCACACTACTACGACAAATTTGTTGAAAGAAGTTTTGATGAAAAGGACTTCTATAGTTTCATGATGTTGGTTCGAGACGATACGCATGGAATTGATAGTGTTAATGGGCTTGCTGATTTCATCGCGCTAAGGGAGAAGAGCTCGGGATATGTAGGGGAGTATCTAGGAGACTGCAAACAGGTTATCGCAAATTTGGGTAATGGGGTCAAAGCTAAAAAAATTGAGGATATCTTCTCGTTTAAAGAAATAAGGAATGGTTTTAACGCGCTGTTTTTGAAAAATGGCTTTGAGAAGTTACCTGCTGAAATCATCAATGATTTCATTTTATGCACGATTTCTTTATTGCAGGACGTAAAATTAGTATCGGGTAATCTGAATAAAGTAGTGGGACATCTGAGTTTTGCTGTATCCAGCAAAGAAGTATTTTTGATGGGGAACATGAAGACGTTAAACAAAGGCCGCTATATTCCTGTTACATTTCAAGTTTTGTCTGTCAAGAATAGCTACGAGGCATTAACACCACAGGACAAAAATGATACACCGTATTTGTTTAATGAGGAACTAATTGAGGTTGTAAACATCGAAGGAAATCTTGTAATAACGTTTCCGGAATAACTTTCTGGTGCAATGACATAAAATCTAAACTAAAACCAGCCAAGATTATAAATGGCTGGTTTTGCTGTTCATAGCTAAGAAAGTATACGTTTTTTTGACTTAGAATAATGTCCAGTCGGCTCGGAGGCCCACAGGATGTGGGTTACGCGGCGATTTCCGTATTTTTCAGTTAAGCAAGATATGGGCAAGGCGATGAGTCTTGAAATGTCTGAACTAACAGGCAAAGCTGAAGTTGGTTTGATCAGCAACGTTGTAAAAGCATTTTTGTAGTATAAAGAATTTCAGGTGCCACACTACGTGAAGCTATTCGGAAAATTCAGCGGCAATCAGATTTACAGACCTCTTCCTGACACCTTAGTATTATTATGAAATCGCATGATTTATTTGACTTTATTCCTCGCACCCACACCCGCACAAATTGTTTTCTGTCGATAGAACCCCCCAAAACAGGCACATTATAATCCATAAAAGCGCTCGAAAATCACTATCTCAAAGAATAAAAAAACTCTTTCAAAATTTCAAAGGCTAAGAAGTTCCATTAAATGATAAGTCGGAATGTTGTTGATTATTAAAAAGTATCGTTGTATTATTAACCTAATACTTATTAGGTGGGGATACACAATGAGAGAAAAATTATTGAAAGCGGCTATTTATCATTATTCACGTTACGGTTATCAAGGTGCAACGATGCAAAAGATTGCTACAGAAGTTGGCATTAAGCCTGCTTCCATCTACTTTTTTTACCAAAACAAAGAAGCTCTATTTATTGCAGCATTCCAGAAGTTATTAGAAGAACACTTTAGTCAGATGAAAAAAATTATGGATGAAGTAGAAAACTCCCCAATAGAAGAGATTTTCGGTAGTTTGCTGCATGGTACTGTCTCATTCCATAAAGAAAAAGAAGAAGAAACGGCGGCTTATATTTCATTGATCACTTCTCCTCCGCCAGAGATAAAGCAGTTTCTGAAAAATCATATGGAGCAATTTGATAACTGGCTCATACAATCGCTAAACACTTCTTTAAAGCATTATTACCCATCCATTTCCGATCAACAAAGTATCAATGTAACAAAACAATTTCTTTTACTAATGGACGGCATCTTTTGGGAAATGACTATGTACGATGAAAATGCTTTGTCTGAGCAACTCCAACATGCTTTCCATCTAACAACTCTAATTTTGAGGGGGATTGAAGATGCAAAATGATTATGCTCGAGAAGTTGTACCGATGCATGAACGTAAGAAATGGTTTTCCATCAGTCTAATCTGGATTGCTGTTGGAATTGATTTATCTGCTATGCTATTTGGCGCACAACTCGGGGCAGGAATGGCTTTTAATGACGCCTTGCTGTCTGTGATAATCGGATCCCTGATATTGGGTGTTCTAGCTGCATTTTGTGCATACGTTGGGGCGGCTACTGGATTATCAACGTCTATGATTTCTCGTTCCGCCTTCGGAAGTTCAGGCGCGAAAATTGTTTCAGCCTTTCTTGCTATCTCGTTAATGGGGTGGTTTGGTGTACAAGCTGGTTTTTTTGCCGAAAACGCAACTGTTGCTATCTCCGAGGCAATCGGAATTCAATTACCCATTCCGCTTCTAGCTGGAATAGGTGGATTGCTGATGATGTTGACGGCAATGTTCGGATACCGTGCAATAGAGAGGCTCAGTTCTTGGTCTGTACCACTATTAATCATATTAGTGATTCTCGCGGTTGGAATGGCGATCACTAAATTTGGCACTTCAAGTATCGGGGCCCATGTAGAAAATACATTCTCGATAGGAATGGCAATCTCACTAGTGATTAGTATCTTTGTTGTAGGTGCGGTAATTTCACCGGACATTTCACGCTGGGCTCGAACAAAAAAAGATGCAGTTCTAGCTTCTTTCTTTGGTTTCTTTATTGGCAATAGTTTTATGTTGGTCATTGCGATGATTCTATCCCGTGTCATGAATGAAGATAATTTGACGACGATTATGCTGACTGTCGGTCTTGGGATTCCGGGTATTCTCGTTTTGATTTTGGCGCAGTGGACAACTAATACGAGTAATGCTTATTCTTCTGGACTCGGTTTAGCTGTTATTTTTACGAAGACTAGTAAAGTGAAATTAACTTTTGCGGCAGGTACAATTGGGACGCTTATGGCCGTTTTCGGGATTTATGGAAACTTCATTAACTTCCTAAGTATTATTACAATGTTTATCGCGCCAATAGGCGGTGTGTATACGGCTATTTACTATATAGGTGGGGCAAAAATGCTGTCATTTGAATCTTCTGCAAAGTACAAAGCATATCCGTTGATCGCTTGGGGGACGGGGACGTTAGTGAGCTGGATGACACTGGAGAATCCAATTGGACTGGAACTTTTCAAACTGACAACAATTCCATCTTTAGATAGTTTCATCATCGCTTTTGTTACACAGGGAATTTTTTGTTTTGTCATTAAACGTCAATTTACGAAGGAGAATCAGTATGAAGTGGTTAAATGAAGAAGATATCGAGCACATTGCAATCGGAGCATCCGTTCTTGGGACAGGTGGGGGCGGGGATCCCTATATAGGGAAATTAATGGCTCTTCATGCGATTCGTAAATATGGGCCGGTTCAAGTAATTACGATGGATGAGCTGAAAGAAGATCATTGGATTGTTCCTATTAGCGGGATGGGGTCCCCCAGTGTGCTCGTCGAAAAAATTCCTTCATTCGAAATGTTAATGGCACCTTTGCTTGCGTATGAAAAAGCGAGCGGGAAAAAAATAGATATCGTTATGCCAATCGAAATTGGTGGGGTTAACTCATTGATTCCCGTGGCTGTAGCAGCAATGAAAGGCATCCCGATTTTAGACGGCGATGCAATGGGACGTGCTTTTCCAGAAGCTCAAATGGTTACTTTTCATCTTGATGGGTTAAAACCTGAATTGGTCACGATTGCAGATGAAAAAGGAAACACGGTCACGATTGAACCGGCAGATGGACACTGGAGTGAAAAAATTGCCCGTAGTATTACGATCTCGATGGGAGGATCGTCAATTGTAGCTGATTATGGAGTGACGGGTACACAAGCAAAAAAAAGCGTCATTCCTGATACATTGACACTTGCTCAAAAAATAGGCGAGATACTGAAACAGCCACGAAATGGAGCAGTGCATCCGATCGAACAAATGCTTACATTATTAAATGGACATCAATTATTTAGAGGAAAAGCAGTTGAAATCAAGAGGGGAATCGAGGGTGGATTTACGAGAGGGAAAGCTGTTTTTGAAGGCAGCGAAGAAAATGATCTTGATTCTTGCGTGCTATCTTTCCAAAATGAACATCTTCTTGCTGAAATAAATAACAAACCGATTGCTATGACACCAGATTTAATTGCTGTTTTAGATGAAGAAACGGGCATGCCCATTACAACAGAAGGTTTGAGATATGGAGCTCGCGTTATCATTGTAGCTTTCCCGGCGAACGAGAGATGGCGGACGCCAATTGGCATTGAGACGGCAGGCCCGCGTTATTTCAAGTATCCATATGACTATACGCCATTAGAAATACTGATAAAGGAGTTTGTGCTTTCATGATACGGTTAGGAATTGACGTTGGCGGTACCAATACAGACGGAGTTCTGTTGAATGCAAAAAATGAAGTAATCTGCAGTACAAAAACGCCCACCACAAAGAATGTTTTTTCAGGGATTCAAACGACAATTAAAGAACTACTAGCTAGTTCGGCGGTCAATGTCAGAGATATTAAAATAGCAACGCTAGGAACGACGCATTGCACAAATGCAATCGTGGAGAGGAAATCATTAAATAGAATTGGAATCATTCGCATTTGTCTTCCTTCTGGAACAACGGTTCCTCCACTTGTCGACTGGCCAGAAGATTTAGTCGATAAATTACAGGCTAAAACCGCTTTGATTCACGGAGGTTACGAATTTAACGGTTCCCCAATTACTGGTATTGTACGAGATGAATTAATAGAGACTGTCGAGTTGTTTAGAGACTCAGTAGATTCGATTGCTATTACAGGTGTATTTTCTCCGGTTCTAGCCGAACAGGAAAAAGAAGTAGCAGCTTTTTTCCAACAGGAGTTACCGCATATTCCGATTTCCCTTTCAAGTGAAATCGGTACGATTGGTTTAATTGAAAGGGAAAATGCAACCATTTTGAATGCTGCACTTAAGAATGTCATAAAGCATGTATCAGAAGGCTTTGAGCAGGCATTGGTTAATGAAAGCATTCATGCAAAAATTTATTTCGGTCAAAATGACGGTACACTGATGACTAATGTCTTTGCTCAAAAGTACCCGATTTTCACCATCGCATGTGGGCCAACCAATTCAATCCGAGGGGCTTCATTTTTATCGAAAGAGCGCAATGCAATTGTCGTGGATATTGGTGGTACGACGACCGATATCGGTGTATTAGCAAATGGATTCCCGAGACAAACGTCTCTTGCCGTTGAAGTGGGTGGTGTCCGTACCAATTATCGCATGCCTGATATCTACTCACTTGGTTTAGGGGGCGGTACTCAAGTAACTTTAGAAGACAGTGCATGGAAAATTGGTCCTGAAAGTGTGGGTTATCAATTGCCCGAGAAAGCACTCATCTTCGGTGGTGAAACACTAACTGTGACGGATGTTGCTGTAGGAGTAGGCATGATGCAGATGGAGAATGCGCAAGAAGAAAAACTTCTTTCCATTCCTACACAAGAAATTTACCCACATATTGTTGAAATGGTAGAAAAAGCAATTGATCGCATGAAAACAAGCGGGGATGACGTGTCAGTCGTGCTGGTTGGTGGTGGTGCAGCCTTGATGCCTGCCACATTAAAAGGTGCGAGTCGTATTATCCGACCCGAACACGCGGGAGTGGCAAATGCAATTGGTGCAGCACTTGGCGACATTAGCGGTACATGTGAAAAAATTTATTTGCTCGAAAATCGCGATCACCATGAAGTGATTGAAGAAGCAAAACAAGAAGCAATCCAAGCGGCTATTACGGCAGGCGCAGATCCTGATCAAATCGATATTATCCAGTTGGAAGACTTTCCATTGGCTTATATTCCAGGGGAAGCAATCTTGGTTAGAGTGAAAGTTGCTGGGCCTCTTTTGTTGGAGAGTGTGAAGTAATTTTGAATTATTTTGTAACCTGCTACTCTTTTTTACTTTTAAGGTTTTATCGGTCAAGAATAGCTACGAGGCAATAAACCACAGGACAACAATGATACACCAAATTTGTTTAATGAGGAATTGAGTGAGGGTGTGAATATCAAAGGGAATCTTGTGGTAACGTTTCCTTAGTAACTATCTGGTTCAATTACATAGGGTGCAAATGAATCCTGCCATGGACTGGACTAAGAATTCCTCACTCTACACGCTTCGGCGCTGGATGGTCTATGTCGAAATCACATTACTTTATCTATAATTGCGGTGGAGATGAATAAAAGTCCTATTATGATGGATAGATTCAGAAATCCCTAATCTACACGCTTTGGCGCTTTGTGGATGCCTCCCTCGATAAGCCAGAAAGAAGATCGCTTTCAGTCTTATCGCTCCGGCTACCACTAAGACGCGCTTACGCTGGATGTTCCAATGTATACTTATGGTATCTAATATCTCTACTTTTATATTAAGGGAGGTTCACTTTCTAATAGAGCATCACATTATCTTTGCAAAAGTTAGTAAAGGATATAATCTACGACGTGCTAAAGAGCCCGAAATTACATCTTCGGGCACTTATCGACTCTATAGATAGTTATCTATTCTTTTCTTTCAAAGCAACTGCATTTTTCACTTGAATAGTGTAGGGACGCGCCAGAAATAGTCCAGTGAAAATGGCTGTTTTCAAGCCCTTTCGCCAGCATTTTAGGTAGATGAATGGTTAATCATCAGACGTGTTAACTAAATAATATAAAGTACAAAGCAAAACCAGCCAAGATCGTAAATGGCTGGTTTTGCTGTTCCTAAGCTATGTATTACGCGGCACTACTGGACAATCTCCAGTCAGATTATGCTTGGTATTCTTTTTCACCTTCCGTCGAAAGTGCCCCCGTGCGGGACAGAGGAGTGCCGCCTCTCTGTGATTAGCAGTATATGCGCGAATGCCTAGAGATATACCTGTTGATCGCGCACTATATATTCGGTACTACTTATTTAGAATTAACTAGGTGGTATACCTCACCGGCATATCGAACAAATCTAGCGAAGGAGCGACGAGTGTGAGCCGGAGCAATAAGACCGACAGTGATCTTCTGACGGGCTTATTGCGTGAGGCCATCACAAAGCGACAAAGCGGTATTGGAATAATATTCTATTTGTACAGTGCCGACTATCTAGTACGGATTTTAGTGTGCTACTGCTGAATGGGTAGTGGCCTTTTTTGAGAAAATCCACCAAGGAGTAGCTTTCCATGTGGTATCAATTTTTGAATGATAATTGAAACTACGATTGGAATGACTAATCCAAATGCTGTGAATCCAATAATGCCATATGTGAAGTAATCATTTAACAAAATATCTGTAAAGATGTGCAAGTACATAATCGTTAGGGAGTGCTTCTCGATCCTTTGCAGCCAATTGAGTGACAGTTGAGTAGCGATGAGTTGGAATACGCCCACCAATACAAGTGTGAATGAAAGTGGAATGATCAAATCTAAAACGAAATGTTCATAACGCAAAAATTTCATGCTCAAATGATAGTCAATTACATTAAAGTTATCAAGTAAAACTGCTGTCACACTACCGATCAATCCCGCGGTTAACCATCTTTTCGAAACGTTCATCCAAATACTCTTCATATAATAACCGAGTGAAAAATAGACGACTGCCATGAGTGCAACATCGATGTTCCAAATCATTGGGATTGTTTGAGACGCAGTATCTGGTGATCCACCAATGACGCGCATTGCAAACAAACTTTCTAAATGGGCAATACTATAAAAGATAGCCAAAATAATAATTTGTTTCGTACGACTAAAGTATTTTGTCATCCATAAGAAGAACAAATACGTAAAGAATAGCGTAGTTACAAACCAGAATACACCATATGCACCACGTGCAAAACGTCCGCCGACAGCGAGTGTCCACAAATCATTTACATACCATGATAGATCCATATTGCCTGAACCAATTTCTATCCCGTAACGAATCAGCGTAATACTGACGAGGAAAAACAAATAGGGGACAATCAATTGCATAAACCGTTTTTGAATTGAAAGTTTCATTAAGCCCTTTTCTATAACAGGCTTAAAAAACAAACCACTTAAAATAAAGAATGCTGGCATGTGAAACCAATAGATATACTTCGCCAGTGGGAAATCGAGCTGTCCAGGATAATGACCAATGACGACAAGAATCATTAAAAATCCTTTGGTGACATCCACCCAGGATAAACGTTTCTTATTCATAATCAAACTCCACAAGAAAATTGACGTATATCTAGTGTACAACGTATCAGTAGTTGGAAACGGAATGTAACAGAATTGACTCGGGAATGAAAGAAAGGTAGAAATACCTGGGATATTTACTAAATTTATTACGGGGAACTTTCTATTTTGAATGGTTAATACGAATGTCTGGTGACGCCGTTATGTTTGGTGAATAGCTGGGCGAGAGATTATGTATGCCTTGTATATTTATTGATAGAAACAGAAGAAACTTCTTTAGGCTTAATTATTCGCGAGGAATAGGTATAATGTATCTAAGGGAGATGATGGAAGAATGAAGATATTAATTAAACTACTGATAGTTACAATGGCTCTACTCGTATGGATGCCAGCTTCTATTTTTGCGGATTCAGATAAAGAGATTATTACCGCTTCGGATAACTGGACAGATGACAATGTAATTTCACCAAGTGTGGACGAGCCGACATATCGTGTTGCAGCTTTAATTGAAAGTAATAATACTGCTGATAGTTTGTCAGATTTGAAGGCTGCTGTTTACAGCGGATTCAAAAATTATGAGCAAAGATTTTCGATTAATTACAAAGGGGATACAGCGAATTTGAAAGCGGATCTGCAATCCATATTAGACGAGATACTCGTGGAGGATGAATATCTGCATGGAACACTTGCAAGCTGGAGCTGGACCTATAAAGGTTATGTAAATGATGTGACAATCAATTTTTCAAACAGCTACCTAACAAATAAACAGCAGGAGCAATTCGTAGATAGTGAAATTGCAAGGATACTTGGTGAAATCACCGAACCGAGCATGAACGAGTTTCAAAAAGTGAAAGCGGTCAATGACTTTATCGTCCTCAATACAGCATATAGCTTCGATACAGCGGCAAGCCCGCATAGTGTGTATGCGATACTGAATGAACAACAGGGTGTTTGCCAGGCTTATGCTCTTCTCGCTTATAAAATGCTCAATAATCTTGGGTTTGATGTACATTATGTAACGGGGGAAGCGGGGGGGATTGGACATGCGTGGAATCTCGTCAAGGTTGATGGGAAATGGTACAACCTTGATACAACATGGAATGACCCTACTCCGAATCGAAAAGCACAAGTTTACTATAATTACTTTCTTGTTACGGACAATCAGTTAAAGAAAGATCATTCATGGAAGCAAGGGGATTTCCCTGTCGCAACAAGTACGGAATATTCTTTTATGCACAGTGTCACTTCCGCTTATACATTAAATGATGTAGTTTATTATAGCGATGAAACAGACGGTAATAAGCTGTATAAAGTGGATTTGTTGACGCAAGAAAAAACAAAGTTGACTGATAGTATGGCTCAATATATCACAGCATTTGGTGGAAAGGTTTACTTTAGCAACTATTCCAATGGCGCGCACTTGACAGAGATAGGGACGGATGGGACTAATGTAAAGGAACTGAACAAAACGAGTTCAACCAATCTCTATATCGAACAACCATATTTGTATTTCACTTCAAAAGATGGTTCACTGGAAAAAGTGAAAATTAGTAGTGCCATTACATTTGATCCGGCTAAGTACGAGATGTGGGATGAAAAAGAAACGACGGATTTGAAAAAAGAATGGCTTATTAAGATGAATGCACCAGTCAATAATTCGACGGTGAACAATCAAGCTGTCTATATCGTAGATGCGGAAGGAAATTACTTGTCGTTCATCAAACCGGTTGTCGAAAATCAACAATTTATTCAACTGCAGAACAACGGTAGCTTTTCACTAGGAAATCGCTATTTTGTCGTCATAGAAAATAGTATCAGATCCAATACAGGAAAAGCATTAACAAAAGGTGTTGTCATGCCATTCGTCGTAAAATGATAAACCGTTTAAGGCCCTCGTTCGGTCTTGAATCATTTTCGAATAAGAAGTGGAATGTTCTTCCAATACCGCTTAGTCGCTTGGTGATGGCCTTATGCAATAAGCCCGCCAGAAGACCACTGTCGGTCTCATTGCATCGGCTCACACTTGTCGCTCCTTCGCTAGAATTGTTCGTTATACGGGTGAGGTATAAGTTGTTCACCGAATACTAAAACGCGTATCCCTAAAAATAAGGGATACGCGTTTTTGGCTTCACATGAAAAAGATGAATTTCTTTTGAATTTTGAACTTAACCCGTTTGGGATTCCACTAATAAAAATGAAATATGGGATTTTATCTTAATAACTAGGAATAATTACCGATGAACTAGATAGGAGATGAACTGGGTACTAAGATATTACATACATATCATTTCCCTTGGAGACGAAGCAACCTTACCACCACACACTATGAAAAAGAGGAGCAAACAAATGAAAACAATCAAGAATACTAAAAAACGATTAAGCACCATCCTGTTACCACTATTTGCATTTATGCTCGTACTATCTACGGTACTACCGTCAATGACGTTTGCAGCAGATGGAGGGACGATAGGTGTTACACTTGAGACGAAAGTTGGTACTAGCAAGGTAATAACTGAGGGGAAAATTAATAGTTCAGTAGATGATATCCAGATAGTGTTGAAATTGACGGGAAACAAATGGGTTGCTGGAATCGACAGTAATACAGAACTTAAAAGTATACTTTTGCAAGGAATGACAACAAATCAAAAACCCGGAATGTTGTCTCTTTTATTAAATTCAGTAATAGCTATTACAGGTGGTGGAACAGACACTTTAACAATTACTGTACCAAAACAAAGTACTTATTTAATTGAAGACAATCAAGTTGTGACTATGGATATTTCACCAGTTTTAATTGAAAACTGGTACGGATCTGTTGAGCAAGTAAATTTCACAATCTATGCAAAACCAAAAATTTCTGTAGGGGGCAGCATATTAAATTCGACTCCAACAGATATACAAAAAGGCGGTAAAGCAATAGAGCTCAACTTGATAAATGCAAAATGGGACGAGACAGTAGTACGAACGATTTCTGGATGGAATTCCATACTAGATGCTTTAGAAACTCCTGGTGGAACAGTATCAAATATTGCTAAAGAACTTAAAAAAGAAAATCCGAATAATGTTGTCTATTTGGTAAATGGAGACCGCACCTTGAGAATTGTTCTACCGGCGTTTCCTAGTGGTCTAGACGCGGAGGTAGTTACTCTTAAATCTCTTAAATTGGTTGATGTAGTTAGTAGTTTGAATAACGGGATTACTTTCGATGAAGTAGAGAATGAGAAAATTGGGAACACGCTTACTGAAGTTATTGGCCAGATGACTTTTAATATTAAACCAAGTACTGCTTCAAGTCTTGAGATAATTACAGGTTTAAGCCCAATTCCAATTCCAATTCCAATTCAAAAACAAATTGATGAAGCAGAAATAAAGTCGCAGCCGTTGTCTACGACGCTGTATCCAACAATCGTTCTAAAGCTAAATGGTAATGCGAAGTGGGATAGCACCCTTACAGACCAAAAGAAAAATGCTCTAATCGATGCTCTTGTAGCGGAAAGTCAGCCGGAGCAATGGAAAATGATTAAAGAGGCTTTAAAAAGTACTAATGTAACAAGAATAAGTGATAAAGAGGTAGGTATTGTTCTTCCAGAAGTCAAAGATTACTACCTAACTGCTAACCAAAAAATTTCACTCACAGTCCCTCATCAACTATTAGAAGATAATGTGGACTTGAATTCAGTGAGTTTTGAAATTAAAGCAACACCAAAAGCACTCATTTCAGGAACTGTCACAGCTAATGTGTCCCAAGCGGATATCATAAAAGGTGGCAAGACCATTATTGTTACAATGGTTAATGAGAAATGGGAAGATGACATAGCAACAAATAAGGTGAAGCGTGAAAAACTGCTTAGTGGTTTTAATTGGGGAACTACTAATACAACAGCCACAGCAATCATAGATGCAGGGGCAAATGTAGTAAGAACAAGTAGTGAAGTCGTAACCATTACATTACCGCCGGTTGCTGGATTTAAAGTGCCAGGTACTTCAGAAGTCATTAAATTTAACCCAAATACGGGCGGATTACCTGTTTCTACACCTTATTTGACTGAATTTGATGCTTTCACCGTCACAGCAGTTAAAACTCAAACCCCAACAATTTCAGGCACGATTCTTTCCAACACCAATGAATTCGACATTGTCGAAGGTGGCAAGG
This sequence comes from Sporosarcina sp. FSL K6-6792, assembly GCF_038004885.1. Lineage (NCBI taxonomy): Bacteria > Bacillati > Bacillota > Bacilli > Caryophanales > Caryophanaceae > Sporosarcina > Sporosarcina sp. FSL K6-6792. The sequence goes on from NZ_JBBOSA010000001.1 coordinate 3,788,527, forward strand.
TCATTACCATTACACTGAAAAACGATATCTGGGCGAAAGATGCAGCTACACAGAAAGTCTCACCCGGGAATACTGTGAACCTACTAATGAGTAAATTCACTCTGAACGATGCAGCAGGAATCCTGTCATTAAATAAAGATGAAAGTAATACGGCTATTTTGCCTTCGACTCCGACGACAGTCGTAAGAACAAGTGATACCGTCATGACGATTACATTAGGTGCCGATGCCGGCTTCTCATTGAAAGATGATGCAATAGCTGAATTGGATATTCCTGCCGAATTATTGTCTGTTTCAAGTAACCCAATCCCTGTTAAATCAGCATTCAAAATCTCAGCAGTAAAAGCCGAACTACCGAGTGGAAAAGACCTGGCTCTTGATAAGGAAGATATTAAAAAGGGCGGCAAAACAATCACGATTACGTTGAAAAATGCAACGTTAAATGACAAACTAGATATTGAAGGAACTACGAAAGTTACCCTAATAAATGATCTTTTTGATAGTAACAGTTCAGAGTGGCTTAAGATAGAGAATGCGTTGAAAACCGACCCGAAAAGTAGTATTAAGATTACGAAGGATAAAATAACTATAAAATTACCTCCTGTACCTGATTACAATTCTAATACAGTGGACACGATTAAATTGAATGTTCCGGATTGGGTTATCAATCACGCGGGAAGTAAAACTATAGCGGTTGATGGAGAAATTACAACTGGAGCAGTTGCTACAGCGAACCTTACCAACAATTCATTTTCCAATGATCAAATCAAAGCAGGAAACGGGACATTGTCAATCACTTTGACTGGTACCACATGGGACCCAACTCTAACATCGAACAATAGTAAAAAGACTGCCCTTTTAAAAGGCTTCACTGTCACAGATCAAACAAAAGAATGGGCACTCCTTAGCAAGGAAATCAGCTCGAAAGCAAAATTTGAATTGACTTCTTCCAATGTATTAAAGATTACATTACCTGCTGTCCCTGGCTATTCAATCATTCGAAACCAGGTAGTAGATGTTGTGATTCCAAAGTCCATCTTGGTGGATTATAAAACGGATATAGCAGCCACAAGTAAATTGACGATTACCCTACCAACTAATACAGCAAGTGACAAATCCCTAGGTGAACTAAATGCTGTAGAACTTGCGGATGCAATAACGACTAAAAAACGAGTCATTGTTCCCAATAAAAAAGTAGAAACCATTTATGTAAACTCTATTGAACTCCCAAGTTCAGATAAAGTAAAACCAAGCATTACAACAATTGAAGTGACTACAGCTAGCGATGTGTCAAAAATTGAGCTAACTATTACGGGACAACCTGTAGAAACGGTGGTAAAGGCCGGTAATAAATATACTGTTGTTTATAAGAACCTTCCCAAAAACAGCGAATTGAAAGTTTCGGTATTCGATAGTAGTTCCAAGCCATTACAAGCAGACATTTACAAGAAAATCGGCAATGGTAGTAAAACGTATAATGAGATACCTAAAAAAGATTACACAGGCTCTTACTTGGTCTACGATATTTTGACAGACAAGTCCTTGCTGAAAGAAATTTTAAAGTATTATTCAATTGACGAGCTAAAAGTTACACAGTAAGAAAGGGGTAAAAAACTTGAAACAAAAAAGAAGAAAGCTAGTCGCTTTTTTGGCGATGTTTATCGTTTTGTTAACATCGAGTCAGTTAGGGATTGCTAAAGAGTGGGATTTTGAACCAATCGATGACGTCAACAAGGCATGGGAAATCAAATTCAACATACCTTTAGATGGCAGCTCCTTAACGACTGATAGTGTCTATATACTAGATGGAAAAGGTAAGCACCCCGTAACACTACAGTTAACGGGCAATGGGAATACGGTACAAGTATCTCCGAAAGTTCCTTACGAAGTGGGTAAGCAGTATATGCTGATGATTACGGGAGCTGTCAGGGCAAATGAGGGTAAGGCATTAAAAACGTCTGTCGAAGTGCCATTCCGAGTCGTCAATCCGACTGAAAAAATTATAGCGGTTCAAAGTCTAACGAGCGGTTATCTTACGACCCTCACGGTAACGGGAAGTCCGGATGTCCACAAAGTAAAAGTGGGTACTGAAGAGATGCGCTACAAAGGAAATAATCGTTACCAGGCTACGCTCTTCGATGCTAAACCAGGCTCGACGGTTACTATCTACGCCTATGATGAAAGTGGTAAAAGTCTTGGAACGAAACAGCACAAGTATGAATAGTTTGACTTTTAAATCGCATTCTTATAATGTCGTTTTCTAGCAAGTAAACGACAATTGAATAAAAGGAGCTCAGTCATATTCATTATGACTAAGCTCCTTTTTTTCTGTATATGCATGAATTCAATGAAATTATCATCTCTTGACAGTTGTTGGCCTCACGCAATAAGCTTGCTAAAAGTAATCAAAAAAGAAGTGCAGACCGATAAATTCGGTCTACACTTCTTGTCATTTCATTTCTATCATTTATCATCTTGTCATCTGAACACGTTTTTCGCCAACCAACTCACCTTTAGCATTATAAGCGAGGAAGACGCCTTCTTGGAGCAGGTGGAAATTGTTGATTTCATAAATTCCTTTTTTAAGGGAGAAGTATCCTAGAGCTAAATTTCGATTCGCTAATTCATAATCAATGTTTCCTTCAGAGGAATTGAAACGTAATACGACGCGGGTAATTTGTCCACAGTTGTCGTTGATATACGTGTTCATGAAAAATTCATTGCCTACTGTTTCTAGCGTTGGTGATGTAAATACTTGGCTAGATAGCGCACAAGTTGGGCCGGGTGGGATGTCACATGTAATGGCAGATAGGATGGACTGGTAGGCCGCACCTAATTCACTGCTTTCTGCTACATGATAATAATGACCGCCCGTATCCTTAGCGATTTGCTGTAATAGCGCTTCGTTTAACTGCTTTTTATTGCCCAAGCCGATGGTGTAAATTTTGATATTTTTCTGCTTGGCATCAGCAATTATATTCAACGTTTGTTTTGCGTTTGATTTCCCATCAGTGAGCAGGATAGCGACTTTCGGTGCATTGCCTGGCTCGAACTTGTTGAATGCAGTTCTTAGCCCATTTAAAATATTGGTGCCGCCCGATTGCCCTACTTTATCCAATGTTGGTGCCACGTATTCTACAATATCAGCTTGAGGGTGTAGTAATTGACCACTTGAATTAAATTGTGCTGCAATATTTCTCTGTGCATTGAGTGCTTTCATTAACTCTTGTGATTTCGTAATACGTTTGCCGTATGGATCGCTAGCTCTCATACTGCCCGAAGAGTCGATGATGAATGCTACTTCTGGAACTATCGAGCTACAACTTGTATCGGCTTGCAGCCTTGGTTCATAAAGCACTTTTATGCGATGTACTGTGTTCACTAAAGAGGAGACATTGTCTTTATACCATGGATCCACAACCTCGAGTTCGGCAGTGATTTCATCCGAAATCGAGTAGGTAGTGTTTGGAGAGGTGATGGTTGTCGTCGCTACTCCATTTGAGAACCACACATACTCATTTGTTAATGCAGTACCATGAACGGAATGGAATCGAACGCGTCCAGTGTAGCCCTGAATGGTTTGTCCACCAGGAGCGACAACGGTTGCTTTCAGTGTGGCTGTTGCCCCGTTAGCCGGTAGCGTGCCATTGAATGCTGTGTTGCCAGAGATTATCTCAAGCCTTAATTCTGCTTGTGGCGCATAATCCAAGTTAACTGTAATGGGCTTGTTATCACAGTTTATGTTGGACTGGTTCAGCTGGAATGTCAGCGTGTCCGTACGATATTGACTGGATCTAGGTGCAGTGACTTTGACAATCATATCGGGACCATCTGTCATGTTCACAGCACTTGTACTACTAGGCCTATTGTTAGCTTCCGCACGAGCTTCTGCTAAATAGGTACGTGCCGATTCTTCTTGTGTTTGCGCGATCGTTGCCAAACGCTGAGCTTCCCCCAAGCGTTCCTGTGCTCTAACGACATCTTGTGCAGTTCCTCCACCATTACCTAACACGGATTGCCAGTACTTGAGATTGGCTCCTGCGTTCTGGAATTCATTTCGTGCTGCTATAAATCTAAGCTCTGCCACATCTGCATTCAGTATGGCTTCTTCTAAATTGTATTTCGGCTCAATAGCAGTTTGCCCACTATCAATCCGTGCACCAAGCGCTGATTTGACTGTGAAGGACAGCGAGTCCCCGTAGTCAATCGTCCCGCCGTTTGTACAGCCTTTCAATGAGACGGTAACAAATGTCGAATCAATTCCATTAGCAATTAATTTTGGTTTGTCAACATCAATATCGACAGCTACATTTGACACAGGAGGAACAGTAGGCTGTGTGACGACTGGTGGTTGTGTAGTGACTGTCGGTGGCTTAAACGTCACCGATGTCCCAGTACCTAGAAAAGCAGGTGGGAGTGTAATGGTTTTGTCATCGCTACCCGTCGCGCGATAGCTGAGTCCAACCATTTCGCAATTTCCTGCGTCTGACAAACGGTTTAGGAAAACAACGGCATCTGCCCGCGTCATGGAGAGATTGGCGCCATAATCTTTATAATCATTTTTACCAGTGGCGCCATTCGCCAAATCATTGATATACATATACTGAACGGCGCGTTGTTCGCTTAAATCGACTCCTTGGAAGGCAGCTGCAATACGTGCAACTTGCCCTTTGGTAATCGATAAATCCCGTGCTTTTACATTACTAGAGCCGTTAACAGGCATATTTTTGGTTTGTAAGTAACGATAATTGTTAGCAGTAGATGCCTTGGAAGAATCTGCCGCTGAACAATCAAATCGGATAAGCATATTGACAAATTCTGCTTCTGTTACCGTCCGATCCGGTATGAAAATGCCGTTTGGAAAGCCTTTTGTGAGGCCTTCCTTATAGGCCCATTCAATGGATGAGTAGGCTGGGTGGTTCGTTTTTACATCTTTAAATGGGCTTGCTGCACTAACAAGAACAGGGAAAGCGGCTATAACAAACGCGAGTGTAAAGAAAAGAGCAATCGTCTTTTTTGTTAAATAAGTCATGTACCGTCGTCCTTTCTTTACTCAAAAAAGAGTATATCATCACGATAGTTTTGTTTTAAATCACTTTCCAGGAAATCAAGGAAACGCACAAGTAGTGCAGATGCCTGGGCTCTTGTTAGTGGATCATGGGGATTAAAACGATTAGAGTTATCTCCCGAGACAAATCCAAGTTCAGTTGCTACATAGACACTATCTTTTGCCCAACTAGGAATTTTATTGTTATCGACATAATTTGTTCTGTAGCCTGGGCTTGGTGCCCGGCCCTCCATGCCTAATGCGCGGATAAGAATTGCCACGCCTTGTGCTCGGGTAATCGGCCCATCCGGGTTAAATAGATTAGGCGTAACCCCTGTGATAATTCCTTTTTCCACAGCACTTTCAATGTATGGATAATCAAGATCTTTCGCATTTAAATCATTAAAAATGGCTTTTTTAGGTACCTTACTCTTTTTAGGTTGTTCCAATACACGAATATCCACAGCTTTTAATACACCGATTGTATATTGATAGCGTTGCATCGGTGTATTTGGCGAGAAAAATTGTGATTTTTCATCAAATACGCCTAGAGAATACAAGCGTTCTATATTATCTTTTGCCCAATGTTTTGATAAGTCGCGGAATTTTGGAACGATAAGTCGTTCAATTTTGGGTACGTTTTCTTGGGATAAATGAATTGTTCCTTTACCCGCACCATAAGGGATATCATACGTATACTCACCAATCATATTTGACTTACTGATGACAGCATGTCCGCCCGTAAAGCTGGATAGGGAAGGATTATGTGCTTCGTATTGTAATGTTTTCGATTTGCTATCTGAAACTTTACTTGTGACAAAAGCCTGCCCGTATTGCGTCACAATTTCATTGTCCATGATTTGTGTTTCTGTGGCGCCCCAGAAGTTTTCATAGCCCATATTGCGTCCACTCACATGAACAGTAATGTCTTCAAGTTTTTTTGTTTTATCCTTCGATGTTAGTTTATAAATTTTGCGGCCGACAATATTACCAGAATAATAATCTGAAGCGGGGCGGTTGTCGCTGACAGCCCCTTGCGAAAATTGATAATCATCTAATGTATAGGTGATTGTACCAACCGTGACTTTCTCAGAAAAACTTTTAATAGACGTTTGGGCAGTCGTTTGCCCTTTATCCTCCCGTTTGTCTAGGTCAGATACGTAGACAGCACTACGGGTCAGTTTATCACCGGCTGGACTGGTTAATGTCACTTTGTAGGTAGAGGTTAGTTGTCCTTTGCCTTCTTTTTCAGAGACAGTTGCTTTTCCCGTGAATTTAATGGGATAGCCTGTTAAAAAGAATACTTCTTCATACGTATACTCGTTTAGGACGCCACCATTGAAATCGGGTGGTTTTGCTTCGGCACGAGGTGCGATGAGCAGGAACGAGATGATCAGCGCACTCATAAAAATTGCTTGTTTTTTCATTAACTGTTGAATAGTGAATCATCCTTTTCTGGTGGAAGCGGATACTGGGCACCCGCTTCCACGTAATTAATTGACCAACAGAATACGGCCTTTTACTTTCGATTCATGAAGCAGATAGAGACGGTCATTGACGCGTAAGTCTTTCGCAGAGATGACTTTGCCATCTTTGATAATCGTTGCTTGCTCAATATTCATACTTGAGATGAAGCCAGCTTCTTTCCACATTCCATCCTGCCATTGGCTGACATTGCGAATTCTGATAATCGCAGGATTAAATTGTGTAATGCCTTCTATTCTACCGACAGAGACCATCGTCGCTGTTGGAGCAGTCGGTTCAATGATGTGGGCTGCAACGATTTGATTGTTTTCCACATAGAAATAACCGTATTTTCCTTTATTCGCATAGTCTTGCATTTCGTTTTGTTGTGGAATGATTGTTCGTATGGAGCCCTTTGAATCTTCTACAGCTACCGTATCGTTACTGAAGGATAGTGTAGGCATTGACTCAGGTTGCCAGTAATTATTTTTCGATAATAGCATTGCGTTCGTAAGTGTTAGGTTGTAGGCGTCGGCTGTATGAATCTGACCGAAATAGATACCGTGATTCGTTAAATTCGGGCTTTGAAAGCCGTCATTCGAAATATGCACAACATTGGCGAACTCGCTTTGTTGGCTACCTTCTGTTGCAACGAAAGCTGTTCCGCTAGCTAGCAAACTAGTTGCGTCAACTAAACGACCATTACGAATCAAAATGGTCCCATCATGATAACGAATGGATCCTGCTTTTTGAAGGCCAATCAATTTGGAAGTTGTATTGACGAATGTCATAGGTTCATAAAAAGTACGTTCATTCTTTTGTTTAATAACCATTTTTTCAATGACTTCTTTGCCAAATTGACCGACAGTGACGAAGTAAACGTCGTGATTGGCATACTGGCGAAGACGATCAGGTTGAATCAGTTTAGTGCCAACGTAAATTGGTGTTTTGGCCGAGTAGCTGTAGCTACTATTGCTAAAGCCATTGATGCCAAGTGCTGTATTGGGTTGCCATCTCCAATCCAAAAACTTTTGTTCATCTTTCATAATGACTTTGTTACTTGTCGGTTCGATGCGTTGGATGGTCCCTTTGTAGAGAGCTTCAACTTTGATGCCTTGTACGTTGATTTCAATGGAATGAATGGAGTTCGTATTATATTCAGAGAAAGTCAATTTCACGCGATCTCCTTCATACAACACACTTAAGTCGACAAATGTGGTTCCTTTGACAACCTCAGTTTGACTATTTAAATAGTAGGTTTTCGACTGTCCATTATCGAGTCGAATCGATAGGAACGTACCATTTGGGTCAATCTGATTGACAGTCCCAGTTACCACTTTATCGCGCTGTTCAATTTTGGCAGGGGCAGTTCCAGTTGAACCACGCATCGCTTTTACACGGCGTAAATTGACGTCTAGTTCGACTTCCATCCCGAACTTAAATGCATCGATTGTCGTTGAAACTGAATCGACAGAAAGCGTTGCAAACTTGTCAATCGACAAAGTCATCGTACGACCTTGTTCGTTTTTGATGGTGATGCTACTCAATCTTCTTTCCGTTAGGTTTTTGTCTATCTGCACTTCGTCATACGTGACGTTGACAAACGTTCCTATAACGGATGAATCGGCCAAGACTGGATTAGCTAGGAAAAAGCTTGAAAAGAGTAAAACGAAAATAGCGATTAAAAAAGAGTTGTTTTTAAACAAATGTGAGACCCCCATTGTGAAAAATTCTACTAGCAGCATGAGCCTATGTATAATAGTAGGTTTATATCTAGTATATCGGAGTGAATGGCTAGAATGTTAGAGGGGAGTGGGATATAACTGATAATTTTCGGGGGGATTTGATAGGAATCATAGACAATAGAACTTTTTATGAAACACTTCTCTGATTATGACGTAATTTTTATATAAAAGTCATAGTTCGCCAATAACTTTAGCTGAAGTATAATAAGGGGTTAGTTGCACAAAAATTCCAATTAAATTATACTGATAATTAGGAATGAACTGTTCTTTTTTAATCTAGTAATTAATAAAAACCTAACAAATTACTATGAGTGAGCAACATCGAATGGTAACTTGGGGACACGACAACACTACATGGGGGTTTAAAAATGAGAAAATCAAGTTATGAAAAAGCATTCAAAGCTATGTTGGCAACAACAGTTGCAACTGGGGCTTTTGTTGCTGTAGTGCCTGTAAATACAGAGGCGGCGACCTCGGCGTTTTCTGATGTCAAGGACATCCCAACTCATCATTTTTATAAAGCGGTTACAAATTATACTGCAAAGGGCATGATGAGTGGCTATCCAGATGGCACATTCAAACCAGGCCAAAATATTACCCGTCAAGATGCTGCAAAGTTATTAGCTCTTGCACTAGAGTTAGATACAGTGAACGTCAAAAATCCAGGATTTAAAGATGTTAGCAAAACGAGCCCCTATTATGGATACATTGCAGCGCTTGTTGAGGCAGGCGTTATTTCCGGTTATGAAGATAACACATTTAAACCGAGCGCGAGTCTTTCTAGGGCACAAATGGCAAAAATCATTGTGCTTGGATTCGAATTCGAAGGAACGAAATCTGTCAAACTACCGTTTAGTGATATCAATGATAAGCAATGGCATATTGACTATGTCCGAGCACTTTGTGCAAACGAAATTACAACAGGTACAACACCTACAAAGTTCTCGCCTAATGCACTTGTGACGCGTGGCCAAATGGCTTCATTCGTCTTCAGAAGTGAAGCGATGGTAGCGCCGAAACCGATACCTGTAGATGTAGATAAAGTAGCAGTGGAAGTAGCACTCAACCAGTTAAAAGCCGGGGCAGTCACTGTTTCACGCGGCAATGATGCGACGGATGCCAACAAACTTGCGGCGGTTCAAGCCTATGTCACTTCACTTGTTACTGAAAAAGGTGTTACAGCAAAAACGGTGGCAAGCACAACAGCTGGAAATTATGTAGTGACTTTAACAAAAGGACAAGCGAAGGCAGAAAAAACGATTGCCATCACATTTGGCTATGCAGCGGATGATCGTTTTGTTACCGAGGTGACAGCGATTAACGCGAAACAAGTTGAAGTTAAATTTGCAACACCTGTTATGAAGTCAACGATATTAAACACTTCAGGTGAAGTTCAAAATATGGCATTTACAATGGTCACGGGCGCAACAGTAAACCCTGGAAAACTGAATGGCTCATTGTCCGAAGATGGTAAAATATTGACGATTACTGCAAATTGGGTCTTTGACGGCGAGTATGCGTTCAAATCAGTGGCAACAATTAAAGCAGCAACCGGTGAAAAGTTCGAGGAGCATACTGCCATTGTTAAAGCGAATGATAAAGTAGCACCGAAACTCGTTTCGGGATCAGCGGCTGCGAAGACATCTACGAATTCTTTTGCTCTATTTTTCGACGAACCAGTGAATGCCGCTGGAGTCGTCGCTTATGTCAATAATGGATCAGCAACTGTTGCTAATAATCCTACGAATCCAAATCGTTTGGATGTCACTTCTAACATCCAGGTCATAGCAGGCACAACTGCCACAATTAAATTGACGAATGTTAAGGATTATAATAACAACCTTCTAACGCCAAATCCGTTAGAAACAACAGTGACAATTTCCGCAGATACAGTTGCGCCAACTGTGACGAATGTAAATGTTACAGGAGAAAATAGAGTAGAGATTACGTACGATAAAAATATGAGTATTACTTCATTCGCGGGAAGAGCACGTCTGGTTTATTCGAACGGAACGGTGACAAACCTAACTGCGACGGCGGGTACTAATGCCAATACAGTGATTTTAACGGGTACAGGATTACCTGTTACTAATAATTATAATGCAATCTTATTTATTGATGCTGATGTCAAGGATACTGTCGGCAATGGTACGGCGCTTTATTCATCTAACATTACGCTAAGCAAGGATGTTATTGCACCTGTATTGACATCAGTAGAGTATAAGGAAGGCAAAATTGTTGCTAGTTTTACAGAGGATATTGTACTAGGTAGACAGAACTCCGTGACAGTTATTGATCAGAAAACGGGGAAATCTACTCTGGTTTCCTTGAACTCTAGCAATGCAGGGATTACTACTAATACGTTGACAATTTCTGGATACTTGCCAAATGGAGCGTATCAATTGCATCTACCTGCTTATACAGTTGTCGATAAAGCGAGCACACCAAATCCGAATAAAACAGATATGCTGCCGTTTGGTGTTCAAAATACATTGTCTGCGGATAGCACTCGCCCCGTTATTGGCGCAATCAAGAGCAATCCAGCAATAAATGGAGCTGAGCAAACAGTCACTTATACTGTGACAGATTTTGATAGTGGCGTAAACTTGATCTCTTTGCAAGAAATGAATAACTATACATGGGACAATAGCCCATTACCATGGGGTTCTTTTGTGACAACTGATTTTACAGGGGCGGTAGATAAAGCAACAACTGTTACTGTCACAATCCATATCCCATCTACTGGAATTCCAGCAAGTAAACAAGCGCTATTCTCCATCAATAGCATTCGGGACAATGCAGACAACGCAATTGCATCAGCTGCAGTGGAAAGTATTTATCTATATGGCGGTTACCAATATGGTCCGGAATTGAGCCAGGCCTATATTGACGCTTATGGTACTTCATTAGTGCTTAGTTTTAATGAAGCTGTTCGGAATTTGGATGTGAACGATTTAGAAATTATGCTGGATGGTAAGCATTTAAACAAAAATGTAATTGCTTCAGTTGTTCCTGTCTACAATTCTAATGCAAATCCAAATGTATTTGTTACAGGTATCAATGCTTCGGTGGCCACGGTTAGTGGATCAAATCAAAGTATCTATTATTTGGATAATAACGGCAACGGGAACTATGATACAGATGACATCTATTTATATACTGGAAACTATTCTTCAAATGTAACGAATTCAATTCCAGTGAATTTAAACACTTTAGGTAATTTATCAGTCAAACTCATTCACGATAATAATTCACCCGTCCAAAATCACCAAGGGATTAATGCGATATTCGGTAATGTAATTAAGGTGAAATAGATTTCGTCATATTTTGATAGTGAAGTGCCTTCAGTTTGAAAGTCTGAAGGCACTTTTTATTATCAATTCGAAAAGCGGTAACTATGATGAAACGTGAAGATGGGTGTCTCACACAAGTAGAATACTGATATCTTTAGTCGGCTGGTCGCTATTTTGCTCAGATAGTTCGTGAATAACCCAGTTTTTAGATAACATCTGTTTCAATACAGGGTATATTCGTTGCTCAATTTTTAGGTGTGAGATGCCGCTATCCGTAAGTTGATAATCGTGGTCCTTGATTTTATCGAATTTCAGTTTCAATAAGTTATGCAACCCGTTTATTGTGATGAATTTCACAGTATATCCATTTGAAAGTATAGATAAGAACTTTTGCGGATCTTGATCATAAAGTTTAATAAGTTCATTGAAATCGTAAGCAGGTTTCATGTTCTCCCAAAAGTCGATATCTTTCTGCGCAATTTTGGTAATGATTTCATCATCTGATAAGCCATTGCCACGAAGCGTTTCAATCATGTAAGCATCCATCATCGTAATCTTATTAGTGTTGACTCAATTATAGAGGAGTGCAAGGCATCCTATTCAACACCAACCAACCAATCTGTGTTTGTTCGGTAGTTTGGCCTGTGGAAAAATAACAGGAAACAAGTTGAATGCGGCATGACCGAGCATATATTTGGGCGACCGATCATAAAGTTGCATCATCCGATCATATCCATCGGCCGACCGAGCATACAGTTGTATAACCGATCATATCTATTGGCCGACCGAGCATATCGGATATTCTCCGATTATATCTAAAGCCAATCGAGCATAAAGTTACAGCATCAACCAATCATATCTCTCTCGTCAGTCTCTATTCGAGTGGAAAAGCGGATTACTAAAAACCTATTCAACAGAAAAACTCCCACGAAGTTACTAATCATGGGAGTTTTTAGCACATATCATACATTCAATTCACACTATACGCCACCAAGCCCTTAGCGTTGGCATACAATGCCGCGTTTGTTCGATCGGCCAGATCTAACTTTGCTAATACCTGACTGACATGTTTTTTTACAGTAAACTCTGTAATATATAAAGCCTGTGAAATTTGTTTATTTGAATGGCCCATCCCGAGTTCGAGTAATATCTCCTTTTCCTTCGGTGTTAGCTGTTCGATATGCCTATCATTTTCAAAAGGGCTTTCCTTCGATTTTATCACCAAATCAAACACCCCTGGATCATAATACTTTCTACCTCTGCCGATAACTCCGAGGGCATGGATCAGTTCTTCAGGTAATGCCTCTTTTAATATATAGCCATCGACTCCTATTTCTTTTGCCTGTTTAAAGTCGTGCTCTTCCGTCGATGAAGTTAGCACAACGAATTTACAGGTTATTCCTTGTTGTTTCGCTTCTGTAATTAATTCCAAACCGGATTCATTAGCTAAGCGAAGATCCACTATCGCCAAATCAGGTGTAGTGTCATGGAATAGAGTTAGCGCGTCCTTTCTATTTGCTGCTTCACCTAGGATTTCAATTGCTCCATCTATAGTAAGGATAGATGTTAATCCTTTTCTTACTAATGGATGATCGTCGACAATAACAATTTGCATTAGCCAATCACCTGGACCTTCTCAAGTATTTTTGCGGTTGGAATTTCGATTTGTATTTCTGTCCCTATCCCGTGTAATCCACTTATCAAAAACGTTCCTGCCAAAGTACTGACAAGACGTCTCATATTGAAAAGACCGATTCCTTTTTCCTGCTGGCCTTCGGATATATGCGAATTAATTCCGATTCCATTATCATGAATTTCCAATACAGTTTTCTCGTCCAGTATAGATAATCTGAGTTCAATAGCCGTGCACTGGCCGTGGCGAACGGCATTTCCGCAAGCTTCACAAATAATTCTATAGAGTGCTTGTTTTAATTCGCTGGATAGTAAAGCTTCATCACCCGTTATTTGACAATCAATTCGTATATCACTTAACCGTGCGTACTCGTCAAAATAGTTTTGCAGCCAAACTTGAAAAGATTTTTCGTCATTCTTCGTCGAGTTGAGACCGTATATCGTCGACCGTAGTTCCTTTAATGTAGTGTTGGCAGATTGTGAAAGGAATTGATATTCATCATTCAATTCAGTACTAGTCATACCTCTACTTTTTGTTTGCAAACTGTGCAGAGAATAAACAATACCGACCAATCTTTGCGAAACACTGTCGTGGATTTCATTGGAGATACGATTTTGTTCCTTACTTACAATCATTTGCTCCTTCATTGAATCTGTATGAATTCTTTCGAGCATTATTTCACTAAGTTCGGCTAAGAACTCAAAAGGGCGATTGAAGAGTAATGTTTCTCTAGCCTCACTTGAACCGGAAATCTTAACGCCAATAACTCCGATAGTAGTGGAGGTTCTAATGACTTTCATCCCGTACCAATCCTCGTTAATTTTACTGACAAACAGTTCATTCTCCAGACGTATAGTATTCCATTCTTTTTTTAGGCCAGTTTCAATATGGGGATTACTCGTAGAAGATGCTAGGTAGCTATTTTGATGATTTACGTCCGTTAACCAAAAGAATGCTTCATCACTATGTGTAAGCTTGATGATAAATGCTATTATTTCTTTCATTATCATTTGAGGGCTTGAATTATCCATTAGGTGGAACAGCGATATACCGTGCTTCAATGTATCTAGATAGGTATCATTCGTTTCGATGGGGTTATTATTAGCGCATGCTTGTACCAAATCCAAAGTAGAAGCTTTCTGAGTGTATCCTTCTAATATATCAGCCAGAATCTTTCTGATTACTGTCACTCCCTCTCATTTCATAATAAAAACCCAATCAACTTGAACATAATGTCCAAGTATAATTAGGTCGGTTGCACCAATAACTCCATACATCCCAGGTGCCCATATAGAGGATGTATTTCACAGTTTCCGTAAATTATATTCTTTTATATAGTTCAGTATAACCAAATTACATTGAATATGACGTCATCTCCTGCGGTTGAAGAGGTTCTTTTTTTTTGTTATTAACTTGTATTTTAGCGAATTAAGACTTTTCAGTTACTTACTGCCCATCAGTAAATCAATATACAAGGTTACTTCTATAAGATAGAGCTGTTCATCGAAGTAGATGTGAACTGGTACAAAAGTGCACCGGCTCTCCACTAAAGTAGAAAACCGAAGTAGACAATCGATATTAGAAAATTACTCTTTAGAGTGAGGATGCCAGACAGGAATACTCCTATACTAAAAGTAGTTACAAAAACGGCAACAAGCCGAAAAAGTTATTGGAGGAGATTTTTGAATGAAGAAGTATGAAACATACTAAAGAGGTGTTCACGTTGAAAAAAATTCTTGGGATTTTTCTGGTGTTTACTCTCTTAGTAGGCGCAGGAACAATTTATGCAAGTGGCAATCCAGGACAGAACCTTTCCGAATGGTATAAGAATGCATTCCATAAAGAAAGCGAAAAGTTGGGTGCAGCTACTGCAACCGGTATGATATTGGTCTTGAAAGAGGTCAATATTTTTGTGAAAGAATCAAAAAAAAGCATTGATGATGCATTGGGAAGTTTCCGCGACGATAAGGTGAAAGAAGCGGAGTCTGGCATCGAAAAGTATCAGGCTGACACGATAAATAGTCTGAACGCTACGGTTGTCCAACTTGAAAACGTAAACTTCGATGATTACGTGGACAAGCAGAACATTGAAGCACAAATTGATCAGGAATTCGATCAGATGGTAGAGGACGTATTTAGCGAATAAGCACTCATACAAACCAATATGATAAAAGGGGATAATTAAATGTTCAAAACAGTAAAAGGTAAAGTAATCGCAGGAACAATGGTATTTGGACTCGTAACAGGTGCAGGAGTAGCGTTCGGTGCAACAGATGCAGGCACAAACCTCAAAAATTGGTATGACGGGCAATTTGGGAAGGCATCCACAAATGTAGCAGAACAAGTTGCAGCATACGCTGGCGGTAAAGTTGACGGATTGGCGGTTGAATATAATGGCCTGAAAACAGATGCTACAAACAGTATTAATGCAAAGGGCGTAGCCCAAGCAGGTGTAGCAAACAAAAATACTGAGACACTAAGCCGAGAACATATTGATGCAATAAAAGAAGAACAAGCACATATCAACACTTATTTGTCTGGTCAATTTGATAGCTTATCCAATTTTGCTAACGGTTTAATTAATCAAGCTGGTGATGACGCCCTTCAATATGCGAAAAATGATTTAGGGGAATACACAGGAGCTGCGGGAAATGCCGCGAATGAAAAAGTTAAAACGGACGTAAAAGCCGTAACTAATCAAGCTGTTAAAGACTTGGAAGATGCAATTAATGCGGCGAAAGCAGATCTTCAAACTAAATTAGATAAGGAAACGGGTTTAACCGTTACTGAAATTAAAGGTTTAATCGACGCGAAAATTACTGACCTCCGCACTAAAATCACTAAAATGAAAAATGATTTAGTTAAAGAACAGGAAAAACTTATTACTTTCACAGTAAAAGGACTTCAACTTGAAGCTGAAAAGGCAATGCAAGATTTGGTAGATGGCATTAATAAATAAGTACTAATGCTCAATAAGGACCTCATCCAGTGAGGTCCTTATTGTTTTAAATGGAGGTGCAACTATGTCGAATAAATTCAAAAGGTATAAAAGTAACTTCAGTTTTAAAAAGATAGGCCTCTTACTCGGGGCTCTCCTGTTAACGATAGGTCTAGGAAGCGGCATGAATAATGCATTTGCTGGCGAGGATGCCGGAAGTTCATTAATAAATTGGTTTGGAGCCAAGAGGACAGTATCTGAACAAGAAATATCCGGGGCAATTACTGTAGAAAAAGACAAACTTATGGGCGAGTTGAAAATAGCTTTGCAAGAAGCTAAGCAAAGTGCCGAAGACGAATTGGCGAAATTCACTGAAGAACAAAAACAAATCCGTACAAGTGAATTGCAGAAATTCGCCGCTAATTTAAAAGCGAATATAGAAATCGACCTCACTAAAGAAAAAGAGGCGATTATTGCCGAGTTGGATGCAGAACATAAGCAAGCCATCGAAGACTTGGAAAACCCAGCGGCTCCAATCAATCCAACACCAAAACCAGGAGTAAAACCGGAACCAGCTCCAGAGCCGGGGGCAGAAGTGAAACCGGAGCCAACGCCAGAACCTGAATTGGAGACACAACCAGTGTTGCCATCTGAATCGGATACAGAACCGAAACCCGAGCCAGCATCTGAACCGGAAACAGCGCCAATAACGGAGCCGACTTCAGAATAACTTGCAGGCGTGGGTTAGTGACAATGAATCCCTGCAAATCAGATGCAATCAAGCTCTATTGAACGACAAAAATCCAGCCAAGTACGTTAATGGCTGGATTTCTGTATGTTTATCACCTAAAACAATCCCTATTTCTTCTCACCAATCATAACCACCCTGCTACCGATCATATATCCTGCCAACCGATCATAACCGGCGGGCTGCCGATCATATATCCCACTAACCGATCATAACCACCCGTCTGTCGATCATATATCCTGCCAAGCGATCATAACCGCCGCGCAACCGATCATATATCCCGTCAACCAATCATATACCTCATCCGACTCTTCTCGAGTGGGGAATTGGGGGACACAACCAGTGTTGCCATCTGAATCGAATATAGAAACGAAACCTGAGCTAACAACTGAACCGGAAACAGCGGCACCAATTGAACAACAAAAAAATCCAGCCAAATTCACAAATGGCTGGATTTCTCTATGTCTAACACCTAAAACAATCCCTAATTCTTCTCGCCAATCAGCAAACCAAACAACTCCGACCAATCAGTAATCCGTGGGAAATCCAGGTGTCGATTATACGACTGGCTTTTGGCAAACAATTTAATAGGTTGATTCCTCAACGTCTCAAGAACCGCAGGCTTGTCATCGAAATAATAGTCTAGGTTCAGATCCTTGATGATGTTGACTTTGTCTTCGTCTTTCATGCCGTAATAAAACTTATCTTTGTCAACAGGAAACCCATTTTCAATCATCCACTCGATTGTACGCTTGCCATGCATGTCGGGTCTCGCCGTAATATAATAAATTTCATGACCTTCTCTATCCAACCTTTGCAGGGTTTCCACTGCATCTGGATAGGGAGGGCACGATGTGAAATAGATTTCTTCCAATGAACGATTCCACATTTGACTACCTTGTTCAGCAGTCATGTCAAAAAGCTCATGAATTTCAACCTTATCCAACGCGTGGAAGAGATCCACCGCCACTGTCCGATTCAACTTCGTGTTGTAAAGTTGAAAAGCATGTTCCCTTAAATTAATCAATGTATCATCTATGTCAAAACCGAATTTCATTTTCCATAACCTCTATTCATTTGCGGTATACCGTGGATAGCCCGTGAACTTGAAATCTTTGCCGACGGGGGTAATCCGAAGATCCGCCAAGTCTATAGCATCCCGCATTAATTCTACGCCTGTACCTTCAAGAAATGTGGGTGCATGGGTGCCACCGACTAATTTAGGTGCGATATAAATTTCAACTTTGTCGACCAGCTGATTTTCAAGGAAAGCAGCATGAATGGAACCGCCTCCTTCAATCAAGACGGAGGAAATAAGCTTTTCACCAAGAATGCGGACGACGTCATTTGGGTTCACCTGTTTCACTCCGGAAGTTGGGAAGATTAAAATGCCTTGTTCTTCTAGCTTCTGTTTAGCTACCTGGTCAACCTCTTGTGCAGTAAAAATCCAAGTGGGTGCCTGTCCGTCGGTAACGACCTTTGAATCCAGTGGAATTCGCAGTGTGGAATCTAAAATGACGCGAATCGGATTCCTTCCATTAGGGATCCGTGTAGTTAATTCGGGATCATCCTCAATTACTGTATTGACGCCAACTAAAATAGCCATATTTTCATTGCGCAGTACATGCCCGTCATGCCTAGCTTCGTTGGATGTAATCCACTTACTGTCGGCAGTATGTGTTGCGATTTTTCCGTCCAATGTGCTTCCTGCTTTCATCGTCATGAAAGGCTTTTGTTCGACGATGAACTTGTTAAATACTTCATTCATCTGGCGAGATTCCTCTTCCATTATGCCGACGATGACCTCAATTCCGGCATCTTCCAAAATCTTGACACCGTTACCGGCAACGACAGGATTTGGATCAAGCGTAGCGATAACAACTTTGTTAATCCCAGCTTCAACAATGGCAAGTGCACAAGGACCCGTTCGCCCGTAATGTGAGCATGGCTCAAGGGTCACATAAATCGTGCCGCCTTTTGCCATATCACCAGCCATCCGAATGGCGTGTATTTCCGCATGCGGTTCTCCAGCTTTTAAATGTGTTCCGATGCCAACCACTCGATTGTCATTGACGATAACCGAACCGACGAGTGGGTTTGGATCCGTCTGTCCTTTCATTGCGCGCGCATTGCTTAGGGCTAAATTCATGTAAAATTCATGATTAGTCATTTGGATGAATTCCTTTTTCATCTAAATGGCCTGAACGATCAATCTTTGTCTGCAAATAACCTTCATTGAACTCTGATTTATCGCCCCATAAAGGTTCTCTTCCGGATACAGGAAGCCCAGCATTTTTCAGCGCATCCAGTTTCTTTGGATTATTTGTCATGAGCTTAACAGGTTTTGTACGTAGCGTCTTGAGTACCTGAATTGCATCATCATAATTTCTGGAATCGTCGACAAAACCAAGGCTTTCGTTGGCTTCCACTGTATCGTAGCCATTTTCCTGCAACACATAGGCCATTGCTTTGCTGAATAAACCAATACCACGCCCTTCATGATTCGCTAAATAAAACAGCGCACCCGTCCCGTGATCCGCAATATTCTGCATCGATTGCTTGAGCTGATAGCCGCAATCGCATCTTTTACTACCAAATATATCGCCAGTATGGCAAATTGAATGCATGCGAATTAACGCATCATCCGCATGTTCGAAATCTCCGTAGACGAGCACGCTTGACTGTTGGTATTCCGCCAAATTCGCAGATGACAACTGTTCGATAATTTCTAAGTAATTGTCCGTTACTTGGCATCGGTTAAGCCAGCAATACCATTGAAAAACAACTGTTTCTCCATGCAGATTGACAGGGAGTTGGATTGGTCCGACCAAGTAGATGGCGCCTTCATCTGTGGGGATCATTTGTATTTTATCTTTCAATACGTCAAGGATTTTTGGTTCCAGTTTCAAATTCAACATACAATCATTCCTTCTATTTAAATTTGGGTTATCATGCAAAATTTCTAGTAACTGTAGTACTAGAGCAACTTCATGTGGATTTTTAAATGTGCAATAAATCAGGAAATTATTCCTTTAGCATACCTTATTGTTTCGAGATTTACTTTAAAGTTGTTTGGGGGAGTTTGCTAGATATGTTGAACAAATGAATACGGCGTATACGCTTTACAAGGGCTTTTGGGAGGCCGCTGAAAAAGACTTAGTACTTTGAATGAAATAGAACTCCTGCCAATACCGCTACGACGCTTTGTGGATGCCTCCCGCGATAAGCCAGAAAGGAGACCGCTTTCAGTCTTATCGCTCCGGCTACCACGAAGTCGCGCCTTCGCTGGATGATCTATTTGAGATAGCGCATTTCATCCCAGATAATTATATATGTTGAATCCGGTATATATACTGAGCGAAGGCGCCTTAACAGGGGTAGCCGAAGCCATAAGACTGGCGGCGAAGCTGCTTGGCTTAGGGCGGGAGGCATCCCCGAGCGCCGTAGCGGTTCAGTGGAATTCTTTATTCCAATTTATATAGTATCAACTAGTAATCACCTTACAATCTCGCCATATACATCTCAAAATGACATTTCTCTCGATTATGAACACCCTAGCGCAGGTGCGGCAAAGGGGTCGCCGAAGCTGTAAGCCTGGATGCGAAGCGCTAATCCAGGCTTACGGTGAGAAGCATCCCCAAAGCGCCAAGTGTTCTACAATCCACACCCCAAATTACAGCACTCTCATTATCGAGAACCACAGCAGATTCAATGGGAGTCTTTAATTCAACATATATAGGCAGACCTTTCACTAAAACTACATCCTCTTCTATACGTATGCGCTTATATCTGATTGTCGGTGACAGTCACCCAGTCAAATTGAAAACTGCCGAATAAGCGGTGACAAAAGCAAAGAAATCGTGCAAATTATTATTTTGCTCCGAGCTGATCTTTTATTATTTACATGGAATGCAGAAAGAGGGATAATAGTATTACAAAATAATTTAATGTCGAAGGACTGTATTTCACTTATGAAAAAACAGCACAAAAGAGAAACACGTACACATTTTATATTCCGTTATCTATTCATTATGATAGGGGCGACTATGGCGGCGGTAGCGATTGAACTATTTCTTGTTCCAAACTCTATTATAGATGGTGGAATCATCGGGATTTCACTAATTCTAACTTTTTTAACGGGTATCCCATTCGGTTTACTCATACTGCTGATCAACTTGCCATTCCTTTTCTTTGGCTATAAGTATATCGGGAAGAACTTTTTCATATCTTCCTCTTTTGCAATCGTTGTACTTGCGCTTGTGGAAATTCCACTTAAGGCGGTTGACCCTTTTGTGACGGATCCGCTTCTTGCGACTGTCTTCGGAGGGCTCTTGCTCGGAGCGGGCGTCGGGCTTGTCATTCGTAATGGCGGTGCTTTAGATGGGACTGAGATACTTGGTATTTTATTGACTAAAAAGATTCCATTCTCTGTAGGCGAATTTGTGATGTTTTTCAATATCTTCATTTTCGGCTGGGCAGGCTTTGTACTCGGCTGGGAGCAAGCCATGTATTCGATTCTGACGTATTATATCGCTTCGAAAACAATCGATGCTGTTATCCAAGGTTTGGATGAAACAAAAGCGGTGATTATCGTGTCGGATGAATACGAGGAACTCGGAATTGCCATTAATGAACGCCTCGGTAGAAGCATTACGAACCTTAAGGGAAGCGGCGGCTATAATAATAGTGACAAAGATGTCATTTACGTAGTTGTCACACGTCTAGAAATAAGTAAATTAAAACAAATTGTCCATGAAGTCGATGCAAATGCATTTTTAACAATCATGAACACGCAAGAAGCACACGGCGGACAGTTTAAAGCGCCGATTCATTGAGATGAACAACAAAAAGAAGTGTAGACCTTAATTGGTCTGCACTTCTTTTCATTAATAAAGAAAAATCCCCCCATCCGGATTTGGATAGGGGGACTGTCAATTAGTGCTTGGAACAAACACGTGGAAGTTAACATTAAAAGTTTCTCGGAATTGAATGTCGTTTTTGTCAGCGTAAAGTGTAACTTGGACGTCCTCTGCAGATACATCGCTGTCCGTTGAAGGTTTAGTACTTGGTTTCAAGAGGGCCAAGAAGTCTTCTTTCAGCGTATCTTTTGCAGTGGGTCGCGAGAGGTCGACAGCTTTAGCATTACCTATGCTAATTTTTTTAACGCCGAGCGCTCGCAATTTACTAGAGAAAACACCAATTCCGGTCAACCCTTTAATCCCTTCGTCAATATCATAGGCAGTCATCGTTACTGTATTTGTCCTGCTATTAAATCTTGATTCGGCAACTTTTTTAACGCCTACTTCAATGACACCATTTTGCGTAACGACTTTTCTGATTTCAGCACGCGCCTTTTCGATTGGATTAGATGCGACTTTGATATTCTCGGTACGTACAACAAATGATGCCATTTGGGCACGTGTGATGCTAGAATTCGGATCGAAAGTTGTTGGCGTCTTTCCTTTCGTCACCTTGTTAGAGACGAGTGCCTTGACATGATCCACGTACCACGCAGAATTACTTACATCTCTGAATGGATTTACGGTAGATTTACCTTCGAGTTTGAATCCGAGATCGATTGCTTTCGCCATATGGGCACGCGTCATGGATGCATTCGGTTTGAACGTGTTGTCTTCGAATCCTGAAATGAGCCCTGCATTTTCAAGTGCTGCTACATACTTATAGAAGCCATTCGTGTTGTCGACGTCTTTAAAGCCCGGATTTCTGACGTTTCTCGTATCCAACTTCAATGCGAGCGCAAGTATTTTCGAAGCTTGACCACGCGTAAGCTCATTGTCCGGACGATATGTACCATCTGAATAGCCTTTGACAATTCCACGCCCCGCAAGATTCATAATCGGATCATAATGGTCAAGAGTCGACTTTACATCTGTAAATGAAGTACCAGCCGCATCGGTAGTGACAGGTACTGCAGTAACAATCACTCCCAAGACAACTGCCACAGAAACAGTAGCCGCATATATCTTTCTTCGTAAATTGCTCATTTTGATGTAATTCCCTCCAATAGTTAAACTTATATGGCAATAATATGGATTTTAAGACACAAAGAAACTATAGCATAATCCTATTTAGAATGATAACTCAATATATGAACTAATTATAGAGTTAAGCTGGACTTCTAGTACTTAACGGAAATGGTACTAGTTGGTTAGTTGGGGAATTGGATGTGATTGCTGAGGTGTCCAACCAAACTATCGAAGTGCCCAACAAACGCGGTGGAATCTCCCCCAAAATCGGCAAAGCCTCCAACAAATCCCGCGAAGTGTTCAACAATCCTGGTGTCGTATATACTAAAGGTGTTGGAGGTGTGGAAATGAAATCATTAATCGATAAAATTAAACAAGGCTTGGCTATTTTATCTGCTGCTGAAAGAAAAGTAGGTGAATACATAATTTTGCATTCGGAGTTAATTCCCAATATGACGACAAAAGAGTTGTCAAAAAAGATAGGTGTAAGTGAAGCGAGTGTAATTCGCTTTTGCAAATCGATTGGAATGGGTAGCTTCAAGTCATTTAAACTTGCGCTTGTTAAGGATTTAACGTTAACAGAAATGAACTTAACGGATTTTTCAATTTTGCAGCAAAAGGATACCCCCTATGACTCATTTCAAAAGGTCATACAGGTAAATAAATTCGCAATTGAATCTTGTACGGACTCAATGGATAAGAAGGAGTTATTGAAAGCAGTAGATGCCATAAAAGACGCAAAAAAAATTGTTTTCTTTGGTGTTGGCGGATCATCGACTGCAGCACTTGATGCACACTATAAATTTACAAGGCTGGGGTATCATTCTATTACCTCTTTGGATTTTCATTACATGCTTACGGTTATTCCTTATTTAACTAAAAATGATATTTTTGTTGCAATCAGTACATCGGGAAAAACGAGGGATGTATTGGAACTTGCCCAGTTTGCTCAAAAGAAAGGGGCAATTGTAATCGCAATTACGAATCTGGATAAGTCACCCTTATACAGAACAGCGGATATCAGACTTTGCACCCCGAATGTGGAACAGGATTTTAGAATTGGAAGCATACCTTCCAGAATGACGCAGCTGACGGTCATTGATACCTTATATATGAGCATTTTTCATCATGTCGGAGAAAAGGTAATCAAACAATATCAGGAAGCAAGAAGTGAGATGGAGAAATTACGGAGATGAGGAAACCGAATAAGGGTTTCCTTTTTTTTATTCTCTTATGAAATTAAGATTCAGTAATAATTCGAATAATCTTGACATATAGTTTCTTGTGAGTACAATTGGATTATAAAGTATTAGTTTAAGAGGGGCGATAGAATGCTTGAAAAATTAGCTACAGAAAAGAGAAATAGCAAGACGATGCAACTCGATGAAATGTCTGTCAGGGGAATTCTAGAAGCGATGAATCGAGAGGATAGTTCAGTTCCTACTACCATCAAAAACGAGCTAGATCATATTGAAAAAGTTGTTGAATCTGTTGTCCAATCGTTCCAAACAGGAGGCCGACTCATTTATGCTGGTGCGGGAACGAGCGGAAGATTGGGGATTCTTGACGCTGTTGAATGTGTCCCAACGTTTGGGGTTTCTCCTGAAATGGTTCGAGGTTTCATTGCCGGAGGAATGGAAGCGTTTACAACTGCGGTTGAGGGTGCCGAAGACAGTGTAAATATGGGGGCACTAGATATGGAATCTGCTTCAGTTTGCGATAAGGATACTGTCATTGGAATAGCCGCGAGCGGTAGAACTCCATATGTCATAGGTGCTTTAGATTATGCACGAGAAAAAGGGGCCAAAACGGTAGCAATTTCATGTAATAAAGGCGCTGAAATAAGCAAGCATGCCGAAATGGTAATTGAAGTTGAGACTGGTCCTGAAATTTTAACAGGGTCAACGAGATTAAAAGCGGGAACAGCCCAAAAGTTAGTGCTAAATATGATTTCTACGGCATCCATGATTGGAATTGGGAAAGTATATGAAAATCTTATGGTCGATGTCCAATCTACTAATGAAAAGTTAACAGAGCGCTCCAAAAGAATCATTATGGAAGCCACTCAAGTTGACTATGAGACAGCCGAGAACTATTACGAAAAAGCCCAACAGCAGGTGAAAACCGCTATAGTCATGATTTTACTGCAAAGTACTTATGAAGAAGCGGTCGAAAAATTGGAACAAACAGGCGGCTTTGTCCGAAAGTCTATATAAATAGTGAAATGGGGGGATTGGAATGAAAAAGGAAGAGCGTATGGCCAAAGATATTTTTGCGAATATCGGCGGTAAGGAAAATATTCAGCGGTTATCCCACTGTATGACTCGTTTGCGCTTGGTATTAAAAGATGATAGTAAGGCGAATATTGACACGTTGAAAAAAGTCGATGGCGTAATGGGTGTCATTGAAGATGATACTTTGCAAATCGTAGTGGGGCCGGGGACGGTCAATAAAGTCGCTGCAGAAATGAGCAAAGTCACAGGGCTGTCAATTGGGGAAGAGGCAGCCTTGGATGAAAATGATTTAACTTTTAGCGAAAAAGCAGCAAGAAATCAAGCCAATCTGAAGGAGAAGAATAAAACACCTATAAAAATGCTACTTCGCCGAATTGGTAGTATCTTCATTCCACTAATCCCAGGTCTTGTTGCATCAGGTCTAATTAACGGAGGGGCAAACTTCGCGAAAAACGCGGGTGTGGATCCGACGGTAACATGGATGCAAATTCTTCTTCTACTTGGAAGCGGTATTTTCATGTATCTTGCGATTTTGGTGGGTTGGAATACAGCTAAGGAGTTTGGGGGCACACCAGTACTTGGTGCAATTGCTGGGGCATTTTTGTTCAACCCTGCGCTTGCAGATATTACAATTTACGGTGAGGCATTAGTAGTAGGTCGAGGCGGATTATTTGGTGTCATCTTTGCAGCTTGGTTAATGACTTGGGTTGAAAAGCGTGTTCGATCTGTTATGCATGATTCGATTGATATTATAGTTACACCTTTAATTACCGTATTAGCAGTAGGTTTCTTTTCACTCTATGCAGTAGTACCAGTTGCTGGTGTTCTATCTGATGGTATTACTTCTGGAATCAATGTCATTTTGGATGTCGGTGGTGTTGTTGCAGGTGCGGTTCTCGCAGGTTTCTTCCTGCCGCTGGTTATGGTCGGACTTCATCATGGTTTGACGCCCATTCATCTAGAATTGATCAATTCTGTTGGCTACACTGCATTATTACCAATATTGGCAATGGCAGGCGCGGGTCAAGTTGGTGCAGCCATCGCGATATTTGTGAAAACTAAAAACAAAAGATTGCGTAATATAATTAAAGGGGCGCTACCAGTAGGCTTCCTAGGAATCGGAGAACCACTACTTTACGGGGTCACGCTTCCTCTAGGCCGCCCATTCCTTACTGCTTGTATGGGTGCAGCAGTCGGCGGCGCCTTCCAGGCAGTCATGAAAGTTGCTGCATCTGGTATCGGCGTATCTGGTATTTCGTTAATACCACTTATTGCAGACAATAAATTCTTGTTTTATTTCTTTGGTCTATTAATTGCTTATATATTCGGTTTCCTATTCACGTACTTGTTTGGATTCAAGGAAGAAATGGCGGACGGTATTTAAAAAAGGGGGGCTTGCCTCCTTTTTTTGATGAAAAGAATGATCTAGCTCGAGGCACGTCTAATGCGGCGTCTTGCGCTTTTCTTAAACTTACAAAGGAGCTGATTGCATGCTTGGAATTTCCGTTTATCTAGGAAATGATTTGAATGAGGAATTTGAATTTTATCTTAAAAAGGTAAGAGAAATCGGTTTTACTTCTATTTTCACATCGCTTCATATCCCCGAGGAGGATCCGCAGCTTTATAAAGAACGCCTTCAAAAGCTAGGGGCAACTGCAAAACAATATAATATGGAGTTAATGGCAGATATTTCGCCAAAGTCACTTGGACATCTTGGTTTCACATGGGAAAATGCAGAAGGTCTCCTCGAGTGGGGGCTAACGGGTTTACGGGTGGACTATGGTATTTCAGAAGCCACAATTGTCAGGTTATCCAAGAAAATGAAAGTGGCACTGAATGCAAGCACGCTGACTAAAGATAGCTTGGAAAATATGAAACGGGCAGGGTTACAAACGGAATCTATTGAGGCGTGGCATAACTTTTATCCGCGACCCGAAACAGGACTCGATCGTGATGAATTTCGCAAGGTGAATGAGTGGCTGAAACAGGAAGGGGTCACAGTGATGGCCTTCATTCCAGGAGATGGATCATTGCGCGGACCGCTCTATGAAAGATTGCCGACATTGGAAGACCATCGAAGTATCTCACCTTTTTCCGCCTTTCTAGACTTAATTGAAAATGGCTGTGTGGACAAGGTCTTGGTCGGTGATCTTACACTGACTGAACAATCGCTAGAGCAATTTGCTTCTTATAAACAAGGGATTTTTTTATTGCGAGCTGAACAGGCAATCCACGACAAATCTCTGCTTGAAATAGTGGGAGCCGTACAGACAAATCGTTTAGATGCTGCTCGAGATTGCATCCGATCGATGGAATCAAGAGAATACGGACTAATTGGCACCCGTCCCGTTAAAACATTCAATACGGTAGCAAGACCACTTGGTACGATTACCGTAGATAACGAAAAGTATGAACGCTATCAGGGAGAGATTCAAATTGCAAAACGAGATCTTCCAGCCGATAAAAAAGTTAATGTGATTGGACGAATAAAGGAAGATGATCGGTTATTGCTACAGTATATGTATGGTGGATCTAAGTTTCAAATGAAATGGATGTAATGAACCGGATACTGAAAAAAATGCCTGTGTAACATGTCGGTAAGGGGATCATCTTAAGGAGTAAGAAGAACCGAAAAACATTGTGACTTCTTAATATGTTCAAGAAAGTACAACTGCTTGTGTTTTCTGTTCAGATGATGCTACCGCAAAACTTAAATCAATGCACAAGTAGTTTTGAAGCATATCTAGAGTTATCGATGAAAAAAGCAAGAAATCGCTGTGTAAATCCTAGCGCTTTCTTGCTTTTTTGGGGCGTTTCAGTAATAAAATAAACCGTAAAATAATGAGAAATGTAATGGCTCCTGCCATATCGAGAATGACGTCTTGAAGCGTTGGTGTCCGTCCGCTTGTCAGCGATTGGTGATATTCATCCCCAGCGGCCAGTAAAAGTGTTATCCATGTGGCGGTCAATATGCGAAACATGTGTTTAGGTAAAATTAAATAGATGATGGAGGCAATAAAGCCAAAAGTGAAGAAATGAGCACTTTTTCTGACAAGGAATTCAACAAAAGGATAATAACCTCGTTCATCGATCGAAACTATTATGCCCCAATACGGCACGTGCAGTTTAGAAAGTGATGATTTGAATGGCTCTCCGGGCAACCATTTTTCCAACGTAGGTATGAGCGATTGCTGCTCAGGGCTTTGTCCAGAAGAAAAGAATAGAATGCTAAGTAGGATGATCAAAATGAGAAGTTTTTTCATATGAAAAGTGTACCATAAGAGGTGTTGGAATACTTGGATAAAAAGTGGAATTCCTAGTTGGAATTGAATGCGTGCTCATTTCGAGGAGTGCCTAGTTAAGCTAAGGGAACAAATTTGGTGAATACTTCTGCTGTTTGTGATGACTGTTACCACTACAATTCTAAAAAACTTAGAAGAAGTGCCTTACTACGGAGGAAATTGAACTCAAAATATGAGATGAAACAAAACATTACTTGTTGAAAATTGGGGTATAGATATATTGTAATAAGCTCAATCCATAAAGAAATAGTTTTAAGAATAAGGAGTGCGAATTTTGAAAAATATTAAGTCTTTGTTAGTTATATCTTTGTTTTTAAATTTCCTGTTGGTTGGAATGGGAAGTATTGTAGTGCAGAAAATAGGCGGCATTGAATTCATTAAAAAACAAATGCAACCGGCACCTTCAGGAAAAGGAACTTCAGATTATTACTTCACGAAAAAAAGTATCCTCGATCAGTCCGATGTTAAAGATGTCCATAAAATATTCATTGGGGACAGCATTACAGATTACGGAGAGTTTCAGGAATACTTCCCTAATGAGGTTGTACTAAATAGAGGAATCAGAAACGACGTGTCAAAAGGTGTATTGAATCGAATACAGGAAGTGGTTAATCGGAACCCTAAAGAGGCATACCTTATGATTGGCGTTAACGATATTCGATACTCCAAAGGTAGTAAGAATTTCGAAAAACACATAACTGCAATTGTGAAGTCTTTCAAAGGTGAAAACAGTAAACTCTTTATACAATCCATACTTCCAGTAAATAACGAGCTGTTTG
The DNA here is from genome assembly GCF_038004885.1 of Sporosarcina sp. FSL K6-6792. Taxonomy (NCBI): domain Bacteria; kingdom Bacillati; phylum Bacillota; class Bacilli; order Caryophanales; family Caryophanaceae; genus Sporosarcina; species Sporosarcina sp. FSL K6-6792. The sequence goes on from NZ_JBBOSA010000001.1 coordinate 3,817,696, forward strand.
GTAATGAAGTATCTAATAAAAAAGTAAAACAATTTAATGAAATATTACAAAGGATTGCTGAAGAAAACGGAATCGAATACATTGATTTACATTCTAGTTTCGTGGATCAAAACGGTCAGTTAGATGAGAAATTCACAATTGACGGTATCCACTTAAATGGGGAAGGGTACAAGGTTTGGATGGATGCTCTTAGACGGAAATAATTGCGGGGTCACCATTTCAGTCCGCGTACAATTCTGAAAGTTGAACATAGCTGGTTCCATTTAAAGAAATTCAATAAAAAAGCTGAACCCCGTGTCATCACGGAGTTCAGCTTTTTCTAATTAATAACTGGAGTAGTAGCATTTTTTTTAGGTGAGAATCCACCAAGAAATAGTTTCCCGTTAGGCAACATTTTTTGAATGATAATGGAAACAATGATTGGAATGACTAATCCAAATGCTGTGAATCCAATAATACCATATGTGAAATAATCATTTAACAAAATATCTGTGAAAATATGCAAGTACATAATGGTTAGTGAGTGTTTCTCTATATTTTGCAGCCAATTCAATGACATTCGGGAAGTGATGAATTGAAATCCTCCCACCACTACCAGTGTGAATGACAGGGGGATGACCAAATCTAGAATGAAATGATCGTATCGCAAAAATTTCATGCTTAATCGATAGTCAATTACATTCCAGTTATCAAGCAAGACCATTGTTACACTGACAACCATTCCAGCAATCATCCAGCGTTTCGTGACATTTTGCCAAATATCCTTCATGTAATAACCGAAGGCAAAATAGACGACCGCCATGAGTGCAACATCGATGTTCCAAATCATCGGAATCGCTTGCGAGGCTTCGGAAGGTTTTCCGCCAATCACATGCATTGCAATAATACTTTCAAAGTGGGCTATTATGTAAAAGATCGACAGAATAACAACTTGTTTTGTACGGTTAAAGTATTTTGTCAGCCATAAGAAAAATAGATACGTAAAGAATAATGTTGTCACAAACCAGAAGACACCATAAGCACCACGTGCAAAACGACCTCCCACGGCAAGTGTCCACAAATCATTTATATACCAAGATAAGTCCATATTGCCTGAACCGATTTCTATGCCGTAGCGGATCAGCGTAATACTTATTAAGAAAAATAAATAGGGGACAATCAGTTGCATAAAACGTTTGTGAATTGAAATTTTTAGTAGGCCTTTTTCCACAACGGGCTTAAAAAACAAACCACTCAAAATGAAAAAAGCCGGCATATGAAACCAGTAGATATATTTCGAAAGAGGAAAATCAAGTTGTCCGGGATAATGTCCAATAACTACAAGGACCATTAAAAACCCTTTCGTGACATCCACCCAGGATAAACGCTTCTTATTCATAAAACTACTCCTCACAGAAACTAATCTTTTTTATTGTATACCCCTATATTAGGTTTTTATAACGACGTAACAGTATTGACTCGAGAATGAAAGAAATCTGGAATTAATTTCTTGGTAGTCACTAACATAGTTCTGGTATTAACCAGAGTGTTTGTAATGGGTACAAAAAACAGCCTCTTCGTGAGAGGCCGCTAATAACTTACGTTTTTAATTTCGTGACAGTTATTCATAAAAAAATAGGCAACTAAGCCTTGATATAACTAGGCACACCGGCAATTTCTTGTTTGGAAGCGCGCATTCTGTGCTAACCATTCACTTTTCTATTCGATTTTGAATGAAATCAATTTTTACTCGTGCCTCGTTTGACATTACACAATGTATGGAACGAAGAATGCTCTTATTATCTTTAACAGGCTGCGCCAAACTATAAAGTTACTTTAAATCAACCAACCGAATAGCACTGTTTTGTTATTTTTACCATACTGATATTGAACGAAGATTGATTTATGAACCGATATACGGCATCCTTGATTGGTTAACGATCAGCTTTCACTGACTCTAAAGAGAGAACCAGTTTCTGTGTTGGAAAGTTAAGCAAAAAAACAAGTTGAAATAAGTAGGAACAACTGAAACCGACAGCTTTTATAATGTCCATATTGCGTAAGTGTTAAAAAAATTCTAGTTCAGAAAAAACAGAGAGAAGTTCTTTTGGCAGTTGATTAGCAGAGGGGATATGGTCTATCATATTAGTAGGCGCCTCTTCTATTTTGCAGTGATTTCTAGTTAATCCCACTACACAAAAGAATGAGGTGTCTTTTTAGTTACTTAAAATTGTCAATGGACCTATTGGTTCGACTAAAAGGTTAGTGCGATCAATTGATTTTATCGTTTTATTGGGTACGGTAGTTGAATGTTGAATTATATAGTAATCGTAATCAAATAATGCAACCACTATCAGATGATAATTTGGTTGTAGCTGCATCGGATTACTTAGACAAACTGCTAGAGGCAAGAGGTTCTTTAGCGAATCAGTAGTCGAGCATTATTAAAGTGAATTATTCGTGAAATTGCGTCTATCAAAGAGATACAAATGGAACCTACTCATTTATTTTGTTATTTTAGTTCTTTATGAGATGTTTAAGGATTACGAAGCAAAAAGGAGATGGTATTAGATGAAAAACCGTTGGATATGGCAATGGCTTAGCTGCATTGTTGTTGTGGCAGTTGTGTCTCTCAGTGGGCAAACAAAAGCTTTATCTCAATCGTTTAAAGATGTCTCGCAAAACCACCCTTTTCGAGAAATAATTCAGAACATGAAAGTAAGGGGGCTGATTAATGGCTATCCGGATGGCTCGTTCAGACCAGACGAAACAATTTCACGTCAGCATGTTGCTCATTTATTGGATAAAGCATTAGCGTTAGAAGCGAAGACAGACGCCGTTATTCGTTACAAGGATGTGCCTACGAATCATCCTTACTCAAATGCGATTTTAAAAGTTTCACAAGCAGGAATTTTCAGTGGAGACGTTAATGGGAACTTTAATCCTAACGCACCCATCACACGGGTACAGATGGCTAAAGTACTGGATCTGGCGTTTGAATTAAATATTAAATCCTTCAGCCATTTTCGAGATGTAGGTAAAAATAATTGGGGGTTTCTGCACATACAGGCCCTCAATTCAAATGGGATTACAGTTGGAAATAAGGGCTATTTTAAACCGAATGAGCCCGTGACACGTGCCCATTATGCGGCATTTCTGCACCGTGCGTTAAAAATGCCTAAGGTTCCAATCCCTAATCCGAACCTCCCGCCGACGAAAGAGGAAATACTAAATTTAGTCTATAGATTGCCTGTTACAGTTGAAACTACTATTAATAATTCTAAGTTACAGTCGTCCCCGTTTAGCGCGGTTCGTACGGAACTATTGGAAACTGCAACGCAACCGTTAGTGGACTCAGACTTGAAGAATTACTATGCAAATATGTGTACGTATTGTGATATGGGTCTTTTTCCATCTCTAGCGAATGAAACAGATTACCGATTTGAAATTCTTGAAAACACGCCAAATTTAGTTAGGATTCGTACGGTTTCCTTTGATGCTCCGCTTGAAGACGCTGTTTATTTGGAGTATGGGTTTGAAAAACAATCGGGCATGTGGAAACTGTCAATATTCGACTGGGATCACGTCGGGGCAGGAAGCTTTGACCTTACCAAAGAGGAAGCGCTTCAAATTGTGAAAAATGAGTATGCTAGCTATGCATCGTCGCCGGTACGAGTGACTTTTCTTACCACCAAGTATGCCGATGTATATGATCCATATACGGACCAGGATTATCGTCGCCTTGTGTACCGAATGCTAGTGGAAACTGAAGAAGGGAGTTTCAATACCTTTTTCTATCCACATAGCGGATTGTTTGATCAAGAATAGACAGTGCATGAAAAGTGCCTCTACGTGACAATTTTCAGAAAATACACTACGCTTGTATAATAATAGAATGAAGATTAGACACTTGGTGAATGTCTGGTCTTTTTTTTTGTATTTTTATTCAATAAGTTGATCGGTGAAATGAACAGTCACCAGTTCGACTCTGAAACGATTACCGCGGTATTATCTAATCGTTTTTTATAAAGGGGGAGTATAATTGCTAACAAGAATTAATAAAAGGAAAAGATTAATGGCTTATCTGAACGAGGAAAAAAACTCTTATCCGCAAATATTTGAAAATTCACCTGATATACTTCTCTTCGTTGTTGATCGAAAAGGGGTCATCGTCAGTATACGTGGAGGGAGTGAACTGATAACTGGAACTAAAGTAGAAGAATGCATAGGGGAAAAGTATAGTAACTTTGTTTATGAAGAAGATTTAGAAATGGTAAAAGGCTACTTCGCCAAAGTTTTAAACGGAGAAGCTCAATATGTAAAATATCGAGTCATTAATGAACATGGTGGAGTCAGTCATATTGATGTAACGCTGACACCTATTCAAATGGAGAATAACGAAGTATTGGGTCTTTACGGATTAACAAGTAATATTACTGTTGCACAAGAATTGAAGCAGGATATTCAAGAAATGCGCGAAAAACTTCAATCATTAATTCATTATTCTCATGAAATTATTGGCATCCTCGATTCAAAAGGAACAATTGTCTTTGAAAGCCCAGCAATTGAGGCTGTTCTTGGGTATAAAGTGGAGGAGATTACTGGGACAAATTTTTTTGACCTGATACATCCAGATGACCATCAACTGAAGAAGAGTAAATTCAAAGAGATTCTCAAGCGGCCTAATACTCCGTTCACAGTAGAGCTGCGATTAAAGCATAAAAATGGAGAATGGCGTGACTTTGAAGTTATCTATACGAATCTACTCCATGCCCCAAGTGTGAATGGGGTTATTTGTAACTTACATGACATTTCTGAACTGAAAAAGCAACAGCGCGAAATTCAATATATGGCTTACCATGATTATTTAACTGAGTTACCAAATCGACGAGCATTTGAAAATGGAGTGGATCTTGAAATAAGACTAGCGAATATTGATAAGAGAAAGTTCGCCGTTTTGTTCCTTAATCTAGACGGATTTAAGTTTTTAAATGATTCATTAGGTCATGAGGTCGGTGATCTGTTATTAATTGAAATTGCGAGGAAGTTAAAAAATACACTTAATAAAAATATAAAAATGATGGCCAGAATAAGTGGAGATGAATTCGCAATTTTAACTACAAACCTTCAAGACATTCATTCAATTGAACAAATCGCGAAGGATGCATTGCAAGTTTTTGAACAATCATTTGACATTAAAGGTTATAATCTTTTCATTACGACGAGTATTGGTATTAGTATTTATCCTGAATCGGGAGATGATACTGCTTCACTCATGAAAAATACAGGCTTAGCATTGTACCTTGCAGAAAAAGCGGGAAATAATAATTATCAAATTTATTCACCAACGGCCAATGTCGCTACATATAAGGTTTTTTCTTTAAGAAATGAGCTCAAGCAAGCGTTGCATGACAATCAATTTCTTGTCTATTACCAACCGATTGTTCATACGGGGACGAATCAAATTGTTAGTGTAGAAGCGCTACTACGTTGGAATCATCCAGTTTGGGGAATTGTTTCACCGGATGAATTTATTCCGCTGGCTGAGGAGTCGGGATTGATCACTCCAATTGGTGAATGGGTATTGCGGACAGTTTGCAAAAATGTGCGTTTATGGCATAATGCTGGGTACTTTATTCAGGCTTCAGTCAATTTGTCACTTGTGCAGTTTTTACAAACAGGTTTAGTCGCTATGATATCTAGCATTTTACAAGAAAATGAACTTGATCCAAAATGGCTTAACATTGAAATCACGGAAAGTACGATGATGGAGCAGGAAGAAAAAGTATTAGGGAAAATAGAGAAGTTGCGTGGGTTGGGTATACAAATCTCACTTGACGATTTTGGGACAGGCTATGCATCCTTTAAAAGTTTAAGAGACATAAAACCGGATATATTGAAAATAGATAGGAGCTTAATAAAGGACATTCCATCTGATAAGGATAGCGGCGAAATAGTAACCTCAATTATTCAATTAGCACATAGACTCTCAATAGAAGTCGTAGCGGAAGGTGTCGAAACGATAGAACAGCGAGAGTTTGTATCTAATTTACAATGCGATTGGATTCAGGGGTATTTATTTAGCAGACCTGTTTCAGAAGAAAACATTCTAAAGTTATTAGCCGGAAAATCGAATTCTGAAATTGAATCTGTGCCTATAAAAGAAAAAAGAAAATATTTTAGAATTGACCTCCAATATCCGCTTGAAGCATTTATGACGGTGGCAGAATTAAATGGAAAGAAGGTACAATTAGGAAATACAAAAGTGGTAGTTGAAAACATAGGACCGGGTGGATTACGTTTCGTATCAAACATTAAACTTCCTACAAGATCGGACATTGTATTGAAGTTTCAAACAACAATAATTGACGAGGAAATGACGCTTTATGGGACAATTGTATTTGATGAGGAACAAGGAGATCTCTACCGATACGGCGTTAAATTCATAGTCGATGAGAAGCAAAGAGACTACTTGATTAAGAATTTCAACCAATTTCAATTGCAGTTAAAAAAGGATCCTCTCTTAATCGGACATTCATTTGTAACAGAAAATGTGGCAACTTACTTCAAGGGGTTATAAGAGCTTTTAGATACCTGCACACTATAACAGCTAGAAAACACACTGTAATTGCATACTGATTAAAGCAAAGACCAGACATGTACCTAAATGTCTGGTCTTTATGTTGGAGCATGTTTATTGAAGCGAGAACTGGGACTTGTTTGTTAGGTTTCCTCCTATTGAACCGTAAAATTATAAATGGAATAACTTAACGATATCTAGCATATATTAACGAAAACATAAAAAAGAAATGTGATGGGATATTGAGTTTACCTTAATTCCATTGTTCGTAAAATTGCATAATTAAAGGCTGCCATAAAACTTTACATGTATTCAAAATGCTTTACCCGATACATTTACTTGTTCAAAACAATGATTTAGTGGTGGTTTTTTATATAGAAACGGCTCCTTAGAACATGGAAAATCCTAATATATCTTGCACCTAAGAACTATATTGAAGGGGTGAATAATATACCCAATTGGGAAGTGGATGCTATTCAATAGTTGGAACAGATTGAGATGTAACGGTAGTTCTGGAGTGAATTAACCAATTAATTGACTGTGTATTAAGACTGTTATATAGGCTATACTAATTAGGCAGAACGTATGAGGGCAAAACTAGTGAAAAGTAGTGACGCAAAACTAAAGGGGCTAATGTTTTTGACTATGCCAGCCAGTTACCAGAACGGACCTCCGTACGAATATAAACAGGGGCGGTAATGTAAACATGCGTAAAAAAGTAGCGCTTTTTTGGCATTCGTTGAGCTATAATTATAATGATGTAATTATGAAGGATTGTTTATGTCACGAAATGAAAACTAAAATTAAAGTAAAAAGAGATTATCACTCAGCAAAAATAAAAGAACTCGTTTCAAGTAACCGTGTAGGATCATATTTAGAGAAATGACTGCATTCTTATAAAGATAATGTGAAGATCAGCCATCTAAGCAGGAGGCAGATCTTTTTTGTTTGACGTTTTTGGATTGTGAGAGGAAATCATTGGAGTGTTTAAGTAGATTATCTGGGTGTCCAACGAAGTCGGTAGAGTGTGCAACGAAATCATCTGAGTGTCCAACCAAACAAGTGAAGTGTGCAACGAACGGCGAAGTGTCCAACCAACTATGAGAAGTGTGCAACGAAGTCAGTGGAGTGTGCAATCAAATCATCTGAGTGTCCAACGAAACAAGTGAAGTGTGCAACGAACGGCGAAGTGTCCAACCAACTATGAGAAGTGTGCAACGAAGTCGGTGGAGTGTGCAACCAAATCATCTGAGTGTCCAACGAAACAAGTGAAGTGTGCAACGAAGTCAGTGGAGTGTGCAATCAAATCATCCGAGTGTCCAACAAAACAAGTGAAGTGTGCAACGAACGGCGAAGTGTCCAACCAACTATGAGAAGTGTGCAACAAAGTCGGCAGAGTGTGCAACCAAATCATTGGAGTGTTCAACGAAACAAGTGAAGTGTGCAACGAACGGCGAAGCGTCCAACCAACTATGAGAAGTGTGCAACGAAGTCGGCAGAGTGTGCAACCAAATCATTGGAGTGTCCAACGAAACAAGTGAAGTGTGCAACGAACGGAGAAGTGTCCAACCAACTATGAGAATTGTGCAACGAAGTCAGTGGTGTGTGCAATCAAATCATTGGAGTGTCCAACAAAAATAGAAAAATCTCCAACAAACTCACTGCTCACCAAATTAGTTGGCAGAACATTAGCCTACAACTCATATAGTACAAGAAGTCAAGGATTGCAAACAAAAAAGAGGTTGCCCCAAATTCAACGTTGGGGCGACCTCTACTGTTGTTTTCAGGTGCTAAATTATAGAATGACAATCATAATTGTACGTAATTTAATATGCTTAATCGCGGAACGGATCGTCACTTAGTCCCGCTTCAAGCACTAACTTTGCATACTCTTGTGCTGCAAATAGCGAATGATCTTTATAATTGCCACATTCGAGTGCAGAAACGGCGGGAATGTGTTCGGTCGTTACTACTTTTTCGAGCACTGTTGTTAAAGCGGCGGCAACTTCTTTAGGCTCATGTTCATTCCAAATAATCATGTAAAATCCTGTTCTGCATCCCATTGGTGATACGTCGACGATCCCTGTCAGTTCGTCGCGTAGGTAAGTCGCAAGTAAATGTTCTAGCGTATGAACAGCTGAAGTTGGCATTGCGTCCTGGTTGGGTTGTAAAAATCGTAAGTCATATTTTTGAAGAGTACTGCCTTTCTCGTGTTGTTCCGTACCCGCCAAGCGTACATAAGGGGCTTTTACTATCGTGTGATCCAATAAAAAGCTTTCCACTACTGCCATTTTAATCATCCTCTCAGGTTTGTCATCTAACCTATCACACTTTAACTAGCTATGTAAACTAATTTATATGTTAATTCTGATAACTACAAATAGCTCTGTTGACAGCAGTAAGAAAGCAGGATACGATTAGTTATTGTAATTCATATAGAAATACTATGTTTTCAGTAAGTTCTGGGATTTCGACAGACTACTAGGAGGAATATTTATGACAAAACTTAAAGTGAAAAAGGGAAATCCCTTTGCGCTTTTTCCATTACTTGTTTTTGTGTTGTTATTTATAGGCACGGGAATTTTTACAAAAGACTTTTCAAATATGCCATTGAATGTAGCGATACTAATCGCAGCCGCTATCGCTTTGATGATGAATAGAAAAGAAAAGTTGTCCAGTAAAGTGGAGACATTTACTAAGGGCGCTGGCCATCCGAATATTATATTAATGGCTGTCATCTTTATTTTAGCGGGTGCATTTTCTGCAGTTGCTAGCGGAATGGGAGCGGTCGAATCTACTGTTAACCTTGGCTTATCCCTATTACCAACGAATTTGTTGATGGTTGGATTGTTCGTTATTGGCTGCTTTATTTCGATTTCAATGGGAACGTCAATGGGGACCGTTGTTGCATTGGCTCCGATTGGAATAGGGATTGCGAGTCAAACGGGTATCCCGCTTGCATTGGCGATGGCGACGGTAATCGGCGGTGCAATGTTTGGTGATAACTTGTCGATGATTTCAGACACGACAATTGCGGCGGTTAGGACACAAAATATAAAAATGAAAGACAAGTTTAAAGTGAATTTTTTGATTGTTTTGCCTGGGGCAATTGCTACAGCGCTTATTCTAGGTATAATCACACGAGGTAATGTAGCTGATTTGAGTGGGGACTATCAGTATGAGTTGTTTAAAATACTCCCTTATATCGCGGTATTTGTAGCGGCGTTATTAGGTGCACATGTGCTGGTCGTTTTGCTTGGTGGAACGCTATTTGCTGGAATTATCGGGATGATTGATGGGTCTTACAGTTTCGGTGGTTTTTTACAACTAGTTGCTGAAGGGATTATTAGTATGGAGGATTTAGCAATCATTGCTATCTTAATCGGTGGCGTCGTTGAGATTATCAAACATAACGGCGGTATTGATTATCTTTTATATGTTATTACGAGCAAAATTAAATCGAAAAAAGGGGCTGAGTTTGGGATTGCCGGTTTAGTTAGTATGGCTAATATCGCCACCGCGAATAATACGATATCGATTATTATTACTGGGCCATTAGCAAAAAGTATCGCGGATGAATATGAAATTGACCCAAGGAAGTCGGCTAGTTTACTTGATATGTTCGCAAGTAGCTGGCAGGGGATATTGCCTTATGGAGGGCAAATGCTTGCGGCTGCTGGACTAGCAGCAATATCACCGGTTAGTATTATCCCTTATTCATTTTATCCTGTCTTAATCGGAATTTGTGGTGTTGTTGCCATTTTAATTGGTTATCCGAAATTTCGTCAGACAGATAAGAGTGAAAAAACGGTTATGATTTCACCTAATCAATTGAAGTGAAAAAAATCAGCCAAATCTCAATCCGTTAAGTTGAGTTGGCTCTTACGCTCTTTTGGGGAATCAATTTGTTCCGTCTCTTTAGTAGAATCAACCATTATTTTCACATAATTAAAATTCATAAAGAACACGATTTTTCAACACTTGAAAACCTGCTCTACCATACATCATTCGTTTGATTGTTTTTAATCGATTGACATGCCCTTCTACGGGGCCGTTACTCCATGGTTCTTGAATACTTAACGTGACAGCATCCATATCCTGTTGGATACCCCGAATGAAAGATTGTATATACGGATAATCAATTTGTTCATATTTCTCTAGCCAATCTACTAATTTTTCACTTCTCTTTTCCGTAAACAAATTTCGGAAGTTTTGAACGAGTTCATCGAGTTCTTTGATTTTTGGAAATCCCTCTAAAAGCTTGGGATGCAATTGGTGAATTCGCTCCATATGATCACCTTTTTTAAGATCCCAAATCACCTGAATGATTTTTTGACGAAATGAAAATGCTTTCGTCTTGCCTCGTCCAATGTTGCGTCGTTCCTCGGCAATCATTTTGTTTAAAGTAGAGCGAGAACCTCTATAACCTTCCGAATGACAGGCTTGCTCAATTTGGTCACCCGTTTGACTGTCTAAAACCAAGGCGTGAATGAGGGGATGATAGTGTTGATAGAGCGAATCTTTTTGGTGGTTCGGTTTTTCTGTCAGCCGCAAATCTGCATAAACAGTACCACGGGAAAGATGAAGTTTCCTCTTGATGGCGGCTATCTTATAGCCCTGTTTATATAACGAGTGGACATGTTGAATGCGCGCCCATCTTTTTTCTTCATTCTGTAATCGTTGGTAATCGCTCTTGCGAAAAGGTTTTTCCTTTTCTTCTTTAACAACTATTTTGTCAATCGGAATAGGTGTCCATTTCGCTGGTATGAGACTGAAAACAGTTTTTTTATCGCTTCGAAAAGCTGGTGAAGTATATGCCAACGGTCACCGACCTGAAGTATTGACGAAGAAGCTTCTGTGACGGCTTTCGCATAGGTTTTGGATCCATCGCGCGTAATCAATTTAATTTCGGGATGATTGTTGAGCCACTCAGTTACGGGAATTTGGTTGCGTGTTTCCAATAAATCTACTGGTCTTTTCGTCTGCAAATCAATGAAAATTGTGCCGTAGGTCATTCGTTTTTTGAAAGCAAAATCATCGATGCCTACGAAAGGGAGAGGACTTCTTGTCGAAGGTAACTGCTTTAACTCTTCTAAGAAGTGTGTCATGGCTAATAGGGATATGAAGCGCCTTGCAAACTTTTTCTGCCGTTAGACAATTCGTGGAAAAGGCTATTTTTTCGATGACCGACTCCAATCGATTGGTCTTTCTTTTATAAGACTGTAGCCAAGATAAGCGTTCAGTAAAAACGACCACTGGACAATCAGACATGTCGCAAAACCACTTATGGAGTAGAATTTGAAAATGAACATGTCGATTTGAAATCGGTAAGTCATCAACATGACGGCAGTAACGGCTGTGCGCACGAGAGGACAATGTCTGACAAGAAGGGCACCGTGCTGATGATGAATCGACTTCAACGATAAAAAAGAGTTCTTCATTCGTCCGTTCTTCATGAAGGATGCGAACACTTTCGTCTAAATGGAGTAATTTCATCTCATTCAACAACCTTTCCTTTTTAGTATTCCTATACCCGAAAAGTATTGAAAAGATGTATTCACCAAAAGAGCGTAAGAGCCGTTGAGTTGTACAAAATACAAATTAAAGCACGAAAAAGACCGTTAATTCGTACATGAATTAGCGGTCTTTAAAATGCCTATACATCACGTTTATAAACAAATAGCACTTGTTTTAACAATTGAATTGAAAGATGAATTAAACGACTTACAATAATTATTGTAAGGTGACATTATTGTGTTAATACCATTGCTTACTCAGTGGTTAATTTGAATGTGAATTTAGATGAAAGAGATGATATTTATTCAACCAAAAAATGTAGAAGGATTGTTGGGAACTCTCTGTTAAAACCATAGTAATAAAAGTCTTGCGATTTGTTCAGTTACTTTGAATTATATACCACCCAATTGAACGGGTTATTTTTATCTCACAGGTACTTATTTTATTTATTTTTATAGTACGAAGGTTCAACACCTTCATACTCATACAACGTTGATGTTCCTCTTTTAACAATGTAGGACATTAGCCAAGCATTTTTCGAATTTCCTATTTGCCAGTCTTCTTTGAAGGTCACGATATATTTTTCTTTCCCTATTTCTTTTACACTTGTTTCTCTCACAACTTTATACCCATCAATTGTTTCTTCTTGCAACCCTACTTTTTTCGGGAAATAATCGATGAGAGTTCCTACCCCAGCAGTTGCAGTGGTTATCGCATCGTCTTTTGTGAAAGGAGGTTGAGGTGGCGATGTCCATTGCAAAAATAACCACGACAGAAAAATAAAAGTAATAGGTATTAGTACAAACATTTTTAAACTTTTTCCTTTACTTTGTCTTTTGTAGAGCCATTTATCAATAACCCCGTACAGGATAGCCGCAACCATACCGAACCACATTAACGTACTTTCTTGAAAAAACAATCCGTTTACCAATCCAAAAGCACCTAAAATGAGTATTGTTAACCAATCTTTTTTCAAAAACCATTTCCGTTGCATGGCATCCAGAATTAGTGACACAACGTTCCCATACAGTAAAATAACGACTCCCACATATATACAATAAACCAACAACCACCCTAGAAAAGAATTCCCTTTGTTATATTCAAACTCACCATAACTAAAAATCATGCCATACACCATCAACCCTGAAAAAGTAATGGTGGCAACAAATGTGGTTAACAGTTTTCTAATAATCACGATTCCTATACCTTGCTCCATGCTTTTTCTCCTCACTTCATTTACAACACAGTAATTGTAAAATCGCATACTAGCTTTGAACCAACACTCCGTTAATTATATATATATAAATAAGTACACAAGAAAGACCTAACCACATGAATGTAACCTGTTCGGTACAATAATAAAAAAAGGAAATTAAATATGAAATAGTAGTCTTTTAAATGCCTTAATATCAATGTTTATAGGGAAATAACGCTCGTTTTAGCAGTTCAAATAGCGGATGAATCGAATGACTTGCGTTAATTAATGTAAGTTGACATTATCGTGTTAGTATTAATGTCATTTAGACCGAAAATAGCACCACGATTAACGGTGCTACTTGTTACTTTTTTGAACCAATCAAATGAACGGGTTACTCTCAAAGTTGGCTGACTTTTTTGTTGTTTACTCCACCTTAGAAATTTCACCGTGCTCCAAACTATAATAAAAGTTTTCGTCAGCTACTGTAACGAGAACATTGATTGTGGAGGGGTCCTCATCGTTTGGTCGATACAGTAAAAGATCTTGATTTTGCGGTACTAGTAAATAGTCGGTACCGTCTTTATTGCGATATCGTTCGCCTTCAAAGTGCTCTGCAATTTCCGCCTCAAGAGCCTCTTTTGTTGTTGTGAAAGAAATTGTTTCTACCCAATCGTCGTAATACGTGACGAGTAATTCTTTCACGGGGTATTGTTGAATCCAGTAATTTTGTATCATTTCATCAGGACCTTCAGATTCTGGATTGCCAAGCTTTGCTTTCACTGCCGACGGTTTGTCGCCTTGTAGAACGCCGTAGATTAGGAATTGATCATTTTTCATACGGAACATAGGTGTTTCTTCTATTGAAGTAGATTTTTTGTATTCACCGCTGAGTATTAACTCAGATCCGTCAGTAATTTCATCATTGATGGTGAGCTGAAGAGCTGAGCCGTCCATCTTGATGATCATTTTGCAGTTAGCGGTAGCCTCGCAAGTAGCTTCGGCTTGATTGCCATCAATTGTTCCGTTCCCTTCAAAGGTAAGTGACTTCGGAGAAGAGTTTTCGGTAGTTGGCTGTAAGCCGCTTATTTTGTAGTCGAATTCAGATTCAGCGTTCTCCGTAATGTACAGCGTGCCCAGTATGTTGTCACTTAGGAAAAACCATTCTCCATTCCAAGGGCTTTCGGAGACGGTTTCGTTAGTAGGTGTCGGATTTTCTACTGGATCAGTTTTTCCACTGGGAATCTGATCTTTGTCGGGGCTGCATCCCGTTACAATGATTGCGAGAAGCAGGATGGCTGTTCGTGGTATCCACTTTTGCATATTGGTACCTCCATTTATTGGGTTGTTGTGCATTCAACTATACAGGACATTGGTGGTGTCAGCCACTAGATAAATAAACATTTCACTTCATTATATGGATGATTACAAAATGATTCGAATACTTTTAATCTAACTTGGAGCCCATCAATGAAAAGCGTATAATAGAAGAAAGTTGAAATTAATAGGAGGGATTAATCAGCGTGAAGATAAGCCTGAAATCATTTGTGTTGTTATTTGCCATGCTATTCGTATTACTTCCACAGGTAACTTCCGCGTCAGCAGAACCGCTTGATGAAATCCGGCAATTGGTGCGTGATTTCTATGTCGATGACGTGCCGGAATCGGTGTTGTCTAAGGGCACAGTTAAGGAGATTACAAAGCATCTCGATCCCCATTCCGTCTATATGAGTGCGAAGGAGTACCAAGGATTCGTAAATGGGATTGAGCAGCGGATTGTTGGAATTGGTGTTGTGCTAGAAGAGGATTTGAAAGGTGTCAAAGTCATTTCGGTTATTCCGGAAGGGCCTGCAGCGAGAGCGGAAATACAACCGGGTGATGTGATTACACATGTAAATGGGAAAAGCATCGTAGGGAAGTCAATTCAGACTGCGATATCGTTAATTAGCGGAGAAGAAAAAACAGTGGTTACAGTAACGATTGACCGGATTGGCCAACGAGCTTCAATCACTAAAAAAATTACGCGGGAAGAGATTTCGCTGCCGAATGTTGAATATGAAATGCTTGGCGGCAATATTGCCTATATTCGACTGAACAGTTTTGCGATGGAATCCTCGAAAGAAATGAACAAAGCAATTCAATCTTTAAACGGAGCAGATGGATGGATTGTTGATTTGCGTAACAACGGCGGCGGTTACATAACAGCTGCACAGGACATTGCGGGATTCTTTCCAAATACAGTCAACGCGTTTCAATTAAGGGAAAAGAACAGTAAGCCGATGACTTATCCGTCGACAATTCAACCAAGAAAGTTTAACGGACCAACGCATGTTTTGATTAATGAATACAGTGCGAGTGCTTCGGAAATGGTCTCTGCGACAGTAAAAGAGCAAAAGACGGCTACTTTATACGGTCAAACGAGCTACGGTAAAGGTACGATGCAAGCGATGTATGGATTTGATGATGGCAGTGTGTTGAAAATGACGACTGCAAGATTTTATTCGCCGGGCGGGCAATCAGTGGATAAAGTGGGTGTTAAGCCGGATGTCATAACCAAAAAAGAGGCTGAGCTCGAAGTGTCCCATCATGATCAGTTACTTAAAAAGCTGAAGGGATACAAACAGCTTCCTGAACTTGTGAATGTCCCCGTCAGCAAGAATTTTACGGTTGAAATGAATACAACAATGAATTGGAAAAACATCGATAAAAAAACGGTTCAACTTATCCAATTGGGAGGACAAGAAATCGGGGCTTCTATAAAGGTTGTGAATGCAACTACAGTTACTGTTGTTCCGAATAAACCATTGATAGCGGGAAGTAGATATGTACTTGTGATTCATCCGCTTTATAAAAATACGCAAAATAAACCGATGAAACAAGGTGTATACTTAGAAGTATCGGTTAAATAAATAAGCACCGGGTTTTCGTCGACTTTAAGAAATATAAAGTTGGGTGAAACCTGGTGCTTTTTTTCTTGGAATATGAAATTCATTTTAAGAAATTTATAAAATCAAGAAGAAAGTTGAACTTCATAGTGTAAAGAGCGTCGACGAATTTCCGCTTCTAACAATTGAATAAAGTGAGGGCATAGTTTGATGTCTTTTGCCTTGAAATAGGATTCAATCAACAAGTCATCAGGTAATTTACTCATCTGGGGTTCCACCTCCAATCGTATAGATTATAGATTATAGATTATGTGTACTATATTGAAATGTGTATGCATAAGATGATATGTAACAAGGTTGTACTCTTAATCTACCAAAGATTCGGATTAAGAACAACTGTTCCTTTATCCACAGTTGACGGTGGATAAGCTGTGGTTAATATGTTTGTAATGGCTACGGATACATAGGGAGTGGTGGGTATAACGTTAGCAACTTTATCCACAGATGTTAAAAACGCAGATTTTGTCGAAACATTTTTTTGGATTTCTGATGAATTTTAGTGCGAAATAGTTATTATGTCTTTTCTAAAACAAACAGAATAAACATGAATATTTGAGTAATATGCATTCTATCTGTCCTGATTAGGCGAATCCCTTTACGTTATTTCGGTAATTGCATTAAAAATAGGTTTTTAAGAATATAAGTACGGGTTGAAGGAATAGAGTAGAATAATCAAGTTGCTGTGTGGTAATTAGTGAAAAGTGAATTTTATTAATGACTAAGAATGGGAGGGCATGGATTGCACTGCATAAATTGCGGACATGAACAAAGTGAAGGTAAATTCTGTGCGGTTTGTGGCGTGGTTTTGGGCGACATTCTGATTGAAGGGGAGCAAACTAGAAATCGGTCATCTGCAAGATATAACCAACAATCAAATGAATACATCGAAAAGGTTAAAAATGCATCTAAAATGTACTGGAACTATTTCCTGAACTATTTGAGGCAACCTTCACTGGCGCTTAAACAAGGGGAAAAGGAGTTTTTGAATGGCATAATAAATATAGTAACCATGGCATTTATTATTGGCTTATTTTTATTTACCTCCATGAAACGTGTTGCATCGTCATTTCTTGGAGCTTCGCACGAACTGTCATTTACCTCAGTGATTGGTAGTTCTTTATTATTTGTGTTTATCAGCACAGCAATTATTATCGCATCATTGTTCCTAACGATTAAGTTTCTCGGTTCTGAACACTCATTCAAAAGTATCGCTGGCATTTACGGAACGCATCTTATCCCATCCACATTCCTCGTATTGATATCCTTTATTTTGCTCCTATTAAAAGCGTACACCTACAGTAACTTTCTTCTATCGTTTGCACTCCTATTTGCATTTTTTATCATACCGCTGTATATTCTAATAAAATTACTGACCAAAGCAGAAGAGGGGATTGATCCGCTGTACTGCGTCCTCGCCTATATTGTCATTTTTGGAATTGCTTTTTCGATCTACCTTTTTCTTTTAGAAGGTTCTTTAATTGTTGATGTGTTGAATGGGTGGATGGTAGGCAAACTGTGAATGGTGAACGGATAAAAAATAGCATTTCCGAACTGGTTATAGGTTCGGGGATGCTGCTTTTTAATGTTTCATTCCGGTCTGTTGATTAACTATTTATTTACATAAAATTCTGGTGAGAAGGGCTTGATGACCTTGATTTTCACTGGACTATTTTCGGCTAACTATTCAAGTGAAAAATGCAGTAGACTTGGAAGAAAAAATAGATGACATTCTATGTAGTGTGTAAGTGCCCGAAGATGCAATTTCGGGCACTCTTGCACGTTGTATAATGCGTTCTTTGCATACTCTTAGTAAAGAGTATGCATCTAATTCATGTGATGTCTACTTGAATCTGCTGTAGCGCTTAATAAGGAGAGAGTATTAATTCGGGGTGTGGATTGTAGAACGCTTGGCGCTTTGGGGATGCCTCTCGCCGTAAGCCTGGATTATCGCTTCGCATCCAGTCTTACGGTTTCGGCGACCCCTTTGCGGCGCCCGCGCTAGGACGTTCATTATCGAGAGAAATGTGATTTCGAGTTGTGTATATAAGATTATAATGTGATTACTTTTTGATATTAATTCTATTCAAGAAAGACACACTCCAGGTTGCAGATTTCATCACAGATAATGAAAAGCTCTTTCTCACATAGATCATCCAGCGGAAGCGGTATTAGTGGGAATTCTAATTCATTCCAAGTACTAGTTTTTTTTCAGCGGCCGCCCAAAAGTACTTGTAAAGCACGTACGCCGTATTCATTTGGTAAACATATATAGTGACACTATTTGGTAATCAAGTTGTCGGAGCGGTTTCCGATTTGACTGCGTGAAAGTACCTCGCATGACACCGAAACAAAAGAAGTGTTACACTATTGGGACAAGACACTTAACAATAAAGATTAGTTAAAAATCGAAGGAGTGATGGTAATGGCTGTTGATGTTTATCTTAATTTTAACGGGAATTGTCGTGAAGTGGTGAATTTCTATGCAGAGGTATTTGGAATAGAAAACCCGAAAATAATGACATTCGGAGAAATGCCGCCTAATCCGGAATATCCACTTCCAGAAGAAGCGAAAGATCTTGTTATGCACTCCCGTCTAAATATTAGCGGAAGCAATGTTATGTTTTCAGATGTGTTTCCTGGAATGCCATTTATTGAAGGCAACAACATTAGCCTCGCAATCGTTAGTAAGGATTTAGAAGAGATTACATCTGCATTTAGTAAACTGAAAGAAGGCGGCAAAGTAGTTATGGAACTCCAAGAGACACCCTGGAGCAAATCCTACGGCCAATTAACGGACAAGTTCGGGATTATTTGGCAATTTAATTATGACAGTGGAGAAACTTTCATGTGATTTAACAACACTGAAAAGTAAAACGCAATGCGCAGACTTCAAAGCGTATTGCGTTTTTTTTTCATTGTCTAGACTCCAGCGCTTTTCTTAAATTCAATACGTATCATTCCCTTTACTCGCATATACATAATTGGTAGGACTTACAGCTATATATATATGCTGAATTTAGGAATCCCATTGAATCTACGGTAGCGCTTAATAAGGAGAGAATTGTAATTCGTTGTGGATTGTAGAACGCTTGGCGCTTTGGGATGCCTTTCGCCATAAGCCTGGATTAGCGCTTCGCATCCAGTCTTACAGCTTCGGCGACCCCTTTGTCGCGCATGCGCTAGAGTGTTCATTATCGTGAGAAATGTGAATTTGAGATGTAAATGACGAGATTGTAAGATGATTATTATGTGATACTAACTATATTTAGGAAAGACGCACTCCAGGTTGCAGATTTCTTCACAGCTAATGAAATGCTCTTCCTCACATAGACCATCCAGCGAAGGCGCGACTTCTAATTAGTTCTAAGTATTGGGACTTTTTCAAAGGCCTCCTAAAAGCCCTTGTAAAGCGCATGCGCCGTATTCATTTGTTCAACATATGTAGGTTGAATTCGTTACGGTGCTAGGGGATGCCTCCCACCTAAGATTATATAGACTTTTATTTGTTCAATATACATACGACTTGAAAGTTATAAATATATGAGAGGTGGCATGGAATTGAAAAAGTTGTGGCTATTTAGCTTGTCGCTATTGCTGTTGTTATGTACTGCTTGCCAGCAATCGGCTGTTGCCGAGGTGGAAGAAAGTGAAGTTCATTCGGAGAAAGCGGTGGAGATTGCTGCAAGTTGGGCGGCGACGGCGAGTCTTGTGCAAGCAGGTGGGGTTTATATAGAAGGGGAATATATGAGGTTCAACTATAAAGGTAAGACATATCGCTACATGGCTAGCCACTTGGATACGAAGAAGGAAATGAGGGTCGAATTAGAGAAGTCAGTAACAAAAAAAGTTGCCAAACAATTTATGAAGGACCAAAATTTTATTAAACAACAAAGGAGGTTGGCGCAGGTAGAGGTTGACGGTGAATCGCTTCTTCAGTGGAGTGAGGCGACAGCAAAATTGGTGAAATCGAAAAAGAATAAAAGCGTATTCGAAGTGAGGGTACCCGTAGGCTATACAGGCGAATTTGATACGTTCGAAGTTACGTACGAATACGTGAGGAAATCAGGTTGGCGTATAAGTAAACTTCCGGAATATAAGAAATAAAAGATGAAACCTTCCCGTGAGTTGGGAAAGGTTTCATCTTTTTTGATTATAAGAACAGAGTCCCGGATGGCTGTCATCTAGCAGAGAATTTTTATCTTCCTTGCAATTTATCCGCAAATTGCTTCAAGTTCATGTTGGAGTGAATGCGCTGACGTTTTAGATCGAAGAGGGAATCTCCCTGGAAGACATTGCCCTCATCAATTGTATACGCACTCGTTATCCCGGCGGATTGTAAGGCGTAAATTGCCGCCAAACTGCGTTTTCCATACGGGTATGCGTGGGCCATAACTTGATAGTCCCCGCCAATAATTTGTTCGATGGTTTCATTTGCTGTTTGGATGTCCTCAAAGATTGCTAGTTCCGATTCATATTGTAACAGGCTAAGGTTGGTAAATGAATTAAACATATGGAATAAATGTGTGTGGTTTTGATAGGAATAGACATCCTGTGTCTGAATGATATCTTGTTCTGAAACCGTGCTAATTCGATCGATACGACTTGTAATCAGGAAAGAAGTAGCTTGGAATCCGTGACTTTTCAAAATAGGATAGGCTAAGTCAATTGTCGATTTGTAGCCGTCATCGAATGTGATAAGAACAGACTTCTTTGGGAGTGTCCCCTTTTTAGCAACCCAAGATTCTAACTGTTGTGGAGTGATTGTCGTCCAGTTGTTTGCCTTCAAATAGTCCATCTGCTCTTTAAACTTAGCAATTTCTAATGTTGATGCATTTTGGTCGGTTTTACTACGCACAAGATCGTGATACATCAAGACAGGGATACCAGGTTCGATTAGCAGCTCGTTCTTATGTATATACCCCGTTTTACCACCTATTAAGACGGGGTAATAATTACCCTTTAATCTTTGTACATTAATCGTCATATTCGGTTGGATGTGTCCAATGCTATTCGCTTTAACTGCTGGGCGATCCAAGATTTGTACAGGCTTTGAAGTCTTGGCTCGAACTGGATGTGCAGCTTTCCAGTTATTCGGTGGGTCCTTAATAATTACAGCTTTCTTTTTCGAGAGTTTAACTTGATCGTTTCCAATGAACGTATGATAAAAAAGGTTTGATTCATTTACCACGGTGTGTGAAGTACCTTTTAGGAATACAGCGACCTTCTGGTAGTCATCGAAAACAGGAGTGGTTTCGGTAATTTTTATCGATTTTACAGTAGATGCTTCAGTTGCTTCTGTGAAAGTTGGAAATGCTACAAGTAATAGTAGGAAAAACAGTATAAATTTCTTCAATCTTAAGTATGCCCCTTTATTCTAGTTTCTATCTCTATGATAGATAGATTGGGAGAAACTAGCAAGGTGTAGTTGAATTAAATAATAAGTATAGAATAATCAAACTTATCAACAAAAGCGGTGGATATCCTGTGAGTAAGTTGTTTGAAGTGTTAATAAATACAGATAATTCGGTCTGGATGGTGTTAGTAACTTTATCCACAGCCACGTGTACATAGGGTATATAGTGTTTTATACAAAAATAAGCAGTCATTTACGGGTGAACTTTGAATAATCAACATATGATAAGCAAATGAATAGCTATACAAACTGAGCGATGGCGCTTTATAATGGAATCTTTTTTTCTTACCTATATATGTTGAACTAATGATTCTATATAATCTCCAGCGAAGGCTACCCCAAGTGCCGAGCGTTGTTGAGAGGATTCTTTATGTCAACATAACTAGGTAATTCGTTGTAATTATACGGGTTAATTGTAATTCACTCCTTTATTTTAAAAATGCGTCTAGACAGATTAGAAAGGATACGCTATAATCTTATTAATCTAATAAAACATATCGAGTTACTTGGTTATTGAGGAAGTGCGTAAAACCGTTACTGATTAGTGTTTGGAGCAAGTTATCCAGTCGTTGAAATGAATTTAATAAGGCCAGAGAAAGAATAGGTATAGGAACCTCTCCCTTGGTCTTTCATAGTAAAAAGATAGTAGCTGATCGGAAAACCGAAGGCTCTCAACCGAATTTAATGTTGAGAGCCTTTTCGTTTGTTAAAAAATCATAGACAGTGTCAGCCACGTAAGGAAAGTATGTGGACGAAAGAAATATAATGGGAGGTTTTTATTGTGCAGTATAGTTATGTTTCGCATCTTAAATGTCCTAAACGTCCCTCTCCATAAAAAGGCTAATTCGTTTACTCAGACATGAAAACTGCATATAAAAGGCTGCTGATCAGACAATTGAAGGCTCCTTGAAATCTATTATTCTTGTGAATATAGGCTTCTTGGAGCCTTTTATTATAATAATCGACTACATTAGCTGAGATATTAAAAATGAAAATAGGAGGCCTCACATGGTAGAAAAACAAATTGATGAGCAATGGATTGAGTGTATTGTACTGTCAGTGAAAGAAATCAAATGCGGATCGGTGGAAATCGTTATTCATGACTCGCAAATTAAGCACATTGATCGGCTGGAAAAGAGACGGTTTTCTTTAAAAAGCCAACAATCTGAGCAATGAAGACAAATGAAGATACAATCATAAACCAATCAAAAAGGGTTCTTATAAAGAAATGAAAATAGAAGTGGAGGTTAATAGGATGAAGAAAAATACGACAATAATCAAGTTTTTAGTAGGTATCACTGCAACGGTGGGGATTTTAACAGGATGTGGTGGTACTGAAAAAAGTGGAAATCAAACTGCCTCTGCCGAAAAGAAGAATTCAGTTGAGCTGTTAAATGTATCCTACGATCCAACGCGTGAGTTATACGAGGAGTTTAATAAAGAATTTGCTGCACATTGGAAAGATGAAACCGGACAGGAAGTGACTATTCAGCAGTCGCATGGTGGATCAGGAAAACAAGGTCGAGCAGTAATTGACGGTCTAGAAGCAGACGTTGTCACACTGGCCCTTGCTTACGATATTGACGAAGTCGCCGCCGCCCGTGACTTGCTAGCAGAAAACTGGCAAACTAGATTGGAAAATAACTCAACACCATACACGTCAACGATTGTTTTCCTAGTTCGAAAAGACAATCCACAAGGCATTAAAGATTGGGATGACTTAACGAAAAAAGGTGTTTCGGTTATAACACCAAATCCGAAAACATCAGGCGGTGCTCGTTGGAATTACTTGGCGGCTTGGGCTTATGCGGATAAGAAATTTAATGGGGATGAAACGAAAGTGAAAGAATTTGTTGGCGATCTTTATAAAAACGTTGAAGTACTAGATTCTGGGGCTCGCGGTTCAACGACAACTTTTGTTGAACGGGGTATTGGGGATGTATTGCTTGCATGGGAGAATGAAGCCTTCTTAACGTTAAATGAACTTGGAAAAGGTGAATTTGAAATTATCGTCCCATCACTCAGTATTTTAGCAGAGCCGCCAGTTGCAGTTGTGGATAAAATCGTCAAGAAGAAAGGCACAGATGAAGTCGCACAGGCCTATCTGGAATACCTGTATACAGAAACTGGACAGGAAATTGCTGCGAAAAACTACTATCGTCCCCGTGACCCAGAGGTATTAAAAAAATATGCAGATCAATTCCCAGACATTAACTTCGTTACAATTGACGATGATTTCGGTGGTTGGAAAGAAGCACAGGAAAAACACTTTAATGACGGCGGCACCTTCGATGAAATTTACTTACCGTAGTGGTGTCTAAGTAAAGAATCCAATTGATATCTAGGATTAGAGGCGTTAAAAACAGTTAACTACAGAAGTGAAGGTGAAGCAATGGCGAAGAAATGGAGATTAAAGAAACATAGTATATTGCCGGGATTCGGGCTATCGCTCGGATTCACGATGCTGTATCTCAGCTTGCTCGTTTTACTTCCACTCTCCATGATATTCATTAATACCTCATCAATGGGGTGGTCAGATTTTTGGGCAACGGTAACGGAACCGCGCGTCATTGCATCGTACAAAGTAAGTTTTGGTACCGCATTTGCAGCAGCCTGCATTAATCTGCTATTTGGTGTATTGATTGCCTGGGTACTCGTTCGCTATTCGTTCCCTGGCAAGCGAATCATTGATGGATTGGTAGATTTACCATTTGCACTCCCAACAGCTGTTGCAGGTATCGCATTAACAACACTGTATACGGAAAAGGGTTGGATTGGTCAGTTTTTATCGTTTAAAGTTGCGTTTACGCCTCTCGGTATTACGATTGCATTAACATTTATCGGCTTGCCATTCGTCGTCCGAATGGTGCAGCCGGTTCTTCAAAACCTTGAACGGGAAATGGAAGAGGCATCTGCTATTTTAGGCGCAAATCGTTTTCAAACGTTTGTTAGAGTAATTGTTCCAGAAATTTTGCCAGCAGCTATGACAGGTTTTGCGTTAGCATTTGCCCGTGCGATTGGCGAGTATGGCTCGGTGGTCTTCATTGCGGGTAATATGCCGATGAAGACTGAGATAACACCGCTCATTATTATGACAAAACTTGAACAATATGATTATGCTGCTGCTACAGCAATTGGGGCAGTCATGCTCATTTTCTCATTTGTTATCTTGTTATTTATTAACGGATTGCAGTGGTGGACTAATCGGAAATTTGTTCATAATTAGGAGGGGATTCCATGGCAAAACAGAGTCAGGTGCAGTCAGTTAGTAAGAATGGGAGTAAGCGGACTACAGAAGAGCAGCCTTGGGTTCGTATTCCGCTAATTGCGATTGCACTCGGATTTCTATTGCTATTTCTAGTATTACCGCTTGTCGCAATCTTTATAAAAGCTTTTGAAAAGGGAGCAGGCGTCTATGTAGCTGCAATTACAGATCCGGATGCACTATCAGCAATCAAACTAACATTACTTGTCGCCATACTTACGGTACCACTAAACGCGATTTTTGGAATTGCAGCTGCCTGGGCTATTACCAAGTTTGAATTTAAAGGGAAGAGTCTTTTAATTACCCTGATTGACTTGCCGTTTGCAATTTCACCAGTTATTGCAGGTCTCGTGTTTGTTTTATTATTCAGTGCCCACGGGTTGTTCGGTGAATTTTTATTTGCAAATGATATTAAAATTCTTTTCGCCGTCCCAGGCATTGTGCTTGCCACATTGTTTGTGACATTCCCGTTTGTTGCACGTGAGTTGATCCCACTTATGCAGGCGCAAGGAACGGCAGAAGAAGAAGCCTCCTTAACACTTGGAGCAGGTGGATTTAAAACATTCTTGCATGTCACGCTGCCGAATATCAAGTGGGGATTATTATACGGTGTCATTCTTTGTAATGCGCGTGCAGTCGGCGAATTTGGCGCTGTCTCGATTGTTTCGGGGCATATTCGCGGTCTTACGAACACGATGCCGTTACATATTGAAATTTTGTACAATGAATATCAATTTTCCGCAGCGTTCGCTGTTGCATCTCTTATGTCCATTTTAGCGATTATTACGCTAGTTTTGAAAAACTTCATTGAATGGAAAACAAGTCAGCAAGGATAGAACAGGAGGTTACCACATGAGTATTCAAATAAAAGAAGTGTCGAAGAGGTTTGGCTCGTTTGATGCACTGAAAGATATTAACCTCGACATTAAAACAGGAGAGCTCGTGGCGTTGCTTGGACCATCTGGATCGGGCAAAACATCGCTACTACGCATAATTGCAGGACTTGAAGAAGCGGATCATGGGGTTGTCTTATTCGGTGAGGAAGACATGACCCATATTCGCACGACAGAACGAAAGGTTGGCTTCGTTTTTCAGCATTATGCCCTGTTTAAACATATGACGGTTTTTGATAATGTTGCATATGGATTGAAAGTACGATCCAAAAAAGAACGGCCAACTAAAAAAGAAATTGCTGCGAAAGTAAATGAATTACTAGGACTTGTAAAGTTAGAAGCATTTGCTACTCGTTATCCATCTCAACTATCGGGGGGGCAAAGGCAGCGTGTTGCACTAGCGCGAGCGCTTGCAGTGGAACCAAAAGTACTGTTACTTGATGAACCATTTGGTGCGCTCGATGCAAAAGTGCGGAAAGAACTGCGACGTTGGTTGCGAAGATTGCATGATGATTTTCATATTACGAGTATATTTGTGACGCATGATCAGGAAGAGGCTCTTGACGTGGCGGACCGAATTGTTGTTATGAATGAAGGGAAGATTGAACAGATAGGTAGCCCGGAAGAAGTTTACGATCATCCAAACAGTCCATTTGTGTATGATTTTCTAGGAAATGTGAATATTTTTCATGGGCGCTTGCAAAATGGCAAGCTACTCAATGTACAGGTCGATTTGGATGCGGTAGATCTTGAAAGAGCTGAAAATAAGTTGGCTATTGGTTATGTTAGGCCACATGATGTGACGATTGAACGAGAAAGTACAGATACGGAAGCAGTTAAAGCGAAAATTATCCATATACATGTCGTGGGGCGCACTGTGCAAGTGGAACTAAAACGACAAGACAATGATCAATTTCTAGAAGCAGAATTGACGAAAGACAGATATCGGGAGCTAAATGTGAAAGCAGGTGAAGATGTATATATCAAACCGAATCAACTTCGTGTTTTCATTCCGGAAGACTTCTCGATTTGAAGCAATGTTATATAATGAAATTTAAATAGAACACTTCAACTACCTGATGCCGAATTTCTATTGGCATCAGGTAGTTTACGTTCTTCGGAGAGCTTTCATTGTTTCCGAATTGTATTGGCGACAGTCAGCTTATTGAAAACATAGAATAATCAAAACTTATCCACAAAAGCGGTGGATATCATGTGAGTAACCTGTTAGAATTATTAATAAATACAGATAACTCGGTTAGGTTAGTGTTAATAACTTTATCCACACTATAGAATGATGTGATTTATTGTCGAAAGATACTAGGATATGCAGTGAAAACATTCTTTGGCTGACCACTAAAAACCATTATTACCTGGAGTGATTAAAATTGAAGCTACAACAGCCGAAAAAAATTAGAGATAGAGGTATTACGATTGGTCGTCTTCCGGTCGGGATAAAGAATTGTATTACGGATGTAGAGGGTGTGAAAGTTGGGCATGTCACACTGGATAATCCACTGCAGGGGGCTGAATACGCCGCTACTGGCGTGACTGCTATATTACCGCATGGGGACAATCTGTTTATGAATAAGGTAGTGGGTGCGAGCTATGTATTGAATGGTTTTGGAAAGACAACAGGACTCGTCCAGGTTGATGAATTAGGGCTGATTGAGTCACCGATTATGCTAACCAATACGTTTGGTGTTCCAGCGGTTACACAAGGAGCCTTGCAGTATATGTTAGAACAAAACCCTGAGATTGGAGATACAACTGGAACCATAAATTTGGTTGTCGGGGAATGTAATGACAGCAGGCTTAACTCCATCCGCGAGCTACCGATTCAACCAAGTCACGCGATTGCTTCTATTAAAGAAGCTTCCACTGAGTCTTCCCTAGAAGGGGCGATTGGAGCTGGAAAAGGCATGATTTGTTTCGGTTATAAGGGGGGAATCGGCTCTTCATCACGAATCATCAAAGATAGCGCAAGTGGAGAGACTTATACAATTGGCTGCTTAGTCCTTAGTAATTTTGGAAGAAAAGAAGATTTTCAAATGGACAGATATAAACTGAGTGACAATCAGAACGTGCCTACATATCCTAAACCAGCTGATGGATCTATCATGATTGTCTTGGCTACAGATGCACCACTGGGTAGTAGGCAGTTAAAGCGGCTGGCGAAAAGATGTGGTATCGGGTTGGGGAGAACGGGTAGTCATTTTAGCAATGGCAGTGGTGACATTGTCATCGCTTTTTCGACGGCTCATAAAATACCGCATTCCACTTCGGATACTGTTGAAACAAGGCTTGAGCTAAGAGAAGATCATCCGATTATGAATGATCTTTTTTCAGGTGCATCAGATGTTACAGAGGAAGCGATTTTAAATTCATTGTCACAAGCAGTGACGACTACGGGACGAATGGGGAATACCGTACACGCCTATCCATTTGGATGAACATGAAATAATGAAGCGACCTTTTCAAGCATTAAAGTGCTTGAAGGGGTTCTTTTTTGTTTAATGAAAATAGTTACGGTTATAAATCGTATTTAGAAAATACCGATAAATTTGACTTGAATGAATTTCCATTTTAAACTAAATGAAACATCTCTGGTTGGGGAACCATATAGTAACAGAGTGATAGTTAATTCCTCGGTACCTTGCAATCGTTTATATAACTAAAAGGGGGGTCATTTTATTGAAGAAAAAAGGAATCTTTAGTATGTTGCTTGTCCTGTTTCTCCTTGTTGCCGCAGCGTGTGGTAATGATAAAGGGGAAGGCGACACCAAAAAGGACGATGACGTAGTGAAAGAAGAAGGCGCTTCAGGCAAGCTCGTTATTTACACAGGGCGTGATGAAAGTGTTGTTGAGAAGGTCGTTGGAATGTTCAATGAAAAATACCCTGACATTCAAGTTGATAATTTGACGATGGGGGCACAACAAATACTGGAGCGTGTCCGCGGTGAGAAAGCGAATCCTCAAGCGGACTTCTGGTGGGGCGGTACACAATCCGCAATGATGGTGGCGGCGGATGAAGATCTGCTTATGCCGTTCAAGCCGTCATTTGACGAGGCGATTGCGGCCGACTATAAAGATGCTGAAGGCAGATGGTACGGAGAAATGCTATTGCCGGAAGTCATTATGATCAATAGCGATGTATTAACACCGGAAACGGGTCCGCAAGATTGGGATGATTTGTTGAAGCCGGAATGGAAAGATAAAATTGTTATCCGCGGCGTTCTAGCGTCTGGTACGATGCGTACAATTTACTCATCAATGATTTATCGTCAAGGTGCGGATGATCCTGAAAAAGGCTACGAATGGCTTAAAGGCTTAGATGCAAACACGAAAGATTATGCGCAAGATCCGACGAATCTCTATTTGAAGCTGGTGCGTCAAGAAGGAACGGTGTCGTTGTGGAATTTGCAAGACATCTTGCTGCAAAGTAAATTGAACAACCAACCGTTTGACTATATTTATCCGAAAAGTGGTGCGCCGATTCTGGTAGATGCGGTCGGTATTGTCAACGATGCGAAAAATGAAGCGAATGCGAAATTATTCTACGAATTCCTCTTTGATCCAGAAGTACGTGCAGAACTTGCGGAAGAACTTTATCAGATTCCGACACGCTCGGATATTGCCAAAGAAGATATGCCGGATTGGTATCAAGACCTTGATTTGAAGGCACTTGATATCGATTGGGAAGTGATGGCTGACAAAGAAGCGGAATGGATGGAGCATTGGGATTCAAATATCAAGGGTAAAGGGAAGTAATTGTAGTTGAAAGATAAGTATACCTTTTCTACATGGAATAATGACTAGGCGCCCTGCGCTTTTCATCGAGACCTCGGGTAATCAATCTCGGGGTCTTTCCATTACATAGTGACTGTATTGACAAATGAACATCTATATAAACTGAGCAAGGGCGCCTTCTAAGGGGTGGCTGAAGCCTTGAAAATTACTTGGCTTAGGGCGGGAGGCATCCCCTAGCGCCGTAGCGGTTTCAATGGAATTTTTTATTTCAACCTATATAGATTTGAGTGAAGGGGTGACGGGATGAAGGGTGTTCGATTACAAGATATAACGAAAACGTTCGGAAAAGTTCACGGTGTGAAAGAGTTGAATATCGACATTCAACCTGGTGAATTTTTCACATTTCTTGGTCCGAGCGGATGCGGAAAGACGACGACGCTTCGTATGATTGCAGGATTTTATTACCCAACGGATGGGAAGATTTTTTTCGATGAACGTGATGTAACGAGGTTGCAGCCAAATAAGCGAGACATTGGTATGGTGTTTCAAAACTATGCACTTTTCCCGCATATGACGGTAAATGAAAACATTGCGTTTGGCTTAGAAGTGAGGAAGTTTTCGAAAGAGGATATAAAAGCAAAGGTAGATGAAGTGAGGGGCCTTGTGCGGCTTGAACAATACGGTGGGCGAAAAATCAATGAGCTTTCTGGCGGTCAGCAGCAACGTGTCGCATTAGCTCGGGCGCTCGTCATTAAACCGGATATTTTACTGTTGGATGAACCGTTATCGAACTTGGATGCCAAGTTGCGCGAAGAAACACGTATTGAAATAAAAAGGCTGCAAGCGGAACTTGGTGTGACGACGGTCTATGTTACACATGATCAGACGGAAGCGATGGCGATGTCTGATCGCATTATGGTGATGGAAAACGGCTATGTACAACAGATTGGTACGCCGCAGGAAATTTACAATCGTCCAGTGAATCGATTCGTTTCATCGTTCATTGGCGAATCGAATACGCTAGAAATGACTATCATGTCGATCGACAGTGAAAAAGTCGTTGTGAAAAATGAACAAGGTGTCACGCTGACGGGACTTCTTGAAAACAGTTCTCCGCTTGCTCCGATGAATAAAGGGGGAAAGATTCATGTGTCAATTCGTCCAGAATCAATTCTTCAGGGAGATGGGGAAAACACACTGACAGGAGAAATTACATTTGTTGAATTTACCGGTCTAAGTGTCAATTATATCGTGAAGATTCCTGGTATTACGCTCAAAGTAATGATTATTAATACAGGCGGAAAACTGTTGCAAATCGGGGATTCCATTCAGTTGTCTATCCCGTCTCGAAGCCTTTACTTTCTTGGGGAATAGGGGGCTAGACTTATGAAAAAACAGACAATCTACTCGTCTCAAGATAGTTTGTGGGCACGTATTACGCGGTCCCCTTCATTTATCTATGTTCTTATATCACCATTGTTCCTCATTTTGTTTGGATATGTTATTTTTCCGTTTTACCAAACGTTCATCCAAAGCTTCGGTAGTGAGACAGGACTGAACAATTATAAAAAGTTTTTCAGTTTGGAGAGTACATCCAATCTGGAAGCACTCTGGACGAGTGTGTACATTTCAGTAATTAGTGTTATTACGTGTGCGATTGTCGGCGTGTTGATGGCTTTTTTACTGGAGCGGTATGACTTTCCAGGGCGGCGTGTGTTGTCCATTCTCGTTTTAGTGCCAATGGCGTTGCCGCCGTTAGTTGGTGTGCTGTCGTTTACGTTTTTATATGGAGAAAGTGGGATTATTCCACGTGGTATCCAGCATTTATTCAACTTAGAGCAAGTGCCTTTCAAGCTAAAAGGGGTATGGGGCGTTATTGTGGTCCATACGTTTACGATGTATACGTACTTCTATTTGACCGCGTCGGCGGCGATTAAGGGACTCGATCCGTCACTCGAAGAAGCGGCGACAAACCTAGGTGCGAGCAGAATTCGGATATGGCGAAAAATCATTTTACCGATGCTGACGCCTTCCATTGTGGCCGCGGCGCTTCTCGTGTTCATGATTTCGATGGCGTCATACACAGCACCGCTCATTTTTGGAGTGGAGCGGACGATGACGATGCAAATCTATTTATCGAGAACGAATGGCAACTTGGATATGGCCGCAACACAATCGACAATATTATCATTTGTATCAATTTCATTTTTAATCATCATGAGATGGTACCAAAATAGGCGTAATTACCAAAACTTAAGCAAAGGAATTAGTGTCCATCGTTCGGAAGTGAAGTCGAAGGCGATGAAAGTGGTTTCCGTCATTCTATCTTTTGTTGGCGTTCTCATCTTGTTATTGCCGATTTTGACGCTCATTCTCATATCGTTATCTGTGGATGGCACGTGGACGACTCAAGTGTTGCCACCTGAATATACGTTTGACCATTATAAAGCATTATTCACGGATGAAAGGACATGGCGACCAATTTGGAACTCGTTGCAAATGGGCTTTGTGGCAACGCTTGGTAACATCGTGTTCGGTGTCGCAGCGGCGTATGCGATGGTAAGGCTTAATTTCAAAGGGAAGACATTGCTTGATATTTTAATCATGGTTCCGTGGGCGCTTCCTGGTACTGTTGTAGCAGTGAATTTGATTGCAGCATTCAGTGAAGAAAATATTTTCGCTTTCAATCAAGTGTTGATAGGGACGTTTTGGATATTGCCACTCGCTTATTTCATTCGCCACTTGCCACTCGTTTTCCGTTCGACATCGGCGTCGTTAATGCAGATGGACCAATCGATAGAGGAGGCTTCGAGGAGTCTTGGCGCTGGTTGGTGGATGACGTTCCGAAAAATCGTTTTACCATTGACATTGACGGGAATTTTAGCAGGAACACTTCTTGCATTTGTTCAAAGTATTGGGGAGTTTGTGGCGTCGATCCTCATTTATAGTACGTCAACGATGCCATTATCAGTAGCCATTTTCCAAAAGATGTATGCCTTTAAATTTGGAACAGCCTGCGCATATGGTGTGTTGCAAATCATTTTAATCCTCATTGTGTTGACGATTTCTGAAAAATTATCTAAAGGAACTGCTGGTTCGGCGATTTAATTACTTAATTCCGAATGAAAGGGTGGATTACCTAATGATTAGGAGCTTCAAAGATCGTATCAATGAAGTCGAAGGAGAAGAGTTTCCGTCTAAAACATATCGGAAAATGGTTTTGCAACCTGCTTATGATGAAGCGAAGAAGTACTTTTTACATTCGATGATCCAGATTCATACCGCACATTTAAAAATGTTGGAAGAGCAAGGTATTGTCAGTCAAGAAGATGCTATGACGATTGGAAAAGCAATCCAGACACTCGATGTGGATTATTACAGTACGGACCATTACAATCCGCTGTTTGAAGATCTCTTTTTCCGCATTGAGCATGATTTGATTGAAGATGCGGGAGAGATTGCGGGGAATTTGCATATTGCGCGAAGCCGGAATGATATGGGAATTGCTATTTATCGGATGACGCTTCGTAAAAAGCTACTTGAACTAATGAGTGAGATGCTAGCGTTAAAAGATGCACTGATTGCATTTTGTGAAGAGCATGTCGATACGGTGATGATTGGTTATACCCATACGCAACAAGCGCAACCGACTACGCTCGCCCATTATTTAAAAGCGGTTATAGATCAACTCGGCAGAGATTTCAAGCGCGTTCAGTCGGCGTTTGGAACTGTAAATCGAAGCAGTATGGGAGCGGCTGCACTGACGACAACGGGTTTTGCAATCAGCCGTGAACGAATGCGAGATTTGCTGGCGTTTGACGATATTATCGAGAATTCATGGGATGCGGTGGCCGGCGCGGATTACATTACGGAGTCGGCGAGTGCAGTCCAGTTGTCCGCGTTAAATTTAGGGCGTACTGTTCAAGACTTTCTAACATGGGCGACGCAGGAGTTTAATGTTTTCACTTTGGCTGATCCATATGTCCAAATAAGTTCGATCATGCCTCAAAAACGCAACCCGGTGTCGATTGAACATATGCGTTCTTTATTGTCAGCAGTTGTGGGTGATACGAATACAGTGTTGACGATGGTGCACAACACACCGTTTGGGGATATTGTGGACACGGAAGACGATATGCAGCCTTTTTTGTGGAAAGCGATTGATCGGCTGATTGGAATCTACCAATTGTTCGGCAGTGTCGTCCTAACAATGAAAGTAAATAAGAAAAAGTTACTTGAACGGGCGGAAAGCAGTTTTGCGAACGTGACAGAACTGGCTGATACATTGGTTCGTTCGGAGCAGATTACCTTCAGACAATCCCATCTAATCGTCAGTAATTGTGTGAAGAAGTTGGTAATCTCAGGCGAGGAATCGTTAATGAGCCTTACGTGGCAACTGGCGAATGACCAGGCACAGCTTGTTTTGAATAAAGACTTACTGATCACTGAAGAGGATTTCTATAAAACGTTACGTCCGCAACATTTCGTAGCTATACGAACGATCTACGGTGGACCTTCCGCGGAAACGATGAAAGCTTCACTTGAACAGTCGAAAGAGTTTACGAAAGAAGCAATGCATTGGCTAAATGATAAAGAACGTAGAATTATTGATGCAGAAATTCAGTTGGCAACATTTAAAACTGATTGGGGTAAGGCTTGAAGACAGTCACCTACTCAACTCCAAAACGAGCATGAAAGTTAGTGCAATACATTTTCATGCTGGAAATGACATGAGAAAAGATAAATAACCTCCGACCAATTGCTGGTTAGAGGTTATTTGTGTTATTTTTCATCATACGAAATACATAAAAAACGCACATTGTTATCAGTATAATTATACCAATAATGCAGGTCTCGGGAATCAACCATAATGGAGTCGAAGGCATCGAGTGTATGTAGTTTTTCTCCGATTTGTACTGTCAATTGTCCCTCGAGAACATATAAAAACTCCTGTCCTTCGTGTGTGATGGGATCACCTTCATTTTGATCAGGTTTCATGACAACAAGGAGTGGTGTAAATGCTGGTTGATTCATCTCACCGCTCAAATCTTTGTAATAAATATTATGTTCATTCGTCCGCATTGGAACGGTTGAATTCCGATGCACTACTTCTTTTTCTTCGTTTGGGTCGATGAAAAAGTAACTTGGATTCACTTCGAGAGCAATGGAAATCTTTTTAAGGGACTCCAGTGTTGCTGACGATTTCCCGCGTTCCAGTTGAGATAAAAAGCTAATGGAAAACCCGGTCATTTCAGCTAGGACTTTCAATGTCATACGTCTTTTTGTTCGAATTTCCTTTATTTTAATACCCAAGTTACTATCTTGCATTTAATCACTCCTTTAAAAAAATGTTGACAGAAAATTTTATTATCAATATGATAGAATTAATCTAAATTGAAGTGACACTTCAATTTAGTTAACAAACAAAGGGGAGTTTGGTATGGATAAAAGAAAGATGAATCGCGTATTGCTTGCGAGTCTTATAGGGAGCTCTATTGAATGGTTCGATTACTTTTTATACGGAACGGTAGCGGCACTTGTTTTTAATCAAGTATTTTTTGTTACCGAAGACCCGTCAGTCGGGCTAATACTAGCGTATGCATCGTTTGCACTCGCATTCTTCATCCGTCCGTTCGGGGGAATTATTTTTAGTCATATTGGTGACCGGATAGGAAGAAAGAAAACACTTGTCCTAACACTTTCGCTGATGGGTGTTGCAACATTCGGAATGGGGCTATTGCCAACATACCAAGCAATCGGTATTTGGGCGCCGATTCTACTGATTACACTACGCTTGATTCAAGGGTTAGGAATCGGCGGAGAATGGGGTGGAGCGTTACTGCTCGCTGTCGAATATGCACCAAAAGAAAAACGTGGACTTTATGGCAGTGTACCACAAATGGGAATTACAATTGGGATGTTACTTGGAACAATTGCACTTTCGATTATGACACTTCTTCCGGAAGATTCATTTATGACATGGGGATGGCGAGTTCCATTCATCTTGAGTGCGTTGCTTGTTGTGTTTGGGTTATGGATTCGTAAAGGAATTGACGAAACACCGTCGTTTAAGGCAGTACAGGAAAAAGGGGAAATTCCGAAAGTACCGCTATTCCATACGTTAAAATATCACTGGCGTGAAGTACTCATCGCAATTGGTGCAAAAGTTGTTGAAACTGCACCATTTTATATTTTCAGTACATTTGTTGTATCTTATGCAACGACAAATCTTGGGTTCACTCGGACAGCAACATTAAGTGCGGTTATGGTCGGAACAATTGTTACAACGATCTTAATACCGATTATGGGCGCTTTGTCTGACCGTGTTGGTAGAAAACCATTGTATGTATTCGGCACAATCGCCATGGCATTGTATGCGTTCCCATACTTCTGGTTAGTGAAACAAGGTTCGGTAACACTTCTAGTTATTGCAACAGTAATTGGACTGGGCGTCATTTGGGCACCGATTACCGCAGTTCTTGGCACAATGTTATCAGAAATTTTCTCTGCAGAAGTCCGTTATACGGGTATTTCACTCGGTTATCAGATTGGTGCAGCATTAGCTGGAGGAACAGCACCACTTGTTGCAACGGCACTTTTACTTAAGTTCAACAACTCATATGTCCCAGTCGCACTGTATATTATCTTTACTGCAGTCGTTTCATTGTTAGCGGTTTGGGCTGTAAAAGATCGTAAAGGTCAAGAGTTGGACGCATAAATTAAAAAAGGTGGTATAAACATGCTTTTATTGAATGAAAATGAGATTCAATCTATTTATGGAATGAAAGAAGCATTAGTAGACATCGAAAAGGTTTTACGTTCTAAGGTGGAAGGGAAGATAAAGAATCCGCCACGGACAGTCGTTGAATTCCCAGAGCATAACGCATCTTCATTGTACATGCCTAGTGCTGATCTAGTAGAAGAAGTAGTTACTGTGAAAACGGTTACAATTTTCCCGAATAATCCAGCAGTTGGAAAGCCGACAACTCAAGGAGTCGTACTCGTGACGGATGCACAAAACGGTGAGCATCTTGCATTAATGAATGCATCGTATTTGACGAGATTGCGCACGGGTGCACTTAGCGGATTGGCGACAGCGAAATTGTCAAAGTTGAATTCAACTGTTCTAACAGTTATAGGGACGGGTGGAATGGCATTTGAACAAGTTCTTGGTGTTCTAGCAGTTCGCGATATCAAAGAGATTCTCCTTGTTAATCCGACAGAAGAAAAAGCGGTGAAGTTTGGAGAAAGACTTCAAGCATATGGAATTAACGATGCAATTCAAATCACTATTGTAAGGGATGTAGCTGACGCGGTTCGTCGTGCAGATATCATTTGTTGCAGCACTCGGTCTACTACACCAGTTTTCAACGGAAACGACGTTAAGCCAGGGACGCATGTTAATGGGGTTGGATCGTATTTACCACATATGAGAG
The DNA here is from genome assembly GCF_038004885.1 of Sporosarcina sp. FSL K6-6792. Classification (NCBI taxonomy): domain Bacteria; kingdom Bacillati; phylum Bacillota; class Bacilli; order Caryophanales; family Caryophanaceae; genus Sporosarcina; species Sporosarcina sp. FSL K6-6792. The sequence goes on from NZ_JBBOSA010000001.1 coordinate 3,854,669, forward strand.
AAGTAGATTTCGAATTCATTCAACGTGCCAGTAAAATTGTCGTTGATGATCTGGAAGGTGTAACAGAAGAGGCTGGGGAATTGATTCACGCTGCTAATGAGCCCAACTGGGGATTCGAAAAGATTCACGGGGAGTTAATGGATGTTGTTATCGGAAAGTTAGATGCTCGCACGAATGATGAAGAGATTACTTTCTTCAAATCTGTAGGTGCGGCATATTTCGATTTGGCCGTTGCGAAAGGCGTCTATCGAAAAGCGAATGATCAAGGCATCGGGGTACAATTTGAGATATAAGTAGTCGGGAAATAGGAAAGACACCATTTTGATAGTTCAAATGGTGTTTTTTTCTGTGGTGCATTTGTATGATTTTTACGATTTGTAATGAGTTCCTTCTATTATAGAGCTATATTTTTAACAATGGCACTCGACGGGTTGGGAGATAGAAGTATGGTAGACTGTTTTAAGCGTCCGGTTAACGGGTATAGAATACTATAGGTGAATGAAGCGCTCCTCGTTCTAGGCGATGTCGGTTGCTGTTTAATTCATCCTATTTACGTTGTTCCAGTACTGCTTAATCTGTTTGCACCTTCTAATCTAGCAAACAACTATACCCATAAATTGGACCATGATAGACTTCAAACTACATGCTACGATAAGGGTGCAACAAAAAGGTACATAAGCAGTACCACTAATATTTGGTAATTCACATGCGATACCATAGTTTTTAAGAGGAGGAAATTATTTTATGTCTAGTAATCAATCAGCGAAGTACAAAAAGTTTATAGTAGGTGCTGCATCTGCAGCATTGGTAGCGTCTGCGGTAGCACCAGTAGCAAGCGCGAAAGATTTCAACGATACGAAAGGTAACACACACGAAACAGCAATCGACGCACTATCTGATGCAGGTGTTATCACAGGCTATCCAGACGGTTCATTCTTGCCAAACAAAACGTTGACTCGTTCTGACGTTGTGAAATTGATGGGTAAATGGCTTGTATCTGAAGGTTATAAAGTACCGACAGACTATAAAACTAACATGCGTTTCAAAGACTTGAAACCAACATCAAATGATGAGCTATTACAATATGCTGCAGTCGTAAAAGAAAATGGCGTATTTAACGGGAGTAACGGTAATCTATTAGCAGGCGACAACATCACTCGTGAAAACATGGCTGTTGTTATCGTTCGTGCTTTTGATACAGTTGAAGACATAGAACTCGTAAAATATGTTAAAGATCAAGACTTCAAAAAAGACGTTACTGATCTAGCAAAAGCAAAAGCTGAAGCTCGTACAGCAATCGACGTTCTTGATTTCTTCGATATCACGAACCCAGCTGCACCTGCTTTCAACCCTAAAGCCACAACAACTCGTGGACAGTTTGCTACGTTCTTACACAAAACTATTAAAACAGACTTCTCTGAAGTTAAAGCACCTGTAGTAGATGTTGATAAAGTTGCAGTGGATGCAGCAGCTGAACAAGTTAAAGCTGGCGCAGTCACTGTTGCTCGCGGGAACTTTGCAACTGATGCTAACAAACAAGCAGCAGTAGAAGCATATGTTAACTCACTTGTAACTGAAAAAGACGTAGTAGCAACAGTAGTAGCTGGTAAAACTGCTGGAGAATATGTTGTGACACTTACTAAAGGTGAAGCAAAAGCAGAGAAAACTATCGCTGTAACATTTGACTTCGCAGCAGACGATCGCTTTGTTACTGAAGTTAATGCATTGAACGCTACACAAGTTGAAGTTAAATTCAGCGCAGCTGTAGATGCTAGTGACATTGCTAACAAAGTATCTATACAAGGCGTGAAGTTCACTTCTCAGTCTTTGTCACAAGATGGTAAAACTCTTTCATTAACTGCTGAGAAACCAGTTAACGCTACAAAAGCAACAGTTGTTGTTGAACCGATTAAAACAAAAGCAGATGCAAAAGTTAAAACAGATAAATATGTATCCACAATTACTTATAAAGATGAAGTAGCTCCGACAATTGCAAATGTTGAAGCGAAAACAAGCGGTAACGTTGCAACAAGCCTTACTGTAAAAGCTTCAGAACCGCTTAAAGCCAATACAGGACTCGTTAAAGTTAACGGTGAGTATGTAACTGCAAACTTTGCTGGTACGAATACTGCTACAATTGCAGGCCTTACTCTTGAAGCGGGAAAAACACATACAATCGAACTGATTAACATTGAAGACTTGGCTGGTAACAAAACAGTTTCAACTTCAACTAATTTCACTGTAAGTGTTGATGCAACTGTACCAGCGGTTACACTTACTGCAAAAGGTGAAAAAGAGATTCTTGTTACTTTCAATAAATCAATGAACGTAGCATCTGTAAAAGAAGCATTGAAAAACGGCTCAGTTAAAAATGAATCACTTGCACCTGTAACAACGGGGGAAGTAAAAGTAGTTGCTGATTCTAATGATACGCAGTTCTTGATTCCAGTAACTGATGCTATCTATGCTGATAAAGCTAGCAGATCGTTCACTGTCGTATTGACAGATGCAAACAAAGATAAATTAGGTAATAAAATCACAGCTACTACACAGAACGTAACACTTACAAAAGACACTGTGAAACCAGTAGCAACTGGCTATAAAGTAATCAAAAACGACGCTGGTAAAGTTACTTCAGTTGAAGTTGACTTCAGCGAAGGATTAGCTGCAGGAACACCTGCATCACCAACAATCGTTAGCGAAAATGGTGTAGCTGTATCGAACTTCCTTGGTGGATTCACTACAACAGTTAAAGCAGGAGATACAAAAGTAGTTTATACTGCTAAAACTCCAGCTGTAGTGTCTGGCAAATATGCATTATCATTTGGGAAAGACTTAGTTACTGACCAAGCGGAGACTGCAAACAAATCAGACGCATTCAACTACACAATTGATTTTGGACAAGCAGAAACTGCAACTTCATTTGAATTAAAATCAGTTGAAGCAGAAAAAAATGTGATTAAAGTAACATTCCCAGAAGCTGTTAAAGGTGGAGCTGTTGCAAACTCTGCGACAGATCTAGCTAACTACACATTAGCTGGTAAGCCACTACCGGCTGGAACAACAATTACATTAAATGGAGTTCAGACGGTAGCAACAATTACTTTGCCAACTGATTCTGTTGAGAAGGCTGATCAAGCAGCTGTGTTTACGGTAGCAAACATCCAGTCTACTTCTGGTAAAACATTAAAAACTTATACTGGTACAGTTAAAGTTGATGATAATGTTCAACCATTATTAAACACGGCTTCATTAACGGCAGATAATAAATTAACATTCGGTTTCAATGAAACACTTGCTTCGACTCCTGGCATAGAAGAATTGGTATTTAAAATTAATGGTAAAACTGTAACAACACTTGCTACATTACAAGCACCTGCTGACCTTGCTTTGATTACTGGTACAGGTTCTGATGCTGGAAAATATGTTGTGAACTTTGATGCATTAGTACGTCAAGGTACAGCTGCTGTAGCAGGAGCTGATGCAAAACTAGGAACAGAAGATGACGAAGCTGCAACTCCATCTTATATCGACGTTAATAATAACGGCATATATGAATCTACAATTGATGTTAAAATTGCAGATGGTCCTGCTGTTGGATTCAAATATAGTACTTCACCAATAATTAGTTCGGTAACTGTTTCTACAGTTTCAACTGGAACTACGACTACAGATGTATCAACCAATGTTCTTAAAACTGGTGTTACTGTATCCGCAAAATAAGTTTAAGTAACATTAACTAACGCGATTGAGATAAGTTGCTAGTATTTGGTTCCAACACGATTCAAATAACTATCTACTTAATCATGAGTGGGAATTAATATTAAGGTTAGGGAAATCCTCTCAAGTATTTGACAACTTGGGAGGATTTTTTTCTGTTTGAAAAACTTAGCGCAGGTCCTTTAACGGAGGCATCCCAAAAGCGCCGATGCGTAATTCAAGGAAATCTTTGCGTCAACTTATATGTACAAAAAAAGCGGAACAAGCTCATCCCTGAGCTCGTTCCGCTTTTTCAAATCTACCTACTTACTTCTTCAAAGCCTCAGCTTTTTCAAACTCTAACTCTAATTGTTTCATATACTCTTCCATGCTGATTGCTTTTTTGATAACATCAGCAGGAACTTTGATTTCTTTAACTGCGTTAAAGTTGCTGAACGTTCCTTCAAGAAGTAATTTAATAGAGATTGTATCCTCATCCACCGTCATTGTAATATTTGCAACTGCAGATGTATCAAGTGGGAACAATGTCTTTTTATCGATTGTAGAAACAACATAGAATTCCTCGATGTTGAAATCTAGACCCTCAAGACCAATTACTTCTTCAGTAATTTCTCCCTCAGTAGCCTCTTCTTCAACGACAACTGCTTCATCAGTAACAGTTTCTTCAACAACTGCTTCTTCAGTAGCTTCTACAGCTACTTCTTCGATAACTTTCGTTTCTTCAGTTTTAGCTTCTTCAGTTACAGGAGTAGCTTTTACATCTTCTGATACTACTGGTTCAGTTAAGCCTGATCCTAGAAGTAAAGAAGTTACTTCTTCCATCATAGAAGCGAATTCTTCGTTAGAAATAGTTTGTGTCATTACATATACATCATCGTATTCAAAGATGTTAACGCCTTTAGTGAATTTCTTTTGTAGCTCTTCTAATTGTGCAAGTAGATCTGTTTGTGTTGAAAGATCAAGTAAACCTTTTGTTAGTTCATCATCATGCTTGACCCATACATCACCGATTTGTTGGAAATAACCATCTTTTGTGAGGTACATAGAAGAAACATCTTCAATTGCTTCTCCTGCAAAGTCTGTTGATGCTTTAGTAATTGTATAGAATGATAGTGGCTCGTTGATTTGGTCCATCTTGATATCCATAAGCATGCTAATTGCTTCATTTTCTTCAAGAGATGACTCCATTTTCATGTCCATTGTTAATGCTGAAGAAACACTTTTCAAGTCTGCTGCAGCAGATTTCGCTAAGAATGCAGCGACGTCTTGTACACGGTTTGTCGTAACGGTAACCGTTTTTTGATCTTCAGAAACTTCAACTTCAAAACCTTCTAAAGTTGCTAAAAACTCACCAGAAACATAGTTTCCTGCGTTTTGCAAAGTAAGAGGGAATTCAGTGTCCGCTTTCTTGCCGTCTACTTCAATTGAACTTGCAGCTGCATTGAAATCAACAGTCAAGTACGTGTTTGTTACGTTAACTTTACCTGATTTGTCCTTAGCAACTTTATAGCCAGCTTCCTTAAACAAATCTTCCACCGGAATTAAAACTTGATCGTGTGACATAAAGGGTTGCTCGTAGCTAGTAACCTCGACGCCATCTACTACTAACTTCATTGCGGATGATTGTGCAGCCGCTGATCCGTGTGGCAATGCGAACGATAGTGCGAAAACGAACGCCAATGCCCATGTAATAATTTTCTTCATTGAAATAAAACCCCCATCAAATTATTGGTAAAAAACCTACTAAGTTGTAAGTATACTACCATTTACGAGTATATTCCAGAAAGGTTTCACTTATTACGAAATTAATCTGAATTTATTATTGTCGTTTAAGTAGTTTGATAGATTTAACAAAGGGTATCGATATATAAATGAATTATTAAAAAACTCTAAGTCGTTTCTGGAAAGGCGGTGAATTGAGTGAAGAGAATATTTATTGTTTGTGTGACTTGTATAACATTCTATCTCGTATCACCAACTTTTGTTCATGGTGAGAAAATGCCGATAGAAAAGTCTGAAGGCTTATTGGCTGGTACTTTGAAGAATGTCGGTGCAGAGTTAAAAACCACAACAGAGTCAATTGGAATGGTAGTAGAGGAGCCGGTGCATGGCGCTGGAGAAACAGTTAAAGACACAGTTGTTTTTACAGAACAGACTGTTAAGAGGTTGTCTGAGCCAGCGAACAGTGAGACTGAGTCATCACTACTAAAAAATACAAAAAGTTTACTAGAAAACACGGTTGGCAACACTTTACCTGTTGTGGAAAAAACGACTGAAGCAGTAACTGAAACGATTAGAACTACGTCAACTGAAGTAACGAATACTGTAGATTCTATCGTAAATGAATTACCGGAAATGCCTGTGGTCACTCCAGTTGTTGAAGGAGTAAAAGAATTAGGGAAGCAAACAACGACTGAAGTACTTAAAACGGTCAATCTGACAGTGGATTCTGTTGTAGCTGAATTGCCGACTGTCCCTGTTGTTACCCCGGTTGTAAAGGAAGTTGGAGATACGGTTAAGGAGACGGTTTCTGCGGTTCAACCAAATCAGGTAAAACCAGTTGCGAATGAAACAGAAAAAAATTCGGACAGTATTCCAATAGATGCAGTTGTAGAGACTAACGAGACGGTAAGTAAAGAACCACAAAATGATAGCGGGACAATGAGTATGGAGAGCGATAAATCCTACCAAAGACAAATAAACGCAACACGTATAATTCTAGTGGAAGAAACAACTGATTTGATTAAACAGGAGGACCCTGTAATGGAAGAACAGTCAGGCCTTAGTGATAGACCGAATAGACTTCCTGATGAAGCGGAAATAGTTAGTGCTCTTCCTATTTCAAAAGCTACTTCAAATCCCGTTTCTATGAAAATAGTAGCGCTACAACTAACAAATTATACGGGTGGTGACGCTGTTAACTTCCAAAAAGAGGTGGATCAAAAGTCTACTCTGCCAACCGAACCCCGACAAAAATGGAAAGATCTTTCGGTAGCTACCATAACATCGTCCATGTCCTCAATAGCAACTTCTCCATTACAAATAAGTGGACACAATGATTTAGGTTTTGGGGTAGTAGTTGATGTATTTTTATTACTTATTTCAAATGGTAGGCAATGGATGCCATCAGATGACCATGCGATGATTCAATGGACACATGCTCCTCCAGGGCAACCGCCGCAACAAACTCCTTTTTTAAATGTGAAACAAACATTATAAAAAAGGAGAGGAATAATAATGAAAAACAATTGGATGAAGTATGCTGGGGTGACTTTAGGGATGTGCTTGACACTGAGCTTCTTCCCCTCATTTGTGAATGCGGATGAAACAGGAGAAGATAACTCGTTGAATTTGGATATTAACCTACTGAATGACAAGGAAGATAAGGCCACAATTGTGGATATTCAAGCGGATAATATTCCGATTTTAGGAGACCTGAAAGCACAGATTCCAGCAAAAAGTCCAGTCTCTGCGAATACCAGCGATGTAGGAGAGGATAATCAACAGAAATCTGCCCTTGCAACAATCGAATTGACCAATCCAGATGGGTTAATCGACGATCTGGATGTCTCTGTCGTGGAGCAAAGCAGTATGCGAGACGAGAACTTTGCTGCAAGCAAAAGCTCACTCGCATCGGTCAACTTATCGACGCCGATCACAAACGAAGTCGAGTTGGATGTTCTTCTTTCAGATGTACAATCAGGCGATGAAACCTCATCGTATGATGGTGGATTAGTAGAGTTGAATGCAGAAGATCTGCCAGTCCTTGGAGAAGTACATGCAGGCGTTTTGGATAGTCACTATAAAAACGCTGAGGAAAGTACATCATTGTCATCCGGTTTGATCCAAGCCGATTTAGATGATGGGTTATTGGATGAAACTTCAGTTGATGTCCTCTCTGTGGATAAATCCATGAATGAGGAAAGTAGTCAACAATCAACGGCTTTAGCATCTGTCAAAGCCGATGACGATTCACTTGGTGGACTAATCGACGATCTGAATGTCTCCGTCATGGAACAAAGCAGTATGCCAAATGAGAACTTTGGCGCAAGCAAAAGCTCACTCGCATCGGTCAACTTATCGACACCAATTACAAACGAAGTGGAGTTGGATGTTCTTCTTTCAGATGCTCAATCAGGCGATGAAACCTCATCGTATGATGGTGGATTAGTAGAGTTGAATGCAGAAAATCTGCCAGTACTCGGAGAAGTACATGCAGGCGTTTTGGATAGTCACTATAAAAACGCTGAGGAAAGTACATCATTGTCATCTGGTTTGCTACAAGCCGATTTAGATGATGGGTTATTAGATGAAACTTCAGTTGATGTTCTTACGTTAGACAGGAACACAGATGGAAATATGATAACTACTAAACATAGCGCTGTTTCATTAATTGTTGGCAACGATGCAATTGGAAATATCAACGTCGATATCCTAACAAATGAAACTATGCAGCCCGGATCAACCGAAGGAGATACTGAACTGACTCCACCTATAGATGATGCAACTGGCTTAACGCCAGATGAAGGTGGAGACGGCGCAACCCCAAATGAAGAAACAGTCTCACCACCAAAGACTGAAGATGTTACCGGTTTAAAACCAGGCACTGACGCAGGTGGTGTGTCACCCAATGTAAATATAGAGGAGCAAACGCCGAGTACTGTGACCGATGGAATTACACTCAATGAAAATGCGGAAGGCATAAGTGACGACACAGTCGGAATAACACACAGTGGAAACAGTTCCAGTTCACTATCAGAGGAGGAAACTGATGGTATAGTATGGGACGCAACTGGTTCTAATGCAATGTCAGAAGCTATTGCAATGGATACAATTGGCGTGAACCAAAATCCTCCATTCAGCAATGGAATGGGACAAGTATTGCCGAAAACGGGAGGGTTTTTCGATAGTATAATCCTTTCTTTACTAGCCTTGCTTCTTCTTGCAACTGGACTGGGTATCCGTCGATTTGCTCATTAATCCAAGTGATTTCAAGAGCAAGGGAGCGGATGCGTAGATGAAAAAAACAATGAAATGGCTAGGAAACATTATGATTATGACGAGCATTTTTTTGCTGGTGTGGTTGATTGCGGGAAATATGACTAGCAAACAGCAGCAAAGCCACCTTTTAGATGCTTTCGATTCGGTCAAGGCAGAAGCCGATTTTGAAAGGACTATACCAGCTGATGAACAAGGGCCTTTCGGTGGGGAAAAACAAGAATCCCGTGAAATTGAGGGGGTATTGTCCATTCCTGTCATCGATCTAGAATCACCAGTGCTGTATGGAGCCGATCCGGTTAGCCTAAGTAAAGCGTTGGGTGCCGTAGCAGATATGGATGAGCCAGGTGAGTTAGATGGCAGTTATGCTATCGCAGGTCACCAAGCCCATGTGTTTGGTGCGTTCTTTAATCGTCTTCATGAAGTTGAAGTTGGTACTCGCTTCATTTATGAAACAGTTGAAGAATCCATGGAATTCGAAGTTTTTGATGTGAAAGTGGTCAAGCCGAATGAAGTGAATGTCCTTGATCGAAAAAAAGGTGTCGCGCTGCTCTCGCTAATTACGTGCTATCCTGCGAACTCGAACAAATATAGACTTGTAGTCCAAGCGAAGAGAGTGGATGCGGTGACACCATAACGAACCTTAGAATTCAGTAACCCCCTTAATGTCACATAGTTGACAATAAGGGGGTTTTTCTTTGAATTGTGTCAGGATTGTTGTGATGACTGTCACCACACATGTGAACAGTTTGTGAAAGCCTTTGCAAGTTGTTTGACAACACAAATCTATAAGCTATTATAGGAAGAGTAATAGATGATAATTGTTCTCACTATGGATTCTTCCCGTGTGGAGGGAGGAGGTATTGTGTTTTGAAACATCGTTTAGCCATACCACTTTCATTTCTCATTTTTTTTAGTGTTATTTTTGGTTCTTATACACCTAAAGCTCACGCAGCCGAACTCTCGGATGGTACATATGTTGTCGACTACGAAATGTTGCAAGCTGAGAATGATTCCGTATCGATTGCAAATGATTACTTTGAAAAACCGGCAACGCTGACGATTGATAAGGACGGGCAGTATTTACAATTCACAGTGAACCATGCTAAATGGATTAAATTCATAAAATCGGCAAATGGTGAATCATTTGCTGACGTGAATATGGTCAGTGAAGATCTTGAAAATGATAAGCGCGTCATTGCATTTAAAGTAGACGGAGATATTTCAGACCCGTTGCTGTTACAAATGCATGTTGTCATTGAAGAGATGGAGCCGTCGTATGATCACAAGTACTCGGTCCGTTTAAATCTAGATGTAGAAACGATGGAATTGACAGACGCTCCTGCGGTTGTTGTTAATACACCTGTTGCCGAATCAAAATCTGTTGACACGATTGAAAAGAAAGATGAGCCAACAAGTAGCACAGCACTTATTTATGTATTGCTCGCAATAATTGCTATCATTGCGATTATTTTTGTGCGCAAGTTCAGTTCCGCGAAGAAAGTAAAAAAATAAACCATTAAAAGGGGATTAACGAATGAAAAAGCAACTACTGATGTTATTTTCAGCACTACTCGTTCTATTTACTGTACTACCTGCTAGCCAATTCGAAGCAGCTGAAGTAACTACACCGGCGAAACAAGAATTTGAACTACCTCTTGATATATTGCAAGTTGAAAATGATGATAAATCAGCAACAGCACAATATGTGAAAAGCCCTGCGAAAATTGTTGTTGAAGACGGCAAAACTTTCGCATACGTAACATTATTAAGCAGTAAATGGTGGCAGTCACTGAAAGTCCAAACAAAACAACCAGGTACATTTAAAGAAACAAACTTCGCAGATGCAGAAGTAATCAGTGAAGATAAGGCAGCGGATACTAGACTTGTTAAATTTGAAGTTCAAGATCTTAGTAAAGAATTGAATGCTAAAATCCATATTATCGTAACAGGTGTACCAGGCCTAGGCGAGTATGACCACAGCTATGATATCCGTTTGAAATTCGATGACAGCAAAACTCCGGTAGTACCAGAAGTACCGGAAGTAACTCCTGAAAAACCGGAGACTCCCGAAGTACCTGTAACACCAGCACCAGAAGTAATTAAAGACGGAGCATATACAATCGATTACAAAGCATTGCATGAAGAAGAAGATAAAGATTCATCAATGACTAGATACCTTGAAACACCAGCAGCACTTTCTGTGAAAGACGGTAAAAACCTCGTTACAATGACACTTACGAACAATGAACAAATTACAGCTTTCCAAGTAGAACAAGCTGGTAAATTCGTGGATACAACTGTTGTAAAAACAGATGTAGAAGCAAACACAAGAGTTGTTGAATTTGAAGTTGCTGATTTATCAACAATTATCAATGCTAAATTCACAGTATTTGTAGCAGCAGCGAACCACACAGGGAACTATACTGTACGTCTTGCTTTTGACAAAGCAACTATTAAACCAGTTGTAACAGAAGAAGTACCTGGTGAAGAAGTAGAAACGCCTGTTGAAGAAGTACCCGTAACATTTAAAGATATTGACAAAACATGGGCAAAACCTTACATCGAGTCACTTGCATCAAAACAAATCGTTAAAGGAAAAACGGCTACAACGTTTGCTCCAAATGATCAAATTACAAGAGCACAATTTGCAATCCTATTGTCACGTGCACTTGAACTTCCGAAACAAGATTATAAAGGAACATTCTCTGACGTAACAAAAAACATGGACTGGATCGTTTACGAAGCTGAAGCGGCAAGCCGTGCAGGCATCATCAGCGTAACTGATGGGAAATTCCGTCCGAATGAAGCAATCACACGTCAACAAATGGCTACTATGATTATCCGTGCAATTGAATACAAAGATGCAAGTGTACTAGAAGGCGTGAAAAATGATGTTGCGTTTGCAGATGCGAAAGACATTACTGCATATGCAAAAACATCTGTCGACTTGGCAGCTGGTCTTGGTATCATTGGCGGTAAAGAAGTAAAAGGTAAACAACTATTCGAACCAAAAGCAAACGCGACACGCGCACATGCTTCTAAAATGGTTTATTACTTACTCGAAACACTTCAAAAATAATTTTATACAATCAATCAATGCCGGCGTCACTGCACCATTCGTGACAGCCGGCGTTGTACTGATTAAAATGTTTTCGGTAAAGGAGATAATGATTTGAAAAAAAAATCCGTATTTATGATGACAGTATTATTCGCTTTATTTACGATACTTCCCACACTTGCGCCTGACAAAGCAGCTGCGGCTTCCAAATATGCCGATGGCGAGTACACGGTACCGTTTACAGTGTTAAAAGATACAGGTAATGAGCAATCGACGACAGCTGACTATATGGTTAGTCCGGCGAAAGTAATCGTTCAAAACGGTAAGACGTATGCCGTAGTTACATTGAAAAACAGTTCTTGGTGGCAATACTTTAAAGTGCAAGCAGGCGGTGGATTTGCCGATGTGCAAGTAGTAAGTAATGATACGGCAAATGATAAACGCGTTGTGAAATTTGAAGTAACAGACATTGAGCAATTGGTAAATGCCAAAATTCATGTCATTGTAACGGGCATACCCGGTTTTACATATGACAACAAATACGATATCCGCTTCAAATTTAACAGTTCCAATATCCCTTTAGCGCCTGTCGCCGCGCAGCCCGCAACACCTCCAGCGTCTAAACCAACACCTAAACCAGTACAACCAACACCGAAACCAACGCCCAAACCTTCAGTAACGGAAAAGGCGACTGCAACACCTAAGCCAGGTGAAAACAAACAGGCTGTAACAAAAATAGAAACGAAAACTGAAGAAAAAAACGAAGCGAAACCAGTAGAATCTAAAGAAGTTGCAAGTGAAAAGTCAGCTACAACAGCAGAAGAAAAAGCGACTGTTGAAACTGAGCAATCGAAAGAAGAAGCTGAGTCTGTGGCGAGTGAAGAAGAAATCGTTGCCGAAGATCAAGCAGCGGCAGAAAAAGAAGAAGAGTCATCTGAAGTAACGAATGAAGCAAACGAAGCTCAGGTTGAAGCAGATTCAACATCTGAGTCGAATTCGAAATCTATATGGTATATCGTCATTTTCTCGATACTTATTCTTGGTGGAGTTATTGTCTTTGCTGTGAGACAGCGCACAGGGACTGAAAAGTAAGAGGTACATGGTAGTCGGGTCTTGAGAACGAAAGCGAGACCCTTTTTTACATAAGCTACAAGGAGCTGTTAATGAACATGCGAAAAGCACGTAATCTTTTCTATATACTTCTAGCTACTGTAGTTCTAGCTGGTTGTTCGTCCCAAAAAGGCACTTCATCTAATGAAGAAAATACCGAACCAGCAGGTGAGCGGATCGTTGCTACAACGGTTGCGTTGACGGAAATTATGGATGCCCTAGAAATCGATTTAGTCGGGATACCATCAAGTTACAAAGACTTGCCGAAACGCTACACCGATGTACAAGAGGTCGGGAATCCGATGAGCCCCGATATGGAAATGCTACTGTCACTGAAACCGACAGAAATACTGTCTGTGACAACGCTGAAATATGATTTGCAAGAGATGTTTGACGAACGTGACATCGATATGACTTATGTAAATTTGGAAAGTATAGACGCAATGCACAGCGAAATCTTACATTTAGGCGAGAAGTACGATCGCGAAGAACAAGCGAAAGCGATTGTCGATCAATTCGAAGAGAAAGTTGCTGAAATTGATAAGCTGTCAGAAGGCAAAGCTCAGCCGTCCGTGCTCATTTTGCTTGGTATTCCAGGGAGTTATCTAGTTGCGACAGAACATTCCTATATAGGGGACCTCGTGAAGCGAAGCGGCGGTAAAAATGTCATTCAGGGAGAAAAAGTAGAGTTTCTTTCTTCTAATACAGAATACTTACAGCAAGCAAAACCAGATATCATTTTAAGAGCTTCACATGGTATGCCAGAACAGGTCATTCAAATGTTTGACGATGAGTTCAAATCGAATGACGTTTGGCAACATTTCGAAGCTGTTAAAAATGACCGTGTCTATGATTTAGACGAACTTCTATTTGGAACAACAGGCAGTTTAGCAGCAGTCGAAGCATTGCGCGAACTGCAAAAAATGTTGTATCCAAACTAAAGGCAGGGATAATAATGTTACGGAAAAATAAAAAGGCGCTCAGTTTTATCAGCGTCATTATTCTACTCATACTAGTTAGCATTCAATCTGCACTAATGGGAAGTATTAAAGTCACGCCGTACGAATTGATTCATGGACTAATAACGGGGACAAATGATCAGGTTGCTATCATTAAGGATTTACGGCTTCCACGAATTATAATCGCTCTATTTGCAGGAGCAGCTTTATCCGTGGCGGGTGTACTATTGCAAGCAGTAATGCGTAACCCATTAGCAGACCCAGGAATAATTGGTGTTTCTGCGGGTGCCGGGTTTATGTCCATAGTTGTTGTCGCTTTTTTCCCGACACTGTACTTTTTCGTTCCCCTTTTTGCTTTCTTGGGCGGAGCTTTGGCATTTTTCCTCGTTTACTCATTGTCCTGGAGATCCGGGCTTGATCCACTGCGCATGATTTTAATCGGAATAGCGGTGAATGCCTTATTCACAGGGCTAAGTCAAGGACTTGGTTTTAGCGGAAGTGCACTTACACAATCGATGAGTCAAGTGATGACCTCAACGCTTACGATGAAAAAGTGGAGTGATGTCGATGTACTCATTTTATATGGAACGATTGGCCTCGTGTTGGCTTTTGTCGTTTATTCGTGGTGCAATTACTTGGCGTTAGATGATAAGACAGCAAAAAATTTAGGGGTTAATGTAAATCTAGCGAGATTAGTGATTTCGTTAGTGGCTGTTCTGCTTGCTTCAGTTGCAACTGCAGTTGCAGGTCTATTTGCTTTTGTTGGCTTGCTTATACCTCATATTGGACGGTCATTGGTGGGAACGGACCACAAAGTGCTAATTCCATTTTCAGCACTGGCAGGGGCCTTGCTGATCTTAACGGCGGATACGTTAGGCCGAACGATTATAGCACCCAATGAAATCCCGGCATCTATCATTATGGCTGTCATCGGGGGACCTTTCCTCATATTCTTGCTGAGAAAGAGTGATCGTATTTATGGACATTAAGGCTATTACTTTCTCCTACGATAAAAAAGTAAATACGTTGCATGGCGTCAACAGTACGATTGATAGTGGGAAAGTGACGACGATTATCGGGCCAAATGGTTGTGGGAAATCGACATTACTTAGTGTGATGGCCAATAATAATCATCCGCAAAGTGGACAAGTTCTATTAGAGGGAAAAGCACTTGCCGATTTTAAACCGAAAGAACTGGCGAAAAAATTAGCCGTTGTGCATCAGCAAAATAATGCCCCATCCGATATGACCGTCGAAAAACTAACAGGTTATGGCCGGATTCCATATAAGAGTTTGTTCACTTCAGCGACAGATGACGACCAACAGGCAATTGAGTGGGCGCTCGCGTGTACCAATCTGACAGATAAGCGAACAGTACCAATAGACGAATTGTCTGGAGGTCAAATGCAGCGCGTTTGGATTGCGATGGCGCTAGCGCAAAAAACGCCCTTCCTCCTATTAGATGAACCGACGACTTATCTTGATATTTACTACCAATATGAATTGTTGGAACTGATTAAGGGCTTGAATCGCACACATGGTATGTCAATCGTCATGGTTTTACACGATATTAATCAGGCGATACGTTATAGTGACATCATTATTGCGATGAAAGATGGTAAAATCGTTGCCAAAGGTACACCTAGTGAAGTTATCACCGTTCAAACTGTAAAAGAAATTTACGGGGTTGATGTTGTTGTGAAAAACGATAAAGAAACAGGTATGTACATCATTCCAATAGGGATTTGACTCACGTAGGTGACTGTCGTCCTCATAAGTAACCACTCCAGTAAACGCCTCTGGAGTGGTTTTTTATTGTCTAGACACAAGCCGCTAGCCCCTGAGCCCACAGGAAACGGGTCAGTGACAACTGGAAAAGTTCCAATATATGGGGAACGAATCAGAAATCCTGCTAATATCGCTTCTGCGCTTTGTGAATGCCTCCCGCGATAAGCCAGAAAGAAAACCGCTTTCCGTCTTATCGCTTCAGCTATCACGAAGTCGCGCCTTCGCAAGATAGTCTATGTAGAAAGCGCATTTCGGTATCGGTATGACATCTAGAAGTACGGTTTACTTCATACATGGGAACGCATTTAACAACAGTCGCAATATATGGAACGAATCAGAAATCCTGCTAATATCGCTTCTGCGCTTTGTGGATGCCTCCCGCGATAAGCCAGAAAGGAGACCACTTTCGGTCTTATCGCTCCGGCTACCACGAAGTCGCGCCTTCGCTGGATGGTCTATGTAGAAAGCGTATTTCGGTATCGGTACGACAACTAGAAGAACGGTTTGCTTCAAACATGGGAATGCATTTAACAACAGTCGCAATATAGGGAATGAATCAGAAATCCTGCTAATATCACTTCTGCGCTTTGTGGATGCCTCCCGCGATAAGCCAGAAAGGAGATCGCTTTCAGTCTTATCGCTCCGGCCACCACGAAGACGCGCCTGCGCTGGGTGGTCAATGTAGAAAGCGTATTTCGGTATCGGTATGACATCTAGAAGTACGGTTTGCTTCAAACATGGGAATGCATTTAACAACAGTCGCAATATCTAGAACGAATCAGAAATCCTGCTAATACCGCTTCTGCGCTTTGTGGATGCCTCCCGCGATAAGCCAGAAAGAAGACCACTTTCAGTCTTATCGCTCCGGCTACCACGAAGTCGCGCCTTCGCTGGATGGACTATGTGAGAAAGAGCATTTCGTTATCGGAATGAGACCTGCAATCTCTAGTGCGTCTTTCTTGAATTAAATCACTATCAAAATATAATCACATTATAATCTTGGCATATACACTCCGAATCACACACCCTCGATAATGAACACACCAGCGAGGGCATGGCAAAGGCATCCCTAGAGCGTCAAGCGATCTACCCTCCGAATCACAAAACACTCACTAATGAACTAACGCTAGCGCAGGCGGGCAAAGGGGTAGCCGAAGCCGTGAGACTGGATGCGAAGCGCCAATCCAGGCTCATGGCGAGAGGCATCCCCAAAGCGTCAAGCGATCTACAATCCACACTCCGACCCGCACTCTCCCAATAACGCGAGCACTAGCGCAGGCGCGGCAAAGGGGTAGCCGAAGCCATGAGACTGGATGCGAAGCGCCAATCCAGGCTCATGGCGAGAAGCATCCCCAAAGCGCCAAGCGATCTACAATCTATACTCCGACCCGCACTCTCCCAATAACGCGAGCACTAGCGCAGGCATCCCCAAAGCGCCAAGCGATCTACAATCTACACTCCGAATCACACTCTCTCAATAACGCAAGCACTAGCGCAGGTGCGGTAAAGGGGTAGCCGAAGCCGTGAGATTGGATGCGAAGCGCCAATTCAGGCTCATGGCAAGAGGCATCCCCAAAGCGTCAAGCAATCTACAATCCACACTCCGAACCGCACTCTCTCACTAATGAACAACCCCATCGTGCTGAGTAGGCGATTGTGCTTTTTAAGCTTTTAGAAAAGTACTCATATCGGAAAAAATCATTGAAAATTGAATTCATAAAAAATAAATTTAAAAGTTTTTTAAATGTGCTATATGTGATATATCGCTGTATAACTGACGTGTAAGCGGATACATTTAAATCTACTATTCATAATTGGCTAACAATTTTAAAAACACTGTTGACTCCAGTGGGTATCCAAGATATGATGACATCAATCCAATTCAGTTCGTGATTCAATTCACAAACTACATAACCTAGACAACTAGATAAACAGATGTAAACATGTAAGTGATTTGATTAGGGGTGAGTACAATGGAAAAACCAATGAGAAGTGACATGATTAAAAAAGGTGTAGACCGTGCACCGCATAGAAGTCTGCTGTACGCAACGGGCGTTAGAATGAAAGATATGCATAAACCTTTCATCGGTGTATGTAACTCATATATTGATATTATTCCAGGTCATATGCATTTGAACAAATTCGCGGAAGTCGTCAAAGAGGCGATTCGTGAAGCAGGCGGTATCCCGTTCGAGTTCAACACAATCGGTGTTGATGATGGGATTGCAATGGGACATATTGGTATGCGTTATTCATTACCAAGCCGTGAACTCATCGCAGACTCTGCAGAAACGGTTATCAACGCTCACTGGTTCGACGGCGTATTCTACATTCCAAACTGCGACAAAATTACGCCAGGCATGTTGATGGCAGCAGTTCGCACGAACGTTCCATCCGTATTCGTCTCAGGCGGACCGATGGAAGGCGGCGTATCATCGACTGGTAAGCCTTTATCACTCGTTTCGGTATTCGAGGGTGTTGGAGCTTACAAACAAGGTACGATGACAGCTGAAGAGCTGCTAGACATTGAACAGAGTGCATGTCCTACATGCGGATCTTGTTCAGGAATGTTCACAGCGAATTCCATGAACTCGTTAATGGAAATGCTGGGAGTGACAGTTCCGGGTAACGGAACGATCGTTGCCACTTCGGATGAAAGACATAGACTCATTAAAGAAGCAGCGGAACATCTTGTTCGCATGGTGAAAGAAGATGTTAAACCGCGTGACATTATAACGAAAGAAACAATCGACGATGCATTTGCACTTGATATGGCAATGGGCGGTTCTACAAACACAGTCCTCCATACACTGGCAATCGCACACGAAGCAGAAATCGAATACGATGTTCGTGATATCAACAAAGTTGCTGAACGTATTCCTTATTTATCCAAAATTAGTCCATCTTCTGACTACACAATGCATGATGTTCATCTTGCAGGCGGTGTCAGTGCAATTATTAAAGAGCTCTGTGAAATCGAAGGAGCCGTCAGTCCAAACCGGATGACGATTACTGGAAAATCGCTTTATGAAAACGTAAAAGATTCTCATATTCTCAATGATGAAGTCATTCGACGTCACGATAATGCATACAGTCCTGTAGGTGGCTTGTCCGTTCTATTCGGTAATATTGCACCGGACGGCGGCGTCATCAAAGTAGGAGCCGTTGACCCATCGATTACAGAGTTCAGAGGAAAAGCCATTGTGTTTGAATCTCAGGAAGATACACAAGAAGGTATCGACAACGGAACAGTAAAAGCGGGTGATGTTGTTGTTATTCGTTACGAAGGTCCGAAAGGTGGACCGGGAATGCCAGAAATGCTCGCACCTACTGCAGCAATTGCAGGACGTGGGCTGGCAACGAAGGTAGCACTCATTACAGACGGACGTTTCTCAGGGGCATCTCGTGGTATCTCGATTGGCCACATTTCACCTGAAGCGGCTGAAGGCGGACCTATCGCACTAGTCGAAAATGGTGATATCATCTCAATCGATTTAACAAATCGGACAATTGAACTTGAAGTTTCCGATGAAGAACTAGAAAAACGAAGAGCACACTTAAAACCATTCGAACCTAAAATTAAAAAAGGCTATCTAGCTAGATATTCAGCGCTTGTCACATCTGCAAGTACAGGCGGAGTTATGAAAATTTAATAGAGAAAATCAATGATGGGGCAAAAGTAATTAGAACCTGTATTCACAGAGAGCCGGTAATGCTGGAAGCCGGTAATACAACTAGTTGCGACATCACCCCGGAGTGGATTGCTGAAATTATAGTAGGCAATCCCGGGCGTAGAGAAATCGGCGCTCGTTATATAAAGAATAGACCTAGTCTATTCATGAGGCGGCTAGATTGCTGCGAACAAGGGTGGTACCATGAAAAGTTTTTTCATCCCTATGTAAAGGAGAAGTTCTTTGCGTGGGATGAAAAGGCTTTTTTTTTCGACAAGAAGATTGATTATTCAAAAGTAGAAGTAAGGAGGAGTTTATAGATGAATGCTGAAGTTCAAACGAAGCAAGCAGTAGAGGAAATGGCGCCAGAGACTGTGCAAGAGCCACAACAGACCAAACAACCGAAAGATGGGTCTGCTGTACTCATTCAAGCTTTGAAGGATCAGGGTGTCGAAGTTATTTTCGGTTATCCTGGAGGAGCTGTACTACCGATTTATGATGCATTGTATCAAAACCCTATTTCCCACATACTTGCACGTCACGAACAAGGCGCAATTCATGCGGCTGAGGGATATGCTCGTGTTTCAGGAAAACCTGGCGTCGTCATTGCGACATCTGGACCTGGCGCGACAAACTTGGTAACTGGAATTACGGATGCAATGATGGATTCACTGCCACTTGTTATTTTCACTGGGCAAGTTGCCAATACAGTCATTGGTACTGATGCGTTCCAAGAAGCGGATATTATTGGGATCACGCAGCCAATCACAAAGCATAACTACCAAGTGAATGATGTATCTGACTTCCCAAGAATTATCAAAGAGGCATTCCACATTGCTTCAACAGGACGTCCGGGACCGGTACTCGTTGATATTCCTAAAAATATTGCAACGGGGCTCTTCATTCCAACCGGAGACTTGGACGCGGAAGTAGATTTACCAGGTTATCAGCCGACAACGACTCCGAACTATTTACAAATACAAAAAGCAGCAGAAGCCATTTCACAAGCGAAAAAACCACTGATCCTAGCAGGTGCAGGTATCTTGCATGCACAGGCGATGGATGAATTGAAAGAACTCGTTGAGAAACATCAGATTCCCGTAACAAATACACTTCTTGGCCTTGGCGGTATCCGCGGAGACCATGAACTATTCCTAGGGATGGCTGGTATGCATGGAACAGTGACATCCAATATGGCTATTAGTGAGTGTGATGTACTTGTCAATATCGGCGCGCGTTTCGACGACAGACTGACAGGCAATCTGGCATCATTCGCACCGAACGCAAAAATTATCCACATCGATATCGACCCTGCTGAGATCGGCAAAAATGTACCGACAGAAATTCCAATCGTGGCAGACGCCAAAGAAGCATTACAAGCGTTGCTGAAACAACAATTCAAGTCACCAGAAACAGAGACTTGGCTGACATACTTAAAAGAATCCGCCAAGAAGTTTCCGCTGTGGTATGACAACGATGATGAAGGAACAATTCTTCCGCAACAAGCCCTTGAAATCATTCATCGTATTACGAAAGGCGATGCAATCGTCACAACGGATGTAGGACAGCATCAGATGTGGACGGCTCAGTACTATTCACTGAATAATCCGGATCATTGGGTAACCTCAGGTGGACTTGGCACAATGGGCTTTGGGTTCCCGGCGGCAATTGGTGCACAAATCGCCAAGCCGGATGCGTGTGTCATTGCAATTGTAGGAGACGCTGGATTTCAAATGACAGCGCAAGAGCTGTCGCTGTTACAAGAAATGCGCATTCCTGTGAAAATTATCATTCTCAACAATGGCTGTCTGGGAATGGTTCGTCAATGGCAAGAGACGTTTTACGAAAAGCGTTACTCACAATCATTGATGCCGGTTCAGCCAAACTTTGTGAAATTAGCAGAGGCGTATGACATTAAAGGCTATCGGATTGACACATTGGAAGAAGCGGAAGCGGTATTCCAAGAAGCACTGTTGTCTGATGAACCCGTTCTCATCGACTGCCGTGTGAAACAACTGGAAAACGTCTATCCGATGGTTGCACCAGGTAGAGGACTACATGAAATGATCGGGGTGAGTAAACTATGAAACGAGTTATTACGGTAACTGTTATCAACCAAAGTGGCGTGCTCAATAGGGTGACCGGCTTGCTGATGAAAAGGCAGTTCAATATCGAAAGTATCACAGTTGGTCACACCGAAATAGCAGGCAGATCGAAAATGACGTTCATCGTCAATGTAGAAGACGAACGGAAAATTGAACAGCTCGTCAAACAGCTGCAAAAACAAATCGATGTACTTAAAGTTAATGACATAACGGATAAAGCAATCGTTATGCGGGAGCTTGCTCTAGTAAAAGTCATTTCACCTCCGCATGTTAGAAGTGAAATGAACAGCATCATCGAACCATTCCGGGCAACGGTTATCGACACTGGAAAAAATGTCGTTACGTACCAAGTGATTGGAAATCCGGAAAAGATTGAGGCGTTTATCGATTTGCTCAGACCATATGGCATTAAAGAATTGACAAGAACAGGTGCTACGGCATTTGTTCGTGAAACACAGAAAGTCCAATTACCTCAGTTATCTATATTAAAGTAAGAAAAACAGTGAAGGCGCCTTTCAAGGGGTAGCCGATTCAATGAAATTCTGTATTACAACATATCTAGACAGCAATATTAAACTAAAAAAACCAACTATTAGGAGGAAAACAATTATGGCTAAAATGTATTATAACCAAGATATCAACGAAGGACTTTTGAAAGATAAACTAGTAGCAATCATCGGGTACGGATCACAAGGTCATGCACATGCGCAAAACCTAAACGATTCTGGATTTAATGTTGTTGTGGGTGTTCGCCCAGGTAAATCATTTGATCAGGCAAAACAAGACGGACTAAACGTATTGACTGTGCGTGAAGCTGCTGAAAAAGCGGACGTTATTATGATTCTACTTCCGGATGAAAGACAAAAACAAGTCTATGACGAAGAAATCGAACCGGCACTTAAAGCAGGTAAATCACTTGTTTTCGCACACGGATTCAACGTTCACTTCGGTCAAATCGTTCCACCTGCTGATGTTGACGTATTCCTAGTTGCACCAAAAGGACCTGGACATCTCGTTCGTAGAACATTCGAAGCAGGCGCAGGTGTTCCAGCATTGTTCGCAGTGTATCAAGACGTTTCAGGCCAAGCGAAAGACGTAGCTCTTGCGTATGCAAAAGCGATTGGATCAGCACGTGGCGGCGTACTTGAAACGACGTTCAAAGAAGAAACTGAAACAGATCTATTCGGCGAACAAGCGGTACTATGTGGCGGGTTGACTTCACTTGTTAAAGCAGGTTTTGAAACACTAGTAGAAGCAGGTTACCAACCAGAACTTGCTTACTTCGAAACATTGCACGAAACAAAACTGATTGTCGACCTTATGTATGAAGGCGGAATGGCAGGCATGCGCTACTCAATCTCAGATACAGCTGAGTGGGGAGATTTCGTTTCAGGACCCCGTATTGTTGACGCAGATACAAAAGCGCGTATGAAAGATGTACTAACAGACATTCAATCAGGTAAATTTGCGAGAGAATGGATTGCAGAAAATGAAAATGGGCGTCCAAACTTCAATCGATTTGAAGAAACAGAAGCACAACATGAAATTGAAGTAGTTGGCAAAAAGCTTCGCGCAATGATGCCTTTCGTCAACGAAGGTGCGAAATCAAAAGAGGAAGAAGTGGTGGGTAGTGCGAAAAATTGACATATTTGACACAACTCTTCGGGACGGTGAACAATCTGCAGGTATTAACCTAAATACAGCGGAGAAATTAGAAATTGCACGACAGCTTGAAAAATTCGGGGCAACAATCATTGAAGCAGGGTTTCCTGCTTCATCCCCCGGTGATTTTGAAGCAGTGCAACGTATTGCAAATATAGTGAAAAAGTCGACGGTAACTGGTCTTGCCCGCGCAATGAAAAGCGATATCGAAACATCTTGGGAAGCACTTCGCGGTGCGGAACAACCTCATCTACATGTGTTTTTAGCAACTTCACCTATCCATATGGAATATAAGCTTCAGAAAACACCTGACCAGGTCGTCGAAATTGCAGTAGAAGCTGTAAAATATGCCCGCAAGTTCTTCCCGCAAGTTCAATGGTCTGCGGAAGATGCATTCCGTTCAGATCGGGAGTACTTAGTACGCATCATCAATCAAGTAATTGCAGCTGGCGCATCAGTTATCAACATTCCTGATACGGTCGGCTACGCAACACCTCAAGAATACGGTGCATTATTCAAGTTTTTGAAAGAAAACGTGACCGGTATCGATAAAGTGAAGCTTTCTGCACATTGTCATGATGACTTAGGCTTTGCTGTAGCCAACTCAATCGCAGCGATTGAAAATGGTGCCGACCAAGTCGAAGGTACAATCAATGGTATTGGTGAGCGTGCAGGAAATGCTGCACTTGAGGAAATTGCTGTTGCACTCCATATCCGCAAAGATTATTACGGATTGGAAACAGGTATTAATTTACATGAAATTAAACGCACAAGCCAGCTTGTCAGCCAATTGACAGGCGTTGTCATCCAGCCAAATAAAGCAATTGTTGGGAAGAATGCATTTGCGCATGAGTCAGGGATTCACCAGGATGGCTACCTAAAAAATCGCCAAACATATGAAATCATTACGCCTGAATTAATTGGAGATAAAACTGAACCACTTGCGCTTGGGAAACACTCTGGCCGACATGCATTTAGTGACCGTGCTATTTCAATGGGCTTCGAACTTAGTGCTGAGAAGTTAAATGAAGCGTTTGTTGAATTTAAGAAACTTGCAGACCGTAAAAAAGAAATTACAGAAGATGATCTATTTGTATTATTTACAGATCAACAAATTCAAAATAATGATGTACCTGTTTATAAATTTAAAGATGTTCAAGTTCAGTATGCAACTGCGAATGTTCCATCTGCAACCGTCACGGCTGTTAATCCGGACGGGGAAACGGTCACTGCGACAGCAACAGGTTCGGGATCAGTTGAAGCCATTTTCAATACACTAGAACTGCTTGTTGAAGGCGAAGTTCACATTCTAGATTACCGTGTAACATCGATTGGAAAAGGACGCGATGCACTCGGCGAAGCGGTAGTTAATCTAAGTATTAACGGTGAAGTATCTATTGGACGCGATGTCGCACAGGACGTATTGGGTGCATCTGCCAAAGCATATTTTAATGCCATCAACAGACAATTGATTAAAAAGGTTTCCAAAATAAAAGTGAATGCGGTTTAACGATATACATTGAACATATAAATATCTGCATAAATTAAGCGAAGGCGCCTTACAAGGGGTAGCCGAAGCCCTAAGACTGATAGCGAAGCGGTCAGGCTTAGGGCGGGAGGCATCCCCTAGCGCCGTAGCGAATTCAATGGGATTTTTCATTTCAATTTAGATTGTCAGCGTAAATAGATTTAAAAACAATAAGGAGGAGAAGTTCTATGGAGAAGAAAGTAGCAGTATTACCAGGTGATGGAATCGGCCCAGAAGTGACTGAAGCAGCAGTGAAGGTACTTGAAGTGATTGCAAGACGTTTTAGCCACACCTTCCATGTAGAGTACGGTGTAATCGGCGGCGTTGCAATTGACAAACATCAAAATCCACTTCCAGATGAAACGGTAGCACTATGTGAAGCGAGTGACGCGGTACTTCTCGGTGCTGTAGGGGGTCCGAAATGGGACCAAAATCCATCAGCGTTGAGACCGGAAAAAGGACTACTTGCGATTCGGAAACATTTCGACTTGTTTGCTAATCTTCGGCCTGTGAAAGCTGTACCATCCTTACTCCATGCATCTCCTCTAAAAGAAGAAGTGGCAAAAGATGTAGATATGATGATCGTCCGGGAATTGACAGGTGGTCTGTATTTCGGAGAACCAAGTCGTCGGACGGCAGATGCCGCAGTGGATTCACTCGTTTATACACGCGAAGAGATTGAACGTATTGTTGTTAAAGCGTTTGAAATTGCTCGCTTACGTAGAGGGAAAGTAGCTTCTGTTGATAAAGCAAATGTACTTGAAACGAGTAAGCTATGGCGTGAGGTTGTTGAAGAAAAGAAGAAAGCATATCCAGATATTGAAGTGGAGCATATGTTAGTCGATTCCACTGCTATGAAATTGATTACAAATCCGGCAGCATTTGACGTTGTCGTAACGGAAAATATGTTTGGAGACATTCTAAGTGATGAGGCATCTGTAATCACAGGGTCACTTGGCGTACTTCCGTCAGCAAGTATCCGTTCGGATGGTTTTGGATTATACGAACCAGTCCACGGTTCCGCGCCCGAAATTGCAGGACTTGGTTTAGCAAATCCAGCTGCAGCGATTCTATCCGTTGCAATGATGTTGAAGTATTCATTCAACCTAGACACGGAAGCATCAGCGATTGAAGAAGCAGTTAACACAGTGTTCGAAGACGGTTTCTTCACAGCCGATCTTGTAGAACCGGGTAAACGGGTTTTATCGACAAAAGAGTGGACGGACAAAGTCATTGACGAACTTGATACACAATTCGTCTCGAATAGCATTATGTTTTCATACGTTTAACCATATTCAATTGATCAGAGAGGAAGGGCTGCCATATGGCGAAAAATATCATCGAGAAAATCTGGAATCAGCATATCGTCTACGAAGAACAAGGGAAGCCTGATTTGCTCTATATCGATCTTCATTTACTACATGAAGTGACTTCTCCGCAGGCGTTTGAAGGGCTGCGACTTGCGAATCGTACCGTGCGCAAACCCGATCTCTGTTTTGCAACGATGGATCATAACGTACCGACACGAAACCGTGATGAGATTAAAGATCCAATTGCTCGGAAACAAATCAACACATTACAAACAAATTGTGATGAATTTGGAATCCCACTTGCAAATATGGATCATCCAGACCAAGGAATTGTCCATATAATCGGGCCAGAACTTGGACTAACACAGCCTGGTAAAACAATTGTCTGCGGCGATAGCCATACATCCACACACGGGGCGTTCGGAGCAATTGCATTTGGCATCGGAACTAGTGAAGTTGAACATGTCCTTTCGACACAAACATTGTGGCAATCAAAACCGAAAACAATGGAAATCCGCATTAACGGAAAACTTGGATTCGGTGTTACCGCAAAAGATGTCATTTTAGCGATTATCGCCAAATTCGGAATTGATATGGGCACAGGTCATATTGTTGAATTTACGGGTGAAGCAATCCGTGATTTGACGATGGAAGAACGGATGACCGTTTGTAATATGTCTATTGAAGCAGGGGCAAAAGCAGGTTTAATCAGTCCAGATGAAACAACTGTTGCTTACTTAAAAGGACGCAAATATGTTCCCGAAGGCCAAGAATTTGAAGAGGCAGCTGCACACTGGCTATCACTTGCAACAGATGAAGACGCAGCCTATGACACGATTCTTGAAATGAATGCAGATGAAATCGAACCATTTGTGACTTGGGGAACTAACCCTTCAATGGGTTCTGGTATTTCAGCGAACGTTCCCTATGCGAAAGATTTTGAATCAGAATCGGATAAAGATGCATTGAAACAAGCACTAACGTATATGGGGCTTGAAGAAGGTGCACCGCTGAAATCAATTGACATTCAGCATGTCTTCATCGGTTCATGTACAAATGCAAGATTGAGTGATTTACGTGCAGCGGCAAAAGTAATTGTAGGTAAAAAGGTTCATTCTTCTGTCACGGCAATTGTCGTACCTGGTTCACGGACTGTTAAAAAACAGGCAGAGGATGAAGGATTAGATTCGGTATTTCTTGAAGCTGGATTCGAGTGGCGGGAATCGGGTTGCAGTATGTGCCTAGCGATGAATGACGATGTAGTTCCTGTAGGTGAACGGTGCGCTTCAACATCTAACCGGAATTTCGAAGGACGACAAGGGGCAGGGGCACGGACACATCTTGTAAGTCCGGCCATGGCGGCAGCTTCAGCAATTGCAGGCCATTTTGTAGATGTACGGGAATTGGAAGCTGTTCATTCATAATGGAGGAAAGGATGATTAGATGGAACCGATTAATGAAGTTGTTAGCGTCATAACGCCGCTCGATCGTAAAAACGTCGATACTGACCAGATTATTTCGAAAGAGTTCTTGAAACGAATTGAGCGTACAGGGTTCGGGAAATATCTGTTTTATCACTGGCGACATCATGCCGATGGAAGCGAAGTTCAAGAATTCGTTTTGAATGATGAGCGGTTCAAAGGATCTAAAATCCTCGTGGCTCAAGAAAATTTTGGGTGCGGCTCCTCTCGCGAACATGCACCCTGGTCGATTTTAGACTATGGATTCAATGTCGTCATCGCGCCAAGCTATGCGGATATCTTCTATAATAACTGCATGAAAAACGGTTTGCTTCCAATTAAATTAACAATGTCGGAAGTAGAAGAGTTGTTGGCAAATGGGCAAAAAGATCCTTACTCAGTAGAAGTTAATCTTGTTAAACAGTCGGTGACAGGGCAGGATGGCAAGTCCTATTCGTTTGATATCGACCCGTACTATAAAGAAATGTTATTAAATGGTTGGGATGAAATATCCTTGACTTTCCAATACGAAGAACAAATTGCTAACTATGAAAAACAACATCAAAACGCGTAAATATTAACTTAAAAGGGAGATGGTGTAATTGGGAATTTGTATGAAACAGCGCGCTTATTCGAAGCATTTGAACGCTTAACTGAAATTGTTCACCGCACACCTATTAAACAATCGGAGACATTGAATGAATGGACACAATCCGAAGTGTATTTGAAACTTGAAAACTTACAGAAGACAGGGTCGTTTAAAGTACGCGGCGCGTTCAACAAAATTTCTCAACTGACAGCAGAAGAATGTGCGAAAGGTTTACTTGCGGCTTCTGCGGGAAATCATGCACAAGGTGTTGCATTGGCAGGACGGAAAGTGGGCGCCAGAGTTACAATATTCATGCCTGAAACGACTCCAGCGGCAAAAGTGGCTGCTACCCGGAAATACGGGGCAACTGTTAAGCTAGTTGGGAAAAATTTCGATGAGGCTTATAAAGCGGCTCGTACTGAACAACTGGCAACAGGTGCAACGTTTATCCATCCTTTCGATGATATAACAATTATTGAGGGGCAGGCAACGGTTGCGATGGAAATGCTGCAACAGCAACCGGACTTGGATACAATTGTTGTACCGGCAGGTGGTGGAGGACTATTAGCAGGGACTGCACTTGCCGTGAAAACAATACGGCCTTCGGTAAAAGTGATTGGCGTTCAGGCCGCAAATGCACCTGCTATCGTTTCATCTTTTCATGGCAGGAAAAATAATCCGACCCACTTTTTACCAACGATTGCAGAAGGAATTTGCGTTAGAGAACCAGGTAAAGTAACGATGGATATCATTCATAATTATGTAGATGATATGATTACAGTGTCAGAACAGGAAATTTCATCAGCTATTTTATTCATGCTAGAACGTGAGAAGGTGCTAGTTGAAGGTGCAGCTGGTGCAGCGATTGCTGCTGTCCTGAATAAGAAACTACCGACTTCATCTGCGCGTATCGGTGTAATCGTCTCAGGCGGAAATTTCGATGTGGCAAAGTTGGGGAAGTGTATTGAGAATTGTAATGACTCGGTACTTAATTTTTAAAATGAAGATTGATTAATCTCCAAAAGATCAATTCCGTTCTATAGCAAACAGCTAGAATGATATGCTATGTAGATTGAATACAGCATGTCGAATTGAAAAACCCCCTTTCACTATTATGAAAGGGGTTTTTAGTGTCTATCTTCTAAAAGCTAGCTTTAGAATTATATTTATTTTTCAATTAGTGTCTTAGTTAATCGTTAATCCTGCACTTGCAGCACCAGTTAAAGTGTTTACTAGATTGACTCCAGATGCATTTGCAGAAAATACCATTAGCAAACGATCTCCCGCGTTTACCGCTTGTGAGAAACCGCCAGCAGAGCCAGTTTGTATGGTTCCAACTGAGATTGTTCCTGTGAATGGTAGATTTACGGCAACACCAGTTGCGGTAAAGACATTGCTATTACCTGTTGCGCGGTATACTTCTGCACGAACAGTTACTGTTGACAGTGGTAAGCTTAATCCCACAGTACTAATAAAGTATGCAGAAATATTTGTCAGGGTTCCTGCACGAGGAACCATAAAAGCAAAGTTACTAAGAGCTGGAAGCGTGAATGAACCTCCGGCAATTGTTACACCTGGAATGGAACTCCCGAATCCTACAAGAGCCGGAGTACCAACTAATCCCAAGGCGAGTGTGTTCAAAGTGACAACTGAAGTTCCTGATGCGAATGGTATTACCGCACTTGCACCAGTAGCCCCAGTTGCTCCAATCAGTCCAGCGGTACCAGTAGCACCAGTTGCTCCAATCAGTCCAGCGATACCAGTAGCACCAGTAGCCCCAGTTGCTCCAATCAGTCCAGCGATACCAGTAGCCCCAGTAGCCCCAGTTGGTGCGGTAGCTCCAGTAGCTCCAGTCGCGCCAGTAGATCCGGTAGCTCCAGTAGCCCCAGTAGCCCCAGTAGCTCCGGTAGCTCCAGTAGCTCCAGTCGCGCCAGTAGCACCAGTCGCTCCGGTAGCTCCAGTAGCTCCAGTAGCACCAGTCGCGCCAGTAGATCCGGTAGCTCCAGTAGCACCAGTCGCGCCAGTAGATCCAGTAGCTCCGGTAGCACCAGTAGTCCCAGTTGGTCCAATCAATCCAGCGGTACCAGTAGCGCCAGTCGCTCCAGTAGATCCGGTAGCGCCAGTAGCTCCGGTAGCCCCAGTTGTTCCAATCAGTCCGGCGGTACCAGTAGCCCCAGTCGCGCCAGTAGATCCGGTAGCTCCAGTAGCTCCAGTAGCCCCAGTCGCGCCAGTAGATCCGGTAGCTCCAGTAGCACCAGTCGCGCCAGTCGCTCCGGTAGCTCCGGTAGCACCAGTCGCACCAGTAGCACCAGTCGCACCAGTAGCTCCAGTCGCACCAGTCGCGCCAGTAGATCCGGTAGCTCCAGTAGCACCAGTCGCGCCAGTAGATCCAGTAGCTCCGGTAGCCCCAGTTGTTCCGATCAGTCCGGCGGTACCAGTAGCCCCAGTAGCTCCATTAACTCCAGTCGCGCCAGTAGCTCCGGTAGATCCAGTCGCGCCAGTCGCGCCAGTCGCGCCAGTAGCCCCAGTAGATCCGGTAGATCCGGTAGATCCAGTCGCTCCAGTCGCGCCAGTAGATCCAGTAGTCCCAGTTGGTCCAATCAATCCAGCGGCACCAGTAGCGCCAGTAGCACCAGTAGATCCGGTAGATCCAGTCGCGCCAGTAGATCCAGTAGATCCAGTAGCCCCAGCAGCCCCAGTAGTCCCAGTAGCTCCAGTAGATCCAGTAGATCCAGTAGATCCAGTAGATCCAGTAGATCCAGTAGATCCAGTAGCGCCAGTAGCACCAGTAGATCCGGTAGCACCAGTAGCGCCAGTAGCACCAGTTGGTCCAATCAATCCAGCGGTGCCAGTAGCGCCAGTAGCACCAGTAGCTCCAGTAGATCCAGTAGATCCAATCAATCCAGCGGTACCAGTAGCTCCAGTCGCGCCAGTAGATCCAGTAGCTCCGGTAGATCCAGTCGCGCCAGTAGATCCAGTAGCTCCGGTAGATCCAGTCGCGCCAGTAGATCCAGTAGCTCCGGTAGATCCAGTCGCGCCAGTAGATCCAGTAGTAGATCCAGTCGCGCCAGTAGATCCAGTAGCTCCGGTAGATCCAGTCGCGCCAGTAGATCCAGTAGCTCCGGTAGATCCAGTCGCGCCAGTAGATCCAGTAGCTCCGGTAGATCCAGTCGCGCCAGTAGATCCAGTAGCTCCGGTAGATCCAGTCGCGCCAGTAGATCCAGTAGCTCCGGTAGATCCAGTCGCGCCAGTAGATCCAGTAGCTCCGGTAGATCCAGTCGCGCCAGTAGATCCAGTAGCTCCGGTAGATCCAGTCGCGCCAGTAGATCCAGTAGCTCCGGTAGATCCAGTCGCGCCAGTAGATCCAGTAGCTCCGGTAGATCCAGTCGCGCCAGTAGATCCAGTAGCTCCGGTAGATCCAGTCGCGCCAGTAGATCCAGTAGCTCCGGTAGATCCAGTCGCGCCAGTAGATCCAGTAGCTCCGGTAGATCCAGTCGCGCCAGTAGATCCAGTAGCTCCGGTAGATCCAGTCGCGCCAGTAGATCCAGTAGCTCCGGTAGATCCAGTCGCGCCAGTAGATCCAGTAGCTCCGGTAGATCCAGTCGCGCCAGTAGATCCAGTAGCTCCGGTAGATCCAGTCGCGCCAGTAGATCCAGTAGCTCCGGTAGATCCAGTCGCGCCAGTAGATCCAGTAGCTCCGGTAGATCCAGTCGCGCCAGTAGATCCAGAGCTCCGGTAGATCCAGTCGCGCCAGTAGATCCAGTAGCTCCGGTAGATCCAGTCGCGCCAGTAGATCCAGTAGCTCCGGTAGATCCAGTCGCGCCAGTAGATCCAGTAGCTCCGGTAGATCCAGTCGCGCCAGTAGCTCCAGTAGCTCCAGTAGCGCCAGTAGCTCCAGTCGCTCCGGTAGATCCAGTAGCACCAGTAGCGCCAGTAGCTCCAGTCGCGCCAGCAGATCCAGTAGATCCAGTAGATCCGGTAGCGCCAGTAGCTCCAGTCGCGCCAGCAGATCCAGTAGCTCCAGTAGCTCCGGTAGATCCAGTCGCGCCAGTAGCTCCGGTAGATCCAGTAGATCCGGTAGCGCCAGTAGCTCCAGTCGCGCCAGCAGATCCAGTAGCTCCGGTAGATCCAGTCGCGCCAGTAGCTCCGGTAGATCCAGTCGCACCAGTCGCGCCAGTAGCTCCGGTAGATCCAGAAGCACCAGTCGCGCCAGTAGATCCAGTAGATCCAGTAGCTCCGGTAGATCCAGAAGCACCAGTCGCGCCAGTAGCTCCGATAGATCCAGTAGCACCAGTAGCACCAGTAGCGCCAGTAGCGCCAGTAGCACCAGTCGCTCCGGTAGCCCCAGTCGCTCCAGTAGCACCAGTCGCTCCAGTAGCACCAGTAGATCCAGTAGCGCCCGTTGCGCCAGTAGATCCAGTAGCTCCGGTAGATCCAGTCGCACCAGTCGCTCCGGTAGCCCCAGTCGCTCCAGTCGCACCAGTAGCACCAGTAGCGCCCGTTGCGCCAGTAGCACCAGTAGATCCAGTAGATCCAGTAGCCCCAGTTGGTCCTATAGGTCCCCTTTTGCAACAACATGGATCGTAATTACATTTATCGGGTTTGATACATTCATTGCACTTACTACATTTACTACATTTACATTTTCGTTTATTGTAATCATAATAATTCATTTATTCACCCCCTTTCTGTAACATCCTATTCGAGCAATAGTTGGGGGGACGGGCAATCAACTACGTGCATAAAATAATAGATTAGGAAATGTCACAGAGAGGGCGAGAGATTTATTTGATATTTATCCAGTTTTATTAAGGAAAGGGATTTGGTTTTGAATATGCTCGCCATCTTGGACGCTGATGCCCCCAACTAACTAGCCGCTCCGACAAGTTGTCGAAACGGCTAGTTAGTTAGTTAGATATATGAAGCTACTGAAAGTAGTTCTTAAATGAATTTCAACTGTAGGCTACACAAATACTCGTTCTGCTGGCTATGTGTATTGACTCTTAAATTTTCTCCTGATTATTTTTAATTACTTCATCTAAATACGTTTTATTTTTCATTATACTGTCATTATTTGGTTTGTATTTTCGGGCTAATTCGTTATGATGATAGGCTTTGTCGTACTGTTTTAAGCGATCGTAAAGAACACATAATTGAAGATTGGGTAGCCAAGTGGAAAATGAGGTGTTTTGAAAGCCTATCTGTTGATGATTTTCATAAAGGAACGCTTGACTATACCAGTGGATAGCCTCGTGGTTTTTAAATTGTTCCATAAAGTAATACCCAAGTCGGCAACACGCTTCGGGACGAGGAACGTCATAGGCAAGGGTTCGTAAGGTAGAACTAAGTTCTTTATTCTTGTCATTTAATTTATGGTAGCAGTCAGCCAGTCTGAAACACGCCCTAATATTGTCTTCAATCCAGCCCAGTTTCGAATCTAAAAACTCCTCATAGTAAAGGACTGCTGTTTCAAAATCACTATGATCCATCAATTCATTGGCGTAATAGAATGTATCACGGGGGGACAATGTTTTCCCTGAAGCTAACAACTTTTTATAGATCGTGATATTACGTCCACTATCATGACTTAAAGGGGAGTGGGTAACTGCTACATCACTATCGAATAGATTACCTGACACGGAAAGAAACTCGTGTACCGCTCCTATCCATTTAAACTCATTTACTTTTTTTACTAGACGATATCTCCTCAAAAGGGAGGTCACGTTGCCTTCATGATCAAAACTTAAATGGTAATTCATTGAAACAGCATCAATCGTTGGTTGTAAGGATTGTTTCAATAACTTGAACTTTTCCTGATCTTCAGCTGTAAATACATCATCCGCATCGAGCCAAAGAACATAATCCATTGTTGCTTGTTGGAATGAGAAATTCCGTGCAGCTGAAAAATCGTCAATCCACTGAAAATCAAAAATTCGATTGGTGTACTTATTTACGATTTCTTTTGTTCGGTCGTCAGACCCTGTATCCACAATATTGATTTCATCCACTAACTCGCAAATAGAATCTAAACATCTGCCTATTACTTCCTCTTCATTTTTCACAATCATACACAAACTTATCGTTATCACTTTTTATCCCTCCAAGCTTCCTTCTATTTATATGCAGTCTCTAAAATTTTGACGAACAAATTGCTGTCGAATGTTACGAATATATATATATTTTATGTAGGAAATATTCTTGAAAGTCATTTAATGATGATGAATATATTTCTTTATTTAAAAGAGTTTTTAGTTAGTTTCCAATTGTGAATTCATTAAGGAATTCTAAGTTGTCCGTTAAGTTTACTAGAACTTTAATAAATGTTATTGTAGTATAAGTTGATAAAAAATATGCTTTTTATATTCGTGTAATCGGTTACATAGATGTTAAGAAAGGGGCATTTAATTCAGCAAAAAAATAATGTATAGATTAGGAGAATAGTTATATGGATTTTTCACCATGGGTTTTATTTACGGATATCGGTTTGATATCATTGCTTCTGCTTGTAGGGACGATTATTCGAGCGAAGGTTAAGTTCATCCAGCAAATATTTTTGCCGGCTAGTATTATTGCGGGGCTTCTGGCTTTACTGTTGGGGCCGAACGGTTTAGAGCTTTTGCCGTTTTCAGATCAAATGGAAGTCTATCCGGCCATCTTAATAGCAGTAATCTTTGGAACGCTGCCTTTACTGTCACCACGGATTGACTGGAATGCGATTAAGACGAGAGTCGGAAGCATGTGGTCGTACTCTCAACTTGCAATGGTATTAATGTGGGGTGGAGGATTGTTATTCGCACTTCTACTGATTAATCCATTTTGGGATGTGCATGACGGCTTCGGTTTGTTACTTGCATCCGGTTTTGTAGGAGGACACGGAACTGCGGCGGCTATTGGTGCAACGTTTGCGCAAAATGGCTGGGAAGAAGCGACTTCTTTGGCTATGACATCTGCCACTGTAGGAATTTTGAGTGCTATTCTAATTGGGATTGTCTTCATTAAATGGGGTTCATCAAAAGGACATACATCATTCCTCGCTTCATTTAAAGATTTACCAGACGAGCTTAGAACGGGATTAATCCCGCCAGAATCTAGAACGAAATCTGAAACAGATACGGTATCGTCGATTTCGATTGATCCATATGTATTTCACCTATCTATCATTACGATTATCGCCATGGGCGGGTATTATTTAAGTCAATTAGGTGCAACTCTATTACCAAGCGTTGTTATACCGGCATTTTCACTGGCATTTCTTGTTGGATTGTTCGTGAAGAAGATATTGAATTCGACGGATACGGATAAATATGTCAGTAAGGATGTTGTGTCAAGAATTAGTGGAAGTGCAACGGATATTCTCGTTGCATTCGGAATTGGTTCAATTAGTATTTCAGTCGTACTTGATTATGCTGTTCCGTTAATTTTGTTATTTGTGTTTGGTCTTGTGTATGCATTTTTATTCTTCGCAGTATTTTCGAAGAAGTTTTTCCCGGAATACTGGTTTGAAAAAGGGATATTCACATGGGGCTGGACAACAGGAACGGTCGCTATGGGTATGGCGCTACTTAGAATCGTAGATCCGAAATCGGAAAGCAAGACGCTGGATGATTACAGCTTGGCCTATATACCAATTGCGCCGGTTGAAATTATGCTCGTGACATTCGCTCCGATGCTTGTATTGAACTCACAAGGATTTGTCTTTGTTGCTATCACATTTGCATTTGCATTCGTTATTTATCTGATGGCAATTAAATATAAATGGTTGAATAGAAAAGCGTAATGAAACAGGGTCACTGCCGTCGAATGACAGCAATGGGGCCCTGTTTTATTACTGAATGGCAGTCAACCGATAAATTGCGCGGGTTCTTTGTTGAATTTTTCTTTTTCGTAATAGAATAATCCATGGCCGCTGTAGTAGAAGGGGATGAGCGTGGAGATTTTGATACCTTTTTGCATTTACTCTGCTAAAACGAAAGGACATACTTTATCTTGTATACTATGAAATATAGCTGTAGGGACCTGAATCAAGGGGAGGTAGTGCCGTAGGACTTCGTCACGGAGATAAACTAACCATCTTGCTGTTGCGTTGCAGAGGCTTCTAATCCAAGCCCTTGGAACGAGCCGGTAAAGCTAGTTGTCAGGAAACGGGCGAAGAAAATATTGCCAAACCCACGCCGCATATTTGGTCGGTCTGCACAAGTACCTTCTATGTAATTTGTTAACTTCTTCGACTGTTTTTCCGTAAGGGAAATCTAGTCGTATCGTGAATGCAGGTGCGGCTGCTCCGAAAAGGGCGAGTTTCGAGACTTTATGACCATCATGACGTGCCATATAGCGCCGCCCATTTAAATTCCTCCAGTAAATTATCCGATATCTTCTGTTTAGTACTGTATAAATGCAGTTATTCAATCACTTAATTTGTTAAAGTGCAGATAATGAAAATAGTGGTTCTCATAAACTACTAAATAACTTTGGGATTATGCCGATAATGATATATAATGGTATTATCTAGACGTCATATGAATTTGAATGAAAACTATATATAAGAGGTGTATTTGTGTTTGTTTCTTCAATAAGTAACCAGCAATCGTTCTCTATGCAAGTTCGTGATGCGAATAGCACATCGGATGATACGTGGCGTAAGGTATTTGGTAAAGAGGCAGCTGCAGTAAATCCGTTGGCGGCTGTCAACCACGGTCGTAATGGCTTGATTCTTGAATCGATTCGAACGAATGATTGGTCTAATTATCATGATTTCCAAGCAAAACAACAACCTGCTTGGTACGACAAAATAAATGGTGAATTTAAACAAAATAAGATGTATTACAGCAATCTGATTGATGTACAAAATCGTTCGTTGAAAGAAGCAATTCAGTCTGGCGATGAAACAGAAATTGCGAAACGTAAAGCATATTTGAATGAGTTAATTTCTGATTTCAAGAAAGCACCTGGTGAGGTGCCGCATGTCATCGCATTCATTACAGACCCAGCACTTGCGGAAGAGCACGGGATTGGAAAACCATCTAATGATTGGTATAACTCACCTTATAATAATCCGCTTGTAGCATCACAAGGTCAATTTGAAAATCAGAATTGGTACGATAATCCGTATTTCATCGACAATCCTAAAGAACTGACATTTGCAATGGAATCGGTGAAAGAATCCAGACCCGAAATCGCTAAAATTGCCGCTCAAATCAATAAAGGTGCATATGAACGAAATGTTGCCTCGACATCATTCACGGCAAAGGCTACACAATCGATTACGGAAGCAGTTATTGAAGAGACTGTAAAAGATATGGAGAAGACTTTAAGTAGTTCGCCGATAGAAACGGTACAAGAGCTAGTAAAACCCACTGTAAATAAAGCAGTTGTAATGCAAGCTGAACAGATTATCCAACAGTTCAGTGCAACGACGATTATTGAACAATTGTTTAAACAAAAAGAGCACAGGATTTTTTACTCGACCGACTAGCAAAGAATGCCGAACAGCAGAACTATCAAAAAGTGTGAGCCTTACCGCTCACACTTTTTTATGTTAGGATAATATATACGGTAGATAGATATAGGAGGAGAACCTAATATGAAAAAATCATTATTGTTTGCAGCATTGTTAGGATCAGCTCTTTTGCTTGGTGCATGCGGGGAGTCGGATAAGAAAGATGAGCCGAAAACTGATGAAGAGAAGAAAAGTGAGGCAGTTGAAAAAGATCTTAAGGAACAAGGAGCTGTCGATAAATCAGAAACGGCAAAATCGGACGATGACTTAAAAGAAGAGTTTGGTAAAGAAGAAGGTGTTTCTTCGGTCGGTATTATCGTGACAGAAGATAGCGGTGGCTTCGTTCTACTCGATTTTGATGTTGCTGCTGATATGAAAGAAGAGAAAGCAAAAGAACTTGTCGAAAAGTTTGCTGAAAAATTGAAAGTAGAATATCCGGATTATAAAATCGATGTTCAAGCACGTAAAAATGGCGAAACGTTTGTACAAGAGACAATAGAGTAACGAATCAGCCTCCTGGTAAATGGGAGGTTTTTCTATGCCCATATATGGTATTATAGATGGATGACTGTACAGATTAAGTAAGGAGAGGGAGGATATTTGTAAATGTTACACAAGAAAAAAATGAAAGGTCCAATGAAAGTCGGACTTATTGTCGTAGTTCTTTCACTGTTTGGCTTTGGTATATTGAATGCTAGCGCGAATCCAATTAGTCCAAGCTTTACGGACGTACATAATGATTTCTGGGCAAAAGATGAAGTAACACAACTTGTCGACTTAAAAATTATTAACGGTTATCCGGACAAGCAGTTCAGACCAAGTTTAGAGGTATCACGGGCACAAGCAGCAAACTTGATAACGAACGCACTCGAGTTGCCATTTTCATCCTACAAGCCGATTTTTAAAGATGTCAGTGCAAAGTCGTCTCATTTGAAAGGTGCCATGGCTACATATGAAGCCGGTATTTTCTTAGGGAAAGAAGACGGGACGTTTGGCGTTGGTGACTCTTTGACACGTGAACAGATGGCGACTGTCATCGTTCGGGCTTTCAAATTGCAAGATACAGGAGAAGAAATCACGTTCAAAGACGATAATAAAATCAGTGAATCTCATAAATTAGGTGTAAAAGTACTTGCGCAACACGGTATCACAACTGGTAAGGAAGACGGGACATTCGATCCGAAAACAGCTGTCAACCGCGCGACATATGTCGTATTTCTACACAGGGCAATGCTGCAAAATAAGCTAATAGAGAAATTGCCTGCAACAGAATTCACGGAGCCAAATACGTACGGTACGTTTGATACCGTCCGACATGAGCAACAATTTGTCGAAGTACCACTTTCGACTACTGCAAAAACCTATTTGCGTTCGAACTATATCATGCAGTTTGCGGGAGAGAAAACCGTCAAACATGCGCATGCAACAGATTTAATTTACACATACCGTATAAGTGGTTTTCCGTCCGTCACGGTGAAAATGACGAAAAGGGAACTGCCTAACGGCGATTATTTTTTATTCAACGAACTGAGAAATCCTCAGAACATACCGGTAACTGTTGATGTTATCCAGACAGAAGAAGGATTATCGAAAGCAGTGCTTCACGAGTATAGTCGATTCCCAATCAAGAAAAGTGTGGATGAGACATTTGGCTATGACTTGATGACGTACCCCACAGGTATTTTCGAAAAAATACAAACAGACGGTAAAGTATCTCAGCGGATGATTGGGAAGTCATACCAGTCAACTGAACTGAACCAGAAATACCCTACAGGCGCAGAAAGTCATACTAGGGAATTACATCAGGAAAGCGAAGCATTTAGTGGCGTTATGCTTGGAGAAACGCAACTTTCCGTTTACAGATTACAGTCAAGAGGTTTTGATGTTGTTGACCAATGGCTCCTAGCTTCTGAAGAACGATTGTTTGAGGATCGGAAGCAAATGGACGCTTGGATGCTTGAGTCAGCAGTTAATTATAAAAAACGAAATAAATGGTACACAGCCGAAGGTCCATACAATAAGATGGCGGTAACGGTTGAACCAATGCCGAAGTCGGGTAGAGGGTATGGTCGTAATCTTCTTCTTGTGAAAGAGGATCGAGTTATGGCCCTTTACTCCGAAACTGGTGCACGGTATTATGAAAACCTTCTATATAATTCATTTGCTAATTTGGACGTATTCAGAGGGAAATCGACGTATTGGGAGACAGAAGTAACAAGCACGTATCTGAAAAGCTTGTACGGTATAACGGCTCCGTTCGTCGATACTCGATTCAACGAACAAATTGCATTATTCATGTATAATGGCGGCAAAGCGTTTGGACATAAGGACTACAATGTCGGTCTGAAAAACTATGCCAATTTGCTTGTATCGCAAAAGGAAAAAGGGAATATCATCAAGGTGGACAACGAGTCCTACTATATTTCTGATTACTTCCCTGGGGCGCAAAAAGTGAAGACACATACGTCCATGAACCATGCGCTTGGTGGAATGAACATTCTTTTAATGGCTTATCAAGAGTTAAACGATCCTGCATATTTAGCTACTGCAACGAGTATCCAGACAGCGATCGTAAAAGAAAAGAATAAGTGGATCCGTCCTGACGGTGACATTTGGTATAAAATTTCGCCGGAACGTGAATTCTCTGGACGCGATTATGTTCATTTAACTTTGGAAGATTTGATCAATTCTTATGAATTGTGGTCGGCAATCGATGAATCGAAGTTGCCTATCTTTGAAGAAATGATTCGTTCCAAAGCGGGTTATTTGAACGAAAACAAGTTAGGTTATACGACGAAGATTAAAAAAGGCCTTGAGCGTATCAACATGTCGGATATTCTTCCGGCAGGTAGTGAACATACGGACGCACTTTGAGGTAAAGTGATTGAAATATGAAATCCCTCGCACTGGAATCATTCAGTGCGGGGGATTTTTTGATGGGGGAAAGGGGATTGTTATCTTGATTATATATTTAGCTAGCGTAGTTACGGGCGAAGCCATGAGAGTTTAGTCATTTACCATTACAGTTACAAGTGGTGCCCAGAAATTTTTCAATCAAATTATGACCAATGTCACATTAACTAGAAGAGGCCAATTGCGTAAAAAAAATCCTGTCCACTTAAACACCAGTGGACAGGATTTACCTATATTACTCCGTAATTCGTTCTATAAGGTCTGAACGAATCCAGCCGTAGTCTGCAGGAGGATTGCTATCTGCAATTACCTTATACCATTTGAAACCGTCGCTACCGACTGATTCATCGACAATAACTACTGGATAGCCGAATGCGGCATTGGCACCGGGATCTTTCTGTTTGTAAGAGAATAGTTTAGCACTTAGCGGATCAGGGCTTGTCCGTACATTGACACCTACGGGACCGGTATAAATGATGCGACCGAGATTCGCTTGTTTGTAATCTTTCTTGCCAAGGAATGTATCGATTCTCCACATATGACCGGCGATTTTACTTCCCCAGTTTGGATCAGAAGCGTACCTGACATTAAAGCCAACTATTTTATTGCCTGGAACTGCTCCATACGAATATCCACCTAGCGGGTTAGCGTAATTTTTGTTCATGTATTCGTTAATAAATGCATCGACACTATTGTTGGGATGTTTGTATGTTCCACCTGATTCCGGACTAGAATCAAACACTTTAATACCGAAAATATTATTTTTCGTTAGTGAATTTCCGCTTATTCCGTAATCACTTTCGTGGATGGCTGTCGCAAGAATGAACAATGCGTTGACACGATGTGTTTCTTCAATTGCTTTTAGATAGTTACCAAGACCAATCAACTTCGATTTTGTCGGAGCATCTTTGTAACGAGCGAGACCGGTTTTCTGACGGTCTTTCAAAATCTCAGTGATAAAGTAATCAAGTTCTGCACCGCTGTATGAAGAGGGTTGACGGACGGATTGGAATTGGAAGTATGGGTAATGTGTAATTGTGTTTTTCGTACCTACTTCATCAAAATGAACGCCATCAAGACTTGTATACCTTTTCCCATTTTTCATGGATGAAGCTGCAGGACCGATAGAATAAACCCCACGTGTTTTAGTCAAGTTGTTATACGTATCATGATATAAGACACCATCTGTGCCTACTTCATAAAAGCTGTTGCCCGTGACAAGTTCTGTTGGAACAAGATCGACTTCGATAGGTTTCGCGTAGAAAGTTAACCCACCAACTTCCAAAATAACATGATTCTCACTACTTCCGATATAGTTCATTTCATAACCTTTTTGAATATATGTTACTTCAGTCCGAAAAGTGGAATCGCTGTAGAGAGATGTATATTGTTTAGGGTTTTCTGAACCAAAAGCTCGTCCAGCTTTTATTTTAATGATCCTATTATTTTTTCCAATGGCCTTAACAGATGAAGATGCATTGTAAGCAGCCAATGCATCTTCATAAGTTTTATAGAGTGCCGTTGTGGGAAGGAGTTTTCCACCTGAAATTGTACTTACTTTGTATACTTCAGGATCAACGTCGGGTACAGAAGGAACTTCGGGTTTACCTGGTTCGTTTGGATTCGGCTCACTCGGTTCTGTCGGTTTTAACACTTCCGCGGCAGCGAATAATCTGAATAGGAATGCTGAAGCGTGTGCAATCGTTGCGTTATCTTTAGGGTTGAAATAAACACCATCTTTTCGGTGATCCCCTCGAATAATGTTCAAGTTTACGGCAGTTGAGACGGCGTCAACAAAGTTAGCTGAAATCTTTTTTGAATCTTTAAATTTCAAAGCTGTCTTTTGTGCAGGAAGGTCCATATAACGCATCGCTTTATACATCATTCCTGCCATTTGTTGACGAGTAATTTTTTCGCTGGCTTTGAATGTGCCATCGGGATAGCCCGAAAGAATACCTGCACCAGCCGCGTTTTGGATTTCAATTGTAAGACCCATGTTTGCCTTCAAGTCTTTGAATGTGTACTTTGTGGAAACAGGTAATTTAAGAGCACGTGCAATGTACGAAGCAAATTCGCCTCTCGTAACGGCTCTATTGGGATAGTAATTTCCTTTTGCGTCTGCACGAATGACGTTTTTTCCAATCCAATAATTTAAGTCGCTTTCCATCTGATGGCCTTTAATGTCACTCGCCTGTGCTTGTATCTGGAAGACAGGGGAGAACATGAGTAGTATGAGTAAAGTGAAAGTAATTAATTTTTTCACTCGTAAACCTCCTTCTATAATCTTACTTAATAGTATCAGAAGTTTGCTAGAATAATAAGGTTCAATTTGCATAAGTAGAATTTGTAATAAATATGAAACTAAAGAATAAGCCACAACGTCTTATAAGATGCTATAATTACGGAGGACTTTGTTCATTATTATGAGACGATTTAGTCGTAGAAAGGGAAAATATTTCATGACAACTATAAAAGAAAATTTAAAAGATAAAGAAACAATGTATTTCATTGCAGCATTGGCAGTCATCGGCGTAGCATTGATGCTCCCATCGTCGATTGCACTTGTTCTATCTTCCC
The DNA here is from genome assembly GCF_038004885.1 of Sporosarcina sp. FSL K6-6792. NCBI lineage: Bacteria > Bacillati > Bacillota > Bacilli > Caryophanales > Caryophanaceae > Sporosarcina > Sporosarcina sp. FSL K6-6792. Next base: position 3,897,616 of record NZ_JBBOSA010000001.1, read on the forward strand.
TGTTCTTTGCGTTATTCGCATTTTTCAGACCGCAACAAAGCCTACTTTTCCTCGTAGTCTATGTTAGTATCCGTCCATTTCTTGTCGAAGTGAATCCGGGCCTCAAACTAATCGGGGATCTCATTACGTTCATCGCATTTGCAAAAGTACTCATTGCGGGTAGAAAGAATTGGAAGTCTCTGTTTTCGTTCAAATGGTTTGAATGGGCATTTTTTGCTTTCCTATTGTTCGGGGCTATCAGTGGACTGGTCCAAGGCGTTTTACCTTCTGCGGTCATTTTTCAACTACGGACATTTATTATTATGTATTTGCTTTACTATACTGTTTCACGGATGCTGTTACCGGAAGGATGGTTCCAACGGCTTGCATGGGTAACCGTATGGACAAGCCTTATCGTGTCAGTTCATGGCATAATCGAAAAGCTATCTATGAGGCAGTTCCTATTGCCAGATGTATGGAAATATAAAACGTTATCGGCGACAAACTTGGTAAGAATCTATGGATTACCAGGAAATCCGAATTCACTGGCGTTATTGCTGCTGTTCGGAATTATTGCTGTGCTGTTCCTTCAATCAATCTACAAAACCGAGAAATATAAATGGTTCTTAACGATTAATCTTGTCTTGTTCCTTGGTGTATTCATCCTCACCTATTCAAGGGGAACTTGGATTTCAGCATTTATCCTCGGTGTGATTTTCATTATCATGTCGAAAAACTGGCATCTTATGAAACGACTTGTGATTGCGGGAGTGGCCTCCATCATCCTTGTTTATATACCAGTCAATCTCGGTGTACAGTACTTCAAAGAGCTTGGTCTTGTTGCTGCACCAAACACCAGTCCAGGAAGCATCGCAGAACGATTTGGAGAGACGTTCGATCAAAAAAACTTGGCGCTCATGACGGAAAGTGGTCGTTTCTTCTATATTAATAAAGGGTTTGAAGTATTTAAAGACTATCCGGTTGCAGGAGCAGGATTCGGTTCATTCGGCGGGTCTGCGACATTGTCATACGGATCGCCAATCTATAAGTTTTATGGAATTCGTTCAGACATCTACGGCGGAAAGTATTTCTACTCGGATAATCAGTACATTCAAGTAATTGCTGAAACTGGTGTTGCAGGTGTTGCCCTATTCTCAGCGTTTCTTCTAGGAATGTTTGCGCTGTTCTGGAAAGAACGTAAAACAGTATTCGGCAAGTTCATGATTGCCTTCTGGTTTGCGACCGGATTCTCAGGATTCTACTATAATATTTGGGAATTGAAATTCTATACGATGTTCTATTTCATCATCTTTGGAGTGTTCGCATCTTATACAAGTCAATATGTGAAGTTTAAAATTAAAGACTTATAATAGAGCGGTTCTGTTGAGTAGCCATTTATTTGTATAAGAAACTAGTGAAAAGAGCCTGAGAACCTTCATTTTCACTAGTACATTTTCGGCTAACTATTTATTACAGATTTACTGAGAGATCAAAGTGTGGCAAGAAGTGACTCCATCACTTCTTGCCACACTTTTTTCAGTAGTCCTGTTGTGAATAATTGCCTGTCGCGTTCCTATACTATTCAAGTGAAAAATGCGGTTGCTTTGAAAGAAAAGAATAGATGACTTTCTATAAAGAGTGTCAGTGCCCGAAGATGCAATTTCGGGCACTCTTACACATTGTATAATGTGCATCTTGCTTACTTTTAACAAAGAGTATGCATCTAATCATGTGATGTCTTATAGAAAGTGACACTTCATTACTAAAAAAAGAAAAAACTATATATGTTGAATTAAAGAATTCCATTGAATCTGCTGTGGTGCTCAATAATGAGAGAGGTGTAATTCGGGGTGTGGATTGTAGAACGCTTGGCGCTTTGGGGATGCCTTTGCAGCGCCTGCGCTAGGGTGTTCATTATCGAGAGAAATGTAATTTTGAGATGTATATGCCGAGATTATAAGGTGATTACTAGTTGATACTACTTATAGTCAAGAAAGACGTACTCCAGCTTGCAGATTTCAGCACAGATAATGAAATGCTCTTTCTCCCATAGACCATCTAGCGAAGGCGCGACTTCGTGGTAGCCGGAGCGATAAGACCGAAAGTGGTCTTCTTTCTGGCTTATCGCGGGAGGCATCCACAAAGCGTCGAAGCGGTATTAGTGGGTATCTTAAACCATTCCAAGTACAAGGGCTTTTTCAGTGGCCTCCCAAAAGCCCTTGTAAAGCGTATACGCCGTATTCATTTGTTCAACATATATATATATAAATTTTCAGCCGCCAAAATTGCATCTTCGGCGGCTTTTCTTCAGTTAAGATGCTAGCTATTCTTTCGTTCCAATAAGCTTCAGAACTACGTGTACTTATGAATTTGGAGCGCGGCGGATGAAGGATCACCATGCGATTATCGAAAAAAATATGTAGGATGCGACAAAGTCGCATCCCTACATATCCAGACATCTCGATAATGGTAAAGTAGTCGTTCAATCCAAGTGTAACTATGCACGTAGCACCCAGTGTGTGATCAATTTATTTACTGGTTATTTTTTTGTGTCTGCGTTCCTCTTAATTTCCTTCTTATGGATTATGGTAATATATCGAATCCTTTGGTAAGCTGTATATTCATAGGAAGGGAGAGTGTCGTTTTATCACTAGTAAAGTAGCTTCAATGAAACGTTTCAGTAAACAAGTCGCAATGACAGCGGTAGCAGCCACGCTTCTTTGGACTGTACCAGCAAGTGCCTCGGCCAATCAGAATGCGGTGAAGAGTTATCCGGTATCATCGGGTGTAACTTATTCTCAATATACGCAATCAGCTTCAAAATACATAAATCATCTATCTGTCAATTTAGGAGATCCATATACCAAATTACAAGTTGGTCTTCCTTCACCGATTGCGAAGAGACAAGCAACAACTGTGCTCGCAAATCGCGATTCAAAAGATGGCAACCGTGTCGTTGGGGCGATTAATGCTTCATTTTTCGACATGAAAAACGGCTTGCCGATGTATTTGATTTCACAGGGGAACGAGATTGTTAATGGCGGCGTCATCTCAGATTCAACGAGCAATTATGTAAGTCAACCGATTGCATTTGGTGTGACGAAAGATGGACGTGCTGAAATCGATCAGTTTAATTTTGGTGTTCGTATGGATTACAAAGGAACGAACCATCTATTGACGGGGTTAAATCGTCAGCGTCAAGATGATGAAACAATCATTTTTACACCACAGAATATTGAGACACATACGAATTCCAATCAGTACGGAATTGAAATAGTGATCGACACAGGAAAGCCAATTACAAATACACAATACGGCCAGAAACTGACGGGCAAAGTTGTGAAAGTACGAGGTTATGGATCGAAAGAGAAAGTAGAAATACCTAAAACAGGATTCGTTCTTTCTGTCCATGGCGCAAAAGGACTTGAGAAATTCAAAAATATGCAAGTGGGGGAAGATGTATCCCTTGCATTGACTATCGATGATAAATGGATGGATTCTGAGTTCATGTTGGCGAGCGGTCCGATGTTATTGAAAGATGGCAAGGTGAATATTACGATGAATACATCTAATTCACGAGCTACTGCACTTACCGCGCGTACAGCAATTGCTATTAGTAAAGATAAGAAACAAGTGCATCTTGTTACAGTAGACAACGTTAGAGGCTATAGCAACGGGATGTCGCTTACGCAATTTGCAAATTATTTAGCAGCACAAGGCTATGATCGGGCACTCAATTTCGATGGTGGCGGTTCAACAGCAATGGGTGTACGGAATCATGGCAGTAATACGGTCGTGCTGGCAAACCGGACGTCAGACTCTTCGGAACGCCAAGTGTCAGCAATCATGGAAGCAATCAGTACAGCACCTGTAAGTGAACCTGCACAACTTAGCGTTTCGCGTAATCAAGTTGGTACGATGCTTGTAGGTTCAAAAACAACTTTGACAGTGAATTACTTACTGGATGCTTATTACAATCCATTAAAAGTGGACAACAGTCAGATTCAAGTGACAGCAGAAAAAGGTAGCGTTGCTGGTTCTGGACTAACGTACAGCGCCGTAAAAGCTGGGGAAGATCGAGTTTCCGTGCAATATGGAAATGCGAAGCAGTCATTCCCTGTATCAGTTGTCGATGCACCGGCTAAGTTAACAATCGTACCTTCTACAACGAAAGTGAAACCAGGTGCAAGCGTGACTTATAAAGCTAATGCAACGGATGCACTAGGAAAGCCAATCATTTATTCTCCAGAACAAGTGAAGTGGAGCGTTACAGGTGATATCGGAACGATTACATCGGCTGGGGCCTTTAAAGCTGTTAATAAAGCAGGCAAGGGGTCAGTAAATGTGACACTCGGATCGAAAACGACAAGCATTCCTATCGTTTTGTCTGATGACACACCGGCGTTTTCTGATATACCTTCCACTTACGCATACTATACAGAAATAAGTTTCCTGAAAAATCTAGGCTATATTCAAGGAGACTTGGATGGTAAGTTTAACCCAGGAAATACATTGTCGCGGGAACATGCGGCAGTCATTTTAAGTCGTGTGTTCAACTTGGATACATCTGGTACGAGTACACAACAGTTTAAAGACGTACCTAACAAACACCGTTATTACAATGAAATCAATGCCATTGCAAGTGCGAATCTAGTAGGCGGTAAAGGGGACGGAACATTCGACCCAGCTGGCCAGTTGACACGTGCCCAAATGGCAGCGATCCTTGTGAAAGCCTACAAACTATCGGACGAGTCGACTAAGAAATTCAAAGACGTCCCTACAAGTCACTGGGCATATAAACAAGTTCATATTCTAGCAAATAGCGGGATCACAACAGGGAATGAAAAAGGCAATTTCGAGCCAAATAAACCTGTGAACCGCGCGCAATTCAGCGCATTCCTATACCGCAGTATTAATAAATAAGAAAAGCGGAAGGCGCCGTTTTAGCCCCGAAAAGCGCTGGAAGTCTTGATGATAAAGGCGTGCTTTGCCTTTTCAGCAAGACTGAAGCGACTCGAGGGGCTGGTGCCTGGAGCTAGACAGTAAGAAAAGCGCAAGATACTAGATGCCCTATGTACAGGTGCTTTTGAATCGCTTTGGACTGAACGGCTACTATACAATTATTGGGATTACTTACTGCGTAGGGATGCGACAAAGTCGTATCCCTACGCAGTTTTTTCCGTTAACCGTATGGTGACCGTTCGTCCGTCGCTCTCCAAAGTTACAGCTACACGAAGTGCTAAAACTTTTGGGAACAAGTGAATAACCACTCACCTATTTATAAAGGAGCAGCCAAAGATGCAATTTTGGCTGCTTACTTCTTTTTAACAGCGTTTCCTTTTCGAATGAAAGGCAGTGTCACTTTCTAACTAGCGTCACACTGTTACTTGTATGATCTTTGCTTTATTAAAAGCGGTGAAGTGCCCGAAATTTCATCTTCGGGCACGTGTAACCTCTATAGAAAGGTTGTTATTCTTTCATCGTCCAAAGCGAGCCGGAAATGTACAAGTGCAACTTCAGGCTAAAGGGTTCCATTTTCATCGAGTAGCACAGCTATGTTATACTAAATTCATCATGTAGTAGAGGAAGTCGGCTAATGAAAATAGGTATTGTAGGCAATTATGGCAACGATAATAACGGGGACGAAGCGATCTTATTCAGCATTATTAAACAAGTGACGTCAACGTTCAAGATAGACAGTAATGATTTAACGGTGTTTAGTAATAATCCTAAACAAACAGCAGAACGGTATGGAGTGACTAGTTTTCCACTGTATTATAAAAATGGCAACGCAGTAAAGACATTTTTTAAAACGTACCAAAATAATAAGAGAATCGTAAAGACGTTTGATTTGCTGATTATTGGTGGCGGCGGAATCTTAATGGATTTATATAAAAGGGAAGCGCCATTATTTGGGTCATATGCAATGATGGCTAAAAATTCGAAGACGCCTTATGTTGTTTACGGATGCGGCGCGGGTCCGCTAAGCAGCGGTATAGGAAAATGGTTCATTCGCTATATGGCTAAACATGCGGAAAGTATCTCGGTGCGCGATCCCGAATCTGTTGAACTGTTGAAGTCAATCGGTGTGAAAGAACACGTTCTGACTATCGGCGATCCAGCATTTTCCCTGCGTCAAACGGGTGTTGAGAAATCGACAGTTCCGACGAAAATCGGTATCACAGCTGTTCCTTATTACAATGCAGGCTATTGGCCTGAAGGGAATCCTGCTATCTATAACGATTATATTGAAGGCATGGCAAAGAATCTGGACAATCTAGCTGCACAAGACAATGTTGAACTGACATTTTTCGCGACAAAATTCCCACAAGATGCAGATGTTACAAAAGATATTCAGAAGAAAATGACACATAAAGATAAGACGACAATCATCGATGATAATCTACTACCAACTATGATCCTTGATGTGACAGCACAGCAAGACATTATTATTGGGACGAGACTCCATTCCCTGATTTTGGCGACATGCACTGAAACACCTGTCATGGCAATTTCTTATCATCATAAAGTGAATGATTTCATGAAACTTGCCAACCTGGAAAAGTACGCATTTCCAATCGGAGACATCAACAAACAACAAACACTATTCCTGGATGCATTCAACGACATGAAAGAAAACTGGCCCGCGACGGTTGAAAGTACGAAAAAACTGTCCCAGGACTTGTATGATGAATCGATGAAAGGAACAGAGCAGTTTGTTTCAGCAATAAAGAAACAGTAAATGACATAAAAACAGCCACAAAAGTGAATCTTACTTTTGTGGCTGTTTGCGTATTGTGAATGAATGGAATGAAACTGTTGTTGACAAACAAATCAATAGATTGGTATTATGTGTGTAACCGGTTACACATAATAGAAAAGGGTGAAATAGTTGGCCAATATTCGGGATGTAGCAAAGAAGTCCGGTGTTTCAGTTGCGACTGTTTCACGCTTTATAAACCAAAAAGGATATGTTAGTAAAGAAGCAAAAGAGGTTATTGGACGGGCAATCAAAGAATTGGATTATAAGCCGAATCTTGTTGCACGATCATTAAGTACGAAGCAAACGAAACTTATTGGCTTAATTGTACCGGATATTATGAATCCGTTTTTCCCAGAGCTTGCTCGTGCAGTGGAAGATGTTGCACTAACTTATGATTATACGGTCGTGTTGTGCAATTCGGATGAAAAAGCAGAAAAAGAAATCCACTATATTGAGACATTAAGGCAAAAATATGTAGCTGGTTTCATCGTCACAACGAATCAGTTGCAAGCGAGTCATTATCAAAATTTGGATATACCAGTGGTTGCACTGGATCGTACGATAGATGCTTCGATACCGACAGTTTCATCGAACAACAAAGAAGGTGCACGGTTAGGAACTGCCCATTTAATCGAACAAGGTTGTCAACATATCGTCTGCATGCGTGGACCGACAGGGCTTGGACCGGCGGATGACCGATTAGACGGTTTTTTAGAGGCTGTAGAAGGTAAGGAAATAGTGACGCATATTATTGAGTGTCCATTTCATTTTGAGCAGTCAGAAGAGATAGCGAGAAAATTTCTGTCGGAGCACAAAGGAATTGATGGGGTTTTTGCAAGTAGCGATGTCTCGGCGGCAGGCGTGTTGAAAGCAGCACATTCACTAGGAATTATCGTACCTGATGAGTTGCAAATTGTCGGGTTTGACGGTATAGCACTTGGCGGTATGTTATCACCTGGGCTAACGACAGTAGCGCAAGATATATATAAGCTGGGTGCACTCGTTACACGAATGCTTATTAAGTTAATTGAAGAAATAGAGCTCGAAGAAAAAGAAATTCAAGTTCCAGTTAAACTGATTATTCGAGGGACAACGAGGAGTGAACAATGATGATTACGGTTGTCGGTAGCGTCAATATGGATTTAGTTGTGCAAACAGATGTATTCCCAAAACAAGGTGAAACAGTTTTAGGCCAATTATTCACCACGGTACCAGGAGGCAAAGGAGCCAATCAAGCAGTGGCTGCAGCCCGTCTTGGCGGGAATGTCCATATGGTGGCAAATGTCGGAAATGATGGTTTTGGTGAGGAATTACTGGAAAACTTGAAGGGCAACTCAGTAGACGTTTCCGGAGTAACGGAGAGTAAGGGGATAGCATCTGGCATTGCCAATATATTGTTGTCGGATGGAGATAACCGAATCATCGTCGTACCAGGTGCGAATTATGAACTGACGCCTGCATGCATTGATGAAATGAAAGAAACGATTCGAGCAAGTAAACTTGTTTTACTGCAACTCGAAATTCCGATACCGACAATTATACATACGTTGAAAATCTGCGCTGATCTGAATGTTCCTGTGTTATTGAATCCGGCACCTGCTGGAGGTTTCCAAAATGAATTTATGTCATATCTGACGTACCTAACACCGAATGAGACAGAATGTGAACAAATTTTTGGACCGGATATGGAGGTTGCGTTAGAAAGTTATCCAAATCAATTAATTGTTACACTCGGCAGTGCAGGAGCTCGTTATTATGATGGTGAAAAACATGTCATCATAGAAGGTTTTAAGACAGACGTTGTCGATACGACAGGAGCGGGAGACACGTTCAACGGTGCATTTGCGTATGCGATTGTTGAAGGATTTGAATTGACTGAAGCGGTTACGTTTGCAAATGCTGCCGCATCTTTATCCGTCGAGAAATTTGGTGCACAAGGTGGTATGCCGGCGCGCGCTGACGTAGAACTGCGACTCGGGAGTGAGTGGCGATGAAAAAACATGGCATATTGAATCGTGAACTGGCTGCCGTTTTTGCAAAGCTTGGTCATACCGATCAAGTGACAATAGCGGATTGCGGATTGCCTATACCAGATGGCGTCCATTGTATCGATCTTTCCTATACGATTGGAAAACCTTCTTTTATTGAAATAGTAGGTGTGGTTTTGGAAGATTTGGAAGTAGAACATGCATTTATTGCGAGTGAAATAGAGAGTCGTAATACTGAAGTGTATGAAAGCCTTTGCACTAAATTGCCAAGTATTACAAAGCTGCCACATGAAGATTTAAAGCAATTGACGCACAACTCAAAAGTAATCATTCGCACCGGCGAAGCAACGCCTTTTGCAAATATTGTTCTGCAGTCGGGCGTCATATTTTAAGAGAGCTCGGAAATCTGGGTGACTGTCACCGTCAAAGATTGCTAAATGAAAGTGGGTGAAGAAGTATGATTGAAATGACTGGGATTTCAAAGTCTTTTGATGGGAACTCCGTTCTTACTAATGTGGAATTCTCCGTGAAAAAGGGAGAGATTCATGCCTTAATGGGTGAGAATGGTGCGGGGAAATCAACGCTAATGAAAATACTAACCGGTATTTATGCACGTGATACAGGTGAAGTCAAAGTCAGGGGCAAGCTAGTCGATTTCAAAAACCCGAAAGAAGCAGAACATGCTGGAATTGCAGTTATACATCAGGAACTAAATATATTGCCAGATTTGACGGTCGCTGAAAACTTGTTTTTGGGGAATGAAAAGACGTTTGGTAAAAGTGGTATTTTAAAAACCAAAGAAATGAATAAGAAAGCAAAGGTGATTTTGGGAGAACTCGGACTGGATGTCGACGTAAAAACAGTTGCCCGGGAACTTTCGGTAGGTAAACAGCAAATCATTGAGATTGCCAAAGCGATGTCATCGAATGCAGAAGTGATTGTTATGGACGAGCCGACAGCTGCACTAACTGAGCGAGAAATCGTATCGTTGTTTGAAACAATCAGAGCCCTTCAATCGAACGGTGTATCGTTTGTTTACATATCCCACCGTATGGAAGAGATTTTTTCATTATGTGACCGAATTACCATTTTACGTGATGGCAATTATGTTGGCGTTAAAGAGATTAAAGAAACGTCATTTGATGAAATTGTTCAGATGATGGTCGGACGCGAACTGGGTGAACGATTCCCAGAGCGTAACGCTACAATTGGTGATGTGAAATTGACCGCAAGTGGCTTGACACGCAACGGGCATTTCGAGGATATATCGTTTGAGTTGCGTAAAGGTGAAGTTCTCGGTATTGCAGGTTTGATGGGAGCGGGAAGAACCGAAGTTGCTCAATCCTTATTCGGTTATAAAAAACTGCAAAAGGGAACTATTTCACTTAATGGAAAACCTGTGAAAATCAGCAGTCCACTACAAGCGAAAAAACTAGGTTTCGGCTATGTTACGGAAGACCGCAAGTCGGAAGGCCTTATCGTAGATTTCTCGGTAAAAGACAATTTAAGCTTAACGAATTTCAATAAAGTTTCAAGCAATGGCATCATCAAAGCGAATGAAGAGAAAGTGTTGTACGAAACAATGGTTAAACGGTTGGGTGTCCGAACGTCGGGTCCCAACCAAGCTGCCAAATCGCTTAGCGGGGGAAACCAGCAGAAAGTCGTTATTGCGAAATGGCTGGGTATCGAACCGAATGTGCTGATTTTAGATGAGCCGACCCGGGGTGTCGACGTCGGAGCAAAAAAAGAAATTTACTCGATCATTAATGAACTTGCCGAAAAAGGTGTCGCGATTTTGATGATTTCGTCAGAACTTCCCGAAATTATTGGCATGGCAGATCGGGTACTTGTCATGCATGAAGGTACTCTTACAGCCGAACTGCAAAAAGCTGAAATGACGCAAGAACGAATTATGCATTATGCTACGGGAGGTGACAAAGTTGCTCAAATCTAATACACAGTCGGTACTGCAAAAAATCGGACCCCTTATTGGGCTCTTATTAATTGTCATTATCATTTCAATCATGAGTCCGAATTTTCTTACGCTTAATAACTTACTCAATGTTTTAAGACAAGTGTCGATAAATGCGCTCATAGCATTTGGGATGACCTTCGTCATTTTGACAGGCGGCATCGATTTATCTGTTGGGTCGATATTAGCTTTAACGGGAGCGGTGACTGCCGGATTAATGTCTGGTGGAATGGACCCGCTTCTCGCAATGTTCCTCGGATTACTTCTAGGAGCTGTTCTTGGTGCAATTAACGGCGTTATTATTGCCAAAGGAAAAGTTGCTCCGTTCATCGCAACACTTGCGACGATGACGATTTACCGTGGATTGACTCTTGTATACACAGAAGGAAAACCAATTTCAGGACTTGGTGATTCACAAGCGTTTCAGTTGCTAGGGAAAGGGTACTTCTTCGGAATTCCTGTCCCTGTTATAACGATGGCCATTACTTTTGGGATTTTGTATTTCATTTTGAAAAAGACTACATTTGGTCGCCGCGTATACGCAGTAGGCGGCAATGAAGAAGCTTCACGACTTTCTGGAATCAGCGTAGATCGTATTAAAATTTACGTTTATGCACTGACGGGAATGCTAGCGGCACTTGCTGCATTGATTTTAACATCAAGGTTAAATTCCGCTCAACCAACTGCGGGTAACATGTTTGAACTTGACGCCATTGCGGCAGTTGTCCTTGGGGGGACAAGTTTGACGGGTGGACGTGGTTGGATTGTGGGGACGTTGATTGGTGCACTCATTATTGGTGTTTTGAATAATGGTCTTAATCTTATCGGTGTATCCTCCTTCTTCCAACAAGTGGTGAAGGGTGCAGTTATATTGGTCGCGGTTCTATTGGATCGTAAAAAAACAGCTTAAGGGGATGTTGAGAAATGAAAAAAGTGAAATTAGCATTAATCATGGCAATTATGCTCGTACTTGCAGCATGTTCAACAGAGGCACCAGGAGCCAAGAAAGATGAAGAAACTAAAGGTGGAGAAGGTAGTTATAAAATTGGTTTCTCCATTTCAACGTTGAATAACCCGTTCTTCGTAACATTGAGCGAAGGAGCAAAAGAGCAAGCGAAAGAAATGGATGCAACGTTAACAGTTATCGATGCACAGGATGATGCAGCAAAACAAGCGAGTGATGTAGAGGATTTAATCCAACAAGGCGTGGACTTGATTTTGATTAACCCGACGGATTCTAGCGCAGTTGTAGCCGCGGTTGAATCTGCAAACAATGCAGGAATTCCTGTTATCACAGTCGACCGAAGCTCTGAAGGCGGAGACGTTGTTTCTCATATCGCTTCAGATAATAAAGCAGGCGGAGAATTAGCTGGTCAGTTCTTAGCTGAGTTAGTTGGCGATGGAGCAAAAGTTGTAGAATTGGAAGGAATCGCTGGTTCTTCGGCTGCACGTGACCGTGGAATGGGCTTCAATGAAATAGTAAAAGGTAAATTGGATATCGTTGCTAAACAAACAGCGAATTTCAACCGTGCTGAAGGATTGACAGTTATGGAGAATATCATGCAAGCAAACCCTGACATTAAAGGCGTGTTCGCGCATAATGACGAGATGGCACTTGGCGCACTTGAAGCAATTGAGGCCGCAGGGAAAGACGTTAAAGTTGTTGGATTCGATGCAACAGATGATGCAGTAAAATCAGTCGAAGCAGGCAAATTGGCTGGAACTGTCGCTCAAAAACCGGACCTTATCGGTAAAAAAGCAGTAGAAGCAGCTGTTCTATCACTCAAAGGTGAAACAGTGGAAGCGTCAATTCCAGTTGAATTGGAATTAATCAAGAAATAATATGCTAATGAATTGCGAAAGCCGCCCTAGATTAAATTCCGGGCGGCTTTTTTTATTCCTTTGAGTGTCTAAATTAGTGTGTAGACCAATCATATAATTCCACCAACCGAGCATGCCCACAGTCCAAGCGATCATATAGGCGTGACACCGAGCGTATCCACTGTCAAAGCGATCATATAACAATGAAACCGAGCATATCCGCAGTCAAAGCGATCATATCCCAATGAGACCGAGCATATCCGCAGTCAAAGCGATCATATCCCAAAGACATCGAGCATATCCACAGTCAAAGCGATCATATACCCATGAAACCGAGCATACCACTGTCCAACCGATCATATCCCAATGACACCGAGCATACCACTGTCAAAGCGATCATATACCCATGACACCAAGCATATCCACAGTCAAAGTGATCATATCCCGCTGAAACCGAGCATAGCCGCAGTCAAAGTGATCATATATCAATGAAACCGAGCATATCCGCAGTCAAAGCGATCATATCTCACTGAAACCGAGCATATCCACTGTCCAAGCGATCATATCCCAAAGACATCGAGCATATCCACAGTCAAAGCGATCATATACCCATGAAACCGAGCATACCACTGTCCAACCGATCATATCCCAATGAAACCGAGCATATCCGCAGTCAAAGCGATCATATCCCAAAGACATCGAGCATATCCACAGTCAAAGCGATCATATACCCATGAAACCGAGCATACCACTGTCCAACCGATCATATCCCAATGAAACCGAGCATACCACAGTCAAAGCGATCATATCCCACTGAAACCGAGCATATCCACAGTCAAACCAATTATATAACCCCGCCAACCAAGCATATCCAAACGACCAACACTCAACCCCGCCCCTAATCACCCTAAAATCCAAGCGCTTTCCTAACATCGGCCATATACGTCTGACCAACAGGCAACTCTGTCCCATCTCTCAATGTAAGTACTAGATTAGAAGTAATGTCCCTGGAAATGCGCTGGATAGATGGGATGTTAACAATATAAGACCGATGGATACGTAGAAACGTCTTTGGGAGTCGTAATTGTAAATCTTTCAGCGTGTAGCTGATACAGAATTGTTCACTCGCAACATAAAACCAAGTTTTCTTTTGCAAGCTTTCTATATATGCGATCTCTTCAATTGGAACCGGACACCATTCTTCTTTCTGTTTGCCCGTGAGGAAACGAAAGGGTTCTTGTTTCAGAACATGATAGTTTGAAGGCAAGATGACAAGTAGTGCAGCGGGCTCGCCTTGGAGGACAATCGGATAACCGATACCATAATACGGAGACCCAAACAATGTGTTATCCATAACTTTATCAACTTTGAGTCGTTTATTAATTACTTTATCCGCAATGCTGCCGGGTGCAACAGGTTGCCCTTCTATTAGTTGGATATCTTGAATGCCTTCCACATAATAAATGTAGCGGTCGCCCATGGCAATCGCGATTGCGGCGTCTTTCGGTATCCAATCACCTAGTATAGAAACATATTGTTCTAACGTTTCTCTTGTAATCCTCAAATCTGTTACCCCCTTGTTTTCTATGAAACTCTAAAATAACAAACTACTTCGTCATCGTAAAATCGAGTTCATCCTAAAATAATGCCCTTTCGTCGGAAAGTACAGACAACTTTGTATCTTCTGTTATATATTACTGTATAACAACTTCAGCTGTTATGAAACAGTACAAAAGAATTAATTTCAAAACGGGCTGAACATAAAAAACTGGAAGGTGTGACTGTAGATATGACTAGACAAGAGCAGATTAAACAATTGGAGAAAAGCTGGGCGGAGGATAGCAGATGGAAAGGAATTGAACGTCCTTACACTGCCGAAGATGTTGTGAAACTGCGTGGATCCGTTTTAATCGAACAAACACTGGCAACAAAAGGCGCAACTCGCTTATGGAGTTCATTGCACGAAGAAGATTTCATCAATGCCCTTGGTGCTCTAACAGGAAATCAAGCTGTTCAACAAGTAAAAGCTGGACTTCAAGCAATCTATCTAAGTGGTTGGCAAGTGGCGGCAGATGCAAACCTTTCGGGTCAAATGTATCCGGACCAAAGCTTATATCCGGCAAATAGTGTTCCTTCTGTCGTCAAACGTATCAACCAAGCACTTCAACGGGCTGACCAAATCGACCACTCAGAAGGACGCGTAGACGGTTTTGACTGGTTCGCACCAATTATTGCAGACGCTGAAGCAGGTTTTGGTGGACCACTTAACGTATTCGAATTAATGAAAGGCATGATAGAAGCTGGAGCAGCAGGCGTTCACCTTGAAGACCAACTTGCATCTGAAAAGAAATGTGGACACTTGGGCGGTAAAGTATTGCTTCCAACACAAAATGCAATCCGTAACCTAGTAGCTGCAAGACTTGCGGCTGACGTTCTAGGCGTACCAACTGTTCTTATCTCACGTACAGATGCAGATGCAGCAGATATGGTCACGAGCGACATTGATCCACTAGACGCGGAATTCCTTACTGGAGAACGCACGCCTGAAGGGTTCTACAAGTCAAAACCTGGTATCGATCAAGCGATTGCACGTGGATTGGCTTATGCGCCTTATGCGGACCTTGTCTGGTGTGAAACATCGCATCCATCCCTGGAAGAGGCACAACAGTTTGCAGATGCAATCCATGCGAAATTCCCTGGGAAAATGCTTGCTTACAATTGCTCGCCTTCATTCAACTGGGAAGCGAATCTGGATGAAGCGACAATCGCGAAATACCAAGTGGAACTCGGTAAAATGGGCTACAAATTCCAGTTCGTTACACTTGCAGGCTTCCATTCATTGAACCACAGCATGTTTAACCTTGCACATGACTATAAAGACAATGGAATGGCGGCCTATTCAAAACTGCAACAGGCTGAATTTGCTAATGAAGACAAAGGGTACACAGCGACTAGACACCAACGTGAAGTTGGAACAGGTTACTTCGATGAAGTGTCACAGATCATTTCTGGCGGTACATCTTCTACAACCGCGATGAAAGGCTCGACGGAAACCGCGCAATTTGTTTGATCTTTCGGTGCCAGTTGCTGCCACAATTCGAGGGGTATGAATGGTATCGGTAACTGGACACCAACAACAATCGGGGAGGGTGATCAATCTGTCTACGAATCAAGTGACATCTCATACTATAAACGTTTTAGGCGAACTGACTGCTGAAAGTGAAGAGATTTTATCGCCGGAAGCACTTGCATTCCTACAATCTCTTCATGATAACTTTGATGAAAGACGGAGAGAGCTTTTGGCTAACCGGCAACAGCGTCAAAGTAGCATCGACAGTGGAATAAAACTGGATTTCTTAGCCGAAACACAATATATACGGGATGGGGATTGGACAATTGCATCCCTCCCGCATGATCTGCAGGACAGACGAGTGGAAATTACAGGTCCTGTCGGTCGGAAGATGGTCATCAATGCATTGAATTCAGGAGCAAAAACATTCATGGCTTGTTTTGAAGATGCAACATCTCCCACATGGGCAAACATGTTGGAAGGACAGCTCAATATGAAAGATGCCGTTCGGCGGACGATTGAGTTTGAACAGCATTCCACTGGCAAGACATACAAGTTGAACGATGAACCCGCGGTGCTCATGATACGGCCGCGCGGATTGCATCTGCTGGAAAAGAATGTCGTAATTGATGGAGAGTCGATTGCAGGAAGTTTCTTTGACTTCGGATTGTACTTTTTCCATAATGCCAAGGAATTAATCGCTCGCGGATCTGGGCCATATTTCTACCTACCTAAGCTTGAAAGTCATTTGGAAGCAAGATTGTGGAACGATGTGTTTGTCTTTGCGCAGCAGCAACTTGGAATTCCAACCGGTACAATTCGGGCAACGGTGTTAATCGAAACGATTGCGGCGGCATTTGAAATGGACGAAATTCTATATGAACTTCGGGACCATTCAGCAGGTCTCAATTGTGGACGCTGGGATTATATTTTCAGCTATATTAAACGGCTGCGCAATCAACCGGACGTTATCTTGCCTGATCGTGGGCAAGTAACGATGACATCGCCATTCATGCGGGCTTATACATTGCTTTGTATTCAAACCTGTCATAAGCGCAATGCACCGGCAGTCGGTGGGATGGCTGCACAAATTCCAATTAAAAATGACCCAGAAGCAAACGCAGCAGCATTTGGCAAAGTAAGTGACGATAAACGCCGTGAAGCGACGGATGGACATGACGGAACGTGGGTAGCGCACCCAGGACTTGTCGCGGTTGCGATGGAGCAGTTCAACGAGCATATGCCGACACCGAATCAGATTGGTCGTAAACGAGAAGATGTCAAAGTTACCGCTGATGACCTGCTGGAAGTCCCAAAAGGAACGATTACGGAACAAGGCTTGCGAATGAATTGCAGTGTAGGCGTTCAATATATTGCTTCTTGGCTCAGAGGGAACGGGGCAGCTCCTATTAATAATTTGATGGAAGACGCGGCGACAGCTGAAATCTCCAGATCACAAGTGTGGCAATGCATCCGTCATCCACAAGGTAAACTTAGCGATGGGCCGGATATTACAGAGAAATTGGTTGCAAAAGTATTGCAAGAGGAACTGGAATTAATCAAACAGACTGTTGGTGACACTGCGTTCACTACTGATAAATATGAAGCAGCTGCAGAACTGTTTTCAGCATTAATCGTGCAAGATGACTTCGTTGAATTTTTGACACTGCCGGGGTATGAAAAATTAAATTGATTTACAAATGGAGGTAAAAAATATGAAAGTGGAGGAGATTTATATGCAAACAAACAACAATAGGAAAGAATTGCCGAGAAAGATTTGTCGTGAATGTGGATGTGAAATTGTCGAGCAGATTGAATCCCCATTGTTTGAGTGCGAGCGGTGTATTGGTTCGAATGAAGAGTGACATAGCAACGGCTCTATTCCTACAAGTGGAATAAAGCCGTTTTTACTTGCTTTGATTAACTATAAGAGGATTTACGCTACAAGTATGGAAGTAGTACTAGAGCTAGTAATTGTATTTTGAAAATAGGTAGGGGGAAATAGAATGAGAAACGAAGAAATGTTACTGATACCTGGACCGACGCCTGTTGTCGATTCCATTTATGATGCGCTGGCGAGTGAAACAAGAGGACATACTGACCCGAGATTTGTTGCAATTTACAAAAATGCCATTGAGCAAACACGTGAAATGTTGCAAACAGACGGGGAAGTTTTTGTCGTTGCTGGATCAGGAACGATTGCAATGGAAATGGCGCTCGTTAACACAGTCGCGGCTGGGGAAAAGATATTAGTTGTCAGCCAAGGTTATTTCGGTGACCGGTTCATTAAATTAGGGCAAGCTTTTGGCATTGAGGTGGATGTGCTTCAATCGGAATGGGGCAAGCAAGTTACGCCTGAAGAAGTGGAAGCGAAACTTGCTGAAGGGCATTATAAAGCAGTAACAATTACGCATGCAGACACATCGACTGGTGTTGCAGCTGATCTCGAAGCACTTGTACCAATCGTGAAAAAACATGGTGCACTTGTCATTTTAGATGGTGTTTGTGCAACGGCAGCGATGGAAGAAGATATGAGTAAAACATACGGCCATCCGGACTATAAAATTGATGTTATTTTGACTGGCTCTCAAAAAGCAATTGGCGTTCCACCGGGATTAGCGATTGTCGCCTTTAACAAAACCGCATTGGCTGCTAGGGAGAAGATTGAACGCGTTCCGGCCTATTATTGCGATATCTACAATTGGATTCCTGTCATGAATGATCCTTCCAAATATTTTGCAACACCGCCAGTGAACTTGATTTACGCCTATGATGAAGGAATGAGACTTGTTCACGCGGAAGGTTTGCCGACAAGAATAATTCGCCATACGGCATTCGGTAAAGCGGTGCGAGCCGCGCTTTCTGAATATGGCATGAAAGCAATTGCTGATGAAAATGTAGCAGCATCAACATTGAGCTGTATCCTCTATCCTGATGGTGTCGGCGACTCGGAATTCCGCGCAACGCTTGGTAAAAAAGGTGTCATTGTAGCAGGTTCACTTGCTCATTTAGCAGGAAAAGCGTTCCGCATTGGGCATATGGGGAACACAACAGAGGAAATGTTGGAACAAGCGGTTGAATTAATTGGTGACACGTTGAATGAAATGGGTCATCCAGTTGATTCGGCGAAGGCAGTTGAGCGCTTTAAGCAAGAAGTACGTGTGGGTGTTTGAGATGGGGCTATCCTTTAACGGGTAGCCTTTTTTTATTGGAAAAAGGGGAGAGCGATCATATAATCCGGCAACCGATCATATCGGAGTGCGGCCCGATCATATAACCCGACAACCGATCATATCCCCGTGCGCCCCGATCATAAAACCTGGTAACCGATCATATCCGAGTGCGTCCCGATCATATAACCCGCCAACCGATCATATCCGCGTGCGTCCCGATCATATCCGCGAGCGCCCCGATCATATAACCTGGTAAGCGATCATATCCGTGTGCGCCCCGATCATATAACCCGGCAACCGATCATATCCGCGTGCGACTCAATCATATAACCAGGTAATCGATCATATCGGAGTGCGTCCCGATCATATAACCAGGTAATCGATCATATCCGCGTGCGCCCCGATCCTATCATCAGACACCCAATCATATCCGAGTGCGTCCCGATCATATAACCAGGTAATCGATCATATCCGAGTGCGTCCCAATCATATAACCCGGTAATCGATCATATCCGCGTGCGCCCCGATCATAAAACCAGGCAACCGATCATATCCGAGTGCTTACCGATTATATAACCCGACAACCAATCATATCCACCAGCTAACTCTATTAATAAACTTCCATACCCCACTTGCCATTAACGTTAACGTCAATGTTAAACTACTCATATAGTTGAAAATTCCAACACTTCAAAGGGGGAGCTAAAGTGAAGGATATTACTGAAGTTGCCCAGGCATATGATGTGTCGACCCGTACAATCCGGTACTATGAGGAACTTGGTTTGTTGAAACCGGACAGGACCGCAGGCAATATAAGGATTTACCCGAAAGCAGAGGTCGTAAAGCTGCGACTGATTTTGCGCGGAAAAAGGTACGGATTCACGCTGGAAGAAATAAAGGAGATGATTTTACTTTTTGACAAAGATCGGACTGGGATAAAACAATTGGAGCGGACAATCGATTTTGGCAATGAAAAAATCGGACAAGTAGAAGACAAAATTCAGGAGCTCACGGAAATGAAGATGGAAATGGAACAGCTGCTTATGCAATTCGCCGAAAAACTAACCAATTTAAAGGGGGATTAAGGAAATGAACAGTTCGCAATTGTTGGAACGCAATGCAAGGAAATATCCTAAGACTGAAGCGGTTATTGGAATGGGGAAACGCTATACGTATAAAGAACTTGATCAGCTTGTGAATCGTTTTGCGCACGGCCTCAAGCTTCTTGGAATTGGGCGAGGAGACAAAGCTGTTCTATATATGCCAAACGTTCCGGAATTTGTTATCGCCTATTTTGCAGTTCAGCGGCTTGGGGCAATCATTGTCCCGATAAATGCCAAGATGACGCTGTCAGAAGTCGAATATGTACTTGAGAATTCTGATGCAAAAGCCTTCATTGCACATGATTTGCTGTTTGAATCAGTGAAAAACCTGGATAGCAATTTAGTGTTAATCAAAACAGGAGCCCCCCTAGACGATAAGTGGATCAGTTTTGAAACAGTACTCAATGATAATGATTCCTCAATTGAATGCAATTTACCCGATTCCAGTGAATCGACCATTTTATATACTTCCGGCACAACAGGTAAACCGAAGGGCGTGTTATTCAGTTATAAAAACATCCTAACAGTTGCGCAAATGATTTGTGTTGAGATGGAAATTAAACCGGAGAGCCGCTTGCTCATCATGATGCCGCTTAGTCATTCTGCACCGCTCCATCTGTTTTTCATGGCGGGGCTACTAGTTGGTGCGACTAGCGTCTTAACACCAACATTCACACCTGATCTTTTAATTGATACTGTTGAACAAGAAAAAACAACGCACTTCTTCGGGGCACCCGTCGTTTATTTATTGACAGCGAAGAATCCGAAGATGGAAACAGCTGATTTGTCTTCAATGAAATGGTGGATTTACGGCAGCGCGCCTTTATCGCAACCGGAAGTTGAATTTGTGCAGAAAAAGTTCAAATCGAATAACTTCATCTGTGTCTATGGACTGACAGAAGCGGGTCCAAACGGCACGTTATTGAGCGCAAGTGAACATAAAACGAAAGCAGGCAGTATTGGAAAACGGGCGGCACTTCATGCAGAGTTTAGGATTGTTAATCCGAACGGGGAAGACGTACAACAAGGCGAAGTGGGGGAAATTCTTTTACGCGGGGAAGGCAATATGCTTGGCTACTATAACAATATAGAAGCAACTGCTGAAACATTCATAGGCGACTGGTTGAAAACAGGTGACTTGGCGAAAATAGATGAAGACGGTTACATTTGGGTTGTCGACCGGAAAAAAGATCTGATCATTTCCGGTGGAGTCAATATTTACCCGAAAGAAGTTGAAGAAGTACTTATTACACATTCGGCAATTAATGAAGTGGCAGTAGTTGGCGTGCCGCATCCGGAATGGGGCGAAACGGTTAAAGCCTATTTTGCGGCCAGTGAGGTGCTTGATCTGGAAGAGGTTAAACAATTTGCGAAAGAGCAGCTTGCGCAGTATAAAGTACCGCGTTTGTATGAACAAGTCGAAGCGTTGCCGCGTAATGCATCTGGGAAGATATTAAAACAACCATTGAGAGAAGGCGAAGTAAATGGTCTTACAGCAAAGGTCGGAAATTGAAACACCATTGAATTTCTATGAGCACGATGAAACATTACAAACACTATTAAAAGAATCTTTGTCTCCTAAGTTTTACGATTATGCCCATTCAGAATTAACGAAATTTGGTTCACTGGTTGCCAATGAAATCGATGAACGTGCCAAACATACGGACCGTGAAGGGCAACCCCGTCTTGAGAAGTATGACAAGTACGGAGATGATTGTTCACATGTCTGGGTCAATGAAGGCTATAAAAAAACAGTGGAAGAAACGTATCGGACAGGGATTGTGGGCTATGTTCATAAAGATATCCCGGAACTCGGCCATAAAGGAAACTACCTCTACAGCTTTGCGCAAGGCTACTTATTATCACAAGCAGAACCGGGATTCCATTGTCCTGTGACGTTGACGCAAGCCACGGCATATTTGCTCGATCATTATGCTAATGAAGCAGTAAAAGAGAAGTTCCTGCCTCATGTTTGTGCAACGGGTGATACGGAGTTATTTGAAGGCGCGACATTTTTAACGGAGAGACAAGGAGGTTCAGACGTAGGTGCTAATGTCGTGAAGGCGGTGGCAGACGGTGAAAACTATCGTTTATTCGGAGAAAAGTATTTTGCATCCAATGCTGGAATGGCAGGCGTCACGATGGTTCTTGCTAGAATGGAAGGTTCAGCAGAAGGCTCGCGCGGACTAAGTTTATTTGCGGTGCCTTGGCGACAAGACGACGGTTCACTAAATGGTATTAAGATTCGGAGATTGAAAGATAAGCTTGGCGTGCGGGCAGTGCCATCGGGTGAAGTGGAGTTTGATGGTGCTCTAGCTTATGTCGTGGGTGATCCCAAAAAGGGCTTCTATTATATGATGGAAGCGTTGAATTTATCACGAATTTGTAATGCCGTCGCGTCACTTGGCATCATGCGCCGTGCGTTCAACGAGGCCTTGATGTATGCAGAAAGACGCAATGCATTTGGCAAAAAGTTGACTGACTTTCCGATGATCCAGGAGAGTTTAGCGACTATGAAATCGAAGCTTGAAGTCGAACTGGCAACAACATTCGATCTCATTAAGCTCTTTGATAAAGTAACTTCTGGCAATGCATCTGACGAAGAAACTGCATTGAACCGCCTGAAGATTGCGCTCGTAAAAAAAGAAACCGCAGAACAGGCAATCCATTTCGCTCATGAAGCAATTGAAATGCATGGTGGAAATGGCTATATAGAAGACTTCGTCACACCGCGGTTACTTCGCGATGCACAAGTATTAACGGTTTGGGAGGGGACCGCGAATATTTTAGGATTGGAGCTCCTCAGGCTCGACAATAAATTCAGTGTACACTTGTTATTCATTGACGAAATGACAGAAAGACTAGATTCTGTTCCCGAAAGCTTATGGAAACTACGGATATCCAATGCAGTGGAGACACTAGCAAAAGACCTCACGATATTCGCAAGTTTGAACCCTGACAACCAAACAATCGAGGCAAAGGGATTAATGCGTACTATGGCTTTACTTTATGAAGGGGTCGTTGCGCTTGAATGGGCGGAACAACATGGAGGTCGACATGAAAAGTTGATGGAGATTTTCATCGAAACGAATTGGCCTGAACGAACGATTGGTGAAGTGAAGAGTAGCGTGAAATATTTCAGTGATGTACTGTAACACGTGTTGATTAACAAAAAACAACCCGTAAATAACATGATCACCTACTTGTCGCTACATATTTGTTTCGGTAATCGTAAGGTGGTCCTTCATCCGTCGCTCTCCAAAGGCATAGGTACACGAAGTGCTAAGGCTTTTGGGAACTAAAGAATAGCTAGCTTCTTACCTGGATAAAAGCCGCCAAAGATGCAATTTTGGCGGCTGTAAATTTCTATAAGGCATCACATGATTAGATGCATACTCTTTGCTAAACGTAAGAAAGGAACGCATTGTAAAACGTGCAAGAGTGCCCGAAATTGCATCTTCGGGCACTTACAATCTGTATAGAATATCATCTATTCATTTCTTCCAGAGCAAACGCATTTTTCACTTAAACAGTGCAGGTACGCGACAGGCAACTATTCGTAACAGTATCACATCTAGCTATACGTGGTCCCCTCAGTAAATCAGTCATGAATAGTTCGCCGAAAGCGGGACGGAAATGATCAAGTGAAAACGGAGTTTACCTATCCCTTTTTGCTTATTCGATCTCCCGTGATTTCTTTAAGACGACTAACTCGTAAGCATCAACAGAAGTAAATTCACCTTTTACTTCCTGTTGCGCTGTATTCTTATCAAAATTATTATTCGCCATCACTCTCCATATTGCCGATGAAGGTAAGCGCAACTCATAGGATTTTGTTGTTGGATTAATATAGATTGCAAAATCTTCGTTATCTCCAAGTAATGTGAAGCCAAAAACAGGAGCGGGCGTGTCTAATATATATAATCTTCTCCTAATATCTTGGTTAGAAGTAAGGCGAAATACATCATATTTTTTTCGAAGCGCAATCAGCGTTTTAATAAATTCAACATAGTCATTTTCTACTTCTCTTTTCCGCCAATCTAATTGATTGATCCAATCACTGGAAATATAGCTATTCTCATCGCCCTGTTTAGTTCTAAACCATTCTTGACCAGCATGGATAAACGGAATCCCTTGGCTTAATAACGTGATTCCTGAAGCAAGTTGATGCATTTTCTTACGCGTCAAATCGCTGTCTTGATCATTGCTAAGTAGAAGCCGATCCCATAATGTATGGTTATCGTGACATTCGACGTAGTTAATCGTTTGGTTGACCTCGGACACAAATGGTGTACCAAATTCTTCTAAAGTGGTCCCAGATACGAGGTGGGGCAGCCTTTCGATGAAACGACCTTGACCATTTACATAACCAGTTTCATGTTTGTTAAATAACTGACCTTTGAGTGAATCGCGGAAGTAGTCATTGAAAAATTTAAGACCTGTTAATTGATTGGAGTGGATGGAAGTAGCTTTCTTTTCGGAAGCTAATGCTGTTGGAAGATCCCAACCTTCTCCTAAAAGCATAATTGGCACTGATTCTTCTTTACAGCGCTCATGAATTTGGTTCATTGTCTCGATATCGATGGCCCCCATTAAATCGAACCGGAATCCATCTACATGATAGTCATTCAGCCAAAAATCAATCGTATCTAAAATGAATTTCCGGGCCATTGCTCGCTCTGTTGCAAAATCATTACCTACCCCAGTTCCGTTGCTAAGGCTTCCATCACTGTGATAACGGAAGTAATAGCCTGGAACAAGTTTTTCAAATGGTGATTCTTCCATGATAAAAACATGATTATAAACGACATCAAGGATGACCGCGATTTCTTCCTGATGAAACGCTTGAATCATCTTTTTACATTCAATGATTCTTGCCACGGGGTCATTAGGTGTCAGGGAATAACTGCCTTCTGGTACTTGAAAGTATAATGGATCGTACCCCCAATTATAGTCATCGTTCGGACTAGTCTCATCTACGCGTGCAAAATCATTAATTGGTAAAAGTTGAACATGCGTGCAACCTAATTCTTTCATATAAGTGAGCGCTGTTGAAAAACCATTTTTTGTCGTTGTAGCTGTTTCGGTCAAACCTAAATATTTACCTCGATTAACGACACCGCTTTCTTCTTGATTGGTCGCGTCTCTTACATGTAATTCATAGATAATTGCATCTTGTAAATTCTGAAGTTTGGGCCTGTTTCGTTTGTTAAAGTTAGGTGGGTCAGTTCTAGCAGGGTCTATAATCACGCTTTTTTCACTGTTAGCAAGCATAGCTTTCGCATAGGGGTCATTCAAACGTGTCGTTTGTCCATTGACGATAACCTTATAATCATAAGCAAAACCATGCCAATCACCGTCAATTTTTAGTTGCCATAGACCACTTTTTTGTCGATTTAATAAAAAATCACGATTATCTAAATTTAACTTTACAGAAGTAGCTGTCGGGGCCCAAATAGAGAATGTTGTTGCGGAGTCTTCATAGTCAGTCCCTAATTTAGTAGTCAAATCAGCATAGTGCTGATCAAACCAATCCGTTCGGACGATTGCTCTAGGGTAAACAGGGACCTTCGCTGTGCCCCATAAGAGTACAAGACTTTCTCCGATTGGCAGTTCTTCTAAAAGAATAATTCTTACGGTAGAATCGGCATTTACTTTTTCAATCTTTGTCGAAAAATACTTCTCTTTTGCTGCCCAATAAATGACGGGAGGTTCTTCCGTGTGCAGCAATATAGATATATCGTTCACGATAACGGTTAACACGTGAACATCATCGATCCAAGCTACATGAGTTTCCACAAAAGCAACCCCTTTTCTTGTTTGAATCTAACATACAAGACGTATGGACGCCGTGTTCTCTATTGCCAATACCTAAAACCTACCTCCGCTTTTGCCATTCATACTTGCTTATTCCTAGTATATGTTCTACCCCTATTTTAAGAAACTTACTTGATTTTTAACCAGGAATTAATATATTTCCCCGAAAACAGTTGTCACATTATTCAGAAATTAGGAAATGCAATTGATTTCTATATGGATGTGGAGTCAGAGTTAAGTCATTCATTCGACATTAATTTACATTAAATTTACCAATAAAAGAAATTTGTAGAACGATTTAACATTCATTTACATAATAATCTGCTAACATAGAATTTGGTATAACCCTTAGCAATAAGGTTTCTACGTAGCGTTTGTAGCTGCTTTAGATTGTGAAAGTTGATTCTTTTTATATCGAGCTATTACAAAGAAGTGAATAATAAAAGATCCATGACAAAGAAGAACTAGTCATATTCGTATACCATCCTGAATATAATCTTAATTGGCTCAAGAAAGGAGTCAGCACGATGTATTACAATATTTCAGAACAGGAACTATTTTTATTTCACCAAGGTACTAATTATCATAGTCACCAATTATTAGGTTGCCATACGATTGAATGGGAAGGTACTCAAGGCTATCGATTTGTAGTGTGGGCACCTAACGCTAAAGAAATTCATGTAGTTGGTGACTTTAATCAATGGAAAGGCAATTTACACCCATTAAAGAGAATCACGAACGAAGGGTTATGGATTGGTTTTTATACGGACATTCCCGAAAACATCCCTTATAAATATGAAATTGAATCGGACAATGGTCAAGTGCTACTGAAAGCAGATCCATATGCTCTTCAATCTGAGCTTCGACCTAAAACGGCATCTTTAACCCCGATTCTATCCGGATATGAGTGGAGTGATGATGATTGGCAAGAAGAAAAGAAAACGTTTGATGTTTATTCATCACCCGTATCGATTTATGAAGTTCATCTAGGCTCTTGGAAAACAAATGTAGACGGTGAATTTTATTCATATCGCGAACTTGCTGACCAAATGGTTCCTTATGTAAAATCGCTAGGTTATACACATATTGAATTACTCCCACTTGCGGAGCATCCATTTGATCTGTCGTGGGGTTATCAAATAACTGGTTATTTTTCTGTCACGTCTCGTTATGGTCCACGTGATGAATTTAAATACTTTGTTGATCAGTGCCATCAACAGAACATCGGTGTAATTATGGACTGGGTTCCTGGTCACTTTTGTAAGGATGATTTTGCACTTCGTCAATTTGATGGGGAGGCATTATATGAATATGCCGATCCTCGTAAAGCTGAAAAAAAGTTGTGGGGAACATTAACCTTCGACTTTGGACGACCTGAAGTACAAAGCTTTTTAATCTCTAATGCACTTTTTTGGCTGGAAGAATATCATATCGATGGGATTCGTGTAGATGCAGTAGCTAGTATGCTCTATCTTAACTTCGATAAATCGGAAGACAAGGATAAAATCTACAATTCATACGGTGGAGATGAAAATCTTGAAGCATATGCCTTTATCCGCAAATTAAATGAAGTTATTTTTTCATATGAGCCTGGGGCAATGATGATGGCTGAAGACAGTTCAGATTTACCACTTGTTACGGCACCTACACATGTAGGTGGGCTTGGTTTTAATTTCAAATGGAATATGGGCTGGATGAACGACACGCTTACCTATATGGAAGCAGATCCAGTGTATCGAAAATGGCATCACAATCTACTAACCTTCCCATTTATGTATACACATACAGAAAACTTTCTACTACCGCTGTCACACGATGAAGTCGTTCATGGTAAAAAATCATTGCTCGATAAAATGCCTGGTGACCAGTGGCGGCAGTTTGCAAACCTGAGATTGCTTTATGGCTATATGATGGCGCACCCTGGTAAAAAGTTATTATTTATGGGAGGTGAGCTAGCACAGTATGCTGAATGGAAGGATCAAGAACAATTGGATTGGCAACTTTTAGATTATCCACTTCATAAAGCGATTTTTAACTATGTTAAAGCGCTCAATCATTTCTATCTGGAATATCCTGAACTTTATGAATTAGACCATAATACTGAAGGGTTTGAGTGGATTGATCCTCATAATATCGATCAAAGTGTGATTGCTTTTCGTAGACGTAGTACAAGCCCAGGGGAAGAACTAATCGTTGTCTGCAATTTTACCCCGGAAGTCCTTTTTGACTATAAAATTGGTGTGCCCACTCCTGGGACTTATCAAGAAATTTTTAATTCAGATGCTAGTCAATTCGGGGGATCTGGACAGGTAAACGATGCTGACCATTTTAGCATTCCGCAAGAATGGCACAGATTATTACAGCATATAAAAATAAAGGTACCACCTTTAGCTATCGCAATTTTTAAACGCAAAAAAGTACCTGAATTTATTGAGGAGGCTAATTAATGAAAAATTGTGTAGGCATGTTGTTGGCTGGTGGAGAAGGGAAACGTTTAGGCAAATTAACGAACAACTTAGCGAAACCAGCAGTGCACTTCGGAGGTAAGTATCGAATTATTGACTTCACGTTAAGTAATTGTGCCAACTCAGGACTTCAGACATTGGGCGTGATGACTCAATATTCACCACTTGAATTAAACAAACATATTGGAAATGGAAAACCGTGGAACTTGAATCGGCAAAACACTGGTGTGACGATACTTTCCCCTTATACCGCAAAAGACGGAGGCGACTGGTATTCTGGTACGGCTGATGCAATCTATCAAAACATTCATTTTATCGACCGGCATGACCCAGAATATGTCCTTGTCATTTCGGGTGATCATATTTATCAAATGGATTACGCAGCAATGTTGGAAGAACATAAACAAACGGGCGCTGATGTCACCATTTCCGCAATTCCAGTGGCTTGGGAAGAAGCATCGCGGTTTGGAGTTTTGAATACAACTGATGACATGCGCATCTACGAATTTGATGAAAAACCGCAAAATCCAAAAAGTAATTTAGCGTCTATGGGCGTTTATATATTTTCATGGGCAACATTACGATCCTATTTGTTGGAGGATGCTGAAAATAGTCAATCCAGTCATGATTTCGGAAAGGATATTATTCCATCGATGGTTAATAATAATCTTCGTTTGTATGCGTATCGTTTCGAAGGTTATTGGAAGGATGTCGGTACAATCGAAAGTTATTGGGAAGCCAATATGGACCTGTTGGATAAAGATTGGAGTCTCTTGTTAAATAATGAAAACTGGAGAATATACACCAACGAAACGAACATTCCCCCAGAGTATATCGGAGAAACTGCAGTTGTGAAGCAGTCATTGATCAATTCTGGATGTTGGGTGTGTGGAACAGTTGACAGTTCTGTATTGTTTGAGAATGTAGTGATTCACCCTGATAGCATGGTTAAACAATCCATCTTGTACCCAGGCGTAGAAGTAGGGAAGAACTCGATTCTAGAACGAGTAATTGTAATGGAAAATACAAAGATCCCTGAAGGCACACATATTAGCATTGGACTTACTGAAGAGCCGCTCGTGATCAATCAAGACACACTGAGTGGGATTTTAGCGTTAAGTTATATCGGATAAGTAATAGAAGTACCATAGCTTGTTGGACTGTTCAGTGAAATGACGTTGTGAACATCGGTACCATATATTTTGCACGACATTTGCTAGATAACCATTTACTTAAATGAAACGCCAGTAAGAAAAGCATAAAAGTCTACAGTTGCACTTGTACATTTTCGGCTAGCTTTGGACGAAATGCTCGCAACACCTTTACTGCGGGTTAAAGGTGTCTGGAAATGACGGAGTCATTTCCAAACACCCCCTTTGGGGAGGAATTGAAGTTCATTCCTCCTTAGTCATCCTGTTGCTACTATCCGTCCGCCGCGTACCTACAATGTTCAAGTACAAAATGCAACTGCTTTGGTAAATGAAAGAATTACAACCTTTCTAGAAAGGTTGCAAGTGCCCGAAGATTAAATTTCGGGCACTCACCTCTTTTAATAAAGCTTATTCGCTTATTTTAGCAAATATCATACAAGTAATAGTGTGACGCTTTGCAGAAAGTGATACCGCCTTAAATTCGAAAAGGAAATGCTCTAAAGAAGGAGTAAGTAGCCAAAATTGCATCTTTGGCTACTCCCCTATGGATAGCAAAGTGGTTATTCACTCGTTCCCAAAAGCTTTAGCACTTCATGTACCTGTATCTTTGGAGAGCGACGGACGAACGCCTACCATACGATTAACGAAAAAGCTGCGTAGGAATGCGACAAAGTCGCATTCCTACGCAGCTAGAAATCCCGATAATAGTAAAGTAGTCGTTCAGTCCAAAGCAATCCGAAAGCACCTGTACATAGGGCGCCTAGTGTTTTATCACCAAAGTAAGCAGTCAATTACTGGTCAACTTTGGTTAATCACCACATTGGATGTTGAACAAATGAATACCTATATTAACTGAGTGAAGCTGCCTGGCTTAGGGCGGGAGGCATCCCCGAACGCCGCAGCGGATTTGAATGGAATCTTTAGTTCAACTTAGCTAGACAATTTAAAGGGGGAAAATAGATGAACACAATGATGGGCCTTATTAATCTGGAACACGAGCATCATTATTTTCATGAATTAACATATTTTCGTAGTGGTGCCACAATTCCTTTTGCAGGTCGTTATCGTTTGATTGATTTTCCACTTTCGAATATGGGGAATTCTAATGTAGAGTCAGTGGCTATTTTTACCCGCAATAAATATAGATCCTTAATGGATCATCTTCAAACAGGTGGTAGCTGGGAGATGGATGAGCGCAATGGTGGCCTGTTTATTCTTCCACCGGATTGGAACGATCCATCTGATATTTCAAAAGGCGATTTGAGTTTTTTTCATAATAACCGTGATTATTTTGCTCGTGGAAAATCTTCCTATGTACTAATTAGCGGAAGTCAATTTATAACAAATACAGATTATCAAGATGCATTTAAAAGTCATCTTGCTAATAAAGCAGATGTAACGCTGATTACTACTCATATCGAGACGTTAAATACTGAACATGATTCTGCTTTTCGAATTGAAGCAGACGAAGATGGCTGGGTCACTACTATCACGAATGATAAGCAAGAAAATGACCTTTTCACGGGTGTTTATATTATCAACAAAGACTTATTAATGACGTTAGTTGATCAATGTATTGCACACCACCAAGATCATTTTTTTGTCCATGGCATTAAAGAGAATCTTGCTACGTTAAAGATTCAAACGTATAAAAACAATGGTTACGGTGTGTTTATCAATTCAATCGAGAGTTATTATCGACATAATATGAATCTATTATCAGAGGAGAATTATAAGGCATTATTTTATAAACTACCATTTATTCGGACGAAGGTTGGGAATCAGCCACCTACGAAATATCGTAATGAAGCGAATGTCAAAAAATCAATTCTGGCAAATGGTTGTATTATTGCTGGCGAGGTAGAGGGCAGTGTTTTGTTTCGAGGTGTAACCGTAGAAGAAGGTGCAACGGTAAAAAACTCGATTATCATGCAGCGTTGTAAAATTGAAGCAGGTGTCCATTTGGAGAATGTGATATTAGATAAAGACGTTCATGTGACCGCAAATCAACAATTAATCGGATCAAAGGATAAACCCTATGTCGTTGCAAAAAGACAAGTCATGTAAAAAAAGAAATCGTTGGTTGGAAAGGGAAGATTTCATATGAGAAATGTATTATTTGTAGCTTCGGAATGCACACCTTTTATTAAAACCGGTGGATTAGCAGATGTGATCGGGTCACTTCCACAAGCATTGAAAGAGAATGAAGGAGTCGAGGTGCGAGTGATTCTTCCACTTTATGATGAAATACCGCTAGAATGGCGAGATAAAATGGAGTATGTCATGAGCTTTAATGTACCGCTTGGCTGGCGTAATTCGGAAGCAAGTATGTATTCATTAGAATATAACAATATCATTTATTACTTCGTTTCAAATGAGTATTATTTCACCCGTAAAGGGGTATACGGGTATTACGATGATGGTGAACGATTTTTGTTTTTTAGTCGTGCTGTTATTGAAGCATTAACCCATCTAGATTTTAAACCGGACGTACTTCACGCACATGATTGGCAAGCAGGTATGGCTGTTGCTCTTGCCAAAATTATTCAGCCAATAGTCGATATGAAAACCGTCATGACAATTCATAATATTAAGTACCAAGGGCTGATGCCAATCGACATATTTGAGGATTTCTTTGATATGTCACGGGAGCATATCGGTGGTTTTGAATGGAATGGAATGCTGAACTGTTTGAAAAGCGGCTTGTTTCATGCAGATAAAATCACAACGGTCAGTCCGAGTTATGGAGAAGAAATAAAAGATCCTTACTATGGTGAAGAACTTCACCCATTTCTTTTGGAACGGTCCGCTGATTTAATCGGTGTGCTTAATGGTATTGATACTAAAGATTATAATCCTCAAACGGATCCGGCAATTGCAGTTAACTACCGTTCTTCAAGAGCTAAAAAGAAGGAGAATAAACTTATACTTCAAGAAAAACTAGGATTGCCAATCATAGCTGAAAAGCCGCTCTATATTATTATTACTCGGCTTGTTGAACAAAAAGGCTTGCATCTTGTTCAACATATTTTAGATGATTTTCTCCACGAAGATGTTCAATTCATAATCTTAGGAACCGGGGATGAAGAATTTGAAACGTATTTTGCGAAAGCTGCTGAAAGTCATCCCAATAAACTTGTGACCTTGTTGGCTTTTG
Organism: Sporosarcina sp. FSL K6-6792; assembly: GCF_038004885.1. NCBI lineage: Bacteria > Bacillati > Bacillota > Bacilli > Caryophanales > Caryophanaceae > Sporosarcina > Sporosarcina sp. FSL K6-6792. The sequence continues at coordinate 3,930,075 of NZ_JBBOSA010000001.1, forward strand.
ATGAAGGAGTAGCGCGCCAATTATATGCAAGTGCCGATTTCTTTGTCATGCCTTCAAAGTTTGAACCTTGTGGATTAGCCCAACTCATTGCCTTACAATACAAAACGGTACCAATTGTGCGGGAGACAGGGGGATTGAGGGATACAGTTCTACCGTTTAACGAACTAACTGGTGAAGGAAATGGATTTAGTTTTACAAATTACAATGCTGATGATTTATTGGCTACATTACGCTATTCTTTAAGAATTTATCATGATCCTATTCAGTGGCCAGTAGTGGTGAAAAATGTGAATAAAAGTCAGTTCAGTTGGAAGAGTTCAGCTCGAGATTATGCAACCATTTATGACCAGTTAACGACAATAAGTGTATAGGGGGCAGAATCTTGCTTGAACTAACTGTGGATGAGTTTAAAGAGCGGATCATAAGCAAATTACAAAAAGACAAAAGCAAAGAAGTAGCAGATGCGACCAATAAAGAAATTTATTATGTGATTGCTTCAATTGTCAATGAGGAGATTCTACCGCATTGGCAATCGACTAAAAAAAGATATAACGAGAAAAGCTGTAAACAAGTTTATTATTTATCGATGGAGTTTTTAGTGGGCAGTTTAATTGAAAGTAACCTGCTTAATTGTGGGATGCTTGAACAGTCAAATGAGGCGCTGAAGCAGTTAGGGTTCGACCCTGATAACATCTATGCCCAAGAGCATGATGCTGGTTTAGGCAATGGCGGGTTAGGCCGATTAGCGGCTTGCTTTCTCGATTCATTAGCCTCACTTAAATATCCTGGACATGGTTTTGGAATACGTTATCGTTACGGGTTATTCGAACAGCGAATTATCCATGGTAACCAGGTTGAGCTTCCGGATTATTGGTTAAAGGATCAGTACGCTTGGGAAACACGAAAAGAAGACGAAGCTATTTGCATTCATTATCACGGAAACGTACATATGTTTCAGCGGAATGATGGAAATATTGAATTTAAACATGAAAATACAGATAAGGTAATGGCGATACCTTATGATATTCCTATTGTTGGCTATAAAAATGAAGTGATCAATACACTTCGTCTTTGGAGTGCAGAATCAGTTGGTCTAGATCGGGACGGCTCATCAGAAGAAGGAATGCATTATTACCATGATCTTGATCATAAGCATTCGATTGAACAAATTTCAGGATACTTATACCCTGACGATTCGAAGTATGAAGGAAAAGAGTTGCGCTTAAAGCAACAGTATTTCCTTGTTTCTTCCAGTATACAAAATATCATTAAGGACTTTAAAAAGAACCATCAAAAATCGTTGAAGTATTTACCTGAAAAAGTGGTTATTCAAGTGAATGATACGCACCCAACTTTAGCAATCCCTGAACTAATGAGAATACTTATGGATGAAGAGCACTTCAGTTGGGACAGTGCTTGGGAAGTAACGACGAAAGTAATTGCCTACACGAATCATACAACATTGAGTGAAGCGCTTGAAACCTGGCCGAAAGGCATGATGGAGCATCTACTTCCGCGTATTTATATGATTATTGATGAAATCAACGAGCGTTTTTGCAAAGGACTCTGGTTTGATCATCAGGAGCTTAGAGAGAAAATTCCGGAACTAGCCATTATCGCTGATGAGCAAATCCATATGGCACGGCTCGCAATTGTTGGGAGCTTCAGTGTGAATGGTGTCGCGCAAATTCATACGGATATTTTAAAGGAAAAGGAAATGAAGAATTTTTATGAACTTTTCCCGGATCGTTTTAATAATAAGACGAACGGAATCACCCATCGCCGTTGGCTGTTGCAAGCAAATCCTAAATTATCGGGACTTATAACAGAGTCAATTGGTCCACAGTGGATACAACGCCCCAAACAGCTTATTAGCTTATTAAAATATTCGAAGGATGCTTCATTTTTAGAGAAATTTCATCAAGTGAAGCATGACAATAAGCAAATATTAGCGAACCTCATTCATGAGCGCACGGGTATTTTAGTAGATGATCAATCAATTTTTGATGTACAAATTAAACGACTTCATGAATACAAACGTCAGTTACTTAACATTTTCCACATTATTTATTTATACAATGAATTAAAAGAAAATCCAAATCTAGATATGATTCCTCGCACATTTATATTCGGGGCAAAGGCCGCACCGAGTTACCATTTAGCGAAAGAAGTAATCAAGCTTATTAATAAGGTCGCCTCGATTGTGAACCACGATGCGGCTATTCAGGGTAAACTAAAAGTTGTTTTTTTAGAAAACTATAATGTTAGCCTTGCTGAAAAAATTATACCAGCAGCCGATGTTAGTGAACAGATATCAACTGCGAGTAAGGAAGCATCAGGTACGGGCAACATGAAAATGATGATGAACGGCGCTTTAACAATTGGTACACTAGATGGTGCAAATGTTGAAATTAAAGAGGCTGTTGGCAATGAAAATATTTTCATTTTCGGTTTAAAAGCGGATGAAGTATTGAATTTCCATCAACATGGCGGTTATAATGCTACGGATATTTATAATACGGATGACAGGATTAGCCGGATTTTAGACCAATTAAATCAGGGTGAATTTGGATCGCATGAAATTGAGTTCAAAGATATTTATTACAATATTCTATCCCAAAATGATCCTTATTTTGTCTTAAAAGATTTTGAGCCTTATCTTGAAACTCACGAACTAGTGGAGCAGACGTACCGTGATAAATTATCCTGGCTCCATAAGAGTGTCACGAATGTTGCTCACTCAGGAAAGTTTTCCAGCGACCGAACAATCCAAGATTATGCGACAGAGATCTGGAAGTTGAAAAAACAGGTTTGAATCAAATGGAAAAAAACCTTATCAAACACTAGGCGTTCAGTGTACAGTTGCTTTTAGATCACTTTGGATTGAACGACTCTTATCCGATTACCGAGATATTTTGATCTATGGGGATGCGACGCAGTCGCATCCCCATAGATCTTTTTTTTCGATAATCGCATGGTGGTCGTTCATCTGTCGTTCTCCAAAGGTATAAGTACACGAAGTTCTAAAGCTTTTTGGGATGAAAGAATAGTTGGCTTCTTAGTTGGATAAAGGCAGTCAAAAATACAATTTTGGCTGCTTACTCCTTCTCTATGGTTTTTCTTTTTTATTTTAAGGAAATGGTAATTTCTACAGGATATCACGTAATAACAAGTGTGATTTTGCTGAAAGATAAGTAAGGAACGCATTGTAGAAAATGCAAACGTGCCCGAAATTGTATCTTCGGGCACTTATAACTTCTGTGAAAAGTCATCGATTCTTAATTTTAAAACAACTGCAGTTTTCACTTAAACGTTGTAGATACGCGACAGGCAACCCTCCTCTTCTCCTCAGTAAAACTGTCGTGATTAATTTAGCCGAAAGCGAGTAGAAAACGCACTAGTCCAAATGAAGAATTTTGCGCCAACCTTACAAGTAACTTAAGCAAAAAAGTGGTTAATCAACAGACATGAAAAAAGCTGACTCACAAGAGTTCAGCTTTTTTTATTGTGTGAAGAGGTAACCGACCGTATACAATCGTATCCAAAAAATGTGAATAAATAAATATTGAAAGACTATTGCGAAGTGACGGAATTATAGTTACAATGTTAAGAATCAGATAAATGAAACTGCGTTTCAAATAATGAAACCATTGAGGGGTGTATTAATGGTTCGAACATTAATGGAAGTAGATAAATTACAAGTTGGTATTCAAGATGATGGAATAAAGACTGCGATTGTCAATGGAATTAGTTTTCAATTGAATGAAGGTGAGACGCTTGGAATCGTAGGTGAATCAGGTTGTGGAAAAAGTATGACAGCGCTTTCACTTATGGGGTTGCTGCCACCGGGAGTTGAATGGCAAAGTGGGGATATTCATTTGAATGATCTTCATTTTAAAGACTTCAGTAAAAAAGACTGGCGTAAAGTTAGAGGGAAGAAAGTATCGATGATTTTCCAAGAACCGATGAGTTCCTTGAATCCGGTCTATACAGTCGGAAAGCAAATAATAGAAATGATTTTAAATCATGAAAATATCGATAAAAAGCAAGCGAGGGCCCGTGCGCTTGAAATGTTGCAATTAGTGGGAATACCGAGACCTGAACAAGTGCTGGATGAATATCCACACCAGTTGTCAGGTGGGATGCGTCAGCGTGTAATGATTGCGATTGCCATGTCTTGTAATCCGGAAATTTTAATTGCGGATGAACCTACGACCGCATTGGACGTTACGATTCAAGCACAGATTTTGGAACTGATGAAAAAACTGCAGCAACAGTTGAATATGTCAATTGTGCTAATTACACATGACTTGGGCGTTGTTGCTGAAATGTGTGACCGTGTCATCGTTATGTATGCGGGAGAAATTATAGAAGAGGCAAAAATTGTCGATTTATTTGATCAGCCGAAGCATCCCTATACGAAAGGGTTGCTTGCATCATTGCCTGATATTAATGAACAACAAGAATATCTATCTTCTATTCCAGGAATGGTGCCTGCACCAGGTAGTATGTCTAGTGGGTGTCGTTTTGCACCACGCTGCTCAATGGTCCATGAAAGATGTACACAAAGCCCACCGCTAATTGAAACTGAAAATAAAAACAAAGTGAGATGCTGGTTATATGATGAAGCAAAACTGGAGGTGATGACCAAATGATTGAACGGGAAGAACTACTCCGAGTTGAAAACTTGAAGAAATACTTCCCCATTAAAGGGGGAGTATTTGGCAACACGACGACACAACATGTAAAAGCGGTAGATGGAATTACATTCAACGTGAAGAAGGGGGAGACATTCGGAATTGTTGGTGAGTCGGGTTGTGGTAAAAGTACAGCTGGCCGAACAATCATGCGAATGATGGAACCGACAGAAGGGAAAATTTTTTTCCAAGGACAAGATATTACGAATATTAATAAAGATGAAATGCGAAAGTTGCGGAAAGATATCCAAATTGTTTTTCAAGATCCGTATGCATCATTAAATCCAAGAATGCGTGTCTATAAGATTATTGAAGAACCGTTAATCAATTTTGGTATAACGGATAAAGCAGAAAGGCATAGACGCGTGCTTGAAGTTGCTGACCAAGTCGGGTTATCACAGGCACAATTGAAAAGATTACCGCATGAATTTTCGGGTGGTCAGCGTCAACGAATTGGAATTGCACGTGCTTTAATTTCTAAACCAAAACTCATTATAGCGGATGAACCGGTTTCCGCATTGGACGTTTCTATCCAGTCACAAGTATTGAATCTTATGAAAGACTTACAAAAAGAATTTGGCTTGACTTATATTTTCATATCCCATGATTTAAGCGTCATTAAGCATTTTTGTGATCGTATTGGTGTTATGTATTTAGGTAAGATGGTGGAAGTTTCAGAGAAGAATAAGTTATACGACGATCCACTGCATCCTTATTCAAAAGCTTTGTTATCAGCGCTTCCTAGTCCGCACCCACTTCAGAAAAAAGAACGAATTATTTTAAGGGGGGATGTTCCGAGTCCAGCGAGTCCACCGAATGGCTGCACATTCCATCCAAGATGTTTTTCTTGTATGGAGGTCTGTAAAACGGTGAAGCCGGAACTTCAACTTATGGATGAAAATCATTCAGTTTCTTGTCATTTATACAAGACTGCCGAGGTAGAGCATGTATGAGTAAAACGATGGAAAAAGGGTTGCAATTGCTTGATTTATTTACAGAAGATCATCCCTACTGGCGGTTAGATGAAATTTCAGCTTATACAGAAATTCCGAAACCAACAGCACTAAGACTTTTGAGGACATTGGTAGAGGCAGGTTTCTTACAGCGGACACCTGTTGAAAGGAACGGCGCCATAATAGATGGTGACAGCTATTCGCTTGGTTTGAAGTTACTACAGCTAGGCGAACGTGTGGCAAGCGGTTTGGAAATAAGAAATATTGCACTTCCTTTTATGCGGCAATTGCAAATGCAGTTCAATGAGGCTGTTCAACTGATTACACGGGAAAATAATAATGGCGTTTACATTGAAAAAGTGGAGAGCACTCGGCCAGTTAGATTGTACACGCGTGTCGGCAGACATGCCCCGCTTTATGCAGGAGCATGCACGAGGACATTACTATCATTTTTGCCAGATGAAGAAATAGACGCGATATTATCAATGCCTCTTACGAATTATGCCAGCCAGACTCCAAAGTCGGCAGAAGAAGTATGGTCCTTGATTAAGCAAGTTAGAAGTGAAGGATACGCTTATAGTCTGTCGGAGCTTGAAGAAGGAACTGTTTCGATTGCAGTTCCAATATTTAATCGTCATGGCGAGGTAGAATACTCAATCAGTATTGCAGGGTTTCCTGTATCCCTGCCTAAAGAGAACGCGAATCACTTCTTACAATCTCTTTGGGATGCAGCGGCAAATATATCGGAGAAAATAGGCTATACCGATCTGTATCCGTATAGAAATGCACTTAAAAAATCATAGTATGGGGGAGAAATTATGACGAAGAATAAAAATCTAGTTGTTTCATTGTTATTGGTAGTAATGCTTGTGTTAGCAGCTTGTTCAGGCGGCGGAAACGACAAAACAGAAGGAACTAAGAAAGAAGCTAATGGGAAGAATCCCGCGGCTGATCGCGGAAATGAAATAGTCGTTGGTATTAATAGCGATCCACAAAGTTGGGATCCTATCGATACGTTCTTGCTAGACTGGAGTACTGTTGCAATATCAGTATTCGAAGGACTAGTAGAAAGGGACCTTGATTTGGAGTTGCAACCGGGACTTGCAGAAAGCTGGGAATACTTAGATGACAGTACGCTAGAGTTCAAATTACGTCGAGGCGTTGTGTTTCATAATGGAGAACCATTCAATGCAGAAGCGGTGAAGTTTACGTTCGATCGATTACTGGGTGAAGAGGGACAAAAAGGGCCTCAGTATTCAAACTATACCTCTATTGACTCTGTCGAAGTAAAAGATGAATACACAATTACAATGAAGTTGAATTCCCCAGATCCAGTTTTGCTTACCAAACTAGCCGGATATGGAGCAGTCATTGTACCACCAGGTTATGTGACAGAAGTTTCGGATGAAGAGTTTAATGATAAACCGGTAGGTACAGGTCCATTTAAAATGACAGGTTATAAGCGTGATCAAGAAGTAGTTCTGGAGAAAAATGAAGACTATTGGAAAGAAGGACTTCCAAAACTTGATAAAGTAACCTTCAAAATTATACCTGAGGCTTCTACACGACTTGCAGAACTGCAAACAGGAAAAATTGATATTATGAAACGTGTTGAAGTTGCGCAAACAAAAACAGTGAAAGACACAGACTTTTTGAAGCTTGAAGAAGTTGGAACACCGACTGTATTCTCTTTACGTTTTGATACAGCAAATGCACCTCTTGATAAAAAAGAAGTAAGACAAGCGATTAACTACGCAATTAACAAAGATGAAATTATTGAAGAAATTCTAGGTGGCTATGGTATTCCAATCAGTACGTATCAAAGTGAATTGTCATTTGGTAATAATCCAGATTTGAAACCGTATGCATATGACCCTGAAAAAGCAAAAGAAATGTTAAAAGCAGCTGGAGTTGCTGAAGGAACAGAACTAGATGTATTCATTCCTGGGAATGATGGAAACTTTAAAGAAATCACACAGGCAGTTGCATTTTATCTGGAAGAAGTCGGATTGAAAATGAATATAAACAGTGTAGATAATACAACGTTAATTTCAGATTTAATTCCAAACGGTAAAGCAGGCCATATGTACCGCCAAGGCTGGGGTGGTTGGACATTGGACTTCGATAATACAGCGTACTTAATGTACCACGAAGGCGAACAATGGAACCCATCTTTTAAAGATGAAAAAGTAGAAGAATTATTGGCTGCACAGCGAGCAACAGTTGACCAAGATGAGAGACATAAAATTTTCATGGAATTGACAACACTCTTGTATGATTTAGCACCTGAAGTGAACTTGTATCAAGCAGTAGATTTATATGCAGTAAACGAGCGTTTGGAAAACTTCCAACCACCGCATGAAGATCGTATGCGTCTTGAAGAAGTTACTGTCAAATAAGCTGGTTACCGCTAGGCAATAACCAATTCATATAGAGATAGTATGGTCCTCATACTATCTCTTTCTTTTAAAGAGGACGGAGGAAAGAAAATGATTGCATACCTTACCCGGAGGCTATTTCATACAGTTCTAGTCGTTTTAGCTATTTCCGTTATTATATTTTTCTCAATACGATTGACCGGGGATCCTGTGTCCGTCATGTTTTCAGCAGGTGAACCATCTAAAGAAGCGATAGCCGAAGTCAGAACTGCACTCGGATTGGATAAACCATTGTACGTGCAATATGGTATCTTTCTAAAAGGTATAGTCACATTGGACTTTGGTGAATCATTCCGAAGCGGCACACCGGTTATAGGATTAATCTTTGAAAGGCTTGGGGCTACACTAGTGTTAGCACTTGGTGGAATAATTGTTGCGGTTTTGATTGCGTTTCCAGTTGGAATAATATCGGCTGTTAAACGTGGAACCCCTGTTGATTTCTTTGGAAGAATATTTTCATTAATAGGTATATCTTTCCCTAACTTTTGGCTTGGGATAATGTTGATTTTGATATTTGCTGTAAATTTAAAATGGTTGCCGTCTTCAGGATTCGATGGTCTTTCATCACTTATCCTGCCGTCAATTACACTCGGAATGATTTTATCGGGTATTTTGGCTAGATTAATCCGATCATCAATGTTGGAAGTGATGAATCAGCAATATATGTCTACTGCGAGGTCGAAAGGAATTAGTGAATGGTCCGTCATTATCAAACACGGATTCCGGAATGCTTTATTGCCGACAATTACATTTTTAGGGTTACAGTTCGGTTCATTACTTGGTGGAACAGTTATTGTTGAACAAGTATTTTCGTGGCCAGGCATCGGACGTTTAATCATTGATGCCATCAATCAACGAGATTATCCGGTCATTCAAGGTGGAGTGATTTTCCTTGCGATTATCATGGTTGTTGTTAATTTAATTGTAGATTTAAGTTATACATTGATAGACCCTCGGATTAAAGCTGGAAGAGGTGGTAAATCATGACGAAGTTGCAAATCGAAGAAGTTGAAACGCGTCCAGAGAAAACAATATTGCAACGTTTTTTCCGTTTTGTTAAGAAAAACCCTGCTGGCTTTGTTGGAATGATTCTAGTGTTTCTAGCGGTCGGTTCGGCACTATTCGCTCCGTGGATTGTATCGTTCGATCCGTCTAAAGCAAGTCTGACCTCTCGATTAGATCCTCCATTTTGGGCCGATCCATCAGGAGAATCAACGTTTTTCCTTGGAGCTGATCAGCTTGGCCGGGATTTATTTAGCCGCATCATTTATGGTGCACGAATTTCATTGATGGTTGGATTTTTTGGGGTCTTAATATCCCTTGTTATCGGTACAATAATGGGGCTGATTTCAGGATTCTTTGGTAAATGGTTGGATGATTTAATTATGCGTGTTGCAGATATTCAACTCGCATTCCCATTCATTTTGTTTGCTATCGTAATTATGAGTGTTCTTGGGACGGGCGTTTGGAAGATTATTATTATTTTAGGAATAACATATTGGGTAGGTTTTGCTCGACTAATTAGGGGTCAAGTTATTTCGTTGAAAGAGCAGGAATTCGTTCATGCAGCAAAGGCAATTGGAGGAACAAACTTTACAATAATACGGAAACATATTTTACCGAACGTTATGTCCTCTATCTTAGTACTGGGAACAATGTATATTGCAGAGTTCATTTTACTCGAGGCATCGCTTACGTTTCTTGGTCTAGGTGTAGATCCAACGATTCCGTCATGGGGCGGTATGCTTGCAGATAGCAGAAACTACATAACATCGGCATGGTGGACATCCGTATTTCCAGGTATAGCAATTATGCTAACAGTGCTTGGCTTTAATTTACTTGGAGATTGGCTTCGTGATAAGTATGATCCGAATATGAAAATGTAGGGGATGAGCAAATGAGTCAGATTTCCGCACTATGGTCACTAGAGGGCATGCTTGTTGATAAAAATAGAGACGGCGTCGTGGATGGTATATCTTTGTTCATTGATTTACCCGAAGGCTTAATGCCAGAAGGACTTATCGATTTTTGCGCAAGAGCGGGGTTTGAAACAACAGCGCTGTCATTTACGTTTTTTGAAGAAGTTGGACAGAAAGTGACGATGTCATTTGAGTATTCAGAAGAAACGACAACAGCTACATTTTTGGATGGAAAACTGCTCTTAACCTATAAAAATGAACAGGAACTGTCGTCATTGTTACGAGAGTTAGCATTTGGTGAGTTTGATTTAACGGATAAAAAGAACGAACATTTTTATACTGATGTTGAAAGCATAAGTGACATCTGGAGTTTCTCAGGTTTTGGTCAACATACAGAAGCATCACCAACTAGGACACTTAGCTTACAAATCACAGTAGAAGAGCAGATGATGACAACATTATTGTTGAAAGAATTGTGTCATTTTGCGGCAAGAACTGCTTTACATAGCACTGAAATCCAACACGCTTTAACTGGACAGGATGGGGCACATATCCAGTTTACAGTTGCATCCGGAGAGCAATCAGTATTGACGTTGGAAGAAAAGAATCGAATTCGATTGGCGGGTACGAAAACAGATGTACCGAATGCCCTTCGCACATTGGCAGAAAGCAACCATTGGAGTGAGGGCGGTGCATTTGGTCACTGGGAGCAACACGTTATTGATGACAAGCCACAGTCCCCATTATTAATAGAAGAAAGTTGGTCGGATGAAGGGGAAATTGAACGTGTGATACGTGCAATGCAATCTTTAACAAACTTAGAGCATGCGGATGTTGAAGTGTATCTATCTGAGCCGCGTGAAATCCGTGAACAGCTGGCTGCACAATTGAAGTCGGATTATCCTGCAATGAACTCAATCCGAGTTAGATCGTCATTTAAAACGGGGTTTCATTGGATACAGGAAGAACTGATTTCGGAACTAACTGAGGACATCCGAGAACTGGTCATTGAAGTACAAAAAGAAGAGCGTGCACAAGCTTTGGAGTTACCAATACGTTGGATTCAAGAAATCTATCCGATTGATAGATACATCGAAGAAATAACGGCTATCCGTGCTGATGATGTTACATTTACCTTAAATAGCGAATTAGAAGGTACTTACGCCGTGTACGGTATGTTACAGAATAACGTAAAAAAACTACTTGGCAAGCTGCAAGTACCTGTATCGAAAATGAACTATGTTGATGGTGAACATGTTGTTTATCCATCAACAAGTGCGGTCCGTATCATTCGTCATGGTGAGGTAATTGAAGAACAAATCATCGAAACAGATCGGGCACAGTTTTACCGCTATTATACGGAAGAAATTTTACCGAAACTTCGAAAATCTGTTGAACTCTACAATGAAGGACAAGGGCATGTACGTCCGTTATTTGATCGGATTGAACTTGACGTCTGGATGAGTGAAGAAGAACAGAAACTTCCAGTTGATGAAGAACGCATTTCATCACTTGAAGCATTACATGAGGATTTGTATTTTAATACGCTCGACTATTTTGCACAAATGGGTATTGAAGTAGAAGGTAAACCGTTTAATGCACCCGGTGGCGTCCATCCCTATATGCATGTACGCATAGGGGAGAAACCGGAAGCGAGGATTCGTATCTATCAATGGGATGATAAACATACCGTAGATGTAACCACTTCCAGTGTCACATTTACTGCTGATGGTGCCTTTGACCAAGCGTCAATGAATGTGGATAACAAAGTGATTTGCAAGCGAATTGAACGATTTAATTTCCCGACTAAACATATTCATGAAGAGGTAAATATGTGGTTAAAAGAACAAAAAAGTTACATGGTAGTTTATCCGGCTCATTCTTATAATGGACATGCCATTCCAGTCATCGAGTGTTATGAGCCGACAGGTGAAGTATTTGAATCCACATTGAAAATGACATTAATGAAAAAGACAATATTTATAGAAGCAGGCCATCATGCGAATGAAATTTCGAGTATACCTGCCATCTTGGAATTAGTAGACAATTTGGATCTTCAATTTAAAGATCTTTATAAGGAAATGAATGTTGTTGTAATACCATTGGCTAACCCGGATGGTTATGAACTGGTTAAAGAGTTAATGTATGAACACCCCGAATGGAAGCACCACGCAGCAAGGTATAATGCAGTCGGTTTGGAGTTTGCGCATATTCGTTTTCAAAAAACAATGTTTGGTGAAGCGAATGTTTACCCCGAAATTATGCGGAAATGGGCACCGGACATTATCGTTGATGATCACGGAATACCAGCACATGAATGGGTTCAACCTTTTGCAGGTTACAATAGTCCACCTAGATTTCCAGTATCCTATTTTCTCCCGAGCGCTAAGATTTACGGCATTGGCCGCACTTCTCCGGAGGTAAACCATTTACTGCACCAAAGGAATTTGGATAAAATCGTTAGCAATGTAAGTGGATTTATAAAAGATACCAAAATCGCAATGGAGAATGACTATTGGCAACAGCGTTTTATTAAATATGGAAATCAGTGGCTTCCTGAGATTTTCCCAATTGAAGAAGCGGAAGGAATCCATTTCTATACAGAAACAACTGTGACACCAACGTATAAATCTGTTGGGATTATGCGTTATCCTGAATGGGTTGCGGCAGATATTATTTCAGAAGCAGCCGATGAAATCGTCAATGGAGAAGCGCTTTTGGACTGTATCAATGCGCATAAAGTTTTTGATTTGGCGATTATCGATACCTTATTCCAAGCGCAGGTGCAGATAGAAAGGGCAGGTCTCAGAATGAGTCGTCAACGTCCTATCCAATTATAAGAAAGCAGGTCATCATAATGAAAACACTCTTACTCACAGGATTTGAGCCCTTTTTAAAATTCACTGTTAATCCGACGATGAAAATCGTAGAAGAACTGCATGGCAAAGTGATCGGCAATTACAAAATTCACAGTGAAGTATTGACGGTAGACTTTCAATCATCCGGCGAGCAACTACTTACTCATATTGAAGCGCTAAAACCAGATGCAGTGATTTCACTGGGGCTTGCGGGAGGCCGTTTTAAAATGACGCCTGAACGGATTGCGATTAATGTGAAAGACGGCGAGCCTGATAATAATGGTAATACGCCTGTTGATGAACAGATTCAAGTGCAAGGTGAAGCGGGATATATGTCAACACTACCAGTTCGCGCAATGGTGAATCGATTACTAGAAGAAGGGCTGCCGGCTGAAGTTTCAAATACTGCAGGCACATATCTATGCAACAACGTCATGTATGAAGGACTGCATTATGCAGCAACACAACGCCCAACGTTGAAATCGGGTTTTCTTCATATACCTGCTTCACATGAATTGGCGATTGAACATGGCAAAATTCCAAGCTGGTCACATGAAGATTTGAAAAAAGGCGTCGCCGTATGCATCGAAGTGCTATCTGCTGATGAATCCTAACAAGCAAATTATTCCCCGTGCAATGGTGGTGAACGAACAAACAATACGTTTCGACTTTGGCCCGGAGACGAGCCGAGAAATCTATCACACAATCCAGCAATTTTGTCAGGTTGTTGAAAGTGACAGGAATCATTTACTTGAAGAGGTCGTACCGAGTAATAAAACGGTAACTGTTTTTTATCGCAAAGAACTTGTGAACCCTAGTGTAATCATTGAACAATTACTGGAAAAGTGGGTGAACAGAACTGACAGTATATTGAGTGTAAACACGCGTACCATTGAAATACCAGTCTGTTATGACACCATGTTTAGTGAAGATATACCGCGGATTTGCGACCATACAGGGCTGACACGTGAAGAGGTAATCGCCATACATACAGGCACAAGTTATAAGGTGTATATGATTGGTTTTTTACCAGGATTTCCGTACCTCGGGGAATTGCCGGAGGTACTCCATGTCCCGCGTTTGAAAAAGCCACGATTAAGCGTACCTAAAGGGACCGTAGGAATTGGAGGCACGCAGACAGGTATTTACCCAATAGAGTCTCCTGGAGGTTGGAATATAATTGGGCGGACACCACTCGATCTATATTGTTTGAAACGCATTGAACCGTTTTTAATACGTGCCGGTGATCAATTGAAATTTCGTTCTATATCTCTTGAAACCTTTAATGAGATGAAAGAAGAGTTAGCGCGTGAACCTGAAATGATAATGCAGTTTGTAAAGGAGGGATTATAATGCGAATTGATCTAAATGCAGATGTCGGTGAAAGTTTTGGTCAATTTAAGGTTGGGGAAGATGAAGCCCTTTTCAGCTCGATAACATCTGCCAATGTTGCGTGCGGATTTCATGCCGGTGACTTTAATGTTATGCAGAAAACGGTAGAACAAGCGGCTAGACAAAAGGTTTCAATTGGCGCACATCCCGGATATCCTGATTTACAGGGATTTGGAAGAAGAGAGCTGATGATGTCCCCCCGTGAAATTTACAATGCAGTCGTCTATCAAATCGGTGCACTCAAACAATTTTGCGACATACAAGGTGTTACGTTGAACCATGTGAAGCCGCATGGTGCCCTTTATAATACTGCTACGATTAACCGGACTGTTGCTGATGCAATTGCAGAAGCCGTTTATGATGCTGTACCGAATGCGTATTTATATGGGCTTTGTAATAGTGAGTTATTGCAGGCTGGGAATAAAATCGGCCTAAAAACGGCGGGTGAAGCATTTGCAGATCGCAGGTATACGGCAGAAGGTACATTGTGCTCCAGGTTATTGCCGGAAGCTGTCCTCCATACATATGAAGAAATTGAAAAACAAGTGATGGATATTGTGTTAAACAAGCAGGTGCAAACAATAACTGGAGAAATGATTTCATTACAAGCAGATACAATTTGTTTCCATGGCGATGGACAGGGTGTGGCGTCCCATGCCCGTCAAATTCGTCGAGCGTTGGCGTCTGTTAATGTTCGTGTTAGTGCACTAGGAGACGCGATATGATTCCGTTATTTCGGGTCGTCAAATCTGGCGTCTATGCTACGATACAGGACCAAGGTAGATTCGGTTTCCGGCGTTTCGGTATGCCAGTTGCAGGACCAATGGATAGAGAGGCATTCCAGTTAGGCCAAGATATTATTGGGAATGATGAAGGCACAAATGCGCTAGAACTTTTCTTAGGCGGCTTAATGATAGAGGTATTAACCGATCATAAAATTGTCATTGCAGGAGCAGATTTAGGTGCAATGATTGACGGAGAAACGCCAGCACCACTTTGGAAAACGTTTCAGATTTGGAAAGGGCAAACGATTTCATTTACTAAACCGATTAGCGGTGCGATTGCGTACATCATTCCGGATGGTGGGTATGCTGTTAAGGAGATTTTGGGTAGCAGTTCCAGTTATCCGAGGGGGTTAATTGGTAAGACCGTCAAAAAAGAGACTCTCCTTTATGCGAATTCATTAAAACAAAAGCGCTTGAACCGTGGTTTACTTGTTGATAAAATCCCGAATTATACTGAAGACATTACGATTGAATTGTTCAAAAGTCCGCATATGGACCTATTTGAAAAATCGAGTGTGAATACATTTCTAAACTCCAGCTATACGTATCGCGGGGGAGATCGAATGGGGTATTATTTCAACGGGCCCCCACTTGAGTTTATTGAGAGTGGAGACATTGTCAGCGAAGCGACTCAGTTTGGGACTGTGCAGGTCCCGACGAATGGTCAGCCAATTATTCTAATGGCAGATGCTCAAACGACGGGAGGATATGCGACAATCGGTACGGTTGCGAAAGCTGATTTGCCGAAAGTGGCCCAATTGAAAAACGGTGGTACCATTCGGTTTGTGTATCGAATGTAGACAACTTTGAAAGCCTTTAGATTAGTTGTAGGAGGTCTTAAGGAATGGAAGGCCAACCTCAAACGTGGTATAATAAAAGAACTATTATCTAGCGAAATGAGGTGTTGTATATATGGAAGAACTTTTGAAACAATTGATGGTCGAACTCAAGGAATTCAGAAGTGATGTGGATGAAAAATTTACTGGTGTCGATAAACAATTGGACAGTATTAATAAACGATTCGACAGTGTGGAAAAAGGGCAAGAAGAAATTAAAGCCACAATTCGACACAGTATTACGTTAACAACAGAGAACTTTACTGAAATCCGCAAAGATATACGCGATAAAAATCACAGCACCCAGGCTGACGTTGATCTTTTATTTAGAGAAGTTGAAGGTCTAAAAAGACAAACCAACAAAATTGAACAAAGATTATCCAACTAAGTAACCCATACAAAAAATCCTGTAAGAAGTGAAATAACTTCTTACAGGATTTTTTCAATTCATGTCTTGTTCTAAGCTTTTTGACCGAAATTGACGAATCAACACAAGTAACATGATTTCGACAATAAAGGACACAATCGCTAGTACGAGTATGATTGGCAACAAAGCCACTTCGGGTAAGATAAATATAAAAAGTGGAATAATTTGCGAGCTGACTGTCAGAATGATATAGAAACGCAACAAATGGTCCGTTTTCTTCTCAAGTGGTTGGAATGAGACTTCTTGTGTGATTTCTAGTAGCCCGCGCATAAGGTGATAGACGAATCCCAAGTGGATAAGCGTGATGACTGTAAACATGCCCATTAGCAGAAAAGTAGTTGTCGTCAATTGCGGCTGTCCCACAAAAGTTTCTTCGAATTGGTAGATTAACGGAACAGACACTACTGCGAGTAGTAATGCATAAAGTTTAGCTTTCGAAAAGTGGATCGAATAGGAGACTAATCCTGCTAAACCTAGGTAGATGAATAGATAACCGAGAAAATCAGGAAATATATCGAAATGATTAATATGAAAATCTAGAAAAACGAGGAGTGTCCCCCAAAATATTTTATTTAGCGCAGATGCCACTCTTATCGCCCCTTTCTGTTTCTATATATTGAGCATAGATATTACAGGTGAAAACAAAGCGAAGACATCCCCAAGCCCCGAAGCGAACTTTAAGGGAATCTTTATCTCAGCTCATGTAGTCGTATTCATAATAAAATCAGACTATTACTATCCTATAATACATTTTCAACATACTAAAGGATTTGTACTTACTACCAATTATCTTGCATTAAGGTGTTTTACTATTTATAATTATCTAATAATTAATGAGGGACATTAAAGGGGGCTTGGCGATGTTTATTGCAGAGAAACTGAAGATTATTTCCGAGGCATATCCAGAAAGAGTTATTACATCGTTTAATGGAAAAGAACTTTCATACGGGGAATTCTATCGTAAAGCTGAGAATCTAGCAGGGCATTTTCAAGATTTAGGTTATGTGAAAGATGACATTTTAGCATTCTGTCTGATGAATTCGGATTCCTTTTTAATAGGCTACTATGCATGCCAAATAGGCGGATTTACAGCGCTACCCATCAATACAAAGTTAACTGCACCGGAAATGAACTACATTTTAGCACATTCAGAAGCGAAAGGACTCATTTATGATGAGCGGCTGGCATCTGTGTTTGATTTACTCGAAGGGAAATTACCCGCGTTACAACATAAAATGGTGATCAATCATGAATTCGAAGCGATTATCGACGGCGAACACCGTCATGTCGAACGACGGGAAGGATTAGATGCTGATACAGCGGTTGTCTTTTACACATCTGGAACAACCGGTCGGCCAAAAGGCGTTATGCTAACCAACAGAAATGTTGCTGCAATCGCTGAAATATGGAGTGAATCGATGGAAATGGATCAGGATGATCGCATGCATATTGTGGCTCCGCTTTTCCATTGTGCGGCAAGTCATGTATTTAGCATACCCGTCATTTACCAAGGTGGAATGGTCATCATTGAGGAAGCGTTTTCTCCAGAAGCAACAATTCGTACGATGGAGCAACAACGCGCGACGATATTCTTCGGTGTGCCGGCCATGTACAGTATTCTTCTGAATACGCCGTCGCTGGAAAAGGCGGATCTATCCAATTTACGACTGTTCTGTTATGGAGCAGCGCCGATGCCTTATGAACTTGTGAAAAAAGTGAAAGCGTTGTTCCCGGACGTCAACGTACAAAACTTGTATGGGCAGACGGAAAATTCACCGGGTGCGACGACGTTGAAAGATCAACATGCATTGTCAAAAATCGGTTCTGTAGGCGAACCATTGCCACAAACCGAAGTACAGGTAATGGATGAGTTTGGTGAGCCGCTTCCGACGGGGCAGGTGGGTGAAATCGCTGTGAAAGGCCCTCAAGTGATGAAAGGGTATTTGAAAAATGAAGAAGAAACTGCACGAACGATAAAAGATGGTTGGATGTACAGTGGTGATCTCGGTCGTTTTGATGAAGACGGACTGCTTTATATTGTGGATCGTAAAAAGGATATGATCATCCGCGGGGGAGAAAACGTATATCCGGTAGAAGTGGAAGAAGTGTTATATGCCATTCCAGAGGTACTCGAGGCAGCAGTCGTTGGTATTCCTCATGAAATTTACGGAGAGGTTGCGAAAGCGTACATCGTATTAAAAGAAGGGAATAAGCTTACTGAACAAGCAGTTATCGATTTTTGTAAAAGCCAGCTGGCCTCCTTTAAAATACCATCTGCTATCGAATTTCTCGACACACTCCCGCGGAATGCCAGCGGAAAAGTGTTGAAAACAATACTTAGAGACCCAGTCAACATATAATATGAAACACATGCGTTAATTAACCACTTTCTTGCATAAAGAGCAGGTAAGCAAGGCTTGAAAAACGCCATTTTCACTGGTTCATTTTCGGTCCGCTTTCAGCGAACTATTCATGACACCTTTACCGAGGGGCCACACCCTTTTCAGTAATCCTGTTACGAATAGTTGCTTGTCGCGTTCCTACAACGTTCAAGTGAAAAATACAGCTGTTTTTTAAAAAGAATAGATGACTTTTTATAAAGGCTTTAAGTGCCCGAAGATACAATTTCGGGCACTCTAGCACGTTGTTTAATGTGATTCTTACTAACTTTTAGCAAATAGTATGCTTCTTATCATGCGATGATCTATAAAAAAGTGACTCTTCCTTACCTAAAATTGACAAGACTATGGAGAAGGCTTCAGCTGCCAAAATTGTATCTTTGGTGGCTATTATCCAGATAAGAAGCCCCGCTATTCTTTCGTCCCGAAAAGTTTTAGCACTTTGCTTATGCATGCATTTGGAGCGCGACGGATGAATAAGCACCATACGATTACCGAAAAAATGTGTAGGAATGCGACGAAGTCGCATTCCTACACATCAAGACATCTCGGTAAACGTATAGAGGTCGTTCAATCCAAAGCAATCTAAAAGTAATTGTACAAGAAGTGCCTAATGTTTCATTCGGTTATTTACTGGTTGTTTTTGGTTACTCAACATATGTGAATATGAAAAGCAGTTTGGACCCTAGTCGGCATCCAAACTGCTTTCTTCATTTTTTACACGAACGGCGATATCAGGTTTATCTGTGAACACACCATCTGCTCCAAGTTTTATAAGTTTACGGATTGTTTTTTCGTCGTTGACGGTGAAAGGATGGACGTCCAATCCTTCTTTATGCATCGCGTCTATAAATTTCTTTGTCACTGAATCCACGTTCAAACCTACACCTGATGCATACTTTAGTAGCTGCCGTACTTTCTTTTTTGAAAGATGTGCTTCCTTGTCGAATGAATATAATTTGATAAGCGGAATAGATGGTTCCATGTCGAATATGTTCTTCAAACTATTTTCACTGAATGATTGAATGATTACTTTTGGTATACGATCATCACTGGAAAGAAGATTATTTGCCCGAAGCTGCCGAAGGAGTTCTTTTTCGATACCTGGATACTTATTGGGCGATTTCATTTCAATATAGTAATTGACCGAGTCACCGAAATGGAGAAAGATATCCTCTAATTCAACAATGCGCAATTGCTTATAAATAGGTGAAGCATACCGAGGATTCGTTTCATTAAATTCCTCACCCGGCAAATAGAGTTGAAGTTCATTAAATGTCACATCAGCAACAGCTTGTTCAGTATCCTGAAACATTAAATAGGAGTCATGTAAGGCAACGAGTTTTCCGTCCTTTGTCATGTGTAAATCAAGTTCGATATAGTCTGAACCCATCTGCACAGCCAACTCATAGGCGGCTAACGTGTGAGGAGGTGCATATGCGGATGCCCCGCGATGGGCGATGACAAGGAATTCATCATCAGGTAAAGACGCACGTTCAACAGTGGGCTTCGTAGAACCAGATGACAATAAAAGCAATAGAAGCACCACCATTACTCTTTTCATCGCAATCACTCCTTATTTGAATGGCAAATGTAAATGTTTGTAAAGATTCAGTTAATAATGAAGGGAATAGCGCCTTTTTATCGAAAGGTATACCAGAGAGCTGAACTTATCGCCTTTTAAATTATTGAAAAATAATTGGTTTTTCCGATGAAAGGGATTGAATTTATGAAAAAAGTGGAGCTTATTAATTTGTCAAAGTCATACGATAAACAAGTGGATGTTATCTCCAATATAAACGTAACCATTGAGCCTGGCGAGTTTTTTGTCCTTGTCGGTCCTTCCGGTTGTGGGAAAAGTACGATGCTCCGGATGATTGCGGGTCTTGAGAATATTACGAGTGGCACGCTTAAAATCGGTGATCAGGTTGCCAACCACTTATCACCCGATAAGCGTGACCTTTCAATGGTATTCCAAAACTATGCGCTTTATCCACATTTGACAGTTCAACAAAATATTACGTTTGGACTCGACGTGAAAAAAGTGAAGAAAGCTGTACAGCGAGAACGGGCAACTGAAGTGGCGAAGATGTTGGGGCTCACCGATTACTTAAAAAGGAAGCCACGTGAACTATCAGGTGGTCAGCGGCAGCGAGTTGCGCTTGCCCGGGCTATTGTGAGTGAATCGCCGATTTGTCTGATGGATGAACCGTTATCTAATTTGGATGCGAAGTTGCGGGCTCATATGCGTACGGAAATCAGACGGATCCAGCGGAAGCTAGGTATTACAATGATTTATGTGACGCATGACCAAGTTGAGGCAATGACGATGGGGGACCGTATTATGATCCTTCATGAAGGGAAGATCCAACAAGTCGGAAAACCGATTGATATTTACAACAATCCGGCCAATCCATTTGTCGCCACGTTCATCGGTTCACCACCAATGAATTTAGCATATTCCGATGTCGATAAAAAAGCTTCAGCAATCGTCATTGGAGATATACTGCGTTTGCCCGTACCGTCTGAGGAAGTTATTGGTATCCCTGAGTATCAACTTGTTGCGGGCATCCGACCGGAACATTTACGACCAGCCTTAAAAGATACGCCAGAAAAGGATAAGCTGTATGTTGTCGTAACGAACGTTGAAATTTTGGGCAATGAAACCGTGTTTTCATTTAAATTGGGTACCAATGAATGGATGGCCAAATGGAGTGGACAATGGCATATCGACATTGGAGATTCAATTCCAATCCTTATTGACTACGGCGCATTCTGTCTCTTTGAAGCTAGAACTGGTGATTTAATCAAAAAGCCGACGGACCTTGGAAACTTCGTATTCGGCAAAGAGGTGCTTGTATGACTTCGCTTGAAAAGCCGGGAATCTGGAAAAAGACGACGAATGGCAGAACAGCGCTTCTTTATTTACTGCCATCGATAGTCCTTTTTTCAGTGTTTGTCTTTTATCCGATGTTTAGAACAATTTACTTAAGTTTTTTCTTAACAGACCAAAATGGAAACGCCGCGATATGGGTAGGTTTTGAAAACTATACGTATTTACTAGAGTCCACAGCATTTCTCAATAGTATGAAAGCAACCGGGTTGTTTGTCTTATACACAGTTCCTATTGGCATCATCTTAGCGTTATTTTTTGCCTTGTTAGCGAATGAAAAACTGAAAGGGATAGGATTCTTTCGAACAGTATATTCGTCAACAATGGGAATTTCTGTTGCAGCGTCATCCGTGATTTGGTTATTCATGTTTAATCCAAGTATGGGGATGTTCAATCGGATGTTGAGCATGCTGAATTTGCCACAAATACAGTGGCTGCTTGATCCGGAGTGGGCACTTCTATCCGTCTCCATTTCGACGATTTGGATGAACATCGGCTTTTCGTTTCTCATTTTACTCGGAGGGTTACAAAATATTGATGAACATCTCTATGAAAGTTCCAGGATTGATGGGGCAGGATACTTTTACCGATTGCGTCGGATTACGCTTCCGATGTTGTCACCAACTTTGTTTTTCATCATTACTATTTCACTCATTAATGCGTTCCAATCGTTTGGACAGATTGATATTTTGACGCAAGGCGGTCCGTCGGCATCGACGAATCTAATTGTTTACTCCATTTACCGTGAAGCCTTTATCAATTACCAGTTTGGAACGGCGAGTGCACAGGCAGTCACATTGTTTATCATAATTCTGATTGTGACTATTCTTCAATTTAAACTAGGGGAAAGGAGGGTTCATTACCAATGACAACAAGCCTTCCTAAAAAGATTTGGATCTATTTCCTGCTAATTATTACGTCATTTCTTGTATTCTTTCCAGTTATGTATGCGTTTTTGATTTCATTTATGACAGGACCCGAACTATTGCAGGGGAAGTTTCTACCACAGTCATTTAGTTTGGATAACTATATTAAAGTGTTTGATAGGTTGCCGTTGTTGAATTACTTATTGAACAGTTTCATCGTTTCCGTAAGCGTGATGCTTGGGCAACTGGCGGTGTGTAGTCTTGCTGCTTATGCCTTCGTTTTCATCCAGTTCAAAGGGCGCGATTTCATCTTCTTCCTGTTCATATCGACAATGATGATCCCATGGGAAGCAACAATGATTCCAAATAAATTCACAATCCAAAAACTCGATTGGCTCAATACGTATCAAGGGCTGACGTTACCCTTTTTTGCACTGGCATTTGGGACATTCCTGCTACGGCAACATTTCAAAACAATTCCGAAAGAGTTGCACGAAGCCTCTCAAATTGCTGGTTTAAGTAAATTCGCCTTTTTCCGACGTGTGATTTTGCCTGTCTCAAAAACGAGTCTTGTCACGCTTGGTGCATATGGCTTTTTAACGACTTGGAATATGTATTTATGGCCGTTACTTATCACGACAAATACATCTGTGCGAACCGTTCAAATCGGTTTAAAGCAATTACAATCCCAAGAAACGGGAACTGAATGGGGGGTGGTTATGGCAGGTGTTATCGTAGTAATTATTCCGACATTATTATTGTTATTTATCGGGCAGAAGCAATTGCAGAAAGGTTTATCTCAAGGTGCTTTAAAATAATGATTACTATTATGACAAAGGGGTGCTCAGTAGGATGAAAATGTTGAAATTATCGTTCGTTTGGCTTCTTATTTTGAGTTTGGCCGTTCTCGCAGCGTGTACGAACAGTGATAGTAGTACAAAAGATGATGAGACCGAAACGTCCAAACCTGCTACTAGCGAAGGAACAGAAACGGAAGAAAGCGATGAAAAAGTGTCCATTGAATTTTGGCATGCAATGTCCGGTACAGGACAGGAGTCACTCGATTCAATCGTCAAAGGTTTTAATGACTCACAAGATAAGTATGAAGTGGTAGCCGAATTCCAAGGTACCTATGAAGAATCGCTGACAAAGTTACGTGGTGTCGGTGGGACAAAAGATGCTCCAGCTATTACGCAAGTATTCGAAGTCGGTACAAAATACATGATCGACAGCGGATATATTGAGCCAATGCAGAAGTTCATCGACAAAGATAATTATGATTTATCTCAGCTTGAAGAGAATATTTTAAATTACTATAAAGTTGACGGTGAGCTCTATTCGATGCCATTCAACTCATCGACGCCGGTAATGGTCTATAACAAAGATGCGTTCAAGGAAGCTGGACTTGACCCTGAAAAAGCACCCGAAACGTTTTCAGAAGTAATTGATGCGGCAGCAAAACTGAAAAAGGGTGAGATGTATGGATTCTCCATGTTGACGTATGGTTGGTTCTTCGAACAGCTTGTTGCAACGCAAGGCGGATTATATGTCGATGAAGACAATGGCCGTTCAGGTGACGCAACGGAAGCGCTCTTTAACGGGCCAGAAGGACTTAATGTCTTTAGCTTCTTGGATACTATGAACAAAGCTGATACATTCGGTAACTTCGGAACGAACTGGGATGATATTCGCGCAGCATTCGCATCCGGAAAAGTTGCTATGTACATGGATTCATCAGCAGGAGTAGCAGGAGCCATTACCAATGCGCCATTTGACGTAGGTGTTGCCTATATTCCGCATGCGGATGAAGTGAAGCGAAACGGTGTTGTTATTGGTGGTGCTTCACTTTGGATGTCCAAAGGAATCGCTGAAGAAGAACAAGAAGCAGCCTGGGAGTTCATGAAATATATGACGACTCCAGAAGTGCAGGCAAAATGGCATTTGGATACTGGCTATTTCGCTATCAATCCGAAAGCGTATGACGAAGAGAACGTAAAAGAGAAGTGGGCGGAATTCCCGCAGTACAAAGTAACGGTAGATCAGTTGCAAGACACAGTG
The DNA here is from genome assembly GCF_038004885.1 of Sporosarcina sp. FSL K6-6792. Classification (NCBI taxonomy): domain Bacteria; kingdom Bacillati; phylum Bacillota; class Bacilli; order Caryophanales; family Caryophanaceae; genus Sporosarcina; species Sporosarcina sp. FSL K6-6792. Next base: position 3,954,596 of record NZ_JBBOSA010000001.1, read on the forward strand.
CCGGGCCTCGCGACACAAGGAGCGCTCATTTCAGTCTTCCCGGAATCACGCCAGCAGATTGTCACTGCATTGGAAGATCTTTATCAAGGAAAAGACCCACAAGAAGTACTTGATAAAGCAGCTGAAGGAACAAACCGAGCAATGGAGATTGCCAATAAAACGAAGAAATAGAACTATAGATAATAAGCCCCTATTTGAACAAAATAAAATAGGGGCTTATTTCGTATTATTCGAAAAAGTGAGTGTAATCAGTGCGGGATATTTCGGATTCCGTGATATGCTAGAAAGTGAGTTGGCTAGCTTACTAGAACAACTTTGTCATTCCGTGTAGTCGCACGGAAATGAATACAAAATAAGGGAGATGGACGAATGTCTTTATTAAAAAAGACGGGGTTGTGGATTGTTATTTTGGCACTCACATTCAGTGGGTTATTATTTACACCTCAAGCGAATGCAGCTACGAAAACGCAAGATGTAACCCGGGGTGAATATATCACAGCAATCGTTAAAGCACTTGAATTTGAATTAAGTGACGGCGAGACGCTCGAATTTACAGATGTAGATGCACAATTGGCGCCTTACGTGGAAGCCGCACAGAAAATGGGCATCATCAAAGGAGCTACTTCAACAACTTTCAAGCCGAGTCAAAAGCTGACACGTGAGCACGCATTTCTGATTGCGTCGCGGGCCATCAAGTCAGAAGAAGTTTTTTCTACTGATTTGCTTGATAAATTCAAAGACAAAAGTTCATTTAAGACAAACGAATTTGTGGAGCTTTCAAGAAGTGTCGGACTCGGGTTGTTACAAGGGTTTGAAGACGGCACGGCAAAACCTCAGAAGCTCGTAACAAAAGTACAAGTTACTAAAATTATTGATCGATTGTTACGTGCATATAATGTGGAACCGCCAACGAATTCAGTTTCACTGCGCATTTTAGGAACATCTGATTTGCATACGAACTTTGTTAACTATGATTATTATCAGGACAAAGTATCGAATGAAGTAGGACTTGCGAAAACAGCGGTCTTAATTGAAGAAGCGCGTGCAGAAAAGCCAAACAATCTCCTGTTTGATAACGGAGATTTAATCCAAGGAACGCCACTTGGTGGTTATAAAGTAACCGTAGACAAGCTTGAAAAAGGTGAACTTCATCCGGCACTGGCTGCCCTCGAGTCACTTAATTATGATGCAAGTACATTAGGCAATCATGAGTTCAACTATGGTTTGGATTATTTGGATTCGGTATTGGAGGAAGCGCCATTCCCGGTATTGAATGCCAATGTCTATGATGCAAAAACGAAGAACAATCGCTACACACCTTATGCTATTTTCGATAAAGAAGTTGTCGATGGTATAGGCGAAACGCATACGTTGAAAGTTGGCGTTATCGGTGTTGTTGCACCGGGAATCGTTCGTTGGGACCGTGCACTACTTGACGGTAAAGTGACTGTAGAAGATGCAGCGAATACAGTTGAGAAATTCATCCCCGAGATGAAGGGGCAAGGCGCTGATATTATCGTGGTCTTGTCACACTCAGGAATGGGAGATGAAATCCATACTGTTGATGAAGATGATGTAACGTATCAAATTTCACAACTAGATGGTGTAGATGCAATTTTGACAGGTCATAACCATGCAGTATTCCCTGGGGATTTTGGGGATCTTAAAAATATTGATATGGAACAGGGAACAGTGAACGGAACACCTGTCGTGATGCCAGGTAAATTTGGTAGTCACTTGGGCGTCATTGATCTTGAACTGAAAAAATCAGGCGATCAATGGGCTGTTATCAAAGGTAAAGGTGCAGTGCGTGAAATTGATAAAAAATCAGATAAAGTTGTTCAAAAAGTAATCGATGCAGTAAAAGAAGCACATGAGGGAACAATCGAGTATGTGCGCAGTCCAGTAGGTAAAACTACGGCACCAATTAATAGTTACTTTGCTCTCGTGAAAGACGATCCTTCAATTCAAATTGTGACAAATGCACAAAAATGGTTCGTTGAAGATAAGATTAAGGGCACTGAATACGAGAAACTGCCTGTTCTATCATCGGGTGCCCCATTTAAAGCAGGCGGTCGTAATGGAGCAAACTATTACACTGAAATTCCAACAGGTGAAATTGCCATTAAAAACGTGGCAGACCTTTATGTATTCGACAATACAGTGTTCGCGCTTGTTATGACAGGCGCAGATGTTAAAGAATGGCTTGAAATGTCGGCAGGCCAATTTAACCAAATCGACCCGTCATCTAAAGAACAACAAAACTTAATTAACGAAGAGTTCCGTACGTATAACTTCGATGTGATCGATGGAGTCACATATGATTTTGACGTCACTCAACCTGCTAAATATGATTACGATGGAAAAACGATTAATGACTCAGCTAATCGAGTTGTCAATTTGCAGTATGATGGAAAACCGATTGATTCAAAACAAAAATTCCTCGTAGTGACGAATAACTATCGTGCAAGCGGAGATTTCCCAGGTGTACGCAATGCTACAGATTCAATCGATTACGCTTATGAAAATCGCCAGGCAATCATGGACTACATGATTGATGTAGGTACAATTGACCCGTCTGCAGACAGCAACTGGGCATTCGCACCATTGAATGAAAGTATCAATGTTACATTTGAAACGTCTGGAAAAGCGAAAGAAATCATCCCACAAGGAAGCGGTATTGAATATCTGTCTCCAACTGAAGAAGGTTTCGCGAAGTATTCATTGAAACAGAAATAATGTACTGAATGAAAACGTACAAAGGGGGGAAATTCCTTTGTACGTTTTTTATTGCCTAGGAAATTATCAAATTTCGTACTGGTGATAAGTTGTAACGAAGAGATTTACATCTAGACCCCTAACCCGCAATCCCTGTATCCACGCGAAGTCATGAATTTAAATCGTCTTCCTTTACCATAAGGCCCTTAGAAATTTTCGGGTCTAGAAAGGCGCTTGCGCTTTTGTTAATTAGCGAATGGTTGGCTGAGACGGATACTGGAAAAACAATGAAATTGCGAATGAAGACAACGTATTTCGCAAAGTAAACTACGTTTAGGAACTAGTATATATGTATAATTCACTGGAACAAGTAGTGGTGTTAAATTAATCTGAAAAGATAGTAGGTATATTATTCTAATTATTCCGAATTAGTATATAAGTAATGCTATTATCCGTCAATAGTTATATAATTTGAATAGGCTAAAAGATCGTGGGGGGAAATGATGAAATTTACTGTAGCGAAAAAATTATGGATGGGTTTTGCAACGATATTGACATTACTTGTCATTGTGGGGGGCCTGAGTTTATGGTCAACAATTCGGATTGGCTCAGATTATACTTTTTTATTGGATGATCGTGTAAAAAAAGTAGAGTTGGTAGATGAATTCATCTTGAAACACAATCAAATCCAAGATGATGTGCGTGGCTTTATGCTTTTCCAAGACGATAAGCATTTGGAATCGCGGACAGAAAATGTTAACCGTTTCAACGAATTGTATCAAGAATTAACCGTCTTACTTCAGACAGGAAAACATAAAGCCTTACTGGAAGATCTTGAGGTAGCACGTACGAAATATTTAAACCTGCAAGATGAGATTGTACTGAATGTCCAAGAAGGAAAAGATCGTAAAGCGACGGAACTTGGACGAGCTTCGGCAAATGTGGGCGCTCTTGTTCTGGAAAATGCAGAAATCATCAAAGCGGATCAATTTGAGGAGCAAAAGAAAACTCGTGCTGAGCTGGAAAGTTTCATGATGGCTACAATTATCTTTGTAATTGGAATTATTATTTTTGCAACGCTTCTAGGTATTGTCATTTCAACATTCATCAGCCGGGGTATCGCGCGTCCTGTTCGTGTGGTAACGGATGGGTTGAATGAAATTGCATCAGGAAACTTAACAATTGATTTACTAAAAGTTAAAAACAAAGATGAAATTGGGGATATGGCGGCTGCATTCAACAAAATGGGGACAGATGTAGCAAATATGGTACGTAAAATCAATCTTTCTGCGACACAGTTAGCGGTTCAGTCAGAAGAATTGTCCGCAAGCTCAGAAGAAAGTTTAGCATCTTCTGAAATGGTTGCTAAAACTGCTGAGAATCAGTTAATGGGCAGTGAAAAGCAACAGAGAATTATTGAACAATCCAGTTCGTCGATGGAAGAACTATCATTAGGGGTTGCAGAAATTGCAAGCAATAATGAAGAAATGTTGCAATCAACGGAAACTGTATCAAAACTTGTTACTACGGGTTCAAGTGTAGTCGGGGAAGTATCAGTTCAAATGACAACAATTCATACGACAATCCAGGAATCTTCCGTAATCATGGAGGAAATGGCGCAGCATTCAAATGAAATACAGAAAATTACGACTCTCATCACCTCTATTGCGGAGCAGACGAACTTGCTTGCACTTAATGCGGCAATCGAAGCCGCGCGTGCAGGAGAATACGGCAAAGGCTTTGCAGTTGTAGCAGAGGAAGTCCGAAAACTGGCAGAACAATCGAAGACCTCTGCTACAGAAATCGGCACAATGGTAAGCATGATTCAAAACGCGTCCAAACGGGCAGTGACTTCCATTAACGCTGGCAGTGAGCGTGTAGATATCGGTATCGCTGCAACGGAGCAGTCGCGTCTGGTCTTTGAAGAAATTCAAAACGCAGTCGGCGATGTTGCAACAAAAGTCGAGACAGTATCTGCTGCAATTGAAGAAATCCAGGCGATGGCAGAAGAAGTGAGCTATGGTGCTGGTGAAATCGCCCAGCTGAGTGGCGAGGCAGCTGCGTCTGCGGGGGATACAAGCGCAGCAACAGAAGAACAGTTGGCGGTCAATGAAGAGATTTCATCTAGCGCGCAAGCACTGGCAAAACTTGCCGAAGATCTCCAAATGGAAATGAAGCATTTTAGAGTATAAATAGTAAAAAGAGCTAGTCAAAGCGAACACCAAGTCTCCGGACTCGTTGTTCGCTTTTCTGTATATTAGTTTTGAGTATTCTTAAACTAAGTCTTTTTAGCTTGAAAAAGGAGCATTTAGGGTATTAATAATACTATCGATAAAAAGGAGTGCTTTTAATGTCTGAAAAAAAGAAGCAAGATTCGAAAAAAGAAAATAACAATGGATTTACGGGAATGCCAGAAGAGAAGCCGTTTCCAGACTTCGAGCCAAAAACGAGTGAAGAAAAGCAAGTTGAACAATTTAAGGATACTGCAGAAAATGGCAAGAAAGATAAGTAATATAATTAATGAGACACTGCCCCAAAGTGTCTCATTTTTCTCTACCATAGTCTTTTAGTTTCTACGAAACGCTATTCAACGTTAACTTCCGGTCTATAATGAATTAGATATATATGTTGAATTAAAGAATCCCATTGAATTTGCTGTGGTGCACCATAATGAGAGAGGTGTAATTCGGGGTGTGGATTGAAGAACGCTTGGCGCTTTGGGGATGCCTCTCGCCGCAAGCCTGGATTAGCGCTTCGCATCCAGTCTTACGGCTTCGGCGACCCCTTTGCCGCGCCTGCGCTAGGTTGTTCATTATCGAGAGAAAAGTGATTTTGAGATGTATATGCTGAGATTATAAGGTGATTACATTTTGATACTACTTATATTCAAGAAAGACGTGCTCCAACTTGCAGATTTCATCACAGATAATGAAAAGCTCTTTCACACATAGACCATCCAGCGCCGGCGCGTCTTCGTGGTAGCCGGAGCGATAAGACTGAAAGGGGTCTCCTTTCTGGCTTATCGCGGGAGGCATCCACAAAGCGTCGAAGCGGTATTAGTGGGAATCCTAATTGATTCCAATTACTAGGGCTTTTTCAGTAGCCACCCAAAATCCCTTATAAAGCGTATACGCCGTATTCATTTGTTCAACATATATAGTAGTGAAACTCTAAAATTAGCAAGACAGGGGATAGTTTAGTGAAAAGGAAAATAGTTGTGCTAGTGATTACAATGTTTATTCTAAGTGGGTTTAGCCTACGTGATTATATGGGGGAGAAGTCCACTGAGATTACCGTTCCTGCCGATTTTGCAGAACGCAGTATACCGGTCACGCTAGATATAAAGATTGATATGAAGACGGTAACCATTGGTATGATTGGCGATATTCTTCTTCATAATCCGCTCTATACTTACAATAATTATGATTTTGCATTTGCGGCCGTGAAAGACCGACTGACAGGTATTGATTTCTTGCTGGCTAACCAGGAGTCAATGCCGGGTGGTGTGGATCTAGGACTATCTGGTTATCCGAGCTTTAACAGTCCAAAACATATTATCCGAGATTTGAAAAAGACCGGCGTTGATATGGTATCGATCGCGAATAATCATACAATTGACTTGAAAGAAGCGGGTCTGCGGAAAGCAATCAGCAATATTAAAGAGTATGGCATGCCCTATGTTGGCGCATATACATCTAGTGAAGACAAGGAGAAAGATCGAATTGTGGAAGTTGATGGCGTTCGGATTGGCATTCTAAGCTATACGCACAACACGAATGGCAACCCAATTCCGCAGGCGAAAGAATATTTAGTCTCCGTCACTGAGCAGCAACAGATGCGCGAGGAAATTGTCCAACTTAGAAGCCTGGTGGACGTATTGGTTGTTTCCATGCATTGGGGGACAGAATATCAATTAACAATATCGGAAGCGCAAGAGGAGATTGCGGGACTCATTGCTGATGCTGGTGCGGATATAATTTTCGGCCATCATCCACATGTGTTGCAAAAATACGATGAGGTAGGGAAAACGAAAGTGTTTTATTCACTTGGTAACTTTTATTCAGCGCAGCAGTTTGACTCGACGAATGTAGGTGGTATCGCAAGAGTTTCTGTGGATCATACGAAGTTCGCAGGGAAGCAATACATAGGAATAGGGGAGGCTGAATTTTTCCCTACTGCCGTTATAAGAGATAGCAACAGAAAGTACATTGTTGTTCCACTAAAAGATGCGGAATTGGATGGAATGTATAACGAAGGGTGGGTCGAATCACAAGTAGGTCTTCCATCATTTTAATGAACAGAAAAAGCGTTCTTGCACACTATGAGAAGTGTACAAGAACGCTTTTAAACCCGTAATTAAAAGACAGTATAATTTTTTCAACCTCGAGCAGTACCTAGACTTCAGGCGCTAACCCCTCCGAGGCTGAATGTCGCTTTTCTTATTCAGCCTTCTTTGCTTGTTTTACATTGTAAATGAAGTTCGAGACAATTTTCGCTGCATGTTCCCGTGATGTCGATTGACCAGGCATAAATTTACCGTCAGACCCAGTAGTGATTCCGAGTTCGTGAAGCATAGAGATAGCGTTCACTGCTTCCGAGCCATAGTTACCAAAATCTGCATATGGTGCTTTTGCAGCTGCTGTGTATTTTTTACCTGTGTAATTTTCATACGCGCGTTCTAGCATCAACGCGAATTGTGCACGCGTCACTTTTTCACTAGGCATGAACTTGCCGTTAACGCCTTTAATCAATCCATTTTCGTATGCTGCAACAATTTCCGCTTTTGTATCAGCAGCATAGTTTTCGATGTCGTTAAATGGTGCGGTACCTTCAGCTTTCAGGTCAAGTGCGCGGACAATCCAAGAAGCAGCTTGTGCACGTGTCATTTCTTTTTCTGGACCATATGTCGCATCTGTACCTTTCAAAATTCCGCGGTAATATAGATCCGATACATAAGGATAAGCCCAGCTATCATAGGCAACGTCACTATAAGGGACTTTTGCTAGGATACGGCCTTCAATTCCAGAGTTGATTGTGCCGATGGATTTCATATGATCTGCGAAATTCTCCCAGTCGGAGAAACCTGGTTCACTGGCACGTCCATCTGCATATGCTTTTTTTAGAACTTCATAGTTGTCGCCGCCTTGAGCAGTGAAGACGTTAGTTGTGATTTTATATGTTTTGTCAGCTTCAATTTCCTTGCCATCGATTGCCATTGAGATGACACGATTGCCGATTTCAGCTGCTGGATTGAAAATCAGTTTCATTCCAGAAACGTGAAGGAAGCCACCATCTTCCTCTGGGTACTTCTCGACAGATCTTTCAAAAACAGATTTTAATTCTGCACCGCTTAGTTCCATCAATGCAAGTGTATTACCAAATGGCAGTACAGAAATTGCCTGACCGTATGTAATCGGACCTTGTGGAATTGAAGTCCGGATACCGCCGCCATTTTGGAATGCGATAACAGTCGAAGGATCGATTTCTTTCGCCTTAGCGAGCATACCGTCCGTGATGATATTTCCTAGATTGGTTTCACCTGCACGAACACCGCCTAGATCACGGAGACCGCTAAGGAATACGCCAGCCGTGGCACCAGTTGGTTTTTCCATAGTTTCTTTTACTTTATCAGAAAAAGGTTTGATAAGTTCTGCTGCGTCCGCATCCGTTGCGGCATTTTCACCGCCGACAGCATGAAGGACACCGCTATAATCTTTGATGACACCTTTATCATCGAAAGTGATGTCAAGCTGACCTAAGAATTTATTGTACTCATTCGCTTGAACGATAAGCACAGGTTCAGTATCCTTATTAACTACGAAAGGTTCGTCAAGTTTAACATGCGTGTGACCCCCGACGATAATGTCGATACCTGGCACATTTTTAGCAAGAAGAAGATCGTTGTCGACATTGTCAGAGTCATTATATCCGATATGAGTAAGTGCGATGATTTTGTTCACACCGGCTTTTTCAAATGCAGCGACCGCTTCTTTCGCTTCCACAATATAGTTCGTAAATATCACTTTCTCAGGGCTCGAAATGTCTTTTGTTTCTTCAGTCGTTAGTCCGAAAATACCTACTTTCTCACCATTCACTTCTTTGATAATTCCGTTATAGATTTTACCGTCTTCGGCTTTTGCTTCGACTGTTTTAGATTGAAGACCATCGAAAAGCGGGTCTGCCGAGAAATCAGTATTCGCACTAATGAATGGGAATTTCGCACCTTTGATGAAATCTACTAGCGCTTTGTGCCCTTCTGCAGAGGAGCCAAGGTCAAACTCGTGGTTGCCGAATGTCATGGCATCGTACCCAAGATAATTCATAACAGCGAGGTCAGCTTGTCCTTCAAACTCGTTGAAGTAAAGTGTTCCAGAAAAAACATCGCCTGCATCAAGTAGGACATTGTAAGGCTTTTCTTCACGAATTTTTTTGACGAGTGCTGCACGTTCCGCAGTCGTAGCAAGGTTTGCATGCGTGTCATTCGTGTGGAGCACCGTCATCGAGAAGTCCCCAGTTGCAGCAACGGGTGTTTCTGCAGCCATGACAGGCGTAATAGCAATTGAGCTTAATAGAAGCATAGCTGCTGTAGCACTTTTAGAGTATTTAATAGACAAAGTACAACCCTCTTTTCCTTTTTTTATACTATTTTATCATCATATAAATATATGAAGTAATGACGAAATAGTCTGTAATCCAATTGTACCATTAGGCTCAGTAATGGACAAAACAATTTTGTGTAAATTCACAAAAAAATACCGAAGAGAGTAGTTTCACTCTCTTCGGTATATATTATTATTGAGCTGAATAGTATTGTACTAGACCTTGATAGATTGATTCAGCATATATTTCCAGATAGGCATCACTCGTCAGCTTTTTAAAGTCATCTGCATTTGAGATGAAAGCAAGTTCGACGAGGACAGCTGCGATATTGTTGTTCTTAATGACATAAAAACGATTGTCTTTCACACCGCGGTTAACCATATTTGCTCTTTTAACAATATTATTTTGAATGTAAGTTGCTAAAGATTTACTTTCTACTGAGTTAGCATTCGAAGATGAGTCGAAGTACGTCTCAGTTCCTTTTGCTGATGTCGCAGCGGCTGAATTTACGTGAATCGATACAAATGTTTCGGCAAAATTTTTCTTGGCAAATTCAGTGCGTTGTTCAAGTGAAAGGAACGTGTCATTTGAACGTGTCATAATTACTTTTGCGCCTGCTTTTTTCAATTTTGCTTCTACAAGTTTACCAACTTTTAACGTGATGGTTTTTTCTGACACACTATTTTTTGATGCACCAGGATCATGAGCACCGTGACCCGGGTCTAAGATGATGATGCGATTAGCAAGTGGATTGCCTTTTTGGTTGAGTAGTTTTAAATATGTTTTACTAACGAACCCTGTTTTAGAATTCACACGAATTTTTGCCCAGTTACCATCGAGTGATAGCACTTCAACTTTTTGCCCTAGTGTTAACGCAGCGATAACAGGGGAGCTAGTGCCAGCAGCTTGTCGCATGTTTAGGCTTTTCACCGTTACTTTTCCGATTAGGTCGCCAGTCACGCTGGGCTCTTCAGGAATTGTCGGTTTTTCAGGTGTAACAACATTGTCATCGGGTGTTTCCGTTCCAGCTTCTACAGTATATTTACCGTTGATATAGCCTTCACCGTCATCCAGAAGGATTAGTAACCAGTCTCCTGTTTTACCGACAACTTCAACGATATCTTTATTATTTAGCTGTGCAACGATATTCCCATTCACTGATGGAAGTGAGCGTACGTTCAGCGTTTCTCCACTTGTTGCCACTCTTGCAAAATACGTACTTGAAGTTTGATCTGGTAGTTTAACGGGTAAAGCATACTTATCATTCATTGCGCGAGCTAGGAATAGAGAGAACTGTGAACGAGTTAAGAAATCGTTAGGCAGGAACTTTCCAGCATCACCTTTTGTTACTCCAGCATAATAAAGTCCATTGATACGTTCAGCGTATTGATGACTCTTCATATCTGTAAGCATCATTGGTTTTTCAGTTGAAATCTTTTCTGAAAGATTGAAAGCAACCGCGAGTGCATTACCCATCTCGCCACGCTTTAAGTTTTCGTTTGGTTTGAAGCTTCCGTTAGATCCCGCTTTAAAATAGCCAAGTGAAACGGCGCGGCTTATATACTCATATTGCTCGGTACCAGGCTTAACGTCTTTGAACTGTAAAGACGGGGCAGGGATGTTCTGCTTTTTTGCAGCAATGACTAGCATTTTAGCGGCCTGGGCACGTGTTAAGTTATTACCCGGTTTAAATTTTGAAACCCCATTTTCTAAGTATCCTTTAATAATATCAAGATCAGCTATGTAATTGACCTGTTCATAGTATTCCTTATCAGTTGTTACGTCCGTGAATTGAGTTTTAGCGAAAGATTGTCCCGGGACCATGGAAACGAGTGTGAAAATCATCATTACCACTGCTGCCCACTTAATTGTTTTCATTGTGTCCTCCCTTGTATTACTAGAGTTGTAGATTCATTTTAACAGTGATGTCCAATTATTGCTATACTAATAAATAACTATAATTGAATTTTTATATAAAAAAACCGAATGTTCCTTTAAGTGGAACATCCGGTGAATGAGAAATTAATTAGTGAGACGATCAGTGAACTTCTTGAACTGACTTGCAGTAACTTTATCACTTAGACCGTAATTACCATCACCATAACCGGTCGTAATTTCATTGTGATAAAGAATGTTAATATATTCACTTGCCCAATGATCTTTTGGAACATCTTTGAAGGAAGTAACTGTAGATCCTTTAAGATTAAATGCTTCTACAAGTACTTTAGCAAGTTGTGCACGTGTCATTTCACCACTAGGATCAAATTTGCCGTCATTTCCTGAGAAGATACCTGCATCTGATACTGCAATGATAGCATCAAGTTGTGGGTGATTTGTAGCTACGTCAGAAAAAGATGATTTAGTGCTCGTTTTTTTCAAGCCGAGTTCATCGACAAGTGTTTGTGCAATCTCAGCACGAGATGCGTATGTAACTGCTTTTTTAACTGCTGTTGGTACATCAGCCGATGCGACGAGAGAACCTGGTGTGAAATCATTCACTCGTTTAGCACCGATATAACGGCTACCCCAGTAGGCAGGGTCGTTTATGGAAGAAATCATAACACCCTTGCTTGTAGACGAATGGATGAATTGACCGGACCCAATGTAAATTCCATTATGTGAAACTCCACTGCCGCTTGTATTGAAGAATACAATGTCGCCTGTTTTCAACTCGTTTTTTGCAACAGATGTTCCCATAGCATACTGTTGGCTAGCTGTTCTAGGAATGGAAATTCCTTGTTGTTTAAATACATATTGCGTATATCCTGAGCAGTCGAAACCGGAAGTGGTTGTCCCTCCATATGAATAAGGTGTACCTATATATGATCGAGCTGTGTTTACGAGATTAGTTGCAGAATCTGCCGAAGCCATGGACGGGATGGACGTTGAAAATAGTATGCTTGCAAAAATTAATAATAAAAAACGTTTCATTCTTTTCTCAATTTCCCCTTTCGCACATATAATAGCGTGTGCTTTATCTTTCAACATCTTAGCATAGCTAAACCTGTAATTCGGTTACAGTTACATTACAATAGCATTACAAGGCTAGTATTATACTCTTAAGTAGTCTTAAAACACCATTTGACGGGATTCTATTCTATCAAATGGTGTTTTTGTTGTGGTTAGTAAATAGTGTTGGATTGCAGTATTGGCTGTCAAGAGGTCGAATGTAAGATGTTATGCTATAATTATTGAATCTAAATAAAGGTCTAGCTCGTTAGGTTATTGAAAGATGGGGTTGAGAAATGAAATGAGAAAAATAGTCGTTTTCAGCAATATGTATCCGTCAATGCAACATCCAACATACGGTCTTTTTGTGAAAAATCAGGTTGGCCTTCTTCAGTCTGCTGGTCTTGATGTCGATGTGGTTGCTATTCAGAATCCTGGAAAAGGGAAAATACAGGCATTGAAAAAATACATGACATGGTTTTTCCGTTCTGTTTTATACATGATGAAAAATCGTAAGAAATTATCCTTAACACATGCGCATTATGCATTTCCAACAGGAATTATTTCATTGATTGGGAAAAAGATGTTTGGTATTCCTTACGTTGTGACTGTTCATGGTGGAGATATCGATAAAATGGCTGCGAGGAGTCAGCGCATTGCTGATATGACAAAAAACATTTTACGACAAGCGGAATCGGTCATCGTTGTTGGCGACAAACTTCGGGAAGATGTGATAAATAACTTCGATGTTCCGGAAGCGAATGTTCATGTCATGAGTATGGGGGTCGATACATCCATTTTTAACTATGTAGCTAAAGTAGAGGCGAGGGAAAAACTTACTCTTCCTATAGAAGAGAAGATATTGATCTTTGTCGGAAATGTGATTCAAGCAAAAGGCCTTCTTGAACTTGTCGAAGCGTTTGATTCACTGAAAATGTCGTTTCCTGATAGTTCGTTGTACGTAATTGGTTCGCAGAAAGACGGTCAATTTGTCGAGGAGTTACGGTCGTTCATTCGTGAAAAGGATGTTGAAGATATTCATTTCAAAGAACCTCTTGGTCAAGCGGATTTGGCACTATGGATGTCGGCGGCTGATGCGCTTGTACTTCCTTCCTATCATGAAGGGTTCGGATTGGTTGCGCTCGAAGCAATGTCGGCTGGAACGAAAGTTGTCGCAACGGACGTTGGAGGGCTTTCTTATTTGTTGAAAGACCGGGCAGGTATTTTGGTTGAACCGAAAAATCCGGATTCATTGGCGAAAGGTTTATGGAGTGCGCTCGATGAGAATTCTAATGTCATTGATGAAACAGTAGTGCAGGCAAAAATCGCACAACATTCATATGAGACGATTTTAGAGGACTTATTGTCGATTTATCGTTCAGCCGAGAAAGGTCAGGTTGATCATAATGAATAAAATGATGAAAATTATCGGCGCTGTTGCGATTATTAATATTGTTGCTAGGCTGTTCGGATTCGTTAGAGAAATGGCGATTAGTAATCAATACGGTACATCAAAAACTGCAGATGCAATAATAACTGCTTATACAATACCGAATTTCATTTACCTTGTGGTTGGTGGGGCGTTAACGACAGCCTTCATATCTGTCTATCACTCGACAAGGACGGATAAAGCGTTGTTTGTTCGAAAATCATTTACGACAGTTCTTGTAGCTGCAGTTGCGATTACGACTGTATTGATGGTCTTTACAGATCCACTCTTGCGTTTGTTTTTCAAAAATATGACTGCTGAAGAATTTGCGATGACGCGTACTCTTTACCTATGGATGATGCCGTCTTCTATTATTCTTGTTTTATCGACATGGATGAGCGGTGTATTGAATGTTAACGGCAAGTTTAACTTGTCCAGTCTAGCAGTCCTTCTATATAATGCATCTTTTGTCGGAATCGCTGTTGTACTAACGAGTTATTTTGGTCCTGAATCGTATGGGATTGGTGCACTGGTTGGTGCGTTATTTATGGGTGTGTTCTTATATGTAGGACTTCGAAAATCAAAACTCTATTCTTTGAAGCCTTCATTTGCCATGTCTATTGATACGAAACGTTTATGGGTAATTGCATTGCCAATCTTGTTTGGTGGCGCCTCATTGCAATTTTATTTTGTTATTCATCGGATTGTAGCGGATGGATTTGGGGAAGGAACAATTTCCGCGGTCAATTATGCATCTAAATTGACGGGTTTCCCTCAAGCAATCATGATGACTGCAGTGACGACAGTTATCTATCCTCTTCTTAGTAAAAAGCAAGGGGAAGGCGATATGGAAACAATCCGTGCGCTTTATAAAAAAGGAATGCTCTATCTAGTTGCGCTACTTGTACCGGCAACTGTGATCGCTTACTTTTTTGCAGAGCCGCTTGTCCGTCTCGTTTTTGGACATGGTGCATCCACGGAGTCGTCAATCCTGCTAATCGTGCCGATTTTCCGCGTATTTACACTGTCGATGTTTTTCCTTGCAGCGAATACTTATATAACACGATTCTATTATGCCAAAGCTAATTCCGTGGTGCCTGTCATATTCAGTTTGATAAGTGTCTTTGCGATTAATCTCGGAGTTATTTATTTGATGATTGACTCGCACGGTGCTTCAGCAATTGCATACGGTACAGTCATTAGTGCCGCGGCGAACTTCGTAATGCTCGCTATTTATGCGAGAGTGAAATGGAAATTGTAATTTAATAGTGTGATGGAGTTGCCCCGGAATATTTGGGGCAACTTTTTTAATTGGTTTTTAGAGAGAGCAATCATTTATGGGCTGAAACGATCATAACGGCGTGCCGACCGATCATATATGTTGCTGCCCCGATCATATATTTCGCCGACCGATCATATATGTTGCTGCCCCGATCATATATTTCGCCGACCGAGCATATATGGCGCTGCCCCGATCGTATATTCCGCTAACCGAGCATATATGTTGCTGCCCCGATCGTATATTCCGCTAACCGAGCATATATGTTGCTGCCCCGATCATAAATTCCGCCGACCGAGCATATATATCGCTGCCCCAATCATAACGGCGTGCTAACCGAGCGTATACAGCGCTGAGCCAATCATAACGGCATGCTAACCGAGCATAACTATCTCCAACACCCCTTTATATTTTATAGAAAATAGGTTATTCTGAAAGATGTGAAGTATTTAATAATATAACGGTGAAACATAGAATGATTGGAGTGTTTTAATTGGTAATCAAAGAGCAAATTGGAAAATGGTTTGAACATTTTCATGCCTATCCAGAAGTGAGTTGGAAAGAAGTAGAGACGACTGCAAAACTAGCAGAAATATTAACTGAAATGAATGTAAAACATCATACATTTGACGATGTAACGGGTGTTGTCGCGGAAATCGGTGAAGGCGATAGGATTATCGCGGTACGCGCCGACATTGATGCATTGTGGCAGGAAGTCGGGGGTGTCTATAAGGCGAATCATTCTTGTGGGCATGATGCGAATATATCCATGGTGTTAGGTGCGCTTAGTTATTTGCAACAGGAGGAACTGGGCAGCCGAATCCGATTTATTTTCCAACCAGCAGAAGAAAAGGGCAATGGTGCAAACTCGATGATTGAGCGAGGAGCGGTCGACGACGTTTCATATTTGTTTGGTGTGCATTTGCGTCCACAGGAAGAAATTCCATATGGAAAAGTGACACCGGCAATTCATCACGGGGCGGCGGTATTCCTTGAAGGCAAAATCATTGGCGACGATGCGCATGGTGCACGTCCTCAGCAAGGAAACAATGCACTCGATCCGTTATTTGCGATTGCCCAGTTTGTGAAAACAATCCATTTTTCACCTTACGAAGCGTACTCAGCAAAACTGACAAAAGTGCAGGCGGGCGGAGATAGTCTTAATATCATTCCGGGAACTGCAACGTTTGCAATCGATGCTAGAGCACAATCGAATGTGGTGTTGGGAGAGCTAAAGGAACGTATTTCCCGGGGAATCCAAGCAATTGGACAGATGCACGGCGTGGAAATTGAATTGGCATGGAGTGACTATACACCGGCTGCAGAAGTGTCTGAAGAAGCTGCAACTGTTGCACGCGAAGCTATCTTGGCAACAGTTGGGGAAGAGGGATACGCACCTGACGTCATTACATCAGGCAGTGATGATTTCCATTTCTACACGATCCATAATCCGAACCTAAAAGCCGCAATGATTGGTATTGGAGCCGATCTTAGCCCAGGGCTTCATCATCCAGACATGACGTTCAACAAGGAAGCGCTTGATATTGGAGCGCGTGTATTGGCGGAAACGTTGAAAAAAGCATCATGTTTGAATAACTAAAAAGACTTTCTTGCACTGTGCCAATTGCGGCAGTGTAAGAAGGTCTTTTTAGTTTGTAATATGTTTATAGTTCATAAAGATACTGGTAGTTAACTATATTAAAATAGTGTTGACTAATTAAAATAATAACCCTATTCTGACTATAGAGATAATTGTATACAGTCGACGGAAAGAGGAATTAGCTTATGACAAAAATTGAGATTAAGAAATCAACTTTAAAATCGCAAGTTTATGAGTATTTAAAAGAAGATATTATTCTCGGGCGCATTAAACCGGGGGAAAGGCTCATAGAAGAAAAAGTTGCTGAAGAACTGCAAGTGAGTCGAAGTCCAATTCGAGAAGCCGTTAGGATGCTCGAAAAAGATGGTCTGTTGTCTGTCAACAAATCAGGTGGAGTGACAGTTGTAGAACCTTCAATTGAAGATTTCAAATACTTGTATGAATGTAGGGTTGAGATGGAGTCACTCGCCGCCTATTACGCGGCAGAGAGGCGCTCATCGGAACAGTTAGAAGAAATTCGTATGAATATATTGAAAATGGAGAAAGTAACGTCCGATAATTCCTTGAAAAATGTGCATGATGTTAACGTCAGTTTTCATGAATCAATCGTCCGTGCAAGTGGTAACCCATTTCTTATCTCAATGACTTCGCAATTAAGAGGTGTGAACAGTTTTTATCGGAAAGCTATACTTGAATTCGATCCGAAGCGCGTGGTAGATGCAAGTGCGGAGCATCGACAAATTTATCAAGCAATTGTTGACCAAGATAACATAAGTGCTAGAAAACTGATGAAACAACATATTGAAGACGATTATACATTATTTATGAAGTCAGCAATGCAATAGTAGGAGGTTCAAAAAAATGACTAGAAAACCATTAGATGGAATTAGAATTCTGGAATTAGGAAATATAGTTGCAGCACCATTTGCTGGGAAAATACTTGCAGAGTTTGGAGCGGAAGTAATTAAGGTGGAAGAACCAACGAATGGTGATCCACTTCGGAATTGGCGTGTTATGGATAAGGATACGTCAGTCTGGTGGTACGTCCAAGGTAGAAATAAAAAGTCAATCACTGTAAACATGCGAGAAAAACAGGGACAGGACATCGTGAAAACCCTTATCGGAAAAGTGGATGTAGTTCTCGAAAACTTTAAACCGGGTACGTTGGAAAAATGGGGACTTGGATTCGAGGAGATGCAGAAAATCAATCCTTCCATTATCCTTACACGTATTTCAGGATACGGACAAACGGGACCATATAAAGAAAAGCCAGGGTTCGGTAGTGTCGCAGAAGCGATTGGAGGTCTCCGGTATTTGACGGGGTATCCGGAACTTCCACCGGTACGTGTTGGCATTGCACTTGGTGATATGGTGGCTGGTTTGTATGCAGTTATAGGTACGCTAATGTCACTGCGGGCGAGGGATGAAGATTCTGAAAAGAAAGGGCAAGTTGTAGACGTAGCATTATATGAATCTGTTTTTAGTTTACTTGAGGGAATTCTTCCGGAATACGATCTTACCGGACATGTTCGAGAGAGAACAGGCACTACGTTGCCAGGCATCGCGCCGTCCAATACGTATTTATGTGCTGATGGAAAACACGTAGTGATTGGCGGAAACGGAGATAAGATATTTCAGCGTCTCATGACTGCCATTGGAAGGGAAGACCTTGCCAACGATTCTAACTACGGATCCAATCAAGGACGTGCGGACGATGTAACGTTCATTGATGAGACAATCGAAGAATGGACGAAACAGCACTCGCTAAAAGAAGTGCAAAGAATACTGGATGAAGTGTCAGTGCCTGTAGGACCTATTTATGGAATCCAAGAAATTGTTGAGGATGAACATTATAAAGCTCGTGACATGTTGTGTGAAGTTGAGTTGCCGAATGGAGGAAAAGTTTTAGTACCTGGCATCGTACCGAAATTGTCTGGTACACCAGGTGGAATTGAGTGGAACGGACCCACTCTTGGGGAACATAACGAAGAGATATATACGGAATTCATGAAATTCTCTATTGAAGACTTTAAAAGACTAAAAGAGCAGGGAGTCGTTTAAATGCCGGATGTAACAATAATTGACGTCAGTCCGCGAGACGGTTTACAAAATGATCCGAAGTCTGTATCGACGGAGGAAAAAGCGACTCTTGTACAAATGCTGGTTGAATCTGGAGTTTCAAAAGTCGAAGTAACATCATTTGTTCACCCAGAAAAAGTTCCACAAATGGCCGATGCGTCTGCTGTCATAAAGGCAGTATCTTTATTTAAAGGATTAGAACCGATTGCACTTATACCGAATTTAAAAGGGTATGAGCGTGCACGAATCCATCAGCTTTCGGAGATTAACTGGGTGAGTTCTGCAACAGAGACATTCAATAACAAAAATATAGGTATGTCGATAGAGGACAATTTGGATCAGTTTAAGACTGTTGTTAAACAAGCAAAAAGTGATGGAGTAAAAACCTGTTTTTCTATTGCGGTCAGTTTCGGCTGTCCGTATGAAGGAGATGTCTCGGAAGAGCAGGTACTTGCCCTTGTCCAGAAGGCTAAAGAGGCAGGAGCGGATCGCATTGGTATTGCGGATACAATCGGTATAGCCACTCCGGATCAAGTAGAACGTTTAATGGGGAAAGTATTACAGATAGCAGGCGATACACCGGTTGCTATCCACTTGCACGATACAAGAGGGCTCGGTTCGGCTAATGCATACTCTGCTTATCAAGCAGGGGTGAAAATATTTGAAACGGCAGCAAGTGGTATAGGTGGCTGTCCGTTCGCACCAGGGGCAGCAGGGAATCTAGCAACAGAAGACTTAGTCTATCTATTTGAACGGATGAATATTAGTACAGGAGTGAATTTTGAAAAGCTACTTGATGCAGCAGACTTTGCGGCAAGTTTATCTTCAAAAAATCCGCTGGGACGCATTCGGCACGTTGAACGAAAAACAGAAAAGAGGATGAAAAAATGAAGAAGTGGATGACAATGATGATTTACTCGATTATAGCAGTATTGTTGTTAGCAGGATGTAGTGAATCAGGTGGTAAAACATTGGAAACGGAAGCAGCTACGGGAGACGAGGGATATGAAGCAACGAAAATCCGTCTAGCTTATAATCTGCCTCAAGATCATCATATTTCTATTGGAATTGAAAAGTTTGCAAAAGATGTTACCGAAAAATCGGGAGGCAAAGTGGAAATGCAAGTATATCCGGCCGGCCAATTATTAAGTGATAAGGATATGAATCAGTCCTTGTTGTCAGGCGGGGTTGAAATGGTCGTGAATTCCTCGACTTTATGGGCATCAACCGTTCCTGCAATGGGGATATTCGACGTTCCTTACGTCTTTAATGATTATTCAGCAGTAGGCGAAGCCGTGAACGGTGAATTTGGAGATAAGCTACGAGGTGCGATGGAAGAAAAAGGTGCGAAAGTGTTAATGTTTGCTGACTATGGTTATGTCCAGTTTGCAAATAATAAACGTCCACTAAAATCACCGTCTGACTTTGAAGGACTGAAAATTAGAAGTATTGGTGATTTGCCATCCGAACTGATAAAAGCTTATGGAGCATCTCCAGTGTTTATGGGTGGTGGCGAAGTTTACATGGCCCTTCAACGCGACACAGTTGACGGTGCAACATCAGGTACTACCGCAATGTTACAGCGTAAATATGATGAAGTAACAAAGTATTTGACAATTAACAATTACGCATACCTCGAATTCTTATTGGCAGCCAATAAAGATTATTGGGATGGTTTACCTGAAAAGACACAAGAATTAATTGAAGAAACTGCAAAGGAAACTGAAATTTGGATTCGCGAGCAGGCAGAAAAAGAAGATTCTAAATCAGCTAAAGCGCTAGAAGAGAAGGGGATGGAAGTCTACGTCGTTCCGGAAGAAGATTTGACCGAATGGAAAGAAGCTGCAGACCCGGTTCGGGAAGCATTCACGAAACACACGGGGGATCTGGGTAAAGAGTTGCTTGAAATGACAGATAAGAAATAAAAGTATTCTTATTTAAAGGAGGAAAGTGCTTGTGAAAAGGGTTTACAACTTTTTTGATCATTTAATTAGATGGGGAGCGTATATTGCCGGGATTTTAATTCTTATTACGACGGTAATGACATTTTATGAAGTAATTTCACGATCGTTTTTTCATAAGCCGACCTCATGGGCAACAGAATTATCAATATATGGAATAATAGGAAGCTGTTTTTTGGGAAGTGCCTTTGCAGTTAGGACCTATTCTCATATAACAGTAGATTTATTGATTAACAATGTGAATGACCGCCTGAAAACGGTTCTAGCATATATTTCAAACGCATTAGGATTAGTATTTAGCGTGATTTTTACATTGTATAGCTTTTTCCACGTTGCGAAAACATTCGAACTGGGAGTGACATCTGCATCCTTACTGCGTGTCCCTATGTACCTACCGGAGTTATTTCTCCCGGTAGGAGGGACGCTGCTATGTATTGCATTTATCATGCAAATTATTGATGGCGGCATACATAAAGGGGGGGAGAACATATGAGTTTCTTTTTTACTGGAGGAATGGGTATCCTTCTAGTGCTCGGTCTTCCCGTCGCATTCACCCTTGGATTATTAGCGGTAGCGGGCATGTTTTTCTTTAACGGAGGCACATTCGCTTTTATGCAAGTCCCTATAATCGCCTATAAGTCGTTGGATGACTTTACGCTAACAGCGCTTCCTATGTACGTATTAATGAGCCAAGTATTGGTGATTAGTGGTGTCGGGCGGGATTTATACGAAATGGCAAGTAGATGGTTCCGTCATTTTCCTGGAGGACTCGCAATTGCAACGCTCTTCTGTTGTACGATTTTTTCCGCGATATCCGGCTCAAGTGTCGCAACCGCGGTAACTGTAGGGTCCGTTGCGCTTCCTGAAATGGTGAGGAGAGGCTATAATAAGCGCCATGTATTAGGGCTGCTTGCAGCAGGTGGAACATTAGGTATTTTGATTCCACCAAGTATTCCAATGATAATCTATGGATCAGTAACAGGTGAATCCGTTGGAAAACTTTTCATTGCGGGAATTATTCCGGGAATTATTTTAACGATAGCATTTATGATCTTTTCAGCCTATCAAACGAGACATATTAAAGATGTGCCTGCTACATGGGGCGAACGGCTTGAGGCATCGAGGAAAGCGATATGGGGACTATTATTGCCTGTCGTCATTATCGGTGGAATCTATGCAGGTATTTTTACACCGACAGAAGCAGCCGCAGTGGGGGTCGTTTTCAGTTTCGCAATTGCTGCATTTGTTTATAAAAATTTGACAATTAGCAACTTAAAAGAAATCATGTTAGCAACAGTTAAAACAAACACGATGATTTTATTTATCATAATTGGTGCAATGCTCCTAGGATTTATCCTGACGATTTTACAAATACCACAATCAATTGTAAGCTTTGCAACGTCACAGGATATTAATCCATGGTTAATTTTCATAATGATAAATATCGTACTTTTGATATTAGGGATGTTTCTTGAGACGGTTTCAATTCTTGTTATTACGCTGCCAATTCTTTATCCAATTATCATAGCACTCGGCTTCGATCCAATCTGGTTTGCGATTATTATGATAATAAATATGGAGCTGGCATTGATTTCCCCTCCTGTAGGTCTGAATCTATTCGTGTTGAAAGGGCTGGATAAATCGAATACAATTAGTGAAATTGTTAAAGGTGTCATACCATATGCCATCATTATGCTTGTCTTCATAGTCGTCTTGTCATTTTTCCCGGAAATTGCGACAGTGCTTGTAAACAATGTGGAATAGATTTTTTGAAAAGGAAGACTATCCTTGGAATGGGGGGAGTCTTCCTTTTTGGTGGATGAGTTACATGAAAAAGTTAACCTCCCCAAATCTGTCATACAATTCGCCTTTTTGAGACGTGAATTTTTTTCTTTTAGCAAGCGTTTGATAATAATTTGGATCCCCGATTTATCAGTATCGTCAAGAAGTGCGTAGATTGCTGCTTCACCTGTCTCATCAATAACGGATAGGTAATCTAAATCGAGAATGATTTTTTACGTCTGTTAGGAAAATAGTAGGGTATTTGTCTTTGGATACTTTTGTAGTACCAAAGAAAATAGGGCCCTCCAAGGTATATTTTGCTAATGAAGATAAATCACTTTCACTGAACTTAATGATTTCAAGAGAGGAAAGTATCGCTTCTTTTATATCGAGCTTTGCACTCATTTTACGTAATAATCCGAACTTAAAAGCCGCAATGATTGGTATCGGAGCCGATCTTAGCCCAGGGCTTCATCATCCAGATATGACGTTCAACAAGGAAGCGCTTGATATTGGAGCGCGTGTATTGGCGGAAACGTTGAAAAAAGCATCATTGTTGAATAACTAAAAAAATAGATGAAAGAAAGAGACCTTCTTACACCGCTACAATTATAGTGGAAAGAAGATCTCTTTTATTTTTGTAGCTCTAGAAATTTTTTTATTTGGAAAGTTGAAGTGTATCCAATTCGTAGCATTTTATCCTATAACTCTACAATAAGAATCGAAAGCTAGAAAAACGCTTTACAATTATTCGTTGCAATTGCGAGAGTCTCCTATCTTTACAAAACTAGTTTAATTTTGTAATTACAATAGAAGCGTTTATGTTTGTTTGCATGCCTCCTGCTAAAGTCTGTAGGATAACTGCTGTTGCAGAAGTATGATTTCGGAGTGTAAGAACATCACCTGCTGCTATAAAAATTATAGCCTGACCATTGTTTTGTTGCGTGCCTGCTTCTGTACCATAGAGTGTACCGGCAACCACCGAACCATTTAAAAACAGTGCGAATTGACCGGGTTCTACACCCGTCACGGAGAAATTAACCAGATAGTCTCCTGTAGTTAGAAAGAAAACTTGTGAGGTTCCGGGGATGTGCGTAATTCCAGCCGTAATTATTCCATTTGTATCAAACGTAATATCAGCTTCTATAGCCACGGTCTGAGCACCTAGATTGTAAATATACCCGTATAATCCGCCGGGTGCTCCCGTAGCACCGGTAGCGCCAGTATCGCCAGTGTCGCCCGTAGCCCCCGTAGCCCCCGTAGCACCGGTAGCGCCAGTATCGCCCGTAGCACCAGTAGCACCGGTAGTGCCAGTATCGCCCGTAGCCCCCGTAGCCCCCGTAGCACCGGTTGCACCAGTATCGCCCGTAGCACCAGTAACACCGGTAGGTCCAGTAGGCCCTATATCCCCAGTAGCGCCGGTAGCGCCCGTAGGTCCTCTGTCTCCTTCGCAGCATCTTCTGCATGTTTTTTGATTAGGGCAACAGTCGCTTGTACATTTACTGCATCTATGATTAGTATCTTCGTAAAATTTCATTTTTTCACCACCTTTCTATAACATCCTATTCGAGCTATAGATAGAGGGACGGGCAATCAACTACTTGTCTTAAATAATTGATAAACAAATGTTTAATGTAAACCCGGGAGCTTTCACTAGTATTTATTCTGAAGAACAGACATGAAGAGATAATCCCAAAGTACTCGCCGTTTAGAATCAATAAAAAAAGAGCTATAAACCATAATGGTTTTAGCTCTTTTTTCACATTATCCATTTCTATTTTTATTTGCCTCTTAAAATTTCTCCAAATAGAAAATGATCTTTATTGTAGCGGATTTTCCCTATTTTCCCTTCTTCCGGACAAGTTGCGAGACCCGTTATCTCTGCTTTCATTTTATCGCCACCGTCTTTTTGATACGTGACATGAACGGTAAAGTCATAATCCCGCGGTCTACCATCGACTGGTTCCACATTAATCTTGTCGACGACGATTTGATAGCCGTTGTCGTCAGCCGGTGAATGTAAAGTTAGGAAGAGAACCTTGCCACTATATCCAAAATCAGTGAAATAGGGCCTGAAATTATCTTCCAGGTAAGTCTCGAGTTCATTATCTTCTTCTGGAGCTGACACTAGGCCGTTTTGGTCTGCGATTGTCATGTTACTTGGGTCGTTCTTCATTCGAATATACTCTTTATCGGGTGCATTAAATTCATGTTCAAGAACAGTTTGAATCGCAACAACATTTTTATCCACGGGTTCAGTTTGAGAACAGCCCGTAACCAACGAACTAAGAAGAATAACAAAGAGAATGACTTCAATTTTCCGTCGGACGCTCTTTTTAACAAGGAATGAAGAATAGTTATTAATAAATCTAAGATTCATAATGATACCACCTCTTTTTAACTTGTTCTTCGACGTTTAGCCAAAAGTTAAATATGAAACTACTACTACTTCTACGACTTCGTATCGATAAAGTTTCGTTAATTGGAAATATTGGTTTAATTATGTTAAATGACTAAACAAAAAAACATCGCTCAATGCGATGTTTTTGATTTGTGGATAGTTACATGAAAAAATTAGCCTCGCCAATTCGGTTATACAATCCGCTCTTTTTGAACAGGGGCAACTTTTCTTTGGGCAAGCGTTTGATAATGATTTTGATACCTGCTTTATCGGCATCGTCAAGTAGTGCATAGAGCGCTGCTTCACCTGTCGCATCGATAACGGATAGGTGTTCCAAATCGAGAATGATTTTCCTCGCGCCTGTTAGGAAAATTGCAGGATATTTGTCTTCGAATACTTTTGCGGTACCGAAGAAAATAGGGCCGTCCACTGTATATTTTGCTAATGAAGATGTATCGCTATCACTGAACTTAATGATTTCAACATCGGAAAGGGTCGCTTCTTTAATATCGAGTTTACCACTCATTTTACGTAAGAATGACAGGGCAGCAAGCAAAATTCCAACCTGAACGGCAATCGTTAAGTCGATGAAAATCGTCAAAAGGAACGTCGTTAATAAAACCAGTGAGTCCCCCGACCGGATCATTAAAATATGCGTGAATGATTTACGTGCACTCATATTCCAGGCGACATACATAAGAATCGGCGCCATCGCAGCTAATGGAATATAAGAGGCATAAGGCGCCAAAAGGAGCAAAAAGGCAAGAACGAAAACACTTTGTACAACTCCTGATATTGGGCTGACTGCTCCAGATCGAATATTGGTAGCTGTACGGGCAATGGCTCCTGTAGCAGGGATACCGCCGAATAATGGCGTTATCATATTGGCGATTCCTTGACCGAATAACTCACGTTTCGAATCATGCTTTTCACCGCTTTTCATACCATCTGCAACAACAGCAGATAACAATGATTCAATTGCACCAAGTGCGGCAATAATAAGGGCGGGTTGCCACAAATTGACCAACTTCTCCAATGTGATTTGTGGAAAATGAAAATTCGGGAGTGAGTTGGGAATACCACCGAAGGCTGTTCCGATCGTTTCAACTTTACTCGGAAATAGAAAAATCGAAATGAGGGTCGGAATAAGTAGTGCAATTAGCAGTAATGGGACACGCGGCGCTATTTTAGGCAATATGAATAGTACGATGAGCCCGATTAAGGCAGTGACTATGCTGAAGACGTTCACCGTGTGAAACTGATTGACAAGATCAATCATGTTTTCGTGGAAAAACTCTTTTTTTTCTAAGCCGGTAATTCCAAAGAAATTGCCTAGTTGGCCTGTAAAGATAATGACCGCAATCCCCGTAGTAAAGCCTATGGTTACAGATCTTGGGACGAAATGAATTAGATTACTTACACCGAGAAAACTCATAATAACGAGAAAAATACCTGCTAGAAATCCGGCAATAAGCAGATCTTCATAGCCATATTGTAGAACAATTGCGAGCAATATCGGGATGAATGCTCCAGTCGGTCCCGCGATTTGAAAACGAGATCCGCCTAATAATGCAACGATAAGCCCAGCGATAATTGTTGTATAAAGTCCATATTCCGGTTTTACGCCTGAAGCAATTGCAAAAGCCATCCCGAGCGGAATGGCTACAATACCAACAGTAATTCCTGCAATCAGATCTTTGCGGAATCCGGCTCCATTGTAATCAAGATATCGGTTATCCTTGAACATTCGATTCACTTCTTTCAGGATCTTAATACAAAAACTTCCTCTTTCTAGTGTATTCCTAAAATGCTGTAGTAACAAGGGTTTGAGATTAATACAGATGTATTCAATGAAAAGAATGATTTGTAGAATTCAACATACTTATCAAAGCAAATAGATTGCAAGTGGATCTAAAGGGGATTATTATTTAGACGTTAAATTATATTAAGATGGGGTGGTCATAATGGGTAGATTACAAGATAAAGTTGCATTCGTAACAGGTGGTGCGTCAGGTATGGGCGAAATGATGGTCAAAATGTTTACTGCTGAAGGTGCTACTGTAATTGCAGCAGACATTAATGAAGCAGCACTGGAAGAAAAGTGGGGCAACAATGAAAAAGTTATGACTGTTAAATTGAATGTCACTTCCGATGAAGAGTGGAAAGCGGCTGTTGAAAAAGTTGTTGCTAAATTTGGGGAAATCGATATTTTAATTAACAATGCTGGTATTTCTACGGAAAAAGGAATGAATGAAATTACAATTGAAGACTGGCGCAGGCTGTCGGATATCAATAGTTTCGGTCCATTCCTTGGTATGAAACATGTACTTCCTTATATGAAAGAAGCAGCTAAAGGTTCAATCGTCAATATCTCTTCCTATACAGCACTTATCGGAATGGGATTGAACCCTTATTCTGCATCAAAAGGAGCAGTTCGCGCAATTTCACGAGCAGCTGCAGCGGACTTCGGACAATTTGGTGTACGTGTTAACACCATCTTCCCAGGAATCATTGAAACACCGATGACGAAAGGTCTTGAATCGTCAAAAGATGTAGTAACAGCACTTGTGAGAATGACACCACTTGCCCGTCTTGGAAAACCTGAAGACGTTGCAAACGCGGTTCTTTTCTTGGCATCAGACGAAGCTGCATACATTACAGGTGCAGAACTTGTTATTGATGGCGGATACTCTGCTAGATAACTTCCCTAATGAAGCGTATGTATATAGGAAATAAAACAGACCGTCATGGATTTAATCCGTGACGGTCTATTTTTCGTTGTAGTAGGAAATTATAAAGTGCTTGGACAATGGAGAAACATCGGATGCTGATATTCCGCGATTTAGGGGTGGATATATGATTGTCCGCGCAGCGCTTCTGCTTGTTTAGCGAGATATATGCTCGTTCGCGCTGTGCTTCTGCTCGGTTTGTGAAATATATGATTGTTCACGCTGCGCTTATGCTCGGTTTTCGAGATATATGATCGTTCGTGCAGCGCTTATGCTTGATTTGCGAGACATATGATCGTTTGCGCGGAGCTTCTGCTTGTTTAGCGAGATATATGCTCGTTTGGCGTTTACATACAGTAGGTCGCACCACGCTATCGTTCGCTAGTATAGTCTGAAAATATGCAGTTGTAAGACATCAGACGACATTAGCTGTTTTTTATCAACAAATCAAAATTATATCCGATGTAATATAAGGGAAAAGGTAAATGAAAGCGAGTGATAGGGATGAAATTAAAACTACTGATTGTTCTTACGACAGCTTTACTCATACTTACAGGCTGTGGCCTTGAGGAAAAAAATCCGCTTGATGGAAAAGTGAAAGTGGGTGTTATGCTTTCGGAAAATGGTCTTGGAGATCAGTCATTTTCAGATTTGGCATTCAAGGGTTTGACGAAGGCGCGGGATGAAGAGGATATTGTTGTCGAATACTTGGAACTTGCGGAAACAGGGACTTATGAAAAAGGATTTAGAGAACTTGTGGAAAGTGGTAATGAATTAGTATTTGCGCTGGGTTTCACCGGTCAGCAGGAGTTGGAAAAGGTAGCTCTGGACTTTCCGGATCAAAAATTCGTTCTCGTTGATGCGGTTTCGGAAGTTGCGAATATCACATCGATTACATTTAAGGAAGACGAGGGAAGTATGCTTGCAGGAATTGTAGCGGCAACTGTTTCAAATTCACAGGTAATCGGTTTTATCGGTGGTATGGAGGTCCCAGTTATTCAACGGTTCGAGCAAGGGTTCATCCAAGGAGCAAAGTCGGTTAACCCTGATATTGTTATTCTCAATGAATATGCCAATAACTTTGATGACGATGGCTTAGGAGCAGAGATTGCTTCGAAGATGATTGACGACAAGGCGGATGTTCTATACGCTGCTGCCGGTTTCACAGGAGTGGGCATGCTGAAAGAAGCTGAAAAAAAGGGTATTTACGCAATCGGTGTAGATAGTGATCAATACTTTTATGCAGAACAGGCCGTCATTACATCCATGATGAAAAATATTGATAGTGCGTTGTTTGATATCATCCTTTCCTATAAGGAGTCGGGAGCAATCCAATCCGGTCATGTCGAACTGGGGTTGGCGGAAAACGGAGTAGGTCTTGCACCATTTCGAGTGCTAGAACTGACGGACGTTGAACAAGGTAAGTTAGATGCGCTCATTGAACAAGCCGCATCAAAACTGAAATGATAGGAGGGAAAGTTGAAATGACAATAAAGAAAAAAATAGTGATCAATTCACTTTTCATGCTTGGCCTATCAATTCTGATGATCGCGATTATTATTGTCAGAATGCTGGCGATTCAAAATACGAGTAATGATTACTTGAACGTGCTGTTAGCTGTTCATGACGTAAATGCAGAAACGAAAGCGTCAATGCAGAGTTTGAATACACTTGCTTATAACATGACGGACGCCAATAAAGACAATGTTCGTCAACAACTGGAGTCGACCGCTGAAAAATTCTCCGTTGCGGAAAGCCTTGTTAAGGAGAAAGAGCCGCGGACAATTCTTTTGAAGGCGCAAGAGAAATTTCATTTATTGAAAGAGCAAGCACTTGCAGCTGTTGAGGAAAATAACTCCGCGGAAATCAATCGACAATCGCTTCGCAACGTAG
This sequence comes from Sporosarcina sp. FSL K6-6792, assembly GCF_038004885.1. NCBI lineage: Bacteria > Bacillati > Bacillota > Bacilli > Caryophanales > Caryophanaceae > Sporosarcina > Sporosarcina sp. FSL K6-6792. Next base: position 3,984,016 of record NZ_JBBOSA010000001.1, read on the forward strand.
GGATTGTCAATGACATTTATATGGTAGATCTCTATACATCCGCACACTATGATTATTTACAAGAATCACTAGCTGCTAAAATTAAAGGCATCATTACATTCGCAATAATAGGTAGTGTATTTGTCATAATGGGGACAATGGTAATCATTATCCGACTGGCAAACGCAATTACAAATCCACTTAAGAAGCTGGCGATGAACGCCGAAGAAATTGCAGCGGGCAATTTGGTCGTCGAGCCGATTCAGTATGATAAAAAAGATGAACTCGGGCAATTGAATCACTCATTTACATCCATGACCAATCATCTGCGGACATTATTGCAATCCATTGACGGGGCAAGCCGAAAAGTGGATGACTACACAAAAGAGCTTGAGGTGGAAAATCGTTATCTTACCGAAGCGAGCAACCAGGTGACATTATCGACGGAAGAACTTGCAAAGGGAACCCAAAGCATCTCCGAGGACTTGCAAAATTCCGTAGAGCTCATAGAGCAGATGAATGAGGAATTCGAATTTAATGTCGACCGGGCAAGAAATTCGGCTGATTCTGCAGCTATGGCTAACGAGGCAATTGTGGAAGGGCGTCGCGCCATCAATGAACAGCGGGAACTGATCGATAGTAATAATGTCGCATCGGAATCGATTAAAGATGCGACTGAGCAATTTACGCACTATGCAATAAGAATCGAAGATATGGCCAAGGCGGTTTCTAACATTGCTTCGCAGACAAACTTACTTGCGCTAAATGCTGCAATAGAAGCTGCGCGTGCGGGGGAAGCGGGGAAAGGATTTGCAGTAGTTGCCTCGGAAGTAAGGAAACTAGCTGATGAATCTACAACCGCAACTGCACAGATATTCGATATGGTTAATCTAATCAAAGGCGGACTTGGCTCAATTTCTGAATCAGTTGGAAAAGGCGTTGAAATTGCCGAAGCGCAAGATGGCAATGTAACCCGAACACTCGATACATTTGCAAACATCGAAAATAGAATGAGAAATATTACGGAAGCGTTGACAGAGCTCGTTACAGGCGTGAATAATTCGAAGCAGTTCAATGTTACGGTGCTTGAGAATACCGAAAATATTAGTGCGGTTGTGGAACAAACGGCGGCAGGTAGTGAGGAGATTTCCGCTTCAGCAGAAGAGCAACTAGAGTCTATCGGGAAAGTAGTGGACAAGGTGACAGCCCTTCGCGAACTGACCGATGATTTGAACGCAACGATATCAAGATTTCGATTATAAAGTAAAAGACCGCGTCGCCTAGTAGTTGGCGACGCGGTCTTTTACTTATTCGTTAATCAATTCATTTTCTTTTAATAAAATCTCATCATAGCCCATCTTATGAGCAAGTTGGGTAATATGAGGCTGTTCAAGACGAGCAGTGTGGAGAATAGCCTCTTCTGAAAAAGCAATGCGAGTCGGGCCGTCGAACAACAACTGTCCATTACTCACTATAATCGTTCGACCAAATGTTTCAGCGACAAAATCCATATCATGCAAAATACAAAGCACAAGTTTACCTTGCGCATGCAACTCATGGATAATTTCTTTTAGCATCGCCTTACCGCTTGCATCTTGCCCCATTGTCGGTTCATCGAAAATAACGATATCTGTATCCATTGCAAGAATGGATGCAACAGCAATCATTTTTCGCTCGGCTAGACTTAAATCATATGGATTTTCTTCTGCTTTAGTTAATAGTCCAACGCGGTTAAGCATTTTTTCGGCATTCACACGTGCAATTTCAGGCGTTTGTCCAACATTGAGCGGCCCGAACATTACTTCATCCAAGACATTATTTTTGAAAATCTGGTCATTTGGATTTTGGAAAATGAGTCCGATAGTGCCCGCAAGTTTTGCCGCGGTTGTGTCTTTCGTATTCGAGCCATTTATGATGATTTCGCCAGCGTTTGGCTTTAATAAAGCTTTCAATAATTTGACGAAAGTGGTTTTTCCCGCACCGTTTTGTCCAATAATGGCTGTAGGTTCACCACTTAACATCACGCTAATTCCGCGCAATATTGGGGTATCCTTGTTATAGCTGAACTGTAGATCCTTTACGGAGATTTCAGGACTAGCCATTTTTGTTGAAGTTGAGGATTCGGTGACTGCTCGTATATCCCCACTCGTAATTCCACTTGCAGGCATTTCTTCGAGTGAAATCGGATAGAGGCCAGTCAACTCGTTTTTTAAATGAAGCGCTTTTGCGACTGAAGTATAAACAGGTGGTTCGACTCCGAAAGTCTGTAAATCATCACGTGAAAATATTTCAGCAGGCGGTCCAGAATCTATCAATTTACCTTCGTGCATGAGAAAAATACGATCGGAATAGGCGGCAAGTTTCTCCATTTTCTGCTCAACCATTAGTATCGTCATACCTTCTCTCGACAGTTTTTCAACGATGCGGAAAACTTCCTCAGAACCTTGAGGATCGAGCTGGGATGTCGGTTCGTCAAGTATTAAAATATCCGGTTTCATGGCGATAACACTGGCGATTGCGACACGTTGCATTTGCCCGCCAGATAAGGAGAACGGATTTTTATCCCGTAAAGCTTCGATATCGAGAAATTGCATACTTTCCTTAATACGCCTATGCATTTCGTCACGAGGGATGCCTAAGTTTTCGAGTCCGAAGGCGATTTCATCGTAAACCGTGAATTTTGCACCAGTCATTTGTGAAAATGGGTTTTCAAAAACGAGTCCAACTTTCGCTGTAATGTCGCTGATTTCATGTGCAAGCACGTCCATGTCGCCAATGAAAACATCCCCACCATACGCACCTTTGAAAAAATGGGGAACCAGGCCACTGAGTGCATAACATAGTGTCGTTTTTCCTGCAGTATTCATGCCGGCTATACCAACGAATTCTCCTTTTTTAACTGTGAATGAAATACCGTCAAGCGCGAAAGTATCGGTGTTCGGGTATTTATATTTTAGATTTTCGACACGGATACTGTTCATAAGGCAACCCTCCAGACGATAGCGGCGATTAATAGGATGACAAGTATAATTTTCAAGAGGAGACCGTATTTATAATGAAAGGATTCATTCAAAAATGTTTTTGTTCCTTTCGCATTGAAGCCGCGTATTTCAAGCGCAATAGACCTTTCACGCGTATCGTTTAATGAATTGAGAACAACTGGACCGAGAAGTGGGATAAATGACTTGATACGCGTAAGTAAATTCCCTTCTGTTTCCATTCCACGTGCCCGCTGAGCATCGGTAATTTTACTAGTCATTGCAATCATTTGCGGGATAATTTGTAAAACTGATAGAAAAACGTAGCCGATTTTAGGAGACATTCCCTTATCGATAAGTGATTCGACAAGGTCATCTGGTTTCGTCGTCAAAATGAGAACACCGAACGCACACACCATATTAATGATACGGAGGGTAAGTAGCAGTGCGAATGCGAATCCTTCCTTATAAATAGGAAGAGGTCCAATTTCAAAAAGAAGTGTAGCACGGTCGGGATGGAAGAAACCTTGAACAATGATGATAGAAACAATCAACAGCAGGCTGACACCAATAACCGGCAAAATGTACTTGAACACTTTGCCGGTAAGTAGAAGAAGAAGCGTAAATGCCAAGACACAGATGACGAATAAATGAGTCGGGAGGATATATGTCAATGCGATTGATATGAAGACGAATAAGAGCTTAGTAAGCGGATCGATGTTGTGGATGAACGAATCTTTATCTACATACAGTGTCATGTTTTTCACGGGAATCCTCCTAACAGTATAATCTAGTGTAAGCGGCCCAGTGAAGCAGGCCGCTTACATAGTCCTTAAAGACGTTCTATTTCCGAACGGTTGTCGTACATATGCGTCAAATTTTTAGGCAATCCTTTGAAGAGAAGGAAACTGATTAGAACCGTTGCCATTTTATCAGGCACGTCAACGACAATGCTGTCTGCGAATGATGCAAACCAAAGCGGCATGTCTTGTGCCATCATTGTTGCAAAAAGTGCATCACCCCATACATTCCCGGTTTGCCCACCCCAAAACATGATATTAAGCGGAGTTGAGACTGTGGCAGCGATTAAGCCGACGACAAGTCCGAGGACAAGTGCTTTTCCTACGTTTGCTATCCACCCTTTATACGCCATGATTCCCACGACAAGACCGATGACTGCCGATGTAATTGCATAGACGAATGAAATCGGATCGGCAGTGAAGCCGTAAATAATATTGTTCACAATCCCTGCAATGGCACCGATAATCGGACCTGCTAGCATACTAGCAAGCACTGTGCCAATTGAATCGAGCCATAGCGGCAATTTAAGCAGACCAGCAAACAACTTTCCAAGGTAGTTGATGCCGATAGCTGCTGGAATAAGGACGAGTGCGGCAGTCGTGAAGTTAAGCGACCACATGCTGTTTTTCTTCATGAATTAGTTCCCCCTTTTTTTATCGTATGAGGCATATGCCCAGAACGACACAATGTATAATGGTGTGTCTTGACAGGTGTCAATTCAATTATAACTTACATTTGGCTTAGGGAATAGATAGAATTTTCGATGGGATGAAAAAAGTCGAAGATTGTACAAGAAGAAGGACGAACTGTACGACACTAACGCAATGTAAAAAAACAGCTTCCCCACTAATAGGAAAGCTGTTAACTATCAATTAAGCTGATTAAAACGTTTGAAGCCTGTGAATTTGTCTTTCCAGTAAACTGAATCAATTGAAGAAACTTCAACTTTTTGCGTAGCGGCATGGATGAATTTACCTTCACCTAAATAAATTCCAGCGTGCGAAATGCCACTACGGTATGTATTTGCGAAAAACACCAAATCGCCCGGTATAGGCTTGTCCACATTAAAAGAATTGGTATGCATACCAATTGTATCTAGTCTTGGTATAGTAAGTCCTGCCTCGTTAAATACATAATAAATGAACCCGCTGCAATCGAAGCCTTCTTTAGTTGCGCCAGCCCAAACATACGGTGTATCCAAAAGTGGAAGTGAAACTTCGACGGCATTAAGTAATACCTTTTTAGAGGGAAGATTCAACTCTTTTGGCTTCACAGTTGTTGCAACGGCATTCTTCCATGAGTTAGTGGAAGAAGTCTCCTTTAGTACAGTGGTAACTTTCGTATTTGCTGTTTTTACTGGAGGTGAACTGACTACTCCAGATTTTTGACCAACCGCATTTTTTGCAGAAACGGCCAATTTTTGATTGGTTTTAATCGAATCGGAAGCAAGACTGTTTAGACTTTTAAGTTCGTCCACAGTTAATTTATGCTTTGTAGCAATTTGCCATAGCGTGTCACCGGGCTTGACGGTGTATGATTCAGTTGCTGCATCCGCGCTCCCGACTGAGATAAACGCCGCTAGGGCAAACGCTGCCAGCACCGAAAAAGCTCTCTTTTGCATCTATTTTCCCCTCTCCACGACAAACAGTTCTATATATGTATTCTATCTGATTAATAGAACTAGAACAATAGACTGTTAAATTACATTTGTGTTACAGGTAGATTACAAGAGTGTTGCGGGAGGATTGGAATTACAATATTATATATGTTGAAATAAAGTATTCCATTGAATTCTCTTCGGCGCTAGGGGATGCCTCCCCCCCTAAGCCAAGCAGCATTGCCGCCAGTCTTAGGGCTTCGGCTGCCCCTTGTAAGGCGCCTTCGCTTAGTTCATAGAGATATTCATTTGTCTAACATATACAGTAATGAAAGGGATATCTCCATAGGTGTCGAAACAGGAAATTTCTTATTATCTGGTTTAGTTAGTACTTGTGAATATTGCTAAACAGAGTTACACTTCAACTAACCAGTGGTCAAAAGGGGGGCGAGACGATGTCTTCTCATAAATCCGCATCTCAAGAGTTAACAAAAGAAATGATTGTACAACAAGCTCGTGCCTTGTTCATTGAAAAAGGTTTTCAAGATGTCTCTATGCGAAGCATCGCTAAGCAAGTCGGTTGCACGCATGGTGCACTTTATTACCATTTTAAAAATAAAGTAGAATTGTTTGATGCAATTGTAAAAGTCGATTTTTCTAGGCTGAATGATCTTTTGGAAGATACTGCTCAAGGTGCTGAAGAAGACTTGGTAAAGCTGAACAATGTATTTCTTCGCTTTATTGAATTTGGTTTGAACAATCAAAGTCAGTATGAATTCATGTTCGTAGCAAGATATGCTGAAGTGGATAGTCTGTCTCAGGAGGCCGCCTATGTTAGCTATCAAAAGTTTGCTGAGTCTGTACAAAATTTATCGAAGAAAAGGCTTGCTATGAAAGACGTATGGTCTGCATTTCTTGCGCTTCATGGTTTTGTTGTCCATCATCGTGGATTCGTTATCAATTTTGATGAAGCAAAAGTATCGGCTGAATCACATGTGGAATTTATTTTAAAAGGCTTATTTAACTAAGTGAATGCTCTACATCGTACATTGATATAGAGCATGACACTTTTTTTAATAATTATTGACCAGTGGTTAATAGAGGGGGAGGGAATGTGTATGAAGAAGGCATTAGTGTTAGGGGCATCAGGGGGAATGGGGTACGCATTGGTGAGGGAATTGGTTTCTCGAGGAGTCGATGTTGTCGCTTTTGCTAGAGGAAAAGAAAAGATGAAAGCACTTTTTGAGAAGGAGTCAAAGGTAACGATCTATGCTGGGGATGTATTAACAGAAGGTGAAGTATCTCAGGCGGCTCAAGGAGTGGATGTCATTTTTCACGCCATAAATTTTCCTTACCCGGTTTGGAATGTCACACATCTTATATGTATGGATATTTTGATTCGTATAGCGGAAGCGCAGCAAGCAAAAATTGCGCTAGTGGATAATATTTATGCATACGGGGCGCAACATAAAGAAAAAATTTCGGAAGATGCACAGAAAGAGCCACATACGAAAAAGGGGGAGATTCGTCTAGCGATGGAAGATAAATTGAAAGACAGTAATGTCCCTTCTTTAATTGTTCATTTTCCAGATTTTTATGGACCTTATGCAGAAAATACGATGCTTTACGAAACACTTAAGAATGTTGTTCGAAATAAGTCGGCGAATTTCGTTGGCGGCGTTCAGGTAGCGAGGGAATATCTATACACGTTCGATGGCGCGAAGGCAATGGTGGAGCTCGCACTGCGAGATGATGCTTACAATCAAAATTGGAATATCCCGGCAGTATATCCGATAACGGGCGGAGAAGTGATTAAGATGATACGTGAAGAAACGGGATACCAAAAATCGATTAGGACAGTATCAAAAACGATGATTCGTTTCCTAGGAATGTTTCAGCCGTTCATGAAAGAAATGGTGGAAATGATGTATTTAACAGAAACACCCGTTATATTAAGTGGTAAGAAATATGAAACTGAAATTGGTCCGGTGCCTACAACGCCATATCAAGAGGGAATAAAGGCAACGTTGAAATGGATGATGGAAAAAGATTCGAAGGTAAGTAGTATGCCTACAACGATAAATCGATAGATAGATTTAACGCTATATATAAACTGAGCGAAGGCGCCTTACAGGGTTAACCGGAGGTATCCCCGAGCGCCGTAGCGAATTCAGTGGGTATTCATTATTTCAACATACACAGTATATATTTGACACTACTTATTTGGGGTTAACTAGGTGGTATAACTCGCCAGTATAACGAACAAATCTAGCGACAAAGCGGTGTTGGAAAAAATCTATTTGTTAAGTGCCGACTATATAGCTGGGAATCACGTTAATGACACCCATCTAAAAAGCCTGCCCAGAAACAATCTTGACTGGGCAGGCAAATCTTATTTAGGTCCTTGATTATGATAATTTAAATCGATCGACGACTTCTTGCAGTTCTTGAGCAATTTTATTCATATGATTGGTCGATTCTGCGACGCGTTCAAGCTCACCCTGTTGCGCGGCGGCTGAGGCGCTGACTTGTTCAGCTGAAGCAGCAGTTTCTTCCGAAATAGCGGAGACACTCTGAATTGCCAACATCGCTTGGTCTTTATGTTCCATCATATCGGCGAGTTTAGTGGCTAACTCGTCTATTGAACCACCCATCTGTTCAGCAAGTTCCGCATTGCGGGTAAAGGAAGATTCTGTACTTGATACAGATTCGTTTTGGCCTTCCATCAATTGAATATTCGCTGTAATAATAGAAACAGTCTGCTGTGACTCTAGTAATATTTCTTGAACCGTTTGTTGAATAACATCTGTTTCTAAGCGAGACTGCTCGGCAAGTTTTCGTACTTCCTCCGCTACGACAGCGAAGCCTTTTCCATGCTCACCAGCACGTGCAGCTTCAATACTAGCATTGAGTGCAAGCAAATTCGTTTGTGCAGTGATGCCGTGAATCGATGCAATAACTTGATTTATTTCCGCTATTTTAGTGGTCAGTGTTTCAATTTGTTGCTGTACCTTTTCATTCATGTCGTTCGTAGCTTCATTATGTTCACGCAGTTTTTTTACTTCTGTCATTCCTTGTATAGTTGATTGACCTGTTTGTTTTGATAATACGTTCATGTCATTTGATAGAATAGCGAGTGAGTCCATTTGATCTGACAAATCTAAAATTCGGTGACTCGTTTCTTCCGTATCTTCCGACTGCTTAGAGGCCCCATGTGCAATTTCATCGGTTGCTAGAGATACTTCTTGACTAGATGCAACAATCTCCTCGAAAACGTGGTGGACGTGATTGGAAGACTTGTTTAATTGAGTGGAAGAATCCCAAACTGTATGAATGGCGTCATTTGTTTTACGAAGCATATTGTTATAAGCCATAGCTACAGCACCAATTTCATCGGGGTGGATATGTTTTTCGTCTATACTTCTCGTCAAGTCACCGGCTGCTGCTGTTTCGATTGAAGCGCGTAAATAAGCAAGTGGTTTTAATTGTTTGAAAATGAACCACAAGGTAGCTGCGGACATTAAAACAACCATGACAATTGCAGAAATGATTGTTAGAAGTAAGATTGTGTTATATGTTTCTAGTATTTTTGACTTTGGAACAACCGTCTGTACAGACCATGTATCTTTAATATTGTCTAACAGCATCGGGGCGAACGAGTTAAAGGCCTTTTCATTTAGTTGCTTTGAATCAGCATATAAAGTCGATACTTCTCCTTTTCCAAGCGTGTTCTTAATTGTGCTCCAATCATAAGAGTCTTGCACATTTACCCCGTTCAACTCTTCGCTAATACTGTTGGCAGTTAAATAACCTCCATCGGTAATAATGCTAGCATATCCACCATCCGGCTTGATTGTATTCACGAGTTCATTTAAAAAATCGATGGAAATATCTGTTGTAAGAACACCGAAAAAGGAACCTGAACTTGTAATTAGCGGTACGGAAATGGTGGTCATTAAGACGATTTCACCACCTGCACTGTACTCGTACGGTTCTGTCAAGACAGCTCGCTTTTCTTTTTTCGGTATTAAGTACCAATCTCCTTCGCCTTCTGTTTCATATTCGCTAAGAGCCTCCATAGTAATCTTGTCTCCATCCTTATACAAATAAGGAATAAAACGCTTCTCTGGATCTATTAAATCTTTACTAACAGACTCTTCAATAGGAATAGATCCGCTTTCAAATATAGCAGCCATTCCAGAAGCATCAGTGTTGTTCTTTAAATTATTCTCTATGACAGTTATGGCTTCGTCCGCAGTTAAATTACCTTGTGCCTGCAGTGTTTCAAATATGTGTTTCGTTGTGTGGAGCATGTCATTCGTTTTCTTAAATCGGTCGCTCATTTTAGCAGCATATAGTTCAGTGTTATCAATTGCAGAACTCTCCGCGTCGTTGGTACTTTGATTATGCAAAATGGTACTTGTAACGACTGTATATGAGATAAATAATACTAAAAAGAGCGTAATAATAAGTGCTGAAAGTTTCCACGCAATGCTTTTCGATTTTTTCATATAAAAGTTGCACCTTCTTTCGAATTTTCTTTCATTTTACATCAATATACCTAATTCGACAATGGGCTCCCTTTATCTGAAGTGGGAAGTATTACTCATAGTTGGCTTCAAACGTGTTCATTTCAATTAATTATGGGGAATCAAAAAACGACTCCCACATTTAATGAGAGCCGCTTTCTTCTATTAAAACGAATACTGTTTTAATAAACCTTCTAATTTTAACGCAAGACCCATATTTCCTTTAACTTTGAGTTTACCCATCATAAAGGCAGCGGTCGAATTCAAGTTGCCAGCAAGTAGTTTCTTGAAATCTTTTACACTCATAGTTAACGCACAATCAACTTCACCGGGATCTCCGGTGATTGTCACGGCTTTGCCATCTGCTAACGATAAGCCATATAAACCGCCATCTTCACCAGATAAATTGAATGAATAGGTCACAGTCATTCCTTTAATTGGACCTGGTTCCCCGTTCAATTTCTCGTCAATTTTAAGCCAAATAGTTGTCATTGTCATGTCTTCAAAATTCATCGTCATTGGAAAACCCTCCATAATACTGAATGTTCATTCAGTATAGCTGAAATAGGAGGTAAAAGCATGAACTTTCTGAGAACTAAATCCGTTTCTTAAACAACGGGCTTAGAATCACACCAATAAGTGCTCCGACAATCGCTGGTACAAGCCAACCAATCTGCTGTTCATAGAGTGGGAGATGGGCAAGTACATCATTGACAGGCTTAATGTCGATTCCGGCTCCTTTTAAGCCGTCAAAGATACTAACAAAAGCAGTTGCCAGTAGCGCCAGGATATAGACAATTGGCTTTCTACCAAACGATTTGTCGATGAATGACATAAGCATCAGAACAATTGCGAGTGGATAGATTGTGAGCAAAACCGGTATTGAAATAGAAATAAGTTGTGTCAATCCAACGTTTGCAATAATTGCACTGAATCCCGCGAAAATGAAGACATATGTCTTGTATGAATTACGCGGAAATACATGTTCGAAATACTGTGCACATGCTGAAACGAGACCAATCGATGTTGTCAGACAAGCAAAAATAATTGTCATTGCCAGGATCATCGTTCCGTATGGTCCGTATAAGACGGTAGATGCGAGTGCGAGAACCGCACCTCCGTTGTCTTGTATCCCGATAACATCGACGCTTGTCGCTCCAATATACCCAAGTGAAATGTAAACGAGCGCTAATCCAGTAGCTGCGACAACACCAGCGAAAACCATTGCTTTCATGACAGCACTTCTTTCTGTCACGCCTTCTGCTTTAAGCGCATTAATAACGACGATGCCGAATACAAGTGCCGCAATGACATCCATCGTTAAATACCCTTCAACAAAGCTACGGAAAAAGGCATTGTTTGCAAAATCACCTTGTGCTTGTCCAGTTTCTCCCATAGGTGACACAATACTCTTCACAGCAAGGGCCCCAATAACTAAAAATAAGACAGGAGTCAACACTTTCCCTATGCGATCGACAAGTTTCGCAGGATTTAGAGCGAGAGCGACCGTAATAGTAAAGAAGACGATCGTAAACAACGCAAGTGGCCAGTTTGAGCCAGAAATGCTATCAGGCAAAAATGGGACGACCCCAATTTCATATGAGACAGTAGCTGTTCGTGGAATGCCGAAAAATGGACCAATTGCCATATAGACAATCATCGTGAAAATAACTCCGAAATAAGGATTGACGCGACTCGCAATGGTTTCTAATCCGCCTCCAGCATTTGCAATTGCTAGAACTGCAATAAGAGGCAACCCGACTCCTGTGATTAGGAATCCAATCATCGCGATGAAAAGTTCATCCCCTGCCATTTGCCCAAGAAGCGGTGGGAAAATAATATTACCAGCACCGAGGAACAAAGCAAAGAGCATAAGCCCAATCACGAAATTTTTCTGTATAGACAAGTAAACTGCAACTCCTTGAAAGAATTATGTGAAAAACTCACCACCTTTCATTATAGCCGAAAAGAAGAGGAATTGTCTAACAAATTCAATAGTTCGATGGGTAGAGAATGATTCAAATAGTAATTCGAATGAAAGTAGTTCTATTTATCTAGAATTCTACATAAAACATGCTATAATTATGATAATAGTTTCTTTTTCGACAAATAGTGCACTTTTTACCGTTTTATGTAAATTTATTTGTGATATAGAAACAAAAAAATAGGGGGATTGGGAAATGAAAACAATACGTGCAAAAATATGGGCAGGTTTCGGAGTGGTCGTAATACTTGCAACTATCTTAGGGCTAAATGGTGCCACGGGAATTAAGAATCTTGTTAAGAATTCGGAAGATATTACGAACAAACAGTTGCCGATGCTCATTACTGATTCAAGGCTTGCTTTCAACATAGCAGAGCGTGTGGCTTTGTCGCGGGGGTATATCTTGTACGGAGATAATAAGTATATCGAAGAATTTAATCATTTAACGGAAGAAAGTGCGGTACTCCAAGAAGAGCTCGAACAGATATCAGAATCCGAGAATGTGAAGCGGTTGATAGCTAGCAGTATCGAGTGGCGCAAAGTTTTGACAGACCAAGTGTTTCCGGCAGTCAAAGCTGGGAGACAGGTTGAAGCGGAACGCCTAGATCGTGAAATTGCAGAGCCGCTTGCCGATGAAATAGTGAATGAGTTCAATGCGCTTGCTGTGTCGAGACAAGACAAAATAGTAGCTGATGGAATGAAAAATGTGGAAAAAGGAAAAAAAACACAAGTAACAAACTTTACCATAGCAATTGTCGTTATTTTTCTTGCCATCCTTATTAGTTTTTACGTAGCACGAAGCATTTCTAGACCAGTCGTTGCGGTTTCACAGAGGATGGAACGGATGGCAGAAGGGATTTTAAACGATCCTCCCCTTGAGACGAAACTGAAAGACGAAGTTGGACAACAAATTCATTCTATCAATAAAATGAGGGATGAAATGCAACGTATTTTGGCTGATAGCCTGACGATTTCCCGTCAAGTGAATAGTAGAAGTACGGAATTATCCGAAACATCGGGAATCGTAAGTGACTCAACGAGCCAAATCGCGGCAACGATGGAACAACTTGCAGCGGGATCAGAAGCGCAGGCGAATACAGCCTCGAATATGGCTGAAATGGTCGGAACCTTTTTTGAAGATGTCCAACATGCCAACGAAGCAGGAGGACAAGTTGTCGAATCCTCAAGAGCTATTTTACAGCGGACAGTAAGCGGAAATGAAATGATGGAAAGTTCCGTTGAACAAATGAATGAAATTTACGGAGTAGTTAATAAGTCAGTTGAAACCATTAAACAGTTAGATAATCAGACGAAGGAAATCTCGTCACTTGTCACTGTCATTAGTGAAATCGCAGCACAAACGAATCTACTTGCGCTTAATGCGGCAATTGAAGCCGCGCGGGCAGGCGAGCACGGGAAGGGTTTTGCAGTCGTGGCGGATGAAGTGAAGAAGCTTGCTGAACAAGTTGCGAATTCTGTAAGTGAAATTACGACAATTGTTGACACGGTTCAAATAGGGTCGTCTAGTGCAGTAAAAGCACTTGAAAGCGGCTACCAAAGTGTTGCTGATGGAAAGCAGAAAGTACTTGATACAGGCGTTGTTTTTGAGGAAATCTCAAAACTTGTTACTGAAATGAATACACTGACGAACGTGATGTCGGCAGATCTAGATCACCTGGAGGAGATAGGTGGTAAATTGACGGAAGGTGTGACTGAAGTTGCGTCAATTGCCGAAGAATCTGCCGCAGGTGTTCAGGAAACGACTGCATCTGCCGAACAGACATCGTTCCAAGTTGAAGCAATGAGAGAGGCCGCAGATGAGTTATCGAGTCTTTCTGAAGCGTTAGAAACGTCTGTGAGCCGATTTGCAATCGAAGAACGTAAAGACTCGTAAGGAACTGTTATTTTATGGGATACACTCCTTTAATTATGCGTGAAATATGTGAATTCGCGATTAATTATAACCGAAGTCATAAAATGTTTACGACCTGGTCCTATACGTGTAAAATGAGGATTGGCAAGTATAATCAGGGGGTAATACAATGGAACAAGTGCAATTTATGCGTAATCTAATTATCGAAACACCATCAGTGCCGGGCAACTTCGCGAAAGTTGCGTTAGCTATCGGACAATTAAATGGAGATATTGGTGATATCCAAACTATAAAAGTAGGTACATTATCTACGATTCGTGATATTTCAATTCAATGTACAAGTGAAGAGCACTTGTTGCAAATTGTTGAAGCGGTTAATCAAATCGGCGACGGAATTAGTGTTCACGCTATAACGGATGATGTATTGCAAGCACATGAAGGCGGCAAGATTCATATGAAAGGCCGTATGGAAATTCGTTCTTTAGGTGATTTGCGACGTGTCTATACACCAGGCGTTGCGAACGTCTGTGAACTTATCAAGAATGATCCGGAACAGGCGAAATACTTCACGGGAATCTCAAACACGGTCGCAATTGTGACAGATGGCACAGCGATTCTGGGTCTTGGAAATATCGGACCTGTCGCGGGAATGCCTGTAATGGAAGGAAAAGCTGTGTTATTTGATCAATTCGCTGGGATAAGTGGTATTCCTATCTTGCTTAACACGAGTGATCCAGATGAAGTTGTAGAAACAATTAAACATATTCAGCAAGGGTTTGGCGGAATATTGTTGGAGGATATCGGATCTCCACACTGTTTCGAAATTGAAGAGCGGTTGAAAGCGGAGTTGTCGATTCCAGTTATGCACGATGATCAGCATGGTACAGCAGTTGTCACGTTGGCATCTGTAATTTCAGCTTGTCAACAGACAGATGTTTTGCTAACGGAAGCGGTTGTGGGGCAAATTGGTCTTGGTGCAGCTGGTCTAGCAATTAGCCGTATGCTTATGAAGTATGGTGTGAAGGAAATGCGTGGTATTGACCGTAATGAAGTCGCACGTCAGAGGCTTGCTGATCATGGCGGCACAGTCATTGATTCGCTTGAAGAACTGATGGCGACATGTGACATTATCGTAGCCACAACGGGCGTTGCAGGACTTATCAAACCAGAAATGGTACGAAAAGGGCAAATTATCTTGGCTTTGTCCAATCCAAACGCTGAAATTACACCGGAAGACGCACTTGCAGCGGGCGCGGCATTTGCGGCAGATGGCCGTCTCGTTAATAATATCTTAGGCTTCCCAGGTATTTTCCGCGGTGCCCTAAATGCACATGCGAAGGAAATTACTTATCCGATGCTAATCGCAGCTGCACTTGCAATTGTCGACAGCACGAAACCGGGCGATCTTGTCCCACATCCACTTGATCCAAACGTCCATCTCAATGTAGCAGCTGCGGTTGAACGAGTTGCGAATAACTTATAATTGATAAAGGCCTCTTACCTGGGGAAATAAACCAGGTAAGAGGCTTTTTATATGGAGAAGAGTAGATTATGGATTGCTACGATGGTTTTACTGGGAGTGTCCAACCAATCCGCTAAAGTGTCCAACAAATAGGGAATTGTCCAACCAACCCCCTCCAACCATCAATTCCAACAAAATGAAAACAGCCCAGATTTCACGGACAATACCCGGAAATCAGAGCTGCTTCATAATTCAATTATCTACCAATCAGCCAATCAAATGGCGGCGAACCTGGTGGTGAGTGTTTCAGTATATCAATGACTGGAATTGTGTAAGCGAACAGAATCAGTGCAATTGTAATCCCGACCCATAGATACCAGTTTTCAAGAATTTTAGGTGTAGGCTCTGCATCGTCTTCCTCTACGGCAATCGGATATTCTTGAACGCCGCGTGGTGCGAAGAATGTCAGTTGGATGAAAATATAGACCATTAAGAGAATGCCGATGAACAAAATCGTTCCTCCAACAGCTTGTGCAATCTGGTAATTGATCCACGTAGCGACTTGTTCACCGCCTGCATATTCGGAGAAGCTTGAACGACGCGGTCCGCCAAGTAATCCTTGAATATGCATAGCACCTGACATAATTGTCATACCAATTGTCCAAATAAACGTTTGAATAATCCCGAGTCTATTCAATCTCGGAGTCAGTCGTCGACCCGTTAAATGCGGTACAAGCCAATACGTAATCCCGAAAAATGTTAGAACGACTGTTGTTGCAGCAGTTAAATGGAAGTGACCTGTAATCCAAATTGTATTATGGACGAGCGCATTCATTTGGTGAGATGCGTTAACGATACCGCCCACGCCACCCGGAATGAATGCAGCCATACCGATGAATGGTGCTAGGAAACGTACATCTTTCCATGGAAGCTTTTTGAACCAACCAAATAAGCTCTTATAGCCTTTTCGTCGGCCTGTTGTTTCAAATGAAGCGAAAATCGAGAATGCTGTCATTAATGACGGAATAACAACCATGAATGTCAGCACAACTTGAATGAATTTCCAAGTAGGGTCAATACCCGGTTCTGTCAACTGGTGATGGAACCCGACCGGAATCGAGAACATTAGTAATAGAATGAAAGCCATTCTAGCAAGTGCATCACTGAATAATTTTCCGCCGATGATCTTTGGAATAACAATATACCACGCCATATAAGCTGGAAGTAACCAGAAATAAACGAGTGGATGTCCGAAATACCAAAATAACGTACGGCTTAGTAAAACATTGATTGTTTCAGCATAGCCAAGTGACCAAGGGATGAACAGCACTAGGACAGATGTTGCTACGCCGATTGTAGCGATGAACCACATAAGCATATTGATAATAACCATAAATGCAGGTAATGGTGATTTTTCACCTTTATGTGCTTTCTTCCATACGTAAAGCTGACGGAAGTTAACGAAGGCAGCAATCCAGCTACCGATAATAACGAGTGCTAAACCGAAATAAAATGCCGGGTGAGCTCGTAGTGGTGCATAGAATGTGTATAATACTGAAGCTTCGCCTACAAGAATCGTAATTGCAGCCATGATGGTTCCGATCAGCATTACCCAGAAGGACAGCCATGCGACTTTCAACTGTTTATCCGAAATCCCAACCGTTTTCCCCATAAGTGAAAACTGGAAACCGATAATGAAAAAGGTTGTTAAGACGAGTCCAAGAATGACACCGTGAACAGTCAGGATTGTATAATAATCAATATTAAACGGTAATTTGAAATTCCCAGAGCGGACAAAAGTCTGCAATAAACCCATCAGACCTCCGACAAAAAGCGAGATATAAGTAACCCACATGAATGCCATATATAATCTGGATTCTTTTTTAGAAAGCGGTAATTGAACCTTAGTCATTATTCATACACCTCCACTGTTCCGTACATCTGGTGGTGACCGATGCCGCAGTATTCGTTGCAGACAATCGTGAATTCGCCTGCATTTTTCATGACAGTCTCGTAACGGCTTATGTGGCCAGGTTCAACCATCATGTTGACGTTTGTTCCAGCTACTTGGAAGCCATGGACAACATCTTTTGTTGTGATTTGATAAAGAACGGTGGAACCTTTTGGCACGCGAATCGTTTTAATAGCAGTACCTTCCGTGTCTTTACCGAAATCATAGTTGAACGCAGAAGCAACGATGTTGACGATATATTTGCCGTCAGCTACTTCACGAATGCCAAGATTTTCAGGCTTGAATGCGTCATGTGCTTCAACATTTTGTGGATCGATTGTTTCAATATGGCTCTGCGGATGCGTCCCTTTCCAGAAAGCAGCGAAGCCGATAATTAGTAGGAATAGGACGAGTGAAGCCATTCCGAAAACAAGCCATATCTTTTCATATTTGTGCAAATGCATAAGTAACCCTCCTGATATAATTATTATCTAGATAAAAATAGTGCATAAAACCCGAACCAAGATACTAGAATGACGGCACCCAACAGCATGACGGCTATGAAAGTACCTTTCAAACTATGTGTAGATTCATGCGTATTGGGTTGATGTTTCATTGAATTTCTTTTCCCCATTATTACACCTCCTATTTCCGGCGAAGTGGATTCGCTGTCATACCTTTATCATAGTCTTAAGGTTTAATATGGGAATTAGGGAAAACCCTATGCCTAAGGATATAAGGGAGAGTTTCACAAGTTGTTCACGCATTCTTCATATTTCCGTCAATTACCTATAATAAAGGTCTAGAGATGCATGTGAGAAAAGAAGATGGTATGTTAAGTTCGATTAAAGTTGACCAGACTGTTTAGGGAAATTACAATAAAGCGAGAGCAAAATCTTAATGGAAGTTGGTTGATCTATATGAAAAATCTAAAACTTATAAAAGTTGAAAGCCCTGAACAAGGCGCAGAACAAGTTTACGAAATCATTAAAAACGAAATTGAAAGTGGACGTCTAAACGTACTTGGGCTGGCAACAGGAAGTACAATGATTCCTGTTTACGATAAATGGGTTTCGTCAAATCTTGATTTCTCCAATATTGTCACTTTTAATTTGGATGAGTATATCGGAATACCTGAATCAAGCCCGAACAGCTACGCTTATTTTATGAGTGAGCATCTGTTTGATAAGAAAGAATTTAGAAAAACAAATATTCCAGATGGAATGGCTGAAGATTTGGTTGAAGAATGTGCCGCTTATGAAGATCTTTTAGAAGAGTACCCACTCGACATCCAGCTACTTGGAGTAGGAGAGAATGGCCATATCGCATTCAACGAACCTGGACTTCCTTTCGATTCCGTTACACATGTAGCGCAATTGACGGAATCGACATTGGGCGTGAATAGCCAGTACTTCGAAAATGATGAAAAAATCCCTGAAACAGCTTTATCGATGGGAATTAGTTCGATATTAGGTGCGAAAAAACTTGTTTTACTAGCATTTGGTGAAAAGAAACGAGCAGCTATCGAGAAGTTGCTTGAAGGTAATGTAACGACTGAGTGGCCGATTACAAAATTAGTTGATCACAAAGATGTCATCGTCATTACGGATTTAGAAATTTAATAAGCTAAACAAAAAGGTGAGTGACTACGATTAGTAGCACTCACCTTTTTGTTATTATAGAAAGAAGGGGATTAGTGTCGATCATGATTCAATGTACTGAACATAGTTTGCATATCACCAAGCTGCCCATTTTTGGCAATTAGTGCATCACGTTTTTTTTGAGAGAAACCACGCTCTTTGTTGAATTTCCCAGTCGTTCGGTGTGGGTCCTCTGAATTATGAAAACGGCTATCTTCTTTCAGGGGTTCATAATCACCTGCTGCGTGATCGAGATATGGATTACGAATATAATTTTTTGCGGAATATTTCTTATCGGTTTTTTCGTTACCTAACCAACCATGGGCTTTTTCTTGTGCTTCAAGAAAAGACTCTTGCGTATTATCTGAAATGTCATCTTCGTGTTTCACTTCAAACGCCTCCCATTAAATTAGATGCTACTTTACTAAATTCCCGTTTTAAAAAACTATAAACCCCATAAAAAGACAATAATGTTTCGAAAGTCTACTTTAATACAAGCAGTGTAATAGACTTGTTACACAATTGTAATGTAGGAGGCGTTTGAAGCGTGTTAAGGTTGTAACAGATCATTATTTCAGATAAATTAATCCTTTGGGGGAACAGATGAAACTTACATTCACATTCAAAAAGTCCATTACAATTATAGCTATGTCATTTCTACTACTCGTCGCACCTTTCGTTGGACAAGCCGAAGCTTCGTCAAAACCTGCTGCAATTTCAAAAACGGCAACAAGCCTAATTGGCGTCAAGTACAGTTACGGTGGTAACACGACGAGTGGGTTTGATTGTTCGGGGTACGTATCATATGTATTCAAGCAACATAATGTCCAAGTGTCGCGTACTGCGGCTAGTATGCATGCATCAGGAACTTCTGTTAGTAAAGCGAATTTAGAAACGGGAGACCTCGTATTCTTCAATACAGCAGGCAACCGAGTTTCACATGTTGGCATATACATAGGTGATGGTAAATTTGCGCACGCATCGACATCAAAAGGTGTACGCGTTGATAAGTTGAATGACCCTTATTATTGGGGGGAACGATACGTAGGTGCAAAACGCATCTCAGGTGTGAATGCAGTTGCTTCAGCCAATTAAAACAAAACAGACAGCACTGAGTACCCTTACTAGGGAACTTGGTGCTGTTTTTCACTATATATGTTCAACATCACGTCTGTTGATTAATTAAAATTTTCCAGTTACTAACTTGATCACCCCTTGGCTGCTACTTGTATAGTCGTGCTTTTGGATCGCTTTGGACTGAATGACTTCTATTACGATTACCGAGATGTTTGGATGTGTAGGGATGCGACAAAGTCGCATCCCTACACATTTTTTCGGTAATCGTATGGTGGTCCTTCATCCGTCGCGCTCAAAAGTATACGTACACAAAGTGATGAAGCTTTTGGAGACGAAAGAATAGCTGGCTTTTTACCAGGAGAAAAGCCTCCAAAGATGCAATTTTGGAGGCTGATGCTTTCTATATGGTTTTTTCTTTTTTAGTAAAGAACTGTCACTTTCTATAAGACGTCACATGAATTAGATACATATTCTTTACTAAAAGTAAGCAAGGAACGCATTTTACAATGTGCTAGAGTGCCCGAAATTTCATCTTCGGGCGCTTACACTCTCCATAGAATATCATCTATTCATTTCTTCCAAAACAACTGCATTTTTCACTTGAATAGTGTAGGAACGCGACAGGCAACTATTCACAACAGGATTACTGAAAAAAGTTTGGCTAGAAGTGACGGAGTCACTTCTAGCCAACTAGGACCTCTCAGTAAATCTGTCATGAATAGTTAGCCGAAAGCGGGCCGAAAATAGTCCAGTGAAAGTGGAGGTTACCAAGCCCCTCCCGCCGGTATTTTATGCAAATAAATGGTTAATTAACAGTCGCGGTCTGATAAATATAGGCATTCCTTTGTTCAACATAGCAATAAAAAGGGCGGCACATCCGAATCAGAATGTAACTGATTTGAATGTGCCGCCTTTATCTTCAAGCCCTCCAGCGCTTTTCGGTGCTAAACAGGCGCTTCTGCTTTTGTTTACGTCTAGACTCCAGCGCCTAGCCCCTCGAGTCGCTTCAGTCTTGCTGATAAAGGCAAAAGGACGCCTTTATCAGTAAGCCCTCCAGCGCTTTTCGGGGCTGGACAGGCGCTTGCGCTTTTGTTTACGCGTTTTGTTGTGGTACGCGAACTGTCCAGCGAGATAAGTCTGGCTCATCTTTTTGAATCATTTCTTTTGGATAGATGAACGTCCATGGTTTTGAAGTGTTTGCTTTTACTGAAAGTGGATCAAGGGCGAATGAACCGCTAGCTACTAGATCGCCAGATGCATCAATCAGTTCTAGTGGAAGCTTTTCGATATTGATTTGTTTCGAGTGACCATTACGGATAAATACAGATGCTGCGATACCGCCGTCATCCTGTTGTTTTACTTGGAATCCGCTAATATTTACTTCACGCGGTTTCAATTTCGGAAGACCTTCGACAACTTTTGTAAGTCCATCCTTTTGTTCTGCCGTTAAACCGTCTTCCCATGTTTGCTCCAACTCTAGTTTGTGAGGCACCATCGATTGAACGTTAAATGCGAGTTTCCAGTTTTCTGTTGGTGGCTGTTCTGTAAAGATATTGTCTTTTGTGAAGACGAATACCCAAGGTCTTGCGCTTCGTGCCGGAATATCGCCGAGCTCTTTCAAATCGAATTCATCGGAAGCGAGTGTTTTACCTTCCTCATCAAGAAGCATCAGTTCGACTGATCCAACTGAAATCTGTTGGTCTAGTGAAGAACGGAAAAACGCTTTAACGAGCCAGCTACCATTAGCAGGTTCAACGTCGATGTCAATGCCTGAAAGGGAGATTTGGTTCGGTTTAAGTGGTTCTAGCTCATTCGAATGGAAGCGGAAAACGTACTCTTGCTCCTGTGGTACATTCCATTCTGGGTGTAGGGATAGCGTAGTCTCGACCTCATCTGTATTTGTCGATGCGTTTAGACCATCAATAATCTCTTCGGAACCGATTGTGCTATCTGATCCTGTCTTTTCGGTTTTCTTGAAAAATGAGAAAAGCTTCATTGTTGTACCCCCTGTTGTTGTGTAATAACTTTCATAAAGCTAATAACTTCAGATGCGATGTTACGGCGTAATTTTTGATAATGACGCCCGAATAATTCGAGTCCTTCACGCTGATAAATCCGCATTGGGTCCTCTTGTCCATATGAACGGAGTCCGATACCTTCTTTTAAGCGTGTCATAACTTCCAAGTGCTTGACCCACATCGTATCAATATGAGACAGCATTACTTGTGGAATCATCTGATTGATCTGTTCATC
Source organism: Sporosarcina sp. FSL K6-6792 (assembly GCF_038004885.1). Lineage (NCBI taxonomy): Bacteria > Bacillati > Bacillota > Bacilli > Caryophanales > Caryophanaceae > Sporosarcina > Sporosarcina sp. FSL K6-6792. The sequence continues at coordinate 4,006,140 of NZ_JBBOSA010000001.1, forward strand.
GTCTGAGAATGATTCGATGAAGTCGAGCAACTCAGTAAGTGGAGCATCATATAGTTTTAGAATGTCAGACGTCTTATCAAGCGTCCGCGGAATTACGACAGGTTCTAGCAACAGGCTGTTCATTGTATGTTCAATTCGTTCGAAATCCCAATTGCTTGAAGTCTCTTCATCTGGGCAACTATCGAAAACAACAAATTCTACTGTCTCAGAAAGCATCGATTTTAATTGTTCAAGGATGCCTTCGCGGTCTAGGACGTTATTACGAAGTCCATAGATGACTTCACGCTGATCGTTAATGACGTCGTCGAGTTTTAAGTTGTATTCGCGCATTGAATAGTGGGCGCCTTCTACGATACGCTGTGTCCGTTCTGTCAGTTCATCTACTTCGGAATTCTGCACAAGACCGTCTTCATTTGTTGTTACTTTTTTGAGGAACTTCTCAAGCTCTTCTTTAGCAAAACGCTTGAACATATCATCTTCGAGAGAAAGGAAGAAGTGACTCTCACCATGGTCACCTTGTCTTCCAGAACGTCCCCGTAGCTGGTTGTCAATACGACGGCTTTCGTGCTTTTCTGTTCCAAGTACAAAAAGACCACCAATTTCTTCAACCTTTTCACCGAGCACGATATCAGTTCCACGTCCAGCCATGTTTGTCGCGACTGTGATTTGACCGAGTTGTCCTGCAAGGGAGATAAGGTCTACTTCCTGTTCGACACTCTTAGCATTCAATAAGTTGTAAGTAAGTTTGTATTCATCTAAATACGCTACTACTTTTTCAGATTGTAAAATGGATGTTGTGCCGACAAGGACGGGTTGTCCTTTTTCATGACGCTTAGCAACTTCTTTCGCCATCGCCTTATATTTCTGGTCAATTGTTTTATATACTTGGTCAGGTGAATCGATACGTGCACGCGGACGATTCGTTGGAATTTGAACAACGTCCATACCGTACACTTCGCGGAATTCTTTCTCCTGTGTTTTAGCCGTACCAGTCATTCCGCACAGTTCTTTATACATACGGAAGTAGTTTTGGATTGTAATTTGTGCTTGTGCTTTATTTTCTTCAGTAATTGGTAGTCCTTCTTTTGCTTCAATTGCCTGGTGTAAGCCATCGGAAAGTGTTCGTCCTTCCATGATTCGACCCGTGAACATATCAACAAGTTCAATTTTCTCTTCTTTTACGATGTAGTCAACGTCACGTTCGAAGATGACATGTGCACGTAATGATTGAATCATATAATGATAAAGCGTTTGGTGCTCCAATTCATATAAATTGTCGATGCCAAATGCTTTTTCCACTTTCCCGATTCCGGTATCGGTAAGGGAAGTCGCTTTTGTTTCATCATCAAAGTCGAAATCGATTCCTTTTTTGAAACGTTTTGCGAGACGTGCAGCAATGTGATGAAGATCCGCATCCGCTTGCATTTTACCAGCAACGATTAATGGTGTTTTTGCTTCATCAACAAGAATACTGTCAACTTCATCGATAATTGCAAAATGGTAGGGACGTTGAACTTTTTGTGACACTTGCTGCGCCATGTTATCACGCAAATAGTCGAAACCGAATTCAGTTCCCACTCCGTACGTAATATCAGCATTGTAAGCAGCGTGTTTTGCTGGACCTTGCATCATTGGGACATTCAACCCAACTGTAAGGCCAAGAAAACGATGGATTTGACCAATTTGTTCATAGTCACGCTTCGCAAGATAGTCATTCACGGTAATAACGTGGACTCCTTTTCCTTCAAGTGCGCGCACATATGAAGGAAGGGAAGCGACTAGCGTTTTACCTTCGCCTGTAGGCATTTCAGCGATGTTACCTTCTGTTAGAACGAGTCCGCCGATAAGTTGAACATCGAAATGACGCATGCCAAGGATTCGCTTAGATGCTTCACGAACAACAGCAAATGCGTCTGGAATAATAGATTGGATCTTTTCTCCAGATTGAATTCTCTCCTTGAAGATAGTAGTCATACTTGTTAGTTGTTCGTCTGACATTGGTTCGTATGTAGCTTCTAATTTATTTATTTGTTGGACAATCTTCCGGTACTTTCGAAGTTGTCTTTCGTTCGTCTGATTTGAACGTTTGAATATTGATAGCATTGGATGAACGCTCCTTTTTTCCGATCCCTTTAAAGGACCCGTCCCCATTTTACCAAAAAGAATGGAAAATGACTACCTTGAGCTGAAAACTACATATATAAGGAAGCAGAAGGTGTGGGATATCTAGGGGAAGAGAAGGGGAAGATAAGATAACCAGAAGCGCAAGCACCTGTTTAGACGTGTTAAGTTTGTAATGTAAGGAAAGGTAGTGTAAGTCGTGATAATCAGTCGCAACAAAGGTGGGACGAAGTTGAAGTATCGAATACGGTGTACAATCTAAGCGAAAGTGCCTTACAGGAGTACCCGAAGCCATAAGACTGACGTCGAAGCTGCTTGGCTTAGGGTGGGGGGCATCCCTGTGAGCTGGAGTGAATTCATTAGTTTCTTTATTTTAACTTATTAGCACAGTAAATTTAAATGACCTTGGCAGCAAGAAAAAATAGAATAGAGTTTTCTAGTAAAGTGCTTTACTTGTTTAAATATGCTATGATACTGTTGGTATGATAAATTAGCGATTTACTATAGGGAGGAAGGACATGTTATTCCTTGCAATGGCTGCTGCACTACTAGCTTCCATCTTACTTACTCCACTCGTCATTAAGTTGGCATTCCGGATAGGAGCGGTCGATCGGCCGAATTACCGGAAAGTCCATGCGTCTGTTATGCCGCGAATCGGCGGTCTTGCGATATTTGGTGCTTTTTTAATTGGCTATGCGGTATTACTACCGAAAGATGAACACGCTGTTGGTATACTTATCGGTGCTGTTATCATCATCGTTATGGGCTTTCTCGATGATATGCTTGAAATTACCGCGAAAGCAAAACTTGCTGGTCAATTGGCTGCGGCTATTGTCGTTGTCGTATGGGGCGGTTTACAAATTGAAGTTATTAATTTACCGTTTATTGGGGAATTTGATTTTGGTTACTTAAGTATTCCAATTACAATTATTTGGATCATCGGCATTACAAATGCTATAAATCTTATAGATGGATTGGATGGACTTGCAGCAGGTGTTTCAACGATTGCACTCATTACAATTGCTGTTATGGCGATGATAATGGGGAATGTATTCGTAGTTGCAACAGCTTCGATTCTTGCGGCAAGCTCGCTTGGCTTCTTGTTTTACAATTTCCATCCGGCAAAAATCTTTATGGGAGACACCGGATCCTTGTTCCTGGGCTTTATGATTTCGGTCCTTGCATTATTAGGATTCAAGAACGTTGCTGTCGTTTCACTGATTATCCCAGTTATTATATTGGGTATTCCAATTTCTGACACGTTCTTCGCAATTGTTCGCCGTATACGCACGAAACAGCCTATTATGGCACCGGATAAATCACATTTACACCATTGCTTACTTCGTAGCGGTTTTTCACATAGGCAGACAGTCTTGGTCATTTATGCGCTTGCAATTCTGTTTGGAGTTGCAGCTGTATTGTTCTCGCAAGCGACAGTATGGGGAGCAATTCTGCTTATTGTAGTCATGCTTATCGCGATTGAACTGTTCGTTGAAGTAATCGGTCTTGCCGGTACAAACTATCGACCGTTGTTAAATCTTGTACGGATGATTGGTAAGTAACACAGCTGTTTGTACACTAGACAATAAGAAAAAATGGCCATGCACCTTTTCATTAAGGTAGCATGGCCATTTTTTATAGAATTATGTGTGGAAAGAAAAAAAGAACCAGCTAACTTTCAGCTTGGTTCTTTTGGTATCATTCATTAAAACTATCTTCTAAAGCTTCTTCTGTTGAACCAGTTAGGATCGAACCACTGTCAGTCAGACTAGATGAGTCGGGGATGAGACCGAGATGTGCTTGCAATATGTTCTTCACTTCAGCTAAATAGGTTTCATCAAGTTTCCAGTAATAAATTCCTGTAGACATGTCGTCGTAACCCTTCAAACTTAGTGTATCGACTTGTGGCATACCGCCTTTTACATATTCCAAGAACGATTTCATTTCGTCAAACGTCATGTCAGTTTTCATGTTCTCGCCAACTGCCTCAATAACATCACCGTACTTCGTTATTGATTTTACTGAAGCGGCTTCTTTCATGATTGCCTGTAAGATCATTTGCTGACGTTTTCCGCGTTCGACGTCGGTATCGAGTTTACGTGTTCGCGCAAGCGCAAGGGCATGTTTGCCGTCAAGATGTTGCAGACCTTTTTTCAGATGAATCGTATATTTATCATTTTCGTCTTTTTCAGTTCTATTATATGGAACCTCTACGTCGATTCCGTCAATTGCATCAACGACATCAATGAATGCATTGAAATTCATCCTCACATAGTAATCGACAGGAATCTCAAACAATTCTTCAACTGTTTCGATTGTTGCACGTGTTCCGCCGAATGCATGGGCATGGGTGATTTTATCACGATATCCGACTTCTGGGATATAGGCGTATGAATCACGCGGAATACTGACCAATTTTACAGATTTACTCGCTGGATTCAATGTAGCAAGTAGAAGTGCATCCGAACGGCTGTTGCTCTCTCCTTGATGGCGCGCTTCGCTGTCATCGACACCGATGAATAGAATTGAAACATTGTCGTTTGCGGGCTCGACTTTTACTTCGCGAATTTCGGATTTTGGTCGGTCAGGGACGGCTTCATACGCACTAACTGCCATACTTTCTGCTTTTTTCTGAAGTGAAGCAGCGTATGCCGCAACAACAATAAATAGGGACAACGTAAGAAGAAGCGTAACTTTTAAGGCTAAGCGTTTAGCAGACGATTTTTTTCTTTTTTTATAGTCTTTTCTTTTCATTTTTTAGTTCCTCCAGAATCGACTATGGAAGTTCTTCATAGCTGATCATATAATTGACAAATATCGTCAAAAGGTAGAGATAGCATAACGGATCACAAGGTTTTGTGACATGAATACTCATGACCTTTTCTATTATACTATTTTTTTAGTTAGTTGTCGAACTCGAGAAATTCGCTAGAAGTCGACACAATTTCCGCCTGACCATTTGTTAATTCGGCCATCCAAGCAGTGAAAACATCCTCTTCTGTCACTGGAACGTATACGAATAAGTTGACGCCGTCCGCATAGGAAATTTCTTTTAGTGGATAAGCGGACTGTCTTATCTCATTTTCGACTTTTCCGAGCCATGTATAATCAATTGATACTCTCATTAAATGATGAAGTTTTCTTACGACAGTACCCGTGGCTGTAATGCCCTCAGAAGTCGCGCGGCCATACGCACGGATTAACCCACCGCCTCCAAGCTTGATACCCCCAAAATAGCGCGTCACAACGACAACAGTATCTTTTAACCCTTGTTTTTTCAAGACTTCGAGCATTGGCACGCCAGCCGTACCTGTTGGTTCTCCATCATCATTCGCTTTTTGGATAGTATCGTGCTCGCCAATCATATAGGCCGAACAGTTGTGGTTAGCATTATGATGCTTTTTCTTGATTTCCTGAATGAACTCGAGAGCTTCATCTTCCGTCTCTGCACGTAACACATGGGTGAGAAATCTAGACTTTTGAATGATTAATTCACTTTCACCGTAATCTTTAACTGTATAATAATCTGCTCGCATTTGCGGCACCTCCATAACTTGTAATACAATCTTAATATCCATTTGGTACTATGATGCTATACTATAATGAAGTGCGTAAGGAAATCAGTATTCCGGTAACATTTCTTACTTATGGTAGATATGTGGTTTTTCAGGCTGTAGGCGGGAGGGAACTTAACATTGAATGAAAATATAGTTGATATCCAAACGCTTGAAACAATCTTTAATAGTATGGTCCGTGCTATGGATCACTCAAAGAACGATATCTTTATTATAAGCGAACAAAGCCGTCAAAGCTTTCATGATATGAAAAAAGAGCTTGCAACGGTCAAAAGTGATATTTCCCAGGCAATAACCGAAGGCGACTATTTGGAGAATATGACTGGCCATTCACGCAAACGTCTCGCCGACGTCTCGAAGAACTTCATGAATTACTCAGAGGAACAAGTGAGAGAGGCTTACGAAGTTGCGAATGAATTACATGTTCGATTATCCATTAACCGGATGCAGGAGAAGCAGCTGCGTGTACGTAGGGATGATTTGGACAAACGCCTTGTAGCGCTACTCGATACAATTGAACGTGCGGATCAGCTTGTTACTCAAGTGGCGACCGTTATTAACTATTTGACATCTGATTTAAAAAATGTTGGTGAAGCACTTGAAAATGCTAGACACAAGCAGGATTTCAGTATCAGAATTATTCAGGCACAGGAAGAGGAGCGCAAAAGGCTTTCCCGTGACATTCATGATGGACCAGCGCAAATGTTGGCGAATGTGATGATCCGTACTGGATTGATTGAAAAGATCTTTGTAGAAAAAGGTCCTAAACCTGCATTGGGTGAACTAGCAGATCTCAAAGTGATGGTGAGGAATGCACTTTATGAAGTCCGGCGTATCATTTATGATCTTCGACCTATGGCGCTTGACGATCTTGGCCTGATTCCGACATTGAGAAAGTATTTGTCGACAATCGAAGAATATGAAAAGAATGTTGAAATTCACTTTCAAAATAGTGGACAAGAGCAGCGTTTTCAAACGAATTTTGAAGTGTCGGTCTTTCGACTTGTACAAGAATCTGTATCAAATGCATTGAAACATGGAAAGTCGAAGGACGTTTGGGTGAAAACTGAATGGCTTCGCGATATAATGAATATTATCATTAAGGATAATGGACAAGGATTCAACCAGAATGAAGTGAAAGATAAGTCGTTCGGTTTAATTGGGATGCGGGAACGAATCGATTTATTAAAAGGCGATATGACAATCACTTCAACGCCTGGCAATGGTACGATGATTCATTTCCGGATCCCGCTTCGAAATGAAATAATTGACGGCTAGATATATTGGGGAGGAAATGACTATGACTGTTACGAAAATATTAATTGTAGATGATCATCAATTATTCCGTGAAGGGGTAAAGAGAATTCTGGACTTTGAAGATTCTTTTGAAGTTGTATCAGAAGGTGATGACGGTAGCGAAGTAAATGAACTTTATAGACAGTGCGAACCGGATGTTGTTCTTATGGATATTAACATGCCACGTATGAATGGTATTGATGCGACTGAGAATCTTGTCAAAGAGTTTCCTGATGCGAAGGTCATTATGTTGTCGATTCATGATGACGAGTCATATGTATCGCATGCACTGAAAACGGGTGCGCTTGGCTATATGCTGAAAGAGATGGATGCAGATGCAATCGTTCAAGCGATTAAGGTCGTTGAGATGGGCGGTTCGTATCTTCACCCGAAAGTGACACATAACCTTGTTACGGAATTCCGCAGATTGAGTGAACGGGAGCATAAAGGGTCATTCCAGCAAAACGATATCCGCCGACCATTCCACTTACTTACAAAACGTGAGTGTGAAGTATTGCAACTGTTGACGGATGGGCAAAGTAACCGGACAATCGGAGAAACGTTATTCATTTCTGAAAAGACGGTTAAAAACCACGTTTCAAGTATTTTGCAAAAAATGGCTGTAAATGACCGGACACAAGCAGTTGTAACTGCTATTAAAAATGGTTGGGTTGAAGTGAAGTAATTCGGACTTTGTTGAAAAACAAGAAAGTATAAGTTTTCCAACCTGGAATGATGTCTAGGCTCCAAGCGCCAGCCCTTCGGAGGCCCACAGGATGTGGGTCACGTAGCCATTGCCGCAGGACGGGGCGTACTTAGGCTAGGTTCCTTGGAAGTCTTTTTGGGGAGGGATTGAACTTCATCCCTCCTCCTGTGTGGGGGCTGAAGTACGCCTCCTCGTGCCTGCTAGGATGCAGGTATGCTAGTCGTTGCGACAGGAAGTCGCGATTTTAGACTGCCTACCTTGTCTCTTATGCCTGTCGGGGCTTAACGGCGCCTTACGCTTTTCTTAAATAAAAGGAGAAAGGCCATCCAGTTGGAGCGGCCTTTTTACCTGTTCAGGAGGGAAGAAAATGAAGAAAATATTTGTTCCTATAAGTATGTCGGTTCTTTTACTACTTGGCGCGTGCAGTAGCGATGGAGAGAATTCGACTGGAAGCGGCTCGGTCAATGATGGCGAGGCGGCGAATGAAAACGGTGCAATTGATCATGGTGTGGAAGACAAAAAAGTGGGTTTTAGCTTAGATGGAGGAGTTATAGAAGAAGCTTCTGGTGTTCCGGCTGAGGAGAAAGAACAAATTTTAGCAGTATATAAGGTGTATATCGATACGCTGAATGAACAAGATATCGATGGCTATTTGAATACACTTTCTCCGGAAGACTATGATTTTGAGGAAGAACGTGCGTTCATGGAAGAGCAATTTAGTGAATATGAGCTAAATCGCGAAATATCGAACGTAACGATTGTAAAGTATTCTGATAAGGAAGCCCAAGTCTTCTCGAATTTGAATACATCATATAAACAAGTATCTACTGGTCTTGTGACAAAACAAGATGGAAGACAAGTGACCGTATTTACGAAAAATGGTGACGATTGGAAAGTTGCGTCGGTGCATTACATCGGTGATGACGGGAAAGAGTAAATGTGGTTCATATGTAAGACTTTCAGCTGTAATAGCCGAAAGTCTTTTTTTGTTTCGTGGCTGTCGTACAGTCCACTACAAAACCATATAACCTACAAAAAAATTGTAGGTTGTCTTATCGGCGATAAGGGTATACAATAATGAGAACTAACGTTCTGTGTGGGAATGAGAGCAGTTAAAATGCATTTAATATCTGCAGAGGCATTGCCGCATTTTGAGAATATGATTTATTTGCCGATGCATCTTATTATATTGGAAAAGGATCGAGATTCGTTTGAAAAAGGTCCATTCAAACTGAAAGGACCTTATATCAAACTTGTTGATGAAGCAACAAGAGCTGCACGTGCTGAACTTAGGGAAACCACCAGCTACTTACGTCGACAGAATATGAAAGTCATACGCTACTTTCACTGAGTATATTTTCGTATACGGGGACAATAAGGACCGCAGACGTTATTTGAACATCCGCCTACGTAATTGGTCGAAGGAACTGTTAAACATTTACTTCGCCATGTTTGAAAGTTAAGTCAATCCTCATCGGGGAAGTCAAATTTATCGAATTTTGATGGCCTGTTCAATTGTCTTTGTTTTTTCAAAAAGTTTTTTTCGAGAAGAGCAGCGACTGCATATTGGCGAAACATTGTTGTAGCTGAAATATCGAGCTTGAAGGAAAGACCATTTTCCAAGTAGAGAATACAGCCCATACCATCTGGTTCTATATTATCAATCGCACTATAGGAAACCCAGATGTTCTCTTCTGAATTCGGAGACATTGTTGGTAGAAAGATATAAGGTACTCCGAAATCATGAGCGATAATTATAGGCGTTTTATGGCGTTTTCCAATTGCTAGTTTTGCTGTATTTGTTGAATTTTGTAAAGAACCACCATAATAATGACAAGAATTTTTAACAATGTGAACGGGTTTTCGTGAAACGTTCAATTCACCGTTTCGTTCGATTACAAGCGTTGATAGTTTATTTCCTTGGACCACAGGTAGTAACAAAAATGTATTGAAAGAAACAATGTATTTCCCTAACCATTTCTTTTTACCCAATAACATGCACCCCTTATAGTTTATTGTTGTTGCATAAGTCCTAGTATAAATTAGAAAATTTAAAATGCAACCATTTAATTAAACTATTTGAACTATTTTGTTTTTTAGTGCTATTATCACTCGTATTATGCTATTTACTAAAATGGAATTTGTTATTATTTTGAATGAGCAGGATTTTGTATCACGGCTGTTGAATATCCACTTTCTTACATGGAGAACCTGTAAGAAAAGCATACAAGTCTATATTTGCACTTGTACATTTCTAGTCACATCCCTTTCCGACTATCTGTCTGTCGCTACCCTACGCAGTAGTCGTTCAGTCCAAACCGATCCGATCCGAAAACACCTGTACATAAGGCGTCTAGAGTTTTATCAAAATAGTAAGCAGTGAATAAAATAATCACCTACTAGACACACATGCCTTACGGTAGATATGCCGTGATTAGTTCGTCGAAAGCAAAAGGAAATGGTCCGGTGAAAATGGATTTTTCCAAGCTCTAGTCACCAGTATTTCATGTAAAAAAAAGGCCTTCTACTCCTAAATTTAAGAGGGAAGACCTTGGTTTTATAAATTTTGGAAATCGATAGCTGCAGCGCCGAGTGTTTTCGCTGCGAGAAGCATCGCATTTTCATCGATGTCGAATTTGGGGTGATGATGTGGATATGGGTTGTCAGGTTTTGCGCCAGTGAAGAAAAATGTACCAGGTACTTTTTCTAAATAATATGCAAAATCTTCGCCGCCCATTTGTGGTGTTGATTCAACGACTGATTCCACGCCAAGAATACCTTCCGCGACAGTCTTCAGAAATTCTGTTTCGGCTTTGTGATTGACAACAGCTGGATAGCCGCGTACATATTCGAAATCGATTGTACAGTCATTTGCAAGCGCAGTCCCGTCAACAACGCGTTTCATTTCGCGTTCCATCAAATGGCGAATGTCGGGGTTGAATGTCCGTACCGTACCGCCCAATTTTGCTGAATCGGCAATGACATTAAATGCGTTTTGTGCAACGAATGAACCGATAGATAACACTGCCGAGTCGATTGGATTGACGCGACGTGAAACAAGTTGCTGTAAATTCATCACGAGCTGTGCGCCAATAACGATAGCGTCTTTCGTTTGATGCGGAGCCGCACCGTGACCGCCTGCGCCTTGGATTTTAATGTCGAAACGGTCAGCCGCTGCCATTACAGGACCGGTCAAATATTCGATTGTACCTAAAGGTGTCAAAGACCATAGATGCGTTCCAAAAATGACATCAACCCCATCAAGGCAACCGTCTTCAATCATGGAAATTGCACCGCCTGGAGCAAATTCTTCTGCGTGTTGGTGGATGAAAACATAGTCGCCAGCGAGGTCTTCATGCAACTCATGAATGGCTTTTGCAAGCTGTAGAAGTGTAGCAGTGTGCCCATCGTGACCACAAGCATGCATGACGCCTGGAACAGTTGATTTATACGCTACATCCTTTTCATCTTGAATGGGTAGCGCGTCGAAATCTGCACGTAGTGCAACCGTCTTACCGGGTCTTCCACCCGAAACCCTTGCAACGACACCATTCCCGCCAACTCCTTTACGTACTTCAATACCAAGGTCAGCGTAAAAATCATGTATGTATTGCGCAGTTTTTTCTTCCTTAAAAGATAATTCAGGATTCATGTGAAGGTGGCGACGAATAACGACCATATCCTCATAAGCGCTATCGAGCTTTTCATACAATTGTTCTTTCAATGGACTGTTCCCCCTAAAAATTATCTAATTTGAATGTTGCTACTTCTATTATAGCAAACATTTGAGAGGGAACACTAAAACGCAACCCATAGTTCGGGTTGCGCGTTTTATATTTTATTTTTCGTCGTATAAGTCGTTACATACGGAGCGCTCGAGAAAATATGAAGCGAAGTATCGACGCCTGCTTCTGCATGATTTGAGGAGTGAGCCTTGTCGAAAGCAGATGAGTTTTCCCATCTTGTATAATGGGTGCTATCAGACCATTCTGTCAGAACGATATACGTGTCTGAATCGAGTGGGCGGAGCAAACGAAATGCGATAAATCCGAGTTCAAATTCAATAGCGCTCGTAAGTTCTGTAAAGCGATGCTCAAAAACTGGACGTCCTTCATCCGTGACGGGAATATTGTTGAAAACGAAATAACCGTTATCTTGCAGTGTTCCCGAGGAGCTAATGACTTCGTAACGGCGTGGTGTTTGGAACACAGTTTTACCTACCGTTTCATGCAGTAAAAGAGAATTACCGTGACCATGCATGGCAATCAAGCTTTCTGCCGCATATTTTTCTTTTAAACTTTCCATAAATTCAGGTGTACCCGATGTCATATAAATATTCATTTTCAAAAAAACCTCCTTGTAGTTCTTATTTATCTATTTTCCCCTATTTGAGAACTTAAAACAAACTTTGACAAAATGATGGCGAAAAAAGTAAGAAGTTAGCACAATTGTATGAATAACGGGGCTAAAAGCTATACTTTGCAAAGGGAAACGTCTATATTGAGTACGGATATGTAACACGGAAATAGTTAATTAAGAAAGTGGGAATAAACCAAATGACAAAATTCAATGATACACTTTTACGCGCTGCAAGAGGCGAGAAAATTGATCATACACCGGCTTGGTACATGAGGCAGGCAGGGCGTTCACAACCGGAATACCTAAAAATCAAGGAGAAATATTCTCTTGAAGAGATTACACACCAACCTGAACTTTGCGCATATGTAACAAAGCTTCCAGTTGATCAGTATAATGTCGACGCGGCAATTCTTTACAAAGACATCGTTACACCACTGCCGGGAATTGGTATTGATGTGAAAATAAAAGCGGGCATTGGTCCAGTTATCTCAAATCCAATCCGTACAGTTCAAGATGTCCATAATCTTGGCGATCTATCACCACAAGATGATATTCCTTTCGTTCTTGAAACGATTAAAATATTGACGAAGGAACAATTGAATGTTCCGCTTATCGGCTTTGCGGGGGCACCATTTACGCTTGCGAGTTATATGATTGAAGGCGGTCCATCGAAAAGCTACAACTTGACGAAATCATTCATGGTATCTGAGCCGGAAGCATGGTTCGCATTGATGGACAAACTAGCAGATATGACGATTACGTATATTACTGCACAAGTTAATGCGGGTGCAAAAGCAATTCAAATCTTTGATTCGTGGGTAGGGGCATTAAATGTATCTGATTATCGAATCTTCATCAAACCAGTTATGACGCGTATTTTCACAGAGCTGCGTAAATTGAACGTTCCACTAATCACATTCGGTGTCGGCGCAAGCCACTTGGCAAACGAATGGCATGACTTGCCTGTAGACGTTGTTGGTCTCGACTGGCGCCTGTCTATCAAAGAAGCAGGAGCTCGCGGTCTAACGAAGCCGTTGCAAGGGAATCTTGACCCGTCATTGCTACTTGCAGATTGGAGCATTATCGAAGAACGCGCGAAAGTAATCATCGAACAAGGCGTAGAGCATGGTAACCACATTTTCAACCTTGGTCATGGCGTGTTCCCTGATGTGAAACCAGCGACATTGAAAAGATTAACTGAATTTGTTCATGAATATAGTGCACAGCTGCGTAAATAACGTGCTGATCCAAACGAAGAGGTGAATGTTATGACAAAGAAACAAATGGGACTTTTAGTGATGGCTTATGGGACTCCGAATAAGGAAGAGGATATTGAATCGTATTATACGCATATCCGCCACGGTCGTCCGCCTGCACCCGAACAATTGGAGGACCTTCGCAATCGCTATGAGGCAATTGGCGGGATTTCTCCGCTTGCGCGAATTACTGAAGACCAAGCAAACGCGCTTTGCAACCGTCTGAATGAAGTACAGGATGACATTGAATTCAAGGTCTATATTGGATTGAAACATATTGCACCATTTATTGAGGATGCGGTAGAAAAAATGCATGAAGACGGGATAACAGAAGCGGTCTCAATCGTACTGGCACCGCATTTCTCGACGTTTTCTGTCAAGTCATACAATGGCCGCACGAAAGAAGAGGCTGACAAGCATGGTATCACAATTACTTCTGTCGAAAGCTGGTACAAACAGCCGAAGTTTATTGAATTCTGGACTGATCAAGTGCGCGGTACATTCGACAGCATGAGCGAAGAAGAGAGAGCGAAAGCATGTCTGATTGTTTCAGCGCATTCATTGCCGGAAAAAATCATCGCGAATGGTGATCCATATCCAGATCAGTTGAAAGAAACAGCTGAATTGATTGCAACAGCTGCTGGTGTGAAAAACTATGAACTAGGTTGGCAAAGTGCAGGGCAAACGCCTGAACCATGGCTTGGTCCCGACGTTCAAGATTTAACACGCGATTTGCATAATGAAAAAGGATATACAACATTTGTTTATACGCCAGTCGGATTTGTTTCCGACCATCTCGAAGTGCTTTTTGACAATGATTATGAGTGTAAAGTTGTATGTGATGAAATCGGTGCATCCTACTACCGTCCGGCAATGCCGAACATCGACCCACTCTTCATCGATGCGATGGTGGACGCGGTATTTGAAAAGATGAAAGAAGCTTAATATGGTTGAAAGAAAGTGATGATGGACATGAGCGGACAAAACAAGAAAGTCGTTATTGTCGGCGGAGGGATTACGGGCCTCTCCGCGGCATTTTATATGCAGAAAGAAGCGCGTGAAAAAGGCTTACCTCTAGATGTCATACTTGTCGAGGCGTCAAATCGACTTGGCGGCAAAATCCAGACAGTCCGGCGTAACGGTTTTATCATCGAGCGTGGTCCGGATTCATTTCTTATACGGAAAAAAAGCATGGGAATCCTTGCACAAGACCTTGGAATCGAAGGGGAGCTTGTGAAAAACGCGACAGGGCAAGCATACGTGCTTGTCGGTGGCGAGTTACATCCAATTCCAGGCGGTTCTGTTATGGGTATCCCGACAGAAATTGGTCCATTCTTGAAAACGGGACTGTTTTCGTTGTCAGGAAAATTGCGTGCAGCGGGCGATTTCGTCCTCCCACGCTCAAACATCAAAGGGGATCAGTCACTCGGTGGATTTTTCCGCAGACGTTTTGGCGGGGAAATTGTTGAGAACTTGATTGAACCGTTGTTATCTGGCGTTTACGCAGGCGATATTGACCACATGAGTTTGGAATCTACATTCCCGCAGTTCTACGCAGTGGAAAAGAAACATCGAAGTCTGATTCTCGGGATGAAAAAAACGACACCGAAACAACTCCCGCAGAAAGACGGACATGGCGCTAAGAAAGAAGGCGTTTTCCACACGTTCCGTAACGGACTTGAAACAATTGTTGAAGCAATTGAACAACAACTTGAACCAGGTTCCGTCATGAAAGGTGTTCGGATCGATGCAATTGAGGCGCCAGGAATGGTCGGAGAAAAGACTATACTTGAAATGAATGACGGCCGTAAAATCGAAGCAGATGCAGTTATACTTACAACTGGGCATGAGATGGCGGGTCGCTTATTTGCTCCGCACGGATTATTGCAAGATTTAAGAGAAATACCAACAACGTCTGTTGCGACAGTGGCACTTGCTTTTCCGGAGGAACATGTCGTACAGGACAAAGAAGGAACCGGTTTTCTTGTCTCAAGAAGCAGCGATTATTCAATCACGGCGTGCACGTGGACACACCGGAAATGGCCGACGACAACACCTGCTGGAAAAGTACTTATCCGGGCCTTCGTAGGTCGCGTAGGCGATGAAGCGATTGTTGATTTACCAGATGCTGAAATTGAGAAAATCGTTCTTGCTGATCTTGGCAGAGTTATGAATATAACAGGGAAACCGGATTTTACGGTTATTACCCGTTGGAAAAAAGACCGCCCGCAATACCGGGTTGGTCACAAACAGCGGATTGCAGCAGCCCGCGCAGAACTGGAATCGAAGTTCCCACAAGTAAAACTCGCCGGTGCCTCTTATAATGGAGTCGGATTACCCGATTGTATTGATCAGGGAAGAGCGGCAGTGAAAGAAGTATTGGAAGATTTATTTGACTGAAAAGATTCGCCCTCGGGTGGATTTTTTTTGTTGGAAAAAGGGTATAGAAGAAACATAGAAAGTTAACGAAAAGAGGAAGCAAAATGAAAAAGTATACATGGGGAATATTGTGTGCGGTGCTGTTATTGACAGGCTGTAGCAAAGGTGAAGCGGAAAACGGACCAATGCCAAGCGAAGATTTCCTCATTATCGCACATCGCGGCGCGTCAGCTTACGTGCCGGAAAACACACTTGCTTCTTTTGATTTGGCAGAAGAACTTGCTGCCGACTATATTGAACTTGATATTCATCTGACCAAAGACGGCCAACTTGCGGTTATGCATGACGCGGATGTATCTGGTACAACCGAAGCTAATGGCAAAATCGGTGGATTGACACTTAGTGAGCTGAAGGAGTTATCTGTTGACTTTCGGCACAAGGATGAAGACAAGAAAGCTGTAAATGGCCCATCAGAAGAATATGCAGTTCCTACACTGGGTGAAGTATTCGGTCAATTTGGGGACAATATGAATTTCATCATTGAGTTGAAAGATCCAGAAGACTATCCTGGGATCGAAGAAAAACTGGTTGATACATTGAAGCAATACGACATGATTGGGTTTGATAAAGATAGACATCCTAAAGTAGCAATCCAGTCATTCAGTAAAAAAGGATTAAAACGCGTTTACGAATTAAATCAAGATATCCCGCTTCTAAAACTCATTTCATTTGATGATGATGAAGAGGCGAAACTGTCAAAAAAAGAATTGGATGAGCTTTTGACATATGCATCTGGACTGGGAGTTAGTTATGAAGCACTAACGGTCCCATTTATAAAGAAAATGCATGAAAAAGGACTATCCGTTTATGCGTATACGATTATTGATGCTGAAACTGCATTAAAAATGATGGCCATCGGTGCAAATGGCATTCACACGGATCGTCCCGACATACTAGACAAATAAAAAGGTATATCTTTCTACAATCAAAAAACAGCCGAAGGAGTCTCTACGGCTGTTTTTAAAAAAAGTAAACGTTTCTCACCTGGAGCAGCGCTTTTCTAATTTACAGGATATTGCAGTCGTCACATTTGTTGCCGTAGCATTCATGCTGCTCTTCGATTTCTTTCCCGCAAACCGTGCAAACTTTAGCGGGTAGATTTTTGAAAAACTCAATTACATTTTCAAGCATATTTTATTCTCCCCTTCCTTATTTGTATTAGTACTAGGCTTAATATTAACGTTGTGATAGTACAGTATATGCAAAAGGTTATACGGTATTGCAGGCATCGCATTTATTGCCGTAACACTCATGTTGTTCTTCGATTTCATTGCCGCATGACGTACAAACTTTAGCAGGCAGGTTCTTAAAAAACTCAATTACGTTTTCAATCATCGCTAACATCCCCTATTTCACTGTATTAGTATTTGGTTTATTTTTTAATGTGTAATAGTACAGATTCTACAAAAAATTACAAGATGTTGCAGTTGTCACATTTGTTACTGTAGCATTCATGTTGCTCGTCGATTTCACTCCCGCATGATGTACAAGTTTTAGCAGGTAGATTTTTGAAAAACTCGATGACATTCTCAATCATATTTTCATTCTCCCCTTCCTAATTTGTACTACAACTAAATCTGTTATTAGTAGTGTATTATAACAGTGTGCTAGATGTCAACACATTTCACAATTTATTCTGAAAGTTGTAAGAGGAGGTCTTCTCTTCTTAAAGATGATAAAATGGGTGGGAAGCTATTAATGAGGAGCGATAAACTATGTATTTCATTGATAATAAAGGAATTACAGATCCGCATATCAACTTGGCGATAGAGGAATACGTCCTCAAGAATATGGATATCGACAAAGATTCGTTTTTGCTGTTCTATATTAACGAACCTTCTATCATCATCGGTAAAAATCAGAACACGATTGAAGAGATTGATACAGAATATGTGGAAGCAAATGGTATTCATGTTGTTAGACGATTGTCCGGCGGGGGAGCAGTCTACCACGATTTAGGCAACTTGAATTACAGTTTCCTAACAAAAGACGATGGCGAATCGTTCCGCAACTTCAAAAAAGTGACAGAGCCTGTCGTTCAGGCATTGGCAGAAATGGGTGTCAAAGCCGAGTTACTCGGCCGCAATGACATTCTTGTTGAGGGTCGTAAAGTTTCAGGGAACGCACAGTTTTCAACGAATGGTCGTATGTTTAGCCACGGAACATTGATGTTCGATACAGAAATAGAACGTGTTGTTTCAGCATTAAAAGTACGTAAAGATAAAATTGAATCAAAAGGGATTAAATCAATCCGTAGTCGTGTTGCGAATATTTCCGAATTCCTGAATGACTCAATGACAATTGAACAGTTCCGTATGGAAATACTGAAATCGATTTTTGGTGGAGAAGAAAAAATTCAGTATCTAGAGTTGACGGATGAAGATTGGACGAATATCCATAAGCTTTCTGCGGAGCGTTATGCAAACTGGGATTGGAATTACGGCAAATCACCGAAGTTCAATATGCAGCATTCACACAGGTTCCCAGTAGGCGGCATCGACGTCCGTATCCAAGTGAAAAAAGGAATCATGGAAGACGTCAACATTTTCGGCGACTTTTTCGGTGTCGGAGAAGTGACAGTTATCGAGGAAAGCTTGAAAGGTATCCAGTATGAAAGACAGGCAATTAGCGAAGCGCTCGCACCAATTGACATTCCGACATATCTAGGCGGTATTACGAAAGAAGAGTTCCTTCAATTGATTTATTGATGAAACTAGAAGCCTGACGATATGTCGGGCTTTTTCTTTTTGGATTAATTCTTCAAAGTGGAAGGATTGATCATATAGCTAGGCAAAGCGATCATATAAGTAGCCAAACGATCATATAGCTTGTCCACCCGATCAAATCAGCCGCCTAGCGATCATATAGCTTGTCCTACCGATCATATAAACCGCAAAGCGATCATATAGCTTATCCGCCCGATCATATAAGCAGGCAACCGATCATATAGCTTGTCCTACCGATCATATAAACCGCCAAGCGATCATATAGCTTGTCCAGCGATCAAATCAGCCGCTAAGCAATCATATAGCTTGTCCACCCGATCAAATCAGCCGCCAACTGATCATAAGCCTGTCTAACCGATCAAATCAGCCGCCAACCGATCATAAGCCTGTCTAACCAATCAAATCAGCCGCCGAA
This sequence comes from Sporosarcina sp. FSL K6-6792, assembly GCF_038004885.1. Lineage (NCBI taxonomy): Bacteria > Bacillati > Bacillota > Bacilli > Caryophanales > Caryophanaceae > Sporosarcina > Sporosarcina sp. FSL K6-6792. The sequence goes on from NZ_JBBOSA010000001.1 coordinate 4,025,033, forward strand.
CCGATCATATAGCCTGTCCAACCAATCATATAACCCAACCAACCAATCATAACCCCCACAAAAAACAACAACATTCCCAAAAACCTTCCAACCGCCGGGCCTGTTTTTACGCTATAATAAAGGGAAGTGTGAAAGGGGACTGACCTATGGAAAACCATCGTATATTCATAGTTGAAGATGATAAGAAAATCGCACAACTGTTAGCAGACACGCTCCGGAAATACCAATACGACGTTGCAATCGTCGAAGATTTTGACCAAGTTACTAAGGAAAGCCTCGCGTTTGATCCGCATCTCATTTTGCTTGATATCAATCTGCCTTCTTATGACGGCTATTATTGGTGCCGTCAGCTTCGTCAACATACAACTTGTCCTATCTTATTTATTTCTGCACGTTCAGGTGACATGGACCAAGTATTTGCGCTAGAAAATGGTGGAGATGATTTCATCACGAAACCATTCCATTATGAAATCGTCCTTGCTAAGATAAGAAGCCATTTACGTAGAACATTTGGCGAATACGCTCCTAACCAATCAGAACGGACCGTGAAAATTGGTGCACTTCATTTATATATCGAACGGATGGAACTGCATATTCGTGAAAATAGTGTACCCCTTCAGAAAAAAGAATGCGTCATCCTTGAGTTGCTGATGGATGCAGCGCCGAAAGTTGTGTCGCGGGAAAAACTGCTTGAAGAACTCTGGGATGATCAGTCATTTGTTGATGAAAATACATTAAATGTCAATATGACTAGAGTGCGTAAGAAACTGGCTGATTATGCTATTAAATCTTCAATCGAAACCGTGCGTGGCGCGGGATATCGCTTCTTATTAGCGCCGGAAGAATCATGAAAAAACTAAGCCTTTTTCTAAGAGAACATCTATCTTTCCTCGCTTTTCAACTAATTCTTATATTGTTCATTATGTTGCTGTATTGGTTGGATGGTTTCCGCAATTTCAACACGGCTATCTATTCAATCAGTATGAGTATGTTGTTGACCAGCGGCTATTTATTAGGGAAGTTTATTATGAGGCGTTCATTTTACGACGCAATCACGCGTAAGCCAGAAAAGATGGAAGATGCACTGATCCGATTTGCACAAGCTCCAGAGCATCGGCAAACGACTGAATTTACACGTGAATTGTACAGACTGTATCAAAACGAAGTGCAACGCTTATATGCAGCCCAACATCGGCAACTCCATTTTATGAACCAGTGGGTCCATCAGATGAAAACACCGATTTCCGTTATGGGACTTTTACTGCAGGAAAAAGATGACCTCGACCGTGACAGTATCACTGAAGAGGTTGAGAAAATACGGCGTGGGCTCGATTCGGTACTTGTCAATGCACGGCTCGAAACGTTTGAACAAGATATGCAAATCGAGCGCATTGATTTGAAAAAACTTGTACAAGAAATCGTGACGGAACATAAGCGGCTGTTCATCACCAATGGCGTATTCCCAGTTATTTCAATCGATGACAACTTCGTTGTTGCCACGGATGTGAAGTGGATGAAAATCGTCATCGGGCAGTTCATTACGAATGCGGTGAAATATACGTTCGACGAGGGAAAGAAAGTCCATTTAATAGCGTCTTGTACAGGGAATGGACTGAAATTGCAAATTCGAGATGAAGGGATTGGTATCCCATCTTCGGATTTGAAGCGAGTTACCAAGGCTTTCTTCACTGGTGAAAATGGTCGACTAACTGGCGAATCAACAGGAATGGGACTTTATATTGCATCAGAAGTATGCAATCGGTTAGGTCATCCACTGTCAATTGAATCTGAAAAAGGAATCGGGACAACGGTGACAGTACTATTTGAAAATGGAGAGGCAGGTGAGACGGGTGAATCGGAACACAATCGTGGAACTGACGGAAGTGACGAAAATTTATGAAGGAAAAGTGATGCACCGAGCGTTGAACCGTCTTGATTTTGAAGTGGAGGAAGGCGAGTTCGTCGCGGTCATGGGCCCTTCCGGAAGCGGAAAAACAACTTTGCTGAACTTGATTTCGACGATTACTTTACCGACATATGGACGCCTGATGATAAATGGAATCGAGCCAGAAGCGCTCAAACAAAACGACCTAGCATTATTTAGACGGCGCAATCTCGGCTTCGTTTTTCAAGATATTAATCTGCTTCAAATGCTGACAGTGGAAGAGAATCTCGTTTTACCGCTGACCCTTGATGGCTTATCAGTTCCTGAAATGGAAAGACGTATTGCAGAAACTGCAGCACGTCTTGATTTGATAGATATTCTAAAACGTAGGCCCGACGAATTATCGGGGGGACAAGCGCAACGAACTGCGATTGGGCGGGCACTTATTCATAAACCCAAAATCATTCTTGCTGATGAACCAACTGGTAATCTCGATTCGAAGTCCGCGAAAGATGTGCTCGAATTGCTAAGCCATATTAATAAAAGTGAAAAAACAACTGTCGTTATGGTGACGCATGATCCGATTGCCGCCAGTTATTGTGACCGTGTGCTATTCATCAAGGACGGCGAATTTTTCAATGAAATCTATAAAGATGAAAGACGTCAAACATTTTTTCAACGTATTTTGAACGTCTTGTCTCTTCTCGGGGGGAATGTCCATGACCTTTCGTCAATTCGCTTACCGTAATGTTATTCGAAATAGACGTGTTTACACTGCATTTTTCATGGCAAGCGTTTTCTCCGTTATGGTGTTTTTCCTTTATTCCATGTTGTTGTTTCATCCATCCATAGAAAATCGGTTTGTTCAAGAAATTGCCATAATGGGTATGGGAATCGCAGAAATTATTTTGTATATTTTCACTGTGTTTTTCCTGTTTTATTCAATGCGGGCATTTCTTCAGGCGAGGTCGAAGGAATTCGGCATTTTGCTGCATTTAGGGATGGCAAAGCGACAATTGAACCGCCTTATATTCATTGAGACAATGATTATAGGAACGGCATCTATTGTTGCGGGAACTATTCTTGGATTTATGTTTTCAAAATTCTTTTTTATGATTATACGGGAAATCGTTCTGTTGCCAGCTTTGCCCCTCTATTTATCATGGGAACCATTTGCACTGACAATTGGTGCTTTCATGAGTCTGTTTATAATCATTTCGTATGTGGCTCCGGTGTTCATTCGGACCGGTGAGGTGGCCGATCTCATACAAGGAGATGCAGGAAGTCGAGGGGCGTACGGCTATTCAAAAGCACGTGGCTATCTGGGATTACTGATTCTTGCATTGTCCTATATCCTGGCTGCATCGACAACGAATTCCGTCGTAACCGGCCTGATCTTTTTCTTGCCACCGCTTGCAACAATAGGGACTTTTTACTTTTTCACGGATTCCTTACCTTTGCTCCTTCACAAGCTTCGCAATCGAAAACGATTGTATTGGCATCATTTTTGGTTGCTGTCAATATCTGAAGGTGTCGTGCGGCTGCGTGAAAATGCGCGCATGTTTTTCATCGTGACAATCGTATCGACTGTAGCGTTCATGTCAGTTGGCATACTTGCATCGCTTACCTCGTTTGCTTCCCAGTACCATGAAATGCATCCGTTAGGTCTTGTTTACAAAAGTGAAACTAACAATGAACTTGAAAGGAAGCATATTACACAGCTCGTCGACGAACTGAAGGCAGAGCAGATTGATTATTCACTTGTTCGGTTCCAGGTGTTGGAACAGACTTCGACGTTTACCAAGAACCCCGTTGCGATACTGAAGCTATCCAATGTGAATATACTTGCTCAGTCGTTTGGTTATCAAGTTATTGACATGGAAAAGGGCGAAGCCGTTTTCCTACCACCTTCCGCTTCATCGTATGACCAGCTGAAGGATCGAACTGTGACAACGCTACTCAAAGAAAGTGATGTCCACGTTAAGATAGATGGGGCGTATCCTTATCATTTATTTTCTTCGTACTCGATTGCAATGAATGCGATCATATTAAATGATGCGGATTATGAAGTGGTACTCGAAAAGGGATTAACACAGGGGGATAAGTCATTTTCCTACTATGCATTCCATGTTCCCGATTGGCAAAAAACACAGGAAATTGGCTTGTCCATCGATGCCAAGGTTTCGGAATCATTTCTTGCGGGGGGATCCGATAATTTACTATATTCATTTGAAAATCCGGGCTTGAATTATTCGGTCATTCGCACGACATTTTCACTGTTATTGTTCATCGGATTACTTTTGGCGGCTGTATTTTTCCTGGCGGCAGGAAGTTTCATCTACTTCAGACTGTATACATCGCTCGAAAGTGATCGTAAACAGTTCGATGTTTTACGACGTATGGGAATCACGGATCGCGAGTTCAAGAAAATTGTCAATCGGCAATTAATCCCGCAGTTTTTCTTCCCATGGGGAGTTGCATTTGTTCATAGTTCATTTGCATTTCTGTCTTTACAAGTAATTTGGGATGCACTGGCGGAAATTTCAATTGTAAAAGAACTAGTTCTCGTACTTGTCGGATTTACGCTAATGCAAATCTTTTATTTCTATTTAATCCGCTGGCGCTATCTTGCGCATATTAAAGCATCGGCGTGACGTTCTGCACGATGCAAATCATACAACGGAGAGGGGTGAACTACATCCCTCTTTATTGGCGTATCCGCTTTTTGAATGTCTAGCTCCAGCGGCCAGATGCTCGGGTCACAAGTCATTTTGCTGTGGGGGCTGAGGTACGCCTCCTCGCAAACTGTCTTGTGCCTGTCGCGGGCCTGCAGGATGCAGGTCATGCAGCCATTGCCACAGGAAGTGGCGAACTTAGGCTGCGTTCCCTTAAACGGCCGCCTTCCGCTTTTCTCGTCTTGATTTATCAGAACTTTTCTTATATAATGATTATAGTGGGAATGAATGATCATTCATTTAATCAAAAGGGGATGAACTTATGAATCTAGTTACGCGAGTACACGAAACTGCAATGACACAGCCTGAAAAAGCGGCTTATCACTTTATGGGGAAGGATACATCATATGCAGAATTCGATCAATCGGTATCCATGTTCGCATCTGCACTGCAAGACCTTGGCGTTGGCAAAGGGGATCACGTCGCATTTTTGCTTGGCAATACACCTCATTTCCTTATATCGCTTTACGCGACAATGCGCATTGGTGCAACAGCAATTCCGGTCAATCCAATTTACACGCCAGACGAAATTTCGTATATCATACATAACAGTGATGCGAAAGCAGTTATCGCGCTTGACCTTCTGCTGCCACTTGTTGAACAGGCTGCGGGCGCATTCCCGACTGTTGAGCATTATGTAATTTGCGAAACGGTTCCGGAAACACCAGAGAAAATCGCTGCACTTCCGGCTGCAGTGAAGTCGAAAGTCCGTTCATTCACACAACTGATTGCTACAGGAAGACCAAATCAGGAACCCGTTATTGTTGATGAAAATGAAACCGCTATCATTCTGTATACATCAGGTACGACGGGGCAACCAAAAGGCGCGATGCTGACACATGGTAACCTGTATTCAAACGCGCGCGATGTGGCGGATTACTTGGATTTCACGGAAGATGACCGTGTTGTAGCGACGCTGCCGGTATTCCATGTCTTCGCGCTTACAGTCGTTGTCAATGCGCCACTAGTAAAAGGTGCAACGATTTTATTGCTACCGCGATTTAGTCCGGCAGAGGTATTTAAAGTCGTGAAAGAACAGCAGGCGACTATTTTCGCAGCTGTACCAACAATGTACAATTTCTTATACCAGTACCCAGACGCTGATCCGAGCGATTTCAAATCAGTTCGAACTACAATTTCTGGGGGATCATCATTACCGGTCGCATTGCTGCATAATTTCGAAGAGAAATTCAATGTAAGGGTTTCTGAAGGATACGGCTTGTCTGAAGCATCACCTGTTACATGCTTTAATCCGACTGACCGCGAGCGTATTCCAGGTTCAATCGGAACGAATATCATCAATGTCGAAAACAAAGTCGTTGATGAATTGGGCAATGAAGTACCAGATGGGGAAGTCGGCGAATTAATCGTACGCGGACCGAACGTCATGAAAGGCTATTACAAAATGCCTGAAGAAACGGAGTCCGCTATCCGCAATGGCTGGTTGTACACGGGGGACATGGCGAAACGCGACGAAAATGGCTATTTCTACATCGTTGACCGTAAAAAGGATCTTGTTATCGTCGGAGGCTATAACGTTTATCCACGTGAAGTTGAAGAAGTATTATTCGCTCACCGTGACATCATTGAAGCGGCAGTCATTGGCTTACCTGATCCCGATTTCGGTGAAGAGGTCCATGCATTTGTTGTCTTAAAAGAGGGTGTCAAAGAGGACAAAGAAGCGTTGATCGCATACTGTGCGGCTCGTTTGGCGAAATATAAGGTACCAAAACAAATCGAGTTTTTAGATGAACTGCCGAAAAACACGACTGGTAAAATATTGAGACGGTCATTGAAAGACCAAGTGAAAATCTAACTAGATAGGCCTCTCCGGGTTGTTGACGGGGAGGTCTTTTAGTGGTGAGTAAGTTGTAAAATAAAAAAGGGCTAGTCCCAGCAAGCCGCTCAATTGCGACTTACGGGGTAGCCCATAATCCTTTTAAAATCCGAAGTTACACCCGCAAGAACGGTGCTTGCGGTGGCAATGTTGATGATTAGAATTCCTACACTGGTCACAACCAGTATCAGGTCTCCAAACACGACTTACTCCGGTATGTCTGAATGTGATTGTACACGTATTTTGCGGTCTGTTTTCTGAACAGCATTGCGAATGACTGTGCTGTGGTTTGTGCGAACGACACCCGCATCTGCAATCGTTACCATGTTTACCGACATTTTGGTTATTATTCATTGGAAAAGAAGACATACCCTTACCTCCTTTCATCTTTATTAAGAGAAAGAAAGCGGATAACTATTCTTTATATAAGAATCATATCGCTGTTATATATACGAAAAATAAAGAACTACATTGAATTCGCTACGGCTACCCCTCCCCCTTGTAAGGTAACTTCGCTCAGTTTATATAGATATTCACATATACAGTAACTAATCTTTCCCTCACCTTAAATTATGTGGCTGTCCCACAAATGACAGGGACAAACGTTTATAGTGTAAAAATAAATAACGTTGGAATGTAGACGATAACGAAAATCCCTCTCAATAGAAAGGGGTTTTCGTTACACTTCATTTAGTTGCAAGAATTGCTATGAATGCAAGTGCTAAGGTGATTAATTAGTAGCCACCACAGCAAGGACGCCGCTTTTGGCAAGTCTGCTGTTTTTTACAACAAGGACGTCGCTTTTGGCAAGTCTGCTGTTTTTTGCAGCAAGGACGTCGCTTTTCGCAAGTCTGCTGTTTTTTGCAGCAAGGACGTTGCTTTTCGCAAGTTTGCCGTTTTTTACAGCAAGTGCGTCGTTTTACGCAAGTACGTTTCTTGTCGCAAGTATTGTGTTTCTTCGAGCTAGAACGTTTCTTGTCGCAAGAGCGTCGCTTGTTGCTTGGAAGTATTGGACCAAAGACTGTACGTTTCTTGTCGCAAGTATTATGTTTTTTCCAACAAGAACGGCGCTTATTGCTTGTGCAATGTCTGCTGCTAGTGCGGCGTTTACTGCTTGTGCAATGTCTGCTGCTAGTGCGGCGTTTACTGCTTGTGCAATGTCTGCTGCTTGAACGGCGTTTACTGCTTGTGCAATGTCTGCTGCTTGAACGGCGTTTACTGCTTGTGCAATGTCTGCTGCTTGAACAACGTTTACTGCTTGTGCAATGTTTGTTACTTGACGGCTCTTGGAACATAAAGTTGTCTAACCCCAAGCTTACCACCTTATTAATCGCTTTTTGAATGTCATCGTTACTTAAAAATTGAGACACGTTAAACCTCCTTTTTTTTGTAGATAAAGAATGAAGACTTGCTCATATTCCATTTACGGATTGCTTCAAATCCTTACTCTCCACTTAATGTACGTTTACGTTCACTAAGTGTCCGAGACAAACGCACACACTTCGAGAAATAATTAGAAGTGGGCGGGAAGTGAGTCAATTCTTAAAAGATAAGAAATAAAACCTTTAAAACTTAGATGAGCTTCATAAGTCAAACCAGCTAAGTGGAAAAACTCATAGTTTCACTGGAACCATGCCCTGCACTATATTTAGTACTTGTTATTTCTCCTTCTATTTGGTCGCTTGCCGGAATCATGTTGATCCTTGTTAGAAATTGTTTGATTTTGAGAAGTGTTTCTATATTTGTTAGCATTGTTCTGTTTATCACGAGGATCCTGAGACATTAAGTTGTCTAACCCTAAGCGATCAGTTCTTTTCTTTACTTTTTGTATTTCATTATCAAAAAATAGCGACATGTCCGCCCTCCTTTTTCGCTTATTGGGAGAAAGTACCACGCAATCCTTCCTCTCTCCTTAAAGTACGCGGTTGTACCAAGAGGGTTAGAGACAAATGCTTGCACTTGAAAAATAATTACTATTATGTTGAACAAATGAATACGGCTTATGCGCTTTATAAGGGCTTTTGGGAAGCCACTGAAAAAGTCCCAATGCTTGGAATGAATTAGAAATCCTACGAATATCGCTTCGGCTACCACGAAGTCGCGCCTGCGCTGGATGGTCTATTTGAGATGGCGCATTTCATTATCGGGGATGAGACCCACAACCTGGTGTGCTATAAATCGATCGAATGTGATCAACGAATGTCCCGATGCATGAGGAATAAATTAGAACTCCTACGAATATCGCTTCGACGCTTTGTGGACGCCTCCCGCGATAAGCCAGAAAGAAGACCGCTTTCAGTCTTATCGCTCCGGCTACCACGAAGTCGCGCCTGCGCTGGATGGTCTATGTGAGAAAGCGGATTGTGGATTTTTTGAATATAGTTATGTATGTTGAATCCGGTATATATTCTGAGCGAAGGCGCCTTAACGGCGGGAGGCATCCCCTAGCGCCGTAGCGGTTCAATGGAATTTTTTATTTCAACATATATAGTGTCAACTAGTAATCACAGTATAATCTCGGTATATACATCCCAAATTACAACTCTTTCATTATCGAGAACCACAGCAGATTCAATGGGATTTTTTAATTCAACATATATGGTGAGAGTAACATCGAGCATTTGAATACATACGTATAGTATAAAAGTGAAGGGATAGAATTCACGTGGATATTGACATGGAGGTACCTGAGTATCAGCTTTTTATTCACCCTAACTTTGTAAGCGAGCTTCGGAAAGATGTTTGGATGGATGATCCAGTTTCCGCAAAATTGACGATTAATAAAAAGAAATATGAGATTGATATTGTCTATCGTGGTTCCCATATTCGGGAGTTACGAAAGAAATCATATCAGCTCTCATTTTACAAACCGAGCATATATAGAAAGGCAAAAGAATTTCATTTGAATGCGGAATTTAAAGATCCATCATTGTTGAGAAATAAATTGTCTTTTGATTTTTTTAATGAGATTGGCTGCTTATCACCTAACTCTCGTTTCGTTTTTGTGAAACTGAACGGGAAAAACGAGGGTATATATTTAGAAATAGAATCAGTGGATGAATTTTTTCTAGCGAATCGGCAGCTACCAGAAGGACCGATCTATTATGCGGTCGATGGGGATGCAAACTTTTCATTAATGAGTAATCTTGATAAAGAAGTAAAGAAATCACTCACGTTAGGCTATGAAAAAAAATGTGTCACAGAGCAAGGTGATAATCAGTTACAAGAAATGATCGTTAACATCAACACCGTTCCAAGAGAAGAATTTGAGCATGAAATCGTAAAGTATGTGAACGTAGATAAGTATCTACGCTGGCTCGCCGGGGTTATTTTCACCCAAAACTTCGATGGATTCGTTCATAACTATGCACTTTATCGTAATGGGGAGACGGGTTTGTTTGAAGTTATCCCATGGGATTACGATGCGACATGGGGAAGAGATGTCAATGGTGAAAGCATGCGAGAAGACTATTTGAGAATCGAAGGATTTAATACATTAACCGCAAGGATTCTTGATGTGAAAACTTTTCGGATGCAATACAAGAACCTATTAGAAGAGATTTTAAACAGTAAGTTTAATGTGGAGTATATGAAACCTAAAATACAAGCAATGCATAATCTAATAAGGCCCTATGTTCTAAAGGATCCGTATGAAAAAGGCAATATAGCCGTATTTGATCAAGAACCGGATTTCATATTGGCCTATATTGAGGCTAGGGGAAACTATATAAGGAGCCAATTGGACACATTGGATTAGGCGGCAATACGAAAAACCCATAAAATAATGGGAAGCTCTTAGATGGCAATGCTGAACAAGTCGTGAAACGTTTTGGGGGAAGAGGAAATTATTAATGTGCGCTGGGAATCAGAGAGGAATTAGAAACAGTGGAGTAAATTTGATAGCAACATTAAAACAGTGGTGTCTTTTCATATGAAAAGCTGCCGCTGTTTTTGTGTGTAAATAATGGGTAGCGGTGATAACGGGGTTGATGCCGGTGATAATCGAAGCCATGGCGGTGATAACAGGCCCGATGGCGGTGATAAATGAACCCAAGGCGGTGATAACGATTCGTTAGATATACGATACAATAAAGTCAGTTATGAATTGGCATACTGCTTGGAGTAAATGTGGTGAATTGTTATTCATCTTTTTTTTTGCTGGTACACGTGAAAGTTTTTAGGAAGATTAAAAAACCTCTATTAAATCTTCCCCGTGGATATAACATCAAATGACCGGCTATATAATTAACCCCTTTCCAACGCGGAGAGGGGTTAATTATTCATTATCTAAAATAATAATTAGAAATCTGATTGATAAATTCCTCTTCAAGCTCTCCTTTCTTTTTCACCAGTATATATGTCGAAACGGTAGGTAATTCGAATAGGTCAAAATGTGGCTGCATAAGTCTACCTTCAATCAGTTCACGCCGAACGATGGAATGAGGGAGGAACGAGACGCCTAATCCTTCCTGGATGAACCGTTTTGCAATGTGCGCCTGTGTGACTTTCATCGTCCGTATGCCAGGAATGCGTTTATTGAGAGTGAAAAGTAAGTCGTCCCAATAGACGGGGTGATGATGCGTAAATAAGTAGTTTTTCTGTAGTTCTTCAGAAATGTCAATAGGTGGGCCGCTTTCCTCATCGTATGGATCCGTAGGCATGATGAATAAAATAGGATCTTTGTAAATCAGGATTGATTCAATGTTTTTGAACGTAGCATCGAGTGCTGAAATACCAAGATGCACATCACCATTGTCGACCAGTTGCTCAATCATTTCCGATTCTTCGATGCGAATAGATAGTTCGACTTCGGGATGACGCTCTATGAATGTCCGTAATAAATAGGGTAAGATTGTTTCGGCCATTAATGGTGAAATAGCGATGGTCCAATTGCGGCGATAGCCTTGCGAAAACGCATGCATCCGACTCACACTAGCGTCCGCGTCCTTAGTAAGTCGAACAGCTTCAAGATAAAAAAACTTACCGGCATCGGACAAAGTGACGCGGTTGTTTAGTCTATCAAAAAGTTTAGTACCAAGTTGTTCCTCTAAAAGGCGAATATGCACGGTTACGCTTGGTTGGGATAGCATTAATTTCTCGGAAGCTTTACGGAAATTTAAGGTCTCAGCGGCGACAATAAATGTTTTGAGCCATTGATAATCCATTAAGTGACCTCCTTTTGATTAATAATACTAATTGATTTGATGAAAAACATTCAATTTCCATAATTACACCTTCGCCTTATACTAAAGAAAAGAAGGAGGAATAATCATGTTTCAAAAAGGGTTGAAAGATGTTATTGCGGTACACACGAAAATCGCGTCGGTCGATGGAGAACAAGGGGAATTGCGATATCGGGGTGTTTCTAAAGCGACCTCATAGCGACGCATTCATTTGAAGAAGTAGCATATTTTATGTGGACTGGCGTGTTGCCGGGAGAAAGTGAACTTTGTATATTGAATGAAAAACTGATTGCGGGAAGAGAACTCCCTCTACATGTTGTGAAGATTATTGATGCACTTCCTACAGATATGCCACTGATGGATGCGATGCGAACGGCGGTTTCCGCTTATGGACACCTAGCGTTTAAGGATGAAATAATCGAGGATCAGGCCCTTGTTTTGACAGCGGCGCTTCCAGTGATTATTGCGCGCCATTATCGAAATCAACAAGGACGATCAATCGTCGAAGCGGATCCGACTTTATCGCACACAGCGAATTATTTGTGGATGCTGACGGGCGTTCTTCCAAATGACGTACAAGTCGAGGCGCTCGAAACGTATTTGAAATTAACGATGGAACACGGATTGAACGCGTCGACTTTTGCGGCACGAGTCACCATTTCTACTGAATCGGATTTGACATCTGCAATCACTTCGGCAATCGGAACGATGAAAGGTCCGTTACATGGAGGCGCGCCATCGGGTGTCATTGATTTGTTGGAGGAGATGGAAACGCCGGGAAATATCCGTCCAGTCATTGAGACTAAAATGAAACGCGGGGAACGCATCATGGGATTCGGCCACCGAATTTATAAAACGGAAGATCCTCGGTCAGTTCTTTTGAGAGATAAATGCATCAGTATGTCGGGGAAAGATGACTGGTTGGACTTGGCGACAGCAGCTGAAAAAGAAATCATATCTTTGCTGGAAGAGTATAAGCCGGGCCGGAAATTGTATACGAACGTCGAATATTATGCCGCAGCTATCATGCGTTCAATCGAAATGCCGCCGGAACTCTTCACACCGACATTTAGTGCAGCAAGAATCGTCGGCTGGACAGCGCATGCGATTGAACAGTTAAGTGATAACACCATCTTCCGACCACAATCGGTGTATGTAGGCGAAATGATAGTTTTGGATGAGGGGTTTCATGTGGGGAGATGATTGTGTCGTGATAGTTTGGTGTTGCCCTAACGGTTTTGAAGTTAGCCGTGAGAGTTTGATGACTTGCCCCCATAGCTCCACACCAGATCTCCTTCGCCACACGAGGAGATCATTTTTTTATCCCCATGAAAAAAGGGAAACTGTTACGAATGTCGAAATAAGTAGATAGAGAAGAAATAAGGGGGAATTAGCAATGGAAAAACGTAAACTGGAAGTAGCTGACCTATTTAAATTACAGTCTGTGACGGATCCGCAATTAGCGCCGAATGGCAAGGAAGCGGTGTTTGTAAAAACGCATATTGATGAGGAAGACAATAAATATATAGCGAATTTATTTCACGTAGATCTGGAATCGAACGAAGTGACGCAGTGGACGCATGGCAAAAGTACGATTTCATCACCGGAATGGTCTGCCGATGGGAAACAAATCGCCTTTTTATCGGACCGGGAAGAGAAGAACCAGTTGTTCATCCTACAGGCAAGAGGTGGGGAAGCACAGAAAGTAACCACATTTGAAAAAGGCGTTTCGGGTTTCCTTTGGTCGCCGTGCGGCAAGAAAATTTGGGTGGACGCAGTCGTGAAAGAAGGCAAGACGTTTACAGATAAAGAAGAAAAGGACGAAAAGAAAAAGCCACAGCCGTACCGCGCCACGAAAATGAAATACCAGATGGACGGGGCGGGCTTGTTACCACAAGATACGTACAAACAAATCGGCCTAGTCGACATCGAAACGGGAGAGGTAACGCAGTTCACTGAGGGGAATTTCCAGCATGGATTGCAAGCCATATCGCATGATGGCAAGAAATTAATTATCGGCGTCAACCGAAAGGATAATTTTGATTTCGAGTTCCGTCAACCACTAGTTATTGTAGACGTTGAAACGAAAGAAGAAACGGTTCTTGTCGATGAAGAGGGCTATTTCGGCGGCGCCCAATTTTCCTTTGATGACCGTTACATCGCATACGTTGGTTCAGACCGGACATTCGAAAATGCGACGCACAGCAGTTTGTACGTCTATGACACGGAAGACGGTATGCGCATGAATTTGACGGAAAGCATCGACGCACCGGTTGGGGATGCAGCAGTTGCGGATCATCAGCAAGGGGCGGGTGCACCGTCAGCAGTTTGGACAAAGGACAACTATCTCTATTTCCAACTGTCGACAATGGGCGATATCCGTCTGTACTTTGCGTCACTCGAAGGCGAGTTATATCCCGCAACACCTGAAAATGAGCATGTATATGGCTATGATATTTCAGCCGACGGCGAGTTCGCACTTGTTGCAATCAGCAATGCAGTCAACCCGGGAGAGCTATATAAACAGACAATCGCAACAGGCGAACGACAAGCCATCACTTCATTCAACGATACGTATTTGCAGGAGGTTGAACTTGTTGAACCGGAAGCGATCGTCTATAAAGGGGCTACAAATTGGGACGTGCATGGTTGGCTAATGAAACCGGCGGGCTACGTTGAAGGGACTAACTATCCGCTAATCGTTGAAATTCATGGCGGTCCACATGCAATGTATGCAAATACGTTTTTCCATGAGTTACAACTATTGGCGGTGCAAGGATACGGGGTCCTCTACGTTAATCCACGCGGAAGCCATGGCTATAGCCAGGAATTCGTAGATGCAGTACGAGGAGATTACGGCGGCGGAGATTATGAAGATATTATGGCTGGCCTTGACTACGTTATTAAAGAAAACAGCTGGATCGATACGAATCGACTTGGCGTAACAGGCGGGAGCTACGGCGGTTTCATGACGAACTGGATCGTTGGCCATTCAGATCGTTTCAAAGCAGCTGTCACGCAACGTTCGATTTCGAACTGGATTAGTTTCTTTGGCGTATCCGATATCGGTTACTACTTCAGCGATTGGCAAATCGGCGCTGACATGACGGACGTTGACAAGCTGTGGGAACATTCCCCGCTGAAATATGCGAAACACGTTGAGACTCCGCTGTTAATTTTACACTCGGAAAAAGATTTCCGTTGCCCGATTGAACAAGCAGAGCAGCTATACATCACATTAAAAAGCATGGGGAAAGAAACGGAATTTGTCCGCTTCCCAGATGCAAATCATAACTTATCACGCACGGGTACACCGAACTTGCGCATTGCAAGGTTGGATGAGATAACAGGCTGGTTCGCGAAATATCTATAAACAGAATCAGGAATGAAGAAAAACCAATGCCTCCGTTAAAAAAGGAGGGCATTGGTTTTTTCTGAAGAACACCTATAAGTGGCTACTAGCTAGTTAAGTGTATTGCACATTCCTTTTTAATAATGAATGGCCATGTTAAGATTAAAATAACATATTTGTTAAGTTATCAAACGCGTTATTTTTGAATATACTAAAAGGAGAAATCAAATCATGAAATTTAACGAGGAAGGTCTGTTACCTCCAAAAGACTATGAATTAACGTTAAACGAACTGAGGGCATCCATTCTTGTCAAGGGATCACAAAATGAGAATCCGTGGGATATGAAATGGCGATTGTTTTTGGTCAACCAGTTGGAAATCCTGGCTGAACAGCTTTGGGTGGTGGGAATTAATCAAATTTATATTGACGGGTCATTTGTAGAGGATAAAGCCCATCCCAATGACATCGATGGTTATTTTGAATGTGAGTTAATGGACTTGGCATCGGGGGAATTGGAACGTAAATTAAACGCCTTAGATCCTTATAAAGTTTGGACTTGGGATAGTAGTAGTCGAAAACCTTATCGTGGTTTTACTAAAAAGCAATTGCCAATGTGGCATCGCTATCGTGTAGAGTTATATCCTCATTTCGGTCAGCCATCCGGCATTCGAGATGAACATGGAAATCAACAGCAGTTTCCAGCCGCATTTAGAAAAACAAGGGACTCTTATCTACCAAAAGGTATTGTGAAAATCATTCAATAATGGAGGTGTAAGAACTATGATTAAAACAGAAACAGCCTATAAAAAATCGCTTGAAAAACTTCAAGAGGATAAGTTATTCATTCGAGACCAAAAAAAAGTGTTAGAAGACATGGGGTTAACGGGAGAACAAGTGGAAAAAGCATTGCAACCTTCCATTACCTTCCATGAGCAATTGAAGGAGGAAGTCGTTTATTATGAACGAATTCGGAGAGGTGAATTTGAACCCATCATCAATCTTCACAATTTGGGCAAATCATTAATTGCTTATCGGATTTACGTGGGTCTAAGCCAGCAAGAACTTGCTGATCGCTTAGGTGTATCTGCTTCCCAAGTATCGAGAGATGAACGAAACGAATATTATGGGGCTACGTTAGAACGAGTTCAAGAAGTAATGGAGGCCATGCGTATGGTGGCTAAAATGGAGATTCAGTCTGAGGATTTGTTATTGGCGTGAGATTTCCCAGCGCACAGGCACTCACACAATTCGAATCGTTTCAGAGCAGCTATACAACACATTAAAAAGCCTGGGGAAAGAAACGGAATTTGTCCGCTTCCCAGATGCAAATCATAATTTATCGCGTACGGGTACACCGAACCTGCGCATTGCAAGGTTAGACGAGATAACAGGCTGGTTCGCGAAATATTTATAATTGATTCGGAGGAATATGATTGAGTTATACAAATGAAGGCGTAACAATACGTCCAATCCAAGAACAAGATTTACAACGCATGTGGGAACTGAGTTTCAAAGATGAAAACCCTGAATGGAAAAAATGGGATGCACCTTATTATGAACATCAGCCAATGACGTACGAAGCGTTTCTGGAAAGACGCGATAAAATCGTTGCACAGGACGATTATTGGGGCATTGAAGTGGATGGCAAATTGATCGGCATGGTTAGTTATTACTGGGAACATAAGCCGTCCCTTTGGCTAGAGATGGGGATTGTCATTTATGAACCACAGTATTGGAGCGGCGGCTACGGAACGAAAGCATTCACGATGTGGATTGATCATTTATTCAATGAAATGCCGTTGGTTCGTGTCGGCTATACGACGTGGTCAGGTAATGAACGTATGATTAAGGTCGGCGGAAAACTGGGCATGACGATGGAAGCGCGGTTGCGGAAAGTGCGTTATTGGAACGGGACTTACTATGATTCGATTCGGATGGGTATTCTCCGCGAAGAATGGGAATCCCGACTTTCATGAGGTGGTCGAAGCTGAAACAGATGGCGGAGGGTTTGTTGTGTGAGTCACTGAAAGGTCGGGTACATTATCAGGCAATCATTCATCGGAAAAGTCATGACCAGACAAGCAGTTTTCGTGTGACATTAGATGGAAAAGAGATTGGCTGGGCATCGGATATTCCATACGCGATGGAACTGAATCGACGCAGTGACGATTTACGGGACGAGCGACAATTAAATCCGTTTCCTTGGCATCTCCATTGGCGGGAATTGGAACAATCTGAAGACTACCAAGCCTATCATCGTGCATATGAGGATACTGAAACGGAAATGATTGCAAACGAAGTTTTCCCGGCATGGGATGTGAAAGAACTATTATTTGATTACGTTCATATGCCGTTTGAAGAAGCAGTTGTGCATGAGCATCCGTTTGTCAGAGCGATTAGCTTATTCGATAGGCGGTTTGGAAAGAGAAGACTCGCAGAAATCGATTCTGAAAAGGAAAGCGGATTGGTCAAGGCATTTTACGAAATTCGTATAGAAGCAGATTCAAAAGAATAACTAGATAAGTTGAACTAAAGAATTCCATTGAACCGCTGAGGCTACCCTTGTTAAGGCGCCTTCGCTTAATCTAGACACCGGATTCAGTACTTCAATTTATACAGGTGGCCATTCCGGAAACTCGGAATGGCTGTTTGTATGTCGGGATTTAGTTAGGGATTTGGGTGTAATGTGAGGGACTTATGATCGTTTACCGGGTTATATGATTGGTCGGGGAGGGGATATGATCGTTTATCGAGCTATATGATTGGTTGAGGAGGGGATATGATCGTTTATCGAGTTATATGATTGGGTGGGGAAGGATATGATCGGTTACTGGGTTATATGATCGGCCCCCTAAATCATACAATCATTCAACACAACAATGTCTGCTTACTCACTTTACAAACGCAAATCCCTCGCATACAATAAAAGTGAGTACTCACTCACTATCGTGAAAGGGGTGTTAGGGATGGAACAACCAAAGACGTGCGTATCGATTCGTCACGTATCAAAAAGCTATAAGAAACACCATGTGCTTGAGGATATTAACTTAGATATTCTCGAAGGGGAAATTTTTGGTCTGCTCGGTCCATCTGGTGCAGGGAAAACGACGTTAGTTAAACAACTAACAGGCTTGGATACACCAACTTCAGGGGAAAGTTATTTATTTCAAACGAAAATGCCTTCATTAAAATTAATTACCAGCATCGGTTATATGGCGCAATCGGATGCGCTGTATGAAGATCTTTCAGCAAAAGAAAACTTGCAATTTTTCTCGTCCTTATATGGGCTGAAAGGTGAAAAACAAACGCGTAGAATAACAGAAGTAATGGAGCTTGTTCAGCTTTCAGGCGATCTGAAAAAACTAGTATCCAACTTCTCTGGTGGCATGAAACGTCGGCTTTCATTAGCAATCGCATTACTTCATGAACCAAAAATCTTAATCCTCGATGAGCCAACTGTCGGCATTGATCCCGTTCTACGAAAAAGTATTTGGGAAGCCTTTTACAAATTAAAACAAAATGGAACGACAATCATTGTGACGACGCACGTAATGGATGAGGCTGACAAATGCGATCGACTTGGATTGATTCGCGGTGGCAGTCTAATTGCAGTTGGAACGCCTGATGAATTGAAAGAAATGACGAATTCAACAACGATTGAGGAAGCTTTCCTTTTTTACGGAGGTGCAAAAAAATGAGGGTTTTCGCATTGACACAACGAATTTTACGGCAAATTGTACGTGACAAACGGACAATGGGATTGCTCATTGTTGCGCCTATCCTTGTATTAACGATGCTGCATCTCGTGTTTAACGGAGGAGACTATACACCGAAAATAGGCTTCGTTGATGTCCCAGATGCAGTTATGGAACAGATGGATGTAGACGGGGCAGATGTCACAACATACAGCGATGAAAAAAGTGCAAAAGCTGATTTAGCCGAGCAAACGATAGACGGCTACTTAACACTTAAAAACAACGAGCCCACCGTCGTTCTTGAGGGAAGCGACCCGAGTGTTGCTGGTGCCACGATGAAATGGCTTCAACAAGCAATGCCGACTGGACAGGAAAACGCTAATAATCCCCAGTTGGAAATCGACTACTTACACGGTTCTAGAGACATGGGGACGTTTGATTATTTTGGGCCCGTTCTTCTCGGATTTTTCGTCTTCTTCTTTGTCTTTTTGATTGCAGGTGTATCGTTTTTACGAGAACGGACAACGGGGACGCTCGAACGGTTACTTGCAAGTCCATTACGAAAATGGGAAATCGTGATGGGGTATGTATTTGGCTTCGGAATTTTCACGATGATCCAATCGACCATTATTGCTGCTTACGCGATTTATGTGCTTGGAATGATGATGGAAGGCGCATTCGGCTATGTATTACTGATTACTTTGCTGCTCGCTTTAACAGCGCTCACGCTCGGTATTTTACTATCTTCATTCGCCAAAAATGAACTCCAAATGATACAGTTCATCCCAATCATCGTTATCCCACAAATCTTCTTCTCTGGATTATTCAATTTGGATACCATCTCGAAGTGGCTGAGCTGGGTTGGCCCATTCACGCCTTTGTATTACGCGGCGGATGCATTACGCGATATAATGGTCAGAGGATATGGATGGGGCGCTATTTACATGGATATTTTAGCGTTAGCAGGATTCTCTTTACTGTTTATCATAGTAAACATCCTGGCTCTGCGAAAATACCGTAAAATCTAATAGAAATGATTGACGAAAAGGGAGTTCAGCATGACAAAAGAGGATCAAATGATCGAGGAAATGTTCAATCAAAAAGGTGATTTAACAGAGCGACAAAAGAAAATAGTAGCCGCAGCGATTGAATCATTCGCTGAAAAAGGCTATTCTGCCACGTCTACAAAGGAAATTGCTCAAAAGGCGGGAGTAGCTGAGGGAACGATTTTCAGACATTATAAAACAAAAAAAGAGTTACTCCTGTCCATTGTCACACCGATGATGATCAAATTGATGGCGCCGATTATTATAAAGGACATCAATAAAGTACTGAATCATGACCATGAAACATTTGAGGACTTTGTAAGAGCGATGATTGATAATCGTAGAAAGTTCTTGAAAAGTAATCTTAAAATCATCAAAATATTCATTCAGGAAATCCCCTTTCATCCAGAATTAAAAGAACAATTCATAGAGCATGTCGGCAGCAAAGTCTTTACGCGACTTAGACAAATTATTGAACATTACCAGGATAAAGGGCAAATCATCAAACTGCCCATCGATACCGTCCTTCGCTTAACAGGGTCGACAATCATCGGCTACTTTGTGACTCGATATGCTATATTACCTAATGCCGATTGGGATGACGAAGCGGAGGTCGACTTAACTATTCAGTTCTTGATGAAAGGATTGGCGCCGGAGGAGTGACTAGGAAAATTTATTATTTAACTACTCTTAATTATATGATCAATCCTCAACTATGTACTTGGGCATAGCCAGACTTAAGTAGAGGTAAACAAATAAGGAATTCATTAGGTCATTTAGCCGAGGATAATCCATCGGAGAAATGATATACTCAATGGGAAATAGTGGATATGAAAGTACCCTCGAAACATGTCTATTAACAACTGGAGCGTGAGAAAATGGCCCTTTACAATGTCATGGAAGAAATCGTTCGCGATGTATTGATGCAATATAAAGATAAAATGCAACTAACATGTCAATGTGAGCGATGCTTTACCGATATAATGGCAATCGCGCTTAATGAATTACCTCCCCGCTATATTGCGAATGAAGAATATGGACCATACGTCAGGGCGGCACATGTAGCGGATCGTCAAGGTGCTACGAATATTATATTGATTGTTACAAAAGCGGCCACATTTGTTTCAAATAGTCCACGCTGCCCGGTGATGAATCCTGTTACTTCTAAAACAACTGTCTAATACCCAAAAGCCTGTCGTTCCTCTGGGGAGCGACAGGCTTTTACTCATCGAATACAAAGAAGTACCTATCGATGAAAAAACAGACACCATCAGCTAATGATGGTGTCCGTTTTATTTTGAAAACAGGCTTAGCACGCCCTGTACATTCTGATTGACGTGGTTGACCAAAAGGTGGTCGCCTTTTTGACGGATATCGCCAGAAATGAAATTCATCATTTCCTTTGCCATATCTGTATCTTCAAAAAGGGAAAGTGACTTTGTTAAATTGTTTTCGAATACTATTCCGTTACGCAAGTGATGCTCAATCGCTTCCATATCAGAGCCGATAGCTGTCAGATGACCCGTCACTTTTCGCATGGCTCCATCAATTTTTGTAATCAGTGTTTCAGCATCTTCACGGGTCACCAATGTAGCGTCATCAAGATCTAATGCTTTCGTGCTCATATCAACCAGATTGATGTTGATTTGCTGATAGGGATTGGCACCCACTTGAAGGATAAGCGTTGTATTCTCGCCAAGAATTTTCTTTGTATTGAATTCCATTTTCTCAGCTGTATCGTCGATAGCTCCCAGCAATTGGACTAGTTCTTTTTCGCTGGTCACTCGATCATTATCCGTCAATGTACCATTGGCATTCATAACTGCGAGTTCACGTGCACGCTGCAATAAGTCGTTGACATTATTCAGCCCTCCGTTGACAGACTCAAGGACAGACAAGCCATCTTGCATATTGCGCTGTGCCTGCGAAAGCCCTCTTATTTGTGCACGCATTGTTTCTGAAATTGGGACCCCCGAAGCATTATCGCTGCCTTTTGCAATTTTTAACCCCGAGGAAAGCTTTTGAAGACTTTTTTCAATTTCTGTGGCATTACGATTTGATCGGTTTGTCGAAAAAGCAATCTGTTCCTGACTATTTATTCGCATTCTCTCACCCCTAGCTACTTATAATTCCAACTACTCCCTCTCTATATCGGCAAAATTCCTTATAAATGAACAATTATTACCGATAATAAGGAAAAGATGGATGGAGTGAAGAGAGTGGATGTGAAAAAGGCGGCTGAGCGTTATCAGCAAACGAATTATGCGACGCTCTCCACAATCGAATACGTCCTATTGTTGTTGAATGAATGCCTGCGTTATGTAGATATTGCGGAAACAGCAATTCGAACTGAGCATAAAGAAGAACTATATGAATACATATCAAAGACTCAGCATTTACTCTTTGAATTAATGGCCGCAACTAGTACACAGTTGGAAGAAGGGAAACGCCTGTCCTCATTTTATGTATACCTCAATCAATGTCTAGTTGGAGTCCGTCTCAATAAAGAGCCAGAAATCTTGGAAATGGTAACGCAGCATTTCGTGGAACTAATTGAATCATGGGAAGTGGCAAAACAAAAAGGCCGCGTAGAAAAATATACGACCCCATGGATATAAAAAAGGAGAGGCACCTAAGCCTTCTCCTTTTGACTAACCTATTTCCCCTTAAAAACAGGCTTGCGCTTCTCTGAAAATGCATTCAAAGCTTCGATACGGTCTTCAGTCGGAATCGTAAGTTCATACGCTTTCCGTTCAATCGCAAGTCCGGTCTGCAAGTCCACATTCATGCCGTGTTTAATCGCGAATTTCGCCTGCTGTAAGGCAATTGGGCCATTCGCAAGGATTGAATCTGCAAAGTCAGCTGTCTCTTGAACAAGATTTTCCGGCGTTGCAATTTTCGTCAGGACACCATAGCTATACGCTTCAGCCGCCAACATTCTGCGTGCCGTCAAAATAAGTTCGAGCGCTTTCGCTTCGCCAATTAACCTTGGAAGACGCTGCGTTCCACCCGCTCCTGGAATAATAGCAAGTCCAGTTTCAGTCAACCCCATAAGTGCAGTGTCGGCTGCAATCCGGAAATCGCAAGCCAGCGCAAGTTCCATTCCGCCCCCGAATGCAAAACCGTTCATCATCGCAATCGTTGGTTGTGGCAAGTTCTCAATCGCTGAGAACACCTCGCCAATTTTGTAAAGATTCCGCTTCACTTGCAGGTCCGTAAGTGTTTTTCGTTCCTTTAGATCAGCCCCAACGCTGAAGGCACGATCACCAGACCCCGTGAAAATGACAACCCGGATATCAGGATTGATGCGTATTGACTCTGTAATCTGCCCCAGTTCAACCAACATATCGTAGTTAAATGCATTCATTGCTCCCGGACGATTGAGCGCCACGAAAGCGAGATTCCCCTTTTGTTCATAATGGATTGCTTCCATTTTAAAATCCCCCTTGAATAAAACCTATTGATAACTAAAACATACCATTATTCAGGGCGTGTTGCTATTTTAATTGATCCATGTTGAACAAATGGAAACCTATTTAAAACTGAGCGAAGGCACCCCTTTGCTTCATAGCCGAATCATTAGGATTCTGTATTTCAACATATATAGTGCTTTTTTGTAATTATAGTGGTAAACAAGTCGTTTTTTGCTATACTACAAGAAATGGAGTGAATTATATGAACGATACAAATATATTCGTTGGCAGACAGCCAATATTGGACCAAAATGGCGACATCTATGGTTATGAACTGCTATATAGAAACAGCCATAAAAATTTTTTCCCGAATGTGAACCCTGAACAAGCGACAATTGGCCTACTCGTTAATACATTCCTAACAATAGGAATCGAGAAAGTGGCAGGGAATAGCTTGTCATTCATCAATTTTACAGGCGAATTACTTGCTCAAGATATATTTGCAAGCCTTGATCCTGAACAAGTCGTCATCGAAGTTTTGGAAAACGTTGAGATTACCCCCTCACTTCTAACTAAATTGCGGCTGTTGAAAGAAACAGGTTTCATGATTGCATTAGATGATTTTATCCTTCAGGAACAATATAGTGTACATAGTGAATTGTTCAAAATTGTCGATTTCATAAAAGTCGATTACTTAAATACGACACTAACCGAGCGATTAGAAATTGAGAAATACATTAAACAGTATCCCGCTATCATAATGCTTGCCGAAAAAGTTGAAACGGAAGAACAATTCAAGGCAGCAAAAGAATCAGGCTACAAATTGTTTCAAGGTTATTTCTTCTCCAAACCGGAAATTGTCACTGGAATTGAAATCCCTTCGAACGTCAGTCTTCATTTTCAAATAATCGAGCGGCTTCATACTGAGCCGCCGAATATAGATGAAATAACCGAGCTTATCATGCACGACATTTCATTGTCCTATAAATTGCTGAGGCTGATTAACACCCTTGCATTTGGAGCTCCGAAACGGATTAGTTCCATCAAACAAGCCATCGTTCTTATTGGACTGCGTGAAACGAAAAGGTGGGTACAAGTCCTTGCGTTGCGTGAAATAGGGGAAGGACCAGGGAATGGTCGCACACAAGCGCTTGCTGATTACTCGCTGACACGAGCAAAAATGTGCGAACTCCTCGCGAAACATGACGGCAAGAAAAATCCCGAAGAATTTTTCTTTGCGGGCATGTTTTCACTGATTGACGTCATCATGAAGCGTGACTGGGATGCGATCTTGCAACTCATTCCGTTATCCGACGAAGTAGCGCTTACAGTTAAAGGGCTGCAGACAGAAATTACGCCGTATCTTCAACTTGCTGAAGCCGTTGAGCGCTTTGACTGGCAACGTATTGAGCAATTGATCACGGAAATGGGAATCACACAAGCGGAATTGAGCAAATGTACGTTAGAAGCACATCGTTGGACACAAAGTTTGCAGTATTCGAATACAACTCCCTGATTTAAGTGTACGAAAGGTGGGGGGATTGACTATGCTGTAGCAAACGCCGCAACAGATGTTTAGCTTAAAAAGTAACCACCTACAATCCTGGCGGGGAGTAGGCGGTTACTTTTTTGTTGGTCGCGATTGCTTTGGCTAGGAATAGACCAAATTGAAAACGTATATTCATTTATTAACAAAGCGAAGGCGCCTTTCAAGGGGGGGGCGAAGCCCTAAGACTGGAGGCGAAGCTGCTCGGCTTAGGGCGGGAGGCATCCCCGCGCGCCAAAGCGGATTCAATGGGATTACATATATATACGCACTTCATTCCCACCACTCACACTTTCACATTCCCATTTCACCTCAATTTAGGTAGAATAGGGGTAGGAGCTGATTTAACATTGAAAACAGCAATTGTTACGGATAGCACGGCATATTTACCAGCAGCTTTAATGGAAGAATTGGATGTTCATATGATTCCACTAGCAGTCACACTTAAAGGCATTATTTATGATGAAGAAATTGATATTCGTTCAACCGATTTTTACGATAAAGTACGCGGGGATGGACCGCTACCAAAGACCTCACAGCCGCCAATCGGCAAATTCATTGAACTGTTCGATTCGTTAAAAGACACATATGACGCAGTCATTTCCATCCATCTATCGAGCGGTATTAGCGGCACATATGCAGGTGCTCAACAAGCCGGTAAGATGGTGGAAGGTATCGAAGTATACACATTTGACTCGGAAATCTCCTGTTATTTACAAGGGTTTTACGTACTCCGCGCGGCAGAACTTGCCAAAGAAGGAGCGACACCAGACGTAATCATGGCTGAGCTAGATGACATGAAAAAGACCATGCGCGCTTATTTCATGGTGGACGACCTCACACATCTGCAACGCGGCGGCAGACTTTCCGCTGCACAAGCGCTCATTGGCGGACTTCTTCAAGTGAAGCCAATCCTCCACTTTCAGGACAAAGTAATCGTCCCATATGAAAAAATACGCACACGTAAAAAAGCGATGAAACGGATTGTGGACATGTTGGTGGAGGACGCAACGAAAATGCCACTCGAGGCGGCAATCATTCATGCCAACCGACCAGAAGATGCCGAAGTCTGGCACGCGGCACTTTCAGCACAGTTGCCAGACGTCAAATTCACCATTAGCCATTTTGGTCCTGTCATCGGCACACATCTCGGGGAAGCATCAATGGGACTTGGTTGGGTGAAAAGAAGAACGCCATAACAGAAACACATTGGAGGTGTTGCAAATGACCATTACATTCGATCCGTCAGTCAGGGACTTCCTGGCTGGCCGTATTTGGCTTCGCTCGCACACCCCTTTTCCAACTGAAACAATCGACGCACACATCGCTTCAGAGCATATCAAAACAATTCAAGGCATCCAATCAACCAAAGCATTTGCCAATCAACCACGGCACTTCTGCAACCGATGTGAAAACAACACACAATCGCGCTTCACAACATTCGACTGCGCAAAATGCGAAGGTCCTTGCACCTATTGTAGGCATTGCCTAAAAATGGGGCGTGTCTCAACATGCACTGAACTCATCGTCTGGAACGCAGAACCACCGACCTTTCTGACCGAACACATCATCGCTTGGCAAGGTACACTGACACTACGCCAACAACAAGCATCAGACGAACTAACACTCAGTAACACAAAACGCATCCCGCACCTCATTCACGCCGTCTGTGGTTCTGGAAAAACAGAAATCCTGTTCGAACCAATCCATAAACTGCTACTAGCAGGCAACCGGCTTTGCATCGCAGCACCCCGCGTCGACGTCATTCTCGAACTCGAACCACGCCTGCGTGCAGCATTTCCGCAAACTGCAATCGAAGCGTTATACGGCGGCTCGAAGTCAAGAACAGAATCCGCCCCCCAACTCATTCTCGCAACAACCCATCAGTTATACCGATTCCGTCACGCTTTCGATGCCATTTTTGTCGATGAAGCAGATGCCTTCCCCTATACAGCCGAGGAAACATTGAGACGAGCGGTTCGAAAAGCAACGAAACCTGGAGCACCCGTCCATTTCGTCACGGCCACACCATCAGACAAACTCCTTGCAGACATCAAACGAACAGGACAAGTCTCAACGATCGACCGCCGATACCACGGCCACCCATTACCCGTTCCACGAAGTGAGACATTATGGAATTACACGAAACAAATCCAAAAAGGTAAACTACCCAAAAAGCTCGCCAATTGGACAGTAGAACGACTAAAGCGGCAAGAACCGTTCCTCATCTTTTTCCATCACATAGGACTCATGGAACAAGCGGAACCATTATTTCAACAGCTAGACGCACGTATTCACGCGGTCCATGCCTCGCACCCAGACCGAAAAGAGCACGTCCAAGCACTGCGTGATAAAGAAGTGCCTGGCCTTCTAACGACTACAATTTTAGAACGCGGAATAACAATCCCGAATGTCCAAGTCGCCGTTGTCGGGGCAGAACAGCTCATATTCAACAAAGGCGCACTTATCCAAATTGGCGGCCGTGTCGGGCGTTCCGCGCAACATCCATCAGGTGATTTCGTCCTCTTTCATCATGGCGTCACCTATGCAATGGACGAAGCGAAAAACGAAATCATTCAGTTGAATAAAGGAAGTGTCCGTACATGAACAGCTGCTTGCTCTGTGAAACGCCGATTGCAGAAAAACCGTCCTGGAAAGCGCTACTCGCACTCGAAAAACAAACAGAAATTTGCCAAGACTGTTCAAAAAAGTTCCAACGTGCCGACATAAAAGAAGAAGAACCTTTTCTGGACCGGCTGACGTCGCTCTATAAATATAACGAAGCGATGCGTGAATACCTTCATCAGTTCAAATTTCTCCAAGATGTCGCACTAGCAAGCGTCTTTGCGAATGAACTGCGTACCCTCTTAAAAGGAAACGCAACAATCGTTCCAATCCCGATGCATCCAGAAAAAAAGATTCAGCGGACATTTTCCCATGTCGATGAACTACTAAAAAGCGCAGGTATTCCATTTACACACCTGCTCGAAAAAACAGGTACTGACGTGATGGGGGAAAAATCGAAAGCTGAGCGTCTTGCGATGGCGCCCTTATTCACACTTAAACCTGAAACGACAGTACAACCAGGTACTTATATAGTAATAGATGATATTTACACGACAGGCACAACGCTCCGTCATGCGGCGACCGTCCTAAAAGAGGCAGGTGCTGCGCGTGTCGAAGCGGTGACACTTATCCGTGCTGAACGATGAATCGATTGGAGATGGACCAGATGGCTGAACTACGAGATTGCCCTTCATGCGGCACGATTTTCAACTATACAGGTATACGAGAAGTTTGTGGAAAGTGCGGCGCGAATGAAGAAAAAAAGTATGAGGAAGTATTTCGTTTCTTGAGACGTCGTGAAAATCGGGCGGCAACAATCGAGCGGATTGTTGAAGTGACGGGCGTAACAGAGACACTTCTTCACCAATGGGTGCGAAAAGGGCGACTTCAACCCGCATTATTTCCAAACCTTGGTTACCCGTGTGATAATTGTGGCAAACTGACAAACAAAGGGAAACTATGTATCGGTTGTACAGCGGACATTAAAAATGACCTTAAAACGTTTGAAGCGGCACTCGAATTCAGAGAAGCCGTCGATGCAAATGACAAAGCAACCTACCACGCGGAGCGTAATCGGAAGTAATGGAGAAATCGGCAGTTTTGATCTGACCGGTTTTTTCGTTCGAAAGGCCCTAAACGTTTATGAATTTAAGCCGAAATAAAGAGTAAGATAAAACTTATAGCATAAGCTACTAACGAAAGGAGCGAGACCCAGATGAAAATCGAAAAGTTTACACTCCCTGCCATTAACCCGTACAAAGCCAATCAGCTGAAAGCGGAACAAACAGAGCAAAAAGCAAAAATGAAAACAGATAAACTCGAAATTTCAACCGAAGCAAAACAGCTTTCGGAAATGTCGTCATTTACTGTAGCAAGAAATGAACGCGTCCAAGAAATGAAAGCGCAGGTCAAAGCGGGAAAGTACGAAGTCAATCCTGAACAGCTTGCTTCCAATTTGGCCAAGTACTTCAAACCGTAAAAAACGATTGCTATGAAAGTAGGGGAAAACATGTCTATAACGATCATCCTGGCGTCACTCGACAGCCTTGAAAAACTTCATAGAAGTCTGCTAAGGCTCGCATACGACAAGACCGGGCTCATCAAGAACGGGGACATGGATAAACTCGACCAGCTGCTGAAAGACGAACAGGCTCATTTGGCTGCCATTGTACAAATGGATACCCAAAGACAACTTACCGTATCCCGATATTTAACTGATCAAGGACGATCAGTGTCGCTAAGTCCGACCGTCACCGACCTACTCGACGTCGTACCAGTAGCGGACAGGAAAAGCCTTGAGGAGGCGAGGGACCGTCTCCTGCATGCGATTCATGACCTGAAATGGCAAAATGATTTGAACCAGAAGCTGACCTACCAGTCTCTTCAGTTCGTGAATCTGTCGCTGGACATGGTCCGGCCACGCCCGGAATCAGTCAACTACTCAAAAACCGAAATTAACGGGAGACAAGTATCAAAAAAGCAAACAACTTTTGATACAAATGCCTAAGGGGGTAAAATAATGTCTACATTTATGGGACTCGAAACAAGCAAACGCGGCCTATTCACACAACAAACCGCACTTTATACAACAGGGCACAACATCAGTAACGCCAACACACTAGGCTACTCACGCCAACGTGTCAACATGGAGGCAACAGCAGGATTTCCAGGCGTCGGTCTAAGTGCCGGCACAATGCCTGGATTCCTTGGAACGGGTGTGCAAGCGGGGTCGATTCAACGTATTCGCGATGGCTTCGTAGACCAACAGTACAGACAGGAATCGAATAAACTAGGTTACTGGGAATCTAGAACTAATGCGATTTCCCAGATGGAGGACGTCATGAATGAGCCTTCTGCATACGGACTTCAAAAATCACTTAGCGAGTTTTGGCAATCACTGCAGGACCTTGCCGTCAATCCTGAAAACGGGGGAGCGCGTGCAGTTGCAGTTCAGCGAGGCGGTGCTGTAGCGGACTCATTTAACCATATGCACAAATCATTGTCTGAAATTCAGACGAACTTAGGGAAAGAGATTGGCATCGCAACAGGCGAGGTGAATTCCATCCTTAAGCAAATTGGCGATCTCAATCGCCAAATTTCAGAAGTCGAACCAAATGGATATATGCCGAATGATTTGTACGATGTACGGGATATGCTCTTAGATCAGTTGTCGGCTATTCTCCCGATTGAGACAAGTTACGAAAAGTCGGGCGGCCGTGCATTGGATATTGCTGAAGGTTCGGTTACAGTGAAGATTAAATTGGGTGTAGGTGATTCGATCACTGTAGTCTCCGGGAAAGATTATGCAACGATGTCAACGACTCCGAATGACGGGGTGAATACAAAAGACCCCAATGGACCGATAGAGGGCTTTGAATTTACTGAGGCGGGAAAGGCTACAGGCGGAGAAGTGACGGTTGAGAACATGAATAATAGCGGGAAAATCAAGTCACTTGTGGATTCTTTTGGTTATGACGATGGAGGAGAAATAAAAGGGCTTTATCCTGAAATGCTAGCGAAACTAGATAAAATGGCAGATGCATTTGTAGCAGAATTCAATAAAATTCATGCAACTGGATTCACGTTGCCAGATAAAGACGGAAATTCAGAGCCGGGTGGAGAGTTTTATACTGGTACCGGTGCATCTGGAATAAAAGTGAATCAGGAAATAATTGATGATAGGGGACTGATTGCTGCATCTAGTGCTGATGGAGAAATAGGAAATGGGAAGCTTGCTCTTGAGTTAGGTAATATGCAATTTAAACCCTTAATTGATGGTTCAACAATCCAAACCTATTATTCAGGTGTCATCGGCCAACTTGGCGTTGAGGGGCAGCAAGCCGAACGACTCACATTCAACACGGCAACATTACTAGGGGCAGTCGAACATCGTCGAGCATCCATCAGTTCTGTCTCACTCGATGAAGAAATGACAGATATGATCAGATTCCAACAAGCATACAACGCATCTGCACGTATGATTACTGTTGTAGACGAAACACTTGATAAAATTATCAACGGCATGGGTCGAGTAGGCATGTAAAGAAGGAGGAAATTAAATGCGCGTAACACAATCGATGCTTTCTAATAATATGCTCCGGAACCTCTCCGCGAGCTACAATAAAATGGGAAAGCTACAAGAACAAATTACAACAGGTAAAAAAGTCAATCGTCCATCTGATGATCCCGTTGTTGCTATGAAGGGCATGGGCTACCGTATGCAAGTTGATAAAATAGCGCAATACCAACGCAACTTAGGTGAAGTCCACAACTACCTTGACAGTTCAGATGACGCATTGGATAGTGTTGGCCAAGCGCTGATTCGCGTACAGGAATTGACTGTAGATGCTGCGAATGATACAAAAACACATGAAGATAAACAGAAAATCATGAAAGAAATTGAACAACTGCGTGAACAAATTAGGGATATGGGAAATACGAAAGTCGGGGATAAATACTTGTTCTCCGGTACAAAAACAGATAGTCCGTTATTCGGTGGGAATCCAATAACTATAGGAGGGGAAATAATTCCAGTTCCTCCAGCGACAGTAGCACCAACCCCAGCCCAGAAAGGGTTTACAGAGGCTATATCTATCGAAGTATTCGATGGAGTTGAACTTCAAGTAAATACAAACGGTTATAAACTATTTTCTGAGTTGGATGAAATGATGGGCAAATTAATTGGTAGTATTGATAACGATGAAGGTAGTGCAGCTATAAGTGCTCATTTGGACGCTATCAGTAAGGTTCAAAACAGCGTTCTAGAAACTCGCGCCGACATCGGTGCACGACAAAACCGCGCCGAAATGATGGGGAACCGCCTCGAATCTCAAGAAGGCGCTGCCAAAAAACAAATGAGTGAAAATGAAGATATCGACTACGAAAAAGCAATCACTGATATGCTTACCCAAGAAGCAATCCACAATGCAGCACTCTCAGTAGGCGCACGCATCATCCAACCATCACTAGTAGACTTCCTTCGTTAAATCCAAGGTTAACTAGTGCCAGTTACTGCCACCGCTACAAGCTAAAATAAAATCCCGGAAAGCGTTTGGACAACCTCCAAACGCTTTCTTTAGAAGGTGACAATAGTGAACATCCCACAACTACAAATTGAAACTACACGCGGAGTCCTTGGTCTACAAATAACAAAGCCAACTCAGGAAATACATCAACCAAAAGCAACACTATCCCAACAACAACCCGCTGCTATTTTAGAAATATCAACAACAAGACCACAACTTTCACTCGAGACTACCGAAGCACGCGCAGACATAGACATGAAAAGTGTATTCAGACGAACCAATGAGTACGCACAATTGGGAAAACAAGGGGCAATGGATGGGATCGCAAGACGGGCACAAGAAGGACGGCAACTAGTGAAAATCGGAAACGGTGGTAACGCGATAGCATCGATAGCCAAACAAAATGCAACTCCACCACTTGCGCCAATGGGCATCCGATTCATAGGCAACCGTTCCCAAATTCAAATGTCTATCCAACCGGGAACACTCAACATCCAAGCAACACCACAAAAACCCATCAACGACGTACAAATCAATAAACCAATCCATAACTATACACAAGGCAAAGTAACCGGACAGATGGAACAATACCCAACCATCCAAATCGATGTCAAATATTAAATGAATATACATATAGGGTGGCAATGGTGTCTGTGCAACGCAAAACAGCTACTTGACATTTGAATGTATTTACATACAAAATAGACTGGCAAATGCCAGTCTATTTTGTTTCAGACATAGAAAATTTATAATCTGAAAATAACAATTCAAAAGGAGAAGATAACGTGAAAATCCAAACAAAATTCCACGGCTCACTCGAAATTCAAACCGACCAAACATGGAACTTTCCAAAAGGCATCCCAGGCTTCGAAGAGGAAAAAGAATTCGCACTCCTCCCTATTGAGGACAATGATTTTTTCCAAGTTCTTCAATCAACTAAAACAATTGACGTCGCGCTAATCGTAGCAAACCCATACACACTCGCAGGAGACTATTCCTTCACCGTGGATGAACCAACTATAGACCTATTAAACATTGAAAAAGAGCAAGACGTCTTCGTTTTGGGGATTTTATCCCTAAAGGAGCCATTCGAATCTTCAACAATCAATCTCCAAGCACCGCTTATTTTTCAAACGAAAACAAAAAAAGCGAAACAGATGATACTGAACGATAATAGATTTCCCATGCGTCACCCAATCGGTTCACTAACAGCCGAGAAGGGGGGCTACTGACATGCTCGTACTATCGCGAAAAACAAATGAAACCATCCAAATCGGTGATGACATCCAGCTACGAATCTTGGAAGTGAAAGGTGACACAGTTCGAATCGGTATCGAAGCACCAAAATCAGTGGATATCCTTCGCGGCGAACTTGTCCTTTCCATCTCCCAGTCAAACGCAGAAGCAACAATAGTGGACTCTAATCTATTTTCAAAACTCACAAAGAAAAACTAGATTACTACGAAAAAGCTAAACACAATAGTTACCTATCCGATATAAGTACTGTTAGCGAGAGTGAAAAGTTCGACCGGCTCTTTACTACGCAAACAACAACTAAAAACCGGTTCACAAGGACGTGAACCGAACATACTCAAGGAGGAAAACAACAATGATTATTAATCACAACATCGCGGCACTCAACACACACCGCCAATTAGGTATGAACAACATGAACGCTTCAAAAAACTTGGAGAAACTATCTTCAGGACTTAAAATCAACCGTGCTGGCGACGATGCGGCAGGTCTTGCAATCTCTGAAAAAATGCGTGGCCAAATCCGTGGTCTAGACATGGCAGCGAAAAACTCACAAGATGGAATTTCACTTATTCAAACAGCCGAGGGCGCATTGAATGAAACACATTCCATCTTACAACGGATGCGCGAACTAGCGGTTCAGTCTTCAAATGACACGAACACAACATCAGATCGTGGTGAAATCCAGAAAGAAATGAACCAACTAACATCAGAAATTAACCGTATAGGGAACAATACGGAATTTAATACACAGAAGTTGATTAATGGAGATAAAACTTCTGGTGGTGGAGCTGGCGGTAGTGGGGCTGCAATGAACTTCCAAGTAGGTTCAAATAATGGTCAGAAATTAGAACTTCAAATTGCTGATATGAGGGCTGTTAGCTTAGGAATTGCAGGTGGTACTGGAGCCACGGCTAAGGTTTCAGGAGCAAATGGAACTAGTGGAGCACAATTTGCAGCTACTGCGAATACTGATGCACTAACTGATGTTTCCTCAGGAGCTGAATTTGCTCTTGATATTACAAGTCATACGTTAGCGACAAAAGCTGTTGAAGTACTTGACATAGCAATGGCTAAAGTATCAGCCGAACGCTCTAAACTTGGTTCATACCAAAATCGTCTTGAACACACAATCAATAACCTCGGCACAGCGTCTGAGAACTTGACGGCAGCGGAATCGCGTATTCGTGACGTCGACATGGCGAAAGAAATGATGGACTTCACAAAGAACAACATTTTAACACAAGCTGCACAAGCAATGTTGGCACAAGCCAATCAACAACCACAAGGCGTACTTCAACTTCTACGTTAATAGCGATATCAACAAAAATGCGGTCCGGGCAATCGGCCGGTTTTTTGTTTTGAAATTTAACAAGTCTAGCTAAACAATTGTCTACGATTCCCGATATAAACACTGTATGAGGCAGTAAAGGGTTCTATCGGCTCTTCACTTCGCTAACAACAACCAAATCCGGCTCACAAGGACGTGAACCGAACACAACTCAAGGAGGAAAACAACAATGATAATTAATCACAACATCGCAGCACTCAACACACATCGCCAACTAGGCATGAACAACATGAACGCTTCAAAAAACTTGGAAAAACTATCTTCAGGACTTAAAATCAACCGTGCTGGAGACGATGCAGCAGGACTTGCAATCTCCGAAAAAATGCGTGGTCAAATCCGTGGTCTAGACATGGCAGCGAAAAACTCACAAGACGGAATTTCACTTATCCAAACAGCTGAGGGTGCGTTGAACGAAACACATTCCATCCTTCAACGGATGCGCGAACTTGCAGTTCAGTCATCAAATGATACGAACACAACTTCAGATCGTGGTGAAATCCAAAAGGAAATGAACCAACTAACATCTGAGATTAACCGAATTGGGAACAACACAGAATTTAATACACAGAAGTTGATTAATGGAGATAAATCAGGTGCAGCTGGTGCAATGAACTTCCAAGTAGGTTCAAATAACGGCCAGAAATTAGAACTTCAAATTTCCGATATGAGATCAGCTTCTTTGGGGATTTCTAGCACTACAGCAGGGGATCCTTCTGCTCTTTCTGGTGCGACTGATGCTGCATTTTCTTCTGGAGCTGCAAATGCATTAACAGATGATGCTGGTGTAACTGAATATGCGCTAGACATTTCTGACCATACAAAAGCAACTAATGCAATTCAAGTACTTGATAATGCAATGGCTTCAGTATCAGCTGAACGCTCTAAACTTGGTTCATACCAAAACCGCTTAGAACATACAATCAACAACCTCGGAACAGCATCTGAAAACTTGACTGCTGCGGAATCACGTATTCGTGATGTCGACATGGCAAAAGAAATGATGGATTTCACAAAGAACAATATTCTAACGCAAGCAGCACAAGCAATGTTGGCTCAGGCCAATCAACAACCACAAGGCGTACTTCAACTTCTACGTTAATATCTATAAAAAACATGGTCTGAGCAATCGGCCGTGTTTTTGTTGTGGGATTTTCCAAGTATAGCTAAACATTAGTCTACGATTCCCGATATAATCATTGTAAGCGACAGTAAGGGTTCGGTCGGCTCTTCACTTCGCAAGCAAAAACCAAAACCGGTTCACAAGGACGTGAGCCGAACACACTCAAGGAGGAAAACAACAATGATTATCAATCACAACATCGCAGCACTCAACACACACCGCCAACTAGGCATGAACAACATGAATGCTTCAAAAAACTTGGAGAAACTATCTTCAGGTCTTAAAATCAACCGTGCTGGAGACGACGCAGCTGGTCTTGCAATCTCTGAAAAAATGCGTGGCCAAATTCGTGGTCTAGACATGGCAGCGAAAAACTCACAAGACGGTATTTCACTTATTCAAACAGCTGAAGGTGCACTAAACGAAACACATTCCATCCTTCAACGAATGCGTGAACTTGCAGTTCAGTCGTCAAATGATACAAACACAACTTCAGATCGTGGCGAGATTCAAAAAGAAATGAACCAATTGACATCAGAAATCAATCGTATTGGAAACAACACGGAGTTCAATACGCAAAAATTGATTAATGGAGACAAAACTTCAGGTGGTGGAACTGGTAGTGGCGGAGCTGCACTAAACTTCCAAGTAGGTTCAAATAACGGACAATCATTAGAGCTTCAAATTGCCGATATGCGGGGTGCAAAATTAGGAATCGCAGGTGTTGCCGGAGCCAATGCAACTTCCGGAGCAAAGTTCGTAATTGCAAGCGGTAATGATTCGCTTACGGATGTTAGTTCTGGTACTGAATATGCTTTGGATATTTCAACTCACGATTTAGCAACAAAAGCAATTCAAGTACTCGACAAAGCGATGGCTTCAGTATCAGCTGAACGCTCCAAACTCGGTTCATACCAAAACCGCTTAGAACATACAATCAACAACCTTGGAACAGCTTCCGAGAACTTGACTGCTGCGGAATCACGTATTCGTGATGTCGACATGGCGAAAGAAATGATGGACTTCACAAAGAACAATATTCTAACACAAGCAGCACAAGCAATGTTGGCTCAAGCCAACCAACAACCACAAGGCGTACTTCAACTACTACGTTAATATCTATAAAATAAAAACACAGCCCGAGCAATCGGCCGTGTTTTTATTTTGAAATTTAACGAGTCTTACTAAACAATAGTCCACGATTCCCGATATAAACACTGTAAGCGAAAGTAAAGAGTTTCATCGACTTTTTACTTCGCAGACAAAAAAACAAATCCGATTCACAGGGACGTGAATCAAACACAACTCAAGGAGGAAAACAACAATGATTATAAATCACAACATCGCAGCACTCAACACACACCGCCAACTAGGCATGAACAACATGAACGCTTCAAAAAACTTGGAGAAACTATCTTCAGGCCTTAAAATTAACCGCGCAGGAGATGACGCAGCAGGTCTTGCAATCTCTGAAAAAATGCGTGGTCAAATCCGTGGTCTAGACATGGCAGCAAAAAACTCACAAGATGGAATTTCACTCATCCAAACAGCTGAAGGTGCATTGAACGAAACACATTCCATACTTCAACGGATGCGTGAACTTGCGGTTCAATCATCAAATGATACGAACACAACTTCAGATCGTGGTGAAATCCAGAAAGAAATGAACCAATTAACATCTGAGATTAACCGGATCGGGAACAATACTGAATTCAATACACAGAAGTTGATTAACGGGGATAAATCAGGTGCTGCATCGGCAATGAGCTTCCAAGTAGGTTCCAACAATGGACAAGCACTTAAATTGGAAGTTTCAGATATGAGAGCCAAGGCATTGGGGATCGCTGGAGGAGCTAGTGGAACAGCAAGTGGCTCTGCGACAACTAGTGGCGCTGTCTTTGCAGGTGTAACAACTGATAAGTTGACAGATACTAGTGCTGTAGCTGATGAATATGCATTAGATATTTCTGATCATAAAAAAGCGACACAAGCTATTGAAGTACTCGACAAAGCAATGGCAACAGTATCGTCAGAACGCTCTAAACTGGGTTCATACCAAAATCGTTTAGAACATACAATCAACAATCTCGGAACAGCGTCTGAAAACTTAACTGCAGCGGAATCACGTATTCGTGATGTTGATATGGCGAAAGAAATGATGGACTTCACTAAGAACAACATTCTAACGCAAGCTGCACAAGCAATGTTGGCTCAAGCTAACCAACAACCACAAGGTGTACTTCAACTTCTACGTTAATAGCATTAACAAAAACGCGGCCCGGAAATTCCAGCCGCGTTTTGTTATGAGTATTTAAGATGATAATCTTGTAAACTGATATGTTCCCAGTTGCGAATATATGCCCCGCCTTCCGTGCAATTGTAAAGTTGTAGTTTCTGATGCTCCTTTGCATAGACTTCAAACCACTTTCGGTAGATAATTAAATTTTTTGCTGTATACACCTCACCAGTTTGATCATAATTAATAACTTTCTTAGCGTTTCGAGTCTCATTAATTTTTTTTTGTGCATGAGTATCATTCGCATGACTTTTGCCGTCCGTATATGCTAGGTCTTGCCCGACTAATGCAATAGATTTACCGCCTAAAAAGACCATTAAATCGAGTAATGCTGTTGCAACGGATCCACCCGTTTGGATTATAGGGTCATTTTTTACTGAGGCAATTTTTTCCGCTTCTTCATAGCCGTCTTGCCATATTACTCGCCTAGGACCATTATGTAGCATAATCGTATCGTGATAAGCAGTACTCAAATAATACAATGTAGTATATGGCAACGTGAGGTCAGTTAATTGGTTATAGGTTGCTTGGTTTGGATCGATGATTGCAAAGAAGTCAGGAATAATTCCGAATTTAACTAATGGTTTTACCGCAGTTCCTACCGCTCCGATAATAAAAAAATTTTCATCTCTTATTTTTTTAAATAAAGGCAATTGCTTATCGAGTGACGGACCAGCGGAAACTAAAATCATCGGCTTCCCTGCATACTTATTTTTCAACTTTCCTATTCCATCATCGTTCAGTATAATATTCTTCTTGAAATTCATATTCATATGTCCTATTTGGTTCGAAATTGAGTTTTTCTGAATTTTAATATCTTCTAATACTGCTTTCACGTTTTCATATTCGTATGGCGAAATATCCAATCCATTTTTATGAATTAATAAATTAGTAGAGCTAACAGAGGAAAAAACACAACCTCTCTCGGTTGGAGAAAGATCACTAAATTGTTTAATAGACACATTTTGAAGAATTACAATAGATGCGTAAAAAGGACTGTCCTTAAACCAAGTAAGAAAAATATCATTAAATTCAATAACAGTGATAAGCTTATCAGGCATTGCTTCTGCCACCGCACGTATATGATATCCTGCACCAAGCCCGACTATGACAATTTCCTCTTGGTTCTTCAAACCTTTAAGCGAACTTTCACTCCAAACGGCAGCCTCATGTAATGGATCATACTTGCTATGAAAGACAATACTTTTGCCGTTCAAATCGATTTTAACTGTTGGCACGGTTCTTGTCTCGACAATTGATATTTTCAAGTTCATCCCCCCACAACCATTGTAATACATAAGTAGTCTAGAATAAATGAAGTAAAGCTTAAAATTCATTTGAACAATGCCGATTTCAACCGATATAATAGAAGGATAGAGCAAATACATATAAAATTTTGGGGGCACATATATGAAACTCCTTTTTAATGAACAAGTAATCGAATTCGAAAAAATACCTTTGGTGGAAGAAGTATTAGAAAAAATTAACGACTTATTACAAAATGATTTCTATTTTAGTCATTTCATTGTAGATGGAAAAGAAGTGTTGGAAGCACCAGGAGAATTCCTGAAAATGAATTTAAGGGCCATTGAATCTCTTGAAATCATTTCTGTGTCTGCGAAAGAGTTTATAAACAATCTATTATTATCTGCGGAAGAGTATACTAAACGTGCAGTTCCGCACATAACAACATTAGCTGATGAATTTTACAATAATCCATCCTCATCTAGTTGGGCAGAATTAAATGAGTTATTCGAGGGTATCCAATGGTTGTCAACAATGATTGAAACCGTCGATCAATCGGTAGTACGTCCATCCAATTGGATGGACGTACTTACACCTACTTTAGCAATGCAAGCTGAACTTGGTAATTTTGAAGAAGCTCTTGATAATACAGATACCGTCCTGATTGCCGATATGCTTCATTTTGAAATACTTACTGTTTTCGAAGCACTTTCAGCGGAAATGAAAATAGCAATCGACACAGAGGGAACACGTCATGATCTTAATTGACAACCGAAATGTCTTGCGGATGAAAAACCGCGAACTGTTAAGTAGGTTGACGGAAATCGAGAACAACGAATCAACTGGGAACGTCATTGTGGAACAAGCAAAGACTGGTTTACCGACTCTTAAAATAGTACTAGGTGGACGAACGCAATATGTCCACAGTAAATATGATCCTGTAAAAGATGGGGAACGTTTCGTCAGTAAATATGAAAATGAGATATACAAGTATGTACTCTTCGTCGGAACAGGTCTCGGCTATCATATTAATAAGTTCATGGAAAAATATCCGGATACAAAATTTTCAATTTATGAACCTAATGAGGAAGTGCTTCTAGCATACTTGTCCAATATAAAGCTAGATGAATTGCCACTCCATAATTTGATAGGAATTTTTACCGGAACGAATAATACCGTCATAACAAACGAAATGGTGCAGCTACTTAGATTATCGAGAGGGATACTACAAATCATCACACTCCCACTATATGAAAAGTTATACAGTGAACAGATAGATATAATCATGAAGAACATTCTTGAATCACTTAAAGAAATAAGAAGTACTATCGCAACAGATGCATCTTTTCAAAAACGGTGGACAATCAACTCCATCAAAAATTTTCCAACCGTATTAAAAACACCAAATATCTTGCATGATATCGACAAAAGTGCATTCGAAGGAAAACCTGCTATCATCGTCGCAGCCGGCCCTTCACTGAATGAGGAATTCGAGAATTTACGTTACATAAAAGAGAATGGATTGGCTTATATCTTTTCTGTAGGCTCGGCCATTAATGCATTGATTGAACATCGGATTCATCCGGATGCGGCTTGTACATATGATCCAACTGAACTGAATCAGTTCGTTATCCAAAAAGTTAAAGACGATAACATCATTGACATTCCACTCGTTTTTGGAAGTTCGGTAGGTTTTGAAACACTCGCAGCGTATCCTGGGGAAATGTTACATATGATTACGAGTCAAGACACTATATCACCACAATTGCTAGATACAACACAATCCATTGATATTGTAATGGATGCGCCTTCAATAGCCCTTGTAACGTTCCAATTACTTAGTCAGCTTCGTTGTAATCCTATTATATTAGTAGGTCAAAATCTAGGATATCGAGATAATAAGCGATATGCGGCCGGAATTGATTATGACTTCGTGGAGAATGAACTGAGTGATGAAGAAAAGGAAGATTCCTACACTGTAAAAGATGTTTACGGAAATAATATACAAACTAGCGATGATTTCAGTCGAATGAGAAGTCAGTTGGAAGTACATATCAAAATGAATAGAAATATCGAAGTGCTTAACACTACAAAAGGTGGCGCTTTGATTGAAGGAACTTCATTCGTACATTTAGACGAACTCATTAGTGAGAGGTTAAAATCAGAGGAAGTT
The DNA here is from genome assembly GCF_038004885.1 of Sporosarcina sp. FSL K6-6792. Taxonomy (NCBI): domain Bacteria; kingdom Bacillati; phylum Bacillota; class Bacilli; order Caryophanales; family Caryophanaceae; genus Sporosarcina; species Sporosarcina sp. FSL K6-6792. The sequence continues at coordinate 4,066,256 of NZ_JBBOSA010000001.1, forward strand.
CATTACAACTGGACAGAACAGTCGAATTCCTATGATATTACGTACACAAAAAAACAGTTAGAAAAACTTTCGTTAGCTGGAAGGACCTGCAAGAAGACATTGCAAAATGCACTTGATGAATTAAAACGAATTAATGGTGCTATTCAAACAAGGAAAATAAAAAACATGGAAAATCATTTCGTTGCATTTGATAAGGAATTCAACAAGCTTAAGAAAAACCCCTTTTATTCTGGTTTTGTTGAACCAATGGTTAGAGTACAAAATAAAAAAGTATCTGAAGAAAGTCAAGCGATTCGATATGAATCTGATGTCTTGAAAAAAGCGGAAGTAGTGGTTCATTCATTCACTAGGTTTATACATGATGTTCATTTGCATATTGAATTTGCTTGGACTTATTTTGAAGAAATGAAATTACAGATTGAAGAAATAACTAACGATATAGAAAACGGGTGAAAAGATGTCAACCAATAAAAAAATACTCGTTACAGGCGCAGACGGTTTCATCGGTTCTCATTTAACAGAAGAGCTTATCCGACAAGGCCATGATGTCCGTGCATTTGTATATTATAATTCATTTAATTCATGGGGGTGGTTGGATCAATCAATGCCTGAAATTAAGAAGAATTTAGATGTGTTTGCTGGAGATATCCGAGATCCACACGGTGTAAAGGAAGCAATGAACGGGTGCACACACGTCCTCAATTTAGCCGCACTCATCGCAATTCCATATTCGTATCACTCGCCAGATACTTACGTCGATACGAATATTAAAGGGGTTTTGAATGTTGTTCAGGCAGCTCGTGAATTAGGAGTTGAAAAGGTTGTCCATACGTCGACAAGCGAAGTTTATGGTACGGCGCAATATGTACCAATAGATGAAAATCACCCGCTTCAAGGCCAGTCACCTTACTCGGCAACAAAAATAGCTGCTGATCAGATGGCATTGTCTTTCTTCAAATCATTCGATACGCCTGTTTCAATTATAAGACCATTCAACACGTACGGTCCCCGTCAATCAGCACGTGCAGTCATTCCTACGATAATCGGGCAATTAGCGGCTGGGAATTCAACAATAAGACTAGGGGCAATTAGCCCGACACGTGACTTCAACTTTGTAAAGGATACAGTGAATGGCTTCATCTCCGTGATGAACAGTGAAAAATCTGTTGGAGAGGTGATTAATATCGGCTCTAACTTCGAAGTTTCAATCGGCGAAACAGCGGAAATGATTGCGGACATTATGAAAGTGAATATGACAATTGAAACCGATGAACAACGCTTGCGGCCCGATAAAAGCGAAGTGGAACGTCTTTGGGCTGACAATCAAAAGGCGAGAAATCTACTCGGATGGACACCGAATTACGGGGGCAAAGAAGGCTTTAAACGAGGTCTTGAAGAAACTATTGAATGGTTTACAAATCCACAAAACCTAGGATCATATAAAACGGATGTGTATAACATATGAATGAGCAGTGGATAACTTTTGCAAATGAAATAAAGCAATTATATAAAAAAGATATTGTCCCACTTCATGAACCGACTTTTGATGAAACCGAAATTGAATATGTAACGGACTGTGTCAAGTCAGGGTGGGTTTCTTCAGTGGGCAAGTACGTGGATCGCTTTGAACAAGAGTTAGCCGAATTTACAGGTGTGAAACGCGCAGTTGCTGTTGTAAATGGCACTGCCGCTCTTCATATTGCTTTGAAAATCGTGGGAGTACAACCGGGGGATGAAGTGTTTATGCCATCCTTAACGTTTGTAGCAACAGCCAATGCGGCTACATATTTGCAAGCAATCCCGCATTTCGTCGATGTTAGTGAAAAAACACTTGGACTTGATCCAGTAAAGCTCGAAGAACATATTAAGGACATAGGGGAAATGAAGAACGGGCAACTTATGAACAAACAGACAGGCAGAGTAATCCGTGGGGTCGTGCCGATGCACACATTCGGGCATCCAGTCGAACTCGACCTTTTAATTGAAGTATGTGGGCGATATAATCTTGCGCTTGTGGAAGATGCGGCTGAATCACTTGGTTCCTACTATAAAGGAAAACACACGGGCGGGTTTGGTCTTGTTGGGGCGCTGAGTTTCAATGGGAATAAAATCATGACAACCGGTGGTGGCGGAGCCATTTTAACGAATGATGACAAACTTGCCGATTACGCCAAACATATTACAACGACAGCGAAAGTACCACATAATTGGGCATATGAACATGATGAAATTGGTTACAATTATAGAATGCCAAATATTAATGCAGCACTTGGTTGTGCACAATTACTAAAAATCCCGGAATTTATCGAAAAAAAAAGACAGATTACTGAGAAATACGGGAACTTAGTTAAGGGCTTAGATGGCGTAAGACTATTTAATGAACCAGGTAATACAAGAGGAAACTATTGGTTGCAAACATTAGTGCTAGAACAACGACATAGTCGTGATGCCATCTTGGACTTTTTAAATGAAAATGGTGTCATGTCCAGACCGATTTGGACACCAATGGATGAATTGGAACCGTTCAAAAATATGCCGAAAGCTGATCTGACCGTTACAAAGCAATTAAAAAACACGTTAATTAACATTCCAAGTACACCGTTGAAAGTGAAGTGAAATCATTGCGTCGAAAAATATGCATCGTCACTGGCACGCGGGCAGAATATGGACTTCTATACTGGCTTATGAAAGAGATTCAACAAGATGATGAACTAGAATTACAATTAGTAGTAACTGGGACGCATCTGTCGCCAGAATTTGGCTTGACCTATAAACAAATTGAACTTGATGGATTTGTTATTGATGAGAAAGTGGAAATGCTTTTGTCATCGGATACGGCGGTTGGTGTTGCGAAATCAATAGGGCTTGCAACAATCGGTTTTACAGGAGCATTTGACCGATTGAAGCCGGATCTTCTCATTATACTTGGTGATCGATTTGAAATGATGGCAGCGGCACAAACAGCGCTTATTATGCGACTACCAATTGCCCACCTTCATGGAGGCGAATTGACTTTTGGTGTCTATGATGATTCCATCCGTCACTCAATTACCAAAATGGCAACCTGGCATTTTGTAAGCACAGAATCACATCGTAAGCGAGTCATTCAACTTGGAGAACATCCAGAACGTGTATGGAATGTCGGTGCGCTTGGTATTGAAAACATTTTAAAGATTCAATTGCTGTCAAAAGCTGAATTATACACAGAACTAAAAGTCAATGACAGAATGCCGTTATTTTTAATTACATATCATCCTGAAACAAATGGAGTTATAAATGTCATACATCCACTGTTATCCGCTTTGGAGAGGTATCCGAACATCAATCTTATTTTCACAAAATCAAATGCAGATAATGGTGGAAGGTACGTCAATGAAGTAATCGAACAATTTGTTTTGAAGAATGCCAATGCATACCTTTTTAACTCATTAGGTCAGTTACGCTATTTAAGCGCAGCAAAGCATGCTGCAGTTGTTATCGGTAATTCATCCAGTGGACTTATAGAAGTTCCCTACTTAAAAACACCCACTGTTAATTGTGGTGACCGACAGATGGGAAGGGAATGTCCGTCTTCAGTTATAAATGCTTCCCTCGATGAAAAATCTATTTATGAAGCGATTGAAGCATCGCTAAAATTTAATGGGCCCTATGGACAAATTTTTGGGAATGGAAAAGTGGCAGCAGAAATTATTATGCAAATTAAAAATATACCATCCTATTCGATTCAGAAGGAGTTTTATGACTTATGAGTAATCATACCTATATTATCGCTGAAGCAGGAGTAAATCATAATGGTTCTCTTGAAATGGCGAAACAGCTAGTAGATGTCGCGAAGCAAGCTGGTGCAGATGCAGTGAAGTTTCAAACCTTTAAAGCAGAAAATCTGGTGACACGAGCTGCACAACAAGCTGGCTATCAAGTGAAAAATCTAGGTGAGGCAACATCGCAATTTGAGATGTTGAAAAAACTTGAGTTATCCTATGAAGAGTTTGTTGTACTGAAAAGATACTGCAATTTTACTAAGGTTGAATTTTTGTCGACGCCTTTTGATTTTGAAAGTGTCGATTTTTTATTAGATCATATTGGTATGAGTAGGGTCAAGATACCTTCTGGGGAGTTAACGAATAGTCCTTTTATTCACTACATCGCTACCAAGAGAAAGCCGATAATTATATCTACGGGAATGGCAACAATGGACAATATTCATGAAGCCTTGTCATTCTTGGCATATGGCTTAGCCTTTCCAGACCAATTGGTTGACCTAGGTCAAGTACAGGCATTTTACTCAACGGTCGAAGCAAAGTTACTTTTGAATGAGTATATAACCGTATTACATTGTACTACGGAATATCCTGCGCCATTTGAAACCATCAATTTGAGCGCCATGAATGAGATGAAAAAAGAGTTGCAATTGCCGATTGGCTTTTCGGATCATTCAGAAGGAATTGCTGTTCCGATTGCGGCAATGGCACTTGGAGCAGTAATAATCGAAAAGCACTTTACATTAGATCGTAGTCTACCTGGGCCAGATCATCGTGCTTCATTGGAACCGAAAGAGTTAGCGGAAATGGTCGATGGGATTAGAGCGATTGAGCAATCTATTGGTACAGGGAGCAAGAAGCCGACTCCATTCGAACTTGAGAATCGTCAAGCTGCAAGGAAGAGTATTGTAGCCAAAGTGCAAATTGCAGCAGGTGACATACTTACGGAAGACCATTTAGCTATAAAACGACCGGGTACTGGGATGCCACCAACAGTCTATTGGTCCTTACTTGGAAAATCTGCCAAGCAATCTTATGAAGTGGATGCACTCATCGATGAATAAGCCAATTATTATGATTGGCAACGGCGGACATGCTTCGGTTTTAGTTGAAACTTTGATTGCTCAAGAAAGAGAAATAATGGGATATACTGCGCCTCAAGAAGAGAAAAGCTTTTTTAATTTATCATACTTAGGTACGGATGATGTAATCGCTACTTATAATCCAAACAAAGTGGTGCTTGTATTGGGATTAGGTACGATTGGCGTTTCAAGTTTGCGGAAATCAATGTTTGAACACTTTGTAGCAAAAGGCTATAAATTTGCGAATGTTATTCATCCAACAGCTATCGTGGCTTCTTCAGTACAAGTAGGTCATGGTATTCAAATAATGGCAGGAGCGATTCTTCAAACGAATATATCCATTGCTGCTAATACAATTATTAATACAGGCACCATTATCGATCATAATGGTGTGATTGGTAGCCATGTTCATCTTGCTCCAGGAGTTACTTTATCAGGTGGAGTCAGAATAGGTGACGGTTGCCACATTGGCACTGGGACTACTATGATTCAAGGCATTACGATAGGAAACGAAACGCTGGTTGGTGCAGGCTCAGTCGTTGTAAAAAATTTTGGAGATAGAGCAACTGCTTATGGAGTTCCAGCAAAGGAAGTGTAACCGATGAAAAGTTGGAAGGACGTTCTCATTAAACCTCAGACAACGATTTTGGAAGCAATGAAAATCATTGATGCTACAACAATGCAATTTACTGCTGTTGTAGATGATGATATGGTTTTATTAGGAACTGTAACAGATGGTGATATTCGGCGTGGGATTTTAAAAGGACTTCCGCTTGAAAGTGCAATTAGTGAAGTAATGAATACCTCACCGTTATTTGAACATGCAGGGGGGAAAATGATTTATTATAAAAAAAGAATGCGGGAACGAAAGTTGAAACAACTGCCAATCATATCAAATGATAATGTATTGCAACATATATTGTTTTCAGATGAGCTTGAGTTAGCGATTAAGAAGGATAATAAAGTAGTGTTAATGGTTGGTGGACTAGGTACAAGACTACGTCCATTGACTGAGACAGTACCTAAGCCAATGCTCAATGTTGGGAATAAGCCGATATTAGAAACTATAATTGAAAGCTTTAAAAACTACGGCTTTTCAAATTTTATCTTGTCGGTTAATTATAAAAAAGAAATGATTATGGATTACTTCCAAGATGGTACTCATCTAGGCGTAAATATTGAGTATATCGAAGAGACTAAGAGATTGGGTACAGCAGGTGCACTTTCTTTGCTACTTGAAAGGCCAATGGAACCTTTTTTTGTGATGAATGGGGATTTACTGACGAAAATAAATTTTGAACAGTTACTTGATTTTCATAATGAAACTAACTCAACTGCGACGATGTGCGTTCGTGAATATGAATATCAAATTCCGTATGGCGTAATTGAAACGGACAATCATAAGTTGCTATCGATTGTTGAAAAGCCAGTAAACAAAAGCTTTGTAAACGCGGGAATCTATGTGCTGAACCCCGCTGTGTTGAATTATGTACCGAGTGGAGATTTTTACGATATGCCAGAATTGTATAAGAAGTTGATAAATGAAGAAGAGAAAGTTGCAGTATTCCCATTGAGGGAATACTGGTTAGATATAGGTCGAATGGATGACTATGAGAAGGCAAATAATGAATTTGATACAGAATACTAAATAGGAGGTAATGGAAAATGAAGTTTTGTGATAAATGTGTAATGCCGGATACAAGGCCCGGAATCTACTTTGATGAGGGGGGAGTTTGTCAAGCATGTAGGGCAGAGGAACAAAAAAGTAAAACAGATTGGAAAGCACGTTTTCAAGAATTGGAACAATTATGTGATAAACATCGTAGAAAAGATGATTCTGAATTTGATTGTATTATTGCAGCAAGTGGTGGAAAAGATAGTCATTATCAAGTTTACTTTTTTAAAGAAGTAATGAATATGAATCCACTATTGGTATCAGTAGAAGATAATTTTGAAATGACAGAGGCTGGTAAATCAAATATTAAAAACATATCTGAACGTTTCGGTTGTCATATAATTTCATTGAAACCCAATTTAAAAGCTCAGAAATTTATTATGAGAAAAACCTTCGAAAAGTTTGGAAAGCCAACTTGGTTTATTGATCGCTTAATCTATACATATCCTCTTCATATTGCAAATAAATTTAATATACCTTTAATAATATATGGAGAAAATATTAGTTATGAATATGGTGGTGGAGAACGTGAAGAAACATATTCTGCAAAGAATCAAATTAATAATGGTGTGGCTTCTGATATTGATTATGATGAACTTATCGATGAGAATATTTTATTATCAGATTTAAGTTTATGCACACCGCCATCAGCTAAAGAGATTGGTAAGTTAGAACCGATTTATTTGAGTTACTATACCAAATGGAATAGCTATACAAATTATATATTTTCGAAAAAAAATGGTTTTAAAGACCTTACTCATGAATGGAATCGTGAGCATACTTTTGAAAATTTTGATCAAATAGAAACTCCAGCATATTTAATTCATCCATGGTTGAAATATCCAAAATTCGGACATGCCACTGCAACTGACTATGCGTCTAAATTTATTCGGTATGGACTAATAACTAGAGAAGAAGGAATTGAATTAGTAAAAAGACATGATCATAAGTTAGATCAAAGATCAGTACGGGAATTCATTGACTTTTTAGGTTATAGTCAAACAGAGTTTTATGGAATTATTGATAAGTTTTATAATAAGGAACTATTTATTGAAAATGAATTTGGCGAATGGCAATTGAAAAAAACAGTGTGGGAAAGATAGGTGTCATCTCGAAAAAACCTGATGTAATGGATTATACTGTAGGTGTAGAGTTTTATACTAAGCCGATGAATTCAAAAGAGAAGGTTTTAGCATTTTGATGGATGAATAATAGTTATGTAAATTTCAGGAGTATTTATGGGGAAGTAAAAGGAGAATTTTTATGATTAATAAAAAAAGAGTTTTAGCAATTATCCCTGCCCGCGGCGGATCAAAAGGTGTTCCTAGAAAAAATGTTCGTTTACTTTCCGGTAAACCTTTGATTGCCTGGACAATCGAGGAAGCAAAAAAATCAAAGTATATTGATCGTTTGATACTATCTTCTGATGATCAGGAAATTATTGAAACTGCTAAAACTTATGGTTGTGAAGCGCCATTCGTACGTCCGAATAACTTAGCAAAGGACTCCACACTCGGGATAGATCCTGTCTTACATGCATTAGAAGGAATTCCAGGGTATGATTATGTAGTCCTTCTACAACCGACGTCCCCATTACGGTTAGCGAAAGATATAGATGGTTGCATTGAAAGACTCACAGAAACAAGTTCACATGCTTGTGTTAGCGTAACATATCCAGATTCGTCCCCTTATTGGATGTATACTATGAACGAAAAGGGAACATTGCAACCACTTATTAAGCAAAAAGGTATTTCAACACGAAGACAGGATTTACCTATGGTTTATGCGTTGAATGGAGCGGTGTATGTTGCGGGAATAGAATGGTTGAAGATGAGGCAATCTTTTTTGACAGAGGAAACAGCCGCGTTCGTTATGCCGAGGGAGCGATCGTATGATATTGATACGGAAGAGGATTTTATGTGGTGTGATTGGGTTTTGAAAAGGCAATTAAGATAGTGCAATTGACTAAGATTGTCAATATTTGTTAGATACTGGCGATGTAGATGGGAAATAATTGAATAGAGGTGATACTAATTACTCGTGAAATGTAAGCGCAAGATAGGAGGGATTGTTTTCGCTTACCTTCACTGAGGATGGTTTAACCTGAAAAACCTGCTAGTTACTCATCCAAAAGTATTCAGCAGGTTTTCCCACGCCATCATATTATTATTGAAACAACCAGTTCTGAACCTGATTTAGATAACGAATCTGGATAACTTGCGTTAAGGTGGAGGAGTTGCCCATGTTAATCAAACACTTACTACCTATTCTCTGAATGCAGACCCCGATTGTACACTGACCTAGAGACCATCAATCACTACAAGATTTGGTGTAAGAGCTGTAGCTTTTGAATGTGATGTTATTTCTGAGTCATCAGTAATAGAAATGGTTGAATTAGTTCTTGCTGAATTCGGTGAGATGAATATTCTACATAACAACGCAGCTGGAAAATCAAATAACTTAGATCGGTGGAGAGAAATTATGGACACAAATTTAGATGGTATGTATCTTGTTGCGAAGCATGTTGGAAAAGTAATGAAGGAGCAACGAAAAAAGGTTCTAATATTCAGACTTCATCTATATATGGTGTGATGGTCCCAGACCAACGTATATATGAAGGCTCTTATTATTTAAATCGCTAAATTAAGTCTCCTTCAATTTACTCGGCATCCAAAGCCGGTGTTATTGGATTGACCAATTATCTTGCAACCTGTTGGGCAAAAGACGGTATACGAGTCAATGCGATTACTCCTGGTGGGGGAGAGAGTGAACAAAATCATACTTTCAAGAAAAACTATAGGAATCGTATTCCATTAGGACGAATATCGCAGCCTGAAGAGATGGTTTATCCACTAATTTACTTGGGTTCTAATGCATCGAGCTACGTGACTGGGCATAATATTATTGTGGATGGTGGGTTGAATGCTTGGTAATATTAATAGAGTCTGAATAACGTGGATTGAGCAATAGAGGCAAGTATAGTATTAGGCGCAATTACCATTGGATTTTCAATGATTGATTTGTTTAATGATAGATATAAAAATGGTGAAAAGCTCACTGAATCAAAAACCTGGTATCATTATTTTATCCTCAAAACCGTGCTATTCAGTTCTACTATTTATGGACGATAAAAGAGATAGTGGCTTTATTTGAAAAATATCCATGAACTCAATACTACCCATATAGATTATGAAATTGGAGTTGATTTTTGTGGAATCTTTGAATTCAAAAATAATGTATTTTGGAAATCTTGCGAAAGAGATAGAAAATAAAATCGAAATAAATGATTTAAAATCGGCAAGTCTGTTAGTAGATGAATATTCCCGAATTATTAATAACAGTGCAAAGTATTGCTACAAAGCAATTTTGAATTTCCAAATTGGAGACGTTGAAAGCGCTATTAGCGAGCTGAAGAAAGGTGTAAGAGAGCATCCTTTCAGTTTCAATATTTACTATAACTTAGGGTTTATGTACAATGCAATACAGGAAATTGAAAAGGCGCTTGAAAGTTTTTTTTATGCAGTGAAATATGGATTGACGGATGATGATAAGCAAGAAGCATTAAAAGAAATCCGAAATGTCATAAATGACAATAATAAAAAGTCTGAAAAACCTACAATTACTCAAAACCAAGTTGATGAATTGAAGAAAATATTGAATCAGTATGATGCACGTGTATATCCTTTAGATAAGAATGGCAGCAGTCTTATTCGGAAACCACAAAAATTAGGTTCATCAGATGAATATATGGTCAATATGTACAAAACATTAAGTATAGCTGATGTAGATCTAAATTCGAGAATGTTTTTTAAAAGTGAATTAGTAAAGGGAGAAACTAGTCATAGTAAAAAGAAATACAGGACGAAAGGACCCGTCGTTATTCCGATATCCAAGATTGATAATTCGCCAAGTATAGTAATAAAAGTAAATGGTGAAAAGTATAAATTTACAAAAGATATGCTTAAAATCAATCAATATCACTACATTAGAATTACTGAGCCTGGAGATATTGAAATATCGCCTGATTCTGAAATCTTCATTGGGGATCTGATTGAATTAGAACCGGAAAAGAAACCAGTGAAATTGTTCTTGAAAATATTTGTGGATGGATTATCTTATAATTATTTAGAAGAGAATGGTTTAAAAGAAGTGATGCCAAATACATATGAATTCTTTGGAAAAGGTTTTATATCAAAAAACTGCTATACGACCAGTGAATGGACGCTGCCAAGTAAGTCGAGCATAAATACAGGCGTCTACGCAACAAAACATAAAATGCTACAACCAAATCACATATTTACATTCCGTGACTCACAAAAGTTGCTGGCAGAGTATTTTCAGGAGCAAGGATATTACTGCACAAATATTTGTACGAACTGGAGAACAACACCCGCGTTAGGTTACCATAGGGGCTTTGATCGAATGATTTATCAGAACTTCTTAGGCGGGATGGATGGCAAAGAAGTTGTTATGGAGACAATTGAACACTTAATGTCTTTTGACAAGACAAACAATTTTATGACTATATCATTGATGGACTTGCATAATGTGCCGGACGAAATTGAGAATCATTTATTTAGTCAGGTAAATACAGATATCAAGGATAGAATATACAAAAATAAGATAGGATCGACTTCCGTTCAAACCAAGTACGATGAAAGTAAAGTTGCCAAGTATCGAGAGGAAATTAAAAGAGTCGATGGAATTTTAAATGTTCTATATGGTAATATTTTGAAAAATTACGGTGAAGATGAATTTGTAATCACATTGCACTCAGATCATGGACAATCATTTTTGGAAGATGAATTTAGCTTGTTAAGTGACAATCGCTTGAAGGTTCCCTTTATGATGAGGGGGAGGAATGTTCCTGCTGGACAAAGTAAAGAATTAATTGAAACAGTAGATATATTACCAAGCATTTTGAATAGTTGTGAACTTGAACTACCGAAAAATATTGATGGACGACTACCGAAATTTTTCGGTGGGTCTGTAGAAAGAAATTCCACATTCACACAAATTATCCATCCGAATCAGACTTATAAAGTCAGTATCCATGAAGAGGGTGTAAGTTACTTTCTTGAAACGAAACATTTAGTTTTGGATGATTTAACAATATGCTTGGAAGACTATCATTCTTATATAACTGATAAGCAATCAGGGGCGGATATTACTAAAGAAAATCTTGAAAAGATAATATGCTATGATGAATTTGTTTTTAATGAAATCAAAGATATGCTGAGATGGTCATGTAAACAGATTAGTGAATAGGGGTAATTAGATGAAAGTTAAGCCGGAAAATATAACTGCAATAAATAGTGAGCATTGGGAGAAGTTTTATGAAAATAATCGAAATCTAAGTGAATCAACTTTTTGTACAGAAGTGCGTCATAGATTTCAAGGCGATTTCATTATTATAGATATCGGCTGTGGATCTGGAAGAGATTCGCTCTCTTTTGCGGTTGCTGGATTGGATGTATTTGGAATTGATCGTTCTTATGAAGCGATTTCGGCTAATACGAAGTTAGCTGGGGAACGAGTGACAAAAGGTAAGTTATCCTTTGAAAGAATAGATTTAGGCGATGAAAGTGGTTTAAAGAGCCTCTTGGAAAGAGCTGTTAAGCAAGCCGAAACAGAGAGAAAGAAAGTTGTTCTCTATTTACGATTTTTGTTACATGCAATTGATGAAGAAACAGAAGGAGTGTTACTCGATACACTTGCAAACAATGCGCCAAGCGGATCTTACTTCGCAGCAGAATTTAGGACATCGGAAGACGCGGATAAGTCAAAGACATACGATGATCATTACCGTAGATTTATATGCACAGACGACTTTCTGGAAGCGATAAAGGTTAGAGGTTTCTCAATAAGCGAATTTTACAAAGGAACCGGGTTATCGATTTATAAAGAAGAAGATCCATTTTTAGCAAGAGTGATTGCTGAGAAGTTATGATATTTGAGTAAACATGTATAAATCACAGTGGTGTTCTTTACGCTGGGGTGATATTTTCGTTTAATATTCAGGCGGATCTGCTGTTAAACTAAAATACTGGCAAGTTTATATATGATTTTGGCTCACTTTAGTTTAACGTTTACAAACTGTTAGCTTAAGGCAAGAGTGTTCATCGTGAGGTGGAATCTAAATTTCAGGTACTTGTGGTTTGCCCCCTATATATCGGACGCAGTTAAATACTAGCTCTGAGGTAACAAGTGCGCTTCCAAGAAGGCTTTAGGTGTCTTATACCCTAAACGTTTTTGGCTTCTCTCATCGTTAAAGTAGTTGCGGAAGGCCAGTAAGTCGATTTTAGCCTGTGCATAATTATTCAAAGGATAATGAAAATCAAATTCGGTTTTGAAGTGAGAAAAGATACTTTCAATGACCGCGTTGTCCCAACAGTTTGCTTTTCTCGACATACTTGGCGTAAAGCCAAGTTCCTTTGATTTCTTATGGTGCTGAAGTGATGTAAAGACACTTCCTTGATCGGTATGGAAGAGAATGCCTTTCATTGACTGAAGATCACGTTCGTTCATTGCCATATGAATAGTAGCTTCCACTAGCTCATAAATCGGCCTGGAACCAACAGCCAGCGCAATTAGTTCTCGATTGAACAAATCAACAATAGCTGAAATGAACAGTTTTGCGCCCTCTGCTTTGATTTCGGTGAGGTCCATAACCCATTTTAGATTCGGAGAATCTACATCAAAATTTCGATTTAATATATTTGGATAAACATGGCCAACAAGGTTTGTTCTTGTTTCTCTAGTGATTCTTGCCTTTCTTATCTTAGATGCTAAATTCAATTCATGCATTAATCTGGCCACGCGTTTATGGTTTATAATATGGCCTCTTTCTTTAAGTTCTCCTGCAATATGTTTACAACCATAAGTACCTTTGCTCTTATTATACGTTCGTTTTATAGCTTTAATATCTCGAAGATCGCGTTCTGATGGTCCTTGTTGTGGGCGCTTCATGTAATCATAATACCCACTTTTTGATACACCAAGTGTCTTGCAAAGTCTTTCAACCGAATATTCCTTTCTCAAAGAAGTTATGGCATCATATGACTTTTGTTTTCGTTCTCCTTGAGAAAGACCTGGAACTTTTTTAGAATTTCAATCTCCTCTTGTTGTTGATAATATTTCGTCTCAAAGCAACGTAGGCGTTCTAATTCAATCCTATCATCTGATAGTAAGTCTGGGTTTTTCGATTGAAGACCAGTCTCACCGTGCTGTTCAAAGGTTTTGACCCAATTAATTACTGAATTTACACTGAAGCCAATTTCTTCGGCAACAAGCCTTTTGTTTCGGTTGAACTCTATCACTTGTGTAACCGCATATAATTTTGTTTCAAATGTTGAACGACGCTTTTTTAACTTTTTCCGGATATACATAATAACCTCTCCTTTAAATAGAATAATAAGGCTTTGTATATTCTATACCCTATTTTGTCCGTTTTAAGGGGGTCGACCACTGTGCACGAGAAAATCCCGACAATTCACTACAATTACATATTTACAAGAAGTGGATTAGGTATTTACTTCAATATCTTATCTTCTTGCATTTGCATACAATTGGGCGAATTGTTCGTTGTTGTTTGTTGCAAAGATACTGATTTTTAATATACAGGAAAGCTTTTCTTGCTTTTATTATTTACCTGATATATAATTCAATTAACAGTTCGGTAATTGTTAATTGGAAAGAAGGTTTTTTATTTTTTAACACTACTATATAGATCGTTACCTGATAAACAACTATTGGCGTCGCTAAGGAAAAAATGAAGGCTCGTCGATAGTTGGTTTAAAGCGAAGGAGATGAAATCAGATGTCCAAATTTAAAACAGAAGAAGATGCACTACAAAATTATGATTCAAGTCAGTACAGAACGCCGGATGGCTATACAAGTGATATTGCGATATTCACGTTAATCCCAAATGTAGAATCGACTGTTGGAAGTGAATCGACCTCTCATCACTCATTAGCTTTGATGTTGATAAAACGGGCAGCGTTCGATGCAGAAGGAGAGCTTAACGTCGAAGGCGGAAAATGGGCTTTGCCAGGAGGGTTTATCCATCCAGAAGAAACAGCTTACGAAGCGGCTAAGCGTGAACTAAAAGAAGAAACAGGTGTAGACGGCATTCACATCGAACACTATGGTGTGTATGATAAATTAGGTAGAGATAAACGCGGATGGATACTATCTAATGCTCATTACGCAATTGTTCCTGAAGAAAACATTAAAAGTAGGGAAGCTGCTGATGATGCAGACGATGTTCAATTGTTCACAATCGATGAAGTCTTTGCGTTAGATTTGGCTTTTGACCATTACCAAGTGATTAAAGATGCTTTGGAAGCCGTTCGAAAAGATGTGTTTCAAACAACGGTGGTTAAAAACTTTTTAACAGAAGAGTTCAAGTTGGAAGAGTTGCGCCAGGTGTTGCTTGCGATTATTAATGATCCTGTTGTGAATAGTAAGCCTGGGTTCTTTAGGAAAGCACCAAGACTGCCTTTTATCGTAGAAGCGTTAGACAACAATCAAGTTCCTAAAACAGCAGAACCGACAAGCACTACGAAACGACCATCAAAATTATACCGATTTGTAAATGTAGATATTATCCCTTCGATTTGGCGCTAAATTTGAGAGTCAATGAAACATGGATGCCTTCTGTTGCAGGCAGTAAGGTGTCCCAAATCTATCGTAAATCAAAGAAACGATAGTGATTTTTATTTTTCTACACAACAATTAACAAATATTTAATTGTTAATTTAAACCTGAAGGAGTGTGTTAAAAATGATGAAAATAAAATTTGAGGAAATCGTTGAGGTTTCAAGAATCGGAAGCAAAAATACGAAGGGATTCAATGAATTAATGGTCCTTGCGAATGCGGAGAAAATGACACCTTCAAAAGAAGATGTTGAAAAGGTGTTGTTCATGGGGATTGATTTTCAAAATGACTTTATGGAAAACGGAGAATTAGGTGTCCCAAATTCCCATAAGGATGTTGAACGGGTAACTAAGTTCCTTTATCAAAACCTAGATAAGGTGACGACGATTGCCTTGTCGTTAGATACACATGAATTGCATCAACTATTCCATCCGAGTTGGTGGGTAGATGCAGAGGGAATTCATCCTGTTCCATTTACAGTTATCACAAGAGAAGATGTTGAACAAGGAGAATGGATGGCTGTAGAACAACAACAAGAAAGCTTGGCATACATGATTCACTTGGAGCGTTTAGGGAAAAAACAATTGGTGATATGGCCTTATCATTGCATTGAAGGGACATATGGCGCAGCCTTAGAAGGACAGTTTTCGAATATGGTTCACTTTCATTCCATGATACGGCAGTCTACCATACAAAAGATTGTGAAAGGGCAAGACCCATTAAGCGAAATGTACGGAATCATTAAACCGGAATATGCCAAAACAGACGCAACAAATTATGCGTTTCTTCATTCCCTACTCGCTTACGATAAAATTGTAATTGCCGGGGAAGCGAAATCTCACTGTGTATTGTAATCCGTCCGGCAGATTGTCGAGTACTATGGAGACAAACATGAATTGCCATCAAGGATTTATTTGTTGGATGACTGCATGAGTCACATCCCTGGATTCGAAGAAGCAACAGAACATGCATGTAAAGAACTTCAAAAGAAGTATGGCATTCATATTGTGACATCAACCGAATTCATGTTGTGAAGACGAACAAAACAATTAACCCTTATAGAGGAGGAAAAGTAAATGACTAAAAAATATCAAGATGATGGGCATGCACTACACACGGATTTGTACCAAATTAACATGGCGGAAACGTATTGGGAAGATAATATGCACAACAAACGAGCGGTGTTTGAACTCTATTTCCGCAAGTTGCCTTTTGAAACGGGTTACGGTGTTTTTGCAGGATTGGAACGAATCATTGAATTTATTCAAGAGTATCGTTTTACGGATAGTGATATTGCTTATTTACGTGAAGAATTGGGTTATGAAGAAGATTTCCTGGCCTATTTGCAAATGGTGCGCTTTAATGGAACGATTCGGGCAATGAAAGAGGGAGAATTGGTTTTTGCGAATGAACCGATCCTACAAGTCGAAGCAAGCTTGGCCGAGGCTCAATTAATAGAGACAGCTCTCTTGAATATTGTCAATTACCAAACACTCATTGCGACGAAAGCAGCACGTATCAAACAAGTGGTAGGCGAACAAACGGTAATGGAGTTTGGAACGAGACGTGCACATGAGTTTGATGCGGCAGTTTGGGGAACAAGGGCGGCGTATATCGCAGGATTTTCCGCAACGAGTAATGTGAGAGCCGGTAAGATGTTTGGAATCCCTGTGGCTGGAACGCACGCACATTCTATGGTTCAAGCATATAAAGATGAATACAAAGCATTTCATAAATACGCTCGTCGTCATAAAGAATGTACGTTTTTAGTGGATACTTATGATACGTTGCGTTCTGGTGTGCCGATCGCTATTAAAGTAGCGAAGGAACTGGGAGATAGCATTAATTTTAACGCGATTCGTTTAGACAGTGGCGACTTGGCTTATTTATCAAAAGAAGCTCGAAAAATGTTGGATAAAGCGGGATTTAGAAAAACGAAAATCGTTGCTTCAAACGACTTAGATGAAAAAACCATAATGAACTTGAAGGCACAAGGAGCAAAAATTGATGCGTGGGGTGTCGGAACAAAAGTGATTACCGCATTTGACCAACCTGCTCTTGGTGCTGTTTATAAATTGGTGGCGATTGAGGATGATAACGGGAAGATGGTTGACACCATTAAAATATCTGGAAATCCAGAGAAAGTAACAACACCTGGATTGAAAAGAGTGTATCGTATTGTGAATAAGGTGAATAATCGTGCTGAAGGTGATTATATTGCTATGATGGATGAGAATCCGCAAGCGGAAGAAAAATTAAAAATGTTTCACCCGACTCATACGTTTATCTCAAAGTTTGTGACGAACTTTGAAGCAATCGAATTACATCAGGACATTTTTGTAGAGGGAGAGCTTGTGTATGTGTCCCCATCCATACAGGAAATTCAAGCGTATGCTAAAAACAATTTAAACCTCCTGTGGGATGAATATAAGCGTACCTTGAATCCAGAACAGTATCCTGTAGATTTAAGTCAGAAATGTTGGGATAATAAAATGAGAAATATTCATGAGGAACAAGAAAAAGTACAGAAGCTAAATAGCTAATGAAGAAATACGAAACTTACACTTAGGAGGAATGACTTATGATGCAAAAGACAGAAAAACTAAAAGCACATCTTCAAGAGCTAAATCCTGGGAAAGACATTGAGAAAATGTTTGAAAAAGGTATGAAAATAGGTATTTACGGTTCATCTTTCGATCCTGTAACCAACGTTCATTTGTGGACAGCCTCAACAGTCGCACATCGTAAAAAATTGGACTATGTTATATTTCTACCTTCATCGAACAAACGGTTAGATAAACAAGTGCAAACGCAAAATAAGCATCGAGTGGAAATGCTAAAGTTAGCAATTGACAACAATCCTAAATTCATCTTGGATGATTACGAACTAGAAGTATTACCAGGTGATCACTATACGTATTACACAATGGAGTATTTCAAAGAAACGTTCCCTGATGCAGATTTTTATTTCATTATGGGTGCTGATTTGCTGGTGGATATCGGCAAAGGAGAATGGCGATTGGCGGAAGAGTTAATTAGTCGAAATAAATTTATCGTGATGGCTAGAAACGGAATTGACATTCTGAGCACGATTTCGAAATCACCTATTCTGCGTAATCATGACGATGGTAGATTCCAATTGTTAGATAAAGGATTAGCGATGGAAATAAGTTCGACGTATATTCGACAGGAATTTGCAATGGGGGGCGAACCACAGTATTTATTGCCAGGCTCCTGCTATGCATACATTAAAAATAATGGTCTTTATCAAAATGTCGTCCGCTAAAAATGGAGGAGTAATTTCGCGTAAACGCTGTGCATTGACAAAGTCTCTTAGTATTTTATTCGCATGTATGAACTTTTCGTCATTGTGTCATGCATAGATATTGGTTTTAAGGAGGAAACAACATGGATCAAGACCAACAAGAACAGAAGAAACACCTTGAACAACAGCTTCAATGGACCAAGGAACGGGTTTGTATCTTGGATGAGATGAATGTGAAGCTTCATGAAATGAAAAGGGTAGCAGAATACGCTGTAGAACATACACTTTCAGCAATTGAAATTGAGAGGTTGAATGGTGAACTGGATACATTGAAGAATGAATTCAGTTCTCTGGAAAAACTGCTTAACCCAATACTTCACTAGGAGATCAACTCATTTCTGTAGAAGTATAAAAATGAGTACGCTGTGCACAGCACAAGTGCGAGTTTCCAAGATCAAACGTAATTTGGATAAAAAAACACGGCCCGGAAATACCAGACCGCGTTTTGATTAAAGATGTCTGAAAAATGCTAGTACACCACTTATTAATTAAATCACTGTGCACTCAAAACCAACGCTTTACTTTCTTTCTCAAATATACCTGTCAAATGTTCAAGGACCGTTAAATAAACGAGTCCGTTACCTTCAAGCTTTGGCGACAACCCTAATGGAACGGTCCTTTTAATTAGCTGGGCGTAGAGCTCTGGTTCTGAAAGTTCTCGGCCGAAACTGTTGTTGACGAACCCTTTGATGAGGGCAAGCGCTCCGGAAACATGGGGGGCAGCCATTGATGTTCCACTTAATGTTGCAAATTTCCCGTTTAAATAAGTAGAGAGGATCTTTTCACCTGGAGCAACTAAATCGATTTCATTATGAGAGTTGGTAAAATCAGAAGGGCGACGCTCAAGATTTATGGCACCTACACTAATGACTTCGTTATAATAGCCTGGGAAGGCGAATTCGTCTGTTGAATCGTCACCGTCACCTTCGTTTCCAGCTGCACAAACTACGAGTATATTATTAGTTACGGCTTTTTGAATCGCTTCATGAAGTTCAGGCAAATCAGTTGGTCCACCTAGCGACATAGAGATAATATCCACTTTTTGTTCAATAGCATAATGAATACCGTTGATAATCCAGCCATATTGCCCTGAGCCTTTTCTATTCAATACCTTTACGATCAGCAAACTCGCTTCAGGAGCCACTCCGACTACGCCTATATCGTTCTGTTGTGCAGCAATCGTTCCGGCAACGTGAGTACCATGACCATTGTAATCGAGGTAAATATCAGGATTACTTCCATCATCATCCGTAAAGTTCCGACCGCCTATAATCTGTTCTTGTAAATCGGGGTGTGAACGATCGCATCCTGTATCCAGGATCGCTACAGTGATTCCTTTTCCTTTTGTTTCCTTCCAAATTGCGGGTGCTTGAATTAATGCCACACCCGGTGGAACTTCATTGGCCTCATTTACTTGGAAAACCACTTCATATGGGATTACATGTGCAAAATTATCCACTATATACCTCCTCGTATGATTAAAAATCTAGTTAAAAAGAGATTTCACCAGCATTTAGTCACAGTGGCAGTAAAGATAGTAAACTATTTGTTTCTATTAGTAGTGCTTGCTACATACTATAATTAAATGGAACGTACTTAGTGAGTTGTAGTAGGTCCTATATGCGTAACCGAAATCTAGGATTAATAACTAAGTACGAAGAAATCTAGACTTGGCTATGAGTCTAGCAGAAAAGTATTGCACTTCCGATGGCAATTCATCATAATATAGAAAACGAGACATAGAATAAAAAAGGACTGGGCGTTTAATCACTCAGTCCTACACTAGTAACCTGTAAGACAAAATCATGGTCGACGTTGCGCATCGTACGATGGTGTAATGGGTTGGGCAGAAAAAGTATTTTGCCGAGAAGAAAGAAGTAATTGTCCACACGTCTGCCGATGGGGGGCGATTACTCCTTTCTTGATAAGAAAAAGATAACTGACAACGACACCGACATAAAAGCAATCCATCCACCAGATAGTGTCATGAGTAAACTTAGTATTTCGTATGTTGTCATTAGTTTTCACCTCCTTTCAATTGGAAGTGCTCAACAATCGGTTATGCATTTTCCGTAAATGAACTGAAATCTAGATGCAATTTCTGTAGGGATAAAAAGTTATATGATTAGCCCTACTATTATGTATATGTACAGTCAGTATGTATATGCTTAATTTTTACAAGAAATGACGGAAAGTTTCTGGGGACTAGCCTTCATACTCTGTGAAGGGAAGATTTACCGCGTTTTTTGATATATATGTTGAACAAATGAATACGGCGTATGCGCTTTACAAGGGCTTTTGGAGGCCACTGAAAAAGCTCTTGTACTTGGAATGAATATAGGATTCCCTCCAATACCACTTGGACGCTTTGTGGATGCCTCCCGCGATAAGCCAGGGCACTGAAAAAGTACAATTTCCTTCAATGCCGTTGATTTCCGTTCCGAGCGGACGCTTTCCGCGGGCACGGCTTCAGCCTCCTCGTCACTGCGTTCCTGCGGGGTCTTCAGCTCGCGCTGTTCCCGCCGGAGTCGCCGCTCTTCACTACAATCAACTAGTTCTTACTATAAAAAAGAACTTTTTCAGTGGCTTATCGCTTCGGCTACCACGAAGTCGCGCCTTCGCTGGATGGTCTATGTGAAAAACACATTTCGTTATCTGTGACGAAATCTGCAAGCTGGAGTATGTCTTTCTTGACTATAATTATATATGTTGAATCCGGTATATATATTGAGCGAAGGCGCCTTAACAGGGGTAGCCGAAGCCATAAGACTGGCGGCGAAGCTGCTTGGCTTATGGCGGGAGGCATCCCCTAGCGCCGTAGCGGTTCAAGGGAATTCTTTATTTCAATTTATATAGTATCAACTAGTAATCACCTCATAAACTCGGCATCCCCAAAGCGCTAAGCGTTCTACAATCCGCACTCCGAATTAATACTCTCTCCTTATTGAGCCCCAGAGTAAATTTAGTGGGATTCTTTAATTCAACATATATAGCTACCAAAATTTCAGTTATATCATTTGAGCGACATAAAGAAAATCTCGCTTAATATTTAATGCATTTACAATAAGTAAATGAGCACTAAATATCCATTATAAACCAAGGATAATTTTGGATAACCCCTATTTGCATTATATCACGGACTGATTATTCAGTCTAATTAATAATGAATAGATTAAATAATCGATTCGGAAGCCTTATAAAAGAGGAATTCTCTTTAGCGCATAATCACTAGTGCGGCTGAGATAATATGAGGGATTTTTCCTTTAGTAGTACATGGTACATATCGTGAGTGAATGTTTCTTAACGATTGAGTTGTAGCAAGTCCTAAATACGCATGCTACTGAAAAACAATTGCGTTAAGTTTAATCACAAATAAATGTCTAGGTATGAAGGTATCTAGGTCAACAAATGCATGTAGGAGTGAGTTGTTACACTCAATCTGGTAATCTATTATATATAACGAAAGAAGTGTTTGAACATTCAGTCCTATAATGGTAGAATAGGAGATGTACTAATGGTCGATATTGCATATCGTTCGACTGTGTAAATAGTTGGATAGAAAATGCCATTTGACCGAGAAGAAAGAGTAATTGTCCACACGTCTGCCGATGGGGGGGCAGTTACTTCTTTCTTGTTAAGAACACAAATTATGAAATGAAGATGCAGCTCATATAGGAAAACAAAATGAAAAACGTATTGGACAGAAAAATGTCCAATACGTTTTTTTGAATTTCTTAAACCTTAAATCGATTAACCCTCTTTATCACTCTTAAGGACCAGATAAAAGAAATGAAAACAGGTTCCGAATGGCTAAAGTAATATAGTGGATTAGTATTGGTTTAAAAATCTCTTGAAATCCACTGATAAAGTAACTTTTAAAAAAACAGCTTTAATGTTAGAATAATCACAACTATTAGAATGTCGTGATTTGGACTTATGAATACATGTATAAATTTACCGTAGGTGCCTTACCAGTGAGAGTCGAATCAGATTCAAAGTAAATCTTCACTTCAATTTGTATAGCTTGATTTACTAATTTAGGGAGGGTAAACATGCCTATTAAACGACTGGATAAGTCTCAAAGTCTTCATATGGATCTTGTAGATTTGCACCAACAACAAGCATTACAGCGTTACATCGCTCGTTCTAGTGAACGTGAACGAATTGCTAGTGAACTACAAACTAAAAATCCTTTTGAAGTAGATACGCCTGAGCGAGTCGCAACTCGTAAAGCGATTATTGATCCACGTGATGGACTTGCTATAGAACGTATTATTGGGCGAGATGATTTATTTCCTGTTTCTTATCTTGAAGCAGGACAACAAGCAGCCGCTCCTGTTTGTAGAATCGAGATCCGTGATCGTTTAGGCAGAGTTCTCGGACATGCCACAGGATTTCTTGTCTCACCTTCCTTATTGCTTACAAATAATCATGTTTTGGAGAATTACAATATGGCTCAGTTCAGTGTCGCACAATTTAACTATGAAGTTGATCTTGACTTAAATGAAAGGCCGATGAAAAGCTTCCGTTTTACACCTGAACGTTTCTTTATAACGGATAAGAAGCTTGATTTTACATTAGTGGCGATAGAGGAAGTGTCAGCTGATGGTACAAAAGTAAGTGATTTTGGGTTCTTGCCACTCATCTCGCAAACGGGAAAAGGGTTGGTTGGCGAATGTGTATCAATTATTCAACATCCTTCGGGCGCCCCCAAAGCTGTAGCAATCAGAGAAAATCAGATTATGGATGTATTTGAGGATTATATTCACTACTCAACTGATACCATGCCCGGATCATCCGGTTCACCAGTCTATAATGACGAATGGATCGTAATTTCTCTCCACCATGCAGGCGTCCCAGATCCAAAGAACCGAACCGAATTTATCGCCAATGAAGGGATTCGCATAAGCAGTATTGTCCAGTTTGTCGCGGAGCAAGGCAGCAGCTTAAGTAATGATCAAAAGTTGTTATTGTATGACATCGTGAAGGGGTGGGATGTTCCCGATTATACCCCTGAAGAGATGGAAGTCGAAAAGTTAAGCGATTCATGGTATGAATCTTCGAGAGGGTATGACACTCAATTTCTTGGTGTTGATTATGAAGTCCCACATCCGATATTCCCGTCTGATCTTGAACAGGATATTGCCCAGTTAAAAGACGGAAGCAATGTGCTCCATTATACGCATTTTTCAATTGTCATGAGCAAGTCACGCCGTTTAGCCTATTATACGGTGGTGAATATTGATGGCAATCAATTGATGAAGATTGGTCGTAAAGACAAATGGTATCTAGATTCGCGCATCGAAATAGAATACCAGTGCGGCCCTGAATTATATAAAAATAATTCGCTTGATCGGGGGCATCTTGTCCGCCGGCTAGATCCTGTTTGGGGAGATTCAGCAAAAAAGGCAAATGAGGATACGTTTCATTTTACAAATTGTGCTCCTCAGGAGAGTAAGTTGAATCAAAAAAGCTGGCTGGATCTGGAGAATTATATTTTGCACAATGCCGAAAACTTACATCTTAAAGTGACAGTGTTTACTGGACCCGTTTTTCGGATGGATGATATTATTTACAGGGGAGTTCAGATACCAGCAGAGTTTTGGAAAATAGCTGTCATTGTGAAGAAAGATGGAAATCTATCTGCAACCGCTTATTTGCAAACTCAAAAAAATCTGATTGAGGATTTGGAATTTGTTTATGGTGAATATAAAACATATCAAGTACCCATTTCAAAAATTGAAGTGATTACGGGTCTTGATTTTAAAAAATTACGTAATTTTGATCCGCTCAATCAATTAGAATCGACAATAGGATATGTCATTGATGCACCCGGGGATGTAAAACTCTGAGGTTATTAATAAAAGCCCGCTGGGAAATTAGTGAAAATGAAAACCACTTAGGAAAAAGTATCCTAAGTGGTT
This sequence comes from Sporosarcina sp. FSL K6-6792, assembly GCF_038004885.1. Taxonomy (NCBI): domain Bacteria; kingdom Bacillati; phylum Bacillota; class Bacilli; order Caryophanales; family Caryophanaceae; genus Sporosarcina; species Sporosarcina sp. FSL K6-6792. The sequence goes on from NZ_JBBOSA010000001.1 coordinate 4,090,682, forward strand.
TTCCAATACTTACACCTTAAACCGATTAACCGCCAAACTCAATTCTGTCAGCGTTTCCGCTGCATCAGTTACGGATTGAATCGCGCGGAGTTGTTCGCCTGTTGAAGCACTTACTTCTTTACAGGCTGCTATTTCTGGTGTCATTGCTGCCACTGTTTGGATTGAGTATAAGGCTTGGTTACTCTATAATTAAGTTTGAAGTACAGAATTATTTGACTTAGAATAGGTGGAATAGTATATGACAACTAATCATGATTTTATGAATTACTGGTTATCCATAGACTCAATACAAAATAAAGTGAAGAAAGAATTGGAAAACGTTCTGCAGGCTGAGTACAGTCTATCGCTAAAAGAATTCTACGTGCTTTATTATCTTTCCATGGCGCCTGACAAGAAATTGAGATTACAGCAATTGCAAGAGATGATTGGATTGAGTCAGAGTGCACTTTCCAGATTAGTGGGTAAGATGGAAGCGAAGAACTGCGGTGCGTTAGAAAAGCATGATTGTACAGATGACCGTAGAGGTACCTATACGCACCTTACAAACCTAGGTGAGCAAAAGTTGCAAAAAAGTCTAGTCTCTTTCCGTGAAATACTTAGATTACACCTCTCTGCTACTGATGTTGAAGGATTGATAAAACAATTAGTAGAAAAGCTATAAACTGCCATGTTCTATCGAAGTGCTCAATAGAAGCACTTTGATTTGACAAGGAGAATAGATAACACTAATATATATGTATGCGGAATGCATATATATTTAACGAGGGAGTTTTTGCAATGAAAGATTTGTTTAGTCCATTCAAAATAAAGAATTTGGAGTTAAAAAACCGAGTTGTCATGCCGCCGATGTGTCAATATTCCGTTGAACAGAAGGATGGCATTGCCACTGACTGGCATTATCTGCACTATGTCAACAGAGCAATCGGTGGAGCAGGTTTTATCGTGATTGAAATGACGGATGTCGAGCCTGACGGAAGAATTTCGGATTATGATTTGGGTTTATGGTCTGACGATCAAATCCCTGCCTTGGCGAAGATAGTGGAAGCTTGTCATCGTTATGGAGCTAAGGTTGGGATTCAGATTGCACATGCGGGTCGTAAAGCAGAAGATGCAGCTGTGCCTGTAGCGCCTTCTGCAATCGCATTCGACGAGAAGTCCAAAACACCAAGAGCGCTTTCAACAGATGAAGTAAAAGAGATGGTGGAGAAGTTCCGTAAAGCAGTAAGACGCGCGGTTGAGGCTGGATTTGATTCAATCGAAATCCACGGCGCTCATGGTTACTTAATCCATCAATTTCATTCCCCACTTACAAATAAAAGGGAAGATGAATATGGACAGGATCTGACCAAGTTTGGCCGCGAAATCATTCAAGCAGCTAAAGCGGAAATGCCTGCTGATATGCCACTATTGATGCGTATCTCTGCAAAGGAATATGTAGAAGGTGGTTATGGAATAAACGAAAGTATTGCGTTCGCTCGCGTTTATCAGGAAGCTGGAGTGGATATGTTTGACGTCTCTTCTGGTGGAGAGGGTCAAATCGCAGCTTGGGGGAGACCAGGCACACATGTAGCTTACCAAGTTCCGTTAGCTAGACAAATCAAAGAAGCGCTTCAGATACCAGTCATGGCTGTCGGTAGATTGGATGATCCAAATCTAGCCAATGCAATCATCGGGAATGAAGAAGCAGATCTTATTGCTGTTGGAAGAGGCATGCTGAGAAATCCTTATTGGACATTGGAAGCTGCTAAGCAATTGAAAAAAGAAACTACAGTGCCGAGACAGTACTTAGCAGGATTCTAATGATTTTAATTTTCAACACTTAATATGATGCTATTCCGTGAGTTCACTACAAGTGTATACGAATAAAATGAGGATCGGACATTCAGCTGAATGTCCGATTTTTTTGTTTTTGTTTGTCATCGTGTCATGCACTGATACGGGTTACTACTAACAATTAGTCAAACAAAAAGCGCTCGAGACAGTAACTGTCTTGAGCGCTTTTGCAGTGTTCTACACCTTAAATCGATTAACCGCCAAACTCAATTCCTCACTTAACTCCGTCAACGTCTCTGCTGCATCTGTCACAGATTGAATGGCACGAAGCTGTTCGTCTGTTGAAGCACTGACTTCTTCGCATGCCGCGGCCGTTTCTTGTGAAGTTGCCGCCATCGTTTGAATCGTTTCAGCGACATCGTCTTTGTGTATCGCGACTTTCTGAATTTCTTCATACACTGCGTCAATCGAGTCTTGCATGTCAGACATCAATGTTGAAATTTCACCGAAAGTGATTTCAGTGTCGGTTACGACCGTACCTTGACGTTGGAAGTTCTCGCGTGTTTCGTTCATTTGCTCTGAGACGAGTCTAGATTCTGTTTGAAGTTCCTGAACTGTCACTTTTACTTCTTCTGTTGAACGGGCAGATTGTTCTGCAAGTTTCCTTACTTCATCTGCAACGACTGCGAATCCTTTGCCGTGTTCACCTGCACGTGCAGCCTCGATGCTTGCATTTAATGCAAGAAGATTCGTTTGCGATGAAATTTGAGTGATCGTTTCCATGACTCCGCCAATCGCATTTACTTTACCTTCAAGTGTACCGATCACTTCGGACATGGCTAGTAGATTGGTTTCCCAATTGTTGAAGGATAGTTTTAGCTCGTGCATTTGACCTTGACCATTGGTATTCATTTCACCGGCTTTGATTGCGATGTCAGACATGACGCTGGCTTTCGTTGTGATTTCGTTAATTTGTTGGCCAAGAAGATAGGCTTTTTCTGTAACGATTTCCGCATCTTCAGCAGATTTTGAAGCGCCATGTGCAATCTCAGTTACTGCATGTGCAACTTCTTCCCCTGATGCATTCGTTTCTTCCGCTACAGCGCTTAAACTTTCGGAACTGGCCCGGACGTTCGCTGCAGAACCGTTGACGACAGTAATGATAGCGTTCATATTGTCAATCATTGTATTAAAGTTATCTCCGAGTTCAGCGATTTCGTCATTTGTTTTGATATCAGAGTTGACCGTCAAATCACCTTGAGATACAGAATGCATCAGTGAATTTAATTTCCTAATAGGTTTGATGGTACGGCTAATCATGAAATAGAGAGCGGTGAAGATGACGAGCAAAGTTGCTAATGCAACAATCAGCATTGAATTACGTAAGTCAGTTGCCATTGCGTTAATATTTTTTTCGTCATAGATTGCTCCAATTTTCCAACCGAATCTTGGAATTGTGGAGTAGATATTAGCTTTAGTGACGCCTTCATATTCATAATAAATTTCGCCTTGCTCGTTACCTTCTTTGTACATTTCTGCGATGAACGGAAGATTCATCAAATTTTCCCCGCGTAATGTTGGATGGGCAATTGCTGTCCCTTCCACATCAAATATGACTGGGTAGCCATTATAACCAATTTCGCTTGCTGAAATCTTGTCTGTTAATGCAGCGAGTTGGATGTCCAGTCCGACTACACCGATAAGTTTACCATTTGCCAGCACAGCTTTTGAAGCACTGATAACAAACTCTCCAGTTGCTTGATCAATATAGGGTTTCGTCCATTGGACTGTACCGGAATCAGCGACTGCTTGTGAATACCATTCACGTGTCGTTGGATCGAAATCAGTGCCTAAATCGGCAGCAGGCATAATGAATGTTTCCTTAGTAGGGAGTGAAAAATAGATTGCTGATGAATCGTCGTATAATTCCATGAAGTTTTCGAATGCTTTATTAAGCTTAGGAAGAGAATCGTCTGCTGGTTCATTTTCCTTGGCAGTAGAAAATTCCGTTACTAAGGGTGATGTCGACAATTGTGCAAGACCTTTGTCGTATTGATTGAGGTAGTTTTCAATCGCAAAGTTCATCTCGTTAATGAGTGAACCGCTTGACGTCAACACACTTTCTTCAGTCCTATTTTTTACTTGCGTACTGCTGATAGCAGTCATGATGGAAATGCCGATAAGGAAAAGCACCATGACAGTCATGATGATTTTTGTTTTGATGGACCTAAACATTTATTGAGCACCTTCGCCTTCTATTAAAATGTGATTACTATGAATACTTCGGTCTATTCGTTCGTTTCTTTAGAGATAGATGAACAATAGTAAAGTTTCTACTTTTTATTAACTTTACCTTATCAAATCCATTCGATAAATATACTAGATAGTATTATAAAACCCGCCCCGGGAACTTGATCCGGGGCGGGTTTTACTAATTCTTACACCTTGAATTTATTAACTGCATTACTCAATTCCTCACTCAACTCCGTCAATGTTTCTGCGGCATCTGTTACAGATTGAATCGCGCGAAGTTGTTCGTCTGTTGAAGCACTTACTTCTTCGCATGCAGCAGCTGTTTCCTGTGAAGTTGCTGCCATCGTTTGGATTGTTACAGCAACATTGTCTTTATGAGTCGCTACTTTCTGTATTTCTTCGTACACTGCGTCGATGGAGTCTTGCATGTCAGACATCAATGTTGAGATTTCTCCGAAAGTGATTTCAGTGTCATGTACGACTGTACCTTGGCGTTGGAAATTTTCACGTGTTTCGTTCATTTGCTCTGAGACAAGTCTGGATTCTGTTTGAAGTTCCTGGACTGTCACTTTTACTTCTTCTGTTGAACGGGCAGATTGCTCTGCAAGTTTCCTTACTTCATCCGCCACAACTGCGAACCCTTTGCCGTGTTCACCTGCACGGGCAGCTTCGATGCTTGCATTTAATGCAAGAAGATTCGTTTGTGCTGAAATTTGGGTGATTGTTTCCATGACCCCGCCAATTGCTTTTACCTTATCCTCCAGTGTACCGATAACTTCGGACATCGCCTGCAAATTGGTTTCCCAGTCGTTGAAGGACAGTTTCAGTTCTTGCATTTGACCTTGACCACTTGTATTCATTTCACCGGCTTTTGTTGCAATGTCAGACATGACGCCGGCTTTCGTTGTGATTTCGTTAATTTGTTGGCCAAGTAGATACGCTTTTTCCGTCACGATTTCTGCATCTTCCGCAGATTTTGAAGCGCCATATGCAATCTCAGTTACAGCGTTTGCAACTTCTTCGCCCGATGCATTTGTCTCCTCTGCAACTGCGCTCAAACTATCGGAGTTTGCTTTGACATTCGATGCGGAGCCGTTAACGACAGTAATAATAGCATTCATGTTTTCAATCATCGTATTGAAGTTAGCACCTAGTTCTCCGATTTCGTCTTTTGTCTTAATGTCAGAACGAACGGTTAAGTCGCCTTTTGAAACGGAATCCATCAAAGATTTCAAAATTCCAAGGGGCTTGATTGTACGGCTGATCATGAAGTAGAGGACGACGAAGAATAATAGCAGTGTCGCAATTGCTACAACCATCATCGAGTTTCTGAGATTGATTGCGATTTCGTTAATATCTTTTTTAAGATAAATTGCTGAGATTTTCCAATCAAAATCGGGAATGGATGAGAATACATTCACTCTATCGCTGCCTTCGTGTGTGTAATGGATGGCCCCTTCATCTAAACCTCCTATGAACATTTCTTCTATATAAGGGAGGTTCATCAGATTTTCACCGCTTAACGATGGATGAACCATTGCAGTTCCAGTAGCATCAAAGAGAACCGGATAGCCATTGTAGCCAATATCACTTCCGGAAATAGATTCGGCCAACGAAGCCAATTGAATATCAAGTCCAAGAACACCGATAAGTTTTCCGTTTTTCAGAACAGCCTTCATGGCACTGATGACATACTCGCCTGTCGCACGATCGATATGCGGTTCCGTCCAGTAGACGGTATCAGGATTTGCTGCTGCTTCTTGATACCACTCAAAGCTGGTTGGATCATAATCGTTTCCAAGGTCAGCATGTGGAACAAGAGTCATGTGTTTTGATGGAAGTGCAAAGTAGATTTGCGAAGCTTCATCGTATAAATTTTGAAACTCTTTAAATTCTTTCTCTAATGTAGCATTGCTGTTTTCAATGTCATCGCCGACATTAGTATAATCCGTTAAGGCTTTGGAATATGACATTTGGATTAAGCCTTTTTTATATTGCTCTAAAAAGTTCGTAATCGAAGCACCCATCTCGTCGACGAGTACAACACTCTGATCGATGAGGTTTTTCTCTGTTTTATATTGTACTTGCAAACTGGAAATTGCGGTCATTGCCGTCACACCAATGAGGAAAAGAACCATCACTGTTACTATAATTTTTGTTTTTATGGATTTGAACATAGCGCACCTTCGCTTTCTCTATCTATCTAGTTGAATTGACTCACTAAGTAATCTTCGGTCTAATTACTTATTTGTTTAGAGAAAGATAAATTAAACAAAAAGTGATAATAATCATTCTATATTTATCGTTTTTAAATCAATATAAAGAGCACCTAGGATCATTAATAGATCCTAGGCGCTTTCGAAGTTTTATCAATTATCAATACGGAAAAGGTGTGCTAAGCAGTGTTTCAAATCTTAAACCTTAAATCGATTAACCGCCAAACTCAATTCCTCACTTAACTCCGTCAACGTCTCCGCTGCATCAGTTACAGATTGAATGGCACGAAGTTGTTCGTCTGTTGAAGCACTGACTTCTTCGCATGCCGCGGCAGTTTCTTGTGAAGTTGCTGCCATTGTCTGGATTGTTTCAGCAACGTCGTCTTTGTGTGTTGCGACTTTCTGAATTTCTTCATACACTGCATCGATTGAATCTTGCATATCGGACATCAATGTTGAAATTTCTCCGAAAGTGATTTCAGTGTCATGTACGACGGTACCTTGACGTTGGAAGTTTTCGCGTGTTTCGTTCATTTGCCCAGAGACGAGTCTTGATTCCATTTGGAGTTCCTGGACTGTCACTTTTACTTCTTCCGTTGAACGGGCAGATTGTTCTGCGAGTTTCCTTACTTCATCCGCAACGACTGCGAATCCTTTGCCGTGTTCACCTGCACGGGCTGCCTCGATGCTTGCATTTAATGCAAGAAGATTCGTTTGCGATGAAATCTGGGTGATCGTTTCCATGACCCCGCCGATCGCATTTACTTTACCTTCAAGTGTACCGATCACTTCGGACATGGACTGTAAATTGGTTTCCCAGTCATTGAAAGACAGTTTCAGCTCTTGCATTTGACCTTGACCACTGGTATTCATTTCGCCGGCTTTTGTTGCGATGTCAGACATGACGACGGCTTTCGTTGTGATTTCATTAATTTGTTGGCCAAGTAGGTAGGCTTTTTCCGTAACGATTTCAGCATCTTCAGCAGATTTTGAAGCGCCATACGCAATTTCAGTTACTGCGTGAGCAACTTCTTCCCCTGATGCATTCGTTTCTTCCGCAACTGCGCTTAAACTTTCGGAACTTGCCCGGACGTTCGCAGCAGAACCGTTGACGACAGTAATAATAGCGTTCATGTTGTCGATCATTATATTAAAGTTATCGCCAAGTTCACCTATTTCATCATTCGTTTTAACCTCGGAACGAACTGTCAAATCACCTTGGGATACGGAATCCATGAGTGACTTTAGCTGGCCAAGTGGTTTGATGGTGTGACTGATGATGAAATAGAGCGCTGCGAAGATGACAAGCAAGGTGACAAGTGCGACGACAATCATTGAAGTACGTAAGTTATTTGCCGCAGCATTGATATTTTTTTCATCATAGACGGCGGCAATTTTCCAACCGAACTTCGGTATTGTAGAATAAACGTTTATAAAGGAGTTACTTTCATAATCGTAGTGGATGTTGCCTTTTTCGTTTCCATCATTGTACATCTCCGCGATGAAAGGCCGATCCATGTAGTTAGATCCTTGGCTTTCCGGGTGTGCGAGCACGATGCCTTCTGTATCAAGTAACATTGGATAACCTTTATAGCCAACATCACTGGCAGCTATTTTATCAGTCAAAGCACCGAGTTGAATATCAAGGCCCATAACGCCAATTAATTTGCCATTTGATAGCACGGCTTTTGAGGCAGCGATGACCAATTCTCCTGTAGCTGAGTCAATGAAAGGACTAGACCATTGGACAACGTCTGGATGTTCAACCGCATTTTTATACCAATCCCGAGTTGTCGGGTCAAAATCTGCTCCGAGATCTGCATTTGGCATGATCATTATTTCTTTAGTCGGAAGGGTCAAATAGACGGAAGTTGTATCTTCGTAAAAGCCGAGGAAGCTCTCTAGTTCAGCTTCCAGTACAGAAATCGAATTTGTTGCTGTAGCATCTTCTTCAGGAAGTGTAAATCCCGTCACTGTAGGAGAGGTGGATAATTGTGCTATGCCTTTCTCGTACTGACCAAGAAAATTTTCGATTGCATAACCCATTTCATTGGTGAGTGCACCACTCGATTCGATAATACTTTCTTCGGTATTATTTTTCACTATCGTATTGCTAATGAAAGTCATAGTGGATACGCCGATGAGGAATAGCACCATTACTGTCATAATTATTTTTGTTCGGATGGATTTGAACATTTCTCTTGCACCTTCGCTTTCTCTTACATTAAATGAACTACTTTATATGCTTCGGCAATTATTCTTGTTTATTTAGATAGTAGATGAAATAAATAAGAGAGAATAGTAGTGTTGAACTATTTTGATTCAAACGAGCAAACATGACTTTGGCGGAAACCCAATACTTTTTATTGCCAAATTACTTAACTTCCTTTTTGGTTTGCCGATATAAATCATAATGTAAGTTCTGAGGAACAGGGAGGTTTGAGGAATGGTAAGTCGTATGGATGGGGGAACTACGATGCATCATGCAAGCGTTTCAGTTGAAAAAGTAGCATCGAACAAGGAAGTTACGGTGGTACCAGTGCAAGCCGTTGTAGAGAAAGTACAACCGCAAGCTGACCAAGAACAACAATTACCTGCCGATAAAGCAAAGCAAATGACGGACAGCATGAACACATTTTTGGAAAGTGCGAATACGCAATTACGTTTCAAGTTTCATGAAAAGCTCAATGAATACTATGTAACAATTGTCGATTCGAAAACTGACGAAGTTATCCGAGAAATCCCATCTAAAAAATTGATGGACATTCATGCGGAGATGCGCGATTTTGTAGGTTTGTTAGTAGACAGAAAAATATAATATGAAGGTGTGAAGGAATTATGAGAGTTAGTGGACTAGCTACTGGGATGGATACAGAGACGATTATTAAAGATTTAATGAATGCGAATCGTATACCACTTGATAAAATCACACAGAAGAAACAATACATGCAATGGGTACTGGATGATTATCGGAGCATCAATCGAAATCTGAAAGCTACGAGTGATAAAGTGTTTGATACGGTTATGAGGGAAAGTACATTTATGGCGAAAAGTGTGAGCGTATCAGATTCAGATGCAGTTGGCATTAAGAATGTGAATTCTACTTCTGAGTTTGCAGGATCGATTCAAGTTCATAAGTTGGCAACACAATCTACACTTCAAAGTTCGGGGAAAATTGTGAAATTTGTAGATAATGGCGATGTTGAATTTGAGAAAACAACTCTTTCAGAACTTGGAATTAATGGGACGAAAATTACTATACATGCACCAGATTCCAATGGCGTAGATGATAAAGGTGTAGAAGTTGAGTTTGATCCGGACACAGAGACGCTAAAGTCATTACTAGACAAAATAAATAAAAAAACAGGCGTTAACGCTTTCTTTGACTCGAAAACTGGGATAATTGCCCTAAGCGCCAAAAATGGTGGAAGTAGTGAGATTAAAGTGACGTCAGAGGGTACTGATAATGCGGCCTCGATATTGAAACTGGATAGTAATGGCTTAAACTCAAAAGTCGGGAATGATGCTGATGTTACATTAAACGGACTTCGTATTACTCGTTCATCAAACACATTCCAAATCAATGGTTTTGAAATCAATTTGAAACAAGTTACAGCACCGCTAGATGAAATTACAGCAGTTGGACCGGGGATAGAAAAAGCAGTTTTAGATGGCGGAAAAACCATAACATTCAGCTCTTCCCCGGACACAGACAAAGTCGTGGATGCTGTCACTCAATTTGTCAATGACTACAATAAAATGATTGAAGAATTGAATGCGAAAATACGTGAACCGAAGCACCGTAGTTTCCAACCACTTTCCGATGCAGAGAAGAAAGACATGAAGGAAAATGAAATTAAGTTATGGGAAGAAAAGGCAATGAGCGGCACACTGCGCAATGATCCTGAAATTACCAATATGCTCACAAAATTGCGTACAATTATGAGTAGTTCAGTCATGGGTTCAGATGATAAGAAGATAACCTTGAAGGATTTAGGGATTACGGCATCGAATTCTTATACTGAAAATGGCAAACTAACAATTGATGAAACTAAGTTGCGAGCAGCAATCGCAGAGAATCCGAATAAAGTCTATGAAATGTTTGCGAAACAAGATGGTGATATATCGAAACGCGGAATTGCCGCTCAATTCCGAGCGGTGATCGATGATAGTCAGAAAGTTATTTCCGCGAAAGCAGGTAGTGTAGGAGATGTCAATGATAAATTCGCACTTGGACGTAATCTGAAGGATATGGATAAACAAATCGAACGGTTTGAAGAACGCCTCACAATGACCGAAAGTCGACTTTGGAAACAATTCAATGCAATGGAAAGTGCAATCCAACGTTTAAATGCACAGTCAGCCAGTATTATGAGTTCATTCGGCGGCGCGTAACAATAGCGGAGATATAAAGGAGATAGATTATAAATGGCTATAAACAATCCCTATGCAACCTATCAAAACAACACGGTGAATACGTCGACACCAGGTGAACTGACACTCATGCTCTATAACGGTTGTTTGAAATTCATAGTACAAGCAAAAAGAGCAATGGAAGATAATAATATAGAAGAGAAGAACAAGTCTGTCCAAAAAGCACAAGCAATTATTTCTGAACTGATGCTGACTCTTGATACTTCGTACCCAGTTGCTGAAAACATGCTCATTCTGTATGAGTTCGCAAATAGCAGATTGATTGACGGCAATATTAAAAACGATTGCGCAATGTTTGATGAAGCCTCTTCTATCATTACTGAATTTCGTGATACATGGAAGCAGGTTATTCAGATCAACCGACAGAAACAGTATGCGAGTGTGGATGAAATATGATTCGGCCCGCACTGATTGCTTGGCGTGATTTGACGGAGAAACTGATGGAATTGACGGGGGAAATTGCGGAAGATACGCGTGATAAGACGATTGCGGGTATCGAATCACTTCTCGATGATCGTGATAAGTTGCAACCACATATTACTGCCCCGTTCACGGTCGAAGAGGAAGTGTTCGGCAAAGTTCTTGTCGCGGCAGAAGAGGATGTTAAAAAGAAACTTGCTCAATTTTCACAACTGATTCGTACAGACATCGTGGAATCACAAGCGAAGAAAGACAATATGAAAAACTACGTCAATCCTTACAGCAATGTAGCACGAGATGGTACATTTTACGATACGAAGCAATAACTACTACCCGGTTGGAGATTAATTCTCTGACTGGGTTTTTTATTGAATAATTAGTTAATTATGCCTGTATGAATGGTGGTTCATTAATGGTACATTTTACATAGAATGTTTAATGTAAACTTTAGTATGAGAAAAATTGATGGTAAAGGGGAAATATAGGATGAATATTACTCAATTAAAGCGGGAAGATTGGCTTCGGAAAAACTCGATTATGATGATTGGATTTGCACTTGCTGCAGGGCTGGGTTTACTAGCCCAACTCATACAGCGCTCCCCGATAACTATTCAATTGTCTGTTGCCATACCTTTTGCACTCGCGATTCTATTCTATTTTCTAAGTAAAAAAGTTGAGGTATTGTCACTTCTTCTGCCTTATCTATTACTCATCATGAATTTTGCAATTGCGATGGGTGTCATCTTTTTTTCAGAAGCGAATCTAGGGACAATAGGTATCATCATTCTTATTTTGGTGATAGGTTCAATTCACGGCAAGATGGCCATTATGGCGTTTGGTTTTGCACTGAGTTTCATTGCCATGATAATAAATAATCAATTTTTCATTGCTCCAGAACTCGTTGGAGGAAGCGGGACAAATTTATTACTTCTTCATTTCCTAGCAGGGCTTGTCTTATTCTTGCTTGTCCGTCAAAATGGGCGGATGTTCATGCATGTGGAGGAACTTGTCGAACTAACAGAACTTAAGGTGCGCGAAGAAGGAGCACTTGCTGCAAAGCTTGACGAGGCGGTTGGAAAGATTACATCGAACCTTGCGTATCTTCGTTCAAATTCGGAGACATCTGCGACATCGCAGCTTGAAATGCTTGCGGCTGTTAATGAAGTAAGTGTCGGCAGTCAACATCAGGCGGATCATATTTCAGATATCGCGGAAAATGCGGAACACACTTACGAATCGGTTCAAGTCATTGCAGAAGGCTTAGGTCAGGTCGTGATTCAGGCGAATGAAGCAGGCCGAAAAGCCGAAGATGGCACTATGAAAATTGCACAGTTAAAAGAAAGCATTGATTCTTTCACCACTTTTTTCACTGATCTAAATGAAACGTTTGGTATATTATCAAGTAAAATTGACGAAACGAACGTTTTCGCAAGTGCCATTAAAGCCATCACGGAACAGACAAATTTACTTGCGCTAAACGCCTCGATTGAAGCTGCGCGTGCTGGAGAACAAGGAAAAGGGTTTGCGGTAGTTGCGGAAGAAATTCGGAAATTGGCAGGACTTACAAGAGAGACCTTAACTAAAATTGATGCAAACTTGATAGAAGTGAACAATTATAACGAAATAGCCGTTAAAAAACTTGGAGATGGATTAGAACAAGTGACGATGCAGACTGCAGTAGCAGATGAATCTAGTGCGTCCTTTACAGATTTATTTGGAACGATGACGAAGTTGCAGAATGTATTATCGATTTTCATCCAAGACTTCGGCAAAATTACGAAAGACAGTGCATTAATTCAGGAACGAACGATGGATTTCGCGGCGATTGTCGAGCAAAGTACCGCGGCTGTGGAAGAATTGAATGCTACGTTGACCGAACTGACTGAAGAACAACAACAAATCGCTACGTATATCAATGAAACACATGAGGAAGCAGTTCGGATAAGAAACTAATGCGATGTTGCCCCTTTTTTGGGGAATTATTTGCCGGTCGTGTATTGTATACGATTGGTTAGGGTGATATATGAATGTAGTATAGAAAGTGGACACAATCCAATGAGCGTGTTGGGATGGAGAGAACAAACTAACTGAATGGAGCGTGTCCATTATGAAGAAACGAATAGATAATCAGCTGAAAGAGCATTTGATCAAGCTGGTGGTGGAAGACGGAAGAAAACAGATTGAAATTTCACGGGAGATGGATGTGCCTGTTAGTACCTTGCGAAAGTGGGTAAGTCAACATCGAAAAGAACTGGAAGGAAAACGTAATGGGGAAGAATTTGTAACCTCTACCGAGCGGCTAAGGCAGCAACGAGCGCTTGAAAAAGAAATCCAGGAACTGAAGGAAGAGAATGAAATCTTAAAAAAAGCCATGCACATCTTTTCAAAAAACCTGCAGTGATCTATTCATTTATTGAAAAGCACCGGGAAGAATACCGCGTGAATAGGATGTGCGAAGTTCTAAAGGTTTCAAAGAGCGGCTACTATAAATGGCGAGAAAAAGTACAAAGTGCCTCGCAGAAGAAAAAAGAAGGGGCATTAAAGTTAATCAAACAAATTTTTTACGAGAATCGGGAGGTCTATGGAAGCCCCCGAATCCAACGGATTCTGAAGAAACAAGGGGTACCACTTTCAGAGAAGACTGTCTCAAACTATATGAGAGAGCTGAGCTTATGCGCTACAGTGCCTTTTCACTATACGGTGACAACTCAATCTAATCATGAACATCCGATTTATCCTAATTTGTTAAAACGAAACTTCCATGCGGATCATCCCAATCAAGTGTGGGTCGTGGATATCACCTATATCTGGACAAGTCAGGGGTGGCTATACCTGGCTACGGTGATGGATTTATTCTCTCGTAAGATCATTGGTTTTAACTTAGCGAACACCTTATCCACGCAGCTGCCTCAACTGGCGCTGGAGCGTGCTTTTCATTTCCGTTCCCCAGAAGAAGGGTTGATTCACCATTCAGATCAGGGCTCCCAGTATGCGTCTGTTGCTTATACTGGACTGCTTAAAGAGAAGCAGTGCCAAATCAGCATGAGTCGTAGAGGTGACTGTTACGACAATGCGTGTATTGAATCCTTCCATGCGACAATCAAGAAGGAACTGATTTACCGAATGAAGTTCAAGACACGAAAGGAAGCAGAGACGGCAGTGTTGGATTACATCATCTCGTTTTATAACGAGAAACGCATCCATTCCACGTTAGACTATGTCTCCCCTAATTTTTTCGAGTCACAGTATCAAGAATTGAAAGAGAAAAATGCCCAGAAACCACTCACAACTTTCGTGGAAGAGCAGTTGGCTTTTTAACTGCTCTTCCACGAAAGTACAGCAAGCGCAGCGCGGTAGGCTTTTTAAAATAACTGCTCATTAATTCATGTCCACTTTCTTGACAGAATACCATATATGCTCGGTTGTGTGCTGTTTATGATTGATTAGGAAGATATATGCTCGGTCGTGCGTTGCTTATGATTGGTTAGCGTGTTATATGCTCGGTTGTACGTTGCTTATGATTGGTTAGGAAGATATATGCTCGATTGTGCGATGTTTATGATTGATAAGGGTGATATATGCTCGATTGTGCGTTGTATATGATTGGTTAGGAAGATATATGCTCGGTCGTGCATTGTATATGATTGGTTAGGAAGATATATGCTCGGTTGTGCGTTGTATATGCTTGGTTAGGAAGATATATGCTCGGTTGTACGTTGCTTATGATTGGTTAGGAAGATATATGCTCGGTCGTGCGTTGTATATGATTGGTTAGGAAGAAATATGCTCGGTCATGCGTTGCTTATGATCGGTTTACAGTAATATGTTGGATAATTCAATCAACGGCAAGTAAGATTAGGTATATAGATAGGAACTTCTAAGGGGGATTATGAATGCACACTGTGGATACCATTCGGCAGAAGGAATTTTCGAATAAGAACTTCATTCTATTTATGACACTTGGTGGTTCTAGTTTCATTGGCTTGATTTTTTATTTTGTTACGGGGCAAGGTATGCTGAAGACAGTGAGTATGGCGATACCGGTTGTTGTTACGTTATTGTTTTATGCATTGGCGAAAAAGGTCGCTATTTTTGAGAACATGTTTCCATGGATTGTCCTTGGCGTGACGGGATTTGCCGCGATATTGAATGGGGTTATAGGGGAACCGTCAGTGGCGACAGCTGGAATAGCGTTTTTCATAGCAGGTATTGCAAGTGTTCATTTATCCATGCGGATTATGACCTATGGTTTTGCGCTGTCCCTTGCTGTTCTGGTCGTCTTTTTAACGAACTATCCGTATCAGGAGCAAATTGCAGCGAGCAAAGGTAGTTTGGCGCTTGTGCTGATCTTAATGTCAGTAGGGCTATTCATCCAAATAAAGCAGACGAAAAAGCTGGAAATGCAAGTCGATTTGTTTACGACTGAGCAGGCAGCACACACGCTTTTAGAAGAGAGCAAGCATCGTTCGTTGAATGAAGGGATTGAACAGGTTGCAGCTGATTTGACGGCGATTGGGGAGACGGCTGGACGTCATTTGGAAGCACAGAAGGAACTGCTGACAATTATGGATGGCGTTTCAGCGAGTGTTGAACAGGAAGCATTTCAAATTGCGAACATCGCAAAAAACGCACAAAGCACGCAAGATGATGTAGCTGATATGCATAAGGAAACGCATCTTATGAATGAAGACACAGCTAGTCTGCGCGCTGAATCTGCTGACATGGTGGAAGTCATGCAAAACTTGCGTACAGGTATGCAAGAAGTGGAAGTCTATCTCACTGATTTGAACGGATCATTTGATGCGCTTACTGAGAATATCGAGAAGACGAATGCGCTTGCCAAGTCGATTGAGACGATTACGGGACAAACGAATCTTCTTGCATTGAACGCGTCAATTGAAGCGGCTCGCGCGGGAGAGCACGGCAAAGGGTTTGCGGTTGTCGCGGATGAAATCAGGAAACTTGCTGGATTAACGG
Source organism: Sporosarcina sp. FSL K6-6792 (assembly GCF_038004885.1). NCBI lineage: Bacteria > Bacillati > Bacillota > Bacilli > Caryophanales > Caryophanaceae > Sporosarcina > Sporosarcina sp. FSL K6-6792. The sequence goes on from NZ_JBBOSA010000001.1 coordinate 4,106,755, forward strand.
CGGTGACATTGGTTGAAATAAATGGCAATTTGGAAAATGTCAACACGATGAATGATCGCTCGCGTGCCAATTTGACGAACAGTACAGGAAAACTTGTTACACAGGCAGCATTGTCGGTGGACGCTGAAATGAAAATCGGACTCATGCACAACACATTGAGTGACCTTCACCGGAAGTTTGGCATGTTTGACGACAAGATGGCTTCAATTACAAAGGAAACGATGGACATCGGGCGTATGACAAGCTCATTTGCTGACTTACTGACCGAATCGAGTGCATCACTGGAAGAAGTGAACGCTACGATTCATGGAACGGTTGCAGACAATGAGCAGATTGTGACGACGCTGGACGGGACAATGCGAAGAACGGCAAGCTTGGCTGAAGTTCGTTGAAAGTTAAGTAGTCTGTTATAATGAGAGAAACAAATCTTGGTGCGTTAGAACGGAGTGGAGAAGATGCTTTATAAACGGACTGAATATTTTAGGTATACATTTGGGGAACCGCTTGTAGCTGAATTCCGGATTGTCGTTGAAAATGGAACGGATATAGAATCGAGCCCGGGCGAATGTCATTTCTTAGACATCAGTCCAGGTGGTGCAAAGCTTTTTGCGAAGTTCGATATTCCTCTTGAACGTGAATCTGTCCGCTTGCATATCAAATTCACACTTTATGAAAAATTAATCGACCTGCAAGGCGTAATTGTGTGGAAGAAGCCATATAGTGGGGGATACATGTACGGTTATGATTTTGATGAAAACGTAGAAATTGAACATTTAATCGTCGAAGAGCTTAAACTTCGCAGACGCTCTGAAAGTGCATTGGGTAGCGCTATAAAGGACGAAAAAAAGTAATTTTTGAACGTATTCGTCACAAATCGACAATATATTTAATTTTCTAAATGTTTTTAGAAGGACTTTATGGGGAATGTGTAGAAGTGTACTGTATAGGTTAACTTAAAGGAGGAGTTCATATGTTAGATTTTAATATTCGCGGTGAAAATATCGAGGTAACTCCGGCAATTCGTGAACATGTCGAGAAGAAATTGCAAAAAATCGAAAGATACTTCGATGAAAATGCGAACGCAACTGCACATGTGAATTTGAAAGTTTACAATGATAAGCAAACTAAAGTGGAAGTAACAATTCCTATGAAAAACTTAACGCTTCGTGCAGAGGAACGTCATAACGATTTATATGCAGCTATCGACTTGATCGTTGACAAGTTAGAGCGTCAAATTCGAAAATATAAAACAAAAGTAAACCGTAAGTTCCGTGAACGTGAAGGCGTTGCAGCATTCTTCGCATCCGTCAATAAAAGTGAAGAGAAAAACAGTGATGCAAATGGGGAAGAAGATCAGGCATTTGCGATCGTCCGAACTAAGAATTTTGATCTAAAACCGATGGACCAAGAAGAAGCAATTCTTCAAATGAACATGCTTGGCCACGATTTCTTCGTCTTCACAGATTCCGATTCTGACGGCACAAACATCGTTTATAAACGTAGCGATGGTAAATATGGCTTAATTGAAACAAGCTGAATAGATAATGGAGTTTGGAAGACCCCTAAGCGGGAATACTGCTTAGGGGTCTTCTTTTGATTTCCAATAGTGGGGGACGAGCGGAAAAACCTATTATACCCGCGTATTATGGTCCTCCCATCACGCAATACAAAATTTCCTTAATGTGTTTTGGCTAGACCATTTGCACCGTGCAATTCACAGTGTTAAAATGAAGGGTGAACCTAATGAGGATGTGACCTAAATGCTTAGCGTATTGAATAAAATGTTTGATATGAATAAACGAGATTTGAAGCGTCTTGACAAGATTGCGGACAAGGTCGAAGCGCTTGCAACACAAATGGAACAGCTTACGGATGAACAACTGACAGCAAAAACAACTGAATTCAAAGAACGTTTCTTAAAAGGAGAAACGCTTGATGATCTTCAAGCTGAGGCTTTTGCAGTCGTTCGCGAAGCGTCGAAACGTGTTCTTGGCATGTATCCATTCCGTGTGCAAATTATTGGGGCTGCTGCTTTACACGAGGGCAATATCGCGGAGATGAAAACCGGTGAAGGGAAGACGTTGACGTCAACGCTTTCGGTTTATTTGAACGCACTTGCGGGTCAAGGCGTACACGTTGTAACCGTGAACGAATACCTTGCAAGTCGTGATGCGACGGAAATGGCGCTACTTTATGAGTTTCTCGGATTCTCAGTTGGTCTGAACTTAAATAGTTTATCGAAAGAAGAGAAACGGGAAGCGTACAGTGCGGATATTACGTATAGCACAAACAACGAACTCGGTTTCGATTACTTACGTGATAACATGGTGCTTTATAATGAACATAAAGTGCAGCGTCCGCTGTTCTACGCAGTTATAGATGAGGTTGACTCGATCTTAATTGACGAAGCGCGTACACCACTAATCATTTCAGGGCAAGCTGCGAAAGCGGCAGAATTGTATCGCTTGGCAAATAAATTTACACAATCACTCAAAAAAGAAGAAGATTATTCATATGATGAGTCGACGAAAGGTGTCGTCTTGACAGAAAGTGGTATCGAGAAATCGGAAGCTGCATTCAGTATTGATAACTTATTCGATTTGGAACACACGACACTTAATCATGCGATTAACCAATCGTTGAAAGCACATGCGAGTATGCATATTGATGTCGATTATGTTGTTCAAGAAGGCGAAGTCGTCATTGTCGATTCATTTACAGGACGTCTTATGAAAGGTCGTCGCTACAGTGATGGACTTCACCAAGCCATTGAAGCAAAAGAGGGCCTAGAAGTTCAGAATGAAACAATGACTCTTGCAACAATTACATTCCAAAACTACTTCCGTATGTATGACAAACTGTCTGGTATGACTGGGACAGCGAAAACGGAAGAAGAAGAATTCCGTAATATTTACAACATGAACGTCATTGCTATTCCGACGAATCGTCCGCTAATCCGTGATGACCGTGCAGATCTTATTTACTCTTCAATGGAAGGTAAATACCAGGCAGTTGCGGAGGACATCAAAGAACGGAATGACAAAGGGCAACCAGTTCTTGTTGGTACAGTTGCGATTGAAACGTCTGAGATTATTTCGAAGCATTTGACAAAATACGGTGTGAAGCATAATGTTTTAAATGCGAAAAACCACAGTCGTGAAGCGGAAATTATTTTGGAAGCCGGTCATAAAGGCGCTGTTACAATTGCGACGAATATGGCGGGCCGTGGTACGGATATTAAACTTGAAGAAGGCGTGCAGGAGCTTGGCGGTCTCGCGGTTCTTGGTACAGAACGACATGAGTCGCGTCGAATTGACAACCAGCTACGTGGACGTTCTGGTCGTCAAGGGGATCCGGGTGTAACGCAGTTCTATTTATCGCTTGAAGATGAATTAATGCGCCGTTTCGGTTCGGACCAAATGAAGTCGATGATGACGAAACTTGGTATGGACGACACGACGCCAATTCAATCGAAAATGGTATCGCGTTCAGTTGAATCTGCTCAGAAACGGGTAGAGGGAAATAACTTTGATGCACGGAAACGTTTGCTGCAGTATGATGATGTATTACGACTGCAGCGTGAAATCATCTACAAAGAACGTAATGAAATTCTAGAGTCAGAAAATATTCGTGGCGTACTAGAGAAAATGCTGTCGAATGTAATTGCAAATGCTGTGGCAATTCATACGACGGAAGAAAAAGAAAGCGATTGGAATCTAAAAGGACTCGAAGATTTCTTGGGCGCAAATATACTCCCAGACGGTCGTATAACAACTGTGGCTATGGAAGAGAAATCGGTTGAGGAATTGACGTCGTTAATCCAAGAAGCTGTTACTGAACGGTACGATGAGAAGGAAGAAGAAATGTCGGAAGAGCGCATGCGTGAATTCGAAAAAGTCGTCTTGCTTCGTGCCATTGACTCGAAATGGACAGATCATATAGACGCGATGGATCAATTGCGTCACGGTATCCATTTACGTGCATATGGTCAAACTGATCCGCTTCGTGAGTACCAGGCGGAAGGATTTGCAATGTTTGAGGAAATGGTCGCATCGATTGAAGCCGATTCAGCGAAGTATGTGATGAAAGCAGAAATCCGCAACAACCTTGAACGTGAAGAAGTTGTTAAAGCACAGGCCGTTAATCCGAAAGAGGATGGCGAGCAAGTGCGTAAGAAACCAGTGCGTCGCGCAGTAAACATCGGTCGTAACGATCCATGCCCATGCGGCAGCGGGAAGAAATATAAAAACTGCCACGGTAATGCATAAGTTACCGGGCAACCCAAATTCAGGAGGAAACTATTATGATGGAATTATCCGATGTACGCAACGAGCTCGACAAATCAGCTAAGAAATTAGCGGACTTTAGGGGGTCTCTTTGACTTAGAAAACAAAGAGGCACGAATTCAAGAGTTAGATGAAGCAATGCTGGAGCCAGGTTTCTGGGATAGCCAGGAAGGTGCACAAAAAGTAATCTCCGAGTCGAATGCGTTGAAAGACGTTGTCGGCGAGTACACGGAGTTGACTGATGAACAGGAAAACCTTGAAATGACGCTTGAACTATTACGCGAGGAAAACGATGCAGAGATGCAAGAAGATCTTGGCGTAGAGTTGAAGGGATTCAAGAAGAAGCTCGATGAATTTGAACTGCAAATGCTACTCAGTGATGAATTTGATGCGAATAGTGCGGTTCTTGAACTTCATTCGGGTGCAGGCGGTACGGAATCCCAGGACTGGGCTTCTATGTTGCTTCGCATGTACACACGTTGGGCTGAACATCGCGGCTTCAAAGTCGAAACACTCGACTATCAAGCCGGAGACGAAGCTGGCGTGAAATCCGTAACATTGGCAATTAAAGGACATAACGCATATGGGTATTTAAAAGCAGAAAAAGGCGTTCATCGCCTCGTTCGGATTTCTCCGTTTGACTCATCAGGCCGACGCCATACGTCATTCTCTTCAATAGAAGTAATGCCGGAGTTTGAAGGCGAAGTTGACATTGACCTTAAAATGGAAGATGTTAAAATCGATACGTACCGTTCAAGCGGTGCGGGTGGACAGCACGTCAATACGACAGATTCAGCAGTCCGTATGACGCATCTTCCAACTGGCGCAATTGTTACATGTCAGACAGAACGTTCACAAATTAAAAACCGTGATCGCGCAATCAATTTATTGAAAGCGAAGATTTACCAGATCAGAGTCGAAGAAGAAGAAGCACGTCTTCTTGAAATTCGGGGAGATCAAAAAGAAATCGGTTGGGGAAGCCAGATCCGTTCATACGTTTTCCACCCGTATTCCATGGTAAAAGATCACAGGACGAGTGCAGAAACAGGAAACGTCAGTGCAGTAATGGACGGCGATATCGACCTGTTCATCAATGCTTACTTACGTTCACGTATATCTTAATAATATGAAATGAAAAGGAGTGCACTTCGGTGCGCTTTTTCATTTGCCCACATCTTTAATGAAAAAAATGGATAGTCCTATAAAGAGGTTTTGGAAGCATGGATTATGTGTATATTAACTAATACAGACGTAATTTTAATGTTATTAGTCGTTTGGCACGTCTAATAATGGAGTTCACAAAGTTGAGACAAACTGTAGTGGAGGTTGAGAAGACGCTATTTGTCGACGGTTTGATGAATTTAGGGTAATCCCTAGGTGATTTTAATGCACGTTGTTTTGGTATACTTAGGTAGGCAGTACAATAATTCATAAATGGAGGTAAGAAAATGAAAACTAAGTTTTTAGCAATTATGTTGGGAGCTGTTCTTGTCCTTGGGGCATGTGGCGGCGACAAAGCAAAAGAAGAAGATAAGGGTACAACAGGTACTGGTACTGAAACAGCATCAGTAGACGTTGAAAAAGTGGTTAGCACAAGCTGTATCGCTTGTCACGGTGGTAACCTTGAACTTAAAGGCGGCGTGGGTCCCGATCTATCAAAAGTTGGTGACCATATGTCTGAAACAGAAATCCATGACGTAATCATCAACGGCCGCGGTGGAATGCCGGCGATTAAAGTTAGTGACGAAGAAGCAACTGCTGTCGCACAATGGCTTGCTGAGAAAAAATAATTTTTACGATGAAACCGCAACTGGGCGATATGCCTGGTGCGGTTTTTTTGTTTATTGGCGGGATGGGTGGGGTTGGGTAGTAGAGTATGTCGGCTTGCCGTGACAGTTCTACGGTAAGCCCTCACAGTTAGCAGAAATGCGATGACAGTTTAGTGTTGCCCTTAGAGTATGTCGACTTGCCATGACAGTTCTGCGATTTGTCCTCACAGTTAGCAAAAATGCGATGATAGTTTAGCGTTGCCCTTAGAGTATGTCGACTTGCCATGACAGTTCTGCGATTTGTCCTCACAGTTAGCAAAAATGCGATGACAGTTTAGCGTTGCCCTTAGAGTATGACGAAATGCGGTGACAGTTCTGCGGTAAGTCCTCACAGTTAGCAGAAAAGCCATGACAGTTTAGCGTTGCCCTTAGAGTATGTCGAAATGCGGTGACAGTTCTGCGGTAAGCCCTCACAGTTAGCAGAAATACCTTGACAGTTAGACATAGCTCCCGCTTTTCCCCCACAGTTCAACGGTACTCTTCATAATTTGATAAAACCATCCGCTAGTTCAAATATTATTGTCAATAAAAAGAGGAGTTACCTCCTAAAGGTCGAATACAAACAAGTGAGTTAGACTTTTGGTCTACTAGCTCTATTGTATAATAGTACTACGTTCTGTGTTTATCGACATTATATTCAAGTTTTAATTGAAACACAACTGTAATACTTAGAAAGGTGAATCATGTTATAATGGGGCTGTTGGAAAAAAAGAGAGACAAAAATATTCAGGTGGTTTTAGAATGATTGTGATGAAAAATGTCTACAAAAAGTATCCGAACGGTGTCGTAGCAGCAAATGGCATTAACATCGAAATCGACCGGGGAGAATTTGTTTACGTGGTCGGTCCGAGTGGTGCAGGTAAATCGACATTTATTAAAATGATGTATCGTGAAGAAAGACCAACAAGTGGAGAAATTCTTATTAATGGTATAAATCTTGCAACATTGCGTAACAAACGAGTACCCCAATTGCGCAGGCAGATTGGTGTCGTTTTTCAGGACTTTAAATTATTACCTAAATTGAATGTTTACGAGAATGTGGCGTTTGCGCTCGAAGTCATTGAAGCACCGCCAGCAGAAATACGAAAAAAAGTGAACGATGTTCTTGCGCTTGTCGGACTTACGCAAAAAGCGCGGATGTTCCCGAACGAATTATCAGGTGGAGAAGAGCAACGTGTTTCCATCGCGAGGTCAATCGTCAACGTACCGAAAGTTGTCATTGCAGATGAACCGACAGGAAATCTTGACCCTGAAACATCATGGGAGATCATGAGGATCTTCGAACAGATTAATGCTCGTGGAACGACGATTGTCATGGCCACCCATAATAGGGAGATTGTTAACGCTATAAAACACCGTGTTATCGCAATAGAAGGCGGACTCATTACCCGTGACGAATACGGAGGTGAGTACTATGAAGGCTAGAACACTCGGTCGGCATGTACGCGAAAGCTTCAAAAGTATTCGCCGTAACAGCTGGATGACATTTGCGTCAGTCAGTGCTGTTACTGTCACCCTCCTGCTTGTCGGTGTATTCATCGTGATTATGATGAATTTTAATCATCTCGCGCAAAGTATCGAGAATGACGTGGAAATTAAAGTGGTTGCGGATCCAGCTGCAGATAAGTTGATAATTAAAGAGCTGGTAGAAAAAGTTCGTTCGACAGATGGCGTTCTCGAAGTGGTCTATTCGTCGAGAGATGCTGAACTAGACAAGATGATAAAATCATTTGGTGACGAACTTAGTTTATATAAACAGAGCAATCCGCTTGGCGATGCACTCTATGTAAAAGCGCAGGATCCACAACAGACTGCTACTATTGCCAAGAAAATTGATACATACGACTATACATATGAGGTCGTGTATGGCGAAGAAAAAGTGGAGAAACTCTTCAATGTACTTAACCTGAGCCGGAATATCGGTCTTGTTTTGATATTGGCACTGTTATTCACGGCGATGTTCCTTATTTCGAACACGATCCGAATAACTATCGTTGCTAGAAGAACTGAAATTGAAATTATGAAATTAGTCGGAGCGACGAATAACTTCGTGCGTATTCCGTTTTTGTTGGAAGGAATGTGGCTTGGCATTTTGGGGGCATTAGCTCCAATGCTCATCATTTCTATATCCTATTACAAACTATTCGAGCTTTTGGAACCGAAGCTACAAGGAGAATTGTTCCAATTACTAAACACGACACCATTTATAATCCAACTGAACGGACTGATTCTGTTTATGGGGATCTTTATTGGTATTTGGGGCAGCTTTATGTCTGTGCGTAAATTTCTTAAAGTGTAAGTGATAGATAGAGTGTGAGAGGGGAACTGGGAAGTTGAATAGATATAAAAAGCTGTTGTCAGGTACAATTGCAATCGTTTTCCTGTCCACTATTATTAGTGGAGCGGGAGTTTTAGCGAGTCCTTTGGATGACCTGAAAAAAGAACAGAAATTACTTGATATGAAGAAAAGTGAATTGAATACGGGAATTAGTAAAAAGAATACTGAAATTAAAAGCAAAAAAACGACTATCGAAAAAATTACGGATCAAATTTTAGCACTTAACGCTAAAATAAACGAATCCAATGAACAGATTAACCGTGTTATCGGACAAATAAATAAAACAACCGAAGAAATTGATGCGTTACGCATTTCAATTGCTGATCTTGAAAAGAAAATTGAAGAGCGTGACGTGGTATTGCGTGAACGTGTTCGTGCTATGCAAGTAAAAGGCGGACAAGTTAGCTATCTTGACGTTCTTCTCGGAGCCAATAGTTTTGCAGATTTCATAGACCGTTTTTCGGCTGTCAATTCTTTAATGGATGCAGATCGAAGTATTATGGAGCAACAAGCGAGTGATATTGCGCAGCTTGAAGAAGAAAAAGCACTTGTCGAGTCAAAACTTGCCAAGCAGGAAGCCGCTAAAAAAGAACTTCAAAACTTGAGAGCATCTCTTTTAGCACAGAAAAGTGATAAGAATAAGTTAATCGATAAACTAGAAGCTGAACAACAGAAATTAGCCAACGAAAAAGAAAAGCTAGAAGATGATTTGCATGAAACACATGAAATTAGTAAAGATCTTGAAGCAAAAATTGTGACGGAGCAAAAACGTATCGCTGAAATTGCGCGTCAAGCTGAAATTGCACGTAAAGCAGCGGCAGCTCAAGCCGCGAAAGACAGACAAAATAGTAGTGGTAGTGGTGGTTCATCTTCTTATCTTCCACCCGTCTCAAATGGGACATGGACGAAACCAGCTTCCGGAACTTACACGTCGTCATTCGGTTGGAGAACGCATCCAATCTACGGCACTCAAAGGCAGCACCGTGGAGCCGACATTGCGAATAGCACTGGAACATCTGTTGTATCGGCGGGTGACGGTGTTGTTTCCCACGCCGGACCAATGGGAACTTACGGCAATGTTATCATGGTGACACATTCAATTGATGGGCAGATTTTCACAACAGTTTATGCACATCTGTCAAGCATTAATACAAGCGCTGGTCAGCAAGTTGCGAAAGGCCAGTTCATCGGCAAGATTGGAACCACAGGCGCATCGACCGGGCCTCACCTCCATTTTGAAATGCATATCGGAAACTGGTCTGCATCTGGACCAAGTGCCGTGAATCCATTACGTTATGTATCATTCTAACTAATTGTGTCCGCCTCAAGACTGAGGCGGATTTTTTTTGTTTCTTTCAACTAGAATGATGGCTTTCGATGCTATTTTTGGATACGATTATGGTATTAGGTGTTGAAGGGGGCAAATGCGAATGCCAGTCACTTCATTTTTCACAATAGGAAGCCTTAGTGTTCCCTCGTCTTGGATTGCCCTCATGGTAGCATTTGTTGTTGCATATAGTGCAGTTCGGTTCCGATATGGGAAGAAGCAGGCGGAAATCATAGGAGATGCGTTCTTTTACTTGGTGATTGTTTGGAAATTGAGTATAGTCCTCACTGATTTCAATTCGGTTCTTCGGTCACCACTTGCGATTGTTTATTTCCACGGTGGGGCAGTTGGTTTTTATTTGGGGCTGCTATTTATTGCCGGGAAGGCCTTATGGGACATGAAGAGAGGGCGGCTTGATGCTAATGGATTTCGGGTACTTTTTACGGGTGCAGTTTTAGTTCAAGTTGTGTATCAGGTGATGATGGTTTTATTGAATGAAGGCGAAATGATTGCGCAAGTAGTAACGGTAGTTGTATTTGGGTTATTCGTGGTATTTTTCTGGATGAATAGCGGGAAGGCGGATAATTGGCCGGTTCAACTTGCCCTTGTGTTTATGGCGGTTCATGTTTTTGTGGCTGCCGTCCAACCAAATGAATTTATGCAGACACCGCTTATTACGACTGTAGTCATGGGATTATTTTTTGTGATTGTGTTTATACGAAAGTTAGATTGGAGGGATATCTATGAATAAGAAAACACTCGGATTCATCATTGCTGTACTGCTTATCGGATCGATGGTGGTCATTATGGTGAAATCGAATTTGGATAAACCGAAACCAATTGATGAATTTCTGATTGGTGCTGATTTTAGTGCATTAGAGGATGAGCCTGGTTTAGAAAAAGGTTCGGTTCCGCCTGACTTTGAACTGTCTACGATGTCTGGCGATGTGGTGAAGTTATCAGATTTGAAGGGCAAAAAGGTAATTTTAAATTTCTGGGCTTCGTGGTGTGGTCCATGTAAGGCGGAAATGCCGCATATGCAGAAATACTATAAGAAATATAAGGATACCGATAATGTAGAAATTATTGCGGTCAATTTGACGACGGAGGAAAGGCGGGGCCTTAAGGGCGTTGAGGAATTCATCAAACTCTATGGATTAACGTTCCCAATTCCGCTGGATAAAGAAGGTACCGTTATCGATGATTACCGGATTATCCCAATTCCGACAACGTTTATGATTGGCACGGACGGTAAGATCAGTCAGAAAATTGTTGGGCCGATGGATGAAAAAGCATTGAGGAGCCTTGTTAAGAATTTAGATTGAAGAAAGCCGGTTTTCTACTGTCGTAATGTTCCTTTTTCGTTCATATAGTGGACGGAGGAGGGGACATTGCATTATGCAGAGAAGCCGGTTTATGTTATTCGTCATACTGGCCGCTTTGGCGACGGTCGTCTTTCTTCTGTTGGATGGTTGTGCAGGAGAAGGAAGTGCCAAGAAGGAAGAGGGGACGCTAAGTGCGTCGTTTCCGGTAATCGATGAAGCGTTCAACGTCATCAAGAAACAAGGCGTATACCCAGTAGATAAGGACAGGTTGATTGAAGGGGCGCTGCGCGGAATGGCGGATGTCATCGGCGATCCGTATTCGACGTATCTGTCGCAGGAAGAGGCGGCCGCCCATAAGGAATCGCTGGCAGGAGAGCGAATCGGGATCGGCGCTGAAATTACGCGCTCGAATGGGAAATACATCATTGTGGCTCCAGTGAAAGGGTCTCCAGCTGAAAAAGCGGGTTTGCAGCCGTATGACGAAATCGTTCGTATTGACGACGAGCGAATTGAAGGGGAATCACTGCAAGACGTTGTACAGCGAATCCGCGGCAAGAAAGGGACAACGGTTTCCATGACGATTTTCAGGCCTGATTTGGATAAGCATATCGAAGTGTCGGTCGTGAGGGACAGTATTCCTGTAAAAACTGTATCCACTGAAATAATTGAAGAGCGTGGACAGAAGATCGGTTACATATCGATTACGATGTTCGGCAATGAGAGCCGCCAAGAGTGGCTGGATGCAACAAATAAGCTCATTAAGGACGGGGCACAGTCACTGATAATCGATGTGCGCGGCAACCCCGGCGGTTACCTGCATACTGTTGGCGGTATCGTGGGCAGTTTAGTGAAGAAAGATACGACTTTTGCTTATATGCAAGATGCGGCTGGAACGCTGGAACCGCTCGTTACGGAAAAGACCGACAAGTTTCCATATGATGAAAAGCTGCAAAAAATGCCGATTGTTTTGCTGCAGGATAAAGGCAGTGCCTCCGCAAGTGAAGTGATGAGCGCTGCATTGAAAGATTTAAAAAGGGGCTACATCATCGGTGCAACGAGTTTCGGAAAAGGAACGGTTCAAGAAACACTGGACTTGTCAAACGGTGGAGAGATGAAATTGTCGACGCATAAATGGCTCACACCAAAAGAAAAGTGGATTCATGGAAAAGGTGTGAAAGAAGACCTTGAAGTTGTTCAAAGTGAATTGTTTGGCGAGCATATCCGACTCGTCACAGAAGTCTATACGGAAGGCGATTATCACGACGATATCGCTTATGGCCAGAAGTTGCTGACAGGCCTAGGATATAGCGTCGCCCGCAACGACGGATTTTTTGATGAATCAACTTCCCGTGCAGTTAGCGCTTTTCGTGAAGATGCTGAAGTAGAAGTAGGGTCAACCATGGATCGATTATTTTTCTCAACTGTAAAAATTAAAGTGGAAGAATTCCGAAACGACCGTAAAAATGACGATCAGCTGCAAATGGCAATTGGCTATATCCATCATATAGTAGCTGGAAAGTAAAAGATGACTCCCGACGTTATGATGTCGGGAGTTTTTTGGTTTTTATTTGTTTTATTGGATGAGGTGGATGGCAGGTGGCCATGACTTTGGGGAGACTAGCCATGACTTTGCAGGGGATTGCCATGACTTCAAGAGGACTAGCCATGACAAAGTCGGCATTTGCCCTTACTAACAGGTGCGGCCATGACTTCGCGTGGGATAGCCATGACTTCCAGGAGACTAGCCATGACAAAGTCGGAATTTGCCCTTACTAACAGGTGCGGCCATGACTTCGCGGGGGATGGCCATGACTTCCAGGAGACTAGCCATGACAAAGTCGGAATTTGCCCTTACTAACAGGTGCGGCCATGACTTCGCGTGGGATAGCCGTGACTTCCAGGAGACTAGCCATGACAAAGTCGGAATTTGCCCTTACTAACAGTGCAGCCATGACTTCGCGTGGGATAGCCATGACCTCAAGGGGAAGAGCCATGACGAAGTCGATATTTGCCCTTACTAACTTTGTCGGCCATGACTTCGCATGGGATAGCCGTGACTTCCAGGAGACTAGCCATGACAAAGTCGGGTTTTGCCCTTACAAACTTTTGCGGCCATGACTTCGCGTGGGATAGCCGTGACTTCAGAGAGAATAGCCATGACAAAGTTGGTATTTGCCCTTACTAACAGGTGCGGCCATGACTTCGCGTGGGATAGCCATGACTTCCAGGAGACTAGCCATGACAAAGTCGGAATTTGCCCTTACTAACAGGTGCGGCCATGACTTTGCGTGGGATTGCCATGACTTCAAGGAGACTAGCCATGACAAAGTCGGAATTTGCCCTTACTAACCTTGTCGGCCATGACTTCGCGTGGGATTGCCATGACTTCGCGTGAGATAGCCGTGACTTCAAGGGGAAGAGCCATGACTATCGCCTACACCACCCCAAAACTATAAGCGGTTTTTCCCATTTAATGAATAATTCAATACCGTTTCACATAGAGCAGGATTCTTTTGTTACAATGTAGAAACATGATAGTGTAAACGAAGATTGGATGGTGACGGTTCGTGTCCGAGAAAACGATGTTTGACATAGTAGAAGCGGTTGCGCTGTTTTTCCTGAATCCATTATTCATAGCGGTTCTTTTTACAGCAGTTGGAGTTGGGTATTTCCGTGTTAAAAAGGAGCGTCGGAGTTTTAAAGTCCGATTGTTGCCGGGGTTAACAGAATTAAAGCGGCTATTGGCGGAGTCATGGCCCTATGCGCTCGTACTGTCCGTTTTGATTTCCGGGGCAGGTTTGCTAGCAGATCCGGGTTGGCTTGTGCTATTTTCTGCGTCAGCACTTATTGCACTGCTGACATTCTATTATAAAGTGACTTCACCGATTTATTTTGCGGCTGCAGCTTTTTTCGCTCTTTATTTCATAGAAAAGTATATGGGGAATTTCTCGTTTCGTGGCTGGACACCAGGGCAGGCGGATTTACTTGGCGATCTTGCGGTAACGATTCCAGTCATCGCTGGGTTATTCTTAATTGTTGAAGGACTTCTTATTAGACGTCATACGATCCGGTATGCGTCGCCGTCCTTGATGCATACAAACCGTGGACTGCGTGCTGCAGCCTTCAAGACGAAGCGGCTATGGCTGTTGCCGGTTGTATTTCTGGTGCCAGGGGATATGATTTCGGCTTTCGTACCATATTGGCCGCAATTCACATTTGGAGAGAGTGCATTCAGTTTTGTTCCGGTCCCTGTTATAATCGGATTTTCACAAGTGGCTCGCTCGCTGTATCCAGATGTTTTATTCCCGAAAATTGGCCGCGCTATCGTTTGGACAGGCGGTATTGTCGTTATCGTAGGGCTTGCTGCATTATGGCTTCCGATTTTAGGATGGGTAGCTTTACTGCTAGGGGTAGTGTGTCGGGTAGCTATTTCGATTACGGCTTCGGTACGTGACAGGCAAGGCGGATTCGCTGTTGCGCCGCGTCCAGCGGGGGTTGTCATCGCGGGCGTTGTACCAGGATCTCCAGGAGAAAAAATGGGGCTTCTGCCGGGTGAATACATTCGTGCTGTAAATGGTCTTCAGGTAAGCAACGAGAAAGAACTATATGATGCGATTCAGCTTAATGCTGCACATTGTCGCTTGCAAGTGATTGATCGTAACGGGGAAGTTCGGCTTATGCAACAGGTTATTTATCGACATGACCACCATCGCCTAGGACTTCTCGTCGTTCGGTAAACATCGAGTGAACGATTACTCTGGAAGGAATGTTGAAAATGGATTCATTCGATACTAAACTGTTACTTGCCTTGCTTTTGCCAGGATTACTTGTTATTTTATTCACCCGTGTGACATTTCACCACGTCGTCGGCCTTATTTTGACGGTTGCGTTGATTGCAGCTTCGGTATACGCCGGTTATACGCATAACTGGCTACTTTACGGGGCGGATGCGCTATCGCTCACGGTCGGATTTTGGTATGCGACACGTATGATGAAGATTGCAAGGCAGCATGAACAAGAGGATTGACGAATGGAGCCGCTCGCTGTTAAAGGAGCGGTTTTTTTGTGGGATGAAATAGTGGGGCAAATAAAGTGTTGGACCGAGCATATCCGTCGTGAACCGATCAAAACACATGGCCAACCGAGCATATCCGCCGTAAGCCGATCATAACCCACGGCCAACCGAGCATATCCCGCGCCAACCGAGCATACCCCGTGCCAACCGATCATATCTCGTGTCAACCGAGCATACCCCGTGCCAACCGATCATATCGCGTGCCAACCGATCATACCCCGTGCCAACCGATCATATCTCGTGTCAACCGATCATATCTCGTGTCAACCGATCATATCGCGTGCCAACCAAGCATATCGCGTGCCAACCGAGCATATCCCATACCAATCGAGCATACCCCGTGCCAACCGATCATACCCCGTGCCCAACCGATCATATCCGCAGCCAAACAACCCCATCCCACAATAAAAAAAGACCGCAACCCCGCGGCCCTCACATAAACAAACTATAAACAGCCAGCACAGCAATCGTGCCAAGAACAACGGACATCACCCCGCCGCCAAAAATGGCGATTAAAAACGCGGCCCCTGCTCCAAGCACCCCAAACAATATATTCCCTTCCTGTACAAATAAAATTGCTGGGAAGATGAGTGCGCCTAGGACGGCATAGGGAATGTTACGCAAGACACCTGACACAACCGGCGGCAGCTCTTTACCGTCTAAAACAGTCAGCGGAATCATACGCGGAATGTACGTCACAAGTGCCATACCAAGAAGCATCCACCAATAACTAGGCCACATTAAACTTCCTCCTCTCGTTTGAACATCGCTTCAGCCGTTTTACCGCGCCGCGAATAAACAATCTCTACTAGAATAGAAGATGCAAGTGTTGCAACAAGAATGGACCAGCCCGTGGACAAGGCTTCTGTAAAGTACAGGACGCAATGGATGACCGCCGCAAGTGCAGCGAGCATGACAACTTTGCGGTTGCCCTTCATCGAAGGAACGAGTAATCCGATGAACATAGCGTAGAGTGCAATCGACATTGCGGCTTGTAAAAACTGGGGTAGATTAGCGCCGATAATGTGGCCGATAACGGTGAAGATGACCCAACTGCCATACGCAATTAACGATACGCCGAATGCGAATGCGGTCGAAATCTTTCCTTTCTTCCCTGTTGCGAGTACTGTAAATGATTCGTCTGTAATGCCGAATGCATAGATCGCTTTGACCCATTTTCGGGCGGGCTGCATCTTTTCATTGAGCGAAGCCGTCATAAGAAAGTGTCGAATATTGACGACGAATGTATTCATGACGATCAATAGCGGGTCGATGCCTAATGTAATTAGGCTGAGCGACATGTATTGTGCGGCACCGGCGTAGACGAATATACTCATCGCCGTGGCTTCTATAATGGACAAGCCGGCAGTTTTTGCGAGCAGTCCAAATGTGAGCGCCACGGGGAAATATCCGATTGCAATGCTCGTCCCTGCTTTTAGACCAGCTGAAAATTGGTTATTCTTCATTGTATTCACATCTTCCCAAAGTATATTTAAGCGATTATACTATACTTCAGGGTTTAAATGTTCATATTTAAAGGAAAACTCTAAATACGGGGTATTTTTATGTAATCAAAAAGTAGAAAGCCTGACGAAAAAAGTTTTTGAATTGAGGTTGTTACTAATGAATGAGTGGATGAATCCTGATAAAATAATCGAATTAGCACAACACTATAAATCACTTGGGCCGTTTCTTGGGCTATTACTGCCATTTATCGAGTCATTTCTACCGTTTCTTCCGCTCTTTGCATTTGTTCTGGCGAATGCAGGCGCTTACGGTCTATGGTATGGATTCCTTCTATCATGGGCGGGAACTGTAGTGGGTTCTTATGCTGTATTTTTGATCATCCGAAAATATGGACGCAATCGGTTACTTAATTTCTTGACTAAAAGCGCACGTATTCAAAGGTTAATCAAGTGGGTGGAGAGAAACGGTTTCGGACCCTTATTTTTATTCCTATGTTTCCCGTTTACACCGTCCGCACTCGTCAATCTTGTTGCAGGTCTATCTGATATGAAGAAAAAGAATTATCTAATCACATTGATGGCTGGAAAGTTTGTCATGATTTTCATGATTAGCTATATTGGCTATGACATAAAAGCGTTATTCACGAATCCAGTTCGAACAGCAATAGTCGTAGTCGTCATCTTTTTGCTATGGCTCGTAGGCAAATACTTTGAGCGTAGGCTGAATTCAAAAGTGGAGGCCGATTTCCGTGCATCTGTCGCCCAGCGTAATGATAAGTAATCGCACCCTATTATGTGAAATGATTCCTGTCATCCCTATCTTAGACATCAAGTAAAGTGGGAATGATAGGTTTTTTTAGTGGTATGAATCACAGAATTTCATCCAAACAGTATTAGCCAATACGTTGTTCGGGGAGATAAAATGTGTTCATCAATTTGAGTTAGACGACAATAATTTAGGTTCCGACCTACCATCGAGGCCGTTCAAGAATTGAAGTTGACACAAAGTAACTGATTACAAATGGACGTCCCCTATTTTTTGTTTTGTTAAAGGAAATTGATTGTAGGTGTTTATAACTTGTTTTATAAAGGGAATGACTTTATTGTGGTTATATCATACTATTTACATGTAATGAATTTGTCGCTCGATAGAAAAACAATATCTATGCTATTTGCTTATATTGATTTTCAGATAAAAGGGGTTATCTTATGGAAGAAAATATTCTCAAGCGTAACAATGTGAATGTTACTGGTGGAGGTACAAAGACAATCATTTTTGTTCCAGGATTCGGATGTGACCAAAATATTTGGAGGTTTGTGGCACCTTTCTTTGAAAAGGAATATCGGGTTGTCCTTTTTGATCACGTAGGATCGGGGAAGTCAGATACGAATGCTTACAGTTCTAGTAAATATAGCGATCTTCATGGTTATTCACGAGATGTTCTTGACATTTGTGCAACATTAAAGTTAAAAAATGTAGTTTTAGTAGGACATTCAGTTGGCTGTATGATTGGCATGTTGGCATCTATTCAAAAACCCGAGTATTTTGAGCGTCTAATCATGATTGGCCCCTCGCCTTGTTATTTGAATGATCCTCCTGATTACATGGGAGGATTCGAGAAGGTGGATCTTGAGGGATTACTTGACATGATGGATATGAATTATATTGGATGGGCAAACAATTTTTCGCAAGTTATTATGGGAAACCCTGAACGTCCGGAGCTGTTTAAAGAATTGGAAGAAAGCTTTTGTTCAACGGACCCAATTATCGCTAGCCAGTTTGCAAAGACCACCTTCTTCTCTGATAACCGGGAAGATTTGAAGAAAGTGGTGGTTCCATCCTTAATTATGATGTGTTCAGAAGATACAATTGCCCCAATTGAAGTCGGTGACTATATTCACCGCCATCTGTCAGGAAGTACATTGAGACTAATGCAGGCGACGGGGCATTGTCCTCATATGAGCCATCCGAAAGAAACGATTCGCCTGATTTGCGAGTATTTATCAGCTAGCAGATGAGTTAAGGAGTAGATTTTCGTATGGATGAACAATTGAACTATGCACCGTGCGGCTATCTGTCACTTGCCGATGACGGAACAATATTGACGATCAATGAAACCTTACTTCAATTACTAGGGGGTGACCTTGTCGACGTACAGGGAAGGCATGTCAACTTAATCTTGACAGTCCCTAGCCGGCTCTTTTACCAACTTTATTTTTTTCCGATGATCAGATTACATAAAAAGGTGGATGAAATGTATCTCACCCTCAAGTCGAAAAGCGACCAAGAGATTCCTGTGCTCATCAATGCTTTGCGCAAGAATCGAAGCGGGATGCAGGTAAATGACATTATTATTACTCAAATGCATCGTCGCACCGAGTATGAGCTCCAACTACTTGAAGCTAAAAAAGCTTCTGAAGAGGCCGTTAAGATAAAAAGTGAGACCATTGCTGAGCTTAATCAGCTACAAAAGGATTTGAAAAGTAAGCAAACAGAACTTCAAGAACTGAACGCCCAGCTGCAGATTTTAGCCGAGACAGATGAATTAACCGGTCTTAAAAATCGGCGTAGTTATCAAGAAGATTTGGCTACGAACATCGCCGCAAGTGCAATAACAGCACAACCACTGTCACTAGTGCTACTTGATATTGATCATTTTAAGAAGGTTAATGATACGTACGGACATTTGAGGGGTGACAGGGTCCTGCAGAAGTTGGCGCAACGTCTGAAGACTGCATGCGAAGGAGGCAATATCGCTGCCCGTTATGGAGGGGAAGAATTTGCATTAATTCTTCCGCGCATGGACGAACATGGTGCGCTAACTTTTGCAGAAGGGATTCGATCATATATCGAAAGTACTTCTTTGGGAGAAATCCCAATTACAATTAGTATCGGCATAGCAACTATGAAAAAAGGAGACACTGAAACCACTCTCCAATCCAAAGCGGATCAAGCACTTTATTCATCCAAAGAAAGCGGTCGCAATCAGGTCACACATGCACTTCAGTTGTAACATGGACAGCCAATCGAAAAAGAAGCAGCCCAACCGCTCAATAGGTTGGGTTTTTTTGATAAATAGAAGCCGTAGACATCGTTATGCTAAGTCCTACTATTTCTGTACAATAGAAAGAAAGGGTTACAGGGAATTTTAACTAGTTATATTTAATTAAAGAATCCTGTTGAATCTGCTGTGGCGCGAAATAATGAGAGAGTTGTGATTCGGAGTGTGGATTATAGATCGCTTTGCGCTCTGGGGATGCCTCTCGCCCTGAGCCTGGATTAGCGCTTCACATCCAGTCTCAGGGCTTCGGCTACCCCTTTACCGCGCCTGCGCTAGAGTGTACATTATCGGGGGAGTTTTTATTTTAAAAAGTATAGACTGAAATTATAATGTGATTAGTATTTGATATTAATTTCAATGAAGAAAGACGCACTTTAGGTCTTATCCCCGACAATGAAATGCGCTTTCTAAGATCGAGACCACCCAGCGAAGGCGCGTCTTCGCGGGAGGCATCCACAAAGCGCCGAAGCGGTATTAGTAGGATTTCTAATTCTATCCGTTGCAAATGGACTTTTATAAATTTTCTCTGCAAGGATAGATAACGAAATGCGCTTTCTACATAGACCACAAAGCGCCGGAGCGGTATGATGGGAAATCTATATCAACCTAGTTGCCGCGCTTCTACACTAAATGTTCAACCAGGATAGAAATAAATAACCTACATTCATTAAAAAGGAGGACACAAAATGTCACTGCGTTTTATCACCGGTAGATCGGGCGCTGGAAAGACGACGTTCATTGAGCGGGAGATGGCTGCTGAACTGGAACGAGATCCAATGGGAGCGCCTGTTATTGTCATTGTGCCTGACCAGATGTCGTTTTCGATGGAGCATAGCTTGTCCGTTAACTTCGGGTTAAAAGGGATTATCCGTGCACAAGTGTTGACGTTCAAACGGTTGGCGTGGCGTGTATTGCAGGAAACTGGCGGCATTACGCGTAAGGAAATAGATGGTTTCGGGTATCGGATGCTTGTACGAAGCGTCCTGGAAGACAATCGGGACCAGTTCAAATTGTTTCGGCAAGCGGCTAATAAACGTGGATTCACGGAACAAATTGGGGACTTGCTGAAGGAGTTTAGTCGCTATTGCCTCGACCACCAAACGATGAGCAATCTCCATGATGCGCTGGCTTCAACAGGTGCACCGCGCACATTGCTCGACAAAGCGGAAGACTTGTCATTATTATTGACAAAAATCGAAGAAAAACTGGGTACGACGTATGTCGATAGTGAAGGACACTTGGCTCTACTTGCATCACAAATTACCCATTCAGACCTGTTAAAAGGGGCAGATATTTATATCGACGGGTTCGAAAATTTCACGACGCGGGAATATGAAATCGTCACGGAACTGATGAAACACGCCAATCGACTGACGGTTGTGTTGCCGATGGAAGGCGCCCTCACAGGGTTTGCGGACCATGAATTATTTTTTAATCCTGTTCGGACTTCCCTTAAATTACGTGAACTGGCACGTGCTGAATCGGTGGAAGTAGAGGAAGATATCCATTTGGCGAATTCGCCACGCTATCAAAATGAAGACTTAAAACATTTTGAAGCGGAATTCGACCACTATCCTGCGATGCAACAAACGTCAACTGGCAATGTTGTCTTGATTGAAGCAGCGGACCGTCGTGCGGAAATTCACTCCGTGGCGCGTACAATCCGTGAGTTAATGATTGCCGGCAAGCGCTACAAAGACGTGTCAATTTTGTACAGGCAGCCTGAAAAGTATGATGAACTCATTGAAACCATTTTTCCACATTATGATATTCCGGTGTTCATCAGCCAGAAGAAACCGATGTTGCATCATCCGCTTATCGAGTTTTCACGTTCGGTGTTAGAAGCGGTGACAACGGGTTGGTCATATGAATCGGTGTTCCGCGCAGTCAAAACAGATCTCTTTTTCCCACACCGAGAAACCAAGTTATTATGGCGTGATCGCGCAGATAGACTCGAAAACTATGTTCTTGCACATGGGATTTACGGACAGCGTTGGTTCGATGACAGCCGCTGGCGCGTGAAAAAATACCGCGGTCTTGAATTGCATTCAAATGTACAAACCGACGAAGAAATCGCGTTGGAGCAAGAACTGCATGTGATTCGTGATGAAATTCGGGATCCGCTTACTGATTTTGAAAAGCGTTTGAAACGGTCCAAAACGGGACGTGATGTCGCGGAAGCGCTGTTTTTATTCATGGAAAACTTAAATATCTATGATAAAATCATCGATCTGCGCGCGGAAGAAGAGCGTGCGGGACGATTACTTGGTGCGACGGAACATGAACAAGCTTGGAACGGCTGGATTAATGTGCTAGATCAGTTTGTCCTGATGTTCGGCGATAAAAAAATGGATGCTGTAGAAGCAGCTCGGATTTTGGATGAAGGATTTGATTCACTCGAATTTGCTCGCATTCCGCCGTCGCTCGACCAAGTGACGGTGTCGACTGTCGAAGTTTCAAGTTTAATGGATATTGACGCTGTATTTGTCCTTGGGGTGAACGATGGCGTCATGCCGAAGCGGGTTGACAATGAAGGGCTTCTGTCGGATGCCGACCGTGAATGGTTCTCGGAAATCGGCTTTGAACTAGCTCCTACGTCGAAGATGAAATTGATGGATGAAACGTATATGGCCTATCGCGCATTTACGGCACCGCGCGAAAAATTATACGTGTCGTATCCGGTTGCAGACGAGGAAGGGAAAGCACTTATTCCGTCGCTGTATATTACGAGAATTGCGCAAATGCTGCCAGGAACTGAAACTAAAATAGCGGTCACGGATCCGTCTGAATTGCCGCTAGAAGCCAATCAATTCGATTACATTAGCCACCCGCGTTCTGCACTTCCTTATGTGTCAATGAAGTTGAAAGAGGCGGAACAGTCTGGTGTGTTGGAACGTGAATGGCGTGCAGTGATGGCGTATTACGACGAGGATCCGTATTGGTCGTCTGTCATCAGTCATATCATCCGCCCGATGAACGCGAAGAATGGGGCGGAACGGTTGCGTCCAGAAATAACGGAAGGGCTATACGGGGAATCATTTGTTTCCAGTGTGTCACGCATTGAATCCTATTACAGCTGCCCGTTCCAGCATTACGCCTCGTTTGGACTTGGTTTGCGCGAACGGACAGAATTTACATTGGAAGCACCGGCTATCGGGGATTTATTTCACGCGGCTCTAAAATGGGTGTCCGATGAAACAATGCGTCTAGATAAGTCGTGGGCAGAGCTGACGCGCGAAGAATGTTGGAAGCTTGCGAGAGCAGCGGTGGAAGATATTTCTCCTTACTTCTTTAATCGAATACTATTATCAACGAATCGTTATGTTTATATTAAACGTAAGCTCATGCATATTATTCAGCGAACCATTTATTCACTTAGTACACAGGCAAAATCGACGGTATTTAAACCTGTGGCTATTGAGGCAGGATTTGGACCTGGCGAAGAATTGCCAGCGCTTGAAATTCCATTGCGCCGTGGAGATTCGATGAAACTGCGTGGCCGAATTGACCGTGTCGATGCGACTGAAATTGGTGGCAAAAACTATGTCCGTGTTGTCGATTACAAATCATCCGCCAAAAGCCTTGATTTAACAGAAGTCTATTACGGCTTGTCCTTGCAAATGATGACCTATCTTGACGTAGCGCTAGAAAACGCAGACGAATGGCTCGGCATACATGCGGATCCGGCGGGCGTTTTGTATATGCATATTCATAACCCAATGATTCGCTCCGGTTCCGAATTAACACCTGCACTCCTTGAAGCGGAAATCGCGAAATCCTATAAGATGAGAGGCTATTTGCTCGATAATCAGGAAGTTGTCATCGGCATGGATGCTGATATTGGCAGATCCTCTTCAATCGTGCCAGCCTCGATTAAAACGGATGGAACTTTTGCGAAAACGTCAAAAGTATTGTCATCCGATGATTTGCAGATGATGCGGTCGTTTGTCAGAACGCGCCATCAAAAAGCCGGAGATGCCATGCTTGCGGGAGATACCCGCGTCTATCCCTATAAATTAAAAAATAAAATGCCATGCGAGTTTTGTTCGTATCGATCTGTTTGTCAGTTCGATCAAACAGATCCCTCAGCAGAGCATCGGTCTTATGCCGAAATGGACCCAGAATTGTCTCTCGATAAAATGCGTAAGGAGGTGGGGGATGATGCACATACCCGTGAAACCTGAGGGACTAACATTTACTGATGCCCAGTGGAAAGCAATTTGGGCGACAGGGAAAGATATTCTCGTTTCCGCTGCCGCTGGTTCGGGGAAAACGAAAGTGTTAATCACACGAATGATTGAAAAAGTACTGGATGAAAAGAATCCAATCGATGTCGATGAATTGCTCGTTGTGACATTTACCAATGCCTCTGCTGCAGAGATGCGACACAGGATGGCGGAAGCATTGGAAGAAGCGATTGCTGCAAGGCCGGAATCCGTCCACTTGCGCAGGCAGTTGAATTTATTGAACAAAGCACAGATTTCTACATTGCACTCATTTTGTATGAATGTCGTTCGACAATATGCTTATTTAATCGATATCGACCCGGGATTCCGGATTGCGGATAGTACGGAAGCCGCACTGTTAAGTGACGACACAATTGGAGCCGTCCTTGAAGATGCCTATAGTGCGGAAAATCCGGAAGCGATGTACCGGCTGGCAGATAGTTTTACGTCTGACCGCAACGATCAGTCCATCGAGACACTGATTGACCGCTTATATGATTATTCCCGCGTTCATCCGGTACCGGAACAATGGTTGCGCGAAATTCCCATGCAATATGAGATTAGTGACCAAGCTTCTATCGATGATCTTGAATTTATCGAACCGCTGAAAACGGCCATTCTCCATACGCTTGAAGAAGCGGCGGCGTTAACTGGCGATATGCGAAATATTGCGCTGATGGTGGATGGGCCGGAACCACTTGCTGCTACGGCTGAAGCAGATTTGATGTGGATTAATGAAGCAATTCGGCGCATCACGGATGGTACATGGGAAGATATGTACGCGTTTTTTGGTTCGCTCAAATGGGCAAAGGCGGGGACAATCCGCAAAGATTCGTGTGATGAAGAACTTGCAAAACGAGCGAAAGCGCTGCGTGATGCGGTGAAGAAAATTATTAATACGTTGAAAGAATCTTATTTCACGAGAACACCAGCCCGTTTATTGGATGAAATTCGCTTGATGGCGCCGACCATGCATACGCTCATTGACTTAGTGATCGACTTCGGAAGGCGTTTTGAACAAGTGAAAATTGACCGAGGGATTGTCGATTTCTCAGATTTAGAGCATTATGCGCTACGGATTTTATCGAATGTTCAGGACGGGAAACTGGTGCCTTCTGATATCGCAGTTGACTACAAAAATCGCTTTTCAGAAGTTCTTGTCGATGAGTACCAGGATGTCAATATGTTGCAGGAGACGATTATCCAGCTCGTTAAGCGCGGCGGGGAAGAGGATGGCAATCTGTTCATGGTTGGCGATGTAAAACAGTCCATTTACCGCTTCCGTCTTGCTGAACCGATGCTGTTTCTTGGCAAATACAATCGATTTACGGCAACGGATGGCCATCAAGGCTTGAAAATCGATTTGAATGCCAACTTCAGAAGTCGGAAAGAAGTGCTCGATGCGACAAACTTCGTCTTTTCACAAGTGATGGGCGCGCGTGTCGGAGAAATAGAATACGATGATGCGGCGGCGTTGAAATATGGCGCTAACTATCCCGAAAAAGCCGTAACAGCTGGTTTGACGTTGCTCTATGAAGAAGAGGAAGATGAGCAGGAGTTAGACGATGCGACGGAATTAGCAGGCCAAAGCTTGAAGAGTTCGCAGGCGGAAGCACGATTCATGATTAAGAAAATCCGAGAATTGATCGCATCTGGTGCTGAAGTGACGGATGCGTTTAGCGATAAAAGACGTCCGCTTGAATACCGGGATATTGTTATTTTGATGCGTTCGATGACATGGTCAGGTGAAATCGCAGAGGAATTTAAACTAGCGGAAATTCCAATCTATGCTGAACTAAAACGCGGTTATTTCGATGCGTTAGAAGTAATGATTATGTTGAATACATTGCGTGTCATCGATAATCCCTATCAGGATATTCCACTTGCGTCCGTTCTCCGTGCACCGTTTATCGGCATGACGGAAAATGAATTGGCACAAATTCGTCTTGCCGGAAAAAGCGAGCCGTTCTTTGAAGCGTTGAAGCGTTTCGTTACAACAGGCGGAGCAGGTGTTGCAGCAGCAACGCAGGAAAAATTGCAACGGTTTTTCAATCAGTTCGAGGATTGGCGTAACTTGGCACGACGCGGTTCGTTGTCCGAATTGATATGGCAAGTCTATTCCGATACGCATTACTATGAAATGGTCGGTGCAATGGCGAATGGTAAACAGCGCCAGGCCAATCTACGTGCGCTACATGATCGTGCAATCGATTATGAAAAAACGTCGTTCCGTGGGCTGTTCCGTTTTCTACGTTTCGTTGACCGTATGCGAAAACGGGGCGATGATCTCGGTGCCGCACGTTCGCTTACTGAAAAGGAAAACGTTGTCCGTATCATGACCGTCCATTCATCAAAAGGACTGGAGTTTCCTTTCGTTTTCATCGCAGGGGCAGGTCGGAAATTTAATAAGATGGATTTCAATGAACCGTATTTGTTCGATCAGCATTTTGGTCTGGCAGTGAAAGCGATTGATCCGGACAACCGAATTACCTATACATCATTGCCGTTTCTTGCAATGAAAGAAAAGAAAGAACTTGAAATGCGTGCGGAAGAAATGCGTGTTTTATACGTTGCTATGACACGGGCGAAAGAACATCTTGAAATTATTGCTTCCGTAAAAGATATTGAAAAGTCGATTGTCAAATGGCAAGATGCCCAGCTGATCGCCCCTGAACTGATGTTGCCTGAGTATACGAGGTCACGTGCAAACGGTTATTTAGACTGGATTGGTCCAGCAGTCGCGAGACATCCGGCATTTGCGAAATTCGGTAGCATTCCGGGAGGTCAGTCTGTAATCGATGCTTCAGTTTGGCAGATAGATGCGCTGCCTGTTTCCGCATTGTTTACTAAGCTTGGAGATAGTGATGAGGAACCAGTGAAATCATTGGATGTAGTTCCAATTGAAGAAGTCGACGCAGGGATGTTGCTGGAAGTGAAACGCAGGTTTGACGCGACATATCCGCATCTTTCATCGGTAACGAAACGGTCTAAGCAGACGGTCAGTGAATTGAAACGGCTGTCGATTCTAGAACAGCAGGCGGAAGATGATTTGTTTGTGTCTACGAATGCGGATGTCAGTACGGCATATCTCCATAATCGACCGGCCTTCATGCAATCGCGGACACTAACTGCAGCGGAAGTCGGGACGGCGATGCATACGATTATGCAGCATATCGATATCCAGAAAGAAAGTAGTGTCACTGATGTTGAGAAGCTCCTAACAGATTTGACGGTCCGCCAGTTACTGACTACAGAAGAAGCGATTGCAGTCGATGCCAATACAGTTGCACAATTTTTCCAAACGCCGATTGCGAAACGGCTTATGAAAGCTGAGAAAGTGGAGCGCGAATTGCCGTTTACGTACGCTTTTGATGATAACGACGGGGATTACCAAATATTGCAAGGAATCGCGGATTGTTTATTCGAAGAGCAAGATGGTTGGGTCCTGCTAGATTATAAAACCGACCGAGTCAGCGGGCGCTTTGGTTCGGATGAAGAAGTCGACGCAGAAATGCAGGTCCGGTATGGCATCCAGTTGAACTTGTACAAGAAAGCGATTGAAGAAATTGTGGAAATCGACATTAAAGAGATGGTCCTTTATTTATTTGACGGACAGAGGACTATAAATATTCAGGGGGAATAAAATTGAAATTAACACCAACAACGCTTGGAAATCGTATTGAGGCGCTCGATATGCTGCGCGGGTTTGCATTACTCGGGATATTCATCGCGAATATGCTCGTATTCCATTCACCGTATTTGTATATGGATCCGTATTCATGGTTTAGTGCATCGAGTGATATGGCGGTCTTTAAATGGGTTGATATCTTCGTGGAAGCGAGTTTTTACCCGATTTTCGCCATGCTGTTCGGTTATGGTTTAAATATGCAATATGAAAAATCAATGGCAAATAAGATGTCATTTGCGCCAGTCATGGCACGTCGTATGGGCGTTTTGCTCGTCTTCGGTTTGCTTCATGTATTGTTCATCTGGATGGGTGACATTTTGTTCACGTACGCGTTAATGGGCTTTATGATGATTGCGTGTGTTAGAATTCCGAAGAAGTGGATGTTACCGATTGCTGCTTTCGTCTATATTGTGCCTTCGGGAGTCATTTATGGAATCACTTATTTTCTGAGTAAATTGGATTCGAATGCAATAATGGAAGGCTACGCAGATATTCATCAAATTGAACGCTCGCTTGAAGCGTATGCCTACGGTAGTTATGGCGAAATCTTTAGCTTTCGCTTTTCTGAATGGCTAACTTTGGGATTGACGAGTTCGTTACTGGGTATCTTCGTCGTATTGCCACTCATTATGATTGGGGCAGGGTTGTCTAAATGGAAAGTAATTGAGCGCGCCGCAGAATTGAAAGTGGGCATCGCAGTCGTGACTGTTGTGTCACTTGCTGCGGGCATATGGATGAAAGCTATACCACATACTAGTGGTCCTTCAATGGATGCACTTGTATTGCAAGAGCAATTCGGCGGTCCTGTTTTAGCAATTGGTTATATAGGTTTGTTGCTCTTACTCTACCAACTACCGTTTTTCCGCGCGATATTCCGTCCTATTTCAAAAGTAGGTAGGATGTCATTGACGACATATATTACGCAATCGATTGTGGCGACACTCATTTTTTACGCCTACGGTTTTGGCATGTATGGCAAAGTAGACTTGGCAACGGGTGTGGGTATTGCAGTCGGTGTGTTCGTCATTCAAGTCCTATTTGCTGAATTTTGGTTGTCGAAATTCCGCATGGGTCCATTAGAGTGGTTGTGGCGCAAAGGAACATACGGAAAGAATTTGCCGAATAAAGAGGAAAAGGATCGGCCTTTGTCGTAGTAATCAGAATAAGGGTTTTACTAATGAAGGGATGGGCTGACAGATGAAATTATTATCGTTCCGTTACGAAGGCAGGACGTTATTTGGACCTAAAGTGAAGAAGGAAGATGCAGTATGGGATATGTTAGCGATTGCAGAAGCATTTGAGGATACTGATTTTCCGCAAACAATCACGGAAGGTATTGCATCTGGTCTGGATTTCGTTGAAAAAGTACGGAAACTTGCTGAACAGGCGCGAGCTGATGAAAATTCGGATCGTTTCAAATATGCATTCACTGCTATAGAATGGCTTTCGCCAATTCCGAGAACGCCTAAAAACATCATATGTGTAGGCAAAAACTACGCTGACCATGCGGCGGAAATGGGCGCAGATGCACCACCTGAAAAGTTGATGATTTTCACGAAATCACCAACCGCTATTGCAGCGGATGAACAAGACGTTTCAGTCCATGCCGATGTGACGGATAGCCTTGATTATGAAGGGGAACTGGCGGTTGTCATTAGCAAGGGAGGACGTAATATCCCGAAACAATTGGCCTATGATTATATTTTCGGTTACACCATTGCAAACGATGTGACGGCGCGTGACGTGCAAGCGGCACATGGTCAGTTCTTCTTAGGAAAAAGTCTCGATGGATCGTGTCCAATGGGACCGTATCTCGTGACGAAAAATGAAATACCGAATCCACATAATTTATCAGTTGTGACAAAAGTGAACGATGAAGTGAGACAAAATGGCAATACAGCGTCGATGATTTTCAAAATCGATGAACTGATTGCTGAAATATCACGTTATGTGACGCTTGAACCAGGCGATGTCATTTTGACGGGGACACCTGCTGGCGTTGGCAAAGGCATGACACCTCCGACATTTTTAAAACAAGGCGATACTGTAAAAGTGTCCATTGAAAGCATCGGAACTCTCGTAAATAAGTTTGTTTGAGCAGTTTCCCTTTTGCGAATTAGTCAATTGTGATACGATTATTTAGTATTACTAATTAAATGAGGTGACTAATTTGGACGTATTAACAAACGCTACACATCTTCATATTTTCACATGGGTTGTTGGAATTATCTTATTCCTCGTTGCTGCAAGTATGGACACAGAGTCAAAAGGTAGAAAAATTCTTCATATGATTGCACGTCTATTCTACGTGCTGATTGTAATTACAGGCGCGGCGCTATTCTTTGAATATTCATCGCTTGATGGCGCGTTGTATGGCGTCAAATTCTTATTGGGTCTTCTGACAATTGGTATGATGGAAATGGTGCTCGTCCGTTCTGCGAAGAATAAGAGTGTCAAAGTAGTATGGATCCTGTTTTTCGTCTTCGTATTGGCGACGATGTTCCTAGGATTTAAATTGCCAATGGGTATTAACTGGTTCGCATAATTTTTACGGAAACGATTATTGAAAATGCGCTGTTTTATGCAAACGGGGGATGAAGATGGAATCTAGTATCGGACCGATATTACTTATCGTTGTTTTGATGTTAATGGCGTTCTTTGCTGTTTCCGTCATCCTGTTTTCCCGCAAAAAGCGATCATCTACTGATGACGATGAACTGTTTGATGAATGAGACACCTGCTGGCGATTGTGCTGGCGGGTGTTTTTTATTGATTTGATAACATGTCTGTTGATTAACCATTTTTCTTGCATAAGGAGCAGGTAAGAAAGGCTTGAAAGACGCCATTTTCACTGGAACTTCGGGGTGTGGATTGTAGAACACTTGGCGCTTCGGGGATGCCTCTCACCGTAAGCCTGGATTAGCGCTACGCATCCAGTCTTACGGCTTCGGCGACCCCTTTGCCGCGCCTGCGCTAGGGTGTTCATTATCGAGAGAAATATGATTTTGAGATGTATATGCCGAGGTTGTAAGGTGATTACTAGTTGATACTATATAAATTGAAATATAGAATTCCATTGAACCGCTATGGCGCTAGGGGATGCCTCCCTCCATAAGCCAGATGAGGTATTCTTTAACCTATCTGGAATAACCTCTTGGCATTAACTGTATAATTTCTGCAAAGAACGCAGAAATTATACCAACCGAACTCTTCGTTGTTCGGTTGGCTACCCCTGTTAAGGCGCCTTCGCTCAGTATATATACCGGATTCATCACTAATAATGAAAAGCTCTTTCTCACATAGAACATCCAGCGAAGACGCGACTTCGTGGTAGCCGAAGCGATAAGACTGAAAGCGGTCTTCTTTCTGGCTTATCGCGGGAGGCATCCACAAAGCGTCGAAGCGGTATTCGCAGGATTTCTAATTCACTCCTCATGCATTGGGACATTAGTTGATCACATTCGATCGATTTATAGCACTCCAGGTTGTCGGTCTCATCCTCGATAACGAAAAGCTCTTTCTCACATAGAACATCCAGCGAAGACGCGACTTCGTGGTAGCCGAAGCGATAAGACTGAAAACGGTCTTCTTTCTGGCTTATCATGGGAGGCATCCACAAAGCGTCGAAGCGGTATTATCGGGAATTCCAATTTGTTCCAAGTGTTAGGACTTTTCGTCGACCTCCCAAAAGCCCTTGTAATGCACATACGCCATATTCATTTGTTCAACATATCTAGTGTTTGATTCAGTTATTTACTGGTTGTTTTTGGATAATTAACACATGTGTTTTGATAACTTAAAATGTGGTATAGAGTTTCCACTCTTTATGTCTAGTCTCAGGCGGCCAGACGCTCGGGGTCATAAGTAAGTCTGACTGTGTGGCAAGAACGCCGCATCGACTTTTCTAATTTCACAATATCGACCTATTTCATTGGGAAGGATGAGGTTTTTGGCGTAAACAATGGCGACATGTGGCGGCGTTTGGTAAAATGACGAGTGACAGCTCGTATTGAGGAGGCAATTTTGTGAAAGCGAATAAATGGTTTGGACTTATTGCAACTTTTCTATTACTGGTATCTACCCTATCTCCAGCAGGGGTTTTTGCAGAAACGGAAAGAACAATAGAGGATGAAAGTATATATGATTTGCTTGTGGACCGGTTTAATAACGCCGATGGCAAGAACGACTTTGACGTAAATACGAAAGATTTGTCGGCATTCAGTGGAGGAGACTTCACAGGTGTGGCTACGAGACTTGAGCATATTGTCCGAATGGGCTTCACGCTTATTTCACTTGGACCCGTCTTTGAAACGGAAACGTATGATGGAAGTAAAGTGCTTGATTATGCGAAACTTGACCCGCATTTTGGGACTTCAGAAGAATTTAGCAAGATGATCAAAGCAATTCATAAGCAGGATATGTCCGTGATTGCTGACTTCCCACTTGCGGGAGTGAGTTCGAATCATGTTTGGGTAAAAGAGGGAACTGTCAAAGCACTTCCTACTGCTGACGGAACAATCGATTGGGATACTTCGGATGCAGCAACACAAAAAGCATTGAAGGAAGCCATCGTTGATTTCATGGAAACGTATAAGTTAGATGGAATCCGTTTAACGAAGATTGATAAAATCGATACGGCGTTTTTGAATGAAATCATTCAAGCTGTAAAAACGGTTAAACCAAAAGCATATGTACTGACGAATGAAGAAAGTGATGCTGACTTCGATTCTGCTCCGAATAACGAAAAAATGAACGCAATGAGAAATTCATTCGTTAAATATGACGTAGATTCTTCACCGCTATCGATAGTGTCAAATGCAACCGAAAAGGAATTAATCCAGTTCGATGAATTAACAGGACCACGTTTTACATATGATATCGTGGAAGCAAGAATGTTCCCGCCGACACGGTGGAAGCTAGCCATTACGGCACTATTTTCAATGCCAGGCGTACCG
The DNA here is from genome assembly GCF_038004885.1 of Sporosarcina sp. FSL K6-6792. NCBI lineage: Bacteria > Bacillati > Bacillota > Bacilli > Caryophanales > Caryophanaceae > Sporosarcina > Sporosarcina sp. FSL K6-6792. The sequence goes on from NZ_JBBOSA010000001.1 coordinate 4,139,332, forward strand.
ATTATGCCTTATGGTACAGAAATTGCGGTAAATGGAGAATCTGCTCCTGAAAGTCATCAGATCATGAATTTCAAGATCGATGAGGAGTTAATTGACCATATCGGTGACCTTAACCAGTTGCGCAACCAATCAGAAGCTTTCCGTAACGGTGACTTTGAGATGTTGCACAACGAGAATGGATTTACAGTGTATAAGCTTTCAAATGATAAAGAGACATGGATTGTCGCACTTAATAATACAACCGGGACAGCCAATGTAGAAATTCCGAAAGAAGTAATCGGGGACAATAAAAAATTACGTGGTCTACTTGATGGTGATTCGGTACGGGAAGGTAAGGATGGAATTTACCGCGTCGTACTAGAACGTGAAATTGCAGAGATTTATATCGCTGATGAAGACAAAGGATTCAATACGCCTTATCTAATCGCATCGATTTTAATCTATGTCCTGTTCTTTGGATTCCTATTCATGGCTTGGAGAAAAGGACGTCAAGGCAGAAAAGATAGAAAAGCTGAAACGAAGGCGAAGTAAGACAGAAAACACCAGCATCGGCAAAGTTGCCGATGCTGGTGTTTTTTGATGTCTAGCTTCAGTCTTGCCGAAAAGGCAAAGAGCGCCTTTGTCGTCAAGCCTTTCGACGTACAGGACGTACTAGTGCCGACGTTGCCACAGGACGTGGCGAATTTAGTCGGCCAGCGCTTTTCGGGGCTAAACAGCGCCTTACGCTTTTCTTGTTATCGCGCTTTATAACCAATCATATTTACGGGATCTTTCGGCGATGAATAGGGTGGGGAGTAGCCGAGTTCAAGGGCTGCAAGGTCATCGACAGTCATTTTGCCCATGATTGCAGTTGCAATGACGTCAATTCGTTTGTCGACTCCTTTGTCACCGACCGCTTGTGCACCCAATATGAGCCGGGATTGTTCATCATAATGAACACGCAGTAAAATCCGCCCATGGTCAGGGTAATAGCCTGCATTCGTTCGGCCTTCATAGACTGCCGTGCCAAACTTGATACCTTCATCTGTTAAACTTTTCGCCGAATGGCCAGTCATAGCTGCAGTCAGCGCAAACAATTTTGTAATCGTCGTGCCGAGGAGCCCATTCATTTCGATTGGATTGCCGGCCAGATGGCGTGCGACGACGAATGATTGCCTATGTGCTGGCCAAGCGAGTTTCACGTTTTTCGGTTTGCCGGTGAACCAGTCTTTGCATTCTGCCGCGTCACCAATTGCATAAATGTCAGGATCATTTGTCTGCATATAGCTGTTGACGACGATCCCTGTCGTCGGCCCGATATGTAAATCAGCTTCAATCGCGAGTTGCGTATCAAGATCGATTCCAATACTGGCCGCGATAAAGTCAACGTCAAAGTTCATCCCATTTTTCATGATCAAGCGCTTGCCTTCAATGCGTTCGATGGCATCTTCAAAGTAGAAGTCGACCTTATTATCTTGCATTTCCTTGCCAAGCACTTGTGAAATTTCAGGATCCATTAATGTCATGACGCGTTCATTGCGATCAATAAGCGCTGTTTGTAATCCTCTATGGATGAAGTTCTCAATAAGTTCAATCCCGATGAATCCGCCTCCAATAACAGCGCACGACTTCGGTTTTTCACGCTCTATATAGTCGATGATTTCTTCCATATCCCCAAAGCTCTTCAGCGTAAATAATGGCAAATCACCGAGACCTTTTAAGTCAGGTATACGGGCGATTCCGCCGGGCGATAAAATAAGTTTGTCGTAGGATTCTGTAAAGACATGATCTGTTTCCATATTACGTACTTCAACCGTTTTCTGTTCCCGATTAATGGCCAGTACATCATGCCCTAACTTGACGGTTATATCTCGTTGCTCGCTGAACTTTTCGGGAGACGAGCCAACTAGCTGCCATTTATCTTCAATTAATCCTCCGATGACATATGGCATACCGCATGTCCCATAGCCAAGTACCGAATCACGTCCAAATAATATGATTTCAGAATCTGGAACTGCGCGTTTAATTTGTGCGGCGACAGTGGAACCACCCGCGATTGCACCGACAATGAGTACTTTCATCAACAAATCCTCCTTTAAATCAATTCCTGATTAAATTTATTCAGGAAAAAGACGCCTACTGTACCAGGACCAACATGTGCACCGATAACAGATCCAATCATATGGATTTCGATATTTTTTGGATGAAATAACTCTTCTATTATGGCTTTTAATTCGAGTGCTATTCCTTCGTCGTCGCTATGGCAAATTGCAATCGTCTGTTCAGCTAAATTATCGCCGCGCTCCGCCATAAGATCAGCCATACGACGCAATACTTTTTTGCGTCCACGGTGCTTTTCGATAGGAACGAGTTTGCCGTTTTCGACATGGAGTAATGGCTTAATGTTGAGCAGCCCGCCGATGAATGCACTCGTTTTAGATACGCGACCGCCGCGTGCCATATAATCAAGGTCTTGCACGGTGAAGAGGTGCTCCATATGTGCCGCCATGTATCGGATTTTACGCTCAATCGTTCGAACATCGTCTTCTCCCGCATCGCGTAACCGAACTGCTTCTTTTACAAGAAGACCGTAACCAAGCGAAGCGCATCTTGAATCGATAATAATAAGGTTCATTTTTGGATTCGTTTCTTTTGCTTGGTCTCCGGTCATGATTGCGGTGTCGAATGTACCGGATAACTCTGAAGAAAAAGCGATGTAAATCCCACTTTCACCTGATGATGCGAGTTCCTTCCACTTTCGAAGGAACAGTTCAGGTGATACTTGTGATGTTTTAGGTTGCTTGCCGTTGCGAATTGCTTGGTAGACTTCTTTTGAATCGATCGTCATTATATCGTCGTACTCTTTGTCATCGATGAGGACGCGTAATGGGAAGAGCGTTACATCGTTGTCTTCGAAAAATGACTTTGGTAAATCACTGGCACTGTCCGCAAATATTTTCATATAGACCCCTCCGTTGGATAATTGTAGTTAGTCCAAGTGTAACCTTTCGCGGAGCACTCGTGCAATGCCATCCTCATTATTCGTGTCTGTCACTTCATTCGCAATTGATTTCAACCTGTCAATTCCATTTCCCATTGCCACTCCGATTCCGGCATAGTCAATCATTTCAAGATCGTTGTCTTCGTCACCAAAAGCAATAATTCGATCTTTTGGAATATCCATCCACTTCGAGACGTGTGAAAGTCCGACAGCCTTATTTAAGCCATGCCGAACGATTTCAATGACTTTCCACGGTGCTCCCCATTGACGATGATCAATGACTTCCGCGTGTACATCACCAAGATGGCGTCTGATTGCATCAACTTTATCGTCAGGTGCATGGATCAGTAAACTTGTAGGATCGACTTGCAAAAATTCACGAATGTCTCCCTGCGTTATTTTAGGATCACCAAATCCAAAAATGTCGAGCAGTTTTTCATCGTGATGGTGCATGTATACATCATCCATCACTTCTGCAACAATATTATGGAATGTAAATTGCTGCATAGCATCAATGACATCTTTCACCACGGGAAGAGAGATCGTTTCATGGATTGTTTTCCAAGAACGATTATCAGGATGGTGAACGAACGCACCGTTGAAGTTGACAATCGGTGTTTTAAGCCCGAGTTGACGGTAATACACTTCACTTGCTCGGTAGGGTCTTCCGGTCGCAATCATAATGTGATGACCTTTTTCTTCTGCCTTTTTCAGTGTTAGCTTGGTTTTATCTGAAATTACTTTTTCGTCTGTAAGTAATGTCCCATCAAGATCGAGGACGATTAAATGTGGCTTCAAAAAAACGCCTCCTTCTATAAATAGTCTATCGTTAACATATGAATCAAGTCAAAAAATCCAGTCATGAAATCGTGCCTTTTGTTTTTTTAGAAAAACTTTGGTACGCTCAAGTGAAAAGGAAAAGGTGTGATTTCAATGAATGTTACTGAAGAGTTATGGGGCGATATCCCCTTATTACATATAGTTGAGGATGAGTTTAAAGACAAACAAGTTCCAGTTGTTATTTTTATTCATGGATTCATGAGTGCTAAAGAACATAATTTGCATTATGCCTATAATATGGCGAAGAAAGGCATCCGAGTTCTCTTACCTGACGCGCATCTACACGGCGCTCGGGAAGATAATCTTGATGAAGTCCAACTGAGTCTACGTTTTTGGGAAATCGTTTTGACGTCAATTGAAGAAGTGAGTGTCATTCGTGAAGAGCTAGTGCAACGCGGACTTCTTACTACAGGTAAAATTGGTTTAGGAGGCACATCGATGGGCGGCATTACGACGCTCGGCTGTCTTGCGGTCTATGATTGGGTCGATGTTGCCGCTGTTATGATGGGAGCTCCAGGCTTTGTCCAGTTAGCGAAAGCACAAATGTCTGAGTTCGAACGACGCGGTTTTACATTGCCTGTTACTGAAGATGAAAAGAAGAAATTACTCGCCACATTATCTACGTTTGATTTAACGAAACATCCATCGGCATTGAACAATAGACCTGTCTACTTTTGGCATGGTAAGCAGGATGCGGTTGTGCCATACGAACCGACACATAACTTCTATCAGGCCATCAAGAAGGAGTATGCTACTGAACCGGAGCGAATTGAATTTGTTTCAAGCGCTACCTCGGGGCATGCCGTTTCTAGAGCTGGAATGCTTCAGGCGGCTGACTGGCTTGCCTGCCATTTGAAATGAACAGCCGAACTCTGCTATGATGAAGCTAGTAAAAATAAGGAATGAGGGATGAAGATGAGCCAGGATATGAAAGATAGCATGATGGGGGCACTTGAAAACGTAATTGACCCGGAACTTGGAGTCGATATCGTCAACTTAGGTCTAGTTTATGATGTAGAGCTTGACGAAGAAGGAACGTCAAAAGTGACAATGACACTAACATCGATGGGTTGTCCAATGGGACCACAAATCGTTGCTAACGTTACACAAGAACTGATGGAACTTCCAGAAGTGAAAAACGTAGATGTTAATATCATTTGGAGTCCACCATGGTCAAGAGATAATATGTCTCGTTATGCTAAAATAGCGTTAGGCGTAAGATAATAGAAAACAATTAGGCCGTGCGACTTAGAGATAAGTTGTGCGGTTTTTTTGTGGTTTTCGCGGGTAAATCTTCACAACAGCTTATCCTTACGTACAGGTGCTTTCGGATCGCTGTGGACTGAACGATTACTATACAATTATCGGGATATCTTGCTGAGTAGGGATGCGACAATGTCGCATCCCTACTCATTTTTTCGTTAATCGTATGGCGGTAGTTCGTCCGTCGCTCTCCAAAAATACCGGTACACCAAGTGCCAAAGCTTTCGGGAATGAATGAATAGCCACTTTGCTATCCAATAAAGGAGCAGCCAAAGATGCAATTTTGGCTGCTTACTCCTTCTTTATAGTATTTCCTTTTCAAATTTAAGGCAGGGTTATTTTCTATCTAGCGGCACACTGTTACTTGTCTGATCCTTGCAAAAGTAAGTAAGGAAGGCATTATTCAAAGTAGCAGAGTGCCCGAAATTTCATCTTCGGGCACTTGCAACCTCTCAAGAAAGGTAGTTATTCTTTCATCTTCAAGAGTAGTTGCATTTTTTACTTGATCATTGTAGGTATGCGACGGACAGATAGTCGCAACAGGATGACCGAATAAAATGTGGCTGGAAGTGACGAAGTCATTTCCAACCACATTGAACCCGCGGTAATAGTATTGTGGTTATTTCGTCCAAAGCAAGCCGGAAATGTACACGTGCAAATGCAGACTTTTATGCATTTCTTACAAGTGCTCCATGTGAAAAAGTGGTTCATCAACAGACATTATATTTCTCACTTAAAAAGGAATATCGAAATAATGTCGAATGGTATAGATATGAGAAAGAATTCCAATAAGGGAGAGTGTTCAAATGTCGATTAAAACTGCGGATGTATGTGATGATTTTTCAAACGAATTGCAAGTGTGTTCAACGGTGTTTAAATCGTATGGAAAAAACAAACGATTCTCAGGCCCAATTTATACTGTGAAAGTATTTGAGGATAACGTTCTTGTGAAAGAAGCGCTGCAGACTATTCCGGAAGGTAGTGTTCTTGTTGTCGATGGCGAAGGTTCAAAAAGATGTGCGTTAATGGGCGGCAATTTAGGTGTTATCGCTGAAACCCGTAAACTCGCAGGGGTTATTATCTACGGATGTGTTCGCGATACAGCAGAATTAATCGAACAAAATATTGGTGTGCTAGCACTAGGCAGTCATCCGTTGAAGAGTACAAAAGAGGGGAAAGGGGAACAGGATAGTAAACTGCTTTTCGGAGATGTAGAGTGGAATCCCAATCACTTTGTATATGCGGACGAAGACGGCGTAGTAGTAGCCACTCGTAATCTGTACAGCTAATGACAAACCCTAAGATGCTCCTTTGTAGAGGTCTTTTCTTATCATTAATCGCCGTGCAAATCGCTTTACTTTCCATCAAATTCATCTTATAATTTAATTAATCAAAGATAGTCAAAGTCAGACGTTGACTTATAGAAAGGTGGATGTATATGCGAATGGACGGACAGCAAGAAGACCAGCGTACACCTCTTGAACAATTTGGACGGAATCTCGTTGAAGAAGTTAAAAAAGGGAAAATGGATCCCGTTATTGGTCGTGATGAGGAAATACGTAACGTCATTCGGATTTTATCAAGAAAGACTAAAAACAATCCTGTTTTAATCGGGGAACCGGGTGTCGGCAAGACGGCAATCGTTGAAGGACTTGCGCAACGAATTGTGAAGGGCGATGTGCCAGAAGGATTGAAAGATCGCCAAATTTTTGAACTTGATATGAGTTCACTTATCGCGGGTGCAAAATACCGTGGTGAATTTGAAGAGCGTTTAAAAGGCGTACTGAAACAGGTGAAAGATAGTGCTGGGGAGATCATTCTATTCATTGATGAAATCCATACAATTGTCGGCGCGGGGAAAACAGAAGGCGCAATGGACGCTGGCAACATGCTGAAACCAATGCTAGCACGCGGTGAATTATACTGTATCGGAGCAACGACACTTGACGAGTACCGGTTATATATCGAAAAAGATCCTGCGCTTGAACGCCGTTTCCAGCAAGTACTCGTGCGTGAACCGTCCGTCGAGGATACAGTGTCGATTTTACGGGGATTGAAAGAACGCTATGAACTTCACCATGGTGTGCGCATCCATGACCGTGCAATTGTTGCGGCGGCAACATTATCAGACCGCTATTTGACAGAGCGTTTCTTGCCGGATAAAGCAATTGACTTAATAGATGAAGCGAGCGCGATGATACGGACTGAAATCGACTCAATGCCATCCGAATTGGATGCGGTGACACGCCGGATTATGCAGCTTGAAATTGAAGAGCAAGCGTTACGTAAAGAAAAAGACGCGGTTAGTAAAAATCGTCTTGAAGTACTTCGTGATGAACTGACAGAGCTGAAAGAATCGTCTGCAGGCATGCGGGAGCAATGGGATTCTGAAAAAGAAACATTGCGTGGAATCCAGGATAAGCGAGAAAAGCTAGACCGTTTCCGACGTGAACTAGAAGAAGCTGAAAATCGGTTTGACTTGAATAAAGCTGCAGAACTTACTTATGGAAAAATCCCGAATCTAGAGGAGGATTTGCATGAACTTGAGGCCGCGCTTGTAGAGGGACAGGAAAATCGACTGCTCCGTGAAGAAGTGACGGAAGAAGAAATTGCGACAATTGTCGCGCGTTGGACGGGTATTCCGGTAACGAAACTTGTTGAAGGTGAACGTGAAAAACTACTTCGTCTGCGTGAAACACTTGAAGAGCGTGTAATTGGGCAGGATGATGCTGTACAACTTGTGACGGAAGCGGTTTGGCGCGCACGTGCGGGCATTAAAGATCCAGACAAACCAATCGGCTCATTCCTATTTTTGGGACCAACTGGGGTCGGGAAGACAGAGCTGGCGAAAACGCTCGCTGCGACATTGTTTGATTCAGAAGATCATTTCATCCGCATCGACATGTCGGAATATATGGAGAAGCATAGTATATCGCGGCTTGTTGGCGCACCTCCAGGCTACATCGGTTACGAAGAAGGTGGTCAATTGACGGAAGCAGTACGACGCAATCCGTATTCAGTGGTGCTGTTAGATGAAATCGAGAAAGCACATCCGGATGTCGCAAACATCTTATTGCAAGTATTAGATGACGGCCGAATCACCGATAGCCAAGGCAGACTCGTCAACTTTACCAATACTGTCGTCATTATGACCTCGAATATCGGCTCTGCCTACTTGCTTCATGGGCTAGACGATACAGAAAACCATGCAGCAGAAGATCTAGTCATGGCCGAATTAAAAAATCATTTCAAACCAGAGTTATTAAATCGAATGGATGACATCATTATTTTCCATTCACTGACAGGTGATTCATTCCGCAAGATTGCACGGAAAATGATTGAAGACCTAGTTAAACGATTACGTGGACAAGAAATCATTATGGAATATAGTGAAGATGTGCTCGATTGGATTGTCAATGAAGGAACAGATGCCGATTTCGGAGCTCGTCCATTGAAACGTTTTATCCAACGACATGTTGAAACGATGGTTGCAAAAGAAATTATTAAAGGCGATCTTAAACTAAATGATAAACTCGTTCTAGCTATGGAAAACGGGAAATTAGTTATTCAAACAGATTAAAATAGAAAAAGCCGCAGGAAGTTTGAACTTCCTGCGGCTTTTTCTATAGTATCCAATCACGTCAATTGATTAACCATATTCTTACATGAAGAGCAGGTAAGAAAGGCTTAAAAAACGCCATTTTCACTGGATCATTTCCGATCCGCTTTCAGAGAATTATTCACGACAACCTTACCGAGGGGCAAGTGTGGCTAGAAACGACTTCGTCATTCCTAGCCACACCCTTTTCAGTAACCCTGTTGCGAATCGTTTCCTATCGCGTTCCTACAACGGTAAAGTGAAAAATACAGCTGCTTTAGAATAAAAGAATAGATGACTTTTTATACATGTTGTAAGTGCCCGAAGATACAATTTCGGGCATCCTAGTACTTTGTACAATGTGTTCCTTGTTTACCTTTAGTAAAGGGTATGCATCTTATCATGCGATGGACTATAAGAAAGTGACTCTTTCTTAACTAAAAAAGACAAGACTATGGAGAAGGTTTCAGCCGCCAAAATTGTATCTTTGGCAGCTATTATCTAGATTAAGAAGCCCCGCTATTCTTTCGTCCAAAAAAAAGTTAGCACTTTGTGTACTTAGGAATTTGGAGCGCGACGGATGAATAAGCACCATACGATTACCGAAAAAATGTGTAGGGATGCGACAAAGTCGCATCCCTACACATCAAGACATCTCGGTAAACGTATAGAGGGCATTCAATTCAAAGCAATCCAAACAACCTGTACACGAAGCGCCTAGTGTTTAATTCAGTTATTTACAGGTTATTTTGGTTAATCAACACAAGTAGTATCCAATATAAAAACCATCCCCAGCGAGGGAGATGGTTTTTTGTTGATTAATGATCTGCAATTTCGCCTTCTGGGAAAGATTCAGCCAGTAAGATAACGATTACAGAAACGACAAGCGAAACATATACGCCTGGCATGAAGTCAAATGGCAAGTTAGCAATTGCTCCAGAAACATAGTTCAACATAGTGATTAAACAGAAAGACCAGAAAAATGTCATTACGTATTTCATTGAATTCACCTCTACATTACTATTTCATATTTAATCATATCACAGTGGTTACATTGGAGAAACTAATTTCCATGCAAACGGAACTTTATTTGGCGAAAAAGTGTCAACAGGTTGAAAAGTGAGCCCATTTCTTTTATGATTAAGAGCAGGTACTAATAATAGATGATAAAGAACGGGGGATGCGGAATGACTGCTGGATTTATCGGCATGGGTAAATACGTACCATCACACGTTTTGACGAACGCTGACCTTGAAAAGCGTTTGGATACATCGGATGAATGGATTCGTACAATGACAGGCATCGAAGAAAGACGCATCGCAGACGATTCAACGGATACGTCTCATATGGCATATAACGCTGCAGTGGAAGCAATCAACAACGCAGGGATCAAACCAGAAGAAATCGGACTTATTCTTGTAGCTACAGTCACACCTGATCGACCTTTTCCTTCAGTGTCGACAATGCTTCAACAACAGCTCGGCGCAACCAATGCGGCGGCAATGGACATTTCAGCGGCTTGTGCAGGGTTCATGTATGGTGTCATAACGGCGAAACAGTTTGTCGAATCGGGCACATATGATTATGTACTTGTTGTCGGAGTAGAAAAGTTATCTAAAATTACCAATTGGGAAGACCGTAATACCGCTATTCTTTTCGGAGACGGAGCGGGTGCAGCTATTATAGGAAAAGTAAGTGAAGGACGGGGAATCCTGTCATTCGAACTCGGTGCAGACGGTAGCGGTGGCAAACACCTTTATCAGGATGAAAAACTCGTTATGAATGGCCGTGAAGTATTCAAATTCGCAGTCCGTCAAATGGGCGAATCCGCAGAAAGCGTTATTAGAAAAGCGGGTCTAATGAAGGAAGACGTCGATTTCCTTATTCCGCACCAGGCGAATATACGAATTATGGAATCTTCTCGTGAACGACTAGGGTTACCAGTAGAAAAAATGTCCAAGACAATCCATAAATACGGCAATACATCTGCCGCGTCCATTCCAATTTCACTTGTCGATGATTTAGCTGAAGGCAGGGTGAAAGATGATGACGTTATTGTCATGGTTGGATTCGGCGGAGGTCTTACTTGGGGCGCAATATGCATTAAGTGGGGAAAATAAAACAGTACACATGTTTTGTGGTGTATGAAAAGTGACAAGTAGCGTCAGTCTTTATAGAATAGAAGGGAAGTTTTCACATATGGGAATAAAACGTGTAGTAGTAACAGGTATTGGGGCAATCTCTCCAGTCGGGAATTCAGCGGAGGAGTCATGGAAAGCGGTCTTGGAAGGGAAATCTGGAATCGGACCACTAACAAGACTTGACAGTGATAAGTTTCCTGTAAAAGTAGCAGCAGAAGTGAAAGATTTTGATATAGAACAATATATCTCTCGGAAAGACGCGCGTAAAATGGATCGATTCACGCATTACGCACTTGCGGCATCGATTATGGCAATGAAAGATGCAAATCTTGAACTTGAAGGAGATTTAGCTCTTCGCACGGGTGTCTGGATTGGTTCAGGCATCGGTGGTATGGAAACGCATGAGCAACAGTTTCTAACGTTCCAAGAGAAAGGCTATAGACGCGTTAGTCCGTTTTTCGTTCCAATGATGATTCCCGATATGGCAGCGGGCCAAGTATCTATTTATCATGGAGCAAAAGGCATTAATTCTTGTACCGTAACAGCTTGTGCATCAGGCACGAACTCGATAGGAGATGCATTTGAAGTTATTCGCCGCGGTGATGCTGACGTTATGATTACTGGCGGAGCAGAAGCGCCAATCACAACAATGGCAGTTGCTGGTTTCTGTGCGAATACAGCATTGTCGTTAAACCCCGACCCTGCAACCGCATCACGTCCCTTTGATAAAGAACGTGACGGTTTTGTAATTGGAGAAGGAGCTGGTATCTTAATCCTTGAAGAGTACGAGCATGCAATTGCACGCGGTGCGAAAATTTACGCTGAACTAACCGGCTATGGTGCAACAGGTGATGCGCACCATATTACAGCTCCAGCTCCTGGGGGCGAAGGTGGCGCACGCGCGATGCAACAGGCGATTGAGCAAAGTGGTATCAGTCCAGATAAAATCGATTATATTAATGCTCACGGAACGAGCACGCCATATAACGATCAATTCGAAACAATGGCAGCGAAAACAGTTTTCGGCGAGCACGCATATAAACTCACGATGAGCTCAACGAAATCAATGACAGGCCATTTGCTCGGCGCTGCAGGCGGACTGGAAGCAATCTTCACGGTGAAGGCATTAGAAGAAGGAATCCTGCCACCGACAATGAATTTTGTGAATCCAGATCCTGAGTGTGATCTCGACTACGTAACAGAAGGTGCGCGCAAAGCGGACATTACGTACGCTATGAGCAACTCACTCGGTTTCGGCGGACATAATGCATCACTCGTATTCAAAAAAATATAAGTTTAAGTTAGCAGGACGTTCCAGTTTACTGGGGCGTCTTTTTGTTTTATGCGGTTTTTGGGGTTGTACAGAAAGTTTCGTGGCTTGCCGTTACAGTTTGGCGATTTGCCCTCAGAGTACGGAAGTTTGCCCTCAGAATTTCGCGATGCGCTCCCAGTTTCGCGGCTTGCCCTGCCAGTTTGGCGATTTGTCCTCAGAGTATGGAAGTTTGCCCTCAGAGTTTCGCGATGCCATCACAGTTTCTTGGATTGCCCTGACAGTTTGATGATTTGCCCTCACAGTGCGGAATTTTGTCCTCAGAGTTCCGCAATGCGCCAACCCACCCCGACACATTCAAAGTACTATCTTTTCAAATTAAATGGCCCCCTTCGTCTAAAAGGGGGCCATGCTGTCATATAATCAAAGAAAATCAAAAGGACGATGCTAATGACACGCATATTTTTATTTCTAATTAGTTATGGGCTAATTGTTGTTACTGTTTCACAAATAATATTTTATTTTAATTACAGATCATTCGGCTACGACTGGTATCAAATCATTTATTTTATAATACATACGGCAGATTTTGCGTTATTCGTCGTAGCAACAATCATGATTATTCTTACCGTCTACGTCCGAGTCCCATCGCGACTTCCATCTTCCCGAGAGTGACAGCGGCAATCGCATTTGCTTTCACTGCGCCTTCATCCAAAATTTCATCTAGGACAGGCGAATCCAAAAGTTCGTAGTATCTCTCTTGAATAGGTGATAGATGGTTGATGACGGCTTCGGCTACGCCAGCTTTAAATGCGCCATATCCAAGTCCATCATATTTCAAAACAAGATCTTCAATTGAAACATCACTTAACGCTGATTCAATTGTCAATAGATTCGATACACCTGGTTTATTTTCAATGTCGTATTTCACGATGCCTTCAGAATCTGTTACTGCGCTTTTAATCTTTTTCTCGATTTCTTTGGGTGTATCAAGTAGCGAGATAGTCCCTTTTTTATTAGGATCAGATTTACTCATTTTCTTTAACGGATCTTGGAGTGACTTAATGCGTGCACCATTCTTTGGAATTCTGACTTCAGGAATCGTCAAGATACCGCCGAACCTTTTATTGAACCGCTCTGCTAGATCACGCGTCAATTCAAGATGCTGCTTTTGGTCATCGCCAACCGGGACGATATTAGTGTTATATAGAAGGATGTCAGCAGCCATAAGTGGTGGATATGTCAGAAGTGCCGAAGAAACGCCCTCTTTCCCGTCTGATTTATCTTTGAACTGCGTCATACGCTCAAGTTCACCGATATACGAAATACATTGCATCATCCAGCCTGCTTGCGCGTGTGCAGGGACTTCTGATTGGATAAACAATACCGCTTTCTCTGGATCGATTCCACTTGCAATATAGATTGCAGCAAGAGAACGGATTGTTTTTGCCAATTCCACTGGATCCTGCTGAACTGTGATAGCATGCTGATCGACAATACAAAATAGGCATTGATAGTCGTTTTGTAACTCTGTAAATTGACGGAAGGCACCGATATAGTTGCCAAGTGTTACTGTTCCTGTCGGCTGTACGCCTGAAAAAATGGTTTTCATTTTGAAAAACTCCTCCTGTTTGATGGATAAAATAAATTGTTAGGCTACCTAATATGATGAAAAAGCTCCGATGGAAGGCGGCTTAAGTTCGCCACTATGGAAGACAACCAAAGTTCGCCGATAACGGAAGGTAGTCTAAGAACGCGACGTCCTGTCGCAACGACTACATGATCAGCATCCTGCAGACCCCGGCAATGGTTGCACACCTACATGCTGTAGACGCAAAAAAACATCAGCCGTCCCCGTAAAAAAAGGGACGACTGATGTTTGATCAACCGTGGTACCACCCGAATTGCCCAAAGGCCACTCTGATTCCCATAACGCGGGGGACGTGACGAGCTTCTTTAGGGCTAATTCAAAAAGTCCATATACTTTGAATTAGCTCAAAAGGTTCGCTTATCAAGCTCGGGATCCCATTCTTTCGGTTCAGTCTACCTGTTTGCACCACCCACAGGCTCTCTGAAAGACTGATACTGAAATACTTTTTTCCGTCATTGCCATTCGCTCTAAATGTTTCTAATAATTATAAATCTTACACTGGAAAAATGCAATAGGCTTGCTCCTTAAATATAAAAAATAAGGAGCGCGATTCCCATCATAATAAGAATGAGTGTACCGCTTCCGAGCATTGGACTTACGTTTCCTGAAAAAATTTCTGAAGGCTTCCGCATCGCCATAACATCATCCATCCGACGTTTAGGTGTAACTACTTTTCTCATGCTAACGGTAAATACATCGAAAAATCCGGTTGAAAAAACGAAAGAGACCAGACCAAGAAATGTTAGAACGCCACCAACGATGAAAGATGCGTTTATATAAGAGAGTAAAGTGAGCTCTTTAAAATAGAGTAGAATAAGCAGAATAATTATTACATGTGCAATCAGAATATTCCTAACTATTTTCTTCATATTTCCACCCCGTTCCAAAGTAATAGTAAAGTATTGGTAAGAAAAAATCAATATAACAGAAGTATATCAATAAAAAATATGAATTAATTTATCGTTGTAAGCGTTGTCAATGCAGGCTTTGTCTATATAACGCTGTTCTATTACACTAGAAAATTTCAAAAAGGTATGTACAACTGTGAGAATCATTGTATAATATAAATGTACCTAGTTTTCAGACAATTTTGAGGAGGTCATCGATTTGAAAAACCACAAATTTATGTGGCTAATTAGTATCATGCTTGTACTTAGCGTGTTCTTAGCAGCGTGCGGCGACAAAGAAGAAGCAGGCACTACTGAACCGGTAAAAGACAAAGAAGAGGACAAAGGAACTACAGAAGAACCAGCTAATGAAGAAGTGGCGCAAGTTCTGAATCTGATTGAAACAGCAGAGATTCCTTCTATTGACTCATCAATTTCAGAAGATGCTGTAGGTTTCAACGTACTGAACAACATTATGGAAGGACTTTACCGTCTTGACCAAGACAGTCTTCCAGTACCTGCTATGGCAGATGGAGAACCTGAAATCAGTGAAGATGGATTGACATACACATTCAAAATCCGTGATGCACAATGGTCTGATGGAACACCTGTAACTGCGAATGACTTTGTATATGCTTGGCAGCGCGCAGTTGATCCGGATACTGGTTCACCTTACGGACCATATTTGATGGCAGGCATGATTAAAAACGCAACTGAAATCGGTGAAGGAACTGCAGAAATTGCAGATCTTGGAATTAAAGCAGAAGACGATAAAACACTTATCGTTGAACTTGAACGTCCAGTTGCTTACTTCCTATCACTTATGTCTTTCGGTACATTCTACCCACTTAACGAAGAATTCGTAACTGCTCAGGGTGATAAATATGCAACTAACTCTGAAGCAATGATCTATAACGGTCCATTCTCATTAGCTGATTGGGATGGTACTGGTAACTGGAAATATGTTAAAAACGACAAGTATTGGGATGCTGATACTGTAAAACTTGAAGAAATCATTGTTGACGTTGTTAAAGAAACTGCAACAGGTGTAAAATTATATGAACAAGGCAAGAAAGACCGTGTACTACTTTCTGCTGAATATGCAATGCAATTTGCTGATGATCCAAATATCATCAATGAGCTTGAAACATCTGTATTCTACTTTAAACTGAATCAAGAACGTAACGGTAAAGCTACGCCACTTGCAAATGCTGACATTCGTAAAGCATTCGCAAGAGCCTTCAACAAAGAAGAGTTAGCAGATGCAATACTTGCTAATGGATCTATTGCTGCTAACTTCCTAGTTGCAGATGACTTTACATTTGATGAAGACGGTAAAGATTTCCGTGATTACAGCGGTGAATTCTCTGCATATAACGTTGAAGAAGCACAAGAATATTGGAAAAAAGGTCTGGCAGCACTTGGAACAGACAAAGTGGAAATTGAAATTCTCGGTGGCGACACTGAAAACGCTAAAAAACAACAAGAATGGTTCAAATCGGAATTTGAAAGAAACCTTCCAGGTTTGACAATCAAGCTGAAAGAAGTTCCTTTTGCTGTTCGTCTTGAACTTGATGATACAAGTGATTATGATGTTCAATCAGCAGGATGGGGCCCTGACTTCCAGGATCCAATCTCGTTCATGGAATTGTTCGTAACGGGAAGTCCACAAAACAAAATGAATTACTCTAACCCAGAGTATGACAAGCTTATTGAATCTACAAAAACTACAATTGCAACTGATCCAGTAGCTCGTTTTGAAGCATTTGCAAAAGCTGAAAAAATTCTTCTTGAAGATGATGCAGGTCTTGTACCTCAGTATCAACGCGGAAGAATGGTTCTTATGAACCCTGCTGTAAAAGGTCTTGCTACACATCCATTCGGTGGCGACTATAGCTACAAATGGACGTATATGGAAGCTGCAGAAAAGTAAGAAGTATAACTTGTTAGCTTAAAATCTTATAGAAAAGAGAGTATATGGGCATTTATGACCATGTACTCTCTTTTTCACTGAGGTTAAACTAACTAAAAATTCGTTGTATTATTTGCTAGAATTAATAGTTTTTTAATTAAATTCATCTATGAAATATAGGAGGTGCGAAAATGGCAAAGTATATCACTAAACGTGTGATTTATATGTTCCTATCACTATTCTTGATAGCATCGTTTACATTTGTTCTAATGAAACTGCTTCCAGGGTCCCCGTTAGCTTCCGCAGCAAAATTATCCGTTGAGCAAAGGGAAGTCGTTTATGAGAAGTATGGATTGAACGATCCGATTCCCGTACAGTACGCCCGCTATATGGGGAACCTTGCAAAAGGTGACTTTGGTGTATCGTTTCAATATAAAAATGCAGATGTCACAACACTTATTGTGAAAAAACTGAAATACTCGGCGATTTTAGGATCTCAGGCACTTATTTTCGGGACCTTAATCGGAATTATTCTCGGAATGATTGCCGCGTTGAAACAAAATACAGTTTGGGATTATGGTAGTACCATTATCGCAATTCTCGGTATCTCCATACCGTCCTTTGTTTTTGCAGTATTGCTGCAATATGTCTTTGCAGTATGGCTTGGAGTGCTACCAGTTGGCCTGTGGGAAGGTTGGAAGTCCAGTATACTACCTTCAATCGCACTTGCGATGGGACCTATTGCTATCGCAGCAAGATTCATCCGAACAGAAATGATAGAAGTATTAAGCTCAGACTATATTTTGCTAGCAAAAGCGAAAGGCGCAAATTGGTTTGAAATCGCTTTCAAACACGCATTCCGTAATGCGCTTATTCCGCTAATCACAGTCCTTGGACCAGTTGCAGCAGGACTATTAACAGGATCACTTGTAGTTGAGCAGATTTTCGCAATCCCAGGTATAGGTGAACAGTTCGTTAAATCAATTAACTCGAACGACTTCGCTGTCATCATGGGTACAACAATGTTCTTCTCGGTATTCCTAATTGTGATTATATTAATAGTGGATATTCTTTATGGGGTCATTGATCCGCGTATCCGTTTGTCTGGAGGTTCCAAGTAATGACTACTAACATGAAGAAACTACCAAAAGATTCGTTTGAGCGGATTACAATCGATAGCTCGCATGCCGAAAAAATTTCGAAACCGAGTTTGAGTTTCTGGCAGGATGCTTGGCTTCGGATCCGTAAAAACAAAGCGGCTATCGTCAGTATGTTCATTCTTGTGTTTATTGTATTTATGGCATTTGCAGGTCCTTTCATGGTTGAACATGATCCAGAGGATGTAAAAGTTGCGCATGCAAGCTTGCCGCCTAAAATTCCAGGGCTTGAAAAATTAGGTATTTTTGATGGCGAAGGTAAACTGGGTTCTAAAACAGTTAATCTGTATGAGTTAAAGAAAGTAGAAGTTAACTACTGGTTCGGCACGGATAGCCTAGGGCGCGATTTGTTTTCACGTCTCTGGAAAGGAACGCAAATCTCACTGTTAATCGCATTTGTAGCCGCTATCATTGATGTTGTGATAGGCGTCATCTACGGCGGAATTTCCGGTTATTACGGAGGTCGAACCGACGATGTCATGCAACGAATTGTCGAAGTGCTAATTGGAGTTCCGACACTGGTCATCGTTATTCTTATGATTATGATCATGGATCCGGGCATATTGTCCATTATCATAGCCATATCGATAACAGGATGGATTGGAATGTCCCGTATTGTACGCGGACAAGTTCTTAAATATAAAACTCAGGAATTCGTCTTGGCAGCTAAAACTTTAGGTGCAAGCGATACACGAATTATCAGCAAGCACTTATTGCCGAATATCATGGCGATTATTGTCATAAATATGATGTTCACAATTCCTACCGCAATTTTCTTCGAGGCATTTTTAAGCTTTATAGGACTTGGCCTTCAAGCGCCGAATGCTTCTCTTGGAACACTAATTAATGATGGTTATAAATTCATTGAGTATCAGCCACATATTTTGTTCTTCCCGGCGGTTGTCATAAGTTTACTTATGATTGCGTTCAACTTAATTGGGGATGGACTACGTGATGCACTTGATCCGAAAATGAAAGATTAAAGGAGGAAAGCGAAATGGAGAAAATTGTTGAAGTGAAAAACCTGGAGCTTTCCTTCCATACATTTGCAGGAGAAGTGAAAGCGATTCAAGGGGTTAATTTTGAAGTATTTAAAGGGGAGACGCTCGCTATAGTTGGTGAGTCAGGTTCAGGTAAATCGGTAACGACGAAATCGATTATGCGGCTCCTTCCGAAGTCTAGTACCGAGTACAAAAATGGTGAGATTTTATTCGGAGGAAGAGACCTTCTGAAGATTTCTGAAAAAGAAATGCAAAAAGTAAGAGGAAAAGACATTTCGATGATTTTCCAAGATCCGATGACTTCACTTAATCCGACAATGACGATTGGTAACCAGATTATGGAGCCACTGCTAAAACACCAAAAACTTAGTAAACCCGAAGCTCGGAAAAAGTCTATTGAATTGTTGACTCTGGTTGGGATGCCTAAACCAGAAATGCGATTGAAACAATACCCTCACCAATTTTCTGGTGGACAGCGTCAACGTATCGTCATTGCTGTTGCCTTGGCATGTAATCCAAAGCTTCTCATTGCGGATGAGCCGACGACAGCCTTGGATGTTACAATTCAAGCGCAAATCTTAGAATTGATGAAAGACTTGCAAAAGAAAATTGATACGGCAATCATTTTCATCACACATGATCTTGGAGTCGTAGCTAACGTTGCAGACCGTGTTGCGGTCATGTACGGCGGTCGAATCGTCGAGGTGGGAACGGTTGATGAAGTCTTTTATAATCCGCAGCATCCGTATACGTGGGGGCTTCTAAGTTCAATGCCGTCACTGGATACATCTGCAGAGAAACTATATGCGATTCCAGGCACGCCACCCGATTTGTTGGATCCTCCGAAAGGAGATGCATTTGCACTGCGTAGTGAATATGCGATGAAGATTGATTTGGAACAAGTTCCGCCACTCTTTAAAGTAAGTGAAACACATTATGCGGCGACGTGGCTACTCCATCCGGATGCACCTCAAGTGGATCCGCCGATAGCGGTCATAGAGCGAATGAAGAGATTCCCTGGCAGCCGGTATTATGAAGGCAATGCAGGAGGTGTTCGATAATGGCTGAAAAATTACTTGAAATCAAAAACTTGAAACAGTATTTCAATGTGGGAACAAAGAATGAAGTACGTGCTGTTGACGATATAACATTCGACATCTATAAAGGCGAAACGCTTGGTATTGTTGGTGAATCTGGTTGCGGTAAATCAACAACCGGTCGTACAATCATCCGTCTTTACGATGCGACAGGCGGGGAAGTCATTTATGATGGCGTCGATGTCCATGCGAAAAAATCGAAAAAAGAACTAAAAGCGTTCAACCGGAAAATGCAGATGATTTTCCAAGATCCATATGCATCATTAAATCCGCGTATGAAAGTGCTTGATATCATCGCTGAAGGCCTCGATATTCATGGTCTTGTGAAGAATACGAAAGAACGTACTGCACGTGTTCATGAGCTCCTTGAGACGGTAGGATTGAACCGTGAGCATGCCAATCGTTATCCACATGAATTCTCTGGTGGTCAACGTCAGCGTCTTGGAATTGCACGTGCGCTTGCTGTAGAACCAGAATTCATTATCGCAGATGAACCGATTTCAGCTTTGGACGTATCTATTCAAGCGCAAGTCGTCAACTTGTTGAAAGAGCTTCAAGAAGAAAGAGGACTGACATATCTATTCATCGCACATGACTTGTCGATGGTGAAATATATCTCAGATCGAATTGGTGTTATGCATTTCGGTAAACTTGTCGAAATTGGACCAGCCGAAACGATCTATACGGCGCCTTTACATCCTTATACGCAATCGCTATTATCTGCGATTCCGTTGCCAGATCCAGCTTATGAGCGTAGCCGTGTACGAAAAAGCTACGATTCAACGTCACATAAGTATCTTCAGGATGAAGAAGTAATCATGCGTGAAGTGACACCAGGGCATTTTGTCCTTTGTTCACAGCGCGAATTCGATTCTTTTGCAAAGTAAGTTTAAATAGAAGCAACTGGGCTGGTTTTCGATAAGAGAACCAGTCCTTTTGTGTGTTTGAATATAGATAATGGTAAGTATGCGGTGAAATTCATGGATTCATGGTAATAGGAATTCCCTAAATGTTAATTACAAACCAAAATAGATAAAGAATTTCAGTGGTGAGCCTTATGTTTCTGAATTTTTTTAAATTAATATGAAACCTTTGCTCGTATTTAGACGTACTATATAATGTAGACACTAAATTATTTTCAATTAGCAGCTACCCAAATGAGAAAGTTTTTTATTTGACAAAGCAGATGTTTAATTAATTCTTGCATCGGGTATAACAGTATAGAGAACATGCACATACTCATGAAAGTCGCTTATGTTGCGGAACTGTGACAATAGTGTATGGGATAACGAATAATTTTTAAAAAGTGTATTCATCTGTAATGAAAATGTGTATAATAGGGATTAGAAGCAGACAGTTTAAAATAATTCTAATCTAAACGTAAAAATATAAATCAAAACATTCGAGCCGACTGAAAGGGAGTGTCAGCATATGATGGTCACATTATTTACTTCACCTAGCTGTACATCATGCAGAAAAGCGAAAGCATGGTTAGAGGAACACGAGATTCCGTATACTGAACGTAACATTTTTTCAGAACCATTGAATATTGATGAAATAAAAGAAATACTTCGTATGACTGAAGATGGAACAGATGAAATTATTTCAACTCGTTCGAAAATATTCCAAAAATTAAACGTTGATGTGGAAAGTCTTCCATTACAACGCCTATATGAATTAATCCAAGAACATCCGGGTCTTTTAAGAAGACCAATTATTCTTGATGAGAAAAGACTTCAAGTGGGATACAATGAAGATGAAATTCGTCGATTCCTACCTAGAAAAGTAAGAGCCTATCAGCTGCTTGAAGCGCGGCGCATGGTAAACTAATCCGTAAAATAGTGTGAAGCTGATAGGGGTTGACATTGCAAAATGCCGTACACCTATCGGCTTTTTGTGTTTCTCTTGCTTTCCGGGTGGATGTTCTCTACAATGCTATTACTATCAAAATTATACGTCCTAAGGCGGAACCCTTTCAAAACGTAGAGGACGGTCATATAGTAAGTATAAGCATTGCAGGATTTTTTCACACATCGAAGGGAACCGGACAAATCCTGTTCCATAGGAAGGGAGAGAAAAGGGATGGAAATAGAGCGTATTAATGAAAATACAGTTAAGTTTTTTCTTTCATATATTGATATCGAAGAGCGTGGCTTTACTCGTGAGGAAGTTTGGTATAATCGCGACAAGAGCGAGGAACTCTTCTGGGAGATGATGGACGAAGTCAGTGACGAGTCTGAGTTTGAAGTCGAGGGGCCATTATGGATTCAAGTACATGCGATGAGCGGCGGCATTGAAGTGACGGTCACACGTGCGCAAATGTCTGAGGATGGTGAACCACTTGAATCACCATTCACTAACGATGATCCAAGAAAACTGTTCCAGCATGGCAAAATGTATGACGACGATGATGATGATACTATGCCAGGTATAGGGGATGCAGCATTTGAATGGCTTGACAATATGTTTGTCTTTAGCGAATTTGATGATCTTATTCCTCTAGCAGGGAAGATGAAAGATTATGAAGTGAAGACATCTCTATATTCGTTTGAAAATAACTTTTATTTACACTTGTTATATGACGATGAAATTATGGATGATTCTCGCAAGACAGATCTGTTTAGCGTACTTTCAGAATTCGGTCAACCGTCAAACATGACGATTCATCGAATTGAAGAGTACGGCAAACTTATCATGGACTCAGATGTTTTCGTGACAATAGAGCGATACTTTGGGGCAAAATAAAGGACAGTAGAAACAGCTATCTTAAATGGTAGCTGTTTTTTTACTTGCTTTAGTATCTGAATATTTGTATTATTAATGTAGGGAGGAGCTGAATATTATTCTCACAGCAAAAACAGAGGAAGGAAAACTTGTTGTTCTTACACCGGAATTAGAAAGAGAACGGTTGCGCAAATGGCGAAAGTTGCGATCATTCTTTTGCCCACAATGTAATTTTCCGGTTCAGTTGAAAGTTGGAGATATTATCATCCCACATTTCGCACATCTGAAGGATTCTACCTGTCTTACTTTATTCTCAGAAGGTGAATCTTACAGCCATCTTCAAGGTAAGCAACAATTGTATGCTTTTTTTCAAAAACATGCCGAGCTTGTCGAACTTGAACCATTTTTAAGAATGTTATCTCAACGACCTGATATCCTAATAACGACACAATCTGAATCGTTAGCCGTTGAATTCCAGTGCAGTACGATTCCCATTACTGACGTAGAGGCTAGATCCGCAGGTTATCGTAGTATAGATATGAAACCCATCTGGATTTTGCATACCCCAGCAAAATTTAGTTCATTACCTGTAGGTGTCGGTACATTCGATTTTTCAAGATTCCACGAAAGCTTCTTGACACATACATCCCCTGAAGGCTATTTCTTACTCACATATAACCCCCAAACGGAACGATTCCATTATTTTACGAGTCTTATTCATGTCGCAGGTAAGCGCTATATTGGTATCCATCGTACTTTGCCATTATCGATGCAGATATTTCCTTTTGCTCGGCCAAAAACCCCGACAGAGCGAGAAATTTACCGTTATGTAACCCTTTATTTATCCATTCGCAATCAATTTATTCAATCCCGTATTTTATTGAATAAAAGGGGGGTGAACAATCCTTTTCTAAGAATGTGCTATGAACTGCGCGTGATACCAACGAGTCTTCCAAAATGGATTGGAGTGCCCGTCCTTTTCGGCGAGTCATTCCGCGAGCATGACTGTGAATGGCAATTAGCATTCCTTTATTATTTGAGAAGAAAGGGGATTAGTGTTAGAACTATATCCCGCAGCCAGGTTAGAAAATATGTCTCTCGGTTAGAAGAGCCATCGGAAGAAAAGGGCAAAGCGTGCATAGCCTACCGCGATTTCCTTATTTCCGTGACTGTAGATTCTTGTCAAAACAGAACAGTTATTGACGAAGAAAAAATAATTCAACTAATTTCAGAAAGATTGCTTGCAAAGCGTTATGAAAATTGAGAAAATAGGATTGATTCGTTTCCCGAAGTAATGGGAGAAGGGGGATAAGTGACGATGGCTGAAACTAAGAACAAAGTATTAACTCGTGGTGAAGTAAAGGTAGAGGAGACTTGGCGTCTCGAAGACATATTTGCAACTGATGAAGCATGGGAAAAAGAATTCGCTGAAGTTGAGGAATTCTCCGGTAAAGCAGATTCTTACAAAGGGACACTTTCGGGTGGTGGAGATGCGCTTTACACTGCATTGACATACCGTGACACCCTCTCTGAAAGACTGCGCAGGCTTTACACGTATGCGCATTTGAAGACTGACCAGGATACGACAAACAGCTTCTATCAGGCGATGGATAGCCGTGTGAAATCACTTTACGTGAAAGTAGCAACTGCATTATCATTCTTCTTGCCAGAGCTTCTGGCCATTGATGAAACAGATTTGAACAAGCTGGTTACTGAGCATGAGGGACTAGCTCTTTATAAACAAGAATTCGAAGAAGTTAACACGCAGCGGCCACATGTGCTGCCTGCTGAACAAGAAGCTTTGCTTGCACAACTATCAGAAGTCACGGGCAATTCTTCAGAAACATTCAGTATGTTGAACAATGCTGATTTAACTTTCCCAATGGTGAAAGATGAAAAAGGTGAAGAAGTAGAATTATCACATGGCCGTTATGTAGGGTTTTTGGAAAGTGATGATCCGCGTGTTCGCGAGGATGCTTTCAAAGCAATGTATTCGAAATACAGCGAATTCCAAAATACTTTCGCATCCACGCTTTCAGGTAATGTAAAAGGCGATAACGTTAATGCACGTATCCGCAATTATTCATCTGCGCGCGAGGCGGCAATGTCAAATAATCATATCCCTGAACAGGTTTATGAAAATCTTGTTTCGACAATCAATAAAAACGTCCACTTGCTACAGCGCTATGTGGCGCTCCGTAAAAAAGTGTTCGGATTGGAAGAACTTCATATGTGGGATATGTATGCACCGCTTGTGAAAGATGCAGGCATGGAAGTTCCATATGACGAAGCTAAACAAACGATGCTTGATAGTTTCCACCCACTAGGTGAAGAGTATGTATCGATCGTAAAAGAGGGTCTTGAGAATCGTTGGGTAGACGTCCGTGAAAACAAAGGGAAGCGTTCAGGAGCTTATTCTTCAGGCGCCTATGGAACAAATCCATATGTCTTAATGAACTGGCAAGATAACGTCAGTAACTTGTTCACACTCGCGCATGAATTCGGCCATAGTGTCCATAGTTATTATTCACGGAAAAGCCAGCCATTCGTCTATAGCGGTTATTCCATTTTCGTAGCTGAAGTCGCGTCAACTGTGAATGAGGCTATTTTGAATGATCATCTTTTGAAAACGATTGATGATGAGCAGAAACGAATTTATTTGCTGAATTATTGGCTTGATGGCTTCCGAGGTACTGTTTTCCGTCAAACTATGTTTGCTGAGTTCGAACACCTTATTCATCAGCTTGATCAGCAAGGTGTCGCGCTGACTGCTGAAAAATTGACAGAAGAGTACTATGCACTCAATAAGAAATATTTCGGTGAAGATCTAGTCGTCGACGAGGAAATTGGCTTGGAATGGGCAAGAATTCCACATTTCTACTATAACTATTATGTTTATCAGTATGCAACAGGTTATAGTGCAGCAGTCGCACTAAGCAATCAAATCTTGACAGAAGGAGAGCCGGCAGTTGAACGCTATGTGAATAACTTCTTGAAAGCCGGTTCTTCCGATTACCCAATCGAAGTACTGAAAAAAGCAGGCGTCGACATGACTAGTGCCGCTCCAATCGAAGAAGCATGCCGCGTCTTCGAAGAAAAGTTGAACGAACTTGAATCACTTCTTTTGAAAAAATAAATTAAATTGACCTAGCAAAAAGCCTTATCCGCCATATTTCTGGTCGAGATAGGGCTTTTTCTTCTATACATATTACTATATAAATATAAAGTAAGGCGTATTGGTGAAATCATCATTGTGACAGTCATGTGAAAATCATTGTGAATTCTTGATGCTACTATTATTTTGTGATAAGGTAAGGATGTGAAATAAATCACATACCAAACATACACCCCTTTTGTTTGAACGTGAACATTTCTCCCATTCCCTTTGAATAAGAGCATTCCCTCCCCCCCAGGAGCGAATGCTCTTTTCTTTTGTATGGATAGTAGGGGAAGTCGCGTAATGGGTCACTAATTATGACAAAATCAATATTTTATGGAATGTGATGAAAAAAGGATTTACGGCAGACTATTGCCATATAAGTTAGCATTTCGTATAATTAAATAGAATAATCAATTATATTTAAGGGGTGAATAAAATACTGATTCCCATTAAAAGGAGTACCCCTGCTCTGCTCAAAGGAATACCACGCTTGATTGCCCGCATACCCCCTGATCATTGGAAAGTTCAGCATTTAAAAGAACAACTTTATCGGATCAGTGCAGGCTATTCTGGAGAGTGTAACGTCGATTCATACATCGAACGTACCCGATTTCCTGAAAGTACCAAAGTATTTACCGATGTTCAATTACGCGTTTCCCCCAATTTCACATTTCAGATTGACACTTTGATTATCACAGAACGGTATGTCTTAATCGTTGAAGTGAAAAATATTAAGGGCACAATTCGATTTGTCCAAAACCCCCCACATCTCGAACAAGTGTTAGAAACTGGTGATCAAGCGATTATCGATTGCCCTGTTTATCAAGTCGAATCAAATAAATTAAATTTAGATGAATGGTTCCGCCAACGAGGGATTAACCTGAAAACACTAGGTTTAGTCGTTCTCGCAAATCCGAACACGAAAGTGAAAGATGTGCCCCAAGACTTTCCTATTATTTATAAAAAGCAAATCCCTTTCTATTTGCAAAAAATTAGACCATTCGAAACAGTTTTTTCGACTGCCCAAATTAATGAAATTTCAAAGGAAATAGATAAAGAACAACATGAATTTAACCCTTTTCCATTATGTTCATATTTTCATATTAACCATCAAGATTTGCGAACAGGATTTATATGTCATTATTGCCATCAGTTACTTCAACGAAAGAGTTTGAGGACATGGCTCTGTAGCGGTTGCGAAAAAGATGTCAAAAATCCATACGCGAAAGGTATCGATGATTGGTTTATGCTGGTGAAAAATTCCATTACGAACGAAGAGTGCCGAAAGTTTTTAAACCTGAAAGATTCCAATGCAGCACGGTATGTATTGTCTTCGTCGTTACTTGTGAAGAAGGGAAAATCTACCGGGACATTTTACATTAAAGGTACTAAGAAAACGAATCATCGATAGTTATGAAAAGCCTTTCGCTTTAGGAAGGCTTTTTTCTTATGAGGTGTATTATTGCTATGGTGAATAGGGCGTGTCGTTGACTTCATGGCCAAGAGTTAGTTATACATGGCGCGCCTCGATGAAGTCATGGCCCGTCGTTGACTTCATGGCCAAGAGTCAGTTAGTCATGGCACGTCTCGGTGAAGTCATGGCCCGTCGTTGACTTCATGGCCAAGAGTTAGTTAGTCATGGCCCGTCGTTGACTTCATGGCCAAGTATCAGTTAGTCATGGCGCGCTTCGATGAAGTCACGGCCCGTTGTTGACTTCATGGCCAAGTGTCGGTTAGTCATAGCGCGTTTCGGTGAAGTCATGGCCCGTCGTTGACTTCATGGCCAAGAGTTAGTTAGTCATGGCGCGCCTCGATGAAGTCATGGCCCGTCGTTGACTTCATGGCCAAGAGTCGGTTAGTCATGGCGCGCCTCGGTGAAGTCATGGCCCGTCGTTGACTTCATGGCCAAGTATCGGTTAGTCATGGCGCGCTTCGGTGAAGTCACGGCCCGTCGTTGACTTCATGGCAAAATGTCAGTTAGTCATGGCGCGCCTCGATGAAGTCATGGCCCGTCGTTGACTTCATGGCCAAGAGTTAGTTAGTCATGGCGCGCTTCGGAGAAGTCACGGCCCGTCGTTGACTTCATGGCCAAGAGTCGGTTAGTCATGGCGCGCCTCGGTGAAGTCATGGCCAGACCAAATAAAGTCATGGCCCTTTCCGACTAATCAACTGTAACCCAGCAACCCAAAACCCACTCAACAAAAAAGCTACCTCTCTCCCCGGAATCTCCAGGCAATGAAGTAGCTCACTTAATTCATATCATTTTTTTACGCCATAATGTCATGTCTTGGAAATGAATCCGTTCGACATGCTGTTGGAGAAGGCGTTTCTTGAGTTCGCGTTCTGCAGATTTTTCCGTGATGTTGTAGATACTAGCAATCTCTGTTGTGGAGAGTGTATCGAAACGTTGGAACAAATCCTCAAGTGGAGGGGGAATGTCCGGCAGAATCGGTTCGCCGACTAACTCTTCTAAAATTTGTTCGTAGACATCGTAGTCGTATAAGCCGCTCACTTTTAATCCTTCATCTTCAATGTTTTCATTGAAAAAGACGAAAGTAGGTGCTTTGTCGACTTCCATTTCTTTGGCCATGTACAAATCGACTTGTAAAGAGCGCAAGACGTTTTTTGAAGAAAAGTCTCGGATAAATTCGTCTACATCAAGATTTAACTTTTTTGCGATTTCGACGAGTACGGAAAAAGACGATACATTCCTTGACTTCAAAAATGAATATTCAAGCATTTTTGATAAATAACGAAAACCGGCACGTTTGCCTTGAAACTCTGCAGTTTTAACAGCAATACTTGGGAAAGCTGGATGTGTTTTTTCACAAGCCAGCTCATCCTCATCTTTATGCAGACATTGAAGATTCATTTTAGGCAATGATGTGCGTAATGCAATGCGCAGTGTGAAATAGCGATCATATTCAACTTGTAATTTACGGAGTAAAGGCGGGAGCGACGAACAATCTCCGCATAAAGGATCGATGAAAACATATAGCTCGATTGGCCTTATGCATGCGGAAGTACTGATTGGGTTCTCCAGTAATGTTTGTCGATTCACGTTTTCTCCTCCCCAGCCCTGTTCACCATATGATTGGCGGTCAAGACGAGGCGCTTATAATAGATATCACGTATATTTCCTTCAAGTTCGACTTCGTCCATTGCTTCTGCCATGCACGCTAGCCATGCTTCCGCTTGAACTGGTGTAATTGGGAATGGCATATGACGAGCTTTCATCATCGGATGACCATGTTCTTCAGTATATAAATTGGGACCACCTAAATATTGTGTTTGAAATTGTTTTTGTTTGCGTACTGTTTCTGTCAGGTCATCTGGGAAAATCGGGTATAGGTCCGGGTGTACGGCCACTTTAGCGTAAAACAGGTCGATGAGTTCCGACAACTTTGTAGCACCGATCTCCTCATAAGGGATCAAAGGTTTTCGCATCATTATGTCAATCTCCTTTGCTCTGACTGTATTGATATTCTATCAACCCTGCACTCTTTTCACAAATAAAGCGCTCCGTTCATGAAACAGTAGGTTAGATTATCAATCTTATGCATTGAAATAGCCGAGCACTTTTTTTACGTATTGCTGTGTCTCTTTGAATGGGGGAATCCCATCATGTTTTTTTACGTTTCCGGGACCTGCATTATAAGCAGCAAGGGCAAGCTCGATATTACCGCCAAACTGATTAAGCATTTGTCTTAAGTATTTGGCTCCGCCCATCACGTTCTGGACAGGGTCGAAACTATCTTTTACGCCTAGGAACTTTGCCGTTCCGGGCATTAGCTGCATAAGGCCTTGTGCACCCGCGTGGCTGACAACACCGTTGTTGAAGTTCGATTCTTGTTTGATAACGGCAGAAATCAGTTTATCGGGCAAGTTATATTTGTTTGCAGCTTGGCTAATAATATCGCGATAGCTGTCATCCCCAATGGATGTATTTTTCATGGGAACAGCTGAACTTTGTTGCGCCGCGGATAGGATAGCGCTGAGAGAAGATGGTTCAAACACACCATTTTTTCCGTCATAGCGCAAGCTTTCTATAGTATTGAGGTTTCCGAGTAGTGTAGATGAAACGGAAGATAAGGAATCCGTTATGGATGTGCCGCCTAACATCTCCTCTAATAGTGTGTTAAAGAGGGATGAGGATGTGTTATTTTGTTCAGTTTGTGTCTGAACAGCTCCGAGAGACTGGAGTGTATTTATTTCCATTAATGTACGAATTGTGTGCGTATCCATCATGATCTGTCCCTTCTGACGTTAAGCTGTTCGCTCGCGAAATAATAACTTAACATTAGTATACCAATTTATGTGGGGAAACGCATTTTCTAGACTGCAAGGCCGCGCAGCATATGATAGAATAAACGTAATGACGCATGAAGGGAAGAAGAAATTGTGAACATTAAAAATCGAATTGATAGTGGACTTCGAAATGATGAACAAATCCTCTTTTTAGTAGCAGAACAAGCAGAAAAGCCTCAAGGTATACCAGCTGGAAAGATGATAACAGATTCAGACAACTTGTCGTTTGTTTATCTTTTAGAAGTAGAAGCAGGGTACGAGCATCTTCATTTAACACAGGCTGTATGGCCACTTATGGTCGATGTATTGACGACGAATTTAGATCCGGTGCTTTCGTGGAAGGATGAAATAATTCCGCTTCCTGGATTCAAAGATGAACTGACAATGCTTATTTTTAATATTGAGGGTAATGATAATTACGGGGAAGCATTCTCCTCGGCAGTCGAGCAAGCATTCAGCTCGATACTTCAACATATGGAATAACAGCTGGGAGGGGTCCGGATGAGGCAGTGGAATCAATTTCTTGAACCTTATAAACAAGCAGTAGATGAACTGAAAGTGAAATTGAAGGGCTTGCGAGCTCAGTATGAATTGGAAGACGTACATACGCCTGTTGAATTCGTGACGGGCAGGGTGAAGCCGCTCGCGAGTATCTATGACAAAACACTTGAAAAAGGGATTCCATTCGAACCATCGGCAGAACTTGCCGCTGAACTGCCTGATATTGCGGGCCTTCGTCTGATGTGCCAGTTTGTCGATGATATTAGTACTGTTGTAGAAACGTTACGACAGCGGAATGATCTCGAAGTGATTGAAGAGCGCGACTATATCGCACATAATAAACCAAGTGGATACAGGTCTTATCACTTAATTATCAAATACCCTGTTCAGACGATTCATGGGGAGCAGACGATTTTTGCCGAGATTCAAATCCGTACGTTAGCAATGAATTTCTGGGCGTCGATTGAACACTCATTGAATTATAAATACGAAGGCGAAATGCCGGATGAAATTAGGCATCGTCTAGAACGAGCAGCGGAAGCAGCCTTCCAGCTCGATGAAGAAATGTCGCAGATTCGTAATGAAATTCAGGATGCGCAACAATATTTCAGTGCATTCAAAGAAACAGCGACAAGACGCTATGGAGAGGCGAACGGGAAAGGAGGAGGGAAATTATGAAATTTGCAATACAGACACGAAACGATGCGTTGTCGAACAAACTTATGGATGAAGCAAAGGAATATTTGACAGATTTCGGGCTTTTTTTCGATGAAGAAGAACCGGACATCGTTTTGTCAATTGGAGGAGATGGTACTTTACTCCACGCTTTTCATAAGTATAAGTACCGATTGAAAGATACCGCGTTTGTCGGAATTCATACAGGCCATCTAGGGTTTTACGCAGACTGGAAGCCGGCTGAAATTGAAAAGCTTGTCATTTCTATTGCTCGTAAAGAATTCGAAGTTTTCGAATACCCACTTCTTGATGTGAAGATTAACTACCGAAACGATAAGGATAGCGCATTGTACCTTGCACTAAATGAGTCGACGGTGAAATCTCCTGATGTGACGCTCGTCATGGATGTTGAATTGAATGGCAACCATTTTGAACGTTTTCGTGGCGACGGGTTATGTATGTCAACGCCTTCTGGGTCTACTGCATACAATAAGGCATTGGGCGGAGCAATTATTCATCCTTCTCTACCGTCCATGCAATTGACAGAAATGGCATCTATTAACAACCGGGTGTTCCGTACAGTTGGCGCACCACTCGTGCTACCCGCACATCATAAATGTGCACTAACACCTGTAAAAGGACCAGATTTCATGGTAACAGTTGACCATTTGCAACTTCTACATAAAGATGTGAAGTCGATTGAATATCAAGTTTCAAAGGAAAAAGTACGTTTCGGAAGGTTCAGGCCGTTTCCATTTTGGAGACGTGTGCATGATTCATTCATTGACAGCGATGTCTAAGGGGGATGAGCTGGATCGCAGGTTTCGCCTCGTATTTCAGGTGGATGAAGGCGGTATACTACTACGCGAATTCTTGCACGCAAAAGGGATATCTAAAAGAACGTTAACTGCGACTAAATATGATGGCGGAGATATCCGCGTGAATGGTTTTGAACGCAATGTGCGACATCCGTTGCAGTCAGGTGATGAAGTACTTATTATTTTTCCATCAGAAGAGCCAAGCCCAGGTTTACTTCCAGAGACAGGTGATTTATCGATTGTCTATGAAGATGAAGCGCTAATTATTGTCGATAAGCCAGCAGGGCAAAGTACAATCCCGTCGCGAGATCACCCCAATGGAACGATGGCGAATGCCGTTGCTGGAAAGTTTGCTAAGGAAAGACTTCCAGCCACAGTACATGTCGTCACGCGTCTTGACAAGGATACATCGGGTCTAATTTGTATTGCAAAAAACCGGCATATTCATCATCTGCTTAGTGAACAGATGACAAATTCCGGTTTTCATCGACAGTATATCGCCCTGGTTGAAGGACATATTGAAAGGGACCAATTCAGCATTGTACAACCAATTGGTAGAAAAGATGGTAGCATTATCGAACGAATTGTGCGTGAAGATGGCCAATTCGCTCGGACAGATGTAGAAGTACTGGGTCGTTCGGACATAAAAGGTCATCAGTTAACAAAAATTGCACTAACGCTTTATACAGGCAGGACGCATCAAATACGTGTCCATATGAGGTGGGCAGGCCATCCGCTACATGGTGATGATTTATATGGCGGCTCCCATGGGTTGATTGGTCGGCAGGCTTTACACTGTGCGATGATTGGGTTTTTACATCCACTTACAAGTGAAAAAGTTGAGTTTAGATGCGATATTCCGTTAGATATAAAGCGACTAACCAACACTGAGATCAATCAAACGCAGTAAATTTCTCTGGCACAAATGGTTGTAAAGAAGGAACTGATACAATTTCCATTTCGGGATAGCGAAGGGCTGTAAGTTTACCGCCGAATACGCAACCTGTATCAACATTCGCAGAGTTATTTACAAAGCGTACTTCCTTTACAGGCGTATGACCATAGACTATGAAGGGAGTCCCTTTGTAGTACTCAGCCCAATCACGTCTAAGAGGTCTACCATCGGGTAACTTTTGGCCAGTGATATCTCCATAGAGAACGAATACCCGTATTTTTTCCGAATAGGGTGCACCAATCATTTCTTCACGGATGCCTGCGTGTGCAATGATAAGATTACCTTCATTAAGGGTATGGTATAACGGTAGCGCTTCGTAAAATTGACGGTATCTAGTTAAGAAATGTTTACGCGCATCACTTGATAATGCATCGAGTTCAGCTACTGTTGTTTCAAGACCATGTGTGGGTTGAACCTGGTTACCCTTGGAGAAGCGATACAACTTATTGCAATGATTTCCCGGGGAATAATAAAGTGTATGCTCATCTTGGATTTTGAAAAGAAGATTCAACATTTTAATCGACTGAGGCCCTCTATCCATCGTATCTCCGACAAATACCAGACATCTGCCATCGGGATGTAGGGGGATACCTGTACTCATCTCGTATCCTAATTTGTCAATCAAATGCATGAATTCATCATAACAACCGTGAATATCACCAACAATATCGAACTTCATATTTTCATCACCCTTTTTCACAATATGTATTCGTATATAATACCCTTATTCACTTTATTAATCCACGATAGAAGTAGAAAGGAAGGTGTAGCTGTGAACATAAAAGAAGAGCATAAAGAAGAAATTATTTTCGATGAAGAGAAGTTGAAAGAGACGCTTATCCAGCACAACATTAAATCTTTCCGAAATGAGTACCTAC
Source organism: Sporosarcina sp. FSL K6-6792 (assembly GCF_038004885.1). Lineage (NCBI taxonomy): Bacteria > Bacillati > Bacillota > Bacilli > Caryophanales > Caryophanaceae > Sporosarcina > Sporosarcina sp. FSL K6-6792. The sequence continues at coordinate 4,173,148 of NZ_JBBOSA010000001.1, forward strand.
GCCTTCATCCGTATGACAGAGCGATATTTTACGAGAAAATTGAACCAGAACTCCGTGAAATCATCTATCAATACTTATCACCAAAAGAACTTGCGGAAATATTTGAGACGAGTGAAATTAGCGATGATGAATACAAACAGTTCCTTCAGGAGATGGACACGACGTATGCAGCAGACATGATTTCGTTCATGTTTGTCGATAACGCGGTAGATGTCCTGAATGAACTCGACAAATCACAAGTTGTCAGCTATTTGACGCTAATGAATAAAGAAGCTGCTGCTGAGATCAAAGCATTACTTCATTATGAAGAATATACGGCCGGGTCGATCATGACAACGGAATTTGTTACAATTCCACAGAATTCGACAGTCCGTTCTGCGATGACAATTTTGCGCAATGAAGCACCGAAGGCAGAAACAATTTATTATATATTTGTCGTTGACGATAATAATCGCCTGACAGGTGTTATATCGCTACGCGATTTGATCATTGCACATGAAGATACACTGATTAGTTCTATAATGAGTGAACGAGTCGTAAGTGTTCTCGTTTCAGAAGATCAGGAAGATGTTGCCAAGATGATCAAGGACTATAATTTCCTTGCCGTCCCGGTTGTCGACTTCCAACAGCATATACTTGGGATTATTACAGTCGATGATATTATCGATGTACTCGATGAAGAAGCATCAGATGACTACTCCAAACTTGCTGGGGTTTCCAATATGGATACATTCGATAAAAACTCATTCTCAGCTATGAAAAAAAGACTTCCATGGTTGCTTATTTTATTAGTACTCGGAATGCTTACTGCTAATTTAATAGACTTATTTACAGAAACAATTTCGAAAGTGGCACTTCTAGCTGCGTTCATTCCTCTTATTGCGGGTACTGCAGGGAATAGTGGAACGCAAGCACTTGCTGTCGCAGTGCGCGGTATTGCGACAGGAGATGTTGAGGACGAAAGTAAATTCAAGCTACTTATCCGTGAAGCCGGAACAGGATTGATGACTGGTTTTATCTGTGCACTATTTGTAGTTGGTCTAATTTACGTGTGGAAGAATGAATTCGTAATTGGTCTATTAGTTGGTGCTGCCATTTTTGTCTCAATTTTTGTCGCAACGATTTCAGGATCATTCATCCCATTGCTTATGCATAAGTTGAAAATCGACCCTGCAGTTGCGTCCGGTCCTTTCATCACAACATTAAATGATGTTATTAGCGTTATTATTTATCTTGGTCTTGCAACGGTTTTCATCAGTGATCTTTAGATCACTGGTGAAAACCTTTTTTATTTGGATGGATGTCTAGACTACAGACGCCAGACGCCAGCCCCATGGGCCATAAGACGGTTTGCTGTAGGGGCTCTGTAGTTACGCATCCTCGTGCCTGCAAGGATACAGGTAAGTAGTCGCTGCGACAGGACGCCGCGAATTTAGACTACCTTCCTTTTCATCTACGCCTGTCGGGGCTAATCAGCGTCGCGCGCTTTTTTTATGAACATCCGTAAAATGGGCGCATATACTGTGTTAAAAAGGATGTGCTTAACATTTATCAAAATAAACCGTTATTGTTTGTTGACGGGCCACCAGTCTTTATTAAAGTTGCGATTATAGTGGAGGAGAGCACGTCAGTATTTTTACTGAACAATGAAGAGGAATTGGTGGTGGAAAATGAGGAACAGATAAGTGTTACCGAAGTCGTGCCAGTGAATCCGGGCATTCAACGTAAAATTATTTACTTAAGTAATTCGTTCCGTCGCCAAGCTTATCAGCCACTTCAATTTGTTCTAGAGGAAGAAACACTATCTGGAACGATTGAGAAGATTGAAGAAGAAACAGTATGGATTGATCTGGAAGGTGTCAATCATGAAATAATAGCCGTGGAAATGGGGAAGATTGAAGAAGTATTATGGCGTGGTAAGCCGTTTGATGAAATTAAATAAGAAAACGGAGGTGCCTTTAACTTAAGGACTGAAGCGACTCAAGGGCTAGGAGATGGAGTCTAGACACTGCTCCATGTGAAAAACCTATACTTTCTTATTATTGTAAAAAGGTAGGATGGGGAATCTCTCCGTCCTGCCTTTTTACAATGATGAAGAAAAATTAAAACAACCCAACAGATTGAAAATGTTGGGTTGTTTGGGCATTGCAGGGTATTAATTAATCTACGTCGCAAAAGTCGATATACGTATCTTTGATACATTGGATTCCACAGAAACAAGTCAAGTCTACTGTGATGCATGAATCTGTCGCACCAAACCTTGTAACTTTACAAAGTTCTTCAAGATCTAGCTTGCCGTTTTTAATAATGTCCACCGGATTATTGTTACTGTCTAACGGTGCTAGTACTTGCAATGTTGCGCAGCAGCCGTCAAAGACGTTTTGGACTCTGAAAAAAGTAGAGAAGCAATTGTGTAGGTAATGTCTTCGGCTTTCCGGACGGAACATTGCTTTGAACGGATCACCATTCTTCGTCAATAGCATGAAAACGCGTGTATTAACACGGTTACGTGCAGGGCTGGATATGCTACCAAGCGGAGCCATGAAACAATCTGTTTCACATTCTACACAGTCATCGTCTGTTCCAGCATCCTGTAAACGTTTGATGAACCTGACAACCTCACATACACAGTCATCTTGGTGCTTTCTTTCATTATCTTCTTCATTTCTTCCACATCCCATTAATTCCACCTCCATTTCTCAATTCTTTATACTTTATGCGGCAAAGTTCATAGTGTTAGGGCGCTTAGGTGAATAATGAATAAAGTTTAGTATGAAAAGGCATACTGTATAAAAATGGAGGGGACGCGTATCCGTAAATTTAGCCTTGTGTTTTTCGCAGTTGTCTTACTATCCGGCTGTTCAGGTAGCGGATTCCGGATTGACAACAATTCCAGTGAGGATCATGCGAAAGCCGAAGAAGTATTGATAAATGACAAACGTCTCACATCAGCGGTCACTGTTTTTCATGAAAATGACTTGCTAACTGGCGTTACGCTTACAACTTTTTCGCGCTTCAAAAAAGAAAAGATTGAAAAGGAGCTCAAGAAAAAATTAGAAAATAGCTACCCAGAGTTGGACGTTACCGTTTCAGCAGACAGTAAAATATGGATGGAAACGAACAAGCTCATTGATTTGGATGACAAAAAGGATCAGGGAAAAAAGATTGAAAAATTGAAATCGCTTATAAAGGAAGAGACATGATGGACGAAAAAAAATATGCGAAGTTAGAGAAAGAAATTTCCCCTAAAACACCATTGATGCGGAATATCATTTTTGCATTTCTGACGGGAGGCACAATTTGTTTGGTTGGCCAATTTGTGTCGCTATTTTATATGACTTATTTTGATTTCACGGAACGGACGGCTAGTAACCCGACTGTTGCAACGATGATATTTTTTGCGATGCTGTTAACGGGTTTTGGATTGTATAAGAAAATTGCCCAATTTGGAGGAGCGGGGAGTGCGGTTCCAATTACAGGTTTCGGCAATGCTGTCATTTCTGCTGCAATTGAACACAAGACGGAAGGGTATGTTCTTGGAGTTGGCGGCAACATGTTCAAACTAGCGGGTTCAGTCATTCTCTTCGGCGTTTTTTCGGCATTTGTTGTTGCACTCATTAAGACAATACTTGTGAAATTTGGTGTCGTATCATGGTAGCGCGCGGCCTGCTGACATTCAAAACGACCCCATCCATTGTGGCAACAGGTGTTACAGTTGGACCTTTGGAAAAGAAAAGTCTATTCGTCGATAAATTTGATAAAGTTTACGAGGATGAGCGCTGTGAAATGAAAACAAATGAGCATGGTCATGCAAAAATGATGGAAGATGCGTGCATGATTGCCTTAAGTAAAGTGGATTCTGTACCAAGCGACGCCGATTTCCTGTTAATTGGCGATCTTATTAACCAGATGACACCCTCAAATTTTGCGGCTACAACGGTTGGAATTCCCTATATGGGCCTATTTTCAGCTTGTGCAACGTCAGTATCTTCGCTTTTAATGGCTGCATTGCTGACAGAAACGGGCATGTCCACTTGCGCTATTGCTGGAGCATCTAGTCAGCATAATGCAGTTGAAAGACAATTCCGCTATCCGAATGAGTACGGTTCACAAAAGCCTGAGACATCTCAATGGACTGTCACAGCGGCGGGGGTAGCAGCTGTCGCACCTTATAAAAAAGGGTTTCCTTCTATAGAGTGCGGAACAATCGGATGCGCAATAGATCTCGGAATGACAGATCCACTGAATATGGGGGCGGCGATGGCACCGGCAGCGGCAGATACGCTTACCCGCCATTTAAAAGGTCACAATAAAGACGTGAAAGACTATGATGTGATCATGACAGGAGATCTTGGGAAAACTGGTTTTGAGTTATACAAAAAACTTGCTAGCAATCAAGGAATTGACGTGACTAAAAATTTCCGGGATGCAGGTAAAGAATTTTACGGTGCTGACGCATCATTTTTATCCGGGGCAAGTGGTGCAGGTTGTTCTGCCTCCGTTTTCTTCGCGGAAATAATTGATAAAATGAGTACGGGTGAATATAAACGGGTCCTTCTAATTGCGACGGGCGCGCTATTATCTCCGTTATCATTTCAACAAGGTGATACGATTCCGTGCATTGCGCATGCAATCGAATTAACAATGAAATGAGTGTGGATTATGGTTTCGATTTTCATTACAGCATTTATTGTAGGTGGTCTCATTTGCGTTGTGGGGCAGCTGTTGTTTGACGTAGCAAAACTAACACCGGCACATACATTGTGCATTTTGGTTGTTGCAGGTTCAGTGTTGGACGGGGTGGGTCTGTATGAGCCGTTTATCGATTTTGCTGGAGCGGGGGCAACGATACCAATTACTTCTTTCGGTAATGCCCTAACCCATGGTGCAATGGCAGAAGCCGAAAAACATGGACTGATTGGTGTTATGACAGGCATGTTTGAAGTGACTAGTTCAGGAATTAGTTCAGCGATCCTATTTGGATTCATTGCATCTGTTATTTTTAAATCGAAAGGAAAGGTTTAATAGTCATGCGCCCTCTTCCTTCTTCTCGTGTCTGCATAGGATACGAAGAAAGGAAGGGGGTATTATTATGTTTGGAGGATGTAATTCTTTCGGTGGCGGCGGATACGGCGGCGGAGGTTGTGGCGGTTATGAAAATGAAAAAGGCGGCGGGTCAACATTTTGCCTGATTGTGGTTCTATTCATCTTGCTTATCATTGTAGGCCGCACTTTTTGCGTATAAAAAGGGGGAGATAACAGATGAATGATTCATTTTTCCGGAAAATCGAATCAAAAACAGGCGTCCCGATGGAAGAAGTTTTTGCACTTGCAAATGCAATTCAATATGCAGATTTCAGTGATGAACGGCAAGTGAGGAAAATTATACGGAAAGTCGGAAGGCTCGCCAAAAAAGAAGTACCTCAACAGACGGAAGATGAGCTTGTTAATTCTATCGTCAAGAATGGCAAAGCGGTTAATATTAGTGATATTCAAGATATGCTTGGCCGACAATAAAATAATTTAATAAAAAAGCAGAATAATAGGTTTAATAATACTAACTTCTGGATATAGTAATAGTACTAGCAAAAATGGAGGTGTTAACGATGGGTTATATTTTACCAATTCAACCAATCCAATCTCAAATATATGCAAATCGATTGAGTATGGAAGCTTATAATTTTGCTTATATTGATCGGGTGAACAAAGTTAAGTTAAATTCAGACTTTTTGGATGAATTTAAAGAGTCCTCGCATCAAGAACGGGAAAGGGAGGAAGAAGAGGGAAAACCCATTGTGGCAGCACCTTTGGCATATCAAGGATTTGTCCGTCCCAATCCAGTTAATCTATCACCGGTGATCGCCAGAGTAGTAGGGAAAGGTATCGCGATAAATGCTTATGTCTAACTGATAATAAGAAAAAGGTTCGCATTGCTGTTATAAAGCAATGCGAACCTTTTTTATTTTAAAAAAGAAAGAATAAGTTTTTCTACTTAGGTAGGTGTCTAGCACCAGGTGCCAACCGCTAGGAGGCCCACTGGATGTGGGGTCACGTAGCGATTGCCGCAGGACACGGCGTACTTAGGCTTTTCATATCATCCTTTTTTCCATTGCGCGATGCGGGATATCCGCATCCATAAATTCGGGTGAAGTAATGACATAGCCTAATTTTTCATAGAAAGGGACAGCATATGATTGTGCATTTAAAATAATCTTGTTCATACCCGTTGTTTTAGCATGTTCTTCAAGTGCATGCATGATAAGGTTTCCGAGATGTTTCCCGCGAAATTCCCCTAAAATGCAGACACGTTCAACTTTTCCGATTCCGTCGTTGATTTCCCTGATACGGCCTGCGCCGATTGGAGATTCTGATGAATATACGACGAAATGTGCTGCAGTTTTATCGAAATGATCTAGTTCAAGGTTGAGTGGTACACCTTGTTCTTCCACGAACACTTTTCTTCTGACAGAAAAAGCATCTTCTTGTTCAAGGTCAGAAGTTGCGAATCTTACTTCAAACAATTTTCAGTTATCCTCGTCAAGGCGGAATGTTTCATATACCGTCCATGAGCCGTCTTCAAGTTGATAAGTAAGGTGCAAACGATCAATTGTTTCAGTATGATCGACACCAATCATTTTCAGTTGACCAATGATATCATCGTGTTCGCCAGAAGAAAGTTTTTGAGCAATCGTCACGTGGGGAACGAATGCAAACTCAGGTTTTTCACCGAAGAAATCGTTGTTCAGGTCTTTATGCAAAGCAGCTAATTCATCGTTAAGGGTAGCCTTAAAATAAATTGTATTTGTGATAGGAGCGAATGTGCCCACTTTTGACACGTTTAATTCAAATGGAGTGTGTTTTTTAGTTACTTCTTTAATTGCCTTTGCAACTTCTTCAATTTCTTGATCGTTCGCTTCGAATACACCTTTAACCGTCAAATGCGGCGTGATTTGTGCATAATGCGGATCATATCTCTTTCTGTAAGCGTTTGCCAAGTCCTGAAGTTTCTTTGATGGGAAAGCAACGACACCGTATTTCATAATAAAAACCTCCTAGAATAATTGTTTTAGCTTTATAAATTTGATTATAGCAGAATACTTGAAAATATGTCCGTTTTGTCTGAATTAGTGACCAAAAACCATTTGAATGGCGCGGCGGACATCGGGTTGCCAATGCTTCCAGGTATGGTCTCCATTGAATTCATCATAGAAATAAGGGAAGCCTTTTCTTTCAAGTAATTCGTTTAATGTTCTGTTTGGCGTAAGGAAGTCTTGAACACCATCAACTTGCGTATTTACTTGGGTTTCTTCCTTTCCAATTACATGATAAATGGAGAAACGGGAAGGATCTTGTGAAGCTTCCACTTTTTCAAGCACAAAATCATTGACATAAGGGGAATGCAGAATCACTTTCCCGAATATATTGGGATACTTCGATGCAGTTAGAAGAGAAATCGTCGCCGCTAAGGAATCGCCGATAAGAGCCCTGCCTGCCCCAATCTGATATGTTGGATAATTGTCGTCGATATACGGAACAAGTTCATGAGCAAGGAAGCGGGTGTAGGCTTCACGTCGGTCCCCATCGGGATGATACATGCGCCTGCGTTCTTTGACACTCTTATAAGGAACACCAACTACAATGACGTTTTCAATTTCTTCGGCGTCAATTAATTCGTCAACGACCCGTCCTATACGGCCGAACTGAAAATAATCTTTCCCATCAGATGCAATCAGCACTGAATATTTATAGAGAGGTGAAAAGTTGTGGGGCAAATGAATGAGCAACTGCATTTCCTCATCAAGTGCTTTACTGTAAATTGATATATCTTCTATTTTTCCGTATTTCACTCTGGTTGCCTCCTCAAATTGCGTGTATATTGAAATTGTATCATATCGTTAAGGTCAGGTATAATAGTTGTGTTCTGTTTATATACTAACTATAAAAGGGGTTGGCAGGAATGCATGATGATACAAAAATTGTACATTCAAAAGTTGTGACTGAAGCAACGAAAGCGGCTTTGAAACGGCGCGGTGTGACATTGGAAGCAATCGCTGAAATCGTCTATGAACTACAATATCCGTATAATAATGGTCTTACAATGGCCCACTGCATTGAATCTATCGAAGGTGTCCTTCGAAAACGGGAACTTCAGCATGCGATCCTTGTGGGAATTGAATTAGATGAACTCGCAGAACAGGGAAAACTGTCCGCCCCATTACAACAAATCGTTGAGTCTGACGAAGGTCTATTCGGGGTTGATGAAACAATAGCACTGGGTGCCGTGTTTACATATGGTTCCATTGCAGTAACAACATTTGGTCATCTCGATAAAAATAAAATGGGCATCATTAACGAACTAGACACGAAAAAAGGTCAAGCTATTCATACATTTTTAGACGATCTCGTTGCCAGTGTTGCTGCTTGTGCAGCTTCAAGAATCGCACATAGAACTCGCGATCTTCAAGAAGCGGGCGAAACGTTTGAAGATATTACACCTGAGGAAACGATGCCTGAAACGAAAGTGAAAGGTGCACAAATTTAGTTTCTTCTATATGATTGCCCGAAAGGATATTAACCATCCATTCGGGCATTTTTTTTTGCTTTAAGTTGGAGTAAACTATTTATATTTGGAAGAATATGAATGCTTTAAAATACATAATTACATACTATATCCCTATTAAATATATATACTTTTTATAAATTAAGTTGACAATTAAAATGTCAGTAGATAGAATGGCATACAAGCATGATTATTTAGAAAAAGAAAAACATTCAACGAACTTGGTTGTTAGAAAGGAGAATAACATGATTTCATTTGAACAAGTGAACAAATATTATGGGGATTTTCATGTATTGAATGATATTAACCTCACGATGAATGATGGAGAGGTTGTAGTTATTATTGGTCCATCAGGTTCTGGTAAGAGTACATTGCTCAGATGTATAAACAGACTTGAGACAATTACAAACGGCATTCTTACCGTTAATGATATCGCAGTCAATGACAAGAAAACAGATATTAACAAATTGAGACGAAATATTGGAATGGTATTCCAACACTTTAATCTATATCCTCATAAAACAGTTCTGCAAAATATTACATTGGCACCGATCAATGTCTTGAAGCAGTCAGCAGAAGAGGCAAAAAAAACTGCGATGTATTACCTAGAAAAGGTAGGGATTCCTGACAAAGCTTCATCCTATCCATCTCAATTATCGGGGGGACAACAGCAACGTGTTGCCATTGCGAGAGAACTTGCTATGAAACCCGATATCATGCTTTTTGATGAGCCTACATCTGCGCTCGATCCAGAAATGGTCGGTGAAGTTTTGGATGTAATGAAAACGCTTGCAAAAGAAGGTATGACGATGGTTGTCGTTACACACGAAATGGGATTTGCTAAAGAAGTTGGAGACCGAATTGTTTTCATAGATCAAGGCAAAATTTTAGAAGAGGCAGTTCCGGTTGAGTTTTTCGAAAACCCGAAAGAAGAACGGGCGAAAGTCTTTCTTAGCCGTATATTAAATCATTAAAAACAAAAGGGGAGATGTGTTTATGTTTAAGACAAAAAAGTTTCTTTTATTGACGATAACTGCGCTTATGTCGGTTATGCTTTTGGCAGCTTGTAATTCAGGGGACGACAAAGCAGGTAGTAAAGAGGAAAACGTGCTTGAAACAATTAAAAAACGTGATAAAATCATTTTCGGAGTAAAATATGATACGAAATTATTTGGTTTAAAAAATCCTTCTACAGGCGACGTTGAAGGTTTTGATATCGATATTGCAAAACAATTAGCAAAAGATATTCTTGGCGATGAAACTAAAATTGAATTTGTAGAAGTAACGTCAAAAACAAGAATCCCATTATTAAATAAAGGCGATATCGATGCAATTATCGCGACAATGACAGTTTCAGAGGAACGTAAAAAAGAAGTTGATTTCTCAGAAATTTACTTCAATGCAGGTCAATCCCTACTCGTGAAAAAGGGAAGTCCTATTCAAAGTATTGACGATCTTACAAAGGATACAACTGTAATTGCTGTAAAAGGGTCTACGTCTACTGATAATATACGGGAAGCAGCTCCAGATGCACCCGTCTTAGAGTTTGAAAACTACGCAGAAGCTTTTACAGCACTTAAAGCTGGAAAAGGTGAAGTTTTAACAACAGATGATTCAATCCTTGCAGGAATGGCTTCTGAAGATGATTCTTTTGAAATAGTTGGGGAACAATTTACAGAAGAGCCTTATGGAATTGCTGTAAAAAAAGGGGAAAAAGAATTTGTAGATTCACTTAACACTTCGCTAGAATCACTAAAATCGAGTGGGGACTTTGATACTATTTATGACAGTTGGTTTGAAGGTTTGTTGAAATAAAATAGTGTTTCTACATTGAAGATATATGGTTACATTAAATAGTTTGATCAGTCAGGATGGGCAATTAATGCCCATCCTAATTGAATTAAGTGAGGTGGAAAGATGCTGGATTTCTCAATTCTAATAAATTATTTCGATATGTATTGGGATGGATTTAAAGTTACGTTAATGATCAGTCTCGTCGCGCTAATTGGGAGCTTTTTTATCGGGGCTTTAATCGCGGTCATGAGAATTGTACCGATTGCACCGCTTCGTTGGATAGCGACTGCATATGTAGAGTTTTTCCGAAATATCCCACTGCTTGTAATTGTTTTTTTCTTTTTTATTGCAACACCAAGTTTAGGGCTGTACCTTTCAGCATTCACTGCTGGAACGATTGGATTAACCATTTATACGTCGGCTTTTATTGCGGAAGCGATTCGTTCTGGTATATTGTCAGTTCCCACAGGGCAGATGGAAGCTGCAAGATCTTCAGGCTTAACCTATGGCCAAACAATGAGAATGGTTATTTTACCTCAAGCAATAAAAATTGTAATACCTCCTATTGGTAATCAATTTATTAATTTAGTGAAAAACTCATCTATATTGGCGCTTATTGCCGGTGCCGAATTAATGTATATGGCAGATCTCATATCGGCCAAGACTTATGTAGTCTTCGATGTGTACATATTCGTTGCTCTATTTTATTTAGTCATTACCATTCCATTAAGCTTCGGCGTATCATACCTTGAAAAACGTCTTGCTAATAGCCATTAAGGAGGTGTCATAATGGATTTTTCAGGTGCATTTAGTCCAGATAATCTTAAGTTTTTAATGGAAGGTTTTTATGTTACGTTAAAAGTTGCCTTTATTTCAATTATTTTCAGCTTTATAATTGGCGGGGCAATCGGAACATTACGATTTGCTGAAATACCTATCCTTTCAAAAATCTTAGCAGCAGTTGTGGAAACAATACGGAATTTACCGCTACTTCTTATTATATTGTTTACTTATTTTGCACTTCCAGAGATAGGTATTAATCTAAGTATTACTGTTTCTGCTATTGTGGCATTGACCATTTTTGAATCGGCCATGCTTGCCGAAATTGTTCGGGGTGGATTGAATTCTATTGAAAAAGGACAAATGGAAGCTGCACGTTCTTCAGGACTTACATACGTTCAAGCATTGAGAACGGTGATTTTGCCACAAGCTCTCAGAAGAATGGTACCAAACCTTGTCAGTCAATTTATTTCACTTCTAAAAGATACATCGCTGGCAGTAGTCATTGCACTTCCAGAACTGCTCCATCACGCAAAAATTATTCAAGCACAACAGCAAAGCTATGTGATTCCAATCTTCATTTTAATCGCACTTATGTACTTTGTTGTCAATTACGCTTTGTCTTTAATTGCACGAAGATTAGAATTGAAAACTACTTAAATGATTTCTTTATAAATAAAAATCCCTTCGTTGTTATACGCGAAGGGATTTTTTGTTTGAGGAATTAGCGACTGATAAGATATCATGTCAAACCGATCATATAAGGTTCATGCCCGATCATATCCGTGTCAGACCGAGCATATAAGGTTTGTAACCGATCATATCCATGTCATACCGAGCATATAAGGTTTGCACCCGATCATATCCGTGTCAGACCGAGCATATAAGGTTCATGCCCGATCATATCTGTGTCAGACCGAGCATACAAGGATTGCACCCGATCATATCTGTGTCAGACCGAGCATACAAGGATTGCACCCGATCATAACAGTGTCAACCCGAGCATATAGAATCTGAACCGTTTTAAAATCACTTCACCAATCTTTACTCGAAATGTAATACCTCAATTCGTTTTTGGACAACATCCATGCGATTTAGGACAAAGCGTCTTTGTTTGACTGCGATTTGAACCATGGTCCAGGATGCCACCTAGTGCAGCATGGGATGATTTCGATAGAGGTGAAATGGAAGAATAGTGTAATGGATAAAAGTTATAAGAGGATAACGAGCCACTGTTAACTTTTAATCATAATAATATAATTTGGTGATTTAAATTGAATTGAACTACTTGGTACGCTGTATGCGGTGACAGCTGCACGTACGGAGTGAATGGGGGGGATTTGGAGGATAACCTCAAAAGCTTACCTGTCTGTATAAAGAAGGAATTACCGGATTCTATGTCGAATTAATAATAAAGGAGGTAGTTACTGTGGTTGAAATTTCAAATGGTATTGCAAAAAGAGAAATAAAAAGCAAAATGAATCAGTTGTTCGAGGACGAAAAGAATGGTCACCTTCATGTACTATATAAGTATAATGGGATTGAAAATTACATTATACAGGTTTTGAGTTATGTACAAGATGGTATTGCAGCGGGAGATTACGTGATTCTCATTGAGAATTCTCGTCTTTATCCTATTATTCGCAAAGAACTAAGTACACGTTTAACGAAAGATCAAATGGAATTCATACACTATGTAAATAGCCTCGAATTCTATTGGTCAAGTGGTAGTTATCATCCACCTTCAATCGCTGATTACTTCAGTAAGACAATTCAGCCCTATGTTGAAAATGAAATCTCTTTCCGAGCATGGGCACATGTCGAGTGGGCTACTATGGAAGAGCCACTGCATCTTATAAAAGATTTAGAGGTAATAGTAGACGAAGCTGTAAATCTGCTGTCGTTTCCATTAATTTGTGCATACGAAGGAAATAAAATGCCCGACTACCTCAAAACGAGTTTGATGGAAACACATCCATATGTTCTATTAGAAGACGATTTTATTGTCTCTGATCAATACCAGCCATCGAATGTAGTAAAATGATATTTATTAATAAACAATAGGCGCCTTCGTAGTAGTTAAACAACAGGAGATCATTTATTGACGGTTTTTTTCGAACAGAAGGCATGTAAAATTAAAGACGACCTATCCATATTTAGACGGGTCATCTTTTTTTATTTAAAAAAATAACCAATAAAAACTTGTCATTCGATGATTACTAATAATAAAAAACACAACCCAATAAAGGGTTGTGTTACTCTGTAACCCTTTATGCACAAGGGGTTAACGATATAGTCCCGACTGGAATCAATCCAGTCCTCTCCATGTCGATTTTGTATCCCCTAGATTATCAAGGGGTAGAACGTACTTTATCATACTGTGGACATTTAGTTGGTCGATTTTAGTTAGCCATTATGCAATCGCTTTTCAAATACTGATGATTGCCAGATCGAAATCCTTCCTAGTAAAGGGGCGCATCTAGACTTTGCTAGTTAGGTTCCTATTTTCTTTTTTTCCCTTGTCCTCACTAAATAATATGCATTAATCCAGGAAGCAATTGGTACAATCAGTGCGATACCAATTCCAGCACTAAATATTGTAATCATTTCACTACCGAAAATCTTTGAATTTACGATTTCCCCTATAGAATAAGATAAGTCTTTAAACCACAAAAGTAATGCCATATAACCCCCGAAAAAGGCGAAAAACAACGTATTTGTATTTGACCCTAGAATATCCTTTCCAATGTTTATCCCAGATTTGAATAAGTCTCTTCTACTAATAGTTGGATGTTGGTTAAATATCTCAAGCATAGGGGAAGTAATCGAAATGGCTACGTCCGTAATAGCTCCGATTGTACTCATAATAATGACTGAAGCTGCAATTTTAACAAAATCCACACCAATATAAAGAGAAAATATGGTCAGTTCATCGATTTCTTCTTCGCCAAACCCTTGAATCATCGTTAATTTCGTCACTTGATTGATAAAAATCAATAAAATAACAATTGTGATGGCGGTAGAAAGTAATGCAGTTTTTGTTTTACTGTTCACTTTATTGATGAAAAAAAGGTTAATACAACTAATGATCGTACACCCAATAATCGTCAGGATAATTGGGTTTGCATTCGGATCTGCCATGATCAATGTGATAAGAAGGATGACACCAAAGTTTAAGAATAAGGAAATGAAGGACCGTGCTCCTTTTTTTCCACCAATGACGATCATTAATATAAACAAAATGGCTGCTAGCCACACCAATACATTCATAATTTATGCCTCTTTCGATTCACAAAGAAGATAGAAGTGTATAAACCAATCGGAATTGCCAGTACAATTCCAATGCCACCTGCCAACGCTCGCGCTAATTCCAAAGAAAGGTTCATAGAAAGGGCAAATGACAGTGAAGTGTGGTTTTTTATATATAAAATAAGGACTGGAATGGATCCGCTAATGTACGCAAAGAACAAAATGTTAGTCATGGTACCCATAATGTCTTTTCCAATTTCTAAACCGGATTTCTTCAATGCTTTTGTCGATATATGATTGTCTTTCTCGTAAAGCCCGAAGATAGAGGAAGACATTGTAATGGCGACATCCATCACTGCACCTAAAGAACCGACGAAGAGACCAGCCATGAATACCATTTCATAAGGGCGTGTCAGAAAGCTCATCTCCTCATATCGTAACCCGCTTCCTGCAGTGATCCATATGACCAGGTAGGCAATCAATAAGGATAAAAATGTTCCTAAAAGTGTTGCGACAATCGCAGCATATGCTTTTTCGTTAAAACCGTTCACGAGTAACAAAGAGGTGACGGTAAATAAAATAACAGTTATCCCGCATATCCAAAGTAAACTGATAGATGAATTGTTTACATAAACATCTAGTGCAAAAGATAATAAGAGGGCATTGACTGCTAAACTGACGATCGAAAAAAATCCTTGTTTTTTCCCAATTAGAAGCAAAACAAATATAAACACCCACATGATCATAACAATGTATTTATCACGTTTAATATCTTTTATACTTCCGGTTAAATCGCCTGATGCCTTTGTTTGCTCATCAATTGAAACAAATAAATCGTTTCCTACTCGATATGCATGATCATAAGCACCTGAAGTTGAATACTCGTTCGTTATATGGATTTGTTGTCCTTTTTCTTGTCCATTTTTAATCACAGCGATGATTTGCTGTGTGAACAACTGGTCGCGATTGTTATGCATATCAACAACTTGAACTGAATCTTCGAGATTGGTCTCGATAACTTTAGCAATTGGTCGATCGTAAAAAGAGTAATTGTATTGAACAAACAGTATAGAACCAACAAAACAAACTGCTATAATACTGTACAAAACAATGTTTTTGAGTAGCAATTTTTTAAATTTGTTTATGACAACATTCAAAGAAAAACCTCCGACTAATAGTTAGTATCTATTGCATATAACAACAGTATACGGTCAATTGTATAGTGAGAAATAAAAGTAAAGTGTTATGAAACAAAAAAGTACATAACATTAAACTTAAATTCATCAAACAAGACTTGCCTGTCTTCCCGAATTACTCTGCTTTAGTGTGTAAAATCAAATGCAGTGGAGGTCGAATGGAATGCTGAGGATGTCTGAAGTCAATTGTATCAAATTAATGAGGAATCAAAAATCATTAACTACCAATAAAATCAAAAAACGTTAGGAATTAATTGGATAACGGCAAAATAAGATACAGACGCAGAACAAATCCCTGCTGAGAATGAAAGAAAAAGTTCAGGGATGCGACGTATTCAATCCCTTGCCAGAAAAGAATCAGGAAATCATTTACACAGGATGAAAATGATTTTCAATTAGTTAGTTGGGTTCCGAAAAAAATGAAGAGACTCTATTCACTAATGAAATAGAACTATTATTGCAATGTATCTTAAGTCAAAGGGGATTAAGTTTTAAGGGTTTGAGGGTAGGTCTATTATTTACCGTTTTACATGCTT
Organism: Sporosarcina sp. FSL K6-6792; assembly: GCF_038004885.1. Taxonomy (NCBI): domain Bacteria; kingdom Bacillati; phylum Bacillota; class Bacilli; order Caryophanales; family Caryophanaceae; genus Sporosarcina; species Sporosarcina sp. FSL K6-6792. The sequence goes on from NZ_JBBOSA010000001.1 coordinate 4,189,263, forward strand.
AAAAAAGACGCTATTATAGCAAATAATTGGTTGCTTTTAAATCCTGTTGGTGGCTATATTCTAGGAGCGGTATTGCTAGGAGAACCTATATAAAAATCTCTATAATTGGAACAATACCGGTTTTATTCGGCCTAAATTTGTCAGAGGATTTTAGTGTAAAACCTTCTACAGCAGTAGTTACACAAGTTGCTAAAATGAGTAGTGAGTAATACAAGATGTAGTCTGAAAAATGGTATTGTAGCAACGGTCAGTTTAGTTCAATAATGAATGGATGTTATACTTTAAAGGAATTATAAAAATTCGATGTTCTGTTATTTAATTAAATTCTGAGAATATGTTAGTGAGGTATTCAAAATAATGATGAAAATAGTACCCCCTAAGCCTTTTTTCTATAAAGGTGGAGAGAAAGCCGTTTTACTATTACATTCTTTTACAAGCAATACGATTGATATGAAAAAGTTAGGAAGGTATTTGCAAAAGAACAATTATTCTTGCTACGCACCATTATACAGTGGACATGGTTTAACAGCAGAAGAACTTCTCACACATAGACCGTCAGATTGGTGGCAAGATGTACTAAACGGTTACAAGTTGTTGAAGGACAAAGGTTTTGAAAAAATAGCTGTGATTGGTCTTTCTCTTGGTGGTGTGTTTGCATTAAAAGTTGGTCAAGAGTTGGAGATAAATGGTGTTGTGATAATGTCAGTTCCAATACATAGGGAAGCTACTTTTCTACAAAAACGTGTCTTTCATTATGCAAAAGGATACAAACAACTGGAAGGAAAAAATGAAGAACAAATAAATGTAGAAATGAAACATCTTCAAAATATTTCTATCGATTCATTAGTTGAGTTCCAACAGCTAATTGATTTAACGATGGATAAATTAGCACTTTTAACATCACCAATTCGCATATTATATGGTGAATTAGATGAGCCATTGTATAAAGAAAGTGCAGAGGTAATTTTTCAAAGCGTTGCGACGAATCAAAAAACAATGAAGGGGTATCCGAACTCTAAACATTTAATGACATTAGGCACGGATATGAATGACGTGAACAAAGATATACTTACATTTTTAAATGAATTAACTTGGTAATTTTAATGAATCTTCAACTAACAGTAGCTTTACTTCAAGAAGGAGTAAAGCTGTTTCCTTATTCAACTCCCCAATTACAAAAAAACAATAAAAAAAAGACCTCCAAGTACAAGGCTTGAACGTCTTTTTTATGGAAAAACCTTTGTACCTAAAGGTTTTCTTCGGGTTTGGCACCCAATGGTCCCGACCGGGCTCGAACCAGCGACCCCTTCCTTGTCGATTTTGTACCCCTTAGTTAAACTGGTTAAGCTGAATTAGTTGAGTTTAGATAAGATTGATTTAATAAGGTTTTAGTGAACAGGTAAATCAATTCAGTAAAATAAGTTCGGTACAGGAAATTAATTATGCGGACAAATTGCGGACAAAAAAGTAAGCAGGTGGTCTGTATTACTTTTTCGAATAATTCTTTATACTACAACAGTTTTCTTATTAGAAAATGTTACTCGTAATCCGAGTAGTGAATGATATTTCCATTACCAAATATGTTTAGACATTACGATATGCTACGAGAGAGGGGCAATATGATGAAAAGGTTTATGTTAATCGCTGTGGTTTTCCTCATCTTAACTGGATGTAAACAAAATGTAGTTGTCGAAAATCAAAACATGGAAGATGTATACTTTACGCAAGAAAAATACTTTCCAACAAACGAGTGGAGGAAATCCACTCCTGAAGCTCAAGGAATGGACACGGAAAAGTTGATGGGTTTTTTTAATGAGGTCAATGAAAAAGCAACTGGAACTAATAGTGTAATCCTTACTAGAAATGGTTATATTGTTGCTGAAAAATATAGTGAGGGGTACACACCTGAAATAAAGCAGCGAATCTATTCAGCTACTAAAAGTATAACCTCAGCTCTCATCGGCATTGCAGTAGATCAGGGGATCCTCAAATTGGAAGAGCGTGTCGTGGATATCTTCTCGGAGAAAGATATTCAGAACCTAGACAGTGATAAAAATCAAATTACTGTTAAGGATTTGTTGTCCATGCGATCTGGACTTGAGTATGATAATAGTAATGATAGTGGTAGCGATGATGTAATGATTTGGGAAGTGAAAGATCCAGTGTCATTTCTTTTAAATAAACCAATGAGAGTTTCACCTGATACTCAATACCATTATAGTTCTGGAGATTCTTTTTTATTGACAGCAATCCTTCAGAAAAAGTCAGGCATGAAAACAGTAGAGTTCGCAGATACATATCTTTTTGAACCGCTTAACATACAAAATAAAGAATTTGTAGAGAGAGATAATATCGCAGTAGGCGGCAATGGGCTAATAATGACACCACGTGACATGGCGAAAATAGGTTTTTTATATTTAAATGAAGGTAAATGGGATGGGGAAACACTTATATCCGAGCAATGGATTGAAGAATCAACCAAAAAGTCATCAGAAGATCGATTTATTTATTTTAGAGGAAGTCATTATGGTTATCAGTGGGTTATTGATGAAATAGAGGGTCATTATGTTTACTCTGCTCAGGGGGGATACGGACAATATATATATGTTATCCCTGATTTAGAGATTGTTGCAGTATTTACATCGGGATATGATGCACCTGAAACTAACAATAAATTAAAAGACAGTGTAAAGTTCATTGTGAATGCGGCTGTATCAGAAGAGGCTCTTGCATCAAATAATGAAAAATACAATTCACTTGAGTCGATAAAGTTGGAAAATAGAGTGAAGGTTGAGAGTGAGAAACAATCTATGCCCCCTAAGGACATAAAAAAAATTGATGAGCAAAGCTATGTCTTCGATTCCAATGAATTAGGGTGGAAAGAGCTACGTCTATCATTTAAAGGTAAAAATGAAGCTGCGTTAAAAGTATGGCTACATGATGGCATTGAGGAGGATTTATCAATTGCTTTAGGTGATACCCCTTTAATTAGCCAAACTACCTTTGGGGTAATTTCGGTAAGTAGACAGTGGAAAGATGAAAATACACTCATCTTATATATAGATCATCTGGAATATTTGTATAATTACTCCATTGAAATTCGTTTTGAGGATAATTACGAGTTAATTGAGGTGAAGGAAATATGGGAGGATGTTGAATACAACAGTTTTGAAGGAAAAAAGAAATAATTAGGTATAAGTTTGTGCTGCGAAATTATAATACACACAATTGCGGTGGTTATGTGAAGGTTCACAGTTTATAGTTGCTGAAATATCTAGGTTGCTTTGGATAGCGATAACATCAGCTGAAGTCATGAGTAGCAATCGGTTTTCCATCAGTGATAGGTCGAATTGATAGTCATAGAGTGGATGTGCCTTCAAATAGCTATGGATCTCCTCACAAAGCGACTCTGCTCCTGGCTTATCACGCCGATTAATCACATCTTGGAAATGTTCGCGAAACTGTATAAATTGTTCAGGAGACGAGTGTGCAGTTACACTTTCTAACGATATATTCAACCTTTGCAGTAACTGTTGCAGAACCGCATCACTAGGCATTGTCACTCCATGTTCGATTTTACTCAAGTGAGAAATAGAACAAATATTATTTGCCAGATTCTCTTGCTTCATGTTTTGCTTCAGCCATTCCGTTCGAATGAGTTGTCCAATGTCCAATTTTTTATCCAATTCAGGATAAATGGCAAGAACTTGTGGGTGGCCTATACCAAAATCAAGACTTAGTGATTTGTACGAATACGGGAACCATGCAAGATCCGCGAAATGTAATCCGAGCCATGAAGCGCATTGTAAAAGAGGCTAAAGTGACAGCGATCCGCTTTCATGATATGCGGCACAAGCATGTTTCCATCTTGATAGCGGAAGGAGTCGACGTTGTTAAAATAGCGGCTCGACTTGGACATACAAATCCCAAAATTACGTTAGAATTTTATGCCCATCTATTACCTAATTCACATAGTGACGTTGCAGATATTTTCCACAATGCGATTTGAAAACATACGGATGACCTGCAATAAAAGCTGCGGACAAATGGCGGACATTAGGTGTAAAAATCCAAAGAAAAAAAGACCTCCAAGCACAAGGCCTGAACGTCTTTTTTATGGAAAAACCTTTGTTCCTAAAGGTTTTCTTCGGGTTTGGCACCCAATGGTCCCGACTGGGCTCGAACCAGCGACCCCTACCTTGTCGAGGTAGTGTTAATACGAAATCAAGCGTTAATATATTCGAAAGTCATCGACAAGTCAATGGTATCAACGAAAGTCATCGGCAAGTCATAATGTCAATTCATTACAATATCGCGATTATACCATGTAGGCGCTGTTATCTGCAAGAATAAAAGGCGCTTATCTGCAACTTATCGAACTATCACACACGAAGCCGGACTAATTCGCTTGTAGGGCGTCTCCCATATACAAAAAGGCGTTTTCCTCGCAATTGTTTCGATGATGCTTCGATTTTCTTTCGTACCGTCAATGAAGAACGTACGGACCGCTTCAACGAATTCCGCCGTACCGCATTTGAATCTTTCATGCTTTTGAAGGGGGGCGAGACCACTAAATCGCGTGGTGAAAAGGCCGGTTATGACTGACGAAAAGGGAATAAAAAAGACGCCTTGTTTGGTTCGTTATGCGGTTGGAGTGAATGTGGATAACAAATTTCGTATATATACATACAATGACTGGATAATCAGTTTTGATAAGTAATAGACAATAACAAAGTAAAATGAATAGTATATCGTGGTTTTTAACGTTTCAAATAAGCAAATAAATATATATACCCATAGCGGGTCGCCCATCGACATTATCGGGTCACCGTACGTGCTAAATGTAAGTTGAAAATGAAATACCGCCGAACCGCCAAGTATAGCCGTCGTGATTATAAACAACATAGGAACTTTTTTGTAAATCTCTTTCATTTCGTACATTCCTTTCAAGTCATAATTTTCACTATTGTAGCATGGTGTATGTAAACATGTAAGTAAACGAAAAAAAACGACGAACATTTCACCGCTTTCGCTGTTATCGTCCTTCAATAAATCGTTCCATTTCGGAAACCTTGTCACCGTTCAATAAATGGGTTACGCCAAATGTTTCGCCTTCCCCATTATGGTTGACCGCAACGTCAATGTCGTTCACAATCTGTTTCATATATTCGAATGCTTGCCTCATGTTTTCATCGGTCGGCTTGTTCCGTGTCTTCCTTCGCTTGCCCGTTTGGGTCTAAATGTGCCGTGCGAATAAATTGGCTGTGCCCAATGTAACTTGAAAGAAGAAACAAACTTGAATGTTCCTTTTCGATTTTCGCATTTTTAACAATCAAATGTTACGGAAATTCCTCGATGACTTTTTGCGCCTTCAAATATTATTCGAAACCTTCGTCATCCGATTCGTTTTCCGACTTTGCCATTCGTGACGGCATTAATCCCATTCGATATAGCCAACGCCTTATAAATTAATGATTGGAACGACGTTTATTCCGCCACTTTCATTCGTTGTTGTCGAACGGCAAGAGCTTCAAGTAGTGGCAAACCAAATTCCTTCGGGATTGCCCCCATTCCTTGACTGTGATTTTGATATTACCACTGTTTATTCATTTTCGTTTTGTCGTTTGTCTTACAACCGAAAATGGTAGATTTCGTTGTATATAAAGAAAGGGAAAGAAAATAACAAAAAAGACCTTCCGTAGGATAACGGGTTCTCTTTATGGGGGCAATAGAGAAAATAACATAAGTAATAGTACTTATTTCATCAACCCCAAAAGCATAGGTTATAGCAGCGATTAGTTGAATACGTAATAAGAAACCCAAGCTCAATCAAAACGTTTATAAAAAAAATAATAGCATGAATTTTAGATATATCTATTTTGCTATTTTTATAGTAAAATATTACTATGCGTTAATTTAGAATTCTAAATTTATACGAGGAGGAAATATACTGTACACAAACACATATGAAGTGATTCAACTAATGAGTAGCTTGATATTAGCCTACGCTGCCATGATAATCTCAATTGGGTCTTTGCTTCTAATTACATATTTGAAACGCAATAGTAATTTTAAAAGAACAGAATTCACTCAACGTATTATTGAGCAACACAAAGATGTTCCAAAGATGATGAGTAAAATAATCACTAATCGTGCAAAAAGAAATCAATTGGCTCATGGCAGGACTGTAGAAGAAAACAATTATGATTTAATGTTGGAAACAGAAGAAGATTTTATGGATGAAACATTGATACTGCTAAATATTTTTAATACCTTAGCAAATGGCATTGACAGGGGAGTTTATGATGAAGACTTAATAAGGATAAATTTTGAGCAGGACATTAAGTTGTTTTATCGATATTCAGGACCTTATTTGCGAACTTTGCGGTTCTCTTCAGACTCTGATGAGATGTTCTTACCCATTGAGTTTTTAATAAAGGAATGGGGAAACAAAAAACCAAAGAAGAAGAGGGGGACGTTTTTTGGATAAGTCCACCTTCGATAGAATCAATAACTTTTGTGATGGTAAGCAGATAACTCAGATTGAACGAGACTTTGTGATTAGAAAGTTTTCAGAGGGTTTGTTTTACGCCTTTCAAGCAAGGGAGACTCAAAAAGGAAGTCCTTTAACGGTCAGAGAAAAAAAGGATATTGGAGAGCCACTTTTAAATGATATAAGCCTTGAGAATATCATTGAAGCTGCAAAATCATATTATTCAAAAGTTGAGGAACATTTCTTTCAACAATATAAGAAAAACAATGGGAAAAGTAACTTTTGGAATTCTGTTGGGACAAACGTAGTAGCGAATGTTATATACTCTGTTGTTTTAATTTTAGCATTTATATTAGGGAAAGATTTAATATCCGGTTGGTTAAGTTCGCTTTTAGATAAGTAATTACACCCCCCCCTTAAAAGGAGGGGGTTTTCTCGTTTCGCTTCACAGTCTATTTCAACACTCCTAAGTGCAGAACTCTTTTCCCCCTTTATTTGTTCAATAAAAAAGAGGACTCATTACCCGTAGTAAAACACATAGATTGGCTCGTTAAATGATTATTTTTGTAATAGACATCTTGTTTTTGATAAAGCCGTAAGATTTTAGAACAATTGATTTCATTTCAGTTAGTTGTAGACCAAGTGTGAAAGGTATTGATTGAGTAATTCTTCGCAACTTGAAAGGTCTTGTGTGATTTGACGAACTTGCCGCCACGTTCGAAATATATTTTATCGTTCATGACTTGGATTCAATGAAGATGCACGTTGAATTCACTCCCGTCTTCCGCCGTCATAAATCGTAATTTCATTGTAGAATGAATCATTAGTGCGTACAATGTGAAGTCGTGTGAATTCGGTATGACCAAGATCGGACATCGTGTGATATTTATATGCCTTCGAGGTGAAAGCGTATGTGAACGTCATTTCACGAATCGAATTTCAACCGTTAATAACGATAGGGGGTCGAAAGGAAAGGTATGCGAAATCAATGTCGAGGGTATTTTGAAGGGATTCGCTTCATATGGTTCGTAATGTACGTAAGGCAATCGCTTCAAAAGTCCGTAATACCGACTTTATACGTCCCCTTATGTCCGAGGATATTCGACGCCAAAACACGAATAACGTCAATAACGACGGGGGTTCGTCAAGTATTTCGCTTTTACACATTCGGACATACGACAAAAGAAAAAGCCGCCCCGTTTATGGACGACGTACTTCCGTTTCTATTGCCTTCGCTTGTGCTTTACGTTTCGCCCTTGACAACGTTGAAACGCTTATTCCAGTTGATTCGCTTACTTCCTTATACGACATTGTATCGAGTTTCAAAAGGGCGTCTTCGATATGCTTCCGACCGAACTTCTTCGGACGACCTTCAACGAAATCGGGTCTTTGCTTTGCGATTGCCTTTCCTTCTTGCGTCCGTTCGATAATCATGTTGCGTTCCATTTCAGCGACGGCAAGCAACGTTGTAAGGAAGAATCGTCCCATTGTCGTATTCTCCAAAAGACCAACGTTCAAGACGTGGACACGAACGCCCTTTTCGAATAGTCCTTCGACAATCTCAATCCCTTCCTTTGTGTTACGTGCAAGACGGTCAAGTTTCGTCACTATCAACGTGTCGCCCTCTTGTAGCATCGACAATACTTCTATTAATTGCGGACGTTCCTTCGTTGTCCCCGTGAACTTCTCTTTATATATAGTCGTGCAACCTTCCGCTTCCAACGCTTGAAGCTGTACTTCCAAGTCTTGACCCATTGACGACACCCTTGCATATCCATAGCGATTCTTATTCATTCAATTTCCCCCTCATAGTTATGACCATATGTAATGACTGTTCGATATCATTGATACTATCACATCGTCATTCGTAGGTCAATACTGTTAAGTTATGACCAATAGAAGAGCATGACGAAGCACGACACGGCAATGAAGCAAGCATGACGAACCATTGTCAAAAGCATTGCCGCATTGTTCGGTTATATAGCGATTGGAATTTTAGGGGGGGACACGGGGGGACGGGGGGTGTTATTCGGCGCAGAAGGTGAATCGAGAATATACGCAACAAATTTACGAAAGTATTGGCAACAAAGGGACAACATATGACACTATTCACAACGTTTGATAGAATCAAATTAGAACAATTAGGTGAAAAGGGGGAAATTCGGAATGCCAACGTGGATACAATGGGTTAGTTTCGGCTTGGCTATTGTCGGTTCGATTACTGGCATATGGGCATTAGTATTGAATCATCAACGCACCACAATTCTAAGACGCAAAGAAAAAGAACGTCTTGAATCTAAGAAGAAAGCGAAATTTCAAGTTGATAGAACGAAGGAAATGGGTTCTAAACGTATGCAGGACAAATTCATCATTCGTAATATTGGCGAAGCCGAGGCGAGGAACGTCATTATTGAATTCTATAATTATGATAGATTTGGCGACGGTTCGAAAATCAAGTCAAATGTATTGAGCGACAAAATTCCGTCAACTATCCTTGCGGGTCACACGATTAAATCCCTAATGATTATCGCCGGAAATTCTTCTCCACCGTGGGAAATCGTTATTTCTTGGGACGACGATTTCAAAGAAGGAAATGTTATTGAAACCACATTAAATTGAACGTCTTTTTGCCATTTGCTATAAAGGCGGCATATCTTCAATCATTTTGTTCACCGCCGAAATATGAGCGGCAACGAATGAACCCCGTCCAAATACTAAAATAGGGCGGGGCTTTTTGTGTTGGTCAATTATTCATCTTCCTTCATTAATAGGCGTTCAATGCGGCGTCCTTTCTTATTCCCCCTCGATATCCTTTCCGACAGGTGTATGGCAACAATCGAATGACTTACGTCGACCCCGATCAATTTCTTCCGAATCTATCGGCAACATTCGAAAAAGGGTCGCCCTATCTCCGAAATATGAAAGCCGCTATAAAAATTTTCCTATAATTTTTTCGAAATATATCGGAAGATTGTCGCCCAAAAGGTACAACGTCGAAACTTTTCCGTTTGTGATATCTTGTCGAAACCTTATTCGGTTGAATTGTGAACCAGGAAGCGATTTATCGGGTCGTTTCAATTCGAACATTAGGGGGTCATTATTATGACGAAAGGAGAACAACAAAAAGAAGGGTTATTTTTAAAAGTTTCAATCGGAAATATTCACGGGGGGTTTATCGGCGCATTAGGTTGGGACGGCTTCGGCGTTCTTGCGGCAATTTCTTCATTTGCGGACGACAAAGGGGGATGTTTCCCGAGTCAAGAAAAGATTGCGGAAATTTGCGGCGTGGAACGGAAAACAATCAATCGTAAGATTAAAAAACTTTGTGAATACCGTACGGAAGACGGAAAGGCGATTCTTGAAAAGAAGACGGTTCGTGAAGGATACGAAAAGGCAAGGAACTTTTATCGGGTTCTTCCTTCGGCGGGAATGGCATTCGGTTCTAATCGGATTGAGTTAGTACCATTTCAGGCGACATCTATTAAAGAAGGTGGGGGACATTGTGTAGATTCTTCGAAGTTAGTACCAAACGAGGATACAAGCATAGTACCAAACGAGGTCGAAGATGTATCCCCAATTGGTACACTAACAAAAGCCATTGAACTAAATCCATTAGAACTAAATCCAGTAGAACAAGAAGGGGAAAAAGCGGCTTTTTTTGAAAGTGAAAAGGATACTTCTTCAAAGACCAACAAAACTAATTCAATTGTTGATACTGAAAAAGAATTGAATAAGGAAAAGTCGAATCAAGGTCATGGCGATATTGTCCGAACTTCCGAAAGGGAAAGAATCGCTTCTTCAATTGTTACGAATGGACGTAATAAAGAAGATAGCGGCAAGGGGTCACATGAAAGCGTCCCGGCGTCCGTTCAAGATTCGTTATCGGGACTTCCAAGCGACGTAGAAATGGCGGAAAACGCTTCACGCGACGACCAAGCGGAATCAATCGACACGCCACAAAAGCCATTGTCGCAACGTGAACTAATTCTTGCGGCGAAGGAAAGAAATCGCATTGCGGGCGAAATTCAAAAAGCGAAGGAAAGAGAAGAACGTCGCATGAAAGAACGCCAACGTTTGGGATTAGACGTTCACACGGAATCAATCGACAACGCCACGACGTCCAATAAGGATTCGGAAGTCAATCGCCCGAGTGTACCGACAAAGAAGCACATAGGGCGTCACACGCCTTTTGACGGCATGACAATTGAACAAATTCTTTCATTGTCGGAAGACGAATATCGAAGAATGAACGTCTAATAAAAATTCTTTTATAAAAACACTTGTCGAAAAGGGCTGCGGTTCAATTCTATATCAGAGGACGAAAAAGAAAGGTTTCGCCCGATCCTTCTCTAATTGCGTATGTCATAACGCATCCCCTGTTTAGTTCGGATTAACCGATAAATAAAAACGGGCAACTTATTCGAGATTCAGTTGACATGATTTCGAATTCCCTACTTCGGACGCTTCGGCGTCCTTTTTGTTTTGCTATCAAAGTTCAATTTTAAATCTAATTCAAATATAAAGTGGTGGTGAATTCATTGATAGACGTATTCAAATTACATGGAAAGGCGTTGACGATTCTTCGGATTGTAAATGGAAAAAGTGTGACGGACATTGCGAAGGCGTTGGGCGTGTCGATTTCGTTTGTCACGGCTTGCGAAAAGAATCGAAAAAAACTTTCGGAAGCAAGAACGAAGCAATTTCTTGAATATATCGAAACAAACGAAATCGACGCAAAAGCATTTGCACAACTAATTGAAAACTAATCGAAAGGAGGGAATTATTATGAAACTATTTGAAAACGAGAAATTAACGAAAGTAAATGAACGAATCAAGGAAATCGTAGTAAAACGGGATGCGTTGAACGGCGAAATCACAATAATTCTTCAAGCAATCGAAGATTCCGTTCAAGCGTATGCAATGGGTGACGTGGACGAAGAAACAGTTAAAAAAGTCGAAGACTTACTTCGTGACAAATCTTTCGAAGTCAAGCAACTTGACGAAATGCTCCAACGTGTGAAAGGCGTTCGGAAGACGATTGCCTTCGATTCTATTCCGCTTGTTCGTCAAGCACGGGTGAAGAAGGTTGAAGCGGTTGATAACGAATGGAATGAAGTGGAACGACGTATGAAGAAAGCACAAGCCGAAGTTTTTCTTTGCTACCACGAACTATCTAAAATTAAAGGAAAGGCAAACAGTCTTATGAGAAGTTATGACGGTCTTATGCTTGAACTTGGTAATGATAATCGTAACGATAGAACACAAGGGAAATCGAAGGCTTTTCAATCATTCGACGATATCCCGACGAATCCGAATCCGAGTTATTTTGGTGAAGAAGTCGGAACACAAGTGTCATACTCTATCCCCGATTGGGCAACAAAAATGGCATTGACGGGCTATCTTCCCGATTGGGTAAAGCGATATAAAGAAACGGGGAAAATTTCCTTCGAAGGTGATTCGAAATGACGAAGCCGTCGAAATTAAAAAATTCGACGTTCAATGTAAGAAGTGGATATAAGAGTAAGTCGAGAAAAGCCATTATCCATTGCCTTGATAACGAACAAGACAAGACCTTCCTCAAAATTGCGAAAGAGTTAGGCGTCAAGGTTTCGGAAGTGTACTATATTAATTCTTTACTTGAAGAAGAAAATAAACTTGAAGAACGGATGCAATTCGAGGATGAAAAGGAGGAACGTTTGTCAATTCAAATGGCGGAAAGTGACCAACGGCAAATCCAAGTGCGAAAAAGGGAAGCGGAACGACTATTCTTCGATGAAGGATTGTCGGTTACCGCTATTTTGTTATGAATTGAAATCTCGACGGGATATCATTCTCGTCGATTTAGCAAATTCGAAAAGGAAACGGGAGGGGATGGAAAATGATTAATCGAAATGACCGAAAACTATTGAATTACGAACCACCTTCGGAATCTAACGCCGTGAAAGATATTTCGGAATGGTATCACACGAATGGTGTGGTAACTATCGAGAAGGAAAAGACCCATGAAGAACAATACGTCGAGCAAATCGAGCAAGGGAATCTTGATAACGTTCCCACATTTACGAAGATTGCGTATGGTTTGGCACAACTTCAAAAAGCGAAGCAAAATGAAGAAATGGTTTCCAAGAAGGAATTTGACGAAGCCGTACGACGAAACGAAGAAGTGAAGGCCGAACTTGCAAAATTGAAAGGCGGTGAATAAAGGGGGCGGGACATATGCTGAAAAAAGAAGATATTCAACTTTGGGATTCAACCGACGAAGTAATTCGACGAATGAACGTTGCCCTTTATGGCTTCGATATTTCAAAACTATCGGTTAAGGAACAAAAATTCGTCGAAGAATCCGCCGTCAAGCGTTGGGAATTGGAAGAGGAAGCGGCACGTCGCGACCAGAAACCTTCGCCCGTATTGTCGGATGCTAAACGCCTTGAAAAGCGAAGGGTTGAAGTCTTGGAAGCGAAAATAGAAAAAATTGCGGGCGGGAAGCCGTTGAAACAATTATCGAATGAACAACTTGAAAAACAACTGAAAATAATGCGTCGTATCTATGAGTGGAAAGGAGGGTTGTAAAATGGATGATATTTATATCGGACTAAATGAAAACGAAATCCGAGTCGTTCAAGAACTTGCGAATAAGGGCGGGCGTTCTTATGATGACATTGCGGCGGCAATCGGGATTTCAGACCGTCAACTTTATCGAATTCGCCAAAAGCCATTGGTCAAAAAGGCGGTTCGTAAATATGTTATGAATGAACTTGAAGAAGACGTTCCCGACATTATTTCGGCGTTGAAAAAGGGAATGAAGAAGGGCGACTTCCGTTCTACCGAATTGCTTGCGAAGATGGCGGGGCTATTGGTCGAGCGTCGGGAAGTCAAGCAGAAGACGACAATCGAAGACAACCGTTATTCCGCATTGTCGCAAGATGACCTTGACAACGAACTTCGAGCAATCGAATCGCAATTGCAAGTGATTCAAGGCGGTGCGAAATGACGCTTCGTGACGTGGTGTTTGAAATGACACATACCACGGAATACAAAGTACACCGTCGCCGTGGTGACGAATGGGGCGCAACGATACGGCAAGACCAAGAAGACTGTAAACGGAAGGCGGCAATGCTTCGAAGCAATCGCTCCGAATATACGGTTTTCCGTATTGCACAAATCAACGCCTTGCCCGTTCTTGTCGTCCGTGATATCGAAGCAGCGATTCTTGTGGAGGTGGTAGCGTGATTCCGATTCATTTCAATACGAAGAAAACGAGCAGCTATTCAATCCACACGGGAAGCATGACGGCACATGCACAAACGTCGGATTCATATTCACGACAAAAGGAAGAAATTGATCGGGGGCGGCACTTCGGCATTCTTCCGACCGAATCAATCAAGACCGAAGATAACCAAACCGAATAAACCGACGGATTCCCCTTCGAATTTTCATTCGTGACCCCCTTCAAGGCATGAACGAACTATTCGAAGGGGAATTTTCTTCTATTCATATTAATACGGTCACCCACATACCACGCTTTGCGGACGATATGCCTTCGAATCTGCTATAATTAAAGCAAAATGATTCGGGGCGGGTGATTTACGTTGAATGAATACTTGAAAGATAAACTTCTATTAAACGCAATCCAAGCGCATAAACGCATTATTTCCGAAGGGGAAGCCGTTGACCTTGCTTCGATTAATTTCGAAGAAGGAACGCCGTTTGAACGTGTCCACCAGTACAATGCTTTTATGATATTGTCGAAATTAGACTTCGAAAGAGACGAAGTTCTAAACGTTGCAAGCGATTCACGAAAGTATCTTGACGAATTAGCGGCGAAAGACCTTCCAAACGATACTATAATTCAAACACTATTAGAATACCGTCAAAGTAACGTCAATTCGTAAAGGATTGGCGTTTTCTTTTGTGTACGGCAAGAAACGGCTTCACACAGCTTTGATTGGGGTGCGTCGTCGCCTCTTCGAGTGTTCTTTGTTCACGAATGACATAAAGACGCATAGAAACGATTTACGGGCTTTCTATTCGCATTGCTTGTCCTTGTGGTCTAATTTCGAATAGTATTTGTTCATGATTTCATTGACCTTTCGGTTTGTGTTCCGAATTGCCGATTCACCTGGTTCGTTTTCTTCGACGATGTGAACCGTATATTTTCCGACCTTGAACGTTTCGGATTTCTTCATAACGTTTCCCCTTTCTATTACGATTCAAGCCAATTGTAAAAGACGGGATTCGGACGTTTCGATTGCGTTGTTTCTTGATACATGCGGCGGGCTTCTTGCTGTGCAAACGACCCAATGACTTCAAAACGGTCGCCAAAGTAACGCATGACAAAGTTGTCAAAGCGATTCTTTTCGGCATCTTCCTTTTGATGCTTTTCTTCGGCGATTGATTGCATTACGGCAAAGCGACGGACTTCATTCGCAAATACTTTTTCACAATACGCCCCGAAGGATTCGATTCGAAGACCTTCTTTGACTTTGTTGCCGACCTTTAACGCAAGATAGCGAACAACGTTTTTCAGATTGCCATCAATGTCCATATTTGTTGATAACTTCGATACTTTTTCGATGATAGATTGCGATTCCCTTATATTATTATTTTCTTGTTTTAGTGATTCTTGTACAAATGGTTCGAACTCGTCAATAAGCGTCAAAACGTTGCCCCCGTTGGCTTTGTCGCCTTCGTATGATGTAACCCCCTGTTGTAACCTTTTAAGGTGAAAGGGAAGTATACGCATAACTTTAACGGAAGGGCGACCCGCTTTCGTTTTTGTTTGCTTAGAATCAACGACGCCCAACGTTTCAAGCGTCTTAATCGCCTTATTGATTGTTTTACGTGAATAGCCCGTATCCTTCGCAATTGTCGCTTGCTTCATGAACGATATGCCAATGCAACGTAAAGACGCCTTACCAAGACAGAGAAGAACGTCAATGACGCTTTGCGGGACGTCATGGCGAATGTAATCAATATATTCATAGATAGATTTGTCCATTTCTCCAACGCTTGCAAAAGTTTCGTGTTGTCGTAACTCTTTCAAATTGATAGCCGCAAAAGTAGTCATTGCCATTCTTCCCCTTTATTATCGTTTTGTTTTTCGGTTCTGATTTAATTTCCCAGTGATTTGATTCATTGCCGAGTATTTGGCGTGTTGCTCCTTTAATGCTCGATTGGATAGGTGAGTGTAGCGCATAACCATTCTTAAATCGGAATGACCAAGCAACAATTGAAGGTGACGAATATCGCCGCCCGCTTCAAGAAACATAGTCGCCGCCGTATGGCGAAATAGGTGGGGATGAACTCTTTTTTTGATTCCCGCTGTCTTGATATAATGCCGCCGCAAATGATTTCTAAAATTGTTAGGCGTCAAAGGTTCACCGTAATTCGCGAGAAAGATATATTCCGAATCGAAATCGTCGATTTCCTTGATAAGTTCCCTCAACAATTTCGATGTTTGTTTTTGAATTGGGATTATCCGTGATTTTCGATTCTTTGCGATTGCCGCCCGTATAGTTACCGTGTCATTTGAAAAGTCCACGTCCGAAAGCTTCAACGATATCGCTTCATTGATTCGTGCCATTGTGTCGATAAGTAACGTCATTAGAACGAAATCACGGAAACCCGTATATGACCGTTTGTCGGGGGCTTCGAGTAATGATTTCAATTCTTCGGCGGTTAATACGACGATTTCCGCTTCTGTATATTTGACGTTGTTGACGTCCTCGAATGGATTCGAATCAATCTTATTCTCTTCGGCAAGGAAGCGGAAGATTGTTCGAAGGTTTTTCAAATAGTCGTTAGTAGTGTGCGGCGACAACCCTATCTTTTTCGAATAATCGGGCTTGAATTTGTGGTCTTTATATTGAACGTAATCTTCGAGTAACCAAGAAATATAATCCCGAATCAAATCAACGTCAATATTTCGCATATCACGCCCGATTCCGTGAGCGTCTAAATACTTGCAAAAGTTGCCGTAAATAAATTGATATTTTTTAATCGTCCCTTTCGCTCGACCTTCCGCAAGTTTCGCATTACAAAAGAATTGAAAAAGAACGTCTATATCATTATTGGAAGACGATGGGACGCCGATTCTTTCGGTCATGACCCGTTTTCCTTTTCGTTTAGCTGAATGAATTTCGCCCATAAAAAAACACGCCCTTTCAATACGAATTTTCATCGTAATGAATGACGTGACATGCGGTGCGGTTATCTGTTTCGTTTAGTAGCGGTTATCTGTACCAAGTCATCGGCACAAGTCAACGAAAACAAAAAAACGGCAAAGCGTTATATATCAACGCTTTGCCTTTCGTATGGTCCCGACTGGGCTCGAACCAGCGACCCCTACCTTGTCGAGGTAGTGCTCTCCCAGCTGAGCTACGGAACCGGGAATTAAATTGTGTTTCTGCTTACTGCACATTTATTATTATAGCGGGTCTGTAATAGAAGTCAACACCTTTAGGAAAAGTTTTTTAAAAAAGAGTATACTAGACACTAGAATGCTGTAAAAAAAGGGGGTGTTTCTTATCGACGTTCAATTTTCATTGCCTTATGTCTATGATTTCGATCGGGCAATTATTCGGTTGGCAGGGGACCCGGTGAATTCTGTGGATTTGCAAAGCCGCATAGTGCGCATCCCTATGGAAGAGGGAAATAATATCACGTTGCAAAGTACAGGCACGAAACAACTACCTGCATTTATAGTGGGAAATGCAATTGATGATAGTCAAATTGAAACGGTTAAATCAATCTTTCATTTTGATAAACCGTTGGATGCAATCGGGTTACATTTTGCGGGAACAGATCTTGGGCCGCTATTTCTTGAGTATGAAGGAACCCCGCTTGTTAAAAGTTTTTCATTATATGGAACTCTAATGAAAAGCATCATTCACCAGCAGCTCAATTTGTCATTCTCACATACGCTGACGCAACGTTTTGTAGAATCATTTGGGGAGATGGTAGATGACGTCTGGCGTTATCCATCCCCTGAGCGTATTGCGTCGCTTGACGTCTCAGTGATTCGAGACCTGCAGTTTAGCACGCGTAAGGCTGAATATGTCATTGGCTTGTCGCAATCGATTGCAGAGGGGACGCTTGACCTTGAGCAGTTCAGGAAAATGGATGACGATGAAGTAACTTCAAAACTTGTTGCTTACCGTGGTGTAGGACCTTGGACTGCACAAGGTTTCCTTATGTCTGGGCTCGGACGTACAAATTTATTCCCACTGGCGGATATTGGTTTGCAAAACGCATTGAAGCAGGTGTGGAAGATGGATCGTAAGCCCACGCAAGATGAAATGCTTGCCCGCTTTCCAGAGTGGTCACCTTACTTAAGTTATGCAGCACATTATCTGTGGCACAGTATTGAGTGACGTATATAGGGAACTAAACAACGCTTGCCTAGAACTGCACAACATAAGCCTAAAACTAAACAACACACACTCAAAAGATCTACTCACCATTCACACACATAAAAAAACAGCTTTCCCATTTTAAATTCATGGAAAGGCTGTTTTTATGGTCCGTTGGAAATTAGTATCGTTGACAAGTTAGTTATAATAATTATCAGTGTGTAGGCACCTGTAGTTGCTTCTCTTCATCAAAATAAAGGAAATTTTCTTCTTCAAGTTCTACAAGACGTTCTTTATTAATCCCCAATGAAAGATTTCCTTCAAAGATCGTTTCCCACCAAGTATCAGTTGTTGTCATGTCCATTTCCTCCTTTAAATTCTTTGTTATTTGAACATTCTATTCCCTTCAATGCTATAATACAAAACGTCAAAGGGTGAAAAGGAATCGTTAGACCTATCCTTTTTCCTTTCATACAATTATTCGTGAAAAGGGGTTATTTCTATGAAGAAAACTACATTTGCACTCGTTGGTACAGGTATTGTTGGCGAGCGAATCATCAATCAATTACGCAATAACGAATCTGCAACAATTATTGCCTTGTTTGATGAAAATGATGAACGACTTTCTGAAATGGCGGATACATACGGATTATTTGCGGCATCCTCTTATGAGGAGGTTTTGGCGATGAAACCTGACTGGATCTATATTGGAACTCCACCCGTATCGCATGCTGCGCTGAGTACAGCAGCGATTTCAAAAGGCTTGAATGTGCTTTGTGAAAAACCACTTGCACACGATGTGACAGATGGATTAGTTATGGCTTCGGCTGCAGAGAACAGTAAAATTCAAACGGCAATGCATTTTCCGCTCATGTATAGTTCGTCCGTTCGTCATATGATGAAACTTGTTAATGAAGGTGAAATTGGTCAAATCATTCGAATTGAACTGCAAACTTATTTCCCGCATTGGCCACGTGTATGGCAACAAAATCCGTGGATCGCTTCGCGAAAACAAGGCGGCTTTACACGAGAAGTATTCCCGCATTACCTTCAACTTATGTACAGGATGTTTGGTCAACTTGCGATTACTTCCCACCAAACCGTTTATCCTGAAGATGAAACGCTTGCGGAAACGAGTGTCCTTACAATCGGAAAAACCACGGATGACATTCCGGTCTTCTTGAATGGTGTTTCGGGAATCGGTCAACAAGAAGAACTGTCCTATACAGTATATGGAGATGAAGGTGTTCTGAAACTGCGCAATTGGTCGGAACTTAGCATGGCACAAAAAGACAGTCCTTTTGAGATATTGACTTCCTTCGATACAGTGAAAACGCTTACGGATGAGTGCATTGCGGCAGCTAACGGTGAAACTGCGCTACTTGTGTCATTTGATGAAGGACTTGAAATACAAAAATTGATTGATCACCTTTTGACCTGATAAAGGAATAAAGTGCTAACTTTTGCATCCCGCAACAATTCTAACTATGATTGAAGGTATAAAGGGATGGAGGGAATAAGTTGAACTTTACTGCACAAGACGTGGAATCGATGATTGCTTCCCAACACGCATATTATTTTTCAGGCCAAACAAGAAGTTTTGCATTCCGTAAAGAAATGCTTTTGACATTGAAAGACGCAATTATTGCGAATGAAGCTGAAATTACGGAAGCGTTACATAAAGATCTGCGTAAAAGTCCTTTCGAGTCTTATGTGACGGAAATCGGTTTCGTCCTTTCAAGCATTTCTTACATGATTAAGCATCTTGAAGGCTGGATGGAGGATGAGACGGTGAAGACACCTGTTCATCTAAAACCTGCGAAAAGTTTCATTGTTCGTGAACCATACGGATCCGTATTAATCATTGGTCCGTTTAACTATCCGTTTCAACTTGTGATGGAACCGCTTGTTGGAGCGATTGCAGGTGGAAATTGCGCAATTGTCAAACCGTCCGAGGTAGCTGCCCACACGGCACATATTATTAAAAAAATAGTGAAAGAAACATTCTCGCCAGACTATATCCGAGTCGTAGAAGGGGAGCGTGAAGAAACTTCCGCACTCATCCACGCTTCCTTCGATTATATATTTTTCACAGGCAGTGTAGCAGTTGGGAAAGTTATTATGAAGGCGGCAGCTGAACGGCTGACACCAATTACGCTTGAACTTGGCGGGAAAAGTCCTGCTCTTGTAGACCAGTCTGCCAATATTAAAAAAGCAGCTGAACGCATTGTCTGGGGGAAATTTGTTAATACAGGACAGACATGTGTCGCGCCGGATTATATACTTGTTCATGATTCTGTCAAAGAGAAACTTGTCAAAGAAATGCTTACTGCAATCCGTAAATTTTACGGGAAAGATGTTTCAAAAAGTCCGGACTACGGTAGAATTATCAGTGACAAACATTTCAATCGTCTAGTTGACATTATCAATAAAGACTGTGCACATGTGATAAGTGGTGGTGGTTCTGACCGCTCAGATTTATTCATTGAACCGACAGTGCTTGATGCTATTTCATGGAATAGTGCTTCAATGGAAGAGGAGATATTCGGTCCAATCTTACCGGTTATGACGTATGAGAATCTCGGTGAAGCGATTCAAAGTATTCGTAAATTGCCAAAACCGCTCGCGGCGTATATGTTTACTGAAAACGGGCAAGCTGCGGATTATTTCATTGAAAACGTGCAGTTTGGCGGGGGATGTATTAACGATACAATTGCGCATGTTGGTAACGTTAATTTACCGTTTGGCGGAGTTGGTTCATCAGGTATGAGTGCATACCATGGAAAAGCAAGTTTCGATACGTTCACACATGCAAAATCCATGATGAAAAAAAGTACGTCCATTCCAATGACACTTGCATTTCCGCCATACGGCAATAAATTAAAAATAGTAAAACCGCTCATCCGTTAATGGGTGGCGGTTTTCTTTTCGTTTAAACTAGTGGAAGTATAATCGTTGTTTCGGTTCCATGATTTATTTTGCTGGTCACGGTTATCGTTCCGCCTTGATCGACGATGATTTTTTTTGTAATGAGCATACCAAGGCCGGTACCTTCTGCTTTAGTCGTGTAAAATGGTTCAAATAGATTTTCAATTGTTTCGGTATTCATCCCGGGACCGTTATCGCGGATGAAGATAGTAACCCTTTCGTCTTGGAATTTGACTACGACAGTGATTATGCCGTTTTTTACAAGCGCTTCACACGCATTTTTAAATAAGTTAATGAAGACTTGTTTCATACCATCTTCATTACCCCTAATGATTGCATTATTTTTAGGAATCTGAACATCGCAAAAAATTGACCGATTACTAAATTCCGTTTCGAATATCGATACTACATCTAGAAGTGACTTTTCAATGTAGAAATCAGTGAATTTTTTTAAATTCGGTTTTGATAGGACGAGAAACTCGCTGACTATCAAATCAATACGGTTTATTTCTGTATACATAATTTCGGTGTATGCGCGATATGGATTAGCGGGATCGTTGTTCATCATCTGTACGAATCCTGAAATGGATGTCATAGGGTTACGTACTTCGTGGGCGACGCTTGCTGCAATCTCACCGATTACTTTTAGTTTTTCTGTATCGATTTTTAGTTGTTCAGCTTGTAGCTTAAGTGTGATGTCACGTGCAATGAATGACGTGGCGACTAATTTTTTTTCGGAATCGTAGATAGGGGCTAATGTCAGTTCAGCATCAAATACGGTACCATCTTTCCTCATCTCTATTGTTCGCAGAAAATGATAACTTTCCCCGTTCAATAAATTCTTTGTCCTCTCTGCAATCGTTGCATCCTCGGACAAAGGGAAGAGTCGTGGAGAACGTCCCATGCATTCCTCGCGCTTCCAGCCGTATGTTTTTTCAAATGCGGGATTCATTGCGACAATGTTCTGATCTAAGTCGAACACAACAATTGCGTCTTCCGTATGTTCAAAAAAGAGATCGAGATAGCTTTCTCTGGATGTAAGTAAAACATCCAACTTCTTGTTTTCCTTGAAGATATTGTTCCATTCAGGTGTGATTCTGAAAGAATAGAGTACGCAAAGGAACACTGCCAAGCTAAAAATGAAAGCTATATTGGGGAGTAATTGAGTTTCATCCACTGATTTATAAATTGGACTGAATAAGTAAAATAAAACAAACACTTCTATACCTGTGATGGCCATAATCAGCATGTTTAACCAAGTGATATTGTAGATTGCCACTAAGGCGATAGGAAAGATAAGGTAAAATAAGTGTACTAAATCAGGATTTACTAAGTTTGAAATAAGTATATATAAAAAGTACCCAATTATTAGTGGGATTCGAAAAGTAAGAGAATTCATCCCTGATTTATAAAGGACAAACAGTACAGTGACGATGAACAATCCGATAAGGCCAGAAATCATTGCGCTATGAAAATCTAAAAGAAGTGACGTGAAAAGATGTACGGTGACGCTAGAGGCAAAAAAAAGTATAATAAACATATTGCGTGAATGGACGATTGTCGAATCTTTCATTGGGCACCTCACAATATTACTTTATACTTATCATACATGATTCGACATTGGGATTGAATTACATATTTCGACGCGAGAGAGGGGAGAAATAGAAATGACTACAACATTTGATGAAAAACGTATTGTTGAACTACTAAAAAGGCTTGTGGAGACACCAAGTCCATCAGGTTATACGGAAAAAGTGATGAAGTTAATAGCAAAGGAACTAGATGAAATCGGGGTAGCGCATAAGAAAACAAACAAAGGGGCAATCATTGCAACGATTGAAGGAGTGGATTCAACGCGACATCGTCTGCTTACAGCGCATACCGATACACTTGGGGCGATGGTGAAAGAAGTGAAAAGCAATGGTCGCCTGAAGTTGACAATGATTGGTGGTTTCAATTGGAACGCGGTTGAAGGAGAATACTGCCTCATTCATACGGCGTCAGGGAAAGAAGTCCGTGGAACAATCCTTATGCACCAGACTACAGTTCATGTTTATAAAAACGCAGGGACTGCAGAACGAAACGTGGAAAATATCGAAGTGCGTATTGACGAGAAAGTAACTGATGCAGCTGGAACACGTGCACTAGGTATTGAAGTGGGCGATTTTGTATCATTCGATCCTCGTTTTGAAGCGACGGACAGCGGTTTCATTAAGTCACGTCATCTTGATGATAAAGCGAGTACTGCGCTGTTGCTTGAACTGATTCGTTCATTGAAAGAAGAAGGGGTCAAACTTCCGCATACGACGCATTTCTATATTTCTAACAATGAAGAAATCGGTTATGGTGGTAACTCTAATATTCCAGTTGAGACTGTTGAGTATATCGCGGTCGATATGGGAGCGATTGGTGACGGGCAAACTTCGGACGAATATACAGTGTCGATTTGTGCCAAAGATTCAAGCGGGCCATATCATTATGCGTTGACACAACATTTGACGGGCCTTTGCAAAGAAGGGTACATTCCGTTCAAACTTGATATTTACCCGTTTTACGGTTCAGATGCATCTGCTGCAATTCGAGCGGGCTTTGACGTGAAACATGCATTGTTTGGTCCAGGCATCGAATCATCGCATGCATTGGAACGGACACATATCGATTCGCTAAAAGCATCAGCACAGCTGCTTCGTGCATATGTAACTTCAGCAATGATGGACTGAACGGAGGGGTTTAATGGAAACGGAAAAGTTACTTTCAATGTTACCTGTCAAACGGGTAGCAGGAGCGGTTCCACCGACTGTGACGGATATCGCGATTGATTCGCGCGCGGTCAATGCAGGAGGAATTTTCGTCTGTATCGAAGGATTTACGGTAGATGGCCATAATTACGTTGGGAAAGCCGTGGACAATGGAGCAAGGGTGATCGTTGCTTCGAAGCAAGTCGATGTCGATTTGGAAAAAGTCGCGGTTGTAATGGTTGAAAATACGTCACGGGCTATCAGCTTGTTGGCGTCCCGTTTTTACGATTATCCATCGAAGCGGATGACGATGATTGGGGTAACGGGTACGAACGGCAAGACGAGTGTCAGTGGCATCATCCAAGCGATTCTTCAGCGGGCGGGTGAGAAATCCGCCGTTACTGGAACAATCGGTTTCGATTTAGATGGAACCCTTTATGAGACTGAGAACACGACGGCTGATGTATTGACTACACAAGGGATGATTACCCGTGCAGCGGATGAAGGATGTACAACAATGACGATGGAAGTATCGTCACATGGTCTAGTGGAAGGTCGTTTGGCTGGTACGGAATTTGACATCGCTGTTTTTACAAATCTAACGCATGATCATCTCGATTATCATGGGACAATGGACAATTATGGTCAGGCGAAAGGATTGTTGTTTTCTCAGCTAGGACAAGACTTGGAAAAGCGTAAATTTGCCGTTGTCAATGCAGACGATGAATGGAGCAACAAGCTGCTGGAAATGACTTCTTATCCAGTTTTGACATACGGTATCCAAAATGAAGCCGTTTTTCGTGGATCGGATATTGAGCTACGGGCAAATGGTACGACATTCAGGCTTACTGCGCCCGATGGTGAATTCCGAGTTGACATGAGCCTCATTGGTGAATTCAGTGTCTATAATGCGCTCGCGGTCATCGCTACTTTGTATGCCAAAGGAATGATGACTGAAGATGTTATTAACTATCTAGGGAAGATTTCAGCTGTTAAAGGGCGTATGGAACAAGTACCGACAGAATTGCCGATTACAATGTATGTGGATTATGCGCATTCACCTGATGCTATTGAAAAAGCGATTGATGCAGTTCTTCCTTATAAGAAGGAAGGAAGTCGTCTAATATTCGTCATTGGTACGGGTGGCAACCGTGATCGGATAAAACGTCCGATTATGGCAGATAAAGCATCCGTCGCAGATTATGTAATCTTAACGACGGACGATCCACGGGACGAGCCATATGAATCAATCCTTGCAGAGTTGGAAGTGGGTATGAGGCATAATCAGTATGCATGTATTGGTGACCGGCCGGAAGCAGTGCGCCATGCAATAGCGGTTGCAGAGCGTGATGACATTATCATTTTCGCTGGTAAAGGGCATGAGGATTATCAAATTATCGGCTCTACGAAATACCCACACTCAGACGCAGAGATTGCGCTGGTAGAGGCAGAGAAGAAATTTGGTACAGGTTTTGTTGAAAGATGATTGGGAAGGGAGTCGTCCTGTTGTGGGACGGCTCTTTATTTATTATACTTTGCCGCTACAAGGGGTCGCACTTTAAGCTTCGATTCTTTATCCAAGACAAGGTGCTTATACTTTTCTAAAGAAAGGTCGTTTCACTGTTGTTGAAAACATATTTTTATTGACTACTAAAATAAGTCATCCTTACTGAAACTATTTTCAGAGATAGGGTGTATTCGACCTGAAATCTAATTAATTTTTTCGGTTTGAATCCTATTATGCCCGCTTGAAAAGATATTTTGACACCTAATACTAATTGATGAAAAAAGCACAAAAATGATTGTGGAACGCACGCACTATTATATAACTTATTAAGGAGTTGTCAGATCTGTGGAACGCTTTGTATTAAACTTGGCATTTTACTCCATGCCAAAGTCTTTGATCTCAAATTCGGGTAAGGATTACATTATTTTTACCAATAAAGAAATTGATAAAACGTTGAGGGCGCAAAGTTCTTTCTATTTTAATCGTGGTGATTTTAACTTTTTTAGTCAATATGGTAAAGCTAGCTATTCGTATTGGTGTCAGTCCTTTTGTTTAACGAAAGAGGAAATTGAATGGTGTAATGATAGTCATGATTTAGCAGTTGCCATTTTATTTGACAAGTTAAGGTTGAATTTACATGTGGATGGAGTGACAGCTGGTAAAATAAAAAATGTCGACCAGCGATTTGATTGCAGATGTCAGATAGAACTTTTTTTCCCGGACGATAATCGAGCAATATTTAAGTTACGTAGGATTGATTTGAATTGGATGGCAGACATGCATCTTGATTTTGAGTTTAGAGTGTTAAATGAACCGTTATTAGAGGAATTTAAAAAACATGGTTTTCTGTAAGAGTGGGAGAGAATGTTTGAAAGCAGGTGTGCAACAGAAGGAACCTGCTTTCAACTGGAAATTGGTTGAGGGGGTTCCTTGTTGTATGTTGAAAATGCCAACCGGTGTCTATCCATATTAC
Organism: Sporosarcina sp. FSL K6-6792; assembly: GCF_038004885.1. Classification (NCBI taxonomy): domain Bacteria; kingdom Bacillati; phylum Bacillota; class Bacilli; order Caryophanales; family Caryophanaceae; genus Sporosarcina; species Sporosarcina sp. FSL K6-6792. Next base: position 4,215,253 of record NZ_JBBOSA010000001.1, read on the forward strand.
CTTGAATAAACCCCAATCTATGTTCTCCAGCAACGCTATTTTGCCCCATACTCGTGGGGAATGCTATACCTATGTATATTGAGCGGCGCCTTACAGGGATAGCCGGAGCCGTAAGACTGGCGGCGAAGCTGCCTGGCTTATGGGAAGCCACTGAAAAAGTTCTTTTTTATAGTAAGAACTAGTTGATTGTAGTGAAGAGCGGCGACTCCGGCGGGAACAGCGCGAGCTGAAGACCCCGCAGGAACGCAGTGACGAGGAGGCTGAAGCCGTGCCCGCGGAAAGCGTCCGCTCGGAACGGAAATCAACGGGATTGAAGGGGATTGTACTTTTTCAGTGCCCTGGCTTATGGCGGGAGGCATCCCCTAAGCGCCGGAGCGGCTTCGGGGGTATTCTTTAATTCAATATATATAGTTACTTAATTCTGATGAAAAACTGTTGAAATCCTCATCCAATGTGTCTATGCTAAGAAAAGAGAACAGAAGGAGACAATATATAATGGACAAACCAATACATGAAGAAATTGCATCCCGCCGGACGTTTGCAATTATTTCTCACCCGGATGCCGGGAAAACGACAATCACAGAAAAACTACTCTATTTCGGTGGTGCAATCCGCGATGCCGGAACAGTAAAAGGTAAGAAATCAGGAAAATTCGCAACTTCTGACTGGATGGAAATTGAGAAGCAACGTGGAATTTCGGTAACATCATCCGTCATGCAATTCGATTACGATGGTAAGCGCGTTAACATCTTGGATACACCGGGACACGAAGATTTCAGTGAAGACACATATCGTACACTTATGGCCGTCGATGCGGCTGTCATGATGGTCGATTCAGCAAAAGGAATCGAGCCACAGACGATTAAATTATTCAAAGTATGCCGTATGCGTGGGATTCCAATCTTCACGTTCATTAATAAAATGGACCGTCAAGGGAAAGAACCGCTTGAACTGATGGAAGAATTGGAAGAAGTGCTTGGTATCCAGTCTTACGCGATGAACTGGCCAATTGGAATGGGTAAAGAGTTCCTTGGTATTTACGATCGTTTTAACAACCGTGTTGAACAGGTACGGGTCGACGATGACAAGCGTTTTCTTGCGATCAATGAAGACGGAGGGCTTGCAGAACCACATCCAATGATGGAAACATCATATTATAAGCAAGCACTTGAAGACGTTCTACTTCTTAACGAAGCAGGCAATGATTTTGATGAAGAGAAAATAGCAATAGGTGAACTGACACCTGTATTTTTCGGCAGTGCATTGACAAACTTTGGTGTGCAGACATTTTTGGAAACGTTTTTACAGTTTTCACCACCACCACAACCACGAATAACAAAAGATAAAACAGAAATCGATCCGTATTCGGAAGAGTTTTCAGGTTTTATCTTCAAAATTCAAGCGAATATGAATCCGATGCACCGTGATAGAATCGCATTCGTTCGTATTGTTTCAGGTGCATTCGAACGTGGAATGACTGTAACGGTTCCGCGTATTTCCAGGACATTCAAACTGACACAGACAACGCAGTTCCTTGCGGATGATCGTGAAATAGTGGAGGAAGCGGTAGCTGGTGATATTATTGGCCTTCACGATACAGGTAACTACCAAATCGGGGATACGGTAATCGGTGGTAAATCAAACTTCCTATTCGATGCCTTACCACAGTTTACACCGGAACTCTTTGTTCGGGTAACAGCGAAAAACGTTATGAAGTCTAAACATTTCCATAAAGGAATTCTTCAGCTTGTGCAAGAGGGAGCAATTCAGTATTACCGGACGCTCCATACTGAGGAAGTACTTTTAGGTGCAGTTGGTCAACTTCAATTTGAAGTGTTCGAGCACCGAATGAAGAATGAGTATAACGTCGAAGTGCGCATGGAGCACGTCGGTTCGAAAGTTGCGCGCTGGATTGTCAACGAAAGTGACGTCAAAGAATCGATGGCAGGGCAACGAGCAATGCTAGTAAAAGATCGCCACGACAAACGTGTATTCTTATTTGAAAACGATTTTGCAATGCGTTGGTTCCATGATAAGTATCCGGAAATCGAATTATATAGCCAATTATAATTTAAAAACCCGGCAAGACGGTCTATCCGTCCTGTCGGGTTTTCTTATCATTTACGAACAGTTGAAGGATATTAATTAAGTCCGTTACCAAAGCTTTAGGCGCTCCCGTTTGAAGTCGACACCATGTTTCATTATGATTAATGGAGTGAAGCTTTTTTAAAAGATAAGAAAATACCGATTTTTTCTACTTTGGTCGTTGTCTAGACTCCGGGCGTCAACCACTCGGAGGCTTACAGGATGTGAGGTACGCAGCGGGGAGGGATTGAACTACATCCCTCCTTGTTGCGACAGGACGTCGCGTTCTTAGACTGATTTCCTTTATCACTTATGCCTGTCGGGGCTAGGCGGCGCCTTCCGCTTTTCCAATAAAGAAAGGAACGTGTCCATGAAAATTAGTGATTTTTCTATAAAAAGGCCCGTATTTACGATTGTCATTATGTTTCTTATCATCATTTTAGGGGCGGTATCATTCTTTCGTATTCCAGTGACGCTAATACCGGAATTGAATCCGCCGATTGCTGTCGTTGTGACAAGTTATCCAGGTGCATCTCCGGCAGAAGTGAGCGAGAAAATAACAAAACCACTCGAAGCGAGTCTTTCGACTGCGCCTGGATTGAAATCAATGCAATCCACCTCGCAGGAGGGCGCCAATTTCATCTTACTTATGTTTGACTGGTCAACGAAAATCGATGATGTCCAGCTCGATATTCTGCAAAGGGTAGATCAAATTCCAGTCCCAGAAGGTGCCACAAAACCACGTTTTATGAAATTTGATCCGTCCCAGTTCCCGGTTATTCAATTGTCACTGCGTGCAACTGCGGATGATACAGATATCCGGAAAATTGCGGATCAGCTAGAAACTGAATTACGCCGGACGAAAGGCGTAGCAAGTGTTTCCGTTTCGGGTCAATTGATAGAAGAAGTACAAATCATTATGGATCAGAACAAACTCGTAGCGAATGGCCTTGAACAAGCCGATATCGTCAAGATGATTCAAGCAAACAATGTGTCTATGCCTGGTGAACCAATTAAAACGGTGGATGGCAAGCAACTCACAACCCGTATTGTCAGTACATTAATGACCATATCCGACATTCGGAGTATCGCGATTGGTGCGAATCCGTTAAATGGCGCTACAGTAACAATTGCAGATGTGGCGGATGTTGCACTTGTCGAAGCAGAGTCTGCCACAGAAACGCGTGCAAATGACCAGCAGGCTGTTCTGATGTCCGTGTTGCGAGAATCCGGTGCAAATACAGCGGATGTGTCGACCGCCTTCAAAGAGGCTCTTGACAATCTGTTGGAAAAAGAAGAATTCAAAGGTGTCGAGTCAGATATTTTATTTGACCAAGGGGATTATGTAAAACTTGCCATAGGAAATATTGGACAGTCGCTTATTTTAGGCGGTATTTTCGCAATGCTTGTATTGTTCTTCTTCCTGCGTGGCATAAAAAGTCCAATTATTATTGGTATTGCCATTCCATATTCGGTCATTGTGACATTTGTTCTAATGTATTTTGCTGATTTCTCGCTTAATATTATGACTCTTGGTGCGCTTGCGCTTGGTATAGGGATGCTAGTTGATAACTCGATTGTCGTCATTGAAAATATTGAGCGACATCTTGCTATGGGGAAGGATCCGCAAATTGCAGCCTCTGAAGGTTCGAAGGAAATTGGCGGTGCCATTATTGCGTCAACGTTAACAACGCTTGCCGTTTTTGTCCCAGTTATTTTCATCAGCGGATTAATCGGACAGATTTTCACGGAATTTGCCTTGACAATTTCCTTTAGTTTATTCGCATCACTCGTTGTTGCATTGACGGTTGTACCCATGATGGCGAGCCGTATGCTAAAGAAACCGACGAAAAATATAGCAGCTCGGAGACGCCGCTCAAAAGGATTGAATAACTTTGAAAGATCGGTGAAGTGGGCACTGAAACATCGTTCTGTTGTCCTGTTAACTACACTAATTGTGCTGGTGTTAAGTAGTTTTGCTTTAACTAAGGTCGGAACAGAATTCTTGCCAGCGACTGATGAGGGATTTGTCAGCATTACAGTGAAGTTACCAAACGGTTCATCTTCAGATGCGACAGATGAAGTAGTAAAACGAATTGAAGCGCAATTGAAAGACGAGCATGATGTGGAAGTATACGTTAGTCTTGTTGGTGGAACGCAACAGGATATCGCGCAAGGTACATCTAAAGCTAATATTGCAGAAATATCCGTCAAACTTGTACCACTTGCGGAAAGGGAACGCTCGATCTTTAAATTCGTAGATGATGTGCAACCCAAAGTGTTGAAAACTGTAGGTGACGCTGCCAAAATAGGCTTCGTGATGCAGACAGCAGCGGGTTCAAGTCCGAATACGTTGACATTCTCATTGAAGGATACTGACGAAGAACGTCTGAACGAAGCAGTTACAAACTTGAACAATGAACTGGTCGAACTTGATTCCGTAACGGAAGTGACAAATAATCTTCAAAATACTGTTCAAGAAATCCAAATTGAAGTGGACCGCCAAAAAGCATCTAACAATGGACTGGCGCCTTATCAAATTGCACAAACAGTAAACAGTGTGACTCGTGGTTCATTAGCTACACAGATTATCGGGAAAAACGACGAAGTGTTCGGTGTCTATGTGAAATACGATAAGAAGTTCCGTAACAGTATGGACCAGTTAAAAAAATTGGAACTCCGTACTCCAACAGGTACATTTGTGAGACTTGGGGAAGTTGCTAAAATCGAAATTGCGGAAGGGCCCGTTTCTATCCAACGAGTCGATCAAGCGCACTCGGTAACATTTACTATGAAGTATGAATCGTCTCAATCACTTGGTGATATGACGGCTAAAGTGAATGATACAATTGACAGGCTTAAGTTGCCGGAAGAAATTGACCTAACATTTGGCGGTGACAGAGAGTTATTCGAAAGTGCGATTGATGATATGGTCATGGCGATACTACTAGCCGTTGTACTTGTCTACATTGTCATGGCGGCACAGTTCGAATCATTTAAATACCCATTTGTCATTATGTTCTCTGTGCCACTTATGATCATTGGAGTAGGGTTAGGCCTCTTCCTGACAAGTACGCCAATCAGTGTCACAGCAATAATCGGGATTCTCGTCCTCGTTGGTATCGTGGTCAACAATGGGATTGTCCTGGTTGATTATATTAATCAACGAAAAGAAGCGGGACTCAGCTCATATGATGCTATTATTGCCTCGGCCAGGGATCGTTTACGTCCGATCCTGATGACTGCACTGACGACTATTCTTGGCTTATTACCTCTTGCGCTGGGTATTGGTGAAGGAACCGAGATGAATCAACCGATGGGAATTGCAGTTATCGGTGGATTACTTAGTTCGACCTTGTTCACGTTGTATATTGTACCAATCATTTATAGCTTATTTGATCGACAAACGAGAAAACGTGCAGTCGAAAGTAAATAACCGTAGAGCCTCCCTTTATTGGGAGGTTCTTTTAATTGTTGAGTTTTTCATGACGGTAATAAACTCAAAGTTAACAATCATAACACATGTGTTGATTAACCAAAAACAACCAGTAAATAACTTAATCAAACAGCAGGCGCTACGTGTACAGTATATTTGGATTGCTTGGATTGAACGACCTCTATACGATTACCGAGATGTCTTTATGTGTAGGAATGCGACTTCGTCGCATTCCTACACATTTTTTCGGTAATCGTATGGTGCTTATTCATCCGTCGCTATCCAAATGGATACGTACACAAAGTGCTAAAGCTTTTCGGGACGAAAAAATAGCGGGGCTGCTTATCTGGATAATAGCCGCCAAAGATGCAATTTTGGCGGCTGAAGTCTTCTCCATAGTCTTGTCTTTTTTAGTTAAGGAAGAGTCACTTACTTATAGTTCATCGCATGATAAGACGCGTACACTTTACTAAAAGTAAGCAAGGAACACATTGTACAAAGTGCAGGAGTGCCCGAAATTGTATCTTCGGGCACTTATAACCTTATAAAAAGTCATCTATTCTTTTTTTCTAAAACAGCTGTATTTTTCACTTGAACGTTGTAGGAACGTCACAAGCAACTAGTCGTAACAGGATTACTGAAAAGAGTGTGGGTAGGAATGACGAAGTCATTCCTACCCACACTTGCCCCTCGGTAAAGTTGTCATGAATAGTTCGCCAAAAGCGGACTGGAAATGATCCGGTGAAACGGTGTTCTTCAAGCATTTCTTACCTGCTCTTTATGCAAGAAAATGGTTAATCAACAGACGTCCAATCATAACTATTCTAAGGGAACCATTCGGGCAGTAAACAGAATATTCTTCTAACAGTCTAAATCAAATGTTATACTCAAAATAAGGGGGGGATTATATGCGAACTCATTTTTTTACCGGCTTTCCTGGATTTATAGCTACGCAATTGATAAAAGAATTGGTACGTGTTGGAGAAGTGAAGAAGGTTTACGTAGTCGTTCAATCTAGCCAAGCTGGTCTCGCAAAGGAAAAAGCTTCATCTATTATGAGAGAAATGAATGTTACTTTTCCGTTTGAAATTCTGGTCGGGGATATTACGCAACCAGGACTTGGGATGGCGCAGCAGACGATTAAAGATTTGCACGAGGACAAGTTAACTGTGTGGCATCTCGCCGCCATATATGATCTCGCGGTAAAAGCTGAAATTGCTCGGGAGGTAAATGTTGAGGGGACGAGACAAGTGATTGAATTTGTCCGGACTCATTCTTCTATTGAGCGGTTCGTGTATTTTAGTACAGCGTATGTTGCAGGAAAACGAGAGGGTAAGTTGCTTGAAACTGAGCTGATTCGTCCGACTTCTTTTAAAAATCATTATGAAGAAACCAAATTTGAAGCGGAACTACTTGTGGAAGAACTGAAGAAGGAGGCAGCCGTGACTATTATCCGACCTGGAATTGTACGAGGCCACTCGAAAACTGGGGAGACAATTAAGTTTGATGGGCCATATTTCTTTATGAATATGATCGATAAATTGCGATGGATGCCAATTATTCCTTATGTGGGGAAAACGAAGGCATGCATAAATGTTGTGCCGATTGATTATATAATCGAGGCTTCAGTGTATTTATCCAATCACATAGGAGCTACTGGTAAAACGGTTCATTTAACGGATCCTACACCGCACCCGATTGAAGAGATTTACTGCGCAATGGTCGTTGAATTGACCGGCAAAAAGCCTAAAGGCAGATTGCCGCGGCTTCTTGCGGAAAGAGGTCTTGCCTCAATCCGCTTACAGCGTAGACTTGGCGTGGAGGCGGAAACACTGGATTATATGATGTGGGATGCCACTTTCGATACGACAGTTGCAGAGGAGCTACTGCAAGGAAGCGGCATACACTGTGCTGATTTCCTAGCCTCGATTCCATCCATGACCGCATTTTATGAAAAGAATAAGAAAAATAGCGATTATCATATAAAAATCGGGTAATAATATTTACTTTTTGACCAACTATGGTATAATCAAACAAAAGAACCCGAACTTAATAACTTTTGACTTTATGTCAAGGGGGAGTAGCTATAGGGAAACCTATTTCATAGTCGTCAATACATGGCTTTTGCCATCGGTTATGATAGCTGGATTTTTGCAAAACTAAAATTCCGACTTAGCGAGACCTTTGCCTTTTATTAGGTGAGGGTCTCTTTTATTTTGCAAAAAAACAGGGGGAATCGATTTGGAAGCAATATTATTGGAATATGCATGGGTACTCGTTGTACTTATCGTGCTAGAAGGATTACTGGCAGCAGATAATGCCGTTGTTATGGCGGTCATGGTCAAGCATTTACCACGTGAACAGCAAAGGAAAGCACTTTTTTACGGTTTATTAGGAGCGTTTGTCTTCCGCTTTGCAGCTTTGTTCATGATTACGTTCCTAGTGAATATTTGGCAAATTCAAGCACTCGGAGCAATCTACTTATTGTTCATTTCCATTAAGAATATTATTGATCAGCGAAAAGGTGAGGATACACATCCTGATGCTAAAAAACGTAAGCAGTCTGGTTTTTGGATGACTGTTGTGAAAGTCGAACTTGCGGATATCGCATTTGCGCTCGATTCGATGTTGGCGGCGGTTGCACTTGCTGTAACGTTGCCTAAGCTTGGTAACTTCGATATAGGTGGCATTAACGGTGGACAATTCATCGTCATGTTATTGGGTGGTATTATTGGCTTAGTGATCATGCGATTTGCTGCACGTCAATTCGTTGTTCTTCTGCAAAAGTTTCCTACCTTGGAAACAGCAGCATTTCTTATTGTTGGATGGGTCGGTGTCAAATTGGCTGTGCTTACACTGTCACATCCAGGCTTGGGAATCCTCGATGAAAGCTTCCCACATTCAACTTTATGGCAAGTGACATTCTGGATTGTTCTTGTTGGAATAGCGCTAAGTGGCTACTTGGCTGGGGTTAGAAATAACAAAAAGAAAGCATAATATGAAAAGCAGCTATGTGATTGCATGGCTGCTTTTCTATTTTTATCAAATTCGTCCTTTCCTTTTTCATGCGACTTCTCTAAAATAGGTACGACACCATATTATTGGTGAAAGGAACGGTGAACTGGTTGAAATTCAATCGTGAGAATTTACGCAGGTTCACACCTGCACAAGTTATAGTGTTTTATTATTTTCTGGCCATCGCCTTTTCATTACTACTGATGAATTTGCCTGGAGTATACTTGCCTGGAGTAAAGATAAGTTTCATTGACAGCTTGTTTACAGCTGTAAGTGCCGTAAGTGTTACTGGACTGGCGCCCATCAGCATCGGAAGTACTTATTCGGTTTTTGGCATTTGTATGCTTATGCTTGTTTTGCAAATTGGTGGAATTGGAATTATGTCGATAGGGACATTTTTTTGGCTCCTTGTTAAGAAGCGGATTGGTTTACGAGAAAGGCAACTAATCATGGTCGAACATAATCAATATAACCTTGCAGGACTTGTTCATCTAATCAAGGAAATTATTAAAATAATATTATTAATTGAAATCATCGGTGGGCTTATATTTACAGCTTATATTATGCGGTTTTATGATACATTTAGCGAAGCACTTCTTAACGGGATGTTCATGTCTGTATCCGCGACAACGAACGCGGGCTTTACTATTGCAGAAACTTCACTCGCGCAGTATTTCAATGATTACTTCGTTCAGACATTAACGATGATTCTAATTATCCTCGGTGCCATCGGTTTTCCGGTTCTTATCGAAGTGAAAAGTTATTTTTCAAAAAAAGTGCCTCATTTTCGTTTTTCTTTATTCACAAAAATAACGACAGCGACGTTTGGATTTTTACTTGTTTTCGGGGCAGTTATGATTTTCATTTTGGAATCTATGCATTCGTTCAAAGGGATGGCATGGCATGAGAAACTATTTACGGCGTTATTCCATTCAGTGTCATCCAGATCAGGAGGACTAACAACGTATGATGTGACGAAATTTAGCGAAGCGACGGACATTTTCATCAGTTCGCTGATGTTTATAGGTGCATCGCCAAGTTCGGTAGGCGGCGGAATTCGGACGACGACATTCGCGATTGCAGTGCTGTTTCTTATAAACTTTGCTCGCGGTAATCAAGTCATTAATGTCTTTAAACGGCAAATAAAACTGATAGATGTGTTCCGTTCTTATGCTGTCATTATTTTGGCGTTGGTGATGGTTATGACGGCACTCCTTATTCTACTTATTACAGAACCCGGTGTGCCGGTCATTGCACTGCTGTTTGAAATAACATCAGCTTTCGGGACATGTGGTATGTCACTTGGTATCACATCGGATCTTTCTGTAACTGGGAAAGTGATTATTATGTTACTAATGTTCATTGGACGGGTCGGGCTTATTTCGTTCCTCTTTACATTAGGAGGAAAAACAAAGAAATTGAAATATCATTACCCGAAAGAAAGGGTAATTATTGGTTAATAAAAAGGCTGTCCCAAGTTTAAATTGGGACAGCCTTTTTCAAAAGATAAGAAAGTATATTTTTTTGATTTAGAATAGTGTCTAGCTCCAGGCGCCAGCCGCTCGGGTCATAAGCAATCCAGCTATGCGGCAACGACTGCATGTCGCGATCTTAGACTGCCTTCCCTTAGATCGACTTATGCCTGTCGCGTCTAGAAGGCGCCTTGCGCTTTTCCTGATTGCTCTAGGAACATAAAGAACGGGGTATCATCATGTCTGAAGACGGTGATAAGATAGCCAGCAGCCTTTTGTACAATACCAATTTCTACATCTTCAGGTTGAACAGCAATCGGTGTGATGAACGTTTGCTTACGGATATTTCGGTTATTCAAACGTAAAGAACTGAAACGTTCTCCTAATAAAGTTGGGTTTTCGAGCAATGCCTGTTCGATAGTAGAGCGTTCTTCAACTGGCATATCCTCAATCCACCAAACTTTGCGCGGTTGGAACTTATGGTGTGCAAGGTAATCAATTTTTAGTAGACTGCGTGTGATATCCATATCGGCACGTCCATCTTTCATTAGGAAGTCATTCAAGCGTATGAATAAGTCTTCCAACTGATGTCCGATTCTGGACCAACCTTGATTCTCCCAGTAGGAGCCGAATTGTTGGAAGAAATCAAATGGCGTTTCAAAGACTTCTGATACAAGATATTCCACCGTTCGCGGTAATCGGTTGTCGTTCCAATACTTTTCTAGAACATCCTCGGTCTGTTTGATTCGCAGGATATCATCAAACGTCAATACGTTATTTGAAAATATTTCATAAGGTGCTTCGTCGATAAACTGATAGCCATATTGTTCGGCTTGTATACGTAAGCCAGTTCCACGGAGTAACTTAAGGAAGCCTAGCTGCATCTCTTCTGGCCTCATTGCAAAAACCTCATTGAATGTTTTTCGGAAAGAATTATAATCTTCTTCGGGTAGGCCAGCAATCAAGTCCAAATGTTGGTCAATCTTCCCACCTTCTTTTACCATCATTACGGTACGGGAAAGTTTTTCGAAATTTTGGCGGCGCTGGACTAATTCATTTGTTAAATCGTTTGTTGATTGAACTCCAATTTCAAATCTGAATAGTCCTGCTGGTGCATTATCATTTAGAAATTGGATGACTTCAGGACGCATAATATCTCCCGTTATTTCAAACTGGAACACAGTGCCTGATACATGTTCATCAATCAAGAATTGGAACATTTCCATCGCATAGCTTCTGCTAATATTGAATGTGCGATCGACAAACTTGATTGTTTTTGCACCGTTGGCCATCAAATACCGGATATCCTCCTTAATGGCATCCCGGTTGAAATAGCGGACGCCTACTTCAATAGAGGATAGACAGAATTGACAGGAAAAAGGACAGCCGCGGCTTGTTTCAATATAGGTCACTCTTTTGCCCAGCTCGGGTATGTCCTCTGCAAATTGGAAAGGGGAAGGAAGTTCCCGTAAATCTAGTTTTGGCCCAGGCGCCGTAATCTTCAGTTGTTCCCTTTCTCTATAGGCAATCCCTTGGACAGCCGCTATGTCTTCCTTCCCCGCATAGACGTCAAGTAGATGTTTAAATGTTCGTTCTCCTTCTCCGATCACAATGACATCAATTTCGGGTACACGTTCTAACCAGTAATCGTAATCGTATGTTACTTCGGGGCCACCGGCGATAATTTTCACGTCAGGTTTTACTTTTTTTAGCATACGCATCACTTTTATTGTTTCTTCAATGTTCCAAATATATAAACTAAAACCGACAACATTCGGCATTTTTTGATATAAATCTGATACAATATTCATGGTCGGATCTTTAATTGTGTACTCTGCAATGACCGGACTGTACTCTGGCATTGCATAAGTTTTTAAGCAGCGAATGGCTAAATTTGTATGGATATATTTTGCGTTTAATGTTGATAGTACAATGTTCATAGCTCTACCCCTTTTCTCTCTAACGTTATTATCAAGTCAAGCATTCATCTTATTTAGGTAAAAAGGACCATTCCTATCACACCGTAAATATGGAATAATTTGAATAAGCTTATTATTGTATGAATTTAATCTTTCTGCATGAATCAGTGTTATTTTTCATATTGTTTAAAAATGGGATGTGGAGGAATACACTTGAAATATAAAAATATAAAGGTAATGAAGCATATCACTTTTCTACTGGATGATACAATCAGACCCGGTGCCGTTTTTGATCTTGACGGCAGTCTTTTACATGTAAATAATTCGTTTTGCGAAGAATTTGTCAATGATGGAGAAGAAAATATTAAAGAATTTTTCATTAATCCGACTGTTAATCATTGGGACAATGTCTTTAGTAATCTTGGGGAAACTGAGAATAAAACGTTCGAAGTGCATATTCGGCTGGTTGGAAATAGAGTAGAAATTGTTAAGATGCATCTTGAGTATTTTGATGATGTTCAACAGGTGATTGCACTATTTGATGTTCCACAAAGTATTGTGGACAAGTCGGATAAAACCTATATACACGCTTTTCGTAATTCAGATAGCTTCATGGTTGTTATTGATCGTGATGGGATAATCTACGATGTCAATGATTTGCATACTTCCTTTTTTAACTTGCCGAAAGACTATTTTATTGGTAAAACAGTGGGAGCAATCGTTAAATTGTTTCCGGACAACTCCGAGTTAATATTTAATTATTTTAAAGACGTAAATCTGTATGGATTTGCTGAAATAACAACCAAGTATATAAGAAATGTGAATGATGTTAATTACTATCAGATAACAACACTATACGATAGCGAGTCACAAACGTACTTGGTAAGAATGAATGATCGAACAGAAGAAATGGCCATGGAAAAGCGTTTGGCCCATTCAAACTCATTATCGACGATTGGTGAACTGGCAGCAAGTATAGCGCATGAAATTAGAAATCCCATGACTACTTTGAAAGGGTTTGTCCAATTACTTAAGATTTCCGCAACTGCGGATACGATGAAATACCTTTCCGTTATTGATGAAGAAATCGATAGGATGGAGGCTATATTAAGCGAAATGCTTATCCTATCAAAGCCTGGATTGAATGAAAAAACGACATTCTCCTTGGGTGTGCTAGTTGCGGATATGATTCAGGTTGTCTATCCGAAAGCCTTGATGGATGGAATCACTATTACACAAAAAGAAAATATACTTAAAGATTCATTGATTGTCGGTGATTCTGATAAAATTAAACAAGTTCTTCTCAATCTGTTCAAAAATGCAATGGAAGCAATGACTCCTGGAGGGAATCTTTCAATTTTTGTAAATTTGGACAGCCCTGGAAAAGTTATTTTGGGGGTTTCAGATACCGGTAAAGGAATGGATAAACGTCAATTAAAGCAAGTCTTTTTGCCATTCTTCACCACCAAGTCAGACGGGTCGGGACTCGGATTACCATTTGTTTTGAAAAACATAGAAGAACATGGTGGAACGGTTATAGTTGAGAGTGAAGTCGGCATTGGAACAACCTTCATCGTAACATTTCCATCGGCATTGGGGCATGCCACGATGAAAGATACAGCTGAAAAAAGAGTGCTCTCTCTGTAAGTAAAGGTACGAAACGTCTTCTTGGTTTTTTGACATGAAGACGTGTTTGCCGTTATAATGAGGGCGACTATTGAGCGTAATTATAGAAGGGGCACTGCATTATGACAAAAGATACAGAACGGGCACTGAAATTATTTATTGTTCTTTCAAGGGCGAGTAAGGTGATTTTGGAGGAAGCGCATAAAACGAGTGAAAAGCATGGACTTAATCCAACTGAATTCGCCGTTCTTGAATTGCTTCACCACAGGGGGAGACAGCCCATCCAGAAGATTGGGCAGAAAATCTTACTTCGAAGTGGTTCGATGACTTACGTTGTCGATAAGCTTGAAAAAAGAGGGTTATTGGAACGCGTCTTTTGTGAAGAAGATAAGCGGGTGACATATATGTCGATTACTCAGGACGGCGTCAATTTAATGACATCTATCTTCCCGGAGCATGCGAATAATATCGAATCTATCATGTCCTCCCTTTCCACTGAAGAACAAGACCAGGCAATTGAATTAGTGCGGAAATTAGGTCTTTCGGTAAAGAACTTATCGTGAAACGCAGTAACTCGTCTAACGGGTGCTGCGTTTTTTTAGTACATAGGAATATATATAATTCTTTACCTATGCATGTTGAATTAAAGAATCCCATTGAATTTACTGTGACGCTCAATAATGCAAGAGCTGTTATTCAGGTTGTGGATTGTAGATCGCTTGGCGCTTTGGGGATGCCTCTCACCGTAAGCCTAGATTAGCGCTTCGCATCCAGTCTTACAGCTTCGGCGACCCGTTTGCCGCGCCTGCGCTAGGTTATTCATTATCGAGAGAAATGTGATTTTAGATATATATGGCGAGATTGTAAGGTGATTACTAGTTTATACTATATAAATGAAATCCATTGAACCGCTACGGCGCTAGGGGATGCCTCCCGCCATAAGCCAAGCAGCTTCGCCGCCAGTCTTATGGCTTCGGCGACCCCTGTTAAGGCGCCTTCGCTCAGTATATATACCGGATTCAACATATATAATTATAGTCAAGAAATCCGCACTCTAGGTTAAGAATTTCATCACCGCTAATGAAATGCTCTTTCTCACATAGACCATCCACAAAGCGTCGAAGCGGTATTGGCAGGAATTCTAATAAGTGCTAAGTATCGGGACTGTTTCAGTGACTTCCCAAAAGCCCTTGTAAGCGCATACGACGTATTCATTTGTTCAACATATATATACATTGCTTTTGAAAGGTGATATATCCCCCGCTGAGACTCGAACGCTTTTGTTGCAATTAAAAAGAGTCAAATGGATGGTTATCCATTTGACTCTTGATGGTCGTCCATTATTTAGGAACGATTGTTTCAGCCATACGAAGAAATTGCTCGAAATATTCTTCTTTTGGAGAATCGTAGATTGTAAGTTTAACCACCATATTGTCACGTTCGAATAGAATTCCCGTAATAGATGCAGTTTCAGCTTTTATAGCCAGAACTTTTGCGTTTTCAATGCCTTCAGCTGTAGGGATTGACTTCTCATCTAGTACTTCAATTGGCGCGCTACCGTCCCCTGATGCTTCAAGTACAGCAATCATGTTTTCGGCTAAGTAGTCATATGTACCGTCTTCCTTAACTACCGTCTCGATGCGCATAAACACTGCTTCATTGTCTGCTGAAATGAGGCTGTCCTTACCAGGTTCTTCACTTAATAATGAATAGTCAGGTAGTACAGAAATAGCGTAACTTTGTTCATCGCTTTCCACCAGTTCTGCATCTTTCATAATGTCCTCTTGAACTTCATCAACTTCATCAACTTCTGTATCCGGTTCCTTGCCTTCAGTGACTGTACCTTTGTCTACGTTTTCAACCACATCCGCTGATCCATTTGTGCTTTCTGGTTCCTTGTCGGTACTTGTACCACAAGCGGTAAGTAATAAAGTGGTCGCGATTGCTGCGTATAAAAGACTCCATCTGCTTTTCATCGTAAACCCCTCCTTGGTTAAATTTGACGTCTGAGACGCCGTAATGTTTCATTATATATAAGTTGAATAAATGAATACCTATATAAACTGAGTGAAGGCGCCTTACAAGCGATAGCCTGTTGCCGTAGCCAATTCAATGGGATTCTTTATTACAACAGATATAGAACTTAGTTTATTGAATCTTTTATAGTGTGCCTTAAAATTAGTATAACGTAAAGTCTTTTCTATTGCTGACCATTTGAAGTTGTCGGAATATGTCGTAAGTTAAACCACTTATTATGAGAGTATTCCTGTATAATAAAAGTTAGCTATGTGTTAATCCATGGAGGGATTATCTTGGAGTGGACTTTAGAAGAAGAAATTGAATTATTACGCGAAGAGATGATGAAAGCAGCGACTGAAAAAGGACTGACTGCTGCTGAAACGATAGAATTCAGCAGAAGGCTTGATAATCTCATGGATCAATACGCAGGGCTAAAAAAAGGCTGATAACGAAGTAATAGGGTATTGCTCCTATTACTATCTTTGAAGAAGGAAGCCACTTATAGAATTGCTCAAAAAAACAAGGAAAATATTTTGCGAACAATGTTTAATAATCAAGAAAAGAGGGGAAATTAAGATAGAACACAGCAACATTCTCATTTCCCCCTTTTGAGGGCGGATCCCTATCACAGGGTTCCGTCCTCCTTTTTTTGATCAAAAATAGAAATGAATGATGGAAAAATACAAATACTTTGGTAGGATAAAAGATAATACGATTTTCAACCTCATTCAACTGGGGCTAAGCCCTGCCGGATGAAGGCAATTTAAGTACGCCGATGTGCATTTGATAAAGGGGGAATTGAAATGGAAGTCAAAAAGATCGCATTTCTTGGGACAGGTGTTATGGGTGTAAGCGTCGTTAACCATCTTTTAGACAGTAATTATGAAGTGGCCATATATACACGCACAAAAGAAAAGGCAAGGTCTCTAATAGATGCAGGTGCTGTTTGGATGGATACAGTTGCTGCAGCGGTGAAGGATGCGGAATTAGTTTTCACGATGCTAGGTTATCCGGGGGATGTCGAAGAAGTTTACTTTGGAGATGGTGGTATTTTCTCAACTGGTAAGGCAGGTCAGATTCTCATTGATATGACGACTTCTAGCCCAGCACTGGCGATACGTATTGCGAATGCTGGTGCTAAGTTGCAGATGGCGACAATTGACGCTCCCGTTTCTGGGGGAGACATTGGCGCGAAGAATGGGACGTTGTCAATTATGTGTGGCGGGGAAGAAGAAGTATTCAATGCCATTACACCGATTTTAGCGGTTTTTGGAAAACAAATTGTTTATCAGGGTCTGGCAGGCTCCGGGCAGCATGCAAAAATGTGCAATCAAATTGCCATCGCGACGAATATGATTGGGGTTTGCGAAGCGCTGGTCTATGCTGAAAAAGCAGGGTTGGATCCTGAAACTGTGCTGAAGTCTATATCGACAGGTGCGGCAGGCTCATGGTCATTGTCGAATTTGGCACCGCGAATGTTAGACGGGGATTTTGAACCTGGATTTTATGTTAAGCATTTCATGAAAGATATAAACATCGCGCTGGCAGAAGCTGAAGCGATGAATCTATCACTTCCAGGTCTACAACTTGCAAGTGAAATGTATAAGAAACTTGTTGAAAAAGGATTTAGCGACCAAGGGACACAAGTCCTATATAAAAGTTATTAATAAAGCTAAATAATTATAGAAATAAGCCGAAAATAGAAGTAAGTGTTCAATTATATTAATTAAGTGCAATATATGTTGACCAGGTGAATACTAAGTAAACAGAGCGAAGGTACCTTACGAAGGGGAGCCGAAGTGGATTCAATGGGATATCTATATACTATTATTAACATGTAGGAGCTGAGTAGGTGAATACAATCAAATCGGATGTAGTAACATATGAAGTCTTTGAATTTGTAGAGTTTCAAGTAGGAAATAGTAATTTTGGACTTGGCATTCAGCATGTACGTGAAATTATTCAACCCGTTCCGGTTACTGTATTACCGCATTCACACCCGTATATTGAGGGAATCATACAATTACGAGGAGAAGTACTTCCTGTCATCGATTTGAAGAAAGTAACAGGAAATGCAACTAATAATAATAGTGATGAATCCAAATATATCGTCGCTGAATTCGACGGGACAACAGTGGTCTTAGATGTGACGGCTGTTACCCAAATCCAGCGTATCAATTTTACGGATATTGAACCTGCTTCCGATATGTATACGGGAAATAAAGTACCTGTTTCGGGAGTTATCAAGCGTGATAACGGAATGATCCTTCTCGTTGATTTTGAAAAAGTAATCGCGGAGCAAATTAAGTAATAGAAGAAAAAACGGGCTATTCCCGCTGGTAGCCAGCAGGAATAGCCCGTTTTTTAAAAATAAGAAAGTATACGTTTTTCACCAAGAGCAGCGGTACTCGAGCGACTTTCTTATTGTCTAGACTCCAGCGCTTTTCTTATTTACCATCCAAATAAGATGAACGGAAATTTTGTGAATCCTGAATGCTATGAATAGACTTTTTTGGTAGTGTTTTTTTCTTCTCGGGTATTATCGGGTGGGTGGGCCCAACATATTTAGAGAGAAGCTCGCGCGCTGTTTTCAAGCTCATCCGTTCTTGAGGGTTGCGAGAAGCTGGATCTTGTTGTCCGAGGTGTGGAAGAGTATTAAAGTCTTCTTTTTCTGGGATTGTATGAAAGAGGAATTCGTCACATCGGACGAGGACCGTGGAGTGTTGCTTGCTGAATTTTGGATTGTCGACAAAATGCAATCCGATTTTTTCGGCAATGCCCGAACTAAGCAACTTGTCTATCGCCATCTTTTTTAAGGCGTAAAGTTGTCTATTGTCAGGAGCTGTTTTGGCATGTCGATTTACCGTGTAGATGGCAATTGCCAATTGACGGATGGAATGCTTGTTTTTCAAAATTGGCCTCCTTCATTGGCAGATTGAATGGTTACATATATTTCATATAATACCAAGAATGAAAGAATTGTACAACTTCAGATCTAAAAGGTAGTGAAAACACTGATTCTTCCGAAGATGCATTATGCTGATATAATAATTATATTTATTTATTCGATACATACTTTTTCGATATAAGTACAATCTATTTATGATTAACTATAAAGTACTCGGGCGATTGATGCATATTTACCTGGATTAATCGATAAAAGTTTGGATAAATGCATAACAAACGGAGGCACACATGAGAAACGTTAAGATTAAAGACCGTTTAGAAAAAATTGTAGAATCATATATTTTGAACCACTCCTTTAAGATGACCATATTTGTTGAGAAAAATGAGCAAGGTAAATTTGATGTGCTTTACGCTAACTCATTGGCGACAAAATACTTTTCGACTGAAATCGAACAATCGGCTGCTTGTTTTTTTGGTGATTTATGGATCCCCATTAAGCGCAGGATGCGGAAATTACAAAATCAATCTGATTTTACAACTGAAATCCAATCGATACGAGGTGGGGCAGGCGTATTATTCGAATTGGATTTTCAACGTCATACCGAAGAGTTTGAACGAGAAATTATCATCATTGAATTGCGTGAACGGCTAGATACTGTAACTGTAAGGAAGTCGCAGTTGGAGTTACAACATAAATATAATTCCGTCATTGAACATAATCTTGACCCAATCATAACCATCGATCAAAACTTTAAAATTATTTATGCGAATCGAGCCGTTCATTTAGGGTTCGGTTATCGATTCAAAGAACTCTCTGGCCGTTCAATTTTGAATCTTTCCGGGGAGGATAATATAAAAGCATTTAAGCTCTTCCTGTCCCGCGCACTTGCGGGGGAATCAATTGAGATGGAAGATTCGACTATTTTTCATAAAAAAGGATATTTATTACCCGCGTATTTTAAGGCAATTCCCGTCTTAATTGATGGAGATGTAGAAGAAGTTCAACTGATTGTACGGGATACATCTATTCATCAGAAAAATAATGAAAAACTTCTATTCCTGAGCTATCATGATCATTTGACGGGTTTGTGGAATCGTCAGGCGATGAAAGAACACTTTACGGAGGATTCTCTAAACGCCTTGCAAAGAGAAACAAGACTGTCTTTCGTTCATTTAGGACTTGATCGATTCAAATTAATAAATGAATCACTTGGCCATAATGGTGCGGACGAAATATTAAAAATGGTTGCGGAACGAATAAAAATAATCTGTCCTGCTTCCGCCAGGTTGTATCGTAATGGCAGCGATGAATTTATCGTCTCATTGCAAAATCATTCTGTGCTGAAGACAGAGAAGTTTGCACAACAGTTATTGAATGATTTTGGAAAACCATTTTATCATAATCATCAGGAGTATTTCATTTCTGCATCCATCGGAATTGCTGTTTATCCTGAAGATGGAAAAACACTTGAGAATCTACTAAGGAAGTCGGAACAAGCACTAACCTTTGTGAAAGATCGTGGCCGCTCGCATTATCGTTTTTATCAAGAAGCGATGAATTCTACCTTCCCGGATGAAGCACTGATGGAATCGCATTTACGCAGGGCGATTGAGTTAAATGAATTAACGATTCACTATCAACCGCAAGTCGATTTGAAAACCGGGCATATTAGTAGTTTCGAAGCGCTTCTTAGATGGAATAATGGCAAATTTGGGTTTGTATCACCGGCGCAATTCATCCCCATTGCTGAAGATTCAGGGCTTATACATGGAATTGGTGATTGGGTATTAAACCAAGTATGTAAACAGCTGAAAGAGTGGCAGGATAAGCAGTTCAAAGCTGTTAGGATAGCTGTGAATATATCGCCAAAGCAATTTAGAATGGAAAACTTTGTCGATAAATTGAAAGAGAAGATTTCTTACTACGACATCTTACCGTCTTCCCTTGAAGTGGAAATTACGGAGGGAGCATTGACGATAATAGATGAAACTTTAGCAACATTAAATGAACTAAAGAAAATCGGGATTTTCATCTCCGTCGATGATTTTGGAACGGGTTATTCATCACTTAGTTATTTGAAGCAATATCCAATTGACATCATAAAAATCGACCGTTCATTTATAAAAGATATTGAATTTGATGTAAAAAACAAAGCGATAGCGAAGACAATTATTAATCTAGCTCACAGTCTTGGGATGGAAGTAATTGCTGAAGGTGTAGAGAAGGATTTACAAGCGATGATTCTTCTTGAAGCTAAATGCCAGAAGGCGCAAGGCTTTTTGTACAGCAAGGCAGTTCCTGTAGAGGAAATTGTAGAAAAGTATTTATGAAATAATCGTATAAACGGACAACTGAAAAAATTCGGTGTCCGTTTTTCGTTGTGAGGTTACTTTTGTTCTCGTAACGAACTTGATAACATGTTACAATTATGAGTGAATATTCATTCATTATAAGAGGGGGAATTGTTATGTTTGAGGGAAAAGTCATAATTGTAACAGGTGGATCGAATGGGATGGGGAAATACATGGCGAAGAAATTTGCCGATGAAGGTGCACAAGTCGTAATTACGGGTAGAGATATAGATAGGTTAAATGTGGCTCAAGAAGAAATTGGGGATCATGCACATCCATTCCAGATGGATGTGAGGAATGTTGAATCAGTTGCAGCGTTAGTCGCTTTCACGGATGAAAAGTTCGGCCGAATTGATGGATTAGTAAATAATGCGGCTGGAAATTTCATCGTTAAAGCAGAAGATTTATCACCAAACGGCTGGAAGTCTGTTATCGATATTGTACTAAATGGCACATTTTATTGCTCGAGCGCTGTTGGGAAGTACTGGATTGAGAAAGGTCAAAAAGGATCGATATTGAATATGCTTGCAACGTATGCATGGGATGCAGGTGCGGGTGTCATTCATTCCGCGGCAGCTAAAGCAGGTGTTATGTCGTTAACTCGAACTTTAGCAGTTGAATGGGGAAGTCAATATGGAATCCGTGTGAATGGTATTGCGCCGGGTCCGATTGAACGTACAGGCGGCGCAGAAAAGTTATGGGAGTCTAATGAAGCAGCTAAGCGCACACTTGAATCGATTCCTTTGGGTCGTCTTGGGAAGCCGGAAGAGATTGCAGAACTGGCGGCATTCATTATGTCAGATAAGGCATCCTACATGAATGGAGAAATTGTGACGCTCGACGGCGGACAATGGCTTAACAAATCCCCGTTTTAAGGATAAATATTGTCGTTTTGCACATCCTACTCTCAAAAGGAGAGATAAGTTTGGATGTATGGACAGTTCCATTTATTATCGTTGTTTTGGTCATTTGTATAATCAGCTTTATCGCCGTAAAGAAATGGAACAAGGTGACCGTTGTTGTTGATGGACAGGATGATCAAATTTCGGGTCCGATTGAAGAGCATCCATTTACATTGAATCCGATTATTTGGATTGTCCTTGTAGCTGTATTTTTCATTGGAATTGTCATTTTTTATTACGCTGCCTCTTCTTAACAGAAGGGGTTTTCTTTTTCATTTTCAAGGATAGAAAGTCCTTCTTATGATATGATAGATATGTAGTTTTAAGGTGAAAAGCATAGCTACAGAAGGAGTAGATTTACATGATTTCTATAAACAATAGGGATTTTCTTTTCACACCGATAGCGGATTTTATCATTTCGTCTGAAAAAGTTGCGCATGTTCAGGTTGGAAATAATGCAGAGCACGCCCTCCTTGTACTAACAAAAACAGGTTATTCAGCTATACCGGTCCTTGATGCGAAATATCGTTTAAAAGGGTTGCTCAGTATGGGGATGATTACTGATTCTATTTTGGGACTTGAACGTATTGAATATGAACGTCTTGACGATTTAAAAGTTGATGAAATTATGCAAACTGATTTGCCATCCATAAAAACGACGGATCGATTCCAAAAAGGGCTCGATTTATTAATTGACCATACATTTCTTTGTGTGACGGAAGAAGACGGCACATTTGCAGGCATATTAACGCGAAGAGTAATAATGAAACAATTTAAAAGGTATATTTACTCGGTTGAATAATTGTTTTGGTTAAATTGTGGGCTCCTAAATGGGGCCCTTTTCTGTTTAAAGGAGAATCTAGACTGTGAAAAATAATAAAATAACGAATCGCCCACTTGTGCTCATTTCTGTCATGTTGGCAATGTTTGTCGGTGCGGTGGAAGCGACGATTGTGACTACAGCAATGCCCTCAATTGCTTCGGACCTTGGTGGTTTTTCAAGATATAGTTGGATTTTTTCTTCGTATTTACTGATGAGTACAGTTACTGTACTCATTTATGGGAAATTGGCGGACTTATTTGGCCGAAAACCAATTTTGTTTATTGGATTGACAATATTTCTTATTGGGTCTATATTATGTGGTTTTGCAGTTTCGATGGAGCAATTAATTGTATTTAGGTTACTTCAAGGCCTTGGTGCAGGTGCCGTAATGCCGATTGCAACTACAATTGTAGGCGATATATATACGACGGAAGAACGGGCGAAAGTCCAAGGGTATTTATCTAGTGTATGGGGAATTTCAGCTGTATCAGGTCCGGTTATTGGTGGGCTGATTGTTCACTATATGAATTGGAAGTTTGTTTTCTGGGTGAATGTGCCGCTTGGAATACTTGCAATGGTCGGTATCTATCTGTTTCTACATGAACCAAAGCGGGAGAAAAAGGTTTCGATTGATTATAAAGGTGCCCTCCTCCTTACGTTATCGTTATCCACTATTTTATACTGGCTTGTTGAGGGTGGGCAGGCATTCGGTCGCTTGTCGTTTTACAGTATCACCCTCGTTATTGTAGGACTCGGGTCGTTAGCGTTATTTGTTAGGGTCGAACGACAAGCAATAGATCCAGTAATGCCATTTGCATTGTGGAAAACCCCGGTTATATTGTATGCGAATCTTGTTTCGTTAACGACAGGGGTCATATTGATTGGAGTTTCCTCTTATTTGCCGACATTCGTTACAGGTGTTATGGAACAGCCGGCGATAATTGCTGGATTCACCCTGACGGCAATGTCTATCGGATGGCCGATTGCATCCTCTGTTGCAGGTCATTTGTTAATCCGCTACGGTACGTTTCATGTATCTTTTGCAGGTGGGGTATCACTCATATTTGGAACAACCTTATTTGTCATGATGGACGCTGGGTCAGGACCTTGGTGGGCTGCGATGGCAAGCTTTTTTGTGGGCGTTGGCATGGGACTGACAAGTACATCGTTCACCGTCACAATCCAAGGGGCGGTTCCAAGAGAGAAGCGAGGATCAGCGACGGCTGCCAATATGTTCATGCGGAATTTCGGGAATACGGTAGGGGCGGCATTATTTGGCGCGATTTTAAATGGCATGTTAATGGCCCGGTTCAAAAAGGATGATTTGAATTATAGTTTAGATGATGTCAATTTACTTCTGACGGATGAAATGAGAAAAACGATACCTGCAACAAAAGTACAGCTGTTACAAAATGCGCTCGATGGCTCGTTGCAATGGGTGTATATTACTGTAGCCATTTTTGCTGTTATCAGCTTGCTCTTTATATTAAAAATTCCACGTGGAAAGGGGTATTTGAATGACAACGACAGAACTTGAAATCATTAAAGCATTAGCGGAAGAAGGGAATATGCGAAAAGCTGCAGAGCGACTTTTTTTATCGCAACCGGCACTTTCCCAGCGGCTACAATCAATTGAAAAGGAATGGGGAACGTTATTGTTCATCCGCTCGCAGAAAGGTCTTGAGCCGACGCCAGCGGGAGAATTGATCATCGGCTATGCACGTGAAGCGATTATAAAACGTGAAGAAACGTTTGAAATGATTGCATCGATGGCGGACAAAGTGCACGGCACATTGAAAATTGCATGTGCATCCATCGTAGGGCAGACGTGGTTGCCTCAAGTATTGAAAGAGTATGTTGAAATGTATCCAGATGCCAAAATATCGCTGATAACGGGATGGAGTTCAGAAATTGTCAAAGCACTATATGAAGGAGAAGCTCATGTTGGAATTGTTCGGGGCCAGGTAGATTGGAAGAGTAAAAAAACGTATTTATTCCGAGACCATCTCTATTTAGTAGACCGTGAAATTACGTCAATCGAAGAATTGAAAGATACGACTCGTCCATTTATTCAATTCAAGAGTGACTCGAATTACCATATGGAAATTCAGCGTTGGTGGCAGCGTCATTTCGACCAAAATCCGGGGCGTCAAATTACAGTCGATCAGATTGAGACTTGTAAGCAACTGGCGTTAAATGGGATTGGTTATGCGATATTACCGTCAATTACATTGACCGGTGATGAAGATGTCAATAAAATGCCGCTTTTGAACAATGAAGAAGAATTTGAGTTAACCCGAGATACATGGTTAATCGGCTATGAATCTTCGTTTGCACTAAAACAAGTGGATGCATTTACACAAATTGTCCAAAGTCATGCTGAAAGATTACAAAAAGATTACAATTATTGAGAAATAAAGGAACTTTAGGTTGTCTCGTTCGTACTAATAGATGAGAACAATTAGTCTACTGATAGATTTCTATTCAGCATGACAGGAGGAAATTAGTATGTGGAAAAAGTTCGCGGTAATGTTGGTTTTGTTTGTTGGAATGATTGCCTTCATTCCAGCTGTCAATGCTCTTGCAGCTCCGGATCTGAAAGTGAGTGTTACGGCAGGCATCGACGGTAAAGCAAAGGAAGGAAAAGGTGCTCCAGTAGTAATTGTGATTGAGAACAGTGGAACTGCATTTAACGGGGATCTTGTAATCGACGTTCCGAGTTACTTTACGACAGGAAGTGGGGAAGCAATCCCTGTTGATATCGGTGCGGGGGAGACCAAAACGATTTCGCTTGTCATCCCGAATATGACTGATATGAACAATATGTATGGGGGAATGTCGAACACGAAAACAATTTACCTATACGAGGGCGGATGGGAAAAAGGGAAAGAAGTTGTACATAAAGGAGCACAAACATTAACGACGACCATGTTTTACGATGATTCGAAATTCATCGTAATGTTTACGGATAATCCGGATCGTCTTGGCGCTTTGAAAACTAGCCGAATTTTGAATGCTTCTACTAGCCAAATCATTAGTGCGTCGAAAATGGGTGAACCAAATTTCCCGGAAGAAGCGGCAGGATGGGGAGCGGCTGATTTTATCATCATCGATGAGTATCCGCTTGCCGATCTATCTGAAAAGAAACAGAATGCGTTGATAGGATGGGTTCGTTCAGGAGGCATCTTAGTAATCGGAGGTTCCGATAACGTGAAAGCGGAGACGGGTGTCTTTTCAGATCATTTGCCTTTGACGTTGAAAGCAAGTTCTGAAGCGAATCCTGAAGTTTTGAATAAGTGGGCGGGAACAAAAGGATTTGAAGGCAATATCCCATCTTATTTATCAGCATTAAATCCGGGTGCATCGTCTTTACTTGAAGATGAAGGAAATGTCCTCGTTGCCTATTCCAAGTTGGGCCAGGGGCAAATCGTCCAAACGGCTTTTTCAGTCGGCGATGACCCAATTGCTAAAATGGTTGGAATGCCGGCGTTCTGGGGGACATTATTCGATGCGACGGGACATTCAAATCAATGGGGACAGAATCCTTATGACAGTCCGAATAATGCAATTGTCCATACGGTAGCTAGCACCAATGAATTGTTTCCTTCATTCAAAGTATCTACGCCATTAATTTTTGGAATAATTATATTTTATATTATTCTTATTATACCAGTGCTTTACTTTATCCTTAAACGGAAAGACAAACGAGAATATGCGTGGTGGATTATTCCATCCATTGCGATACTGGCGTCCATTGCCATATTTGCATACGGAGCGAAAGATCGAATTGGAAGAGCACAAATTCAACATTCCGCAATATTAAATGTTGAACAGGATGGTAGTTTGACAGGGTATTATGTGGAGTCAATCCTAACCAATAAAGCTGGGAACTTTACATTTACTGCACCTGTTGAAACAACGCTTGGTGCTTCGTTGCCAAATAATGATCCTTTCAGGTCTTCTCAAGGGACTATCCATAAACAAGCAATTGTTGAAAAGGACGCAGCAGGTACGACAATGCATCTTCGAAATATTGGCTATTGGAATGTAGGGACAGTGTACGGAGAAACCAGGATCGAAAAGCAAGGGAATTACGATATCCAATTAAATGTAACGGATAAAAAATTGACGGGTTCAGTGACCAATGGATTTCCGTTTGCATTGAAGGATGTATCGATTTGGTCGGGAACAAAACTGATTCCAATCGGTGATCTTGGACCGGGGGAAACTGCCCAAGTGGATGAAACGTTAAAAACCTCTACGTTGCTTCCGAGAAAATCGATGTTCAATTCGTATATGAATCCTGCACCAGTCAATATGGATGATTTAACGAAGATGAGGAAAGATAGCATTCTCTCGTTTTCCGGAGATTATATGAACAAGACTTCGAGTCCAGCCGTAATCGGTTATACAGATACACAGATTGTACCTATTGAACTTCTTAAAGTTAAACCTTCAGTGTCAGCATTGACGATGCTCGTTCAACCAGCAATGGTAGACGTGACGATGACTGATGTGTTTACAGTTGAACCTGAAATGATGGAGATGTCGATGCTGTCAGAGGATGGACAGTTTCAGCCAGATTCACAGGGATATGGTACGGACGAATATTACTTTAATGAGGCCGTGTACAATCAAACATGGCAATTACCAGCAGGGTTAATCGGAAAGAACATGAAATGGACATCGCTGGAACTATCGAAAATACAAACAAAACTATATGATGTCAGCATATTAAATGTGCGATCGGGTCAATACGAGCAGTCAGAGTCTGGGAAATTGGTGAAGACGGAAAATGTAAACGACTATATAACGCCTGATGGAAAAGTTGTTGTCCGAATCATTTTTCATGATGAAAAGAATGGTAATCAAGGCCGTGCTCCTATGCTGAAGCTGAATGGGGAGGTGTCGCAATGATAGAGATAAAAGGACTTACAAAGAAGTACGGCCAATTCAAAGCGCTTGATAATTTGAATTTGACGTTGAGTGAAGGAACAGTTTTTGGGTTTGTTGGTGCGAACGGCGCTGGGAAATCGACGACATTCCTCATTCTTGCGACCTTATTACAACCGACTGCGGGGGACGTCTTCATCGACGGAGTGAATATCCGGAAGAATCCGGAGGCAGTTCGTAAAATGATTGGCTATATGCCTGACTTTTTTGGCGTCTACGATCAGCTAAAGGCGGACGAGTACCTGGACTTTTACGGTGCGAGCTATGGCATTCCTGAAGCGGAGCGGCAAAAGCTTATTCCGCAATTGCTGGAACTTGTCAATCTGTCACATAAGCGTCATGCGTACGTAGATCTTTTGTCGCGTGGGATGAAGCAGCGGCTTTGCTTGGCGCGCAGTCTTATCCATGATCCTAAAGTTCTTATTCTTGACGAACCTGCATCTGGACTAGATCCGCGTGCACGTGTTGAGATGAGAGACATCCTAAAAACATTGAAAAAGATGGGCAAGACGATTTTAATTTCATCACATATTTTGCCTGAACTTGCGGAAATGTGTGATGAAATTGGGGTAATTGATAATGGTCGTCTCATCGCACACGGCTCTGTTGCCGAAATTCAGGATAAGCTGCGCGGAGAAAGAGTTATTACAGTCCGTTTGGCTGGACCGTTGGGCAACACGATCGCATTTTTCGAAGAAGATCCGTATGTGTCGAATATCGAACAGTTGGATGCGAATGATGGCGTCAGATTTTCATATAAAGGGACGGAAGAAGACCAGGTCCAATTGTTGAAGCAAGCGATCACGAATAATGTTCCAATCCTTTCATTCATGGAGCACGTGACCAATCTGGAGGATGTGTTCATGGAAATTACGAAAGGAGCCGATTAATATGAAGATGAATTTCAATAATCCGGTTCTCTTTAAAGAATTGAAACTAAGGTTCCGCTCACCAAAAAGTTTCGTTGGTATCCTATTCTACTTGATAGCAATGTGTATTTTTGTTTTTGGTTTCATCTTTGCGACAATGACGATGTCAGGGACGTCTTATTTCAGACCTAGTGAAAGTTTCATCTTGTTTGGGTTGTTAGCATTTATCCAACTAGGACTTGTGTTATTCATCACACCGGGTTTGACGGCTGGAGCAATTAGTTCGGAAAGGGAAAAACAAACGCTGTCAATTTTATTGACGACATCACAAAGTTCATTTCAAATCATTTCAGGAAAGTTGTCGTCATCAATCGCATTCCTGTTGCTGCTCATTGTGGCGGGATTACCGGTCTATAGTTTAGTATTCCTATTCGGCGGTATCTCTCCACTGGACTTTGTTAAAGTGTTCTTTTTCTTATTTGTAACGCTTCTTGCAATCGGCAGTGTAGGTGTTATGTTCTCCACGCTTATACGCCGGACGATTGTTTCGATGATTGCAACGTATGGAACAATGCTGTTTCTATCGGTCGTCACTGGGTTCATATTCTTGATTGTTATGCAAATGATAGAGTTCAATCACATGGGAACAGGTACGCCGCCAACTTCAATTCTTGGGCATATTCTGGCGTCAATTAATCCTGCAATCCTCTTCGCATCATTCCTTTCGACAGGAATGGGGGATAGCATTTCGGAAATGACGCAAGTGAAATTTCCGATTTGGATAGGCTATCTTATTTTCTATTTGTCACTAACGGTTATTTCACTATTTATTTCAGTAAAGAAATTGCGTGTTAATATGAAACGTTCAAAATAATAGGGAGGTGGGCGAATGGAAAAGAAATCAGTATTAAAGAAATATGTGCTGGCTACTCTGTACCGGCTACGTTTTGAAAAAGCCATTTATACGGTGCAGACTGGAATGTTTGCTGCCGCCCTTTTCGCGGTCCTTTTAGTTGTCGCTTCTCGACTATTTGTCCTTCCTTATTATGGACGTATCGCGCTTATCGGTGCAGTATTGCTACTCATTGCGACAATCGTTTTCATTGTCTACAAAAGATATAACAACGCTGAAGCGGTAAGGCAGCTTGACGAATTTATGCCAGATAATCTTCTTATAACAGCGATGGATATCAAGGTCAATGAAACACATCTTGCTCCTGCTATCATCGCTGCAGCCGAGTCGAAAGTGGCGGTTGCATTTGAGCAATTTAAAAAAAGGGAGAAACGGTATGTAAATCCAAAGATGCTAGGTGGATTCATTATTATATCTGCTTGTCTTGCCCTATTAATCACGTTTCCCTCTGAAGCGCAGTTAGAAGCGGGAGCGATTGAACAGGAAAAAAAGATTATTGAAGAGATGCAAAAAGATGTGCAGGAATTGATTAAAAAAGAAGAATTACCCGAAGTGAAAAAGGAATTACAGGAACTCGCTGAAAAGCTTTTGGAAGCGGAAACGTCGGAAGAAGCGTTGAAAGAACTTGTTAAGAAACAGAAGGAATTACGATTAAAAGAACAGCGTCTAGCAGACAAAAAAGAGTTAGCTAAGACATCTGGTGATCCAACCGAATCGTTAAGCGAGGCGGAAGAAAAAGAACTTAGTGAGCTTATGGAACTTACGGATAAACTTGCGCAAAATGCAGGTGAAGCACATAGTGCGTTGAATGAAATCGGTAAAGCACCTGCATTACCCGCCCTTGCAAGCTCAGGGAGTAGCTCTTCAGCAACAGAGGCTGATACTAAAACTGGGACATCAGAAGGTGAAGGTCAAGGCGAAAGTGAAAGCGAAGGCGAAGGCGAAGGCGAAGGTCAAGGTCAAGGTCAAGGTCAAGGTCAAGGTCAAGGTCAAGGTCAAGGTCAAGGTCAAGGCCAAGGTCAAGGTCAAGGCCAAGGTCAAGGTCAAGGCCAAGGTCAAGGCCAAGGACAAGGACAAGGACAAGGACAAGGACAGGGCCAAGGACAAGGCCAAGGACAGGGCCAAGGAGGAACCGGTGCTGGCAAAGGTTCGGGAGGAAGGAGTCTTCTTTCAATCCCGAATGACCGTGTAGGGGAAAAAGGGGATTCGTCCGTTGTTGGAGGAGAACTTGGTGAAGGGAGTTTCATCGAGGAACGAGAAACAGAAGGTCCAGTTGAAAAAGGAACAATTCGACCTTATAAAGAAGTTGTTGGAGATTATAAAGATTCTTACCTGAAGAGTACGGATAAGATGAAACTGCCGCCAGATTTGCAGCACATCCTCTCTGATTACTTTTCCTCAATTGAATGAAGACAGAATGGGAGTGTACGTATGCCATTTACACCAGAGCAGTTTGAAGAAATGAGTGGGAAACTAGGATTAGTTAAGGAGGAAATCGGAAAATTCATCGTCGGACAACAGGAAGCGGTCGAGTTTTCTCTCTATTCGATTTTGGCAGATGGGCATGCACTATTGGAAGGGTTGCCCGGACTTGGGAAGACAATGCTAATTCGGACGATTTCAGAAGTGCTCGATTTGTCATTTTCACGGATTCAATTTACGCCTGATTTAATGCCGGCCGATATAACGGGGACAAGCATTTTGGAACGAAATGAAGAAGGAATGCAGCGCTTCGCTTTTAAAGAAGGTCCTATTTTTAGCCAGATGGTATTGGCGGATGAAATTAACCGAGCTACTCCGAAAACACAAAGTGCCTTGCTTGAAGCGATGGGCGAAAAAACGGTGACGGTACTTGGAGAGACGAGACAAATGGCACGTCCGTTTTTCGTTCTTGCAACGCAGAATCCGATTGAGATGGAAGGAACTTATCCATTGCCGGAAGCACAGATGGACCGTTTTCTTTGTAAAATAATTTTACCGTATCCAGCGAAATCAGAACTGAAGGAAATTATTCTGCGTACAACGGGACCGCGACTTATCGAAATTCAAAAAGTAATGGATGCGGAAGAAATCGTAATGGCGCAAGAAATGGTCAAAGAAGTTGTTATTGCGGATGAAATGATTAATTACGCGGTCGATTTGGTTTCAGCAACCCACAACAACAACGGTTCAACGGATGACTGGGCAAAATATGTTCAGTACGGAAGCGGACCAAGGGGACTTCAGTCAATTATTAGACTCGCCAAAGCGCGTGCGCTTGTGTCAGGTCGTTATCATGTATCCATTGCGGATATTAAAACAGTTGCTAAACCTGCGTTACGTCATCGTATTCTCATCAATTATGAAGGGGAAGCAGAGGGCGTTGACGTTGACGGACTGATCGTTAAATTGCTTGAAGAAGTACGTCAAGGAGCATCGGTGCAATGAACGGTGAACTGTTTCCTAATGGGTTAGCGAAAAGGCTTGGTGCATTGTCAATTGTTTCTCGGTCGGGCCGTCTAGGACATCATAAAGGGACGCATCGTTCAAGGAAGACCGGTTCTTCCCTTGATTTCTCTGATTTCAGGGAATACCATCCCGGTGATGATTTGCGCCATATCGACTGGAATGTCTATGCACGAACGGACAAGCCTTACATTAAGCAGTTTCTTGATGAACAAGAGATGCGTATCCATATTTTACTCGATCCGACGAAGTCAATGGGGGCAGATGGAAAGTGGAATTATGCCCGTCAGCTGGCAATTGCGCTCGGGCAATTAGCGCTTAAAAGTGGAGATACACTATCGTTTTCCACGTGGACTGATGAGCAGGATACCTTTTTTAGAAAGAAAGGCGCTGCGCATCGTTCTTCAGTGACGAAATTCATTTCAGCGATTGAGGATCCGGGATCAACAGAAAATTTCACGGACCGAGCACTTGCGTCTATTCCAAAAGCAGTAACGGTGTTGTTCATCCTGACAGATGGACTTGAAGAGGTAGGAAAGTGGGAACATCTTTTCCGACGTCTGCCAGGAATTTGCGGTGACGTACGTGTTGTAACGATTCATTCGAAAGTGGAAGAAGCTCCAAATTACGAGGGGGATATTCGATTTGTCGACATCGAGAGCGGTGACGGCATCGAAGTGACTATGACGAGGCGTACGGTTCAAGATTACCTGGAAAAGAAATCGGTACATGAAGCACAAATGATAGCGCTTGCCCGCAAATTCGGTATTCAACTTATTCGTGCAGAAGTTGCTGAAGGGGTCATGGAAACCGTAACGAAAAAAATGCGCCATGCAGGATGGGTGCGATAGATGGAGGCGGCTAAGTGGGATTTGATAAGTTAGTGAATGGTTGGACGGTGGTTTTTCCTTTGGCCGTCCTTCTCTATTACTTTTTCCGAAAACGCTACGAAACGACAACGATATCATCGACATTGTTCTGGGAACAATCGATGCAGGAAACAAGGGTGTCTCCTTACTTGAAAAACTTGCAGCGGAATGCCTTGTTTTATCTGCAAATAGCGGCACTTCTGCTAATAGTATTTATTTTACTAGGGCCTTATCTTACTAAAGAAGAGGCGGTCGGTGGTCATACTATTCTTATTGTGGACACGTCTGCGACTATGCTAGCTAGCAATGAAGGAACTTCACTATTTGCGCGAAATCAGGAAGCAATGAAGGAACTAGTCGCGAGTCGTCAGGGAGAACCAATCACAATTATGACGACTGGGAAAGAGCCCATTGTCGTCATGCGGGAGGAAACAGACGGCGAAGCAATCATGAATGCTATCGATAAATTAACCGTTACATATGAACATGAATATATGGAACGGGCCATTGAGTTTGCAAAGTCAATCACTACAACAGGTGCTGCTATTCATATTTATACGGATTCGCTAGATCAAGCAACTTTTTCTGAAGGAGAAAGTGACATCGCGTGGACGATTCATGGGGATGAAAATCCTAAAATCAATGTCTCCATCGATAAATTCGGAGCGGTCAAGACACCTGAAGGAACGGAAGCTATTATAAGAATTACCAATGATTCAGATGATACTCAAATCGGAGCCGTACATATTAAAGATCTACAAACCGGTAACTTATTGATAGCTGAAACTTTTTCTATTGAAGGCGAGGAAGAAGTACTTTTATCGTTCAAGGAATTACCCGAAAGTAAATTATTAAGTGCCGAAATCGTTGTAGAGGACGATTATGAAGTCGATAATACGGCCTACGTATTGTTAGGTCATGAGACGGGGGAGGCTGTTGTCGACGGGCACTTGCATGAGTTGGTCAAGAGAGCATTTGAAGCTGTCGGATTAACCGTTACGACCGGTTCCACGACTGAAATGCTTGCTGCGCAGGAAGAGTCCATTATCGTGACAAATGATGTTTCATTCCTGAAAAAAGGAACGAAGCCGGTGATAATTGTCGGAAGGAACGATAAATCCACTGAACCAGTTGCAGGTGCTGTACAAAACACCTCAGATCCATTGTTTACGGTTGCAAATATTAGTGACGTCTACGTAAGTGCCTTGTATCCGTCGTTTAAATCGTATACGACAATCGCGACTGTAGGCGATAAGCCGTTCATCCAAAAATCGAAGCGCGGCGACATTGTCATACTTGCAGATATTGAGCTGACTGATTGGCCACTTCATCCGTCCTTCCCACTATTTGTTTGGAGTACAGTTGAATTGTTGCGTTCTGAAACAGATTCTTTAGGGTTATTTGTACCGAATGAGCGCAAAGCGGTTCTTTCGGGTAGAACAGAGAATGGACTGGAAATCTACACGATAGATGATGAATATGTCACAACAATTACGGATGGTTCGAGTTTCATCGCGCCAACACGTCCAGGTATTTATAAAGCGTTGGACGGAGGAGTAGAAAAGATGTTTGCTGTTCAGCTTGAGAAATCTGAAAAAGAGCTTGTACAGGGTTCATCGTACCAAATCGGGCACGCTGAAAATGTGAAAGGGAATGAAGAAGGGAAAAATAGGATTGGCTGGTTATTCCTCGTGCCACTTTTGCTTCTTCTACTTATTGAATGGGAGGTGCAAAGAAGACGTGGATATCCGAATTGATCAGCCTGTATGGCTTTTATTGTTCATTCCAATTGCGCTTTATATGGCGTATACATGGAAATCATCGGGCATGCGGCTTGTTGGAAAAGGAACCATTCTCTTTGTTCTGAGATGTACTGCGATTGCTGCTCTCATCTTTGCACTGGCAACTCCTTTTATAACGCTGCGAGCAGATAAAGAACAAATATTGTTTGTTGTAGACCGCTCTGTTTCAATTGAAAGTGCCGGAAATTCAGCGGATAAATGGATTGCAGAAAGTCTGAAAGGCCTTCAAGTGAATCAGTCAGTGGGTATGTATTCATTCGCAGAGACGTTCCGAACAGATTCACAGTTGACAGATGCAGACGTAGCGCTTCCAGTAATTGGACAGATGGAATCAAAAGATGCAACCGATATTGCGAAAGCGATTGACCTCGCTGCAGCAGTGGCTAAAAATGATAGTGCGACACGGATCGTATTACTGTCTGATGGTTTGGAAACAGTGGGCAAGGTTGAAGAATTATTGCCTAAATATAGTGAAGGCCGTGTGATCATTGACACTGTTTTACTTGAACGACCAGGAAGTGCGGACGCTTCGATCTCGATTTTTGATACGCCTCTGACTGCTTACGAAGGCGAGAAGCAGTTGCTACAGGTTGAAGTGGAATCATCTACTCGAACTATTGGTGAACTGCTCATTTATCAAAATGATAAGGAAATCATCAAAGAGTCGGTGAAACTTGAGCCAGGTAAGAACACTTTTTCATTCCGGACATCGGCAACCGGGAGTGGGCTGCTGAAATACGAAGCTAAACTCCTTATACCGGATGACAGCTTTTTAGAAAACAACCGAATGCTGTCCGTCACAATGATGGAACGTTCCCCGAGTGTGCTCGTTGTTCAGACGAGCCGTAATCCATCAGCAATCCCAGCACTGCTGGATAAAAACGTGATGAGCGTAGATGTTGTTGATGCGGAACAATTACCAGAAACGCTGTCGGGTTATTTAGGCTACGGTGCTATCATATTTGATAATGTGCCAGGGCACGTCGTTGGTGAGGATAAGATGACGGTCATTGAACAGGCTGTGAAAAACTTTGGTACAGGTTTCATGATGGTCGGAGGGGACGAAAGTTTCGGGCTTGGCGGATACTTCAAGTCTCCGATTGAACGGCTTCTTCCAGTTGAGATGGAAGTGAAAGGAAAAGAATCGCTTCCTTCGCTCGGGCTCATGATTGTTATGGACAGATCGGGAAGTATGGCCGGCTCGAAAATCATCTTGGCAAGAGAAGCAGCTGCCCGATCGGTAGAGCTTCTCCGTGATGATGACACATTTGGTTTCACTGCATTTGATGATCAAGTATGGGAAGTCATTCCAATCGGTAAGCTAGAAGATAAGAAGGACGCAGTCGAACAAATCCTCTCCGTTCCGGCAGGCGGGGGGACGGATATTTTTCCGGGCATGCAAAAAGCCTATGATGATCTTGCGGATTTGAAGCTACAAAGAAAACATATTATTTTGATGACAGATGGCCAATCACCGATGCCTTCGGATTACGAAGAAGTGATTGCGGAAGGTAGAAAAAATAATATTACGATGTCGACAGTTGCTATCGGTTCAGATGCCGACTGGTCGCTTTTAGAAGATCTTGCGGAGAATGGTGGCGGACGGTTTTACGATGTCGTCGATGAGTCGACAGTACCGGCAATACTGGCCCGAGAAACGTCGATGATGACGCGAACATATATCGAGGATAATCCATTTTATATGACGCTAGGCGGTGTTCCTGAATGGACGTCTTTGTTTAGTGAAGGGGTTCCGCAAATGAATGCCTATATTGCAACGACTGCGAAAACGACAGCGACGATTGCAGGGATTAGCCATAAAGAAGACCCAGTCATTGCTGAATGGATGTATGGACTCGGAAGGACTGTTGCATTCACATCAGACTCAACAGGGAAGTGGACGGGTGATTTAGCAAGATGGGATGGTTACCCAGAGTTTTGGAATACTGCAGTGGCACGATTGCTGCCGTCATATGAAGAAGTCCCTTACATCATCACCCATGAACGAGGTGGCACCTATACGGTAACAGACAGTTCTCGTAAGGCGGCATTCCTCGACATAGCCGTCGTGGATGAAGCAGGGCAAGAAGTACCATTCACCTCAGAGCCACTTGCTCCCGGTAAAGTACGGGTAACTGTAGATGCCAAACCGGGTCTTGTATTTTTCGGTGTATCGGATGATAAAGGCGGATTGTTCGAAGCTGGTCTTTCAGTACCGTATAGCGATGAATATAAACCGGCAGTACCGAACGCAGCACTGATGACTAAAATTGCCGAACGGACAGGCGGAAAAGTATTAGAAGAACCGACAGAGGCATTCCGTGATCACCCCTTTAAAAGTGGTGAAAAGATACAGATTGCAGAATGGCTAATCTTAGTAGCGATGATTTTGTTCTTTATCGATATTACCTTGCGTCGTTTCGGTATGTTCAAAGGGCTTACGAAGAAACGTCTAGTACGCGAACCAGTTGTCAAGGAGACATCGACAGCAGGGGAGAGTATTTCTGAATTATTGAAGGCGAAGAAGAAGCGATGATTTGAAAGATGTCTTGTCAATATAAAAGCCCCATCATACTGGAATCTATCTGGTGTGATGGGGTTTCTTTCATATGTTTATCGACAGATGTGTTGATTAACCAAAAACAACCAGTAAATAACTGAATCCAATTCTAGGCACTTATTGTACAATTACTTTGGATTACTTTGGATTAAACGACCTCTATACGATTACCGAGATGTCTGGATATGCAGGGATGCGACTTCGTCGCATCCCTGCACCTTTTTTTCGGTAATCGTGTGGTGGTCCTTCATCCGTCGCGCTCCAAATGCATCGGTACACGAAGTGCTAAAGCTTTTTGGGATGAAAGAATAGAGGGGCATCTACTTGGCGGCTGAAACTCTCTTTAGGATTTTCTCTTTTTTACTAGTAAGGAAGTGTCACTTTCTATAAGGTAAGCAAGGAACGCATTGTACAATGTGCGAGAGTGCCGGAAATTGCATCTTCGGGCACTTACACTCTATATAGAAAGTTATCTATTCGTTTCATTTAAACATAACTGCACTTTTCACTTGAACATTGTAGGTACGCGACAGGAAACTATTCGCAACAGGATTACCGAAAAAAGTGTGGCTAGAAGTGACTCCGTCACTTCTAGCCACACATGCCTTACGGTAAATGTGTAGTTATTAGTTCGCCGAAAGCGAACTGGAAATAATCCAGTGAAAATGGAGTTTTTCAAGCCTTACTTACCTGCTCTTTATGCAAGAAAATTTTTAATCAACGGACGTGGTTTATAGACCTGTAAGTAAATCTCCGTTTCGTTTTGCCCAATAGGATGCAATGACAAAACAGACCAGTAGGATGACTGTACCGATAATATATGGGTAAATAATATTGATATCAAACAGGATACCCGCAAGTGCAGGTCCAACCATGTTACCTAGAGACATGTATGCAGTCATCATACCAGCTGCAAAACCTTGTTCTTCGCCCGCCAGCTTCGAAATAAGTGTGTTAACGGCAGGTCGAAGGAGAGATGTAGCAGTGAAGAAAATCGTTGCTACGAAAAGAATCATAAAGAAAGAATTGACGAATACAATGCCAATCATTGCAAAAGCCGCGATGATAAGATTGACTTGAATGACGCGCATTTCCCCAAATCGATTGAACAGTTTGTTGATGACAAATGTCTGAGCGATGACTCCGACGAACCCTCCAACTGTAATGATGACAGCGATTTGGGCAGGTGTATAGCCGTATTTATGGTCTACATAAAGTGAAATTGTAGATTGGAAATTAGCCAAACCGAATGAAAAGACAAACATGACAATTAGCATGACGAAGTAAGGGGTTGTAGTTGAGCGCTTCATCTGCATGACAAGGTTTTCCCTCTTTTTTTCAATTCCAGGATTGTCTGTACTACGAGGCGCCGGATTTGGTAAAGCAAAAATGGAAATAACCGCTGCCGTTAAGGCTGCTGCTGTCGCGATGTAAAAAGGGAATTGTAAGCTAACTTTTGCAAGGAATCCGCCGATTGCAGGTCCAATCATGAATCCTAGCGACATGGAAGCACCGAGAAGGCCCATTCCTCTGCCTCGCTGTTCGTATGTTGTGATATCGGCAACAAATGCCATCATAGGCGGTATGAGGAATGCAGAGCCAAGGCCAGAAAAGAATCGTGAGGCATACAGCATCCATAATTGGGTTGAGGTTCCGAATGCAAGTTGCGATAGACCAAAAATAATCAATCCTATAATAATCAGCTTTTTCCGTCCGTGCTTATCAGATAGATCGCCGGCAATCGGAGAAAAGATAAATTGTGAAAATGAGAACATGGCAACTAGAAAACCGAGAGCTTGACCAGCAACGCCAAACGTGCCCAGGTATTCAGGCATAATTGGGATTATAAGACCGATGCCTGCCATGGCGATGAACATATTGAACATTAAAACGTATAAGGCAAAATTATTAGATTTGACTGCCATAATTATCCCAACTTTCCAAACTGTTTCGTGTCACTAAAGTATAATACCATAAATCGCATGGGAATAGCTTTTAATGAGACTTCTGTACAGAAAGTAAAGACGCCCTTCGTGTGTATGAAGGGCGTCTTTATCAGATCTATATAGGTTGAAATAAAGAAACCCATTGAATTAGCTACGGCGCTAGGGGATTAAGCTAGCCTAGCTATGCGGAAAAGAACTCCGCTGGGCCTGCAGGATGCAGGTCATGCAGTGAGGAGGGATTGAACTATATCCCTCCTAGTTGCGACAGGACGTCGCGAACTTAGACTGCCTTCCTCATTTCGTTACATTGTCTAGTCTCAGGCGGCCAGATGCTCGGGTCATAAGCTAGCCTAGCTAGGAAGGATTGAACTGCATCCTTCCCGGGCAAAGAACGCCGCTCCGCCATTCTGTCTTATGCCTGTCGCATCTAAACGGCCGCATCGACATTTCGTTACTTCATATCCATTTTGAATTCCAGGAACAATTCATTATAATGACCCAGCATTTCAAGGCCGAGATTTCTATATACTTCAAGATGATCACGTGTTTCTTCATCGGGATAGAAACGTTCATCTTCTGTCACTTCAGTATCCATCAGGTCGAGAGCTGCCAAATTTGGTGTGGAATAGCCGACGTAATCGGCATTTTGTGCGGCAACTTCGGCATCGAGCATGAAGTTGATAAACGCATGTGCACCATCGATATTTCGTGAAGTTCGGGGAATAACCATATTATCGAACCAAAGATTGGAGCCTTCTTCAGGGACGATATAATCGATATCCTCGTTCTCATACATCATATCGGCGGCTTGGCCGGACCAAGTAAGTGAGATAGCAGCTTCTCCATTAATCATCAGTTGAGTCACTTCATCCCCGATGACGGCTTTGATATTAGGGCTAAGTGTTTTTAACTTATCTGTCGCTTCACGCAATTCGTCCATATCGGTGGAGTTCAATGAATAGCCTAATGAGTTTAGCCCCATTCCGATTGTTTCACGTGCGCTATCGACAAGAATAACTTGCTGTGTAAGAGTGGGGTTCCATAAATCATCCCATTCTTCAAATGTCTGTCCCTCTAAAAGTGAAGAATTGTATGCAATGCCGACCGTCCCCCAAAAGTAGGGTAGCGAATATTTATTGTCAGGATCGAAAGGTAAATCGAGAAAATAGGAATCGATATTTTTGATGTTTGGAATCTTACTGTAGTCGAGTGGCAACAGTAAATCTTTTTCCTTCATCATTTCAATCATATATTCAGAAGGCATTGTAATGTCGTAGGATGTGCCGCCTTGTTCAATTTTCCCCATCATTCCTTCATTTGAATCAAACGTTTCGTACGTAACCTTAATGCCTGTTTCTTTCTCGAACTGTTTAAGTAAATCGGGATCGATGTATTCACCCCAGTTATACACAGTAATGGAATTCTTGCTGGCACTTCCTCCGCTTTCATTTAACTTGCTATTGATGAGTAGTAAAATAGCGGAAATAATAATAATCACTACCGCACCACGTAAAATATCTTTCATTTTTTCACCCCCGAAAGCGGTGTTTTGGTTTTGCGGCTAACGGCGTAATAGCCTAAAACAAGTACAACCGTCACTAAGAAGATAAGTCCCGATAATGCATTGATTGTCAACGTAATACCAGCGCGTGCCATTGAATAGATTTCAACGGACAGCGTGGAGAACCCATTTCCGGTGACGAAGAATGTTACGGCAAAATCATCGAGAGAATACGTCAATGCGAGGAAGAATCCTGCAAGTATTCCCGGTTTAATAAATGGAATAATAACGCGTGTCAAGACATCGCGTTTTGAAGCCCCAAGATCGAGTGCGGCATCGATTAGCGTTGGACTCATTTCCTGTAGCTTAGGCAGTACCATAATGACAACGATCGGGATACTGAAGGCGATATGTGAAATAAGTACGGAAGCGAATCCAAGCTTGACGCCAATCATTGTGAATAAAATAAGGAAAGATGCACCGATGATAACGTCCGGGCTGACAATCAAGATGTTATTGAGTGACAACACGGCATTGCGCATCGCTTTATTGCGCATGAAAACAATAGACAATGCACCGAGCACACCGATTGCAGTAGAAACGAGTGCAGACAATAACGCGACGACAATTGTATTGATTAAAATGACAATCAGCCGAGTATCTTCAAAAACTGCCGAGTAGTGTTCAAACGTAAACGACTCAAAATTAGACATGTTGCCGCCTGAATTGAACGAGTAAAAAATCAAGTAGAAGATCGGAGCATATAAAATAATGAATACGACTACCAAATAGATTTTAGGAAGCTTACTTAACTTTTCCATTGATTGTCGTCCCCCTATCGCTACTGCTCGTAATCAACATGATGATAAACATAAATAAAATTAGGAATACGGCGATGGTTGAACCCATTCCCCAGTTTTGCGTGACAAGAAACTGTTGTTCAATTGCGGTTCCAAGTGTAATGACTTTGTTACCTGCAATCAGTCGAGTGATCATGAACAGCGATAGGGCAGGAATGAAAACAACTTGAATTCCCGATTTAACACCGTTTAACGTTAAGGGCCAAATGACGCGCCTGAATGTCGTCCATGAATTAGCACCTAGATCACGTGACGCATCGATAAGCGCCGGATTTAGTTTATCAAGTGAATTGAAAATCGGTAAAATCATGAACGGGATGAAAATATAAACGGATACGAAAACGAAACTAAAATCAGTGAATAGAATTTGCTGACTGCCAATACCAACCGTTTCTAACAATGCATTTATTGGACCATAAAGTCCGAAAAGGCCAATGAAAGCATATGTTTTTAGAAGAAGATTAATCCAAGATGGAATAATAATGAGCAAAAGCCAAAGTTGCTTATGCTTCGTCTTCGTTAGGAAATAAGCAGTCGGATAGGCAAACAGTAACGTGAACAATGTAATAAGAAACGCATACCAGAATGAACTGATAGTCAGTTTTAAATAGACAGAAGAGAAAAAGTTTATATAGTTGTCCAAAGTGAAATGACCTGCTAAGTCAAAAAATGAATAGTAAATGATAAGTGCAATCGGAGCTATGACAAAAAGTAGAATCCAGGCTGTATACGGAATCGTGTACAACGGGCGTAGTGGTTTATTGTTCATTATCCGCTACCCCGTATGCCTCAAGTCTTGCATCGAATTCCTCTTCAGATTCGTTTAAGCGCATGACATGAATGTCTTCTGGATCAAAATCAAGTCCGACCGTTACACCGACTTCCGCTTTTTTAGTTGAATGCACAAGCCATTCATTGCCATCAGCATCATAAGTAGAAAGCTCATAGTGAACGCCGCGGAATAATTGTGTATCTACTGTCACGTTCAATTTCCCTTTATCGACAGTTGTGAGTTCCAAATCTTCCGGACGAATGACGATATCGACTTTCTCATTTGGATTTAACCCTTTGTCTACACATTCAAATGTTTTGCCGGTAAATTGGACTACAAAATCTTCAATCATTTTTCCTGGTACGATATTAGATTCGCCAATGAAATCTGCGACAAACCGGTTGATAGGTTCATCATAAATATCGAGTGGAGTTCCTGATTGTTGAATTTCTCCTGCATCCAAGACAAAAATTTCATCGGACATCGCGAGTGCTTCTTCTTGGTCATGTGTAACGAATACGAACGTTTTACCTAATCGTTGCTGTAATTCCCGGAGTTCGTATTGCATTTCAGAACGCAGTTTCAAATCGAGTGCTGATAGCGGTTCGTCGAGTAATATAACCTCTGGGTCATTGATGATTGCACGT
The DNA here is from genome assembly GCF_038004885.1 of Sporosarcina sp. FSL K6-6792. Lineage (NCBI taxonomy): Bacteria > Bacillati > Bacillota > Bacilli > Caryophanales > Caryophanaceae > Sporosarcina > Sporosarcina sp. FSL K6-6792. The sequence continues at coordinate 4,257,946 of NZ_JBBOSA010000001.1, forward strand.
GCGATGGCGACACGTTGACGCTGCCCACCGGACATTTCTGCTATTTCCCGATTTTCATAGCCTTCCAAGTTGACGAATTTCAGTGCTTCAATAACACGACGTTTGACTTCGACTTGTTTCACTTTCTTAATACGTAGCCCAAATGCAACATTTTCAAAAACATTCAAATGCGGAAACAACGCATAATCTTGAAAAACCGTGTTTACTTGTCGTTCATTGGCAGGTACGTTGTTGATCTTTTTCCCATTGAAGAAAATTGTCCCATCCGTGGGTTCGATAAAACCTGCGATGAGACGAAGAATTGTCGTTTTACCGCAACCTGATGGACCAAGTAATGTGTAAAACTTTCCACGTTCCATTTCAAAGGAAACACTGTTCAATACAGTTGTATCATGGTTATATTTTTTTGTAACATTTTCGAATCGAATAATTGGCTGAGTCGTCATGCTGACACTCCTTTTCTTTATAAGTAAGATTCAGTCGCGACGAGCAGTATTTCGCTCGTTCCGTTAGATGCATTTGATAAACAGTGATGCTCGGATGCATCATAGTAGACTGCATCTCCTTTTGAAGCGATGTGTTGTGTATTCCCAATGATCACGGCGACTTTTCCTTTCAAAACATATATAAATGTTTCTGCAAGAGATGGCTCGAATTTTTTAAATTCGCCCTGTGCGTGAAATGTGATGTGGACAGGTTCCATATCATTCTCATTTGATCTGGGCACTAACCACCGAATACTATATTTCATCTCATCATCGCTGTAGATCGTCTGATTATCAGTCGAGTAGACAACTTGTACATTTTTCTTGGGTTCGTCAAAAAAGTCTTTAGGTGTCGTTCCTAACACTTCTAATAATGCAAAAAGCGTTTCAATCGAAGGGGAATTCAAATTTCTTTCCAACTGTGAAATATGCCCTTTCGTTAAATCAGTCCGTTCTCCAAGTTCTTCCTGAGTGAGCCCCTTTTTTAAGCGTAGGCTTTTAATCCTGCTTCCAATCTCCATGGACATCCCCCTAATCGTAATGGAGTTTAGTAATACTATACTTGAAGTTTACTGAAAACCCTTCTAATTATACAAAATATCAAGCGAAAATCAAGCGTTACTTTAATATAACTCAGCAGAAGTATCTCGCTTCTATAAGTGACATGATTGATAATACATGTGTTGGTTAACCAAACAAACTTAAATAAACACAATGGAGGGCACTGAAAAAGTACGATATCCTTCAATCCCGTTGATTTCCGTTCCGAGCGGACGCTTTCCGCGGGCACGGCTTCAGCCAATCGAACAGCAAAGGGTTCGATTTGCCGTATTTCTGCGTTCTTTGCAGAAATTAAGGCATTCTTGCCCCGTGCTCGCAAAAGCCGTTCTTCGTAACGACTCTTCCTGCGGGGTCTTCAGCTCGCGCTGTTCCCGCTGGAGTCGCCGCTCCTCACTACAATCAACTAGTTCGTACTATAAAAAAGAGCTTTTTCAGTGGCTTCACATAAAGCGCTAAAGTTTTTGGGAACGAGTAAATAACCAGTTACTTATCCATCAAAGGGCAGCCAAAGATGAAATTTTGGCTGCTTACTCCTTCTTTATAGCATTTCCTTTTCGAATGTAAGGCAGTGTCACTTTCTATATAGCGTCACACTGTTACTTGTATGATCTTTGCTAAAATAAGCAAAGAGACTTTATTAAAAGCGATGGAGTGCCCGAAATTTTATCTTCGGGCACTTGCAACCTTTATAGAAAGGTAGTTATTCTTTAATCTTCCAAAGTAGTTGCATTTTTCACTTGAACATTGTGGTTGCGCGGCGGCCACATCTAACCCGCGGTAAAGGTATTGTGATCATTTCGTCCAAAGCGAGTCGGAAATGTACACGTGTAAATGTGAATTTTTATACTTTTCTGAAAGATGATTCATGTGAGAAAATGGTTAATCAACAAACTTGGATTGATAATAAATAAAACCGGATTATCCTCCTGTTAAGAAAAGAGGGTCCGGTCATTATTTCATACGGGAATTTGATTTCTTTCGGCGCAGTTTACTCATCATCATTTTGCCAAATGTAGTAACAACTAAATAAGCAGAAAGACCAATGCCACTCAGTGCAGTGACAAGTGAGATCCATTCAAAAAACGTGTAGCTGGAAAATTGCCTCCAGCCAAAAGGGGATTCCCAGTCTTCAATTACGAGATTCATACCATAAATTCCTGAAATGACGGTGAAAATAGTGAGAATGAAAAGAAGCATGTTCATCTTGTCGGAAGCTTGATTTTCTTGGCTTTTGTACAGTTCGTGCAAAGTTGTATTCACTTCTTTGTAAAGACAATCAATATTGAATGCTTGTCGGAACATAAGCGAGAGCTCTTTTCCTTCCGAACGTGTACTTACTTCCTGAGAATAATAGCCGGCTGAAAATAGCGTGATGAACTTAATCAGTGATTTTACATACTCCTCATCTTTTTCCCATTCGATTTGACTATATTCGAAAGACATTCGAAGTAACATTATCTTATAAAAATAATGGAGAAGAAAGTTATAATAATGAGTACCCATGTATTGTGAAAGTTCCCTGCTCATATCCTTAGGAAGGCAGTTTGTAACAGTTACAAATGCATGCTCAGTTGTAACTGTATACGTGTTTGGGGCCCATCTATCATGAAGTGACTGATTCAGAGAACGCTGGATATAGTCTGGATTATTAGCGGATATGAATAGCTGGCCATTAGGTAATCTACCGTCCAAAGCACCCATTCGATACAATTGATCATCTGTGATGAGAGAATCTTGCTGGCAGAAAAGGAAAGCGGTTGTATACATCCTCTCATCTTCAAAGTAAGGCAGAGAGCCGGAATAGCTGTTCGACTTAGCATCATGCAATATGAATTTTTCCAAAAAAGGACATAGATATTCAAAAAGTAGATGTCGAATAGATAAGTGATTTCCATTTTCGGGGCAGATAATTACCATCCCTTGTTCCTCTACTAACTGAGGTTCGACTGCTCTGAAATGATGCATGAAATCAAGAACGTCTGCTAGTTCATGGTCCTGGTTATCTAATTGAACTTTGACAGTTAAAAAAGCAATGTCGAAAGGGCCGAGTATTATATCGACGCTTTGGATAACGAAAGACATATTTATAGTTCTAAGTTTGTATTCAAAGCGTTTCATGATAGACTTTGTAAATCTGTGAAATCCATTTTTGTCTAACGAAGTGGGAAAGAGTTTGTCTTCGATATAGGGTAGAAAATACTGTTTAAGTTCTTTGCCAGTAACAGAGATTTCATCTTCGTTAACGCTACCTTCACTTAAAGACTTGTCTATCTGGAAAAAAGCGTAGTCATTTGCCTTAAGTGTTAGCGCAAGGTCATCCTTTCCCATACTGTCATATCTTATAGGAAGAGTGAATGACATATGCGAATGATGAATATCCAGTTTATTAATTGGAATTGTTAACTGCATTTTCACTCATCCTTCATCAATTGAAATTTTGGCTTTTCATGGTACAATATAGCGAATAAAGGAGGGCTTTGATTGGGAAAAAAGAAAGTAATTTATTTGGACCCGGATGACCGTAAATGGACAATGGAAGACCTCGGACTTAGTTGGGAATCGATTGGTAATCTGTTGGAAGATAAAAAAGAAATCGAAGGCATCTTTCTTATGAAAAATGGAAAGATCCGCAATATAGTAGAACTGCCCAATCACTGCAAAATCTGCCTTGATCCATTAGATTATAATGACGAACACGATTCCATATTTTGCCCATCGTGCGACGAATGGCGTGAGAGCTCTTGTAGTGATCCAACTTGTGAATATTGCCTAGCACGGCCTGCGAAACCATCTAATTGTAAATAACACTTACAACTCTTTTCCCTCAATTGGGAGAAGAGTAAACATAATGACTGTATATACGTCATGGAATTGCCACATATTGAATAGGGCGCTGTTTGGACAAGGCGCTCCGTTTGAAATAGGGCGATTTTTTTGTTAGTCTTGATAAGGATTGTGCAGGCGGTTGTCCTGGCACAAAAGAATTAGTGGAGGGGTTATTTAATGATTAACCGTATGGTAGGTAAGCAAGCACCAGATTTCGCATTGGATGCGGTACTAGCAGATAAGTCTTTTGGAAAAGTAAGCCTTCAAGAAAATATGAAAAACGATAAATGGACAGTATTATTCTTTTATCCAATGGACTTCACATTCGTGTGTCCAACGGAAATTACAGCAATGTCTGATCGTTATGATGAATTCGAAGATTTGGATACAGAAATTATCGGTCTATCTACGGATACAATCCACACGCACCTTGCGTGGATCAACACAGACCGTAAAGATAATGGCTTAGAGCAGTTGAAATATCCACTAGCAGCAGATACTAACCACCAAGTTTCACGCGACTATGGTGTGTTGATTGAAGAAGAAGGTATCGCACTACGCGGCCTGTTCATCATCAACCCTGAAGGTGAACTTCAATACCAAACAGTATTCCACAACAATATTGGCCGTGATGTTGACGAAACATTGCGTGTGCTTCAAGCTCTTCAAACTGGCGGACTTTGCCCGGCTAACTGGAGACCTGGTCAGAAGACACTATAAGTAACAGTTGAATTTTTACCAAATGAAGTCCCCGTGCATATATTAGCAGTGGGGATTTTTTTGAAAAACGAAGGAGGAAAAAGCATGAAACTACGTGATCAATTACCTGAACTTACAGGTGCAACAGCATGGTTGAATGGAGAAAGAACAAAAGAGGAATTGGTCGGTGAAAAACCAACTCTAATCCATTTCTGGTCTGTTAGCTGTCACTTATGTAAGGAAGCAATGCCTGAAGTCAATGAATTTAGAGACAAATACAAAGAAGATTTAAACGTCATCGCAGTTCATATGCCACGTTCTGAAGACGATTTAGATCTAGTTGAAATCAAATCAGTAGCGGCTGAACACGACATTACTCAACCGATTTTTGTCGATAGTGAAGCGACACTAACGGATAAATTCGATAACCAATATGTTCCGGCTTATTATGTGTTTGATAAAGACGGCCAGTTACGTCACTTCCAAGCAGGCGGCGGGGGCATGAAAATGCTTGAAAAGCGCGTTAACCGCGTGCTAGATGAAATGAAAAAAGAGTAAAGAATCAGCCCGATTGCGCATTCGCGACATCGGGCATTTTTAATTGTTTAGGAAATAGTAAAACCACGTACTGTTGTAGATAAGTTGTATTATAGAGATTTTACATCTAAGCCCAAGACCCACACGATGTTGGTCATGCAGTGGGGAGGGATTGAACAGCATCTCTTCCATATTGCGACAGGATGTACTAGTGAGGACGTCGCGCCTTTAGACGATAGATGGATATTTGAGCGTGCTAATTCAGTATGATACACTAATCGAATCCAGTAAGTGGATAGGGGAGGGTGCTCTATGAAAAAGGAATTTGCGGTAATTGGCTTGGGTCGTTTTGGTGGGAGTATTGTAAGAGAACTAATTGAGCTCGATGCTGATGTTATGGCTATCGATATTTCATCAGAAAGAGTGGATGAATATGCTCACATTGCTACACAAGCGGTAGCGGCCGATACGACTGATGAGTCTGTTCTCAGGTCAATAGGCATCCGCAACTTCGAACATGTAGTCGTTGCAATTGGAGAAAATATCCAAGCGAGTATTTTGACAACACTTATGTTGAAGGAAATTGGTGTGAAAAAAATAACAGTGAAAGCTCAAAATGATTCCCATGAAAAAGTGTTGCGTAAAATTGGGGCAGACCAGGTAGTACACCCTGAACGCGATATGGGTATTAGAATTGCGAACAATATGGTATCGAATAATATACTCGATTATCTTGAACTGTCAGATGAGTATTCCATTGCGGAAATAAAGGCGAATGATAAACTCGTTGGATCAACATTAATAGATTTGGACATTAGGGCCAAATATGGTGTCAATATTGTTGCCATCAAACGAGGTAAGCATATACTTGTATCTCCTCAAGCAATTGAAAAAATCCGACTTGAAGATATCCTGATTGTCATTGGATCGGATGAGGAAATCCATAAGTTTGAAAAGAAAGCACTGCATTAATGAATCACGTTTGTTGATTAACCATTTACTTGCATGAAATACTGGTGAGTAGGGCTTGGGATAAACCATTTTCACTGGATCTTCTCCGGTTCGCTTTCGGCAAATTAATCACGACACCTTTACCGAGAGGCATGTGTGGCTAGAAGTGACGGAGTCACTTCTAGCCACACTTTTTTCGGTAATCCTGTTGCGAATAGTTGCCCGTCGCATACCTACAATGTTCAAGTGAAAAGTGCAGTTATGTTTGAAAGAAGTGAATAGATGACTTTCTAGAAGGATGTTAAATGCCCGAATATGCAATTTCGGGCACTCTATTACGTGGTACAATGCGTTCCTTACTTACTTGTAGCAAAGAGTATGCATCCAATCTTATGAACCTTTATAGAAAGTGACACTTCCTTACTAGTAAAAAGAGCAAACTCTAAAGAGAGTTTCAGCCGCCAAAATTGCATCTTTGGCGGCTTTTATCGAGGTAGATACCCCTCTATTCTTTCGTCTCAAAAAGATTTATCACTTCGTGTACTGATGTATTTGGAGCGCGAAGGATGAAGGACCACCATACGATTAACGAAAAAATATGTAGGGATGCGACAAAGTCACATCCCTACATATCCAGACATCTCGGTAATCGTATAGAAGTCATTCAATCCAAAGTAATCCAAAGTATACACGTAGCGCCCAGTAGGTAATCATATTATTCACTGGTTAATTTTGGTTTATCAACAGATGTATTAATGAATAAAAAAACCGTAAACGCTTATAGGCGTTTACGGTTTTTAGCTTTGTTAAACTTCCATGATAACAGGAAGCACCATTGGTTTACGTTTCGTTTTATCGTATAAATACGGTCCGAGAACATCAATGATTTCACTTTTCAGTGCATCGAAATCTGAGGGTGAGCTTGCAAGCTTGCGCTGCATCTGTTTGGATAACATCTGTTGTGCTTCGTGAATCATTGCACCAGATTCACGCATATAAACGAATCCACGAGAAATGATATCTGGTCCTGAAACGACACGATTCCGTTTTAGATCTACAGTTGCTACAACAATTACAAGACCATCTTCAGACAAGATTCTGCGATCACGCAGAACGACGCTGCCGATATCCCCGATTCCGCTTCCGTCAATATAGACATCACCAGAAGGAATCCGACCAGCAAGGTGCGCTTCATCTTGTGTAAGGGCGAGTACATCGCCATTCCCCATGATGAATGTGTTCTCTCGAGGAACATCACAAGAGACAGCAAGATCAGTATGGATTTTCAACATTCTATACTCACCGTGAATCGGCATGAAGAATTTTGGTTTGATCAATCTGATCATCAATTTTTGTTCTTCCTGCGAACCGTGACCGGAAGTATGGATATTATTTAAAGAACCATGGAGAACATCAGCACCTGCACGGAATAGTGCATTAATAGCTTTGTTGATGCTAAGTGTATTTCCTGGAATCGGTGAAGACGAGAAAATTACCGTATCGCCAGGATGGATTTGAACTTGTCTATGCGTACCGTTGGCGATACGAGAAAGTGCAGCCATCGGTTCACCTTGACTACCTGTACAAAGAATTAATACTTTGTTGGCCGGCAGCTTATTTAATGATTGGGTATCGACAAATAATTCTTTCGGTGCATCGATGTAACCAAGTTCTCGACCGATTGTAATGGCATTGTCCATACTGCGGCCAAATACCGCAATTTTACGACCCAATACCTGGGCAGACTCAATTACTTGTTGCAGTCTATGAATATTTGATGCGAATGTCGCGAATATAATACGGCCTTCAACTTTTCTGAAAATCTCATTCAAGCTGTCGCCGACTTTTCGTTCAGACATTGTGAAGTTAGGGATTTCAGCATTTGTACTATCTGATAACAGACAAAGTACGCCTTCGCTACCGATTTTCGCCATCTTCGTCAAGTTTGCTGGTTCCCCAACTGGTGTGAAGTCGAATTTGAAGTCACCCGTGTGAACAATATTACCGGAAGGTGTTTTAACTACAACACCGAATGCATCTGGAATACTATGTGTGGTCCGGAAAAATGATACCGCTGTCTTACGGAACTTGAAAACGTCATCTTCACCAAAAGGGATCAATTTCGTAGTCCGTAACAGACCATGCTCTTCTAGTTTGTTACGCAAAAGTCCAAGTGCAAGTTTTCCGCCATATACTGGCACGTTAATTTTACGAAGAAGATAAGGAATACCACCAATATGATCCTCATGGCCATGTGTAATGAATAGGCCTTTAATCTTGTCCACATTACGTTCAAGGTATGTGTAATCTGGAATGACATAGTCGATACCGAGTAATGCGTCATCAGGGAACTTAATACCAGCATCAATTAGAATAATTTCGTCTTGAAATTGTACACCATATGTGTTTTTACCGATTTCACCTAGTCCGCCTAAAGCGAAAACGGCAGTTTCATTGTTTTTGATAGATTTCATACTTAAACCTCTTCAAGCTCGAAATAGGGTGCAGCCTGTTCGTATTCAAGATGAACACCTTCAAGAAGTTGGATAAATTCGATGTTAAAAGCACGATCTTTCAACTTCGCACGGACTGACCTTTCCGAATCCGCCTCGATGTACATGCTTTTCGTATTTTCACGGACTGGTATTTGAAGCAAGTTATCTTGATAATAGATTTTATAAATCATCGTTTGCTCTCCTTTTTACGTTCGTTTGAACTGATTCTCTTTATATTAGCATGACACCTCTTTAAAATAAAGAAAAGCCCACCAATTTGATGGCGGACTTAACATAATTAAGCGATAGTTTTTTTTCCGAGTATGCCATTTAGCCGTTTCAACCATTTTCGTTTTAGGCGTTTGTACATGGCGACATCACTCCTCGAAATCATTATACTATATTCAGAACATTGTGTCAAGTAGGATTTTCGACATAGTCGAAAGATCCATCCGTTATTTAAAAGAGTAGTCGAAAGATCCAAGTAATCACCAGTAACTTGGGGGGTATCAGCTACTGCCCTTCAAATTGTGGCAGTAGTTGGTACCACACACTTGGCAACATACTACAAACTGAACAAACTCTAGGAGCATGTAGGATATAAAGGTTCCGTTCAACTTCGCTCTGTTTACACAGAAAACATTTCAATCGCGTACAAGTGGGGTAGCACCGGGAATATCCTTAAAAGGTACTTCTTTATCAATATGGTCATAGAACATGACACCATTCAAGTGATCAAGTTCGTGTTGAAAAGCAATAGCGGCAAGTCCTTTCAATCTTTTTTTGAATTCATGGCCATCGGGATCATAGGCTTTAATTGTAATCCGTGCATAACGAGGTACATATCCTTCTACATCGCGATCTACTGACAGGCAACCTTCACCTGAAGGAAGATAGGTTTTTTCGATAGAGTGACTGACGATTTTTGGATTAACAGCAATAAAACTAATTGCTTGTTGAACATCATCTGTAATATGGAGTGCAAATATTCTTTTCGATTTATCCAATTGTGGTGCGGCCAGGCCGATTCCGGGGCGGAGGTCGAACTTTTCACTCAGTTCGGGATCTTGACTATTTATAACGTACCCCATCAAATCTTCGCAAAGTTTCCGGTCAACATCGGACAATGGGAAACTTAATTCTTCGGCTCGTTTGCGGAGAGCAGGGTGTCCTTCCCTAACAATATGTTCCATTAAAATCATCGTGCAATCTTCCTTTCGGTTTTACTCTATTCAATAGTATAAACGAATGTGAATAGGGGTGGAAGAAATTGAACGCGAAGTTGAATAGTGAAATATAAAACGTTATAGTGTAGAGGGAAATTGGAGGTCGGCAATTTTGAAGAAATCTATCATTGGATACATATTAGCGGTAACTTTGGTGCTCTCAGGGTGTAGTTCTGACTCGACGATTAAAACGCAACTGTCAGCTACTATAACAAAGATGAATAATGCCGAACAAGCATATAAGGATGCGCAAGCTGAATTGACGGAGCTTGAAAAATCGGAACAGGAATTATTCAAACAGACGATGGAATTGACGCAACAACAGTTAGGTGAGCTGAAAATAAAGGTAGCTGAGCTTGAAGAATTGCTGGGACAACGACTTACTCATATAGAAGGAGAAGAAAAGTCCATAAGTAAAGCAAGCAAATCCGTGGACGAACTCGATGCAATCATTGAACAAACAGATGGAGCTGTTGAAAAAAGTATAGAAGAGCTGAAAGAAGCTGTAACTAACCGATATGAGCTCCATTCAGCCTTTGTTGTTGAATATAAAAAACTTACCAGTCTTCAAGAGGAGTTATACGGAATGCTAGTTGCTGAGGAAGTTGAACTAAAGGAACTTAAGGATAAGGTCGGCGAAGTGAATGAACAGAATGAGTTAGTCCATACAGCAGTTATCTCTTTTAATGATGCGACGGTCAAAGTGAATGTGTTAAAGGACGACACTTTCTCTAATTTACAGAAAGAAGAATAAGCAGTAGTGAGGCAGTAGAGTTAATTCTATGCTTTTTTCTATAAATATAAAGTGCGGGAAAATGGTATTCTATTATAATACAGACGTCTTATTGTGCTAATACAGTTTGATAATGACAATCAATTCTAATAGCCATTATCTGCAAAGGTACATGCGATTACTATGTTTGACCATTCAGTTCTGATTAGATATACTGTGAAGGGAATAGATTGTACCAATCAATACACTAATGGTTCATAATACAGTTATAAAGGAGAGTTGCCGAAATGGCTGCCAAAAAAGACAAGCAGTTCGATCCGGTGGAAACACTTCACGCGATTGAAGAAAAGTTTGAAATGTTCCAGATCTTGAACGAAGAAGGCGAAATCGTTAATAAGGATGCAGATCCGAATTTATCCGATGAAGAACTCATTGAGTTAATGACTCGTATGGTATATACACGTATTTTGGATCAACGTTCAATTTCGTTGAACCGTCAAGGACGTCTAGGATTCTATGCACCGACAGCGGGGCAGGAAGCTTCACAACTTGCTTCACAATTTGCACTTGAGAAAGAGGATTTCATCCTTCCAGGTTATCGTGACGTTCCACAAATGTTATTCCACGGATTACCGTTATCAACGGCATTTTTATGGTCACGCGGCCATTTCCAAGGTGGTAATATTCCAGAAGGCGTCAACGTATTCCCGCCACAAATCATTATCGGTGCACAATATATTCAAGCAGCCGGCATTGCACTTGGCTTCCAAAAACGCGGAACGAAAGCAGTTGCTATGACATACACAGGTGACGGTGGTACATCGCAGGGTGACTTCTATGAAGGGATTAACTTTGCAGGAGCATATCGTTCTCCAGCAATCTTCATCATTCAGAATAACCAATTTGCTATTTCGACTCCACGTGACATGCAAACAGCTGCAAAAACGCTTGCACAAAAAGGTATTGCAGCAGGTATACCAAGTGTTCTTGTTGACGGTATGGACCCTCTTGCGGTGTATGCGGTTACACGTGACGCACGCGAGCGCGCAATCAATGGCGATGGACCAACACTAATCGAGGCGCTTTGCTACCGCTACGGGCCACATACGATGGCAGGAGACGATCCTACGCGTTACCGTACTTCAGAAACAGACAGCGAGTGGGAAAAACGCGATCCGTTAATCCGTTTCCGTACATACCTAGAAGCAAAAGGTATCTGGAATGAAGAACAAGAAAATGTAGTAATTGAACGCGCTAAAGAAGAAATTAAAGAAGCAATCAAAATAGCTGATGCAGCTCCTAAACAAAAAGTAAGCGATTTTATCAACATCATGTACAAAGGCGACCTGCCATACAACTTGCAGGAACAACTAGCCATTTACACAGAGAAGGAGTCGAAGTAACCGATGGCACAAATGACGATGATTCAAGCAATAACTGATGCTCTACGTACGGAGCTGAAAAATGATGAAAACGTCCTCGTCTTCGGTGAAGACGTTGGAAATAACGGAGGAGTCTTCCGTGCAACTGAAGGCTTGCAAAAAGAATTTGGCGAAGTGCGTGTATTCGATACACCGCTTGCAGAATCTGGTATTGGTGGACTAGCAATCGGGTTGGCATTCACAGGCTACCGTCCAGTTATGGAAATTCAGTTCTTTGGTTTCCTTTATGAAGTAATTGACTCAGTTAGTGGTCAACTTGCGCGCATGAGTTTCCGTAGTGCAGGTCGTTTTAATGCACCTGTTACAATCCGCTCACCATTCGGAGGCGGCGTAGCAACACCTGAGATGCACGCTGACAGCCTTGAAGGTCTCGTAGCTTCACAGCCTGGTTTGAAAGTTGTTATCCCTTCAACTCCATATGACGCGAAAGGGTTACTGATTTCTGCAATCCGCGACGACAATCCGGTCATCTTCCTTGAACATATGAAACTGTACCGTTCATTCAGACAAGAAGTTCCTGAAGAAGAGTACACGATTCCACTTGGGAAAGCGGATGTGAAACGTGAAGGGAAAGACCTTTCAATTATCACGTACGGCGCAATGGTTCACGAAAGTTTGAAAGCGGCTGAAGAGCTTGAAAAAGAAGGCTTCTCTGTAGAAGTTATCGACTTGCGTACAATTCAACCAATGGATATCGAAACAATCATTGCATCTGTTGAAAAAACAAACCGTGCAATCGTTGTACAAGAAGCGCAGAAACAAGCAGGAATCGCTGCGAATATCGTAGCTGAAATTACAGAACGCGCAATTCTAAGCCTTGAAGCACCTGTTCTTCGCGTAACTGCACCGGATACTATTTATCCATTTGCGCAAGGTGAAAATGCTTGGCTTCCGAATGCGAAAGATATTATTGAAACAGCTAAAAAAGTATTGACGTTCTAAAAAGGTATCAATTAAGAAAGGGTGAATCACGTGGCATTTGAATTCCGTTTACCAGATATCGGAGAAGGAATCCATGAAGGTGAAGTCGTAAAATGGTTCGTCGCTAAAGGCGATAAGATCAATGAAGATGACATACTTCTTGAAATCCAAAACGATAAAGCAGTTGTGGAAATTCCATCACCGGTTACGGGTACTGTTGAAGAAATACTCGTTTCCGAAGGAACAGTTTCAGTCGTAGGGGATGTATTGATTCGCTTCGATGCACCTGGTTATGAAAATGTGAAATCTGAAGAGGATGACAACGCAGAAACTGAAGCACAAGTTCAAGCAACAGCTGAAGCGAGTCAACCGATTGAAAAAGAAGAGGCGCCTAAGGAAGAAGCAACTACAAAAGTAGCTGCCCCGACTGCAAGTGTGCAAGCACAAACAGACGTCGATCCGAATCGCCGCATTATTGCAATGCCTTCCGTGCGTAAATTTGCGCGTGAGCAAGGTGTCGAAATTCAGCAAGTTGCAGGATCAGGCAAAAACGGCCGCATCTTGAAAGAAGATATCGAGTCATTCAAGAATGGTGGACAAACACAAGCGGCAACTCCAGCAGTGGCGGATCAAGATGGTCAAGCTGAAAGCGTTGCGCAAGAAACTTCAGCTCCGGTTCCAGTTCATCTTGAAGGCGATTTCCCTGAAACACGCGAAAAAATGTCTGGAATCCGAAAAGCAATTGCAAAAGCGATGGTCAATTCAAAACACACTGCTCCGCATGTTACGTTGCTTGACGAAGTGGATGTTACCGAACTCGTTGCACATCGCAAAAAGTTCAAAGACATTGCTGCAGAAAAAGATATCAAACTGACGTATTTGCCTTATGTCGTAAAAGCACTTGTTTCGACATTGCGTGAATTCCCAGCGTTCAATAGCTCACTCGATGATGCTACACAAGAAATTGTTCAGAAGCATTATTACAATATTGGTATCGCTGCGGACACTGACCGCGGACTTCTTGTTCCGGTTATCAAGCATGCAGACCGTAAATCAATCTTCGCAATTTCTGATGAAATCAATAGCCTTGCCGTAAAAGCACGCGATGGTAAATTATCACCTGCTGAAATGAAGGGTGCTTCTTGTTCCATCACGAATATTGGGTCTGCAGGAGGACAATGGTTTACACCTATCATTAATCATCCTGAGGTTGCAATTCTTGGAATTGGTCGTATCGCAGAAAAACCAGTTGTGAAAAATGGTGAAATTGTAGCGGCACCTATGTTAGCATTGTCATTGGTATTCGATCACCGGATGATCGACGGCGCTACTGCACAACACGCGCTGAATCACCTTAAGAGATTGCTCGCAAATCCGGAACTTTTATTAATGGAGGCGTAAACAATGGTAGTAGGAGACTTTCCAATCGAAGTAGATACACTTGTCGTAGGTTCTGGACCGGGAGGATATGTCGCAGCAATTCGTGCGGCACAATTAGGCCAAAAAGTAATCGTTGTTGAAAAAGGCGATATTGGTGGCGTGTGTTTGAACGTAGGATGTATTCCTTCTAAAGCGCTAATTGCTGTTGGACATCGTTATGCCAATGCCAAAAATTCCGATTCAATGGGAATTACAGCGACAGAAGTGAAACTAGATTTCACTAAAGCACAAGCGTTCAAAGATAGTGTAGTCAGCAAGTTGACTGGCGGAGTTGCAGGACTTCTTAAAGGCAACAAGGTTGATTATGTTCAAGGTGAAGCTTATTTCGTCGATAGTAACACAGTACGTGTGATGGACGAAAGTTCTGCGCAAACATATAAATTCAAAAATGCAATCATTGCAACGGGTTCACGTCCGATTGAAATCCCGACATTCAAATTTACGAAACGCGTTATCAATTCAACAGGTGCTTTGAGTCTTACAGAATTACCGGGTAAACTTGTCGTTATCGGTGGCGGTTATATCGGTACTGAGCTAGGATCTTCATATGCAAATCTTGGATCTGAAGTAACGATTATTGAAGGCGGCAATGACATTCTTGCAGGTTTTGAAAAACAAATGACACAAATTGTTAAAAAAGGCTTGAAGAAAAAAGGCGTCGAAGTTGTTGTTAAAGCGTCTGCTAAAGGCGTTGAAGAGACAGCTACTGGTGTTACAGTTACATACGAAGTAGGCGGAGAAGAGAAGAAAGTCGAAGCTGATTACGTACTGGTTACTGTAGGTCGTCGTCCAAATACGGATGAAATCGGATTAGAAGAGATGGGCATCAAGTTCCTTGAGCGCGGTCTTATCGAAGTCGACAAACAATGCCGTACAAGCATTCCAAATATCTATGCAATCGGTGATATCGTTCCAGGACTTCAGCTTGCACACAAAGCTTCTTATGAAGCTAAAATTGCAGCAGAAGCAATTTCAGGCGAGAAGTCTGAAGTTGACTACTTGGCGATTCCTGCCGTTTGTTTCACTGATCCTGAACTTGCAGCTGTTGGCTTGAACGAGCAACAGGCAAAAGAAGAAGGTTATGAAACAGTAGTAGGGAAATTCCCGTTTGCAGCTAATGGACGTGCACTTGCACTTGATGCTTCTGAAGGTTTCGTCAAACTTGTATCACGTAAAGAAGACGGGCTTCTACTTGGAGCACAAATTGTGGGTGAAAGTGCATCAGATATGATCGCTGAACTTGCACTTGCAATCGAAGCAGGAATGACGCTTGAAGATGTTGCAATGACAATTCATGCTCACCCAACATTGAGTGAAATTTCAATGGAAGCGGCTGAAGTCGCTTTAGGTAAACCAATTCATATGATTACGAAATAATTTTCTAGAGTCAGTGATTAAGACCGTCTATGAGGTAGCAAGATATCCTCGTAGATGGTTTTTTTAGTTTGAATCGGACTATGAAACAGGTATGTGGATCCGTGTGACCTAGCTTTTTCTGCCTTTTGTTTGCAGGTTTAGTAGATGGGGATGAAGAAGAGTGTCAGTGGAGTAACGGGGGAGGCATTCAAATGGAATGGAAAACAAAAGTAACGGAACTGCTCGATATCAATTATCCAATCATTCAAGGGGGACTCGCTTACTTGGCTTATGCCCAACTTGCTGCTGCCGTCTCGGAAGCAGGTGGACTTGGACAAATTACGGCAATGAGTTTGGATTCAGCAGATGCACTGCGCGTTGAAATTAAAAAAGTAAAAACGCTGACTGTTAAACCGTTCGGCGTGAACTTTGCGATTGGACAACATGGACGTCCATATGCCCATATGGTGGAAGCTGCTCTGGAGGAAGGCGTTACAGTAATGTCGGTAACGGGTGGGAATCCCGCGCCATTTTTTGCCCAACTTCAAAATACCAACGTTAAAAAGCTTGTGCTAGTTGCTGCAAAAAGGCAGGCTCAGAAAGCGGAATCACTCGGAGCTGATGCAGTTATGGTTGTTGGACAAGAAGGTGGGGGACATCTTGGGCGTGACGATATCGGAACGATGGTACTTGTTCCACAGGTTGTCGATGCTGTTTCAATCCCAGTTATTGCATCCGGTGGTATCGGGGATGGTCGCGGTTGGATGGCCGCTCAGGCATTAGGCGCCGAGGGGATTGAGATGGGAACAAGATTCATTGCGACGAGAGAGTGTGTCCATGCATCTCAAGCTTATATCAATCTACTTCTTGCAAGTAGTGAAACCGATACGACTGTTATTAAAAGAACACTAGGAGCACCCGCTCGAGCATTAACGGGAAGTTGGACGAAGAAAATAATTGACATGGAAGCTAAAAATGCTGATTATGAAGCGATGAAAGATTTAATCAGTGGCGAAGCGAATCGCCGTTTTATTCATGATGGAGATGCCAATAATGGTTATGGATGGGCGGGTCAGGTTGCTGGGCTTATTAACGATGTACCATCCGTTGCAGAATTAGTTGAGCGTATGGTGAATGAGGCGGAAACAATTCGTAAAAGATGGAACTAAAGAGAGTAAAGGGAGCGATTTAGCATGGATTATAATTATCCAATTAGGCATGATTGGTCGACCACAGAAATTATCGCAGTAGCGGCATTTTATGAGGCGGTTGAAAAAGCATATGAATCAGGAATTGCAGGAGAAAAACTGATGGAGGCATATCGGGGATTCAAAAAAGTGGTTCCTTCCATGGCGGAAGAAAAAACATTGTGCAAGGAATTTGAGGAAGCGAGCGGTTACGTCTGTTACCGTGTTGTTCAAATGGCGAAAGATACAAGTGGTGAAGAAATAATAAAAGGAATGCCCTCGCGTTAAGCGGGAGCATTCCTTTTATCTAATGCTAAGAAGTATAAGGTTTTCACCTGGAGCAGTATCTAGACTCCAGCGCCTAGCCCCTGGGCACACACGACGTGGGTCATGCAGTGGGGAGGGATTGAAACTGCATCCCTCCTTGTTGCGACAGGATGTCGCGATCCTAAGCTGCCTTCCTCTGTCGCTTCAGTCCTTAAGTTAAAGGCAAAGAGCGCCTTTCTCTTAAGGCCTTCCAGCGCTTTTCGGGGTCTACCAAGGCGCTTACGCTTTTATCTTTTATTAATAACTACATCATAAACAGGTAGCAGTTGGTCAAAAGTCTCTTCTGCAAATGCCATGAATTCTTCGGTGGAAAGTTTAACGGCGTCTTCACGTGGTAAATGCCGACCGACAAGGAACTCCGCTTTTTTGACAGTTTGTAACCGCTCTAAAAGTTGTTCGAGTCCAACGTCCCCCGCTTGTTCGATAGTTGTAGCTTCGGGTTTCATATGATCACCAGAAACGATATAAGTACCAGGGAGGCTAGTTAAAACATCCAATTTGCTATCTAGACGCTCAGCAATCCCTTTTTTATCTGAATTCTCATAAATTACCGCTAAAATAATGAATAAATGTGACCCCCATAAGCCAATCTGAAAGTGAGGCAATGCTTTGTAGCCACGTTTAGCAGGTGCGAAGGCGACCCAACTGTCATTTGGTGGATTTACTGTCCGTCTTGCGTGTTTTGCGACATGTGGAAAAAACTCATCAGTCCCATGTGCTGAAAGGCGGTCCGCAAAATGCATACCTAGAGTTCCAAACTTGGGTTGGATTCGATTTTGCAATGCTTCCATCCGCTTTTCTAGCCCTTCAATTGAAAATACATCAAAATCATCTTTTTCCCAAAAAAGACCAACCATTTTCATTACCCCCAATTACATTTACACGTTTATCATAACAGAAAAAGGGGAACAATCTTTAGTAACAAGGCTTATAACTAGAGCGAACTCTGGTCGTAGCATATTTTAAGTATAACTAACGGAAAATTTGGACTATATACTGAAAAAGGGGTGTCAACTATGAAACAAGTCGTCCATGTTATTCGCAAAGCCGATGTAGAGAAAGAATATGTGAAGCTACTTAACCTAGAACTCGATTATGAACTTGCAACACTTTTCGATGCTGTGCAAGAAGATGATGCAAAGCAAAAAATGAAAAGCAAGCATAGGCTTATGGAAATTCACCGTGAGCTGGAGATACTTAATGGCTTCGCATGATTCTGATTGTCGGACCAGAAAAGGCATCCATACACATCCTTTAGAAACAGGGATAGTGTAATGGGATGCCTTTTTCGATATAGTGTACTATAGATAGTCGTTTGGAAGGGGTGGCTTTATGAAGTGGGGAATTATTGATCGTTATGCAAAGTCGTTGATAAAAGAAGCGGGTCATAAAATTCGCGTGTCTTTTTTCAATCAAATCGATATCGATACAAAATCGAGTGCGAATGACCTTGTGACAAATATTGATAAAGAAATCGAACAATTCTTCATCAGCAGGATTAAAAGAGATTTTCCTGACCATAAGATTCTCGGTGAAGAAGGATTTGGCGATGTCGTTCAGACGCTTGATGGGGTCGTTTGGATGCTTGACCCAATTGACGGAACGATGAATTTCATCCACCAAAAACGGAACTTTGCCATCTCTCTCGGAATATATGCAGAAGGCGTCGGTATGCTTGGTTATATTTATGATGTAATGCGCGATGATTTTTATCATGCTGCTAAAGATGAAGGGGCTTATTTCAATGATGAACGGCTACCGCAATTGGAGATTACACCACTAGAAGAAGCCGTTATTGGTATTAATGCCAGTTGGGTGGCTCCGAATCACTTCGTTGACAACGAAAAAATTATTGAACTGATTAGAACGTGTAGAGGGACAAGATCATATGGCTCGGCAGCGCTCGAGTTGGCGTATGTCTCGTCAGGTAGGCTGGATGCATACATGTCTATGAGGCTGTCGCCATGGGATGTTGCTGGGGGCATTGTTATTGCGCAGGAGGTCGGTGCAGTTGCAACAAACATGAAAGGGGATTTCCCGCACCTTCTTGGGCAGGATACATTTATAGTCGCGAGGCCTGGATTGCATCAAGATATAGTGACAAACTATATTGACCTAAAACAATAAAAAAAAGGACGTTACAGGCATCGAATACTACGATTACCATGAAACGTCACATTTGAAAAGAATGTTATTAAAGTAGGCCTTGTTCTCTATATTTCTTTTTCGTTTTAAATCCGTTACCCATAATTAGAATCAATGCAACGATGGCTACAATCGCAATCGTGGGGCTGCTCATACCGACTGCAACGCCGATTGCACACATTGAAGCGATAGCGGCAATGGAGTAAAAAACGAAAATCCATTTGATGTTTTTCAAAAAAATACCTCCATCTACAATTAAATGTTTTCGAATTATCTTTACATGTGCTATAATAACACAGTTAATCAACTGAAAAAAGAATAATGGAGTGAAATCATGACTAAACTTAGAAGTGACTTACGTAACATAGCAATTATCGCCCACGTCGACCACGGAAAAACGACGCTTGTCGATCAACTTTTAAAACAATCGGGAATCTTCCGTTCTAACGAACAAGTAGATGATCGTGCAATGGACTCAAATGAAATTGAACGTGAACGCGGAATTACGATTCTTGCAAAGAATACGGCAATTGAATATAAAGATACAAAAATCAACATTTTGGATACACCAGGTCACGCAGATTTCGGCGGAGAAGTGGAACGTATCTTGAAAATGGTAGATGGTGTAATTCTTGTTGTCGACTCATACGAAGGGTGTATGCCACAAACGCGTTTCGTATTGAAAAAAGCGCTTGAGCAGAACTTGAAACCAATCGTTGTCGTTAATAAAATTGACCGTGAATTTGCACGCCCGGAAGAAGTAGTTGATGAAGTTCTTGAATTATTCATCGAACTTGATGCGAATGATGAACAACTTGAATTCCCAGTTATTTATGCATCAGGATTCAACGGTACTGCAAGCTTATCACCAGACGTTTCAACACAAGAAGAAACGTTGCGTGTACTATATGACGCAATTCTAGAACATATCCCTGCTCCAATCGATAATAGAGACGAGCCTTTACAGTTCCAAGTATCACTTCTTGACTACAGCGATTATGTTGGCCGTATCGGTATCGGACGGATTTTCCGTGGAACGATGCAAGTCGGACAGTCGGTTGCCGTTATAAAACGTGATGGTACTGTCAAAAACTATCGTGTTACGAAAATGTCTGGATTCCTTGGTTTGAAACGCGTTGATATCCAAGAAGCTTTCGCAGGAGATCTTGTTGCGGTATCTGGAATGGAGAACATTGACGTTAGTGAAACAATTTGTCCGGCAGATCATCTGGAAGCACTTCCAGAGTTGTTCATTGACGAACCAACGTTACAAATGACATTCCTTGTAAACAATAGCCCGTTTGCAGGTAAAGAAGGTAAATGGGTAACGTCAAGAAAAATTGACGAACGCCTTCAATCACAATTGCAAACAGATGTATCTCTTCGTGTAGATCCAACTGATTCGCCTGATGCATGGACTGTTTCAGGACGCGGAGAGCTTCACCTTTCTATTCTTATTGAAAACATGCGCCGTGAAGGATTTGAATTGCAAGTTTCGAAACCAACAGTAATCGTGAAAGAAGTAGATGGTGTTCGTTGTGAGCCTATCGAACGTTTACAAATTGATATTCCTGAAGAGCATACAGGCTCTATTATCGAGTCGATTGGTGAGCGTAAAGGCGAAATGCTTGATATGATCAACAATGGTAATGGACAAGTTCGTCTAATATTCAATGTACCTGCGCGTGGATTGATTGGGTATTCAACTGAATTCCTTACATTGACAAGAGGTTACGGAATTATGAACCATACGTTTGATTCTTACCAGCCAATGGCAAAAGGTAAAGTCGGCGGCCGCAGAAACGGTGTTCTTGTTTCAATGGAGAACGGTACAGCTACGCCTTACAGCATCATGCAGCTAGAAGACCGCGGTATTATGTTCGTTGGTGCTGGAACTGAAATCTATGCTGGGATGGTTGTTGGTGAAAATACGCGCGAAAGCGATTTGACAATCAACTTAACAAAAGCTAAACAAGCGACAAACGTACGTTCAGCTTCTAAAGACCAAACAGTTACAACTAAAAAACCACGTATTATGTCGCTTGAAGAAGCGTTACAATATCTAGGTGATGACGAGTATTGTGAAGTGACGCCAGTATCGATCAGACTTCGTAAGAAGATACTTGATAAAAACGAACGCGAACGTGTTCAGAAAAAGAAATAATCGCTGTTTAAACATAAGTGATCTTAGTAAAAGAAAGCATCTTGAGTGCCTTACCTCATACAGGTCTAGTCGACTGATAGGTCAGGTGCGGCTTTCTGAGGTCCTTTAACGGTGACGGGATTATTACTATTCCGACCTATAGAAAAGCTTTACAGAAGGGAATGTGTTGAATGAGTGCTAGTGTTGGCGATACAGAGTTCGTATTCGGAAAGATGTCGGGTATTGCACGCTTTATATACGAAGTGATGCCTTCCTATACGGCTGCCGGTTATGTACTTTTTGCCCTCGTCTTCCTCATGTCGGCAATTGTTTATAAACTGGGATTTGCTAGAAAACTGAGGCCTTTACAGACTTTGCTGATCTATGCCTTCTTGTTTATCGGCTGTCTAATTTTGACGTTTCTTGGCTTTTTCCTCCCGATCGTGGAGGCTCTCATCGTGGCGGCTCTTATTTTAATCATCTACCGAGTGCGCAGGATGAATGAGTATAAAGAGAAAAAAGAAGACTCCATCATCTGATGGAGTCTTCTTTTTTAGAATATAAGAAAGTCACGTCTGTTGATTAATTATCTATTTGTATCAAATACTGGTGAGTAGGGCTTGGGGAAATCCATTTTCATTGGATCGTTTCCGGTTCGCTTTCGGCTGAATAATCACGACACCTTTACCGAGGGACCCTAGTGTGGCTAGAAGTGAATCCGTCACTTCTAGCCACACTTTTTTCAGTAATTCTGTTGCGAATAGTTGCCTGTCGCGTTCCCAAAAAGCTTCAGCATTACGTTTACTTATGCATTTGGAGCGCGACGGATGAAGGACACTCATACGATTACCGAAAAAATGTGTAGGGATGCGACGAAGTCGCATCCCTACACATTAAGATATCTCGGTACTGGTATAGGGGTTGTTCAATCCAAAGCAACCGTACTCGGGACGCCTAGTATTTGACTAAGTTATTTTTTGGTTAACTTTGGTTAATCAACACATGTGTAAGAATGTATAAGTTTTCGACACGGAACAGTGTCTAGGCTTCAGGCGCCTTACGCTTTTCTCAGAAATCTTTTTCGATTGACTGGGAACTTCGGTAGAAAATGAAATTTCCAGTCGCGATTCGTGCAATCGTCTTTTCGGCAATCCGATTATTACATTCCTGACACATATACGTATGGATAGGGCGATTCCGGAGTGTTTTTGCTAGTGGCAAATCGTCTGGAAGTTGCCCGATGTTGTCACAGATGACACATTTTACACGCATTGGAAATCCTCCTTCAGTCAACTCGGATCGCAATGACGTTGCGAATCGGATTATCATTGTTCGAACCGTCTTTGAAGACAACATGCACGGGCCCGCCCTCAAGTAGCGGCTTACCCTCGTCGCTGAATTTGAAAATGATATCATCGACTTTCGTAAGTGGGAATGAGTGACTTTCCCCGTCTGATGTTTCAAATGCTAATGTTCGTGCATTTTCGGCAGGCTCCGCGATTTTTAAAAAGTGACGCAATTGGATGCCGTATGTTCCAGTAAGGACTTTTCGTTTTTCAAACTTTTTTTCTGTTTCCAGGGTAGGCGGGAACGTTGCGCCTTCCATTATTTCACGGGACCAATGTTTCCCCATAGCTCTTTTATATTCTTCTAGTTCATCTTTTTCGATGTGACTTTCTGTAAAGTACGTTTTCAAATCAACGCGACGATCATCGAAAATCCACACGGTCGGGTCAAGTGTGATGACATGACGTACATTTCCTTTAATCGGAATTATTGATTCCAAATGAATATCCCCCTACTTGAATTAAATTATCTTTTGTTTCTAGTATAACGCTTTGATGTCTCAAGGAAAAGCTTTTGCTTTTCGATGGCTTAGGAAACTAGAGAAATTTGTCCTATGGATAAGTTGTAACATAAAGATAATACTACCTAACATCAGTCCATAGCGACTCTGGCAATGAGAAGGGCTGAAGAGGCGGCATTATTTGTTTGAGAAGGATATAGGTTATGTACTGTTGCTACAGGGAGTGGCGCATTTAGGCTTCGTTCATCTGTTACTAGCACTTGTATTTTTGTTTTGTAAAACGCCAAAGGGAAAACGCTTGCTTTTTCCTGTTTTGAAAGATACAATTTATTGATAATAACCATTAAGAAATAAAAGTTTGATGGGGGCGTCCTCATGGATATAGAATTGCAGGAAACGAATAAGGAAACGTATCAGGAAAAGGCATTGAAGCAACTTCAAGCTGATGCTGATAAGATTGGTCAACTTATAAAAGTACAGATGGACCATTTGACGATGCCGCAGTGCCCACTCTATGAAGAAGTGTTGGATACACAAATGTATGGCTTGTCTCGTGAAATTGACTTTGCTGTAAAGCTAGGTTTGATTGATCGTCCGAAAGGCAATGAAATTCTTTCTTTACTTGAGAAAGAAATGACAGTGTTGCATGAAGTATATACGAGAAAATAAGCCGAAAACTCAAACTGACATAATGGTTTGAGTTTTTTGTTTAATGAAAAAGAGGTAACCCTATGAAAACATATACTAAAAAGCTATTCCGCTATTTTGATTTCCCACTGTTTTTTGTCTACCTGTTACTTTGTCTGTTCGGACTTGTCATGATATACAGTTCAAGTATGGTTGTAGCGGTAGGTAGGTATGATCTTCCGGCAGATTCTTTTTATCAAAAACAGTTGTTAAATTTAAAACTTGCCATTCCCGCTTTCTTTTTGGCGGCTTTTTTTCCGTACAAGAATTATAAACGGAAAAAATTGATGATTTTTGCTGTAATAGGTATGCTATTTCTGTTGTTTCTGGTCCATTTCGTTGGTACAGGTGATCATGTTGGAGCCACTAGTTGGATAAAAACGCCTTTTGGTAATCTACAACCCTCAGAAGTTGCGAAATTGGTCTTAATTGTCTATTTTTCAGGAGTTTTCGCAAAAAAATATGAGTCTGGCACAATTGATAATATTAACCAGTCAATATTACCGCCCGTGGTCATTTTAGTATTAGCGGTGGGTTCTATTATGCTCGAGACTGATATCGGAGGCTCGTTCATTATAATCATCACAGCACTTTCGGTCCTAGCAGCAAGCGGTATTAAAAAAAGAACCTTTATGAAAATTAGCGGGATAATTTCTGTGGGTCTTGTCTTTGCTGCGCTTGTCCTTTATTTCAAATGGGAATCGATTATGACCCCAGGTAGGGCTGGCCGTATACTATCATTCCTGAACCCATTCGATTATATCCAAGGGTCTGGCTATCAGATTGCGAACGGCTATATTGCCATTGGTTCTGGAGGTTTGCAAGGGAGAGGTCTTGGTAACTCTATTCAAAAAATGGGCTACTTACCAGAGCCGCAAACAGATGTCATTATGGCGGTGATTTCAGAAGAATTAGGCCTTCTTGGTGCTATTATCGTAATAGGGGGACTCGGTTTCATCGTCTTAAGGGCTTTATCTATTGCGCTTCAGGCAAAAGATCCCCATGCGCGCATGCTTGCGGCGGGAATTGGAAGTATGATAGGAATTCAAACATTCGTTAATTTGGGTGGCCTGACGGGGTTGATACCGCTTACAGGAGTTACTTTGCCGTTTATTAGCTATGGCGGTACATCTGTTATTCTGTTATCTTTAGCTTTAGGAATATTAACGAATGTCTCAATGTTCGTAAAATATGAAAAAAACAATTA
Source organism: Sporosarcina sp. FSL K6-6792 (assembly GCF_038004885.1). NCBI lineage: Bacteria > Bacillati > Bacillota > Bacilli > Caryophanales > Caryophanaceae > Sporosarcina > Sporosarcina sp. FSL K6-6792. The sequence goes on from NZ_JBBOSA010000001.1 coordinate 4,283,121, forward strand.
GAAAAGGAAGTGCCTTGTGATGGAACAGATTAAGAAAATTCTTGTAGCCAACCGTGGAGAAATAGCAATACGAGTTTTTCGCGCTTGTACCGAATTGAATATACCGACGGTGGGGATTTATTCAGCGGAAGATAGTGGGTCATTCCATCGTTACAAGGCAGATGAGTCTTATCTAGTCGGAGAAGGTAAGAAGCCGATTGATGCTTATCTCGATATCGAAGGGATTATCGCGATAGCGAAAGATTGTGGCGCGAACGCGATCCATCCTGGTTATGGATTTCTTGCTGAAAACACAGAATTTGCAAGGCGTTTAGAAGAAGAAGGAATTATTTTCATCGGCCCAAGTTCAAAGCAACTGGATATGTTTGGGGATAAAGTAAAAGCACGTGAGCAGGCTGTTAAAGCGGGAATTCCAGTGATTCCAGGTAGTGACGGTCCGGTTTCTACAGTCGGAGAAGTCGCAATGTTTGGCGAATCGAATGGTTATCCTGTCATCATTAAAGCATCTCTTGGTGGTGGAGGACGCGGAATGAGGATTGTGAATTCTGCGGAAGAAGTCAACGAGGCTTTTGAACGTGCGCGGTCAGAAGCGAAATCTGCATTCGGATCTGATGAAGTGTATGTCGAGAAATACATCGATAAACCAAAACATATCGAGGTACAAATACTTGGAGATACATATGGCAATGTCATTCATCTATTCGAGCGGGATTGCTCAATTCAGCGTCGCCATCAGAAAGTCGTCGAAATAGCACCCTCGATTTCACTTGAAGACGGATTACGGGAAGCAATTTGCGATGCGGCAGTAAAGGTGATGCGAAATGTTAATTATAAAAATGCGGGAACCGTAGAATTTCTCGTATCGGATGGCCGATTTTATTTCATCGAGGTAAATCCACGTATTCAAGTTGAGCATACAATTACTGAAATGGTGACGGGTATCGATATCGTCCACGCGCAAATTCATATTGCAGACGGGAAAAACCTTCACGCTACTGAAACAGGTATTCCAACACAAGACAAGATTCCGTTATTCGGATATGCAATCCAATCCCGTGTGACAACGGAGGATCCATTGAATGATTTCATGCCGGATACTGGTAAATTATCGGTTTACCGATCGGGTGGAGGATTCGGTGTTCGTCTTGACGCGGGGAACGGTTTCCAAGGGGCTATCATCACGCCGTACTATGATTCATTACTTGTTAAAGTATCTACATGGGGTATGACTTTCCGCGAAGCTGCTTCCAAAATGGACAGGAATTTACAGGAATTCCGGATTCGTGGCATCAAAACAAATATCCCGTTTCTTGAGAATGTTGTGAAGCACAAAAACTTCTTAACAGGTAACTATAATACGAGTTTTATTGATTCAACACCTGAATTATTCCTGTTCCCGAACCGCAAAGACCGTGGGACGAAAATGTTGAATTATATTGGTAATGTGACTGTTAATGGATTCCCGGGAATCGGTAAACAATCTAAGCCGGTTCTACATCCTGTAAGAAAACCGATAATTGACCTTCTTACACCGCCAAAACCGGGTACAAAACAAATTTTGGATGAACGTGGTGCTGAAGGGCTTATCAAATGGATTAAAGAACAAGACGATGTACTTTTGACGGATACAACATTCCGCGATGCACATCAATCATTGTTGGCTACACGGGTGCGTACTTCCGATATGACGTCAATTGCGGCTGAATCGGCAAGACTGATGCCTGACCTGTTTTCTTATGAAATGTGGGGCGGAGCAACATTCGATGTTGCTTATAGGTTCCTGAAAGAAGATCCTTGGGACAGGCTGTTAAAACTGCGAGAACAAATTCCAAATGTACTTTTCCAAATGCTATTCCGCGGCGCAAATGCCGTAGGTTATACAAATTATCCTGACAATGTCATCCGTGAGTTCGTTAAAAAGTCAGCGGATGCTGGGATCGATGTCTTCCGTATTTTCGACAGCTTGAACTGGATTAAAGGCATGGAAGTTGCAATTGATGCAACACGGGATGCGGGGAAAGTTGCCGAAGCGGCAATTTGTTATACAGGAGATATTCTTGACGATTCCCGAGCGAAATATACGGTTAATTATTATAAAGAGATGGCAAAAGATCTTGAATCAGCTGGAGCCCACATCCTTGCTATCAAAGATATGGCAGGTCTTTTAAAACCGGAGGCGGCTTATCGACTTGTTTCTGAATTGAAAGCAACAGTGGACATTCCAATTCACCTACATTCGCATGATACGAGTGGAAACGGTATCTATATGTATGCCAAAGCGATTGAGGCTGGCGTAGACATCGTTGACACGGCTTTAGGATCAATGGCAGGTCTAACTTCACAACCGTCGGCAAGTTCGCTACACTACGCGCTGCAAGGCGGTAAACGCAATGTACGTGCAAACGTGAAATCACTTGAAGACTTATCGTACTACTGGGAAGATGTTCGGAAGTATTATCAGCACTTTGAAAGTGGCATGATGAGTCCGCATTCGGAAATCTATGTACATGAAATGCCTGGTGGCCAGTATTCAAACTTACAGCAACAAGCGAAAGCGGTAGGTCTAGGTGAGCGCTGGGAAGAAGTGAAGAGCATGTATTCTCGCGTTAACCTGTTATTCGGAGATGTTGTGAAAGTGACACCTTCATCGAAGGTTGTTGGCGATATGGCCTTGTTTATGGTACAGAACGAACTTGACGAAAAGTCAGTCCTTGTACGCGGAAAGTCCATCGATTTCCCGGAATCAGTTATTGAGTTTTTCGAAGGATATATCGGCCAACCATATGGTGGATTCCCAGAAGAACTACAAAAGATTATTTTAAAAGAACGCCAAGCGATTACTGTACGTCCTGGAGAATTATTGGAAGATGTCAATTTTGAAAAGCTACGGGATGAATTGAATGTGAAATTGGAACGTCCAGTTACTAGCCATGAAGTACTTTCTTATGCCCTTTATCCGAAAGTTTTCGAAGAATATTCGCAAACGAATAAGCAGTTCGGTGATGTATCTGTTATTGATACACCTGAATTCCTATATGGGATGCGTCTCGGCGAGGAAATCGAAGTAGAGATTGAAAAAGGGAAAACGTTGATTGTTAAGCTAGTGTCGATTAGCGAACCGCAATCGGATGCAACAAGAGTCATCTATTTCGAATTGAACGGACAGCCGCGTGAAGTGATTATTGAAGATATGAGTGTAGAGTCCGTCGCAGTTAGGAAACAAAAAGCGGATACCTCAAATGCTGCGCATATTGCTGCTACTATGCCGGGAACTGTTTTGAAAGTTGCAGTCTCAAAGGGAGCGAAAGTGAAAAGAGGAGAACATTTGCTCATCACAGAAGCTATGAAAATGGAGACAACGATACAAGCACCTTTCGATGGTATAGTAAAAGAAATATATGTGGCTGCAGGAGAATCGATAGCTACAGGTGATTTGCTCGTTGAACTGGAGCACTAACATAAAAACAAGAGCACTCGAATTATATTCGGGTGCTCTTGTTATTTTTGTTAATAAGTTGGGTAGACAAGTAGTAAGGACTGGCCAAGGGCTGGTCCTTACTACTCATTTTGATAGTTTACTTCTTGATACAAGTAGAATCATGTACGTTAACAAACCGAATAACAACGTGATGAATAATGAATGAAGCAAAGCAATATAAAGGTTTAGTCTTGTCAAAACAACCAACATTCCTGTTGTTGCTTGGAGTGCGACAAGTATAAATGCGATACTCCAGCCCCAATAGATGACGCGTTGATTTTTGTAATGACGAAGTGCATGGATCATGATGATTAATAACCAGACGAAAATAAATGCCGCGGCAGTACGGTGACCCATCTGAACCCACTCGAACATGTTACGCGGAAGGGCGAATGCCGCGTTCTGACATAGTGGCCAGTCCAGGCAGGCAAGACCAGACTCTGTATGACGGACGAGTGCTCCAGTATAAACTACAAAGTAAGAGTAAACGGATACGCCTATTGTATGCCATTTCAATCGTTTACCTATTTGTAACTTATCTGCATCAAACTTTCGATCCACTTCAAATATGAGAAGGGTTAATAGAAGGACTGATGCAAAGCTTAAAAGAGAAATACCAAAATGAAGCGCGAGTATGAAATCACCTTGACCCCATAATACTTGAGCGGCACCAATCAATGCCTGTAATATAAGGAAGAATACGGCCGCGATTGCTAAGAATTTTGTTTCCCTTATATGTCCGATTGATTTCCATGACCAGACAGCTAATATGACAATCAAGATTCCCACAGACCCAGTTACCAGCCGATGTGAAAATTCAATAAGCACTTCTGCGGTAATCTCATCGGGAATAAGTTGCCCGTTACATCCTGGCCAATGTCTGCCGCAGCCCATGCCGCTATCGGTTTTTGTAACAAGCGCCCCTCCAAGTAAGATTAAAAGCATGCCTATTGTCGATGCGACTGCGAACCATTTTAAATATCTATTAGATTTCAAAAAATTGACACCTACTTTTTTATTGATGACCATTGTATAAAAGGTCCCTGCTTTTTTGATGATAACGAAAAATAAGTAAAAAGACAACGAAGATTGGCTGAAAATGCCTCAGTAATGGTCCTTTTCACAAATTGTTCATAAAGAAGACGCTTTAACTTCACAAAAGACCCATCGAAATGATTTACTATAGAGGGTGTTGAGTAATAAATGTGTCGATATTTCAAGGAATTCGGTAGAAATTTTGTATATGTATAGAAATACTACCCGAATTTCGCTATAGTTAACTGTAGCGGTTAACGCTCACAACTTTGGAAGGAGGGGTAACTTGTCAAACGGTCATACAATTTCCACACCTGTCGAATCGAATGTAGTGACGGTGTCTCTTTATAAGGACTTCCTTGCGCTCATTAAAATCGGCATTGTTAATTCGAACATGATCACAACTTTTACGGGACTATTTCTTGCTTTTCAGTTCACTGGTAAAAACTTTCTACATAATATAGATTTGCTTGTCTATGCTCTTCTCGGATCGGGATTGATAATTGCTGGATCTGCGGCACTGAACAATTTGATTGATCGGGATATTGATCCAGTCATGACGAGAACAAAGTCCAGACCAACAGTTACCGGGCGATTCAAGGCACCGGCTGTATTGACACTTGCGCTGACTTTCATCGTAGTAGGCGAAGTGCTATTGTTTTCTGCTTCTATAGCAGCTGGTCTTTGGGGACTTGCAGGTATCTTCAGTTATGTTGTACTCTATTCGATGTGGTCGAAACGTAGGCACGTAGCTAATACAGTAGTTGGAAGTGTTTCGGGAGCAATTCCGCCTTTAATCGGATGGGCTGCGGTTGAACCAGCACTTGGTGCAGGTGCCTTGGCGCTATTCCTGATTATGTTTGTTTGGCAACCGCCGCATTTTTATGCGCTGGCGATGCGTCGGACAGACGAATACCGTGCAGCAAATATTCCAATGCTACCTGTTGTAAAAGGTTTTGCAAGAACGAAGAAATCGATGTTGGTATGGGTACTGTTTTTATTTCCATTGCCGTTTCTACTTACCGAGCTAGGGGTAGGCTTCTTAGTACTTGCGAGCGCATTGAATATAGGGTGGCTGTATTTAGCACTTAAAGGATTTAAAGCGAAAGATGATATAAAATGGGCAACGGGTATGTTCATCTATTCATTGAATTACATGACGATCCTTTTTGTGGCCATGATTATCTTCTCGATATTCATCTAACATATTGGAATTCTTTCTTTGCATAGGAATTCATATAAAGAGGTCAGCAGTCCTCACAAGAAGAAAAACATTTTTTTAGAAAGAGAGGTATCATTAAGCGATGATGAAAGGACTCAAAAAGTGGCGTCTTTTTTCTTTATTAGCAGCTCTTACCGTGTTTCTAGCGGGATGTGGTCAGGAAGGGCTATCCACACTTCTTCCGGCTGGTCAAGTCGGGAAAGATCAATTCAAATTGCTGATGTTATCATCAGGAATCATGTTACTGGTTATTCTAGTAGTAGTGATTATTTATGTAGTTGCAATTGTTCGTTTCAGACGCTCGAAACTGGGTGAGGACTTTGTTCCTAAAGAAGTTGAAGGAAGCCATACATTAGAACTTGTATGGACGATTATTCCTGTTCTCCTTGTTTTACTTCTAGCGGTCCCTACAGTTTATTACACATATAAACTAAGCGATGTCAGTGCGATGAATGAAGTCAACGAGGATGGCGATTCAGAAAATCTGGTCGTAGATGTTACGGCTAAGTTATACTGGTGGGAATTTGAATATCCTAATCTCGGAATTGTTACAGCGCAAGAACTTGTTGTACCAACTGGAGAAAAAGTATATTTCAACCTCCTTGCGGCAGATGTTAAGCACTCCTTCTGGATTCCGGCAATCGGAGGAAAACTCGATACAAACGTTGAAAACGTAAACAAATTTTATTTAACGTTTGATAAAGAATCGAAAGACGTGCAAGACGGAGTGTTTTACGGGAAGTGTGCGGAGCTTTGTGGTCCATCACACGCACTTATGGATTTCAAAGTAAAATCATTACCGCGTGCTGAATTCGACAAATGGGTTACAGCAATGCAAGCAACTGGTGAAGAAACAACAGATGTTGCTGCAGCTGGTCAAGGTGAAGAATTATTCCAACAAAGCTGTATTATGTGTCATGCGACATCTGCAGTCGGTGAAGGCGGAGCGGTTGGACCAAACCTAGCGTCATTTGGTGACCGTAATCGTGTAGCTGGCTTTATGGATCACGATCAAGAAAATTTGGTTGAGTGGATTTCAGACACTCAGAAACAAAAGCCAGGAAACTTGATGCCGTCATTCGGTAAACAACTTTCTAACGAGGAAATAAATTCAATTGCTGAGTACCTCATGGGACTTTCAGTAGAAAAATAACTATTAACGTGAATTTGAAGAGGAGGTAAACAAATTGAGTTCAGTTGCTCAAAAAAGAGGTTTTGGCGCAACGCTATGGGATTGGCTTACAACAGTTGACCATAAGAAGATCGGTATCCTTTATCTCCTAGGTGGAGGATTCTTCTTCATAGTCGGCGGTATAGAAGCAATGATCATTCGTTTGCAACTTTTAACGCCAAACAACGATCTCGTCAGTGCAGGGATATTTAACCAAATTATTACGATGCACGGAACGACGATGATCTTCCTGGCGGCCATGCCTATATTAATTGGATTTATGAACGCCATTATGCCACTCCAAATTGGAGCGCGTGATGTAGCATTCCCATTTCTTAACTCACTAGGTTTTTGGATGTTCTTCTTCGGTGGAGTATTCCTAAACGTATCATGGTTCTTTGGTCAAGTTCCTGATGCAGGTTGGACATCTTACGCATCGCTTGCAATGGCATCTGAAGGACATGGTGTTGATTTTTATGCAATAGGTCTTCAAATAGCCGGTGGTGGTACGTTAATAGGAGGGATTAACTTCCTCGTAACGATTATCAATATGCGTGCACCAGGGATGACGTATATGCGTATGCCATTATTCACATGGACTACGTTCGTTGCGTCAGCTATGATTCTGTTTGCATTCCCACCACTTACAGTAGGACTTTTCCTTCTGACATTTGAAAGAATGTTTGGTGCTAACTTCTTCGATCCTGTGATGGGTGGTAATACCATTATATGGGAGCATATATTCTGGATATTTGGTCACCCTGAAGTATATATTCTGATTTTACCGGCATTCGGTATTTTCTCGGAGATCTTCACAATTTTCTCTCGAAAAAGACTATTTGGTTATTCAGCGATGGTATTTGCTACCGTCCTTATTGGATTCCTAGGCTTCATGGTTTGGGCTCACCATATGTTTACAGTTGGTCTTGGGCCGACAGCAAACGCGATCTTCTCTGTAGCGACAATGGCTATTGCCATACCTACTGGGGTTAAGATATTTAACTGGTTGCTAACCATATGGGGCGGAAGTATTAAAGTAACAACACCAATGCTTTGGGCGTTGAGTTTCATCCCAACGTTTGTTATGGGTGGAGTTACGGGTGTTATGCTAGGTACTGCACCACTTGATTACCAATTGCATGACACATACTTTGTTGTTGCTCACTTCCACTATGTAATCGTTGGTGGTACTGTATTTGGTATACTTGCGGGTACTCATCTATATTGGCCGAAGATGTTCGGTACAATGCTAAATGAAGCACTTGGTAAAGTTACATTTTGGTTCTTCTTTATCGGTTTCCATTTAACATTCCTTATTCAACACTGGTTAGGCTTCTGGGGAATGCCGCGTCGTGTATTTACATACATGAATGGTCAAGGTTGGAACTCAGCAAACTTAATTAGTTCTGTAGGTGCACTATTAATGGCTATTGGGATTACGATTATGGTTTATAACATTATCGTAACTTCAATTAAAAATGTACGTGTAGCAAATGACCCTTGGGGTGACGGGCGTACGCTAGAGTGGGCGGTTGAATCTCCACCACCATTCTATAACTTTGCGCAGACTCCACTTGTACGTGGTCTTGATACAGTGTACATCGAAAAAATGGAAGGTAATCTGTCGGGAATTACTCCGGCTGAACCTGTTCAAGATATCCATATGCCGAATGGTTCTTTCATTCCATTCATGTTAAGTTTAGGGCTGTTCATTGCAGGATTTGGAGCAATGTTCCGTACTGAGGAATCATGGGGAATGGCAGTACTAGTAATTGGTCTTATATGGACTTTCGCTGCTATGGCAATGCGTTCATTGAAAGACGATCTTGGCTTCTATGTTAAGAAAGAAGACATCTTAAGAGATATGAAACGTAAAGGGGGACAAAAATAATGGATTTGAATAAAAAATTCACCCCTGAGACGTGGCCTGATCATCCGGAAAAAGCAACGTTAGAGGCAAAGAATAAATTTGTTGGATTCTGGCTGTTCCTTGGCGGAGAGACAATCTTGTTCGCAACGCTTTTTGCGACCTATCTTGCTTTAAAGAACAAAGGACCAAGTGGATTTGAATTTTCGACACAAGAGCTTTTTGAATTACCGCTTGTCTTCGTCATGACGTTGCTTTTATTAACTTCATCTTTGACGAGTGTATACGCGATGTATCATTTGAAAAACTACGATTTCAAGAAAATGCAGCTATGGCTTGTCATTACTGCATTCCTTGGGCTTGGTTTCCTTGCGCTCGAAGTATATGAGTTTGTACACTATATACATTTAGGCTTTACGTTTGATAACAGTGCATTCAGTTCTGCATTCTATACGCTTGTTGGTACGCACGGTTTCCACGTAGCGATCGGACTTGTCTGGCTTACGCTACTCATCTTCCGTAACTCCAAGCGCGGACTGAACTTGTATAACGCGCCTAAGTACTATACATTCTCGTTATACTGGCACTTTATCGATGTTGTTTGGGTATTCATCTTCACTGTAGTCTACTTGATGGGAGTGATAGGTTAATATGTCTGACGTTCAAGTTTATAAAAAGTCACCAGCTGAATTTAACTTAGGTCAAAGACGCGCACGTAAGTCAATGCGCGGTCAGATTATGATGTTCTCGCTTATGATTTTCTTAACGATTATGTCATTTTCAATGGTTATGGCTTATCAAGCTGACGTAGCTGGATTTTCTAAGTATTTGATTATCCCAACGCTTCTGCTTTTTGCAGCTGTGCAAGTTGGCTTACAGTTGTATTACTTCATGCACATGAATGAAAAAGGACATGGTATTCCACAAATGTTCATGTATACGGGAGCCATTTTTGGATTCATTGTTGTGTTAACGTTTGTAGCAATTGTTTGGTGGTAATATCAATAGACGAGAAAGCCTATGGAAGATTTTATTCTCCATAGGCTTTTTCTTTTTTTAAAAGCTTAGAAAGTATAAGTTTTTCAACATGGAACAGTGTCTAGCTCCAACCACCCGGAGGCCCTCAGAAAGTGGCGCACTTAGGCTGCGTTTCCTCCTAGATTATAAGCCGTTCATTCCTCCTTGGTAGCTTCTTGACTACCTCTTCGGTGGCCAAGTTAGGAGGTAGTCAAGAAGCCGTTTAAGACAACACGGGGAGCTCTTAGACTGTCTTCCTTTTCATATCTGCCTGTCAGGGCTAGACGGCGCCTTGCACTTTTCTTATCAATTGTCATAGTTCGTACATTGAGTTACACCGCTATTAGTTTTATAATAAAGAAAGACTTTAAAAAAGGGAGCGATGGCAATGCCTTTAAGTATATTTGGATTCCGAGCTTTGTGGAGTCCGTGGTTCTTACTAATTATCATACTTGGTATGGCCTTATATTTATTACTGACGACTAAAATGCGTCATCGATTTCAGGATACGTATCCCGTTACAAGAAAACAAATAATCTTATTCATGTCCGGGATGGTTATACTTTATGTTGTCAAAGGTTCACCTGTAGATTTACTTGGTCATATCTTATTTTCAATTCACATGGTTCAAATGGCGGTTCTATTGCTTGTGGTTGCTCCATTAATCATGATGGGGATTCCTAACTGGATGTGGAAAAAAGTTTTTGATATTGGGATTCTTGACCGCATAATAACTTTCTTTACTAAACCGATTCTCAGTCTTTTGGTATTCTGTGGTATGTTTTCCGTTTACCATATTCCACTTATTTTAGATAATGTGAAATTAAGTGCTCCATTGCACACAATTTTTACTATCACGTTATTTGTTGCGGCGGTGTTTTTCTGGTGGCCAATCATTAATACGCTGAAGGGACAGCCGAAGCTTCATGGCTTGAAAAAAATAGGTTATATTATTTTAAGTGCAATATTGATCACACCTGCATGTTCCCTTATCATTTTTGTAGATGTACCTGTTTATGAAACATATAAATCAGGCGAATCTTGGTTACGGGCAATGGCGCTTTGTGTGCCCGCAAGTACACTTTCAGGATTAGCGGGCTTAGGCATTTCAGGTCCTGAATTATTTACCAATATGCCTACATTAGTTGATCAGCAACTTGGTGGAATTATTATGAAAGTGTTCCAAGAAATCATTTATGTTGGTGTCCTAGGTAGTATTTTTATTAAATGGCATAGAGAAGAGCAGGACAATGCAGAAGAAATTACTGCCAACGCGTTATTGGAACGTCAAAAAATGACGTTATATAGATAATAGGCTATAAGTTGAAAATCTTGATACTTATATAAACAACGAAGGCACCTTTTAAGGGGAGCCTTCTGTCGCCAACAGATTCAATGGGATTATTTAATTCGACATATACAGATATAGGGAAACTTTACAAATCGGGGGAATAATGAATGAATCTGCCCTTTCTACCTACAATAAGTACGTTTTTTATTGTTTTATCAGCAGTACTAGTTGCAATAGGATGGAACTTAATTCGTAAAAGGAAAATTGAAGCGCATAAGAAAACGATGCTGGCAGCCGCGGTATCAGCAATTCTTTTTTTAATCATTTACGTTTCGAGAACCATATTGGTTGGTAATACGTCGTTTGGCGGTCCGGAGAATTTGAAAATCTATTATACGATTTTCCTTATTTTCCACATAATACTTGCGACAACAGGAGCAGTATTTGGTGTGGTGACGATTAATGCAGGATTGAAGAATAATTTGGTCAGACATCGGAAGCTTGGTCCAATCACGAGTGTTATTTGGTTCTTCACAGCAATAACAGGTGTTGCTGTTTATTTACTTCTTTATGTTTTTTATAAGGGTGGGGAAGTAACGTCAATGTTTAAAGCAATACTTGGTTTTTAATGAACAAAACGCTTTCACGAATATGTGAAAGCGTTTTTGTTTAAATCCTGAAATTGATTTTGAAGATTCCGGCTTCACGGGCTGTTGTAAAGAGAATGACAGCTAATGGTCCAATAAATAATCCGAGGAAGCCGAATAGCTTCAGTCCAAGAAACATAGCGATTAGTGTGGGGAGCGGTGATAAGCCGATTTGAGATCCCATCACTTTAGGTTCGATTGTACTTCGTATGATGAGTAAGATTGCTGCCAAAATCGCAAGTTTCGTTCCTGTTGCGATATCGCCGCTGATGAACTGATAAAGTGACCAGGGCGCAAGGACAATAACTGATCCGAGGATGGGGATTAGATCGATAATCCAAATTGTGAGGGACATGATGAGTGCATATTTAGGTGTAATTAAAAACAGTCCGACAAAAGCAACTCCAAGAATAATAAAACTGACAATAAACTGTGCTTTCATAAAACCGAAAAAAGCAGAATTTAGTTTAGCGATTATGAACCGTGCTTTTTCTGCCGTAGAAGTAGTCAAGTGTCTAAATAACATTTTCTTTAATTCAGGTAATTCGAGCATAAATAAGAAAAGTACGATGATATAAACACTCAAGTTGACAAGGAAATTTGGAACTTCAGTCATTAGAGCCATAATCTTATCGTAACTGAGTAAACCCAGAATTGATTCTTGAATAGATTCGAATATGTTTTTGAATTCTTTCTGTATTGCAGTGACAACATCTTTTGGCATTCCAGATGTAAATTGGAATAATTTGCTTTGCGCATCAATCCAGACGCCGGATAGCGAATTGAAATAGTCAGGTGCTACCTTTGTGAAATGTATGATTTTACCCACTAACTGAGTGACTGCATAATAGAAGAACAAAGCTAAAATAACTAGGATAAAAATGAACACTGAAATGACCGACGTTTTTCGACTCCATTTAAACTTTTTTTCGGTAAGTCTAACGATTGGGTCAATCAGTAAAGCCGTAAGAAGTGCAAAAATGATTGGTATTGATATCGGAATGATAAAGATGAAAGTTATAGTAATAAAAATTATAATGAGTATGATACTAATGTTTCGTGTTGTAAGCCATTTTGCCAATGGATATTCCCCCAAACTATTCACTCTTTCAATTATAGCCAAAATATGGGCAATTGATTAGTCGGGAAAAGTAAAAAGGTAAATAAACATAAAAAAAACCAGAGAACATTGAGTTCTCCGGCGGTTATTACATAGTTATTTTTTAAGATTATAAGGCTGTAGTGCTTCGCTTACTGCTTTTAGTGTTGCAACACAGTCTTTGACAAGGCTTTCAGGGAAATGTTCCCCTTCGCCGTATTCAACGCCATGTGGATAGTAATGCTTGCCGACAACTGGTTTTTTAAGGATCATAGTCGCTTGGCGTGTATCAACATCGCCATCAGTTGTATAACTGAATACGCGCAAATAAAACGTGCCTTCTTTGATCATATATTTCTTATCAAATGTTGCGCGTTCGTAGTCCCATTGACCTGCGCGGACAAGGTCGTGTTTTAACATGATTTCATCAAGTATTGATAAGTCAGTAACAATATTTTCAATGCCTGTATCTTCAATATACATAGTTTATATCCTCCTTATATATCGTTGAGCCAATTCCCTATACCTATTTATAATAGAACAAATCACCAGCAGTTGCAATGACAACATTGTGTCAACAAACGTATGATTTAATAAATAAGATAATACTTAACATTTTTCACAGATAGACGAAGTATAATGAAAGAAGAAATCATTTAGTAGTATTATCCTTATAAGAACTGACTAAACTTTATACTCAAGAAAGTAGGTCGAAAAATGAAAGCACTTTGGAAAATAATAATTCTACTCATCATCGTCCTATTGATATTTTATATTATGGATGATCGAGTGAAAGAAAATAAACCGCTTGAGTCGCCTGTGAAACATGGGACGGCGATCCCAGTGCCTGGAAGTGGGGATGGTTTACCGCTACCGCAAGCTGCACGGCCTGAATCGGGCCTGTCCCTGTTTGTCGGTAAGAGTGTAGACAGTCTATTTGAGCAGTTGGGTAAGCCAGATCGAATTGAACCCTCAGACTATGGTTACGATTGGTGGATATACGATAAAGATCAACAGTTAATGGTAGGCGTTTGGGAAGGGAAAGTAAATCAAGTTTATACTGCAGATTTATCCTCCGATGTTGAGCCTTTTGAGATTGGGCAGGATGTGAAAGACATCTATCGATTTACGATTGTGGAGTCAGAAGTGGCTGTACAAATTGGAGAAAGTATCTATACATTTACATTGAACGGGGATGATGTGAATAATAGGCTGCTTATTGAATATGAGAATGTCTATGCGCAGCTTTATATCGACGGTGTGGATGGGGAATTGGAAGCGATACGTTTTATTGATCCAATTACACTAATTCTGCACCAGCCCTATGACATGGCTTATATGGGGGAAATCGTAAGTGCAGATCGGCCATCATCAACAATGCAGATGGAAGTAGATCGTGCAATGGAGCGTCAAATCTTCAGTTTAACTAATATTTATCGGAAAAACCATGGATTGAATGAACTTTTGAGTGATTACGATCTTGCTGTTGTAGCACGAAAACATAGTGAGGATATGGCGCTTGAAAATTACTTTTCCCATGAATCTCCTGTGACCGGTAATCTTGCGGATAGGTTAAAAGAAGCAGAAATTGAACATCGTAAAGCACGGGAAAATATTGCTTTCAACTATGTGGATGCAATTGAGGCAGTCCATGGTTGGCTTAATTCTCCCGCGCACCGTGATGTCTTGCTTGAAAAGGAAGTCACACATCTAGGGACAGGTGCATATGGAAAATATTATACACAGGTTATGATTCGTGAGCTTGTAGAAGAAAAAAGGCAGCAATGAAGTTCATTGCTGCTCAAGGAATAATCCAAGTTCCTGTCTCCGTACTGGCGACACCTCTTATATAAAGAGGTGTCGCCGTTTTTTTTGCATGTAATGCAGCCCGTTTTTGAATGATTGGCCTTTCACAATCTAGAAGTGGTATGAAATCGTCCAACTTCAGCAGGTCCAGTTTACGGGGGTTCTCCACTTTGCGCGGATCATGAGTCATAACGCCAGGTACATCTTTAAAAAACTCTACATGGGACGCTTGGAGTGCTCCTGCAAGCGCGATTGCAGACAAGTCGCTGCCACCTCTCCCGAGTGTCATGACATGCCCGTTGTTATCGATCCCTTGAAAGCCTGGAATAATAATACAACGGGTTTGTTTAAGGTTTTCAGAAATGGACGCAGGGTCGATGTGGTCAATCGTAGCATCTCCAAATTCTCCAACAGTCATTATACCAGCCTTAATGCCATGCAGGACAATGTTTGGGACACCTGCTCGTGTTAGTTCGGCTGATATAACTGCGGCAGCGATGAGTTCGCCACAGGATACTGCAAGGTCACTTGCGGCTGCTGAAGATGAAAAAGCATCCGTAAGCTGAAGAAGGCTGTCCGTCGAATAAGGATCGCCGTAGCGACCAATAGCAGATACGACAACAACGACATCGCCAAACTCATTTAGTCCATCTTTTATATGGTTAATGCAATTCAATCTCATTTCTTCATTTTTCATTGCTACTCCACCGAATTTCTGGATGATCATAAGGCTCCCAACTTTCTTCGTGACGTTCATTGAGTTCTTTTCATACGATAAAGTATGTTCGCTCTCAATATATTCATTTTCACAGAAAAATGTTCGGGAAGGGGAGAGTGGTGCTGTTTTTAACGGAGCTTATAAAAGACTGGCCTTGTACAGTCAATGGCGGGGAACTCAGGACTGTTGTCACGGGAATAACCGAAGATTCTTCACGGGTAAAGAAAGGATGCGTGTTTGTAGCCAGGAAAGGTAATCAAAGCGACGGTGTGAAGTATATTAGAAAAGCGATTGAACAAGGTGCTGCAGCTATTGTTATTGATAGAACGAATTTGACAGAAATACCAGCTGATGTTGTTGTCATTACGGTTTCGGATTGCACAAAGTTCATGTCTCATGCAAGTGCGCAATTAGTTGGTAATCCTGCCAAAAGAATGAAAATGATTGCGGTGACTGGAACAAATGGAAAAACGACAGTTACACATTTCATCGGTCAGTTATTAAGCAAATTTGGAAATCGGGTGGCTGTTATCGGTACGACAGGCATTTTTATCGATGGCGTTAAGATTGAATATGAATGCCCCAAAATGACAACATTACCCGCGGAATACCTCCATCCTTTATTAAAGAAATGTGTTGATGAAAATGTTAGTCATATTGTTCTTGAAGCATCATCACTTGGATTGTCTTCGAATCGTTTAGATCATTGTGATATCGACATTGGAATACTATTGAATATTGGGACTGATCATTACGAAGAACATGGTGGAAAGTTTGCTTATATCAATGCGAAAAAGCGGTTAATTCAAATGGCGAAAACATTCATTGTTAACAATGATGATAAAGAATGTGTGAAAATGGTTCAAAATGCAACTGTTCCACTGGTTTATTTTGGGACGAATTCGTCAGCAGACGTCCAAGTCCCAGAACTAAAAATGAATCCTGATATACTGGGTCATTATAATCGGATGAATACATTAGCAGCAATTAGTGCACTTCTTGTCCTTGGCTATTACTTAGATGATATTTTGCTGCACTGCGAACTGTTACAGCTTCCAGAAGGTAGATTGCAGCAACTTGAGCGCGATGGTGTAAAAGTTTACGTAGATTATGCTCATACGCCAGATGCGCTCGAAGCGGTATTGCAAACGCTATCCAATTCGTGTTATGGGAGACTGATTACAGTCTTTGGGTGCGGCGGCCAACGAGATAAAGGAAAAAGAGCTGAGATGGGTGAACTCGCTGTCCTGTATTCTTCAATTGTCATTGTTACATCCGATAATCCAAGAAATGAAGATCCTAAAGCAATTATTTCGGATATTATGGAGGGTTTCGGAGGTGAATGTTCGGCGATTGAAGCCGAACTAGATCGGAAATATGCAATACGAAAAGCGATTTTTTGCGCGGCGCCGGGTGATATCGTCCTAATTGCTGGAAAAGGTCATGAAAAATCGCAGCACACGGCTGATGGTCTGATACCATTTTCTGATCTCGAAGAAGCAGCACGTGCTCTTTCTGAAAAAACGTTTTTGGATATTAAAGAAATAAATATGGAATAGATGCAAGTTTACCATCTCTTCTGTTATGATAAATGGATGATTGGAGGGGATCATTCTATGATGACAGACGAATGGATCACCATCATTGAAGATGCAGAAGACTTAACGGCAATGTTGCTCTCTTCTGAAGCGGTGGCTGAATACCGCAAAGCCCATGATGATGTCTATTCAGACAAAGAACTTGTGAAGTCGATTCAAGAGTTCACGGCAATGAAGGAACGTTATGAAGAAGTTCAACGATTCGGAAGATACCATCCGGATCATAATATAGTAATGAAAAGCATTCGCGTACAAAAACGTGAGCTTGATATGAACGAACGGGTTGCGGCTCTTCGATTGGCTGAGAATGACGTTCAATTTATATTTGACGAAATTGGTTCAATTATCGCTAAATCGGTTTCGGATGAAGTAAAAGTTCCGGCTGGCAGTGCATTCTTTTCCGACTCATCTTGCGGAGGAAGTTGCGGCACCGGCGGAGGCTGTTCGTGTTCGGCTTAAACAAGAAAAGCGGAAGGCGCCGTCCAGCCCCGAAAGGCATAAGACGGTTTGCGAGGAGGCGTACTTCAGCCCCACAGCAAAACGACTTATGACCCGAGGGGTTGGCGCCTGGAGTCTAGACATAAAAAAACAGGTTGCATCCATGTCGGAAAGTCGACATGGATGCAACCTGTTTTTTGTTTAATCGCCTACGTTATCTTGGACAATTTTCATCGCGACAGTCGGTCTGTCTGTGATGAAACCTGCTGCTCCAACATGTAAAAGTTTAACGAACGACTCTTTATCATTCACACCTTCAAAATAAACTGGAATATTAATTTGGGTAAGAAACTTCATGAAACTTTCAGTGCCGAGAGAAAATACGCCCAGTTTTTCTGGAATTCTGAACAAGTCTGCACGTGGACTATAAAGATGACCGAACATGCTTGTAAAAGAGGCGTATGCTCTTTTTACTTCGTTATCACCCGCACCGGTTGCAACTTTGTTTTGTGCGTACAAGTTAAATCTGTCGGTCTGTTCATCATATGAGCTTGTTACTGCGACACAGTCTTCAGCACCCAGCTCTTCAAGAAGTCTCCAAAGTTTGGAAGGAATCAAGCTACCTTCGTATGTATCAGGAGAATCTTTTAGATTAATAACAATTAGCATATGCGGAAACTTCTGTATTAGTTCACGAAGGGTAATAATTTCTACGTTTTTTCCACGGTAAGAATGATTTCCATCCTCATCTTCAAATTGATAACCTGCATCAGCCATTTTCAATTCGCTAAGGGTATAGTCGGCAATTCTTCCAGAGAAATCTGTTGTTCGATCTGCAAATTCATCGTGAAAAACAATGATTTCCTCGTCTTTTGTTAACCGGATATCGACTGCAAAACCATGTACGCCAAGCTCGGCCGATTTTGAAAATGCGGCCAATGTATTCTCAGGAGCCTCTGCTAGTCCACCTCGGTGGGCAAGAATGACTGGATTATCGAAATCGAGTGCTTTTTTACCTTCACGTGGTACCGGTTTTGCGACAACTTTGGAAGCTGCCCACGCGGCAACGCCTGCCGCACCTACTGTAAGGACCACATTTGTTTTTCTACCCATTTAGTTTAGATGCCTCCTTAAGAATCAGCTCTATTTTTCCCATTATAGGGCAAAATATTGACGTTGTCAGCAATATTCAGTGTCCAGATTCAGGCGTCTTCCGCCTTCCTTCTTGGATATAAAGGCAAAGAGCGCCTTATATTCAAGTCCTCCAGCAGGGTGGGATTGAACTGCATCCCACCTACTTGTCGCATCTAGCGGGCGCCTTCCGCTTTTCAATTGTCCAGCTTCAGGCGTCAGCCCCTCGAGTCGCTTCAGTCCCCAGGATAAAGGCAAAGAACGCCTTTTTCCTGTGGCCCTCCAGCGCTTGTCGGGGCTACACGACGCCTTCCGCTTTTCTTATTGTCCAGCTTCAGGCGTCAGCCCCTCGAGTCGCTTCAGTCCCCAGGATAAAGGCAAAGAACGCCTTTTTCCTGTGGCCCTCCAGCGCTTGTCGGGGCTACACGACGCCTTCCGCTTTTCTTATTGTCCAGCTTCAGGCGTCAGCCCCTCGAGTCGCTTCAGTCCCCAGGATAAAGGCAAAGAACGCCTTTTTCCTGTGGCCCTCCAGCGCTTGTCGGGGCTACACGACGCCTTCCGCTTTTCTTATTGTCCAGCTTCAGGCGTCAGCCCCTCGAGTCGCTTCAGTCCCCAGGATAAAGGCAAAGAACGCCTTTTTCCTGTGGCCCTCCAGCGCTTGTCGGGGCTACACGACGCCTTCTGCATTTCTATTGTTGCAGGGCTTTTCAGTCCTATGGTATTGTATGGGTTAGGAAAAGAGGGGAAATCTATGATCGATCGTCAAGGTATTATTGTCTATCTTCATCATTTAAAACAAGCAAAGTCATTTCGAAAATACGGTCATGTCCATTATAT
The DNA here is from genome assembly GCF_038004885.1 of Sporosarcina sp. FSL K6-6792. Taxonomy (NCBI): domain Bacteria; kingdom Bacillati; phylum Bacillota; class Bacilli; order Caryophanales; family Caryophanaceae; genus Sporosarcina; species Sporosarcina sp. FSL K6-6792. The sequence continues at coordinate 4,302,476 of NZ_JBBOSA010000001.1, forward strand.
ATCACGCACAATGAAGTATGTTGTCCTTTATTGCAATATGGAAGATGTCGATACGGTCATGGGGAAAATAGAACGTCTTCCATCTGTAAAAAAGGTTTTGCCGTCCTACCGCCCATTTGTGAAAACGGAATACGAAAATGCCAAACCGGATAAAGCGAAAGAATATGATTATAAAACCGGGTTATAAGAACTATCTTAATGGAGGGAGCAGCTTGTTGATACGCAGAATACCAATTGTGTATTGATAAAACAACTCAGTTTCCGCAAATACTGAAGAGTTTTTCAACTCGATAACTGCTGGCGTGCTCCCAACTTTCTCTGCTGTTTCCTCAAAAAGTAGCCTTCTTTTTGATTTGATGGTATTCTGCTGGATAATTCCTTCCCGGCAAATGTAAATAGGCATGAACTTACCGTCATTTGCAGGTTCGAAGGCTGCCGCGAGTGACAGTGCATGACCTGAAGGCGTTTCAGAGGATAAGATGAACGTCCTATGCAGGCGGTCGCTATTCGACTTGATTAATTCGCATAGTTCATAAACATCTCCATATCCTTCGCCGAGCTCTATGAATCGTTGATTTAATATCATACATAACACTACCTTTCTAAATACGTAAATCTAGACTTATCATACCATTGTGAGCGCCAAGGTGCATTCATCAATTCGTCCTAGGGGGTATAGGATTTGAAATTTATCGTAAGGACTATGTTTCTTTTACTGATTGTGAACGGTCTTCTAATTTATATGCATTATTATCAAGCGGTAGGCGCAGACAGTAAAGAGCCTAGCGTTGTAAAGTTCACCCAAGAGATTGAAGTGGTAAATCGTCCCGATGCTCTTCATATCCGCCAGCATTTCAGTGGCTTATTGGACATGCGGTATGAAATTGTTTGGCCAAAAGCCAGCACCAATCGTTCTTGTTATCTTGCGGACGCAACATCCTGCAATCGAATGGATGAGAATTCTATCGCTTTTCTTGAAGGGGAGAATGGACGACAATCCATTTCGTATGAAATACCCAAAAAAGGACCTCTAAAACAAACAGCTCTATTCAACGAACCGTTCGCTACACTACATGCTTCTTCTGCCTCGTACACATTATTCCATATGACTGATGAAACAGGGGTTGGTGGATTATGGGTAAATGGTTTGGAGCGAGTGGGTACTAAAAAAATGACGAACATCAATTATTCATTATTCCGTGGCAAGGGAGAAGTCAAGGAACTTTATTGGCAGCGGAATAATTTGCCTGTGCTCTATGCTGGGGATAGGCTCTCGGTATTTGGGGAAAGCGGCAATACTGAACAACTTGGGGAAGTGGATAACGTACTTAAAGCAATTGATGCCAATCATTCAACGATTGTAATTGATGATACACGTCAGGCTGTTAATGCTACCCGGTTTATCGTTTCAAAAAATGCGGATGTGGATAAAGTATCGGTTCGATTGCTAAGGGAAAGTATGTATGCGCGTTTTACAATACCCGAAAACGAACGCATGACGGCCGAACTGGTAGCTTCGATTCTAGGAGAAACGCCAATAGGACTCGGGAAATCACGTAAAGCTTATCAAGTTCTTACTGAATCAATTACAGTAGAGGAACTTGGGGAATTCAAAAAAGTGTTGAATAATATGACGGGGCAAGAGCTTAATGCATCTGTTTTGGACGCGATAGCCGGAGAGATAACTGGCTTTAAGACATCTTACTTCACGAAAAATATTCATGATGATACAACTGCTCATCCGTTTCTTATCGAAGATCCACGGGAAATAAAGTTTGATGGCACTAGCACTACAGATATTCGAATTCTATTGAAGGATGGAAAGACCCTGTATCCAGCGAAGAGAATTTTAAACCTTGCGGGCTATACCATTAAGACGAATGCGCGGTCCATTTACATTGAAAATGGCATTAGGAAATTTAGATTTCCTAGGAAAGAACTATTCTATGTTTATAATGAACAAAAATACGATGTTGTAACTATGCCATTCGAAGTACTGGAAGGTGATTTATATTTTGAAGAGAGTTGGTTTAAACGGTTGTTCCTTTTAAGTATCGAGAAAACGGCAGATACGATTGATATCATCAGAATGTCAACACTGGTAGAGGAGGGCGACAAGTGAGAGTTGTTGCAGGAACTAGAAAAGGTATTCCCTTGAAATCTTTACAGGGAACGGATACACGCCCGACATCTGATAAAGTGAAAGAGTCCGTATTCAATATAATCGGACCTTACTTTGATGGTGGAATTGCCGTAGAATTGTTTGGGGGCAGCGGATCTCTTTCCCTTGAAGCTTTATCAAGAGGAATCGATGAGGCATTCCTCTTTGAAAAAAATGTGAAAGCGTGTGCGATTATTAAAGCGAACGCGGAAAAATGCCGATTTACGGAAGAATTACATATCAAGCGTGCGGATGCTAGAAATGCGGTTAAAGTTTTGCAAGCGGAAGGGAAGAAAGCAAAACTTCTTTTTATCGATCCCCCGTATGCGGAAACAGCATTTTATAATTTGGCACTTGAATTTGTAGAAGCAGACCTTCTGACTGAAAACGCTGTCATCGTTTGTGAGCATGAAAAGCAATTGGAATTACCAGAAGCGTACGGCAGTTATTATAAGATAAAAAGTTCAGTGTATGGAAATAGCGCTGTATCTATTTATGAGAAATGAGGTTTCAATAATGTCGAAAATTGCAGTTGTACCCGGAAGTTTTGACCCGTTAACGAATGGGCATCTAGATATTATCAAGAGAGCAGCGAGGGTTTTCGGTGACGTCAGAGTTGCTGTGATGAATAACTCCTCAAAAAACTCACTGTTTACTGTCGAAGAGCGCATGGCGCTTATTGAAGAGGTGACGTCTGTGTTTCCGAATGTGAAAGTAGAGTCGTCTTCTGGATTGCTTGTTGATTATGCCAAGAGTGTAGGGGCATCTGTAATTGTTCGCGGATTGCGTGCCGTTTCCGATTTTGAGTATGAAATGCAAATTACGTCTATGAACAGGTTTCTCGATGAGAGTATCGAGACGTTTTTCATCATGACGAACAATCAGTATTCGTTCCTCAGTTCGAGTATTGTCAAAGAAGTGGCAAAGTACAGCGGTGAAATCTCAGGACTTGTGCCAATGCAAGTTGAAGAGGCGTTGAAAAAGAAATATCAAACTCGATGATTGTTAAATGGTTATGATGAAATTAAACTTTCATCATAACCATTTTCTATTAATAAATAAGGTAGAAGATTACCGGAACGACAATGATGCTCCAAATTCGTCCGATTACGTAAGGGGTCATCGAGATTTTGCAGGTCTTTGCAATGACAAAAACTTGCATATGGATACTCAATCCGTTCATGGAAATGATTGCAGCGATAAGAAAAGGGAAAAACGGCAAGCCGTAAAAGTGATCTGTTGCTGATTGAACACCTGATGTCATTTCGAAAATGGCTAAGGCAATTGTTTTCGAAATCCCCATCTCCACAGTGAATGCCGAAGTGAAAACTGTTGACAGCACGGTTCCGAGAGAGGAAAAGAAAATGACCGTGGTTGCGACAAGAATAATGATTGTCGAACTTTCCTTGATAGCGTCTAGAAGTGGTACCCCTTTTACTTTCTTTTGAGGTTGTGAAAGAGGTGTTTCTATTTCGCTTTCGCGGTGCAGAAAAGCTACTGCAAGTAAAAAGAATAAAATATTCGCGATGTGGATGGCCGCAAGTAACTTCCACCCTGAACTTACATTTCCGAATAGTTCTGTTCCAACGAAGCCGATGATAAACATCGGCCCGGGTGCATGGCATGCAGCTAGAAGTAGGCCGCTTTGCTTCTGAGATAATTCACCGTTTTTCATCATTTCGGTTACTGTTACGGCACCGACCGGGAATCCGCCAAATGATCCGAGTACGTATGCTTTCAAAAAACGCCTCCACTTCGGTACTTTCTGTGTACGATTGGGCATTTTTAAAAGCCATTGTGTCAATATGATATAGGGCAGTAAATAAGGAAGCAGTGCATGGATAAATAACTGTGCGCCCGCTTCGGCTCCGGCATGTGCAACGCTTGGCTGTAAAATGAACAGAATGATAAGTCCCCAAACGACTGAAAGATTTATCATATGATAAAGGCGTGCATGTATTCCGTTGACCACGCACTCGGCTCCTTTCGATTTCCAAGCATGACGAAAAAATTAGGTATAAATCTTTTGTCAGTCTTTTTTTGGTGCTACACTTATATATATGTAAAGAAAGTACAGGCTATTAACGGAGGTGGTCCTAAAATGAGAAAGAAACGATTCAGTATGATAGGTGTTTTGCTTGTTATCATAGCCATTTTGTTCATTTACCCGCTCGATTCTTATATATCGCAGCCGGGAGGAGCTTATGACTTGGATCCACTCGTTGAAGTGGTAGGCGGAGATAACAACGATATTGGGACGTTCAGTCTTATGACGATTTCCGTTTCAAAAGCGACACCAGCTTCTTATGTTTTATCGAAATTCACCGATAAGAAGAAGCTTCTTCCTGCTGAAAATGTAAGAAGAGATGGAGAAAATGACAAGGAATATAATATCCGACAGAAGAAACTCATGACTGGTTCACAGTTCAATGCGATTACTGTTGCATTTGAAAAAGCGGGTATTCCTGTTGATATCCAGTACGATGGTGTATTTGTCATGATGGTCCTCGAAGGTGGGGCGGCCGACGGTATCTTGGAACTTGGAGACAAGATTCGTGTGGTTGACGGTGTGGAGTTGAAAGAATCAGGACAATTCTTTACGCTTATTGGAGATAAGAAATTGGGTGATGAAGTAAAGATTTCGTTGGATAGGGATGACAAGAAGCTCGATGTAACACTTGTCTTGAAAGAGATACCTGATAGTGATGGACGGGCAGGACTTGGCGTACGTTTTGAAGAGGATCGAACACTCACGACTGATCCAGAAGTCGATTTCAAAACATCGAATATAGGTGGACCATCTGCGGGTCTGATGTTCACGCTTGAAATTATGAACCAGTTGCTTGATGAAGACCTCACAAAAGGATATAACATTGCTGGAACTGGAGAAATGTTGGAGGATGGAACCGTCGGAAGAATTGGGGGCGCGGACTTTAAAGTGATTGCTGCTTCCCGCCAAGACGTGGAAATATTCTTCGCACCAGCAGATGATTTACCTGATGAAGTAAGGGCGGCAAATCCTGGAATACTGACTAATTACGAAGAAGCTGTAAAGATGGCAGAGAAAATCGGCACGAAAATGAAAATCGTGCCGGTGGAAACTGTAGATGATGCACTTGATTATTTAGCGACGTTGGAAGAGAAGTAAGTTGTTTGGTGTGGTCTTTTCTATGCAGTGTGTGGTGCCAGTAATTGGCATGATGTATTTTCTGCCAAGAAATTTTAGCGAAGGCGCCTTACAGGGGTAGCCGAAGCCATAAGACTGATAGCGCAGCGGTCAGGCTTATGGCGTGAGGCATCCCCGAGCGCCGAAGCGGAGTTGAACGGAATCTTTATCTCAAACTAACATCTTCACTGAACGATAATTGGGTGTGTATTGTAATCAATACCGATTCGGGAACTAGAAGTGCCGTTTCCGATACCGAGTGCGTACATATCCGCTGCGTGGATATCGAAATCAAGTGACGGATTTGAGAAGGCGGCTGCTTTGCTAATTAGAGGAAGCTTCAGCCTTTTTTTGTGTTCATTCAAATATAATCTTCCGGCAGATGTCATTCCAAGTAATCGTAGATAAGAAGGAGTTTTCATACTGCTCCGTATATCGTACGTGAACCCGGTAAATATATGAGTAAGCATGCGCTGGAGCCGCGTCCAAGTGTACCTTTTAGATTTCACGTCCTTCATGAAACCTTCAAACGTGCCGTTATCGGCTGCCGCGCGGTACAACAGATTCTCAATTCCTTCCGTTACGTCTGCAATCATCGCAAGTCGTTTTGGTCCTTCCCGTAAAATTGTGAAACGGAGCTGGGGATAGAAAGTCGGCCAGTTTCCAAAAGATTGATTTTCCGCTTGCCAGTCGTGTAGAAGTTCGAGTGCTGTATCTGGCATGAAGTCTGTAATCGTTCCGAGCTTCTCTGATTCAAAAAAGGATTTTCTGATGCCGGTTGCACTTGCAATTGGGTTACCTGCTACAGCATCGTCGTGATACTGGGCGACAATGCGTGGAATTGTGACGGCTTTCATTTCAGAATCCATATTCCTAGCAGCTTCCATATAATGAAAACCTAAAATGTTGTTGGGTTTCGAGAGATCAGCAAGTGGTCCCTTGATTGTTGAGGAATTGGCGGCCATCGTATAAGCCTCATTCAACGCTTTTGGATAACTGAGTCCACGGCTGACAGCATCTTTCACAGTTTGTTCATAATTGTCGCCGGCTTGTTTGAGAAGAAGAAGGCTTCTTTCGAAAGATTTAACTTCACCATCTTCGCTACCGAAGCAGAAAGCACTGCACTGAGCAGCGTCCAGTAGCTGAATAGCACCTCGGGCGAAGGATGGGGCATTAGATGTCGCGAATGCATAAGGAAGCTCCAAAACGATGTCCACGCCGTTTTTTAAGGCCATATTTGCTCGGGACCATTTATCAACAAATGCAGGTTCCCCCCGTTGTAGGAAATTACCGCTCATGACGGCAATTACAACATCCGCGCCAGTTGTTATTTTTGCTTGTATCGCGTGATAAAGATGCCCGTTGTGAAACGGGTTATATTCGACGATAATTCCTGAAGCTTTCAAATTCGACACTCCTTTGCTACAATGAATATTAATTATACCTATGCGGCTGACGAAGTGACAAGAAAATATCTTGACATCCCTTTTCGCCCATTATATAATCAACATTGTTGTCTTGAGGTGATAGACATGAAATGGTCAATCCATCAATTGCAGAGATACAGACAAGGTGCGATGCCGCTTGACGAAGCTGTCGACCTTGAATCCGTGAAAAAACGGAATCCGGAAATCCGGAATATTACGCCTGTCCGAGTGACCGGAAGTTGTACAATCAGCTCCAAGAAATTGATATGCCGATTCCGGCTCGAAGGTACGTTGACATTACCCTGTTCACGAACATGGGAAGACGTCGAATTACCATTCGTAATCGAAGCTGACGAACAGTTCAGCTGGGATGAAGAAGTTCTCGCATCAGATGATGAAATTCATCCTGTTGTGGGTGAGGTAGTCGATCCGACCCCTGTATTTGAGGAGCTCGTCCTCCTTGAAGTGCCGCTTCAAATTTTCAGCGAAAATGCTGATGATATGCAAGAGGCTGAAGGAAAAGGCTGGTCATACGCGACTGACGAGGTGTACAATGCCAGGCTCCGTAAGGAACTGGAAACGAAAGTGGATCCTAGACTTGCCGATTTGGCAAAGTTCTTTGAATCCAAGGACGAATAGGCGAACGTAAGGAGGTGCCCCAGATGGCTGTACCAAAAAGAAGAACATCCAAAACAGTTAAAAACAAGCGCCGTACGCATTATAAATTGCAAGTACCGGGAATGACTACTTGTACTAACTGTGGCGAAATCAAATTGGCTCACCGCATTTGTAAATCATGCGGTCATTACAAAGGAAAAGAAGTTGTAGGCGAATAAGTAAGATTTGCCTATGAAGGCTACCGTGAGACCATGGCTCACGGTGGCCTTTTTTCTATACCCAAGAAAAGCGAAAGGCGTCGTTTAGCCCCGACAAGCGCTGGAAGTCCACAGGGAAAAGGCGATCTTTGCCTTTATCCTGTGGACTGAAGCGACTCGAGGGGCTGACGCCTGCAGCTAGACAACAAGAAAAGCGAAAGCGGCCGCTTAGCATCTAGATCTCCTTCATGCTCCTAGAGGTTGTTCAGTATGTCTTTTTGTACCCGGTGTGTGGCAGCAACTGATACAACGCATTTTTTTACATACTACTGATGATTGATTTTTCTATGTAGGCTGAGCGAAGGCGCCTTACAGGGGTAGCCGAAGCCGTAAGACTGATAGCGCAGCGGTCAGGCTTATGGCGGGAGGCATCCCCAAGCGCCGAAGCGTAGTTGAAGGGAATCTTTATGTCCTATATGCTCCTAGAGATTTCTTCAGTGTGTCCTTTTGTACTCGGTCTGTGGCGACAGCTGCTGGCACAGTGCATTTTTCTTCATGCACCTAATTACTGCTTTATCCATGCGGATTGAAAGGGAATCTTTATTTCAACTTAATATATATAATTGGGGGAATGGACATGTCTTACACAATTGCTATCGAAAATGGAATCGCTACATTTACAATTGACCGTCCTGAGATGCGCAACGCTATTAACTATACGGTTATGGATGGCCTCGAACAATTTCTAAATCGTATTGAAAATAATGAAGATGTCGCATATGCGGTCATTACGGGTGCGGGAGATCGGGCATTCTGTTCGGGTGGAGATTTATCTGAATTTCATACCTTGCGTACGGCCGATGAGGCGTATCCGATGCTAAGCAGAATGTCGGGGCTATTATACCGGGTTGCCACGCTGCCGATGCCTGTCATTGCGCTCGTCAATGGTGCTGCCGTAGGTGGTGGTTGTGAAATTGCTACTGCTTGTGATTACAGGGTCATGTCATCCACAGCAAAGGCTGGTTTCATTCAAGGGACACTTGCTATTACTACGGGGTGGGGCGGTGCTACGCTGCTGTTTGAAAAAGATGGCAAGCATGACCGTGTGTTGCGCCTACTGTCTGAAGCTGGGGTGCATACGGCTGATCAAATGCTTGAAGCGGGTTGGGCGACTGAAATTTATGAGGGCACTGCTGAAAAAGGGCTTCAACGGTTTCTTGCCAAAATGTCCGCTCATCATCCAGCTGTCCATCGAGCGTATAAAACGATTGCTATTCGGAAATGGACAGCTGATTTTATTCGTGACCGAATGATTGAAGAGTCGCGTCAATGTTCAATTCTTTGGGGAAGTGATGCACACCATGAAGAAGTGGCGCAGTTTTTATCGAAAAAATAAATTGTTTCAAAAACCGCTGTACATGTCCTATGCATGTGCAACGGTTTTTTAATTGAACTAAATAAGTTAAGTAATGTCCCTTAGTTATAAGGCGTTTTTTGCTTTGATTGAGACGGTCCATCTTGTTATGACCGGCATGGGGCCAGTTATGCTCGCCTCGGATACGATTATGACCGGCATGAGCCCTATTATGACCGCCACGACTTTTTAATCGAACTAAACCATTTTGAAGTTAAAACTTTTGGAAATTGACTAGTTGAAATGGCATGAAAAGATGTTTTTTTCAGACAAAGGTTGAAATCGCTTTCATTCATCGTATAAACTAGAGAGGGATGGAGAAATACACATCAAATCGTTTGGGGGATTAATATGGATAAAATACTGATTGCGAATCGTGGGGAAATCGCTCTTAGAATCATAAAGACTTGTAAACGTCTAGGTATTGCCACTGTCGCTGTCTATTCTGAAGCAGACGCGGACATGCCGTTCGTGAAAGAAGCGGACGAGGCGTTCTTGCTAGGACCTGCACAAGTTCAACAATCCTATTTAAAAGCGGATGATATAATCGAAATTGCGGTTCGTGCGGGAGTAGATGGCATTCATCCGGGGTACGGGCTTCTTTCTGAAAATGCAGAATTTGTACGTAAAGTACAAGCTGCTGGAATCCAATTCATTGGGCCTGATGCAGATACAATTGATAAGATGGGTGACAAAATCGGTTCACGTGTAACGATGAAAGCGGCAGGGGTGCCGGTCGTACCTGGAACTGATGAAGGAATTACTTCTTTGGAAGATGCCGTGCGTGCAGCAGTTGAGATCGGTTATCCGATTATGCTGAAAGCGAGTGCTGGCGGCGGTGGGATCGGTATGATTCGTTGTGAAGATGAGCAAGCGCTCAGTCAACAATTCCAATCCGTAAAGAATCGAGCGAAAGCATATTTTGGGGATGATGTTGTTTTCCTTGAAAAATTCATAACGAATGCCCGTCATATCGAGGTGCAGATTTTCGGAGACAACTTCGGAAATGTTGTCCATTTGTTTGAACGTAATTGTTCGGTACAACGACGTAACCAAAAAGTGATTGAGGAATCACCTTCACCACACTTGCCGGAAGAAGCGCGCCAACGTCTTTATAAAGCGGCAGTCGATGCAGCAAAAGCGGTTTCTTATAAAAATGCAGGAACGGTCGAATTTATTGTCGATGAAAATAATGAACATTACTTTTTGGAAATGAATACTAGACTTCAAGTTGAACATCCGGTGACTGAAGAAGTGACTGGGTTCGATCTTGTCGAATGGCAGCTTGAAATTGCGAATGGCAATAAGCTTCCTGTGATAGATCAAACGAGCATCAAATCGACGGGCCATGCAATTGAATTCCGTATTTACGCGGAAGATCCGGTTAAATTCTTGCCATCACCGGGGACAATTATGAAACTTGATTGGGGAGATACTACGGGAATCCGTATTGACTCAGGATATGTTGAGGGTGGGAAAGTGACGCCTTTCTATGATCCACTCATCTCAAAAGTAATTGTCCACGCAACAACTCGGGAAGAAGCGATTCAAAAATCGGCAGCTTTCCTTTCAAAAGTAGAAATTGAAGGTTTGAAAACGAATATACCGCTATTCAATAATTTTCTGAAATCCGAGGAATTCCTTACAGGTGACTATTCGACAGCGGTTTTAAACACATGGAGCGCAAAACAAAAGGAGGAAACAATAAAATGACAGCATTAAAAGCAACGATGGCAGGTACAGTGTTTACAGTGAACGCAGCGGTAGGGGAAGAAGTAACAGCGGGACAAGTTATCATCGTACTCGAATCGATGAAAATGGAAATTCCGGTTGAAGCGGAAACGGCTGGGAAAGTAGCAACGATTAATGTCCAAGTCGGCGATTTCGTTAACGAAGAAGACGTTCTAGCTACAATCGAAATCTAGAAAAGCGTAAGCGCCTTGGTAGACCCGAAAAGTGCTGGAGCTAGACATAAGGGAATGCGGGAAAATGGTTGATGAAAGGGGTTTTATAAATGACTAAAATAACACAACAGACGGCTTACAATGAAAAACTTGAAGCGAAATTGCAAGGGGTTTTTGCAGGGGGCCATCCAAAATATCACGAAAAGTTAAAAGAGCAAAACAAACTTTTCGTCCGAGATCGATTAGAACTTCTTTTCGATGACGGGGAATATACAGAAGACGGTAGGTTTGCCAATTGTGAAGCAGGGGATTTACCGGCGGATGGTGTCGTTACGGCGATGGGGAAAGTGAACGGCCAGACAGTTTGTGTGATGGCGAATGATTCAACGGTGAAGGCAGGGTCATGGGGAGCCCGTACGGTTGAGAAGATTATTCGTATTCAGGAAATTGCAGAGAAGAACCGTGTACCAATGCTATATCTTGTCGATTCAGCAGGAGCTCGTATTACAGATCAGCTTGACATGTTCCCGAACCGTCGCGGTGCAGGGAAGATATTCCACAACCAAGTGAGGTTATCGGGTTTCATCCCGCAAATTTGTGTTCTATTCGGTCCTTCCGCTGCAGGTGGTGCGTACATACCCGCATTTTGCGATATCGTTATTATGGTAGAGGGCAATGCGTCGATGTATTTAGGTTCACCGCGCATGGCCGAAAAAGTAATCGGTGAAAAAGTAACACTGGAAGAAATGGGCGGTGCCCGCATGCATTGTTCAGTGAGTGGTTGCGGCGATGTGCTTGCAGCGAATGAGGAAGAAGCGATTGCGGAAGCGCGTCGTTATCTAGCATATTTCCCTGCGAACTTTACAGAAAAACCCGCTTTAAAAGAAACAGTGGAGGCGAAAGTAGGCCGAACGCTTGAAGCAATCATTCCGGAAAACCAAAACGCGCCATTTGATATGTATGAAGCGATTGACGCATTAATTGATGAGGGCAGTTACTTTGACGTTAAGAAATTATTTGCCGGTGAAATTATTACAGGTTTGGCTAGAATCGAAGGACAACCGGTTGGTATCATTGCCAATCAACCGAAAGTAAAAGGTGGAGTTTTGTTTGTGGATTCTGCAGACAAAGCAACGAAATTCATTAATCTTTGTGATGCATTCTCTATTCCTCTGCTATTCCTTGCCGACGTTCCGGGCTTTATGATTGGAACGAAAGTTGAGCGTGCAGGAATTATTCGCCACGGCGCGAAATTAATTATGGCGATGAGTTCAGCGACTGTTCCGAAAATATCAGTTATTGTCCGGAAAGCTTATGGAGCTGGACTGTACGCGATGGCAGGTCCAGCGTTTGAGCCGGATGTCTGTATCGCGTTACCGACTGCTCAAATTGCGGTTATGGGACCTGAAGCAGCAGTAAATGCAGTCTATTCGAATAAAATCGAAGCGATTGAAGATCCAAAAGAGCGGATTGCATTTGTTCAGGAAAAACATAAGGAATACAAAGAAGAAATCGATATTTATAAGATGGCATCTGAACTGATTATTGATGAAATTGTAGCGCCATCAAGCTTAAGAGGTGTGCTTGCGGATAGATATCGTTTCTACAGTACAAAAGATGTTCCACAACCACCAAGAAAACATCCAGTTTATCCTGTATAATCGAGTATAGAACAAAAAAGGTCCACTGAAGTTCAGGTGGGCCTTTTCAATTAAAGAAAAATAAGTGTACGGTTTTTGATACGGAACAGTGTCTAGCTCCGGGCGCCACCCCCTTGGGTCATAAGTCGTTTTGCTGTGGTGGCTGAAGTGCGCCTCCTCGCAAACCGTCTTATGCCTGTCGGGGCTGAACGGCGCTTTGCGCTTTTCATTTGAAAGGAGGGATAACGTATGGAGGTAATCATTGCTGGTGCAGGCTCAATTGGACTACTGCTTGGGTCATTTTTGTCCGAAGCTGGAATAGACGTGACGTTCTACGTGAGAAGAGAAGAGCAAGCCGAACTAATTCGAGCAGAAGGAATTCAACGCATTAATCAAGACAATACTACAGACGTATTGCGTGTGCATGCGACGACGGATATCCGAAATCTATCGGCTACCGCGCTTTGGGTTGTGGCGGTCAAATATGCAGGTCTCCGTGATCTCCTTTCAGAAATGCAGGAAACACATATAATCAATCCTGTCCTGTTCGTCCAGAATGGCATCGGGCATTTGGAATTGGTGAAAAGTTGTGAATTTCCGCATGTTGCATTTGCGACTGTCGAGCATGGAGCGCGCCGGATAGATGACCGTACTGTCTCACATAATGGGGTTGGGATGGTAACAATTGCAACTGCCCACGGTGACGACAGCCTATTCGATTTAATTGGACAGGTACATTCGGACATATTTCCAATAAGGCGTCATTCAGATGCGGAACAGATCCTTCTGCGAAAAGTACTGATTAATTGCATGATCAATCCATTGACAGCCATTCTCAAGGTGGAGAATGGTGAGTTGCTTACAAACGATTATTGCCTCACACTTTTCAATGCCTTGTATGAAGAACTTCTAGATGCGTTTCCAGAAATGCAGTCGATTCTCTCGTACGAAGACGTAGCAGATGTCTGTAGAAAAACTGCACGCAATCGCTCGTCGATGCTAGTGGATCGTTTGGCTGGCCGACCGATGGAAATCGAGACGATTGTTACTGCTGTAATTCGAAAAGCAAATGGACGTAACAAGTCGTTACCGTTTCTGGCGACATATGAACAGATGCTGTTTGCCGTTGAGTGGAAAGGGGCGAAGCTATGAATGAAGTGGTTGCTGCTTTTCTAGGGATGATCATTTTGTTTCCGTTCATTGTGACGATTGCCTTCATGGTTGTTATGCGGAAGATGGGTAAAGCTCCAGCATCCATCCTTGGGCTTGCCGCGGACGTCACGACTCCGTTGCTATTTATAGCGGTCTATGTCGTATCACAAGCGATATTCGGACAAGGAATATGGGTTTACATAATAGGGATTGCAATCATCATTGCGATTGTCTATGCCTTCATTGAGCGTAGCAAAGTGAAGGAATTCCGAATTGCTCGGCTCTTGCGAAAAACATGGCGATTTTACTTTCTCGTTTTATTGGCCGCCTATGTCATTCTTTTCATTACCGGTATGGTAATGAAGATCGTCGAATATGTAAGATAGGTATCGGTGTTTATTGTGTAAGCGTATATTTTTCAATCCTGTAGCTTGAAATGTTATACTCTGTTCATACCGATAGTTACAAAGGGGCATGAATAATGGAATTAGAATCATTAGCATTACAAGAAAAAAATAAAGTGATGCAATCGTATAACAACGATAAAGAATTTCTACATACTTTTTTTGATTATGAAAATGAAGAAAGCTCTTATCCCGCTAGGCTAAAGGAACTCGCAGGTCGTACGTATGAAAGGCGTCAGCTTGCAGAAACAATCCGTTCATTCATGGAACCCTTTGGAATATCAGCGAATGCTAATACGCATATTGAAGAACTTGCGGAAAATGCAGTTGCCGTAGTTGGAGGACAGCAAGCGGGTATTTTAACGGGACCCTTATACTCTGTTCACAAAGCAATATCAGTTATCTTACTTGCGAAAAGGCAAAGGGAGAAACTTGGTGTGCCTGTTGTTCCAGTGTTTTGGGTCGCAGGTGAGGATCATGACTTGAATGAAATTAATCACGTCTATACGGAAATGGAAGGCTGCGCAACGAAACATCAATACCGTGGGAACTTCATACTGAAGCTGATGGCATCCGATGCGCAGTATGACAAACAGGTGATGGAATCGTTAGTGAAAGACATTTTTGGCAAGTTTGGTGAAACGGCATATACAAAAGATTTGTTGGATGAAGTCCTTGGTGCGGTGGAGCAGGAAAAATCGTTTACACAGTTTTTCGTTAGGCTCATGAACGGTCTTTTCAAAGAAGAAGGACTATTGTTCATAGATTCAGCATCCAAACAGTTACGGGAGCTAGAAAAGTCCTATTTTGTTCATCTAATTGAAGAATCTGAGCAGCTTGCTGAAGTCATTTCGAACAAAGAAGAACTGTTTGCAGAAAAAGGTTTTGGTTCTCCGATGGGTGCTGAATTGGATGCGGCGAATCTCTTCTACATTCATGACACGGGTCGAGTTCTTCTTTCAAGAAAAGATGGTTTTTTCGTCAATGAAAGCTCAGGCCTCCGGTTTTCGAAAGCCGAGATGCTTAGAATCGCTCAAGAAGAACCTTGGCTATTGAGTAATAATGTCGCGACAAGACCGCTGATGCAAGACATGGTCTTCCCGGTACTTGCATTCGTTGGAGGGCCTGGAGAAATTGCTTATTGGGCAGTCTTGAAAGAGGCGTTCCATCATCTAGATATGAAAATGCCGATTATTGTACCGAGAATGTCCATGACATTGGTAACACCACAAGTGAAGCATACATTAGACGAAAAAAACTTCACGTTTGATGATGTCATGTCGGGAGCGGTATCTACTGCGCGGGAGCAATTCACTAGTGGGTTACAGGATGAACGTTTCAATTCGGTTGTGGATGAAACGGAGAAGATATTGGGTCAGCAGTATGAAAAAATTGCTGAATTTGCTGTGCAACAAGGACCTATGATGCAAGAATTGCTCGAAAAAAATCTTCGTTTCCACACAAAACAGTTGGATTACCTTAAAGGGAAAGCAGAAGAAGCAGTTTTGTTGAAGCATGACGCCGAACTTCGCACATTTGGCATACTGGAAGGGGAATTGTCTCCAGAAGGTGTGTTGCAAGAACGACTTTACACTCCGTATACCTATTTGAATAGTTATGGACCAACCCTTATCCGGGATATTTTAGGATTACCATTTGAAATGGACGGGACCCACAAAATCATCTATTTATAAGTGGTGAACTAGAAAGACACTCTTGCAAGCACTGTTTGTGCTGCGAGGGTGTCTTTCTTTATATTCAGAAAAATCTCACTGAAACAAGTACTATTGACACATTTTCACGTTAAAAGAGCATAAATATTAGGAAACAGGTGGAGGAATGTGGGGGGATGTGGTACATTAACTTCATATAGTGGGGTGAAGAGTATGTTCATGGGCGAATATCAGCATACTGTCGATATGAAAGGTCGCTTGATTGTTCCTTCGAAATTTCGGGAACATTTAGGTGAGGGCTTTGTATTGACTCGCGGCCTGGACAATTGTCTCTTCGGTTACCCGATGGATGAATGGAAGCGTCTCGAGGAAAAGCTTAAGGCTTTACCCGTGACGAAAAAAGATGCTCGTGCATTTGCAAGATTTTTCTTTTCTGGGGCAACGGAGGTTGAACTGGACAAGCAAGGTCGCATCAATATTCCGGCATCATTACTCCAATATGCAAAGGTTGAAAAAGATTGTGTCGTAATTGGAGTTTCAGGCCGTATTGAAATCTGGTCTAAA
Organism: Sporosarcina sp. FSL K6-6792; assembly: GCF_038004885.1. Lineage (NCBI taxonomy): Bacteria > Bacillati > Bacillota > Bacilli > Caryophanales > Caryophanaceae > Sporosarcina > Sporosarcina sp. FSL K6-6792. The sequence continues at coordinate 4,318,796 of NZ_JBBOSA010000001.1, forward strand.
GCATTGTGGGATGCCTATTATGATGAATCTGAACAATCGTTCAATGAAATTGCAGAAAACATTATTGACTTTGATTTTTAAACAAAATGAATTTTTGAAAGTGGGCGGTTCCGATTTTTAACCATACAACAGTTTTACTTTATGAAGCCGTCGAAGGCCTAAATATAAAAAATGATGGCATCTATGTCGATTGCACTTTAGGTGGAGCCGGTCACAGTATAGAAATAGCTAAGAAATTATCGCCAGAAGGCAGACTTATCTGCTTCGATCAAGATATAACGGCGATTGAAGTTGCAAAAGAGAGATTGAAGGATTATCTCCCTCAAGTAACGTTTGTCCATTCGAATTTCAGAAACTTGAAATCTGAATTGGAGAAAATAGGGATTTCTGCAGTAGATGGTATTCTTTATGACTTAGGTGTTTCATCACCACAGCTTGATACAGCTGAACGAGGATTTAGCTATAATTTGGATGCGCCACTTGACATGCGCATGGATACGGATGCGCTATTAACCGCACATGATGTTGTGAATGACTGGCCGTATGAAGATTTGGTACGCATCTTTTTCCGTTATGGCGAAGAAAAGTTCTCGAAAAGAGTTGCGCGTAAAGTTGAAGAAGCAAGACAGCAATCTCCAATCGAAACCACTGCTGAACTTGCTGAACTGATCAAGCTAAGCATCCCAGCGGCAACAAGACGGACGGGCGGGCATCCCGCGAAAAGAGTATTCCAAGCAATTCGAATCGCTGTGAACGATGAACTTGGTGCAGCTGAGGACTCTTTAACGGATGCGATTACATTGCTTAATCCTGGAGGACGTATTAGCGTCATTACATTCCATTCATTAGAGGACAGGCTATGTAAAACGATATTTAAAGAAGCATCCTCTTTACCGGATCTTCCACCGAACTTGCCAGTAATACCGGAAGGCATGGAGCCTATATTGAAGCTAGTGACTCGAAAACCAATTGTTCCCGGTGAAAAAGAGATAGAAGAGAATAAGCGGGCAAGATCCGCTAAACTCAGAATCGTTGAAAAGAAGTGAAAGGGGAAATGTGTGAATGGCATTAGAACAAAGAAAATTCCAGACGTCAGCTATACGTGAACTTGAAACACCAGTAGTTCCAAGAAAACAGCCTCAAATACGACCTTCTCGAAAAGTCTTTTCTGCCGGGGAGAAATTCCTGTTCGTGCTGTTTGCAACAATCCTTGTCCTATTCTCAACAATGATTTTACATACACAAGCACAGATTAATGATACAAACAGGGAAGTGCAGTTGCTTGGAAAGGATGTTTCAGAAACAACAAAACAAAATATGGAATTGTCCATCCAAGTGAAAGAAAAGTCTACATATGATCGGATATGGAAGAAAGCGAAGGAACTTGGCCTGAATCCAAACGAGAACAACGTAAAGGTTGTGCCTGGACAATGAAAAAAAAGTTTCGATTCCAATGGGGAGCCTTTCTGATGTTTTTGGTATACGGAGGGCTCTTTTTCCTTTTGTTTGGAAGAATATTATTCATTCAAGCAACAGGACAAGCGGAAGGAAAAGTGATGGCGACGCTTGCAGAGTCGAAATACGCAAGAGAATCGGTATTGAAAGCGGATCGGGGGACGATTGTCGATCGTAACGGAGAGCTAATCGCCTCCGATACGTTGAGTTACCGGCTCATTGCCGTATTGAGTAAAGATGCAAGCAAAGGCTCGAAAAAACCGTTGCATATCACTGATATTGAAAAAACTGCAGAAGTACTTGCTAACTATTTACCACTTGAAAAAGATGTGATTGTATCTCGGCTGACAAATGCGAAAGCAGGTACATATCAAGTGGAATTCGGGAAGGCAGGTCGTGATATTAATCACGAAACGGTTATGGCGATTAAAAAGCAGAAACTACCTGGACTCCTGTTCATTGAAGACCAAACAAGATATTATCCGAATGGCGTTTTTGCATCGTATTTAATTGGCTTTGCGATGAAAGAAGAAGATAGTGAAAGAAATGTAACTACTGTTGGGAAAATGGGTTTGGAGAAAACCTATAATAAAGAGTTAAATGGCACTGACGGCAAAGTAGATTTCAAATCAGATGGCTTCGGTTTCATGTTACCGAAAGCAGAAGAAGCAATTGTCGCTGCAAAAGACGGTTATGAAATTCAGTTGACTCTCGACAAGACTATTCAAAACTTCATGGAAGATGCAATGAATCGTGTTGAAAGCGAATATTCACCCAAAAAAATACTCGCTGTAGTAGCGGATCCAAAAACGGGCAAAATATTAGCAATGAGTCAGCGTCCTGCATTTCACCCATCTACCCGTGAAGGGCTTACGGAGAACTGGTTGAATCAGGCTGTAGAAACGACAATCGAACCGGGCTCTACGACTAAAATGTTTACAGTTGCTGCGGCGATTGAAGAAAAAAAGTGGGTTCCAACCGACTTCTTTAAATCGGGACAGTATACACTTTATGATCGAACAATACGCGACCATAATATTACAGGCTGGGGCTATATTTCATTCCTTGAAGGTTTCCAAAGGTCTTCGAACGTCTCGATGGCTTATTTACTGGAACGGATGGGTGATAAAACATATATTGAGTATTTACGGAAGTTTGGATTTGGAGAAAAGACTGGAATTGATTTACCGAATGAAGCACCAGGAAGAATTTTAGATACGTATCCAATCGAACGATTGACAACTGCTTTTGGCCAGGGATCAACGGTCACGTTAATGCAAATGATGCAAGCAGCAACAGCAATCGCTAATGATGGTGTCATGATGAAACCTTATGTGATCGATAAAATTACCGATCCGAATACGGGGAAAGTCATAAAAGATCAGAAGCCGGAGGAACAAGGAAATCCAGTTTCAGCCAAAACAGCAAAAGAAGTAAGGGAATTACTTGCTTCGACAGTTACCTCTAAGTATGGAACCGGTAAAAAATTTGCTCTTAATGGCTATACAGTAGGCGGTAAAACAGGTACTGCCGAAATTCCGAATCCATCGGGTAATGGCTATTTAGCTGGACACGGAAATTATTTGTACTCATTTCTCGGTATGGCACCTGCAGAAGATCCACAGTTACTAACATATGTAATTGTTCAGCAGCCGAAACTGAAAGCAGGAGAAATCGGTTCTGATCCGGTTTCGAAACTGTTCACCTCTATTATGGATAACAGTTTGCGCTATATGAATATTGTACCGAGTGGAGAAGACATAGTTGAGCCGACTGTCATTCGTGACTACACAGGGAAAGATTCGGCCGATGCAATTGTAAAATTGCAAGAAGACGGCTTTGTCCCTGAAATCATTGGTGAGGGCGGGAAAATCGATATACAATATCCATATGCCGGTACGAAACTCGTAGAAGGCTCGGTCGTCCTATTGCATACAAAAGGTGTAACCGCATTGCCTGATTTTACTGGATGGTCGAAAAAAATGGTGCTTTCGTATAAAATGTTATCTGGGCTTGATTTACGGCTTAACGGAGATGGCTATGTAACTGAGCAAAGCCTGTCAAAAGGGTCTGTAATCGGGCTAGAAGATCCAGTTGTCATTAAGTTGCAGTCGCCATCAGAAATCTATAAACCCGTAGAGGAAGACATCGGAGAAGAGGACGTTGTAGGTGGCTAACGAATAGCCGTCCATGTCACATCATACGTTGATAGAAAAACGAGAGGTGTGTAACCGCTGCGGACGTTTATACAATTGCAATCTAAAAAAAGGTTGAGAGCAGTATTTGTCATATTTCTAATCTGTCTAGGGATGGTCGTTGCAAAGTTATTCCATGTACAAATCATTGACCATGAATTGCTGAAAGGTCGCGCGGAAGCGAACTGGGATCGTGAAATCCCATTCGGTGGAGTCCGCGGGGACATTGTTGATCGAAATGGGGATTTGATTGTCGGGAATAGATTGGCGCCGACACTTTATTTCATGCCATCTCAAAATCGAGAAGTGAAAAGTGCAGCGACTGCGCTTGCAAGTATTCTAAATGTAGATGCAGCCAAACTAGAAGAGAAAATGGCAAAAAGAGAAGTTATGGTTAAAATAGCGCCTGAAGGAAAAAACATTACAAAAGAGCAGGCGGATGAAATAGCCCTCCTGCAAATAGATGGATTATATACAGGCGTTGATTTCGCAAGGCATTATCCGAACGGAGAGCTACTATCAAGATTGGTAGGTTTTACGGGTTATGATGGTAATGGATTGGCAGGCATTGAATACGCATACGATGAAATTCTAAAAGGAACGGGCGATAGGATTCGTTTATATACGGATGCTAAAGGAATTCCGCTTCCGCATGTGGACGACGGTTTTAAAACCGGGGACAAAGGTGCGTCTGTTGAGTTGACAATCGATTTACGTATGCAGGAGATTGTTGAGCGTGAAATGTTGCAGGCGATGGAAAAGTATGATGCCACTCAAGCACTGGCGATTGTCATGAATCCTAAAACAGGCGAATTGCTGTCGATTGCCTCCGCACCGACTTTTCACCCTGCGGAATATCAAAACGTAGACCCAAGCATTTACAATCGTAACTTACCTGTTTGGATGACTTTCGAGCCGGGTTCGACATTCAAAATTCTAACGCTTGCCGCGGGACTTGAAGAAAAGGTCATTGATCTTCATAAAGAGCATTTTTATGATCCAGGTTATGTAATGATTGGAAAAGCTAGATTACGTTGTTGGAAAAGAGAAGGACATAAGGATCAGACTTTTCTCGAAGTCGTTGAAAATTCATGCAACCCGGGATTTGTTGAAATCGGGCAGCGATTAGGGCCGAAAAAGTTAAGCAAATATATCAAGGACTTCGGTTTTGGAGAATCAACAGGATCAGGAATTGCAGGCGAATCAAAAGGGATTCTTTTTTCTGAAAAAAACTTTGGACCTGTCGAACAAGCGACAACTGCATTTGGTCAAGGGATTTCAGTGACACCGATTCAGCAAGTTCAAGCAGTTGCAGCAGCGATAAATGGCGGTTATCTTTATCGTCCGTATATCGTGAAGGAAATTACAGATGATAAGGGAAAGACACTTCAATCATTTGGTCCGGAAATGCAGCGACAGGTAATCAGTGAGGAAACATCTAAGCAAGTAAGGGAAGCGCTAGAATCGGTTGTTGCAAATGGTTCGGGCCGTAATGCGTTTACAGATGGACTGCGTGTTGGCGGAAAGACTGGTACCGCACAAAAGGTTGTCGATGGTGTTTATAAAGACGGTGATTATATCGTTTCGTTTATCGGGTTTGCACCAGCAGATGATCCCGAGTTACTCGTCTATATTGCAATTGATAGTCCGAAAAACTCCATTCAGTTCGGAGGCGTCATAGCAGCGCCTATAGTAGGTCGAATCATTGAAGAAATTGCCCCGCTAGCTGGCATTACGAGTAGGGAAGGGCAAATTGAAAAAGAATATAGATGGGGCGATTCATTAACACATCGGGTCCCGGATCTGACAGGAATGACAAAAGGGAAAATCACTAGCCAATTGTATACGTATCGTATCGAATGGCACGGTTCCGGGGAACAAGTGAAATACCAGTTACCAGTAGCTGAAACATTAATCACGGTTGATGATGTTATTCACGTTTACACTGAATAACCATTTAAATGCAAAGTCTGGTGCAGCGCAAATAAGTTGCTGCATCAGAAGTTAGAAGGAGAAAAATATTATGACACTTGTCACTACATTGACGGCCATTGTGGTCGCGTTTATCATTTCAACATTATTGGGATTTGTTATTATTCCAGCCCTTAGGAGATTGAAGTTTGGGCAGAGTATCCGTGAGGAAGGTCCCAAAGCCCATCAGAAAAAGGCAGGTACACCTACGATGGGCGGGCTTATTTTCATCGGTTCAATTATCATTTCGACGCTTGCCCTTTCGTACATATATGACGTGCTGACGACACAGACGATTGTCTTGTTACTCGTTCTTGTAGGTTTTGGCATCATCGGTTTTCTAGATGATTTTATAATCGTCGTCTTGAAAAGGAATCTTGGGCTGACATCTATTCAAAAGCTGATTGGCCAAATTATCGTTGCGGTTGCTGCATTCTTCCTTTTGAAGTTAGGACCGTTCGATACTGCGGTACAAATTCCTTTCACAGAATTTGAAATTGAGCTTGGTGTATTCTATGTTGCATTCCTCGTTTTTTGGCTTGTCGGATTTTCCAATGCAGTAAATCTATCTGATGGATTGGATGGACTTGTTGCGGGGACATCATCTATCGCTTTTGCCGCATTTGGAGTTCATGCTCTTATATACGGACAACATGATATTGCGGTCTTTGCCTTTGTAGTTACAGGAGCAATGCTTGGTTTTTTAGTTTTCAATGTCAAGCCTGCAAAAGTTTTCATGGGGGATACAGGATCCTTAGCACTAGGTGGGGCACTCGCGATGATTTCGGTTTTGATTAAACAAGAATTCCTACTTGTCATCATTGGAATTGTTTATGTCATTGAAACGCTTTCTGTTATTATCCAAGTCATTAGTTTCAAAACGACGGGTAAACGGGTATTTAAAATGAGTCCGATTCACCATCATTTTGAATTATCGGGTTGGTCCGAGTGGAAAATTGTTATTGTTTTTTGGGGAGTCGCGTTTTTGGCGGCAATAGTCCCTGTCTTGTTGGAGGTGTTGTAAGTGAAAAATGCCAATCAGTTTAACGGAATGAAAATACTTGTTCTGGGTCTGGCGAAGAGTGGCTGTGCTGCATCATCGCTATTACATGCATCTGGTGCTCATGTAACGGTTAATGATGCATCACCAGAAGCAGGTAATGAAGAAGCGGCAGAGCTTCGCTCGAAAGGTATCCGTGTTATATGTGGTGGTCATCCTGCTGATATTCTTGACGCTGGATATGACATCGTTGTGAAAAATCCAGGCATCCCCTATAGTAATTCAGTTATTGTAGAAGCAATCGGCAAAGGGATTCCGGTGTGGACAGAAATTGAACTTGCTTCTAGGATAAGTGAAGCGCCAATTGTAGGGATTACAGGATCGAACGGTAAAACAACAACAACAACGTTGCTGTACCATATGCTTAATATTGGCAGTAAGCACCCACTAATCGCGGGAAATATTGGGACGGTCTCATGTACTGTTGCCGAAAAAGCTACGCAAGACAACATCATCGTCCTTGAGGCCTCGTCCTTTCAACTAATGGGGATCGATACGTTCCAACCTAAAATAGCCATTTGGACGAATTTGTATGATGCACATCTCGATTATCATGGAACTTCTGAAGCGTACGCGGTGGCGAAATATGGCATCACAAAAAATCAAACAGCAGAAGATTACTTTATATATAACGATGATCAGCCGAAACTTCGAAAGTATGCGGCTCGTTCATCTGCTGTGAAAGTTCCTTTTTCTTTGACTGGAATGAAAGAAAACGGTATATCGGCTGATGATGAGCAAATATACTGGAATGGGAAACCTTATGTATTGCGATCCGTCATAAAGTTGCCGGGACAACATAATCTTGAAAACATTCTTGCTGCAACTGCGGCAGCAATTCTTTTAGGTTGTGACAAAAAAGCAATTGAGAGCGTGTTAAGTTCCTTTACTGGTGTTCGGCACCGGATGCAATTCGTTAAGGAATTACAAGGCCGGAAGTTTTACAATGACTCAAAAGCAACGAATACGCTAGCTACGAAAAGTGCATTAGCTGCGTTTGATGTACCGACTATTCTACTTGCTGGTGGATTGGATCGAGGCCAGTCATTTGAAGAGTTGCGCCCCTACATGAGTGATGTAAAAGCAGTCGTCGCTGTGGGAGAAACAGCCGGGAAGTTTGCGGAATTTGCAGCGTCATGCGGTATCGAAATCATTATGATGGCAGAAGATGTACAGGACGCTGTGCGAAAAGCTTATCCGCTTACTGTAGCGGGAGATATTATCCTGCTTTCACCCGCCTGTGCCAGTTGGGATCAGTACCCAAGTTTCGAAGCCAGGGGCGATCAGTTTATAGAAGCGGTTATGGAACTATAAGTCTCACCGGTGTTCGTTAAATACGGTATATAAACTAGCGTAGGCGCCTTACAGGGGGAGTCGAAGCAATAAGACTGACAGTGATTTTCGGTCCGGCTTATTGTGGGAGGCATCCCCTAGCGCCAAGCATTGTTGGTAGGATTCTTGATTTCAACATATAAATATAGTCATTTAGTTGATTCAGCAAATTTGCGGAAGGATGCGTTCACTGGAAGCTAAGTTGAAAACGTCATTTATCGTTTCTGCCGTAGCGCTATCATTCATCGGATTGGCTTTTGTCCATTCCGCCGGTTCGTATTGGGGGGCTGTCCATTATGCCGACTCCTCTCCGTTCATCGTGAAACAAGCAATTTATATGGCGGTATCAATCGGAATTGCACTTGTAATTATGAAAAGCCCTCTGACATCGAGTCCGAAAACATGGACATTTGTATATTGGATGACAATCTTGTTACTCGTTGCTGTCCTTATTCCGGGGGTTGGCGCAATGCGGAACGGATCACAAAGCTGGATTGCACTTGGCCCGTTCAGTATTCAACCAGCCGAGTTCGTCAAAGTTGCACTTATTGGGAAACTGGCGTGCAGCTTGGACAAAATTCAAGGTAAAGGTATTTTTCAGTTTAGCCACTTTGGACTGATTCTGCTACCTGCTGCTCTTATCATGTTGCAACCCGATCTTGGTTCCGCTGTTATTATGATTGTCTCTGCGTTCGTTATTCTATTCATTGCAGGATACCCACTAAAATTTTTCGCATTTCTTGGTTTTGCTGGAATAGGTGCTTTTGTTGCACTAATTGCCGCGGCGCCTTACAGATTGGATCGCATCAAGTCGTATATCGATCCATGGAGTGATCCTCTGGGTAAGGGCTTCCAAGGAATTCAGTCGTTGTTTGCGATTGCGCCCGGAGGATTGGTGGGTCATGGTTACGGCAATAGCCGTCAGAAGTATCTCTATTTGCCCGAACCACAAAATGACTTTATTTTTTCGATTATCGCGGAAGAATCAGGATTCATTGGGGCGACGTTGGTATTGTTGCTGTTTACCGTTTTATTGGCATCAACTTTTGGAATTGCAATCAGAACGAAAGGACGATATGCATTTCTGATGGTTGCAGGCATGGGTTCAATGATCATTTTTCAAACGTTTTTGAATGTCGGTGTGGTATCAGGGCTTTTGCCTGTAACGGGTGTCACATTGCCTTTTATAAGCTATGGCGGCTCATCTTTGATGACGACGTGGATAGCGGCAGGGACCATCATGCATTTTACAGTGGGCAAAAAAACGAGTTGATAGAGGAGGGGCAAAATGGACAAAGTCATTGACATCGAAGAGCGAATTCCATCCTTGCGGGAAAAGCGTCGCAGAAAAACGAATAAAAAATTCCTGTTCATGTTGACTGTGTTTGTTGTTGCACTCCTAGCTATCCTTTATTTTCAATCACCCCTTAGTAAGCTAGAGACGATTAAGGTTAGCGGTGCCGTTCTACATGAGCAGGCATTTTATGAAGAAAAAAGTGGTTTAACAATAGACAACTCTCTTTGGAGCTTCAGTACCGGTGACATCGAAGAATCTATGGAGAAAATTGAAGGCGTACAAAAGGTATCGGTGTCACGGGAATGGTTTAGGAATATTGAAATCGTAATTACCGAATGGAAGACGATTGCCTATCTTGAAGACGGGGGACAATATAGTTTACTGTTAGAAAGTGGGGAAACGTTCCCAACCGGGATGTTATTGCCAGAGGCTGAATCGCCTGTCTTAAATAATTTCAAAAATCCTGATACACTGAAGCGGATAACAGCACAGTTGCTGAAACTGGACGACACTGTCTATCACCTGATTTCAGAAATTATTGTTTCAGGGGATGAAAAGGATTCGGATAGTATTACGGTCTATATGGACGATGGATTCGAGGTCCGCGCATTCATCTCAACGTTTGCTGAAAAAATGTCCTATTATCCAGATGTAACAGCCCAATTGAACAGTTATGAAAAAGGTGTAATAGATATGGAAGTTGGGACGTTTTTCACTCCTTTTAGTAAGGTATACGGGTTAGTAGAGGAGGAGGAAGAGCCGATTGATGAAGAAGGTGAATGATGCATACAAAAAGAGGGGAAGAAGTATTCTTTTTTCAGTTGTCTTTCTTGTGCTGGGTTTCATCCTCGCGTTTTCATATCGAACCCTCGGCATAAACCAGGAGAACGATAGTACTCAATCGCCTGCATTTAACAAGGAAGAGGATTACCGAGAAGGACTAATCAGTCAGCAGGAACGAAATAAGGAACTGACCGATGAAATCGCCGCCAAGCAGGAAGAGATACGTGAGTATGAACGTTCTTTCTCCATGGGGGAGAAGGATCATGCCAGTCTCGTTGATGAGGCGAAAAATCTTCGCTTGCTGCTTGGTGCAATCCCTGCTATCGGACAAGGTCTCAAAGTTACTTTGAAAGATGCCGATTATGATCCTGTTGAACAGAACCCGAACGATTATATTGTTCATGAAAGTCATATACTTCGGGTCGTCAATGAATTAAGGATTTCAGGAGCGCAAGGATTAGCGATAAATGGACAACGAATTACATCAAACTCTTATATAAAATGCACAGGACCAGTCATTACGGTTGATGGAAGAACTTATCCGGCGCCATTTGTTATAGAGGCGATTGGTGATATGAACGTTCTTTCTTCAGCCTTACATTTAAAAGGTGGTGTGATTGACAGCCTAATCAGGGATAATATCGTGGTCACTACAGAACAATCAAAGGATATTAGGCTGTCGGCTTTGCGCAATGAGAGTTGAGTAATGGTGTAGGGGGTTGGACGGGTGAGAAAAACAATACATTGGAGATTCACGCTGATCTTGCTCCTTGTCGGGTTTATGACTGCCATCCAATTCAATTCGATGAAAAACCCAGAAGAACGAGATACGAGGGACATTTGGGCAATCCGTCAAGACTTGGCAAGTGAAAAGCAGTTCCACTCTGAATTGCTTTCTGAAATTCGGGAGTTGGACAAGACAATACTCACATACAAATCGTTAAATATAGAAAACACTGGAAGGGCGCTAACCCAAACAGTGGACAAGCTCTATCGGCAAGCGGGTGTTACTGATGTTGAAGGACCGGGCATTATTATCAAAGTTCGGCCAGCTGCTGAAAGTGTGGCCTTCGGTGTACCAATCACCGGAATATCACCAGATCTACTCACTCGTTTTGTCAATGAGTTGAATCGTTTTAAAGGCCTCATTTTTGAAATTGATGGCAAACGATATACGATACTGAGCTCCATCAGAGATATTAATGGAATGACCACTGTGAATGGGTTGAATGTTTCAACACCGCCCTTTTCCATGAAAATCATTTCTCCGACCTTTGCAGACAGTGAAAAAGTATACAATTATTTAGTAGCCTCGGCGATTCACGATGACTTTTATCTGGATGATTTAATCCTTGAAGTTGGAAAACCAGAAATGGCGGTGGAAATCCGCGGTTATCCAGAAAGGCTGGAAAATCAGTTTTTAGAGGAATTGCCGAAAGGGGAATGACTTATGTGGTTACCATTACTTGGTCTTGTACTCGGAATTTCGATGGGTCTATTATCAGACATTCAAATTCCACAGGTATATGAAAATTACTTATCAATTGCTGTACTGGCTGCCCTTGATACGCTATTCGGGGGCATCAGGGCTCATTTACAGCAAGTATACGATGATAAGGTGTTTGTATCTGGATTCTTCTTTAACATAGTACTGGCGGCCGCACTGGCATTTTTAGGAGTGCATCTAGGAGTCGATTTATATCTTGCGGCAATTTTTGCATTCGGTGTAAGGTTATTCCAAAATATCGCCGTTATTAGAAGAATTTTGCTTGTTAAATGGGCAGAGCGAGGGAAAGTTACCAACACAAATGCACATTAATGAAGGGGTTTGAATAAGAGATGTCGAAAATATTTAGACAATGCACTCCCAATGCAATAGAATGGGAGTTAAGAGTTGATTTGGGAGGTGCCAGTAATTGAGCCAATCAGAATTATATGTATCACTTGATATAGGTTCTTCGTCAGTTAAGGTGTTAGTAGGTGAAGTGGATGGCGGATCCTTGCACGTTATCGGAGTTGGCAATGTTCAATCTGCGGGTATTCGGAAAGGGACAATCATCGATATTGATGCAACTGTCCAATCTATCCGAAAAGCGGTTGACCAGGCTGAGAGAATGATAGGGATGCAAATCCGTGAAGTCATTCTAGGCATTCCTGCAAATGGCGTTTCGTTACAGGACGTCAAAGGAGTTGTTGCAGTTAACTCGGAAAATCGTGAAATTACTGATGACGACCTCGATCGGGTTATGAAATCAGCGCAGGTCATGTCAGTTCCACCTGATCGGGAAATCGTTAACATCATTCCGAAACAATTTATTGTTGACGATTATGATGAAATAACGGATCCACGGGGAATGATCGGTGTCCGGCTTGAAATGGACGGAACGCTTATTACTACATCAAAAACACTTATTCATAATATACTACGCTGCGTGGAACGAGCAGGTCTTGTAATCCAAGAAATCTACTTGCAACCGCTTGCTGCCGGTACGTTTGCTCTGACGAATGATGAAAAGAATCACGGCAGTGCATTTATTGATATCGGTGGTGGTTCTACCACAGTCTCCATTTTTGGCGAAAACCGATTCATGGCGACAGCAGTCATACCAGTTGGCGGGGATCATATTACAAAAGATCTTTCAATTATTTTGAAAACGCCAACTGAACAGGCAAGAAAAATTAAGCATCAGTATGGACATGCTTTCTCAGATGATGCATCGGATGATGAATTGTTTGAAGTACCTGTCATTGGTGCTGATTCAAAAGATCAGTACAGCCAAAGATACATATCGGAAATTATCGGTGTTCGGCTTGAAGAACTTTTTGATCTTGTTCTGGAAGAGCTGTACCGCATGGGCGTACATGATTTACCAGGTGGAGTCGTATTGACCGGTGGTATAACGAAGATGGATGGTATCCTACAATTAGCAAGACATGTGTTGAAAACAAGGGTCCGTATTCATACACCAGAGTATATCGGGGTAAGAGAACCGATGTATGCAACTGCGGTAGGACTTATACGCTATGCACATATGCAAGATTCTTATTTTGGTCATGTCCCTGAGTCAGCGACAGTTTCGGCTTCTGATAATCATACGCCGGCTCCGGTCAACAAGAAAAAGTCAGTAGACCGGAACAAAGAAAAGAAACCTGGTATTTTAGATAAAGCAAAGAAAGTCTTTGACAATTTCTTCGAATGATTCAATGAACAACTGTATGAAATGGACTAGGAGGAGAGACGATGCTAGAATTCGATACGAATGTTGACGCGTTAGCAGTCATCAAAGTAATTGGTGTAGGCGGTGGCGGTAATAATGCTGTAAATAGAATGATTGAACATGGTGTGCAAGGTGTGGAATTTATCGCAGTTAATACAGATGCTCAGGCACTAAACCTTTCGACTGCTGAAGTGAAATTACAAATAGGTGGCAAATTGACACGCGGACTTGGGGCAGGTGCGAATCCGGAAGTTGGTAAAAAAGCTGCCGAAGAAAGCAGAGAACAAATCGAAGAAGCATTGCGCGGATCTGATATGGTGTTCGTTACTGCAGGTATGGGCGGTGGAACAGGTACTGGGGCTGCTCCAGTCATCGCACAAATTGCGAAAGATTTGGGTGCACTGACTGTTGGTGTTGTTACTAGGCCGTTCACTTTTGAAGGACGAAAACGCCAGACACAGGCAATCGGCGGTATAACATCTATGAAAGAATCTGTGGATACACTAATCGTCATACCAAATGATAAATTACTTGAAATTGTAGATAAAAATACGCCAATGCTCGAAGCTTTCCGTGAAGCCGATAATGTACTACGTCAAGGGGTTCAAGGTATTTCCGACTTGATCGCTGTACCTGGACTTATCAACTTAGACTTTGCAGACGTTAAGACAATCATGTCCAATAAAGGCTCTGCTCTTATGGGAATCGGGATGTCTACGGGAGAAAATCGTGCGGCTGAAGCGGCGAAAAAAGCCATTTCAAGCCCACTACTCGAAACGTCAATCGACGGCGCAAAAGGTGTACTTATGAATATCACAGGCGGTTCAAACTTGAGCCTATTCGAAGTACAGGAAGCTGCAGATATCGTTGCTTCAGCTTCAGATGAAGATGTGAATATGATTTTCGGTTCTGTCATCAATGACAACTTGAAGGATGAAATTATCGTAACAGTCATTGCAACAGGCTTCAGCGAAGAGCAGCTTACCGTATCTCGTCCTGCAAGAAGCCCGGGCTTCGGTGCAAGTCGTACACAACCGCCAACGCGTGAGCAGCAACCGCCAACTCAACAGCCACCAACACGTGAGCGTAGCAGAGAGGAAGCGCCACAGTTCCAACAACCGGAACCAACACGCCAACCTCAAGGTAATCAACAAGATGACACGCTCGATATTCCGACGTTTTTACGCAATCGTCGTCGTTAATAATGATGTAAGACCAAAAGCTTTCCAGAAAGTGCAACCGCGCTTTCTGGAAAGCTTTTTTTACGTTTGGTTAGCTATGAAGTGGATTAGGTGATGTTTGATTATTGTTGGCATGCTGCCCGATCATATTACGTGCTAAGTGATCAAAAAGCATGACTGCCCGATCATGTAACGAGACGAGCAATCAAAAAGCGTGGCCGACCGATCATATAACAGGTCAAGCAATCAAAAAGCATGTCTAACCGATCATATAACGGGCCAACCAATCAAAAATCATGTTGACCGATCATATAACGGACCAAGCGATCATAAAACATGTCTGCCCGATCATATAACGTGCCGAGCGAACAAAAAGCATGACTGCCCGATCATATAACAGGTCAAGCAAACAAAAAGGATGTCTAGCCGATCATATAACAGGTCAAGCAATCAAAAAGCATGTCTAGCCGATCATATAACAGGTCAAGCAATCAAAAAGCATGTCTAACCGATCATAAAACAGGCCAAGCAATCAAAAAGCATGTCCGCCCGATCATATAACGTGCCAATCAATCAAAAAACCTGCTGCCCGATCATATAACGGGCTAACCAATCAAAAAACCTGCTGCCCGATCATATATCGTGCCAACCAATCAAAAAGCATGTCTAACCAATCATATAACGGGCCAAGCAATCATATACCCCGATTAACCGATCATATCTCTTCATTCAACTAACTAAAACGCTCGATATCTAAAATCGAATCCTGTCGATTTCTTTTTTTTGTCTGCCCCTAGTTCCGACAAACATTTTACGCCATAGGTGCTATCGTTGTTGTCAGGGAGGGCGGCTTATGTATGGGGAACTAATTGTAGGAGTGAATATGCTATTCAATTATGCAATTCTTTCATTCGCCAACAAAGTAGGAAACGTACAAGCCGCCCGCGGACGATTATTGTTCGCCTCTTTTGCGGGTGCGATGCCTGTCGTTATTTTTCCATCATCGGTGAGTGTTTTGGTTTTATCTTTTATTTGCATGACTGTTTGCGCTTTTGGAAAGGCTTTTGAGCTGTGGAAAAAATCTGCGACAATAGTTTTGATAGGGGCGGTATTTGCTGGTGGTTTACTAACGGCTTTTCAATATCGCATCCATATGTCCAGTTCAGCGTTTACAGTTCTTGCCTATGCAGTTGTCGCATACATTTCTCTTTATTTCATGAGGAAAAAATGGCTTGATGTCAGAACTGCACGCCATGTTTCCGAGCTTCGTGCTTTTTCAGTTCTCTCTATTTGGGATGCTGAAGTAGAGGTTGATGTATTCGTCGATTCGGGTAACGGTTGCACGGAGCCATTGTCTGGTTCACCAGTCCATTTTGTTTCGTTAAAGGTGCTGGAAAAGCATATACCGGAAGATTTGATGAAGCCTTTGCTTGCTTGGAATCCTCAAGGAACACCTTCAATGTCGGGGTTTCCTGAGGTCTATCACAAACAAATAAGGCTGATTCGGTTAGTAACGGTGCAAGGACAGTCTTGGGCAGTTGGTTTTCGATTCAAGCAATGGGTTTTAGGAGAAGGGAACGTGCTGCAACCTGGTTATATTGTAGTGACAAAGAATGATCGTCGTTATCCGGACGGTGCGGGAGCAATCTTGCATGTATCCGCAATGGAGTCATTAAACGGGGAGAGGGGAACTGCTTATGCTGTATAAATTTAGAAAATGGATGTCGATAATCACTAGCTTTTTTAAAAGGAAAAGCGGCACATACTATATCGGAGGTCATGAGTCCCTTCCAAAGCCGTTGACCCGGGAAGAAGAAGCAATAACAATCCAAGCATTTATGGAAGGCGATATGAACGCGCGTGACAGACTAATTGAAAAAAACCTTCGTCTTGTTGTTTACATTGCACGTCGTTTTGATAACACAAATACACATATTGAAGATCTTATCAGTATAGGTGCAATCGGACTTATAAAGGCAATCGAAACTTTTAAGACCGACAAAAACATCAAGTTAGCCACATATGCATCCCGCTGTATTGAAAATGAGATTCTGATGCATCTTCGAAAAACAAACAAAACACGATCTGAGATTTCTTTTGATGAACCGTTAAATTCAGATGCGGATGGTAATGAATTACTATTATCGGATATTCTTGGCACAGATGAGCATATTATCATTGATGATGTCGAAAGAAAAATCGAGCGCCAGCATATGATTGAAGCCATTACAAGTCTCGATGAACGAGAGCGTTACATTATGGAATGCCGTTTCGGTTTGACGGGACAAGAGGAAATGACACAGAAAGAAGTAGCAGAACTGCTTGGGATTTCTCAATCCTATATTTCACGGCTCGAAAAAAAAATCATCTCGGAGCTGCGTGAAAGCTTGAATCATCCGATTGCATAATGGTTGAAATTGGCGATGCGAATTTCCGCATATTCTGGACGACTGCGGACAGACTATCTTGTACAGTCATCTACAGAATGCGGAGGAAAAGCGAATGGTGCGTACAAGAGTTGAAATTTGCGGAATCGATACGTCCGAATTGCCGTTACTCACAAACGACGTGATGAAAGCAACGTTTATCAGGTTACAGAGCGGAGATCATGCAGCAAGGGAAGAGCTCGTCATTGGCAATTTGCGTCTCGTCCTAAGTCTGGTCCAAAGATTCGCATACAGGGGGGAACAAGCGGATGATTTATTTCAAGTCGGATGTATCGGCTTGCTTAAATCAATTGACAACTTCGATTTGAAACATAATGTCAGATTTTCAACATACGCAGTCCCGATGATTATTGGAGAAATTAAAAGACATCTACGTGATCATCATTCAATACGAGTATCAAGATCACTTCGAGATACCGCTTATAAGGCAATAAGAGCGAAAGAGCAGTTCATTAATGATAATCAAAGAGAACCGCGAATATCGGATTTGTCTGAAGCAACAGGTATACCCGCCGATGATATTCTCTTTGCCCTTGATGCAATTCAAGATCCAATGTCCCTTCATGAGCCTATGAACGGTGACGGCGGTGATCCAGTATTTATGATGGATCAAATACAGGACAAAACGGTTTCAGAAGAACGGTGGCTGACGTATGTATCTGTTAAAGAAACTGTATCTAGTATGGATGAAAGGCAACAATCAATTCTTTCAAAACGTTTTTATTTGGGACAAACGCAGACCGAAATTGCTAAGGAACTAGGCATTTCACAAGCCCAGATTTCCCGATTGGAGAAGAGTGCAGTTCAAACCATTCGGGAAGGGATGGAACAATAATGATAAATGTAACGCAATGCGCTAACTGCATTGCGTTTTTTCTTGTGCCTATGTGCATATATTCATTGTAAGGAGGGATTTTATGAGGTTTTCAGAAATACAAAAAAAAGAAGTTATCGACGCTACTAAGGGAACGTTCCTTGGATTCGTCCAGGATGCAACAATTGACACTGTAACTGGAAAAGTTGAATCCTTGCACGTAGGTGGTGGAGAACGGAACAGTTTTTTTGATACAAAAGACAAGGATACGAAAAAGGTCAATCTTAAAGAGATTACAACAATCGGTAAAGATATTGTACTTGTGGGCAAAAAGAATGCAGAAAAATGATTCATTATTGATATGTTCAGCCTAGGTTGGTACAATGAAGTGAAAGATTGAGGAAAAGTAGTGATTATAATGGGGAATCTACAGCAACGAATACAAAAAATCGAACAAGATATACAAGCAACTTGTGACCGCGTAGGTCGAAACAGATCTGAAATTACGGTCGTTGCTGTTACGAAGGAAGTTTCGACAGCAAGAACATCTGCAGTGCTGGAAGAAAACATCCGACATCTTGGCGAAAATCGACCTGAAGGCCTACTTGGGAAACAGGAAACGATACAAAGTGGTGCCATCTGGCATTTCATCGGTAATGTTCAGAGCAGAAAAGTGAAAGAAATCATCAATCGAATTGACTATTTACATTCTGTTGATCGAATGAGTTTGGTTAAGGAAATTCATAAGCGTTCCAATCATGTTATTGATTGTTTCATTCAAGTGAATGTTTCTGGTGAATCAAGTAAATCAGGTGTAACACCAGCTGAACTTGATAGCTTTATTGAAGATGTGGCGGCTTATGATAAAATTCGAATTATAGGTTTAATGACAATGGCTCCTTTCACAAAGGATATGGATGAGATTCGTTCCGTATTCCGCTCGTTAAGGGAGCTTCGAGACGGCATCTCGGCAAAAAAATTGCCACATGCACCTTGTACTCAATTGTCCATGGGAATGTCAAATGATTTCATTATCGCTATTGAAGAAGGTGCAACTCATGTAAGAATCGGGACTGCACTTGTCGGAGCAGAAAGCGAGGGAGACGTATGAGCATTAAAAACAAGTTTGAGAAATGGTTTTACCTAGACGACGAAGAAAAAGAAGTACAAGAACAGCCACGCCGGGAAGAACAGCGTCCTGCGCAGGAGCAGCCACGCAGCAGAGCACCAATGAGGAAGCAAGTAGCAGGCGAACCACAACAGTCAGCAACGGTTGTCAGCTTGCAAAGTGTCCAAAAGTCTTCCAAAGTTATTCTTATTGAGCCCCGTGTCTATGCGGAGGCGCAAGACATTTCTGAACACTTGAAAAATAAGCGTGCAGTTGTTGTGAATTTACAGCGAATTGAGCGTGATCAAGGTATTCGAATTGTCGATTTCCTAAGCGGTACTGTTTATGCGCTTGGAGGAGACATCCAGCGAATAGGAACTGATATTTTCCTTTGCGTGCCGGAGAATGTGGAAGTTGCTGGTGCAATCTCCGATTATTTTGAACGATAGAAATTGAATGAGGTGTACCAACAGAATGGAAAATATTTTAGGGTTAATTTATCAAGGAATAACAGGAGCAATATCGATTTACTCAATACTTCTTATTATCTATATACTAATGTCATGGATACCTGCTTCTCGTGAGACTAAGTTTGGTATAATGCTTGGAAAGATTACCGAGCCTTATTTAGGGTTTTTTAGAAAATTCATCCCACCTCTTGGAATGATTGATATTTCACCAATCGTTGGTATATTTGCGTTGAGGTTTATCTCTGATGGCGTTGAAGCAATATTTAGGATGTTTTTATAAAATGATTACGTCGTCCTCACTTATGTGAGGATTTTTCTATAAGGAGCCGGAGAAATGGAAACTATACTACAGCATTTCAGAAAAGATGAACAGCCTTTCATCGAAATGGCGATTGGCTGGATACGTGAAGTGGAAGATACCTATTCACCAAAACTAACAGGATTCTTGGATCCTAGGCAGCAGCGCATTGTAGAATCTCTTGCGGGCAGTTCGATGCTATTGGTCGGATTGTACGGAGCTTTTCCGGAAGCGGAAAGACGAAGAGTTCTTATCTATCCAGATTATTATGTACCAGAACCAGTCGATTATCGAATAGCTATTTTTGATGTGAAGTATGCTTCTAAGTTTTTGAAACTTGATCACAAGGACATCCTGGGCTCGATGATGTCATTAGGCATTGACCGTTCGAAATTCGGGGACATCCGAGTGGTTGATGATCAAGTCCAGTTTGCAGTCGCAGATGAGTTAAAGGATTATATGACGGCTAATTTTTTATCGATTGGGAAAGCGAAAGTGACGGTTGAAGAAAGTAATCGTCCGGAAGACTGGATTGTCACGACAGATACATGGACAGAAGAAATGCATATCGTTAGTTCATTACGACTCGACGTAGTAACAGCGGCATTAGTAACTATTCCACGCCAAAAAGCGGCGACGCTTGTGCATGGGGAAAAAGTGAAAGTGAATTGGGCTGTTAGGGATCAGCCTGCATTCGAACTTCAAGAGTCAGATATGGTATCAATTAGAGGTTCTGGCCGTTTTAAAGTGATTGCAATTGAAGGAAGAACGCGTAAAGATAAGATTCGGCTAATTGTTGGGAAATTAGAATGACTTGTCAGATAATAGTTTGAAAAAGAACTGTTATCTGATGCCTTAACATGTATAATAGAGAATGAATAAGTTAAAGGGGAGATGCTTTAAATGGCTTTATCACCACTTGATATACATAATAAAGAATTTGCCAATAAGTTTCGTGGATATGATGAAGATGAAGTAAATGAGTTTTTGGAACAAATCATGAAAGATTTTGAAAATATACTTGAAGAAAACAAAACATTGAAAAGCAATTTGAAACAATCAGAAGAACAGGTCTCCCATTTTAACTCAATCGAGCAAACGCTACAAAAATCGATTCTTATCGCTCAGGAAGCTGCGGAAGACGTTCGTCGCAACTCTATGAAAGAATCGAAATTGATTGTCAAGGAAGCAGAAAAAAATGCGGATCGAATTGTCAATGAGGCACTTTCCCGCGCGCGTAGAATTTCTGTGGAAATTGAAGATCTTAAGAAACAGTCGAAGGTTTTCCGTACACGTTTCAAAATGCTCATTGAAGCGCAACTTGATCTGATTCAGTCAGATGATTGGGACGTTTTACTGGAGTATGAAATCGATGCGGAGCGTTTAGAAATGGCAGCCGACCTGGATTCATAAGGAAACTTGACTTTAGTCTTAATTCACACATATACTTATAGGCATATATTTAGAACAGGCGTTGAAAGAGAAAGTACCTTCCAAATCTGAGAATAGCGAGCCGGGGGCGGTGGAAGCCCGGTCAACGGATTGGAAATGAAAATCACTCTCGAGCCGGATTGCGGAATGATTTACGTGATCCCGGAAACACCCCGTTATGGTGTCTGAGTGGTAGCAAATTCGTTTGCTACAAGTAGGGTGGTAACGCGAGAATAATTCTTCGTCCCTTTTTAGGGGTGGGGATTTTTTTATTTTTGCCTGTGCCTTGTGTCTACAGGATGTAGGTATGGGGTCTTTGCCACAGGACGTGGCGAAGGCTGCGATCCTTTTGCGCTTTTCTATTTTAAAGGAGGAAAAAACATGGAATACAAAGATACATTACTTATGCCGAAAACAGAATTCCCGATGAGAGGTAACTTACCTAACAAAGAGCCATTACTGCAAGAAAAATGGGCAGAGATGGACATTTATAAAAAAGTACAGGAACGAACTGCGGGTCGCCCGTTCTTCGTATTACACGATGGTCCTCCATATGCGAATGGTGATCTTCATATGGGTCACGCCATGAACAAAGTATTGAAAGATATGATTGTCCGCCACAAATCAATGACAGGTTTCCACGCGCCATACGTTCCAGGCTGGGATACACATGGACTGCCGATTGAACAGGCATTAGTGAACAAAGGCGTAAAAAGAAAAGAACTGTCAGTAGCAGAATTCCGTAAAATGTGTGAGGAATATGCGCTTGGTCAGATTGACAATCAGCGTAGCCAGTTCAAACGGATTGGTGTTCGTGGCGATTGGGATAATCCATATATCACGCTAAAACCAGCTTTTGAGGCGCGTCAAATTCAAGTGTTTGGTGAAATGGCTAAAAAAGGATATATCTATAAAGGATTGAAACCAGTTTATTGGTCACCATCAAGTGAATCTGCACTTGCTGAGGCGGAAATCGAGTACCAGGATAAGAAATCACCATCTATCTATGTTAGTTTCCCTGTGAAAGATGGACTTGGCGTAATTGATGAAGATGTTAACTTCTTAATCTGGACGACAACTCCATGGACGATTCCTGCAAACCTTGGGATTTCTGTCCATCCGGAATTTGAATACGTTATTGTTAAAGCGGGAGAAGAGAAATTCCTTATCGCTAAAGATTTACTTACGTTTGTCGCAGAAGAACTTGGCTGGGAAGACCATGTTGTTGAGCGTGAACTGAAAGGTTCTGAACTCGACCGTGTTGTTGCGAAGCACCCATTATATGACCGCGATTCGCTTGTTATGCTCGGTGATCATGTTACAGCCGAAGCGGGTACTGGATGTGTCCATACAGCTCCAGGCCACGGGGAAGACGACTTCTACGTGTCTAAATCATATGGTATTGATGCCCTTTCTCCTATCGATGATCGCGGTGTTATGACTGATGAAGCGCCAGGCTTCGAAGGTCTGTTTTATGAAGATGCAAATAAAGCAGTTACAGAGGCACTCGACAAAGTGGGCGCGCTTAAGAAATTATCATTCATCACCCACTCGTATCCACACGATTGGCGCACGAAAAAACCGGTTATTTACCGCGCGACTGCACAATGGTTCGCTTCAATTGAATCGTTCCGTACCGAATTACTTGATGCTATCAAAAATACGAAATTCACACCTTCATGGGGCGAAACAAGATTGTATAACATGGTTCGAGACCGTGGTGACTGGTGTATTTCACGTCAGCGTGTATGGGGTGTTCCAATTCCAGTGTTTTACGCTGAAAACGGTGAACCAATTATTACAGATGAAACAATTGCCAACGTTTCGGAATTGTTCCGTGAAAACGGTTCGAACATCTGGTTCGAAAGAGAAGCAAAAGATTTACTGCCAGAAGGTTTCACACACGAAGGCAGTCCGAACGGAGAGTTTACAAAAGAGACGGACATCATGGACGTTTGGTTCGATTCAGGCTCAACACACCAAGGTGTGCTAGTAGAACGGGATGATCTCGTTTACCCGGCGGACCTGTATCTTGAAGGATCTGACCAATACCGTGGATGGTTTAACTCATCACTCACGACAAGTGTTGCCATCAATGGCCATGCACCATATAAAGGCTTGCTAAGCCATGGTTTCACTCTTGACGGAGAAGGACGTAAAATGAGTAAATCAATCGGGAACGTAATCATTCCCGCAAAAGTAATGAACCAGCTTGGTGCAGACATTCTTCGCCTGTGGGTATCATCTGTTGATTATACAGCGGATGTACGGGTTTCTGATTCTAACTTCAAGCAAGTTTCTGAAGTATATAGAAAAATTCGTAACACATTGCGTTTCCTACACGGCAATACATCAGATTTCAATCCGGCTACTGATGCTGTGGCATTTGAAAATCTTCGTACAGTAGACAAATTTGTCTATGTGAGACTACAGGATTTGATCAAAGAAGTGCGTGAAGCTTATGAAAACTACGAATTCGCTGGTGTTTATCATGCGGTGAATAACTTCTGTACAGGTGAATTGAGCTCGTTCTACCTAGATATCGCCAAAGACGTTGTTTACATCGAAGGTGCAGATCATCCACATCGTCGTGCGATGCAAACAGTGATGTATGAAACGCTGATTGCGCTGTTGAAATTGTTAACACCTATTGTGCCGCATACGACAGATGAAATGTGGGCATTTATCGAGCACAAGACCGAAGAAAGTATTCAGCTGACAGATATGCCAGAAGCACAAGATCTTGGACAAGAAGCACAGGCATTGCGTGAGCGTTTCGCAACATTGATGCTTGTTCGTGACGATGTTCTGAAGGCACTGGAAGAAGCGCGTAATAGTAAAATTATCGGGAAATCGCTTGAAGCGAAAGTAACGGTTGCTGTCCCTGAAAAACTGGCAGATGTATTCGCAGCGGATGATATTGACTTCGCACAATTCTTTATCGTATCGAAGTTTGCTGAAGGAGATATCGCTAACATGCCGGAAGGTACTTTGAAACTGGATGCTGTAAGTGTTCTTGTTGAAAATGCAGATGGCGAAAAATGTGAGCGTTGCTGGACGATTTCTGAAACAATCGGCTCAGACGAAACACACCCTACACTATGTACACGTTGTGCAGAAGTTGTAAAAGTGCATTATTCGTAAAATTATCAAACTGTAAGCCGCTGCTGCTGTCTTTTTATAAGACTGGTTGCAGCGGCTTTTTAAAAGGTAAGAAAGCATAAGTTTTTTTACATGGATCTGTGTCTAGACTACAGACGCCAGCCCCTGGGCCCCCACGAAGGGGGTCATGCAGTCTTTGCGACAGGAAGTCGCGACTTTAGACTGCCTTCCTTTAGCTTCATTCTTGCTGAAAAGGCATAGTACGCCTTTATCATCAAGACTTCCAGCGCTTGTCGGGGCTAAACGGCGCCTTGCGCTTTTCTTATATTACTCATTTAGCGTTGAAACGCGCTCATATAGGTGTCGATGTGGTAAAATGGAACGTAATCTGTCGGACGGGGGTATTTGGATTGTTCATTTATTACGGATTAGCGGCATTCGTCATTATTTTGGATCAGTTTACGAAATGGCTAGTCGTTAAAAACATGGAGCTCGGCGAAAAAATTAGCATTGCAGATCCTTATTTAGGGCTTCTTTCTCATCGCAACAAGGGAGCCGCTTGGGGTATGCTTGAAGGACAAATGTGGTTATTTTATATTGTCACAGTTGCCGTTGCAATTGGTATTATTTATTTCTTCCATAAAGAAGCGAAAGGGCAACCGCTCTTTGGATTCAGTTTAATGTTTCTTCTTGGTGGTGCGATTGGTAATTTTATCGATCGTCTGTGGCGCAAGGAAGTTGTCGATTTTGTCGATGTCACAATCCCGGTTATCAACTACGATTTTCCAATCTTTAATGTTGCAGATGCAGCGTTAACGGTCGGTGTGATTATGATCATCATTCATATTATTATGGATGAAAAAAAGAACAAGAAAAAGGTGTCGTAATGGAAAAAATAGAAATTGAAATAACTGAAGAACACAAAGGAAGCCGAATAGACAAAGCTTTGTCTGCAGTCAATCCTGAATGGTCCCGTACGCAAATTCAATCATGGCTGAAAGACAGCCTTGTTCTAGTAAGCGGAATTCAAGTGAAACCTAATTATAAAGTAAGACTGGGAGATATAGTGACGGTGGAAGAACCTGAACTGGAAGTGCTTGACATGGTTGCTGAGGAATTAAATCTCGATATCGTCTATGAAGATAAGGACGTACTCGTTGTCAATAAAGCGCGTGGCATGGTTGTTCATCCTGCGCCAGGTCATCCATCAGGAACGGTCGTAAATGGTCTTATGCACCACTGCACGGACCTTTCAGGTATTAACGGAGTGGTGCGCCCAGGGATTGTCCATCGTATTGACAAAGATACGTCAGGGCTTTTGATGGTCGCCAAAAATGATAAGGCACATGTATCGTTAGTAGACCAACTTGTGAACAGGTCAGTAACGCGTGTTTATACTGCACTTGTCCATGGCCATATACCACATGATAATGGAACAATTGACGCGCCAATCGGCCGTGATCAACGGGAACGACAAAATATGGCGATCGTTGATAAAGGAAGGCATGCGGTAACGCACTTCAAAGTAATCGAACGGTTCGGGGATTATACGCTTGTCGAATGCAGATTAGAAACAGGCAGAACGCATCAAATTCGGGTGCATATGAAATATATTGGTTATCCACTTGTTGGAGATCCGAAATATGGACCGAAAAAAACACTTCAATTTAATGGACAAGTATTGCATGCAGGTACGCTCGGTTTTGATCATCCCGTAACAGGTGAGTACTTGGAATTCAACAGTCCTCTACCTGAAGACTTTAAAGACTTGGTTGATGAAGTTAGGAAAAGCGTTGACAAAACAGAAGAGTAAATTGTATACTGAACGAAGCAATTGAATAGCGATACCTTTAACATCAGTCCAGAGAGGCTGGGAAGGTTGCACGGAAGTACAGTCAAACTGCTGCGCGCAGTTTCTATGTACATTTATTTCTGCACGTATACCCTCCCGCCATCCTAGGCCGGGAGGGTTTTTTATGTCTAGCTACAGGCGCCAGACTCTCGGGTCATAAGTCAGATCAGCTACACGGCAAAGAACGCCGCTTCGCCGATCCGCCTTATGCCTGTCGCGGGCCAACAGGATGTAGGTCACGCAGACGTTGCCACACGATGTGGCGAACTTAGGCTGTGTTCACTTGACGGCGCCTTACGCTTTTCATATAGGAGAATATCCAACCCGATCGGCTCCCGGAAGGCATTTGAGAGAAAGAAAGAAGTAGACAAGGGAAATGGAGGATGTTGAAATGACGGAAAAAGCAAATATTCTAGATGAACAGGCAATTGGCAGGGCGGTTACTCGAATTGCACACGAAATAATTGAACGCAACAAAGGAATTGACGGTTGTATTCTTGTCGGCATCAAAACACGCGGTGCTTTCTTAGCGAAAAGACTTGCTGAAAAGATTGAACTTATCGAAGGAAAACCGATTAAAGCCGGTGAACTTGATATCACACTGTATAGGGATGACCTCACGTTGAAACATAGTAACAATGAACCGCTTGTTCAGCAGGTAGACATCAAGCATGACGTGACAGATATGAAAGTAATTTTGGTAGACGACGTTCTCTATACAGGTAGAACAGTTCGGGCAGCGATGGATGCAGTTATGGACCTTGGAAGACCAGCATCAATCCAACTAGCAGTACTTGTTGACCGTGGTCACCGTGAATTGCCAATACGACCAGACTTCGTCGGTAAAAACATCCCAACTTCAAGTGATGAGCGAGTCGTTGTGAGTGTAGAAGAAACAGATGGCAAAGATAGCGTGTCGATTCATTCTAAATAGTAGCGAAGGTGCCTTATAAGGGGATTCTTTATCTCAACATAATATGAATACAAAATAAAGTAATCCGCACGGGGGTATTGGCAATGGATGAAAAAGTGTTAGATGTGCATGAAAAACCGGCACCAGCTAGGTGGATTATCCTTAGTTTACAACATATGTTTGCCATGTTTGGAGCAACAATATTAGTACCTCAGCTCGTCGGATTAAGTCCGGCAATCGCCCTTCTGACAAGTGGTATTGCAACAATCGTCTTTATCCTTGTTACACGATTCCAAGTGCCGGCGTACTTAGGCTCATCTTTCGCCTTCATTATCCCGATACAAGTCGCAACTCAAACGGGTGGAATTGGCAGTGCGATGATAGGAAGCATGTTTGTGGCACTTGTCTACGGAATTATTTCATTGCTCATTTGGAAAACGGGCTACAATTGGATCATGAAAGTTTTGCCACCGATTGTTGTAGCGCCTGTCATCATCGTAATTGGACTGGCACTTTCACCAACTGCAATCAGCATGGCAAGTACCATCCAAGTTGGAGATGAAAAGGTATATAACCTGCTTCATTTCTCGGCTGCACTTGTTACACTAGCAGCTGCTATCATCTGCCTCATGTTTTTCAAGGGAATCATTAGCTTAATGCCAATCCTAATCGGCATCATCGTCGGTTACATTTACTCGGCTTTCATCGGGATCTTAGATTTTACAAAAGTTATGGAAGCAAAGTGGTTTGAATTTCCGGAAATGTTAATTCCAGGTGTGGATTATGATTTCGTCATTACACCTACACTGCTCTTTCTTATGGTGCCAATAGCAATTGTCACAATATCGGAGCATATCGGCCATCAACTTGTCCTTGGACGAATCGTTGGAAGAGATTACATAAAAAATCCAGGATTGAACCGCTCATTACTAGGTGATGGACTTGGAACACTCATAAGTGGTCTTGTAGGAGGTCCACCTAAAACGACATACGGTGAAAATATCGGTGTTCTTGCGCTTACTCGAGTTTACAGTGTCTATGTCATTTTAGGAGCTGCTGTTTTCGCCATAGCCTTCTCCTTCTTAGGAAAAGTGATGGCATTGATTGCGACGATTCCGACGGCAGTGCTCGGCGGGGTTTCAATTCTCTTGTTCGGAATTATTGCTTCATCTGGCTTGCGCATGCTCGTGGATCACAAAATTGATTTTGGCAGCCAGCGTAATCTTGTCATCGCCTCAGTCATTCTAGTCATTGGAATCGGGGGGGCGAGCATCGAATTTAGTGATACTTTCCAAATTGAAGGAATGGCCCTAGCGGCAATTATCGGTGTGATACTCAACTTGGTCCTGCCGGGGAGAACAAATGAAAGTCTAGTTGACGAAAAAGAATAGAAAACCTTTTAACACTGTTCCGAGAGTCAGGGAAAGGTTCGTTTGACACCCATTCTGCACAATAAGTGTAGGGTTTGGATTGTCATACCTAACGAGCCTTTCCGTTTATCGGGAAGGCTCGTTTTTCAATATGTCTAGGCTTCAGCACCCAGGCCCTTAAGCATTTCAATAAAAGGAGGACAAACCAGATGCAGCATCTTGTTTCGATGAAACACCTGACTGAAGAAGGAATCATGGCAATCCTTGATCGTGCTGATACATTCAAAAAACATGGAGTCCGAGAATTGCCCGGGAAATATAGTGTTAGTAACTTATTTTTTGAACCGAGCACACGAACAAAAATGAGTTTTGAAATGGCACAACGGAAACTAGGACTGGATGTGTTGCCATTCGAATCAAGCTTCTCCAGCACATTAAAAGGAGAAACGCTTTATGACACAGTCAAAACGCTGGAAGCAATCGGTGTCGATGCACTTGT
The DNA here is from genome assembly GCF_038004885.1 of Sporosarcina sp. FSL K6-6792. Taxonomy (NCBI): domain Bacteria; kingdom Bacillati; phylum Bacillota; class Bacilli; order Caryophanales; family Caryophanaceae; genus Sporosarcina; species Sporosarcina sp. FSL K6-6792. Next base: position 4,347,592 of record NZ_JBBOSA010000001.1, read on the forward strand.
TATCCGTCATCCCGAAGATGGTTACTATGAGCAGTTGATTGGTAGAACGTCAGTTTCTATCATTAATGGAGGAGACGGTTCAGGTCAGCATCCGACGCAATCACTGCTGGATTTATTCACAATTAAAGAAGAGTTTGGTTCATTTCAAGGATTGAACGTACTGATTACAGGGGATATCACACATAGCCGTGTTGCACGGTCCAATGCCGATGCTCTGACGAAGCTTGGCGCAAACGTGACATTCCTTTGCCCGGCTGAATGGGCAGGCGAATTCAACAGTGTGGACTCGTGGGATGAAGTGATTAAAAACAGTGATGTGGTTATGCTGCTACGGGTTCAACATGAAAGACACGAGGCAGAAATAACTTTTGCTGGTGAAAGTTATCATGAAAGATACGGCCTGACAGAAGCCCGCGAGCAGCTAATGAAAGAAAATGCAATCATCATGCATCCCGGACCATTTAACCGAGGTGTGGAAATAGCAGATACCTTAATCGAATGTCCGAAATCACGGATTTTTAAACAAATGGAAAATGGTGTATACATACGGATGGCCGTATTAGAAACAGTATTGAAAGGGAGGAATTGACATGCAGAAACTTATTCAAGGGGTTCAGATGCTAAACGGTGATGGGGAACTTGTCACAGCAGATGTAAAAGTAACGGGTGATAAAATTACGGAAATCGGTAAGCATTTACCAGTAGAACACGCTGAAGTAATCGACGGCAAAGGACTTTTACTAGCACCGGGCTTCATAGATGTCCACGTGCATCTTCGTGAACCGGGCGGAGAGCATAAAGAGACAATCGAAAGCGGAACATTGGCAGCAGCAAAAGGCGGTTACACAACTATCTGTGCAATGCCAAATACACGACCTGTACCGGATACAAAAGAAAATCTGACATTTGTCAATGACTTAATCGCACAGAAGTCCTTAATCCGTGTCCTTCCATACGCATCTATTACAATTCGGGAAGCCGGTAAAGAACGGACGAATCTCGCAGAACTAAAAGAACACGGAGCTTTCGCATTTACGGATGATGGTGTTGGTATACAACAGGCTGGAATGATGTACGAAGCGATGCAGGACGCAGCTAAAATCGGTATGCCGATTGTTGCACACTGTGAAGATAATACGCTTATCTACGGTGGTGCTATGCATGAAGGCAAACGTAATAAGGAACTGGGACTTCCAGGAATTCCTTCTATAGCAGAATCGGTCCATATCGCTCGGGATATTTTATTAGCTGAAGCGGCAGGCGCTCATTATCATGTTTGCCACGTCAGCACGAAAGAGTCGGTTCGAGTAATCCGTGACGCGAAGAAAGCGGGGGTCCATGTGACTGCTGAAGTAAGTCCGCATCATCTTCTACTGTCGGAAGATGATATTCCAGGCGATGATGCCGATTGGAAAATGAATCCGCCACTTCGCGGAACAGAAGATCTCGCAGCACTACGCGAAGGATTGCTCGACGGCACACTGGATTTCATAGCAACAGATCACGCACCGCATACTGCAGAAGAGAAAGCAGTCGGTTTTGCAAAAGCACCATTCGGCATTACTGGTTTTGAAACAGCATTCCCGCTCCTTTATACGAACTTTGTTAAAAAAGGAACATGGACATTGCAGCAGCTCATCGATTGGATGACGAAAAAACCAGCGGATGTATTCGGCTTACCATACGGTAAAATTGAAGTTGGAGCCACTGCAGATTTAGTATTACTTGATTTGAACAAAGAAGCAAAAATAGATCGCACAACTTTTGTATCTAAAGGTAAGAATACACCATTTGACGGTTTGACATGCACAGGCTGGCCAGTTAAAACGATTTTCGGTGGAAAAGTAGTTTGGGAGGATGGACAATGATGAAAAAAAGAATGCTTATTTTAGAAGACGGCACAATTTTTGAAGGAATCGCTTTTGGTTCCGACGAGGCTTCAATCGGTGAAACAGTATTCACAACTGGGATGACGGGCTATCAGGAAACCATTTCCAATCCTTCGGGAGCTGGACAAATCATTGTGATGACCTACCCGCTTATCGGTAACTATGGCATTAACCGAGACGATTACGAATCAATTGAACCAGCAGCAAGCGGCTTAGTCGTTCGTGAACTAGCGGACGAGCCATCGAACTTCCGAAGCGGCATGACGCTTTGCGAACTGTTGACGATGAAGGGCATTCCTGGAATTCAAGGAATCGATACACGTAAATTAACACGGTTGCTACGCGACAAAGGGGCACTAAAAGGGATTTTGACTGCTGCAGGAGAAGAAGTAAACGTGCAAGAAACGGTTGCGCATGTCGCTTCTTACGTCTTACCGACAGATCTTGTTGCACGCGTTTCGACACAAAAACCTTATCCAAGTCCAGGTCGCGGAGAGCGAATCATCCTTATCGACTATGGTATGAAACATGGTATTTTACGTGAATTAAATGAGAGAGATTGTGACGTTATCGTCGTTCCATATAATACAACAACGAAAGAAATTCTTTCTTTATCACCAGATGGCATTGTGTTGTCAAATGGACCGGGCAATCCGATGGATGTTGAAGGTACAGTTGAAGTGATTAAAGAGTTGCTAGGAAAAGCTCCAATGTTTGGTATAGGTCTTGGCCATCAGCTGTTTGCCCTTGCTTGTGGAGCACGTACAGTGAAATTGAAAAACAGTCATATGGGTGGCAATCATCCCGTAAAAGATTTGACTACAGGTAGGACGGAATTAACTTCACAATGCCATGGCTACGCAGTAGATGAAGAATCACTTGCAGATACGGATCTTGAAGTGACACACAAAGCACTTAATGACGGCTCAGTTGAAGGTGTGAAAAGCACAAAATACGAAGCATTTTCGGTACAGTTTCATCCGGAAGCATCACCAGGACCAGAAGATTCGAAACATCTGTTTGACCGATTCATGGATATAATGAAAACAAGCAGCCGAGAGGGGAATTTCAATGCCTAAACGTACAGATATTGAAACTATATTAGTTATCGGGTCAGGCCCGATTGTCATTGGCCAGGCGGCAGAGTTCGACTATGCCGGAACACAAGCATGTCTTTCGTTGAGAGAAGAAGGCTATCGTGTCATTCTGATTAACTCCAACCCAGCAACCATTATGACGGATACGGAAATTGCAGACAAAGTATACATTGAACCACTTACACTCGAGTTTATTAGCCGCATTATCCGAAAAGAGCGCCCGGATGCACTTCTGCCTACATTGGGTGGCCAAACGGGTCTGAACATGGCGATAGAACTGCACGAATCAGGTATTTTGGATGAACTTGGCATTGAAATTCTTGGGACAAAGCTCAATGCGATTCACCAAGCGGAAGACCGTGACCTATTCCGCACACTGATGAATGAACTAGGTGAACCTGTTCCAGATAGCGATATTATCCACAACCTTGAAGAGGCCTATACACTTGTCAAAAGAATCGGTTACCCAGTTATCGTTCGTCCTGCATTTACAATGGGTGGAACTGGCGGAGGAATTTGCTATAACGATAAAGACCTTGATGAAATCGTCACAGGTGGCTTGAAATACAGCCCCGTCACGCAATGTCTGTTAGAAAAGTCGATTGCTGGCTACAAGGAAATTGAGTATGAAGTGATACGAGATTCAGCGGACAACGCAATTATAGTTTGTAATATGGAAAACGTTGATGCTGTTGGAATCCATACGGGTGATTCAATCGTCGCGGCCCCATGTCAAACGATGACAGACCGAGAAAATCAGATGCTGCGCAATGTGTCATTGAAAATTGTTCGTGCACTGAAAATCGAAGGCGGATGTAATGTCCAACTTGCGCTCGATCCATACAGCTTTAACTATTACATCATTGAAGTGAATCCACGTGTGAGCCGGTCATCTGCACTTGCGTCGAAAGCGACGGGATATCCAATTGCAAAAATCGCTGCAAAAATAGCGGTCGGACTCACGCTCGATGAAATGATGAACCCGGTCACAGGTACAACATATGCTTGTTTCGAACCGACACTCGATTACATCGTGACGAAAATCCCGCGCTGGCCATTTGATAAATTCGAATCTGCTAAACGGAACTTAGGTACACAAATGAAAGCAACAGGCGAAGTAATGGCAATCGGTCGTACATTTGAAGAGTCCATTTTGAAAGCAGTTCGCTCGCTTGAAACAGGACAATTTGGCTTATCGTTGAAAAATGGTTCGACAATGACAGACGAATGGATTGAAAAACGTATCCGTCGTGCAGGCGATGAGCGTTTGTTCTTCATCGGCGAAGCATTCCGTAGAGGAGCGACAGTTGAGACGATTCACGAATGGAGTCAAATCGATGCCTTTTTCTTACGCAAGTTCCAGAAAATCGTTCAGTTTGAACTAGTCTTAAAAGCGAATCCGTTTGACTATGAAACGTTACGCACTGCAAAACGTATGGGCTTCTCTGACGTAACAGTTGCAGAACTATGGAGTACAGATGAGCGTGCGATTTACGATTGGCGAAAAGAGCATGGCCTTATTCCAGTCTATAAAAAGGTGGATACATGTGCAGGCGAATTTGAATCGGATACACCGTACTTTTACGGCACGTATGAAGATGAAAATGAATCCATTAAAACAGAGAAGAAAAGTGTTATCGTTCTAGGCTCTGGCCCGATTCGTATCGGACAAGGTGTCGAGTTCGACTATGCGACAGTTCACTCTGTATGGGCAATTCAAGAAGCTGGTTACGAAGCGATCATCATCAACAACAACCCTGAAACGGTGTCAACAGACTTCTCGATTTCGGACAAATTATACTTTGAACCGCTGACAATCGAAGATGTGATGCACATTGTTGACCTAGAACAGCCTGAAGGCGTTATCGTTCAATTCGGTGGACAAACAGCTATCAACCTAGCGGCTGGCCTTGAAGCACGCGGCGTGAAAATTTTAGGAACATCTCTAGAAGATATTGACCGTGCGGAAAACCGTAATAAGTTTGAAAGTGCATTGCGTGAAATCGGAATTCCTCAGCCTTTAGGAAAAACAGCTGTTTCAGTACCAGAAGCTGTCGCGATTGCCAATGAAATCGGTTATCCTGTACTCGTTAGACCTTCTTATGTACTTGGTGGACGTGCGATGGAAATTGTCTACCATGAAGAAGAACTTCTTTATTACATGGAGCACGCAGTTGAAGCAAGCCCAGATCATCCTATACTTGTCGATCGCTACCTGACAGGAACTGAAATCGAAGTCGATGGCATATGCGATGGAGAAAATGTATTGATCCCAGGCATTATGGAACATATTGAACGTGCAGGCGTTCACTCGGGTGACTCGATTGCCGTGTTCCCTCCACAAAATTTATCGGCTTCTCAGATGGAGACAATCGCTGATTATACGACACGCCTTGCAAAAGGACTTGGAATTGTAGGTCTTCTCAATATCCAGTTCGTCATCTCAGAAGGGCAAGTCTACGTCATCGAAGTAAATCCACGATCAAGTCGTACGGTTCCATTCTTAAGTAAAATCACGAACATTCCGATGGCAAACATTGCGACAAAAGCCATTCTAGGTCAATCGATTATCGAACAAGGGTATAAAAATGGACTTGCTCAGGCTCCATCAGGCGTCTACGTTAAAGTACCAGTCTTCTCATTTGCGAAATTGCGTCGAGTAGATATTACGCTTGGACCTGAAATGAAATCGACAGGAGAAGTAATGGGGAAAGATACTACGCTCGAAAAAGCCTTGTATAAAGGCCTTGTTGCAGCGGGTATGGAAATAAAAGAATACGGCTCCGTGATAATGACTGTTTCTGACAAAGATAAAGAAGAGATGGTCAGCATCGCTAAACGCTTTACAGCTATTGGTTACCATATTTTAGCGACTGGAGGCACAGCTTCTGTTCTAGAGGACGCAGGTATCCGCGTGAAGACAATCGGTAAAATTGGTTCTGAAGGGCCAACGCTTCTGGATGTTATTCAAAAAGGGGAAGCACAAATTGTTATCAATACACTGACAAAAGGAAAACAACCTGAACGTGACGGCTTTAGAATCCGCCGCGAATCAGTTGAAAATGGCATTCCTTGCTTCACTTCACTTGATACGGCAGATGCAATGCTACGCGTTATCGAATCAATGACATTCCAAACTGAGGAAATGGGGAAAGTGGAGGAAACTATATGATCATCCAAGATCGAATGACGGTTACTTCACAACAGCAGATTGCTCATAATATTTTCGAAATGAAGTTAAACGGTAAATTGGTCGGGGAAATTACTTCCCCAGGTCAGTTTGTCCATATTCGTGTGTCAGACTCGTTTGAACCACTATTAAGACGTCCAATTTCAATCGCTTCCATTGATCAAGAAATCGGCGAAATGACCATTATTTATCGTGCGGAAGGTCGGGGAACTACCATCCTTTCACAGAAACGTACTGGCGATGAAGTTGATGTACTTGGTCCGCTAGGGAATGGTTTTCCTGTTGAAGAAACGTCGCAGGGAGAAACGGCCATTTTAATTGGCGGAGGAATCGGTGTACCACCGTTGTATGAGCTGTCGAAGAAATTGACGGCGAAGGGCGTGAAATGCACGCATGTCTTAGGATTCCAATCAAAGGATGTCGTGTTTTACGAAGAAGAATTTAGTAAACTCGGCGAGACACATATCGTAACTGTTGACGGCTCGCGGGGAACGGCAGGTTTCGTGACTACTGTCATGGCGGAACTTGGCAATGACTTTGCAACGTATTACAGCTGCGGTCCAATACCGATGCTTGAAGCGATTGAAAAAATGTATACAGGGAAAAAAGGCTTTCTGTCATTCGAACAACGGATGGGCTGCGGTATTGGCGCTTGTTTCGCATGTGTTTGTCAAACAACGGAAGGATCGGAAAAAGCATATATTAAAGTATGCTCAGATGGTCCAGTATTCCCGGCAGGGGTGGTGGCAATATGAATAGGCTATCGATTGAATTACCAGGTTTATCATTAAAAAACCCAATTATGCCTGCGTCCGGTTGTTTCGGATTCGGTAAAGAATATGGTCAACTATATGATTTGTCACTGCTTGGCGCCATTATGATCAAAGCCACAACACTTGAAACGAGGCTCGGCAATCCGACACCGCGTGTTGCAGAAACAGCATCCGGTATGCTAAATGCAATTGGCCTGCAAAATCCGGGTCTAAAAGGCGTATTGGAAGGCGAGTTGCCTTGGCTTGAACAGTTTGATGTGCCAATTATTGCAAACGTTGCGGGTACTGAAACAGCTGACTACGTGGAAGTGGCTAAAGCCGTATCTCAAGCACCAAATGTTAAAGCGCTTGAGCTGAATATCTCTTGTCCGAACGTCAAAGCGGGAGGCATTACTTTTGGAACAGATCCTGAAATCGCCAAAGAGCTGACGAGAGCGGTAAAAGAAGTGTCTTCAGTTCCGGTGTATGTCAAACTATCTCCAAATGTCACTGACATCGTGGAAATTGCGCAGGCGGTTGAAGCAGGCGGAGCAGATGGCATTACGATGATTAACACACTGATTGGTATGCGTCTTGATCAGAAAACAGGGCGACCCGTTATTGCGAACGGCACAGGCGGTTTGTCTGGTCCGGCTGTTAAACCAGTTGCGATTCGGATGGTCTATGAAGTAAGTAAAGCGGTCAATATTCCGATTATTGGAATGGGTGGGGTGACAGAAACGGCTGACATTATCGACTTTATGTCTGCAGGTGCAAGCGCTGTCGCGGTAGGAACAGCGAACTTCGTCAATCCATTTATTTGTCCGCAAATCATTGAACAATTGCCAGCTAAGTTGGACGAGCTTGGCATTCATCATATTTCTGAACTGATAGGGAGGAGTCACCGTCTATGAAAACATCCCCGATTATAGCACTCGATTTTGATTCAGCTGAAAAGACATTCGACTTCCTGCGTGCTTTTGATGGAGACGTCAATGTCAAAGTGGGCATGCAACTTTATTATAAAGCAGGGCCTGCGATTGTGGCTCGGTTAAAAGAACAAGGTTATGATGTATTCCTAGATTTGAAATTGCATGATATTCCAAACACAGTGAAATTAGCGATGGAAGTGCTTGCGGGATTCGGTGTTGACCTTGTAAATGTTCATGCAGCTGGCGGTAAGACAATGATGGAGGCGGCTCTTGAAGGATTGGATAAAGGGACATCATCCGGATCATCACGGCCGTCACTCATCGGCGTTACGCAACTGACGTCTACAGACGAGCGTCAAGTTCGTGAAGAGCAGTTGATCGGTGTTGGGCTACAAGAATCTGTCCTTCATTATGCTAAGCTGACGAAAGAAGCAGGTCTTGATGGTGTTGTTTGTTCTGTCCATGAAGCGACTACGATTGCAGATGTTTGCGGAAAACCCTTTTTCAAAGTGACACCTGGTATACGCCTTGCAGATGGCGGAGCACATGATCAGAAACGGATTGCAACACCTGAAGAAGCGCGTCTTGCAGGATCGACACATATCGTAGTCGGACGAGCAATTACAGGGGCAACGGATCCGCGAGCAGCATACGAACACATACTTGCACTTTGGAAGGGGACGGAATAACAATGGTGAAAAAAGAAGTTGCTGAAATCCTGTTACATGTTGGTGCAGTTGAATTAAGTCCTGAAGAACCGTTTACATGGGCATCAGGCATTGAGTCCCCTATCTACTGCGATAACCGATTGACGATGTCAGATCCGGTTGGACGGAAAAAGATTGCGGAAGGCCTAGCAGGATTGATTCGTGAAAATTATCCTGAAACAACTGTCATAGCTGGTACGGCTACAGCTGGAATCCCTCACGCGGCTTGGGTTGCGGACATACTTGGATTACCGATGGTGTATATCCGTTCGAAAGCGAAAGAACATGGCCGAAGCCGTCAAATCGAGGGGAAAATACTTGATACTGATAAAGCGGTTATTATCGAAGATTTAATCTCAACGGGTGGTAGTAGCTTAAATGCGGCAGAAGCACTGCGTTCTGAAGGAATTGACGTGACTGGTATTGTTTCTATTTTTACATATGAACTTCAAAGTGCAGATGAAACATTCGCATCTGCAGGACTGACTTACAAAAGCCTGACTGATTTCGGTGCACTTGCTGAAGTCGCACAAGAAAAAGGGGCCATCAATGAAGAGTCGATGGCTAGTTTACTTGAGTGGCACGGGAAATTGAAGGCTGGTTTGTTGAAATAAACAAAAAGCTATTCCACGGTGAAATCCATGGAATAGCTTTTTTTCTAGTAACCTAAATAAGAACATGCGAAAATTTTTAGACTCGATTAGTTAATGTCTCTAATCTCTTGGTCAACCGTTCACGCCAATCGTGAGCCAATTCTTGAACGTCCAACACTTTTTTGATGCCTTCAATATCCTTTGGATGATGAAAATAAATCTGGTTAGCAAAAAGAATGGATACTTGTTTTGGATGAGATTCTACTAATGTAATTGTCGAATCTTTTCGTACAGAGCCTTCTTCTAAAACACGACATAAATAACCCGTGAAACCGGTTTCCACCATTCTTTTGAGAAGGGGAGGCATATCGGTTCTCTTTGTAATCGTGCTACATGGAATTCTGCCTTGCGTTATTTGAATAACAGCATCTCCTAGACGGAAAATGTCACCAATATGAACGTTTTGTTCCAACATATTAGTGACTGTTATATTCTCTCCGAAAGCTGAACGTGGTAGGGGCTTGTTAAACTCCTGTTCCCAGAGCGAATAATGCTCATGCGGATAGAAACAAACTGCGCGATCAAGCCCCCCATGATGTCGAAGGTCTGCTACACCATCTCCTCGAAATCCATCTTTTGTTAAAAAGACCTCCTCAATCGTTTCTTTGCAGATGCCAGTATCCATTTCTTTATCAGTACCATATTTCATTTTTTTCGGTAAACCAATTGATAAGTTTTTTAATTCAGCACTAATCATTGTCATTTTAGGTATATACCTACTTTCTACAAGGAGTGAAAACAAGTTTAATTGCCCATCTATTCTACAATCAAACCACAGCAAAAATCAGTTGTCAAAACATTTTATGAAAACAGCCCATCGCTAAAAGCAATGGGCTGTTTTTCTGGAATTATTTCTTTAAATCATCAATGGAATTGATATCTTCCATATAGGTTGGTACAGCTAGTCCCTGTTTGACGTTCACCATATTAATACCAACATCTTCGAATTTACCATCAAATTTATCTAGATAGGTTTTATGGGTGATAGGTAACCAAGCAGCGAATGTTGCATCTGCACTTCCATCAGCGATAGCTGAGAACATTGGACCTGGTTCTACCATCGATAATTCGACTTTATAACCCTTATCTTCAAGAACAAGTTTCATCATATTATGACTTGCGATTTCACTATCCCAGGGCGCATAGACGAGCTTAAGGGTATCTCCATCCACGTTAGCCACGCCATCTGTCCACTCTGCTACTTTGTCTTGATTGTCGTCAATCCATGTTTGGGCTGCTTCTTCAGGCTTTACCCCGTCTTCAATCGCGACCATAATTTCGCTCATATCCTCTATGTCCCAATTGAAGCGTTGGAAAATCGTGTAAGCTTCAGGGAAGTCATCTTTCATTCCCAATCGAGTAATTGAATGAATTTCTTCAGAATCACCATATACTAGTTTAGGATCCTCTAAATATTTTAAGTCGAATTTTAGAAACATCCAGTGCGGACTCCAAGCTGTTATGATAATTGGTTCTTCTTTATCATAAGCTCTTTTCAAAGCAGCTGTCATCGCGGCACCAGAGCCCGAAGTGAGATTCCAATCTGTCAGATCATATTCTTTAAGTGCTCTCGCCGTTAATTCCATATGTCCTGAACCGGGATCAATCCCTGTAATTGTGTGGTCAACAGAGTCACCGGCCGTTGTTTTTGTTCCTGATGTTTGCTCATCGTCGTTTTTTGCATCATCACTGTTGCATGCTGCAAGTCCGAACGCCAAAAGTGCAGCTGTTCCAAATCCGGTCATCTTTTTTAAAAGTGTCATGTTCATAGTTCCTCCTCAATTTTTCCGGTTATCCGGATTAAAAATGAATTGGGCATAAATAAGCGCAATGGGTGTATGTATGAATAGCCAGAAGTGGGGGGCGTTACACCCTCATTAAAGAAGAATGACAGAGAAAGCAATTCTTTACAAAAGCATAGGATAAAGAATTCGCTAGTATGTGGGGAATTTTACTAGAGTCAGATGATGTTTGCTTCATTTAATTTAATTACTGTCATATAAGCCCGCATTTCATGTCCGATAAATCTATAACTCCTCTCATATCAGGCAGTTTATACTGCTTTGTAATAGGTCTATTTATAGTAAGTGATAACCCTCCCCGAAAAATAGAAATATGTATAGACCGCAGATAAACGTAAGTGCTGACCTTCCCTAATGATCTGGATTGTTTATCATCAGCCATTTATTACCCAAATTAAGTGTAACATAGTTTTGTGTACACTTTTTTGAAGATTGCCTTTCTACGGTTGAAGAATAGGTGCGAAAGGAAATGGATAGGCTGAGTTTTTAGAATGAAAGGAGAATCTTAACGGTAGATTGATGTGGCATTTAGAGGACTAGAGCGCTTACGCATTTCAGGAGGTTTATGGCATGAAAGAATTCAAAATAACTTACTTTTTTGATGAAGGGCATTATATCAGAAGGTTTATTTATATGGAGTCCCAAGAAAGAGCAGAAGAGCTAATCCAAAGCGAGCGAGATCGCTACATTTCGTTCCGGGATAGCAGAGGGATTTACCACGAGTTGAATACCCGCGATGTTCGAGTGATTCAACTGTCTGATTACAATCGAATCGATAAAAGTAAAAAAGTACCAGAGTAAATTGATGGGAGTTCTTATGGGGAATTATCCCAGAAAAAATATGTGTCGACTAACCAAAGTTATCTAAAAATGTACAAGTTCAAATGTAGACGGGTATGTTTTTCTTACAGGTGCTTCGTGTAAGAAAATGGTTAATCAATAGTCGTCTATACTATAAAAGATGCTATTCCGCGATGAATGTCACCATCGTGGAATAGCATCTTTTACATAGATCTATTACTTAAGACTTCATCTAGATTAATTAAAAGCATTGTTCTATATTGATAGCAAGTCCTGGCAATTCAAGACTTACTTATACGTATATTATTTGCGTTTACATCTTTCGCAAGTAGAACAATATTAATTAAGGATTCAGTACGTCGGTTGAATTCTCGTCTATGAATTTTCTTTTCTTTATGTAATTTTTCTAATACATAATAAATAGAGGAGACATTTTTCAGAATAGAATCTTCTAATTTATCTTCTTTTAATAACGTCTGGAAATCCTTTAAAGCAGTTTGAAACGACTTTGATTGGTCTGACGAAATTTTTGAAATGACTAACTCAATGTCAAGTGTAGAATCTAAATTGGTCATTTTATCAGAACAACACCTCTCTGAAATGTGTAACTATTTTGTATTCACAGAAAACTAATTATAAAGTAACTTCTTTTACAGTTATCTTTGAACACAGGACAATGGAATATGTTACAGTTGGTAATATAATTTACTTTACTTTCTATTCGTTCTTTCAGGATTACTTAAAGTTATATCTTTTCCGAAATAAATATACTTCGAGGGCATTTGAAATACTTCTTCTAGCTTCAACATATGATTAAAAGAGATGGCAGAAGAATCTTTTTCCCACTCTTCGTATGTAGTTAGGCTGACTCCAATTTTTTCGGCGAGTTCAGTAGAATTCATCCCATATTTCAATCGTAAAGAATGAAGTGTTTGGATGAGATAAAATGGCACTCCATTTTCAGATGTCACATAATTCACCCCTTATTCACATAATTATATATTACTAAAAGTGATATAACAAGAGAAGTTGCATGGGGATAGTTACCACATGCTTTTTTGTTGTATTAAATAAGAATACTTCCGAAATGATGTACAATCAGTATGAGAAGTAAATGGAGGTTCTATTCATGACCAATCTGGTACAAGGTTTATTTTCCAGACGTTTGAAGCGATTGAGGGAAAGAAATAAAATAACGATGGTGGAACTTGCCGAAGCGATTGGGATGAGCCAAGCAACGATCTCAGAATGGGAAAAGGGAAATAAATTTCCAAGGGCCGGGGCTTTACAACAATTGGCGCATTACTTTGATGTCCCAATGGAATACTTCTTTAAAGAAAACGCATTTCCTATAGCGGAGACGGTAAATATTCCATGTTTACCAAGCATTTCGGCAGGTGTTTTCTCGCTGACTGATGGTATCGAATGTGATGAAATTGAATTTATTAAACTACCTGTCAGTTTCTTAGGGAAGCACTCGAAAGAAGAAGATCTAATAGCATTTAAAGTAAATGGAGAAAGTATGAATTTGTTATTTCCTGATGGGTCTCCCATCGTTGCTTTACAAATTGGACGAGATAAATTGGAAAATGGTGATATAGCCGTTTACTGTTTTGGGAATGAATATGCCGTCAGGCGCTATAGAAGAATTGAACAGCAAAAAGTGATTGTATTAAGTCCAGAATCAACAAATAAAAACTTTCATGATTGTATTGTCCCGTTCAATGCGGAGAGTGGCTTAGAGATAGTTGCTAAAATAATTTGGTATGGTGTATCTGTTTAGTATATGTAGGTACAATTTTAAAAAAGAATACTAGAAAAGCACTGGAGACTAGAAGCTGTTTCAGTTTGAAAAACGTATATGTCCTTAATTTGAGTACAATAAAAAGTAGAGATAACTTTCTTAAAACAAAAAAATGCTATTCCACAATTATGATATCCATGTGGAATAGCATTTTATAGTAGAGGGTCATCTACCTGGATAAAAGCCGCCAAAGATACAATTTTGGCGGCTGAAACTTTCTTTAGGGTTTCTCTTTTTACTAGTAAGGAAGTGCCACTTTCTATAAGGTATCACATGATTACATGCATACTCTTTGCTAAAGGTAAGCAAGGAGCGCATTGTACAATGTGCGAGAGTGCCCGAAATTGCATCTTCGGGCACTTACAATCTCTATAGAAAGTCATCTATTCATTTCTTTCAAACTTAACCGCATTTTTCACTTGAACAATGTAGGGACGCGACAGGCTTATCGAAAAAAGTGTCGTTATTAGTTCGCCGAAATCGAACCGAAAATGATCCAGTGAAAAAGGGTTTTCCCAAGCCCTACTCACCTGTATTCTATGTGAATAAATGGTTAATCAACAGACGTCAGCTGGATTTTAAGCAAAAGACGCCGTTAGAAGTTATTTTCGTAGTTTCATAACAATATCCTCATCTGGTGTAACTAATATAGTCCTTTGTTCAAAATAAATAACAAAACCGGGCTTAGATCCGTTCGGCTTTTTCACATGCCTGACTTCGGTGTAGTCAACAGGTACTGCTGATGAGCCGCGTGCTTTGCTGAAATAAGCAGAAAGGATAGCCGCTTCACGAATTGTTTCTTCGTCTGGATCCGCCTCGTGTATGACAACGTGTGATCCAGGGATATCCTTCGTATGGAGCCAAGTTTGTTCCCGGGATGCAATTTTAAATGTTAAATAGTCATTTTGCTTATTGTTCTTGCCCACTGAAATTTTCACACCAGTAGATGATACATATGTTTCAGGTACTGGTTTTTTCGGTTTCAGTTTCTTTTTCGACTTGCGGGCCTTCAGAAAACCAAGTTCCGCCAACTCTTCACGTATTTCTGCGATGTCTATAGGGGATGCTTGTAACACTTGCTGTTTAATCATTTCAAAGTAGGCGATATCTTCTGCCGTTTTTTCAAGCTGTTCAGCAATCATAATAAGTGCTGTTTTCGCTTTGGAATACCTTGAATAAAACCGCTGCGCATTATCAATCGGTGATTTTCTAGGATCAAGCGGTATGGTTACAGTTGTCCCTTCCTCGTAATAGTTGGCGACAGTTGCTTCTGTTGCACCTTTTTCAATGGCATAACTATTGGCAGTAAGCAATTCTCCATAAAGTTGGAATGTATCTAGCTTTCCAGCGGCTTCTCTTTCTTTTACGAGTTTCTTCACCTTCAAATTCAGTTTAGCAACTTCATTGTCGAGCCAACGCTCTAAGTCCGCGGCTTGTGACTTCACACGTTCTCTTTCAGCACGAGCGAAATACACTTTATCCAGCAAATCACCAAGCGTCTCGTATTCCGCAATCGTCTTATCGGAATGTGTTAGCGCTGTCGCTGAAAATACGGTTTTTGTACCAATTTCCGAAATGTTTGGTGTGCTAGCTATTCCTTTGAATGACCCAAGGAGCGATGTGAAAACGATGAATTTATTCGCTTCTGGAGCATTTTTTAAGCGGTATAATAATTCCTCCGCATTAACTGGTGAAAAGCCTGAAAATCGTTGGACGACTTCACGGGCACTTTCTAACTCTGGTAGCAACCCGTTAAATTGTTCTTCAGTTACCGCAAATGGATTTGTTTTATCCTGCGGAGGAGCTGGTATGAAAGGTTGACCCGGTAATATTGTGCGGTAACTATTTACCGATGGCGGCAAGTGTTTCATACTATCTACGATAATGTCGCGGTCGGGATCTACAAGCAGCAAGTTACTGTGCCTGCCCATGATTTCGACATACAATCGTCTGTTAATATCATCACCAATTTCATTTTTCGCCTTCACGTCAATCGTGATAATCCTATCCGTCCCGAATTGGCCGATGGAAGTAATCGACCCACCTTCTAAGTGTTTACGAAGAACCATGCAAAACATAGGCGGTTCAGAAGGGTTTGTAATCGCTTCTTCTGTCAACTGAATACGTGAATACGCTGAGTGAATTGAAATAAGAAGTTTTTGATTTTTACCGTCTGCACGGATTAGAAATACGACTTCTTGTGCGTTCGGCTGATGGATTTTGGAGATACGTCCATTTTTCAAGACTTGTAGCTCCTGCACCATAGCCGTTGTGAATAAACCATCAAATGCCATTAGGATTCCTCTTTCAAATCGTTTTTCCCTATTTTAGCACTACAACAAGCATATATGGTATAATATGAACAGATTGTTTCGATCAATAACGATCGGAGCCGGCATGATTGTGCTGAAGCTCCACTGTAAAATTAGATTAGATAAGAAGAGGGATTGCATGTACAAACAACGTGGGCTTCTAATTGTTCTATCTGGACCTTCGGGTGTGGGCAAAGGGACGGTTCGAAAAGAGCTTTTTACACAACCTGATACGAATTATGAATACTCGATTTCAATGACGACGAGAAGTCCACGAGAAGGTGAAGTGGATGGCTCCGATTATTTTTTCAAATCGCGGGCTGAATTCGAACAGTTGGTTGAAGAAGATAGACTTCTTGAATATGCTGAATACGTAGGCAATTATTACGGTACTCCGCTTGATTATGTTAATGCAACGCTTGACGCTGGGAGAGACGTATTCCTCGAAATCGAGGTTGTCGGAGCGGCACAAGTGCGTGCCAAAGTTCCAGACGGATTATTCATTTTCCTTGCACCGCCAAGTTTATCTGAACTCGAAGACAGACTTGTAGGAAGAGGTACTGAAGAAGCGGATGTCATTGCAACACGTATTTTGAAAGCGCGTGAAGAACTTGAAATGATGAACTTGTACGATTACGTCGTAGAAAACGACGAAGTGACAAATGCTTGCGATCGCATCAATGCCATTGTCACTGCCGAACATTGCCGCAGAGAACGTGTAGAAAAAATCTATCTAGGTATGCTGAAAGGGGAATAATCAATGTTAACTCCATCAATCGATTCTCTAAAAGAAAAAATCGACTCGAAATACACACTTGTAACACTCGCTTCAAAACGTGCGCGTCAAATGCAAGAAGAGGGCAATAAGCTTCTTACTTCTTATGTCTCTAACAAGAATGTCGGTAAAGCACTTGAAGAAGTGGCAGCCGGTGTACTTTCTAAAAAGAAATCGGACGATTCAATCGTCTACGAAGACGAAGTTTAATAAGTCCAGCTATCTTTGTACTTAATAGACAGTGGGATTTTCGATTCGAAATGGTGTCTAGGCTTCAGTCGCCAGACGCTCGGGACATAAGTCAGCCCAGCTACGCGGCAAATTACGCCGCTTCGCCGGTCCGTCTTATGCCTGTCGCGGGCCTACAGGATGTAGGTCATGCAGCTGTTGCCACAGGACGTGGCGAACTTAGGCTGCGTTCATTTGTTCACGGCTCCTTACGCTTTTCATATCATAATAAATAAACGTGATACTCCCTTAGAAACGAGTTTTTCTTTGGGAGTTTGTCATTTTAGAAGGGATGAGATCATGTTGTTGAATAAAAAAATCCTCCTTTGTGTAACTGGCGGAATCGCGGTCTATAAAGCTGTTGCACTTGTAAGTAAGTTGTCTCAGGCAGGAGCGGACGTAAAGGTCATTATGACTGAATCGGCAAAGGAATTTGTCACACCACTTACATTTCAAGCGATGTCACGAAACGATGTTTTTTTCGATACGTTCGATGAAAAAAATTCCCGCGTGATTGCACATATTGATTTGGCAGATTGGGCTGATCTTGTCGTAGTTGCTCCAGCCACAGCAAATGTAATTGGTAAACTCGCGAATGGGATTGCTGACGATATGGTAACGACTACACTCTTAGCTACTCAGGCTGAGGTCTGGATTGCACCTGCAATGAATGTCCATATGTATGAGAATAAAGCAGTTATACGAAATATTACTACGCTGCACGAAGATGGCTATAAATTCATCGAGCCCTCTGAAGGCTTTTTGGCATGCGGTTATGTAGGAAAAGGTCGATTGGAAGAACCCGAAAAGATTGTAGAACTGATAACAGAACGGTTTACAACGTCCAAATATCTTCCGCTTTCAGGAAAGAAAGTTGTGATCACGGCAGGTCCGACACGTGAACGGATTGATCCGGTACGATATGTCTCGAATTTTTCAAGTGGCAAGATGGGCTATGCGATGGCAGAAGCAGCAGCCAAACTCGGCGCAGACACTGTCCTTATTTCGGGACCTGTTGGATTGGACAAGCCAGCGGGAGTAACTGTCATTGATATTGAAAGTGCGGCAGAGATGTTTGAAGCCGTCCGAACACAATTCGATGATGCGGCAATCGTTATCAAAGCCGCTGCTGTAGCGGATTATCGCCCGAGAGAGATTCAGCCCCAAAAGATGAAGAAACAAGTAGGGGACTCTGTTATTGAACTTGAACGAACAACTGATATCTTGAAAACAATCGGTTCTATGAAAACGAAACAAATCCTTGTTGGCTTTGCTGCTGAAACTGAAAATGCAGTGGGTTATGGCATAGGCAAACTAGAAAGTAAAAACCTTGATTATATTATCGTCAACGACGTGACTGATCCGGATGCTGGATTCGGGAAGGATACAAACGTTGTCACACTTCTTTCGAAAAACGGAACACATAAGCCATTCCGAGCAATGCCGAAAAAAGAACTCGCCATTCTATTGCTGGAAACAATTATTAAAGAAGAAAGTGATCAACTAAATGATCGCTGAAGTCATTGTAGATGTAGCGGCTTATCCAATCGACAGGCCGTTTGATTACCTCGTTCCAGAAGCATTGGAATCTGTGATTGAGCCTGGAACCAGAGTGAAAGTTCCGTTTGGACCCAGGAAAGTGCTTGGTTACGTAACAATGTTGAAGGACGAAAGTGAGCTTGCACTCGGCAAAATTAAACCGATTGATGAACTTATTGATTTGGATCCGGTCATTTCTAGTGAACTGCTCGAATTATCGCGCTGGCTCGCGGTTGAGACGTTGTCATATGAAATTGATGCCCTCCAAGTGATGTTACCTGCTGCGATGCGTGCAAAATATGAAAAGTTCATCATTGTCGAAGAACCGGAACGAATTGAAGACGCTGATTTTAAAGCTTTTCTTGCGGGCAGGAAACGGATTCAGTTGAAAGAAGTAGATTCAGCAGAATTGATGAAAATGTTAAAAAGGTATGTTTCAGAAGGGATTGTCACGGTCGATACGGCCGTAGGGCAGCAAACTGCTGTGAAAAAAGTGCGGATGATTCGAATGGCAGATGAGGTAACACTGCAATCATTGCTTGACTCTAGTCATTCCAATGCGAAAAAACAAGCTGAATTACTTCGCTGGATGTTGGAGCATGCAGGGAAAACGATCAGTGCAAAACAACTGATGGAACAGTCGGGAATTCAACCGGCTGTGCTGAAAACTGTCATTGAAAGAGGCGCAGCCTTCGAAGAACTTGCTGAAGTGTACCGTGAACCTGATGCGCCTCAATTGAAAGATACAGCGATACCCGAAATCTTGACAGACGAACAGCAAATTGCACTTGATCATATAGCAACATCCGAAGACAATCGAAAAGCAGAAACATTCCTACTTCATGGCGTTACAGGAAGTGGAAAAACAGAAGTGTATTTACGTGCCATTAAACGCGTTTTAGATAAAGGCAAAGAAGCAATCGTCCTTGTCCCAGAGATATCATTAACCCCGCAAATGACGTCGCGCTTCAAAGAGCGTTTTGGTTCGCTCGTTGCAGTTATGCACAGCGCCTTGTCTGCCGGTGAGAAATACGATGAATGGCGGAAGATAAAACGGGGGGAAGTAAAAGTCGTCATTGGTGCAAGGTCGGCGATATTTGCCCCGTTTGAAAATATTGGTATTATCATTCTCGATGAAGAGCATGAATCGACGTACAAGCAAGATGATACACCGCGCTATCATGCAAGGGACGTTGCGATTAAACGCGCGGAGTATTACAATTGTCCTGTTATTTTAGGAAGTGCAACGCCGTCACTGGAATCATATGCACGTGCATCAAAAGGTGTATATACCATGCTTACACTAACGAAACGACCAAAAGATCAGGCCCTGCCAACAGTAACAGTCGTTGATATGCGAGAGGAATTGAAAACCGGAAATCGTTCGATGTTTTCATTGCCGCTTGCGGAAGCGGTCCGTATTCGATTGGAAAAAAGAGAGCAAATCGTACTGTTTCTGAATAAGCGTGGCTTTTCATCTTTTGTACTCTGCCGGGATTGCGGTACAGTCGTTGAATGCCCAAATTGTGATATTTCGTTGACCTATCATCGTGCACACGAACAGTTAAAATGCCATTATTGCGGTCATGAAGAACGAGTGCCGCTCGTATGTCCGGAATGTAAAAGTGAACATATCCGGTTTTTCGGAACAGGGACCCAAAAAGCGCAAGAAGAAATTGCGAAACTGTTTCCTACAGCACGTGTCCTTCGAATGGATGTCGATACAACGAGGCAAAAAGGTTCACACGAGCGGCTTCTTAGACAGTTCAGTGAAGGACAGGCGGATATCTTGCTCGGAACCCAAATGATTGCGAAAGGGCTAGATTTCCCGAATATTACACTTGTCGGTGTGCTTGCCGCAGATACAACACTCCATTTAGCTGATTTCCGTGCCGCTGAAAAAACCTTTCAACTGATGACGCAAGTAAGTGGACGAGCTGGACGTCACGAATTGCCTGGAGAGGTTTTCATCCAGACTTATTCCCCTGAACATTACGCAATCGAATTAGCGAAAGCACAGCATTATGAGCCTTTTTATACGATGGAAATGGCGGCCAGAAGACAATATGGCTATCCACCCTTCTATTTCGTCACGCTTGTTCAGTTTACGCACGAGGATTTATTGAAAGTAGCTGACTTTGCAGAAAAGGGAGCACGCTACTTAAAACAGAACTTATCTGCAGGAACAGTCGTCATCGGACCAACTGCTTCCGCTATCAGTCGAGTGAACAATAGATATCGCTACCAATGTTTGATAAAATACAAAAAAGAGCCGAAGTTGACAGAAACGCTGCAGCAGCTCATTAAGTATTACCGGACGGACTGGATTAAATCAGGACTGATAATGACCGTTGATGTAGAACCGGCGTCCATTTATTAAAAATAAAAGTGGATGCGCCTTGGATAAGGGGAAGGCAGTCTAAGGTCGCCGCGTCCTGCGGCAAAGACTGCATGACCTACATCCTGTAGGCCCGCGCTGGAGTCTAGACGTGAAATATCCATGTCAGCCCCCAATCCGCAGTACAAGGTTAAATTACATCTTAGATAACAAGACAGAAAAGAGGAATAGATTTGGCAATACGTGAAATTGTGAAGCATCCGGCTCCGGTTCTTCAACAACAATGTAAAGAAGTAGTGAAATTTGATAAGAAGCTTTCAAAACTGCTAGATGATATGTACGACACAATGGTGGCGGCGGATGGCATAGGAATCGCTGCACCACAAATTGGCGAAGCAGTGCGTGTCGCGATTGTCGATATGGGCGAAGGGCAAGACGTTATTGAGATGGTCAATCCTGTTGTAACAGCAACCGGAGGATCCGAAATAGAAGTAGAAGGTTGTCTAAGTTTTCCGGATTTATTCGGCGAAGTAGAAAGACCATTTTTCGTACGCATTGAAGCACAAGAACGCAATGGCGCACTTTATGAATTAGAAGCAGAAGATTATGAAGCACGTGCGATTCTTCATGAAATCGATCATTTAAATGGCGTATTATTTGATTCGAAAATCATTCGTGTTGTTGATCCGTCTGAATTAGAAGAAACAGAAGAAGCAGAGATAGTAGGGGAAAGCGGTGGAGGTGAGCTGAAATGACGAAGATTGTCTTTATGGGAACACCAGAGTTTTCGGTATCTGTCCTAACAATGCTCTTTGATGAAGGGCATACTATCGTGGCAGTTGTCACTCAGCCGGACAGACCAGTCGGGCGAAAGAGGGTCTTAACACCACCTCCAGTAAAAGTTGAAGCACTACGGCTTGGACTGCCGATTATTCAACCTGAAAAACTGAGAGGTTCTGCTGAACTTGAGGAAATTATTGCGCTTAAACCAGATTTAATCGTGACTGCAGCATTTGGCCAGATTTTACCGAAGGAACTGCTAGAAGTCCCTCGGCTCGGTTGCATTAATGTACACGCATCCTTACTACCTAAATATCGCGGTGGTGCGCCGATTCACCAGGCAATCATGGATGGCGAAACAGAAACGGGCGTCACAATCATGTATATGGTCGAAAAACTTGATGCAGGCGATATTATTTCACAAGTGATTGTGCCTATTTCTGATACGGATCACACAGGAAGTATGTTCACTGCATTATCTGTGGCAGGGACGGCACTACTGAAAGAGACATTGCCTTCTATTTTAAACGAAACAAATAAACAAACAGTTCAAGACGAATCACTCGTGACGTTCGCGCGTAACATCTCCCGTGAACAAGAACGGATTGACTGGTCTAAAGGTGGAAAGGCAATCTACGATAAAATCCGTGGACTTCATCCTTGGCCAGTTGCATACACCGCATTCCAAGGTGAAAACGTCAAGATTTGGTGGAGTGAGAAAATCCATACAACTGACAGTGCGTTACCAGGAACGATTATTGCAATCGATAGTGATCGTATTATTGTAAAAGCGGGCGATGACATCGCTGTTGCACTTACGGATCTTCAACCAGCCGGGAAAAAACGGATGCCGGCGGGTGAATTTATTCGCGGAACCGGCTCTAAATGGAGTAAGGGGGACCGTTTTGAATGAATATAAATACTAGACCGAAAAAGAAAATATGGAATGGCAACGTCCGAGACGCTGCTCTTTCAATATTGATGGAAATAAATGATCATCAAGCTTATAGCAATCTATTGCTGCATAGAACAATTGAAAAGTATGGTATTGAAACGAAAGATCGTGGCTTGTTAACGGAATTGACGTATGGCACACTTCAACACCGCATGACACTCGATTATTATCTTGAGCCGTTTGTCCGTGGTAAATTGGATGGCTGGGTTCGAGAGCTTCTTCGGTTATCGTTATATCAAATCGTTTATTTAACAAAAATTCCACCGCATGCTGTTGTTCACGAAGCAGTTGAAATTGCGAAAAGACGCGGTCATAAACGGATAGCACCAACTGTAAATGGTATTCTTCGCTCCGTGTTGCGTAAAGGTGTCCGCTCACTTGATGAAATGCAAGATGGTACGTTGAAAACTTCTATCGAAACGAGTCATCCGGAATGGTTGATTAAGCGTTGGAATGAACAATTTGGTGAAGAAGACGCGGCCATTATGGCACATGAAAATAATCATCCAGCAGCGATGACAATTCGCGTCAATACAGCAAAAACAACGCCAGACGAAGTCATTGCTTTACTCGAATCAGAAGGTGTTGAAGTAAGAAAAGGCGAAGTTGTACCGGAGTGCATCATTTCAGATAGTGGCAATCCTGCAAATACGCAAGCCTATAAAAAAGGACTTATCACTATTCAAGACGAAAGTTCAATGCTACCTGTTCTTGCACTTGATTTATCGCCAGGTATGAAAGTACTCGATATGTGTGCGGCACCTGGTGGGAAAACAACCCACATCGCTGAAAAAATGAACGATAAAGGTGAAGTTTTTGCACATGATTTACATGAACATAAACTGAAACTTATTGAAGCAAATGCGACTCGCCTTGGCTTAACGTCAATCAAAGCATTGAGTGGAGACAGCAGGAAATTGACTGAGCTATACGAGTTGTCCTCATTCGATCGTATTCTTGTCGACGCACCTTGTAGCGGACTTGGTGTCATCCGTAGAAAGCCTGAAATTAAGTACAATAAAACACAAGCTGATTTCGATGCGTTGACGTCGATTCAATCAGACCTTCTAGATACTGCTCGTGAATTGATTAAATCTGACGGGGTTATTGTCTATAGTACGTGTACAGTGGAGTATGCCGAAAACCAGGGAATGGTTGAACGATTCCTTAAGCGTCATACGGATATGGAGAAAATCCCTTTGCCACAACTAACTGGAAACGAGAAATTGGCGATTGAAGATAACACGCTTCAAGTACTTCCGCAACACTTTGGCAGCGATGGCTTTTTTGTTGCTGCTTTCCGAAAAAAAAGTAAGTGAGCTAAGAATTCGAGGCAAAAGGTGGGATGGACGTTGCAATTTGAAGTCTTGACGGATATCGGCAAGAAACGAACGGTTAACGAAGACAGTGCGGCTGTATACACACTTCCAAGGGGCGTAATGCTTGCCGTGATAGCGGACGGTATGGGTGGTCACCTTGGGGGGGATTACGCGAGTTCGACAGCAGTCAGAGTAATTGGCGAGCAATTCATGAAACTTGATAGTTCGACGTTTGAAGCAGAAGATAAGTTGGCGCAGTGGCTGCAGGAAGCGGTCATTCTCGCAAATGACATACTTTACAAACATGCAAACGAAAATGAAGCGTATAAGGGAATGGGAACGACGCTTGAAGTAGCTCTCATTCGTGGACGTTCTTGTCTTATTTCGCATACTGGTGATAGCCGTGTCTACGCAATCGATGGGAAAGGTGTGCGGCAAGTAACGCGAGACCATTCCTACGTAAATGCACTTCTTGACAGTGGGGAAATTACCTTGGAAGAGGCAGCAGTTCATCCACAACGAAACTGGATTATGAAAGCAGTTGGTTCTGAAAAAACGATTGTACCCGATCTTTATTCGCTTGAGTTAGAAGAGGGCATGTATATGCTTATTTGTACGGACGGTCTGAGCAATAAAGTCAGTCAACAATCGATGAGTGAAATAGTTCTATCAAACGCTACGTTGCATGAAAAGACGGAAGAACTTGTGGATTTAGCGAACAAGATGGGCGGGGAAGACAATATCTCCGTAATTCTAATCGACTCGACTGAAGTGGAGGCGACTAATCCATGATTGGATCAAGAATAGGTGGACGTTATGAAATTGTAAGGAATATTGGTGACGGCGGCATGTCAAAAGTATATCTAGCACATGACGTCATCCTGGACCGCGATGTTGCCATTAAGGTTCTTAATTATGATTTTGCGAATGAAGAGGCATTGAAAAGAAGGTTTAAACGAGAAGCACTTTCCGCAACGAGTCTGACGCACCCGCACATTGTTGATATATTCGATGTGGGCGAAGAGGGTGAGCTGCATTACCTGGTGATGGAATATATCGAAGGACAAACCTTGAAGAAGTTTATCCAAGATAATGGGGCCTTGACGCCTAAGCAAGCTTTGCCGATTATGCAACAGATTGTATCTGCAATTGCGAATGCTCATCATAATGGAATCGTCCATCGTGATGTTAAACCGCAGAACATTTTAATGGATTCGGATGAGAATGTGAAAATTACTGATTTTGGTATCGCAATGGCACTTAGTGCAACAGCTCATACAAAAACGAATTCAGTCATTGGGACGGTTCACTACTTGTCACCCGAACAAGCACGTGGCGGAATGGCGACAAAAAAGTCTGATATCTATTCATTAGGCATCGTACTTTACGAATTACTGTCAGGTGAATTGCCATTTACAGCGGATACTGCAGTTGCGATTGCATTGAAGCATTTACAAGAAGAGACGC
The DNA here is from genome assembly GCF_038004885.1 of Sporosarcina sp. FSL K6-6792. Classification (NCBI taxonomy): domain Bacteria; kingdom Bacillati; phylum Bacillota; class Bacilli; order Caryophanales; family Caryophanaceae; genus Sporosarcina; species Sporosarcina sp. FSL K6-6792. Next base: position 4,372,932 of record NZ_JBBOSA010000001.1, read on the forward strand.
CTTCAGTAAGAATGGTATTCCCTTCAATTCCACAAAGTTTAGAAAATGTTATTTTGAAGGCGACTATGAAAGATGCTACATATCGATATGATTCAGCAGATGAAATGTATGATGATTTGCTAACTGTACTGTCACCCGAACGGGCAAATGAGAAGAAATTCGCAATTGTGTTCGATGATGACCGCACGCGCGCGATACCAATCGTTAGTGAAACTACAAAATTTGATAGCGTTGAAGCGACTAAGAAGATCGAACCAGTAACAATTGAACAATCCCCGCCGCCAACACCACCGAAAAAACGCAAGAAATGGCCATTCATTGTTGGTGGAATTGCTGGCATTGCTATCCTGATATTTGTGTTGTCCCTTATTCCAGGTATATTTGGCCCTAAAAAGGCTGTTATTCCGACTGTGGCAGGAATGGAAGAAGCGCAGGCTAGGGATGTGCTCTCTGACGCAGGCTTTAATACGGTTGTAACTGAGGGACAGCAATCCGATGATGTTGATGAAGGGGAAGCCATTAAAACGATACCCGAGGCAGATAAGAAACGGGGTGTTGACTCCGAGATCACCTTGTATATTAGTACCGGTAAAGAAAAAAGCACTTTAGAAGATTATATTGGCGATGATGCCGATAAAGTTATGGCTTCTTTAGACGATACACTTTTTAAGTCGATTGATTCGATAGAAGAATTTTCTGATAAACCAGAGGGTACAATCATTGGACAAGAACCAGATGCAGGGGAAGTAATTCTCAGTGAAACCGATTTACTGTTTACTGTTAGTAAAGGCCAAGAAAAGCAAATTCTTGAAGATCTAAGAGGATATGACAAGGACCGGCTGGAAGATTATGAAGAGTCATCAGGTTTAACTATAAATACCGTGAGAGAAGATTATTCTTCAACAGTGCCTAAAGGTAGTGTCATTTCGCAAACACCAAATGGGAAAACGGAAATTGTAAAAGGTGGGAAAGTTGAAGTCGTCGTATCAAAAGGTCCAGAGAAAAAACCCGATAAGTTCGTTGTTAAAAAGGTGACAATTGAGTATGTACCTGAAGTGATTGAGCCTAGCCCTAGTCCTAGCGATGAAGATGGTGACGAAGGTGATGGAGAGGATGATGGAGACAACTCGGGAGTAGTGGAACAGCCTGCTCCAGTCCCACAACTTATTAAAATTTACATTCAAGACAAAAATAATAAGATAACGGATGTTTTTGATGAGTTTTCAATCACAGAAACGACGGAAAGATCAATTTCATTTAACTTGGAAGAAGGACAGACTGGGTCATATAAGGTTACGCGCGATTCAAAACCTATCATTGCAGAATTGGTCAATTAGAGTGACTCTAATTAGAAGGGGTGAAAGAATGCCAGAAGGACAAATCAGAAAAGCAATCAGCGGGTATTATTATGTAGAAAATGACGGAGAAATCATTCAATGTCGAGGACGTGGAGTATTTAGAAACCGTGGTATTCATCCGCTGGTTGGAGATTTCGTGACCTATGTACGTGTTGAAGATAATGATGCAACAGTCACTGAAGTCCATGAGCGGTTCAATGAACTCGTCCGTCCGCCAATCTCGAATGTTCACCAGGCGTTGCTCGTATTCTCCATAGTGGAACCGGCATTCAGCCTTTATCTATTAGACAGGTTTTTGGTTGTCGTCGAATCGTTCGACGTAAAACCAATTATCTGCCTAACGAAAAAGGATCTTGCGAATGCTGATGAACTGAAAATGGTAGCTGAATCAGCGGCGTATTATAAGAAAATCGGTTATGATGTTATAGAGACTTTTATTGACGATCCTCAACTGACTGACTTATTGAAACCTTATTTTGAAGGCAAGACTACAGTTCTTGCCGGGCAATCAGGTGTTGGTAAATCAACATTGTTGAACACGGTATTGCCTGTGCTTGAATTGAAAACAGGGGTAATATCGGAAGCGCTCGGACGCGGAAAACATACAACGCGACATGTTGAGTTGCTTGAGATATCAGGTGGTCTTGTCGCGGATACCCCAGGCTTCAGCTCTCTCGAATTCGATCATATCGAAAAAGAAGAATTGTCTCGTTACTTTGTAGACATGGATGAAGTTGCGCCAAACTGTAGATTCAGAGGTTGCTTGCACTTGAAAGAACCAAAGTGTGCAGTAAAAGAGTTGGTGGAGACTGGAGAAATTCCACGTCATCGCTATGATCACTACTTGCAGTTCATGCAAGAAATACTTGACCGAAAGCCGAGGTATGAAAAACATGATTAAAATTGCACCTTCAATTTTAGCAGCAGACTTTTCAAAGCTTGCCGAAGAAGTAAAAGAAGTGGAAGCAGCTGGCGCGGCACTAATCCATATCGATGTCATGGACGGACATTTCGTTCCGAACATTACAATGGGAGCGATTGTTGTTGAGGCACTTCGACCAGTAACGAAGTTGCCGCTGGATGTCCATTTAATGATTGAAAATCCAAACCTGTATATTGAACAATTTGCAAAAGCCGGAGCTGATTATATTACGGTCCATGTAGAGGCGTGCCCTCATTTGCACGGCACATTGCAACTGATTAAGTCTTACGGGGTGAAATCGGGCGTTGTTTTGAATCCGCATACACCGATTGAAACGATTCTTCATGTTCTAGATGAAATTGACTTAGTCCTAATCATGACAATTAATCCCGGATTCGGTGGCCAGAAGTTTCTTCATTCTGTCGTTCCGAAAGTGAAACAGCTAGCCGATATTATTCGTGAGCGAGGACTTCCGATTGAAATTGAAATCGATGGCGGCATTAATGAAGAAACGATTATACCGTGTGTTGAAGCGGGTGCTACAATCTTAGTTGCAGGATCAGCTATCTACAATGCACCTGATCGTGCAGAAGCTTTACGCCGGATAAAAGCTGCTGGTGAAGGTGCGCTAAGAAAATGAAGTATGCAGTCGTTTGTGCGGGCGGGCCCGATTCAGAAATAGCTGACTTGACGGAATTTCATCATAAAGATACGGTATTCATCGGGGCGGATAGAGGTGCACTTCACTTGCTGCAAAGAGGTATTGTTCCTCTTGAAGCAGTGGGGGATTTTGATTCGGTTTCGAAAAGTGAATACGATGAGATAGCCGCCGCAGTCCGCATAATCGGACGATTTCGTTCGGAAAAAAATGAGACTGATACGGAACTTGCAGTAGATCGTGCTCTTTCCTACGGGCCAGAGTGTGTCATTTTGACGGGAGTTACAGGAGGGAGGCTGGATCATATGGAATCAGCCCTTCATCTTCTGTACCGGCTTCAAATAGCTCATAATGATACGTCATTCTCGATTCGTAATGGGACGAATGAACTTTTTATACTTACACCTGGAAGTTATCAAGTGACGTCGGATAATCGTTTTAAATACATATCATTTTTTTCATTCAATGGGGTAGTTAGTGGACTTACACTTACCGGTTTCAAATTCGAAATGGTAGATGCTACGCTCGAAACTGGCATGACATTATTTACTAGCAATGAACTGGCTGAAGAAGTCTGTACTATATCGTTCCATGAGGGCATATGCTTAATGGTAAGGAGTTCAGATTCCTGAAAGGAGTGGGGAATTGCGAGTTTATACTTTCACAATGCCGAAATTTGTGAGTGGAGTAGTAAGGAAGTGTATGGTTGTTTTCCAGAAGGATGATTCACCGAAAGCTACTGCGAGCAACACCAAGAATAAGAAAAGGAAAAAAGAAAAAACGTCGGGCTGAAGAAATTCAGCCCGGCGTTTTATTTTCTTTAAAGTTTAAATACCAAGGCGCTTAAACTTTAATTACAGTCCTTTACACACGTTGAACTTTACCTGATTTAAGGGCTCTAGCAGAGACCCATACACGTTTAGGTTTACCGTTAACGAGAATTCGGACTTTTTGAAGGTTCGCACCCCATGAACGACGAGTTGCGTTCATTGCGTGGGAGCGTGCATTGCCTGTACGGGCTTTGCGTCCTGTAATAACACATTCTTTAGACATAATAGTACCTCCTTGCGAATGTTGATTAAGTGATTTACTTCTTTATTCGCATACCATAATAATGTATCATATGCGTAAACGTGTTGCAACCTTTTTTGTGACATCTTTCAAGGTAAAAGCCTTTACACGTTTAAAAGTCATAGAATCGCTTTCTTTTATTATTATAACAGGTATAGTACAATGGGGTTAGTGAAAAAGGATCCAGGGGGTATTACACATGTCAATCGAAGTAAAGAATGAATACGGCAAAATCGATATTACGAATGACGTCATTACCCAAGTGGTTGGTGAGGCGGCTATCGAGTGTTATGGGATTGTCGGAATGGCTTCAAGGCATCAGATAAGAGATGGCCTTACTGAAATCCTAGGGAAAGAAAATTTCACGCGGGGAGTCATCGTTCGTAATCTTGGCGATGATACGCATATCGATATGTATATCATTGTTGGATATGGTACTAAAATTTCAGAAGTCGCCTACCAAGTACAATCAAAAGTGAAGTATACATTGAAAAAGACAGTCGGCATGACTGTGAAATCTGTTAATATTTTTGTCCAGGGAGTCCGAGTGACGAACCTGTAAGAGGAGGAAATAATTTCTATGAAGACCATAGATGGTTTGAAATTTGCGGAAATGATAAAGTTGGGTGCACATCATCTTTATCAAAATGCCGATTATGTCGATTCACTAAATGTTTTTCCGGTACCTGATGGTGATACAGGTACGAATATGAATTTATCGATGACTTCAGGAGCGAAGGAAACTGAAGAAAATGCGGTTGCCCATATCGGTCAAACTGCACAAGCGTTATCGAAAGGATTGCTGATGGGCGCGCGCGGTAATTCCGGCGTTATTCTTTCACAGTTATTCCGTGGTTTCGGGAAAGCGATTGAAAATGAAGCGACTGTCAATGGAGGACAATTTGCAGGTGCCTTGAAGTATGGCGTTGAAACGGCCTATAAAGCGGTTATGAAACCTGTTGAAGGAACAATTTTAACCGTCGCAAAAGATGCCTCTACTATCGGAGTAGAAAAAGCTGCGACTACAGATGACATTATTGAAGTAATGGAAGCTATAGTGAAAGAAGCACAAGCATCACTTGAGCGGACACCGGATTTATTAGCTGTATTGAAGGAAGTTGGAGTTGTTGATAGTGGTGGACAAGGTCTCGTTTATGTATACGAAGGCTTCTTGGCATGCTTAAAAGGTGAAGAACTACCAGCAAGAACTATCGTCGATTCCATGGATGACTTAGTGAGTGCGGAACATCATCGCAGCGTCCAAGGCTTCATGAATACGGCAGACATTGAATTCGGATATTGCACGGAATTCATGGTTAAGTTCGAGGATGATAAACTGCAAACGAGTCCATACGATGAATCCGAATTCCGCCAAGGATTGAGTCAATTCGGTGATTCTTTACTTGTTATTTCTGATGATGAAGTTGCGAAAGTACATATCCATACAGAAGAACCGGGTGACGCACTTAGTTACGGGCAGAAATTCGGTTCCCTTATTAAAATTAAAATTGAAAATATGCGTCAGCAGCATCTCGAAATCGTCGGAGAAAATTATTCGGTACAAAATGCGGCGAAAAAAGAAGTTGTAAAACATCCATACGCGGTCGTAACAGTTGCTATGGGAGCAGGTATTTCTGAATTACTGAAAAGCGTAGGTGCCTCTGCCATTATTGAAGGCGGGCAGACGATGAATCCATCGACAGAAGATATTGTCAAGGCAATTGAGGCGGTCGGTGCTGAACGAGTGCTCATTTTACCTAACAACAAAAACATCATTATGGCAGCACAGCAAGCGGCCGATGTGATCGGTATTGAAGCAGCTGTCGTTCCTACAAAAACAGTACCCGAAGGACTTGCTGCTATACTTGCATTCAATCCGGAAGCGGAAGTGAGTGTAAACGTCGCAGCGATGACAGAGGCTGCATCGTTCGTGAAAACGGGACAAGTTACACATGCAGTAAGAGATACATCGATTGACGGGGTTGAAATTACAAAAGACGACTTCATGGGTATTTCAGGTGGTAAGATTATTACATCTGCACCTTCACTTGAAAATGTCATGAAAACACTATTGAACTCGATCATTGATGAAGATGATGAAATTGTTACAATTATTTATGGTGAAGACATTAGCGAGAAAGATGCTTCTACAATCGTAAGTTATGTAGAGGATAACTTTGATCACGCAGAAGTTGAACTTTATAACGGAAAACAACCATTGTATCCATATATCATTTCAGTTGAATAAACTAGTAACGAGCAGTGCGCCTGTAAAAAGCCGCACTGCTTTTTACTTGCGTCGACAAGGAACAACATCTTTTGTCTTTAAAGCAAAACTCATGTAAAATGAATAACAGTACGTGCTTATTAAGAGGGGGTAGCGTTTATGAAATTCAGATCAGTTTTCGATATAATTGGACCAGTTATGATAGGGCCATCATCTTCACATACTGCCGGCGCTGCAAGAATCGGCCGTGTCGCACGAACACTGTTTGGCAGACAGCCGGAATGGGCTCGGGTTCATCTTTATGGTTCTTTTGCAGAAACGTATAAAGGACACGGTACGGATGTAGCAATTATTGGTGGATTATTAGATTATGATACATTCGATGAGCGTATAAAGTCTGCGTTTGCTGATGCAGAGAAACTTGGATTGACTTTTGAATTTATTCCTGAAGAGGAAGAGGCGGTACATCCGAACACGGCCCGTCTTGTAATTGGGGACAGTGAGGGAGTTATGGAACTGACTGGAATTTCTATAGGTGGCGGAACGATGGAAGTTGTTGAGCTTAACGGATTCCCGCTTCGATTATCGGGGCATTACCCAGCACTCCTCATCGTTCATAATGACCGTTCCGGTGTTATTGCAAGCGTTTCCAACGCAATTGCAAAACTAAATATAAATATTGCACATATGGAAGTTGACCGAAAAGAAAAAGGGGATATGGCCCTTATGGTGATTGAAGTTGATCAAATGATCGACGCAGCACTGATAAATGAGTTGGAATCATTGCCGAATGTAACGCAAGTTTCGACATTGGCAAACTAAAGAACTGTAAAATAGGAGGCAAACATAGATGGACGTTTTATTTAGTAACGTTAAAGAGCTCGTTGCACTTGCAGAGTCGCAGAACAAGCCTATTTCAGAAATCATGATTGAACAAGAAATACTTATAACAAAACGTACAAGAGAAGAAATCATTGCGCAGATGGACAATAACTTAACGGTGATGGAGAAGGCGGTAGAAAGAGGATTGCAGGGGGTGCATTCAGCATCCGGTCTTACGGGTGGCGATGCAGTTCTTATTCAAAAGTATATGGCATCAGGAAAATCTCTTTGCGGCGATGTGGTCATGGATGCTGTCAGTAAGGCAGTCGCTACGAATGAAGTAAACGCAGCAATGGGGACGATTTGTGCAACGCCAACAGCTGGTGCAGCAGGAATTGTACCTGGTACTTTGTTTGCGGTGAAAAATAAATTGAATCCTACACGGGAACAAATGATTAATTATTTATTTACGTCTGGTGCTTTCGGGTTTGTCGTTGCGAATAATGCATCGATATCAGGCGCAGCGGGTGGATGCCAAGCGGAAACGGGGTCAGCAGGTTCAATGGCAGCCGCTGCAATTGTTGAAATGGCGGGCGGGACTCCACAACAAAGTGCAGAAGCATTTTCTATCGTTATGAAGAATATGTTAGGTCTTGTCTGTGATCCGGTTGCTGGACTTGTTGAAGTACCATGTGTGAAACGGAATGCAATGGGAGCGGCAAAGGCACTCGTTGGAGCAGATATGGCACTAGCAGGCGTCGTTAGCCGTATTCCTACAGATGAAGTAATTGAAGCAATGCATAAAATAGGTAAGTCTATGCCTTCAGCGTTACGGGAAACAGCTAAAGGCGGATTGGCTGCTACGCCAACCGGAAAAGCGCTTGAAGCGAAGATATTTGGTAAGGATAAGGTAGATAGTGACACTGTCAATTCATGATTCTGTAACGACGATAAAAGGAGTCGGAAAAGCGGCCGGCGAACAGCTTGAGGCACTTGGAGTTTCAACGCTTCAAGACCTCTTCATGACGTTCCCGTACCGTCATGAAGACTTCAGGTTAAAAGATTTGACTGAAACCCCGCATAATGAACGAGTCACAATTGAAGGAAGGGTCGAAAGTGAGCCTTCCATTCTTTTCTTAGGGAAAAATAGATCCCGTTTACAAATCCGTCTTCTTGCCGGAAGGCATCTTGTGAAGGCGGTTTTTTTCAATCAACATTACTTAAAAGAGCGTTTGTCACTTGGGACGATTGTCACAGTTACTGGGAAATGGGATCGGGGCAGGCAAGTAATCAATGTAAGCAACTTCAAGGACGGCCCAAAAACAGATCAAGCTGATTTTGAGCCGGTATACAGTTTGAAAGGTGTTATGCATCAGAAGACATTTCGACGCTTCATGCGAAGTGCATTGGATGCAGCTGTCGGTCAGCACGCAGAATCACTACCCGCTGATATTCGTGAAATGTATCGATTGCCAGCCATCGGAAATGGACTTGAGATGATTCATTTTCCAACAAGCCCTGCTGATGTGAAACATGCGAGAAGACGTTTTGTCTATGAGGAACTGCTCATGTTCCAGCTGAAGATGCTGGGCATGAAGAAAGCACGAAAAGAAGCGGAGAAAGGTGTAGCTATCGACTATGACCTTGCCAAAGTGAAGACTTTCATCGCTGCATTGCCATTTGAATTGACAGGGGCTCAAAAGCGGGTTGTCAATGAATTATGTGGGGAACTAAAAAGTCCGACTAGGATGAACCGTCTCCTTCAGGGAGATGTTGGTTCCGGAAAGACAGTCGTAGCGGCAATCGCTTTATATGCTGCTATCACGGCAGGATTTCAGGGGGCTCTTATGGCACCTACAGAAATCCTTGCCGAACAGCACGCATCTACGCTTGCAGAATGGCTTGAACCGCACGGCATTACAGTTGCTTTCCTCGCTGGATCTACAAAGGCGAAGGCGAGAAGAGATTTGCTTGAAAAACTTGCATCAGGTGAAGTGGATTTGCTTATCGGCACGCACGCCCTCATTCAACCTGATGTCATCTTTAAAAATCCTGGGTTGGTTATTACGGATGAACAGCATCGTTTCGGTGTCGAACAACGGCGCGTTTTACGGGATAAAGGATTGAATCCTGATGTTCTATTCATGACTGCAACTCCGATTCCACGAACGCTTGCTATTACTGCTTTTGGTGAAATGGATGTCTCCATACTCGATGAGTTGCCGGCTGGCCGAAAACTTATTGAAACACATTGGTTGAAAGAGGATTCCCTTCTTCCAGTTTTACGGAAGATGGAAAATGAATTAAGTGCCGGACGTCAGGCATATGTTATTTGTCCATTAATCGAGGAATCCGACAAATTAGATGTCCAAAATGCAGTGGATGTCCATAGTCAGCTTTCGACTCATTTTAGTGGTAAATACACAGTCGGTCTCATGCATGGCCGTCTTCATTCGGACGATAAAGATGCCATCATGCGCGATTTCAGTGAAGGTAAAATCGATGTTCTTGTGTCGACGACTGTCGTTGAAGTCGGAGTCAACGTACCAAATGCGACGTTCATGCTTATTTACGACGCGACGCGCTTTGGACTTGCCCAACTCCATCAGCTTAGGGGGCGAGTAGGTCGGGGCGCCGAGCAATCCTATTGCGTTCTGCTTGCTGATCCCAAAACCGAAGAGGGAAAAGAGCGGATGCAAACGATGACAGAAACAAATGATGGATTTGTTTTAGCAGAAAAGGACCTCGAACTAAGAGGTGCCGGCGATTTCTTTGGGAAAAAGCAAAGCGGTATGCCTGAGTTTAAAGTAGCAGATCCCGTCCACGATTATAGGGCGCTCGAAACGGCAAGGAAAGACGCGGAACAACTATTAGAGTCGCGTCACTTTTGGGAAGATCAGGAATACGCGATTCTTCGATCACATCTTGAAGAGTCGGGTGCTCTTAGTGGCGATAGGATTGATTGATTGATTGATTGAGGGCCTGCAGGATGTCGGTCATGCGGCTGTTGTCACAGGACGTGGCGAACTTAGGCTGCGTTCCTTAAAAACGGTCGTCTCCGCATTTCAGTGCTGTCCAGCTCCAGGCGTCAGCCCCTCGAGTCGCTTCAGTCCACAGGATAAAGGCAAAGTACGCCTTTTTCCTGTGGACTTCCAGCGCTTTTCGGGGCTAAACGACGCCTTCTGCATTTCAGTGCTGTCTAGCTTCGACTCCCAGATGCTCGGGTCATAAGCCGCTTCGGCTGTGCGGCAAAGGGCGCCGCTCCGCCAAATCGTCTTATGCCTGTCGCGGGCCTACAGGATGTAGGTCATGCAGCTGTTGCCACAGGACGTGGCGAACTTAGGCTGCGTTCCTTAAAAAAACGGTCGTCTCCGCATATCTGTGCTGTCCAGCTCCAGGCGTCAGATGCTCGGACATAAGCCAGCTCATCTGTGCGGCAAAGTGCGCCGCTTTGATGATCCGTCTTATGTCTGCCGCATCTAAACGACGCCTTCTGCATTTCTGTGCTTGCTTTCTTTTTTCTATTTTTATATACTGCTATTAGTACCAAGTGCTAATCCGGAAGGTGAACCGATTGAGAATGCCTAAAAAGGAAAGGCAACGACTGCTTGGAAAGTTGCTTGAAGAAAATCCATTCCTGACAGATGAAGAATTGTCGGAACATTTTACTGTAAGTGTCCAGACGATACGTTTGGACAGGCTAGAGCGCGGAATTCCCGAACTGCGGGAACGTTTGAAAACGGTTGCGTCTCGAACGATGAAAGAGGAAGTGAAGTCTCTTCACTCCGATGAAGTCTTTGGGGATATCATCGATATGGAACTCGATAAGAGGGCGCTGTCGATATTTGATGTGACTGAAGATCATGTCTTCCAGCGTAACGGAATTGCGCGTGGACATCATCTGTTTGCCCAGGCAAACTCACTTGCTGTTGCAGTTATGAATGATGATCTTGCTTTGACTGTGAAGTCGACCATTGACTTTTTGAAACCGGTGAGAGCTGGTGATAGAGTTGTTGCACGTGCAGAAGTGAAGAAAGAAAGTCTGGGAGAAAAGCGGACATTAGTCATGGTCGCATCGACGGTCAATGACGAAACGGTATTCACTGGCGAATTTCACATGTACCGGACGACTGATAGGAAGCAGGGGGAATTAAAATGATCATAGCTGTAGATGGAATGGGCGGAGATCATGCGCCTGGTGAAATTATTGCCGGTGCGCTTAAAAGTCTCGCTGAGTTCGAAGATATAAACATACATATTTATGGTGATGAACAGGCGATGGCACCTTTCTTGAAGGAGCATGCACGCCTAAAAGTGATTCACTGTACAGAGAAAATTGAACCAGACGATGAGCCGGTTCGTGCTATCCGCCGGAAAAAAGATGCGTCAATGGTAAGGATGGCTCAAGCTGTTAAAGAGGGCGAAGCTTCAGCTTGCGTCTCTGCTGGTAATACAGGTGCTTTAATGGCGGCAGGTCTATTCATCGTAGGTAGGATTGATGGTATTGAGAGACCTGCCTTAGCACCTACACTTCCGACGATCGATGGAAAAGGATTTGTCATGCTGGACCTTGGTGCAAATTCGGATGCGAAACCATCTCATCTTGAACAATATGCGGTTATGGGAAGTATCTACGCCACAAAGGTGCGGGGGCTTGAAAATCCACGCGTCGGCTTATTAAATATCGGAACCGAAGAAGGAAAAGGGAATGAATTAACAAAGGCTGCTTTTGACTTGCTTTCGAAAGCGCCCATTAATTTTATCGGCAACGTTGAGTCGCGTGATCTATTGACTGGCGTGGCGGACGTCGTCATTACAGATGGCTTCACGGGTAATATGGTTCTGAAAACGCTGGAAGGGACTGCATCTGCTTTCTTCTCTATGTTGAAAGAGGTGTATAGCGCTTCATTGAAGTCAAAACTGTCTGCAGCACTTGTGAAAGACGATTTGCGTGGACTGAAAAACAAAATGGATTACACAGAGTATGGTGGGGCGGGTTTATTTGGTTTGAATTCGCCTGTTATTAAAGCACATGGTTCTTCAAATGCGAATGCTATATTGAACGCCGTTCGGCAAGCGAGAACGATGGTGGAATATGATGTTTGTGGAACAATTCGTGAAACGATAAGAAAGGTGGAAAATTGATGACAAAGATTGCATTCATTTTCCCAGGACAAGGTTCACAATCGGCTGGCATGGGAAAAGAGTTCGCGGAAACGCATGACAAAAGTAAGCTATTCTTAGAACAGGCAGACCGTGTACTTGATTTTCAACTTAGTCAATTAATTCTAGAAGGACCTCAAGATGAACTGACGCTGACATACAATGCACAGCCAGCACTACTTACCGTCGGATCGATGATTGCTTCGCGATTGATAGACGAAGGCGTTACGCCAGACTTTACGGCAGGACATAGTCTTGGGGAATATACGGCACTCGTTGCCTCGGGTGTAATGTCATTTGAAGACGGAGTGTCGGTCGTTCATAAGCGGGGCTTGTACATGAATGAAGCGGTGCCCGCTGGTGAAGGGGCAATGGCGGCAATTCTTGGACTTGATGGGCAGAAGTTAAAAGAAGTAACAGATGCTATTACAGCAGATGGTTTTGCTGTCCAACCGGCCAACTTGAATTGTCCGGGACAAATCGTTATTTCCGGTACGAAAGCAGGCGTTGAGAAAGCGTGTGTCCAATTGAAAGAAGCGGGCGCGAAAAGAGCGATTCCGCTGGATGTAAGCGGACCTTTTCACTCTTCGCTTATGCAGCCGGCGGCAGAAAAACTGCGGGCTGCACTTGATGAGGTAGCGATGAAGGATGCATCCATTCCAGTTGTTGCTAATGTGAATGCTTCGGTCGTTACGGATCGTGTTGATATAAAAGGCTTCCTCGTCGAACAACTTTATTCCCCGGTACTTTGGGAAGATTCAGTACGTACATTGCTTGACCTCGGTGTTACTCATTTCATCGAATGTGGTCCAGGAAAAGTACTAAGTGGCCTCGTTAAAAAGATTGACCGGAGTGTAACGGTGTTCCCAGTCTATGATGAAGAGACATTGCAAACGGTAATCGAAGCTTCGAAAGGGTGGTCGTAATGGGTAGATTTGATGGGAAATCCGCAATTGTCACGGGAGCATCACGTGGAATTGGCCGTGAAATAGCACTACTTCTTGCTAAAGAAGGAGCACGAGTTGCTGTCAACTACAGCGGAAGTAAGGATAAAGCGGATGACGTCGTTAAGTTGATTACAGAATCCGGTGGAGAAGCGTTCGCTATTCAGGCAGACGTATCCGATGCTGACGGTGTTAAAGAAATGGTTGATAAAACTTTGGAAATGTTTGGATCTATTGATATCCTTGTCAATAATGCAGGTATTACGAGAGACAATTTGCTCATGCGTATGAAAGAAGACGAGTGGGACGATGTCATTAATATCAATTTAAAAGGTGTTTTTCTTTGTACAAAAGGCGTCACTCGTCAGATGATGAGACAACGTGCAGGAAGAATCGTCAACGTTGCATCGATTGTTGGGGTTTCTGGAAATCCTGGACAAGCAAACTATGTAGCAGCAAAAGCTGGCGTCATCGGTTTTACAAAGACGGCGGCAAAAGAACTTGCTTCACGCAACATTAATGTTAACGCAGTAGCGCCTGGTTTCATTACGACGGATATGACGGATGCATTGAGCGAAGAAGTGAAGAATCAAATGCTATCGGTTATTCCGCTTGGCAAACTTGGCAGACCTGAAGATGTAGCACGTACTGTCCTGTTCTTATTATCGGATGATGCGGTTTATATTACGGGTCAGACGATTCATGTTGATGGTGGTATGGTAATGTAATAGAGGTGTTAAAGCGCTTTGGTGTCTGCTCTAGCGCCTATGCTTTTCTTATTGTCCAGTTCCAGCGCCTAGAGGCTCGGGTCATAAGTCGGTCCAGCTATGCAGCAAAGAACGCTGCTCCGCTGGTTTGTCTTATGCTTGTCGCCTCTGACCAGGCGCTTCCACTTTTCTATATTGTCCAGTTCCAGGCGTCAGATGCTCGGGCATAAGCCAACTCGCCCGTGCGGCAAAGAACGCCGCTCGGACAATCCGTCTTATGTCTGCCGCATCTAAACGACGCCTTCCACTTTTCTTTGTTGTCCAGCTTCAGCGGCCAGATGCTCGGGTCATAAGTCAGCCCAGCTATGCGGCAAAGAACGCCGCTTCGCCGGTCAGTCTTATGCCTGTCGCATCTAGCAGGCCGCTTCCGCATTTCTATATTGTCTAGTTCCAGCGCCTAGAGGCTCGGGTCATAAGTCGGTCCAGCTATGCAGCAAAGAACGCTGCTCCGCTGGCCCGTCTTATGCCTGTCGCCTCTGACCAGGCGCTTCCACTTTTCTATATTGTCCAGTTCCAGGCGTCAGATGCTCGGGCATAAGCCGACTCGCCCGTGCGGCAAAGAACGCCGCTCGGACAATCCGTCTTATGTCTGCCGCATCTAAACGACGCCTTCCACTTTTCTTGAGAGGAGGTGACAAATTTGTCAACAGTACTTGAACGTGTAACTAAAGTAATTGTCGACCGCCTTGGCGTCGATGAAAGTGAAGTTAAAATGGAAGCTTCTTTCCGTGATGATCTAGGCGCCGATTCATTGGACGTCGTAGAATTAGTAATGGAATTAGAAGATGAGTTCGAAATGGAAATTTCCGATGATGAAGCTGAAAAGATTGCAACTGTCGGTGACGCAGTTTCGCATATCGAAACGAAAGTGAACTAATTGCTATTCTGATTGAGACTCTTTCATCCTTTCTACTTGAAAGGATTGAAAGCGTCTCTTTTCGGGTTTATAGCAAACTTTTTTTGCACTGTGGCGTTGAAAAGGGTAAAATTATAAACATTATGTACCGAAAGGCAGAATCGATGATGACCCATACAAACAACTTCAAAGGAAAAAAAACAATTGCGCTTTTACCCGTAGCGATTCGAAACAAATTCGATGACTTACAAAATGAATTGGACGTCCATTTCAAAAACAAATCACTACTGTATAATGCATTTACACATTCATCTTATGTGAATGAGCATCGGAGAAAAAATTTCACGGATAATGAGAGATTGGAATTTTTAGGTGACGCGGTTCTTGAGTTAGGTGTGTCCCGATTCCTTTATTCGACAGAGCCTAATATGACTGAAGGGGAACTTACGAAACTAAGGGCAGCGATTGTTTGCGAACCGTCCCTTGTGAAGTTTTCTAACGAACTTGGGTTAGGTCGCTTTATCCTGCTTGGGAAAGGGGAGGAGCAGACGGGTGGACGAATGCGCCCTGCATTACTCGCTGACGTGTTTGAGGCGTTTATAGGCGCTCTGTACATAGATCAAGGGATGGAGGCGGTTATCCCATTCCTTGAAAAAGTCGTCTTCCCTAAAATTAGTGTCGGTGCTTTTTCGCATGTGATGGATTATAAAAGCCGTCTTCAGGAAATCGTTCAACAGACGAATAATGGTCAATTGCGGTATGAAATCGTTGAAGAGAAAGGTCCTGCTCATGCGAAAAGTTTCGTAACTGTCGTGCGACTTGGCGATGAACAACTTGGAACTGGTCTCGGTAAATCAAAAAAAGAGGCCGAGCAAGAAGCAGCCCGCCATGCAATTCAAGATTTAAAGAGTCGGCAGGCTGAAGGAGAGAATTAATCGTGTTTTTGAAAAGACTTGAAATTATGGGATTCAAATCATTCGCTGAACGGATTGCGATTGATTTTGTCCCTGGTGTTACAGCTGTAGTTGGTCCAAATGGAAGTGGAAAAAGTAATATTACAGATGCTATTCGTTGGGTTCTTGGCGAACAGTCGGCGAAATCGCTCCGAGGTTCTAAAATGGAAGATGTCATCTTTGCGGGGAGTGATTCACGTAAATCACTTAATTTTGCAGAGGTGACGCTTATTCTTGATAATAGTAAAGGTCTTTTTCCACTCGACTATACGGAAGTAAGTGTCAGCAGGCGCGTTTTCCGATCAGGGGAGAGCGCTTATCTATTAAACGGGCAACAGTGCCGGCTGAAAGATATCAATGATGTGTTCATGGATTCTGGACTTGGGAAAGAAGCATTTTCAATGATTTCTCAAGGGCGCGTAGATGAAATTTTAAATAGCCGCCCTGAAGACAGACGAAGCATTTTTGACGAAGCGGCGGGAGTTCTGAAGTACAGAACGAGGAAAAAGAAAGCGGAGCACAAATTATTTGAGACGGAAGACAATCTTGACCGTGTGCTTGATATTTTAAAAGAGCTTGAATCGAGAATTGAGCCGTTGCGGAATAGTGCAGAAGCTGCTAAAAAACATAAAGTGCTTTCGGAAGAGACGCGTGAAGCGGATGTGTCTCTGCTGACCTTTGATGCGGGAAATCTCCGCAATGAAATTTTGAAAAGATCGCAAGAAGCCGAAAAGTTTCAGGAGAAGAAGATTTTACTTGAGGCTGAATCAAGGAAAGCTGAAGAAGCGTCCGAATTTGCGAAGAAAGAACTTGCGAAAATGGACGAACAATTGGATGCGTTACAAAAAAAACTTGTAGTCACAAGTGCAGAGACAGAAAAGTGGGAAGGAAGACGTCTTTTATCACTTGAAAAACGTCGCAATGCTGACCAGTTAATTGAAAGGTCTCGATTTGAACTTGCTAATACCGAAACTGAGTTGGCAACACTTTCAGAAAAACTTGGTGCGGCCCGTGAAAAGCAGCAACTG
The DNA here is from genome assembly GCF_038004885.1 of Sporosarcina sp. FSL K6-6792. Classification (NCBI taxonomy): domain Bacteria; kingdom Bacillati; phylum Bacillota; class Bacilli; order Caryophanales; family Caryophanaceae; genus Sporosarcina; species Sporosarcina sp. FSL K6-6792. The sequence goes on from NZ_JBBOSA010000001.1 coordinate 4,389,701, forward strand.
TCAGAAATAGAATACGAAAAAACAAAAGTTGAGATGGATGGTATTTCTCACATACTGAAACGCTCTGTCAAAGAGACGGAAAAAGAAATAGATGAATTGAAATCAGCTTATATTGACAGGTTGAACGAGGAAGCGACAATCCGCAACGACTTGAAGCACGCGGAAGAGCGTCTTCAAGGGGAGCAGTCTTCATCCGAAAAAATTATACTTCAGACATCTATTTTGCAGGAACGCTATGAAAAACTTACACAGGAAAAATCTGTGAAAGCGAATTCGTTGACTGTCTTGAAACGGAAATTGAAGGAATCGGATTCGGCCTATCGTGAATTGTCAAAGGCGTTGCGTAAGACTGAGGACGAACTTTCTTCACAGCAGGAACTCATGCAAAAGGCACTTAACAAGCAACATGAAATGCATGGTAGGGTTCGTGCACTTGAAAGTATGGAAGCGGATTTCTCAGGTTTCTATTCAGGTGTAAAAGAGATTCTTGTTGCGAAAAAGTCAGGAAAACTAGCCGGAATTGACGGTGCAGTCGCAGAACTTATTTCCGTTGAAAAAGAGTATATAAAAGCGGTGGAAACAGCGCTTGGCGGTGCGATGCAACATATCGTGACGGCAACTGAACCGGAAGCGAGAAAAGCAATCGGCTACTTAAAAGCGAAGAACGCTGGACGGGCAACATTCCTTCCAAGAGATGTGATGAAATCCCGGAAAATTCAACCAGCAGCATTGCGCTCGGTTGAACAGCATCCCGAATACATCGGAACTGCCGATCGTCTTGTACAGACTGATGCTACATATGCACTTATCACTGAAAACTTACTTGGTAATACGATTGTCGCAAAAACGCTCGTAGGGGCATCGGCCATTGCGGGGATACTCGGCTATCGTTTCCGTGTCGTGACGCTTGACGGGGATGTTGTGAATGCTGGTGGTTCACTTACAGGTGGTGGAGTCAAAGGACAGGCATCCGTCTTCACAAGAAAAGCTGAACTCGAAACGTTACAGCTGCAACTAACTCGTATGGCTGATTCAATTGAGTCCGCTACTAAGAAAATAGGCGACACTAAAATGGGCGTTGCCAAGCAGATATACGAAGTGGATCAGTTACGTAAACTAACGGACAGTCTGCAAATTGAAATTGCGGCAGCGGAATCTGGCATTCGTGAAACTGACATCGCCATTAAGTCGGTGGAATCAGAGATAGCATCGACTGAGATGGGAAGACGCGGTGTCGAGAATACTGGATCGGAATTGTTAGAAAAGAAAGCAGCATTACATCAAAATCATAAACGCGTGAAAAGTGAGCTAGAAGCAATTCAATCCAAAGTGGAGTCGCTTGAACGTCTAGCTACTAATCGGAGGAACGAAGAGGCTACATTAACAAGTCGATACAATGAGCTTCGAGAGTGCATAGCTGTTTTGCGTGAACAGAAAGCACATCTGCAAGTGACAATCGACGAAATGGAAGATGCTTCTGCTCAAGCCAAAGTAAAATTGACTGCCTTGCGTGATGAAATGCAGTATTTCACTGGTAATGAAAATGGTGGAGAGTTGAGCGCGGAACAAATCGCAATGGAGATTGAAAGGGCATCTGCTGACAAGAAATTAATCGAGAAATCGATTATGACAGACAGGGAAATCCGCACAAAGCTTGCAAATTTACTTGAAGAGAAAAGTGCAACGCTTCAAAAACTTCGAGCTAGTACGGGAGAAACAATCTCTGCATTGAATGCGGTCTCTATCGTGCTATCACGTCTCGAAGTGAAATATGAAGCGGTCACTCAGCAGCTTCTAACTGAATATGGATTGTTTGCGGATGGAATTATTGCGGACGATTTTGATGAAGTGAAGACCAGAGAAAAAGTTGAATCTTTAAAACGTCAACTGGCAGTTTTGGGACCCGTTAATCCCGGAGCTATTGTGGAGTTTGAAGAAGTATCTGAACGTCATCTCTTTTTGGATGAACAGCGTAATGATTTATTAGAAGCGAAAACGACACTTCACGAAGCGATGAGTGAGATGGACGCTGAAATGACAACGCGTTTTTTGACGACATTCAATGCTGTCCAGAACCGCTTCCGACATGTGTTTAAGGAAATGTTTGGGGGCGGTGAGGCGGATTTGATACTTACGCAACCTGACAATTTACTTGAAACTGGTGTGGAAATTGTCGCACGTCCGCCAGGGAAAAAGCTGCAAAGTTTAAGCCTTTTATCAGGTGGAGAACGTGCGTTAACTGCGATTTCGTTGTTATTTTCAATCATCGAAGTACGACCAGTACCTTTTTGTATTCTTGATGAAGTCGAAGCCGCGCTCGACGAAGCGAATGTCATACGCTACAGTAAATACCTGAAGAAGTTTTCGGAGAAGACACAATTCATCGTAATTACACATCGGAAGGGTACGATGGAAGGTGCGGATGTGCTCTATGGAATCACGATGCAGGAATCAGGCGTGTCCAGGGTTATTTCGGTTAAAATTTCCGAGGTGCCGGAAGAAGCAATCATGTAAAGGAGTGACTATAATTGTCTTTTTTTAAGAAACTCAAGGAAAAAATCACGGGTACAAACGAAGCAGTAACAGAGAAATTTAAAGATGGTTTATCAAAAACGCGAGATCAGTTCACATCCAAAGTGAATGATCTTGTTGCGCGTTTCAGAGTAATTGACGAAGAATTCTTTGAGGAATTGGAAGAGCTACTGTTACAGGCCGATGTCGGTTTTGAAACAGTCATGGAGCTTATCGATTTACTTAAAGTTGAAGTACAGCGAAAAAATATTAAAGATACAGCGGGCATTCAATCAGTTATTTCTGAAAAACTGGTTGAAATCTACCAAGCTGGCGAAGAACTCGACAACGAACTGCGTATTCAAGAAGACGGTCTAACTGTTATCTTAATGGTAGGCGTTAATGGCGTTGGAAAAACGACGACAATTGGGAAGTTGGCAGCGCGACTTATGGCAGAAGGCAAGACGGTTATGCTTGCGGCCGGCGACACATTCCGTGCTGGTGCTATCGATCAACTAGTCGTCTGGGGTGAACGTGCTGGAGTAGAAGTAATCCGTCAATCGGAAGGGTCTGACCCTGCTGCAGTCATGTACGACGCAATCCGTGCTGCAAAAAACCGCAAAGTGGACGTTCTTATTTGTGATACCGCGGGAAGGCTTCAAAATAAAGTGAATCTGATGAATGAACTTCAAAAAGTGCACCGGGTTATCAGTAAAGAAGTAGAAGGTGCACCGCATGAAGTACTCTTAGCGCTCGATGCAACAACGGGGCAAAACGCATTGATCCAAGCGGAGACATTCAAAGAAGCGACGAATGTTACAGGTATCGTCTTGACGAAGCTTGATGGCACAGCAAAAGGCGGCATCGTACTTGCTATTAGGAAAAAGTTAAATATCCCAGTTAAATTTGTTGGACTCGGTGAAGGTGTGGATGATCTACAACCGTTTGATCCAGAAAAATATGTCTACGGCCTATTTGCGGATGGACTTGAACAAGAAGATAATGTCTAGGCGTTTGCGCTTTTTCACACAGACAAGTAAAATGGCTTGACAGTACGAGGTTGTCATACTATGATGACTTAGGAAGAACATAGCGGGGAGGCAAAGCGTATGACGCTTGCAAAAACGACACGCATTAACTTCCTCTTTGATTTTTATCAGTCACTTTTGACTGATAAACAAAGACTTTATATGCAACTTTACTATTTAGAAGATCTTTCACTCGGTGAGATTGCTGGTGAATACGGCGTATCGCGTCAGGCTGTCTATGACAATGTTCGCCGGACGGAAGCGATGCTCGAAGATTATGAAATGAAGTTGAATTTATTTTCAGAATTCCAGAAGCGAGCAGAAATTGTAGATTATCTTGAGCAGCTCATAACCGATACAGATAAAAAATCGGAAACAATCAAAGAATTGTTAAGTGCGTTAAGAAATCATGAGTAGGAGGCTCTGTGCATGGCATTTGAAGGATTAGCCCAGCGCCTGCAAGGGACGCTACAGAAAATTAGGGGCAAAGGTAAGATTGACGAAGCTGATGTCAAGGAAATGATGCGTGAAGTACGTTTTGCGCTTATTGAAGCCGATGTTAACTTGAAAGTTGTCAAAGAGTTTGTCAAAACAGTAAGTGAACGTGCAGTCGGACATGACGTCATGAAGAGTCTAACTCCCGGTCAACAGGTTGTTAAAATTGTTAAAGATGAACTAACGAATCTGATGGGCGGCGAGCAGAACCCAATCCAGTTTGCACGAAAATCACCTACTGTCATTATGATGGTCGGTCTGCAAGGTGCGGGTAAAACGACAACCACGGGGAAACTGGCAAGCGTACTTCGCAAACGGCACAATAAAAAGCCGCTACTTGTCGCGGCAGACGTTTACAGACCGGCTGCGATTCAGCAGTTGGAAACACTCGGTAAGCAGTTAACAATGCCTGTGTTCGCACTGGGAACTGACATTTCACCTGTTGAAATTGTACGCCAGGCGCTTGCAGAGGCGGAGAAAGAACATCATGATGTCGTGATCATTGATACAGCTGGAAGGCTACATGTTGACGAAGTACTGATGCAGGAACTGAAGGATATTCGGGACCTTAGTACACCGGACGAAGTATTCCTTGTCGTTGATGCAATGACTGGGCAGGATGCTGTAAATGTCGCTAAAAGTTTCGATGATACTGTCGGAATAACAGGCGTTATCCTGACTAAACTTGACGGGGATACTCGAGGCGGAGCGGCGCTTTCTATCCGAGCTGTTACCGACAAACCGATTAAGTTTGTCGGTATGGGCGAGAAGATGGATGCACTGGAACCGTTTCATCCGGAACGTATGGCATCCCGAATTCTTGGTATGGGCGATGTCATGTCTCTTATTGAAAAAGCACAGGAGAATGTCGATGAAGAGAAGTCGAAGGAACTTGAAGAGAAGTTCCGGACGCAATCATTTACGCTCGATGACTTCCTTGATCAGCTTCAGCAAGTCAAGAAGATGGGGCCACTCGACGAAATTTTGAAAATGATGCCCGGTGCCAATAAAATCAAAGGTCTCGAAAATGCTAAAGTTGACGAAGGCCAAATGGGACGCGTTGAAGCGGTCATCCAATCGATGACTACGGCGGAGCGCAATACACCTGAGATCATCAATGCAAATCGTCGCAAGCGAATTGCAAAAGGGTCAGGAACAACCATTCAAGATGTCAATCGGCTATTAAAGCAATTCGAAGACATGAAAAAAATGGTCAAACAAATGACCGGCATGCAACAAAAAGGTAAAAAGAAGATGAAAATGCCTGGATTGGATTCGTTTTTTAAATAAAATCCCGGATTTTCGAAAGAAATTCAAGGTGTTAAGAAAAAACACTTTACAAACAACAGAAAGCTTGATAATATACTATCTTGTGTGAAACTATTCGGAGGTGCAAGTAAAAATGTCAGTAAAAATTCGTCTTAAACGTATGGGAGCAAAGAAAACTCCTTTCTATCGTATTGTAGTAGCAGATTCACGTTCACCACGTGATGGTCGTCAAATCGAAACGGTTGGTACTTACAACCCGCTTACAAAACCAGCTGAAGTAAAAATCAATGAAGAGCTAGCTCTTAAATGGCTTCAAGAGGGTGCGAAACCATCTGATACTGTCCGTAACCTGTTTTCCGACAAAGGCATCATGGAAAAATACCATAACGCTAAACTCGGTAAGTAATCAGGAGGGGTGTACATGAAGCAGCTGATTGAGACAATCGTTAAACCGTTAGTCGATTATCCAGAGGATGTTCGGATTGCAATGGATGAACATGATAATCGTGTTATCTATAAACTATCCGTAAATCCCGAAGATATGGGAAAAGTTATCGGAAAGCAGGGACGTGTTGCGAAAGCGATACGCACCATTGTTTATTCAGCAGCAGGCAGTCACCACGGCAAGAAGGTTTATATCGATATTATAGATTGATACAAAAAAGGAGGGAGCCTATGTTCCTTCCTTTTTTGTCTATTTAAGTTGAACACATGAATGCTGATTGTTAAGTTATTATTATTTAAAATAAAGGAAGGTGTGATTTTTATGCAATGGTTTAACGTTGGTACAATTGTTAATACGCACGGTATCCGTGGAGAAGTCCGCGTTATCTCGCGTACTCATTTCCCGGAAGAACGCTATACGGTCGGAAACAAGCTTGCCTTGTTCATGCCGGACAGCAAGACACCTATTTACTTAACTGTAGCAAGTCATCGTCAGCACAAGACCTTTGACTTGTTAACATTTGAAAATCATCCAAATCTTAACGATGTTGAAAAGTATCGCAACGGTATTTTCATGATACCGGAAAACCAACTTGGCGATTTGGACGAAAACGAATTCTACTACCACGAAATCGTTGGTTGTACAGTGTTCACGACTGAAGGTATCGAACTAGGTGAAGTGACTGAAATTCTTGAAACCGGTGCGAATGATGTGTGGACGGTAACGCCTGAAAAAGGCAAGCCTCACTACATTCCTTATATCGAAGACATCGTTAAAGAAGTCGATATAGCTGGCAAGAAAATCATCATTGATCCGATGGAAGGACTTCTTTCATGATGAAAATCGATGTCCTTTCACTGTTTCCGGAAATGTTCGAAGGTGTTCTTCATTCCTCGATCATGAAAAAGGCGCAGGCGAACGGTGCAGTCACATTTGGTGTCACCGATTTTCGTGATTATTCTACAAGCAAGCATCGTAAAGTTGACGATTATCCTTATGGCGGAGGCGCGGGTATGGTTCTTAAACCTGAACCGCTCTTTGCAGCAGTCGAAGCTATATCTGAAGGGCTTGAAAAACCACCACGTGTCATTCTGATGTGTCCTCAGGGAGAAACATTTACACAGAAGAAAGCGGAAGAGCTTTCTGCTGAAGAACATGTCGTGTTCATATGCGGCCATTATGAGGGCTATGACGAGCGGATACGCCAGTATCTGGTCACGGACGAGTTATCCATTGGTGACTTCGTCCTAACGGGTGGAGAAATCGCTGCAATGGCTGTGATTGACAGTGTTGTCCGGCTGTTACCGAATGTCCTTGGCAATGCTGATTCACCAGTGCTCGATTCATTTTCGACAGGATTGCTTGAACATCCACAATACACACGCCCATCTAATTTTAATGGGATGGAAGTACCGGATGTATTGTTATCCGGCAATCATGCAGAAATCGATAAATGGCGTGAACAGCAGTCATTGCTCCGGACGTTCGAACGCAGAAAAGATTTGCTGAAAGATGCACCACTTACTGAGCATCAACGCAAGTTCCTTCATCAATTAAAGCGAGAAAATAAATAAGTAGATGACCTTGCAACGACTTGTGATTTGTGGTACTATCTACTATGTGCTTCTATGTAAGTACATACTGACAGATGTTCCGCTGCAAAGGCAAGAAGTGTAAGAGCACCTGAGGATAGGGAGAGATTAACTATGCAACAAATTATTGCAGCAATCACAAAAGATCAGCTTCGTTCTGATCACCCAGCTTTCCGTGCAGGAGATACAGTTCGTTTGCACGTAAAAATCGTAGAGGGAACGCGCGAGCGTATTCAGCTATTTGAAGGAATTGTTATATCACGTCGTGGAGGCGGAATCAGTGAATCATTCACGGTTCGTAAAATCTCCAACGGTGTAGGTGTTGAGCGTACATTCCCTGTACACACACCAAAAATCACACTACTTGAAGTAATTCGTCGTGGTAAAGTACGTCGTGCGAAATTGTACTACCTTCGCAGTCTGCGCGGAAAAGCTGCACGTATCAAAGAACTTCGATAAAAAATGCAGGAGGCCCACAAACGGCCTCCTTTCTTTTTGCCTCAAAAATAAATAGACTGTACAATAAGAACAGTAGTAAGCAGGAGGCCTTGCCAATGAATGATGAAAAGAAGAAGAAAAACGAAACATGGGAATGGGTCAAGGCGCTTTTAATCGCATTCGGCCTTGCAGCAATCATCCGAGTTTTCCTCTTTACGCCGATCGTTGTCGATGGTGTTTCGATGATGCCGACACTTGAGAATGGCGATCGAATGATTGTTAATAAAATTGGTTATACAATTGGAGAACCAAAACGGTTTGATGTCGTTGTGTTTCATGCACCTGAAGAGAAAGATTACATAAAAAGGGTAATTGGACTTCCTGGCGACGAAGTAGAATACCGGGATGACGTTTTATACGTCAATGGAAAACCGTTCGAAGAGCCTTATCTCGATCAATACAAATCGGAAGTGGCAGACAGTCCGCTGACTGAAGATTTCACACTTGAAGAGAAAATCCAAAGCACGACAGTCCCGGCAGATCATGTGTTTGTCATGGGGGATAACAGAAGAAAGAGTAAAGACTCCAGACATATTGGAGCTGTTGCCATCGATGAAATCATTGGTAGTACAAAAGTCGTTTTCTGGCCGATTAAAGATTTTGGAATTATTAACTGACGGGAGGAACTAACAACATGACAATTCAATGGTTTCCCGGACATATGGCGAAAGCTCGCCGAGAAGTAACCGAAAAACTGAAGCTTGTTGACATCGTTTTTGAATTAATCGATGCTAGGCTTCCGCTATCTTCTAGAAATCCGATGATTGACGAAGTCATTCATCAAAAACCAAGACTTCTCATACTGAACAAGATGGACCTTGCGGATGAAACGGAAACAGCACGCTGGATTCGTTATTTTGAAGCGCAAGGAATGCGTGCAGTTGCCATCAATTCATTTGAAGGTAGAGGGCTTCAGACTGTAATAAAAGCTGCGAAAGAGATTTTGGAGCCGAAGTTGGAAAGAATGCGTTCAAGGGGCATTCGTCCGGGCGCCATGCGTGCGATGATAGTGGGGATTCCGAACGTTGGAAAATCGACACTTATTAACAGACTTGCCAAGAAAAATATTGCGAAAACAGGTAATACGCCTGGCGTTACAAAAGCTCAACAGTGGATTAAATATGAAAAAGAGCTTGAACTTTTAGATACGCCAGGTATTCTGTGGCCAAAATTCGAGGATAAAGAAGTTGGCTTTAAGCTTGCACTGACAGGCGCTATTAAGGATAAAATTGTAAATATGGAAGACTTGGCAGTGTATGGCCTTCGTTTCCTAGAGACAAATTATCCAGCTAGGCTGACAGACAGATATGGATTAACAACCATCGGCGACGAAATCCTTCCGATTTTTGAAAAGATTGGTTCACTTCGTAAAGTGTATGCTGTCGGTGGAGAAGTCGATTATGACAAAGTGGCGGAGTTGGTTGTCCGTGATATTCGTAACGAATACCTTGGTAAACTGACATTCGACTTCACAGCACAACAATCACAAAATGACTAGGCCGATGCCGGCACGGAATTAATTCCGCGGCAATCGGCCTTTTCTTTTATGGGAGTCGAAAAGTGACAAAGATAGCCGATATACTAATAAATAGATGGATTGATAAGTCGACTGTTACTGGAGAGTGATCAGATTGAAAACGATAAAGGAAATTACGGAACGGCTGACACATGTTAAAGAACCGGAGTCTTGGATGGAAGTGCTTGCGCAGGATTCAAGAACCGGCGTGCAAAATGCACTTAGTCGTTGGAAGCGCCAGTATGAAAAGCGGAAAGCCATAGAACACAATCATATGCTGAAAGAAGCGTTTGATAGGTCGTATGCGCCGTTTGAAGGTGCGTTGATCGCTGGGGTAGATGAGGCGGGGAGAGGACCGTTAGCGGGTCCTGTGGTTACCGCAGCGGTTATTCTGCCACGCGAAACGCCGGAACTTATTGGACTGGATGATTCAAAGGCTATATCAAAGGCAGAACGAGAACGGCTTGCGGAACAGATAAAAAGCGTCGCTATCGCTTATTCAGCGCATATCCAATCAGCCCATATGATTGATGACATGAATATTTACGCCGCAACAAGGGATTCGATGGAACAGGCGGTAGAGGGACTTACTGTAAATCCTGATTTCGTAATCGTGGATGCCATGAAACTCGCTGTAAATTGTCCTACAGAATCAGTCATTAAAGGTGATGCGTTGAGTTTAGCTGTGGCGGCTGCATCGATTATTGCAAAAACAACGAGAGATGCCATTATGGATAATTTACATAACGACTTTCCTATGTATAATTTCAAGAAAAACGCGGGATATGGGACTGGGGAACATGTTCTAGCGCTTCAAACACATGGACCGTGTGAACATCACCGTACAACTTTTGAACCTGTTAAATCAATGTTGGACGGAGGGAGGAAGAACCGATGAATTTTCCTGCTGCGGCAGTATCGGCAAGTCAGGCGGCGGGCGCAGTCCCAAGTAGGCCGCTTGTCTTGAATGAAGGTCAAATGGTACATGGGCAGATTAAGCAGCTTTTTCCCGGCCAAATGGCTGAAGTCCAAATTGGTGGACAAAAGGTATTCGCTAAATTGGAAATTCCGATGAGAGCGGGTGACTCCTACTACTTTCAAGTAAATGCAGTTAAGCCAGAATTGCAGCTGAAGATCATTTCAGGACCCCTTCAAGCTACAGAGGGGCAGGCGCGCCAACTCGGCGGATTAATGGATGCAATGCAATTGCCAAAGACGCCAGAAATGCAAGCATTGTTGGCGTTCGTCATGAAGAATAAAATTCCGATGACGCGGGATAGTTTGCTGGAGGCGGAAACGTTATTAAAAGGTGTACCACCAGCCGCGCGCAATGAAGCACTCGCGTCACTTCAGAAGATGATTGAGCTGAAATTGCCACTTACTGAGAATATCTTTCGGTCACTTTTAGGAGTCGAAACAAAAGAAGGGTTGCATAGTGTTTTGACTTCGTTGCGAAATGCGTTGGCCCTGGATAACACGGTTACGTCGCAGGTCAAAGATGCGATTTTATCTGCGCTAGAGAAGATGGCCAAGCCGTTTGCCCAGGTGACAGGAGGAGCGCTACTAGGTCAATCCATCCTCACGTTATTGGATCGTTCCGCGCCTGGAGAAGACCGTTTTGCTACCCTGCAAATGTTGAAAAGTGCAGGTATTTTACCGGAACGGACATCTCTTGCGAACCTACCGCAAGTGCTCGCTTCATTGATTTCAGGAGAAGGCGTTGCACGACCAAGTAATGCCTTAACTGCATCGCAATCAGTCCTGGCAGGACCGCAGGACGTTCCCGTCACAACTATGAATAGACAGGCTGCCATTCAGCCTCAAGCGCCTTTAGCGTCAACACCGATTGTGCAGCAGGTGCTGACAATGCTCAAGCAGATTGGAGAATCTCCGCCAGCTCAACAGAAAGTCCCGTTGGAAAACTTGAAAACGTTAATTTCATCCGATCCGGGGACAAATGCACAGCAGAAAACGGTGCTCACGGCAATGATTGATCGTGCCGTAAATGCACAGCCAATTGCACAATCGCCAACGAAGTTTGTCCAGGAATTCAGTCAGGCATATACGCGGATAACGGCAGAAAATGCAGCTGCAACCCCTTTCCAAACTAGTACCTTAGCGGAGGGGCATAAAGAACAATTACTCACTCTACTCGGTCAGCAAGGGACTGAGAAGTTAGCGGTACTACTGCAAACGGCGGAACGATCTGATAACCCAGCTATCCAGAAAACGGTGCAGGCAGCAGAAGTCGCTGTTGCTTCGATGATTGATGGAAAAGCGTTGAAAGATGCGCTACAAACGGTCATACGTTCATTTGGGCTCAATTATGAGGCGGGGTTACTCGGAAAAGAACCTGATTTTGGACGTCTTGCGGAAATGTTGAAACCGCAGCTACTGGCTCTGATGCATGATCCATCTGTCTCGGCGGCTCTCCGTGATGCTGCAGAAACAGTCGTCACGAGGATGAATGGGCAGTTACTCCAGTCGGGGGAAAACGGTGTGCAACATCAACTGATTATGCAAGTTCCACTTGAGTTTTTTGGCAAGCGTATCGATGCGACATTGCAGTGGAATGGACAAATGCAAAAAGATGGAAAAATAGATGCTGAATATGCACGAATTCTTTTTTATCTCGAACTCGACTCTATTAACAAGACGATTATCGATATGCAAGTCCAGAATAGGGTCGTAATGGTGACCGTCTTTAATGCAGATGAGACGCTTAAGTCGATTGGAGGAGGGCCTCTTCAGGAGAGATTGAAAGTGGGACTCGAGTCGACGGGCTATAAATTGTCAGGGGTATTTTTCAAGAATTTTATCGAGGAAGAAAAAAACACGCAGAAACAGAAGAAAACAATGAAAATTGATGGGCAAGGAGTTGACTTCCGCATATGACAGAAGAACGTCATACTCGAAAAGAGGCGGTCGCCCTTTCGTATGAACCGTTTTCGGCAGGTGCTCCAAAAGTAGTTGCGAAAGGGAAAGGGAAAATCGCCGAAAATATATTGGAAAAAGCAAAGGCGAATAATATTCCCATTCAGGAAGATCCGAGCCTCGTTGAAATTTTAGGGCAACTAAACGTTAACGAATCAATTCCAGAAGAATTGTACAAAGCGGTATCCGAAGTATTTGCCTACATTTATCAGATTGACCGCGAACATGGAGCAAAACGAAAAATGAAAGTTTGAAATAGATTCGACAAATTTCTACATTTGGAATTCAATTGTGGACATTGTTTGACATGTTTACTACAATGGATAAGGCAGTAAATTAAATAGCTTAGAAGTACGAATGGAGGATGTAAGATGAATATCCATGAATATCAAGGCAAACAGCTACTAAGAGAATATGGTGTAGCAGTTTCTAACGGTCTTGTTGCTTTCTCTCCTGAGGAAGCAGTAAAAGCTGCAAAGGAACTAGGTACAGACATTATCGTAGTTAAAGCACAAATCCACGCGGGTGGACGTGGGAAAGCGGGCGGCGTTAAGATTGCAAAAAATCTTGATGAAGTTCGTGCTTATGCTAAAGAATTGATTGGTAAGACACTTGTGACTCACCAAACAGGCCCAGAAGGTAAAGAGATCAAACGTCTTCTTATCGAAGAAGGTTCTGATATCAAAAAAGAATACTATCTTGGACTTGTCCTTGACAGTGCAACAGACCGTGTAACACTTATGGGTTCTGAAGAAGGCGGAATGGACATCGAGGAAGTTGCGGAAGCAACACCTGAAAAGATTTTCAAAGAAGTCATCGACCCAGTTGTTGGTTTGACTGGATTCCAAGCACGCCGCATGGCATATAACATGAACATCCCTACGCACCTTGTAAACAAAGCAGCGAAATTCATGCTTGGACTTTACCAAGTGTTCGTAGAAAAAGACGCATCTATTGTTGAAATTAACCCACTAGTTGTAACAGCTGGTGACGATGTACTTGCTCTTGACGCGAAATTCAACTTTGACGACAGTGCACTATACCGTCATAAAGATATCCAAGCACTTCGCGACTATGATGAAGAAGATCCAAAAGAAATCGAAGCTTCAAAATTTGACCTAAGCTATATTTCTCTTGACGGAAACGTTGGTTGTATGGTTAACGGTGCAGGTCTTGCAATGGCTACAATGGATACGATTAACTACTTCGGTGGTTCACCTGCTAACTTCCTTGACGTTGGTGGTAGTGCAACGGCTGAAAAAGTTACAGAAGCGTTCAAAATCATCCTTTCTGACTCAAATGTCAAAGGGATTTTCGTCAACATTTTCGGTGGTATTATGAAGTGTGACGTTATTGCTGAAGGTGTTATTGCTGCATCTAAAGAAGTAGGTCTACAAGTACCACTTGTTGTTCGTTTGGAAGGTACAAACGTCGACTTAGGTAAAGCACTTTTGAATGAATCAGGTTTGAACATCATCGCTGCTGATACGATGGCAGACGGTGCTAAAAAGATTGTAGAACTAGTAGGTTAAGAAAGGCAGGGACAAACGATGAGTATTTTTATTAACAAAGATACAAAAGTTATCGTACAAGGAATTACAGGTGCTACAGCACTTTTCCATACAGAACAAATGCTAGAGTACGGAACGAAAATTGTTGGCGGAGTTACACCTGGTAAAGGTGGAACTGAAGCGGCGGGTGTTCCTGTTTTCAACACAGTTGAAGAAGCTGTAAAAGCAACAGGCGCAAACGTATCAGTTATTTATGTTCCAGCTCCATTTGCTGCAGATGCAATCCTTGAAGCAGTAGAAGCAGAACTTGACATGACAATCTGTATTACAGAACATATCCCAGTACTTGATATGGTCAAAGTTAAGCGTTACATGGAAGGCAAGAAAACACGTCTTGTCGGTCCAAACTGTCCGGGTGTTATCACGGCAGACGAATGTAAAATCGGCATCATGCCTGGCTACATTAATACAAAAGGCCATGTAGGCGTTGTTTCACGTTCAGGTACACTGACGTATGAAGCAGTTCTTCAATTGACGAACGCTGGAATCGGACAGTCAACTTCTGTTGGTATCGGCGGAGACCCAGTTAATGGAACAAACTTCATCGATGTACTAAAAGAATTCAACGAAGATCCTGAGACATATGCAGTAGTTATGATCGGTGAAATCGGTGGAACTGGTGAAGAAGAAGCAGCTGCGTGGATTCAAGCGAACATGACGAAGCCTGTTGTTGGCTTTATCGGTGGTCAAACAGCTCCAGAAGGAAAACGTATGGGCCATGCTGGTGCCATCATTTCCGGCGGTAAAGGAACAGCTGCTGAGAAAATCAAAGCACTTAACGCTGCAGGCGTTGAAGTTGCGGACACGCCATCTGTTATCGGCGAAACATTAATTAAAGTAATTAAAGAAAAAGGTCTATACGAAAAGTGTAAAACACATTAATATGAAAGATGCAGCGTGCTAGTTTATGCGCTGCATCTTTTTTTTACTTTAAAAGGAGGGATCCGATGGTACTGTCAGATGCCGAAAGGCGATTACTAGCGCTCCACTATGTATTTCCGGTGCCTTTGAACAGATTAAACAGACTTTACGAGATAGACCCCAATCTCGAAAAGTTATATGTTTACAAGGCGGTTGAACTTGCTCATATCCTAAACATCTCTGTGTCAAAAGCGAGTCAATTGAAAGACAGTCTAGGCCGTAACGCAGACACCCCCTACGAAGCGTTATATGAGCGGAATGCAATCACCCCAATCCCGTTCACCAATCCCTTATATCCTGACCAGTTACATGTACTTATTGATCCTCCGGCAGTTCTCTATGCAAAAGGGGACCACACATTACTCGCGAAACAATTTAAAGTGGCTATTATTGGAGCCCGGAAAGCAACTGTTTATTCACAAGAAGTGATGTCGCTTATTGTACCTCCACTTGTAGAAAATGGAGCTATTATCGTATCGGGATTAGCAACGGGAGCCGACACGATGGCACATATAGCAGCACTTAAATACGGCGGTAAAACAATTGCAGTACTTGGGCATGGATTTTTCCATCTTTACCCGAAAGAGAATCGTGCACTCGCCGAAAGAATAGCACTAAATCATCTTCTAATTACAGAATACCCACCATATGTAAACCCGGAACGTTGGACTTTTCCGATGCGTAATCGTATCATAAGCGGGTTGTCAGATGCGGTCGTTGTCACCGAATCGGCAGATAAAAGTGGAACGATGAGTACGGTCGAACATGCACTTGATCACGGGAAAGATATCTATGCAGTTCCCGGGCCAGTCACATCACTGTTATCAGCTGGTCCAAATAGGTTGATAGATGAAGGTGCAAGACCGGTATGGAACGGGTTCCAAATCGTCGAATCACTCGTTTTCAATGGATGAATAAAACTCTTTTTCATTGAAAAGGTTGCTTTAATCTTAAAACTGGTATACATTTTGCAACAGATATTCTTTTGGGTTAAAGTTCAAAAGGAAGGACAAAAAAGCCGAGGAGTAATTGGAAGCGTAGCCTTCGAGCACCGCAGCGTATGTTGTTTATATGTGAGGAGCGGAAGAGCAAGCTGACAATAACGCAGCCTAAGATCGCCACGTCCTGTGGCAACAGCCGCGTGATCCGCTTCGAGCGGCCCTTCGACAGCTATTAATGAACTTCTGTTAAAGACTCCGCGTCCTGCGGTAACACAGAAGTCAGCATGTCCTGTGCAAGTCCGGACTTTTTGAACTACCTCTTTTGATGAATAAATACAAAACCTCTTTAAGGAGGCATACACTTAATGGCAGACTACCTAGTAATTGTGGAATCGCCCGCAAAGGCAAAAACGATTGAACGCTATCTCGGAAAAAAATATAAAGTGCGTGCATCACTCGGGCATTTACGTGATCTTCCACGAAGTCAGATGGGCGTAGATACCGAAAATGATTTCGAACCGAAATACATTACGATTCGCGGCAAAGGCCCGATTCTTCAAGATTTGAAAAAAGAAGCGAAAAAAGCTAAAAAAATCTTTCTCGCAGCTGACCCCGACAGAGAAGGGGAAGCGATTGCGTGGCATTTGGCAAACCAGCTTGGCGTAGATATCGAATCAGATTGTCGAGTTGTTTTCAATGAAATAACAAAAGAAGCAATTAAAGAATCATTTAAGAATCCACGTCCAATCGATATGGATCGTGTCGATGCTCAACAAGCCCGCCGCATTTTAGATCGACTTGTAGGCTACAACATCAGCCCTATACTTTGGAAAAAAGTGAAAAAAGGGTTATCCGCTGGCCGGGTTCAATCCGTTGCACTTCGCATGATTATCGACAGAGAAAATGAAATCAATGCATTCGTTCCTGAAGAATACTGGAGCATCTCCGGTCAATTCGAAAAAGACGATACAATATTCGAAGCGGATTTCTTTGGCGATTCGAAGAAAAAAGTAAAACTTACAGACAAACAACAGGTCGATGAAATCTTAAGCCGGTTAAGCGGAGATACATTCGATATTGCGAATGTGGTTAAAAAAGAACGCAAACGAAATCCAGCATTGCCGTTCACCACTTCATCTTTGCAACAGGAAGCGGCACGAAAGCTAAACTTCCGAGCGAAAAAAACAATGATGCTTGCCCAACAGCTTTATGAAGGGATCAACCTTGGTAAAGAAGGTCAAGTTGGTCTAATTACGTACATGAGAACTGACTCGACTCGAATTGCCGATAGCGCAAAAGAGGAAGCAAGATCATTCATCGAAACAATGTATGGGCAAGAATTTGTAGCGACATCAAAGCCAGCAGCTAAAAGCAATACCGCAAAAACGCAGGACGCACACGAGGCAGTACGCCCGACATCTGTTATGCGACCACCTGCAGCTATGAAAACAGTATTGTCACGGGATCAACTACGGCTTTATAAACTCATATGGGAACGACTCGTCGCCAGTCAAATGGCGCCAGCGGTACTCGATACGGTTGCGGTCGATCTTGTGAATGGTGATGTTCGCTTCAGGGCGAATGGTTCGCAAGTTAAATTCCAAGGGTTCATGAAAGTGTATGTTGAAGGTGATGATGATAAAGAAGAGGAGAAAGACCGTATCCTCCCGCCGCTTGAAGAAGGCGAACAAGTGAAGTTTAGTGAAATCGATCCCAAACAGCACTTTACCCAGCCGCCACCGAGGTTTTCGGAAGCGAGATTGGTCAAGACGCTTGAGGAGCAGGGGATAGGTCGTCCATCAACGTACGCACCGACGCTCGACACAATCCAAAAACGAGGCTATGTCGTCCTCGATGCGAAAAGATTCCTTCCGACAGAACTTGGCGGTATTGTTCACCAGGCCGTAGATCAATACTTCCCTAATATTATCGACCTTGAGTTTACAGCTCAAATGGAAAAAGAACTTGATAATGTGGAGCATGGTCTGATTAAATGGAAGAAGGTTATTGATAACTTCTATGGCGATTTTGAGAAGCATGTGCAAATCGCAGATGCAGAGATGGAAAAAATAGAAATCAAAGATGAACCAGCTGGCGAAGACTGTGAGAAATGCGGTTCTCCTATGGTCTATAAATTGGGTCGATACGGCAAGTTCATGGCTTGTTCCGATTTTCCGGATTGCCGCAATACGAAAGCTATTATCAAACCAATCGGTGTGACTTGTCCGACATGTAAAGAAGGACAAGTCGTCGAACGGAAAAGTAAGACAAAACGTATATTTTATGGCTGTGACAGATATCCGGAATGTGAATACGTTTCATGGGATAAGCCAATTACAAGACCATGTCCGAAATGCGAAAGCACGCTAGTTGAAAAGAAACTGAAAAAAGGTGTACAGATTCAATGTACAGAATGTGACTATAAAGAAGATACGCAGTAAAAAAGAAAAGCGGAGGGCGACGCGGCGTACTTTGCCGCATAGCTGGGCTGGCTTATGACCCTAGCCCCTAGGCGCTGAAGCCAAGACAACAAGAACATTAGAGAGAAGGTGACGGGATGACACCCATCGTAAATGTGATAGGTGCAGGCCTCGCTGGGAGTGAGGCTGCATGGCAAATTGCTAGCCGTGGAGTGAACGTACGTTTATATGAAATGCGACCGGTAAAACAGACGCCTGCGCACCATACAGACAAATTTGCTGAGCTCGTGTGCAGTAACTCGTTGCGCGCGAACAATTTGACGAATGCAGTTGGAATTATCAAAGAAGAAATGAGGATGCTCGACTCACTCATTATTCGAGCAGCTGACGCTTGTGCGGTTCCTGCTGGAGGGGCATTGGCAGTCGACCGCCACGAGTTCGCTGGCCGTGTTACCGACACGATTCGAAACCATCCACTTATCGAAATTATAAATGAAGAAGTGACGGAACTACCGGAAGGCATTACGATTATTGCGACGGGTCCGCTGACATCACCGGCACTTGCTGAACAAATTCGTAAACTGACAGGCGAGGAATATTTATATTTCTATGATGCTGCAGCACCAATTATAGAAAAAGACTCCATCGATATGGACAAAGTCTATTTAAAATCTCGTTATGATAAAGGCGAAGCAGCCTATTTAAACTGCCCAATGAATGAGGAAGAATTTGAACGATTCTATAATGCGCTTGTGGCGGCAGAAATTGTACCCCTTAAAGAGTTCGAAAAAGAAATCTACTTCGAAGGATGTATGCCGGTGGAAGTGGTTGCCCAGCGCGGAGCACAGACTTTGTTATTCGGCGCACTTAAACCAGTTGGACTTGAACATCCGGTAACAGGAAAACTTGCAAAAGCAGTCATTCAGCTTCGTCAAGATGATGCTGCTGGTACTCTATTCAACATCGTAGGGTTTCAAACGCATATGAAATGGGGCGCGCAAAAGGAAGTAATCAGGCTTATCCCGGGTCTTGAAAACGTTGAAATCGTCCGCTATGGTGTCATGCATCGTAACACATTTATTAACTCACCACGTGTGCTCGATGCGACTTATCAGTTAAAGGCAAACCCCAATGTATTTTTCGCAGGACAGATGACTGGTGTAGAAGGGTATGTTGAATCGGCAGGTTCGGGCTTAATAGCCGGCATTAACGCCGCCAATCTGGCACTTGGTAAAGAATTAATCCTTTTCCCGCACGAAACAGCACTCGGGAGCATGGCGCGATATGTCACTGAAGCCAATCCGCAGAACTTTCAGCCCATGAATATCAATTTTGGTCTTTTCCCGGAACTTGGTAAACGCGTTAGGACCAAATTGGAACGTGCTGAGAAGCATGCAGAACGTGCACTTAAAGCGATTAGTGAGTTTCAGTTAGTATCACTATCTTGAATAATTTGATATTAAAAGGAGAAGGCTAGGGATGTATTCCAAGCCTTCTCCTTTTAATTGTCTAAATTACGTTGGCCATGAATACCTATATAAACTAAGCGAAGGTGCCTTACAAGGAATTATTCATTTCAATTTATATTGGAAATTATAAAATCTAGTACGCTGGATAAGTTGCGAATAAGAGAATTGACGTCTAGATTACAGTGCTTTTTCTCTGTATATGAACAAATTGTGTCAGGAACATGAACAAATTGAAAGAGGTCAGACTTCTTGGCTATTGATAGTTGCCGTAGGATCAACATGTATTGTATAGTGAATCGTGGATGACTTTTGAATTTCTGGATTAGTCGCTTTCTTTCGGCTATTAGTCAACTCGCTTTACTATGACGTTTCGTAAATAATGTGTTATTATTCAAATGACTCGAAATACTTTAATAACTTAAAGGCTTTTTATTCAGGGAGGATGAAGTGTATGACAGTACAACCTTCTATCATCCGTGATGAATACATTTCGTACGTACGCTTAGAAAAGAACTATTCATATCACACAGTATCAGAGTATGAAAAAGATGTTGATGCATTTCTGACGTTCCTGGAAGTCGAAGGAATTACAGATTTGAACGATGTGACTTACCCTGAAGCAAGACTTTATGCTACTGAACTGTATGACTTGGGTTTATCGAGAGCATCGATTTCTAGAAAAATATCTTCTATCCGTTCCTTTTTTAAATTTTCAAATGACAGGTATGACATTAGTGATAGCGCATTTCGTTCTCTCCATCACCCGAAGAAGGAAGAAAGACTTCCGGCTTTTTTTTATGAAGAGGAAATGGAGTCCTTATTTTCATCCTGTGAGGGGGAAGATAGAAAGTCTTTGCGTGATTATGCACTCCTTGAATTACTCTACGCAACCGGCATGCGGGTCAGCGAGCTGACTGCTGTCAAAACGCATGATATCGATGATCACCTTGGCATTGTTTTGGTAATGGGAAAAGGACGTAAGGAACGATATGTACCATTCGGTAGTTTTGCGCAATCTGCACTGGATGCTTATCGTGAGAAAAGTAGACTGAATTTGATGAAGCAGAAAGAGCACGACATGCTGTTCGTCAATTTGCGGGGAGACCCACTGACTGATCGAGGTGTGCGCCATATCTTAAGCATGATGATGGAACGCGCATCACTTCACTCTAAAATCTATCCACATATGATTCGCCACTCTTTTGCCACCCACCTTTTGGCGGGAGGCGCCGACATGAGAACCGTTCAGGAGCTACTTGGACACAGTCACTTATCTTCAACGCAAGTGTATACACATATAACAAAAGAGCATTTAAGGAAAACATATATGAATACGCATCCGCGAGCATAGGAGGATGATCTGATGGAATTCCATGCAACGACAATCTTTGCCATTCGCCATGAAGGGTCTTGTGCCATGTCAGGCGATGGGCAAGTGACGGTAGGAAATGCAGTCGTCATGAAACATACGGCAAAAAAAGTCCGCCGAATTTTTGGTGGTAAAGTACTGGCAGGTTTTGCGGGATCGGTAGCGGACGCTTTTACGCTATTCGAATTGTTCGAAGCCAAACTGACAGAGTACAATGGCAACCTTCAAAGGGCTTCTGTTGAACTTGCGAAAGAATGGCGTGGTGACCGGATTCTACGGAAACTTGAGGCGATGCTCCTTGTAATGGATAACGAGCGTTTGTTACTCGTGTCAGGAACAGGAGAAGTAATTGAACCGGATGATGGTGTTTTGGCAATCGGTTCAGGTGGCCATTACGCACTTGCGGCTGGCCGGGCTTTGAAAAAGTACAGTGGGCATTCGCTCACTGCAGCAGAAATTGCCCAAGCGGCACTAGAGACGGCTGCAGAAATATGCGTTTTCACAAATGATCATATTATTGTGGAGGTACTCGAATGATAAAGAGACAAGAGCTGACACCCAAGGAATTGACTGCACATCTCGATAGATATATTATCGGTCAAGACAAAGCCAAGCGTGCAGTGGCTGTAGCCATTCGTAACAGGTACAGAAGAAGTCTGCTTTCTGATGACGAGAAAAGTGAAATCATACCGAAAAACATACTTATGATTGGCCCGACAGGTGTCGGGAAAACTGAAATCGCGAGAAGAATCGCTAAGCTAGTAAATGCTCCATTCCTTAAAGTAGAAGCGACGAAGTTTACAGAAGTAGGTTATGTAGGCCGTGATGTCGAGTCGATGATAAGAGATTTAACAGAAGCGGGCGTTCGAATTGTTCGGGAAGAGCAGCGTGAAGCTGTGAAAGGGCATGCGGTTATTCTTGCAGAAGAACGACTAATCGAATTACTTGTTCCTGAAAAAAAGAAAATGGGCGGTATGCAAAACCCGTTTGAAATGTTGTTTGGCCAAAAAGCAGAGCAGGAAGAACCTGATTATGCAGAAGTAGCCGAAGTGAAGCGTAAACGCTCTGAGATTGCGACGAGCCTCAAAGTGGGGGAACTTGAAGAACAAATGGTCACTGTAGAAGTTACTGCACAGCAGCCATCTATGTTTGACGCTTTACAAGGGTCGGGTATGGAACAGATGGGTGCGAATATGCAAGACGCATTTTCTTCTCTTATGCCGAAAAAGACAGTCAAGCGCAAAATGAAAGTAAAGGATGCCCGCATCGCACTTGAAGCGGAAGAGGCTGACAAGCTGATTGATCATGATGAAATCTCAAGACGAGCAATCGAGCTTACAGAGCAGTCAGGTATCATCTTCATTGATGAAATGGACAAAATTGCTAGTCGGGGTGGAAGTGGTTCGTCAGCAGATGTTTCACGGGAAGGCGTTCAGCGGGATATATTACCAATCGTTGAAGGCTCGACTGTTTCGACTAAGTACGGTACAGTAAAGACCGATTTCATTTTGTTTATTGCGGCAGGGGCGTTCCATATGTCAAAACCCTCCGATATTATTCCGGAACTGCAAGGACGCTTTCCAATTCGGGTCGAACTTGAAAAGCTGACGAAGAATGACTTTGAACGTATTTTAAAAGAGCCTGATTTTTCTCTTATCCGTCAATATGAAAAATTGCTCAATACGGAAAATGTTGTTTTGGATTTTACTGACGAAGCAATTAGCCGACTTGCTGAAATTGCATTTGAAGTGAATGATGATACGGAGAATATCGGTGCAAGGCGTCTACATACTATCTTGGAGAAATTACTCGAAGAACTATCGTATGAAGCGGCTGATATCGGACCGGCAACGATTAAAATAACACCCGCGTATGTCGATGAAAAGCTGAAAGATATCGCGAAAAATAAAGATTTATCACATTTTATACTTTAATTGAAACGTTTTAGTTTATTTAATGATTAAAAACCTTTAGAATATTCACTAAACGCTAAGCAACTATTATGAGGAGGAAAAAAACAAATGAATTTATTATCAAAAACACGTGAAATTAACGCAATGCTACAAGAATCGGCAGGAAAACCTGTAAACTTTAAGGAAATGGCTGAGAAGCTTAGTTCTGTTATCGACTGTAATGCATTTATCGTAAGCAGAAAAGGGAAATTACTTGGTTTAGAAATACACCACCAAATCGAAAACGAACGCATGAAGCAAATGTTCGTTGATCGTAAATTCCCTGAGGAATATACAAATCGTTTGTTTGAAGTAAGAGAAACATCTTCAAATCTGGATGTATACAGTTCACACACAGTCTTTCCAGTTGAAAATCGTGAACTCTTCAAAGACGGCTTAACAACAATTGTTCCAATCGTTGGTGGCGGTGAACGTCTTGGTACACTAATCTTGGCTAGACTTAAAGAAGATTTCCAAGATGATGATTTGATCCTTGCGGAATACGGTGCGACTGTTGTCGGGATGGAAATTTTACGTGAGAAATCAGAGAAAATTGAAATCGAAGCACGTAGTAAAGCAGTTGTTCAAATGGCTATCAATTCCCTTTCTTATAGTGAACACGAAGCGATTGAGCACATTTTCCATGAGCTTGATGGTAATGAAGGTCTACTAGTCGCATCTAAAATTGCAGACCGTGTAGGTATTACACGTTCTGTAATCGTAAATGCACTTCGTAAACTAGAAAGTGCTGGCGTTATCGAATCTCGTTCCCTAGGAATGAAAGGGACATATATCAAGGTCCTTAATAATAAATTCCTTGAAGAACTTGAAAAACAAAAATCATAAGTATGTATTAGGTAAAAAGGCACTTCTTCTGAATTCAGGAAGAAGTGCCTTTTTTATTATAAATTTAAACCGGAATAAAAGGAATGAAAGGAATTAACTGACAACAAGAGGGGATATATAGAAGTAATGGAAAAATGGTGACTTTGGAACTAAATATCTTAGTTATATAATTAAACTACTCGAAAAAAGGTTGTTTTGGACTAATAGATATTACTCTTCTAATATAGACAAGAATCAACAAAATCCGCTACAATAGAAGTATGTGAAAAGAGTACTAGATTAGTAATGTAAAATGAATACTATTTTGATTCACCAATAGAGGGAACAAGAGGTGGAAACAATGAATTTGTTTGGATCGACGATAACACAATTGGAGCGCGGGTTAGATTATTCTGCAACAAAAGGGAAAACAATTTCACAGAATATAGCAAATATCGACACGCCAAATTATAAAGCGAAAAATGTCAGTTTTAAAGAAGTTTTTTCAGATGTGCAAGCGAATTCGTTAGAAGCTTATAAAACAGACCAGAGGCATATCAATTTTAAGTCTAGTACGACGCATCCCGGTGTTTTTAATTACTCGAATCTACGTTATCGCCAAGATGGAAATGGCGTGGATATGGATAAGGAACAGGCAGATCTTGCGGCCAATCAAATTTACTATAACGCAGTTGTCGATCGTATTAACGGAAAGTTCAATACGCTACAAAATGTTATTAAAGGAGGTCGCTGACATTGACGATATTCCATAGCTTGAATACATCCGCATCTGCATTGACTGCGCAACGTATGCGGATGGATGTTATTTCATCTAATATGGCTAACGTCGATACAACGCGCGGGAAGATGGTTGACGGTGAATGGCAACCCTATCGCCGTAAATCGGTTACATTCCAACCACGAGAAGGGCAATTTTCATCGATGTTAAATGCTTCGATGGGTAAACAAATAAAAGGTTCAGCAGGAAATGGCGTTACGGTTTCTAGGATTAAAGAAGATACCGAAACGCCATTTAAACTTGTCTTTGATCCTTCTCATCCAGATGCGAATGATGAAGGATATGTTTCAATGCCAAATGTTGATCCGTTGCGAGAAATGATCGACCTGATGTCCGCTACACGTTCTTACGAAGCAAATGTAACTGTGATTAATGCTAATAAATCAATGCTTATGAAAGCTCTTGAAATCGGCAAATAATGATACTGGAAGGATGTTACCTTAATGGCTATACAGTCTATTTTTAATCCTGTGCAATCAGCAGGTGTGCTTAATATGGAAAATCAAATGAAACCAACTCCAACCCCATATGAAGCGCAACAAAGTTTCGGAACCTTTTTAAAAGATGCGATTCAAGAAGTTAATAATAAACAATCAGAATCCGATATGATGACGGAAAAATTAGTGCGTGGCGGAGATGTCGAACTTCATGATGTCATGATTACAGCACAAAAGGCGTCGATTGCGTTAAATGCAACGATGGAAGTTCGAAATAAAGTAATTGAAGCGTATCAAGAAATCATCCGGATGCCTGTTTGATTTTACGCGACATATAAGTTGTCCATTATTGAATTACGTAAGCTGACCGGGGGATTACAATGAATGAAAGAGTGACGAAAATCAGGGCGGATTTACAAACGCTTTGGTCGAGTCGTACAAAAAAACAAAAAGGTACTTATATTGGATCTACAATCGCCATTATTTTAATCGCTGCTTTCTTAACATTCTTTCTATCTAGAACGGAATATGTGCCGCTCTATTCGGAGGTATCTCGCGCTGAAATCGGACGCATTAAAGAACAGCTTGATGCTCAAGGGGTTAAAAGCAAGGTTGCGCCAGGTGGCACATCGATCTTAGTGCCGAGGGACAGCGTAGACTCATTACTAGTGTCCCTTGCGGCAGAAGGTTTTCCGAATTCAGGAATGATTGATTACTCGTTCTTTGCAGAAAATGCAGGATTTGGAACGACTGACAATGAGTTCAATATGATTAAGCTTGCTTCTATGCAAACTGAACTTGCGAACCTGATTAAAGGAATCGAAGGCGTGAAAGATGCGAAAGTAATGGTCACATTGCCGACAGAGAGTGTTTTCTTGAATGAGAGTACGCAACAGGCAAGTGCGTCGATTATGTTGAAAACCGATGCGGGACACCAGTTCACAGAACCACAGATTACTGCACTTTATAATCTAATATCGAAAAGTATACCGAATCTGTCGACCGATGATATTGTCATCATGAACCAGTACTCCGAGTACTTTGACTTGAAGGCTACCGATAATGCATATGGACCTAGCATTACGGATCAAATGACCCTCAAAAAAACAATCGAACGTGATTTGCAACGCCAAGTACAGATGATGCTTGGAACAATGATGGGGCAAGATAAAATTGTTGTCTCAGTCACAACAGATATTGACTTCCAACTTGAAAACAGAGAAGAGAATCTTGTATTACCTGTCGACGAAGAGAGTATGGAAGGAATTGCACTTAGTGTACAGCGTCTTACTGAATCGTTTACAGGAAATGGCCCAGTCGCGGGCGGGACTCCTGCAGGAGAGGACCCTACAGATAATGGGACTGGCTACGTGGAAGGGACATTTTCAAACGGTGATTATGAAAAAATCGAAGAAACGGTTAACAATGAAGTGAACCGTATTCGTAAAGAAATTGTTGAAAGCCCTTATAAGATTCGTGATATCGGAATCCAGGTAATGGTTGAACCACCAACTGCAGACGATCCAACATCAATGCCACCGGGAATGCAAGATGATGTCCAGCGCATACTTGAGACAATCATTCGTACATCTATTGACAAAGAGGCAGCTGGAGCTTTAACGGTGGCGGAACTGAATGACAAAATCGCCGTCTCTGTACAGCCTTTTAATGGTAAAGTGGATGACTTCTCTGCGCCGACGTCTACAATTCCGTGGTGGATTTACGTAATTGGCGGTGTACTTCTTCTTATTATCGGTATTCTTGTGTTTATGTTCATTAGGAATCGTCGAAAAGCGGAAGAGCTAGAAGAAGAACTGATTATGGAAGAACAACTTGCAACATTTGATGTAGATGATATTAATAATGAACTTGAAACAGAAGGAACTGTCCGGAGGAAACAACTCGAGAAGATGGCAAAAGACAAACCAGAAGAATTTGCCAAACTATTGCGTACATGGATAGCCGAGGAATGACGGAGGGATGAACTGTGGTTAAGAAAGAAAAAGGGATGACAGGAAAACAAAAAGCAGCACTTCTGCTCATTTCCCTCGGTCCGGAAGTATCAGCAGCAATTTATAAGCATTTGAATGAAGACGAAATTGAACGCCTAACGCTTGAAATTTCAGGTGTCAAAAAAGTTGAGGCATCCGTGAAAGAAGAAATTATCGAAGAGTTTCATAACATTGCACTTGCTCAGGATTATATCTCGCAAGGCGGTATTGGCTACGCGAAAACGGTACTTGAAAAAGCGCTTGGTAAAGATCATGCGCAAGCAATTATCAATCGCTTAACATCTTCCTTACAAGTGCGACCTTTCGATTTTGCAAGACGTGCAGATCCATCACAAATTCTGAATTTCATTCAAAACGAACATCCGCAAACAATTGCGCTTATCTTGTCTTACTTAGAGGCAGAACAGGCTGGACTGATTTTATCGGCATTGCCGCAAGAGATGCAGGCAGATATCGCGAGAAGAATTGCGACGATGGACTCGACTTCACCAGAGGTCATCAGTGAAATCGAAGCGGTACTTGAGCGGAAACTATCTTCAACAGTAACGCAGGATCACACGGAAACGGGTGGCGTGGATGCAGTCGTCGAAGTGCTTAATGGAGTTGACAGAACAACAGAGAAAACGATTCTTGATGCACTTGAAATTCAAGATCCGGAACTCGCAGAAGAAATTCGGAAACGTATGTTTGTCTTTGAGGATATTGTTACATTGGACAACCGTTCAATTCAGCGTATTATTCGCGACTGTGAAAATGAAGATTTAATCCTTTCACTGAAAGTTTCTAGTGAAGAAGTGAAAGAAGTCTTGTTCAGGAATATGTCTCAGCGGATGGCGGAATCGTTCCAAGAAGAGATGGAAGTCATGGGACCTGTACGATTGAAAGATGTCGAAGAGGCCCAATCTCGTATTGTGAGCACGATTCGTAGATTGGAAGAATCGGGTGAAATCATAATCGCTCGTGGTGGAGGAGATGACATCATTGTCTAACGTATTTCGTTCATTCAATACGATATTGGAGGATGGAGAAACGAAAGAAATCTCCATTCGAAGCCTTTATGTTTCGCAAGAAGTCGACGCGGAAGTGAGTTTGTCCTTAGATTCCATACTTATTGAACGGGACCGCATGTTGAAAGAGGCCAATACGATAAATGAGCAGGAAAAAGAGGCAATCGAACGACTGAGACAAACTGCCACTGAAGATATCTTATCGATGCAAGCAGCCTGGCAGAATGAAAAAACAGTACTTCAGCAACAAGCATATGATGAAGGGTTTCAAGTCGGCTACGAAGAGGGGCATAATAAGTCATTATCGGATATGGCAGCTTCTATTAGTACTGCAAATGAAACGACGGAGTTATCCACTGAAAATGCGCGTCAATATCTTGTAAGCCAGGAGCGCATCATTCTCGATCTTGCAATGCTTTCTACAGAGCGGATTATTGGACAAGTACTTCAAGATGATAAGGAAGTTTATTTATCAGTTGTTAAAAGAGCCTTAAAAGAAACACGTGAAATGAAAGAGATTAAATTGTATGTTTCTCTCGATTATTTCGAACTTGTATCCGATAATCGTTCTGAACTTGCATCGATTTTCCCGCCGAATGTGCCATTCCTTATTTTTGCAAATGATGATTTTGAATCAAACGAGTGCTATATCGAAACAAATCATGGGCGGATTGTTGTCAGCATTGACGAACAGTTGAATGAACTAAGGGAGAAACTCATCGGTATCATGGAAAGTGGTGATTGACGATGAAAAAAGCAGAGGACTTAATTGCGGTCATTCCAAATGTAAAGACTTTTAAAAAGCTTGGACGTGTTGTCCGCGTTGTTGGTTTGATGATTGAGTCACAAGGACCTGAAAGTTCAATCGGTGATGTCTGCCATATCCATTTAAATAATACAGGCAAGTCCGACTCGATTATTAAAGCAGAAGTTGTAGGATTTAAGGAAGAAATCGTCATTCTGATGCCTTATACAAATATCCGTGATATATCTAGCGGGTGCCTTGTTGAAAGTTTGGGGAAACCGCTTGAAATCAAAGTAGGTATGAATTTAGTAGGAAAAGTGCTTGATTCGATGGGGAACCCAATCGATAACAGCATCCTTCCGAGAGGGTTGACAACTGTTAGAACAGAACAAGACCCTCCTAATGCCCTTACCCGTCCACCGATCAGCGAAAAGCTTGCGGTGGGTGTCAAGGCGATTGATGGCATGTTGACAGTCGGAAAAGGTCAGCGAGTCGGAATTTTCGCGGGATCTGGTGTTGGAAAAAGTACTTTGCTTGGTATGATTGCTCGCAATACGACAGCCGATTTGAATGTCATAGCACTGATAGGTGAGCGTGGCCGTGAAGTCCGTGAATTCATCGAACGTGATCTCGGACCTGAAGGCATGAGCAGGTCGATTGTTGTTGCTACAACATCGGACCAACCTGCGCTTATGCGTATTAAAGGAGCGTTTACCGCAACAGCAATTGCTGAGTATTACAGAGATAAGGGCATGAACGTCATGCTTATGATGGACTCAGTAACACGGGTAGCGATGGCACAGCGGGAAATAGGACTGGCTGTCGGAGAACCCCCTGCTACGCGCGGTTATACCCCTTCTGTCTTTGCTATCTTGCCAAAATTACTGGAACGTACGGGCACCAATGAGAATGGATCTATTACGGCATTCTATACAGTACTTGTAGATGGCGATGATATGAATGAGCCAATTGCTGATGCAGTTAGGGGAATCCTGGACGGACACATTGTACTCGATCGGACACTTGCGAACAAAGGACAATATCCTGCAATCAACGTATTGAAAAGCGTTAGCCGGCTCATGAATCATATTGCGGATCCAGAGCACGTAAAAGCAGCAGAAAGATTGCGCGAACTTTATTACACCTACAATAAATCCGAAGATCTGATTAATATCGGAGCCTATAAACGCGGGACATCTAAAGAAATTGATCAAGCAATTGAGTTTGAACCACTTATTACAAATTTTTTAAAACAAGGTTTCAAAGATAACATTTCAATCGAGGACAGTATTGCTGAGCTCGTATCACTCGGTGCTGGAGGCGGGAACGTATGAAGCCTTATAATTATCGCTTTGAAAAGGTGCTAACTTTTCGTGAGCAAGAAAAAACCGAAACTGAAGTGGAATTTAAAGGATCAGTTGAGGCATTCGAAACAGTTGCGACTAAACTGTATGACTTGCTGAAAAAGAAAGAAGATACGCTCACCGAACAACAGGTCAAGATGGCGGTCGGTTTTTCGGTTAATGAAATTCATTATTATGCTCGGTTCATTAGCAGCTTAGAGAAAAGAATTACAGTGGTACAACAACAAGTCATGCAGGCTCGCTCAAAAATGAATTGGTATGAGAATAAACTTTTGGAAAAAACGTTGGAAGTTAGAAAATTCGAAAAAATGAAAGAAAAAGATCGTGAACATCATCGCGCTGAAATGGAACAGCTAGAAGCGATTCAGCTCGATGAATTGTCGACGCTGAAGTTCCGCAGAAGAGAAAATAGGTGATAATGTGGTGAAAAAGGCTAAACAAACAGAACAAATAACTAACGTAGAACAAGAGGGGAAAAGCGGCACCTTCCAAAAACTTTTACTTTGGGTACTTATTCCACTGTTATTCACAACGGCACTCGTTCTAATCATTGCGAAATTTGCAGATGTCAATGTATTCGACAAGGCGAAAGAGTTGTCTGGTAAATTACCATTCATCACAGAAAAGAAAGAAGAAGATCCCGTTATGGGTGATCTCGTCCTTGAAGAACGAGTCGTGACGATGCAGGCGGAAATTCAAGAGAAAGAAGCCCAACTGTTCAAGGTTCAGCAAGATCTCGATAAGTCAGCTAATGAGAATGAAAAATTGCTGATTGAACAAGAGAAACTCCTTGATGAGATTGCTGTGTTGGTGCGCAATAAAGATGACTCCAAACGAGATTTTAATGAAATAGTAACAACGTTTGAGCAAATGTCTGCAAAATCATCGGCACCGGTCATTACTAAAATGAGTGACGCGGAGGCGATGCGCATCTTGACGAATTTGAAATCAGATACACTTGCTGCTATTTTTGAAAAAATGACACCTGAAGATGCAGCGAAATATACGACAATGATGACCAAGTAAATGGGGCTTTATAAAGCTGCTTTTGAAGGGAGGTGAATAAGTGAACATCGCATCATTACAAGGAATCGCTGGAGTGAATGTGCAAAATTCGTCGAATAAAGTTCAGTCAGGTCAGCCAGCAACAAATTCATTTGGATCGGTTTTCAGCAGTATCGCTGGAAATGTCCCATTAGCTGTTGCCCCTGTACAGGAACTGACTGTCGACGGGATAACCGATGAATCGATAATGGCAATTTTTAATGCAACTTCTATTGAAGAGCTTGGGATTGCTATTAAAAACCTAACAGATGGCGAAAGTAAACTGGATTCAATTTCCAATCTAGGGAATCTAGAAGAGCTTGTAAGTCTACTCAATCTTGAACCGAAACAACTGATTGAAAGCTTGCTTCAACTATTAGAACAAGCAGATCTTGACGAAGAGGAACTGTCAGCAGTAGCTAATACGAATGACTTTTGGACGGTTTTGAACGCCATTGATAAAGTAGCTCCTCAGTTTTTCAAGCAATTAACGGATGCGCTTGAAGGAAAAGGCGATATACCGAAACAACAGGCAGTTGAATTGCTGACGTTGCTTAAAACGGCAGAACTTACCGCTCCGAAAATCGATTTGCTTATGAAACAAGAACAGCAAGTTTTCTCGCTGCAAAGTTATCTAGCTACAGCGGGGGAACATTGCGAAAAAGTACTTAATTCTAGCGGTTCTGCGAAGAATGTCATGGTACAATTGATGGAGTCGAAAAATAGCGTACGATTTACAATTCAAGTAGAAACAGGGCAAACGATGACAGACGATGGAACAATGAAAAAAGATAACAAGGATACACAGCAACAAGTTTTACCTACTACGGTTACGACTGCAGTTACTACCAAAGTACCTTCAACAGATGAAGGTACTGCGAAAAACGGTCCTGAATCACCGGTTAGCGCATCGAATAGCAAGGAAACCTCACAACTAGCCGTCAGTAGTGCTTTAGGTACAGTTGTAACTGCAAAAGGTGAACTTACGCTTACTGAAGTAGAAAATCGAACTAACGCACGAAATGAGGCGTTGATCAAGGAAATGCAAACGATTTTCAAACGTTCGAATTTCGGTCAAACTAACGGGACGAACCGCTTGCTTATCAAACTGTATCCTGAACATCTTGGACAAGTACGAATTGAATTGCTTCAAGTCAACGGCATCATGACAGCAAGAATTCTTGCATCCACTGCACTCGGTAAAGAGATGCTAGACAGTCAGTTGCACCAGCTTAGAAGTGCATTCCTTCAACAAAATCTGCAAGTAGAACGAATCGACGTTTCGCAAACATTGCAAGATACAGCGAAAAATGATCGTGACCAAGCGTTTAATCAGCACTTCAGAAAAGAAGGGCAAGAGACAGACCAGCAACAGGAACAAAATGATGAAGAAGAAATGACATTCCAAGAATACATGATTGATTTGGGGGTATAACGAATGACGATTGCAGGACAAAAACCGATTACAGGAACAGATTATTTAATTAACAAGCAGCGAGATGAGCGTAAAACTGGCGATGGAGTTATGGGGAAAGACGATTTCATGAAATTACTTATCACCCAATTGCAAAACCAAGACCCGACAAACCCGATGAAAGATAATGAATTTATCGCTCAAATGGCGCAGTTCTCTGCACTTGAACAGACAATGAACTTATCGAAGTCATTTGAAAAGTTCGCGGAAGCACAAGGTCAATCACAACTTATTCAGTACAATAGTTTTGCCGGCAAAGAAGTCCGTTGGCATGAACTAAAACTTGATGATAAAGGTCAGTCGGTTGTAGGTGAAGATGGCAAACCTATCATCACTGAAGGGGTCAATCGTATCGTGTCTGTGAAGTATGACAATGGTTCTGTGAAATTCATTTTGGACGATGGCAAAGAATTGACACCTGCTAATATTTCAGAAGTGATGTCTGGTTCGGGCGGAACGAATAGCCTTGTTGAAGCGAGCATGCTAATCGGCAAGAAAGTCGGCTATCTGGACGGTGAAGAAGAGAAGACAGGTACAGTCGCTTCGGTATCTAATAAAGATGGAAAACTACAATATATATTAGAAGACGGTACCCGCATTGACGGTAAAAACTTTACATCGATAAGCAAATAACAAAGAGCGGAGCGAATGTATGGATAAACTAAACCTCCATCGTATTCCATTGCAGCCGCTTATTCATCAAGGACAGGCACTGCCATCAACACCAAGCCCAAAGCAATCGTTTCTCGAACATCTGAACAAAGCGGTGCAGCCTGCTGAACTTAAAATAAGCAAACATGCATCAGAGCGTTTGGTAGAACGAAACATCCAGATATCGGATGCTGAGTGGGCACATGTCACGGCGAAGGTGAACGAGGCAAAGTTGAAGGGAATCAAAGAATCGCTTGTTTTGATGGACCAAGCTGCACTCATCGTAAGTGCAAAAAACTCGACAGTCATTACAGCGATGGATCGCATGGAAGCGAAAGATCAATTATTCACGAACATCGATGGCACAATTGTGCTTAGTTAAAATTCGGCAGGACCTTTATGGATGCCAATAACCGCTGACTGATAGATGCGGTTACACTTTTTAAAATCGAAAGGGGAAAAATATAAATGTTACGTTCAATGTATTCAGGGATTTCAGGTCTACGAAACTTTCAAACAAAACTAGATGTAATTGGTAACAATATCGCAAACGTTAATACTTACGGGTTTAAAAAAGGCCGTACAATTTTTAAAGATTTGATTTCACAGACAGTGGCGGGAGCTTCAGGGCCAGGAGAGATACGCGGTGGGGTAAACCCAAAACAAGTGGGGCTTGGCTCGCAAATTGCTGCAATTGATACGATTCATACAGGTGGATCAACACAATTTACTGGAAATACATTGGATCTTGCAATTTCTGGAGATGGTTTCTTTCAAGTTGAAGATGAGGATGGAACTGGAAGAGTTTATACTAGAGCTGGAAACTTTTATATGGATAACACAGGAAACATAGTGAGTGGTGATGGGAAATTTCTAGTAGGAGAAGGAGGGGGACATTTTCAAATTCCAACTGATGCGCAAAGTATGTCAATTGGACAAGATGGAACAGTTTCTTACGTGGATGCAGATGGGGTGCTCGAAGTACTTGATAAAATCGAGTTGGCTAAGTTTCCGAATCCAGGAGGGTTAACGAAAGTAGGTGGGAACTACTTTGAAGAATCTGTTAACTCGGGGGAGCCGGTAGTGGCTGTTCCACTAGATGGTGGTACAGGTGCAATCGAATCCGGCTTCCTAGAAATGTCCAACGTCGACCTAGCTGAAGAATTCACTGAAATGATTGTCGCACAACGTGGTTTCCAAGCAAACACACGCATAATTACAACATCCGATGAAATTCTACAAGAACTCGTCAACTTGAAACGATAACTAATTGACAACACAATTAATCTAACATAGCTTTACTAGAAAAGGAGGGTCGGGCCGGCTCTGTGCCCGGCCCCTTACATATGATACGAGTTACTCGCCTAAACAAAACCGAGTTTACATTGAACGCATTGTACATTGAGAAAGTCGAGTCATTTCCTGACACGACGATTACCCTTACGACAGGAACGAAATATGTTGTCTTTGATACGGCTGACGAGATAAACAGCCGTATTATCGAATTTTATAAGGCGGTCCAGTTATTATCCAATCCGCATATACGAGGTGAAGAAGATGAAGAATAAAGTACTGACGGTATCCCTTATTATACTAGTTTGCATCACGCTTATCGGCGTAGTTGGACTCATTCTTGTTATGCAACTGAACAAAGACGATGAAGCAAAAGAGCCAACAATTGATGAAATTGTTGAATCTTCCGTTGACATTGAAGAAATCACAACAAATCTTGGCAACCGACAATTTATCAAAATCACGTTGAAAATTCAGACAGATAATAAATTAGCAGGAGAAGAACTGGCGAAAAGGGATTTCCAAGTTAAAAATATTGTTATCCAGGAACTTTCCGAGATGACGGCGCAAGACCTTGAGGGGAAAGCCGGAAAACAGGCTTTCGAGGATGCCTTGATAGCACATCTTAACCCCCTTATGCAAAATGGGGAAATCCAAAAGATCTACATCGTTTCGTATATTATTCAATAACCAGTTAATTTGAACAAATGAACACCTATATAAATCGAGCGAAGGCGGCTTACAAGGGGGAGCCGAAGCTACCTGGCTTGGAGAGGGAGGCATCCCCGAGCGTCGCAGCGACTTCAATCGGATACTTTATTTCAACCAATACAGGCAACTAGTCGCACTAGAGTCAGATACCGGGAGGTGACCATATGGCCGGGGATATATTATCCCAAAGTGAAATCGATGCATTATTGTCTGCGATTTCAACAGGGGAAATGTCTGCAGAAGACATGAAAAAAGAAGATGAGACCAGGAAAGTAAAAGTGTATGATTTTAAACGTGCCCTTCGATTTTCCAAAGATCAGATACGCAGTTTGACTAGGATCCACGAGAACTTTGCCAGACTATTAACGACATATTTTTCAGCACAGCTAAGAACGTATGTCCAAATCAATGTAGCTTCGGTAGATCAGATTCCTTTTGAGGAATTTATACGTTCTATTCCGAATATGACCTTGATCAATATATTTGAAGTTCCACCGCTAGATGGCAATATCCTAATGGAAGTAAACCCGAACATTGCTTATACGATGCTCGATCGCATGATGGGTGGAGTCGGAGAGAGTCCAGGTAAAGTTGATAATTTGACTGAAATTGAATTAAAAATCATGACAAGTTTATTTGAACGTTCCTTTGACAATTTACGCGAAGCATGGTCAGGGATCATTGATATCGATCCATTTTTGACGGAGATAGAAGTTAATCCGCAGTTCCTTCAAATGATATCGCCGAATGAAACGGTCGTTGTTATCTCGTTCAATATTATCATTGGAGAATCTAGTGGAATGATTAATATCTGTATTCCACACGTCGTTCTTGAACCAATCGTACCGAACTTATCGGTGCGCTATTGGATGCAGACCAACAAAAAAGAACCGACAGTAGAGCAAACTGTGGTTCTTGAAAAACGATTGAAACAAGCTCCTTTGTCTGTTATCGCCGAACTAGGTAATGCAGAAATGACGATTGAGGATTTCCTCTACCTACAAGTGGGGGATGTCGTAAAGCTAAATCGTAAAATTGATGATCCACTTGTCATAAAAATCGGAGATATACCGAAATTCACAGCACAGCCGGGCCATTTGAAAAACCAGATGGCTGTTCAGATAATTGATACAAAGATTGGAGGGGATGAAGATGATGAGTGATAATATCCTTTCACAGGAAGAAATTGAAGCACTATTACGTGGGGAACCTTTGTCAAGCGATGAGCCCGGGGATTCTAGCCCAAAAGAAATAGTAACGGCAGATTATTTGGATGATATGGAAAGAGATGCGCTTGGTGAAATTGGGAATATCTCTTTCGGCAGTTCAGCAACAGCATTATCTGCATTGCTCGGACAAAAAGTAGATATAACGACACCTACTATTTCGGTTGTCGATAAGGAAGCTTTGGAAGAAGAATTCATCCATCCATACGTTGCTATTAAGGTCGACTATACAGTAGGACTTAGCGGTATGAACTTACTCGTTATTAAACAAAGTGATGCGGCAATCATTGCGGATCTTATGTTGGGCGGAGATGGTTTAAATCCGAATATGGACCTTGGTGAAATTCATTTAAGCGCTGTCCAAGAAGCAATGAATCAAATGATGGGTTCTGCGGCAACTTCGATGTCAACTTTATTCAATAAGAAAGTCGACATTTCACCGCCAACAATCGATTTGATGGATGTCCTTGAAGACAAAGGGCGGGATCTTATTCCCGAAGATGATTTAATGATAAAGGTATCGTTTGAGCTTAAAGTAGGCGATCTGATCGATTCAAACATTATGCAATTAGTTCCACTTGGATTTGGGAAGAAATTAGTTGCTTCTCTCATGGGCGGTGATGCAGAAGAGGAAACTGCGGCAGTTGCCGAGATGACTCGACCAACAGAACAGCAACCTTCTCCAGTACACCAACAGCCAACACAGCAACAACAAGTGCAACAGCAGTCGTACGAACAAAATGGATATGGACAAGGGATGCAGCAACCGGCTTATGACGCACAATACGGACAGCCAGCACCACAACAGCAGATGCAAATGCGTCCGCAACAACCGCAGGTACAAGTTCAGCAGGCACAGTTTGCCAACTTTGAAAGTCCATCATTAAACAAGTCAGAGTCCAACAACTTGAATATGCTCCTTGATATTCCTTTACAAGTAACGGTCGAACTTGGTAGAACAAAGCGTTCCGTGAAGGAAATTTTGGAAATGTCAAGCGGTTCCATTATTGAACTGGACAAATTGGCGGGAGAACCGGTTGATATTTTAGTGAACAATCGCCATATCGCAAAAGGAGAAGTTGTCGTTATCGACGAAAACTTCGGAGTACGAATCACAGACATTTTAAGTCAAGTAGAACGTTTAAACAATTTAAGATAATTTAACGGGGGTAATGACAATGAGTAGACGTATATTAATAGTAGACGATGCAGCTTTCATGCGAATGATGATAAAAGATATTTTGACAAAGAACAATTTTGAAGTAGTTGGCGAAGCAGCAGATGGTGTACAAGCTATTGAAAAATATTTCGATTTAAAACCTGATCTTGTCACGATGGATATTACAATGCCTGAAATGGATGGCATCGCAGCTTTAAAAGCGATTAAAGAAAAAGACCCTGCGGCGAAGATCATCATGTGTTCAGCAATGGGGCAGCAGGCAATGGTAATCGATGCGATTCAAGCTGGTGCAAAAGACTTTATTGTCAAACCATTCCAGGCAGATCGTGTTGTTGAAGCAATCGAAAAAGCATTAGGATAATCGGGGGATGAAATCAACGAATGTACAAAAGTACTTGTCAGCTTTCATACTGATTATCTTCCTAGTAACCCAATTGCCGTACGCATCCGTTCATGCAGACACCGACGCTGATCCGAACAAACCGGTGTCAGATTTGTTTACCAAAGACCCGGAAAAGGATACCGATACTGATGAGGACACATTAACACCGCCCGCTGATGATCTTACTACGGACAAGGCGGACGTAGGTTCCTCCGCGGGGGACTACATAAAAACGTTATTCGCTTTAGTGTTCGTCCTTGGATTATTATTTGGTCTATTGAAGTTCGTTAATCGGAAAAATAAGCTCTACGATAAAAATCGACTTATGAAAAACATGGGTGGTATTTCGCTCGGACAGCATAAATCGATTCAACTGGTAGTCATAGGAGAATCCTATTACCTTATTGGGGTTGGAGACGATATCCGATTGTTAAAAGAAATTACGGATCCTGATGAAATTGACAAACTAGTAGAATTCTACGCGAGTGATAATAGTACGGAGATAGTATCCGGGATGCTCAATCGGATTCTTGCTAAAGTAACGGGTAAATCGAAAAGTGACTCGAATGTGAAAACGGAAGAGTCATCCGATTTCAGTACTGTTTTTCAAACAAGGCTTGAGGAGATGAAAGAAGAGAGAAAACGGCATATCAGCCGGTTGACAGAAAAGGAGCGCAACCGCGATGAATGATATTGCTCAGTTTTTTTCAGACAGTGATCCGTCAAATGTATCGACATCTATCAAAATGATGTTACTTCTGACTGTCTTGTCCTTAGCGCCAGCTATTCTAATTTTAATGACTTCTTTTGCAAGGATTGTCATCGTTCTGTCATTCGTTAGAACCGCACTTGCAACGCAACAAATGCCTCCAAACCAGGTAATTGTTGGACTAGCACTGTTTCTGACGTTTTTCATCATGGCTCCAACGTTTCAGCAAGTGAATGATCAGGCTCTTACTCCGCTATTTGCGGACGAGATTTCGCTTGAAGAAGCATATGAAAAGGGAAGTATCCCACTCAAAGAATTTATGAGTAAGCATACTCGACAGAAGGATTTGGAGTTATTCCTTCGCTACAATAAAGCGGATCGACCTGAATCACTAGAAGACATCTCACTGACGATGTTAGTTCCCGCATTTGCTTTGAGTGAAATTAAAACCGCCTTCCAAATGGGTTTTATGATCTTCATACCATTTTTAGTTATCGATATGATTGTAGCGAGTATTCTTATGTCGATGGGGATGATGATGTTACCGCCAGTCATGATCTCGTTACCGTTTAAAATACTACTGTTCGTCCTTGTTGATGGATGGTATCTCATTATCAAATCATTGTTGCAAAGTTTTTAGGAGGGGTTTTGAATGACACAGGAATTAGTCATAGAGATAGCAGAGCGTGCAATCTGGGTCATTCTTTTGACTTCGGGCCCACTCCTTATCCTTGCACTTGTGACAGGGCTTTCCGTGAGTATTTTCCAGGCAACCACGCAGATTCAGGAACAGACACTAGCATTCGTGCCTAAAATTGTTTCTGTGTTAGTTGGGATTGTCATTTTCGGTCCATGGATGCTAGCAAGGGTTACAACGTTTGCAGCAGATATCTTTGAGAATCTTGGACGGTATATCGGGTGATTAAATGGAAGAACTAGTCCCTTCATTAGCTGCATACTTACTTATCTTGACTCGTGTCACTGCTTTTTTTGTTACATTACCACTATTTTCTTATCGTGCAATACCGACTACTCAGCGCATCATTTTTGGTGCCTTGCTTGCTTGGTCGATGGTCTATGCGGTCGACATGCCTGTGCTGGAGATTAATGGGGCGTATCTTTTATTAGTCGTGAAAGAGGCAATGACAGGATTATTCATTGGAATCATCGCGTTCATCGTCATGTCTGCCATTCAAATTGCTGGAGGTTTTATCGATTTTCAAATGGGGTTTGCAATTGCGAACGTTATTGATCCCCAAACTGGAGCGCAATCTCCGCTTCTTGGTCAATTTTTCAACTCGTTGGCCATCCTCTTATTACTTGCGTTAAACGGCCATCATATGCTCTTGGATGGAATTTATTATAGCTACCAATTCATCCCGGCAGATCAACTATGGCCGGCTTTTGGTCAAGAGGGACTAGCCGATTTTGTCATTCGGACTTTTGCAACCTCATTTGCAATCGCCTTCCAAATGTCAATTCCAATCGTTGCGACACTATTCCTCGTTGATTTAGCACTTGGGATCACTGCAAGAGCAGTGCCACAATTAAATATTTTCGTTGTAGGATTCCCAATCAAGATTGGGGTTAGTTTTATCGTTCTGTTTATTATGATGGGTGTCATGGTCCAAATGATGAAGAAATTATTTGAAGTGATGATCATTAGTATGAGGGACTTGATGTTAATTCTTGGAGGTGGCTAGTATGATGTTGCGGCTTGATCTGCAATTCTTCGCAGGGGAAAAGACCGAAAAAGCCACTCCGAAAAAACGTCAAGATTCCCGAAAAAAAGGTCAGGTTTTAAAAAGTCAGGACGTTACAAGTGCAATCCTGCTACTTTCCGTGTTCCTGTTCCTGTTTTTTGCTGCAGGATTTATGAGGGACCGCTTTTTCGTGTTTTTCCATCAGGCATTCACTGAATATATACCTATATCCAATCTAGATGAGGATCAGGCAATGCTCATTTATGGAGATGTCTTAATTCAAATGGCATTTCTTCTATTGCCTGTCATGCTTGTAGCGGTTGTTGCAGGAGTGGCTGGGAATCTATTTCAATTCGGTTTGCTTCTTACTGCTGAACCATTGAAAATGGATTTGAAGAAAATAGATCCAATCAAAGGGCTAAAACGGATTTTTTCGATCCGTGCCATTGTAGAATTAATGAAGTCTGTACTGAAAATTACATTTATCGGAACAACTACAACGCTTATCCTTATGTCGAATATTGATAAAGTACTAGGACTGGCATTCAAAAGCCCCTGGGATATATTAACGACGGTCGGGCAACTTGCTGCATTGATGGGAATAACAGCAGCATTTGTCTTGTTATTCATTTCTATTCTAGACTTTATGTATCAAAAATATGACTATGAAAAAAATCTTCGGATGTCCAAACAGGATATTAAGGATGAATATAAAAACTCCGAAGGGGATCCGCTTATAAAATCCAAAATTAAGCAACGCCAACGTGAAATGGCTATGCGACGCATGATGCAGGAAGTGCCCAATGCAGATGTCGTGATCACGAACCCGACCCACTATGCAATCGCACTGAAGTATAAGGACGGGGATATGGATGCGCCCATTGTTGTCGCAAAAGGTGTCGATTTTGTCGCTCAAAAGATAAAATTGATTGCCGCTGAAAACAACATTGTAATGGTAGAAAACCGGCCACTCGCCAGAGCACTCTATGACGATGTTGAAATTGGAGGAAGGATTCCTGAAGAGTTCTTCAAAGCAATAGCTGAAATACTTGCGTATGTATACAGAATTCAACGTAAGATTTGATTTGGTCAACAAGGAAGGATGTAGTTCAATCCTTCCTTGTTGACCAAAAGCCTCCGGCGGATGTCACAGATTTTCAAAGGAGTTAATTGAGTAAGCTCAATAAAAAAACTGGACGCAAATACGCCGAGGCGTATTTGATTAAATACAAGAAAGTAGGGATGACATGCAATTTAGAGATATAGGAGTACTCGCCGCGGTAATCATGATCGTTGCGATGCTTGTCATCCCGCTTCCACCATGGCTTTTAAGTTTCTTGATAATTATAAATATTACACTTGGACTTTTAGTTCTTTTAACAGCCATGAACATGCAGGAAGCGTTACAGTTTTCAATTTTCCCTACCTTATTACTTTTGCTTACACTTTTCCGTTTGGGCCTTAACGTTTCAACGACTCGGGCAATCTTGTCAAACGGAGATGCGGGTGGAGTTGTTGAAACGTTCGGTACCTTTGTTACGGGAGGAAATATCGTCGTCGGTCTCGTTATCTTCGTCATCCTTGTCATTATTCAGTTTATCGTCATTACAAAAGGTGCGGAAAGGGTTTCTGAAGTAGCTGCCCGTTTTACGCTCGATGCAATGCCAGGGAAACAGATGAGTATCGATGCTGACTTGAACGCCGGTATGATTTCTGAAACAGAAGCACGAACGAGACGTGAAAAAGTAAGTAATGAAGCGGACTTTTACGGAGCAATGGATGGGGCAACAAAGTTCGTTAAAGGAGACGCAATTGCCGGTATTATTATCGTTATTATCAACTTACTTGTTGGGATGATAATAGGGGTAGCTCAAATGGGTCTGCCATTCGCAGAAGCTGCCATCCTCTTCTCACAATTGACGGTCGGTGATGGTATCGTTTCGCAAATACCAGCCCTTCTTATCTCAACTGCAACAGGTATTGTTGTTACTCGCGCCGCGTCTAAAGGAAATCTTGGTTCAGATATAACAAACCAGCTTCTTGGACAACCTAAACTTCTTTACGTCGCAGCTGTAACAGTGCTATTACTAGGTCTTGCTACACCAATTAATGACATATTTACACTTCCAATCGCGATTACACTTGCAGTAGCCGCCTATATAATGTCTAACAAGGTCGAAGAAGATCCTAAGGAATTATTGGAGATGGAAGAAGATCTTGAAACGGAAGGTCTAAAAAGTCCAGAAAATATTGTCAATCTGTTAAATGTAGATCCAATCGAATTCGAGTTTGGCTATGGGCTTATTCCGCTCGTTGACGCGACGCAGGGGGGGGATTTACTCGACCGTGTCGTTATGATTCGTAGACAGCTGGCAATTGAGCTGGGTCTCGTTATCCCGGTTGTTCGTATTAGGGATAACATCCAGTTACAACCAAATGAGTATAGGATCAAGATTAAGGGAAGTGAATTAGCAAGAGGGGAATTACTTCTTGATCATTACCTAGCAATGAGTCCGGGCGGGGACGATTCGATTGAAGGGATTGATACAATCGAGCCATCATTCGGTCTTCCAGCTAAATGGATAACGGAAGACGTCAAAGAAGATGCAGAGATTCTCGGATATACGGTTGTTGACCCGCCGAGTGTTGTTTCGACGCATCTGACAGAAGTGATTCGTGCGAATGCTGCAGATTTGATTGGCCGTCAAGAAACAAAACAACTGGTCGATCATGTGCGTGAAACATTCCCGATTCTTGTCGACGAGCTCACGCCTACACCGTTATCGATTGGTGAAATTCAAAAAGTACTTGCGAAGTTGCTGAACGAGCATGTTTCGGTACGGAACTTGCCAATCATCTTTGAAACACTTGCGGATTATTCGAAATATACATCAGATGTCGACGTTTTAACAGAGTATGCTAGACAGGCCCTTGCAAGGCAAATTACAAATCAGTATGCATCTGCTGGTCAATCGCTTAAAGTGTTAACCGTCTCTGGCAAAGTTGAGAAAATGATTGCGGATAGTATCCAACAAACGGAACAAGGCAATTATTTATCCCTTGACCCGCAACATTCCCAGGAAATTCTCGAGTCGATTGCAGGGGAAGTAGAACGTGTCGCATTGATGGACCAATCACCGGTTGTCCTATGTACGCCTGCAATCCGTATGTATTTGAGACAAATAACGGAACGATACTTCCCTCAAATTCCGGTATTATCTTACAATGAACTTGAGGCTTCAATTGAAGTCCAAAGTGTTGGGGTGGTGGATATCTGATGAAAATGAAAAAATATACAGCGGAAACAATGGTAGAAGCCATGAAAAAAGTTCGTATGGACTTTGGTGATGATGCGCTCATCCTTAGTTCAACTGTT
The DNA here is from genome assembly GCF_038004885.1 of Sporosarcina sp. FSL K6-6792. Taxonomy (NCBI): domain Bacteria; kingdom Bacillati; phylum Bacillota; class Bacilli; order Caryophanales; family Caryophanaceae; genus Sporosarcina; species Sporosarcina sp. FSL K6-6792. Next base: position 4,433,570 of record NZ_JBBOSA010000001.1, read on the forward strand.
GTTAAATCAAAAGGGTTCCTAGGTTTATATAAAAAGAAATCTGTAGAAGTTGTTGCGGGTTTTGATGAGCCGGTTTCGAAAATAGAAGAAACAGCTTCTTCTATTATTTCTTCACGCCCGGTACAAGAAGACGATACATCAATAGAACTAAAAAAAGAAATGAACGAAATGAAAAAAATGTTGAAAGATATGCAACAAGCTGCTACTCATTCTCGTTTCCCTGATGACGTGAAACCACTACTTGCACATCTTGAAAAACAGGGTCTGTCCGTAAATTTCATCACTGAGTTAGGGGAGAATCTTTACGGCAGGATGAAAGCGGAGAAAAAAGATTTCACAAATGAAGAGCAACTTCTTATTGTGAAACAATTTCTTGAACGAGAAATCGGAGATTTACCGTTTGGGGGCATTTCTTTCAATAAAAAATTCATAAATGTTCTTGGACCAACAGGAGTTGGAAAGACCACAACTATTGCCAAAATTGCTGCACGGGCGCTTCTTGAAAAAAAGAAGAAAATCGGTTTTATCACAACTGATACGTATCGAATAGCAGCTATTGAACAACTTCGTACATATGCGAACTTGTTGCAAGCTCCTGTGGAAATTGCATATAACAGCAAGGATTTCGAACAAGCAATCGAGAGACTGGCTGACCGTGATTTGATATTTATTGATACGGCAGGTCGAAATTATAAAGAAGCTAAGTTTGTAGAAGATTTGACGCGTCTAATCGATTTTTCACTAGATATGGAATCATATCTAGTTCTCTCAATGACGTCTAAAGAAGAAGACATGCGGGTAATCATTGAACAGTTCAAATCATTTTCAGTTGAAAAGTTCATATTCACAAAAATGGATGAGACCGGATCAATTGGTCCAATGTTTAATCTGATGAAGGACTATGGTATCGGAACTGCGTATTACACGGATGGTCAGGAAGTTCCAGAAGATATTACTGAGGCAGATAGCATGAAACTGATTTCCTTGTTAGTAAAGGGTGCTTATGATGCGTGATCAGGCGGAAACACTTAGGCTCAAGATGCTGAAGTCCCAAGGTAAACTGTCAAAATCAATTGCCATTGTCAGTGGTAAAGGCGGTGTTGGGAAATCGAATTTTTCAACAAATTTCGCCCACGCCCTATTAGCTAAAGGTAAGAAAGTAATTATCATTGATATGGACATTGGAATGGGCAACATCCACATTCTTCTTGGTATGGCCCCGCGGAATAGTTTGACAGACTATTTACTTAATAAAAAAGAAATTGATGAAGTGGTAAATGAAGCACCTGGAGGTTTGTCGTTCATTTCTGGGGGTTCTGGGCTGGATATGGTGATGGAATGGTCGGCAGCTATGTTCGATAGGCTAATCCAAGCGTTCGAATATTTACAACAAGGATATGATTTCATCTTGTTTGATATGGGAGCGGGGGCAACGCAACGTTCAATCGAATTGATTGTTGCAGTCGATGAAATTATTGTCATTTCGACAACTGAACCAACATCCATCACTGACGCCTACTCCATGATGAAATTCATTTGCCTGCAAGACCCGGAAAAGGTATTCAGTATTGTCAGTAACCGTGTTTCAAAGGGTGATGATGGCAATGATGCTGTAACGAGACTTCAATATGCTATGCGTAAGTTCCTAGGGAAAGAGACTAAGATTCTTGGCTTCCTGCCTGAAGATCCAGTAGTTCACAAGGCAGTGCTTGCACAGGAGCCATTTATACTACTATATCCAAAGGCACCTATATCCAAAAGAATGATGGCAATTGCTGAGACGTTTGTCAGTCCAAGTTCTGAAGAAGAGTTCAATCAAGGAGAAGGGTTCCTAAGCAAAATGAGGAGTATATTCGCGAAAGGGCGTGGATGATTTGAATACAGGCAATCGCAAGAAAGCGCTTGTTGTGGATGATTCGGCATTTATGCGTAAGCTCATATCCGATTTCCTGTCGGGCCATCCCGAAATTGAAGTAGTTGGTACTGCACGTAATGGTAAAGAGGCTGTCGAAAAGGTGAAAAGTTTGAAACCAGACGTTGTGACCATGGATGTAGAAATGCCAATTATGGATGGTCTCGAAGCGTTAAAAGAAATTATGTCGAGCCATCCAGTGCCGATTGTCATGTTGTCAAGCACAACGAAAACTGGAACAGAAAATACGATGCTCGCTATGGAATATGGTGCAGTTGACTTCGTCGCGAAGCCGGGTGGGGCAATATCCTTGAATCTCCACGAGGTAAAGGAGGAGATTCTAGGGAAAGTTATTGCCGCTTCAGGGGTACAGTTGTCTACGTTGACAAGAAAGATTACGGGCCGACGTTTGACGCAGCCAATTATTTCAAAATCAACCACTAAATCGGTTGATAAAGCCGTTGAAATACCTACCTTTATTCCTAATCGGAGTCAGTTAGCGAATGTGTCTCAAAATAAGATTCCCAAAACAGGTAAAACATTTGTTATAATAGGCACATCGACAGGGGGACCTAGGGCACTGCAGGAAGTGCTGACGGGTATACCCGCATTAATCGGTGTTCCAATTCTGGTTGTTCAACATATGCCTCCAGGTTTTACAAAATCCCTTGCAGATAGACTGGACGGTCTTTGTGATATTCATGTAAAAGAAGCAGAAGATGGCGAGTTGCTTGAAAATGGTACTGCCTATATTGCACCGGGCGGCAAACATCTAAAAATGATGAAAAAGGGCATGTACTACTATGTCCGTCTAGACGCTGTGGATCCCCCACGTGCGGGACATCGCCCATCTGTTGATGTTCTGTTGGAGTCAGCTGCCGAGAATACGGAGTTGAACTTTTTGACTGTTATCATGACAGGCATGGGGTATGACGGGAAAAATGGTATGGAAGTTCTACGGAAAAATGGTAAAACAATTACTATTGCAGAATCGGCAAAGACATCAGTCGTATATGGCATGCCAAAAGCAATAAAAGAAGCTGGTTTTGCCGATGAGGTCGTTGACTTACACGATATTTCAGAATCGATTATTGGCATTATAAAGTCTTGAAGGAGGCGTCACGATGGATACAAATCAATACTTGGAAATGTTTATAGATGAGAGCAAGGAGCATCTACAAGCGTGCAACGAACATCTGTTGGAACTCGAGAAAAACCCGCTAGATCTTGCCATTGTAAATGAAGTATTCCGGTCCGCTCATACGTTGAAAGGGATGTCGGCAACAATGGGGTATGAAGACATCGCCGATCTTACACATATGATGGAAAATGTATTGGATGCAATCCGTAATTCGAAAATTCGTGTTACAGCTGAAATTTTGGATGTTGTTTTTCAAGCTGTCGATTACCTTGAAGAGATGGTGATGGATATCGCCTCAGGTGGAACAGGTAAAAAAGATGTAACCAAACTTGTAGAGTCATTGAACAGGATTGAAGTTGGTGGGGCGGTGGTAGCTGAAACTGCAGCAGCTGTTGTACTAGAAGATAAAGTAAGCCATGAAGATTCACTTCGTTATGATGGGTACGAAATGACTGTCCTTAGTCAATCATTTGAGCAAGGCTTTAGCGCATTTGAAATTAATGTGAAACTACGAGACGATTGTTTATTGAAAGCGGCAAGGGTGTATATGGTATTTGAAATACTGGAAAAATCCGGCGAAATCATTAAAACTGAGCCGAAAGTAGAACGGCTTGAAAATGAAGACTTTAACGAAACGTTTACAGTGGCGCTTATTACAAAAGAAGATGCGGATGTCTTGAAAGCCAAAGTATTGAAAGTGTCCGAAATTGAAAGCGTGTCTGTCATACCTGTTACAACTGATTACTTGAAACGTGATAACGATGACGCGTCTGCTAAAGAGACAGAATCGATTACGCCTACTATTATCGATGCAGATGCTAAAAACGGTTCAACTGAGCAAAAAGGAAAACGGAACTCAGGTGTACAATCCGGTAATAAAACAATTCGTGTGAATATTGATAGACTGGATGTTCTCATGAATCTGTTTGAAGAGCTGATTATTGATCGGGGGAGACTTCAATCAATCGCAAGTGAAATCCATAACCCAGAATTGAATGAAACGGTCGAGCGGATTACGCGTGTATCTGGTGATTTGCAAAGCATCATCTTGAACATGCGCATGATACCAGTTGAGACAGTATTCAATCGTTTCCCTAAAATGGTCAGGCAGTTGGCACGTGATCTTAACAAGAAAGTTGAACTCGAAATCATTGGAGCTGAAACTGAACTTGATCGAACAGTTATTGACGAAATCGGGGATCCTCTTGTTCACTTGATTCGTAATGCACTGGATCACGGTATCGAAAGTCCAGCTGAGCGTGTCGCCAAAGGGAAGCCAGAAGAAGGTACTGTAACTTTACGTGCCTATCATTCGGGTAATCATGTATTTATAGAGCTTGAAGACGATGGAGCCGGTGTTAATCGTGAACGTGTCCTTGCAAAAGCAATTAAAAGTGGCATTGTTACAAAAGAAACAGCTGCAACACTGACGGACCGTCAAGTAGCTGAACTCATTCTGGCATCTGGCTTCTCGACAGCTGAAAAAATTTCGGATGTATCTGGGCGTGGCGTAGGGTTAGATGTCGTGAAAAATACCATCGAATCACTCGGCGGATTTATGTCAATCGAATCAAAAGAAGGACAAGGTTCCTTATTCCAAGTCCAACTTCCATTAACGCTATCAATCATTTCAGTTATGCTAGTAGAATTGAAAAAAGAAGTGTTTGCGATACCGTTGTCATCAATCATTGAGACGGCTATCATTCAGACTTCTGAAATTATGAATGCACATAACCAACAAGTTATCGATTTCCGTGGCAATATCATACCACTATTAAATTTGACGGAAATTTTCGAAATACCAGAACAAAATAGTGAATCGGATGGCTATCAGTCTGTAGTCATTGTCCGAAAAGGCGAAAGATTAGCGGGACTGGTTGTCGATTCATTCATCGGGCAACAGGAAATTGTGTTGAAGTCGCTTGGTAATTATTTGCAAAGTGTATTCGCGATATCCGGTGCAACGATTCTTGGAAATGGACAAGTTGCACTCATTGTCGATTGCAACGCATTGATTAAATAAGCGGGGGTGAAAAATATGACTGACAAACTCAATCAAAAAGAAATGAAAGTAATTGTTTTTCAATTGTTGGATATGGAATATGCCATCGGTGTTGATATCGTTCAGTCAATCGAAAAAGTGCTTTCGATTACTCGGGTTCCCAAAACGCCAGCTTATGTTAAGGGAGTTATTAACCTTAGAGGGATCGTTACGCCAATTGTCGACTTGCGTGAGCGGTTTGGCCTCACTTCAAAAGAGATGGATGACAGTACAAGAATAATTATTGTCACACTAGACGAATATGATGTAGGGCTGATTGTAGATGCTGCGAATGATGTACTCGACATTCCAGTAAATGCAATCGAGCCACAACCGGAAGTCGTCGGTTCCATCGAATCAGACTTCATTTCTGGTGTCGCTAAAGTGGATAAACATCTTCTTGTTATGCTAAATCTAGATAAAGTTCTCGAGCCCGTGAAGCGGGTGATATCAGATGAACTCTGACAACGCGATTACGGACATGCATCTTGATGTATTAAAAGAAGTGGGGAATATTGGAGCTGCGCATGCGGCGACTTCATTGTCACAACTGCTTAATCGTAAAATCGATATGCATGTTCCAAATGTCAAACTAGTATCATTCGATGAGATGTTTGACCTTGCTGGTGGTGCCGAAAAAATAGTTGCTGGAATCTTCCTTCGCATTGAGGGGGATTTGTCCGGCAGTATGTTTTTCGTTCTTCCTGTGGAATCAGCAAATCACTTCATTAGAAGATTGATTGGGGACGAGACATTCGATTTTGCCTCTCCTAATCTACCTGAAATAGGAGTATCTGCGATGCAGGAACTAGGCAATATTCTTTCGGGTTCTTACTTGTCCGCTCTGTCCGATTTTACAGGCTTGAAAATTTATCCTACAGTACCTTCGTTAAGTGTCGACATGGTTGGTGCAATCGTCAGTTTCGGACTGATTGAAGTATCTCATTATAGCGATGAAGTCATCGTTATTGACACGCAGATTCGTGAGGAAAGTGAGGAAGGAATTTCAAGTGTAGACGGTCACTTTTTCCTGCTTCCGGACCCTTCATCTTACGTTACAATTTTCCGTTCACTAGGTGTAATGTGAGATGGTGATTTTGAGTGAGGTAATTCGGGTAGGAATTGCGGATATGAATATCGTCAAAGAGCCGATGACAATTAGAACTTCAGGTCTGGGTTCATGTGTCGGAATTGTGCTCTACGATGAGCGTAAAAAGATTGCGGGAATGGTACATATCATGCTTCCGGATTCCAGTCTTGGTAAATCGGATCGCATTAATGTCGCTAAGTTTGCGGATACCGGTATTTACGCGTTGATGGAATTGCTCAAGGCGGAAGGTGTCAGACCGATGGCTTTGAAGGCGAAAATTGCGGGTGGTTCACAAATGTTTCAATTCGGTTCAAGCGACACGATTCGCATTGGTCCGCGAAATGTTGAAGCCGTTAAACAAGAATTGAAACGATTGTCTATCCCAATTATTGCTGAAGACACAGGTGGCTCGAGCGGCCGTACAATTGAATTTAATCCTACAGAATCTATACTGAACATCCGTACAGTAAACTTAGGGACAAAAGAAATCTGAAAAAAGAGCGGATGAATTCGTTCACTGGACAATTAAGTACGGCGGCTGGTCAGTTCAGTCGCCTTTTTTCGAATGAAAGTATAAGTTTTTTCTACTTCGATTGGTGTCTAGACTCCAGGCGCCAGCCGCTCGGGGCATAAGCAATCCAGCTATGTGGCAAAGAGCGCCACGTCGCTGGATCGACTTATGCCTGTCGCGTCTAAGTAGGCGCCTTGCGCTTTTCTTACGTTTCTTTGCTATAATATGAGTAACTATGACGGAATCACCATGGAAAGTGAGGGATTCGATGTCGAAACAGGATTTGATGGAGGAAGCCGTATGTTGGGACCTGTGGATTCGTAATCGTGATCCCGAAGCAGGAGACATACTTGTCCGTAAGTACACGCCGCTTGTCAGCTATCATGTGCAACGAATTAGCTCTGGACTGCCACGTAACGTTTCGCGTGATGACATAATGAGTCTAGGACTTCACGGTCTATTTGACGCCTTAACGAAATTCGATCCAAGTAGGGATTTGAAATTTGATACGTATGCATCTTTTCGTATCCGTGGAACCATTATCGATGGCTTGCGGAAAGAAGATTGGTTACCGCGTTCTTCTAGGGAAAAATCCAAAAAACAAGAAGAAGAAATTATGAAGCTTGAGCAGAAGTTGCAACGTCATGCTACACCAGAAGAAATTGCTGAGCACATGGGAATAAGTGTAGATCAGGTATATCAGACTGTCCATGAACATTATTTTTCAAACGTCCTTTCTATTGATGAGAAAGTCAATGACGATGACGATGAAGGACAAAAGTCGTTTATCATAAAGGATGAAGGTACAAAGACTCCTGAGCAGAAGACTATGATGACTGAATTGATTGGTGACTTGATTACTAAAATCAATGAACTAAATAAAAATGAACAGCTTGTATTGAGCTTTTTTTATACAGAAGAAATGACTCTTACAGAAATCGGTGAGATTTTAGGTTTATCTACGTCGCGGATTTCTCAAATTCACTCGAAAGCGCTATTCAAACTTCGCAAACTATTAGCAACTGAAATTGTTGATGGAGGGATCTTATGAGTTTGAAGGGGATTGAACTGCAAATTGCGATACCCAAGACCTTCGATGCGGGAAAAATCGCAGAACAAAAGCACCAACAAACCCAATTAAACTTAGATCATGCCAATTCACTTATGGAACGGCAAGCGTTGAAAGGCAAAGAAACTGTCTTGGAATCGGAAGAGGCAGCGAAGGCGGCGGCAGATGGACATCGACCGGAACATGATCAAGGAGAGTTACAAAACGGAGACCACCAACAAAATGAAGAGGAAAAGAAGACGATACACCCCTATAAAGGTGCGTTTGTTGACTTTACAGGCTAATGACGATGATAACGATTTTCTTAGTGTTTCTATTCATCATACAAATAATCAGTTTTTACTTCCTAGCTTTGCTTTACACTAAAGTTACGAAGTTTGATGATCTCGAAAAAAAACAGCGCAAGCTTATGGCTGAAATGGATAATTCGATTGTCGCATACTTATCGGAGTTGAAAGACGAGAATGAGCGCTTAATTGAACAGCTTACAGTCTATGCTCAACAACCTGCTGTCAAAAAAACAACTGTAAGTGCTTCACAAGAGTCTGTGGCATCAGAAGAAGTTCGACCAGTAATTCGTACAAGCATACCTAAAATGCCAGTTAATCTTGCTCTCAAGTCTTATAAGGCAGCAGGACAGGCCACTGAGGAGTCTAAGGCGCCAGTTGAAGCCGAGGATGCAAGAACGCAGGTAATTAGACTGCACGACGCGGGGCAGTCTATAGAAGAAATTGCTAAGCAACTAGGCAAAGGACGTACAGAGATAGAGTTAATCTTGAAATTCAGATGAAGTATATATTTTAAACAAATGAATACCTATATAAACTAAGCGAAGATGCTTTACAAGGGGCAGTCGAAGCGAGTTCAATGGGATTCTTCATTACAAACTATGAAGGTTGCAATAAAGATAATCATATGGTATATTATCGAATGGTAATACTACACACGTGGACGGACGTCAGGAATGGTGCCGATAGGTCGTTTTGGCGGATGAGGTGCACGGAGGGAATTAAACCAAAACAGGAGGAATACAAAATGTCAGTTATCTCAATGAAACAACTGCTTGAAGCCGGAGTACACTTCGGTCACCAAACACGCCGCTGGAACCCGAAAATGAAGAAATTCATCTTCGTGGAACGTAACGGAATCTACATCATCGATCTACAAAAAACGGTGAAAAAACTTGAAGAAGCTTACGCATTCATGCGTCAAGTTGGTGCTGATGGCGGTAAAGTTCTATTCGTCGGTACTAAAAAACAAGCACAAGATGCAATTAAAGAAGAAGCTGAACGCGCTGGAATGTATTATATTAACCAACGCTGGCTTGGTGGAACACTTACAAACTTTGGCACAATCCAAAAACGTGTTGCACGTATGAAACAAATCGAGAAAATGGAAGAAGACGGTACATTTGACGTACTTCCTAAAAAAGAAGTTGGACAACTTAAGAAACAACACGAACGTCTTGTGAAATTCCTTGGCGGAATCCGTGATATGAAAGCAATTCCGGATGTTATGTTCGTTGTTGACCCACGCAAAGAACGCATCGCGGTTGCTGAAGCAATCAAATTGAACATTCCACTAGTTGGAATCGTTGACACGAACTGTGATCCAGACGAAATTGACTACATCATTCCTGCGAATGATGATGCAATTCGCGCAGTACGTCTATTGACTAGCAAAATGGCTGATGCTTTGCTTGAATCAAGACAAGGCGAAGACGAAGAAGCGACTCAAGAAGAAACTGTAGCTGCAGAGTAAATCCAGTAAATGAAAAGACGATAAGCGGCTTATACCCTTATCGTCTTTTTTCGGAATTGATGGCATAAATAGGAGGAATGGAAAAAATGAAAATTACAGCGCAAATGGTTAAGGAATTACGGGAAAAAACAGGTACAGGTATGATGGACTGTAAAAAAGCGTTAACAGAAACAAACGGTGACATGGAAGCGGCAATTGATTTCCTACGTGAAAAAGGTCTTTCTAGTTCTGCTAAGAAAGCGGATCGTATTGCTGCAGACGGTACAACGTATATTCATGTTGACGGTAACGAAGCAATTATTCTTGAAGTGAACGCAGAAACTGATTTCGTAGCTAAAAATGAAGGTTTCCAAACACTTGTAAACGATCTTGCTGTACACCTTCTTGCTACAAAGCCTGCTACAGTCGAAGAGGCAGTTGCATCTACATTGCCAAACGGATTGTCAGTAGCGGATCATATTTCAAACACTGTTGCTAAAATCGGTGAGAAAATTACACTTCGTCGTTATGAAATTCGTACGAAAACAGATAACGATGCTTTCGGACCGTATTTGCACATGGGTGGACGAATCAGTGTTCTTACTATTGTTGAAGGTTCAACAGATTCAGATGCAGCAAAAGACGTTGCAATGCACATTGCAGCATTGAATCCGAAATACGTTTCACGTGACCAAGTTTCTGCTGAAGAAGTTGAGCACGAACGTAAAATCCTTACAGAACAAGCGCTTAACGAAGGTAAACCAGAAAACATCGTTGCGAAAATGGTTGAAGGCCGTATCGGTAAATACTTCGAAGATATTTGTGTACTTGATCAGGCATTTGTTAAAAATTCCGATCAAAAAGTTGGCGATTTCGTGAAATCAACTGGCGGTACATTGAAAGAATTTATCCGTTATGCAGTTGGTGAAGGTATTGAAAAACCTGAAGATAACTTCGCAGATGAAGTTATGAGCCAAGTTAAAGGTAACTGAGCCGTTATAGACTAACAAATGGGGAACACATGCGTGTGTTCCCCATTTTTCAAGAGCTAAGAAAGTATAAGTTTTTCAACATGGAACAGTGTCTAGCTCCAGGCGCCTAGGAGATTGGGGCATAAGCCAGTCCGGCTATGTGTGCAAAGAATGCCACGTCACCGGCCCATCTTATGCATGTCGTGGGCCTACAGACTGCGTTCATTTATAATAGGCGCTTGTGCTTTTCTTAAGAAAAAAGAATAGATGGAGGATACAAATGAGCAATCCAAAATATAAACGTATCGTCTTGAAATTAAGCGGAGAAGCACTTGCTGGTGATCAAGGTTTCGGTCTATCGCCAGAAGTTATTAAAAACGTTGCAATACAAGTGAAAGAAGTTGTTGACCTAGATGTCGAAGTTGCCGTTGTTGTCGGAGGCGGAAATATTTGGCGCGGTAAAGTTGGCAGTGAAATGGGAATGGATCGTGCGACAGCAGATTACATGGGAATGCTCGCTACGGTTATGAATTCCCTTGCTCTACAAGATTCACTTGAGAAAATTGGCGTTGAAACTCGTGTCTCTTCATCAATTGAAATGAGACAAGTTGCGGAACCATACATACGCCGCAAAGCAATCCGCCATCTTGAAAAGAAACGGGTCGTCATTTTTGCAGCAGGTACGGGGAATCCGTATTTCTCAACTGATACGACAGCAGCGCTCCGCGCAGCTGAAATTGAAGCGGACGTCATTCTTATGGCGAAAAACAATGTGGACGGCGTTTATTCAGCTGACCCGGCTAAAGATAAGAATGCAATTAAATACTTAGAACTATCGTTTTTGGATGTCATTAACCAAGGGCTTGAAGTAATGGATTCAACGGCTTCAACTCTATGTATGGACAACGATATCCCACTCGTAGTATTCTCTATTATGGAAAATGGAAATATTAAGAGAGCCGTCCTAGGTGAATCGATCGGGACGGTCGTCAGGAGGAATTTATAATGGCTAACGAAGTAATGGATCAAGCGAAAGATCGTATGGAAAAAGCAATTGGTGGATATACGAGAGAACTAGCGTCTATTCGTGCAGGACGTGCAAGTGCTGCAATGCTGGACAGATTAACTGTTGAGTATTACGGTGCTCCTACTCCAATATCACAGATGGCTGGTATTTCAGTACCTGAGGCACGTCTGCTTGTCATTCAACCCTATGACAAGACAATACTTGCTGATATTGAAAAGGCAATCATGAAATCGGATATCGGAATTACACCTTCTAATGATGGTAGCGTTATCCGTCTTGCTGTTCCAGCATTGACAGAAGATCGCCGAAAAGAACTTGTGAAATCTGTGAAAAAAGAAGCAGAGGAAGCAAAAATAGCGATACGTAATGTTCGTCGTGATGCGAATGAAGATTTCAAGAAACTTGAAAAAAGTAGTTCAATTACTGAGGATGAACTACACCGTTATGGTGAAGAAATCCAAAAGTTGACGGATTCACAAATCGTGAGAATCGATGAAATTGCAAAAGATAAAGAAAACGAAATCATGGAAATCTGATAGAAGAACTTTCTATATTCCGAGACGTCCTAATTTCAGGACGTCTTTTTCTTTGCTTAGGAAATTATAAAGCTCTCGGCCTGTGGATAACCTATGAAAGGTCCTACCCCGCGTCGAGACTCCAACGCCCTTGAACAGGCGTTTCCGTATTTGTTCTTTATGAACAGCAATAAAAAATGAAATTAACCGTCTAATTTGTTACGATAGAGTATGTACTTGCTCTGATAGTAGCTGAGTGGAGGAAACGATATGCTGGAAAAAATATTTGGGAAAAAAACTGTGGTGGCAGCTAGTTCAATTTCGGACCGAATGACAACTGTTAAAAGCAAGCATATCCCTGCCCACGTGGCGATTATTATGGATGGCAACGGCAGATGGGCGAAACGGCGTAATTTACCGAGGATTGCAGGTCATCATGAAGGGATGAAAAAGGTTCGTGTAATAACACGCATCGCAAATGACCTTGGTGTAAAAGTGCTTACACTTTATGCCTTTTCTACGGAAAATTGGAAACGACCGAAACTAGAAATAGATTTCTTGATGAAACTTCCAGGGGAGTTTCTTAGCACTCACCTCCCAGAATTAATCGAGCAAAACGTGAAGGTAGAAATGATTGGAAACTTTGATATGTTGCCAGATCATACGAAAAAAGCGATTAGTAAGGCAATGGAAGAAACAAAGCACAATGACGGTTTAACATTGAATTTTGCCATGAATTACGGCAGCAGGCTAGAACTTGTCGAATCTGTCAAAGAAATTGTGGCACTGGTAGCGGATGGTTCAATTAATCCTGAAGATATTGATGAGTCACTCATTGGATCCCATTTAATGACCGCTCATTTACCGGAACCAGATTTACTGATCCGCACAAGCGGTGAAGTCAGGTTGTCCAATTTCATGCTTTGGCAGCTCGCATATGCCGAGCTTTCTTTTACAGACGTGTTGTGGCCAGATTTTGATGAAATATGCATGCTGAATGCGATTGAAGAATTCCAATTGCGAAATAGACGTTTTGGTAGTGTAGAAGGGAATGGAGACGTTTGAAACAGAGGATACTAACGGCAATCGTTGCGCTTATCTTTTTCGTTCCACTAGTTGTAATAGGTGGGTTGCCCTTCACGATTGCAGTTTATGCAATTGCAACAATTGGGTTATATGAACTTTTACGGATGAGGGACATTCAATTAATTTCAATTGAAGGTATTTTGACATGGGTTGCGCTTGCAATATTACTTATGCCTGCCAATTGGAGCAGCACCGTCTTCGAAATGGTTGGTTATACAAAAATCGAAATGACATTTGCTATTGTCCTTATGCTATTGATTTATACAGTTGTTGTTAAAAATCGATTTACGTTCGATCATGCAGCTTTTTCTGTTTTGGGTGTGTTGTATGTCGGAATTGGGTTTTATTATTTGATTGAAACGAGAATATTCGGAATCGAATATGTCGTATATGCTTTGATGGTAATTTGGGTTACGGATTCCGGTGCCTATTTCACAGGTAGAAAAATAGGTAAGCGTAAATTGTGGCCGGAGATCTCCCCGAACAAGACAGTGGAAGGTTTTGTAGGCGGTGTATTGTCAGCTGTTGTTTTTGCTTGCATCTTCCAAATCTATTTCCCTATTGCTTCTACATATATCATACTTATTGTTGTGACGATTATTGCATCGATTGTCGGGCAATTGGGCGACCTTGTCGAATCGGCACTAAAAAGGCATTATGAAGTGAAGGATTCAGGAAAGCTCCTGCCAGGTCATGGTGGGATTCTAGACAGGTTCGATAGTCTCCTTTTTGTACTGCCATTACTTCATTTTCTACACTTTGTAGGATAAGGGAAAGGGTGTCTACATGACGAAGAAAATAAGTCTACTAGGGGCTACAGGCTCCATCGGTATACAGACACTGGATATCATTGGTTCCAACCCCGATAAATTTAAGCTCGTATCTTTTTCAGCTGGTTTGAATATCGATAGTGTAAGGGAAATTGCTTCAGCGTATCATCCACAAATGATATCTGTAATAAGATGTGAAGATGCCGAAATGCTGAAAACGGAATTTCCCGCTATCGAATTTGTTTACGGAGATGAAGGCCTTGTTGAAGTTGCGGCACGTACGGGTGCAGATATATTGCTTAATGCCGTCATCGGCAGTGTTGGACTTAAACCAACACTTGAAGCAATCCGCGCTGGGATAACTATTGCTATTGCCAATAAGGAAACACTTGTCGCAGCAGGAGAAATCGTTATGAGCGAAGCCCGTAAATACGGTGTTCCGATTTTACCCGTGGATAGTGAGCATTCAGCACTTTTCCAAGCGTTGAACGGTGAAGATCCGAAACGTATTTCTAGGCTCATTTTGACGGCTTCAGGCGGAAGTTTCAGGGATCTTACCCGGGCAGAACTTTCAAACGTGACGCTTGAACAAGCTCTTGCGCATCCTAATTGGTCAATGGGCAATAAATTAACAATCGACTCGGCGACCATGTTGAACAAGGGGCTTGAAGTGATTGAGGCACATCATCTTTTTGCAATGCCTTATGAAAAAATTGATTGTTTGCTTCATAAGGAAAGTATCATCCATTCGATGATCGAGTTCGAAGACACAAGTGTCATGGCGCAACTTGGTTCACCAGATATGCGCGTACCTATCCAATATGCTTTGACCTATCCAGATCGGATTCCAATGCAAAACGCGAAACCGCTTCGTCTCGAAGAAATTGGAATGTTGCATTTTGAGAAAATGGATTTAGTTCGTTTTAAGGCGTTGGGACTTGCATATGCTGCTGGTAAAGAAGGTGGTACAATGCCAGCTGCCATGAATGCTGCAAATGAAGTGGCTGTAGCGTTGTTTATGAATGGTCGTATTCCATTTGTGCAAATTGAAGACATCATTGAACGAGTAATGGAGGCGCATCGAACAATTCTAACTCCGAGTCTTGAAGCAATTTTGGAAACAGATTCGCTTACTCGAAAAATGGTGTATGCTATGGTAGAATGAGTTTTTTAGAAACGGCCAAAGAGGTCAGTGAAGGTGGTTTTTCATGGAAACCGTTATTTCGTTTATAATCGTATTCGGTACTTTGGTCTTTTTTCATGAACTAGGACATTTCTTGTTTGCGAAAAAGGCTGGAATCATGGTGCGTGAATTCGCAATAGGATTCGGCCCTAAAATTATTGGTATTCAAAAAGGTGAAACGTTATATACAGTTAGACTTCTGCCGCTTGGTGGTTATGTCCGGATGGCAGGGGAAGACTTTGATACGGTTGCATTACAGGCTGGTTATCGTGTAGGTCTATTAATTAATGCTGCGAATGAAGTTGAAAAGATTTACTTGAACCGCAATGTTGCGAATCCTGACGTTCTATTCCTTGAAACCGAGTCATCTGATTTGGAAAAGGAACTATTCATCGAAGGCTATGATGAAGAAGGGCAGCTTGTCCGTTACAATGTATCTAGAAAAGCGGTTATCTATGAGAAGGGGCAGAAAACACTTATTGCCCCGTATGATCGCCAATTCGAATCGAAGTCTCTCGGCGGCCGAGCAATGACTATCTTTGCAGGTCCATTGTTTAACTTTATTCTGGCGTTTTTCATATTCCTTACGATCGGACTGTTACAAGGTGTACCGACATATGAACCCGTTATTACAAACGTGGTTAGCGGTGATCCTGCACAGGTTGCTGGTATGAAAGATGGAGATTTCGTTAAAGTAGTCGATGGCAAACCCATCGAAACATGGCAGGAGTTTGCTGAAATCATTCAAAATAGTCCCGGTATACTGCTCCAGCTTGAAGTGGATCGTAACGGTGATTCGGTGATGATGGATGTTGTACCAAAGACACTTGAAGAAAAAGGTAAAGAATACGGCCAGATTGGCGTGAAGTATACAAGCCCAGTAGAGAAAGGTGCATTAAAAGCAGTTCAACATGGGGCGGAAGAAACAATTGTATGGTTTAAAAGAATAGCCGATTTACTCGGGCAGCTTGTAACAGGTCAATTGTCATTCGACGCCTTATCAGGACCTGTAGGTATTTACCAAGCTACTGGGGAAGTAGCGCAGCACGGTATATATAGTCTCATGAACTGGGCGGCAATTTTAAGCATTAACCTGGGGATTATGAACTTGTTGCCATTGCCAGCACTTGACGGCGGAAGGTTATTATTCTTCCTGTTTGAGGCAATTCGTGGTAAGCCAATCGCCAAACAAAAAGAAGGAATGGTCCATTTTGTAGGGATTGTTCTGCTGATGTTACTTATGCTTATAGTAACCTGGAATGATATACAGCGCTTTTTCTTCTAAAGAAAAGCGCAAGGCGCCGTTTAGCCCCGACAAGCGCTGTAGGGCCTGTCGGGAAAGGCGTACTTTGCCTTTATCGGCAGGACCGAAGCGACTCGAGGGGTTGGCGCCTGAAGTCTAGACAAGAAAAGCGCAAGGCGCCGTTTAACCCCGACAAGCGCTGTAGGGCCTGTCGGAAAAGGCGTACTTTGCCTTTATCGGCAGGACCGAAGCGACTCGAGGGGTTGGCGCCTGAAGTCTAGACAAGAAAAGCGCAAGGCGCCGTTTAGCGCCGACAAGCGCTGTAGGGCCTGTCGGGAAAGGCGTACTTTGCCTTTATCGGCAGGACCGAAGCGACTTGGCTTAGGTCGGCACGTATCTCTGAGCGCCGTAGCGAATTAAATGGGATTCTTTATATTGACCTATATACCAAGGAATTCCAAAAACATTACTTAAGGTGGGAACATAGATGAAACAATCGCGAACATTCATACCTACGATGCGTGAAGTACCTTCTGATGCCGATGTAAAATCACATCAGTTACTTTTACGCGCAGGTTTTATCCGACAAAATACAAGTGGAATTTATTCATTCCTACCTTTGGGAAAGAAAGTACTTCAAAAAGTCGAGACAATTATCCGTGAAGAAATGGAAGCAATCGAAGCTGTAGAAGTATTTATGCCTGCTATGCAACAAGCGGAACTGTGGCAGGAAACTGGCAGATGGTACTCATATGGTCCTGAGCTATTCAGAATGACTGATCGGCATAAACGGGAATTCGCCCTCGGTGCGACTCATGAAGAAGTAATTACTTCACTTGTTCGCGATGAAGTGAAATCTTATAAGAAGCTACCACTGACAATGTTCCAAATACAGACGAAGTTCAGGGATGAACAGCGTCCACGTTTCGGACTTCTGCGAGGACGCGAATTCATCATGAAAGATGCGTATTCCTTCCATGCGACGGAAGAAAGTCTTGATGAGAAATACCAGGAAATGATGCAAGCCTATACGAATATCTTTACAAGGCTTGGGCTTGATTTCCGTGCAGTTATGGCAGACGGTGGATCAATCGGTGGTACAGATACACATGAATTCATGGCGCTGTCTGACATTGGTGAAGATACAATTGCATATAGTGATTCTTCTTCATATGCAGCTAACATTGAAATGGCTGAAGTGAATGTCAACTATGAAAAACTGGATGAAGCATTGCGGGAAGTAGAAAAAGTCGCAACGCCTGATCAAAAAACAATCAGCGAAGTTGCTTCATACCTGAATGTCGATGCAACTCGTCTTATTAAGACACTTATCTTCAAAGCAGATGATGAGCTAATCGCCGTCCTTTGTCGTGGAGATCATGAAATCAATGATATTAAGTTGAAAAATGTACTTGGTGCCTCAGAAGTTGAGTTCGCAGCAGAAGGTGATGTTACTGAGCTTCTTTCTTGTGGGGTTGGTTCAATCGGGCCAGTTAAACTTCCTCTTGATCTTAAAGTGATTGCAGATCACTCAGTCGCATCAATCGTCAACGGTGTATGCGGA
The DNA here is from genome assembly GCF_038004885.1 of Sporosarcina sp. FSL K6-6792. Classification (NCBI taxonomy): domain Bacteria; kingdom Bacillati; phylum Bacillota; class Bacilli; order Caryophanales; family Caryophanaceae; genus Sporosarcina; species Sporosarcina sp. FSL K6-6792. The sequence continues at coordinate 4,451,433 of NZ_JBBOSA010000001.1, forward strand.
GCAAACGAAGATGGTTTCCATTTGACAAATGTCAATCCAGAACGTGATTTTGCTGTGGATCGCTATGAAGATCTTCGTTTCATCCTCGAAGGAGACGCGTCTCCGGATGGCAAGGGTACCATTAAGTTTGCCAAAGGAATTGAACTTGGACATATATTCAAATTAGGTACGACATATAGTGAACCGATGGGCGGAACATTCCTTGATGAAAACGGCAGATCGAAACCATACATCATGGGCTGTTATGGCATTGGCGTATCACGTATACTTGCAGCTGTCGCGGAACAATTCAATGATGAGTACGGATTGAAATGGCCGAAGAAGATTGCGCCATTTGATGTCCATCTAATTGCTGTAAATCTTAAAGATGAAAGTCAGAAAGAATTGGCTGACGAATTATATAGTGTTCTAAAATCTTACAGATATGATGTCCTGTATGATGATCGTCCTGAACGTGCAGGCGTTAAATTCGCAGATTCAGATTTGATTGGTCTACCGATTCGCATTACAATCGGGAAAAGAGCTTCAGAAGGCATTGTCGAAATTAAATTCAGACAAACCGGAGAAACTGCTGAATGGCAAAAAGAAGAACTAACTGAAAAGTTACAAGCATTTTTCACAGCTGAATAACTATTGAGAAGGGAAGGCCGCATGTCGGTACTTCCCTTCTTTTTCGAAAGATTAAGAAAGAATGTGTTTTTTGACCTAGAACAGTGTCTAGCTCCAGGCGCCAGCCGCTCGGTCATAAGCAATCCAGCTATGTGGCAAAGAGCGCCACGTCCCCGGATCGACTTATGCCTGTCGCGTCTAGACTGCGCCTTGCGCTTTTCTTACTGATGAAGGATTGGAGAGGCTTATGGACGCTATAAATAAACTATATATCTTGCTGCAACAAATCGAGATGACAGATGATCAATATGTCATTCACTTTGAACATGCGGAACTTAACCGTGTGAACATTCACCGAAAATCAAGAGTGTGGCAATTTAATTTAACGCTCGACAAGCCATTACCAGTAGATGTCTATACAGTGTTTTCACAACGTATCCATAAAACATTTGCGGCCATTGCGACGGTTAAGCTTCAGATTACATCCAGAAACCAGGAAGTAGATGGGCAATTACTAACGGATTATTGGCCATTTATCATCGAAGAGTTGAGTGATATGTCTCCGCCAATCAGAGAACTTCTTATTGGACAAAAGCCGGTCATGACGGGTGGTAAAATGACGCTTTCTTGTACGAATGATTTGGAACTACAAATGATGAAAGGCAAATATGCTGGACTCATCACGGATGTGTATACATCATTCGGATTTCCGCGGCCTGTCGTCGATTTCAAATTGACAGATGAAGATAGCGGAGCGGAAGCTGCCCGTAAAGCATTTATGGCGCAACGGCTAGCGGAAGAGGAAGCGTATGGTAAAAAAGCGCTTGAAGATTTAAAACTAAGGGAAACATCCCAGAAAGAAAGTGGCACTGTATCTGGACCATTCCGTCTCGGAACGCCAATTAAACCAGATGAGCCTATGCTCGAAATTCAGCAAATTCAGGACGAAGAACGTCGCGTGACAATAGAAGGCTATGTGTTTGACACGGATGTTCGTGAACTGCGGAGTGGACGCTCACTGTTGACGATTAAAGTAACAGATTACACGGATTCAATTCTTGTTAAAATGTTCTCGCGTGATAACGAAGATGCGGAAATGATGAAGGCGCTGAAAAAAGGGACATGGATTCGAGCCCGCGGCGGTATCCAAAACGATACGTTCGTACGGGATCTTATTATGATGGCTCAAGACGTTATGGAAGTGTCTCCTATTATCAGACAAGACAAGGCGCCGAAGGACCGAAAACGGATTGAGCTGCATGCACACACGACGATGAGTCAGATGGATGCCGTTGTATCTGCATCTGCACTTGTTGAACAAGCGGCGAAATGGGGACACCCCGCAATCGCAATTACAGATCACGCGAACGTTCAATCATTTCCAGAGGCGTATAACGCTGGGAAAAAACATGGTGTGAAAGTCATTTTCGGACTAGAAGCAAATCTAGTTGATGACGGAGTGCCTATCGTTTTTGATGAACAGCATAGAAAGCTTGAAGATGATTCATTTGTTGTATTTGACGTTGAGACGACAGGTCTTTCGGCGGTGTATGACAGAATCATCGAGCTGGCTGCAGTCAGAGTGAAAAATGGTGAGATTATTGAGACGTTCGAAAGATTCTCAAATCCGCATCATCCGCTATCATCGACAACGACCAGATTGACGGGAATTACCGACGAAATGGTAAAAAATGCACCGGAAATTGAGGATGTCACGAAAGATTTCGTCGAATTTATTGGCGATTCGATTCTTGTTGCTCATAATGCGAAATTCGATATGGGCTTCTTTTATCAAGCATGTAAAAAGGCGGACTTGGAAGCTGCGGCCTATCCGGTTATCGATACGCTCGAATTGGCCCGCTTCCTGTACCCAGAAATGGGGAATCACCGGCTAGGTACGCTGGCGAAAAAGTTCGGAATCGAACTGACTCAGGCTCACCGAGCAATCTATGATACCGAAGCGACTGCACATCTGTTCCTTCGTTTGTTAAAAGATGCGGAAGGCAAAGGCATCGAATACTTGGATGACTTTAACCGCCATATTGGTGAAGGCGACGTCTACAAACGGTCCCGTCCATCGCATTGTACACTTTTAGCGGTGGATGATGAAGGATTGAAAAACCTGTTCAAACTTGTTTCGTACTCACATATGGATTATTTCTACCGTATTCCGCGTATTCCGCGTTCATTGCTAGTTAAATACCGTAAGGGGCTGCTTGTTGGCTCTGGTTGTGATAAAGGTGAAGTGTTCGAGGGGCTTATGCAGAAACCGATGGAAGAAGTAGAGGAGATTGCGAAGTTTTACGATTACCTTGAAGTCCATCCCAAACCAGTTTATTCGCATCTGCTTGAACTTGAATTGATTCGCGATGAGTGGAATATGGAAGACATCATGCGGAAACTAATCAAGCTTGGGAAAAAGGTTGGTTTACCCGTTTGTGCAACTGGAAATGTCCATTACATTGATGAAACGGATGCAACATTCCGCCAAGTACTTGTCAGATCACAAGGTGGAGCCAATCCAATGAACAGGCATTCGCTACCGGCGGTCCAATTCCGAACGACGGATGAGATGCTGGAAGAGTTTGCGTTTCTAGGTCAAGAAGTCGCGGAAGAAATAGTCATCGACAACCCGCATGCAATTTTAGAAAGAATCGGTAACGTAAAACCAATCAAAGATGATCTTTATACTCCGACAATCGAAGGTGCGGATGAAGAAGTACGTGAACTGACGTATTCGATGGCGCACGGAATCTATGGTGAGCAATTGCCGGAAATCATCGAAGCGCGTATTGAAAAAGAACTAAAATCGATTATTGGTCACGGCTTTGCGGTTATCTACCTTATATCGCATAAACTCGTGAAGAAATCGCTAGATGAAGGGTATCTGGTTGGGTCTCGGGGGTCTGTCGGTTCGTCGCTTGTTGCTACAATGATGGAAATCACCGAAGTAAATCCAATGCCGCCACATTATATTTGTCCGACCTGTAAGGTAGCCGAGTTTTTCGATGATGGATCTGTCAGTTCTGGCTACGATCTTCCAGACAAAATGTGCCCAACATGCGAAACGCCGTTCAAAAAAGATGGTCAGGATATCCCGTTTGAAACTTTCCTTGGATTTAACGGGGATAAAGTTCCCGATATTGACCTCAACTTCAGTGGTGATTATCAAGCACATGCTCATAATTATACGAAGGAACTGTTCGGTGAAGATTTTGTTTATCGTGCAGGGACGATTGGAACAGTCGCTGAGAAGACCGCCTATGGCTATGTACGCGGCTATATGAATGATAATAATTTGAACTTCCGTGGCGCTGAAATCGATCGACTGGTACAAGGTTGTTCAGGCGTTAAACGGAATACGGGGCAGCATCCCGGCGGAATTATCGTTGTTCCGGATGATATGGATATATTCGATTTTACACCCATTCAGTTTCCGGCGAATGATTTGAATTCGAGTTGGAAGACGACTCATTTTGACTTCCATTCCATTGACAATAACTTGTTGAAACTCGATATTCTTGGTCATGATGATCCGACAATGATTAAAATGTTGCAGGATTTATCCGGCATTGATCCACTTACGATTCCACCGGATGATAAAGGCGTCATGGAATTATTCAGCGGTACAACTTCGCTTGGCGTCACTCCGGAGCAAATCGGTTGTAAGACGGGTACGCTTGGTGTGCCTGAGTTTGGGACAAGATTCGTACGGCAGATGCTTGAAGAAACGAAGCCATCGACGTTTTCGGAACTGATTCAAATTTCCGGATTGTCTCATGGTACGGACGTTTGGCTCGGCAACGCCCAGGAATTGATTCAGAACAAAACTTGCGAATTGAAAGACGTTATTGGTTGTCGTGATGATATTATGGTGTACTTGATCTATCAAGGGCTAGATCCGTCGATGGCCTTTCAGATTATGGAATTTGTCCGTAAAGGCCGCGGGTTGACACCGGAGTTTGAAGCGGAAATGAAAGCTCAAAGCGTACCTAACTGGTACATTGAATCTTGTAAAAAGATTAAATACATGTTCCCGAAAGCACACGCAGCTGCCTATGTATTGATGGCGCTACGCATCGCATACTTCAAAGTGCATCATCCAATTCTGTACTATGCAACATACTTCACAATACGGGCAACGGACTTCGATCTACTGACGATGACGAAGGGGTCTGCGTCGGTTAGAGCGCAAGTTAAAGAGATTAATGCAAAAGGGCTTGATGCAACGCCGAAAGAAAAGAGCTTGCTCACGGTACTTGAAATTGCGCTGGAAATGTGGGAGCGCGGTATTTCATTGGCAAGACCAGATTTGTATAAATCCGACGCAACAACGTTCCTTATTGAAGGCGATACACTGATTCCGCCATTTAATTCAGTTCCTTCTCTTGGAACGAACGTTGCGAATTCAATTGTTGAAGCAAGGAAAGACGGAGAATTTCTTTCGAAAGAAGATTTCCAACAGCGCGGCCGTGTTTCGAAGACAATTGTCGAGTATATGGACGCATTAGGTTGTTTGGAAGGTATGCCTGATGCGAATCAGCTGTCCCTCTTCTAGGATTTTTGCTGGGTTTTTTGAAATACAATATGTAGCGTTGTTTAACATCTATTGTATAATCCCCGTAAAGGAAGCTGGAATTATGCAAACAAACCGAACTCTTCTTGTTCGGTTTGTTTGCACCAGCAAATATCGTATGGTATGATGGGAACAACTTTTGTAATAGTCTTGCGCAAAAAGAGTGGGATTTCCCGCTCTTTTCTGTTGTTCTGTACTGTTTTTTAATTTTATTTGGTAGGAGTTCAGGCTTTCATCAAATAAAGTTAGAGCCTCCGGCGGATGCCACAGATTTTGTAGTGAACTAAATCTACTTAATCTTGGCGCAAATACGCCGAGGCGTATTTGATTAATATTTCGGGAGGGCTAAGATGAGTAATATTACGGAAGAAGTCGCAAAAATCGCCGGTCCAATTGTAGAGGAACTAGAATTGGAACTTGTCGATGTAGAGTTCGTTAAAGAAGGAAGAGACTGGTTTTTACGGGTCTATATTGATACACCTAACGGAAGCATTGATATTGATCAGTGCTCTCAAGTTAGTGAAAAGTTGAGTGAAGAGCTTGACCGTACTGATCCAATTCCGCAAAACTACTTTCTTGAAGTGTCTTCACCAGGCGCAGAGCGTCCGTTGAAGAAGGAAGAAGATTTTCAAAAAGCGATTGGACAGTTCGTATTCATTAAAACGTACGAAGCCATTAAAGATATGAAAGAGTTCGAAGGTTATTTAGTGGCATATGGTCCTGAAGGCGCTGAAGTTGAAATGCGTATTAAGACGAGAAAATTAAAAGTTGTAATCGAACTGGATAAAATCGCACTTGCCCGTTTGGCAATCGACTTTTCCGCATAATTGAATAGTAGGAGTGATTAACATGAGTAGTGATCTACTCGATGCATTGACAGCCTTAGAAAAGCAAAAAGGTATTTCTAGGGACGTATTAGTGGAAGCAATCGAAGCGGCACTTGTAACCGCATATAAACGCAATTTTAATCAGGCACAAAATGTGCGCGTTGACTTGAACCTTGATAAAGGAACAATGAAAGTTTATTCAAGAAAAGACGTTGTCGAAGAAGTCGAAGATGAGCGTCTACAAATCAGTCTTGAAGATGCACATAAAATCAACCCATCTTATGAACTTGAAGATGTTGTTGAAGAAGAAGTGACGCCACGCGACTTTGGTCGTGTTGCAGCACAAACTGCGAAGCAAGTTGTTACGCAGCGTGTGAGGGAAGCGGAACGTGGCATCATCTATGAAGAGTACGTCGATAGGGAAGATGATATCGTCAACGGTATTGTTGAACGCCTTGACGCACGAAATTTGTATGTAGGTCTTGGGAAAGTCGAAGCTGTTTTACCAGTAGGGGAACAGATCCCGACAGAAAAGTATCAACCCCATGATCGTATCAAAGTCTATATTACAAAAGTTGAACGTACATCACGTGGTCCGCAAGTGTTCGTATCAAGAACACATCCAGGACTTCTTCGCAGACTGTTTGAAGTTGAGGTTCCTGAAATCTTTGAAGGTATCGTTGAAATCAAATCGATTGCACGAGAAGCGGGAGACCGTTCTAAAATTTCAGTTCATACGAATAATGATGCAGTAGATCCGGTTGGTTCATGTGTAGGCGCAAGAGGTGCACGGGTTCAATCGATTTCAAATGAACTAAATGGCGAGAAAATCGATATCGTCGAATGGTCAGAGGATCCAGCTATATTCGTAGCAAATGCACTGAGTCCTTCAAAAGTAATTGACGTTCAGGTAAATGAAGAAGATCGATCGACAACGGTTGTTGTACCTGACTATCAATTGTCACTTGCTATCGGGAAACGTGGTCAAAACGCTAGACTTGCTGCCAAGATGACTGGTTGGAAAATCGACATTAAGAGCGAAACGGATGCACGTGAACTTGGGATTTATCCGTCAGCCACTAGTGCGTTAATCATAGAACAAGTCCAGTTGGATGGGGACGCGAACGAAAGTGACCCGTACTTCGTTGAAGATGAAGTAACAGAAGACGTTGGAACTGAAACAATCGATCTGTATACGGATACGGAAAACGAAGACTGAGAGGAAAGGTTGAGCACACATGACAAACATGAAAAAAATTCCTTTGCGTAAATGTGCGGCGACAGGCAATATGTTTCCCAAAAAGGAAATGATCCGCATTGTCCGCCCGAAAGAAGGGGAAGTTTCAGTCGATCTCACTGGCAAGAAATCAGGCCGCGGGACATATGTGTCAAAATCCGAAGAAGCAGTTGAATCCGCGCGCCGTAACAGATCGATTGAAAGTCAACTTGGAACGGCCGTACCTGAACAGGTATTTGAGGATCTTCTCCACGCGATCCGCCGGGAGGCATTAAAATGACAGATCCGAAAAAGATTTATCAAATGCTTGGCATGGCGGCGCGGGCAAGAATGCTTATAATGGGTGAAGATTTGGTTGTTCGGGAAATTCGTGCCGGCAAAGCGCGTCTTGTAATTATTTCAGAAGACGCATCTAAAAATACATTGAAGAAATTAACTGATAAAAGTGCATTTTACAACGTTGAGAAGCATGTTTTCGGGACTCGAGAAGAGCTTGGACATGCAGTTGGAAAAGAGTCGCGAGTGGTGCTTGCGCTAACGGACAGCGGTTTTGCTAAAAAGGTGTCCGGGCTACTCAACGAATATAACCGGGGGTGGACTAATGACGAAAATACGAGTACACGAATACGCGAAACAAGTGAATCGGACGAGTAAAGAAGTTATTGATGAGCTTGGAAAGATAAATGTAAGTGTTACAAATCATATGTCGACATTAGATAATGATTCGATTACAAAGCTGAATAGTAAATTCAGTGGCAATGTCACTAAACCAAGTGCGCCAAAAGTAGAAACGAAGGGTGCTGAACAAAAAATGGCTCCAAAACCATCACAAGGTTCGACAGGCGGCAATCGCCCAGCGCAAGGCTCAACAGGCGGCAATCGCCCATCACAAGGCTCAACAGGCGGCAATCGCCCATCACAAAGCTCAACAGGCGGCAACCGTCCATCACAAAGCTCAACAGGTGGCAACCGTCCATCACAAAGCTCAACAGGCGGCAATCGCCCATCACAAAGCTCAACAGGCGGCAATCGCCCATCACAAAGTTCAACAGGTGGCAACCGTCCAGCACAAAGCTCAACAGGTGGCAATCGCCCATCACAAAGCTCAACAGGTGGCAACCGTCCAGCACAAAGTTCAACAGGCGGCAACCGTCCAGCGCAAAGCTCAACGGGTAGCAATCGCCCAGCGCAAGGTTCAACAGGTGGCAACCGTCCAGCACAAGGCGCACCAAGTGGACAAGGCGGACGCCCAGGTGGCGGAGGTCCAAGTCGTCCAGGTGGCGGTCGCGGTGGACGTCCACCAGCACGTGGTATAAACCAAGGGCGTAGAAGATATCGTCCAGCGAACCCGATTCCAAAAGTGGAAAAACCGTTACCGGAAAAAATCACTTTCTACGAATCACTGTCAGTTGCTGAACTAGCGAACAAACTAGGCCGGGAACCGTCTGGAATCATCAAAAAACTCTTCATGCTTGGTATCATGGCTACAATCAACCAAGAATTGGACAAAGATGCGATTGAACTCATCTGCGCAGATTATGAAGTTGAAGTAGAAGAAGAAATTCGTATCGATGTAACTGATCTTGAAACGTACTTTGAGGAGCATGAAGAAACAGCTATTGCTTCAATTGAACGTCCTCCAGTCGTTACAATCATGGGGCATGTTGACCACGGTAAAACGACACTTCTAGACTCGATTCGTAATACGAAAGTTACACAAGGCGAAGCGGGCGGTATCACACAGCATATTGGTGCCTACCAAATCGAAGAAAAGGGCAAGAAAATAACATTCCTTGATACACCAGGTCACGCGGCGTTCACAACGATGCGTGCACGTGGTGCGAAAGTGACTGATATTACGATTCTTGTTGTAGCAGCGGATGATGGTGTTATGCCACAAACAATCGAAGCAATCAACCATGCGAAAGCGGCTGAAGTTCCGATTATCGTTGCAGTGAATAAGATGGATAAGCCTTCTGCAAATCCAGACCGTGTTATGCAAGAATTAACAGACCAAGGACTTGTTGCTGAAGCATGGGGCGGAGATGCAATTTTCGTACCAATCTCAGCATTAAAAGGCGAAGGAATTGACCAGTTGATTGAAATGGTTCTTCTTGTTGCCGAAGTCGCTGAACTAAAAGCTGATCCAAACATTCGCGCACGCGGAAGTGTTATTGAAGCTTCTCTTGATAAAGGTCGCGGTGCTGTTGCAACGCTTCTTGTACAAGATGGAACGCTTCGTGTAGGTGATCCAATCGTAGTTGGTAACACATACGGTCGTGTACGTGCGATGGTAAGTGACATTGGACGCCGCGTGAAAGAAGCTGGCCCATCTACACCGATTGAAATTACAGGGTTAAGCGATGTACCCCAAGCTGGAGATCGTTTTGTTGTCTTTGAAGACGAGAAAACAGCACGCCAAATCGGGGAAACTAGAGCTGGTGAAGCGCTGCAAGATCAACGCGTTGAGAAAACACGTGTAACACTTGATAACTTGTTTGATCATATGAAACAAGGCGAAATCAAAGAATTGAACTTAATCGTAAAAGCAGACGTACAAGGTACGGTTGAAGCGATGGCATCTTCACTTATGAAAATTGAAGTTGAAGGCGTCAACGTTAAAATCATCCACACAGGTGCTGGCGCGATTAATGAATCTGATATTTCACTTGCTGCTGCATCAAATGCTATCGTTATTGGATTCAACGTTCGTCCAGATGTCAACGCGAAACGCGCGGCTGAAGAAGAAGGCGTTGAAATCAGACAACACCGTGTCATCTATAAAGTGATTGAAGAAATCGAATTGGCAATGAAGGGTATGCTTGACCCTGAATACGAAGAAAAAGTTATCGGTCAAGTTGAAGTACGCGAAACAATTAAAGTGTCTAAAATCGGAACGATTGCGGGAAGCTATGTGACGAGCGGTAAGATTACTCGTGATTCAAGCGTTCGTATCGTTCGCGACAACATCGTCATCTTTGAGGGCGAAATAGATACGTTGAAACGTTTTAAAGACGATGCAAAAGAAGTAGCAAAAGGCTATGAATGTGGAATTACAATCAAAAACTTTGATGATATACATGTAGACGACGTTATCGAAGCCTTCATCATGGAAGAAATTAAACGAGTATGATTGTCTATGCGGAATGTTCATTCTTCATTCCGGAGGCGGCTTCATTGAAAGAGAAGCGGTCTGTTTTAAAACGGATGACGGACAGAGTCAAAAATGACTATAATGTCTCCATCTCAGAACTAGATCATCAGGATCTGTGGCAACGAACAACAATCGCTCTTGTTGCTGTTGCCTCATCAAAAGATGCAGCTGAGCGTGAGGTTAGGCGGGCAATCCGACTTTTGGAGTCAAATCCAGAATGGGAAATGTCCAACTTAACGCTCGACTATTATTAAAACGGGATTGGGGTGACCATCCATGACAATGCGTGCTAATCGTGTTGCAGAGCAGATGAAAAAAGAGCTTGGTGAAATCATCGGTCAAAAAATTAAAGATCCACGAATCGGTTTTGTTACAGTAACTGATGTCGAGGTGACTGGTGATCTTCAACATGCAACGATTTACATTTCTGTTCTTGGAAAAGATTCGGAAAAAAAGGATACGCTAAGAGGGCTGAATCAGGCGAAAGGATATATTCGTACTGAAATCGGCCAGCGAATCAGGCTTCGGATAACACCCGAACTTAAGTTCGAATACGATACTTCCGTTGCATACGGAACTCGAATCGAATCACTTCTTAAACAGGTGAAAAACGAAGACAATGAAGTAGAAAAAGAGTAGGGTGCCGCTAAGATGCGAGGGGCATAAAGCGGGCCAGCGTCGCGGGGTACTGTCCGCAGAGCTGGACTGATTTATGACCCTAGCATCTGGTACCCGGAGTCTAGTCAGTAACAAAAAGGAGGAAGTCGGTGTCCACAAGGACTTTCCGGCTTCCTCCTTTTTACATATAGTAAGAATTGTGAAGGTGGTGGCGTGTATGAATGGAATACTTCCCCTGTGGAAGGAAAAAGGAATGACTTCGCATGATTGTGTATTCAAGTTGCGTAAGATTCTCGGTACGAAAAAAGTGGGACATACTGGTACACTTGATCCAAGCGTAGAGGGCGTATTGCCGATTTGTATAGGACAGGCAACGAAGGTCGCTGAATATATAACAGATTCTGGCAAAGAATATATTGCGGTTGTATCCATTGGGACTGCAACTGAAACGGAAGATGCGGATGGAGCAGTCGTAGCTTCGGATTTATCACCAAAACATATTACACGAACGGAAATTGAAGCAGCGCTCGCCAAATTGACAGGCGAAATCGTCCAAATTCCACCGATGTATTCTGCTGTAAAAGTGAATGGTAAAAAGTTATATGAATATGCTCGAAAAGGCATTGAAGTTGAAAGGCCTGAACGGAAAGTGTTCATTCGTGAAATCGAATTGTTGGATCCTGTACAATGGTATGAAGGTGAAACAGTTTCATTCCGCATCCGAGTTGCTTGCGGCAAAGGAACGTACATCCGCACGCTTGCCGTCCAGATAGGGGAGCTGCTGGGTTTCCCGGCGCATATGGCGGCATTAGTCCGTACATCGTCAGGAACGTACGTGCAGGACGATTGCCGTACTTTGGATGAAGTGAGGGCGCTTCAAGAAGAAGGGCAAATAGCCACGATACTTCGTCCGCTTGAAGATGCACTAAGTGATTTTACTGCGATTGAAATCCCTGAGGAGCTTCTGGAGAAAGTAGAAAATGGACAAGTGTTGCCGGAGCATCCACTGCTGGACACGGAAGTGGCACTCGTGTTTATGAATGAAGGCAAGGCACTTGCAGTATACAGGAAGCATCCTACCAAGCTTGGTCTTATGAAGCCTGAAAAGATGTTTCCACTGAACAGGTAAGGGGCGATACTAATGGACATCTACAAATTGCATTATCCAGAAACAATTACGATTGACGATGATGCGAATTACTCCCTTGCGATTGGTTTCTTTGACGGCTTGCATAGAGGTCATCAGACAGTGATCAACGAAGCGAAAAGAAAGGCCGAAGAACTGGGTATCCGCTCGGCTGTTATGACATTCGATCCGCATCCCTCTCATCTATTTGGTGATGGTGAAAATAAGGTAGGTTATATTACGCAGTATAAGGAAAAAGCTAGGCTTCTTAGTGCAATGGGGATCGATGCTTTGTTCATCGTAACGTTTGACTGGGCACTTGCTTCGCTTTCGCCTAAGCAATTCGTGGATATTTTCTTGAAGGAACTACATGTTTTGCATGTTACTGCAGGGTTTGATTTTACATTCGGTTCGAAGGGCGCGGGCACCATGGAGCAGATGGCTACTTTGTCAGACGGGGCATTCGGTACAACTGTTATCGAAAAAGTAACAGATAATGAGCAAAAGATTTCCTCAACACGGATTCGTGAGCTTTTGTCTAAAGGTAATGTTGAAGAGACAGAATTGCTTCTTGGCAGACCTTTTCGGACAGTCGGCATAGTCGTTGATGGCGAGAAAAGAGGAAGGCTGCTCGGATTCCCCACTGCCAACGTTATGCCAGAGAAAAGTACAGTGTTGCCTGCAAATGGCGTCTATGCAGTGCGTTTTACTGTGGATGAACAAACATATGAAGGTGTGTGTAATGTTGGCGTTAAACCGACGTTCCATGATCCAAGTGATAGACAGGCCGTCGTAGAAGTGCATGTACTCGATTTTACCGGAGATCTCTATGGTAAAGAAGCATTTGTAGACTGGGTTGGACATATCCGTCCTGAGCAAAAATTCGGTTCCATTGATCTGCTTGTCGAACAGATCGCCAAAGACAAAAAAAGCGCACAAGAGATTCTAGCAGCACGCGGATGATTGTTGCATTTCCAAAATAGGCGTGGTACTATAAATACGTGCCAATGTGCACAAACCATTCCTTGGCATCGCGAATCACCAACGCTTGCTCGGGAACCGGGGATATCTTACTATATGGAGGTGAAGAAGATGGCTATCACACAAGAACGTAAAAATGAATTGATCAGTGAATACAAAATTCATGATACTGATACTGGATCAGCAGATGTACAAATCGCTGTCCTTACAGAAGAGATCAATAACCTGACAGAACATTTCCGTCTTCATAAGAAAGACAACCACTCACGTCGTGGTCTTTACAAAATGATCGGAACTCGTAAAAGACTTTTGAGATACTTACGAGACAATGAAGTTCAGCGTTACCGTGATCTTATTGCTAAACTCGGCCTTCGCCGTTAATAAGATGACTACAGAAAGTGGGCCTTGTGCCCGCTTTTTTTTGTGCGTATTTTTAATTGCGTTTAACTTGTTATGACCGCCATGAACTTACTCGTGAAAAACCATGTCAATGCCTTTACTTTGAACATAAAGCACTACGACATGCTTATGCTATCGCAGTGGCGTTGTATTAGTAGGTGGCAGTCTCCCGCCCTAAGACTGGCGGCGAAGCAGATTGCAGGAATTCTTTATGTCCTTTACTTCCGTGTTTCATTTCCTACAAAAAAATCCATAACACCACTAATTTCGCCCATTCTATACTAGAAACCACAATAAAGTGGTATACTGTACAAATGTGCCATGATGACGGTTAATGATGATAAAAACTTGTGTTCACTGAGCGCTATCACTTACACTACTACTAAGTACATACACGTATACAGTCGAGGCTGGGATATGGAGAGGGGTTCAATTATGACCGAGAAAAAAGTTTATACACTTGATTGGGCAGGACGACCGTTGACAATTGAAACGGGACAACTTGCTAAACAGGCTAACGGAGCAGTACTTGTACGCTACGGAGAAACAACAGTACTTTCAACTGCAACATCTTCTAAAAATTCACGAGGATTAGATTTCTTCCCTCTTACAGTGAATTATGAAGAACGCATGTATGCTGTTGGGAAAATTCCAGGTGGTTTCATTAAACGTGAAGGACGTCCATCAGAAAAAGCGGTCTTAACGAGCCGACTAATCGACCGTCCAATCCGTCCTTTATTCGCAGACGGGTTCCGCAATGATGTACAAGTTATTTCACTTGTTATGTCAGTTGATCAAGATTGTTCATCTGAAATGGCAGCAATGCTAGGTTCTTCACTTGCATTGTCGATTTCTGACATTCCTTTCGAAGGACCAATCGCTGGTATTCAAATTGGATTAATCGACGGGAAATTCATCGTTAACCCAACACCGGCACAATTGGAGAAGAGTGAACTTGACCTTGTTGTCGCTGGTACGAAAGATGCGATTAACATGGTTGAAGCAGGCGCACAAGAAGTTGCGGAAGATATCATTCTTGAAGCAATTATGTTCGGACACGGTGAAATCATTAAACTGATTGAATTCCAAGAAAAAATCATTGCTGAAGTCGGCAAAGCGAAAACGGAAGTTGCACTATTCACATTGGATGAAACAATTATGTCCGATATTAAAAATAGCTGTGAAACCGATCTTGTTAATGCAATCCAAACTGTTGAGAAGCATGCGCGTGAAGATGCTATCAATGCAGTGAAAAACGAAGTAATCGAACGCTACAAAGAAAACGAAGCGGACGATGCGACGATGAAACAAGTAAAAGGCGTTTTGGATCATATGGTTAAAGAAGAAGTACGTCGTCTTATTACGGATGAAAAAATCCGTCCTGATGGCCGTGGCCTTGACGAAATTCGTCCACTTGCATCTGAAGTAGGCATCTTGCCACGTACGCACGGTTCAGGTCTCTTTACTCGCGGACAAACGCAAGCGCTTAGTGTTTGTACACTTGGAGCCCTTGGTGAAGTACAAATCATCGATGGTCTTGGTCTTGAAGAAACAAAACGTTTCATGCATCATTATAACTTCCCGAACTTCAGTGTTGGCGAAACGGGTCCAATCCGGGGACCAGGCCGTCGTGAAATTGGGCACGGTGCACTTGGGGAACGCGCACTTTCAGCGGTTATCCCGAATGATACTGATTTCCCATACACAATTCGTCTAGTAGCTGAAGTACTCGAGTCAAACGGTTCATCATCACAAGCATCGATCTGTGCGTCAACAATGGCCATGTTAGATGCGGGTGTTCCACTTAAAGCTCCAGTTGCGGGTATCGCAATGGGGCTTGTGAAAAAAGGGGACAACTACTCTGTTCTTTCCGATATTCAAGGGATGGAAGATCATCTTGGCGATATGGACTTCAAAGTAGCAGGAACTGACAAAGGAATCACTGCGCTTCAAATGGATATTAAAATCGATGGTCTTTCACGTGAAATCTTGGAAGAAGCATTGACACAAGCAAAAGTAGGTCGCTTGAAAATTTTAAACCATATGATCACAGCAATTTCAGGCCCGCGTGAAGAGCTTTCAGAATATGCTCCGAAAATTATCGTCATCAAAATCAATCCAGACAAGATTCGTGACGTAATTGGGCCAGGCGGAAAAGTCATCAACAAGATCATCGAAGAGACGAATGTTAAAATCGATACTGAGCAAGATGGTACGATTTATATCTCTTCTCCAAACAATGAAATGAATACCAAAGCGAAAGCGATGATTGAGAATATCGTTCGCGAAGCAAAAGTTGGCGAATACTATATGGCGAAAGTGAAACGCATTGAGAAATTCGGTGCCTTCCTTGAACTATTCCCAGGTAAAGACGGACTGCTCCATGTTTCTGAAATTGCAGAAGAGCGGACTAAAGTGGTTGAAGATGTCTTGAAAATGGGCGATGAAATGTTCGTGAAAGTAACTGAAGTTGATAACCAAGGACGTGTTAACTTGTCTAGAAAAATTGTCATTCTTGAAGAAAAAGAAGCAGCTGAAAAAGCGAATAGCTGAATCGACATACAGCACTAGAATGGAAAGCCCCTCTTCAAGTGAAGATGAGGGGCTTTTTCTTCATTGTCCAGTCTCCAGCGGCCAAACACTCGGGTCTTAAGTCAATCGGGAGGGATTGAACTGCATCCCTCCTTGTTGTCGCAGGACGGGGCGACTTTAGACTGCCTTTCTCTTGTGGCGAACTTAAGCTGAGTTCTCTAACTCGGTCCGCTTGCGCTTTTCTTCATCCATCAAATATACTATAAAAATAGAATAGAGTTTAAAAGGGGGATTCCAAGAATGATAGAAACACATGTATGCCGAAATGGCGTCAGAATCGTCCATGAAAAAATGCCGCATGTACGCTCGGTAGCACTAGGGATATGGGTAGGTGCAGGTTCAGGAGACGAGAAGGAATCAGAAGCTGGAATCGCTCATTTTATTGAACATATGCTCTTTAAAGGAACACCATCGCGAAGTGCGCGAACGATAGCAGAGGAATTTGACCGAATTGGGGGAGACGTAAACGCCTTCACATCGAAAGAGATGACTTGTTATTACACGACGGTACTCGGACACCAAGCGCCTCGCGCGCTATCCATCTTAACGGATATGTTTTTCAATTCGACGTTTGATGAAGCAGAAATTGAGAAAGAAAAGTCGATTGTCCTTGATGAAATTGCAGCAGTCGAAGATGCACCGGATGATGATGTAGATGAACGGTTATGGAGCGTTATGTTTCCAGAACAACCGATTGGTAAACCAGTTCTTGGTGATGAATCGACAATCAATACGTTCAACCGCAAAATGATAGATGACTTCATGGGACGCACGTATACGCCTGATCAAGTTGTTATTTCCGTAGCGGGCAACTATGACAATCGATTAATACAGCTGATTGAAGTTCAATTCGGTTCATTCAAAAAGGACGAGAAGATTGAACAGGCGACACCAGTAGCGTTACCTGAATTCCACGGCGGTATTACGCTGAAAGAAAAAGATATTGAACAAGCCCATATCTGTCTTGGCTTTACAGGACTTACTGTAGACGATAAACGAATTCCAGAGTTAATTGTGTTGGATAGCATAATAGGCGGCTCGATGTCCTCGCGACTATTTCAGGAAGTCCGTGAAGAACGTGGTTTGGCCTACTCAATTCATTCCTATTTCTCGGCGTATAAAACGACGGGGGCATTTATGATATATGGCGGAACTTCTCCTGAGAATCTCAGGGAATTATCCGATACGATTAATGAAGTAATTCAATCGATATTGACAGAAGGCGTTACAGAAAACGAATTGCATAATGCGAAAGAGCAGTTAAAAGGCGGGTTCCTGCTAGGTCTTGAAAGTTCAGAAGCAAGGATGCACCGCAACGGTAAAAATGAACTCATTTTGGAGGAGCATAAATCAGTCGATGAAGTCGTAGCTCTTATCGATAATATCGAATTAAATCAGGTTTATAGAATGGCAAACGACATCTTTAGTGGGCAACGGGCAACATCCATCATCGCCCCAAAGGATGTTCTAAAAGAATTTAATAGATGATTGCTAGCGTTAGTCAGTTTTCCCGTGCTCATCTCATATGATGGATGGAGACGAAGGAAAGGGGAATGACGATGCTACTTTCAGAACTTGCTCAGAAGGAGCTTATTCAAGTTGAGGACGGGGTCCGCTATGGTTATTTGGCGGATACCGACCTTATTTTTAACGGGAGAACAGGGGATATTATCGGATTTGAAATTAAAAAGAAGTTCGGTCGATTTTCATTCAAGAACCGTCAAGAACCTTCGGATGAATTCATACCTTGGCACGAAATTGTCTTGATTGGAGAACATCGTATTCTATTCGGAAAAACGCATAGTATGGATGAGTTGGCTAGCGATGAAAGATAATAACTGGCTCTTCATAGGGACGGACAGCAGATTGGCGGCTTGCAGCGACATCATGTTTGAAAGAGGATTTGCCACTCAACACATTGGAACCGATCATTATTCGGATGAACTTGGTGAAGTGATTGCGAACAATTCGCCAAGGCAAATTGTTTTCCCGATTTTACAAATGAAAAACGAAATTCCTCCTTTATTGCTAGAAGAGGGAACGGAACTCTATACAGGAGTCGCCTCGGAACCATGGCTGAAGCCTCTAAGAGAGGCAGGATTGTCACTCCATTGCTATCTAAAAGAAGAGCAATTCATCTGGCAAAATGCGAAGCTGACTGCCGAGGGATTCATCCATGAATACTATGCGCGCACAAAACGGTGTATTTCAGGGACTCCTTTCTCCGTGGCGGGTTTCGGCAAGGTTGGTAAGGCGACAGCACATGCATTGGCATCTTTAGGGGCTGTTGTGACTGTCGTTGCTAGGTCTGAAGCTCAGATTGGTGAAGCTTGTTACCACGGATATAAGACGGAGCAGTTAACGGACGATTGGGCAATGAAAGAAGGAATGCTGATTAACACGATTCCCGCAAAATGGCTTGTGGCTACTGAGAACCCCAGACTGCACATTTATGACCTTGCGTCAGCCCCGGGCTGCCTAAAGGCGCAACTTTCATCTGAATACTATACAGTACTCCTCGGATTACCGGGAAAACACTTTCCTGTAGATGCAGCAATCGCTTTGGCGGATGCGCTCGAGAGAATGTATAGAAGATGAAAGGGGAACACGATGCTAAAGGGAAAGAGGATAGGCCTTGGGATTACGGCGTCACATTGTACGTATGAGGAAATTATACCAGTCATTGATTCGCTAAAAGACGCGGGAGCAACCGTTGTGCCCGTTATCACTCACTCTGTTTTGACAGCCGCAACGCGTTTCGGAACTGGGGAAGAATGGATTGCACGAATTGAAGCCGCAACGGGTGAAAAAGTTATCTCTACAATTGTAGGAGCTGAACCATTCGGACCGAAAACTCCTGTCGATTGTATGGTTATCGCACCGATGACTGGGAATTCCATGAGCAGATTTGCTAACGCGGCAACAGATTCACCTGTCTTAATGGCTGCAAAAGCTACGTTACGGAATGAAAGTCCAGTACTTATAGGTATTTCAACAAACGATGCACTTGGCTTAAACGCAATGAACCTCATGAAGCTACTCAATATGAAAAATGTGTTTTTCATCCCTTTTGGGCAAGATGATCCAGTAAAAAAACCAAATTCACTTATCTCCGATTTCACGCTTATGGTACCTGCTACAGCTGCAGCTCTTGAAAAAAGACAACTTCAACCGTTATTAATTATTCATGACAAAAAATAAAAATACAGAGCAGAATAATCGGATATATGATATAATTCCTCCAATGAACTGCTAACGATGTAAGGGACAGAAGTATTTATGTTAATCATGCTGTTTTTTGTAGCAATTTGGAAAACAGTATAAAAAATGCATGTCCTGATTATTTATGCATCCGTATAAGCTGAAAGGGAGATAGAGATGAAAAAGGTTAATGTTGCAATAGTCGGTGCTACGGGAGCTGTGGGTACAAAAATTCTTGAAAAATTACTTGAACGTAATTTTCCAGTCCAATCAATTAAGCTGCTAGCCTCTAAGCGATCTGCAGGTGCAGAAATTACGGCAGGTGGCCATAAATATATTGTTGAAGAAACGGTTCCAGAATCATTCGAAGGCATTGACATCGCATTTTTCAGTGCGGGCGGATCTATTTCAGAAAAGTTTGCACATGAAGCAGTAAAAAGAGGAGCGGTCGTCATTGATAATACGAGCGCATTCCGGATGATAGAAGACATTCCGTTAGTTGTTCCTGAAGTGAACGCGGGAGCTTTAAGCGGACATACAGGAATCATTGCCAATCCAAACTGTTCGACGATTCAAATGGTGACTGCGCTGCAACCGATTCGTGAGAAGTTTGGATTGGATCGAATTATTGTTTCAACGTATCAGGCAGTATCAGGTGCCGGTTCTGAAGCAATTGAAGAGTTGGAAAGTCAAAGTTTGCAGTTTGAAAACCGCTCGAAAATAGAAGCAGCTATTTTACCATCTGCTTCAGCAGAACGGCATTATCCAATCGCATTCAATGCGATTCCTCAAATTGATGCCTTCGATGCTTCAGGATATACACTTGAAGAGCTCAAAATGATGAATGAAACCAAAAAAATATTTGGTGATCAGAAATTGTCCGTGTCGGCGACATGTGTACGTCTACCTGTCGTAACAGGGCATTCTGAGTCGGTTTATATTGAAATTGGTAAAGAGGGAGTTTCTGTAGAAGAACTTCACGCTCTACTTGAAAATGCACCAGGCGTCGTCGTCCAAGACGATCCATCTAAACAATTGTATCCGATGCCATTATTTGCAGAAGGAAAAGACGAAGTGTTTGTGGGCCGTGTAAGAAAAGACCCAGAACACCCGGCTGGATTCCATCTGTGGATTGTATCGGACAATCTCCTAAAAGGGGCGGCACTTAATTCGGTGCAAATCGCAGAAACTCTGCTTAACTAATAAAACAAAGTAAAGGGCTGATAACAATGGAGCTTGGACGCGTATCGACTGCAATGGTCACCCCTTTTTCATCAACGGGAGACATTGACTACGACAAAACTGCCAAACTGATTGAACACCTGATTGCGAATGGGAGTGATTCATTGGTCGTATGTGGTACGACTGGTGAATCTCCTACGCTTTCCGTAGAAGAGAAGGAAGCACTTTTTACGTTCACGATAAAAGAAGTAAACAAGCGCATACCAGTCATCGCGGGGACTGGTACGTTTTCTACAAAGGAAACCGTCAAGCTTACACGGATGGCGGAACGAGTTGGGGCTGACGGTATTATGCTCGTTGCACCTTACTACAACAAACCTGATCAAAAAGGAATGTACGCCCACTTCGCGCATGTCGCAGGTGAAACTAGCCTACCAGTGATGTTGTATAATATTCCGGGGCGCTCAGCTGTCAACATGCTTCCTGAAACGCTCATCGCTTTATCGAAAATAACAAATATTCGAGCAGTAAAAGAAGCGAGTGGAAACCTGGAGCAGATGGTGGACATTATTTCAGGGACGGATCAGGGGTTTTCAGTTTATAGCGGGGACGACTCATTGGCATTACCGACCTTGGCGATAGGGGGAAAAGGTATTGTGTCGGTCGCTTCCCACGTTGCAGGCAATGAAATGCAGCAGATGATTGCTGCCTTCAAAGATGGACGGACAGAACAAGCTGGGGCGATGCACAGAGCGTTGCTACCTTTATTCCGTGCAATTTTTACCGCTCCCAACCCAGTGATGGTGAAATACGCGCTAGAAAAACTGGGTGTTGAAACTGGGGGAGTTAGATTGCCGTTGGTCGCGCTCGAAGGCAATGATGAACCCTTTGATAACGTCTGGAAAAACTATAGAAAAAACCTTCATATTTTCAATTAATCGGAGCCGGTATCAATTACCGGCTTTTTTTGTTTGTACAGATAGCTTCAGTCCCGTATAATGAAATATAGTCGTTATGGACGGGAATTATTAATAGGAGGAAACAAAGTGACAAAAACAAAAAATGAACTAATTAGAATCATTCCACTCGGTGGAGTTGGAGAAATCGGGAAAGCAATGTACGTGGTCGAAGTTGATGACGAACTGTTTATCGTTGACGCGGGGCTTATGTTCCCTGAAGGAGAAATGCTTGGAATTGACATCGTCATTCCAGATATAAGTTATATTGAAGAAAACAAAGACCGTGTAAAAGGGATTTTCCTGACGCACGGTCACGAAGATGCAATCGGCTCGATTTCCTATCTTTTGCAAAAAGTACAAGCACCTGTCTATGGTTCTAAATTGACAATCGCATTGGCGAAAGAACATTTGAAAGAAATGCCGGCACCCTCGAACGTTAAGTTTTTTGAAGTGACGAACAAAAGCCGAATGAATTTTAAAGGTACGTACGTAACATTCTTCCATACGACACACAGCATACCAGATTCACTCGGAATCGTATTCCATACAAGTGAAGGGGCAATTGTCCATACTGGAGAATTCAAATTCGATCAGTCTGCTAAAGGGAAGTACCGTCCCGACATTGCGAAAATGGCGGCACTTGGTGAAGAAGGTGTCTTCATCCTAATGTCGGATTCTTCCGAGGCAGAGCGTCCCGGTTATACGACATCTGAGTCAGTTATCGAAAAAAGTCTATCTAAAACGTTCCACGGAGCGGAAGGTAGAATTCTTGTCGCGCTTTATGCGTCGAATTTTATCCGTATTCAGCAAGTATTCGATACGGCATTGGAAACAGGTAAAAAGGTGGCAGTCGTTGGGAAGAGTCTAGAAAGTTACTTCGAAGTCGGCATGAAACTTGGTTATTTAACGATTGAAGATGACATTGTCATCCCAGTTAAAGAAATCGAGAAGTATGATGATGATAGAGTTGTTATTATCGTGACAGGTAACCAAGGCGAGCCGCTTGATGCGCTTGAGAAAATTGTCCGTAAACAGCATAGAGACTTACGTATCAAAGAAACAGATACAGTTCTTATTACGTTTACACCATCTCCTGGGATGGAAGTTTCGATGTTCCAGACAATGAATGATCTTGCAAAAGCTGGTGCAAATGTTCTTACTTCAAGTAAGAATGTCCACGTTTCGGGGCATGGTAGTTCGGAAGATTTGAAATTGATGCTGAACTTAATGCAACCTAGCTATTTCGTTCCAATTCAAGGCGAGTATCGGATGCTTATTGCGCATTCCAAACTTGCACAGGAGACAGGACTTCAGAAATCACAAATATTTATTGCAGATAAAGGCGACATTGTCGAATATAAAAACAATAAGATGCGCATGAGTGGACGAGTTCAAGCAGGTAATATTCTGATTGACGGAATTGGGGTAGGGGACGTTGGAAATATCGTACTCCGTGATCGTAAACTACTTTCACAGGATGGGATCTTTACAGTTGTTGTCACACTAAACCGTAAACAGAAACGCATCGCTGCAGGACCGGAAATCGTCTCTCGTGGATTCGTCTATGTACGTGAATCCGAAGAGCTTCTTGAAGAGTCTGCAAATCTTGTCAGAAAAATTGTTGAGAAGTATGTGAATAAAGAGACGTTCGAATGGACAAACATTAAACAAGAGATACGCGATACACTTAGTTCGTATCTGTATCAGCAAACGAAAAGAAGACCAATGATTATTCCTATAATTATGGAATACTAATACAACAACTATATTTATTGAACATATGAATACTTTCACACCTGTATAAACTGAGCAAAGGCGCCTTATAAGGTATCCCTGAGCGCGGAAACGGGTAGAAGGAAATCTTTATTTCAAAGTATATAGAATCGATAATAATGCTACAAAGGGTTTCCTTGCCGTCTGACCGGCGGGAAACCCTTTTTTTGAAAAGGAGGTACCATAAATACATGGCTAGAAAATCAAGTAAGAAGAAAAAGAAATCAACCGCGCCGAAAAAGAAGTCATCCGATTTGCATCCGTTGATCTATGAAGTGATGGGCCTGGTGATGATTGGTCTTGCCATCATCATTATATTTGAATTCGGGATTGCTGGGAGAGGCCTCTCTTCTTTGTCTAGATTTATTTTCGGTAACTGGCATGTTGCGATCCCACTCTTGCTCATTGTTCAGGCACTTATGTTCATGATAAAACAGAAGGTAGGCGGTTGGAGAAACCGTGTTGTAGGAGGATGTTTATTCATTCTGGCAAGTTTTGTTCTGTTTAGTCATGTCCATTTGTTCAAGGAACTGTATGAAAGCCGTGTTCTTATGTCGAATTCGGCGCTTAAAGAAACATGGAAAGTACTTATCACGAATGATGGCATCACGTCGAGGAGTGGAGCGCTCGGGGGAGGAATGACGGGGGCAATTCTATTTGCCATGTTCTACTCGTTGTTTGACTCAGCTGGGGCAACAGTTGCAGGTATTTTATTGTTTTTAATCGGTGTTGTTCTCTTAACCGGCAAAGCGCTTGTTCCATATGCAGCCGAACATTTCCCGAAACTACTTAAATCGATGAAAGATTCAATTCCCAAAAAAGGATCAGCAGTTAAAAAATCTTCGAGCGAATCAAGAACGACTCGCTCGAAGAGAAAAGCTAATACAGCTGATGAACAAGCTGTACAAAATCTACCTCCGCTCCAACCGGAAATCGAAGAGGTTGTATCACAACCAATCATTTCGGCCTTTAGTGAAAGGAGAGATAAGCCTGTTGAGGACGAGCAGGCGGCAGTTGTAGAAGAAGGGCAACTACAAGAACAACAGGAAGTTGCCGTAGAAGTCAATGCTTATACAGGTGTCACAGGAGAAGAGGAGAATGAATCTTACATCTTGCCTCCACCGTCATTACTGAAACAAACGCCCATTATCGATCAATCGGAAGAGTACAATTCGATTCAGGCGAATGCGCAAAAACTTGAACGAACTTTCCTTAGTTTCGGCGTGAAAGCGAAGGTTACTGAGGTGCATCTTGGACCGGCTGTCACGAAGTATGAAGTGTTACCGGATACGGGCGTCAAAGTAAGCCGTATCGTGAGCCTCGCTGACGACATAGCACTTGCACTAGCAGCAAGTGGAATTCGTATCGAAGCCCCGATTCCAGGGAAGTCTGCAATCGGTATCGAAGTCCCAAACAGTTCAGTTGCAGTTGTCAGTCTTCGGGAAGTCATTGAAGCAAAAGAGAATAATCGTCCTGATTCAAAATTAATGATTTCACTAGGGCGTGACGTAACAGGACAGGCGATGCTGGCAGAATTGAATAAGATGCCGCACGTTCTGATTGCCGGTTCAACAGGTAGTGGTAAAAGTGTATGTATCAACGGCATTATTGTCAGTATCTTAATGCGTGCAAAACCGCATGAAGTGAAAATGATGATGATCGATCCTAAAATGGTTGAGCTCAATGTCTATAACGGTGTTCCACACTTGCTTGCCCCGGTCGTCACGGATCCACGGAAAGCATCTCAAGCACTGAAGAAAGTTGTTTCTGAAATGGAAAGACGTTACGAATTGTTTTCTCACACAGGAACTAGAAATATTGAAGGATACAATGAACATATCGAAGTCTGGAACGAAGAGAATGAGGAAAAGCATCCACGCATGCCGTACATCGTCGTTATTGTGGATGAGCTCGCGGACCTCATGATGGTCGCCTCCAGCGATGTGGAAGATTCAATCACACGGCTCGCACAAATGGCCCGTGCTGCTGGGATTCACTTGATCATTGCGACACAACGACCGAGTGTTGACGTTATAACAGGCATCATAAAAGCGAACATCCCATCTAGGATTGCATTTGCAGTGTCATCGTCAATCGATTCAAGAACAATTTTGGATGGCGGCGGTGCGGAAAAACTACTTGGTAGGGGGGACATGCTGTTCCTTCCGGCGGGTGTCGCAAAACCGGTCCGGATTCAAGGGGCGTTCGTGACGGATGCAGAAGTTGAGGCAGTTGTCGAATTTGTTATTGAGCAGCAGAAAGCTCAATATCAAGAAGAAATGATTCCAACAGAAATAGAAGAAGTAGCACCACATGAAGAAACGGATGACTATTACGATGAAGCAGTTCAACTTGTGACGGACATGCAGACAGCTTCCGTCTCCTTATTGCAGCGTCGTTTCAGGGTCGGCTATTCGAGAGCCGCACGCATTGTAGATCAGATGGAGATGCGGGGGATTGTAGGACCACCTGAAGGCAGTAAACCGCGTCAAGTGCTAATGAGTAAGGAAGAAACGGATATTTAATCCTGAAAAGAATGGCAGAATAGGTATATTTGAGCACATCAAAAGAACACATTGATAATATTTTTCGAAGTATTGTTTATTTTATATGACGAAAGTGATATAGTATGGATGATTAGTAGTGACGTTTAACATCAGAGGTCTGACCTCGTTGAGGGGGAGATGTAATGATGGTAAAGGCGGACCAAAGGCATCTATATGTCCAGGTGATTGAACGTCTGAAAAAGGACATTGAATCGGGAATATTCAAAGAGAATGAGCGGTTCCCTTCGGAGTTTGAACTTGCTCGTACGTTGGGTGTCAGCCGTGCAACACTCCGTGAAGCACTTCGTGTATTAGAGGAGGATAAAGTCATTGTCCGTAAACATGGTGTTGGAACATTCGTTAAGCCAAAACCATTGTTTTCATCGGGCATTGAAAACTTATCCAGCGTTTCTTCTATGATTCGTGATGCGGGGATGGAGCCGGGAACGATTTTTATGGACGTTTTAGAGACGATACCATGTGAAGAAAGTATCGCAAAGTTCGGATGTAGTGAAGATGAGCGTCTAGTTACAATTAAAAGAGTAAGGACTGCGGACGGCGACCCGGTCGTCTATTGTATTGATAAGGTTCTTTCAAAAAATCTTTCGTCTGGAACGGACGAGTTATTGAATAATTCCCTATTCGACGCAATCGAAAAGTCAGGTACAATCCGTATTGTTCAAGCTGTGGCGCACATTGAACCTGTTGGATACGATGATGAAGCATCGTCCATCCTGAGGTGTGGGATTGACGTTCCACTCCTTGTCCTCCGGCAACATCATTACAGTGAGGAAGGCGAAATGGTCCTCTACTCGAAAAATTATTTTCGAGCTGATAAATTCAGCTTCCACGTAGTACGCAAAAGGGTATAAGACGTTAATACGTCCTACTAATATGAAGAAAACAAGGGGGTTCCAACAATGGGCAAACGTAAATTTGGTTTAGCTTTATCGATGGTTCTAGCTGCAAGCACACTACTTGGTGCATGCGGAACGGATAAAGCGAAAGACAAAGAAGGTTCTACAAACGGTTCGAAAGAAGATACTTTTTCAATCGCAATGGTAACTGATACAGGCGGTGTTGACGACAAATCGTTCAACCAATCTGCTTGGGCAGGAATTAAAGAATACGGCAAAGAGAATAATCTTGAAAAAAAGGATGGTGGATTTGACTATCTACAGTCTAAAGAACCAGCCGATTACGCACCGAACTTAAACAAACTTGTCCAACGTGACTTCGACCTTATTTTCGGGATTGGTTTCCTTATGAAAGATGCAATCGAAGAAATCGCAACACAGCGTACTGACAATCAATTTGCGCTTGTTGACGAAGTTTCTGATCTGCCTAACGTAGCAAGCCTTATGTTCAAAGAGCAAGAAGGTGCATTCCTTGCGGGTGTTGCAGCTGCTCGAATGACAAAATCCGATAAAATCGGTTTTATTGGCGGTATGGAAATTCCCGTTATCGAACGTTTTGAAGCTGGATTCCTTGCAGGTGTTGCTGCAGTGAAACCTGAAATAAAAGTGGATGTACAGTACACAGGCGACTTTGCAAAAGCTGAACTTGGTAAAGCAACAGCAAATCGTATGTACACTTCAGGCGTAGATATTATTTTCCACGCTGCCGGCGGTTCTGGTAATGGTGTATTCTCTGAAGCTAAAGAACGTAAAAAAGCAGATCCAGATGCATATGTATGGGTAATCGGCGTTGACTCTGACCAGTACGATGAAGGTAAAGTAGGCGACGATAACATTACATTGACTTCAATGCTTAAACGTGTTGACATTGCAGTTAAAAACACGGCAGATCTTGCTGCTAAAGGTGAATTCCCTGGCGGTGAAGTAACAACTTTCGGTCTTGCTGACAATGGTATTGCACTTGCTGATTCGCACGGAGCAATTCCACAAGATGTATTAGACGAAGTTGAAAAATTCACTAAGCAAATTGCCGACGGTGAAATCGAAGTTCCAGAATTCAGAGCTAAAAAATAATAAAAGAAATAAGCAATCATGAAGGCCGATTTATTTCGGTCTCCATGATTCTCCTTTAAATTACTAGAAGAAAAGATGCCGTTCGAGGTTTCTTTTCTTCTGTTAATTTAACTTCATTCAGCAATTTTTTGTACTGAAAGCGAAGTGTCAGCAACAGAAGTCTCCCACTTCTATAAATGGCGAGATGAATGCAAACGAAGCCTACAATTCAGTGGGGGTTCAAACCCCTGCTGAATTGTAACCAAAAGCCTCCGACGGATGTCACAGATTTTGCAGAGAGTTAAAAACTCAATTCAAAACTTTGATGCTATCATACCGAGGCGTGATTGATTCTTACATACGCAGACGCGAGGGAGTGAACCTAGTGGAATATGTTATTGAAATGTTAAATATCCGAAAAGAGTTCGGTAATTTTGTTGCGAACGATGATATTACGCTTCAGCTTAAAAAAGGTGAAATCCATGCTTTATTAGGCGAGAACGGGGCAGGGAAATCTACGTTAATGAACGTGCTGTTTGGGCTTTATCAACCTGAAGGTGGAGA
This sequence comes from Sporosarcina sp. FSL K6-6792, assembly GCF_038004885.1. NCBI lineage: Bacteria > Bacillati > Bacillota > Bacilli > Caryophanales > Caryophanaceae > Sporosarcina > Sporosarcina sp. FSL K6-6792. The sequence continues at coordinate 4,479,747 of NZ_JBBOSA010000001.1, forward strand.
GATTCGGGTACGAGGAACAGCGACGGCTATTACAGATCCAAACGTCGCGAACAGGTTGGGTATCGGAATGGTTCACCAACATTTCATGCTTGTTGAAAATCTAACTGTCACTGAAAATATTATTCTGGGTAATGAACCGAAAAAAATGGGCATGATCAACGTTAAAGACGCTGCCAAAAAAGTGGCCGAGATTTCGCAATTATATGGACTTGATGTAGATCCTTATGCAAAGATCGAAGATATATCGGTCGGTATGCAACAGCGGGTAGAAATTTTGAAAACGCTTTATCGTGGAGCAGAAATTCTTATTTTCGATGAACCGACTGCATCTTTGACACCGCAAGAAATCACTGAGTTAATTTCAATTATGAAGAAACTGATTGAAGAAGGAAAATCGATTATCATCATCACACACAAACTTCAGGAAATAATGGATGTCTCCGATCGGGTGACGGTTATCCGCAAAGGTAAAGGGATTGGAACAGTTATTACTTCAGAAACAAATCCGGAAGAGCTAGCAACATTGATGGTAGGTCGTCAAGTAACATTTAAAACGGAAAAAGGGCCGTCCTATCCAGCCGAAGAAGTTCTCCTAGTAGAAAATCTAGTTGTTGAAGATTATCGCGGAATACCGAAAGTGAAAGGGTTAAATCTATCCGTTCGTAAAGGTGAAATCGTAGGAATCGCGGGAATTGACGGCAATGGACAGTCAGAATTGATTGAGGCAATCGCGGGTCTTCGTAAAGTGAAAAGTGGAAAAATTTTCATAGATTCAAAGGATGTAACTGGGAAAAAACCACGTGAAATAACAGAATCCGGTCTCGGTCATATTCCGCAAGACCGTCATAAGCATGGCCTTGTTCTCGATTTCACCGTTGGCTATAACGTGGCTTTGCAAACGTATTACAAAGAACCTTTATCAAAAAAAGGCATTATGAATTATAAACTCGTATCTAAGAAAGCAAAAGAAATCATCGACATGTTTGACGTGCGGACACAAGGTGAGCAAGAGTTAGTCCGTTCGCTTTCAGGCGGTAATCAGCAAAAACTCATAATTGGACGAGAAGTAGATCGTAACCCGGAATTACTGATTGCAGCACTTCCAACACGTGGTCTTGATGTTGGTGCAATTGAATTCATTCATAAAAAGTTAATTGAACAACGTGATAATGGCAAAGCAGTTCTTCTTATTTCATTTGAACTAGATGAGGTCATGAACGTTTCTGACCGTATTGCAGTTATTTACGACGGAGAAATTGTTGATACAGTTATTCCGACCGAAACAACAGAGCAGCAACTCGGCCTACTCATGGCAGGACACTCCAGGGACAAGGGCGCTGTTACGCTGAAAGAAGGTGATGATAACCATGTCGAATAGGTTTGTAAATATACTGGTACCCATCATCTCGATTATTTTGGGATTGTTAGTGGGAGCAGCCGTAATGTGGTTCAGCGGATACGATCCGGTTGCTGGCTATATCGCGTTATGGAATGGAATCTTTGGGGATATGTATTCAATCGGAGAAACAATCAGGCAAATAAGCCCTTATATACTAGCGGGTCTTGCGGTTGCATTTGCATTCCGCTCAGGGCTGTTCAATATTGGGGTCGAAGGACAATTGATTGTTGGCTGGTTTGCAGCGGCATATGTCGGCATGGCATTTGAATTACCGATATTCATCCACTTGCCACTTGCCCTTATTGCGGCAGCAGTAGCAGGAGCGCTGTGGGGATTGATTCCAGGTATTTTAAAAGCAACACTTCATGTACACGAAGTTATTGTAACAATAATGATGAACTACATCGCACTTCATACAGTAAATGCGTTAATAAAAGCAGTTTCTGAAGGTGGATATAAGACAGAGAAAATCCACCAGACGGCGTCGCTACGTTCAGATTTCTTATCTAACTTGACTGATTTCTCAACCTTACATTACGGAATCTTTGTCGCACTGGCAATGGTTGCAGTTATGTGGTTCATTTTGGAGAAAACGAAAACCGGATATGAGCTTAAATCGGTCGGATTTAACGACCATGCATCTCAATATGCGGGAATGAATGTGAAAAAGAACATTATTCTTTCGATGGTTGTTTCTGGCGCTTTCGCAGGGCTTGGAGGAGCGATGGAAGCTCTTGGGACATTTGGGAACATAGTGACACGTAGTGCGTTTACGGGAATTGGGTTTGACGGGATCGCGGTTGCCTTACTAGGTGCTAATACGCCACTAGGTGTTATTTTTGGGGCCTCCCTGTTTGGTTCGTTAAAATATGGAGCCGGGAATATGCCGAATGAGGCAGGGGTACCAGTTGAAATTGTTTCAATTGTAATCGCACTTATCATATTCTTTGTTGCATCGGGCTATATCATCCGAGTTCTTCTTAGCAAGATGAAAAAGAAAAAGGAGGCAAAGTGATATGAGTTTTCTAGAGATAGTATATTTCATCATTCCGTTATCCATTTCATACGCTGCCCCTCTTATTTTCACTGCAATCGGAGGCGTGTTCTCGGAACGTGCAGGTGTAGTTAACATTGGACTTGAAGGACTCATGGTAATGGGTGCTTTTATCGGTATTATATTCAATCTAACTTATGCCGATGCATTTGGTTCTTGGACACCATGGATTGCCTTACTTGTAGCAATGGTTGTTTCCGCAATCTTCTCCATTATGCACGCGGTCGCATCGATTACATTCCGTGCTGACCAAGTAGTATCAGGGGTTGCCATTAACATGCTAGGGATTGCTATTGCTTTGTTCTCTGTAAAAATGATTTTTGACAAAGGACAGACGGATTTCATCCAACAAAGCATTCCGCGTTTCAACGTTCCAATTTTACATGACATTCCGGTTATCGGACCAATGTTTTTCACTGGGATTTATGGTTCATCGATATTGGCAATTGGCCTTGCTTTTTTAGCTTGGTTCATCATTTATAAAACACCATTCGGTCTTCGTCTAAGGTCGGTTGGGGAACACCCGATGGCTGCTGATACAATGGGCATCAACGTAACTAAAATTCGCTATATTGCGGTTATCATTTCAGGTGGTCTTGCTGGTATTGGTGGCGCTATCTATTCTCAAACAATGACGAATGATTTCAGTCATGCGACAATTAACGGACAAGGATTCATGGCACTTGCTGCAATGATCTTTGGTAAATGGCATCCGATTGGTGCAATGGGAGCTGCATTGTTCTTTGGGTTCGCACAAGCACTTGCTATCAGTTCATCAAGCATATCGTACTTGGAAAATGTTCCGGCTGTTTATTTCCACATTTTGCCGTATGCATTAACCATTCTTGCGCTTGCAGGATTCATTGGAAGAGCAAATGCACCAAAAGCGAGTGGACAACCGTATATCAAAGGAAATCGTTAAAAAGTGAAAATGCCCCGATAGTCTGTTACGTTGGACTTAGGGGCATTTTTGGGCCTTCAGCATACGATATTTCATATAAGTTACGATGCATCCGCTAGTTTATTTGCATCTTTTGACTTATGGAATGTATAGTGAAGTGAGGATTCCGCATATTAACTAAAACAGAGGTGTTTATATGTTCAAAAAAGTTGAGCTACAAGAGGGCGTCACATTATATATCCGCAAGTCAGAACAGTTCAAAACTGTCAATTTCTCGGTCAAGTGGAAAACGGCTCTTGATGAAAAGAAATCGGCTCCTCGCGCAGTATTGGCGAATATTTTAGAAGAATCTAACGGTCGATATAGGTCACAAACTGAGTTCCGCAATGCGTTAGATGAATTATACGGCACAGTATTGTACACAGATGCTGGAAAACGTGGAGAAACGCATATCGTGTCTCTATCAGCTGAATGTGTAAATGACGAATATCTATCTGAAGGTGGCGTGCTTGAAGAAGTACTAAGCTTGATCAAGACAGTCATTTTTGACCCGAATGTCGTGGACGGACAGTTCGATGAAACAGTTGTTAACCGTGAAAAAAGGTCTGTGAAAGAGCGAATTCGTTCGCTTTACGATGACAAGACACGTTATGCTCAAAAGCGTATGCTTGAATTATTACGTCCCGATAGCGCCGCATCTGCACCGTCATATGGAACGGAAGAGGATGTAGATGCACTTACATCTGCAGACCTATTTGCAGCATACGAAAGTATGCTAAATGAAGATGAAATTGATATCTACATTGTCGGTGACATTGACGAAGATGAAATGACAGAAAAAATCAGGTCGCTATTAACATTCAATAGCCGTAAAGTGCATGAACGTCAAACTGCTACACAACAAACGGCGACTCAAGAAATGGAAGTCCGTCATGTTCGCGAAAAACAAGACATGAAACAAGGAAAACTCCATTTAGGCTTCACCACTCCAGTTACATTCCGTCACCCTGATTATGCGAAAATGCAAATGACAAACGGAGTTTTCGGCGGTTTTGCGCATAGTAAGCTTTTCATTAACGTCCGTGAAAAAGAAAGCATGGCGTATTACGCATCTAGTTCCTATTCTTCGCATTATGGACTTCTCTATGTAATGGCGGGAATTGATGCTGAACTGGAAGAAAAAGCCGTAAAACTTATTAGTGAACAACTTACTGCACTTCAACAAGGTGAAATTACAGACCTTGAAATGGAACAGACAAAAGCCTTACTTGCTAACGGTATTAAAAGTGCGTTTGATTCTGCAAGAGGACAGATTGAAGTATTTGATCAATACAAAGAGCTAGATGAAAATTTCACAGCAGATACAATCATTGCAGGCTGGGAATCCGTTACAAAAGACGATGTTAAAAATATGGCATCTGAAATTAAACTAGAAATCGTCTATCTGTTATCGGGCAAGGAGGCTAATTAATGATGAAGAATATTCACTTCGATAATTTACAGGAAACATTATATAATGAAAAACTCGACAATGGTTTGGACGTCTATATTTTACCGAAACGTGGATTTTCGAAAACATTCGTGACGTTCACGACTAAATATGGTTCAATCGACCGGACATTTATCCCGCGTGGAAAAACAGAGGAAGTGACAGTTCCTGATGGTATTGCCCATTTCCTTGAGCATAAAATGTTCGAAAAAGAAGATGGGGACGTATTCCAAAAGTTTAGTGTGCACGGTGCGTCTGCCAATGCGTTTACATCATTCACACGAACTGCTTATTTGTTCTCTGCTACGGATAAATTATATGACAATACTGAAATTCTTCTTGATTTTGTACAGGAGCCGTACTTCACGGAAAAGACTGTTGATAAAGAGAAGGGTATTATTGCCCAGGAAATAACGATGTATGATGATCAGCCGGATTGGCGTCTCTATTTCGGTACGATCGAAAACCTGTTTCATGAACATCCCGTGAAAATTGATATCGCTGGTACGGTCGCATCGATTCAAGATATCACGGCGGACTATTTGTATGAATGCTATGAAACGTTCTATCATCCGTCCAACATGGTGCTTTTCGTTGTAGGTGCTGTTGATCCGGAAGAGATGATGGCATTCATCAAGAAAAATCAAGATGCAAAAACATTCGATGATCCTGCAGAAATTGTACGTAGTTTCCCTACTGAAAAGGATACCGCAGCAATCACTGAGCGGAAGCTTGCAATGGACGTATCGAAGCCGAAATTGAATATTGGTATGAAATGTACTAATACAGATATTGATGGAGAAGAGATGCTCATTCAGGAACTTTCAGCGGGTCTAGTTCTGGATATCCTGTTTGGCAGATCATCCGAATTCTATACAGAAACGTATAATGATGGACTTATTGATGAGTCATTTTCTTATGATTTTACAATGGAGAATGGCTTCGGTTTCGCAATGATTGGTTCTGATACAGATCAGCCGGAACAACTCGAAAAAGCAATCCGAACAACTGTGAAAAAAACCGTTGAAACATGGCCAATCACGGACTTGGAACTTAATCGAATGAGGAAAAAGAAAATTGGTCAATTCATGCGTTCTTTGAATTCTCCGGAGTTTATCGCCAACCAGTTTACTCGCTATACGTTTAACAACATGAATTTGTTTGATGTTGTTCCAACACTTGAGAAATTAACGCTCGAAAATTTGAAAGATGCATTCCAAACGTTTTCGGATGAAAGCGGTTATACGGTCTATTCAATTGTTCCAGCTGATAAGGCAGAATGACGGAACAGAAATACTGCGTTGTACTTGGTGCATCAGGTGGAATAGGCGATGCGATTAGTCGAACATTAGCGGCTGCAGGCTGGTCGCTATTCCTTCATTACAATGAAAATGCTGCACATGCTACTCTTTTGAAGCAGGAACTGAGTATGACCTATCCGCAATTGAGTTTTAAAACAGTCCAAGCAGATTTCAGTGCACAAGATGGAGCAGAATTACTCGTCCAACAAGTTCGAACTATTAGTGCTGTTGTTGTCGCAAATGGGCAATCGATGATGAAACTGTTAACGGAAACAAGCACTGAAGACATGGATGCATTATGGAAAGTCCATGTACAAAACCCAGCACGATTTATAAGTCTGGTATCTCCACAATTACGTAAGTTTGAGCAATCGTACGTTGTCATGATTGGCTCGATATGGGGTAATACGGGGGCGGCAGGAGAAGTGATGTACTCCGCTGTGAAGGGGGCGCAACACGCATTTGTGAAAGCATACGCGAAAGAAGCCGCCTTTTCAGGAATACGCGTCAACGCTGTGGCACCTGGGTGGATAGAAACGCGAATGACTAGTGACATACCATTAGATGAACGACAGATGGTTATCGATGAAATACCACTTATGAGTTCCGGGACACCAGCACATGTCGCTGAAGCAGTTAATTTCCTGTTGAGCGGCAAGGCGGATTATATGACAGGTGAAATTATGAAAGTGAACGGCGGCTGGTATATTTAATTTAATTCAGTTTAAGCCTCCGGTGATAGCACGAATTTTGAAGTGCGTGGAAAGGCAACAAGGGGGGATGTAGTTCAATCCTGCCCCGTAGCATACCTGCATCATGGAGGCATGCAAGCGCAATTCAAAATTTGTACGCAATGTAATTGATTGGGGAAGGGGATTAAAACAATCCCCTTTTTCCTTTTCATAATGCATTTAATCAGCTATCATAGAACTATATTACTTCTTGTGCGTCATATAGTAGTGCGTGTTCAAAAAAAAGGACAAAGGAGTGTGTGTCTGATGGGTGAATGGTATCTTGAATATGAAATTCAGGTTAACCGGCCTGGCCTTCTGGGTGATATTTCGTCGTTGCTCGGAATGTTGCGCGTGAACATTGTTACAATTAATGGTGTTGATGGCGGACATCGTGGAATGCTGCTACGAACTGACAACGACGACCAGATTGCGCGTTTTGAACAAATCGCCGAGACGATGGAAACGATTCATGTAATAAAAATCCGTGAGCCAAAGTTGCGCGATATTCTAGCGGTCAGGCACGGACGTTATATACAGCGTGATGCAGACGAAAGGAAAACATTCCGTTTCCTTCGAAATGACCTTGGGATTCTTGTTGATTTCATGGCTGAAATATTCAAACAGGAAGGCCATAAATTGATTGGTGTTCGCGGGATGCCACGAGTAGGGAAGACGGAATCAGTCGTCGCGGCCAGCGTTTGTGCTAATAAAAAGTGGATATTCCTTTCATCGACGATGATTAAGCAAACGTTGCGGAAAAATTTAGCGGGCGATGAGTTTTCAAAAGATAATATCTTCATCTTGGATGGTATCGTTACGCGTAAGGCGGAGGACGAACGTCACATGCAACTTGTCAGGGAAATGATGCGAATGCCCTCTATAAAAGTTGTGGAGCATCCGGATATGTTTGTTCAGCACTCGGAATACAGTATTGAAGACTTTGATTATATTATTGAATTAAGAACAGAACCAGATCAAGAAATTACATATGAAATGATGGAAAAAAACCATATGATGTCCGACCATGGAATAACGGATGGATCGGGTTTATTCAACTTCTGATAGGCAGGTGTTTTTGGTGACCGGATTAGGTGATCGTCTCAAGCAGGCGAGAATGGCTAAAGGATTTACATTGGATGATTTACAGTCAATAACGAAAATACAGAAACGGTACCTCTCCGGTATCGAAAATGAAGATTACAGCATGATGCCTGGATCTTTTTATGTACGGGCATTCATCAAACAATATGCAGAGGCAGTAGGTCTAGATTCTGATGAAATGCTATCTATGTATAAAAATACGTCTCCTGAAGTGCCATCCAAGGAAGAGGCGGGTCAGCGTGCTTCGTCGACATTGACACGTAAAAGAGGTTTAAGAAATAATGATCAGTTAAATGAAATGATGCCGAAAATCATCGTCGCTTTATTTATTATCGTTATAGTGGTTGTTATTTGGACCCTCTATCAAGGGTCATCTGGCAAGAAAGATGATGTGAATGGCGTCGAAACGAATCAACCGGTAATAATGGAAAATAGTAAACCAACTCCTCCTAAGAAAGACACGGAAAAAGTAGAAGAAAAGCCTGTGGAGGAAGAGGTAGAACCGGAAAAACCGGAACAGACTTTAGCTTTTGAAAGCGCAAGCGGAGAAACATCAGTGTACGGACTAACTGGAGCAGAATCGTTCAAACTTGAAATCCGTTTAACCGGGGGATCTTGGATTGGTGTAAAAGATAATTCCGGAAAAGAATGGATGACACCTGCACGTATTATGGTAGCAGGGGAATCGATTGAATTTGATGTGACGGCTACCGAATCTGTACGAATCCGTGTTGGGCGTCCTAAGTCTACAGAAATATATGTCAACGGAGTGTTACTTGAATACGGTGTGCCACCACAGGATACTGTTCCACAAAATATTATGATTGAATACAAGAAAGAGTAATAGTCATCTACTTTAGATGACTATTTTCTTTGAAAGGAAAGGTGTATTTTATGAATTTGCCAAACAAAATAACCGTATCACGCGTTCTGCTCATTCCAGTTTTTATGGTTTTCATGCTAGTTGATTTTAAATTGGGCACTATAACTATCGCTGGTACAGAAATGATGAAAGAACATTTAATCGGTGGACTTATTTTTATTATTGCATCTATAACAGATTGGCTTGATGGGTATATCGCTCGGAAAAATAATCTTGTTACCAATATGGGGAAATTTTTGGATCCGCTGGCGGACAAATTGCTTGTTTCTGCTGCTTTGATCATACTTGTTGAACTTGGAATAGCACCGTCATGGATTGTCATCATTATTATTAGCCGGGAATTCGCTGTGACGGGTCTTAGGCTTATCCTTGCAGGCGGCGGGGAAGTCGTAGCGGCCAACCAGCTCGGGAAAATTAAAACGGTGGCACAAATCTTAGCCATTACTTCGCTGTTGTTGAATAATATATTTTTCGAGTCGATTGGTGTACCATTCGGTGTCATCATGCTTTACATCGCGCTCTTCTTTACAATTTGGTCAGGTTTCGATTACTTCTATAAAAACAGACGTGTACTGGTTGATTCAATGTAAGGGGATGAGTAGCTATGAAGGCAGAAATTATTGCAATTGGCTCAGAGTTATTACTTGGACAAATTACGAATACGAACGCTAAATTCATTTCGTTAAAACTCGCAGAAATTGGTATCGATGTTCATTATCAGACGGTTGTGGGCGACAACCCGGATCGTTTGGATGAAGTGATTGAAATTGCAATGAAACGTGCAGATATTCTAATCTTTACAGGCGGACTTGGACCGACGAAAGATGACATGACAAAAGAAACCATCGTGAAACATATCGGTACAACATTAGTCAGCGATGACGAGGCACTTCTTTATATTCAGCAATATTTCGAACGTAGCGGTAGGGTTATGACGGAGAATAATAAGAAACAGGCACTAGTGTTTAAAGGCGCGAAAGTCTTAGCAAACCGAAAAGGAATGGCACCCGGAATGGCTGTTGAAAAGGATGAAGTACGCTATATCCTTCTCCCAGGTCCACCGCATGAAATGGAGCCGATGTTTACGGACGAGGCGATTCCTTATTTGTTAGGTGTTACTGGCAAACAGGAAGTTATCACATCGCGAGTTCTGAAGTTTTACGGTATTGGGGAGGCGGAGCTTGAACACCGGATTCAATCTGTTTTGGAAAAACAAACGAATCCGACAGTTGCGCCGCTGGCAACAGCTGACGCCGTCACATTGCGCCTCACTGCAAAAGCACAAACGACCGATGCAGCGTTGAAGCTGATTGCGCCTATAGAAGAGGAGATACGTTTACTAGTTGGAGACTACATCTACGGAACTAATGATGATACATTGGCATCCAAAGCTGCAGAACTTCTCATTCGAAACGGTTGGACACTAGCTGCTGCGGAAAGTCTGACGGCAGGCCTATTTATGGCAGAACTGGCCGGTGAACCAGGGATTAGTTCGTCACTAGAAGGTGGCATTGTCGTCTACAATGAGAAATCGAAAGTGGAACAACTTGGTATTGAGCAGTCCCTACTTGCGGAGTATGGTGTCGTCAGTGCAGAATGCGCGGCTGCCCTTGCGGTAAACGTGAAACGAACGTTCAAATCGGATATTGGAATTGGTTTAACAGGTGCGGCTGGTCCAGATCCACATGATGGGAAGCCAGTCGGCACTGTGTGGATAGGTATCGCTTCTACGAATGCAGAGACAGAGACATTTAAGTTGTTACTATCAGGTTCAAGAAACGCAAACCGTCTCAGAGCAGCAAGATTTGCGCTCTATTATCTGATTAAACACCTAACTACAAAAGAAGGCCAAAGTTAAGATTTAAGCCGATTTCTCAATTAAAAATGTTAAACACCCAGGTATTCTCACTTATAAATTTAATTCGAGAAAATTAATCGAATAAATGTTCGCTTTTTGATTGAGTATTTCTCATTAAAGGAGTATACTAGAGGTAGTAAGAAAAACAGAAACATTACCTTGAGGGAGGAAATAAATTGAGCGATCGTAAAGCCGCCTTAGAAATGGCGTTAAAACAAATAGAAAAGCAGTTTGGTAAAGGATCTATTATGAAACTGGGTGAAAAAACAAACCTGGAAGTTGAAACTTCTTCTACGGGCTCCCTTGCACTTGATGCTGCACTCGGCATAGGCGGATATCCACGCGGCCGTGTCATTGAAATATACGGACCTGAAAGTTCTGGTAAAACGACTGTTGCCCTTCATGCCATTGCAGAAGTACAAGCAGCTGGAGGAACTGCTGCATTCATCGATGCTGAACATGCGCTCGATCCGATTTATGCGCGTAAGTTAGGCGTTAACATCGATGAATTATTACTTTCTCAGCCTGACACGGGAGAGCAAGCGCTTGAAATCGCTGAAGCGCTTGTACGAAGCGGTGCAGTTGATATTTTTGTCGTGGACTCCGTTGCGGCGCTTGTACCTAAAGCAGAGATTGAAGGCGAGATGGGAGATTCGCATATCGGGTTACAAGCCCGACTTATGTCACAAGCATTGCGTAAACTTTCCGGCGCCATTAATAAGTCAAACACAATCGCGATATTCATTAACCAAATCCGTGAAAAAGTCGGCGTTATGTTCGGAAGCCCTGAAGTAACTCCAGGCGGGCGCGCATTGAAGTTCTACTCTTCAGTACGCCTAGATGTAAGACGTGGAGAAGCGATTAAACAAGGCAATGACATAGTGGGAAATAAAACACGAATCCGCGTTGTGAAAAATAAAGTTGCACCTCCGTTTAAAACAGCGGAAGTGGATATTATGTACGGAGAAGGAATTTCTCGAGAAGGAGAAATTATCGACCTTGGTGCCGAAGCCGAAGTTGTCCAGAAGAGTGGATCTTGGTATTCCTATGAAGGAGAACGACTCGGACAGGGACGAGAGAATTCGAAACAATTCTTGAAAGAAAACCCGGATATCCGTTCGGAAATCGCCAACAAAATTCGTGAATCATATGGACTTGCAAGCTCAAACTATGTGATTGGTGCTCATGAAGTAGACGAAGACGAAGAGTTGGAACTGCTACTTGGTGAAGAATAAGTTAAACAAAAAGCCGATTCGTCCTCTTAGTAGGGCGTGATCGGTTTTTATATATTCTCCGAAAAAACTATTATTATTCCAAGAATAATGTGTCTCAAAGACCTGTGTATCCTTGACATGTCAAATTTACATAGATACAATTAGAATTGTATAATTTCATTCCATTGAAATGAATTTGGCAGTATGTTGTACGTTGATATATGAGCCGACTGAAAATGAAAAGAATAGCAAGAGGAGGTGACCTGGATGTCATTAGGATTGATTATCTCCGCTTTGCTCGGTCTGCTCGTTGGTGCCGTTGTTACCTATTTCTTTAATAAGAAAGTGAACGATTCAAAAGTGAGTGGTGCCAAATTTACGGCAGAACAAATCGTCGAAGAGGCGAAGCGTGAAGCGGATGCTCTTAAAAAAGAGGCACTACTAGAAGCGAAGGATGAAACTCACAAACTGAGAATTGAAGCGGAATCAGAGATCCGTGAACGAAGGGCGGAACTGCAAAAACAAGAAAGCCGTCTTTTGCAACGGGAAGAAAATCATGACCGTAAAGATGAAGCTCTCAATAAAAGAGACGCAGGTCTGGAGCGCAAAGAAGAAGCGCTTACCGGAAGACAACAGCATATCGAACAGATGGAACAAAAAGCGGAAGAACTTGTTTCGGTTCAGAAAACTGAACTTGAAAAGATATCATCACTGACACGTGATGAGGCGAAAAGGCTCATCCTTAGTGAAGTGGAGAAAGAACTTGCTACAGATATCGCTGTAATGACAAAAGAGTCAGAGCAACGAGCAAAAGAGGAATCGGATAAAAAATCGCGTGAAATCCTTTCCATCGCTTTACAACGTTTTGCAGCAGACCACGTTGCTGAAACGACTGTGTCGGTAGTTAATCTACCGAACGATGAAATGAAGGGCCGTATTATCGGTCGTGAAGGACGTAATATCCGAACACTCGAAACGTTGACAGGAATTGACCTAATAATCGACGATACTCCAGAAGCGGTCATCTTGTCAGGCTTTGATCCGGTACGTCGGGAAACTGCACGACTTGCATTAGAGAAACTTGTACAAGATGGACGAATTCACCCAGCACGCATTGAAGAGATGGTTGATAAATCGAGACGTGAAGTGGACGAACTCATCCGCGAAACTGGAGAACAGACAACTTTCGATATTGGCATTCATAATCTACACCCAGATCTTATTAAAATCATCGGAAGATTGCGTTTCCGCACAAGTTATGGCCAAAACGTCTTGAAGCATTCAACAGAAGTTGCTTATCTAGCAGGTTTATTGGCGGCAGAACTTGGAGAAGATGTTACGCTTGCACGACGTGCCGGACTCCTTCATGATATCGGAAAAGCGATTGACCATGAAGTAGAAGGAAGTCACGTTGAAATTGGTGTTGAACTTGCAACGAAATACAAAGAACATCCTGTTGTTATTAACAGTATCGCATCCCATCATGGGGATACTGAAGCGACATCAGTCATTGCCGTATTGGTTGCAGCAGCAGATGCATTATCCGCTGCAAGACCAGGAGCGCGCAGTGAAACACTTGAAAATTATATCCGCAGACTGAAAAAACTTGAAGAGATTTCTGAATCGTACGACGGTGTGGAGAAATCATTTGCCATCCAGGCAGGACGCGAAGTTCGAATTATTGTCCGCCCAGACCAAATCGATGATATTACAGCCCATCGTCTAGCACGAGATATCCGGAAACGGATTGAAGAAGAGCTCGATTATCCAGGACATATTAAAGTAACGGTCATCCGTGAGACACGGGCGGTCGAATACGCAAAATAAAGAAAAGGGGGTTTCCGTGCATTTCGGTCCGGGAGCCTCTTTTTCTATTGGGAGAGATTATTTTATGAGAGTATTATTTATAGGTGATATTGTAGGATCGCTAGGACGAGATATGGTATTTGACTATTTACCACGACTCAAAAGGAAGTATAACCCTGATGTTATTATTGCGAACGGGGAAAATGCAGCAGCCGGGAGAGGAATCACAAAAGCGATATTCGATGACCTGCTCCGTGCTGGAGTAGATGTTGTAACAATGGGTAATCATACATGGGACCAAAAAGAGATTTACGATTTTATCGATGATACAGATTACCTTATCCGTCCTGCGAACTTTTCAGATGAAGCACCTGGTAAAGGGATGACGACAATTTCACGTAATGGTGTGACATTATCTATCATCAATTTGCATGGCCGGACATTTTTACCTCCGCACGGCGATCCGTTTGAAAAGGCAGAGGAATTGGTAGCGGAAGCAAGAGAGATTTCACCGCTTGTCTTCGTCGATTTCCATGCCGAAGCGACAAGTGAAAAAATCGCAATGGGTTGGCATCTTGATGGGAAGGCATCTGTTGTTGTAGGGACGCACACGCATGTCCAGACAGCGGATGACCGCATTCTACCAGGAGGAACAGCCTATTTAACTGACGCTGGCATGACGGGCCCTTACGATGAAATCCTGGGTATGAAAAAAGAAGACGTCATCTATCGTTTCCGTACGAATTTACCAGTTCGTTTTGAAGTTCCTAAATCAGGACGTACCCAATTGAACGGACTCTTTGCAGTATTAGATGATGAAACAGGAAAAGCTATCAGAGTTGAACGTGTTGCCATCAATGCTGACCGTACATTCAAAGGCTGACATGCGTCTAAACATCACCTCCGAATCATAGGATGGTTTATGGAGATTTCCGATCCATAGACACCGAAAAATAAGGAGGAATCATGTTGAACCCATTGAAAGTATCATCTCGCTCGAATCCGAATTCTGTTGCAGGAGCACTCGTTGCAGTTATCCGGGACCAGGGATACGCAGAAATGCAGGCAGTAGGTGCTGGTGCCTTAAATCAGGCAATAAAGGCAATTGCAATTGCACGTGGATTCGTCGCTCCAAGTGGCGGAGATCTCATCTGTGCACCCGCTTTCACTGATATCGAGATTAACGGTGAAGGACGTACAGCATTGAAATTACTTGTTGAAAAACGACAGCGTAATATGTAAATTAGAAAGAGTCAGGACCACAGGATAAATTAATATCCTGTGGTCTTTTTAGTTGTATCACGAGAGAAAGTTCTTTTTTTTGAAGATAAGACTAAGTTTTTAGCTTTGAATGGTGTCTAGGCTTCAGGCGCCAGACGCTCGGAGGCTAACAGGATGTGAGTCACGCAGCTGTTGCCGCAGGACGCGGTGCACTTAGGCTGGGTTCCTTGAAAGCCAGCCCAGCTATGCAGCAAAGAACGCCGTTCCGTCTTATGCCTGTCGCGTCTAAAACGGCGCCTTCCGCTTTTCATAACTGTGACAAACAACCGACAAAGCTTTGACTTCTTGTACAGGTGGTCAACAATTAAGTATAATGAAATCATACGTTAAAATTCCCAAGGCTTTGTATGAAAGGGGACAAGTTAAATGAACGAGGAACAGCGATTGAATGAAGGACTAGTGAAGCCGAATCAAGCAAAAACTGCTGACAAGGACTATAGCCACTATTTTCAGACAGCCTACGCACCACCTTCTTTGAAAGACGCTAAAAAACGTGGCAAAGAAGAAATCGCTTACTACGATAACTTTGAAATTGACGAGCGTTTCCGTGAGATGGGGGCGAATCGGAAGTTTTATATACGGACATATGGTTGCCAAATGAATGAACATGACACAGAAGTGATTGCTGGTATTTTAATAGGCCTTGGATATGAACCGACAGACACCGTTGAGGATGCGAATGTCGTGTTGCTCAATACATGTGCCATTCGTGAAAATGCCGAAAACAAAGTGTTTGGGGAGCTAGGTCATTTACAATCGTTGAAAAGAAGAAATCCTGACGTCTTAATCGGCGTATGTGGTTGTATGTCGCAAGAAGAATCAGTTGTTAATAAAATTCTTAAAAAGTATGATCAGGTTGATATGATTTTCGGAACACATAACATCCACAGGTTACCCCATATTTTAAATGAGGCCTATTTATCAAAAGAAATGGTCATAGAAGTGTGGTCAAAAGAAGGTGATATTATTGAGAACCTTCCAAAAGTCCGTCACGGAAACATTAAGGCTTGGGTCAACATTATGTATGGCTGCGACAAGTTTTGTACGTATTGCATCGTGCCATACACGAGGGGCAAGGAACGAAGCAGACGTCCGCAAGATATTATCCAGGAAGTACGGCAGTTAGCGGCAGAGGGCTATAAGGAAATTACATTGCTTGGTCAGAACGTTAACGCGTACGGAAAAGATTTTGACGAGACGAGTTATCGTTTTGGCGATTTAATGGATGATTTAAGCAAAATCGACATACCGAGAATCCGTTTCACAACTAGCCATCCCCGTGATTTCGATGACCATCTAATCGAAGTGCTGGCGAAGGGCGGCAATCTAGTCGATCATATTCACCTTCCTGTTCAATCGGGTTCCAGCGACATATTGAAAATTATGGCGCGAAAATATTCACGTGAACATTATCTTGAGCTCGTGGGGAAAATTAAAAAAGCGATACCGAACGTTACATTAACGACGGATATTATCGTTGGGTTCCCGAATGAAACGGACGAGCAATTCGAAGAGACAGTATCCTTGTACAGGGAAGTTGGTTTCGACATTGCTTACACGTACATTTATTCGCCACGGGATGGCACGCCGGCTGCAAAAATGGCTGACAATATTCCGATGGACGTGAAAAAAGAGCGTTTACAGCGATTAAATAAAGTCGTCAATGAATTATCCGCAGAAGCGATGAAACCTTACAAAGGTAAAATCGTTGAGGTACTTGTTGAAGGCGAAAGTAAGCGTAATCCGGAAGTTCTCGCTGGATATACGGAGAAGAGCAAACTCGTCAATTTCAAAGCACCCCAATCTGTAATTGGTAAAATAGTCAATGTGAAAATAATAGAGGCCAAAACATGGTCACTCGACGGTGAGTTTATCGGCGTAGTAGAAAAGGAAAAGGTGATGTCATAATGGAAAAGTTATATTCAAAAGATGAAATTATCGCAAAAGCACGCGAGATCGCAGTAATGATTGCGAACACAGAACAAGTGGAGTTTTTCAAGCGGGCAGAAGAGCAAATTAATGAAAATCAAAAAATCCGTGAAAATATTGCAAGCCTAAAATCATTGCAAAAGCAGGCAGTCAATTTCCAACAGTACGGAAAAGAAAGAGCGTTGGGTATCATTGAAGGTAAAATCGAAAAAATCCAAGGTGATATTGACGAAGTTCCTATTGTTCAGGAATTTAAACAATCACAAGGCGAAGTGAATGATTTACTTCAACTTGTATCGAACACAATCGCAAATACTGTCACAGATGAAATCATCAAAGCGACAGATGGCGATGTAAGACGTGGAGAAACAGGTTCTTATATAAAAAATACGACATATGAAAAACTATAAGTAAGTATACCAATCGGTGGGAAAATATTTCCTTCCGATTTTTCTCACTCTCTGGGCTTCTGTTGCATAAGATGGATTGAAGCGAATGGAGGAGGAATCGAACTGAAAAACTTACGTCAGATCGTGACGAAGACGGTTATTGCCAAGGGGAAGAAGCGGACTGAGACGACTGTGACACTGAAGCCGCCAAATAGTCCGACGAGTATACTCGGATGTTGGGTCATCAACCATACACATCAGGCGAAAAAGGTCGGTAAATTCATCGAAGTTACCGGTAAGTTCGACGTCAATGTTTGGTATTCCCATCAAGAACATTCAAAGACATCTGTGTTTACGGAGTCAATTCCTTACAAGGACCGGATTCGTTTGCATTATCGAGACGAGCCGACATCTGGGCATGAAGAAGTCATCGTTGATGTTATCCAGCATCCGAACTGTACAGAAGCGGTTATTTCGGAATGTGGTGAAAAGTTCTGCATTACGATCGAACGAGAATTGATGGCAGAAGTTGTTGGCGAAACAAAAGTCTGTATTACGGTACATCCACAAAGTTTTGAAGAGGAATGGTCATTCCGTGATGAATCATCATCACATGATCATGACCACAGTCCAGGACATGAGCAAGCGCAAGTGCGGGGCAGTGACCAAGGGCATAGTCAGAAACAAGGTAGAGAATCATCGTCATTTTGAGAGCCGGCAAACACTACCGGCTTTTTTTCTTTTTGATGGATTTCGTGGGTGGGCAGGTACGCACCCTTCATAGCCGAAGTTTATGATGATAAATGTGTAGTTGCCATTAGAAATGCAAAGTTGAGATTAGAGCTGTGAAGTTGCGGTTAGAATCGTAAAGTTGCAATTAGAATGGTGGAGTTGCAGTTAGAATCGAAATGTTGCAATTTGAATTAACGAAGTTGAATTAACGAAGTTGAATTAACGAAGTTGCAATTACACAAATACCGGACTCTTCGTTGTCCGGTATTTGCTTAGATTTTTGAAGACCGTAAAAATCACGCAGAACTTGGGCTCTTCGTTGCCCAAGTTTGTTATAATAATAAAAAATAGAATTTGTAGCGAGGTTAAAAAATGACAACACACACACCAATGATCCAACAATATTTAAAAGTGAAATCCGAACATAAAGATGCCTTTCTGTTTTTTAGATTAGGCGATTTCTATGAACTGTTTTTCACGGATGCGGAAGAAGCATCTCAAATTCTTGAAATTACATTAACCAGTCGGGATTCTGGGAGTCGCGATCGGATTCCAATGTGCGGTGTACCCTATCATGCGGCTGCAGGTTATATAGAAACGCTCGTACGTAAAGGGCATAAAGTGGCTATTTGTGAGCAGACGGAAGATCCAAAAGAAGCGAAAGGCATCGTCAAAAGAGAAGTCGTTAAAATCATTACCCCTGGTACGATGACTGAAGGAAAAACAATTGATGCGAACACGAATCATTTCATCGGATCGGCTGACATTATTGATGGCAATAAGTATGCACTCGCTTATCTTGACCTAGCAACTGGTGAAGGTAAAGTGGAGTCTGTGGAAGGCGACGAGCGGACGCTGATTGCCGAAATCGAGGCACTGGGTATGAAAGAAGTCGTTGTCGATGAAGGACTGCATCTCGCTCTCAGTGATAGCATGGCGAAACGCAGTATTGTATTGTCCATCGAGTATGGCGAGGAACAGTTCGAAATGGAGAATCTTTTTGGTGCAATTCCGAACGAGGTCAAGGAAGCATGTAGCATGCTTGTATCTTATGTTAGGCGCACACAGAAAACGGCACTCGATCATATACGTCCATTCGAATTTATCCAGAAACAAACGAAACTATCCATTGATGCCAATTCAATGCGTAATCTGGAACTCATCCAATCAATTCGCAATGGTAGCAAGGATGGCACGCTTTACTGGTTGCTTGACGAGACTGTTACAGCGATGGGCGCCCGTAAATTAAAAATGTGGATTCATCAGCCATTAGCTGAGAAAAGAGCCATTGAAAATCGACTGGATGCAGTAACTGAACTTATTGAAGAGTTTTTTCTGCGGGATGAATTGAAGACAAGCCTAAAAGAAGTATACGATTTAGAGAGACTCGCTGGGCGAATTTCAATGGGAAGTGCGAGTGGAAGGGATCTTGCACAACTTCGTAACTCACTCCGTCGTGTCCCAAACATCAAAAAAGCACTTCATGAATCAGAAAGACCGTTACTAAATCAGTTTTCCGAACGAATTGACGGTTGCGAAGAAGCGCTACACATTCTTGAACTAGCAATTGCTGAAAATCCGCCACTATCCGTTAAAGAAGGCGGCATCATCAAGGATGGCTACGATGAAAAACTCGACCAATACCGTGATGCTTCAAAAAATGGTAAGGCGTGGCTTGCAGAACTTGAACGCGAGGAACGCGAGCGGACAGGCATTAAATCGTTAAAAATAGGATACAACAGAATATTCGGCTATTATATAGAGATTACGAAATCCAATATCCACCTTGCCGATTTGGAACGATATGAAAGAAAGCAGACGCTTGCGAATGCTGAACGTTACATAACTCCTGAGCTAAAAGAGAAGGAAGATCTTATCCTCAATGCGGAAGCGGGAGGACTAGAGCTAGAGTATCAGTTATTCAGTAAGGTTCGGGATTCCATGAAAACACATATTAGGCATATTCAGCATCTTGCAAGTGTCTTAAGCGAACTGGATGTCCTTCTTTCATTCGCAGCGGTTTCGGAAAAGCGTAACTACGTAAAACCAGTATTTCACGATGGAAAAGCATTGGAAATCAAGAACGGGCGTCATCCGGTCGTTGAAAAGATGATTGACCATTCTCTTTATGTTCCTAATAACTGCAAATTGACTGATGAAGCGAATATGTTGCTTATCACGGGACCAAATATGTCCGGTAAAAGTACATACATGCGGCAAGTAGCGCTCATTGTCGTGATGGCGCAGATTGGCTGCTACGTACCTTGCGATCAGGCGTCACTTCCTGTTACCGATCAAATATTCACAAGAATTGGTGCAGCGGATGACCTAGCTTCAGGACAAAGTACATTTATGATGGAAATGATGGAATCTCAATTCGCAATCGCAAATGCAACTGCACAAAGTCTTCTCCTTTTTGATGAAATCGGACGCGGTACTTCAACATATGATGGTATGGCATTAGCGCAGGCGATGATGGAACATATTCACAATGAAATTGGAGCGAATACACTGTTTTCTACCCATTATCATGAGCTGACCAATTTGGATAATGAACTATCTCGACTTGAAAATGTTCATGTCGCTGCAATGGAACAGGATGGAAAAGTCGTCTTTCTCCATAAAGTGATGGCGGGGCCGGCTGATAAAAGTTACGGAATTTACGTTGCGGATCTTGCAGGTCTACCCGAATCGCTTCTCAACCGAGCAAAAACATTACTCACTACATTTGAAAATGTGGAAAAACGAACGGTTCATGAAGATGAACCAACGCAATTGAACTTTTTTGATATTCAACACGATGAGCAGGTTACCTTGTCGGCAGAAGAGCAAGATGTGCTGACTAATCTGAACGATGCTGATCTACTTAATATGACACCGTTCCAGGCACTGCAATACATCCATGAATTGAAAGAAAAGCTCAGACCTAAGAAAGGGTGAGACCGATAGACATCATCAAAGTGATGGACGATACGCTGTCCAATAAAATCGCTGCGGGCGAAGTCGTCGAACGTCCTGCTTCCATCGTGAAAGAGCTCGTTGAAAATGCGATTGATGCAGAAAGTACTGTGATTGAAATTGGACTTGAGGAAGCCGGTCTACTGACAATTCGTGGAACAGATAACGGCAATGGCATGTCTAAAAAAGATGCTGTTCAAGCGTTTGAGCGGCATGCAACAAGTAAGATATCAAATGACCATGATTTATTCCGAATTCGAACGCTTGGGTTCCGGGGAGAAGCACTTGCGAGTATTGCATCCGTGTCCAAGATAATTATGTGGACTTCTGACGGAGAAACAGAAGGCACAGAAGTCCAAATTGACGGAGGTCGACTTGTCAAACATGATAATGCGGCATTCCGCAAAGGAACGGACATTACTGTTTCTCAATTGTTTTTCAATACGCCTGCACGACTAAAATATATGAAAACAATTCAAACAGAACTGGGCCATACAATCGATCTCGTCAATCGACTTGCACTAAGCCATCCTACAATCGCGTTTAAACTTTCGCATTACAGTCAAGTACTATTGCAGACAGCAGGAAGCGGAGATCAACGCCGTGTGCTTTCAGATATTTACGGTATAGCTGTCGCCCGTAAAATGGTGAGCTTCGCGGGCGAGAATGCGGATTACAAAGTTTCAGGTCATGTAACTTTGCCCGAAATGACACGTGCGTCAAGAAACTATATGACGTTAATCGTCAATGGCAGATGGGTGAAGAGCAATGCAATCAATCATGCAATTCTAGATGCATTCCATACGTATTTGCCGATTGGACGCTCTCCAATCTCGGTTATCAACGTTGAAGGGGATCCCTATTTGACAGACGTCAATGTGCATCCTTCCAAACAACATATCCGCATGAGTAAAGAGGGCGAGTTACTGGCGCTCATTAAAGAATCTATCCAGAAGGCTATTCGGAAAAACACAATCGTTCCTGACGCTATAAAAAAAGAACCTGCCAAGAAAAATCAATCTGAGCAAGTAAATATGTGGAATCAATTCCGAACAGAAAGGCCAACAACAGTGGTAGCACCGTCAGCACCGTCAATGAAACCACTAGAAAAACCAACGTACGATTCTTATGATCTACCTGAAAATGATCCCGTTGAACAAACGCCTTGGATGGTCAATGAACCGCAGATTGCCCTAGAAGAAGTTGAACAACAAGAAGTAGATAAAAAATTCCCGGCTCTAGCGCCAGTAGGGCAGGTTCATGGTACCTATATTGTTGCGCAAAATGAAGACGGTTTCTTCATGATTGACCAACACGCAGCCCAAGAACGAATAAAGTATGAGTTTTTTAGGGATAAATTGAGTGAGACGGATAATGAAGAACGTCAAATGTTACTAATTCCTCTTATGTTCCATTACTCAGCAGACGAGAAAACGAAAATTGAGGAAAACATGAGTATGTTGCAGGAAGTCGGTATCTTCCTAGAGGAGTTTGGACCTTCTTCCTATGCAGTAAAAGAATATCCATCTTGGTTTCCAACAGGAGAAGAGACGGTTATCATCGAAGATATTATTGAGCAAGTGTTGACTACACGAAAAATTGATATCGGTAAATTGCGTGAAGAAGCAGCCATTATGATGAGTTGTAAACGCTCCATCAAAGCAAATCACCATTTGACACTAGCAGATATGGAAAGGCTGTTGAATGATCTATCTGCAGTCGACAATCCATTTACTTGTCCACATGGCAGGCCGGTGCTTATCCATTTCACGACGTATGAACTGGAAAAAATGTTCAAACGAGTGATGTAGAAAGCAGATTGAAGAAGTATATTCGTACTACCTGTGTAATCGTGCTGAATGCATGTACACGTGGATTGTTTGAGTCGCTAGCCCAAGGATTCGAAACTTAGCGTCAGAGACCTCTAACCGGTCTTCAGAGGTGATTTGCCGTACTAAATATTACGGAAACGTAACTGGAACGCGATATTCCCTATCAAAATGTTCATATTGATCGAGACAAAAGCGAAGGACGGTACATTCCAATGAGAGAAGCGACACTTGAAATGTCAGATGGTTTTTTAATTCATGCCATCGTGATGAAACCAGAAGGTAATCCGGTTGGACATATCCATCTTCTTCACGGCATGTCCGAACATATTGGCAGATATGTAGAATTTGCATACTATCTCGTGGAGAAAGGATATATCGTATCTGGTCACGACCACCGGGGACATGGCAAGACGGCAAAAATGAACGGAATGAAAGGGCATTTTGCCGATGAAGACGGATTTGACCACGTTGTTCAGGATGCTTTCGAAGTCATTTCGAAACTCCGGGAGCAGTATCCATCCCCGCGTTTCATTCTGTTCGGTCATAGTATGGGATCGTTCGTCGCACGGAGATATGTCCAACTCCACGGCAATGAAGTTGACCAGGCAATATTTTCAGGAACAGGCGGAGACCCTGGTGCAAGCCGCTTCGCAGGGCAGGCAGTTGCTTACATGCACGGCAAGAAAAACGGTTTTGATCAGCCAGATAATTTCCTGAACAAACTCGTTTTTGGTGGTTTTAATAAGTCGGTTCATCAACCGAAAACGCCATTTGACTGGCTTTCCACCGATACTGAAGCCGTTGAGAAGTATCTGATTGACCCTGCTTGTGGAGTAGTCCCAACCACCCGTTTTTTTGCGGATTTATTCAAAGGACTTGGAGAAATCCATGACATAGATGAAATAAATAAAATCCCTAAAAAACTTCCTATTATCCTCTTTTCAGGGAGTGAAGATCCGGTAGGTGACAGTGGAAAAGGGGTTTGGAGTGTAGCAAAGCAATACAATAAGGCGGGCCTAGAAGATGTTACGGTACTTTTGTTTGAAGGTGGCAGGCATGAAATGCTCCATGAAAAGAACCGTCAACACGTATTCAAAACCGTTTATGACTGGATTGAAAAAAATGAGCAAATATCCTGAAGTAATCGCAATCGTCGGACCAACAGCATCTGGAAAGACGTCGTTAAGTATTGAACTTGCCAAAATAATTGGCGGGGAAGTCATTAATGGTGATGCGATGCAAGTATACAAAGGGCTTGATATTGGGACAGCCAAAATCACAGAAGAAGAGATGAATGGCATCCCGCATCATTTATTCGATGTAAAAGAACCGAATGAACCTTTTTCTGTTGCAGAGTACCAAACGGATGTACGAAAGTGGATAAAAGATATACAGGGCCGTGGAAAAACGCCAATCATCGTAGGGGGGACCGGATTATACATTCAATCCGTACTGTTCGATTTCCGTTTTACAGAAGAAGCGGCGGATCTAGAAGTAAGGAAACGCTTGGAGCAGGAACTTGCTGAAAAAGGGGCCGCATATCTGTATGAAAAACTGGTTGAGCTTGACCCGGTGAGTGCTGAAAAAATTCACCCGAATAATCATCGCCGGCTTGTTCGAGCGCTTGAAATCATTGAAGTTACAGGTAAAACAAAGGAAGATCATGAAGACGACGCAGGACACGCATCTCTTTATGACCATCTCATTGTTGGTCTTGAAATGGACCGGGATGTGCTCTATGAACGGATTGGTCTCCGTGTCGACATAATGATGGAGAAAGGTCTTCTAGAGGAAGCGAAACGATTATGGGATGAAGAAATTCGTGGCGTACAATCTGTACAAGCGATTGGCTATAAAGAACTTCATCAATATATCGAAGAGAAGTTGTTACTAGACGACGCTGTTGAATTAATTAAAAAAAATACGCGTAACTACGCAAAACGGCAAATGACCTATTTCCGCAACAAACTGGACATCAGCTGGTTCGATGCAGAATTGGGAACTACTGAAATTGTAAATAGAATTTTGGCAATCTTGAAGGGTTTCGATAATCCGGGTCGAATAAAGTAAGTGGAGCACTAGAAATATAGCTATGACAACTGGAGGATTCGGCGTATGAAACAGGTTAACATGCAAGAAACGTTTTTAAACTCGTTACGAAAGAATAATACATTTGTAACAGTATTCTTACTGAATGGATTTCAATTGAAAGGACTTATTAAATCGTATGACAATTACACCGTCTTGCTTGAGTCGGACGGCAAGCAACAACTAATTTATAAACATGCGATCTCCACATATGTCCCAACGAAACCAGTAATTTTAAAAGACGAAACGGAATAACCAAAAGCGGAAGCGCCTGGTCAGAGGCGGCAGACATAAGACGTGCCGACGAAGCGGCGTTCTTTGCCGCATAGTTGGACCGACTTATGACCGAGCCTCTAGGCGCTGGAGTCTAGACGTAACCAAAAGCGAAAGCGCCTGTAACAAATGAATGTAGCTTAAGTGCGCCACTTCCTGTGGCAACAGCTACATGACCCACATCCTGTGGGCCCGCGGCAGACATAAGACGTGCCGACGAAGCGGCGTTTTTTGCCGCATAGTTGGAGCGACTTATGACCGAGCCTCTAGGCGCTGGAGTCTAGACGTAACCAAAAGCGGAAGCGCCTGTAACAAATGAATGTAGCTTAAGTGCGCCACTTCCTGTGGCAACAGCTACATGACCCACATCCTGTGGGCCCGCGGCAGTCATAAGACGTGCCGACGAAGTGGCGTTCTTTGCCACATAGCCTGACCAGCTTATGACCGAGCCTCTAGGTGCCCGAAGTCTAGACGTAACCAAAAGCGGAACAGGGAGTAAAATCCCCGTTCCGCTTTTGGTTTTAATGAATTTTTCCATTTGGCAATTTCCATTGGAAAACAAGCGAGAAAATACGTAGACCAGCTGTCACCACAAGTAACGCATAAAGTGCCAGATCACTCTTGAATAGGCCGAGCCCGACTATAAGGCCGGCAAGTGCTGCCCACACTGCGTAGATGTCCCGTTTAAAGACCAGTGGTTTTCTACCTGCTAACAGATCACGGATGACACCGCCACCCGCTCCTGTTAGAACTGCTGCAACCATAACTGCATAAATTGACATGTTCAGTGATATGGCCAGCATGGCGCCTTGAATGGCGAATGCAGCCAATCCAATTGCATCAAAGTAATTACCCCATCTATTCCAATGCGAAAGAAGATACCTAGAAAAAAAGAAAATAATGGTTATCAAAATACTTGCTACAAAAAATAAGAATTGCTGATCCCATAATACAGAGACAGGCACACCTATTAAAACATTACGAACGGCACCACCGCCAAAAGCAGTGACCATACCCAATATATAAACGCCAAAAATATCATATTCCTCTTCCATCGCAACAATTGCGCCCGAGATAGCGAATGCTGCCGTACCGATAAAACTAAAAACATCCCAAGCCACTTCATTTCCTCCATTCAATATACCCTTAAGAATTCTAACAGATAACAATTAATAATCAATGACGAAAACCTTGTAAACGTTGACCTCTACGGACAGACTGATAAGATAATGAAGTGACTATTTAATGAAATGAGGAATACCAATTATGTTTACAGAACAAGACGACCTTTTATTTGAGAATGCGGAAGCAATCGAAGAGAAACTTGCACCATTTTTCAAAGGTATCGAAAAAACTGCCTTTTACAATCAACGGAAAGTACTCGCTGCGTTCCGTAAAAATACGGTGAGCGATTTTCACCTGACTGGCTCAACAGGTTACGGCTATGATGACGCGGGCCGAGATGTATTGGAACAAGTATACGCTGACGTTTTTGGAGCAGAAGATTGCCTAGTACGCAATCAAATTATATCTGGAACACATGCTATTTCAATCAGTCTTTTCGGAATCCTGCGACCAGGTGATGAACTCCTTTATATTACAGGGAAACCTTATGACACATTGGACTCCATTGTTTCTGGAAAAGGGAAAGACACGGGTTCACTGCATGATTATGGCATCACCTATAAACATATCGATTTGAATGAAGATGGTACAGTCGATTTTGCAGAAGTCGCTAAAAACATTCACAGTAAGACGAAAATGATTGGTATCCAGCGGTCAAAAGGCTATTCAGACCGTCCATCTTTCATGGTGGATGAAATCGGTGAAATGGTACGTAAAGTGAAGGCCATCAATCCTGACCTCGTTGTGTTTGTTGACAACTGTTACGGCGAATTTGTCGAGGAACAAGAGCCGATTCAAGTCGGTGTTGACTTAATGGCAGGTTCACTGATCAAAAATCCAGGTGGAGGACTCGCAAGAACGGGTGGTTATATCGCTGGGCGTGCAGACCTAGTTGAAAAGTGTGCATACCGGATGACTTCACCAGGTCTAGGGGCAGAAGCCGGGGCATCGCTGGATACGCTGCGGGAAATGTACCAAGGATTTTTCCTAGCGCCGCATGTTGTCAGTCAAGCCGTAAAAGGAGCGCTTTTCACCGCAGCACTTCTAGAAAGTTTCGGACTCAACACATCGCCGCATTACACAGAAAAAAGAACTGATCTAATTCAGTCGGTATCCTTTGAAAATGCCGATCAAATGATTGCGTTCTGTCGGTCAATTCAAGAAAACTCACCTATCAATGCGCACTACGCCCCTGAGCCGTCGTATATGCCCGGCTACACCGACGATGTCATCATGGCGGCAGGGACATTCATCCAAGGCTCCAGCATCGAACTGACGGCAGACGGCCCCATCAGACCGCCCTATACGGCGTATGTCCAAGGTGGCTTGACGTACGAGCATGTAAAAGTAGCTGTGTTGTCCTCAATTGGTAAATTAGTTAAGGAAAACTTAATCGGGAATTAAATTTAACGAACTGTCATGGCAATCGGCGAAACTGTGAGGGCAAAGCGGTAAACTGTAATGGCAACGCCGAACTGTCACGGTAATCGGCGGAACTGTGAGGGCAAAGCGGTAAACTGTAATGGCAACGCCGAACTGTCACGGTAATCGGCGGAATTGTGAGGGCAAGACGGTGAACTGTCATGGCAAAGCCGAAAACTGTCACGTCAACGCTACAAATAAAAAGGGCTGTTTCCTTCAATCGAAGGAAACAGCCCTTTTGCATACTTAGAATTAATGAATCATACGATAAACGCCAACTACCTTACCTAGAATTGATACGTTATCAAGGATGATTGGATCCATTGAAGCATTCTCAGGTTGCAGACGGAAATAATCTTTTTCTTTAAAGAAACGTTTCACTGTAGCTTCATCGTATTCGGTCATTGCCACGACAATCTCGCCGTTATTTGCTGTCTGTTGTTGTTTAACGACAACATAGTCGCCATTCAAAATTCCGGCCTCAATCATACTGTTACCAACTATTTCAAGCATGAACAGATTGTCTTCCGATGTACCAAAAGATTCAGGTAGTGGGAAGTACTCTTCGATATTTTCAATAGCTGTAATTGGAAGACCAGCCGTAACTTTACCGACAAGAGGTACGTGAAGAACGCCGGGTTTCAACGTTTCTAAGCCTTCTGGATCGAGTACTTCAATTGCTCTCGGTTTTGTCGGGTCTCTTCTTATGAAACCTTTGCTTTCTAATCGCGCTAAATGACCGTGAACAGTCGAACTTGATGCCAAACCGACAGCCTCGCCAATTTCTCTCACGGATGGTGGATAACCTTTTTTCTTCACTTCAGATTTAATGAAAGATAAAATATCTTCCTGTCTTTTTGAAATTTTTTGCATCCTATTCACCTCTCACCTTATATTCTGCTAATTTCCGAAAGTCGTGAAATAAATTCCCGACAATCTAGTCTTTTCGATAGATTCATTATATCAGTCTCTTGTATAAATGGCAAACACAGGTTCGAATAAGTGTTGACAATCTCATATTCCTTTTCTATAATAAGAACAAGCATTCCGAACAAGTATTCGTAAGGGGGAAAAATGATGACTTTTATTAAAAGAAATAGCTATGTTGTACTTATTATCGTTTTATGTATGGTTTTTGCAATTATAGGTGTAAGTAAATACGAGAAGGAACAAATGGTCACGAAAATAACAATCACTGAAGGGGATACGCTTTGGGGTCTCGCTTATCTTCACTCGGATAATATGTCTACAGATAAATGGATCAAAGAAGTGATAAAATTGAATGACCTATCATCTGCTACAATAAAAAAAGGCGAGGATTTACTTTTGCCTGCTGTACGGACTGTAGGGGAAAACAATACACAACTGGCGGGTGTTAATCGATGACAGGGCACTATAAAAGATGTGTCATCTATTGCCGGGTGAGCACTGAGAAAGAAACGCAGGAACTGTCACTGGTGAGGCAGGAAGAGGAGCTAGTGGACTTGGCAGCTGAACTCGGTCTCGAACATGTCGCGACATTTATGGATAAGCACAGCGGTTTTGACATTGACCGTGAGGGGCTTCTAAGTTTGCTGGATTACATCCGTGATGAGGAAGTCGATGCAATCCTAATCCAAGACGAAACCAGACTTGGACGTGGAAATGCTAGGATGGCAGTTTTACATCTATTGGCAAAAACGGACACGGCGATTTATTCACATAATGATAGCGGACCTATAGCGCTCAATGAAATGGACACAATGTTACTTGAGATTTTAGCAATCGTCGAAGAGTACCAGCGTAAACTACATAACGCCAAAATTAAAAGGGGCATGAAACGTGCAGTAAGGGAGGGCTATCGACCCGAGCGTAACTTGAAAAACAGGGGTAACTTGGACGGTCGTGAACGGATTGAAGTGCCAATAGCTGAAATCGTTTCACTGAGGGACAAAGGACTAACCTATGAAGAAATTACTGGCGTCTTGAAAGGACTCGGGCATGATATTAGTAAAGCGACCGTGCATCGCAGGTATAAAGAATATGAGGTGGAGCAGGAAGGCTGATTTATTGCACTTTCTGCTCTTTTTGTATACGTTTGTAGTCATAAACTATAATGGAGGAAATAATATGCTATCAGCTGATAAAATGAAACGAATTAATGAACTATCAAAAAAATCGAAGACGTCAGGTCTGTCGGTCGAAGAAGCTAAAGAACAGACACAACTGCGAAAAGAATATCTAGAGACATTTCGTTCATCAATGCGCAATACAATTGAGAATGTCAAAGTTCTTGATACTGAAGGCAATGATGTGACACCTGATAAGGTGAAAGACGCCCGTGGCGGAAAATATCTAAACTGAGCTTTGCATTAACTGCACGAATTGTCTAAACTAAGATATGTAGATAATTACATATGACGGGAAGGATGTACACAATGACTAAACAAATTGATCAGCTAGCCATTAACACAATCCGTACGCTCTCTATTGACGCAATCGAAAAAGCGAATTCTGGACACCCAGGTTTACCAATGGGGGCTGCTCCGATGGCTTATACACTTTGGACGAAACATATGCATCACAACCCTTCAAATCCACAGTGGTTTAACCGTGACCGTTTCGTTCTCTCAGCAGGACACGGCTCAATGCTTTTATACAGTCTTCTTCATCTTGGCGGTTATGGACTTCCGATGGATGAAATCAAGAACTTCAGACAATGGAACTCTAAAACACCAGGACATCCCGAATACGGTCATACAGTCGGTGTCGAAGCAACAACTGGCCCACTTGGACAAGGCATTGGTATGGCAGTCGGAATGGCAATGGCAGAACAACACCTTGCTGCAACGTACAATCAACCAAGTTTTGACGTTGTCGACCACTACACATACGCTCTATGCGGTGATGGCGATCTCATGGAAGGCGTTGCTGCTGAAGCAATTTCACTTGCAGGTCACTTGCAGTTAAATAAACTGATTGTCCTATATGATAGCAATGATATTTCACTAGACGGCGAGCTTGACATGTCTTTCTCTGAAAATATTCGTAAGCGCTTTGAATCATATGGTTGGAATTACATCCGTGTTGAAGACGGCAACGACATTGGCCACGTTTCATCAGCTATCGAAGAAGCTAAAGGCAATGTCGGAGGTCCGACAATGATCGAAGTTAAAACGGTCATCGGTTACGGGTCACCAAACAGATCTGGAAAATCAGATGCGCATGGTATGCCACTGGGTGAAGATGAAATGAAATTGACAAAAGAATATTATAAATGGACGTTCGAAGAAGATTTCCATGTACCTGAAGGCGTCTATGAAACATTCCAAGAATCTGCCGAGAAATTGGGCGTGCAAAAAGAACAGGAATGGAACGCACTATTTGAAAAATACGAAACGACACATGCGGATCTTGCGAAGCAATTGAAAGATGCAATCGAGCGTAAACTACCTGAAGGCTTCGAAAAATCTTTGCCGACGTATGAAGCGGGTTCATCTCACGCGAC
The DNA here is from genome assembly GCF_038004885.1 of Sporosarcina sp. FSL K6-6792. Taxonomy (NCBI): domain Bacteria; kingdom Bacillati; phylum Bacillota; class Bacilli; order Caryophanales; family Caryophanaceae; genus Sporosarcina; species Sporosarcina sp. FSL K6-6792. The sequence goes on from NZ_JBBOSA010000001.1 coordinate 4,511,003, forward strand.
ACGTTCTGCATCTGGTGACGCTATCAATGCGATTGCTAAACAGCTTCCTTCGTTCTTTGGTGGAAGTGCGGACCTTGCAGGTTCTAACAAGACGACAATTAAGGGAGCAGGAGATTTCCTTGCTACCGATTATTCCGGCCGTAATATTTGGTTCGGTGTTCGTGAGTTTGCAATGGGAACAGCGTTAAACGGAATGACTTTACATGGCGGATTACATGTATTCGGTGGGACGTTCTTCGTGTTCAGTGACTACGTACGTCCCGCAATCCGACTTTCATCACTGATGGGTATCCCTGTCACATACGTATTTACACACGACAGCGTAGCTGTTGGTGAAGACGGTCCTACACATGAGCCAGTTGAACAACTTGCTGCGCTTCGTGCGATGCCTGGATTGTCAGTTATTCGTCCGGCTGACGCTAACGAAACTGCAGCTGCTTGGAATATTGCAGTATCGTCGAAGAACTCGCCAACTGCACTAGTATTGTCTCGTCAAAACTTGACTGTCCTTCCGAAGTCAGCTGAACTTGCGATGGAAGGCGTCAAAAAAGGAGCTTACATCGTATCCCCTGCAAGCAAAAAACAAGCGGACGCAATTTTAATTGCAACCGGTTCTGAAGTTAGCTTAGCGGTATCTTCACAGGCGAAACTATTAGCTGAAGGAATCGATGTTACTGTTGTTTCAATGCCTTCGTGGGACCTGTTTGAGAAACAAGACGATGCATACAAACAAAGCGTATTGCCGAAAGACGTAAAAAAACGTCTTGGTATCGAAATGGGTGTTTCATTAGGGTGGCATAAATATGTTGGTGACGAAGGAGCAATCATTGCGATTGACACTTTCGGAGCAAGTGCACCTGGAGATACTGTCATCAAAGAATTTGGCTTCACAGAGGACAATGTTCTTGCAACTGTGAAAATGTTAATCAACAACTAAAAATAAATGAAACAGTCCCGATCGCCGAAGAAACTCTGGCAATCGGGACTGTTTTTCAAGACTACTTGACAGAATTTTTAGTTATCCATCTTTTCCGACAATAATAGTGCAGTTCTATTCCGCAATATGACAACCTTTTTATATCAAACCATGTAGGATTATCTCTAGGGGGTGGCGATATTGCGATCATACGGAATTTATAAAGTGAAAGAAATGTACCAGCCATTCGTCATTGGACGTGAACGGCTGTTGTATGACCTATTAAAAGAAGACGAGCAGAATAATGATTGTATGCCTGAAGTCCATTACTTATGTGACAGGCTTGAAGAGAAAATGATTGATGAGGCTATCATTGCAAACCTTGGCGAAGGATTTACGTCGATTGAATCCCGAAATGGGGAATACAAACTGACGCATCCCGTCAAAGGATCCATTCTTATTTCGTTATCATCGTATTCGCTTAATGTCTTTTGCGACGGATCCCGCATGCTTGATTTAGATTTGTTTGTTGCCCTATCTGGGGCGGCAGATCGCTTCTTCGCTGTTATGGATGGGCACGGGGAATGGGGATGGCTGAAACCTGTCAAAACGACTGATTTTCGTTCATATGAAGAAGCCGCATATCTTTGACATGATATTTATAGGATAGGGACAAAAAGGACCCAAATCTCAAAAATAGGGTCTATTTTGTCTGTTTAAATAGTGTGAAGTAAGAAATTCTCTTATGCGATGATTAGAATATTTAATTGTGGTCCATTGCTATTCACTAGTGCAATGTTGTATAATCCATCATGGTAGAGTAAAATCGAATAACTGAAGTAGAGGAGGTATAGCGGATGACTACAGTATGGTGGATCGTTTTGATCATCGTCGCGCTATTAGCAGGTGTGGCCCTCGGATTTTTCATTGCACGTCAATATATGATGAAATATTTGAAAGATAACCCACCGATTAATGAAGACATGTTACGTATGATGATGATGCAAATGGGACAAAAACCCTCACAGAAAAAAATCAATCAAATGATGAACCAAATGAACAAAGTAAGTGACAAAAAAGATAAAAAGGTTAAAAAGTAATTACGTAATACCTGTTATTAATGGGGATGTAAAGGATTAGTGAAAAGGAAAGCCTGCAAATTTTTATACATAGGTTAATCTTTCACCTGAAATTTACTCGGATTACTTAAACTTTCTACCGATCACTTAATAAGCCATTTTTTCTGTTGAACGCTTGACAGGAAAGATGGTTTTTTGTTGTCTAGGAATATATTGATTTCCTACTGAGGATAAGTAAACGCTCGGGGATATGATCGGTCGAGTGAAGTTTATGCTTGGTAGGCGTGGGATATGATCGGTCGTGTGAAGTTTATGCTCGGTAGGCGTGGGATATGATCGGTCGTGAGTAGTTAATGCTCGGTTGGCGTGGTATATGATCGGTCGTGTGAAGTTTATGCTCGGTCAGCGTGGTATATGATCGGTCGTGAGTAGTTAATGCTCGGTTGGCGTGGGATATGATCGGTCGAGTGTCGTTAATGCTCGGTCGGCGTGGTATATGATGGGTCGTGAGTAGTTAATGCTCGGTAGGCGTGGGATATGATTGGTCGTGAGTAGTTAATGATCGGTTCGCATAGGATATGATTGATAGCGGGGCATTTATGATCGGTAGCAAGGTATTTACGTTTGGTCCCGCAAAAAAAAGTTAAACAAAAACCCCGAATTTCGGGTCTTTTTTCAAAGTGTCCGAAATTCGGGGTACAGTTCAATGGTTCATAACTTGTTTATTTCTTCAATCTCTAAATTTAAACCGTCCTAGAAATTCCTGTACTGTTTTTTCGTATTGCACCGGATTATCATTGAACGATTTGGCGTGTGCACCTTTTTTAAAAAGTTTCAACATTTTGTCGCCTTGCTTTGCTTCGTGCAATTCCTCTGTCATATAGGGAAGGATGAAATCGTCTTCCAAACTGTGGATGAACAGAACCGGTTTAGTAATGTTTCTGACGACTTCTCGTGGAGAGACAAGGTTCAGGGTATAGCCATCGCGCATTTTAAGAAAGACGTTAGCAACACGTAGAGCCATTGATGATCGTATAGGCGTATTTGTGCGTAAAATATGAAGAATCTGCTCGGAGAAATCAGAAAACGGACAATCGACGATATGAAAATTTGCTTCATCCTTAAAGGTTCCTGCATATAATATCGTCGTTGCAGCACCCATTGATTCACCGTGGATACCGAGCAATGCCCGCTTTCCTATTCGTTCCCGTACCGCACGGACAATTACCTGTAAATCAATCTTTTCATAATATCCAAAACTTGTCGTCCTTCCTCCTGAATCACCATGTCGTCGATGATCATAAATGACAGAATTAAATCCAAGACGTTCAAAAAGACGGGCATATTTCATTGAATTGATTTTATTTTCCGTTACGCCGTGACAAATAATTACCGTTCTTGCCGTTTCAAGTGGTTTTAGAAAGACCGCTTTCAATAAATAACCGTTTGGTGACTCAATCCACATATTGTCTTTGCGCACTGTTTCATACCAATGTTCATCGAACCGTTTCGAAATAATTTCACGTTCTAAAATAAAGTTGGAATCCTTCAACTTCAAAAACATCAGTCTATTCGTTGCGAGAAATCCGAAAATGCTCAGTAACGCTGTAACAATGCTAGAGATCACACCGGTTATATAAAGAACGCGCCGTTTCAACCCACTCAACTCCCTTTACAGTTGATCGTTCTCAAACAATCTGTACATTCCTGTGTCAATTGGCCGTGACACATGCGGCGCAATCACTTGGACTGCTTGACAAACTTTTTTTACATCGACACCGGTTTCGATGCCGAGCGTATCGAGCATGTTGACAACATCTTCAGTCGCAACATTGCCTGTTGCCCCTGGTGCGAATGGACAGCCACCCAAGCCGCCTGCAGACGTATCAAAACGGTTGATACCTGCTTGTAGCGCAGCAAAAATATTTGCTATCGCCATTTTGCGTGTATCGTGGAAATGAGCTGTCAACAGTACGTCTGGAAATTCTTCTTTCAATGTCTTGAATAACTCATAACTTTCACGGGGATTCGCCTTCCCAATCGTATCCGCGACACTAAGTTCGTTCGCACCCATAGCGACAAATCGTTTACAAAGTGCGACGACATCCTCTATCTCTATCTTCCCTTCATACGGACAATAAAACGCAGTTGAAATACAAGCCCGTATAAAAACGTCATTTATTTTTAATTTCGCAAAGACGGGCTGCAGCGCATCGATGCTTTCAGCGGTTGTTTGGTTAATGTTTTTTTTGTTAAATGTATTGCTCACCCCAACGAACACGGCAATACTGGTCGCACCAGCTTCAATTGCAAGCTCGGCACCTTTGTCATTCGGTGCAAGGACGAATTGCCTGCCGACCTTTTTTGACTTTTCTACAATCGTTTTTGCATCCGCCATTTGCGGCACCCATTTCGGTGATACAAACGAAGTTAGCTCCATTTCTTGAATGCCTGCCCCTTGTAAAGCCTCAATAAATGCTAGCTTGTCATTTTCATTGACATGTTTCTTTTCGTTTTGTAGCCCATCGCGTGGACCAACCTCGATTATTGTGACGTTGTTTGGTAAAATGAACATATCATCCCTCCTCTAGTATATTGTAATGAAGGGATGCATATACAGGCAACTTAAATAAGGGAATGGGGGAAAAGAAATGTCGAAAGAAGTCGTAATCATCAGTGCGGTTCGTTCTGCTATCGGATCGTTCCTTGGTTCATTGAAAGATATACCGGCAACAGATCTTGGGGCGACAGTTATTAAAGAGGCATTGAAACGTGCAGGGGTGGCACCAGAGAGCGTTGACGAAGTAATCATGGGGAATGTCCTACAGGCTGGATTAGGTCAAAATCCGGCGCGGCAAGCGGCAATGAAAGCGGGACTACCTGAAACCGTTCCTGCTCTGACAATTAATAAAGTATGTGGCTCTGGATTGAAAGCTGTGCATCTTGCACGTCAAGCAATTATTGCAGGAGATGCGGATATTATTGTTGCAGGCGGTATGGAAAACATGAGCCAAGCCCCATACATAATGAAAAATGGCCGAGAAGGCTTTAAAATGGGGGACCAAAAAATTATCGACAGTATGATTTCAGATGGACTTTGGTGTGCATTCAATGATTATCATATGGGCATCACAGCAGAAAATCTTTGTGATCGATATTCAATTACCCGTGAAGAGCAAGATACATTTTCGGCAGCATCACAACAAAAAGCGGCGGCAGCAATTGAAGCCGGAACTTTCGCCGAAGAAATCGTTGCGATTGAAATCCCGCAGCGAAAAGGCGATCCTATCCTTTTCGATCAAGACGAATACGTCAAAGCCGGAACAACTGCAGACAAGCTCGGTAAACTGCGACCGGCATTCAAAAAAGATGGCAGTGTAACAGCCGGAAATGCTTCAGGTATTAACGACGGTGCAGCAGCATTCGTTATTATGTCGAAAGAAAAAGCAGACGAGCTTGGCTTGACGCCACTAGCAACAATCGTAGCGAATGGTAATGCGGGCGTCGATCCTTCAGTTATGGGTCTGGGTCCTGTGGAAGCCGTTAAAAAAGCACTCACTAAAGCCAATATGCAACTATCCGAAATTGATTTGATAGAAGCGAACGAAGCATTTGCAGCACAGTCAATCGCGGTCGGAAAAGAACTTGAATTTGACGCATCAAAACTGAATGTTAATGGCGGTGCAATAGCACTTGGCCATCCAATCGGGGCTAGTGGGGCACGCATCCTAGTTACACTTCTCCATGAGATGAAACGTCGTGATGTGAAATCCGGACTTGCCACGCTATGCATAGGTGGGGGACAGGGAGTCGCAACAATCGTTACACGATAATGAACGAGAGTAGGTGAAATGAATGGCGAAAAAACGTAAACAAACTGCACCTCAGCCGAAAAAAAGAGACAATGAAGGATCGGTATTTTCCGATGCACTTGATGATGATATTCTTGAAAAATTGAAAGCGGCAAAAAAGGCATTGTCAGCTGCTGAAGAGACGAAAGAAGAGGAACGCCAAGAGCAAATTCGCCTTGAACGCAAAGAACGTGAGAAAAATAAAAGTTTTGGAGAACTGCTCCAAGAGTTCGGAGATACTGGATCGAAGTTTTAATTGGTAGCACCGGCTGCAATTTGGCTGGTGCTTTTTTTGGGGTGTCTTGTTCCCGTACTATCCAACGAGAGCGGTAGAGTGCCCAACCATTTAGCTGAACTATCCAACAAACGCGGTGGTTTCCAACCATTAAGCTGAAGTGTTCAACGAACGTGGTAGAGTGTCCAACCATTATGTTGAAGAGTCCAACGAACGTGGTAGAGTGTCCAACCATTCCGTCGAAATGTCGAACAAACGCGGTGGTTTCCAACCATTAAGCCGAAGTGTCCAACGAACGTGGTGGTTTCCAACCATTAAGCTGAAGTGTCCAACAAACGTGGTGGTTTCCAACCATTAAGCTGAAGTGTCCAACGAACGTGGCAGAGTGTCCAACCATTATCCCGAACTCTGCAACGAACGTAGTGGTTTCCAACCATTAAGCTGAAGTATCCAACGAACGCGTTAAAGTGTCCAACCATTACATCGAACCGTCCAACAAATAAAAACGCTGCCCCTTGGGTTACGGACAAGCGTTAGATTTATTTCTTTGTCATTTGCTCTTGCGCCATTCTTACCATTTCTTTCACCATATTGCCACCAATCGAGCCGCCGATTTTCCCCGCCTGTTCCGACGTTAGTTTTCCATTATAGTCCTTTGATAGTGGAATGCCGAGTTCCTCCGCAATTTCGAATTTCACGTTATTGGGTGCAGATTTATCCACGTCGTAGCCTTGGGCTTGCATGACGTCCGCTTTCAGCTGATCTAACGCTTGTCGTGCACCAGGTACCAAAATCCTATTTTTGCTAGCCATTTTATCTCCTCCAGTAAGCTGTAGTGTACCCAAAATACAGGGAAACACACTGCAAAACGAATTCAGTACGCTCTTTCGCAAGTAAACAAATTTTACTTCTTTCATTTATCAATCAATTGGTTGATAATAATCGTACACAAACAGTGTGGTGGGACATAAAAGGAGAAATTCATGTTGTCTATAACTAAACTTAAAAATAGTATCGGAACTACTGGTGTCACTTACGTTGTAATTGCTTTATTGACCGCGATTGCCAGCGAGATTAAAGTGATTCCTTTCAACGGGGAGAATTTCCGTTTTGGATTAGGAAGTATTACGTTCTTTTTACTCATTCTTATTCGTCCTTCTATTCCATTGATTCGAACGGGTCTTATCACGGGGATCACGGTGGTTTGTTTCCGATTAATTGGCGATTTTACGACTGAGACTATTTCATTTTGGGCAAGTTTACAAAATCACCTGCCTGCATTTTTGTATTATGTGCTATTTGCAATCGGATTTAGCATTATTAAAATTGAACCATACAAAGCGTTTCCATTACTTTTGGGCGCATGGGCTCTCCTTTTTGAATTTATCGGAAATAGCGCGGAGCATCTTATGCGCTACTTATTGTCAATGCATGTGGATTTAGATTTTCGTGAATGGGCATTAATAGCTGGGACGGCTTTGTTCCGCAGCTTTTTTGTAGTGGGACTTTATAGCATGATCACCGTATCTGAACAAAAGAAACAGATGCAAGAAATGCTTGGCGTGGGTGCAGACTTATATGCGGAAAGTCTTTATCTACAAAAGTCATTGGACCATATTGAACAAATCACGGCAGCGAGCCATGAGTTATATCGGAAATTAAAAAAGGAAAACCTTCAAGAGTTAAGCGTGCAAGCATTGCTTATCACGCAAGAAATACACGAAGTGAAAAAAGACACGCAACGGATTCTTTCTGGGATTTCCAGTATATCTACAGAAAAAAGAAATGATGTCCTCTTACTTTCCGAAGTGCTAAGCTTGGTTGTTACCGCAAATGATAAATATAGTATTTTGCTTAGGAAAAAAATCACTTTTCAACTATCGCTTTCCGTTGATTTCGAGACGACTCAACAAATCCCGTTGCTCGCACTATTGAATAACCTTGCCGCAAACGCTGTTGAATCCATTGAGCAGAAAGGCGAAATTATAGTAACGGTTTACGAAGAAGCGGCATACACCCATTTCATACTAAAAGACACGGGAATAGGGATTTTAGAAGAGGATTTGCCAATTATTTTTGAAGCGGGTTATACGACGAAATTTAACAATCATGGCGTTGCCGCAACGGGAATCGGCTTGTCTCATGTGCAACATATAATACAAACGCTTGAAGGTCAAATTCAAGTAGAGTCTTTGGATGAAGAAACGATTTTTCAAATCCGAATTCCAACGAAGAACATTAGAAAGTGAGATGAATCAAGTTGCGCTATTTTATTATAGATGACGATACGGCCAGTCGAAAAATGTTGGCGAAAATAATTACGGAAGGTGAATTAGGTGTTGTCATTGGTGAAGCGGAAAGCGGGGTCAAGTCACTCTCACTTGTCCATTCAACAAACCCAGATTTTGTCTTGATTGATTTATTAATGCCTGAACTTGATGGAATCGAAACGATGGAACATTTAAGAACACTGGGATTCCAAGGCCAATTCATTATGATTTCTCAAATTGTAAATAAGGAAATGGTTGGGGAAGCTTATGAAAAAGGTGTTGAGTTCTTTATACATAAACCAATTAATCGTGTTGAAGTGCAGAGCATCCTAAGGAAAATGTCAGAACAGTTCCGGCTGAAAAATTCGTTAATGTCTATTCGAGAATCATTAGCTCATATCGGTTCAACTGGAGTTTTACCGAAGAGGAAGAGCGTAAAAGAAATTGTTTATTCATTGTTAAATGAGTTAGGTATTATCAGCGAACCAGGTAGTGAGGATATGGTTTTGATGATGGAGTTTTTAATGAATCGTAAAGAGTCGAGCACTCAATTTCCTTCATTGAAAGATCTTTATGAGGCTGTAGCTAGTTCAAATACAACAGAGAACAAGGATATAAAGAAAGAAAGTAAGTCGATTGAACAACGAATCCGGAGAACGATTCTAACAGCAGTCACGAATTTGGCTTCATTAGGGTCAATCGATTATATGAATCCGAAGTTTGAATATTATGCGCCTCGCTATTTTGAATTTGAGGAAATACGGCGACGGATGAAAGAAATTGATCAAAACAGTAATGAATCAACGAAAGTGAAAATAAATATAAAGAAATTCCTTCAAGTGATGTACTTTGATACGGTTGAAAAACACAATCAATCTTAACGTACACAACTAAGTTCAATAGGAAGAATACTGGAGTTATTATATTACGAAGAAGGTTTTAACTAATAGATTAAAATGAAATGTCGGATTTTGTCGGATTTTATAATGCCCACATATAATTGCTTACAAGTTCTAAAAAACGAATTCGTAAGCGTTTTCATATTTTGAAAAGAGGTGGGTACATGAAAAAGTTTAAATTTACATTGGCGTATCAGATTTTACTAGGTTTAATATTAGGAATTACAGTCGGAGCAATTTTCTTTGGCAACCCTGCAGTTGAAAAGTATCTGCAACCCATAGGGGACATGTTTATCCGGATGATTAAAATGATTGTTGTACCGATTATTATTTCAACTTTAATCGTTGGGGTTGCGGGTACAGGGGATTTGAAAAAATTAGGTAAACTCGGTGGTAAAACACTCCTTTACTTTGAAATTGTTACAACAGTTGCGATTATTGTTGGTTTGTTAGCAGCAAATTTATTTAAACCAGGTGTCGGTTTGGATATCTCTACAATGGAAAAAGGGGATATTTCACAATACGTACAAACAACTGAAGAAGTATCGAATAATGGCATTATGGATATTATCGTGAACATTGTTCCGAGCAATATTATCCAGTCGATGGCTGAGGGTGACATGCTCGCAATTATTTTCTTCTCTGTCCTATTTGGTTTAGGTGTTGCGGCAATTGGTAAGAGAGGGGAGCCAATACTGGCCTTCTTCCAGGGAACCGCAGATGCGATGTTCTGGGTAACGAATCTTATTATGAAATTTGCCCCATTTGGTGTGTTTGCATTAATCGGTGTAACGGTTTCAAAATTTGGACTAGAATCCTTAATTCCGCTCGGGAAATTACTCGTTCTGGTGTACGCAGTTATGGCGTTCTTTGTAATAGTGGTTCTAGGAGCTATTGCTAAAATGTGCGGGACAAGCGTTTTCCACCTTATCAAAGTCTTGAAAGATGAGCTATTATTGGCTTATTCCACATCAAGTTCGGAAACGGTATTACCAAAAGTGATGGAGAAAATGGAGAAATTCGGATGTCCGAAAGACATTGTTTCCTTTGTCATCCCAACAGGCTATTCCTTTAACTTGGATGGCTCTACACTTTATCAAGCACTTGCAGCGATCTTCATTGCACAAATGTATGGAATTGAATTAAGTATTATGCAACAAATTACGTTGATGGTCGTGTTAATGGTTACTTCTAAAGGGATTGCGGGTGTACCTGGCGTTTCCTTCGTTGTACTACTGGCGACGCTTGGAACTGTGGGAATACCGCTTGAAGGACTTGCCTTCATCGCTGGGATTGACAGAATTCTAGATATGGCAAGAACAGTTGTCAATGTAATCGGTAACTCATTGGCAGTCGTTGTAATGTCCAAGTGGGAAGGTCGATTTGATGGCGGTATGGAGAAAGAATACATGGCGACAATTGGTAAACCTAGCGTAAGCCAATAAGAAATCGTCAATACCAAACACCTTATTGCACAAAAAAGCATGGCCCTCAAACTAAGAGGACCATGCTTTTTTTTCATTCCCCAATAAAGGGGGTGCACTCGGAAAATTTGATAGTTTTTTCAATCATACAAACTGTTCTTTCTGACGAATAATCATGTAACTCTCGTCAGTGCAGTTTGATAGGGCTGACTCAATTAGCCATTTTCGGCCATGCAGTCGCAAGATGGTTGGTACGCGATCTGCTTTTTGAAGTCAGTCTTCAAGTTGCACTTCCACAAAAAATGGTACGCTTACTGCTTAGTAAACACATAGAGATTGGAACCTAATCACTCGGTTCTTGGAAAGTGTACCTATCGCCAGCAAAGCAAATTTTCCGCCAAGGCTGTGCAATTCATCGTCAGAATCGCCAGTAGGTTACTCGTCTACTAAGGTTCATCCTCCGGTAGTTCCGCCTTGTAATCTACCTATACCCGGGTGAAATTAAGATAAACCACTTTAAACAGAAAACTTTTTTACGACTATATGTTGAATAAATGAATACCTATATAAACTGGACGAATCTGTAGAAAGCATTCTCTAAAAACACTTGAAAATAATGAGTAAGAAAGAGAGTTTTTAGATTTCATAAACTAATGCTTGATTATGTAAGCCTTTTCATTGTATAATTTACTAAACCGATTTAGTAAACCGTTTTATTGAATTAATTATAGAACTAATAGCAGCTCGAATTGGCATAAAGGAGGAATTATGTGTCTTCAAATTTTAGTATTCTAACACTTGGTGATGGTCTTATTACGATGAATCCGGCAGATACTGGTCCTTTACGATTTGTAACAAACTTTTCTCGTAAAGTGGGCGGGGCAGAATTGAATTTTGCAATTGGATGCTCTCGTCTTGGTCTTAAGTCAAAATGGGTGAGCCGTTTAGGAAATGACGAGTTTGGACGGGTCATTTACAATTTCGCGCGTGGTGAAGGCATCGATGTGACGAATGTCGAACTCATGGATGGGTATCCTACCTCGCTAAACTTTAAAGAAATTCAAGAAGACGGTTCGGGCAAGACGTTTTATTATCGCCATCAGTCTCCTATGCTTACAATGGAACCAAAAGATATTACGAAAGACATGTTTGAAGGAGTTGATGTGATTCATCTCACCGGCGTGTTTTTATCGATAAATCCAAAAAATATTGAAATCGTGAAACAAGTTCTTGAAATTGCAAAAGAAGCAGGAATTCCAGTCTCATTTGATCCGAATCTACGGTTGAAAATGTGGACGATTGAAGAAGCAAGAGCGGCGTTTATGCAAATATTCCCGTATGTAGATATTCTCTTGACAGGACTCGATGAAATCGAACTAATTCTTGAAGATTCTTCAGATGAAGCACTAATTGACTGTGCAAAGCGTTTCCAAATAAATCAGTTCGTGATAAAAGATGGTGCAAACGGTTCAAGAGTTCTAACGGATGGTACTTGGTATGAAAAAGAAGCATTTAAAGTCAATCCTGTGGACACAGTTGGTGCAGGGGATGGATACGATGCTGGTTATATCTACGCATATTTGAATGGTTTTTCTCCGCAAGAAAGACTGGAATTGGCAAATGGCGTCGGAGCTCTTGTTACAACTGTATCCGGGGACAATGAAGGACTTCCTTACTTAGAAGAAGTATTGCCCTTCATCCGACAAGAAAAAGGTATCGAAAGGTGAGGTGGACAAGATGAAAGCTGTTCAAGTCAGGAAAGCGTATGACCTTGTCATCAATGAAGTCGAACAACCGAAACTAGTTTCTACTACGGATGTACTGGTGAAAACGAAGCGCGTAGGGATTTGTGGATCGGATATGCATATCTACCACGGAACGAATCCGCTTGCGACATTGCCGCGCGTGGTCGGGCATGAAGTAACTGGCGAAGTGGTGGAAACGGGAGTGGATGTCACAACGCTTAAAGTCGGAGACCATGTCGTCGTAGAACCGATTAGTTACTGCGGCGAATGTTACGCATGCCGCAAAGGACGTCCGAATGTCTGTGAACAACTATCGGTGTTTGGCGTCCATGAAGACGGTGGGATGAGAGAGTATTTCGTTCTTCCTGAAAAGCAACTCCACGCAGTCGATTCGACGCTTGATTGGAACGAAGCTGTTATGGCGGAGCCTTACACAATCGGCGCTCAAGCGACATGGAGAGGTCGAGTCGGGAAAGGTGATACTGTTCTTATCCAAGGAGCAGGACCGATCGGAATCTGTATCTTGAAATTCGCCAAACTACAAGGTGCATCTGTTATGATGACCGATTTAAGCGAAGAACGTTTGGCATTCGCACGGGAAAACGGAGCGGATAGGATAGTCCAAGTAGGGTCGGAAGATGTGAAAGAACGCGTGAAAGAATGGACGCAAGGCGAGGGAGCAAACGTCGTCATTGATGCAGTGTGTCTGCCGATGACATTTGAACTGGGGATTGACGTTGTTTCGCCAGCTGGAACGGTTGTTGTCCTTGGTTTCGATGAAAGACCGGCTCAAATTCCACAGTTATTAATAACGAAAAAAGAGATAACCATTGTTGGTTCAAGATTGCAAACGAACCAAATGCCAAGAGTTGTTGAATTGTTAAACACAGGAAAACTTCGTCACGATGGATTAATCACACATACATTTGCACTTGCTGATGTGCAAGAAGCATTTACATTTGTGGAGAATAATCCAGATAAAGTTCGCAAAGCTGTTATTGTATTCGACTAAGGGAGGCTAACAATCATGTCAAAGTTTGAAACTCATGCACAAATAGCGGCATCTAAAGTTGTTGCGGTCATTCGCGGAAGTGATGCAGAGGAAGCCATCCAGTTGTCAAAAGCAGCTGCTGAAGGTGGTATTCGGGCAATCGAATTGACGTATACGACGCCAAACGTTCAAAAAGTGTTCGAAGAGTTGCAATATGAGGACATTCTTTTAGGGGCAGGAACAGTTTTAGACCCCGAAACCGCACGTCATGCCATTTTGGCTGGTGCGAAGTTCGTCGTAAGTCCTCATTTCAATAAAGACGTGGCACGTATTTGCAACCGTTACGGCATTCCGTATTTCCCGGGTTGTATGACAATTCGTGAAATGGTGGAAGCGCTTGAATCAGGTTGTGACGTATTGAAACTGTTCCCTGCAAACGACTTTAAGCCGTCATTCATTAAGTCAGTGAACGGGCCATTACCGCAAGTGAAGATTATGCCAACAGGTGGCATCAATCTAGACAATATAAATGAGTGGCTTGCTGCGGGTGCAGTTGCTGTTGGAATCGGCAGTGATTTAAATAAAGCATACAAAACGGGTGGGTACGAAGCAGTAGTGGAACTGAGTAAACAATATATAAACAAAATTTCACAATAAAAGGAGTGGCATAATGAATATTACATTTCGTTGGTATGGAAGAGACAATGACACTGTCACACTCGACCACATAAGGCAGATTCCTGGCACAAAAGGTATCGTATGGGCATTGCACCAAGTGCCTGCCGGAGAAGTTTGGAAAAAAGAAGCCATTAAAGAAGAAGTCGATTACATTAAATCATTCGGTTTCCATGCGGATGTTGTTGAAAGTGTAAACGTTCATGAAGCTATCAAAATTGGCAATGAAGATCGTGCTAAATACATTGAAAATTATAAAGAGACAATCCGTAATCTTTCAGAGTTCGGCGTTAAAGTTATCTGTTACAACTTCATGCCAATATTTGACTGGACACGTACGGAAATGTTCCATCCGCTAGAAGACGGATCTACGGCGTTATTTTATGAAAAGGCAAAAGTAGATGGCCTTGATCCAAAAGAGTTAATCCGGACAGTAAGTGAAGCTTCAGATCTGACGCTTCCAGGTTGGGAACCGGAGAAATTGGATAAGATTACAGATCTTTTCGAAGCATACAAACAAGTGGACGAAGAGCAACTTTGGGCAAATCTTGAGATTTTCTTAAAAGAGATCTTACCTGTTGCAGAAGCTTGCGGCATAAAAATGGCGATTCACCCGGATGATCCACCTTGGTCGATTTTCGGTCTGCCACGCATTATGACAGGTCCAGAAAGTTACGAAAGACTGATTGCCATTTCTGACTCCGAGTCAAATGCATTTACAATGTGTACGGGCTCAATGGGCGCAAATCCGGAGAATGATATGGTTCAAGTCGCCAAGAAATACGCTTCACGTGCTCCATTCTCGCATATCCGTAATGTGAAAATTTATGATAACGGTGATTTCGTAGAAACATCTCATTATACGCAAGATGGCTCAATTGACGTAAAAGGTGTCGTCGAAGAACTAAATAGGCAGAACTACGATGGATACGTCAGACCTGACCATGGTCGCCATATCTGGGGAGAAGTTTGCCGACCAGGTTACGGATTGTATGACCGTGCTTTAGGCATCATGTATTTATTAGGATTATGGGACGCATATGAAACGAAAAAAGCGAATGGTGAATCATGATTCCAATTCATAACAACCTAAATGGACGGGTAGCCGTCATAACAGGTGGCAGTGGTGTTTTATGTTCAGAAATGGCGCGTGAATTAGCGCGCCAAGGCGTTAAAGTGGTAATTCTAAACCGTGACGCTGAAAAAGGTCAGAAAATCGTTGACAGCATTAAAGAAGCTGGAGGTACAGCCATTGCATTAGCGGCGAATGTGCTGGATAGAGCATCATTGGAGCGTGCACGGGTTGAAACCGTTAAACAATTCGGCCAAGTAGACTTGCTCATTAACGGAGCAGGTGGCAATCATGCTGATGCGATAACCGATCCGGAGATCTATGATGAACAAGAAGAGGGTAAAACTTTTTTCGATTTGGATGAAAACGGTTTTTCTGAAGTATTTTCTACAAACTTTACCGGTACTTTTTTGGCAACACAAGTATTCGGAAAAGAACTATTAAAATCAGAAACACCTTCTATATTGAATCTCTCATCAATGAGTTCATATACGCCATTGACGAAAGTACCAGCGTACAGTGCAGCAAAAGCTTCTATCAATAATTTTACGATGTGGCTAGCTGTTCACTTCGCGGAAACAGGGATGAGAGTAAATGCGATTGCTCCTGGTTTTTTCCTAACAACTCAAAATCGTGGTCTGCTGCTCAATGAAGACGGTAGCCATACTGCACGGTCAACTAAAATTATTGCAGCTACACCGATGAAACGATTTGGTAAACCTGAAGATTTACTTGGGGCAATGCTGTTTCTTGTTGATGAATCGTGTTCTGGTTTTGTTACAGGAACAACAATTCAAGTAGATGGAGGCTTCATGGCTTACTCCGGTGTATAATGGTGTAAAGTTAGATAATGGAGTTGGATCATTTGAAGAACATAACAATCGCGGACGTAGCAAAGTTAGCAGGGGTATCTAAAAGTACAGTTTCTCAATTTTTAAACAAACGATATGAGTATATGAGTGAGCTTACACGAGAACGAATTGAATTGGCAGTCGAAGAATTGGATTATCGTCCAAACATAGTAGCGCGCAGCTTAACGCAGAAGTCTACTTTTACCGTCGGTGTCATTGTCGCAAATATACTTCATTCGTTCTCTACTCATATTATCCGTGCGATTGAAAACAAGTTTTATGAACACGGTTTTCATATAATTGTCTGTAATGCGGATGATGAACCGGAAAAAGAAAAGGAATATATCGAGATGCTCATGGCGAAACAAGTGGATGGGATTATCATATTTCCAACAGGTGGAAATATCGACTTATACAAAAGAATGAAAAAATCTGGTTTTCCACTTGTTTTTATGGACAGGACAATCGCGGATCTCGGGATTGAAACTGTTCTTCTCGATAACGATAAAGCAGCAGAATTGGCTGTTAACCATTTCGCTGAAAGCGGTTACAGCAAAATCGCCATTGTTACTACGTCGATCATTCGAAATATAAGTCCACGAATTGAACGTATTCAAGGATATAAAAGAGCGTTAGAGAGTCATCAGTTGAATGTTAACGCAGACTATGTGAAGACGGCTGACTCGGATGCCATATCATCGGCTCTTGATGAATTGTTCGAGCTTGTTGCTCCACCAGAGGCCATATTGGCGGGGAATGATTTCGTGCTCATGGAAGTACTGAAGTATATAAAAAATCATAATTTAATAATCCCGGCAGATGTAGCTGTTATCGGTATTGATGACGTGCCATTTGCTAGTTTTTATACACCCTCAATTACGACCATTTCACAACCGATGATTGAAATGGCTAATCTGGCTGTTAAATTACTCATGAAGCAAATGAATGAAAAAGAACAAGGGGAACCTGAGGTATATCGGTTACAACCAACGTTAATTGCAAGAGGATCTTGTTGATGCAGTCTGCCGAAGGATGATTACCGTTGCTTGTTATGATAAAACAGGTTAGTACATAAAATCACAATTGGTAGCATCAATTGCTGTATATCAAAGAAATAGAGATGAACTCTAGAATAGTTGCCAACATCGTTTAAAACTATACCAACACTGTAGTTAACAGGGGGAGAAAGTTATGCCATTAGTAATTGTCGCTTTAGGGATTATTGTTTTACTCATATTAATCATGAAATTTAATATAAATACATTTATTTCATTAGTGGTTGTTTCATTCTTAATCGCTTTAGCTTTAGGTATGCCAATAAATGAGATTGTTAAATCAATTGAAACTGGCATGGGGGGAACGTTAGGTAGTATCGCATTAGTCTTTGGGTTAGGAGCGATTCTTGGTAAGCTAATCGCCGATTCTGGTGGTGCTCAACGTATTGCAATGACGTTGATTGAAAAATTTGGATTGAAGTATATCCAATGGGCTGTTGTAGTGGCCTCATTTATACTAGGGATTGCATTGTTCTTTGAAGTAGGTCTAGTATTATTAATTCCGATCGTTTATCAAATTTCTAAGCAAATAAAAGTACCGTTTTTATACTTAGGACTGCCAATGTCGGCCGCGTTATCAGCTACACATGCATTTTTACCGCCACATCCAGGTCCTACAGTTATTGCCAATGAATTCGGCGCAAACGTAGGATTGGTATTGCTTTACGGTTTCCTAATTGCAATTCCAATCGTCATTATCGCGGGTCCAATATTCACAAAGTTCGCGAAAAAATTTGTACCAAAAGCTTTTGATAAAGACAGTACAAGCGGTAGTATCGCTTCTATAGGTGAAACAAAACAATTTAAACTGGAAGATACACCAGGATTCGGTATCAGTGCTTTCACTGCATTATTCCCGGTTATTTTAATGGCTTTCTCAACAATCGTCAAACTGTCTAGAGATGCAAATGATACAGAAAACGTGTTTTTTGACCTAGTTACAATGATTGGATCTCCAACAACTGTTATGTTGCTGTCTGTATTACTGGCAATCTATACAATGGGTATCGCACGGAAAATTCCAATGAAACAGCTTATGGAATCAGCAGAAAACGCAGTCAGAGCTATCGGTATGATGTTACTGATTCTTGGTGCAGGTGGCGCACTTAAGCAAGTATTGATCAATGGTGGAGTTGGCGATTATGTCGCTGTCCTTTTTGAAGGTAGTGCAATATCACCGTTAATTTTAGCTTGGCTGATTGCTGCTGTTATAAGAGTAGCACAGGGATCGGCAACGGTTGCAGCATTAACGACAGCTGGACTCGTCATTCCAATGATGGCAGGTACAGATGTCAATTTAGAATTAATGGTATTAGCAACAGGTGCAGGTAGTATCATTGCTTCACACGTTAACGATACTGGTTTCTGGATTGTTAAAGAGTCCTTTGGCTTAACGATGAAAGAAACATTCGCAACTTGGACTGTGCTAGAAACTGTTATTTCGGTGAGTGGTCTCGGTTTTGTTTTACTTCTAAGCTTATTTGTTTAATAGGGGTATGAAATTAGTAAGAATATAAAAAGAGGAACTGTCCGGAAGGCTGGATGTCATTCAGCTTTTGCGGGCAGTTTTTTGCAGGTAGTGATAGTTCCATAAACAAGAAAAAAGCATGATCCTTATACAAAGGGGATCATGCTTTTTCCATACCCCGATAAAAAGGGGGGGCACTCGGAAAATTTGATAGTTTTTTAATCACACAAACTGTTCTTTCTGACGAATAATCATGTAACTCTCGTCAGTGCAGTTTGATAGGGCTGACTCAATTAGCCATTCCGGCCATGCAGTCGCAAGATGGTTGGTACGCGATCTGCCCTTTTGAAATCAGTCTTCAAGTTGCACTTTCACAAAAAATGGTACGCTTACTGCTTGGTTAACACATTAGAAATGGAACCTGATAACACGGTTCTTAAAAAAGTGTACCTATCGTCAGCAAAGCAAATTTTCCGCCAAGGCTGTGCAATTCATCGTCGGAATCACTTGTAGGTTACTCGTCTACTAAGGTTCATCCTTCGGTAGTTCCGCCTTGTAATCTATGTATACCCATGTTGCATTAAGATAAACCACATTGAGTAAAAATATTTAAACTTGCAAAGTTATGGTAAGTGTACAGATCTTTGAAAAACCCTTCGAGTAAAAAGATTCAAGATCTACATTCTATATGGGGATTGCTATGATTTGGTATGGGAGGATGGAGACTAAAGAGTAAAAATTAATATGCGTTTATCGTAGAGATAGTGATTGTCATGCGGTTTGAACTTATGGTTGCTGTGTAGAAACAATCGTGACTATCACGATTACTTGCCAGCACAGCTACCGTTTCTTAGGTATTCATATGGAAAATACTTAGTCAGATTCATGCAGGTAAGATGCTTCTTTTGATTTAAATGAGAAAATAGAATATCCCAATTTCAAGTAACCGAGGGATGTGGATTTATTCACCTATTTACTCTTGTTCTTTTTTATCAAACGTCTCCAAGAACTGTTGAACGTTACCATAGGTTTTCAAATTCTTTGTATCTATCCCTAGCTCTACAGTAGTCATGGCTAATTGCGGTCTTACGCCTGTAATGACAGTTTCAATTCCGAGCAACTTTAAGATATCGATTATTTGAAAAACATGTTGAGCGACATAGGTATCAATCACATGGATTCCTGAAAAATCAATTACCAACAATTCGATATTTAACTTCGTTACCTTCGGAATCACAGTATTTGTAATGTAAGTTGATCTTTCTTCACTAAAGTCACCAATTAGGGGTAAAATTGCAATGCCATCTCTAATTGGAACAATGGGTGCAGCAAGTTGCAAAATTTCTTTTTCAATTGCTTTAATTACTTTTTGATTACTTTCATTAAACTTTTTAGTAGTGTTACGAATAGCATCGTCAAAAACAAATGTGATTTTTTCGTAAAGTTTAGCTACTCCTTCCGTATTATATTGCTCCAGAAGACCCTTTTTTTGAATTTCTTGCATGAGAGACAGACGAAAAGTACTTATTATTTCGATAGTATCTTTAAGTAAAGTGCCATCTTTGTAATAGTAGTTATCAATGTCATATTCTAAATTTAAGTCCTCTATTTCTTCGTTACTTGAAAGAAGCGTTTTCGAAAACTGGCTTATTAAAACGGTCAATAGCTCTTTGTGTTTTGCAATTTGCCCTTCTGTCAAATGTAAATGTAATTTAGCTATAGCTTGTTTTAAACACTTGTCCGTGAGAGCTGATTTCTCTGTTTCCATGTAAACTCCAACTGATTGCACTATTCGTTCATTCCTCTCTTATTTCGGGTAGCTACTTAATAGAAGTATCCCTGTGTTATGCTAACTTTTTATATTTCAGTAGGGAAGGAAATGATAACTCTATTCCTAGTATTTGGTGTTGTTTAACGAGTACCCTTTTGAGGATAAACGTAACTTAGTAACTAGAGGTTTCATAATTATTCCAACCTCTCCATTTTACCACAATAAACACTTGTCAGGCTAATTCAGTGTGACAGTTAGCGGAATAATAGCTACCCAAATGCTATTCCAAAGTAGATGGGGGATTGAACAATCTCAATAAAAGGGTGAGAAATTAGATGACTACTGAAAAAATATTGATGATGATTCAGGATAATCATGGTTACTTCCAGGAACACATAAAAAAATAGGAATTGGGGCAATTCTTATGGGTGTAGGATTTCTGAAATTGAACAAGCTGTCAGTTAGTTCAGGAAGAAAATGGTTGCTGATAATGGCTTTGAATTGTTGGATACAATATTCCTACATGTCTCATGATTGACTGATCATGGGGCAATCGTACTATTGATTACATTAATGCCTATGAAACTTTCACTATATTTTTTTATAAGTACTCAGAAGTGTAAAATGTTTGTCTTTGAGCTCTTCAACTTGTGGTGATACCTGGCATCGAATGCGACAATGACACTATTGATATCGTATTGGAGTTAGTTTAGTGTTGGAAAGTAGGTATGGGTTGCCAGAAGTTAGTGTTAAATTATTTGGCAATAAAGTAGAAGGTGGTATTAGATTGAGTAGAATGGAACGAAGGAATAAACAAGCACGATTAAGCAGAAGTAAAGAATGGTTTAAATCGAAAAAACTCATCAGTAGACTAGTAGTCGTCTCCATAGGTATTATCTTTTTTGGTCTATTGGCATTTACGATTTTAGTGATATTTAGTGATGTAAGTAAATTGGACATTGTTGAACCAAAACCTACATATATTTACGATATAAATGGCGAGGTAGCTAGTAAAGTGTCTAACTCGAAAATAGAAGGAGTGAGTTTGGAGCAAATTCCAACAGAACTCATTGAAGCTTTTGTCGCTACGGAAGACCAACAATTTTATAAGCATAACGGAATTAATTACTTTGGGATTACCAAAGCACTCATGAAAAATCTAGTTAAAGGTGAAGTGGTTGCTGGTGGTAGTACAATTACTCAACAACTTTCGAAAAATGTATTTCTAACAGCAGAAACTACTTATACACGTAAATTCAAAGAACTTATATTCACAAAGAAAATAGAAAGAACGTACTCAAAAGATGACATCATGGAACGCTACCTAAATCAAATCTATTTTGGTGAAGGCGCCTGGGGTATTCAACGAGCAGCACACGTCTATTTTGGAAAAGATGTTAGTGAATTAACTTTAAACGAATCAGCTACACTAGCTGGACTAGTCAAAGCCCCATCTAACTTATCGCCTTATAAAAGCATGGAAAAAGCGGTTGAACGAAGAAATATCGTGCTGTCATTAATGAAGAGCGAAGGGTATATCAATCAAAAGGATTTCGATAAAACAATAGATCAACCGATTGTATTAACGGATAAAGAGACCATCGATTATAAAGGAAAATATCCATATTATGTGGACTATCTAATCGAGGAAGCAGTAGATAAGTACGGATTAACTGAGAATGAAGTGTTATCTGGGGGACTTCATATTTATACGGAACTAAACCCCGTTATTCAGGACGCTACGGAAGAAGTCTATCAGAATGAAAACAATTTTCCAGTTAGCAAGCCCGATCAACTTATTCAAAGTGGATCCGTATTTCTTAATCCTAAAACGGGTGGGATTAGCGCGTTAGTTGGAGGAAGAGGAGACTATACGTACAAACGTTTTAATAATGCGACAAATTTAGTAAGGCAACCCGGATCAGCCTTAAAACCGCTTGCTGTTTACACTTCTGCATTGGAGCAGGGGTATGACTT
The DNA here is from genome assembly GCF_038004885.1 of Sporosarcina sp. FSL K6-6792. Lineage (NCBI taxonomy): Bacteria > Bacillati > Bacillota > Bacilli > Caryophanales > Caryophanaceae > Sporosarcina > Sporosarcina sp. FSL K6-6792. The sequence continues at coordinate 4,533,282 of NZ_JBBOSA010000001.1, forward strand.
TGACGATATGCTGGTTGATGAACCAATCAATATAGACGGCTACCAACCACAAAATATTGATAAACGATACCGCGGACATGTGACACTGTATGATGCACTAATAAACTCTTATAACATACCTCCAGTTTGGCTATTAAATGAAATTGGAATTGAAAAAGGTTTTAGTACAGTTGAACGGTTTGGTATTCCTTTAGAAAAAGAAGATCATAATCTCGGGTTAGCACTTGGTGGCTTACACCAAGGAACGTCACCCTTGTTAATGGCACAGGCTTTTTCCGCATATCCTAACGATGGAATAATGATGAAAGCTCATGCTATATCAGAAATAAAGGATGCAGAAGGAAAAATAATTGGTAAGTGGAGTGACAAGTCTTCGCAGGTTACAGAACCGGAAGTTGCTCAAAAGATGACGTATATGCTAAAAGGTGTTGTGGATAACGGAACAGCTAGCAATGCACAGATACCCGGAATAGACGTAGCTGGAAAAACTGGTACTACACAACTACCTTTCCCTGGTGTAGCTGGTTCAAAAGATCATTGGTTTGTTGGGTATACGCCAGATCTCGTAGGCGCGATTTGGTTAGGCTATGATAAAACAGATCAAGACCATTACTTGACAGCAACAAGTGGTGTCACCGTTACAACCATCTTCCAACAAATAGTATCTAAATCCATGAGTGAATTGCCTAACAAGGAATTTAATTTACCATTGGTTGAAAAGAAAAAAAAGAAACAAAGTAAAAGGAAAGACAACGAGCGGAAGAAAGATAAAGAAAACAAGAAGGATAAAGAGGATAAGAAAGATAAAAAGAAGATCAAGGATAAGGACAAGGACGAAGACAAAGACAAAGACAAAGACAAAGACAAAGACAAAGACAAAGACAAAGACAAAGACAAAGACAAAGACAAAGACAAAGACAAAGACAAAGACAAAGACAAAGACAAAGACAAAGACAAAGACAAAGACAAAGACAGAGACAGAGACAGAGACAGAGACAGAGACAGAGGCAAAGACAATGACTAACAAAAAGACATTCAGTAAACCATGATAGTTACAATAAGCCCTCATTTTCGATACCAAGAAAATGAGGGCTTATTGTATGTTCTTTGTCTGAAATTACCGGCTGTTCATTTAGCTAGGTACTGCATTATAGGGATTGTTGCTTTCGAGTGTATGTTTACGTTTTGTCCATGACATGATTGACAATTTCACGTCCAAAGACTGTAGAACACCCTGTAATAAACTAAATCTTTTCATCTCTATCACATATCTACCTGATTAAACCCTATTTAATGCATCCGAAACCTGATCCTCACCAGACACAAGATCAAATGAACGATTAAAAGTGTTTTCCTTCGTTAAAGTTGCTAAAATCGTCTTGGCTACGTCTTCTCGTGGAATAGTTGAAGTAGGTAAATCTTCGGCAATCGAAACGTTTCCGGTACCTGGTTCATTGAGAAGACCTCCAGGACGAATAATCGTATACGTCAAGTCACTTTGTTCAAGGATTTTATCAGCGTGATGTTTTGCAGTCATATAATATTTCATGCTGCCCCAGTTTTCTCTTTTATTGGCATGAATCGCACTTACCATAATAAATTGATTGACGCCAAGTATTGTAGCAGCTTCTATCGATTTAGCTGCTCCATCCAAATCGATCAAGATTGTCTTGTCTGCCCCTGTATGTCCACCAGATCCCGCGGTGAAGACAAAGGCGTCACAGCCCCGTGCAGCTTCAACAATCTCCTCCACGCTTCCTTCCAAATCCGCATGCCTTGTTTCAATACCGATTGTCTTAAAAGCCTTTGCTTGCTCTTCATTTCTAATCATGGCTCTGATTGTATGTTCATTTTTTACTAGCCGTTGTACGGCAATTTGTTTGTTTAGTGGAATGAAGGGGAAGCATGGTCTGAAAAGTCATGAACAAATATACTTCTCGATGATATTTAATCATATGTAAAAATAGAAGTTTGGCTAAGGGAATTCCTTGGTCAAACTTCTATTTTTAATATAATCAATATATATGTTGAATTAAAGAATTTCGCTAAATTTACTGTGGCGCTCAATAAGGAGAGAGTATTAATTCGGGGTGTGGATTGTAGAACGCTTTGGGGAGGCCTTTCGCCGCGCCTGCGCTAGGGAGTTCATTATCGAGAGAAATGTGATTTTAAGATGTATATGCCGAGACTATAATGTGATTACTAGTTGATACTACTTATAGTCAAGAAAGACGCACTCCAGGTTGCAGATTTCATCACAGATAATGAAAAGCTCTTTCTCACATAGACCATCCAGCGCAGGCGCGTCTTTCTGGCTTATCGCGGGAGGCATCCACAAAGCGTCGAAGCGGTATTAGTGGGAATCCTAATTCATTTCTAGTACAAGGGCTTTTTCAGTGGCCTCCCAAAAACCTTTGTAAAGCGCATACACCGTATTCATTTGTTCAACATATATAGATTATATTAAAGTGTTTTAGTGCGGCTTACAACCATGCAAAATTCTGCGATAAAAGCACATTTTTCTGCAAAGGAATTGAATTGGATATGTTCGTTTCTCGCATGTGCACCATCTCCTGGAATTCCAAGTCCATCTATTGTTGGAATACCTAACTGAGATGTGAAATTGCCGTCACTACCGCCTCCGACACTGGACTCATTTATGTTCATACCGATTTTTTTACCTGCAATTTTCGCGAGTTCAAATAGTTTTTTATTTCCAACACTTTTTTCAAGTGGTGGTCTGTTTACTCCACCTGAAATTAATAGTGAGAACCGATCATCTTCAGTTGTAAGGGTTTTAAATAATTGTTCAATCCGTTTACCTTCAGCATCGGATGTAAATCTAAAATCGACTTCAATTCTCGCTTTTTCCGGGACTACATTACTAGTTGAACCGCCCTTTATTGTTCCTACGTTCACGGTAGTTCCTTGAGAATAATCGGTCAATCTCTCAAGTTTAACAATGATTTTTGCAATTTCTACAATTGCATTTAATCCATCCTCATGATGATTACCGGCATGTGCACTTTTCCCTGTTACTTTGATTTCGAATTGACCGACACCTTTCCGTTCAGTTTTTAATGCATTTGTTTGTGACTCTGGCGGTTCCATAACAAAAACAACGTCACAAGTTTTGGCAACCGATTCAATAATTTTTTTGGAAGACTCACTTCCTGTTTCTTCATCCGAAGTAAAGAGAAAAACGGGGGTGAAAGGAAGTTCTTTTTCTACGTTTAATAAAGAATTGATAGCCCAAATAGAAGATATGAGACCAGCTTTCATATCATAAATGCCTGGACCGGATATAATATTTTCATCTTCCACCAATTGTAATTCGCCTGCATTCCACACTGTATCATAATGGCTCATTAATAAAATTCTTGGTTTCAAGTTATTCTTCATTTCATAGAGTAGATGTGTAGCACTGTATTCTGTTGAATATTCTATTAACGTAAATCGACTGCCAAAGTGTTTGCGGAAAATCTCTTTAATTGTTAGTTCGCATTCTTTTAACAACTGTAAGTCGTGGCTAGGTGATTCAGCTTTAACAAGAGTAAGTAAATTTTGTTTTATAATATCTTCATTTGCCTTTAAAAACTCGAGATTTGTTTGCATTTTCATCCATTTCTCCTCAATTTTTTATTTTTTCTATAGCATTGTTTATATTATACATAGAAATCTAACTAATTCAATAATTTAGATAAAATCTATTGACATAATTCTGGATTCGATATAAAGTCGGTATAAGTAATTTAGGAAATTTTCCGATAAAGGTGATGAGCTTGAATTGATGAAACCTATACATGAATATATTGAAAAAAATCGTGAGTATTATTTAAATTGGCTCACAGAATTTTGCGAGATTCCAAGTGTGGCTGCCCAAAATAGAGGGATGAAGGAGAGCGTCTCTTATCTTGAGCATCTGTTTAGTAAAGCGTTCAATGTTCAGGCAGAAGTTTTAGATACTGGTGGACAACCTGTTGTTTTCTCGCATTTAACAGGAGAAACAAATACAATATTAAGTTTTTATAATCATTATGATGTTCAACCGGAAGATCCAATTGAATTATGGAATACACCACCATTTGAACCAACACTTGTTGGGGATCGATTATATGCTCGCGGGATTGCTGATAATAAAGGTAACTTAATAGCACGTATGGCAGCAGTTCATGCAATTAAAGAGGTAGTTGGTGAATTGCCTATTGATATTAAATTCATCTTTGAAGGTGAAGAGGAGATTGGAAGTATTAATCTCGGAGCATTCACCGATAAACATAGTGAAAAAATTAATGCTGATGGTTGTGTATGGGAATTTGGTTATAGGGATGCAGAGAATCGCCTTGAAGTATCGCTTGGCGTTAAAGGATTGTTATATGTAGAACTTTTTGCCAAAGGTGCAAATACAGATCTTCACTCTGCTCAAGCTTCAATTATTGGGAGTCCGGTTTGGCGATTAATTAAAGCATTGAATCTACTGAAAGATTCACAAGATCGAATATTAATTCCTGGATTTTATGATGATATTACTCCTATTTCCGAAGAAGAGTCACGAATGATCAGACAATATAAAATAAGTGAGACTGATTTATTGGAACACTTGGGTATTGATGAATTTATTAATAACTTAAAAGGTGAAGAATTGAAGAAAAAGCATATTTTTGAACCAACATGTAATATTTGTGGAATTCAAAGTGGATATACAGGTGAGGGATCAAAAACTGTATTGCCTTCGGAAGCGGTTGCAAAAATTGATTTTCGACTTGTACCTGGCCAACTACCAAATAAAATATTGGTATTATTGCGTACTTATCTGGATGCCGAAGGATTTATTGATATTGGAATACGAACATTCGGTAAAGAGATTGCAGTACGTACACATCCATCTGAAATAATTGTTAAAGCTGTATTAGAGACAATTGAGGAATATACGAAACAACCACCAAATGTGATTCCGAATACGCCCGGAACTGGTCCTATGTATGAACTAACTGAAAAATTCGGTATTCCAGCAGTTTCGTTTGGAGTAGGTAATTTCACGTCTTACACACATGCACCAAATGAAAACATCCGTGTTGAAGATTTTATTGATGGAATTAAAATGATGGCATCATTTATATTCAAATATGGAGAAGAAATGGGTCTTAGAAAGGGGGATAAGTAAGTTGGTCACTCAAGTTATAAATGAGAACTTTGAGAAACTCAAAGATGTACATCCGCAATTATACGAAGCAATTTTATCAAACTACGACGACCTTGTTGAAATTCGGAGAGATTTACGGCAACATCCCGAATTAGCCTTTCAAGAAGAACGAACATCTAAAGTGGTAGCTACATATCTGAGGCAATGGGGATATGAAGTGCAAGAAAGTATTGGAGGAACAGGTGTTATTGGAATTTTGAAGGGAAAAGAAGATGGACGAGTTCTTGGCTTACGTGCAGATATGGACGCTTTGCCAATGCTTGATGAAATCGATGAAAACTATCGAAGCATTCATGACGGTGTAGCTCATACATGTGGTCACGATGTCCATACGACGAATTTGTTAGGGGTTGCAAAGGTATTTTCCGAGATTGGCTTGGAAAAGGGGACACTTAAACTAATTTTCCAACCAGCTGAAGAAATTGGGCTCGGTGCGAAAAAGATGATTGAAAGCGGTGCACTCGAAAATCCAGTGATGGATATGATTGCCGGTCTACATGTCGCACCTGCATTAAAAGTTGGTGAATTTTCTGTTTCGAATGGTGTTTACAGCGGTGCTGCCGTGGATATATTCGAACTTACAGTAACAGGTAGAGGTGGACATGCAGCACATCCGCATCTAGCGGTCGACGCTGTTATGATCACTGCACAAGTTCTTGTTGCACTTCAACAAATTGTAAGTCGACAAATTGATCCGCTCGATTCAGTTGTGCTCAGTGTTGGACAAATTCAAGGTGGAACAAAAGGGACGATTCTTCCTAACACGGTGACTGTAAATGGAACTGTTCGTACGTTGAATCCAAAGACAAGAGAAGTTATGGAAGAAAACATGAGTCAAATCGCAGAGAACATAGCAAAAGCATTTGGAGGTTCTTGCAATTTAAATTATAACTATGTAACTCCAGCTTTAAAAAATGATGATGTATGTAAAGCGTTTTTCGTTTCTACAACAAGATCTGCATTTGGTCAAGATGCTGTTGGTTTCTCTAATCCCTCAATGGGTGGAGAGGACTTTGCATATTTCTCACAAAAAGTGCCGTCTGTATTTTTCCGGTTAGGTACGTGTTCGGGTGATTCTACTTCCAATGGAATCCATACAACTCGATTTAATGTTGATGAGAAAGCAATATTGTTTGGAATTGGTGCTTTAAGTAATTTAGCTCTATCATTTTTAAACAAATAAGAGGGGGGAAAAGAATGAGAAAGTATTTGCTAACATTTATACTCGTATTGCTTTTAATCGTTTCAGCATGTTCAAAAGACAATGATAGCTCTAGCACGGATAAAGCTAAGGATAAAGACGGGGATACAGCGGTGGAGAATGAATCAAAAATTCTGACTATTGCGAATGGGACAGATGTAACATCGTTTGATATTCATAATCATAATACGACAAGTACAGAAGCAGTGCATGTAAATATGTTCAACTACCTTGTTAAAAATGGAGGTGCGGAGGGTTTCATCTCTGATCTCGCTGAAAGTTGGGAAAATATAGATGATAATACATGGTCCTTCAAACTTAAAGAAGGCGTAAAATTCCACAATGGTGAAGAATTGACTGCAGATGATGTGAAATTCACACTGGAACGTGTCGCGAAAGACGAAACACTGCTTGAATTTGGGAGTTATAAACAAATTCAAGAGGTAAAAGTAAAAAGCGATTATGAATTTGATATTATCACTGAAAATCCAGAACCGGCTTTACTAAACCGTTTGTCTAGACTTGGTTCAGGAATTCTTCCAAAAGATTATATTGAAAAAGAAGGCTGGGAGGTTTTCTTGAAAGAACCAGTTGGCTCAGGTCCATATAAATTAAAAGAGTGGAAAAGAGACGACCGACTCGTTCTAGAAGCAAATAAAGACTATTTTGGAGAAGCCCCTAAGTGGGACGAACTTGTATTTAGAGCAATTCCAGAAGATTCTACTCGCGTTTCTGAACTTCTTACTGGAGGAGTAGATATTGCTGTTAACATTCCACCAACTGATGTTGAGCGTATTGACGCAGGTGATGGTTCTTCTGTAATTACAACACCAACACAACGTGTCATGATGCTTGTCCTTCGTACTGGAGAAGGAAATGTTACAGCAGATCCACTGGTACGAGAAGCAATTGATTTGGCAATTGATAAGCAGGCAATTGTAGATTCACTACTTAACGGTGCTGGTCAAGTTACACGTACACGTGTAACACCAGGTAACGTAGGTGCAAATGAGGATCTTTTTGGTAAAACTTTGTATGATCCAGAAAAAGCAAAGGAACTTTTGGCTGAGGCTGGCTACGCAGATGGACTTGAACTTACATTAAGTGCACCAAATGGTCGTTACTTGAAGGATAAAGAAACTTCAGAATTAATGGTAGCGATGCTTGGAGAAGTTGGGATTACAGTTAAACTCGAACTCTTGGAGTGGAGTGCATTTAATGTGAAATATACAGAAAGAACATTCGGAGATATGTTCTTCATTGGTTATGGTAACTCAATGTTTGATGCTTCTCTTGCATTAGATCGTTTGCAATTTGAAAGAGCAAAAGGGGAAACCGATTATAATAACCCTGAAGCAGAGGCTTTGTTGAAAACTGCCGAGTCTAACATGAACTTGGATGAGCGCACAGAACAATATAAACTAGCACAAGCGTTTATAGCAGATGATCGTCCACAAATTTATCTATATCAACTTGAGTCAATTTACGGTGTGAATGATCGAATTGAATTTACACCTAGATTGGATGAAATGTTCTACGCAGACGATATTAAATTGAAATAAGAGGGGGATTTCCCCCTCTTTTTTTGTTAAAAGAGGAGGTACACTTGAATGAAATATTTACTTCAAAATTTGTTGAAAACGATTCCTGTCCTTCTCCTCATTACGCTAATCGTTTTTCTATTAGTTCGAGTAACGGGTGATCCGGTTTCCTTAATGCTCCCCGAAACAGCCACGGATGTAGAACGTGAATCATTAAAGGAGGCCCTTGGTTTCAATGATCCACTTCCTGTTCAATACTTTTCTTATTTAGGTGATTTAGTTAAAGGTGATTTTGGAAAATCATTACGCTATGATTCAGACGCTCTAGAACTTGTTTTAGATCGAATGCCCGCAACATTTCAGCTTGCAATTGCTTCAATGATTGTTGCAATTCTTATTTCCGTTCCGCTAGGGATACTCTCAGCTGTAAAGAGGAACAGTTTCATGGATTTGTTCATTACGAGCGGGGCCGTACTAGGAAAGGCAATGCCAAGTTTTTGGTTAGGAATTATGCTCATCTTAGTATTTGCCGTTAACTTTCAATTCTTTCCTGTATCGGGAAAAGGAGGTTTTTTGCATCTGGTTCTTCCGGCAATTACACTGGGGACAGGAATTGCTGCTGAAATGACAAGACTAATTCGTTCAAGTATGTTAGAAATTTTGGGGCAAGATTTCATCCGGACAGCCCGTAGTAAAGGATTAAGAGAGTCGATTGTCGTCAACAGACACGCATTTCGAAATGCTTTAATACCAGTTGTTACAATTATGGCTCTGCAAACATCGACATTAATAGGTGGAACACTTATTACAGAAACAGTCTTCGCATGGCCAGGTCTAGGTCAATTACTCGTACAGGCCGTCAATTTGCGTGATATGGGCGTCGTACAAGCAGCAACATTTATAATTGCTATATTCGTAATATTAAGTAATTTAATCGCGGATCTTGTCTATAGACTCCTAGATCCAAGAATTAAGTACGATTAAGGAGGGAATTACATGACTAAAACAATTGAAAATTCTCAGTACATGCTTAATCGGAAAAAGAAGAGTAAACTTCACAACCTCTTTTTAAGACTTCTTAGAAGTAAGACTGGATTTGTCGGTCTTCTAATTGTATTAGCAATGACAGGTATGGCTGTTTTCGCTCCGATTTTAGCGATGTATGACCCTGCCAAAACGGATATTATGCATCGGCTTATTCCACCATTTTGGTTGGAAGGGGGAACAAAAGATTTCCCATTAGGAACAGATAATTTAGGCCGTGATGTATTAAGTAGAATTATTTATGGTTCAAGAATATCCTTACTGGTCGGAATTAGTGCAGTTATTCTAGCTGGATTTTTGGGGATTATCTTTGGTCTTATCGCTGGATATTATGGTTATATATGGGATTTCATAATAATGAGAACCGTCGATTCATTCCTCGCGATTCCGAACATTTTGTTTATGTTAATTATCCTCGCTGTTTTGGGACCAAGTGTTACAACTTTAATTCTCGTACTCGGTGGAACTTCTTGGGTCGTCTACGCGAGAATGGTACGAAGTGAAACATTGAGTGTAAAAGAGAGAGATTTTGTTCGTTCTGCAAAAGCAATTGGAGCAAAGGATTACCGGATTATCGTGAAATATATTTTGCCTAACGTAATTTCATCATTTATCGTAATTGCTACATTAAATGTAGCTTCAACAATTATTTTAGAAGCGAGTTTAAGTTTCCTTGGTCTCGGCATTCAATCACCAGATGTTTCATGGGGGCTTATGTTAAGTGATGGGCGAGAGTATATTGCAACGAGTTGGTGGGTCGCTACATTCCCGGGGGTTGCAATTACTGTAACTGTTTTAGGTGTTATTTTTCTAGGTGATTGGTTGCGAGACGTGTTAGATCCAAAACTTATAGACTAATTGCGAGGTGAGATTATGTGTACTAAAATTTTGGATGTTAAAGACTTGCGTGTACGTTTTAAAACAGAAGACGGATACGTTTCAACGGTGAATGGTGTATCGTTTGTTATGAATGAAGGAGAAACGTTGGCAATTGTTGGAGAATCAGGTAGTGGAAAAAGTGTTACCTCGCTCGCATTAATGGGAATTCTCCCTCCAAACGGTGAGGTGTACGATGGAGAAATGGTATTCAAAGAAAAAAATTTGCGTACGATTAGCAAAAAAGATTACCGAACATTACGAGGTAAAGAGATGTCCATGATTTTTCAGGAACCCATGACAGCCTTAAATCCTGTTTTTACAATTGGTTATCAATTAAGGGAAACATTAATTGTTCATAATCAATTATCAAAAGAAGAAGCACAGAAAAAAGGAATTAAAATGCTAGAACTTGTTGGAATTCCGGATGCTGAAAAAGCAATGGGGCGTTTCCCGCACCAATTGTCTGGGGGGATGCGACAACGGGTGATGATTGCAATGGCATTATCATGTAATCCTAAATTGTTAATTGCGGATGAACCCACAACTGCGCTTGATGTAACGATACAGGCCCAAATTTTAACGCTTATGAGAAGTTTAAAGGAAAAAGGAAATACTGGTATTTTGATGATTACACATGACCTTGGCGTTGTTGCAGAAGTTGCAGATCGTGTCATCGTTATGTATGCAGGCGAAATTGTTGAAGAAGCACCAGTCTTTGAATTATTTGAAAATCCATTACATCCATATACACGTGGATTAATGGCGTCGATTCCAAAAATTCATGATGTTGTAGATAACCTCTATTCAATAGAGGGAACTGTACCAAATCCAGCGAATATGCCAACCGGATGTAAATTTCACCCTAGATGTCCACTTGCGGATGCTGAGTGTACGAAAATACATCCAGAGCTAGAGTATGTCAGTTCTACCCATGCGAAGCGCTGCATTAAAGTATAAGGGGGTGAATAGGATGGAGTTAGTAAAAGACTCAAACACATCAGAAAAAAGAGTAATTATGGAAGTGCGCAATTTAAAGAAACATTTTGCAATTACAAAAGGCTATATCAAGAAAACCACTACATTGGTCCGTGCGGTTGACGGCTTGAACTTTGAAGTATTTGAAGGAGAAACACTTGGAATTGTTGGAGAATCTGGTTGTGGAAAGTCTACAACTGGACAACTAATGCTTGGCTTACTTGATGCAACGGAAGGAAATATATATTTTGACAATAAAGATATTGCCTCGCTTAGTCACGAAGAACTTCGTAAAGCTAGGCGAGATTTGCAAGTGATTTTCCAAGATCCATACTCTTCCCTTAATCCAAGAATGCAGGTTGAAGAAATTATTGGGGAACCTTTAGTTGTTCATAAGGTTGCATCTGGAAAAAAATTACGTGATGAAGTTCTCAGCTTAATGAAGCTAGTAGGACTTGGAGAACATCAGTTAAAAAGATACCCACATGAATTTAGTGGAGGACAACGCCAGCGAATTGGAATTGCACGTGCACTCGCATTACGACCAAAAGTAATTGTTTGTGACGAGGCTGTTTCTGCTTTAGATGTTTCGATTCAAGCTCAAATTTTGAACTTACTGAAGAAATTACAAAAAGAAATGGATTTGACGTACATTTTTATAGCTCACGGATTGCCAGCTGTGCGACATATTAGCGATCGGATTGGCGTCATGTATTTAGGTCGTATGGTGGAATTAGCAGATCGGGATGAATTATTTGTAAACCCACTTCATCCGTATACACATGCATTGTTAGATTCTGTACCTATTCCAGATCCCAATTTGCGGAAAAGGCATCAGCTCATCGAAGGTGAAATACCAAATCCAAGCGATCCACCAAGTGGTTGTCACTTCCATCCAAGGTGTCCGTATGCGACTGATATATGTAAAACAGAAAGCCCGGAATATCGAGAAATACTTCCTGGTCACTCTGTTGCATGTCACCATCCACTTTTTAATGAAGTAAAGATGAGTGTTTCTGAATCGGCTCCTATTTTAAGCGGACATGAGATAAGTTGAAAATCCGAATTGGTGCAATTGGACCTCGCGATTCTCTAAATCAAATAAAAGAAGTCGCAAGTGCCGATTTCCGAATTGAGTTAGTCGAATTTGAATATTTTCATCGAGATGAATTGGAGCATATTATTAATGACAATAAGTATGATGTAGCACAGTGGATTTTTTCGGGACAAACTCCTTATTATTATGCACTTGATAAAGGCTGGATACAGGAAAACGAAGGTTTTTTTCCACCACTATACGGAATCGCTTTTTTAGGGACTTTATTAAAAATATTCCTTGAGCGAAAGAAAACGACATCTTCAATTAGTGTAGATTCAATTGAAGGTGAAACAATTCAACAGCTGCTAAGAGAGTATAGCTTAACCACTTTGAAAATAGAGTTATTCCCATATGAAAGGAAACAAACGTATGTAGAGATCATTGAATTTCATGTTGAAAATTATAAAGAAAAAAATACGGAAGTTGCAGTAACTTGTTTATTAACTGTTTATGAAGAGTTGCAAAAGTTAGGAATCCCTTGTTATAGAATCGTACCTTCCCAACTAGCAATACAAACGGTCTTTAATTTACTTGTCTCCCGAGCTACAAGTCAAATCTTTGAAAAATCAAAAGTTGCGATTATTGGAATCGAGCAAATAAATAAAGAAAGGATTACAGCACTTAACACATACGATGCGAAAAGAAAACGATTAACTCTTGAACTTGCATTATTGAAAGTTGCCGAAAAGTTAAATGGCGTTCTCGACAGTTCCAATGAAGATCGTTTTCAAATTTACACAACCTATGGTGATTTTGAATTATTGTATTTGAATGAATCACTTAGTCAACTAGTGAATAAAGTTGAACTACAAACTTCAATTGAACTGAAAATCGGGATTGGCTCAGGACATACTGTATATGAAGCAATGCAAAATGTTGGACACTCCTTTGAAGAACACCAAAAAAATCAAAGTAAAAAAATAATATTTGTCAATCAAATGAAAGAAATAATGAATGTATTTCTGGAGGAGAATAATAACTTTACAGCAGATAAACTTCCAGAGGCATGGAAAAAAATTCTGGAAGAAAATAAATATACACCAATAATTCCGGCGAAGATTTACTTTTTCATTAAATATAAGAAGATAACAAGTTTTAATAGTGAACTAATAACGACACTTCTGAAAAACACAGATCGAAATACAAGAAGAATATTAAATGAGATGGAACAAATGGGGCTAATAGAAGTTACTGAAGAGGCAACGGGTAAGCGCGGAAGACCGAAAAAAATATATTCTATTCCGAATTTAAGTGAAATGTAATTGAAGAATACAAAATAAATAAATTGATTAGCTTAATTAGCGCTAAGCTGTCTCCGCTATCGTTTACGGAGTCGTTTTCGTTAGACAATTATAGCGATGTTCAACTGTGGTTTATTTCAAGATTCGGAGGGATTCTCTAATGACTGAAAAGTATGTAATTGAAGAAGAAATGCAAGGGTATACTGTATCGGATAAAGTAAAAGATGTTTACAGTTTACTAAGTTCCAATTCTAGAGTAGAAAAAGGACTATTATTTTTAAAAGAAGATAATGATTACACAACTGACGAGCAAATTGAGCTGACAGCTATTCAAGCACCTACGTTTTATGAAGAAAAAAGAGGAATCTACTATCAAAGGAAGCTTACTGAACTTGGATTAAAAAATATCACGGTGGATGAAGTTGGTAACGTATTCGGAGTTCGCCAAGGAAACGGAAATGGTCCTTCAATCGTTTTGTGTGCACATTTAGATACAGTATTTCCTGAAGGTACAGATACGGTTGCTAAAATTGTAGACGGGAGAGTGTATGCACCAGGAATTGCTGATGATGGTCGTGGTTTGGCATCTGTCCTAACAATAATTCGAGCACTAAATCACGCTAATATTGAAACTGAAGGGGATTTGATAATTGGGGCAACGGTTGGTGAAGAAGGTCTTGGAGATTTACTAGGAGTAAAGAAATTGTTTGAAAATCGAGTCGATATCGATGGTTTTATATCCATAGAACCTGGGGCTCCAGACAGAATAACGTACTTAGCAACGGGGAGTAAAAGATATAAAGTCGCATACAAAGGACCTGGTGGGCATAGTTTCGGGAATTTTGGGACACCGAGTCCTATACATGCTCTAGGAAGGGCGATTGCTAAAATATCATCATTAGAAACCCCAACGGTACCCAAAACAACGTATAATGTTGGATTAATACACGGAGGTACTTCAGTGAATACGATTGCGGAAGTCGGAGAAATGGTAATCGATTTGCGCTCTAATTCCCAGGAAGAATTATTAAATTTAGAAAAAAAGATAATTAATATTATTAATGTTGCAGCGGAAGAAGAAAATCTTCATTGGGAGAAAACAGATGATATTATTGTTGAAATGGAGTTAGTAGGTAACCGTCCAGCAGGCTATCAAAGTCCTGACACCATTATCGTACAAGCTGCTGCAGCTGCTACATCCATTCTAGGATTCGAACAGAAATTGGATGGGGCAGGTAGTACCGATTCTAATATCCCCATTTCACTTGGAATTCCTGCTGTTACTTTAGGAGGTGGAGGTGAAGCTGGAGGATTCCATACACTAAATGAGTATTATGATCCTAAAGATGCTTTTTATGGTGTACAAAAAATATTTTTAACGATTTTAGGTCTAGCTGGATTGAAAGATATTACTCCACCTCTACTTCCAAAGCTATTGAAAGATACTGAATAAAGTGTACCGAGTGAAGGGATCTTGCTTTATCATCTTACAGGGATACAATCCATTTAATCTAAGCTTCGAATTTAACGCATTACTTTTTATTTGTAGGACAAGACCCATAAAGCTGGAAAACGAGGTAGGAATGTTTAAATCGTTGTAATCTAACATCCCGTAAAAGTGCGATGTAAACGAGTAAGTCAAGTGACATAAATCGAGCAATTAGGAGTGTAGTGTAGCCCACGACACACACCTCCAATAGATTCTACCCTCAGTTTACTACAGCGGGCGGTCGTTAAAATAGCAACTGATATTACAAATTAGGAAAACAATACAAGAAAGGTTGCCTCTCAGTTTCAAAAAAATGTCTACTGAATTACTGTGGAGAGCAGAGCAGGGGATATTTAGAAGTGAAGAGATATCCTCTGCGAATCGATTATTTATTGCGATTACCCGAACAGCTAAAAGAATCATTAAGAGATTAACTTCAAGAGGATCACTTTCAAATGTTACATTTCGAAAAAATAACTTACCACCTATGGTTACGGAGCTGATGGCTAGCCAAAAAATTGAAGGCATACATGATGAAGGAAAAAACTTCGCACTTGTTTTGATGATGCAGAAATCGCTAATCTAACTAAATTGAGAGTGACAGAAGTTGAAGAATTAAGAAAAAACTGTGTAAATGACAAAGAGCTTTCGGATTTACTGGAAACTTCTGTGCTTCCATTACACAGTGAATCCATAACCAATCTAATAAACCCAAAACACCAGCAAAAAAATGTGGTGTTTTTTTCATGAGGAATTAGAAGTGCCAGTGTGGGAAATTCTCATGGATTTTCGGCATGTACTTTTACCGAATTGGATGTGAAAAGAACAACGCCCCCCTGCTAATATTGTGAAATAATACCATATAAACAATTTGCGATAATCGGGGGACATGCTATATGAATAATCAAACCTACTTCTATCAATATCTTGAACCGCTCTCTAAAGAACTTGCATTCGTCGCGTGCGAACTAGAAAGCAGTATCTTCTCTAGCACACGGACAATGCTAACTCATGCGAGAGCGTTCGTTGAAAATATATTGTAACAAGTCATTTAAGCAGAAAAACTACCGAACGAACAATGGACAGACCTCAAAGAACGACTCAATCTACTAAATGACATTAACACCCGAAATTCGTGATGCGCTTCATCACTTTCACCAATTCGGCAACAAGGCGGCACATGGTACAAGTAGGTTCCGCTATTCTGAAGCACTTCTTTAATGGGAAGCCATCTTACACAATCGTTAAATGGTATGTCGAAGTATACGGTCCTATTGACCTTATCGTACCGGAATATGTGGATCCGTCACCAATAGAAGAAACGTATGATTTCAGCGAGCTAGAAGGGCGGTTGAAAGTGCTTGAAGAAATGCTTAGACAAGCACTACAGAAAGAGCCAATAGAACCCGGTCAACAACAATCTGCTGTTATCGCTGTGAACATGCCGTCCGTTCCAGAACAACCAGGCTTTACAACAATTCGAACACTGACATACAAAGGGCTAACACTCGACATCCCATATTTCCTGCGCGACGCTTTCCAGTTGTCGCAGCGCTTCGACAAATCCGAAACGTTCCTCATCCGTCTCGGAGCAGAGCAACAAGCACGCATTATGAGCGAATTACCAAACTACCTCGAAGGCTTACACAAACACGTCAAACGCTATACCGAAAAAAATGACGAAAACCTCTTTGGGGAATTAAAAACGTATATCGAAGAAGAGAAAGTCCGTAGACAACTATTAATTGAGCGACCAGGTGAACTGTTTTTCTTTTATAAAGCCGACTCTATCGTAGTCACAGAAGAACTGGCCATGATTCCATTCACAGTCGACGAATTTACAGGAAGCCCAAGCCTTCTTAAACAATTGAAGGAGGACCAGATTGATACGGTTGGACAATTGCCGAATGAGCTTGTGATCTTAGCGAAGTATGAGAATGTTGGAGTTGGGACCGTGGAGAAGGTATTTGAGCAGTTGAAGGGGAAGCAATGGGTGGAAGTAACTGTGTGAGGGAAATGGTGATCGTTTGTCGCGCAGGTATTGAAAATTATCCATAAAAGGGTGAGAAGTTCGATGATGACTGAACAATTAACAGCAAGAGATCGTTTGTTAGAAGTGATACGCATTCTGCAAGAGTATACGGATGAAAAAACAATGATGACGATTCATGATATTCATGGGCTCTTCCCGGAACATGTAAAGGTAGGAATCGGGGCAGTTCGTGACGATGTCCAATCACTTGAAAATTCAACTGCTTTTCCAGTTGTCGCTGTCCAACAGAAAAATGGGTTACTCAAAAGTTATTATTATGACGGTCGGCTTTTCAAAATACATGAACTTCGCTTATTGATGGATGCCATTTCAGCAGCAAAATTCATTCCACGGCGGGATACAAATCAATTACTCATGAAAATTAGAAAACTGACAAGCCAAAGTTTGGCCAAGCAGTTAACGAATGAATTAGTTGTAGCCGAGGAATCACCACAAGGAGCAGTCGAAATCATATCAACTGTTCAGTCGTTGCATGAAGCAATCCATGACCAACGAATGGTAGCCTTTCAATATGGAAGGTACGGAACGGATCTTCAATTTCATCTAAGTAATGACGGAAACGATTATTTCGTAAAACCACTTGGGCTCGTGTGGAATAATGACCGCTATTATTTAGTGGCACATTTTAGTAGAGAAGATGAAATTCGGCAATATCGCGTTGACCGCATGCGCACTGTTCGTGTACTGGAAGAGCGATTTGTAGCCGATCCTTATTTCGATTTAAAAACCTATACAAGTGGGATGTTCCATATGTTTGGCGGTGATATGATTTCATTGGAAGCTAAGTTTCATGACAAATTAATTAATGTAGTCATTGATCGCTTTGGTTTAAAAGCCAACATTGTAGATCAACAGAACGGGACGTTTTTATTAAAGTCACAAGTTGCTATGAGTGACGGCCTTGTCCGGTGGCTATTCCGATGGGGCGGCGAAGTCAAAGTACTGCATCCCAGCCAACTTGCCCAGCGGATGAAACAAGAAGCAGAAAAAATGTACGAGCAATACCGATGACCTTTGTGGATATACGCAAAGGTTATTTTTTATGGGCATTTACAATGAGAGAGTAAACAAAAACAGGAGGTCAATTATATGAAAAAAGTAATGATGATTTGGAGTGCACTATTGTTGTTGGTACTTGCGGCTTGTGGTGACATCAATGAAAAAAATAGCCGAGAAGTGACACCGAAAAATGAAGCGGCTGCAGAATCACAAGTTGAAGCTGAAGAAGTAGTGGAAGAAGAAGTAATCGTTGAAAAGCCAGTTGGCACAAGATCAAATCCTTTACCCTTTGGAGAAACGATTACCGTAAAGGAAAATATTTATGATGATAGCTATAATGCCTATGATTCATCCATAGAAATTACACTGCTTGAATCGATTCGTGGGAATGAAGCTTGGGCAATTATCGAAAAAGAAAATATGTATAATGAGCCAGCTGCTGATGGATTTGAATATGTATTGATTAAGGTGAAAGGGTTTTTGAAGGAATCTGAAACAGACGATGACAGCCTCTATTTTTCGAACATGAATTTTGATTTCGTCTCGAATGAAGGAGAAGTATATGAATGGGTTTCAGCTGTCGTCCCAAATGAATTGTCAAAAGAGCTTTACAATGGTGGTTCAGGTGAGGGCTTTATTTCCAACCAAGTGAAAATTGGGGATGACTATAAAGTTTCATATGATTCGAGTGAAGGTTCGCCTGTCTTCTTTTATGTACAGTAACTGATTAGAAAGGATGGAGACGAGTTGAACGTCACAGTGCACACGAAGGATGCCGGCACTGGAGAAATCTTTAGTACCGCTGTCTATCCAGATGTGTTGGAAGAACTGGAATGAGTGGATAGTTCTGTTTAACACCCCCCGGTGCTATGTACTGACACTGAATACAAGGAGGAATAATAATGAAAATCATCGGCATACTTTTACTCATTGTTGGCGTAATTGGATTGGTCCTATCTACTATGATGTTCGGCGATATCGGCATTGCCGCAGCTATAGGTGCCATAAGTGCAATTCTTACGGGTATAGGGTTTTTGAAGTTGAATAAACAGTTGGGGTTGCAAATGAAGGAAGCTAGATGAATCAAAGAAAAAGCATGAACCTCAGATTGAGAGGACCATGCTTTTTCCAATCCCCAATAGAAAGGGGTGTTCCCGGAAAATTTGATAGTTTTTTTTCAATTGCACAAACTGTTCTTGCTGACGATTAGTACGTAAATCTCGTTCGTGCAGTTTGATGGAGCTGACTCATTTAGCCATTCGGCCACGCAGTCGCAAGATGTTTGGTACGGGATCCGCTTGATTGAAGTCAGTATCTAGTTGCACTTTAAACAAAAAACGGTACGCTTACTGCTTGGTTAACACATAATATTGGAACCCACTCACTCGGTTCTTAAAAAGTGAAACATCGCCAGCAAAGCAAACTTTCCGCCAAGGCTGTGCAGTTCATCGTCAGAATCACCTGTAGGTTACTCGTCTACCTGGTTCATCCTCTGGTAGTTCTGCCTTCTAATCACGAATCGTCTCGATTTAAGTGAAGCAGAAATTTTAGAGACATACAAGAACCGCTGGTACATCGAGCTCTTCTTCAAATGGATTAAGCAGCATTTAAAGGTCAGCCATTTGTTCAGCCATTCGCCCGCAGGTATTTGGAATCAGCTGTTTATCACGTTGATTACCTTTGCCCTTATTGAAATCATGCGACTCATTCATCAACCTAAAAAGTCAGTATGGGCATTTTTAAGGGTAGTTCGTCTCTATATTTTCAATCCAATCAGCCAACTTTTAACTACCTGTAAACGTCGGTTAAAGAAAAGCAAAGGAAGGCAAAGGTTGCCGGATTCCAAACCGATAGAAATCCGTTTTGGAGAAGATTTCGCGATTGTAAGCCCGATTACTAAAGAGCATTTTTTAAGAAAAACTCTACTGTATAAAAAAAGAAAACAATTCGTCATTTACGGACGTGTTTCCTTTTTTTGTTTTATAGGTGGTATAATCTATCTTTTTTTACTATTTATGAATACTATGCAACGCTAGTAGGTACTGAAAATTAATCATCGGCACTGTGCAGAATCGTTCGGAAAACGCTTTTCGCCTTCTTAAAGTGTTAGATTCCAAAGGCAATCAGCTGAACCTGCTTACAAACCGATTTGATTTGCCAGCGGCTGAAATCGCGGAACTGTATAAATCTCGCTGGGCCATCGAACTGTTTTTCAAATGGATGAAGCAGCATTTGAACATCAAAAAGTTCTATGGACAAAGTCAGGAAAGCGTACATAACCAAGTCTATATCGCCATGATCGTGTATTGTTTAAATATTTTAGCGCAGCTACAGACCAAAAGTAAACGAACCTATCTGCAAATCAGTCGTTATCTAAAAGCAGCTTTATGGAAGCCAGCACATACTTGGATCAGAAAAATCCAAGGAAAAAGCGTGCCCTAACAGTAAAAAGTTGTCTCTGATACGCTAGTCAATGGCTGTAGTAAAAAAATGGATATTTATTATCGTTATTCAGGTGTTTTCGTTTTTTCTTTTGAAAGCATGAAAAATAAAACTTAATATTCAGAACGACTTCGTGCGACGCTAGTGATATTTTTGTCGAAATTTATCATTAAATATACGATGACTATATGTCACTAGCGTTATGTCTACTAGATGTGCATACAGTTGAATAATCATTCGAATTAAGAATGCACAAAACAAAAATTAGTAGCGTGAATAGCGGAATGAATAAAAAAACTCCCCACAAGTAGTAGGGAGTTTACGCTTTCATTCAAATTTACTTTAGAGGGATTCCCACAAGGGCCATAGTCTCTAAATCATTTATTGAATCAATTGTGATTTCCCCATTATATCTATTCACAACTTCCTTCACAATAAATAAACCTTGCCCTCTTATCTTTCCTTGTTCTGCATTTTTTGTTGAATATCCTTGTTTAAAAATATGTTCATTGTCACTAATTTTAGGTCCAGTATTCGTAATCTTAAATAGATACTGCGTAACATCCGTTTGACAGTTAATTGTTATTTTACGTTCGGCTACAGGTAATGCAATTGTTGCATCAATTGCATTATCAATTAAGTTCGACAGAATTATGATTAAATCTGTTGTTTTTATTTTATCGAATGCATCATGAGAAACCGTAAAATTCATATCAATATGATAATTTTGTGCAGCCAGTTTCTTTGTTTGCAGTAAGATTGAAAGACCAGGATGATCTATATTTAGTTTGAGAGTTTCTAGCGCCAGAACTTCTTTAGACAAAGAAGATATGTATTGCTGAGCTTGCTTAGATTCCCCTAGTTGAAGTAGTCCGTGTAAAACCTGAATATGATTGGTGAAATCATGTCTTAAAGAAGATATGGAAGTGATTAACGTTTTAAGTTCAGCTTGGTATGTATCTTCTGTATACCCGACTTCCTTTGCCACTTCTTTTTGATACCATCTTTGCAATAATAAGAAGGATCCGATAGCGACCAAAATAAAGGCACCATTAAAGACGAAGAGAAGGATATTGTTTTTCAATACTTTCCCCTTAATATCATTAAGTGTATCAACACTAATATCGATACCTAAGTAGCCCATGACCTTTCCTGCTTCATCCTTTATCGGTACTCCAACAGAAAGATAAGAGCCATGGTCGGCATCCTCAATTACAGTTGTAACATATGTATTTCCTTCAAAGGCTCTTTTGACCTGCTTTTCGGGTACTGTACAAACCACTCCAATACTATAGCTCTCGTCTAACTCCTTGGGTAATCCGCCTATCATTACGTTCGATACTTTTGGATTATCGATTTCCAATGTATATACAAATAATGCTCCCAGTTTTTCTCTTGCATCAACTAAGTAGTTTGTTAATTCCCAATAATAGTCGTTTTTTGCGGGATTATTCAAAAATTTCTGATACGTTTCTTTATCTAACGCAGACGCAATGGATTCTGCTGCTATAAGACTTTGATTACCGATTGACTCTTCAACCGTCTTTTTCATCTTCACGTAAGAGGTAAAGACATTTAAACTTGTAAACAACAATAACAAGACAGTAGATAATACTAAAATTAGTTTTATTTTACGGTTTTTCATACAATCTGTACTTCCTCATCTTTTTAATTGAAAGTTTTGCCTATGAAATTAAGAATTCTCTTTTCACAATAGCATTAAACTATCATAAATACTTGAAGACATTGCATGTATAACATACTGTAATATAATCACAAAGTCTATTAATAGCAATCGCTTCTTGTACTTAGTGATGGCTGCATATGCACCACACAATTTAAACACGATTCTGAGTTGTTCCATCCATGAAACCTTCATGTTTGCGAAATAAACACTAAAGTTTCGGCACCATACAATAACCCGCACAATCATTTCATCGATAGAAAAACCCTTCAACGGCTACATCATAATCCATGAAAGCCTCGCTGAATAAAGCCTTGCCGATGAGTTCGCGCAAAACACCTGAATAATAACCGGGCAGATTCCGGACTTTTTTCTGTTTGGTTGTTTGAACCGCAATACGAAGGGCATGCATGGCTAATTGCTCGAACAGTTCTCCTTTGTCTTCGTGAATACTGAATTTCAGCATTTGCAGAGACTGTTTCCGGTAGACGCCGTAAAAATTACGTGCTAATTTACTTTCTCCGATCGTTGAAGAAAGAAGAGATTTCATTTTACCGAAAAGTGTAGTAGGCACAATTTCCGTAGGAGACGTTCTTTTAAGGTCTTTAGGTTTTATCGCTTTAGAAAGAAAAGCTTCGGTTTGTAGATTAGCGGGTTCAAACTTACTGCTAGAAGGCTTTTCGTCATTCTCTGGGGTGTTCAATTTCGACTGGTCATTAGTAGGTTTAATGACGTAAATATTAGCGCCTAGACCGCTCATGACTGGGCGGATATAGTGAATACGTTCGATAATTTCAAGCTTTTCTAATTTGCGAATGGCGCGTCGAACAGTTGCATTGGATTTCTTAATGGCCTTTTCGATTGTTTCGTGCTTCAAGTGGGCGGCGCCGTATTTAACGGAGTAGCGACGGATCATATCAAGAACAGCCCGCTCGGTTTGGTTCATATCGTTCCAGTGCGTAAGTACATGTTGTCTTGTTGCTGCGTCTAAATCGTGTTTGTTTGTGAAGTGAGCGTATTCAGATAGGTAAGTTGTCATAAAGAATATCCCCTTTATTCTTTATATAGAAGAAAAGTAGGGGAAAGGGGACATTTTTGTGAAAAAAGTTTTTAATTCGGCAATTGGGGAAAACGCCTATTGCTTTAATGATGGCTGTCTGGAAACCACGCAATTCAAACGCAATTCAGATCTTTTCACCATAAAACAAATCGGATTGTTGTAATAAACATGAAAGTTTCGTGCACCTAACAATAAAGTAGGGGGGGACGTCTGGGTGATGGACAAATTAAAGACTGTATCGTCCCATATTCCAAAGGGCATTGACGCTGAAATTACTTTTGAAGAACGTACCCGGAAACTGGACGAAGCGATTCGACTTGGGTATACCTATGGTTGACATAGGTACCTATTTTTATGGAACTTTTTTCGTATTATATGATATTATTGTAATAGTTGGAAAAGTAGATACATTGACTGGTTACCGACAACTGAGTGATTAACTTGGGGGGATATTATGAATGCAGAAAATAGTATGATATCGGGATTTTATGAAGGGATATTGATTACAATCAAGATGTTTATGACCTCTAGTGCGTTTCCAGTTGTCGTCATATTCATGATCTTGTGGATTATACTGCAGCGGAAAATGCCGGTTATTAAAGGGAAGTATGGGGAGTGGGTTGTAAAGACTAAGCTTCGGAAATTAGGGGATGCATATACTGTCTTCCATGATGTTTATATTCCGAATGGTGAGCGGGGACTGACGCAAGTAGATCATATTGTGACCTCCGTGTATGGCGTGTTTGTTATCGAAACGAAACATTACAGCGGTTGGATTTTTGGTGATGAATTTAAACCATATTGGACACAAGTTATATATAAAAGGAAAACAAAAATGTACAATCCAATCCGGCAAAATTACGGCCATGTTCAAGCTTTACTTACCTACATAGGACAAGAAGGAATGCAGGATGTCTGTTCCATCATCGCATTTTCATCTAACACTACTTTTAAATTCAATAAGGGTTTCACCTCAGCGCATGTCATACAGTTCGCTGATCTTCTAACGACAATCAGTCAGTACAAGGAGCAGCATATTAGTGAGGCCACGGTGAAGGGGATCAATGAAAAGCTCGCGGAACTTTTGGCTCTATATAAAAAAGACAGGAAACTATTCAAGGCTGAGCACATGCAATCGATTCGAAAAGCGAAAGATGCCAAGCAGACGGCGCGTTCACATACGAGCCGTGCGAAAAAGATATCCAAGACTGATGCCTCACTATTATATACTGCTTGTCCGAAGTGTAATGGGCAGTTGACCTTAAAGACAGGTAGATTCGGAAAATTTTACGGTTGCAGTAATTATCCTGATTGCCGTAATACGGAGAGTGTGAATCTGGATTAGCATCGGCGGAGTGTTTGATTTTAGTATAATTAATCGAATGTGTGAATTGTTCGTCTTTGTTTTTGACACAGTGTACCTCTTTTAATGGCTGGGGGGATGGATGTTTAGAACTACATATGAATGATTTAGGCCCTGGTATTCAGAAATGGATGCTGGGGTTTTTGAAAATTTGTAATAGACGCTGGCACACCTGGTTAATTGCATGAAATGTAACCTGAAATCCGATACTAGCTATCATTGACGGGCTTCCTATTGAATCGATTTCGTTACTTGGGAGACGACCCATTTAGGGATGAAACAGAAATTAACGTCTCAAGTCATTGAAATGGTGAAGCCAAACAGATTCACCGATGCCATGGTTCGTGGAGCCTTTCATTCTTTTACACATACACAAGAATTCATTGAAAGGGGCACAGAAACGAGCATGATAGATACTTTCTCATATAAATCCCCTTTTGGCATTTTAGGAAAAGTAGCAAATCATTTGTTTTTGGAAAAGTATATGAGCCATTTTATTGCCCGCCATGCCCAAAAGGTAAAAAGGATTGCTGAAGCGACGAAATACAAATAGATCTTAATTTTAGGTATCGATTCAGTAAATACAACTCAATTCAATACCTATGCAATTTTTTTACTTTTTTAATATTACTTTAACATTTGAATTGTTTGTCTTTTTGTCTGGCATAGGTACTTCTTTTGCGTTTTATTTTTTAACCGATACGGAATAAGTGCTGTCACCTATTCATACTTTCCTTTCAATGGGACAAACCTCACTTCTTCCAACACTGCGGTATGGATTTCTCCATCTTCATCTTTTTCCAAGAGCAAGAGTTCCTGTAGGAGGGGTGTTCCTACTGGGATGATCATTTTCCCTCCGATAGCTAGCTGGTCTATGAGTTCGCGTGGCACCTGGGTAGCAGCGGCGGTCACCATAATCCGGTTGTAAGGAGCGTGTTCTTCCCAACCGGTGCTACCGTCATCTAGCTTGAAATGGATGTTGGAGAAACCGGCCTTTTCTAATCTTTCTTTTGCCCGTTCATGCAAGGCAGCAATTCGTTCAATTGAATAAACGGGGTTCGAGAAGGCGGCGAGTAGGGCGGTTTGGAAGCCGGAACCCGTTCCGATTTCCAGCACTTTTGAATAAGGCTGCAAATCGAGGGCCAATGTCATTTCGAGTACGAGGGAAGGCTGGGAAATGGTTTGTTCATGCCCAATCGGAATTGCTTCGTCCATATAGGCGAATTCCTTGTGCGCATCCATGAAAAAGCTACGGTCCAGTTTTTGAAAATAGGTAATTATGTCTTGGTTTTGATTGGGCATTGTCCATGCTCCTTCGTTTAATAGTAACTAACATTGCACATTAATCATTACCGATAATGAGTATATGTAAACAACGGTAAGCGGATGGTACCTATAAATACATAGATCGAGGTGAAATATGTACATTTCGATGGATTATGGGCAACTTTATGGTTCTGGAATTAAACTAGGAAAATGGGAAGAAACGCACCCATCATTTACATGATTTTAGGAACGTTGTGCAAGAAGCTATCGTGAATGTTTAAACTTTTATGATGTTTTTAAAGCGACTGACCGCATATTAAGTGGATTGCATGCATACTTCAAAACAATTGGAAAAGGATATTTGGCTATTTTATAGAATACCAATAATATGCTGATCAAGAAGTGATATCAGGAAAGGATGTTAAAATCATGAAACCACATAAAGACCAAGCAGTGGACTTTCTACATCTTATCGTCTCTGGAAAGATTGACGAAGCCTATAAAAAATACGTAAGCCCAGATTTTCGCCATCATAATCCATATTTCCCGGGGGATGCGGATTCGCTTAAGCAAGCGATGGAAGAGAATGACGGTATCAGCCCAAACAAAACGCTCGAAGTGAAGCAGACGATTGAAGAGGGAGAAAACGTGATGGTTTATTCCCACATCAAACAGAAGGGGGAGGACCTAGGGGCAGCGGTTGTCCATATTTTCAGTTTTCATGAAGGCAAGATTGTTGAAATGTGGGATGTTGGCCAACCGGTGCCGAAAGATTCACCAAACGAAAATGGGATGTTTTGATGGCCTCGTTATTTAACATCCAGCCGGAAACCGCCTCTCGATATTGAACCTGTACTTGATGGCGTAGGTGCTTTTTGAATTTATGCATTTCTGGCTATTCAGCCTTAAGCAATGGTGAAAATATTCTCACACGTTATCATCGAATACATCAGCGAACTGATTTTTGAAACTAGAGGGGGAACACCATATGTCGATTGGAACAGAATATTTACGAGTTGTTCGAGAGCGGTTCATCGGGTTAAAAGGGCAAGGTGAAAAAACATTCGACCAGTTGAATGAGGATGATTTTCATTGGACGTCAAACGACGATTCAAACAGCATCGCGATTCTTATTCTGCATTTAAGTGGAAATATGGTTTCGAGGTGGACGGATTTTCTGACGACGGACGGTGAAAAGCCGGACCGTAATCGTGATGGGGAATTCGAAACGAAAAGATTGTTAAAGGCGCAGCTGATGGATCATTGGGAACATGGCTGGCGCGTTTTTTTTGATGCGCTGGAAAGCTTGCATGAGCAAGACTTGGAAAAGAATATTCATATTCGCGGGCAGGCACATTCCGTCATAGATGCGATTGAGCGGCAAATGGCGCATTATGCTATCCATATTGGACAAGTCATGTTCATTGGAAAACAGATTAAAGGAGAGCAGTGGAAGAGTCTAAGCATTCCGAAGGGCGAATCTGACGCGTACTTGGCAAGGATGCTGAAGGGGAAATGAAAGTATAGGCGGACTACTGAGATATGACGTCTTACAGAAATGCAGGGTGTTTTTCTCATGTTATTGCTGTGAGTTAATACAAATTAGTTTATGAGTATCTATAATTATTGGAATAGTGTGATTATATCCTTTGTAGTGTGAAAATAATGTCGGAGGGGTAAATGGTGTATAAGATTATGACCCTTACAGTTGAAAGAAACAACCCAGAACTGTACATACCCACTTTTTAGAGTAATTACTTACAGATGAAGTTTGTAGGTTTAGTGAAAAGATTGGAAGATTGAGTCCAACCCAATTTGAGATGAAAAACATCCTTGAATGAAAGATTCTAAGATGAAACTACAAGAGAAAAAGCAATTGATAATGTTCTGGCACTACAAATAAGCTGCAACAGATAAAGAGTAACATCAATAACTTTGTTTATGAAATTACTATTGTAATGCTCGACCAGATAAATAATTTGAGAGTCACAGATGGTGAAATTGAAGATGTACTCAACATGGAAAAAGGTTGTAGGGTTGTTGGAGAGGTTCTTTACTACTTGAATCTTGACTGGACAAATAAAAACTTTAAATATGAACAAGATCATCTACATCCAGATAATAGGTTTAGCGAAGGGAAGCCAGTATCTGTTAGTATGGAAGATTGGAGAATCTGGCGAGGCCTACGTAATCGACTACCTAATCTACATTTCTGTTTTAACGGGGAAGGAACCGATGGACCCTGTTATAAAATGAATTTTAGCCCAGTGGTGGTACCTGTATATTGAGCTGAAAACAACAAACACCGTTAGAATTATCCTAGCGGTGTTTGTTGTATTAAGTAAATTGTGGTGATGAAATTATATCGATAATAATATTTTTGCGATAAACATTAATGAGTAAATAAAAAAATACTGTTACATAGCACCACTATCTACTAATATTTGCTCAATCTCTTTAAACCCTTTTTTTCGTGCATGTTGTAGAGGAGTGACATTATTTTTATCAGGAATAGTTACATCTGCTCCATAATCTATAAGTAATTGTACAGTTTCCTGTTGTACTTGGTTTCCATTATTTAAAATGATTGCTTCCATTAAGGCTGTCCAACCGAGATTATTTACATGATTAACATCAATATCAGTCGAAGTAAGAAGTTCCTTGATAACATCGAGATATCCAGTTTCAGAGGCAGGGATGAGAGCAGTTCCTCCATATCGGTTGGTAATAGTGGGGTCAGCACCGGCCTCGATTGTTAACTTTAGAATGTCCAAGTACCCCTCTGCGCCAGCATACAAGAAAGGATTGTTTTTCATGTCGTCTTGGATATTGACGTCAGCACCGGCTTTAATTAAGGCTTTTACCGTGACGACGTCATTATTATATGTAGCTAACATAGTAGCAGTACGACCGTTTTCATCCTGTACGTTTATATTTGCCCCTTTAGTAATCAGTCTACTTACGCTATTTGTATCTTTAAGTTCAACCGCATTAAGTAATTCTAGGTTCAATGTATTTTCCTCCCTTTTCTGTTCGGTAGGTATACCTTTCCCACCTGTAATGCAACCTTGTAAAATAAGAATACTTCCAGCCAGCATAATCAACCACTTCTTCATAAAGTGCTCCTTTTTTAATTTCAATTACCTGCACGTGGAGCTACTCAGATCATTCGCTATAATTACATAATAATAGAATGAAGATCGGACAAATTGGCGAATGTCTGGTTTTATTGTATGGTCATTCACGTGTGTTAATTATTTGTCTTTTTGTCAAGCACAGATGCCCTCCACTTACTTATTCTTATGAAGAACACCCACTACACGAGCTACAACTACTCCCGGAGTCAGAGCTCCCTCCATCCGAAGGTGCACTTGGCATAGCTCCGGCGTCTGTTCCCACTTCAAACGAATTCACATTGGTGACAATCTCGTTCCATTCTTCTTTATAATCGAAGTCGGTTGCAAAGCCTGGTGATCCGTCTGCGAAAGCACCGGTCACTTTTTTCTTCTTCACTTGAACTGTTTCATACTCATATAAGGCGAATAGTGAGGCACCATACCAATAGCCGTCTTTTCGTTTAACACGCTTTCCATTTGACTTCATCACTTGTTGTCGTGCGAATTTGAGAAAGGTAGCCAATGTATCTGTCGAGGCGGCATCGGATGAGTGACGCCCAAACGACTCAATGATTCCTTTTGGATCATTCACTATACGCTCTATCCATTTTGCATGTTCTTTCTTTTTTTGCGCGAATTTCCCCCATAGATGCGAGCGGGAAGTAACGTTGAAAAAAGAAAGATATAACACGTCGAACCAAGCGCGTTCATTTGGAAGAAGTGTTGGTGTTTCATGAGGGTGATGTTCAATCTGTTCACCAATGAAATCTAAACAGAATTGATTATACAGCTGCTCTTCTTCTAAAAAGAAGTGCCAAATATCGTCTACCTTTTTGGAAAACATCGGAAGTCTTTTTGAGATACCTGCTAACAAAAGAAATTTCTTTAGTTCATACCACTGTTCTCGCAGTTCGGCATCTGTTAGCGTACGATTTCTATTCTTTACACGCACATTTACAGTTTTCTCAATCTTCCTTGACCAGGCGTGATTGAATTGTCTGAAAAGTTGTTTGGTCTCTTTGTCTGCCCATGGCGGAGCAGTCAATTTCTTTGAATAGGAATATGGTTGACCCTTCATTATCAAAAAAAGGTTTGGACATACAAATACAAGAAAAACTCCTACAAATATCAAGTATGGTTCCATTTACTTTTCCCCCTTACGTAATGCTGATCTATTGTGTAAGAAGTGATTATAGAGTATTTATATTTATAGTAATTTTACCATAAAATGCATTTGTTTGTTTATTCGGGTGTGTTAATTGTTGGTCTTTGTAACTGACACAGGTACCATGGCAACCCTGACAGAGGAACGTTGCTATCAAGAATCTAAATCAATGCCAAAACGTTGTGCAATCAATGTTTTGGCATTTCATATTTTTAATAGATAATAAAATTAAGATTGATTCATGAGATTAATTTGCTCTGCGATATACGCTGAATCCAGGTATAGGCCATCTTTTAACCACCATATAATGACACCAATAATAGAGGCAGCTTTAATATCTGTATCTACAATGATTTTTCTTCCACTAATTTTAGATTGATTTCTGCGGGTTACTATTAAATCTTTCATCAACAAAAGTAAATGTTTTTCAACTTGTTCAAACTGTACTAAAGCAAGTATGTAACTTCTTTGATTAAGAAGATAATCCAATAGCTGTATCAAGTGCTCTTTTCGATTCCTATCAAAAATGGAAGTTAAGTTTTCTATTTTGTCAGTTAGCACGTGTAAAATATCACTTACTAAATGTTCCTTCAACTCATTGATATTTTGATAGTGTAAATAAAAAGTGGTCCGGTTCAAATTCGCTCTCTTTGTTAATTTTTGGATAGAAATTTGGTGTAGTAAGTGACCTTCTTGTAAAAGTGTTAGTAGGGCTTCCTTAAGCATTTCCTATGTACGTATGGGACGAGAATCTTCTTTAAAAGTCATTTAAATCGTTCCTTTTTTATATTTAATTTTCTGTTAATCGACAGAAATGACCTGATTGTATATGGGTTTTTTTCTTCTTCTGCTATGCTGTTTTTTAGACAATTTGTCGATAACAGGTACTATATGGGGAGGGATTTTATATGCAAAATGAAGTATCGAGTAGTGCTAAAAAATTGCTACTTATCATCATGATAACAGGAACCTTTTTTTCTACATTAAATCAAACATTGTTAAACGTTGCATTTAGTGATTTAATGGTTGTTTTTGATGTGAATGCTGCAACGATTCAATGGTTAGCCACAGGCTTTATGCTTGTAAACGGTGTGTTAGTACCCATTACAGCTTACTTAATGAAACGTTTTTCAACACGTCAGTTATTTATCAGCTCATTGTTATTTTACTAATCGGCTCTATTGTCGCAGCATGTGCGAATAATTTTGGTGTACTATTAACAGGTAGAATGGTTCAAGCTGTGGGTGCTGGTATTATCATTCCATTAATGATGACTGTCATTGTATATTTATACCCTCCGGAAAAACGTGGCACAATTATGGGGAATGTTGGCTTCGCAATTATTTTTGCGCCAGCAATTGCACCAACATTAGCAGGATTTATTTTAGAGTATTTATCTTGGCGATGGTTATTTATCATCATGATTCCTTTCGTAACATTGATTATTATTATAGCAAGTAAGTATTTAGTTAATGTTGCTGAAACGTCGTCAAAAGAAAGGCTCGACATAGTCAGTGTGATTTACTCAACTGTTGGCTTTGGATTCGTTCTATTTGGCTTTAGCAGTGCAGGCAGCCGAGGGGGGGATGATTTAATCGTTCTTACATCAATTGTCGGAGGTTTGCTTGTAACGATATTGTTCTGTCATCGACAAATAAAGGCTACTGAACCTTTATTGAATTTAAATGTCTTCAAATTTAAAATATTTACGATGACGACAGTAGTTAATATTGCGATTACAATTTTAATGTATGCCGATTTATTTGCAGGATGGACGAGGGTTTACAGCACTTGAAGCAGGATTGTTATTATTACCGGGAGCTATTATCAATGCAACGCTTTCCCCAGTAACAGGTAAGTTATTCGATAAATATGGGGCAAAACCTTTATTCATTTTAGGAACGGGTTTAATTGCGATATCGATGTATGCAGTTATTGATTTATCACCAGAAACAACAACAGCATATATTTTAGTTCGTACAATTTTATTACGTATTGGTTTGGCGTTTATTACGATGCCGTTAAACACAGCTGCTTTAAATGTATTACCAAGAGAATTAGCCACTCATGGATCGGCGATTAATAACACAATTCGCCAACTAGCTGGAGCAATTGGTACAGCAGTTATCATGACGATTTATTCTATTCAATTATTGAATGTTTCTTTAGAATCTACGACAGGTTATAGTAGTGCGGCAAGTAACACGTACTTCTATATGTTTGTTATCTCTATAATAGTGTTCATTATCACATGGTTCACGCCGAAAAAGACAAGTTAAAGTGAATTTTAGGTGCCTGTTTTGAATTGTATTTTAGAAAAATAGAAACACGCCATCTATGCTGTAAGCAAAACAGCAAGATGACGTGTTTCAGTTGTACGTATTAAAATTTCTTTTTGAAGTACGGTGTTTTTTTCAGTGCGATACATACTGGAATCGCGATAAGTAAACCTACAACGTTTTGGATGATGTCTCCAGGAATTGATGCCATAGGAGCAATCCAGCTTTTGAACATAATCGCTTGCCCGATATAGTACACTGCAATCATCACGGGCATTGAAACAACTGCTCCCAAAATGTTTAACCCCATATTGTCGCCTCTATGGCCACTAGACCAAGCGATTTTCCCGACAATTAAGCCTTGTAATGCGCGGGAGATAATTGTCGTTGGTGCCCAAATTGCCCAGCCACCTAAGATATCGAATAAGCCCATTCCGATTGCTCCAGCAAGTGCCCCTTTTTTAGGACCGAATAAAATCGCTGCCATGAAAAGCATAGATGTCCCTAAGTGAATCAGTCCACCTTGCCCGAATGGTAACTTAATATTAATCAATGTTGCGGTGAAAATAAGTGCTGCTAAAATTGCTGTAATCACTAAATCAAATGTTTTCGTTCGTTGTTTTGTATAGACTTGATTTTGTATATTTTGCATCTGCATCTTCCTCACTTTAATGAATGTTTTGACTGCTTTAACTTTAGCAAAGAGCTGACTATTGTTAAAGTGTCAATTTCATTAAAATGTAAAGGGTCAGATTGTATTGTCTGTAATATAATATTTCATTTCAATCCATATTAATTGGTGCATTTTCGCCTCTGCTTTATTATGATACGATGAAGAGAGTACAAGTAGGATTAGTTAGGTGGCGAATATGATTAAAAAAGTTGCTGTAATTCAGGATATGTCATCTTTTGGGAAATGCTCGTTAACGGCTGCAATTCCTGTGCTATCAGTGATGGGTGTACAGGCAGTTCCATTGCCAACTGCGATTTTAACGGCGCAGACTGGGTATCCAAGCTTTTATTGTGAGGATTTAACGTCAAAAATGGACTGTTTTGTGGAGGAATGGAGAAAGCTTGGTGCAACCTTTGATGGCATACATACAGGCTTTGTGACAGGAAAAGAGCAAATTGATAACATATTTCAGTTTTTACACGTGTTTCATTCGAGTGAAACGAAGCTGCTTGTCGATCCGGTAATGGGCGATACGGGCGAGGTATATAAAATGTTTACAGGCGAGTTACTTGATCGTATGAAGGATTTAGTGAAGTCCGCTGACATTATTACGCCAAATAGTACAGAGTGTTGCTTGCTTACAGGGTTGTCGTATGAGAAGCTACAGAGCTATCAAAATGAGTCAGATTATATTCAGGTGCTAGAGGAGGCGGGCCATCAGCTACAGCATGAAACAGGGGCGAACGTCATAATTACTGGTTTGAATCCGCCGTCAGCAGATGCGAACAAACGCTATGTAGGCAATATGTATGTCGATGCAAATCGCTCATTTTATAGTATCCGTGACTATAATGGCGAGAGTTATTCGGGAACTGGTGATTTGTTTGCATCGGTCATAATGGGTGGAATGATGCGTGGACAGGACATAGTGGAGTCCATGAAGATTGCGGAGGCGTTTTTAGCCGCTGCGATTGAAGCTACGTCAAAAGAGCAAATTCCGAACGAGGCAGGCGTGAATTTCGAACAATTTTTGCGAATGTTGCTTTAGGTGGTTAACAGTTAACTGGAAATTACGACCGATGTTCGGAGTCGTTTCTAAATTGAAAGTGTGACTGTCATCTATCATGACCTACAATATGGTTTAACAATATGTACAAGAGCAGTATACTTCCTTTGGAATAGGGAGGTATACTGCTTTTTGCGTAATAAAGAGCTTTATTCCATACATCATTAATTTAAAGTATCCGGTTCTGAAACTATTCGAAATTCAATGAGAACCTGCTACCCATTAACGCTAAGCCTTAGGTCTTAGAAAAGGATAATACTAAGGTTCAATGTGGAATATATTCCTATTTTATACAATATAGATGCAACTAAAACGAAGGAAGGGAGCATATACTTTCAAGTCTGATTTTTTTGAATTACTTTAGTTTTTAGGAGGAGACTTTCTATGTCGACATTTACCAAATGGGCTTTTGGTAACAGGGCCGCTGTAGCTGCATTAACCATTTTAATAGTAGTGATAGGCGTTGTCAGTTACTTTAGACTACCTATGGAGTTTTTACCATCTGCCGATAATCCGCAAGTCACTATTATTTCCATGGGTCAGGGAACTGACTCCAAAACAATGGAATCCGAAGTAACTATCCCGATTGAAAGAGCAATTACCGGATTAAATGGTAAAACCTCCGTCTATTCTACAACTGGAGATGGATTTTCAAAAGTGGATCTGTTCTTCGAGGCAGGAACTGATATGAAACAAGCCAAACAGGACGTACAAGAAGCGTTAAGCAATGTAGCCTTGCCTCTCTATCTCTCCAAGCCGACAATCTCACAGCTAAATACTTCTATGATTCCAATTGCTAACATTGCCGTCAGCTTTAATGAAGGTTTGACTACCGAAAATCTGGATTTTGCACGTGAAAAACTTCCATCTCTCTATCAAGAAATTAAAGGGGTTTCCAAAGTAGATGTCTATGGGATTACAGATTCCATCATTTCAGTCAAGATTGATGATGGAAAATTAGCTGAAAATCAGATTTCTCTTCAAGCGGTTATGGGGATTCTTCAAGGTCAAAATACTGCTGTAGCTGTCGGTGAAAAGATTATCGATGGAAAAACAAGTAATATTAAAGTAATAGGTGATTTAACAAGCATTGAAAAATTGAAAGGTTTAACGATTACACCTGATTTAACGCTTGCGGATATTGCAACGGTTGAAGAAACAAAAGATGCGAATTTCATTAGCTGTTTCAACGGTAAGGATAGCTTAGATATTAGCATCACAAAGGATAGTCAATCCAATGCAGTGACTATTAGCAAAGAAATTGAAAAAGTAACAAAGGAAATCAATGAAAAGTATAATCAGCAAGAATCAGTTATTTATATGTCCTCTGCTGATTTAGTAGAAAACTCTGTTCACACGATGATAAAAGAAGTACTCCTTGGCGCACTATTTGCAGCGATTGTCATTATGCTCTTCCTACGAAATATCCGTTCTACCTTTATTACCATTGTATCGATTCCTTTATCCCTTTGCTTCACACTATTTCTACTGTCATGGTCTGGGGTGACATTGAATATTTTAACACTTGGCGGTGTCGCTGTTGCAGTTGGGCGTCTAGTTGACGACAGTATTGTCGTCATCGAAAATATTTTTCGCAAAATGCAAACAGAGAAATTCTCTGTCCAAATGATTATTGGTGCAACGGAACAAGTAGGAGTCGCTATTACTGCTTCTACATTAACAACAGTAGCCGTTTTCTTACCGATGAGCTTATTAAATGGTGGCCTTCAAGAATTCCTTTTACCATTCGCTTTAACGGTTACCTATTCTTTGCTCGCATCTCTGCTCGTCGCTTTGACGGTTGTTCCGTTAATGAGTGCGGGATTATTGAAGAATACAAAGTTGCCTGAATATAAGCCTGCCGTTCGTTTTCCGAAAATGGTTACATGGTCCTTAAACCATAAATGGATTGTCTTCTCGATTTCCATCTTCCTTTTCATCGGATCCATCGCTACTTACTTTGTCATCCCAAAAGGTGCAGTTGATAGCTCCTCTGCAGACTATGTCTTGACCACGCTAAGTTATCCGAATGATACACCAATTGAAAAAGTAAAGGAAAAAACAATGGAACTGGAGTCATCTATTCAAAAAATGGATGAAGTAAAACATGTGTTTTCACAGGTAGGTTCTCCAGCTGAAGCGGCACAATATGGCTGGGTTGGATCACAGACTGAAGCAACCTTCAGTATTTTATTAGAAGATAAAAATGATACAGAACACATCGTAAAAGAAATGGAAAAGAAAAAAGATCAATATCCTGATGCCCTCTTAGAAGTAACTACCTCTTCCTTTATGATGGGAGGAGCAAGTACGAATATTATCATTGATGTAGTAGGTGATAATTTAGCAGATTTAGAAGATGTGGCAACTACTATAAAAGAAAAAGTACAGATCCTTGAAGGCGTAGAGGAAGTTACGACCAATCAAGATGAAAAGAAAACCGTATACTCCCTCGTTGTAGACCCAACAAAAGGAAACACCGAACAAATTGCACAACAGTTAGGAGTGATGTTAAATAAGTCACCAATAGGAACGATTAGTTTAGATGATAAACAAAAAACTGTATTTCTAGAACCTCTCTTAGATACGAAAACACCTGAAGACATAGAAAATATACCAGTCATGACTGATATGGGTCTTGTCCCTGTATCATCCATTGCTAAGTTACAAAGTGAAGAGCGTTCAACTAACCAGTTCCATAAAGATGGGGATGCCTACCTCCGAGTAACAGCTTCAGTTGATCCAGCAAAGCTATCGGAAATTTCGAGCGCAGTAAATCTAGAAATTTTCGGCGATAACAATGACAAGAAAGGCATAGATCTTCCGGAGAATGTCGATGTTCTAGTTGGAGGATCAAGTAGTCAACAAGCAGATGATTTTACAGATTTATTTCTCATTATGCTTGTTTCCATCGGGATTGTATTTTTAATAATGGTTATCACATTTAAGTCAATCAAAGCGCCAATCGCTATTCTTTGCTCTCTACCACTAGCTGCAATAGGAGCCATTTTAGGAATTCTTATCAGTGGAATACCAGTTGATATCACGGCACTTCTAGGAGCATTAATGCTAATTGGTATCGTCGTAACAAATGCGATTGTACTTTTAGACCGAGTAAAACAAAATGAACAAAAAATGATTATTCGTGATGCGCTTATTGAAGCAACCGCAACAAGGATGAGACCGATTTTCATGACCGCGATTGCAACTATCTGTGCGATGCTTCCACTTTTAGTGAAACAAGCAGAAACGGGAAGTTTAGTATCACAAAGTCTCGCGATTGTTGTTATCGGTGGGTTAGCCATGGCGACCCTGCTAACTCTGATTGTTATCCCTTGTATATATGAATTGCTTTATTTTAGAAAGTCTAAGAAACAGCGAATTAGTCAGGCTGCTGAACAAGATATTTCCATATAATAAAAAACCAGACCTTAGCTTAAATGCTATTGGTCTGGTTATTATTGTTCGTTCTTGCTTCTTATTAAATTTTAGGCACCTGCGTGACACTATTCAGCGTATACAATACAATTGGATAATACAAAATAAATCAATACCTTTGCGTTTTCTACATATCTGAAATAGTAAGGAGACATGCTAAAAATGAATCAATCAAAGTCCGTTTTGGGTATTTCTCTACCACTTCCAAATGGAACAATCATTAAGAATAGAATTTTTAAATCTGCCATGAGTGAAGCGTTGGGAACGGTTTATCAAAATCCAAGTGAATCATTGGTTACTTTATATAAAACCTGGGCTGAGGGGGGTGCGGGTATTGTCATGACAGGTAACGTGATGATAGATCGAAATGCTTTAGGAGAGCCGAATAACGTTGCTTTGGAAGATGAACGTGATTTAAAGATGTTAATGAAGTGGGCGAAAGCGGGAACTGAAAATGGGACTCACCTTTGGATGCAGCTTAATCATCCAGGGAAGCAGTCACCAAAAATGATTTCAAAAGAACCTGTAGCACCAAGTGCAGTTCCTCTTACAGGAGGTTTAAAACGATTCTTTAACCAACCACGTGCTCTTCAGGTGTCTGAAATTGAAGACTTGATTAACCGATTTGGAGAAGCGGCAAGAATTGCGAAAAAAGCAGGCTTTACAGGTGTTCAAATCCATGCAGCACACGGATACCTTTTCAACCAGTTTTTATCCCCTTACCACAATCAACGAACAGATGAATGGGGAGGAACCTTAGCAAATCGAATGAGGTTTTTGGAAGAATCGTATAAAGAAATCCGGAAAC
This sequence comes from Sporosarcina sp. FSL K6-6792, assembly GCF_038004885.1. Classification (NCBI taxonomy): domain Bacteria; kingdom Bacillati; phylum Bacillota; class Bacilli; order Caryophanales; family Caryophanaceae; genus Sporosarcina; species Sporosarcina sp. FSL K6-6792. Next base: position 4,571,366 of record NZ_JBBOSA010000001.1, read on the forward strand.
AAGTCGGGAGATCATTTCCAATCGGTATTAAACTTAACTCAGCTGATTTTCAAAAGGGTGGATTCACTGAAGACGACTCCATGGAAGTTCTTCAGAAAATGTCCGAATTAGGGATTGATCTCATTGAAATTTCTGGGGGGAATTACGAGAATCCGATAATGATGGGTGTAGATGTAAAAGAAACTACAAAAAAAAGAGAAGCGTATTTTATAGACTATGCAAAAAAGGCTCAGGCATTAATCACTACTCCAATTGTAGTCACAGGCGGCTTTCGTACTCAAAAAGGTATGGAAGAAGCTATTGCGAACGGAGAAATTGATATGGTTGGAATTGCAAGACCTTTTGCCTTAGTGCCGGACTTGGCAAATAGAATCTTTAATGGCAGTTATGAAACCGTTCATGCAAAACCAATCCGAACGGGGATTAAACGAATAGACAAGAGTGCTTCCTTGTTAGAAATTGGTTGGTATGAACAGCAGTTAGCAAGAATGGGGAAATCTAAATCTCCAAACCCTGACCATAATGTCTGGATATCTTTAATACAAAATCTTCTAGGGAATGGTCGTAGTGTCTTCTTTAGAAGAAGAGTATAGACGATACCGTTATGGTGTGTAGTTCTTTATTTTTTTGTATAATTATTCAAAAGTGTAAGTAGTTCGTCTTTGTGTCTGATACCCCTTTTTAGAGCAGGACCATTTGCTGTTTTAACATATATCTGTTATTCTAAGAAAGAGTTATTTTTGTTCGTTTTCAGATTGAGAAAAGATTTTGTTTTTCGTCTAAGTATTTGAGCAAGGGTAGTAACACATTGTGTGGATATCCGCACTAGGAGGCAATAATTATGGAACAAGGTACAGTTAAGTGGTTTAATGCAGAAAAAGGTTTTGGATTCATCGAGCGTGAAGCAGGAGAGGACGTATTCGTACATTTCTCAGCAATCCAAAGCGAAGGTTTCAAATCTTTAGACGAAGGTCAAAGTGTAACGTTTGAAATTGAACAAGGACAACGTGGCCTACAAGCTACAAACGTTCAAAAAGCTTAATAATAGCTAGAAAAAGACCCTACAAGTAGGGTCTTTTTTTATTTGCTTAAATTAATTTTTGGTACCCTATGCGCGGTACTATTCGGTAACAACAATGCAATTCTATAATAATACAGATTAAAGCAATAACTATGCGGTTTTTATTTATATCCTATATAATTACTCAGCCATATGAATTGTTCGCCTTTGTGTCTGACACAGGTACCTCTTTTTATATTACGTTTCGCAAGGGGAGTATGTTGCATCACTCTTGTGTAATACACAGTACACCACACAATAACTCTCACCACACAACAATTGGGCAAGAAAATCCATCTTTTATTGATAAAAAAACTTTGAAACTTTTCTTGGGAAATCGTGTCTGTAGTTGGCTCACGACAGTGAGAGCGCAGATCGGAGGAAATTCAATGAAGAAAAAGATATGGAAACTCGCCCTCGCGGCGGCACTCGCCATGCCTGCCATGGTTATGCCTGTAGATGCTGAAGTGATAGTGAAGAGGCCGTTTACAGGTGTATCAAAGAACAGTCCGTATGTTGAAATTGTACATGAAATGAGGGGCCAGCAAATTATAAGCGGTTATGAAAACGGGGAATTCAGACCGGCCGAAGTCATCTCACGAAAACTTGCGGCAGCGCTCGTTAACCGTGCGGTAAAATTGCCGGTAACAAAGCCGTTCGTCTCGTTCAAGGATATATCGGCGGAAAATGCATTCTTCAATGACGTGAAGAAACTGCAGCAAGCAGGTATTTTTGAACCGGATGTAAAAGGTAACCTCTATCCGAATCAACCGATTACCCGTGCAGAGATGGCGAAGGTACTGACCATCGCATTTGATCTGAAAGTGAAAGTCGAACTCGATTTCATGGACGTGCCGAAAGACCATCCGGCAAGCAACTACATACGTGCACTTTATTCAAACGGAATCACTACAGGGGATTTCGGATTCTATAATCCCGATAAGTCTGTTACACGAGTGCATTACTCCGTATTTCTTCATCGGTTGATACATATGAATGACCCTTTTGATCCGGCAGAGCGGATACGCGGACAGTTTGCACGTGTCTCTGACCAGCAATTAGGTGAACCCGATCAGGTTACCCTGGCGATGCTCGGCATGCTGTCGCAGAAAATCACACACGATCCGTCCGATTATCTAATTACAGATATAACAAACAATGGCTATACGGACGCAAGTATGTACTGGGCGGGCCATTCATTCGGTCAGTTGGCGAAGGAAAACATTCGCTATCTTAAGCGTTTAGCCGAGAAAGGTTCTGAGCAGGAAGTGATTTTACACAGATGGCTCAAAGAAGATTTCTCGAAATCAAAGATGAATTTTTCACTTTAAAAGCGATAGGCGACCCGGACTTCTTTAATTGTGCGGTATGTGAGCAAAAGTTCGCCATCAATATCCGAACGAAACGTGCTGAAGAAGTGTTTGTACGTACACTTTACGGAGAAGAAGGAGTGCAGCGTCACCGGCAACAGTGAGGCACAAAAGGTAAATGAGTTGGAAATGTGAAAATTAATTTTAAGTACCTGTTCAGTAAATACAATACAATTCTATAATAATACAAAGAAAACCAATGCCTATGTGACTTTTCTATACTGTTTGTATTATTACTTGAGTATGTGAATTGTGTGTCTTTGTGTCTGACACAGCGTACGTCTTTTATTCTTTCTATATTTCTTTGAAACTTTTCCTGAAATCTCTCGTCTGTACGTTGCTTACAAGAAAGAAACATATGAAATAGAGAGGATGGCAACAATTGAAGAAAAAACTACTTACAATATTTGGTGTACTGGTGCTTGTGTGCAGTTTGCCTTTAACCGGCAACGCAGCGGTCAAACAGCGATTCTCTGACGTACCGACGACAAAGCATTTTGCAGAAGCGGTGTATGAACTTGCTGAACGCAATATCATCGGAGGGTACCCGGACGGCACATTTAAGCCTGGCAATCCGATTACGCGAGGCCAGGCAGCCGCAATCATTGCGAAATTGAAGAAAATGGATCTAACGAACGTTAAGAAACCGAATTTCAAGGACGTCTCGGAATCGAACGGTTATTATAAAGCGATTGCCGCGCTGTCCGAGGCAAATATTATCGGGGGCTACGAGGACGGTCGCTACGGGCCGAATGATCCAATCAAACGGGGGCAGCTGGCCTCGATTCTCGTCAAAGCGTTCGATCTGCCACGCTATAGTTTCGAAGCCACCAAAAATCCGTTCAAGGACGTCGTTGGGTACGAGTCGCACGGTTCCAGCATCCTTATTCTCTATAGACTGGGCATCGCGGGCGGAACATCTCCTGACCGGTTCAGCATTAACGCGCCCGTGACGAGAGGCCAGGCGGCAAAAATGATGAAAGCGACCGAAGAATCGAAACCGACGATGGTATCGCTCGAAGCGAAAGAATTAGGTATGGATGGGATCTACAACGTTAAATGGAGAACGGGCGAGGACCTCTACGAACCGATTGTTGTGGACGGTATAGCTGGCTATTCAACAGACCGCCTGCAGCTTATTCCGCTGAAGGAAGGAACAGCCATGCTTAACTTGATCGGGTACAATGGGAATGTTCCTATTGAACAGCATAGACATATCTTTAAGAAGTACTATGTGCATGTGAAAAAAGTGACTGGCGAATTGAAACTGACCTTGGAAGAGACGAATGACTACCTGCCGACAGAAGCACCGCTTGCAGTATATGCCGGCGAAAAGGTCGAGAACATCAGTCTTTCCACAGTGGAAGGGAAGTTACTGAACGACAATGCAGCATACAAGAAATGCGAGGGGACGCAAAACGTATGCCTGGCCATTGATGAGCCGGGTAGCTATATTGCCAAGGCGCGTCTCGTTGGAGGCAAGGAAGTGCGATACGCCATCGAAGCGAAAAAACCGGAAAGAGCCTACTTCCACTATGATATCAAGACATTAAGGGAGCAGCTGACCTACGTATTCGACATGAAAGCACTGTTCGATCATAACGATTACTATGACAAGGAAGCGGCCGAAAACATTGGCAAGCATAAGATCGTAACGAAAAATGCTGAAGAGATTGCGGAGATGACAAGGGATTCCGGAACCAATGTCTTTCGCGTCACTGCGAAGAAAGTAGGGACGGTCGAAGTGGAATTTGAGAATCATGTTTACTGGAGGACTGGGCAGCCCGGCGACGCGGTATCGGGCATCACGTCCGGCATGAAAATCACCGTGCTGGAAATGAATGGCCTGATTAATATTTCCGCATCGCAAATCTATGAAATAAATTCAGATATGTAATCGAATAATGACTGCTACTTGCGTGCAAAACTACCTAGTAAATAAACCGTAATTGATTAAAAATGTGAGGGGGCCAATCGCGTTGAATTGGCTCCCTTCTTATTTACATTCAACTATCTATTTCACCTTGCATAGTCGTCATTTAGATTCACACTCTTTTTATATCGTGAAGTTGTATACTTTATAGCTATTTAGTGCTTCTTTATTTCTACTCTCACTTTTCCACCCAGTCTTTTCCTTCCAGCTAACTGGTAGTGAATACTGAATAGAAAACAGGCATCCAAATAAATACAAAGTTTGCGGGTGTGTGGTGTACCGATTTTTAAAGCTACCATGCAAATGGATAGGGAAGGTTTAGAAAACTTCCTCAAAATACAAGATCAAACAGTTCCGTATGTTTGCTCATTTTCATAATATGAATTTCGGAAACTTGCGAGCGATGCTATTTAGGGAGTGCATTTCAGTAATATATTTAGAAAGAAGATCAGACATCTGTGTGGATGTCTGATCTTCTTTGTATGATTAATTGAATGTGTGAATTTTATTCTTTGTGTCTGACACAGGCACCTCTTTTATTCGTTAATAGAAATGATTTTGTCGCATGAATAAATAATAGATGATCTGTATAGCATCCTGCACAGCCACTTATTTTTTTCTCTTCTCAATAGGCGTGCTTGGTTTAGGGGCGGGATTATAGTCCTGCTCATATAAACCTGAATATGTCTGGTACCGAATAAATAGATGCTCAAAAATCACTTTCATTACGGCATACGCTGGAATACCAAGAATCACTCCAGGAATACCAAATAATTTCCCAGCCGTCAGCAAGACTACAATAATGGTTACTGGATGTATTTTCAAATTACTGCCTAAAATTAATGGTTGTATTAGCCGTCCTTCAAGAGTTTGTTCAATGGCAAAAACGATTATTACTTTAACAAGCATCCCGGGTGAAGATACTAATGCGATGATTAAGATTGGAATAATTGCCAGAAAAGAACCTAAATAGGGCACTAAATTTAATACCCCAGCTAATATCGCTAGTAACACTGCATATTCAAGACCGATAATTGCAAACCCAATCCAGAACATTAATGCAACAAAAAAAGCTACCAATAACTGGCCGCGGATATATTGACTAATTTGCGTATTGATTTCTTTTAATAAGTTATATGTACTTAATCGCATCCTAGTCGGAATGAGTTTCATTGTATAGTAAGGTAAATTTCGACCATCTTTTAATAGAAAGAACAAAATAATTGGCATCGTAATAAGGGCAATTACAATATTAGTCATTGTTCCTAGCACACTACCAATTCCGGAAAAGGTTGAATTCACGACACTGTTTGCCTGCTCAGAAATAGATTTTATAATGCTTTGATTTACATCGGTCAATTGAACCTGTAATTGGGAAAATATATTACTTCTCAATAAATTATCGAATTGAGCAATGACCTTGTCCCAATAATTCGGCCAGTTTTCAATTAGACTCATTGTCTGCTCACGTATGATTGGAATTAGAATGATAATCCCCCACACAACCAAACCAATAATGATCATAAAGACAATCGCGATTCCAGCTATACGTGGGATTTTCTTTTTTTCCATCCAATCAATCAAAGGATTAAACAAATAAAATAAAATACCCGCCATTAAAATGGGTAAACCAATCACACTGAAAAATCCTTTGATTGGATTAAATAAATACGTGATTTTAGAAAATACAAGGAGATTTAGCAAAACCAATAATGAGACCAATAAAATAGTTACAACTTTATTATTTAAAAACCATTTCCAAAACCAAGTAGCTGCACTTTTAACACTAACTTTGTCTTTTTCTTGCTCCATGTTCCATGCCTCCTACTACACAATGACTGTTTACCACATTGTACCATGACCGTCTCCCACTACGATGGAAATACAAAACTTCTGCATCTTTCTTAGCCTGCGCCTTATTGAACTGAACACTCTTTAAATCAGGTTATTGCAATATCTGTGTCATCTAAATCAGCTTGTTCAAATGATTTTTTCGAAGACAGAATCCCTTTCTATTATAATTCCCGCTTATTTGTAATATTTATACATTAATAGATTGCATTCAATTCCGTACTAAAACCCCGTCACTCCCGCACTTTTTATTACAAATAAATCAATGAGGTGAATAGTGTCACGCGATTGATATCTCCTGCACACAATTCTGTAACGGCTATGATATCTTCGGGTGTTATGCTAATGCAGGTTAGTGAAAGGGAGGAAATTCATCACATGAAAAAACACATCATTGCACTAGCGGCACTAGCAACATTATCAGTAGGGGCGGCGGGTCAAGCATCTGCATCTAGCGTCCATACGGTAGAATCGGGAGAGACATTATGGTCTATTTCACAAGAGGCTAATGTAAGCGTAGAAGAATTACAAACTTTGAACGGATTAAATTCTACTCGTATCTATCCGTCGCAAAAACTAAAAGTGGAAGATAAGATGGAAGTACACGTAGTTGTGAAGGGTGATACTCTTTTCGAAATTGCGAAAAATAACAACCTCTCAGTGGATGAATTAAAAAATAAGAATGGTATTTCAAGTGATATCATCCGCCCAGGAGAAAAATTAGTTGTAGAAGGTTCAAAAACTGCTTCAGCACAAACATCTACTAACAATGTTATAAAGAAAGCTGTTGCTTCAGCAACTAATGAGATGACAGTTACAGCAACAGCGTATACAGCTTATTGTGAAGGATGCTCGGGTGTAACGGCATCGGGTATTGACTTGCGTTCAAATCCTGACAAAAAGGTCATCGCGGTTGACCCTTTAATAATCCCACTAGGAACACGTGTGTGGGTTGAAGGATACGGAGAAGCCATTGCGGGAGATACTGGCAGTTCTATTAAGGGGAAAAGAATTGATGTCTTTATGGAAAATGAGCAAGACGCACTAAATTGGGGACGTAAAACGGTTACAATTAAAGTTCTAGATTGATACTATTACCGATTAAAAGTAGTTAGAAGTTTTACTGAAAGTGTAAAGAAAAGAATGCAACTCAGCCTTGTACGTAAAAAGGGCTGAGTTTTTTGCGTATCTTCAAATACCTGCGTGCGATGGGCTAAACAAATGACAAACGGATTTATTTATCAAGAAATACAAAAGCTAATTCAAATGAGGGATTAACCTATGAAGTATCCTCATCTTTGCGTGTAGTCGCCCGCTTCCGCATAGATTCTCCCGTCCCTAAAAAACTTTTTAAAATACTTTTGAAACTTTTTCTGAAAACCTACGTCTGTACGTTGCTTAATAGACAGTGGAGGTAAAGGAATGAGGAAGATTTCCAGTAAATTGTCGTTTGTTGTTTGCTTGATTGTATTTATAATGAGTATTGGTGCGATATGGATTTTGGTTGAATCGCAAGGAAGAGTGTTTGCGCAGGGGAAGGAAGCGGAGCGGTTTCTCACGAAGCGGGTATTTGAACGGGTGTTGACAGTGCAGGAACGTCAGCCGATTTACATGAAAGGGGCGGCCTTGACGCAGATTGGCGAGTTGGAGGCAGATCAGCCCGTTGCTATCACAGGTGAGGATGAGGCATATTATGAGCTTCGATTGGGAAATATGACAGCCTTTGTCCGTAAGGGGCAGGCGACGGTTGAAAAAAAGAGGCTTTCGACAGTTGTACATACGGAGCGGTTGGCTGCGGTTCATACGCTGCAAAAAACGGCAGTTTACGAGGATGCTGATTTGCAGAGCAGCGTAATACTGGAGTTGGAAGAAGGGTTTCGCTATCCGATTGTACGGGAGGAAGAGGATTGGTATATCCTTACAATAGGAGAGCGACCGGGATATATTTCTAAGCAGTCCGTTGCAATGGATGCGGGTCTACCAGTGCTTGTATACCATCAGGTTTTGCCTCGCGAGTCGATGAGAACGATGGATAGTACGACTTCCTTGGAAGCATTTGAGCAGCAGATGGGGTACTTGGCGGATCATCATTTCGAGACGCTGACGGCACATCAGCTGTATGATTATTTGGAAGGGCGTCTTGTTGTACCGAGCAAAGCAGTGCTCATTACATTCGATGATGGGTTATTGTCAACGAAGGAGTATGCATATCCCGTCTTGAAGCATTACGGGTTTCGTGCGCTTCAGCACATTATTTCCTCACGTACGGATCGGGCGCAGGGAGCGCAGCTGTTTGATGCGGAAGGTCCGCTGCAGTTTTTTACTGCTGCAGATCTAGAAGAGCTGGCGGATGTTTTCCAGTTCGAAGCACATACATATGAATTGCATTCACTTAATAAGGTTTCAGGTGCAGGTATTGCGTTAGATCGTTCAAAAGAAGAGATTCTTTTGGATTTACAGCAAAATATTGAGCAAGTGCCGGCAGCGGTTTCATTAGCCTATCCGTATGGGCATTATACTGAGGATTTCATCGCGGCGGCTAAAGAGGCAGGGGTGCTGATTGGCTTTACGACAACCGAAGGGTATGCAAATAGGAAGACTTCAAATTATGAAGTATGCCGATATGGAAGTACAGAAAAAAAGTCGTTTGAGAAATTTGTTGCGTATGTGGAGGGGGATATGACGTGGCCGTAGAAGAGGGCGAGGGTTTGTAAATGAGTACTATTGATCAAATAATCGATGAGCATTCGCGTTATTTAGTGCGTATCGCTTATTTATATGTGAAGAATTGGTCGACTGCCGAGGATGTTGTACAAGAAGTATTTATTACGTATTTTCAAAAGAGTGACCAGTTTCGCAATGAGGCATCCTTGAAGACCTATTTAACGAAAATGACAGCCAATCGTGCAAAAGATTATTTGCGCTCGTGGAAGCATAAAAAAGATGTACTGTTCGATACAATCTTTGTTTCGACAAAAGGCGCAGAAGAAGTAGTGTTGGAGCAAGAGCGGCTGGCCACACTTGAAAAAAATCTTTTCCAGCTTCCGTTAAAATACCGCGAGCCTTTAATATTATTTTATTATGACGAGCAATCTATAGCGGAAATAGCAAACTATCTGCAGCTGAATGAAAATACCGTGAAAACACGTCTGCGAAGGGCAAAGCAGCAGCTAAAGGAATTTTTTGAGGAAGAGGACGGGGAGGTAGAGAGCAATTGAGTGATTTCAAAAGTAAGCTCGATCAAATGATGGGCGATACATCGAAGCAGGAAAGGCGGATAAAGCAGCGTGTACATGAACGTGTACGGCCACCGGTTAAAAAGTTTTCTTGGCAAGTGCTATTTGTCTCTGCGGCGATTCCTGTAGTTGCACTGTTTTTTATACTCACAATCGACCCTCTGAATTTTCTTTCTTCAAATAAGGGACCAGGTGTCCCATATGATCCACTGGATGACTTGGCGCAAATCTCGGCACTGCAGAAGAAGAATCAACTGTCAGCAGTTGATTATGAGGAATTTGCGTCACTTCCGAATTTTGATCAAGTCGACGGTCTATATTATGTGGATAAAGAAAAATTTTCATTAACAGGGAGTTCGGATGCATTCCATACGGTCATTGAGCGCAAAGCGAATTTATTCGATGAGGTTGTCTATGAGGCGGGCGACATTGTACGCACGATGACAAATACGACTAGTCATTTACCGACATATATGGATGCCTATTACGAGGTGATTGCTGTCCCGGGGGATCGTGTCGTGCTGAAAAACGGCCAGTTGAAGATAAACGGCAAACCGTTGCCATCTGAAATTAGGGATCGTTATGAAAAACAGGGAATCGCGATTGTAGGAGGTTACGACCAGCTATTGAATGCGCGCGAATATTTATTAGTGAACCATTTTCCAGCAAGTAAAACGGTGCAGGGGGCAGCGATTACCCCAGTGCATAAAATTTATGGAGAAGTTGTAGGCATAGCAACGGAAGAGCGTACCCATTCGATGTATATGGATTATTTATCCGGACAGCTTACTGGTGAATATACACCGGAGCAATATTTTGATTTGTATTTGTATGACGAACTGTTGGGCTTCGGAAATTTGCCGGAAACGCCTGCGTTTACACAAATTAGCCGGTTAGGTGAACTGTTTTTAGAGGCATCTTATCGGAAAACGGCTCCTGTTTCTGAGAATGAGTTTGAAATCCACTACCAATATGAGCGAGAAGGGGTAGCGGAGCGGGTGTTTACAATGAAGCAGGATGCAGGCTCAGATCGTTGGGTGATAGCAGAATAGCAAAGGAGGGGTATGGGAACCCCGCCGTAATTTTTTTCGGAAAACCAGGTTGGCAGCAGTCCAGAAGAAGTAGCCGTCAACCAACCGCTCACTATATAGAGACACCAACCTGGTTTTCCATCAGCTAGTTTGAAAAACATTGGTAATAGCGAATAGTTTCTTCTATATCAAAAACTACTACTAGAATAGAAAGGAAGAATGTGAGTGAGGAAGAAACTTATTATGGTACTCGGCGCACTATTGCTCGCTTGCGGTTTGCCTTTATCCGGCACGTTTGCAGCAAGTACAGAGCGATTTTCAGACGTACCATCATCAAAACATTTTGCAGAAGCAGTCTATAATTTGGCGGAACGCAATATTATCGGAGGCTATCCGGACGGCACATTCAAACCCGGAAACTCTATCACGAGAGGACAGGCGGCCGCAATCATCGCGAAGATGATCAAGTTGGACACCTCTAAAGTGAAAGATCCAGGGTTTAAAGACGTCCCGAAAGCGAACGGCTACTACAAAGCCATTGCAGCTATGGCGGAAAAAAGCATCATCAGCGGCTATGGGGATGGACGTTATGGTCCGAACGATCCAATTACACGTGGACAGATGGCTTCGATTCTCGTTAAAGCGTTCGATTTGCCGCGTTATGACTTCACGTCGTATAAAAGTCCATTTGAAGATGTGAAACGTGGGACAGGTCATGATCCGAATATTTTGACCATCTACAGACTTGGCATCACTACAGGAAAATCTGCTGACAGGTTCAGCCCGAATGAGTCCATTACAAGAGGACAAGCGGCTAAAATGCTGAAGGCGACGGAGGAAGCGAAGGCGCCGATTGTTACGGTGCGGGCAAGCGACTACAAGTGGGACCAGTTTAAAATGTTCGATTCCAATCATAAGGATACCGGTTTGTTCCATGCAGTGGTAGGAAGCGATAAACCCAATAGCCGTACGGCGGATAAGATCCACTTAGTCCCGCTACAAGAAGGGACGGGTACATTTAGTGTCGCTTTAGTGTATTCGGGAAATCCGGATAAGAAATACTACCAAAAGTATTATGTGCATATCAAAGAAGTCGATGGCGAGCTGAAGTTGACATTGGAAGAGACCGAAGATTTTCTAACTACACCAGCTATAATCAGTGTTAAAGAACAAGTCCAGAACGTTTCGCTTTCCACAATGGATGGAAATAAGCTATCTGACAACGTGAAGTTCAGCAAATGTCTCTCGAACAGTCCCTCTGATTGCTACGATGCTGAAGAGATCAATCAGAATGGCAAGTATAATAATATCCGTATCGGAATCGATAAACCGGGTCGGTATATCGCCACTGTCCGTTTTGCTGATGGAGAAGAAGTACGGTATGGCATGGTGGTGGAAAGTTCCGCCCCGAGTTTTTATTTCAGCATGCGGATATTGGAGGAAAAGACGTCCGCGACATTGGATTTGAGAGCAGATGGAGAGATAGGAAGACATGTACTACCAAAAGATGCCGAGCAGATTGCCGTGGTCACAAGAGATCCAGAAAGTAACTTGTTCCGCGCTGATGCCAAGAAAGCAGGTTCTTTCTCCATTAAGTTCCCGGACAATACCGACAATTATTTCCTAGGCATCAATGTGTATGTAGAGCAATTAGGCCCTATTATGAATATTGGTATGTACAAGGATGTCTACGTGGACCACTGATGGAAGGAGTATAAATTAATTTAGGGTACCAGCATCCATCACAATTTCGAACTGTATTAGACACTGGTACCGCTTTTTATATGGAGATACCATACTGGTTTTCCAACCACTCAACAGTATGGATTTAAGGTGCCTGTGGAATGAATCATTTCTTTCCGCAGGCACCTTATTAAAAAATAGGAGGTTCTATCATTTTGAAAAGTAAACTGACTGCCGTATTGACGGCTCTACTGCTCATTTTCGCTGCGATCCCATTTCAAGCACAGGCTGCCACTCAGTTTTCCGACGTGGGTAAGCATTGGGCGAAAAATGAAATCATGTATTTATCCGACCGAAATATTATCGGCGGCTATCCGGATGGCAAATTCAAGCCGAATGAGCCAATCACCCGGTCGCAAGCCGCATCGATGCTCATCAAGGCATTAAAAATGCCACTGACGGAAAATACCTCCGTCGCATTCAAAGACGTATCCAAAAAATCACCGTATTATCAGATCCTGGCGACGGTGAATGAAAAAGGAATTCTCCGCGGCGACAATGGCTACATGCGTCCTGGTGAAAAAACATCTCGCGCGCAAATGGCCGCGATCCTGCGTCGCGCGTTCGACATGCCGCTCGACAAGCAAGCAACATTTATTGACGTCACACCGTCACACTGGGCCTATCAAGACATCAACGGAATCGCAAAACAGCGTGTCGCGGGCGGATCGAACGGCAAATATATGCCATCAGACTCTGTCACGCGTGCACAGTTTTCGGCATTTTTAGTCCGTGCCATGGATGATAAGATGAAGCTCAGTAGCTATCGTTCATATGTCAGCACGAAAGGGAAAACCGTTGAACAGGATGGCTTTACCTATTTCATTGATTTGGATGAGGTTGGGTATTCTGAACTTATCAAAAAAAATATGGCAACCGACAAACGTGAAGTGTTATTAAAGTCCAAAGACGTACCGATAAGCAGTTGGGATTATTCCAGTGCTTTATACTTATTTTCAGATACCCGATTTATTGTCTATAACGAAGAGATTTTCATCCCATACTATAGCGGCGGATTTCATGAAGCGGATGAATTACCATTCGCTTACGCTGTGATGAAGATGAAGATTGATGGACAAGATTTGGTGAAAATGAAAGAGCCGAGCCAGATGAGTAATATGTTTGTTTGGAATGACCGGATCTTCTACACAGATATGGGTCCACGCGCGATTGGTCCGGATGATTTTAAGGACAGTACGCTCGTGTTTTATTCCACAGCGATGGATGGCAGCAGCGAAAAGAGGAAGGAATTTACTTTTGACGCACGCGCAACATTTGACCTTTTTGATGTCCATAGAAATCGCGAAGCGGGCGGAGAATTCCTTTCCGTGCTGCATGACCACTCCACGATGTATTATTTCAATAAAAAAGGCGTCTTCAAGTACAGTTTACTGGATAAAAAAACAATCAAGTTGTCGAATATCCTTGGGAAACGGATGGAAGTGACGGATACGCAGTTGATTGTGACAGACACGAAAGGAAAGAAACATTCGCTGAAGAAATGATGAAAAGCATTCCCTATTCTGGGCTGTCCCCGATTTGTTAGTCATACTCTTAAAAATCGGTGTGGAAAATCATCAAGCAGGTTTTATAATGGAGCAGGCGCATTGCACTAAACATGAATGATAGTAATATTGTCCTATACCTATAAAAATAATCCATCCTTGAGTGGGAGCTCATAATTTTAGGTACCTATGCGCAGAGCTATTCAGTAAAGACAACTCAATTGACGACTATAGGAAGTATTATGTACATGTGAGGAAAGAAGACAAACAATTAAAACTTACAATTGAAGAGTCAGAAGACATCCTTACGACTGAAGTTCTCGTAAATACAGGGGGACAACAGGTGAAAAAGATTTCACTAGCTTCCATGGACGGTAAAACAATCCAACAGGAAGTCAAGTTAAAATCTTGTGATTATAAGCCTTTTCACGCAGCTCCCGACTGTTTTTCAATAAATGATCCGGGAGAATATATCGCGACAGTCCTATACGCAAGTGGAAAGGAAGGTTGCCACCATTTCAAGGGACAAAAACTCCAACAAATTCCACATCACTGGTGTATCGGAAGGCTCACTGCAAATCGTTTTTCCAAACAGTAAAGCCGCTGTTGATCGATTTGACATACAAGTCCGCAAACTGGGGTCTATTATAAATGTAATTGCTTCCAAACAAAATGAAGATTACTAATATTGAACCACTGAAACCCCTTAGCCTATGCAAATTGGTTAAGGGGTTTTAGATTTTAGGTACCTATTCAGTAAAAAAATACAAGTATTTCATAATAATACAAAATAAATCAACATCCATGCAGTTTTTCTTTACTTTGTGCGTAATTACTTGAAAATGTGAAGTGTTCGTCATTGTGTCTGACACGGAGCTACCTCTTTAAAGCCAGTTGGTGTTAAAGTTGATTCAGGAAGTGATTCCAGCGATTAAGATGTATAATGCTAGAGCTGCATGAGTGGTTGCTAACAGTATATATACGAAACAGTCTTTGATGTTAGCGAAGTGAAATGATGTCCGAATGATTGACCGGGACGAATTGATTCAGATGAGTATTATAATGTGGGAGAATGGTTCAATAATTTTAGGAATCTGGTCCCGAGGCAATTATATAATGTATTAGTACTGGGTACCTTTTAGTAGAGGCTTAGAAATCACTATGAATTGGAGGAATAATAATGAGTATTTTTGACGGCATAATGGGGAATGTATCTGAAATTGAAGTGAGCAAAGTAGAGAAGGAAATGAAGGATTTACTAGCACTTACTGAAAAGGTGGAGCATGCATATAAACTGATTAGAGATCTGTTGATATTTACGGATAAACGACTAATTCTTGTAGATAAACAGGGCGTCACAGGAAAGAAAGTTGAGTATCATTCCATTCCGTACAAAAGTATTGTACATTTCTCGATAGAAACTGCAGGAACGTTTGATCTGGAGGCTGAACTGAAAATCTGGCTATCGGGAAGTTCTGTACCAATTCAAAAGAAATTCAATAAATCCTTGAATGTTTATAAAGTACAAAGCGTGCTAGCAGAATATGTTTTGAAATGAACTTGATAATGTGGACCTATCCAATGTATACAATTAAGCGTTTAGTATCATTCCTTAGCCTCCATCTGTCTGACTTATTGCGGGAGGCATCCCAAAGCGCCGAGCATTGTTGAGTGGATTCTTAATGTCAACATAAAACTGTACAAATTTGTTGCAAAGGTCTGTACTTCTACATTGCATTACACAACTGGCAAATACATTTGGCGTGGCGTGGTAAATCCCTTGGAGTGGACTGGTAAATAAGATGTCACAAGTGGCCGTAATCAACGATTGCCTTTAATATTGGACTTCTATTCCAGACGGTAGATCAACACTAGGATGAATATAAAATTAAAGCATTGTTTTCGAGGAAGGGTGAGCTTATTGAACAGGGGGAAAAAAGCGACAATTATTTTTCTCGTAATTATGATCTTGTTCTTCGTTAATTTAAATACCGATTTATTTCGCAGTATTATCTCCGGAAATATAGAGTCTATCACTTCTATATTAGGAGATAATAAAGCTTTCACTTTGTTCATTACCTTCATGATTATGTTGGTTCATAATACATTTCCTGTAATACCACTTTTCCTTGTCATTTTGATAAATAATACTCTTTTTGGTTTTCAATTAGGTATCGTGTGGAGCATATTAACGAGCATTCTCTGTGCGATAATTGTATTTCTAAGTATTCGATATGTCCTTCAAGATTTTGTACTGAAAAAAGTTAATTTGTCCAATATTAGTAAAGTAGAACAGAGTGGACTATGGTATGTATTTGGGGCAAGAATATTTCCTTTTGCTCCTACAAGTATCATTAACGGTGTTTCAGGTGTTAGTACCATTCGACTTTCATATTTTATTATCGCAACAGCATTAGGAAATATTACTATATTCTTTGTTTATACTCTTATTCAGGCAGGATTGCTTTCACAAGGTTTCAATGAATATGTGACTGGAATCATTATTCTTTCAGGATTCATTGTATATTACTATTTTAAAAAAGTTACTTTGCGAAAAAAGAACTAAAAAAATTTGATTAAACCATAAAATAGGGATTCATAGTTCAAATTTAAAATGTTAAGTCAGTAGCGAGAAATCAGACAGTGATATGTTGTCTGATTTTTTTAATCTTGTTATTTAACGATTAGATCATGTAACTAGTTAATCAGTTTGTTTCGTTGATTGACAACAAATTATCATTAATTTTGTATAAAACTACCAATCAGAGATGAAGCATCGCTATTAAGCAAACGGGCGCGTTACTCCAACAAGGAGAATAGTAGATATAGGAATTGGCAAATTTAGTGATTCGGAAGCGTTTCGTGCGATGTTAACGGTTGCGCTTATGTTACCATTGTAGGGAACAATCCGAAATATGGTTTGGATAGACAGCTTCGGGTTCAAGTTCAACTTTTGTCCTAGGACTAGCTGCTAGTGCTGAGCTGCATAATAGACAGCTTTGAAGTGAAATCCAATTTTAAGTAGAGAAAATGTCAGACTTACTAGGGCATTTGAATTCAAATGAGTAGAAAAAGGGGCGGTTTTTATGAAATACGACTTTGACAAAGTAGTTGAGCGTTCGAACACTGCATCTGTGAAATGGGATGCAACAGAGGAATTGTTCGGTGAAAAAGAGTTGCTTCCGCTTTGGGTTGCGGATATGGATTTTAAAGTTCCAGATGAAGTAGTCAAAGCAATCCAGTCCCAAGCAGAACACGGTATTTTTGGATATACGACGAGGAAGCCAAGCTACTATGAAGCTATAATCGATTGGATGAAAGACCACCATAATTGGGTAATAGAAAAAGAGTGGATTTGTCATAGTCCAGGGGTCGTTACCGCTTTAAATTTAATTGTCCAAGCTTTTAGTGAGCCAGGTGACAAAATCATTGTTCAACCGCCCGTATATTATCCATTCATGAAAGCGATTCAAAATCATGATCGGCAGGTCGTATATAATCCACTTCTGTTCAATGAAGGTAGATTTGAGATGGACTTTGAAGATCTGATTTCAAAAATAGATTCTTCGGTTAAAATGATTCTCCTTTGTAATCCACAAAATCCTGGTGGCCGTGTTTGGACGGAATCAGAACTTAAACGGCTCGGTGACATCTGTCTGGAACGTGGAGTCCTTGTTGTATCCGATGAAATTCATCAAGATCTTGTATTCAAACCTGGAAAACACATTCCATTTTCGGCTATTTCAGAACAGTTTGCTGACAATAGCATCATTTGTACGGCACCAAGTAAAACATTCAATCTTGCTGGTTTACAAACATCGAATATCATAATTTCCAATAAAGCGCTACGAGAGAAGTTTGTAATGGAAGGCGATAAATACGCTGTTACTATGTCGAACTCATTTGGTGCACTTGCCACAGAGGCCGCGTATAATCACGGTGGACAATGGCTGGAGGAAGTTCTTGACTATGTTGAAGGAAATTTGCACTTCATTACGAAGTATTTCAAATCCAATTTACCCGTATTAAAAGTATTACCACTAGAAGCGACTTATCTGGCTTGGATTGATTGTCGGGAATTGGGACTCACGCCCGAAGAGTTGGAAAAATTGTTCCTCTCTAAAGCAAAAGTCGCTTTGAATCAAGGGTATGTCTTTGGCCCTGGAGGCGAAGGATTTGTCCGTATGAACCTTGCTTGCTCTCGCTCAACAGTAGAGAAAGCAGCTCAACAAATGAAAGAAGCGATCATTCAATTGCTGTTATAAATCCTGACTAAAATAAATATCAGGTACCTATGCATGGAACAATTCTGATAATCCACTATAATTACATGATTATTAGGCATGGGCTAGGTATTTTTTTCAATATCTAGTGTCATTTAAATTCTTATGTAATTGTATGAATTGTTCGTTGTTATTTGTTGCATAGGTACCGATTTTTATTTAAAGAGAACGGGAACTGAACAAATATGCTTAATCTCGTTAAACTCCATTCTACTCCTCTTCTTTATGACTCACTTCTAACAAAGTCAATTTAAACTTTCCGATTTGATCTTTTACGTACAAATTTGTAATGGAAGTAGAATAATTATGAATCGTACCTCTAAAAAGTAAGTCTTGCTCAGGAATATTCACGTCAAAAGTTCCATTGTAAAGTAAAGTTGTAATGTCATGGTAATCATCACTTGTTACGTTAAATTCAACTGAAACTTTATATAATCCATTTACTTTTTCGTCTTCATAACTACATAAATCAATTACTTTGTCATTTAAAATAATTGTACTGGTCAAGAGGATCACTCCTATTTCAAATTCTAGGTATTGACTTGAAATGTCAATGATACACTAGACATTATTGTTTTGTAAGCACGCATACTTTCGGTATACACAATTTAGACTTGTTGCGGTTGCCCAGCTTCATCCGATACTAATCCCAAATGTTGAAACTCTGTTTGGGCATGAGGATTCATTGGGGAAATCAAAGACATTCAAGCAAGTTTCTTGAAAGTCAAAAAAGGTCAGTGTACAATAAATTCATAGATCAAATATAGTCAAAGCCAAGCGGGATAGATAAATGAAGATAAAGGGAGGAAACGAATATGCAGTGTCAACATTGTGGTAAAAACGAAGCGACGATGAGTTTAAGATTTCAAGTGAATCAGCAAGGTATGCACATCAATATGTGTCTTACGTGCTTTCAAGAAATCCAAGGTCAATTACAGGCAGGCAAGATGCCGTCATTTAGTGACAATGCGAATCACTTTTTCAAAGCAAACGGTGGCCAACAGGCAAAAACTCAAACAAAGCAAACAGAAGAAGGTCACGGCAACGGTTTGTTAGACCAACTTGGTAAAAATATATCAGACGAAGCAAGAAAAGGACTGATAGACCCGGTCATCGGACGTGATCAAGAAGTGAGACGTGTCATCGAAACGCTAAATAGAAGAAATAAAAACAACCCAGTGCTAATAGGTGAGCCTGGAGTTGGTAAAACAGCAATCGCCGAGGGGCTCGCAGTAAAAATCCTCGAAGGCGATGTACCGATGAAACTACTGAATAAAGAAGTGTACTTATTAGACGTTGCTTCACTTGTTACCAATACGGGCATTCGTGGTCAGTTTGAAGAGCGGATGAAACAACTAATTGAAGAACTTCAAGCACGAACAGATGTAATTTTATTCATCGATGAAATTCACTTGCTCGTTGGTGCAGGTTCAACAGAAGGATCGCAAATGGATGCCGGCAATATTTTGAAGCCAGCCTTAGCACGGGGGGGCTTGCAACTCATTGGGGCAACGACATTGAAAGAATATCGTCAAATCGAAAAAGATGCTGCACTTGAACGTCGGTTCCAACCGATTATCGTCAAGGAACCATCTGCAGAAGATACGATTAAAATCTTAAACGGGTTAAAAGGACGTTACGAAATTTTCCATGAAGTACGCTATACAGATGAAGCGGTGCAAGCTTTTGTTACCTTATCACAACGCTATATTCAAGATCGTTTTTTACCGGACAAAGCGATTGACTTGATGGATGAAGTCGGGTCACGTTTAAACCTTACACATGTCACCACTAATTCAGATTTAGATTCAATTGGTATGCGTCTCGGCGAAATCATTCAAGAAAAAGAACAAGCAGCAGAAGTGGAAGACTATGAAAAAGCGGCAAATTTACGTTTTGAGGAAATTCAATTACGTAAACAATTGGAAGAAGCGAAACAGAGTGGGGAAGCGGAAAAAATAGAAGTTTCTGTTGCAGATATTGAGTTAATTGTCGAAGAGAAAACAGGAATTCCTGTGACAAAACTACAAGCAGCAGAACAAGTGAAAATGAAAGGTCTTCAGGAAAATCTCAGCAAAAAAGTCATCGGTCAAGAAGAGGCGGTCGATAAAATCGCAAAAGCAATTCGTCGTAGCCGTGCGGGACTTAAAGCCAAAAATCGTCCCATTGGCTCTTTCTTATTTGTTGGCCCAACGGGTGTTGGTAAAACAGAAATCACAAAAGTCCTGGCAGAAGAATTATTTGGTTCACGTGACACGTTAATACGCCTCGACATGAGTGAATATATGGAGAAACATGCTGTGTCTAAAATTATTGGCTCCCCTCCAGGTTATATAGGGCATGAAGAAGCTGGTCAATTAACAGAACAAGTACGCCGGAATCCGTATTCAATTTTACTCCTTGACGAAATTGAAAAAGCGCATCCAGACGTTCAAAATATGTTCCTTCAGATTATGGAGGATGGCCGCTTAACAGATTCACATGGTCGGACAGTCAGTTTCAAAGATACGGTCATTGTTATGACAAGTAATGCTGGAACAGGTGACAAAAAAGTGAGTGTCGGTTTCAATCAAACAGTACATGAGTCCGTTACAAAACTCGAAATGCTGGGCGATTATTTTAAACCTGAATTTCTCAATCGTTTCGATGCAATTGTTTCATTTAACGAATTAACAGAGGAACATCTACTGGAAATCGTGGACTTAATGCTTGTTGATTTACAACTAACAATCGAAGAGAATAATATTGCCATCACGATTTCCCAAGAAGCAAAACAAGCATTGGTCAAATTAGGCTATGATAAACGATTCGGAGCCCGACCACTTCGCAGAGTCATTCAAGATAAAATCGAAGATCCATTAACAGATCTTATTTTAGAAGATCATGTTGAAAAAGTCCGTGTAGATCTCGTGGAGGAAGAAATTGTCGTCAACAAAGTGTAACTTCATTCCTGACATAGGACCCCTTTGATATGAATAAACTGTCAACCAATCGGATTTGGTTGACAGTTTTTTTGTTTTCATAAAATACTGGCGAGTTGGGCTTGAAGACCTTCATTTTCACAGCTCTCTTATCAGTGATACTGTTGCAAATAAGTGCCTGTCGCGATTCTACATTGTTCAAGTGAAGCAACTATATGGTTGCCTGTTAAACGAACCGTATGCATGCACGCTTTTTCCCAAACAACCAAATTTCACTTCATTAGCTTAAGAAGTGACCTTAACTCGAACCCGTTACGGGAATTCGAATAGAACCACCAATATTTGTGCCTAGCGTAGCACTCGCCATATCCGACACCATCTCAAATCTTGTCCGTACCCAATGGACTTTTTAATGCTTCAAGTTCCTCTTTTGAAGTACTGATATTCTATGGATATACAATAGTTCCAATTGCTTTTAATATTCCAGTTCCCTTCTTTTTGTGACAATTAAATCAATGAGGTGAATAGTGTCACGCGATTGCTACCTCCTGCACGCAATTCTCTAACTACATCGGTATTGACTTGCGTTCAAATCCTGACAAAAAGGTCATCGCGGGAGATACTGGTAGTCCTATTAAGGGTGAGAGAATTGATGTCTTCATGGAAAATGAACAAGACGCACTAAATTGGGGACGTAAAACGGTTACAATTAAAATTCTGGATTGATAAACTTGGAATAACTAGTAGTTAGAAGTTTGACTGAAATAGTAAAAAAAAGAATGCAACTCAGCTTGTGCGTAACATGGCTGTGTTTTTTTTGCGTAGAGTTATTCTAGCAAGTGATTTAAATCTGTAAAATAGTAGTATCTTTAGTAAATGACTAAAAGTTTCAGAGTATTTGATTTATTTTGGGTGTGCGGGTATAGTGGTGTTAGTGTTCTGAATTTTTAAATATATATAGACAAACAATTTAAAGGGGGAGGAAATGAGATGGTAAATGTTGTAGCGGAAAATAAGTATTTGAACTATCCACAACAGCCTCATGGTGGCAAATTAGTGGATAAGGTTGTGACGGGAACAGAGCGGGAAGAGGAGCTGGTCAGGGCCAAGCAGTTACCAACGATTATGGTAGACATGGAGGCTTCCATAACGCTTGAAATGATTGCCACAGGGGTGTTATCTCCCAATGAAGGCTTTATGAACGAAGCTGATTATAATTCTGTTCTTTCGAAAGGGCGATTAACAAGTGGCGTAATATGGCCGGCGCCGCTAAGCTTTGCTCCAATAGGTAATAGGAACAAGGAAATCGTCAAGTCCTTAAAAGTTGGAGATGAGATCACACTTGCCGATGAAAACAATGAACCTGTCGCTATTATGAAAATAGAAGATGTTTTTCAGTATGATAAGGAACGACGTGCATCTGCCCTTTTTGATACAACCGATCGTAATCATCCAGGGGTAGATGCAATTTATAGAAGAATGGGGGATGTCTCTTTAGGTGGACCTATTCGGTTATTACGGCGAATGGATTGGGGACCATTTGAGAAACTTCGACTGGAACCAAAAGATACGTGGCGTATATTTTATGAGGAGAAGAAGTTTCGTACTGCGGCAGGTTTTATAACAGGGGCCAATCCCTTGCATAGAGGTCATGAGTATATTCATAAGAACGCTTTAGAAGAATTGGATGGCTTACTTCTTCAACCTTTAGTTGAGATGGCCAAACGTGAGTATACACGTCATGAATACCGTATGTTGTCTTATCGAAGCGTTTTAGATACGTATTATCCAAAAGGTCGCTCCATTCTTGCACCTTTGCGAGTGACGTATATTTTTGCAGGGCCGCGTGAGACTGTTTTACATGCCTTAATTATGAAGAATTATGGATGTACGCATGCGCTCATCGGGCGAGATCACGCGGGAATTGGTGATTATTATGATAAGTACGCGAGTCATAGTATATTTGACGAGTTTAAACCGGAAGAGTTAGGGATCGAGGTTCGGCTGTATCATGAAGTCTTTTACTGCACACGTTGTGATAGTCCTGCTACAGGGCAGTCCTGTCCACATGATGAACAGTATCGGATCAATATTTCTGGTACGGGTATACGAGAAATGCTTCGTCATGGGATTATGCCACCGAAGGAAATTGTACGTCCTGAATCAGCTCGTATTGCGATGCAGGGGGTTCAGCCAAAAGGGCTTGATGAGTTTGAAAGATCCATTTCACCGGTTGGCAAAACACTTAATAGCATATTCCCTTTCTATTTAACAAGAACAAGGCTCGGTGGACGAAAACGCAATACACCTTTGACAGTGGAGCAACTCACTAACCTTGATTTGGAAGCGGCGAACTTGGATGTCCGCACCAATGCAGACCAAATTTATCGGGACATTTTTGATGAGTTTAGTTGCGTCGGTGATGTCAATCGAGGTTTGCAACCGGAGTGGATTACAGATGCCCGGGAGTCAATGCGCGTTCAACAAGAAATGGTCATTCAGGACTTGGAGGAGAAAGTGTCGCTAGCTCCAACTACCGCTTCCGATGAATTCTTGTATCAGGATAAGGAAGAATCCCAACGTGAACTTGATGTCGCTAAAAAGATTCTTGCGGACATTCCGAGAGTGCTGAGTGAAGATTATTTACAAGAAAGAACTTGGAATGTTCTACCTTATAATCGCTATCGTGGAAGCGATGAACCAAAAGAAGCGGATAAGGAAAAGTAAATTGTACTTCTATAAAATATGAAATTATAAAGCGTATCAAAACATATAGTGCGGTTTTCTTAGTTTTTTCGTATAATTAATCGAATATGTGGATGATTCGTCTTTGTGTCTGAGACCACTCGTGTTGTGCATCATCTTGCTAATGTACAACACGTTTGGTCTGACACAAGTACCTCTTTTTAAAGGAATGAAAGTCTGTCAGTCTTGTTAAATCTATAGTCAACCGTATTAATTATTTTCAATTCACAGGGGCACTTAACGGAAGAGTGATTTCTACAGTCGTCCCATAACCCTCTTTACTCTTGAATTGAATAGATCCATGATGGTTTTCAATAATTTTATAACTAACCATAAGGCCTAGACCCGTTCCTTTTTCCTTAAGTGAATAGAATGGTTCTCCAAGCTTATTGAGACGTTCTGTTGGTATTCCGATACCAGTATCAGTAAGTATGATTTTGACGACTTGTCCTTCTTCGACCACTGTCCCGATTGTTATTTCTCCGCCGTTTGGCATTGCATCTATCGAATTTCTTATTAAATTAATGAGCACTTGTTGAATTTGCTTCGGTTCACAATGAATGAATTGATCTTTATCATTAAGATTCATATTGAATGAAATATTATGAAGTATTGCCTCTTTTTCCATCAATGAAATGGTTCGGTTTATTTCATTATAAATGGAGGTAGTTGTAAAACCTGTTCCGTTACTCGGTTTTGCAAGTTGAAGAAATTCTTCTATAATCATTTCAATTTTAATAAGCTCTTCTGTCATAATCGGACCAAACGTATCTTCCGGCCCCATTGGAAATAATTGAATGAATCCTTTTATAGTTGTTAATGGATTTCTAACTTGATGAGCAAAGCTGGCAGATAATTGTCCAACTATGTTAAGCATGTCCCACTTCCTAAGAAGCTCCTCTTGCATTTTTAGTTTAGAAATATCCTGAGTAATTGAAACATATCTTACAACTTCTCCCGCCCCATCAATAACAGGGGTAATCTTTGTTCGAATCCAGCAAACTTTTTCATCCTTATTTAGCACGCGATACTCAATTTCGGTCCTTTCTTTAGATAACTCCTCAAAAAAACGAAACAATTCAATTTTATCATCTGGATGACATGTTGAAACAAACAATGTAGGATCTTTCATTAAGTCTAAAACGGAGATACCGACAAGTTGTTCTATTCCAGGGCTTACGTAAAGGTACATCCCCTTTTTAACATCATACTGGCAAACTCCGAATTCCAAATTTCTCGTAATATCTTTAATTAATACTTCCTGTTGCAAAATATTTGCCAACTGCTTTTCAACAAACGATTTCATTTCTAGCGTTTCCTCAAGCTTTCTCGAAAGCGCAAAAACGCCTTGAACCATTCCAGCGCTGTCATAATAAGGCAATAAAACGATGTTAACAGGAAGCATTAGTCCATTTTTCGTTATTCGTACTGTGTTCAAACGAACAACTTTTTCGCCCTTAATGAGTCGTTCCTTAATTTCTATAAGTTCGTACATAAGAAAATCAGGAACCATTGAGGCTTTCTTCTCTTCTAGCTCTTCACGTGTCCATCCAAAGAGTTCAATATAAGCGTCATTAACACCAATAACAGTCCCGTCAAAACCAGTATTGATGGCAGCTTTATCTGTAATGTCAAATACCGTGAGTTCTTTATCAATTAACGAGCGTTCAACAGATGTATAGGCGAACGTATCTACAATCGGTATGGCATGTATAAGCACTTCATTCTGATTAATCCACCTGCATACATTTACATAAAACGGCATGCCATCCCTTTTACTAGTAGTGAACCTGAAAGTAAACGGAATCAAATTTCCATCACAGCATTCAAGAATTCGCTCAATGAATAACAACCGATCATCCTCATGAACAAATTCATACATAGATGTACCAATTATAGAAGGGATTTTTTCCACCGAAAGAGTACAGAAATCTTTATTCGCATTTAGAATTGCTCCACTTTTAGTCAAACTGAAAATAATTTTTTCAACATATGCATTTCCGGTATTCAGCCCCATATCTTCATGCAATACATAAGAATTCGGCATCTATATCCCTCCCTTTTCGTAGTGAATTATATTCTAACTGTTATTTTAACATTTTTTTCTGTGGGTGTCATAATTATCAGAGAATAGTAGCTGGATTTTAAGTGTTTTTTTTACAACTAAAGAATGCCCAATCGCGGTCACATGATCGTCGTTTCTGTCACAAGATATCCACCTACTAACAGTCAATTACAGTTAAAATGGGTCTACGACTTGAAAATAGTATTAATGTACCTTGGTTGTATAATTTACTCAAAGCGGAGCTTGGGAAAAGATGTTGTATAGAAGGTGGAAATTAATATTTCTTACCTATTCATTTTATATTATTTACGCAACGATATGGGTTGGTGTTCCACTCATGATAGCCCATTGAGTGGTAATTAAGAAAAATAACGAACATTATATTCTAATAGCCGAACGTTGGGCGCCTGGGTTTCGGTCGGTGTTGTAACTGGAACCATGAATGGACTGCGGCTTTCATTACTTTGGTCAAATTTTATGAAACTGGCAGGGAGGACTGGAGCACTACTCCTGTTTTTGGAAGTATTTTCTTTCTTCTTTGATAAAGAGTATGTAATAGAAAACAGGGAAAAGGAGTAAGATGAATGCTACATGACATTCTAATCTTTGTAGCTTCATGTACCATAATCTTCACAGCAATAGTATGTGCATTCTGGACTTCACCAAAAGATGGATTTGTTTCAAAAGAAAAATAAATTGAAACTTTTAGTAGTGGAGGATTCTTGCGTCTTCCACTGATATAAGTAGCTTTCTGGCGGTAATTCCAAACAAATATCCTTAAGTCATATAACGAGGAGGTAGCGGTATTACTGCCAGTGTATAAACTTTGGATACTTCGCTAAATTAGCTTGTTTTTCGGGAGGTGTAGAGAGATGGTAGGACTTAAGGAATTAGCATTAGAACAGAAAAGAAAGCTGGTTCTCTTGGTCATTTTTGCTGTCACAACAGGTGTAGCAATTATTGGACAGGGTTATTTATTAGTCGCAATTGTGGATCGTATCTTTATAAAAGATGCATCATTCTCTGATGTTGTACCGCTGTTGATAGGATTGTTCTTCGCGTTTTCCGCAAGAACAATCCTTCAGTATCTTAGTGGGAGAACTGGAGTGAAAATGGCTTCACAGGTTAAAGGGAATCTTCGGAAAAACCTTTTGAATAAGTTTTCTGGAAATACGTTGCAATCATCACTTCAAGGACAGTCGGGTAAAAAAGTAAGTGTAATGATGGATACTGTGGATGAAGTTGACAGTTATTTTAGCGGTTATATCCCACAAGTAATTCAAGCTACTATCATTCCACTCATCATTCTAGTGGTTATCTTGACACAACATATATCCACAGGAGTGATTATTATAATCACTGCACCCTTTATTCCGGTTTTCATGATAATTATTGGTATCAAAACAAAAGACAAAACCGAAGACCAATTGGATAAAATGGCTGCTTTTTCGGGAGGGTTCCTCGATACGTTACAGGGATTGACAACTCTTAAATTGCTTGGTCGTTCCAAAGAACAAAAAGAAACGATACGAAAAAGCAGTCTTGATTTTCGTGATGCGACGATGGAAGTACTTAAAATTGCTTTCCAAAATTCCTTAGTATTAGAATTCATATCGATGCTAAGTATGGGGATCATAGCCCTAGAACTTGCACTTAGTTTAATTGTGTTTCAGAATATCACGTTTTTTACCGCGTTTTTCATGTTGGTATTGGCTCCAGAGTTTTTCATGAAATTAAAAGACTTAGGTAGTGCTTTTCATACGGGTAGGGGAAGTATGGGGGCGGCTAAAAAGCTAGCAGATGAACTAAGTGACACAGAGAAACCTGTTTTATGGGGAGTAGAAAGCTTGGAAAGAGAAGTACCACTAGCAATTGAACTGCGTGGTGTGGGATTTACTTATGGAGAAGATGCATTTACATTAAAAAACATTCAACTAGAAATTGTTCCAAATGAACAAGTAGCGATTGTCGGTAAAACTGGCGCGGGGAAATCAACCCTATTAAATGTAATTGCCGGACTTGTTTCGGTCTCAGAGGGAGAAATGCTTATCAATGGGAAACCAAGGTCAAACTTTCAAGAGAAACATTGGTTTAATCGATTAAGTTATATTTCACAAAACCCTTATTTATTTTCAGGAACAATTGCGGAAAATATTGCGATTGGCGGACGTATGGATGCTACTCGAGGGGAGATCGTACAAGCTGCTGAAAAGGCTGGAATTTCCGAGTTGGTCGATTCACTTAAACATGGCTATGATACAGCTATTGGTGAAGGAGGAAGAGACCTTTCAGGTGGAGAAAAACAACGAATAGCTATTGCGAGAGCATTCTTAAAAAGTCCATCTGTTATTCTGTTTGATGAGCCGACAACTGGACTCGATCTTCGGACGGAGAAAATCTTGCAAGCATCTATTAAGGAACTGTCTAAAGCTTCAGCGGTCATTACAGTTGCTCATAGGCTTCATACGATTAAAAATGCCGACAAGATTATTTTCTTGGACAACGGAGAACTCTTAGCAACTGGCACACATGAGGAACTGCTGGAATCGGTGGAAGTGTATCGTGACATGGTGTCTGTTCAACAAGGAGGGATTGCAAAATGAAGGACTTAGGATTTGTTACCAAGATATTATTCGTAGAAAAAAAGGATATTTTCTATTCTATTATCTGCGGATTTATATCTGGGATAACAGCTGTTAGTTTATTTGCATCCAGTGGGTATTTGATCTCCAAGGCGGCTTTAACACCTTCAATTTATACCTTAATGATTATCGTTGCATCGGTTAAAATTTTAGGAATTATATCAGCATTAAGTCGTTACGGAGAACGTTATTTTTCTCACCGAGGGACATTTACGATGTTAAGTAATATGCGTGTTTCCTTTTACGAGCAGTTAGAACCATTAGCACCAACGATATTCCGCAAATATCGAAGCGGAGATCTTCTTGCTAGAGTAGTGGGTGATGTAGAGGCATTACAAAATTTCTTTTTGCGCGTTTTTTACCCACCGGTTGTTTTACTATTAGTATTTTTATGTACAATCTTTTTTACAGCATTGTTTTCAATAGAAGTAGCATTGGTCGTATTCGTCGGTCTGATAGTAACTACCTTTGTTGTTCCATCAATCTTTGCTTTAACGCAGCGAAAAGTGGATCGACTGGTGAGACAGAGACGCGGAGAATTGTCTACCAAAGTGACAGAATTTATTTATGGCTTTCGTGATTTAAAAATACACCAACAACTAGAAGAAAAAGAAGGCGAACTGCATCAATCTGTACATGCCTACTTAGATGAACAAGAACGTGAAAGTATTCATAATTTGTTCAGCCAGGCTGCTAACAAGTTTCTATCGCTTCTCATATCATTGCTTGTTCTAGGTGTTGGCGCTTATTTAGTGGCAGATGGTCAACTGGATGGGATTTACCTTGCGATGTTTGTCATGGTTTCATTGACAGTTTTTGAAAATACAACTTCTATGGCAGCTTTCCCAAGCTATTTAGAAGAGAGTCGGCAAGCTGCGTCAAGGCTTACCGCAGTCGTTGGTAAAGATTTTGTACAAGAGAAACCACAAGAAAGTTTTGAAAAACGTACTATACAGGGCGTTCCTTCAATTGAAATGAAGGATGTAACTTTTGCTTTTCCAGATGAAACACGTAATACGTTAACAAATGTAACTACAACATTTCCACCGGGTTCAAAAACAGCTATAGTCGGTCCGAGTGGTTCTGGAAAATCGACGTTGTTGCAGTTGCTTTTAAAGTTTTATAGTATAAACCAAGGTCAGATTCGTTTTAACAATGATTCGATTGATCAGTTAACACAGGAGTGTATTTGGGAGAATACAAATGTAGTATTGCAAGAAAATCATTTTTTCTATGGAACCATTCGAGATAACTTACTGCTTGCTAGTGATGGATTAAGTGATACAGAAATGGAAGAGATGTTGAAACAAGTGAAGCTTGGACACTTTTCCTTAGATGATAAAGTCTTAGAAAAAGGGGAGAATCTTTCAGGTGGAGAAAAACAGCGTCTAGCTATTTCCCGAGCCCTGCTCAGAAATTCGCCTCTATGGCTGCTAGATGAGCCAACGTCATCCATCGATGCTTTAACCGAGGCGCATATTTTCAGCTATTTATTTGAAAAAGCAAAAGATGATACTGTAATTGTTGTTAGTCATCGCTTAACAGGATTAGAGAAGATGGACCAAATCATTGTGATGGACAATGGAACCATAGTCGAGGCTGGAACATTTGAAGAATTGATGGATAAAAAAGGTTATTTCTATGAAATGAAACAAATTGAACAGAGCGTGTTTCTTATAAACTAAAACTTGGCGTAATGGAATCTCCATAGTGTTTGGTACCAGTGTGCGGAACTACTCTTATACAATGCAATTGTATAAGAGTACAAAACTGATCAATATCTATGTGGTTTTTTATTCTTTTTTTATTACTACTCGACTATGTGAATTTTTCGTCCTTGTGTCTGGCGCAGGCAGTCCTTTTTAGGAAACAAGTAGGGCAGTTAAAAAAATACCCCAAGTAAAAGAACTTGGGATATCATCCAATTTATACAATTCATTTGTTTGACGACCATGGTGTTCCTAAGCGAGGCAACACCCAACGATCTAGCCCATACCAACCAGCAACTTTCCAGGCCATAATTAAGAATACTGCAATTATAAACATAACGGGATTTGTACTCACGGTACCTGCCAATAAGAAGGACATATTCATAAGTGCACCAAAGAAAGCTGCAATTCCTGTTAAGAGGCCAACGATTAAGCCAAGTCCAATTAACACTTCACCCCAAGCGACCATATAAGAAAATGGGGTTGCGTTTGGAATTACGACACTCTCAAGGAACCAAGCATACCACCCTGCGACGTCCCCCGACTCTGCTTTAGCAAGGGCACCACCCATAAATCCTTCAATTGCAACACCAGCATTAGCACCTGTCCATACGTCAGAAGTAACTTTTCCAATGCCGGCCATCAGCCAAGAGTAACCAAGGTATAATCTTAAAACTAACCATATCCATGCAGATATCGTGTTAGAAAATAACCATCTTGAAAGCGGATTTTCTTCGATAATAACATTCTTTCCAAACTGAGAATTCTGCAATTTAACCATGTCATCACCTCATAATTTTATGTCGTTATTCATTGTTACTATGCATAAATGATAGGATAAAAGTATTAAGTACTATTTTTAGTATAGCACGTGTGACAAGTTTATCCAGTTTAGTTGTCAGATACGCTATTATGTTAAATAGATAGTTGGCAAATAAAAAATAGATTGTTCGAACTTTCATATTTAATTGACACACAACATTATAGGTGTTTTGAATCAAATGACCCAAAAATATCCTGACTGTCTATATTAAAATTGAATGCAACTAAACAATT
Source organism: Sporosarcina sp. FSL K6-6792 (assembly GCF_038004885.1). Classification (NCBI taxonomy): domain Bacteria; kingdom Bacillati; phylum Bacillota; class Bacilli; order Caryophanales; family Caryophanaceae; genus Sporosarcina; species Sporosarcina sp. FSL K6-6792. The sequence goes on from NZ_JBBOSA010000001.1 coordinate 4,602,516, forward strand.
TTCGCCAAAGGATCTCTTAATCTGGAGATCCTTTGGCTTTTCTTATTTTAGAAATGTTCGCCCAGAATAGTAGTTTCGCCTTTTTTTTCGATCCACATTTGGATTTGGTCTGTCAATCAGTCATTTTTACTCTTGTGCAAAGTAGTAACGTACTCAGTTACTCATTCTGAAGTTACCAGTGCTTCCACGGGCGTCCCTGAGATTTCCTTTTCTTTTCGCTTTAGAGATTTCTGTATATTGACACTGGTTTCTTTTTAACGTTTTTGCTTGGGCATGATCCAACGTCCAATCCCTATTAATTACCACTTGTAGCTAGCATTTTTTTGAATACGCATGAAAACGGATCTTAAGTCACGGAATTAGAATAAAAACCTCGAAGTACCTACTATATAAGTCATGATTTCATAGACTTATACGGTATAAGTAGGTGTGATTAAGAACCAAATAATCTGGAGGGACAATATATAGAGGGATAATAGTCTTGTGGAAAATTTATGTCATATTAGATGTCTTTGACAAAGGGGAGATTAGAATGCTATTTATAGTATCAATGGATAAATACCATATCATTCTTTATTAACAATATAATGGAGAATTGACATGAGTTAATTATGGATAGTTATTACTAGATTGATAATAGATTTAATGATGTTCCATAATGCGCTACAAGGCAAGATTAGTAGAAAAATTTTTACAACCTTATATTAGAATTAATCAGTGTCTTTGATGCGAGTAACCGATAAGTCATTGGGGGGTAAATGTGAGGTGAATAAAAAAGGTAGGGGGAATGAGGATTGCTTGGCTATTACTATGCATTATTGAGTAAGAAGGAAGGGGAGGTTGCACGTCTGAATGCGTGTCAATCCTCACTAAGCGAAAAACAGCAGCAATTCACTATGAATGAACATAAATGTTTGGAACCAGAACTTTCGCCCACGACTTGGCATGGTAGACATGCTACTGATTTTCAAGCTATTCGTGAAGGGGGAATTCACACAGCTTTTTTGGAGATTGCAGGTGCCCAGTTCGCAAACGTATATAGTGCAATTGCAGCAAAAATTGCTTCACTTCAAGCAGAAATTGCCTCCATTCAACAGACTATCGAGCGTCTATTGGCCGAGGAAGCGGCAAGGGAAAAAGAAGAAGTGAAAACTTCCAACTAACAACGGGGGAGATAACTATCATGTCGACCGAAGTGAAGATAGACTATGGAGAAGTTGAAAACCAATTAAGGGAAATGAATAGCAAAACGGAGTCACTCATTCCAAGAGCTGAACCACCGATTACGGGAAATACGATGGATGTCGTGACTAAACAGACGAAGTTGTCGATTCAACTGGAACAGCTTTTGATGAGCTATCAAACTGTATTAATGGAGAATAGTAAAACAACGACTAGATCCGTTGAATTCATACGTGAATCAGACGAAAAAATAGCGACTGTCGTGCATAGTACATTATCGGGACCGAAGCAGGCGATGTTATAATGAAAGTAGTAGATGTCAGCCCATTCCACGATGGCTTGCGGCGGAATAATACCATGCTAAATCGTTTGGAAAATGAAATGAAAGCAATCGAGAGCGCAGTCGAAGGATTCGTTGCGCTGGAAGATTCATTGAAAGGACAAGGGGGAGATGCAATCCGTGCATTTTATGCGGAGTGCCACCTGCCGTTCTTACAGTTTTTCATGACATTCAAAAGCATTTACGTAAATGTCCTCACCCAAATGGATTCTGCACTTGATGCATTGGAGCCGGATGCGAACGGGTTCATCCGTGAAACATTCCTTGAAGGAGAAGTTGAAGCCGGACTTACAGAAATTTCACAACTGACAAGCAGTCTCACCGACGAAGCGAACGACATTATGAATCAGGTCGCCGATATCGTTGCCCTTCCACATTTGAATGATAGTGATGTGCAGGAAGGGGTTCGGGATGCGCGGAGGAAACGGGATCGAACGATTGCCGATTTGTATGAATTTGATGCGAACCAGACGAGGGCTTTAATAGCGATAGAGAATGACCTGAAGACAATGGAAACATGGATTTCTGATATCGAAGGATTGTTCACTGACAGTGTGACGGCCATCGACTTCCCGATGGATAAATGGGCAGCATTATCATCGAAAAATACTCTTCAGACAGATTTAGCGCAACGGACAGTACCAGTGGCCGCCATCGCTAGCATGATGTACGTGGATGGTCAGCCTGGAACGTTATTGGGGGCATCTATTTCGGGGGGATCCACAGCTATGTTTGGGCATCGATTCCAAGAAGTGGTGGGCGATCTTTACTGGGCTAGCGTTTACACACTTCCAGGTATGGCAACTTGGGCAATGCCGATTGATGGATTTAATAAAGAGCATGTGATGAATAACCAAAAAGTCTATCCTAAATCTACTCTTAATCCCGTAATGAAATCTTTAAATAGCTTTAAGGAAATCGGGACTGACTTTGTAGTAGGAGTAAACACTCGAACAGATAAAGCATTGGATTCTCCTTCCGATTTTGCGAACTATGCAACTCTTGGTATTTCAGACGGGGTCATCTTAGGGGCAAAGAGCAGAGCGGATAAGATGTGGAATTCACCTTACGACTTCACGAATTACTGGACCATCGGTTTTGCTGGAACGGTTAAAGGAGCATTAGCAGCGGAAGATCCTCTTTCCAAAGAGCATTGGTTGGACAGCTTAGGGCTTGCAACAATTGCCATAGGAGGTGTAAAGGCAGTAGCTCCAAAAGAATCTTTGGGGACCGTTAGCGGTAAGGGGGTAGGTAATCCACCAACTACGAGTAAACCTCTTAAGGGAGTCAACAGAGCTGAAGGGATATCAAGAATTGATTATCTACACAATAAGTATGGTAAACTCACATCTGAGCAATTACATCAAAGAATTAATTTGCGTGGTGAAACAGCGAAGGAACTTAGTAAATTAAGCAGTTTAACTAACAAACAGGCTGGCCCAGCATTAGCGGGTGTATTTAATAAAACAACGGGGAAATATTATTTTGCAACAAATAATCCTACAGGTAAAGTTCCAGAAATAATCCATCCATTAATTAAAGAACGTTTAGGGAATATGCCAAAAGATGTATATGATTCCTATGCTGAAATGACCTATGGAGCTGGTTCTCATGCAGAAGTCAAAGCTATAAATGATGCATTATTAGCAAATCCAGATGCGAAAATTAATGATTTAACAGTAAACGTTGTCCGAAGTGGAAAAAAACTAAAACCAACTGGACAAATGATGAAAAAATGTCCACATTGTGCCTATATAACTGAAGGATTTGAATTTATATCGGAGGTGCCTAAAATTGGAGATTGAGATACTTACTAAGGATTATGTACTGGAGAAAGGTGTCGATTTTGAGGAGGAATTGTGGTTTTCACTACCTTATGGGGATATAGTGATAGATGCTGAAAAGAATGGAAATCCTTTTACAGGTCTTGCGTATGAATTGCATAATAATGGAAATCTGGCCTATTATGCATATTATAAAAATGGAGTAAATGATGGTGAAATGGTAGAGTTTTATGACAATGGAAACGTAGAATCTATATCAAATATACTTAAAGGAGCCTCTAATGGCTATCAGGTAAGTTATTTTGAGAATGGAGAAAAGAGACTTGAAGGAGAATATTTTATTGGTATACCAATAAAATATAAAAAATGGGATGAAACAGGGGATCTTATTGAGGAGAAAAAGAATCCTGATGAAAGCGATTTAAAATATATGGAGAAGTTCAATTGAAAGAAAAATATATAAAAAAATTTGTTGAGAAGCAAGATGAATTAAAGAAATTGGTTTATTTACAGAATACATTTTTAGTTGAAGAAATTAAACTTGTTGCTGGTGTTGATTTAGCTTATTGGGTTAAAGATAAAAAAGAATATGGTACTTGTAGTATTGTAGTCATTGACTATAATACAAAAGAAATAGTAGAACAAGTTGATTATTTTGATGAAATAACTGTTCCATACATTTCTGGATTCTTAGCTTTCCGTGAGTTGCCTCTAATACTTAAAACTGTCAAAAAATTAAAAACTAAACCAGATATCTATATGTTTGATGGCAACGGTTATTTGCACTATAGACATATGGGGATTGCTACACATGCTTCATTTTATCTAAACAAACCAACGATTGGTATAGCAAAAAGTTATTTGAAAATAGAGAATGTCGATTTCATAATGCCTGAAAATTTAAAAGGGGCGCACACAGATATAGTAATTAATAATGATGTATATGGAAGATGCTTACGAACGAGAGAAAACGTAAAACCTATATTTGTTTCCTGTGGTAACTGGATTGATTTAGATACGGCTACGGAATTAACGTTACACTTTATAGAAAAAGATAGTCGTTTACCGATTATAACGAGATATGCGGATTTAGCAACACATCAGAGTAGGAAGAGAGTATTGGGAGATAAGTAGAAAACAAATTCCTTGCCTAAAAAGAGTGAAACTATGTTTTCTATAAATAAAATTGACACTAGCTAAATGGAGCTATTGATGATTCTCTTGATAAAGTACCGGGGATCCTGTTGTTCATTCAATCGTGAAAGTTTAAAACAATTATGCTCCAGTGATAGTAGTCCGTGCAATCACAAGGATTGTTTAATCATGAAAAGGATGATCTGGATGCTCAAACAAAGTTTTACATAGAAAATGATATATAATTTACGGATTTCTACAAGAATTCCAACAATATAAAATCCTGTGGTGCCTATCAAAGACAAGATAAAGAGTCATGTCTTTGATAGGCACCTTTTTAAAATATATGAAAGTAGTAGATGTCAGCCCTTTCCACGATGGCTTGCGGCGGAATAATACCATGCTAAATCGTTTGGAAAATGAAATGAAAGCAATCGAGACCGCAGTCGAAGGACTCGTTGCGCTGGAAGACTCATTGAAAGGACAAGGAGGAGATGCAATCCGCGCATTTTATGCGGAGTGCCACCTGCCTTTCTTACAGTTTTTCATGACATTCAAAAGCAATTACGCAAATGTCCTCACCCAAATGGATTCCGCACTTGATTCATTGGAGCCGGATATGAACGGGTTCATCCGTGAAACATTCCTTGAAGGAGAAGTTGAAGCCGGACTTACAGAAATTTCACAACTGACAAGCAGTCTCACCGACGAAGCGAACGACATTATGAATCAGGTCGCCGATATCGTTGCCCTTCCACATTTGAATGATAGTGATGTGCAGGAGGGGGTTCGGGATGCGCGGAGGAAACGGGATCATACGATTGCCGATTTGTATTAATTTGATGCGAACTAGACGAGGACTTTGATGACGATAGAGAATGACCTGAAGACGATGGAAACATGGCTTTCTAATATCGAAGGATTGTTCACTGACGGTGGGACGGCCATCGACTTTCCGATGGATAAATGGGCAGCATTATCATCGAAAAATACTCTTCAGACAGATTTAGCACAACGGACAGCCGGGATGGACGGCGTAAATGGGGGACAAGGATCCGGTAATGAACCTGGCAATCTAGTAGGGGCGAATACGTCTGAAGATGAGCAATTGAAGGCACTCTATGCCGCAATGGAAAAAGAACAACATGTGGCTAATCCTGTGAATGACTACCCAATCGATCCCCATACAGGCGAATACATCATGATGAACCAAGGACTCGTTCGTGTTTCAAAGGATTACGGCCCCAAAGAACTGAGCCTCATTGATAAAGCCGGGTTGGGAGTAGCAAACTTCTTAATCCTGGATGACTTAAAAACAATCACGGATCCCGATAGTTCCTATGTGGCCAAGGGACTGTCCATGGCCTCGATTACCCCTTTTGGGCCAGCGATAAAAGCGGGTACAGCGGGTATTAGACTTGTTAGGAAGTCTTCAATAGTGAAGTGGATAAGTCCTAAGAAAGTTGAGGGGGATATTGGAAAGGCTACGGGAAAAGGTAGTTCTGGTGGAAGTAAAAAAACAAATGTGGATGACTTTGATACGAAAACAGCTACAAATAAACAAAAAGGTAATAATGGAAGTGATGTACCACCTGCTTTTAAGCAAACTGAATTTGCTAGTTCATATGAAGCAAGAATTAATCAAACACCTGCGAAAACAAATCCAAATGCCCAATTTGAAGGGACGAGGGGTGAATCACTAGCCTCCCTTAAGCCATCGACTGACCCAAAATTAAAAAAATTTTTAGATGAGGCCGGTATTGATGGTATACAATATAAAAATGGAGTCCCTGATTTCGCGCCAGTAGCAAAAGCACAGGTGGAAATCGACTATATGTTAGGAGGTAAAGGGGATTTGGGAGGGAAAGCTAGAACTAATAATTTTGTTCAATCAGATCATAAATTGGCCGAACAGCTCAACAATTCCCCCGAGTTAGCACGTCAATTGGGGATGGGAACTGGTGGGATTACTGCTAGGGACATAGAAAAATATCGAAGCAAAAACAAATTAACATGGCATGAATTGAATGATGTGAAGACAGTGCAGCTTGTACCGACAGAGATAAACGGTAAGTTCGGGCATCTAGGTGGTGTAGGTGAGATAAATGCAGGGGCGTTTGAACCCAAAGGATTTGCCGAAAAATAAAAAAAGGGGATTTTAAAAATGAAAATTAACGATCTGATTTTTGGTGAACTCGAATATGATTATGTTTGGTCTAAGGACACTACCATAAATTTTTTAGGGAAAGAAACCGAGATAGCATTCATGGTTAAAGGTGAAGAAGATGGTAAGTTTGATGAAGAACAATATACGGCATATCAATCATTAATGCAAAATTGGGAGCAATTGCAGCAAGGCTTCTTGCAACCTATTTTAGACTATTACCAACAAAAACGGCATGAAATGGGTTATGATATTGAATTTAATGAGAATTACCCCTTAGTTAAAACAACCGACCAACTTATTGAGATGTTTACTTTGGAAGGAATTGTTGTTTCGTATGGAGATATTTTTGAGGGCCGTGATATTGGTATACTTTTTAGGTGTACATGGGATGTGGAAAATGGACTGGGGCTTCGTTTATTAGATGAAAAGGTGACTGAAGTAGGTTACCAGGATGTTGCGATTTGAATAACGTAATTTATTAACAAGGATTGTTATGGGAAGGTTAATAAGTTATGAACACGGGAGAGCAATATAACTATATATTATCCCGAATGATTCATCGGGACTACTTTATTGAAAAAGGTACAAAAAGTGGATTTTGTCATGAAAATAAAAAAAGTTCAAAAACGAATTGAGCTACCTAAATATCTGTGGGATGCAACAGATGGTAAACAATTCGAATGGTTTGATGAAGCTATTGGTGGAAGAACCCAAAATCATTGGGCATATAGACCAGGTGGAAGGTAGGGGGAAATGTGAAAATAGAAAAAACTCGTATATACATGCACCTAGCAATGAACGAATAAAAAAATTAGAGAATTACAGTAATGTAATATATCCAGAGTCATTCTTAGAGTTTATTAAACACTATAATGGTGGGATTCCTATAACTAATAAATTTCTTGTCAATGGCAAAGAAAATGTATTAGAACGCTTTTTATGTATTTCTGAAAACCCTAAGGAATCAGATTTAGGCGAGTATGATATTGCTGTTGTCTTAAGTCAAATTGACGATAGATTGACAGATAATCCAGAGTTGATTGGAGATGAATTAATCCCTATAGCCACCGCATTTGGTGGGGACTTCATTTGTTTAGATTTCCGGGAAAATATGATTCCAACAGTATCTCTTTGGTTACACGAGGAATCCGATACTTTTTATCCGGCCATAATATATGTAAGTGCTAATTTCGAGAGTTTTCTTGAGATGTTGAAAGAATAAACTTGGTAATTAATAGTCTGAATTGTTTCTGGAAGACCACAGTTATTCATGACTGTGGTCTTCATTTTTTAATTTCTAGATATTTTAGTTCACTAGAATTGTATTAATGCATAAGGAATGTTTTTAAAGACAGAATATTATAAAAATAGTTGAAAAAAGGTGTTAGGTTCTATGGCAAGCCTGAATCATTTTACAAGCAGGAACCTTTCACTTATGACTTGTTGGGATGGAAGATTCATTGAAAGGAGAAGGGGGTGACGCAATCCGTGCATTTTATGCGGAGTGCCACCTGCCTTTCTTACAGTTTTTCATGACATTCAAAAGCAATTACGCAAATGTCCTCACCCAAATGGATTCCGCACTTGATTCATTGGAGCCGGATATGAACGGGTTCATCCGTGAAACATTCCTTGAAGGAGAAGTTGAAGCCGGACTTACAGAAATTTCACAACTGACAAGCAGTCTCACCGACGAAGCGAACGACATTATGAATCAGGTCGCCGATATCGTTGCCCTTCCACATTTGAATGATAGTGATGTGCAGGAGGGGGTTCGGGATGCGCGGAGGAAACGGGATCATACGATTGCCGATTTGTATGAATTTGATGCGAACCAGACGAGGGCTTTGATGACGATAGAGAATGACCTGAAGACGATGGAAACATGGCTTTCTGATATTGAAGGATTGTTCACTGACGGTGTGACGGCCATCGACTTCCCGATGGATAAATGGGCAGCATTATCGGCGAAAAATACACTTCAGACAGATTTAGCACAACGGACTGCCGGGATGGACGGCATAAATGGGGGACAAGGATCCGGTGATGAACTTGGCAATCTAGTAGGGGCGAATACGTCTGAAGATGAGCAGTTGAAGGCACTCTATGCCGCAATGGAAAAAGAACAACGTGTGGGTAATCCTGTGAATGACTACGCAATCGATCCGAATACGGGCGAATACATCATGATGAACCAAGGACTCGTTCGTGTTTCAAAGGATTACGGACCCAAAGAACTGAGCCTCATTGATAAAGCCGGGTTGGGAGTAGCTAACTTCTTAATCCTGGATGACTTAAAAACAATCACGGATCCCGATAGTTCCTACATGGCCAAGGGACTGTCCATGGCCTCGATTACCCCTTTTGGGCCAGCGATAAAAGCGGGTACAGCGGGTATTAGACTTGTTAGGAAGTCTTCAATTGTGAAGTGGATAAGTCCTAAGAAAGTTGAAAAGGCTACTGATAAGGGGATAGGTAACTCAAAGTGGAAATCAGCGGAATTATTAGATGAACTGGCGAATAATGGTGTAAAATATAACCCTGATGAACTGATGGCTATTACAAAAACAGCAAGTGGTAAATTAGCCTGGATTGAAAAAGGTAATTCAAATGCTGGTTTCGAACATGTAATGCTTCATGCAGATGAGTTTGCAGCAAAGGGAATTAAATCAAATGAAATTCCAGATTTGCTGATGGAGGCGTTAAGTAAAGGGAAAGTTGTTGGAACTCAAGGTCGAGGAAACGGAAGACCAATTTATGAAGTAGTTTTCAACGGACAGAAACAAAGAGTTGCTATAACTGTTGGAAATAATGGTTTTATTGTAGGGGCAAATCCAAAATCATTACCATAATAAAAAGGGGGAGAACCATGAACATTATTAAGATATTTCTGGAATATCAATGCTACCCAATGTGGATATATAATGAACAAGGTGAATTAGTTGATAATGACTTAGTTGGAGAACTTGAGGATGAAGACGAAATTGATAATATGCTTTTAGAGATACAGAATATATACGATAGTCTCTTTGAAGACAATGCTATCAATTTTGAGTTCAAAGGATTTTCAAATGAAAATGAAAAGACCGTGTTTTTTAAGAAGGTAGAAAACACTATAACCTTAATTAAGGGGAAATTGGGGGATAATTATTTAATTGAGAATAACGTAAAAATTTAATGAAATATAGTGAAGAAGACAGAATAGTGGAGTTAGTTGAATTTGGTGTTCACAATGTGACGAATCATAATGGTGGAAGAACCCAAAATCATTGGGCAAATAGACCAGGTGGAAGGGGGGAAATATGAAAATAGAAAAAAACTCGTATATACATGCACCTAGCAATGAGCGAATAAAAAAATTAGAGAATTACAGTAATGTAATATATCCAGAGTCATTCTTAGAGTTTATTAAACACTATAATGGTGGGATTCCTATAACTAATAAATTTCTTGTCAATGGCAAAGAAAATGTATTAGAACGCTTTTTATGTATTTCTGAAAACCCTAAGGAATCAGATTTAGGCGAGTATGATATTGCTGTTGTCTTAAGTCAAATTGACGATAGATTGACAGATAATCCAGAGTTGATTGGAGATGAATTAATCCCTATAGCCACCGCATTTGGTGGGGACTTCATTTGTTTAGATTTCCGGGAAAATATGATTCCAACAGTATCTCTTTGGTTACACGAGGAATCCGATACTTTTTATCCGGCCATAATATATGTAAGTGCTAATTTCGAGAGTTTTCTTGAGATGTTGAAAGAATAAACTTGGTAATTAATAGTCTGAATTGTTTCTGGAAGACCACAGTTATTCATGACTGTGGTCTTCATTTTTTAATTTCTAGATATTTTAGTTCACTAGAATTGTATTAATGCATAAGGAATGTTTTTAAAGACAGAATATTATAAAAATAGTTGAAAAAAGGTGTTAGGTTCTATGGCAAGCCTGAATCATTTTACAAGCAGGAACCTTTCACTTATGACTTGTTGGGATGGAAGATTCATTGAAAGGACAAGGGGGTGATGCAATCCGTGCATTTTATGCGGAGTGCCACCTGCCGTTCTTACAGTTTTTCATGACGTTCAAAAGCAATTACGTAAATGTCCTCACCCAAATGGATTCTGTACTCGATGCACTGGAACCGAATGCGAACGGGTTCATCCGTGAAACATTCCTTGAAGGAGAAGTTGAAGCCGGACTTACAGAAATTTCACAACTGACAAGCAGTCTCACCGACGAAGCGAACGACATTATGAATCAGGTCGCCGATATCGTTGCCCTTCCACATCTGAATGATAGTGATGTGCAGAAAGGGGTTCGGGATGCACGGAGGAAACGGGATCATACGATTGCCGATTTGTATGAATTTGATGCGAACCAGACGAGGGCTTTAATAACGATAGAGAATGACCTGAAGACGATGGAAACATGGATTTCTGATATCGAAGGATTGTTCACTGACGGTGTGACGGCCATAGACTTCCCAATGGATAAATGGGCAGCATTATCGGCGAAAAATACACTTCAGACAGATTTAGCGCAACGGACTGCACCGATGGCTAACATAGCCGGGGTGATGGTGGACAGCCCGCCTGTAACTTTATTTGGGGCTAGCAATTACACATATCCAGGCATGGCAACTTGGGCAAGTCCGATTAATGGATTTAACAAAGAGTTTGAGAAATATAGCCAAAAAGATTTTCCTAATTCTACACCTAATCCTGTAATGAAATCTTTGTATAGCTTTAAGGAAATCGGGACTGGCTTTGTAGATGAAGTAAATACAAGAACGGATAAAGCATTGGATTCCCCTAATGACTTTGCGAACTATGCAACACTTGGTATTTCAGGTGGAATTATCTCGGGGGCAAAAAACAGAACGGATAAGATGTGGAATTCAGCTTTTGACTTTACGAATTACTGGACTATCGGTTTAGCTGGAACGGTTAAAGGGGCAATCGCACCGGAAGAACCCTTTTCCAAGGAACATTGGTTGGACAGCTTAGGGCTCGCAACAACTTTTGTGGGTGGCGCGAAGGCAATAGCTCCAAAAGAATCTTTGGGTGCAGTTAGTGTTAAGGAAACGAGTAATTCGCTGAATACGAGTAAACCTCCTAAGGGAGTCAACAGAGTAGATGGACTATCAAGAATTGATTTTCTACAAAATAAGTATGGTAAACTCACAACAGAGCAATTACATCAAAGAATTAATTTGCGTGGTGAAACAGCGAAGGAACTTAGTAAATTATCAGGTCTAAGTAAGAATGATGCGGGTCCTGCACTTGCGGGTGTGTATGATAAAACAAATGGGAAATATTATTTTGCTATTAATGAAATAGATGGTAATATCTCTAGCAAACTACACTTTTTGATTGAAGATCGAATAAAAAATATGCCAGATAATATAGCTAATTCTTATATAAGAACAAAAGGAGTTGGCTCACATGCAGAGGTTAATGCTATAAATGAAGCTTTATTAGCAAACCCCAATGCTAAAATTGAAAATTTAACAGTACATGTTGTAAGAAGCGGGAAAAAATTAAAGCCGGCCGGCCAAATGATGAAACGATGTCCGCATTGTGAGTATATTACTGAAGGTATTGAATTTATTTCGGAGGTGCCTAAAAATGTTAAGTAATGTTTTAAAAAAGGAATATGTAATGGAAAATGGAGTTGATTTTGATGAAGAATTATGGTTTGCGCCACCCTATGGGGATTATGTCATAGATGCAGAGGATAGTGGGAAACCATTTACTGGTCTAGCTTATGAATTATATGATAATGATAATTTAGCATATTATTCTTATTATCAAGATGGGGTTAAAGAAGGACAGTCTGTTCGGTTTTATAAAAATGCTAGGATTAAATCCATATCAAATATGAATAAGGGTACTTCACATGGAAATCAATTAAGTTATTATGAAAATGGACAAATTGAGTTTAAAGGGGAAAGATTTGCGGGGTTAGCAATTCAATATAAAAAATGGGATGAAGACGGAAATCTTATTGAAGAGAAAACAGGTCCAGACGAAGGTGATCTGAAATATATGGACAACTTTCGATGATTAACAGATGGATTAGAGATTTTATTGAAATGCAAAACAAATTGCAACCTAAAATTTTACTTGAAAATAGCTTTGTCATAAGTGAAATAAATCTTGTAGCTGGTGTAGATATCGCTTACTGGTCTGAAAAGGGGATAGACTATGGAATTTGTTGTATAGTCGTGATTGATCATGAAACCAAAAAGGTAGTAGAGCAGATTGAGTACTTTGATAAAATAGAGATTCCGTATATGTCAGGTTTTTTAGCTTTTCGTGAATTGCCTTTGGTGCTTAAAACAGTAGAAAGATTAACAATAAATCCAGATTTATATATGTTTGATGGCAACGGTTATTTGCACTATAGACATATGGGGATTGCTACACATGCTTCCTTTTATCTAAACAAACCAACGATTGGTATAGCGAAAAGTTATTTAAAAATAGAGAATGTCGATTTCATCATGCCTGAAAATTTAAAAGGTGCATACACAGATATAGTAATTAATAATGATGTATATGGAAGATCCTTACGAACGAGAGAAAACGTAAAACCTATTTTTGTTTCCTGTGGTAACTGGATTGATTTAGATACGGCTACAGAATTAACGTTACACTTTATAGAAAAAGATAGTCGTTTACCGATTACAACGAGATATGCGGATTTAGCAACACATCAGAGTAGAAAGAGAATAGTGGGAGAGAAGTAGAAAACGAATTTTTTCCATAAAAAGAGAGAAACTGCGTTTTCTATATATATAATAGACACTAGCTAAAGAGAGCTATTGTGTTCCAGTAATAGTAGTCCGTGCAGTCACAAGGATTGTGTAATCATGAAAAAGAGGATCTAGATGAACAAACAAAGTTTTGCGTAGAAAATGAAGTAGACTTTACGGATTTCTACAAGAATTCTAACAATATAAAATGCCATGGTGCCCATCAAAGACAATATACAGAGTCATGTCTATGATAGGCACCTTTTTCAAATATATGAAAGTAGTAGATGTCAGCCCATTCCACGATGGCTTGCGGCGGAATAATACCATGCTAAATCGTTTGGAAAATGAAATGAAAGCAATCGAGACCGCAGTCGAAGGACTCGTTGCGCTGGAAGACTCCCTTAAAGGGCAAGGTGGTGACGCAATCCGTGCATTTTATGCGGAGTGCCACCTGCCGTTCTTACAGTTTTTCATGACGTTCAAAAGCAATTACGTAAATGTCCTCACCCAAATGGATTCCGTACTCGATGCACTGGAACCGAATGCGAACGGGTTCATCCGTGAAACATTCCTTGAAGGAGAAGTTGAAGCCGGACTTACAGAAATTTCACAACTGACAAGCAGTCTCACAGACGAAGCAAACGACATTATGAATCAGGTCGCCGATATCGTTGCCCTTCCACATTTGAATGATAGTGATGTGCAGGAAGGGGTTCGGGATGCACGGAGGAAACGGGATCATACGATTGCCGATTTGTATGAATTTGATGCGAACCAGACGAGGGCTTTAATAGGGATTGAGAATGACCTGAAGACAATGGAAAAATGGCTTTCTGATATTGAAGGATTGTTCACTGACGGTGTGACGGCCATCGACTTCCCGATGGATAAATGGGCAGCATTGTCGGCGAAAAATACACTTCAGACAGATTTAGCACAACGGACAGCCGGGATGGACGGCGTAAATGGGGGACAAGGATCCGGTAATGAACCTGGCAATCTAGTAGGGGCGAATACGTCTGAAGATGAGCAATTGAAGGCACTCTATGCCGCAATGGAAAAAGAACAACATGTGGGTAATCCTGTGAATGACTACCCAATCGATCCGAATACGGGCGAATACATCATGATGAACCAAGGACTCGTTCGTGTTTCAAAGGATTACGGACCCAAAGAACTGAGCCTCATTGATAAAGCCGGGTTGGGAGTAGCTAACTTCTTAATCCTGGATGACTTAAAAACAATCACGGATCCCGATAGTTCCTACATGGCCAAGGGACTGTCCATGGCCTCGATTACCCCTTTTGGGCCAGCGATAAAAGCGGGTACAGCGGGTATTAGACTTGTTAGGAAGTCTTCAATTGTGAAGTGGATAAGTCCTAAGAAAGTTGAGAGTGATATTGGTAAGGCTACGGGAAAAGGCAGTTCTGGTGGAAGTAAAAAAACAAATGTGGATGACTTTGATACGAAAACAGCTACAAATAAACAAAAAGGTAATTTTGGTGAAATAAAATCAACTGATAATCTAGTAAACAATCAAAGTTTAAAAGATGCTGGGTTTGACTTAAAGCCAATAGGCAGAGATGCACCATCAAGTATAGATGATAAAATAGTAAAAGGGATTGACGGACTATACGAAAATGCAAATGTGGATTCAAATATCAAATATGTTATTGATGAAGCTAAGTTTGGTAGTTCACAATTAGGAAAAGCTAAAGATGGAAAACAAATGTCAGATGATTGGTTGACAGGTGTGGTAACTAAAAAAAGTAGAGTATTGAAAGCTGTTGATGGAGATAAACAATTAGCAACAAAGATTGCGAGATCATTAAAAAAAGGTGAAGTAGAAAGAGTACTATCAAAAGTTGATAGTACTGGAAATGTAAAAACATATAAGCTAGATGCCAATGGTAAAATCATTGGAGAATGGCCATAATTCAAAAGCTAGGAGGAATCAAATATAATGAGAGATCATTTATGTATAGAAGAAAAATGTAGAGAAGGAATAGAATATAATAAAAAAATTATTGAAGAAGATAGAGAGGAAATTAATAGTTTAGAAGAAGATGAAAAAAATGGTATTCAAAGATATCCTAATGATAATAAAAGCATCATAGAAGAAACTTATCTATCAAATTTTATAAATGAGACGGATAATGTTATTGCAAAGTATTCCTTAGGAGAAGACATTAGTACAATAGAAGAAGATTTTCATAATGCAATTGATAATTTAGAGCATACAGGGACTAGGAATGTTGGATATGTAAATCTACTTTGGGTGATTTCCTTAGGAATATTATTAGAAACGGATAAAAAGAATATAGAACGACTAAGTAAGTTAGTTGAGAAGAAAAATATGAGTGATTCAGTGATTGACTTTTTATTATGTGCTAGTGATATTGGCTGGAAAAAAATCACTAATGTTTATTTTAAAGAAAATCCATATGCAAAAACGAGAGAAATTATAGAACTTGCGCAAACTGATAAAAGAGAAGCTTCTAAAAGCATGCAAACGTATATGGAAAAGGAATGGTTTAAAGGTCATTATGATTACGAATGGAAAAATTCCCATAAAGAACCGGGATATATAGGGTATTGGAGCTTTGAAACAGCAGCACTAGCAAAGATACTCGAACTTGATGATGCAAGCCTCATAAATCATAATCACTATCCATATGATTTGGCGCATTACAAGAATTCAATGAAATTCAAGCCCCTCTCTACAAATGAATACAACAATGAACATGAAATTGAAGAGTTAGGTGAAATAATTGAAGGAATTGACAAAAATCCTTTATTGGAAAAGATTATTCCAACAAGATGGCACTCATTTATCAATGAATTGATACAGGATTATGAGGTTATGGATGATAGTAGTTTCTATGAAAAATACAAAAAAACTATAGGATTAGGCCAAATCTGGTTCTTACTACAAGAATATAAAGAAGAAAATAAGCAAAAAAATCTCTTAGGAAGTTTAATTGTTTTTGCGATGACCGAAAAAGAATATATATTGCAGTTGGATTATAAAGAAGATGTGGAAGAATACTATTCTAGTATGAAAAATTACTGGAATGATACAAGCACAAAGTTGGTTCAATTTATTTTAGATAATGATCAAAATTATTACGCATTGGTACCGGAAGATGAAAAAGTTGGAGATATGTATGAAGTTGTTGTTAAAGATGTAAAGTAAGTTAACTTGAATGAATGATAAAGTGGTGGTAGTTGGGAAATCCGACTGCCGCCATTTCTTTAAAGAGATATTACGATTGCCGATTTGTATGAATTTGATGCGAACCAGACGAGGGCTTTGATGACTATAGAGAATGACCTTTCCATCATGGAGACATGGCTTGCAGATATCGAAAGTCTCTTCAAGGGTGGGCTCACCGGCGTCCATTTTGAGTCTAAACAGTGGGCGGCAATTACACTGAACAGCGGATTGCAAACAGCCATCGATCAACAGACCTCTGCGGTTGCGGGGGGCCTAGGAAACAGTGACCAGGATAATTTGATCGGTACGGAAATCAAAGCAGGAGCCTTCCAGGCACTTGAAAGTAAAAGAACCGAGACAATCGAGCGTGGAGCTTATGGAAGCTACAACCTGTTAAAATTCCACATCTATGAAAATGGTCTGATTGTAAAAGAATACCAACTCGGGACGAGAAAGCCGATTCAATACGAAGTGGTAAAAGAAGTGGAAGAAGAATTCGATGACGGAGGTTTTCGTGAGCTCGACAACTATTTTGAAGGTACGAAGCTAGCATTTGTGGATTATATCCATCCGAGGGCAATCGTCCAAAAAGGCTTCAAAAAAATGGCGCTCGCTATAGTTCCCGGAGTTAAGCCATCCAAATATAAAGGGAATATTTCTGTGAAGAAGACTCCCGCAGTTGAAAATAAGTCTAAGGGTGCGGGAGAAGTTAGTAAGAGTACTAGTGGTAATAGGAAGCATTTGAGTGATGTGAAAATTCCATCAGTAAGAAATAATGAGTTCAATAAATGGTTTGATAATCTATCAGCAAAAAAAATTGATGAAATGTGGAATAATCCTCAGTTGAGAAGTAAAATAGAAGATAGGATTAGACGTCCAGGAGGATACCATGAATGGCATCTTGTAGCAAGAACTCCTAAATTTAAGCAGTGGGGAATTAGTATGGATGACATTAAAGATATGAGGTCTTTGACCAAAGACGTTGAATTTGTAAATCCACCTGGTCGTCATGGAAGCAGAGGTTCGACAAAAGCACATAATGAGATGTTAAAGATTATTGATTCTGCTTCTGACTATGAAAGTTTTGTTAAAGGGCTTAATGAGTGGGCTGAAAATTGAATGAAAAATGGCATTATGGATTTACCAGAAGGTTTGAGGAGGTAAAAAATGAAAAACGATGTTTCTTTATGGTTAGGGCGCTTTAGTGATTTTGATGAACTCGAAACGTACACTGAAATAAAATATAATGTAGATGGAGATAGTATTCCCTCTATTTTTGAGAAAGATTTTAAATTAGGCTATTATGATAGGGACTTAGTTGAAAAAGATTGGATTACTGACGCTGAAGATGACATAGAAAAGCTATTAGTAGATTTTTCATATGATAATCAATTAATACAACAGTACATTAACATTAAGTTAAAGTCTAAATACAATACTATCATTTTAATTTATAATTATGATTATAATAAAGAAGGTAAAATTGTTAAATTAGTAGATAATAATACCTGTAATTTGGACTTTATTGGTACGGCAGAATATATAGATTAATGCGAATGAAGTATGTTTGCAGTAGAATGAAAAGAATAGGCTGAAAAAAAGTACATACTCTATGATGGTTGTACCATCATAGAGTATGTATGAAAGAAATGGAAGCTTATGCCTTTGCCATTGAAAGAGGACAAATAAAAATTGCAGAATACTTAAAGCAAAAGATGGATAAAAAAGAATGAAAAAGTGTTACAGAGAATAAGCGGATAAATCACGAAATTTAACAGGCTCATTGGTTTAAAGATAGAATATTAATGATTTATTTTATATAGCTAATTATTAAGCATTTGATTGCAATTAGGCAACAAGTGCTTTTTTTGTGCAAGAATTTTGGTACAAGAAAGCCGATTCAATACGAAGTGGTTAAAGAAGTGGAAGAAGAATTCGATTACGGTGGTGTCCGCGAGCTCGACTATTTTGGAGGCACGAACCTAGCATTTGTGGATTATATCCAGCCAAGGGAAATCGTCCAAAAAGGCTTTTTAAAAAATGGTGCTCGCTATAGTTCCCGGAGTCAAACCTTCCAAATATAAAAGGAATCTTCCTGTAAAGAAGACTCCCACAGTTGAAAATACGCCTAAGGGTACGGATGAAGTTAGTAAGGAAATTTCTGATATCCCTCATGTGAAAGAAACAAAAAATGTTATAGCAGTGAGGATAAAAGGACTAGATTTAAATGAGCATCCAACTACGACAAAACAAATGAGTTCTAAGAAAGTGAAAGAGTTAAGAGATAAAATTGATATTAGAACTATTACAAAACAAGAGTATGCAGACTACATTTGGAATAAAAAGTTTGCTAAAAGGGATAAAGGAGTTAAAGAATTTTGGTATCAAGAACAACAACGATTATTAAATCATGAACCACTTTCTCGAGATTGGTCTCAAGAACAGTTAAAAGATATTCTTGCGGGTAAAACTCCTAAATTTGATGGTAAACCAACTGCAGGGCATCATAGTTATAGTGCTTCGAAATATCCACATCCGATAAAGGAGAAATAATCTATTCGGTAAATTTTAATGAACATTTAAAAGGATGGCATGGTGGGAATTGGAGGAAAAGTAATTCGGGTGAACCTATAATACCAATTAAAGACTTTTAGGGAGGTGAAATTTTATGGTAAAGATGAAATTGAAAATTGATAATGATTCCAATAAATTAAAGTATGTATCTATTATCAGACAGAATAATAGGGCGAGTACTCAAGATATTAAAGAAAATATAGAAGATAGTAAAGTAGTGCTAGAATGTGATTATTTTGATACGGATGAATTAAAAGATTTTAAGAAAACAATGGAAGCTGTAATAAGTAAGGGGGCTACAATACATTTGTTTCAAGATGATAGAGAGGTTCAAATTGATTATATTAGTAACCTTATTAGTTCATATGAACAAATTGCTGAAGACAGAGAAAAGCTAGATGATAGAATTTCAGGTGATAATTAAGATAGAGTAGAGTATTAAAACGTTCAGTCTCAACAAAGTTCAACTGAAATTGAATTGATTCCAACAGATTTGCATGGGAATGTAGCACATATTGGTTCAGCATCAGATTTAAGAGGAGGAAAATAAAATTGGATAAAGGATTAAAAAGTTTATTAAATGAGATAATTGATACGGAAATGGTAGTTTCAAAAAAAGAAAATGCAAATAAATCGATTGTTACAATAGAGCGTATTTATGGTGTGAAATTACCATTGGAATATAAAGAGTTTTTACTTGAATATGGAGGATGTTTTTTAAAAGAGGATAGAATGTATCAGCCAATTGAAATTGCCCCAGTAATTCATAAGGATGGTTTTGACTCGATAGGCGGCTTTTATGGCATTACAAATGATACCTATGATATTGAAGTGGTAATTCAAACTTATTTAGAAATTTTAGGGACTGATATAATGCCTATTGCAGACGCAGACGGGGGAGATTTAATATGTTTAGGATTAAAAGATAATTATAGAGGTAAAATTTATTATTGGTATCATGAAGGAGAAAAGGTAGACGAAGATGGTAAAGAATATTTTTATCTTATAGCAAACTCTTTTGAAGAATTTATTTTAAAATTTACACCTCACAAAAGAGAAACAAATGTCAATTTAGATGATATCGAATTATTTTTAGATGAAGATTTATTCAAAGATTAAATAGTTTCGCCCAAAAAAAAATAACCCAAAGTAATCATTACCTCTTCTGGAGTTTAAAGTGATTTATGAAGTATCTATATATTTAAATACTCTATTAACGAGGTTGATTACCAGCTTTTTTGGTTAGTAACCTTGTTTTTTATTTACTTTTTATATTGATAGTGCTGTGCAGGAAGGAATTCGGCATCATACGATTGCCAATTTTTATGAATTTGATGCGAACCAGACGAGGACTTTAATAGCGATAGAGAATGACCTTTCCAACATGGAGACATGGTTTGCAGATATCGAAAGTCTCTTCAATGAAGGGCTCACCGGCGTCCATTTTGAGTCTAAACAGTGGGCGGCAATTACACTGAACAGCGGATTGCAAACAGCCATCGATCAACAGGCCACAGCGGTTGCGGGGGGCCTAGGGAATAGTGATCAGGATAATCTGATCGGCACGGAAATCAAAGCAGGAGCCTTCCAGGCACTTGAAAGTAAAAGAACCGAGACAATCGAGCGTGGGGCTTATGGAAGCTACAACCTGTTAAAATTCCACATCTATGAAAATGGCCTGATTATTAAGGAATACCAACTTGGGACAAGAAAGCAGATTCAATACGAAGTGGTTAAAGAAGTGGAAGAAGAATTCGATGACGGTGGTGTTCGTGAGCTCGACAACTATTTTGAAGGTACGAAGCTAGCATTTGTGGATTATATCCATCCGAGGGCAATCATCCAAAAAGGCTTCAAAAAAATGGCGCTGGCTATCATCCCTGGAGTTAAGCCATCCAAGTATAAAGGGAATCTTTCCGTTAAGAAGACTTCTGCAGTTGAAAATAAGTCTAAGGGTACTGGTGAAAATGTACAGGATAAAATTAATTACCCTAGCAAACCACATACTAATAAAACACCTGGACATTGGGAAGCAATGATAGATAAAGCTGATGAATTGGCCAAGAAGGATGATGTAAGTAAAATTTATTTAAACAAAGGTCTATCAAACGAAATACCAGGAATTAAACCAAATCGAAGACCTGATATAATGGTTGTTAGGAAAGATCGAAAAATTGATCAATATGAGGTTCCAAGTAAAACAGATAATGTGGAAGACTTAATTGAGAGAATGGAAGATAATCAAAGACTCTTGATAGATAGAGCTGGAGACATATTCATTTTACCGCCAAAAAAGTAAAAAGAGATGAGGTTTAGTGATGGAAGAGAGATTAACAACATCAATTGTATTATATGGTGAGATTGATTCCTTTGATTCTGAAAAGTGGTTAGATTTTTATAAATATGTTATAAATTTTATTAATTCACTTAATTTCGAGCCGAATTATATGGCCGTTTCTGGGGTGTCAATTAAAAGTAGCAAGATAACTTCACTAAAAAGAATTGAAAGGAAATTTTGTGAATCAGTGGAAAAAGGTGAAGAAATTTCATCTGTGTCTATATATAGTCTTCCAGAAGATTATGAAATAGCTGCTTTTGATTATAACGTATATATATGTAGGACTAATAGGTTGAAATATTCACATATAATAATTACGTTACCCAATGAAATATTTGACAAAGTTGATTATAAAGGGGTAATTGAAGAATTGAAAAAAAATATAGAATTCGAAAATGGTGAAGTGTTTAAGTTGTTAAATTTGGAGAGTCCCCACCTATATGCCTCCAAAGCAAACGATCCATCTTCATTTAAGACCTTAGATGTCATTTTAAAATTCTAAACATAATTTTACCTTGATTGGCTTATTACCTTTCAAGACTTTTTTCTTGATCCCACGATTTATGGTTGTAATATATTGATTTTGAAGTAACTGCTCATGATGTTAAACTGACAAACCTTCTTTATCTTGGATTGTCGGCAAACAACAAGAATAGGGTGTATGTAAATATAGCTAATAGGGGTCATAAATATGAATAGCAGGAAAGGATGAGAATTACTAGTATATTTGATGCGGTTTGAGCGCACTAATCCACGGACGGGAATATCGTCGATTTTGAATCCCCTCTTGAGCGCCAAAACAATTCCATTTAAATTATTTACTGCCTGTATCATTTGCTGTACGAATCGGAAGTCAGGTTCTAAACGAGATAACTTCTGATAGTGTAATTATGAAAAAATGAACTGGAAGTACTTACAAAGCTTTTCATAGAAAATGATGTAGACTTTACTGATCTTCATCAGAAATTCAATAATATAAAATGCCTTGGAACCTATCAAAGACAAGATACAGATTTATGTATTTGATAGGTTCCTTTTTAATATATACTGATGGCGCTATGAAAGTAGTGAATATCAGTCCTTTCCACGATGGCTTGCGGCGGAATAATACCATGCTGAATCGATTGGAAAATGAAATGAATGCAATCGAGACCGCAGTCGAAGGACTCGTTGCGATGGAAGACTCATTGAAAGGACAAGGAGGAGATGCAATCCGTGCATTTTATGCGGAGTGCCACCTGCCGTTCTTACAGTTTTTCATGACATTCAAAAGCAATTACGTAAATGTCCTCACCCAAATGGATTCCGCACTCGATGCATTGGAGCCAGATATGAACGGGTTCATCCGTGAAACATTCCTTGAAGGAGAAGTTGAAGCCGGACTTACAGAAATTTCACAACTGACAAGCAGTCTCACCGACGAAGCGAACGACATTATGAATCAGGTCGCCGATATCGTTGCCCTTCCACATTTGAATGATAGTGATGTGCAGGAGGGGGTTCGGGATGCGCGGAGGAAACGGGATCGAACGATTGCCGATTTGTATGAATTTGATGCGAACCAGACGA
Source organism: Sporosarcina sp. FSL K6-6792 (assembly GCF_038004885.1). Lineage (NCBI taxonomy): Bacteria > Bacillati > Bacillota > Bacilli > Caryophanales > Caryophanaceae > Sporosarcina > Sporosarcina sp. FSL K6-6792. Next base: position 4,625,586 of record NZ_JBBOSA010000001.1, read on the forward strand.
GGGCTTTGATGACGATAGAGAATGACCTGAAGACGATGGAAACATGGATTTCTGATATCGAAGGATTATTCACAGACGGTGTGACGGCCATTGACTTCCCAATGGATAAATGGGCAGCATTGTCGGCGAAAAATACACTTCAGACAGATTTAGCACAACGGACGGCTGGGATGGACGGCGTAAATGGGGGACAAGGATCCGGTGATGAACCTGGCAATCTAGTAGGGGCAAATACTTTTGAAGATGAGCAGATGAAAGCACTCTATGCCGCAATGGAAAAAGAACAACATGTGGGTAATCCTGTGAATGACTACGCAATTGATCCACATACGGGCGAATACATCATGATGAACCAAGGACTCGTTCGTGTTTCAAAGGATTACGGACCCAAAGAACTGAGCCTCATTGATAAAGCCGGGTTGGGAGTAGCTAACTTCTTAATCCTGGATGACTTAAAAACAATCACGGATCCCGATAGTTCCTACATGGCCAAGGGACTGTCCATGGCCTCGATTACCCCTTTTGGGCCAGCGATAAAAGCGGGTAACGCGGGTATTAGACTTGTTAGGAAATCTTCAATTGTGAAGTGGATAAGTCCTAAGAAAGTTGAAAAGGCTACTGATAAGGGGATGGGGAAAGGTAAGTTGGATTTAGAAGACTTTACCAAGGAGATTTTAAAGAATAAACCGATGAACTTACCAATACCTGAAAAGTGGTATAAAAAGGGTGGGGATATCTCTGTTGATAGTGACGGAACTTGGAAATATACTAATAAGACTGGTATATCAATAAGGTATCCAGATGGCTATCCAGATTTTATACCTTATAAGCATCCAAATGTTGAGTCGATAAAAATAGAAGTTCATTCACCTAAAAATAATCCAAAAGATTTTGAAAATGCAAATAAAGCAGCTAAACTTAGTAAAGATACTGATCCTCCAATTTCCGACATAAGGAGACCTCCTTTAGGATACACTTGGCATCATCATCAAGATGGAGAAACAATGATTCTTGTAGAAAAAGATATTCATGATGAATTTAAACACATAGGTGGACAATCAAAAGTTAATGGTAAAAATAGTGAATAAGGAGTGAGAGCGTGGTAATTATTGAAAAAACCCATGATAATCTATCTATCGGAAACTTAGAGATTTTCGAGAAAAATCAAAATATAACCTTACCAAAAGATTATAGAGATTTTTTATTAGAATATAATGGTGGATATCCCAATCCTGGTATTTATAAAATATCTGATGAGTTGGGAGAAAGTATATTAAATATTTTTTACGGAATTGGTAGTATGTATGATAATTTAAAGAAGAAATTTGATATTTTTGATGAAATATTAGAAATAGGATTTATTCCAATAGCAGATGACCCAAGTGGAAATCAAATATGCATTGGAATAAGTAAAGAGTGTTTTGGACAAATATTTCATTGGGCTCATGATGAGGAACATGATAAAATGGAAAATATGTATTTTTTATCAAACAATTTTAATGAATTTCTTGACAGTTTATATGAGGAACAATAATTTTTTAGCAACCAAGAAAATAGTTTTTATCAGTAACTGAAAGATAAATATAATAAGTTGAGTCGTGAATTAAAAGGCAATAATAATACTCATTCCTTGATTGGCAATAGCCTTTCAAGGTTTTTTGTATAATGGTAAGTTACGGTTGTGGTGATAAGAATAAGCAATAAATAAATAATTTATGAAAAGGACGATAATCAGGTGGAAAATACACTCAAACGGATTTAACACAACGGACGGTGTAAACGCCGGGCAAGGATTCGGTAATAAACTTGGCAATCTAGTAGGGGCGAATACTTCTGAAGATAAGCAGTTGAAAGCACTCTATGCCGCAATGGAAAAAGAACAACATGTGGGTAATCCCGTGAATGACTACGCAATCGATCCTAATACGGGTGAATATTTGATGACATTTGAGGGGAAGCGTAAGGTTTTAAGCGGAAATGGTACTGGAACTATAGATGGATTCGCTCCTTATGGAATGGCAACATATGACTTTTACTTAGGAGATATTGGTACCATGCTGAGTCCCGATGCAAGTGCAAACGAGAGGTTTGAAGCAGCATTATTCACGTTTTTTAAGCCTCTGAAATTTGCGGATACTGGGCATGATATTTTGAAAGTCGGGGAAAGCTAAAGGCAGGGAACTAGAACAGACATTACGTATTATAGTGTGCAAGGAGGAACACCTCCTAAGGCCAGTATGAAGAGAATTAGCAAAAAAGACGATGGAAGTATCAGCATTCAGAAAGACGTTAATGTTAATATAAGTACTGGAGATATTGAACACGCTAAATATTTCCTTAATGAAAAGCGCCCTGGTGGAGAAATAGTTGCTTTTGATATTCCTGATTGGCTTAATGAGTTTGTTAAAGAAACTGCAATTCCACAGAGAGGTTATAAGAAAAACCCATTAAATCAAGGTGGTAATGCACCTAAAACTGTTGATCCGTCTACTCCAGGTGACTCATATGAATTTCCACCTATATGGTCTGAATGGATTGAGGAATATGGGGAGAATGGTAGAATAATAAAAGATATTGATGATTAGGATAATTCAATTGTGGAAGGTGATTTTTTGAAAGTACAAATAGAGTACGGTGAAAATATTATTGTGGCCGTCTTATTTAAAAGTTGTTGGAAATGGTATGTTACTGAGAAAGATTACTGGTTTTTAGACCTAACTAAATTAGATAATGCATTTTTAAATAAGGGATATAAATCTACCAATCAGATTGATTATTCAGATCGTTTTAATATAGCTGTGTTAGATGAAAACTCAGCTGAGGATTTTTTTAATGAGATAAGCGAATTTGAAGTAAGTAAAAGTGAATTAAGAAATATAATACTAATTTCGGAAGAGACTATTACAGGAGTTAATAATAATTACCTTGAGTTTATGCCAGCCTTATTAGTTGATTTTGATAATAAAATATTACTCTCTTGTTTTCCTGAACCAGCTTCTTTTGAAAGCTATGTTCCTGAAGGATGGTCAGGAATGTATAAAGAATTCTTAGACAAGGTTCCAGATGAAGAAACGTACTGGATGATAAATAACAAAAACTATTTTCTGAAAGAGGAAAGTAATAATAATTAGGAAAGGGGGTAAATTCCTTTGGAACAAGACAATAAACTAAATTTGTTAAATGAGAAATTTATTAATGGTGAAACAGATCAAGAGGTTGAGGGTATTACAATAATGATTAATGGTAAATTCAAACAAGCTCTAGTTATAATTAGGACTAATATTACTGAGTACTCTAATTATAGCGAGGTTATGCGCTAGGTGAGGCTCAACAAAAACTTGTTCAAGAAGGTCAAGAAATATTAAGGAAATATGGTATTGAACCTATAATTGGTAAAGGAAATTTAGTTTGGGCACCAAATAGAATTGCTGGGCAACATAATATACCAGCTTTAGAAAATGTTGTTAACCAATTGAAAGCAGTTGATACTGCAGGTGCGGACTTAGATGATATTATTGAAATACTAGAAGACCTGGGAAAACAAGCTGCTTCTAGATGATAAGAATTAAAGGAGAAACTAAAATGGATAAGACTAAAATTGCAAAAGACATTAGAGGTGCCATCAAAAATGGCCAATTGGATATATTAAGAGACTTACTTGAGAAAGAACCAGAAATGTTAAAATGGATGACACCTTTTGGTACATGGTTACATGTAGCAGCAGCTCATGGGCATTTAGAAATAATAGAATTTCTTATTAATGCCGGGATAGATATTAATGCACAGGGTGGAACTTTTTCTACAAATGCTCTGGAAAGAGCGGCTACAAAAGGTTATTTAAATATTGTTGAATATCTCATTAACCATAATGTTGAGATTGATACTAGTGAACCAGATAGAAATCCCCTGTTTGCTGCAATATATGGTGCTAATTTTGAGATTGTTGAATTGTTAGTTGAGAATAATATAGATATCACTATAAAATACTCTGGTGAAAGTATGAAAGATATGAATGCTTATGCCTTTGCCATTGAAAGAGGACAAATAAAAATCGCGAAATATTTAAAGCAAAAGATGGATGAAAAAGAATGAAAAAGTGTTACAGAGAATAAGCCGATAAATCACGAAATTTAACAGACTCATTGGTTTAAAGATAGAATATTAATGATTTATTTTATATAGCTAATTATTAAGCATTTGATTGCAATTAGGCAACAAATGCTTTTTTTGTGCAAGAATTTTGGGACGAGAAAGCCGATTCAATACGAAGTGGTTAAAGAAGCGGAAGAAGAATTCGATGACGGTGGTGTACGTGAGCTCAACAACTATTTTGAAGGTACGAAGCTAGCAGTTGTGGATTATATCCATCCGAGGGCAATCGTCCAAAAAGGCTTCAAAAAAATGGCGCTCCCCCTTATCACGGGAAATAAATCTGTCAAATATAAAGGAGATATTTCTGGTAAGAAGACATCAACAGTAGAGGAGAAGCCTAAGGATACCGGGAAAGTGGTTGAGAGTGGTAATAAGGCTGAAATATTAGCTCAGAATCGATCGAAAGGAAGAGCTTTTGAACAGGCAGAATTACCAAAGTTTGAGAAAATTGCAGATAATGTAGTAGAACAAGTAACTAAAAAACAAATCAAGGCACAAAAATTAGAGTTGATGCAATTGGAACGAATAAATCTACCGGTAATATAGTGATTCAAGAGTATAAATCATCAGTAACTGCACCATTAACAAAAAATCAAACAAAAGGATTTCCAGAATTACAAAGTGGTGGGGGAAGTGTAGTAGGAAAAGGAATATTTAAAGGTGGTACTCCTATGCCTCCTACTAAAGTTGAGATTATTAGACCGGATTAGAGAGGAGAATAATATGTCTATAATAGAAACTGATAAAATAGATGCTACGGGTATAAGCAAGGACGGGAATGGCTTGATGTTGATGCTTGCAGACCATTTGGATTGGGATGATGAATTAGGGCATTTAGCACTTTTACAAGATAAAGTTAATGCGTATTTAGGATTTGTTGAATCAAATCAGTATTCAGATATCTATCCAAATATAGCATTTGAATATTACGTTATTAATGTAAGATTTAAATATGAAGCCACTGAGAATTGTTTAAAATTTATCGAAGGGATTAATACACAATTAAGAGAATATAATATCCATGTAGTAGAAAGTGGAGATTAAAATGGGAGGAGACCAAGGGACGGCATGGGTAAAAATCAGAAGAACCAAGAATTGATGAGTAAAGTATTTGAAGACTATTTTAGTGAGATACAAACAGATATGGTATCAATTTGTTTAGAGTATGTAGAAGAAAGGGCTGAAAAAATATATATTTATTGTTCTTTTGAAGAAGGAATTGTATCAAGTGATTATTTTTATAATATTAATGGTAAGGTAGTAGAACGTCACAAATTAAATGATATGTTATCTAGTGGAGAAAATAACTATGATGTATCTGTTCAAAGGCAGAGTGGTGTTGTTAAAATTTTGAATATGGATATTAAAAGTGTAATAAATTTATGCAAGGAATATAATAGGGAAATACCAACAGAAATGAAATTAATATATAATATAGAAGAAAATAGCCTGAAAGCAGAATATAAATACGAACTAGTTTATTCTGATGACCCTGTTAAGACAGCGGATGATGTTGCAATGGAATGGTTCGAGGAAATAAGTAAAGATAATAGTTGGAGTTAATAACTAGCATTACAGGGAATTGGTAGTTTGAAAACTTTATTCTCCTACACTGAATCTTAGATCTTCGAATAACTTGAATTAAAGATGTATATGAGTCTCTGGTATTAGTATGAATGCTTTTTATATACAGATTGCCGACAATTAATTATATATAAAACGCCACAGTGAAAATAATTTGCTGTGGCGATTTTCCTTTGTCTTAAATCATTCGTATTATGAGATTAGTAGCTGATTTATTGTCTAAAGGGCACGAATGAACACAAATGTTTAGAACCATAACTTTCGGCCACGACTTGGCAGGGTAGACATGCCGCGCATTTTATGCGGAGTGTCACCTGCCGTTGATTGCCCCGTTTTAGAAAAACTTTGGTGTGAATTTAAAAATAATGTCCAAGAACCTTGGACAATCTCACATTTACTTTTAGTGAAGGTAAATTATAGATTGAATATGACTACGAGGATTTATAGGAAGCAGATGATTATGAAAGGCGAATTTTTTGGAAGTATAAGTACCTAGGGCGTTTACCTGAGGATGAAGATGACCAAGAATTCTTAAGGTAGTATTTACAATCAATTGAAGAAAAAGAGAATGAAAACGATAACGAACAATAATTAATAAATCTTGATAGAACGAATATTAACCACTCAGTCAAGATATTTTTATATTGAACTCACATTTCGCGGCCCTACCCAACCCTAAAAGGTATTTTCCTCCCCCGTATCGAAAAGTATATTTACCTCTTTATTCGAACGTCTAAGAAGGTATATAACGGACACGTGTAATTATAAAAAGATTAAACTGGATGTACTTACAAAGATTTTCATAGAAAATGATGTAGGCTTATTCTTGCTGGTAAACCAACTGCAGGGCATCATAGTTATAGTGCTTCGAAATATCCACATCTTGCTGATAAAGGAGAAATAATCTATCCAGCAACTTTTAATGAACATTTAAAGGGATGGCATGGTGGGAATTGGTGGAATAGTAACCCGGGTGAGCCTATAATACCAATTAAAGGCTTTTAGGGAGGTAAAATTTATGGTAAAAATGAAATTGAAAATTGATAATGATTCCAATAAATTAAAGTATGTACCTATTATCAGACAGAATAATAGGGCGAGTATTCAAGATATTAAAGAAAATATAGAGGATAGTAAAGTAGTGTAACCGCTATACTAAAAGAGACAGTTTTCGCTCGAATGCCTTGAACACTTTCGCCAACAATCATGCCATCTAGTAAGCTAGGATTATTAGTTTACTGGAGGTAAGGACTTGGAGGAAAAGTTAGTGTTATACATCGAAATTCAGCAACTATACAAACGGAAAATGAAGATTGCACAGATTGCAAAACATTTGAAAGTAACGCGTGGAACTGTTTATAAGTATTTGAATATGTCATTTGAGGAAGCACAAGAATATTTGGGGAATCCTTTGAAGAAACCTAAGAAATTGGATCCCTACAAGGATTGGGTTGTCGCATGGCTAGAAGAATACCCACATTTAAGTGCAGCACAAATTCAAGATTGGTTAATCGAGCGCTATCCTGATTTGGTAATCGGAGAAAGCACAGTTCGTACCTATGTAAAAGAGATCCGTGAGATTTATCAAATTGAGAAAAAAGCGATTGTTAGGCAATATGAGGCCGTTCCTGAACAGCCGATGGGCAAACAGATACAGGTGGATTGGGGAGAAACAAGACAGAAAACGACGACGAAAAAAGAAGTGAAATTATACTTCATTGCCTTTGTTTTAGCACATTCGCGGTATAAGTACATGGAGTGGCAAGACCGACCTTTCACTACGAAGGATGCCATTCGTTGTCATGAAAATGCCTTTCGCTTTTTGGGTGGTCGTACGGAAGAAATTGTGTATGACCAAGATCACTTACTATCAGTCAGCGAAAACGCTGGGGATATCGTGTTAACAGCAGAATTCCAAGCGTATGTAAAAGATCAAAAGTTCCGTGTTCATTTATGTCGAAAAGCCGATCCTGAATCAAAAGGAATGATTGAAAATGTAGTGAAATACATAAAGGGAAATTTCGCAGACAGCCGTGTTTTTAAAGATATTGAGGACTGGAATGAACGTGCGCTCCAGTGGTTGGAACGCACAGGAAATAAAAATGTGCATAACACAACAAAAAAGAGCCCAGTCGAAGTGTTTCTCGTCGAAAAGCAACACTTAGAACCAGTCTCTTCACTACTTTCAAATGAAAGTACACATGCATATATTATAACAAGAAATGTAGGCAAGGACAATACGATTCGCTTTGCGTCCAACCGTTACTCAGTTCCATTAGGAACTTATGGAGTATCACCAGAGAATCAGGTTGTTTTAGACATACAAGGTGAGCAACAAGATACGTTGGTTATTCGTAAGCAGTCAAACGGTGAAGTGCTGGCCGAACATCAAATTAGTAGCGAAAAAGGAAAGCTTATTCAAAATCGTAATCATACCCGAGACCGTTCTAAAGGAATTGAAGAGTTAAAGAAAACCGTCATTTCATATTTTGAAGAACAAGAAGACGCATTGATGTATGTGGACGAAATTTGTATGAAATACGTGCGTTATCGTAGAGATCAATTAATAATTCTACAAAAGGTGATTAAAGAAGAACCCGAATGGATTGATTCAGCACTTCAAAAGTGTATGCGTGAAAAATTATATAGTGCGAATGACTTTAGAGACGTAGTGCGTTACTTGAAGCAATCGAATCTAGAGGAATCAGCCCTACTCCATGAGCAACAGAATGTTTCAATGACTCCAACGAATATTCAAGTAGAAACACGCCCCTTAGAAACGTATACACGAATTCTAGGAGGGATTGTCTCATGAATAAAACGGTGAAAGACTTACAGAATCATTTTCGTCAGCTACGGCTGTCAGAAACGGCAGAGGAGCTCCCGCAGCTCCTTCGCGAAGCTGAAAAAGAATCATGGACTTACTTAGAATTTTTGGAAGCTATCACATCATTTGAGCTAGGCAAACGCGAGGAAAAAAGTATAGGATTCGTATTAAATGGGCGCGCTTCCCCTACATTAAAACGTTACAAGAATTTCAAGTAGAGGAGCAAACAGCTCTTACATCTCGTCAACTGACACAGTTACAAGAGTTCAGCTGGTTAGAGCAGCAATACAACTTAATCTTATTAGGCCCACCTGGTGTTGGCAAAACATTTCTAGCGATAGGGTTAGGCTTAGAGGCTATTCATAAAGGGTTCCAAGTGTACTTTGTGACAATGGGAGAATTAATTCAGCTTCTGAAAACCCAAGAATTTGCGCATAAATCGCAGGTTCAAATGAAACGACTTCAAACATCTGATTTAGTGATTATTGATGATTTAATGTACATGGCAATGGATCAGCGTGAGGCAAATCTATTCTTCCAGCTCATCAATTATCTATACGAACGAAGTTCGATTATTCTAACGTCGAATAAGAGCCCAGAACAATGGACGGAGTTAATGGGGGATCAAGGGATTATGACAGCCATTCTAGATCGGCTGTTACATCGTGTCGAAGTGATTCACATGAATAGTGATAGCTATCGAATGAAAAATAGGCAGCATATATTTTAAGCGAAAGTGTTCATTTCAAACGAGCAGAAACTGTCGTTTTGACCTTGACGGTTACAAGTAGTACTAGAATGTGATTATATTGATACGGATGAATTAAAAGATTTTAAGAAAACAATGGAAGCTGTAATAAGTAAGGGGGCTACAATACATTTGTTTCAAGATGATAGAGAGGTTCAAATTGATTATATTAGTAACCTTATTAGTTCATATGAACAAATTGCTGAAGACAGAGAAAAGCTAGATGATAGGATTTCAGGTGATAATTAAGATAGAGTAGAGTATTAAAACGTTCAGTTTCAACTTTATATATTGAATTGTAAACAAAATAATAAAAGTTATGGTGTTGAAAATAAACATATATAAGCATATATGTAGATGAATAAAGATAAAGTATATTTGCAGTGGAAAGAAAAGAACCGTTTATTTAAAAATAAAGGCTGATGGTTGTACTTTCAGGGTATTATATTTTAATACTCGGTTTGTTAGAACAGTACGATAAATAGGTGAGATTACATTTTATATGGGAGAGGGAATTATGACAGGGCATTGACACTATTGACGGTGTATATGATGCTATTACAATAAAAAACTAGAGATAGAGGTGTTTTTATAAAATGAAAGTATTTGAAGATTATTTTTCAGAACTACAAGGTGATATGGTTTCTATTTGCTTGGAATATGTAAATGGAAAGGCAGAGGAGATATATATTTACTGCTCCTACGAACCAGAAACATATTATTTTAATGTATTTTATAAAGTTAATGGGAGTATTGTTCATAAGCATATGTTAAATGAATTTTCCGCCGGATATGTTTATGATACTTCTATTGAACGACAAAAGACCCTCATGAAGATTGGAAGAGAAGACTTGGAACAAATACATGATAAATTTAAAGAGTTTAATAGAGAGATGCCCACTGAAATGAAACTATCTTATAATGTCGAAAAGAATTCTCTGAATGGAAAGTATAGTTATGATATTCAATACTCAAATTCCAAAGATTTAATGCCGTCAGATATTTTCGGGAAATGGATTAAAGAAGTTGCATGAAAATAAGGTTTTCTTAATGTTAAATAGTTGTAAATTAGAAAACCATTATTTTTAGGTTATAGGAGTAGTGCCAATCTTTGAACTACGAATCCTCAAATTCACTAAAAGAAGGAGTTGAAGACAATGGTCACACCTCAATTTAATAATACCAAGGGGGAAGAACGGTGACTATTAAATCTACTGTGCGTGAACTAGAGGTACCTTTTACTAAATTCTTGAAGCGATTATGAAGGCATGGTCTATTTCATTCGTCACGAAAGAGGAGCAGACTAGTGGTTAGTGGTGTTGGATTGGATAGATTAAATGAAGTTGCAAGTTTTCACAAACTATAAGCTACTCTATAGCTTTCAGCAGTTCATTAAAAGACCTATGAACAATGTAGCTCACTCTTAAAGCAGTATCCTTAAATTAAGGTACCTGATTCAGATACAATACCTAATTTAAGGGTATGGTATGTCAACACTAAATCAAACGATATTATTAAGGGCTATTTTTTTATAAGCAACCGGACTTAGGTAGCCTAATTTACTGTGCGAACGGATATTATTATACCAATTGACATAATCGAAAAGCTCAAGGGACAGCTGGTTAGGGTTTGATAGTGTGCTCCGTTGATCAATTCTGTTTTTAGAATCTTAAATGTTGCCTCTGCCACCGCATTATCATAAGGATTCCCTTTATGGCTAAGTGATCTTTTAATTTTGTATCCACTTAATAATTCATCGATACCAACGTTTTTAAATTCAGAACCGCGATCTGTATGAAATAAGTTCACGTTTCCCAATGGGTATTTTACAGAATCGAAGGCACGCTGAACTAGAGTAGCGTCTTTTTGTGCTCCGACGCTCCATCCGACAATTTCACGATTGTATAGATCGATTAAGAAACAAACGTAACTCCAGCGATATCCTACTTTTACGTATGTTAAGTCGCTTACTAACACGGACATCTCTTTGTCCACTTCAAATTCTCGATTTAATACGTTTCGAACGGATTCTTCATTTGGTCTTGTTGCCATTGGTTTATAGGAAGGTTTGGCGTATTTTGATTGAAGTCCAAGTTCGCTCATCAATCTTCCAATTCGGCGTCTCGAGATTGTAAGGCCTTCTGTCTCTTTATCTAGTTCTATTTTTAGTTTCCGAGTACCATAAACGTGTCGGTTTTCATTGAAAACCTTAGCGATCTTTTCTTTTAATACGCGTTCTTCTTCCTGCTTTACTTGTTCTTTTTGAGCGGATACTTCAGTGTCATAATAGAAGGTGCTACGCGCAATTTTCAGGACTTTACACATTGCTGATACCGAATAGGTGTGACGGTTTTGTTGAATCACATCTATTTTCGTCCAATGATCAGCGCTGCTTGCTTTAAAATATCTACTTCCATTTCTAGTTGCTTATTTCTCTTCCGTAAGGCAATCAATTCCTGTTCCTCTGGAGATTGATTATCTTTCTCTAAGAAAGAACCTGACTGCCTGAATTGTGTAATCCACCTATCAAGAGCAGATGCGGTTAATTCATATTCTTTGACAATATCTTGTCGGCTTTTCCCATTTTCATATAGGGCAACCACTTGTTTTTTGAAATCTGTAGAAAATGATCTTCTTTTTACGGACATAGTAGATCTCCTCACTTCTTGTGTATTATTCTACTAGCCCTTAATTTGATTGTCCAACTAAGTGTAACCTATCCAGTAAGCCTAGATACTTCTAGCAACTATAATACATTTGTAAGACGACTTAATAATTGGGCTAATTATAGACTAGAGGGTGGGGTTTCATCTTTACCGGAAGGTCTTAAATTAAAGTAGGAGGATACTATAATGGAAAAACAAGGATGGGTTTCTTTTTGGTTAGGTAATATTAAAGATGAGGACTCTATAGGAGAGTATGTAGATTTAACGTATGATGAGGATGGCGAGTCTGTACCTTCCAAATTTTTTATGGATTTTAATATTGATATGGATGAAACAGATGAGGATACTATAGAAAAAGCGGTCTATAAGAATAGTAGTAATGATATTTTCACATTATTAGCTGGGTGTTCGTATGAAGAAATTATCATCCCACAATTTAAGAAAAGTATAGACTTAAAAAAATCATATAATGCAGTAATTCTGATATATAACTTTGAGTATAACAATGAAATTACTTCAACTAATGCTTTTGACTTTATTACTACTACAAATTATGAGTAAGAAAACACTTATAAGTATGGAAAATAGACTTAATTGATGGGCAACACAGAAATTAGTTTTTCTGGAAGAACTGCTTTATAATACGGATAAAAATAATTTAATCAGTCAATTAAGCAATGTAGACAATTCACTAATGATCCATTTTTTTACAGCAAATTATAACTGGAATAGTGGGTTTGATGTTCCAAAAGCACTCATTGAAAATGAGTATTGTGATTTAGGAACAGGATTACTAATATTTCATTACGCAGATGGATTTCAAATGTTAGAAAATCCAGAGGGAGTTTCAAATTCAGCATTAGAAGAGTGGAAGGATTTTTTATTAAATCTTTATAATAAACTATTAAAAATGGGTTTTAAGACACGGAATATATCATTTGAACCTGAATTAACAAAAATTCAGATATATAGGATTAGAAAAAGTAACCCGAATATACCAGATTTGCTTATTAGTAAATCACCAGGTGAATTAGTTGATATTCCTAATATATAATGTGATTTTAAAACCTTGATAGCCAAGTCCCTTTCAAGGTTTTTTGTTGAGGGGATACCTAGTGTCGAATGCACCACTATAAAGAACTGGGTGTACTTACAAAGCTTTTCATAGAAAATAATGTAGACTTTACTGATTTTTATCAGAAATTTAACGATAACTGACAAACCTTCTTTATCTTGGATTGACGGTAAACAACAAGAATAGGGTGTATGGATAGGGTACACTAAGTTGGATAGAAAAATAAGAGTTGAATCTAATTGAAGAGCGCTAGAAACACCCTTTGGAGAAATCGTGGACACTGAAAAAGTCCGCTAATTAAATTGTAACTGAAACTATCCATTGAAAATGCTTAGGCGCTTAAATGATGTTGTAGAAATTATAAAGGAGTTTAAAAATGGAAATTAAAAATAGTGATTACGGTGGATTTATAGTTTCTAAAAACATTAATTCAGGTTTACCAATTAGATACTCTTTTCGAGAAAAAAGCCCTATCCCGCAATTAAATGGATGGAATCTATATTCTACGATCGATGATGATAATTATATTAGTAATGCAGATAATTTTATAGTATTAAATGCTGAATCTATTTATAGAATCTCTCCCGTAATCTTAGAGGTTTTTGATGCTCATTATGGAACTGATTTGTGTTGGTTATACGAAGAGGGGATTCATCTAGGCTTTTATGATTTAAAAGGAGATAGGGAAACCTCTATAAGTGATATACTAAAAAATAATTAAAATGTGATTACTTTTCATTTACTATTTTGCTAGGTTCTTAAGGACGATGAAGAAATAGTTTGGAAGAGTAAGATTATTCAATCCCAAAAAGGCGGAGTTTAAAAACTTAATATTTAATGGAAACTGCGAGAGGAGCAGCCTTTAACATGCCTGTTAGGCTGTCTTGTCCTCATATTTTGTGACTGCTTGAAGTTGTAGGCTAGTATTTATGAGTGAATCCAGATTTTTAAGCGCACTAATACGGACGGGAATATCGTCGATTTTTGAATCCCCTCTTGAGCGCCGAAACAATTCGATTTACTTTATTTACTGCCTGCATCATTTGTTTAACGAATCGGTAGACAAGTTCTAAACGAGATAACTTCTGATAGTGTAATTATGAAAAAAATGAACTGGATGTACTTACAAAGCTTTTCATAGAAAATGGTGTAGACTTTACTGATCTTCATCAGAAATTCAACAATATAAAATGCCTTGGAACCTATCAAAGAGAAGATACAGATTTATATATTTGATAGGTTCATTTTCATATATACCGATGGAGCTATGAAAGTAGTAAATATTAGCCCATTCCACAATGGCTTGCGGCGGAATAATACCATGCTGAATCGTTTGGAAAATGAAATGAAATCAATCGAGACCGCTGTCGAAGGACTCGTTTCGCTGGAAGACTCATTGAAAGGACAAGGAGGAGATGCAATCCGTGCATTTTATGCGGAGTGCCACCTGCCGTTCTTACAGTTTTTCATGACATTCAAAAGCAATTACGTAAATGTCCTCACCCAAATGGATTCCGCACTCGATGCATTGGAGCCAGATATGAACGGGTTCATCCGTGAAACATTCCTTGAAGGAGAAGTTGAAGCCGGACTTACAGAAATTTCACAACTGACAAGCAGTCTCACCGACGAAGCGAACGACATTATGAATCAGGTCGCCGATATCGTTGCCCTTCCACATCTGAATGATAGTGATGTGCAGGAGGGGGTTCGGGATGCGCGGAGGAAACGGGATCATACGATTGCCGATTTGTATGAATTTGATGCGAACCAGACGAGGGCTTTAATAGCGATAGAGAATGACCTGAAGACGATGGAAACATGGATTTCTGATATCGAAGGATTGTTCACTGACGGTGTGACGGCCATCGACTTTCCGATGGATAAATGGGCAGCATTATCATCGAAAAATACACTTCAGACAGATTTAGCACAACGAACTGCCGGGATGGACGGCGTAAATGGGGGACAAGGATCCGGTGATGAACCTGGCAATCTAGTAGGGGCAAATACTTCTGAAGATGAGCAGATGAAAGCACTCTATGCCGCAATGGAAAAAGAACAACATGTGGGTAATCCTGTGAATGACTACGCAATCGATCCGAATACGGGCGAATACATCATGATGAACCAAGGACTCGTTCGTGTTTCAAAGGATTACGGACCCAAAGAACTGAGCCTCATTGATAAAGCCGGGTTGGGAGTAGCTAACTTCTTAATCCTGGATGACTTAAAAACAATCACGGATCCCGATAGTTCCTACATGGCCAAGGGATTTTCCATGGCCTCGATTACCCCTTTTGGGCCAGCGATAAAAGCGGGTAACGCGGGTATTAG
This sequence comes from Sporosarcina sp. FSL K6-6792, assembly GCF_038004885.1. Classification (NCBI taxonomy): domain Bacteria; kingdom Bacillati; phylum Bacillota; class Bacilli; order Caryophanales; family Caryophanaceae; genus Sporosarcina; species Sporosarcina sp. FSL K6-6792. The sequence goes on from NZ_JBBOSA010000001.1 coordinate 4,640,975, forward strand.
ACTTGTTAGAAAATCTTCAATTGTGAAGTGGATAAGTCCTAAGAAAGTTGAAAATGTTACTGGTAAGGGTAAGGGTACGGGTAAAGGTGCATCGAGTAATAATGGAGAAACTATTGATACTATCGATGCTGACAAAGATGTTAACATCGATAACTTCGACTTCGGTAAATTCTTGAAAAAACACAAAGATGATCCACCAGAAGAAATGAAGAATCACCACGCACATCACATTCTATTTAAGAGAGGTAATGGAAAAGCTCAACAAGAGCTTGTTAAGGAAGGACAAGAAATATTAAGAGAATATGATATAGACCCAATTTACGGCCTTGAAAATTTGACTTGGGCACCAAATATAAAAGGTCAACATGATATTACGGCACTTCGAAATGTTGTAGATAAGATTAAAGAAGTGGAAAATAGTGGCGGTGACCGGGATGATATCGTTCAAATACTTGAACGATTAGGTCGTATAGCCGCTCAAAGGAGATAGTGGGAATATGGAAATTATACAACTAGCTAAAGAAATACGTACAGCTATCAAGCAAAATAATGTCGAACGAGTAGTCGAGTTAATTGGTTCAGATATGGAACTCTTGAATTTGGTGACAACATTTGGAACTTTTCTTCATGTAGCAGCCACACATGGAAAGCTTGAAATAGTCAAGAAACTTATAGAGTTAGGTGCTGACATAAATAGGCGCGGTGCTATACTTGGTGGTGGAGCAATTAATGAAGCGGCTTCAGATGGACACATTGAAATTGTGAGATATTTATTGTCCTGTGGGGCTGAATTGGATGTGAGCGAACCAGAAAGGAATCCTTTATTTTCTGCAATTCTGGGTGGACATATAGATATTGTAAAACTTCTGATTGAAAATGGAATTGATATTCATGTGAAGTACACAGGAGAATCTATGAAAAATATGGGTGCATTAGCATTTGCGCATGAACGTGGGCAAAAGGTAATTGCTGATTTATTGGATCCCGATAAAAAAGAAGAATATAAGGATACTAGGCAATATGAAACAACGGAGATTTTAGATTATATAACTGAACAGTTTGGCCCTATTGATCACACAATCAGTGAAATCATCCCTGGCAGTAAGGTAGCGGTTAATGTTCAAGTGATACTGCCATCGAAAGAACATGATTTTATAACTCTTGTGACAACTGGGATGAGTGATGTTGCAATGGATGATTCAGAAGGCAGTGAGGAATTTAAGTACGCCGAATTAGTCCTGAAATTACCTGCAAATTCGCCAATCAGTAAAGAGGAAATGAAGAACAAAGATCATTATTGGCCTTTGAAGTGGCTGAGAATGGTTGCGCACATTCCGCATAAATATGATGGTTGGTTAGGTGAAGGGGTTATTCTTCCAAATGGGGAACCGCCAATGCCATTTGCAGCCACTACAGCGTTATCATGTATTTTGGTAAGTGAATCTGAAGATATGGGTAGTATTTTAGATACGGAAAATAGAATAATTAATTTTTATACGTTACTCCCTATTTATGAAGAAGAAAGAGAGATCGCATTACACAATGGGCATGACTTTTTAATGGGGAAATTCGATGAGTTTGGTATTTCAGATGTGCTTGATATAAACAGAAAAAATGTTGGTTTGGAAGGATAATGCTTGGACTATGCTGAATTACTGAGGTGACATAAAACACCATTGATAAATGTCACATTTTTTAAAAGTACATTTGTCGATGGTGTTTTTGCATGGGGAAAAACGTATATACAGGGGAGGTAAAGTGGGTAGAAATATGGCACATGATAAAACAGTAGAGTCTGTGCATCCGTGGTATCCATCAGAGGAGGAATAAAGTTGGCTTCATAGTTTTAAAATAGGGTATAAGATTGGGAATAAAGACTGGGAGTTTGCAGACTTGAAAAATAAACCAGGAGGTAAATAATGATGGATGAAAATAAGTTGAGTCGTATTTACCAAGATATTGCTCAAACAGTGGTCGAAACGATCCCAGAAGAGTGGTCAAAAGTATTTGTATATGGTGAAATAAACGAAGATGTACGTAAAGCATACTTCTATTATTATCCAGAAAACGACGATTCTCCAATTCATAGCCATAATATCTCGCAGCTTTTTGATATAGGGGAAGAGGTCTATGATGATTTGTGGTATAAACTACTAGAAGGTTTAGAAAAACTTTGGTATGAATTTAAAAATAATAACCAGGAACCTTGGACAAATCTCACATTTATTTTTAACGGTGAAGGTAAATTAAAGATTGACTATGACTACGAGGATTTATCGGAAGCAGATGATTATGAAAGGCGAATTATTTGGAAGTATAAGTACCTAGGGCGTATACCTGAGGATGAAGACGACCAAGAATTCTTAAGGAAGTATTTACAATCAATTGAAGAAAAAGAGAATGAAAACGATAACGAACAATAATTAAAAAATCTTGATTGAACGAATATTAACCGCTCAGTCAAGATTTTTTCATATTGAACTCACATTTCGCAGCCTTCCCCAACCCTAAAGGTATTTTCTTTAATCGTGTCGAAAAGTATATTTACCTCTTTATTCGGACGGCAAAGAAGGTATTGAACTTCACAGCCAACATCCCCTTGTGAGTGGATTTCATTTGATACACTCGCTCAAAAAGCGGAAACCCCTAATCAAATGAGCTGTGCTTACTGTATCTGTTTTATGCCCTTCTTTTTTAAGCCATGCATATACTTTGGACACTGATATCATTTGTAGCACACCAGGCCGTGACGCTGGACTCACCACTCGCTTTAAATGTGTCAATCCGCACCTGCCACATGGCTCGCCGTTCGTCTCTTGTCATGAAAAAACCTCCTAACCATTGATGTTAATGTGATTATCACATAACACTAAAGAGGTTAGAAGGTGGGGAGTATTTGGCGCTTACTTTGATGCGAACCAGACGAGGGCTTTGATAACGATAGAGAATGACCTTTCCATCATGGAGACATGGCTTGAAGATATCGGAAGACTCTTCAAGGAAGGGCTCACCTGCGTCCATTTTGTGTCTAAACAGTGGGCGACAATTACACTGAAAAGTGGATTGAAAACAGCCGTCGATCAACAAACCTCTACGTTTTTAGTGGAAGTAGAGAACAGTGATCAGGCCAATCTTGAAGGTACGGAAATCGACCCCAGACATGGAAAAGGAGCACCATCAGGAAAACTATTCCCAAGGAGGTAAATATATGGCGGAATTCGAACTTATAAATGATTTAGAAAATAAAACCTATAAGGTACCTGAAGATGATATTTTAAAAGCTGAGCATAGGATGGGTATCAGTTTCCCAAATGATTTAAAACAATTATATTTAGAAGTTGGTTATGGTTTTATTAAAGGTCAAAGTACAAATGCGATAAATAGGATACTTGGACCAGGGACTGCAGCAGATTTTAGACTAAGAGAAGGTATTTTTGAATTTGACCCAGATCTCGATGAACTTTATGATGATGAAGATAAACTTATTTTCTTTGAAGTAAACGAAGGTGTATATATATCATTAGATTTGCAAATAGTAAATAATCCGGTATTTTATTTTGATATTCAAATAGCCGAGTCGCTAGAGGATTTCTTCAAGAAATTTCCCAACGATAATGAATATTATATAGATTTAATTGAGGAGTAGGCTTATAAAGTAGGGAAGTATTTGAAAAAAAGAATATGTTAATGTTAACCTGGATAGGCTAAGTACCTTTCAAGGTCTTTTATTTACATAGGTTTTTATGGTTAAAATACTTACATGTTTTAACCTAAATTCTATGAAGGTTAGCAAACTTATGAATTTAGCTATAGGTGATATTTATCCTCCAGGCAAATAATCTAGTAGGAGGTTTTAGTTTTGTGGTAAAAATTGTTGTCCAGAATACAAAAAAATGAAGAGGAATATGGAGACACACGTAGAAAGCCGGCGACCAACAAAGAACTAGAGAATATGAAACAAACTATCAAAGGAGATTTGTCGACATGACTTCACCTGAAATGTGGTTAATCAGCATCAGGTACCTGTCAATCATTCAATTGTGAAACTTTATAACAATCATGTTTTTTCCGGTGATTGTAGTCCATGTAATTACAAGGATAGTGTAAATATGGAAAAATGAACTGGATGTAACTACAAAAATTTCCATATAAAATGATGTAGGCTTTACTAAACTTCATAAGAAATTCAACAATAAAAACTCCTTGGAACCTATCAAAGTCAAGATACAGATTTATGTATTTGATAGGTTCCTTTTTCATATATACCGATGGCGCTATGAAAGTAGTAAATATCAGCCCATTCCACGATGGCTTGCGGCGGAATAATACCATGCTAAATCGTTTGGAAAATGAAATGAAAGCAATCGAGACCGCAGTCGAAGGACTCGTTGCGCTGGAAGACTCCCTTAAAGGGCAAG
>NZ_JBBOSA010000002.1:0-2464 GCF_038004885.1 Sporosarcina sp. FSL K6-6792
CATACTGTAGTAGTTCCAGCAGATGTACAGGCAGTTTGGGATTATGTCAGTGATCTCGAAAAATGGGCAACGACAGTACCAGCCTATAAAGAACATGAAATCATAAATGACAAGCAATCTATTTGGACATTTGAAGGTAGTGTGAAAGGTATAAAGAAAACAATCCAAGCTCAGGTAGATATTACCGAATGGAATGAACCTTCAAATATTAAGTTTGAACTAAAAGGTTTATCAGATAATTTTACAGGAAGCGGTCACTTTACTGCAGAAGATGTTAATGGTAAAACAATAATGACTTGTACGGTGGAAATCCATGCAGGCGGATTATCTGGTGCGGTGTTAACACCAATTATTAAATGGGCTGTTCCAAAAGTAGCATCTCGTTTAACAGAATCTATCGCACGTAAAATTGCAGTATTCTCATAGTTTTCAAAGATTGAAAGCCAATTCATTTTGGAGATGCCTTCTCTGAATTATGGATGGTAACATTCCGAAGTAACCAATATAATGATATCGAGCGCTACTAGAAATTTTATAATAGCGGAAAGGGGGCTGTCCAAAAGGATGGCCTCTTTTTTAATATTCCAGAATCGCTTTTCTTAATGAGCTAACGGATGCGTTAGCTGAAGAACGGAGCTGTCTTTAAGGCAGCTTTTTTGTATGAAAACACAATAGTAAAAAGCCATGCTAAAATAAACCCTCCATATTCTCATTTTTTTGATGGGGGTAAATGTACTATGTCGTTATTTAACTGGTTATGCAGTTTGTTGTTCAGATGGAGCGATTGTATAGCCTTTCTTTTTTAGGTATTCGATCATTTTTAATTCTTTGTTATTTTGTTTTTCTTCAAGGTAATTTGAGCCTAGTTCATGATAAGGTTCTCCTGTTTTTAAGATGTTGTAAGTAATCGTTAATAGTAAATGGGCAGAAGCGATTCGTCCCTTCATTTTCCCCTGTCGTTTAGTAATCCTTTTTCGATGTGAAGCAATTCTATTATTTTGCCTTGATGTTGCTAATACACATTCTACGGCCATTGTTTTTAAAGCTTTATTTCCTTGTGTGGTTTTACTCGTTTTTTTTTACCAGCACTTTCGTAATTTCCAGGACTCACACCAGCCCAAGAGGCAAGATGTTTAGCTGACTTAAATACGGACATATCAACACCCATCTCCGCAATAAAAGTGGCTGCGGCAGCTTTGTTCACACCAGGTATACCATCCAATAATTCTACTTCCTTACGATAGGGGGACAGGAGTTGATCGATTTGTTTTTCCAATTCTTCTATGGTTTGTTCTAAATAACCCATATGATCCCAATGGTAACGCAACATATCACGATGATGACGGCGAATACGACCATTAATTGCACTTGCAATGTCAGTTATACTTGCTTTTGTTCGCCAATCCACCATTTTTCGAAGACCATCGGTCTCTATTTTTTCACCATTTAGAATCGCTTCAAGGATACGACGTCCCGATAAACCAAAAATGTCTGATAGAACGGATGTTAGCTTGATATTAGCATCTTGAAGGATTTTGTGAATGCGATTCTGCTCTGATGTGCGATGATGAATCAATTTTTTTCGATAACGAGTAAGATCTCGTAAATCACGAATATCCTCTGGTGGGACAAAATTGTTTTCAATAAGTCCGCATCTTAGAAGCTTGGCAAGCCATTCGGCATCTTTCACATCAGTTTTACGCCCTGGAACATTTTTGACATGTCTGGCATTGGCAAGAACAAGGTGAAAAGAACCTTCGAGTATATTCCATATTGGTTTCCAGTAGACTCCGGTACTTTCCATCACAACATCGGATACCTGCAGGGTAGCGAGCCAATCACTTAAAGCCAAGAGTCCCGTTGTTGTAGTTGAAAAAGTTTCAATAGAGGTCTTTGGCTTTTTATCTAATGGACCAAATAATACACAGGCTACTACTGTTTCTTGGTGTACATCTAGGCCAGCACACCGTTCAATCATTGCTTCCATAGGAGAAATCACCTCAAAAAAAATTAACAATACATATGACAGGAGATTTGTTACAAAAATTTTTGTATACGTACTAGTAGTACACTAAATGGTTCTTCCATACTGTCACAACCAGTTTCTTATACAGGGTATCTTCCTTAAGATCCACCAAAAAAAGTTCAGCCTGGTTGTATTGTTATTTTCCATTATTGTCAAGGGGTTAATGGGTTAGACTCTATTTTGAGTTTAGATTTTCGTAGTAGATGGTGGCGGCGAGGAGCGCCGCCATAGGAGTTTCTTATGCAACTAACGGGGGAGGTTAGTTCATTAAGAATTCACAATTATTTTGGAAATTTTTGTTATAATGAAGTGGATATTTAATACAGTTGTATTAAATAAAGGGGTGTTGACTTGATTGGTTGGTTAATTATTTTCTGTGAGATTGGATTTTGGGTGTTTGTTTTAGCAGGATTATTTGTTAGATATATTTTTAAGAAA
>NZ_JBBOSA010000003.1:0-2042 GCF_038004885.1 Sporosarcina sp. FSL K6-6792
ATTAGATGCCCTAATTTCTAAGAAAAAGGGGAGACCATCCATGAAAAAAGATATCAATCCATCCAAACAAATTGAAGGTTCGGTTAAAGAGCTTGAAGAACGAATTAAACAACTGGAAATGGAGAATGCGTATTTAAAAAAGTTAAATACTTTAGTTCAAATGCAGGAAAAATTACAACCAAAATCAAAGCGCAAGTAATTTATGAACTAAAGTCCATTTATGAGGTTGTGGCCTTAATTAAAGTCGCTGATATTCCACGTAGCACGTACTATTATTGGGAAAAACGCTTGAATCGAGAAGATAAGTATTCGAAGGTAAAAGCCACTATTCAGTCTATCTATCATGAACATAAAGGACGTTACGGTTATCGTCGTATCACAAAAGAGTTAAAAAAATATGGGTTTTCTCACAATCCAAAGACCATCAACCGCCTCATGAATGAAATGGGCGTAAAATGTTTAGTCCGTATGAAAAAGTATCGTTCATATAAGGGGCGTGTTGGTCGAATTGCCCCCCATATTTTACAACGTGATTTTCAAGCCGAGAAAATGAATCAAAAATGGGTAACAGACGTAACGGAATTTCATTTATTTGGGGAGAAACGTTACTTATCCCCTATCCTTGATTTATGTAATGGTGAAATTATTGCCTACAAAGTGATGAAACGGCCTGTTTATAAACTTGTTGGAGATATGTTAGATGAGGCGATTAAACACCTAAAACCAGAAGATACGGTCATCCTCCATTCGGATCAAGGGTGGCATTATCAAATGAAGAAGTATCAAAAAACCTTAAAAGATTCCCGCATTATACAAAGCATGTCCCGTAAGGGAAATTGTTTAGATAACGCAGTCATGGAAAACTTTTTTGGCTTGTTAAAGTCTGAATTGCTTTATCTCCAAGAGTTTGAAAGTATGGAGCACTTTGAAAAGGAATTAGATGATTATATTCATTACTATAACCACAAACGAATGAAGGTAAAATTAAAAGACCTGAGTCCGATAGAATACCGAACTCAGGTCTTAGAAGCTGCTTAAATTATATGTCTAACTTTATTGGGTCAGATCAAAAGAGTTCTATCTGAATTTTTAAACATAGTTGATTGGGCGGGTGTGCGAGACTCCTGCGGGAATAGCGAGTCCAAGGGAGACCCCACAGGCGCAAGTGCGCCGAGGGCGGACTGCCCGCGGAAAGCGAGTGCCTGGGGCAACGTTCAATTTGTACAAGCTAAAAAACTGTAGGTAAAATCGACTTACATCGAATTTTGTCTACAGCTGAGGCATCCATACTTGGATGTCTTTTTTTCGTTATCAAATTCTATTTAAGGTTTGGAGATTTTTTTTAATGATTTCACGGTTTTTGATTATTGCCGTATTCAATTCTTCGATGGGTGAACTTTTTTCATCCGCTTCACTCAGCTGCATCGATTGTTTTTGTATAAGTGATTCAATCGTATCGCGTAATTCTGGCAGTGAGACCTTGAATTGTTCGGATACATGTTGTAATGCCTTGTGTAAATCGGTGTTATGGATCGGTGGAATCGCCTCGTTTTCCTCTTTCAATAAGATATCCTCCTCTAAAGCTTATTCACGTTTATAAAGCATATTATTGGGGAAATTCGGCTTATTATTCAGGATACCATATCGGCTTAGTGCCATGGGAACCGTAAAATGGAAGGTGGAATCCCTTGTCAGCTTTATGTTATGAAGCCCTCTGACTAAGATGGCCATAATTTGCTGGAGTAATAAAAAAACAGAAAAAACATTGACATGATACAAACAAATCAATATTATGTTTATTATATTATAAACTTTATAGGGAAGTGTTTGTTTAATGAAGGACGCGGAAATGTTTTGGAGCGCATCTCAGGATGAGCTTAAACAAGGGTACATCGAAGTTGAGAATCAATATGTTTGTTTGCTGTGTGGAAATGCAGTTGAAAAGGGGATAGTATACCCGAAAGATGGAGTTCTTTATGAAGCGAAGAGGTATATGCGCATTCATATTGAACATGCACACAGCTCGGTTTTTGAATATTTGA